>NZ_OY781939.1 GCF_963677315.1 uncultured Sphaerochaeta sp. | reverse complement strand
ATCCTGAAAATACGCTTGCCAGCTTTGCAGACTGCCTAACCCACCACATTGATGGGATAGAGCTGGACGTACAACGTTGTAAAAGCGGCGAGTTGGTCGTGATCCACGACTATCATTTACAGCGGGTGGCAGGCCACCCTGGCAAGGTGGCAGAACTCACTTATAAAGAGTTGAAGGAGATTGACATTGGTAATGGAGAACATGTCCCACTGCTCTCAGATGTTTTTGCCTTGGGTGGTACTGACCTCTACTATGATATTGAGATCAAGGCCCCTGATACAAAGAACCTTGGAGTGGAGCAGCTTCTGCTTGAGCAGATTCGCCAATCCGGACTGGAATCCCGATGTTTGGTCAGTTCATTCAATCCGATCAGCCTACTCAGATTCAAACGAAAGAGCAAAGGGTCTATCCCGACCGGCCTAATCTATGGAGATGAATCTGGGGTCCCTAGAATACTCCGACACGGTTTTGGCAGGCATATCACCCACCCCTCCTATCTGAAACCATCAAAGGATCAGATTAGGGAGGCGCAATCCTTCGGCTATCAGCTCTGCGCTTGGACCGTCGATGATAGAGAGGAGGCGAAATCTCTTCTTGATCAAGGAGTAATGGGAATCATCAGCAATAACCCAAAAGCACTGAAGGACTTGTTCAGCGTTTGAACAACCAGGCACTTTGCAAGTATGCAGCGATGGAACCAAAACGGGAGAAAGCAACACGCTGAGCCTCTTCACGACTCTCACCTGATCCTACCGCCTCCACCGAGAGGGTGTCGAAGAGCAGGGATCCATCTGTGAGGTCATACAGGCCAACATTCCCACTGGCCACCACCACAGAGCGGTCTCCCACCTGCTGTTCGCTCACCACACCTACACTCCCTAAAAAGGCCAGGTCCGCCTCTCCTTGCAGAGCAGAGAGTTGGTCTTCGATATCTGCTTGCTTGAGATCGATCTCCTCAACCATGATATCATCAAGACTCAGTTCCTGGTTGAATACCTGTAGCGCTTGTGTCCCTCTACCCAGAGATCCCTCCTGAGAGAACTCTTGTATCTCTGAAAGAATGCTCTTGCCTGAGACAGTAGAGGTGAGCGTATAGGGAAACGTAATGGAAATAGCAGAGACGGCCTCCCTAATGTTTGCAACCAGCTCCGCTGGGAGAGTCTTCTCCAGCTGAGCGATGGTTGATGCCAGATCTAGGGAGAAGACAATCTGGCCATCCTTCACCAAGCCTTGGTTATAGGGAATAAACAAGAAATATCCATCGCTGGCCGTATTGAACTGCAGGAAATCGGAATAGGTCTCAGAGAGGCTGTTCCTTGCTTGGAATGTCGCATTGATGGAGGCATTGAGCACCTTGGGAGAGAGCAATCGGCTCTTTCTTCGTAGGTATACGGTGACTTTAGCTTCTTCTTCGACTTGGTTACGGAGACTGAACCGTAGTGATTCAATAAAGGAAATTGCTTTATCAACGAGTGTTTCAGTTTCAAACTTACGCTCACTGACCGGTCCTTCTGCTGATAGCATGGCAGCTTCCAGGTACTGTTTGATCGCACCGGTATCATCATTTGATCGATAGGCTTGGTCAGCTTTTTCCAAGATTGCTTCAATGGCTTGTTCTCGCTCAATCATCTGGTTGTAGACACTGGTACGTCTTCCACTGAGCAATGCCTCATCCATTCTTGCAAGCAGATAGACATCAAAGCCTGCTCTTCCTTCGGTTACGGTATATTCACTTGCGATGGTCAAGTTGAAATCTGCTATGGCATTGGTGGTGGTAAGTTCACGATAATACATGTCATACACATCCTCGCCTACGTACGCGGAGATTTGGCCCAAAATGGATTCATAGGCCAACAATCGTGCATTATAATTAACTGGAGCAGTTCCCTTACCCACAAAGGCAACCTCCCCACTTCGCTGCTGAGGTGAGTATATCCAAGAAGGGAGCCCCTCTACCTGTGCTCTTACCAGGGAGGAGAGCGAGGAACAGGAGACAAGCATCAAACTCAAGAAGAGCACAAGGCAGGCTTTCAGGAAGAGTCGTTTCATAGTGTATAAGTGTACGCGGTTGTGAGCTTGAGGAAAAGCCCTTGTTCGAGAAGTGCTGCATTGCTAGCAGCAACCCGGTTCCCGACTGAGAGGGAAAGCGCCCAATTAGGGAGAGCATACGTGACACCCAATTCGCCGGATGCCTGATAAAACACCTCCTGAATTGATGTATCATACCCAGAAGAAAACAGAACTGAAGCATCAAGGGAGAGGCTGCGAACCAGAGAGGTCCGTGCTGATGAGAGCTGGCTGATCGGCAGCTTTGCTGAAAGACCTGCAATACCATAGATACGGCTGGGCGCTGTTGCACCGAGACCAAATTGAACAGCGTATGGATGCATGGGAAGCGGCCAGGTATGGATAAGATCAAGAGAAGGATCCATATCCTTGTTAAGTGAAAGAGAGAGTGAGACGCTCTTATTCCCCCTCTCCCTCAGTTCCATACCCAAGAAGAGTGGTTTCCCTGAAAGCTGAGAGAGCAACAACAAACCTTCTTCCTCAGCGACCTCACTCACCACCACTACTCCCTGCTCTCTCTCCCTTGCATCAAAAACAGTGAATCTATCTCCCTCTCTATAGGGAGAATTTTCAACCTTTGCCCCAAATCCACGACCAGAGAAAGAGGTCAGCCTCAGATCAGGCAATGATGCAAACAGGGAAAGGCCATCGTGATTGAGTGCTGTAACAAGACGCTTCTCATACCCACTGGCTTCACCTAGGAGTCTATAGGTGAGTTGTCTCTCTCCGTAGGAAAGGGAGAGTGCATACTCTCCCATCTCATCTTTTTCCAGAACAGCACTCAGCTCACCTTCCTCGTCCAACCGATCAACAAGAGCTTCCTCAAGTGCCCGTTGCACTCCTTCTACCACCTCCTGTGGCATAGTTGCATCATGAGTGAAGACAAGCTGCGCCGAGGAGAGTGGTAAGAGAATAAGGACAAGGAATATGAGAGAGAGTGCGAGCCTCATGTTGCAGCTCCAACCTCTATGATTTTCAGTATCAGGCGAGCAGCATCCTCCATTGCGGGCAGGGCGGCCCACTCAAACTGGGAGTGAAGATTATGTCCACCGGTAAAGATGTTCGGGCAAGGTATATTTCTCTCGTTGGCCATGCGTGCACCATCGGTACCACCCCTGATCAAGGCCTGCTCAAGATTGAATCCCAGTTCATCCCCGGCCTTAAGGAGATTCTCCATGGCAAACGGCTTGTTCTTTGCAACCAAGGCCATGTTGTAGTAGATGTGTTTTGCATCAACAGAGACAGCTCCATTTGGATAGAGAGCCTCAGTAGCTGCTGCCAACTGCTTGATTGCCTCAATTCTCCGGTCGAGTATCTCCAGATCAAAATCTCTGAGATACAAGGTGAGGTCAACCTCGGTATTCGTACCGCTCATGCTCTGTGCACAGTAGTATCCATAGCGTTCATCGGTGGCCTCCGGGCTCTCTGCCTGAGGCAGAGCATTAACAAAGAAGGCAGCCATGGTCAGTGCATTGACGAGTCGTCCTCTGGCAGCCCCAAAGTGGTAGCTCACCCCACTGAAGTGAACACGTACCGTTGCAGCATTGAAACACTCACTTTCGATCTCATACCGTTTTCCACCATCAATGGTGTAGCAGTAGTCACAGCTGATCTTATCGTACGGGAACGTATCCATCCCAGCACCGGTTTCCTCATCGCTGGTGAAGATGAACTCCACCACCCCATGCTTGATCTCAGGATGGCTGAGTAGATACTCTGCTGCGCTCATGATCTCAGCCACGCCGGCCTTGTCGTCACTACCCAGGAGTGTATTGCCATCGGTTACAATGACCGTCTCTCCCTTGTAACGCAACAGTTCAGGGTTGTCTTCAACCTTGAGGGTATGTTCCTCGTTGAGGGGTATGTCTTTCCCATCATAGGAGGCGATGACCCTGGGTTTTACGCCATTGCCCGGCACATCATCGGCTGTATCGACATGGGCCATGAAGGCCACTGCAGGGACATCATGGTCGACGTTGGAGGGAAGCCTTCCGATGACCACACCATGTTCGTCAACTTGGATGTCTTCGATCCCAAGGTCACGCAACTCCTGTTCCAGCAACCTGAGCAGGTCCCATTGTCCATCAGTGGAGGGGTGTCTTTCTCCTACTTTCTTGTCATCACTCATGGTATCTATGACTGCATATCGTAAAAATCTGTTCAGTATAGCGTCTGCAAATGTATTGGGCATTGATCTCTCCTTCATTGTGAGTATTCCAATGCCCAGTATTTCACAAACTGGACTTGCAGGCAACCAAATCCACACTATTTAGATCGTGAAGTCATAGCTCTTCAACATTGGCTTGATCATATCCACTACATTATAGAGTGCAAATACACAGATGATGATTCCCGTAACAACCGGTCCCCGCTTCAACGTTTTTCCCACGGAAATGACACTGGCTGTCATGGCACTGGAGAGTTCTGGTTCTGTGGTCACCGTCTTCAGCCAATCTCCGAACGCTTCATCGGGAGTTCCCCCGAATTGGTAGTACCTCCAGATGGACATGACCGTGGTAGAGACTACACCACTGGCAATAGCAATAGCAGTTGCCGCTGAGATTTTCCCCCAGAAGACCGTGGTAGGGATGCAGGCATAAACCACCCCGGCGGTAAAGAGTACCAGTGTCCTGGTCACCAGCTTCTGCATATCTTTCCAGAACGCTGCACGTTGACTGGGTGCCAAGCCCCGGGCGAGGTTCTCTCCTCTTGCCTGAAGCAAGCTTCGTCTCTGCACCAGTTGTTGGTCCAGCTGTTGCTGCTCCTCTTCATTGAGCAATGTGTGTGCAAAAGAGACCACCTTATCAACATCAGCCTCTCCCAGAGGGTCCCCTACCGCATAACAGAACTCCAAATACTCCCTTCCCTGACCTTCAGAGAGGGTATTGCTGACGATCTGCTTGCCAGAGGGATTGCTCTTTGTCAGTGAACGGCTGACCTCCTCTTCCAGATATGGCCAGACAACGTCCTTCTGTTGTTCGATCATATCAGAGACTGCGGGCAGTAGCTGATCATCTGAAATCTTCTGTTTCTCTACTGATTGCAGCCCCATGGAGCAACCAGAGAGTTGCACAATGAGCAACAATACCACAACCTGGGTACCAATTCTTCTTCCTATCATATTCCTTCCTCCTCTTGTATCTTTTTCTGGTTCTTTTGCTTCAGGGGGAAAGACCACCCCACAAGCAAGGAAAACCGAATCATGGGATAGCAGGAAAACCGCAAAGAGAGTGTCTTGTATGCTGAACTGAAGACACCGTTTGGGTCGCGTATGGTCACTCTTGGTTCAATGCGTAATCCGTTGTATGGAGTGATTGTCCAACCGAATGCCATTTCATTGAGGAAGCGGAGAGAGTCCTCCTCATCGTCATACCAATCATTGAAAAGAAAGCCTACCTGGATAAGGGAAACGGTAAGATGCAACCCGCAGTCCAGAGGGTAATAATCGAGAAAGAGGCCGGTTTCCAACAGCCTGGGGCCTCCAATCTCGCGCTCAGCGGCAAGACTGAGAGGGATACGGAAGGAGAACTGATCATCCAGGGAGAGACCAAGCTCCACACGAGCGTGTACCGTTTCCTTCCATAATGCATCGATGACGGCACCATCTACAGAACAGAAAAAGCTCGTTCCTACCCCAAAGAGCGGACTGCATATGATGAGCATTGTTATGATAATCATCAAGGTACGCACATATTCCTCCGTACGCTGAAACTAGCACGGAGTAAGGTATGGGAATATTCACCAAATTGGGTACTATCAACAAGGAGGAGTGGGTCTCTTCATAAGAAAAACAGGAATTCTTCTCATTAATGGTTGTAAGTCATGGTAAACTTGTACACAAACTATGATCTTTATTGTTATAGTTTATTGTAAGGAGTTTGTTGTGAACAAGATTTGGTCTGTAGTATTGATTGTCATTGCTGTCCTGACTGTGGCTGCAGGTACCTACTGGTACGTGGAGTTCAGGCCTTTGGCTGGACAAAGAGGAACAGAACAAACGGCAACCAGTGAACAAACAGGAAAGAGCGAGACCATACAGGTCCCTGAGGTTTCTCCTGCACAATATGTTGAACCAAAGCAAGCAACAGAACTCCCCCCAGAACTTATGCAACGACCTGAGGAGCCTGTACAAGAGCCCCCTACACCAAGCATGCCGGTGATGAGAGAGGAAGCTAAGCAATCGGTGATACAGGTTACAGAGCCTATGCCACTACCTATAGACCCCTTGATCAAGAACGGAATCCTCAAGCTCCCACGGCCCAGGGGACCGGTGGTGCAAGTACCCTTCGCACCTCCTCGTGTTGCAGGAACAGATCAGGAAGAGAAAGGCCTGATGGAGAAAGCAGCTCCTGTACTTGGACTGGAAGAAGAACCAAGAAAAAAAGAAGAGCAGATGGTCCTGCCCTTGCCAGAAGAAGAAACACAGAAGGTGATTCTCAAGCCTAGTACGCCTTCAGTGGCAACCAGCGCTGTTACCTTCGACGAGGAAGCTTTCCAGTGGTCAATCAACTCCTCGGTCTCATTCCTCGACTATCAGTTCCCTGGTTCGGATAAAGGCTTCGATATCCAGGTTGACCTCCTTAGACATACAGAGGGAGCCTTCAGGTTTGGAGGAACCCTCGAATATGCGAAAGTAGGGGGAGATCAGGAGATAAGCGTATTGGGCAAGGTTCAGTGGAACCTACGTGACGACAAACCTCTCTCTTTCCCACTCTCTGTCTCACTTGGTCCTACGGTTATCATTCCATCCAGCGGAAGCAATGAGTTTGGGGTAACTGGAAAGATCCAGGGAGGCGTCTCCTATGCTCTGACTGAATGGATGCGCGTATTCTATGAAGCAGGAGTACAGGCACAATGGGTCATCACTGCAAATGACTTCACCATCCAGCTTGAACCAATGCGAATCGGATTTGGATTCAGTTTCTAGAGATCCTTGAACGAGGGAGCCTGACTGGCTTCCTCTCCTACCTCAATATTCCCAAGAGGCCTACTCCAGCCAAGTGCTGCAGTGAGAGCCTCTTTTTTTGCATGGGCACGAGAGACGACAAACTTTGCTTCACTCTGTCCTTTTGCCCTGAATGTAATCCCACTACGTACAGAGAGCACCTTTCCAATGGAAAATCCCTCTATGTCAGCTATGGACAAACGATAGGACTCTTTTACAGGATTGCTGCCATCCCTACGATAGAGAACCACAGCATCCTTGGTGACAACCATTCTACCTCTGAGCAAATCTCCTTCCCCCAATGGAGGAACCATGGCACAGAACAGGGAGTAGTGAAATGCCTCATCCGTAGCCTTACGGACCTCTTTCTCAGAAACGTAGTAGGTGATTCTATAGAACAACCACACCAAAAAGAACAAAAGGGGGAACAAAGAGTAATAGAGCCCTTTTCCAATATAGGAGGGATTGATAAAGACCAGGAAGAAGGTCAATGCCAATAGGATGAGTTTGATTAAAGCTTGCATGCCCCCAATGTACTTGCTCGAAGAAAAAAAGAAAAGCCTTGAAGCAAATGTTTACCGTTTGCCTCTTCTTTGTTGGAGGCTACAATGAACAGAATATCACAATGTTCACGTTGGCTTTGGATTCCCCTTCTATGTTGCTGCATGTGTTTTACTTTTGGGGGATGCAAAGAAGAGAGCGCAGGTCGCTCCTCCTTGCATGTAAGCATGGAGAGGCGGTCTGGAGCAGAGAAGACCTTGTTGCCAAATGACACTCCCCTGGAAGTGTCTCGCTACGTAGTGGAAGGTACAGGACCCCAGGATACCACCTTCAGCGTCATGTCCAACACCAGTACCGTCGATGTCGATGGTCTCTTGATCGGCACCTGGGACATCACAGCCGTAGGAAGGAACGACCAAGGCGTCGATCTTGTTACAGGTTCTGTTTCAGTCAACCTATCAAAGGACCCCCTGGAAACAGTCATCACACTGGACGCGCTCAGCGGGAATGGTATGATGGATATTCACCTGGGATGGGATGCGAGCAAGATCAACAGTCCCAGCCTTGAGGTATGGCTTACCGACCCACAGGGAACCAGCACATCGCTCACCCCAACAACGAACAACATGGAAAACGGCTCCGTTGTTTTCAACGGCTCCTATCCTGCAGGCTCCTACTTGCTGAGAGCAAAGTTGTACAGTGGGACAACTGCAGTCGCTGGATGTGCAGAGGTAATCCGGGTAGTGGGAAACAAGACCACTGAGGGGGTTATCGAACTGACATTGGATAAGTATGCGGATATTCCAGCAACCATCACCTTGGTAAACAACCTGGGAGTACCCGTCGAGTGCAGCATCCAAGGAATCAGAGAAGTCATGGAGGCACAAGTCCCAGCAACGGCAACACTCTCTGCCCAAGAGGCAACAGACCTGGAGGTGAGCTGGTATCTGGACGGAGAGGAAATCAGCAATGCGCTCTCCTGTGCATTCACCCCGGAGAGTGGACTACATCGCTTGGATGTCATTGCAAAAGGAGCACTCCTGGCTAGTACTGGATCGGCCAGCATCACTTTCAAAGCCGCTGTCGAGGGAACCGCGGGGGTTCCTAAACTCGTCGGAATGGTAGAGGACACTACCGATGGCTTGTATGTCGGGAAGAATGCCCATGTAGCATTCCTGCCCGATGGAAAGTTGGTGCTGGCCAGCAACCAACATCAGACCATCCAAGTCTGTAGGATTGTCCGTGATACCCTGGAGGTGGTAAACACCTATACCACAACTGATGGCTTCAACGCAGTACAGGTAACCGACATATATGTCGATCCACTCACAAAACTTGTTGCCATCGCTGATGCAAGCATTCCGAGCCTAAGCGTCTATTTCTATGATTCAAAAAACGCAACGCTCACCAAACAGTTTGAACGGAACAACACCTATTACAAAACAAGCAGTTCAAGCAAAACCTTCACAAGCCTGCATCAACTAAGCAAGGAGGCAACCACAGGAATTCTCTATGGCCTGATACCTGATGCTTCGCATGTGGTACAGACAAACCTGTATGCACAAACCCCTGAGAGTGCTGACCCTGGAGAGTATATCTGGTGGTTCTCCAACCCGCCTGTCTTTGACGCCTTGGCAATCTCAGAAGGATCACAGAGTGCAGCTCTGGCAGATACGGACACAGGATTTCTCAAACTCTGCCGGAAGAACCCCATGGACGACCTGTTTGCACAGGACCAGCATTTCCAGAGTACCGACACCCCGTACCTAGACAATATTGGTTCCCTGCACTTCATCAACGATGAGCAGCTTATCTATGCAACGGATAACGATATTGGGAGGTTTGCCTATGCAAGTAATGCATGGACCCAGAAGGAGGTGTATACCTCCTCCCAGAATGATATCGGGGCAATGGAAGGAATCTCACAGCTCGTCTCAAACAAGGATGACACCATGCTCTACGTACTTGCAAAAGACAGCAAGAATGTTGTTTCTTTCTCTGTTGATGGGTTCGGGAGACCGCTCTTCCTGGAGAATAGTTCCCTCGGTGATTATGCTCCTGCTAGAATGACACTCTCTCCCAGTGAAGAACACCTGGCGATTGTCTCTGACATGAATGATTCACTGATTCTGTGTGCCATTCCCTAACTTTCGGTATTGTGCTTTTTAACACATTGAGACCCGGATAATCCGGGTCTCTCTTACAACAAGGATGCCCGGCCTGTCGGGGGCCGGGCAAATTGGATACTGGCCAACTATCAGGCCTTGTAAACAGGAATCTCCTGATAGGTGGTATGTAATAGATGATGAGACTTTTTGCTGAGCGGTTTGTCCAGGAACTCCTCGTACAGCTGCTTGATCGACTCGTTCTGGTGGGAACATCTGACCTTGCTCTGCTTATCATCCGAGTAGAGACCTTCACTCCGCATCAAACGAAGTTCATCGTTTGCACCATAGGGCTGCCCACCACCGGCGATACAACCACCACGGCAAGCCATTACCTCGATGAACTCATACGGAGCCTGCTTGCCCGCCGCCCGGGCAGCTCTTACCTCATCCAGTACTTCAGCGACATGGGACAGACCATGGACGACGGCGACTCGAACCGGGGTTCCATCGAAGTCAACTGTTCCTTTCTTGATCTCACTCAATCCACGAACTGCTCCAACCTCGACATTCTCGAGCTCTTTTCCAGTAACAACATGATAGGCGGTACGGACTGCAGCTTCCATGACACCACCGGTTGCACCGAAGATGGTACCGGCTCCAGAGTATTCACCAACTGGATTGTCTGCTTCCTCATCCTCAAGATGGAGGAAATCAATACCGGTTGCCTTGATCAGGCGGGCAAACTCACGGGTGGTGAGCACAAGATCCACATCCTGGTAACCACTGGAGCGCATGCTCTCATCGCGGTATGCCTCATACTTCTTGGCGGTACACGGCATGATTGCAACAGTGAACATCTTCGCTGGATCCATATTCTGCTTCTCAGCGGTATAGGTCTTCTCAATCGCTCCGACCATCTGCATCGGGCTCTTTGCACTGGAAACCATATCCAAAAGATCCGGATAATACTTCTCGACGTAATCAACCCAGGCAGGACAGCAAGAGGTGAACTGAGGAAGGGCTCCTCCCTTGGTCAGCCTATGCACCAACTCACTACCTTCTTCCATGATGGTAAGGTCGGCACCAAAGTTGGTGTCATGCACGGCAGCTACGCCAAGCCTGCGAAGAGCGGCATAAATCTTACCGGTTGTGACCGTGCCAGCAGGAAGTCCGAAGGACTCAGAAAGTCCTACGCGGATTGATGGAGCAATCTGGACAACTACCTGTTTCTCAGGATCTGCGACTGCTTCCTGGAAAGTTGCAATCTCATCCTTCTCATAAATGGCTCCAACTGGGCAGTGTGCAGCACACTGGCCACAGCGGACACAGGGACTGTCCTCAAGTTGCAACATTGCAGCTGGTGCCATACAGGTACCATCACCTCGTCCGATGAACTCAAGAGCAAAGACACCTTGCAGATCCTGACAGACCTGGACACAGCGTCCACACTTGATGCACTTCTCAGGGTCAAGCACGATGGAAGCAGAGGATGTATCTTTCGGCCGGTCACTCAAGCGGACCTCAAAGGGCTGCTCACGAATACCGAACTCAGCTGCCAAGGTCTGCAGCTCACACTCTCCGTTACGGATACAGGTCAGACAGCTTGATGGGTGGGTGCTGAGGATCATCTCCAAGATGGTCTTCCGTACCTGGAACAGCTCCTGGTCGTGGGTGATGATGCTCATATTCTCTGCAACAGGGGCTGCACAAGCTCTAAGGATCTTGGCACTGCCTTCCTGCTTCACGATACACAGACCACATGAGCCAAATGGCTTGAGGTCATCATGGTAGCAGAGGGTTGGGATGTTCACCCCAGCCTTCCGGGCTGCAAGCAATATAGTGGTCCCCGCTTCAACCTCTACGGGAATGCCGTTTATCTTTACATGTACGATACTCAATTGATTCCTCCTAACCTGATCCTAGTGGATTTCAACGGCGCCGAACTTACAAGTTTCCATACATACACCACACTTGATACAGATGGATTGGTCAATGATGTGAACTTGCTTTCTTTCGCCAGAGATTGCTGCGACCGGACACTTTCGTGCACAAGCCGTACAACCGATACATTTCTCGGGATTGATCGAGTACCTGACCAATTTCTTACAGGTACCACTGGGACAGCTCTTGTCCACAATGTGGGCCATGTACTCGTCCTTGAAATGCTTGATCGTTGATAGGACCGGATTGGGAGCAGTCTGCCCCAAAGCACACAAGGAACCTTTTCTCATTGCTTCCCCGATGGTCTCGAGTGTATCCAAGTCCTGAAGGGTACCATTCCCGGAAGTTATCTTCTCCAGGATGTTGGTCAGGGACCGGCCACCGATTCTACAAGGTGCGCATTTTCCACAGGATTCATCAACAGTGAAGTTCAGATAGAACTTTGCAACGTCAACAATACAGTCATCCTCATCCATGACGATCATACCACCGCTTCCCATCATGGAACCAATGCGGACCAAGGAACCGAAATCAATCGGGGTATCCAGATCGGCATCGGTGATAACACCACCGGAAGGACCACCGGTCTGAACAGCCTTGAACTTCTTGTCATTGGCAATTCCACCACCGATGTCGTATACGATCTCACGGAGGGTTGTACCCATCGGGACCTCTACCAGGCCGGAGTTACGAATCTTACCGGTGAGGGCAAATACCTTGGTTCCCCTACTGTCAGGAGTACCGATCTTGCTGAACCAGTTGCCACCCTTGGTGATGATGACGGGAATATTAGCCCAGGTCTCAACGTTGTTGATGACTGTCGGCTTACCCCACAGACCCTTCACAGCAGGGAATGGAGGACGAGGTTGCGGCATACCGCGCTTGCCTTCAATGGACTGCAAGAGAGCAGTCTCTTCACCACAGACAAATGCACCTGCTCCGAGACGGATCTCAATATCGAAATCAAAACCACTTCCCAGGATATTCTGTCCAAGGAGGCCGTATTCACGAGCCTGCTGCATGGCAATCTCAAGACGGTGGATAGCCAAGGGGTACTCTGCACGGATGTAGATGAATCCTCTGGTAGCGCCAATTGCCTTACCACAGATGGTCATTGCTTCAAGTACGCTGTGCGGATCACCTTCGAGCGTTGAGCGGTCCATATAGGCACCCGGATCTCCTTCATCAGCATTACAGACAACATATTTGGTATCGTTCTCTGCCTGACGGGAGAAGTTCCACTTCATCCATGTGGGGAAGCCAGCACCGCCACGACCGCGAAGCCCAGCGGTCTTCAGTTCCTCGATGATGTCCTCACTGGTCATCTCAAAGAGAGCCTTCTCCAAGCCCTGGTATCCCTCACGGGCGATATATTCGTCAATATTTTCTGGATCAATGAATCCACAGTTGCGAAGTACAATCCTGAACTGTTTCTGGTAGAATTTGATATCCTCTACCTTTGCATTCTTTCGGCTTGCTTCTTTGTCATATAACAGTCGGGTGACTTCACGGCCCTTGATGATGTGCTCACTGATAAGCTCTTTTGCATCTTCGGGTTTAACTTTCACGTAGAAGGAGTCTTCTGGCAAGATCTTTACAATCGGTCCCTGCTCACAAAAACCGAAACATCCGGTCTTTACAATCTGTACCTCGTCCGCAACCCCCTGAGCCTTGCACTCTTCTAAGAGGTTCTGGTAAATCTGGTCCGCGCGGCTCGATTCACACGCTGTTCCTCCACAGACCAAAATGTAGTTTCTGAACGCCATTATTTACCCCCATCCTTCTTGATGATGTCAGCTGCAGGACGATCGAACATATGGTCGGTTACCAGCTGCTTCCCGATAATATGCTGCTCAACTATCTTGCGTGCCGTCTCTACATCCACCTTTCCATAGATGACATCGGGCATACCGGGAACAATGACCTCTATGGTCGGCTCCACATAGCACAGTCCCATGCATCCGGTCTGGGTGACCGAGACATTGTCAATTTTCTTCTCGTCGAGGACTTCTAAAAAGGTATCAAGTACCGGTTTTGCACCGGCTGCAATACCACAGGTCCCCATGCCAACGATAATACGGGCATCCTTGCCCTCAATATCGCGCTTCTGGATCTCATTCTGCTTCTTTTCACGGAGCTTTCTCAGCTCTTCAAGTGTCATTTTAGCCATGTTCACATCTCCTGTAGTCTGGAAGGTGACGTATTTCTTCTATGCATATCCAGCAATTTCTCTTCGCGGTACTGTTCCAGCTCTTCCTCCTGAGAGGAAAGGTACTGCCTGAGCAGTGCCAATGTCCCGCTGGTCTCAAATGGTCCAAGGACCGCTTCAAGCTCGCTTTTTCGAAGCGTATACGTCTCTCCGCCCTTCCCAGTTTCCAAACTCCGCTCAATCACCAGCTCCCTACAGAGAGGATGGCTGAGTAGTATCAGGAAAGTGGAAGCCACATTCCCCATAGGAGGGGCATCTATGTGGTCAAGGCGGAATGAGAAGGAAACCGTGGTTCCAATTCCCTCTTCCGATCGTAGGGCAAAGGTCCCATCGCAAGCATCACATGCCTGAGAGAGAAACGGTAAGCCCAGACCGACCTTTCGCTTCTTGTGCTTCTCCCCATCTGAATAGAACGGGTCCAGCACACGTCTCTGGATCTCTGCATTCATTCCCTTTCCGTTGTCACGTATCTCACAGAAAAGCTTGGTCCCCGTCTCAGCAAAGGTGAGTTCCACCAGGGAACTGCCTGCCTCAAACGAGTTCTGTACGATATCCAACAGATAGTCATCGATGCAGATATGCATAGAGAGATACCTCTCTCCCTTACCTGAACTTCGCGATGATTCCGGCAACCTGGTCCTTGGTGACCTTACCGAAAACCTCTCCACCAACGGTCATGACCGGGGCAAGCCCGCAGCAACCGACACAACGTACTGCCTCCAAGGAGAAGATCCCATCTTCTGTTACTGCTCCTACCGGTAAATGCAGTTGCTTATCCAACTCGTCAATGATCGCCTGACCACCCTTGAGATAGCAGGCCGTACCCATGCACACCTGAATGTTGTGCTTGCCAGGCTTGGTCAGCTTGAAGAAGTGGTAGAATGTTACGACACCCCAGATGGTTGCCAAAGGTACATCAAGCAATTCTGCTACCTTATCAGCCGCTTCGCGGGAGATGTAGCCATGCTCTTGCTGAACCCTGTGGAGCACCATAATGAGATTACCCTGCTTGGTTTTCCATTCCTTGATGAATGCAACCAATTCGGGTGAGAACGTGACTTCGTTAATGTCCGACATGTAACCTCCAGTACCCAATTTATGTTTTGGGGTATCCTAACACTTTTCCAGAGAGTTTGTACATATCTATTTCTCTATAAATTCTTTTTTCCAAGGGAGTAAAGGATTTTAATTGAAGTATATTGACCATTTTATCGAGTTAATGTACATTATTTCACATAAATAGGAGATTTCACCATGAACAATGACCAGCTGATACGAATCACTCGATACTATCGCTCGCTTAATCGTCTCAAGACCATCGGACTTGAGAAAGTGTTTGCCCACAACCTTGCCGATGCAGCAGGCGTTTCTGCCGCCATCGTACGTAAAGATTTCTCCCAGCTGGGCATCCATGGCCAGAAACGCGGTGGGTACGAGATCCACGAGCTGCTCAGAGGTTTGGGTGAAATCCTCGGGAAAGGAGACAGCCAGAACTGTATCATTGTAGGTTGTGGAAGGATTGGGAAGGCCTTGATGCACTACAATGGCTTTGAACCTGATGGCATCAGGATAGTCGCAGGATTCGACAGCGACCCCTTGGTATACAGCGATGCATCGCATCCCGTGCCCATCTATCCTATCAGTAGGATTGATGAGGTTGTCGAGGCACTCGAGGTTACCGCAGGCATTATCACCGTTCCTGAGCAGGCTGCACAGGATAGCTATGAGAGGCTGCTCGCAGCAGGGGTTATGGGTATCCTGAACTTCAGTCCCATCACGCTCAAGGCACAGAAACAGGAAGATGGACGCTCCCCGGTGGTGCATAATATCAACATTGCCCTGGAACTCGAACAGATTTTCTATGAGTTGAAGTTCCCCAAGAACAGTTGAGGCTTCTAATGACGAGTGAGGGTCAGCAAAACCGGGAGGTGGTCGCTGACCCCATTTTTTATCCTGGAATCCCACCCATATGGGGTACCATCACTTTTCAGCAGGGAAGGAATCCCACAAATGGAGAACGCGTCATACTCCCAACCCAATCCATCAAAGAGATAGCCATTGCCAAGTATCTGGTCATAGCGGTGCCACTGCCCCGTCCAGTAACAACTGCCTGGAGGAGAGAGAAACTCGTATTGGGAATCTAGATAGGGACTATACCACTGTGAAGGGCCGACCTTGTCCTTTGCACCGGTAACAGCGAGGGACCCATCCTGTATGAATTTGTTACTCAGTGGATATGAGATATCCACCAAGGCTGTCTGCCTTCCTCCGGCATCCCATACAGCATCAGGATTTTCATTGAAGTCCCCGCAAAGCAAGGTCAGTGTCCCTTCATGGTCCTTTGCAGCCATTGAAAGAGCCCCTGAGAGGGCAATGCGCTGTCCCTCGGTCTCTTCATCCCCTCCAATCCTGCTCTTGGCATGCAAGGCAAAGACCACCACATTTCCCCTGCCGGTTTCAATACTCGCTTCCAGAAACGGCCTGCACCCAGGAGCTGCATGCACCACAGAATCTGAGACAGGATGCCTGCTGATGATTGCCACAGCGATCGGGCTGTCTTCTCCTTTGCTGACGGCATACCAACGATATCCCTTGCGGGAAAGATGGTGGTACAAGAGATCATGTACAACATTGGATCCTTCCACTTCCTGCAGTACGATGACATCAGGCAGTGCAAGGGAACGGTCCAACAGTACATTTGCAAGTGTCTTGAGTCGAAGACGATAGGATCCTTCATCCCAGATATCCGGGTCTTGGTACTCCTCATATTCAGAACCGTCAATTGTTGCATCAAAGAGATTCTGTACATTATAGGAGAGCACAGAGAAGGTCTTCTCGTCCGGAGTGATGGTTGCATCGCATCCAGAGAACAGGAGCAGGGAGATAGTAAGCAATAAGATCATCATGCTCCTTAAGAGCACGATGTTCCACTACTGCTTCAGTTCTGTGCGTTTTTCCCGAGTGAGTAACTGAAATAGAGCATGGCAACCGCATCCTGTTCATCGAAGGCTTCGATGTCCATCTCCTTCGCTTTCAACAATCCTTGCTTGAGATTCTCGAAGCAAGGATCGAATGATACATCACTACTCTCCAGGATATCCATGCAGAAAGACCTGAGTGGCTCCCATTCCTTCTTTTCAAAGTAAGAAAGTACAGTCTTGTACGCTTGGTCGATCTGATCCAGGTCCCTTGCCTCTGAGATGAATGGGGAGAGGAAGTCCTTGGGATACCCAAGATTCATCTGCTCATACAGATGGGAAAGCCGGGGAGATCCGAACTTCAGGAAAGTGGCAATGACCGCATAGCGGGTCTGGCGGAAGGTGGCACTTCGCCCCTGCTCCACCGAGATGAAAAACTCCTGGTAGAACGTTCCTTCCTTGTCCATGAAACGCTTGGCGATAAGATAGTCGATGATTTCATCAATATGCTTCGCTGAGTGGCTCAGCTCATTTACCAATGGGAGATACTCAGTACCCTCGGTGATATGGACAAGGGATTTGCTGGCCATTGAACGGACCGATGACCATCTGCCATGCAACATGAGACTCACCAATGCATTCTTGGCTTTCTCTTCCTTTCTGTATGCACCTAGGGAGGCGATAGCATCAAGCTGAACGTAGGAGTCATCGTCCTGTGCAACCACTATCAGGTCATCAAGCAGCGCTTTCCTGGGGCGGTCACCAAGAGCCCTCACTGCATCACGCTTGTCAGGGGAGAAGGGACTACGGAGAATCATACGGAGCTCACTGGTGGCAAGATTGTTCAGGTTCCCACCGAGGGAGAGCATCAGGAATCTACGTTTGGCGGGATCCCGGGTTCTCTCGAGTTTCTCGATCATGGAAACTGCCCTGAGTCCATGCATACTGAAAATAACTTGTGCTGCCTGCTGTGAGCTGTAGGCACCATACTCCTGCAGCCTGGAGGCTACCAAGATTTCCACAGCGGTAAGCAGGATGGCAAAGACAAACACCAGGGTATACCCGTTTCCGGCAGCTATTCCATTTACGACAAACAGATCCCTGGAAATATGTCCCAAATCACCAAGCAGACCACTGACCAGTCCAACCACGAATGCTACGATGGCAATGAAAAAATTGACCATTGAGTTGAATGCAACCGTCTCATCATCAGGCATCACCTGGGTGATCAATCGATAGACAAGCATGCTGATCAGGGCAATGAAGAAGTTGGTGAAGAATCCAAGGACAAAGAACCATATGGGGTTAGCCTCTGGGGTTATCAAGGCCCATGCCATGAAAAAGAAGAGTGAGAATATCGTGGAGAAGAGCACCAAAGGCCGGCTGCCCAAACGGTCGGAGAACTGTTTGCTGATAAAACTAGCGGCCATGACCGATACACCCAGCACAACCGAATAGACAAGCACAAGCGAGTTGGACAGCCCCAATTCAACACGAAGGAATGGGGTGGTAAGTGCAAAAACAACGGCCACTGCTGTGGAAAGCCATCTCAGGTAAAGCCTTCTGCTGAAAGCAGCCTGCTTCATAGCTTCCTTAAGAAGGACGAATACGCCTCTTCCTTTCTTGTAATCAACCGTACTGCGGCTGGGAATGCGTGCCATCTCATGGCTCGCCATGAAGTTCACCAACACTCCAAGGATCTGCATGGTCACCAGACCAACCAATCCACTAAACCGCTCTATACCCAATACCAGGGCCGAGATACATCGAACCACCAGAGACGAACTTTGGTAGGCTGCATTCACATTGGCAACAACCTTTCCTCGGTTGGCAATGCTGCTGATACTCTTGAGTGTTGAGTCAATGAGGGCAATACCGATCATCCTGAACACATTGAACAGGGTGTAGACCGAGAGCAGAAGAATCACTGCCCAGTCCCCGCTGAGGAAGAAAAGCCCCAGATACCCGAGGGAGACAAGCCCACGGAGAATCCAGACAAGGGATTGTACCTTTACCTGGTTGCGTCCCTTGAAGACCTGGGGGACAAAGGGAAGCACAATTCCAGCAATATAACTTGCTGAAGCTATATAGCCAAGGGCGATGTTACTGGCACCAAAATAAATAGCGAGCAAATAAACAATTGTATCGCCGAGGAGGCTGTAGGCAACACCGTTATACAGCTCCTGGCGATACATATGCTTTCTTCCCAGTGTCTTTTCTTTTTCACTGAGGAATCTAGTCTTGGGCATGAGTAGTTACAATTCACTCCGTTGTTTAACAATTCTGCTGACTAGACCATAGCTCTGTGCTTCATCTGCACTAAGCCAATGATCCCGTTCGGTATCACTGCGCACTTCCTCAAGGCTCTTGCCTGTCTCCTGTGCGATCAGCTTGTCAAGTTTCTCACGCAGCTTCTCAAGATGCTGGGCGTGAATCTCAATATCAGTGGCAACCCCTTTCATGCCACTCATCGGTTGGTGGATGAGGTAGGTGGAGTTAGGCAACGCAATGCGTTGCTCCTTGGGAACAGCCAAAAGGACCAAGGCAGCAGCACTTGCCACCAAGCCCATCCCAATCATGGTAACGGGAGCAGTAATGAAGCGAGCCATGTCAAAGATTGCATAGCCTGCATCGACATCACCACCGGGGCTGTTGATGAAAATCTTGATCGGTTCATCACTCTCTCCTTCAAGGATGAGCATCTGCTTGATGACCGACTCTGCGCTCTCCTTGTCAATCTCTCCCGAGAGAAGGATGGAACGGGTTTTTAGGAGTTTTTCCTGTATCTGTGGATCCTGCGTTGCAGGCTTTTTTTCTTCTTCTTGTGGCATGTGCCCCTCACTCAAACTGGTTTTGATGTAGAACATCAAGGCAAGTATACACACATACTCTCATTCTTGCAAAGGCATAGCAGGTAAGAAAGAGGGGATGTAGGCAGAAAGGATATGAAACAGTATACTGAGGCCATTAATTAGGAGAACAGTGTATGAAATGTGCTACGGTTGCCATTATCGGCAGACCATCAGCTGGAAAGAGCACCCTGCTCAATACGATTTGTGAGATGAAGGTCTCCATTACCGCCAGTACCCCGCAAACCACCAGGAATGCGATCAGGGGTATCTATACCGACGAGAGGGGACAGTTGATCTTCACCGATACACCTGGTTTCCACCTCAGTGAAAAAACGTTGAACAAGCGCCTGCAAGAGACTGCGCTGAAGACCCTCGAGGAGAACGATGCAGTACTCTATATCCTCGATGCCAAGCGCAGTGCAGGAGAAGAGGAGAAAGCTCTCGCCAGCCATATTGCAAAACTGAAAACCCCGGTTATCTGTGTCATCAACAAGAGTGACATCCTCAAGGAAGAGGAATTAGCAGAAGCCCAGGCATTCCTTGAAGAGATGTTGCCAGGAAAAACAGTACTGGGAGCCTCGGCAAAACTCGATGAAGGGGTCGATGAGATCCTCATCGAGCTGTTCAAGCATGCACCAGAGGGTGAATTGCTCTACCCTGCCGATGCATATACCGACCAAAACCTTGAATTCCGTATCAGTGAGATCATCCGTGAGAAGGCGATCAACTTGGTGACCGAGGAAATTCCCCACGCAATCTATGTCGAGATTGCCGATATTGAATACAGTGAGGAAAACAATACGGTTTGGGTGCGGGCATTCATCGTGGTAGAACGCGATACGCAGAAGGGTATTGTGGTAGGTAAGCGAGGAGCGGGCATCGCAAAAATCCGCAAGGGTGCCGAGCCTGAGATCCGCGATATCTTCCCAGGAAAGAAACTCCGACTCGACCTCAGGGTCAAAGCCCAGGACAAGTGGAGAAACAACTCCATCATCCTGGACAGGATTCTCCGCTAGCGAATAAAATTGGTGGCTATGCGTTTTTCTGGAACAGGCTTCTTCACGGTGTCTTTGCCTGCCTCAATGCAGGAGAGCAACCAAGCAAGGTTTGCCCCCAGATAACGCATAACCTGCAGTCCTTCAAGGTCCTGCTCCACTTCTTCGACCGTGTTGCCATGAACGCTGTTCCAATAGGTAGAAGAGACCACCGGCATCTGGCTGATGGTGAAGTACTTGTTCAACTGGTCGAAGGTGGCGCTTGCCCCACCCCGCCTGCAGGAGACCACAGCGGCCCCCGGCTTGAGTGCCATCTGCTTGGAGGCAACACGGAACATCCTATCGAGGAAGGCGCTGCCAGCCCCGGCAGCAGAGGCGTAATGTACCGCTGATCCCAATACAAGGGCGTCAGCCTTCACAGCTTTCTTTGCAGCCTCATTTACCGAATCATCGGTAAATACGCATGAACCATGCTTAAAACAGTACCCACAATCGGTGCATCCATGCAGGGAACCTTTTCCGATCCAGAGAATCTCACTGTCAATATTCCACTGTTTTAATACAGATGCCACCTCTTGCAGTGCACGATTGGTGCAACCATTCTCGTGTGGACTTGTGTTGATCATCAAAACGTTCATCTAGAACTCCTTTTTTCTCTCTGGTCTTATAACGCTGGCAGGGAGCTCAGAAAGCTCCCTGCCACCTATATATCCAAATAGTTTAGTATCGCCCAAGGATTGAGAGCACTTTCTCCTTGCCGCAGGTCTGGAGGAAGGGTCCAAGTTTTGGTCCCCGGTCTTTCCCTATCATGATGCGGTAGATCAGCTTGAAGAAGGCTCCGGTGTCCAGGCCATTGTCCTTTGCTGAGTCATAGAGGCGAGTGGTGTACTCCTTATCCTCGATCTGGTCCATGACCTTGACCACCTCACGAAGCGCGTACACTGCAGCCCTCTCTTGGTCAGTAAGCTCTACCAAGGGGTCATTCTCATTGGACAAGCGGTACTTGAAGTCCTCCGGAGCAAAGGTGGTGATCCAGTTCCAGGCACATGCACAACGAACCCTGAGTCTGTCCCTTTGGCTGTCGGTCATATCGTCCAAGGTTGAGATTGCCCTTTCGATGTCCCCTTCATGGAGCTGCAATAGGTTACAGAGGTGGCGGAAGGGAATCTGGTAGCTGGGCTCGGAGGGAAGCCCCTTCACCTGGCTGAGTTCGTAGATCCGCTTCTCCTTTGCCTTGCGTTTCTCATTCACTTCCTGCAGACCGAAATAGATTCGCTCACAGGTATCGTAGTCCTCATAGATCTTCAGGACATCAAGGTCGAAGGAGATAGCAAACTCTGTGTTCGGTCGGGTTCCTGCGAACATGTAGCGGGCAACCTCAGGGGTATAGACTTCCAAGACATCATAGAGGGAGACGACCTCTCCGCTGGATGAGGAGATCTTTCCACCACGTCCCTTGATGCTGATGAAGTCGTACTGGAAGGAAACAGGTGCTTCCCCACCAAATACCTGGACCATCTTGCGGGAGGTGTCGAAGGAACCACCTTCACTGTGGTGATCCTTTCCTGCGGGTTCAAAATCTACCTGCTCATGTGCCCAACGCATCGGCCAGTCAAGGCGCCATGGTAGTTTTGCACAGCTGGTGGTCCTGAGGTCGACGGTTTCCGTCTGGCCGGTCTCATCGTCCCGGTAGGTGATGTTCCACTCGCCGTCCCAGTCGAGTACGGTGGTGGTATCCTTGTCAGTGAAGTTGGAGAAGACAGAAATTGGCCACCAATCCTTTTCCAACGGTTCAGTTCTGAACTCATCAAGGATGGCTCGGATCTCATCACGCTTCTCAAGGGCAAGGCGCATACCTTCAGCGTACTCGCTTGCGCGGTATCGATTTGCCTGGTAGATGTACTCAGGCTCCACGCCAACAGCGGGAAGGATGCGCTCTACATCCTGCTCGTTCCCACGTGCATAGTTCTCAGCCCGGCCAAGGGTATCGGGAACCAAGGTAATGGGCTTACGGAGATAAGTGGAGAGCATCTCCGGCTCTGGCATGTTCTTGGGAACTTTCCTGAATACGTCATAGTCATCCCAGCTGTAGATGAAGCGGACGTTTTTGCCTTTCTCCCGAAGGGCTCTCACCACCAGTTCAACCGAGATGATCTCCCGGAAGTTTCCTATATGGACTGTGCCAGAAGGGGTAATGCCGGAGGCACAGGTATAGTGCTCCTTTTCCCCTTTCTCACGAATAATCTTGTCGGCGTATATATCCGCCCAATGTGTAGATACGTTCTTTTCGCTCATAACCGTCGATTATAGTGAAACACTGACATGAGTTCAACTGCTGGTTGCCAAAACAAAGAGCGAGAGCGTATACTCTTGAGTATGAAACGATTGATGGCTTTGCTAGTAGTGGCGCTTCTTTGTACAAGCTTCCTCTTTGCTGAAGAGGAAGAGAAGTTGCAGCCCGGTACGGTAATAGAAAAAGGGATAGCCTCCTGGTACACCAGTGACAAGAGCGAAAGTCTTACTGCCAATGGTGAAATATTCGACCCTACCAGCCTTTCGGCTGCCCACAAGAGCCTGAAGTTCGGTACCATCGTCAGGGTGACCAACAAGGACAATGGAAGGAGTGTCGATGTAAGGATCAACGACAGGGGGCCGTATGTTGATGGAAGAATCATCGACCTAACCCCATCCTCTGCTGAGCAGATCGATATGCTCGATGCCGGTATTGCCAATGTTGATTTGACCCTTATCTTTGAACCTGAGATTCCAGAGTCAAAGTACAAGCGCGCCGGTGATACCGGTTGGTATCAGATCCAGGTTGGCGCCTACTCTTCCCTGCTCACTGCCTATGCTCAGTATGATAGACTACTTAACGCAGGGCTGAAGCCTTATGCTGAGCAACTCCCCGAGAGCAAGGCAGTACGACTGACGGTCCGGTGGATCCCTGCCTATCAGTTGCAGAGGACCATGCAGGCACTCTCAGCATTGGGCTTTTCAGAGAGCAATGTTCTGAAGAAGAGTGAGGACAATCCGTACCGATGAATAACAGGGATGCATAGTCGGTTTGTAGATGGTTGGGGATATCCTATGACACCTTCCCTCCAACTACCCTCACATGCACCATCGGATACTGGCCAGGGGAAGGAGAGAAAATAAATCCTTCATACACCTTCTCCTTGTGTTCTAGGGCAAGCAGGTCACTTGTGCTGACTAGCTCTGGCACTTTTCCAGTGATTAACACATTTCCATCCATCAACACTTCTGAAACAAATTGGGAACAGAAATAATGTCTTTTCCGCTTAATCGGTTTATTAAACAGAACCCCGAATAATCCAAGCATATTATAGTGATAGTACCCCCTCATTTGTATAAACCTAGAAATTCGTTGCCTCATGAACAAATATTGTTCCTCATTCACGGCAATTTTATAGATCAGGCACTCACAACTGGGAGAATTTTTATACACACCTTCATAGAGGTTTTCTGTGACAAACCCTGCTGAGAGAGGGTCTTTAGGATTTATCCTTCCAAATGAGTACATCTGAGAAAAACTGTCGTCAAAACTGAGAGATACATGGGGATAGTAAATTTGTGAAACGCTTGAGATCATCCTTGAAAGCCATGTTCCTGTTTTTGTAAAAACCAAGTAGATATGTTTTTGATTCATGTTTGCTTGACCCACCTTTCTAGAGCAGGCACACTCTTGAAGATATTCATTTGATGCGCCTGATGGTGGGTTGAAAAGGTTTATCCTACACTGAATCTGGATGAAATCCAGTTTCTTTGGCCGCTTCTTTGCACCACACCTTACAAGGCAAGATGCACAAAACATGCCAACTAGGGGATACGGGAAAAATGAACAAGAATTATCTTCGTTTCTGGCAATTATGGTTTGATATTGGCAAAATACCCCAAAACACTTGGCAAAAAGCACCATGCCCATTCATTTGAAATCGTGGAAGTAAACCACTTCATTCATTTAGCCATGAATGGGCAATCCATTCCCTATGATAGTTTTGCGACAAAGGGCTTTCCATGCTCTTTGCAAAGGCGCTTGGCTATATCCACCCCATCCTTCGCGGCAGTTGGAAGACCACCTCCGGGGGTTGTCCACTGCCCGATCATCGCAAAGTGCTTCAATCCTGGAAGCGTTTTGGAGAGGCTTTTGGAGAGTGTTGCTTTTGTGGGAGCAAAGCCTTCAAAGCTACCCTGCCAGTTCCCTGTGTAGCGTATGACCGAGTGAGGTGTTGAGACGTCAACCATTTCAACCTTGTCTTCCAATGGCCCGATAATCCGAGAGAGACGATCGATTACCTGTTCAGAAAGCCGTTTCTTCTCCTCTTCGTACTGCTTTGGATGCTCCGTTGCAAGCTGCTGCCACTGCTCGCCTTCCCAAGTGTTGAACATGACGGTGATGAGTGTCTTCCCTTTTGGAGCAAGAGTTGGGTCGTAGTGATAGATATTAAGATTGAATCGATTATGGGTGGTGCCATCAAACAATGTAATCGGTTCTTTGAAATAGGGGGAACTTTCATGAGGGTACCCAGAATAATCACCTTTGAGGCCCAAGGCAACCATGATGCTGGATGGGAAAAGAGGATAGCTTTCATAGGCCCTCTGGTAAGGCTTGGAGAGGTACTTGCCTTCAAGCATGCCAAAGAGCGTGGTATGGCCATCTGCTGCGCTGATCACATAATCAGCTTCAACCTGTTCTCCTCCGCGAAGTGTCACACCCTTGGCAACGCCATCCTCCACTACTATGCGCTCCACCGTGCTGTTATATCTGAATGTGGCTCCAAGCCGCTTTGCTTCTCTCTCTATGTTTTTGGCGAGGTTCAGGGAACCTCCAACTGGATAGCCGGCGCATTGGTACGGTTGCTGGGAGAGCCCTAATGTGAGTGCTATCAGGGACCAATCCTCTGGAATTTCAGTAGAGAAAAGCTCTTGTAGTATCCGGCTCTTGAATCGCTTTGAGTACTCCTTCATTGGTTGGAGGTGCTTGAACAGGGTGAGGAATTGGGAGATGGAACCAAGAATGTTCGGTTTTTCATCAGAAAATCTGGTACCCAGTTTCTTCAAACTGGCTACGAATGCATGTACTTCCTTCCGGTCTTCATCTCCATAGCGAAGCAGTTCCTTTTCCAAGGCTTCAAGGTCACTGTAGAGGGTAATGGAATCACCTTTGGAGAGCCCCATCGTGGAAAACTGGTCAAAGTTGACAATCGGTACCGTAGAGCCATCATCATTGGTAAAAGCCCCAAGGTCCTTCCAGAGTTGGTTGAACTCAGAACCTTCCTTGGTTCCCATGAGCCAGTGTACACAGTAGTCGATGGTGTACTGACCTCGTTTCCAAGAGGTACAGAGACCACCTGGCAGGGCATGACGCTCCAGCACGGTTACGTTATAGCCACTACGAGCGAGATAGGAGGCTGCAGAGAGTCCTGCTATACCTGCCCCAATAATTACCACATGGTCAGTACTCATGATATGCTCCCTTTCCGAATTTGATTACGTTATTGTCGCATATCAAATACATATTAGATAGAGAAACACAATATTCATCATGGCTAGAAACGGATGTGGGCTATCAACTCACCTACCATGGTCTTTCCTGGTTGCATGGGGTTTGACCCTTCCATAAGGTATGCCATTTGATAACCTATATCCATGTAGGAAAGAAGTGAGTAGGTAACCGATACCCCAGTGCTGGCAAGAAAAGCCGAGGACGAAACAGAGGTATTAACCAGCTGGCCAAAGCCATAGCCGACATCAAAGAAGAGGATAAGACGGGGATAGAAGCCTTTGGTAAAGGGTTCTGGCCCGTTGAAGCAGAGGGAGAATCGGTTTGCCAGTGCTCCATCCAAGGGGTACTGACCACTACCGTAGCCTCTGACCAAACTTCCAAGAGAAGTTTCCTGTAAAACCGACACAGGAATATGACTGCCTAGTGTATAGGTGAACTGGAGGTTATCACGAAGGATGATGGAATAAAGATTGTGTTGTTTCTCATCAAGTTCTTGATAGATCATCAAAGCCCCTGCCCCTTCAGCAGTAAATGCTAGATAGGAGGCGTTGGTATTCAGGAGTTTCGGTCCTATGAAGAGGGAACTTTCAAAGGCCAAGCCATCAAGAAGTTCTTCTTCGTGGTTGTAAGAATAGCTGAGCGATATGTTTGTACTGATTCCTGAAAGTTTCCCATAGAGGGTATTTCCTCCATAGGAGGAGAACCAAGGGTCAATGCCAAGGACTGTTCCACTATCCAATACATCTCCTTCGATCATGGAGTCGAGGGCTTGTTCATAGGTGCCTCGGTAGCCAAGAAAGAGCTGTTGGTCATGAGCAAGGCTTTGCTTGATTCCAATGGTCCAATCGAACTGCAGAAGGTCAAATATGAGAGGGGAACTAGAGAGAAGAGAGCCATTTACTGGGTGTTGCCAGAGAACTCGTTCATGAAACCCTGCTTTGGCCAAGAGGATAAGGTCAGTTTCCCAACCAGAAAAGATTGGGTCCAAGTCCCCAGTTACTCCAGAGCGAATACCGGTGGGAACCAAGGAAGAGCCTATTCTTGGATGTCCCTCCCAACTGTCATATGCAAAGCTCCAGGAAGCAAAGACACTATAAGAAGTCAGTACAAGTATGAACAAACACAATACTACTCTATACTGCCTACTCATTGTCTCCTTCTCCCAAGTACGGTAATGGTACCATGGGTACTACCCTTTTCCAAGAAAAAGCATGGCTTTCAGCATATTTTGGAAGACTAATCTATACCAACGAAAAGATTCTTTACATTCTTCGAAAAATCCTTTAGATTACATACAGCTTTTCGGGCCTATAGCTCAGTTGGTTAGAGCATCGGACTCATAATCCGTGGGTCGTAGGTTCAAGTCCTACTGGGCCCAAAGATAAAACCTCCTTGCAATGCAGGGAGGTTTTGTTGTAATTAGCGATAACACTGAAGCCACTACCTCATCACTTTACTAAAAGGTGTATCAAAGCCTTAAGCTTCTGCATAGTTTCTGTCTATTAAAAACGTTGGAAGAGATTGCTTCAGTGAAGTAGTACTGTAACATCTCTGAAACTAGGAAACCATAGTAAAATCATACAATATTTTAACCAGATCAAGAATCTAGGTTATAAAAGAAATCATTAATCAAATTTCTTGAAGCAATGCCTCCTCTTTCTCTTCTTAGAAAGTATCTAACACTTTTGGAGGTAATTCATGATGCAATTCCAGGCAGCACTCGTGTATGCGATACGAGAGAATAATGTAAGCGAGCAAGAACTATGTGAAAAAACAGGGTCAAATCCAAGATGGATTACAGAAATCACAACCAATTCTGAGTGGCATCCTAGATTGGATACTATCCTAAGACTCTGTTATTCACTCGAATTCGATGTGTTTAAATTTCTTGATTATGCTGAATTTGGACCTTCACGTAACATTTCTTCTATAAACAAGAATTTTCCCAATAAAATATATACTTTAAAATCTTGGGAGTTAATACCTATTCAAAGGAGAATAATACTTGATATTTTACCGATACATGTAGCAAAAGCCTTTAAGTCTTTAAGAAAAGATTGTGGACTATCCCAAGAAAAATTGGAGAAATACACACCATTTACCAAAAGCACAATAAGTCTTAGAGAAGGACATCGAAATAATAATTACCCCACAGTCACTACCTTAGCGCTATATTGCAAGGCCTATAAAATCTCCTTTTCTGAATTTCTGACAAGAGTATTCGAACACACAATTAATACTCCAACCATTTTGCTAACATCTTGAGTGTTGTCTAGTTAATCTCACAAGATACTAAATATTAATATTGGACCGTCCTCAATGAATGTCTATAGATGGAGAATTATTAGTAAGTCAAAGATTTTTCATGGAGGACGGCGGTACACTACTACCAAAGAAAAGAAATGTTAGAATTACAATTCCTTTATATGTTCGTTCTAATGAGATAAATAACAGGACTGTTGTTCATCCTAGTGACCTATTACCGTAATCTTTGATACAAATTTTGAAGAGGATAAAACAGAAAATCTGCAATCCAGAGCATTATTTGGAGGTTTTTGCAGAGTGGATTTATTCTAACTTTGTTTATCCCAGCTCATTCACTCCCCTCAGCTTGCGAAACACTAATACTGAAACTCCCAGATTTATACACTCAGAAATAATCTATTAGTGCTACAAAAAATTAAATTAGTGAGAAAAATGGCTTTCTTCCTGAAAATCAATCTGGGCGGAGAGACTTCCCAGCTGCCGGTCCATGGACGTGCTAACACGACAGTACAGCGCCACCCGTTTCTTGTTCCGATGACTCGTTGCTGGGATGACATACACCCTGGGGATTGTTTCTGCTTCGTCCGGCATGATTGGTTCTGCATATCATGGATCACAGGTGATGGATAGATTTGAAAATTCAGATTTTCAAAAGATTGGACTTAGACAGGTATCAAAGATTTACAGATGGGATTTCTTGGCTTATAGTGATCCCATTATCATTAACCACATAACAAACCACGTTAGCAACTTTAAGAATTGTGGACGATGAAAAGGCTCCTCATTTTACTAAAGGCTTTCTTTCATATTGCCAATCAGGAGATTTGATATGGAGTTCATAAATTCTGGGATTACAGTTTTTGGGTTTATTGTTAGTTTTTTCTTATTAAGAAGTTCATTCTCACAGGAGATCCAAAAGCAAAAGACTGATATTTACCTTACCCAGTCATCAGAAATGCCGATAGACATCTTGAAATTACTTGATTCGATCATCTTCAAGCAAAAATCACAAGACGAATTGATGATTGATATCCGAGAAACAAGTAACCGAGTAATGGCTTATGGGACTCCGAATGCAGTTCTTATTGCAGCAAAGATGTTTGAATTCAGTTATAACAATCATAACAAATCCGGAACAGAAAAGGACATTTTCCCAATTACAGCTATTTATGTACTATTGTTTTGCCAACTCAAATATGACCTTACAAATATCTGGATTTCACCAGAAAACTATTACAGAATTAAGATCAATGACTACACACCCGAGTATAGAGAGAGATATCGTAAGGCAAATGATGATCTTGTAAAAGAGCTACATCTCGACAAAAATCTTTTATTCGCGGCTGAGTAATGATGTATTCAATAATTAATCGATATTATGTAGGGAGACGAATATAATGCCTACCTATGAAACCATTCTTTTTGGAAATGGGTTGACTACTTCTCTATTCAATCGTATTCGACAACAAAAACTTATTAGAAAATCTGATGAGAAGCTGCTTAAGTTAAATGAAAGAGTCTGCAGTATGATTGGAGCACCTGTAGATTCCCCGAACTATCGCGAAGTGCTCAAATTGTTCGGAGTCTTTGGCCGTGATATACCAAATTACCAGCAAATAATCGATGAACAAAAAGCTGCAAAACGAGCACTCATACCATTCATCCCAGAAATCCAAAAGTATGGAATGGAATACTTTGTTGGAAAACATCTGTTTGCCGATAAAGAGCACAATCGTCCAGTGAAGGATAATTTCACATTCTTATATCTGTTCTATAATTTCTGGTATAGAGAAATTGAAGATTCGATAATAACAAAACCAGCGGTCAAAGATTATCTTGAGGAAGTCGGTTATGAATTTTCCACTCAATTTAAGAATATTCTTTCCCTCAATTTTGATCTGCTTCTAGACAACGTATATATGAGTAGACCTTTAACTGTTCAACACATTCATGGAAGATTTGTTGAGAAATTGGGCAATTACGGGGATTTGCAATATTTCCCTTTCGATGATGGCAAACAATTCGAGTACCCGTACTTATTTGGGTCAAACGCCTTCGAAAAACAGAGCAGACTGATGAGAATTCATACTAATGAATGCGATGTCCCTTCTCGATTATATGACTTGGACTTTTTCTTTGATGAAGAAAAGAACTGGAAGAACTTATTAATATATGGGGTATCCTTCTCGCCGACAGCAATTTTTACAGATGAATTCTTTGCTGCTTTTCCCAAGTATCTTGAAACACCTGGGGACATGAAATACTACTTCACCAATTCGCTTGATGGCCATATTCTATATCGTATTCAAGAGTTGATTGAGAGAGGGAAGATCAACCATGTGTATATTGCTTATTATTCGGAAAGGGATAGAAGTCTGTACGAAAGGCTTCTAGATAAAACTCTTATCTACGAACATCTTTCCCTTATTCAATGTAATGATATTCGCTTCTTTCCAAATTTGAAAAATTTGCTTGGGTTAAGTAATTCAAACAACGATGAGTAAAATTCTTGAGATTAAGTAGTGTTAGAGTCGGGTGAAATTAACTAATTTTAGTCGGAAAAAAAGAACCACTGAGGGTCGGTCGCACCCAAAGTCAGAATAAAACAACCAAATCAGCAAAAATTCTTGTTATCTGAACTTTACGAAATTCAACTCAATCTGTTCTCTATCGGAACCTCGATAACTCTGCCCCGAGAAGGTCATCCAAATGGCCTTGTCCCACAGCCTGTCGATGGTGCATTCGAGAGCATCATCCTCATCGAAAAGCTCTTGGGGGAATCTGTGCTGGCGACAGCTCTGCTTGACCGTTTTCTCTATAATGCAAGAGGTTTTTCCCTGAAAGGCCAGTCATATCGAATGAAGCATCAACACAAAAAAACGCCTTAAAAGTTTCACTATTCCTAGAAAAAACTGCTTACCTTAGATAGGAAAACAATGCTTACCGTCATTAAGAAAAATATGATTACAAGATCTTGAGAAAATCTTCTTACCTTAGTAGTGAAAAAACTGGTTAACTTTCACATCCATCCGTTTTGGTTATTTTCAACTGTCTTGATTTGGTTGTTTCTATCCGGCTATTTAGGGTTGTTTACGCCCGACGCCAACAGTAGTAGATTTATCAGTAAACAATACAACTCAATCAAGAATATCTACGATGTATATGAATGGTGCATAATTGAGAATTGGCTCTAAGTATATAATATTGATAATGAAAAAAGTATTGAGACCAAGGGGTTTATTCATGAAACACGCTAATTATTCGATCGAAAATACCATTGCAATGAAAGCCGGTTATCACAACCTATTACAACAAAATGATTTCAAAGATTTGGAAATAGTTCGGTCCTTACAAAGTCATTCTTGCCATATTTACATGATATGTTCACGCCCGAAAATATTATTCAGAAAAAGTTCATTGCATTTCGGTAGGGACTATTACAGGGTTGGCTATGATTATATTAAAAATGGTAAAGAATATTCTGAGGAATATGATTTTCCTAATACCCTTGGTTTTTCAAATTATAAGCTCAACGAGGCATGCAACAGGATCCATATAATGGATGAGAAGGGTAAAATCCTGACAGATGGAAAATCATCCTTGCTTTATGTATCCTCCATTCCTGAATATAAAGAAATACTTGATCTAAAAATCTTATATATTGGGCAGGCTTTCGGAGAAAACGGGCAAAGGCTAGCTGCTGAACGGCTAAGTTCTCATAGTACACTACAACAGATCTATGCTGATTTCATGGATAACAATCTAAACGAAGAAATCTGGCTCATTCTATGGGAATTTGCACCATATCTTATATCAATGTTAGGTTCGATAGGCATAGATGCCATCCATGATTTTGATGAATCGGTCGAACAGTATAAAAAGGTGAACAACACCCCTATTCCTTTGGACCAACAAATAACTGTTATTGAAGCTGCTTTAATTAAATATTTCTCTCCTCAATATAATATTGAATACAAATCAACATTTCCTGCTTCTTCACATTCATCTTATCAAATATGCTACCAATTAGATTTCAATAATATTGCATTTGAACTGGATACTAAAAGTATCTACACGCGGCTATACTCAGATACCATTAAGCCGAAATTTTTTCACCTTCGCAATTTTTTCCTCCACTCCGGAACGGACAGAAAAAATATGTTCAATATTGGAGATATCTTTAACCTATGATTCTTCCTTTGCGTATTAGTCGGAAAATCAAAATCATCATGTATTCAATGAGATATCATTGTGTATAGAACTGCAATCTTCAAAAATAGCCACGCTGCAGTTCAGAAAAACCAAATATAACGTTTACGACTGCCATGATGAAGTCGATACACCCTTTTGTGAAGTGAATATCATCTTTTCCCTTGCGGTCTGCCCTCCTACATTTTCGATAGCCGCTCGTGAACAAGTGGAAGAAGAATTTTATCTACTTCACGCCTAAACTCCTCGTCTTCCAGATATTTCTCGCAGAATTCTTGGTTTTTAGCCATACGCCCCAAAACGACATCCATGATTGTGTTATCGTAGACGATCTTGAAAAGATCAAGTGGATTTTTAGAGCGAAGCACCATTTCTTGATTGCCTGCCATATCCAGCACAAATTGTTCAAGGACCTTATCCATTTCGGTAAAATTCGTACCTAACCGCTCATTTAGATTTTTTATAATTGCGGAGAGGGGTTCCTTCTCGTCTTCAAGTTGTAAACCACTACCGGACGTTCTATGTTTCAAAAGTCCGTCCTCGTTCGCCAGAACAATGGGCCCCTCGGAGACCTTCTGCACTCGATAATACTGGAGCATAACATCACTTTCAATATCGGGAGTTCGTTCCGCTTCATCTCTCGGCAGTTTGCGGAGCAGGCACTTGGCATAAGCGTGGAATTTGTGGAGTCTCACATCGCCGAGATTGATAATGTGTGTCAAAAATGCGTATAAGCGGATAAACTTTTTCAGAGCATTCTTGAAGTCAATCTTATCTTGTTTCTCGAGCATGCTGTTGTAGCGGTCTACTGCAGGATCAATAAAACCATTCAGCTTTGCCAAGTCAATGTTCCCTTGCGTTTTGTTTTCTTTAAAGAAAACTTTAGCGAAAGCTTCTATCTCGTTGTCCGTATAGATCATGAAGCTGTCGAGCACATTCTTGATGTCGTAGATGAGATTGGGATCAGTAGTTTCTGCCATGCCTGTGGCCTGATAATAATCTTGGAACGACTTCTCGATGTCTTCCCGAGAGTTAACGAAATCCAAAATAAAAGTCTCTGTTTTGCCGGGACAGGTGCGGTTGATACGCGAAAGTGTCTGAACGGCCTTGATACCAGTCAGTTTTTTATCAACATACATCGTATGCAGAAGCGGCTGATCGAAACCTGTCTGGTACTTCTCAGCAACAATGAGAATCTGATATTCGGCAGTGTCGAACTTCTCCACAGTTTCTCGATCCGGAAATTTGTTTAGGTTGGATTCCGTGTACTCTTTGATTTCACCACTCACCTTATCTTTGACTGTGCCGGAGAAAGCCACCAATATACCCAGGTCATAGTGCATCTTCTTTATATAACGCTGAAACTCAAAGAAATAGCGTACCGCGTGAAGTCGAGAACCCGTCACGAGCATCGCCTTTGCCTGACCACCGATACGGTGCTGAACCTGCGAGCGAAAATGTTCAATTATGACTTCAGCTTTCTGGGCGAGGTTGTGCGGATGAAGGCTCATATATTTACCGAGAGCCTTGTTTGCCAGATTTTTACCGTATATAGGGTCTTCGGCGATCTTCTTTCCGATTTGGAAGTAGGTCTCGTAGGTCGTGTAGTTTTCTAGGACGTTAAAAATAAAGCCCTCCTCGATAGCCTGTCTCATACTGTAGAGGTGGAACGGCTCAGGCTTTCCTGATGCAGTCCTTTGCCCGAATATTTCAAGTGTTTTTTGCTTAGGCGTTGCAGTAAACGCAAAGAACGAGAGGTTGGGCTGCTGGCCGTGAGCCGCCATTTCATCGGCAATAACCTCATCGATATCCTTTTCCTCGGCTTCGGCTTTTGCCTCCTCCATGGCAAATTCGTGCAGTTTCTTTTCGATGGCATCATCGCCTTGTAAAGAAATATCCGCTAGAATCTCTTTCATACGCTTGCTAGCATCCCCCGTTTGGGATGAATGAGCCTCGTCCACGATGATAGCGAATCGCTTACCTGTGATGGATACTTTCTGCACATCGACAAACGGAAACTTCTGCAGGGTACAAACAATGATTTTATCGCCGTTGTTCAAGGCAGTGGTTAACTGCTTGGAGTTCTTATCCACACGAATGACCACGCCCGGCTTATGTTCCATATTATAGATGTCGCGCTGAAGTTGCTTGTCAAGAACACGGCGGTCGGTAATGACGATAATGCTGTGGAATATAACCTCGTCGCTTGCATCGTGCAGATTTGCCAAATGGTAAGCAAGCCAAGCGATGGAGTTCGATTTGCCCGACCCCGCGGAATGCTGTATCAGGTAGTTCTTGCCAGCGCCATGCGAGTACACATCCGTTACCAATTTACGGACGGCATCCAACTGATGATAGCGCGGGAAAATAAGCTTTTCTTTGCCTTTGTCATCTTTAGAGACCTGTACAAAGCGGTGGAGAATATCCAGAAGGCTGTCACGTTGCAGTACTTCTTTCCATAAGTAAGCTGTACGATAGTCGCCGCCTGCCGCGGCGGGATTACCCGCACCGCCGTCCTCGCCCCCTTTGTTGAACGGCAGAAAAGTGGTATCGAGTTTGCGAAGCCATGTCGTCATCCAGACTTGCTCGGTATCAACGGCAAAATGAACGATAGCGCGCTTTCCCTTTGAAAGCAGCAATTCCCGTGGGTTGCGGTCGTTCTCGTATTGGGTGATGGCATTCCTGTAGGTTTGACCCGTTAGCGGGTTCTTGAGTTCGATGGTGATAATCGGGAGTCCGTTCAGGAAAATGACCATGTCAATGGAGTTCTCGTTATGAACACTGTATTTGACCTGTCGCATTATCTGAAGCACGTTCTTATCATATAGTGCTGCGAGGCTCTGGTTCATTCCGCTGCCTGGCTTGAAATAAGCAAGCCGCACAGAGATACCGAGGTCAACTATACCATGACGTAGCACATCAATCATCCCCCGCGCATTCAATTCTGAATTTAGTCGTTTGAAAAACTCCGCTTCGGCAACGAGTTCTGATCCATGCCGCTTGCAAAGTCCTTGCCAGATCTCGGGCTGGGTGTATTTTATAAACGCCAGAACCGCATCTTTATCCATCGCTAATTCGCGATCATAGTCGGTGGGATTGCTTTTTTTATAGTGGCCAGTTTTGGCCGGACCCTTAGTGAGCCACCATTCGATTTCCTGTTCAAATGTACGTTCGGTTGTGCCTATCGCCATAGCTTATCCCTCCGTTATCTTGATCTTACCCGTGATCGCATCGTGAATCACAATCTGACGGTACTGTTTCAATTTTTCAATTTGCTCTGAGATGTCGGCGATCAAGTCTTCGACTTGCGCTGTCTTCGCGTCTAGGTACGCCGCGATTTTCGCCTGCTCCTCGATAGGAGGTTGAGGGAATCTCATATTTAGGAACTGGTCTGCTTGAAGTCTCCAGCGGCCAAGATTTGAAACGCCCTGACCCAAGCGATAGAAAATTCGATTCTTGTAGCACATTTGGAACAAATATTTATAGTAGTTGTGACACTGTTCCTTGCCCGGCAGAAAGCGAAATACCCGATAATCAGGGCTGGTCACGCCTTCGAACGAGCTACAATCCACCCAACCGGTCAGCAAGTCCATAGAGTTCATGGCAAAATCATTGAAATTGACCATCTGGTAATTGGCGTAAGATTCCGCCAACTGTCCATCGTTGGATTGAATGTCTTTAACCTTCAAACCACGCTGCGTAATAGAAAGCACATCACGGTCTTCCTTGCCGTAGATACGTTTAACGATTTCGAACATCCACTTTATCTTCGTGATTCCCCAGTGACTAGGGGCATCGCCAATCCAGTCCACGCCACTGTCCTTCACCGCCGCCGACTTATCAAGCCCTTTTGTGACCGCTCCCGCGATGAGTTCCCGTTTGTAGCGGTCAAGCATTTCTGCTTGCGATTGAAGGTTGATGAGTAAGGAATCTATTTCAGCAGTACGACGATCGAGGTAGGCAACGAGGTAGGCTTGTTCGTCGAGTGGAGGCATAGGAAAGCGAGTGTTTTTTAGAATCGACTGCGTTATGCTGAAAACTTTTATCCCATAAACATTCGAACCTACCTGCGCTCGGAACGTAACGGAATCAAATACGTACGCCAAAAACCGGCTTAAATTGGATAAATGAGGACGGGCAACGACTGTATGGTAACCCGCAATGGTCGGCACTTCACTATTCAAATAGGTAAAGTTACCGGAACCTGCTACATCCTCTGAGGTATCGGCAAAGATAAAATCCCCATAGTGAAGCATTGACGCTGGATTACTTGTCGCAAAACTAGTATCAACACATCTAAGTGTGTGAATTTCAGGTTTCAACTCAAAGCCAAATCTTGAGTGGATATCACCATAAGTAACACATGGCAATCCCTCATCTTGGAGATCTGCCTTTGTAATATTTATACCACGTCCAAAGCTAAATATCTGCCTGAAACGACAGACTTCCCAATGAGGCGGAATAATGGTATCCCATGCAACCAAGCCATTCACATACTCTTCCACGCTCATACCTCCCCGAACAACTTTGTTATTACGAACTGAATCTTCACACCCAACGTCTGAATATCCTGAAGTGTATCTTCGGCATTCCCAAGTTCCGTGTATTTGTAGAAGTGACGCGTAAACGGAATCTCGTAGCCCTTCTTGGTCTTGCTCTCGTCCACCCAAGCATCAGGAGCATAAGGATGAACCTCCTGTTTGATGTAAGTGGCGATGTCATCCTTTATGGGTATCTGTTCGGTGTCACGGAGGTCGGTGTCGGGTTCAGGATTACCCTTTGCATCCGTGCAGATGTCGGCGGTCGCGTCTTTTTCAGCGAGCCCAGTGAGTATAGCTTTGAGCAGAGGTGTCTTAACATCCAGGCCCGTTTTCCTGAACGCTATTTTTAGTAACTTAGTGAACTCGACACGATTTTTATACAGTACCGTAGCATCCAACGTACCGACGGCAGCAAGGATGGCTTCCTGTTGATTCCTGCCCTCGGCGACTTCCGCGTCATATTCGGATGGTTTACGTTTGCGGCTCGTGGCAAGCTTGACGAATGCAGTTTGCTCGCGGATATGCTCGATACGTTCTGGCGATGCTTGGAAGTTCAGCCGAAGTGGACGATCAACTGTCACTTTCCAATATGCGAAATCGTCCTCGTCAAAGATTTTGCAGAACTCACCTTCCATGAATTCGCCGTAGATTCGGGTCAGTTCGTCTTTCTGCCCCTCGCTGATGAGCTTGCGCTTCTCCCCAAGCGGCTTACGCATACGTTCAAAGAAGGATGTACCGTCAATTAACTGGATCTTGCCCTTCCGCACACCTTTCTTACGGTTGGTCACAATCCACACATAGGTTAAAATACCCGTATTGTAGAATAGCTGGTCAGGTAAAGCAACGATGGTTTCAAGCCAGCCGTTCTCGATAATCCATTTGCGAATTTCACTTTCTCCGCTGCCCGCATCGCCCGTGAAGAGCGGGGAACCATTAAAGACTATGGCAAGGCGACAACCGGTCAAACCGTCGTCATTCGGGTCGTAATCCATCATCTTGCTTATCATATGCTGCAGGAACAGGAGCGAGCCGTCCGAAACACGAGGCAAACCCGCACCAAAGCGTCCTGTATAGCCTCGCTCTGCTTCATCACGTATGAACTTTTCATACTTCTTCCACTCCACACCAAAAGGCGGATTGCAAAGCATATAGTGGAAAGTTTCGTGAGGCATCGCATCCTGGGTGAAACTATTGCCAAGATGGATGTTCTCATAGCCCTTTCCCTTAATCATCGTGTCAGACTTACAGATGGCGTAGGTCTTCTCGTTCAATTCCTGCCCATAAACTTCGATAAGAGCCTGATTGTTCAATTCAGTGGCATATTCAATACCCGCCGAAAGCATCCCGCCCGTTCCCGCGGCTGGATCGTACAGCTTCGCCATGAATCCCGGCTCGGTGATGAGGCGCATATCCGGATCAAACAGCATCGCAACCATCAAGCGGATAACTTCACGCGGAGTAAAATGTTCTCCGGCGGTCTCGTTGGACATTTCGGAAAACTTGCGGATGAGTTCCTCAAAAATATATCCCATCTCGTTGTTCGAGACATGATCGGGGTGGAGGTCAATATCGTCCACAAATTTGGTTACGATAAGATAAAGCAGATTCGCCTTATCTAGGCGAGCAATCTGCGAATATATGTCAAAAGACTCCAAAATCGAGCGCGCATTCTCGGAAAAGCCCTTGATATAGTCAGTCAGGTTATCAGCGATGTTTGCGGCATCGTCCTTAAGCTTAGCGATTGTGAATTCGCTGATATTGTAAAACTTCAACCCACCAGTGATACTCTTGAACCCTGCCAGTTTGGCGTAATCCGTTTTGAACGTTCCTTTCCTGTAAATCTCCATGACTCGGTCCTTGGTCTGGGCAAGAACGCTATCCAGACGGCACAACACGGTGAACGGGAGTATAACGTCACCATACTCACTCTGTTTGTAATCGCCGCGCAAGATATCGGCTATCTTCCAAATAAAGTTTGATTTCTCAGAAATATTAGTACTCATTAATGTCAACTCCTTTCTCGCAAAGACGTAAATAGCGAGCATAGGTCATCACTACTGCTATGGGTTTACCATTCTTTTGGATGTAGGCTGTTTTGTCAGTCTCTACCAGTTCCCTCAAAAGGCGCGAGGATTGCCCTCGGTTGAATTCGGCTATGTTCAGGTGTTCCATTATAGGCACCTTGGGTTGCGTCGTTTTCTTATCAGGCATTGATCTTCCTCCTCGAAATACATCCAGTCTATTCCACTTAATAGTAGTACACAAATAGATTGGAATTACAATCTTTTTTAAAAAATTATTTTCAATGTTTTTTAGTATTGTATAAGTAATTACTTTTTGAATATTAATTCACTCATCAAAGGTGAGAAGAATTTCTATTTTCGGGAAAAATATGGACATGAAGTGTTTACCGAAAAAGGATGGCAAACTTTCCCGATTGAACCAAATTGAGCTAGATGAATAAATGTAATAATACCCCTCAATGGCATTTAACAGCCGAAGTAGGTTTGTAAAACCAACTTAACCAGGTTAATTCCCTAAGCTCCTCCGATACCGTCCGTAAAACCACCATATATTGTTCGGCAATCCGTATTTATCCCATTCCCCTATCTGAAACTCATCATCCCCATTACCATCTGCATCCTTGAAGACTTCTATGAACTTATCTGTATAGCATTGTAAAAATACCCAGACTGCTCACATTTCGCCTCAACCAAGATTCCCTGTAAGTCCGTTATTTTGACAAAACCATAAACATTCCCTTCCTCCTGAAGCAAAACGCTCACCTCCCAGCCATATGGAAACAAAAGGCAAAAGGAGGTCTGCAAGGAATGCAATGTCAGAAAGCCCTTATCCATATGATGAAGATCAAAAACATGACAACTTCTGAACTCACCAAAAGCACCCAACACACCAAACGGTGGATGGAATCCGTAACCCGAAAACCGGAATGGAAACCCAAGCTTGATACAATCTGGAGCATCTGCGATGCATTGGGCATCAATGTAATCAGTTTTTTTGAATACGCGGAGAAAGGCTCATGCACTCCCAGGCCACAAACAATAAACCCACCGTTGGAGCAAGAGCATGTTTCCAGGGCTCTGAAAGAAATCAGAAGAAGGAATGGGTTCTCCCAGCATATGCTTGCAAAAGTGACGTCATTCCAACTATCCGCAATCAACTTGAGAGAAGGCAGCCGTTACAGATCATATCCGACTGTGACCACCCTATCGATCTATTGCAAGGCCTGTGGAATTCCCATTTCCGATTTCGTGGGACTCATATGCTCTTATTCTGAGAACAAGGATCCGATCGTATGAATTTCCTAAGCAGAAAAGAAATCAATTCGATCATACGATTCTCCAAGGTCGAGAATCTCAAGTGCCTCCCCTATCCGAACAAGCACGACAGGCTTCGTATCCTTTCTTTCAGCGAGGCATCAAGCATACTCGGTTTCGAGGAAGCCGATTTCCTGGGTTATGTACTTGCAACGGGGGAAGTTCCTTTCATGGAGGTCGGGAACGGGTATGCATTCGATCGTATCGAACTGTTCAGATGGTATGTCTCCAAGTCCTCGGATTCCGACGAATAAATGGTTCAGCAAAAACAGTCAGGACCAAGCCATCCAGGATAAAAAATATGTTGTGAAATGATGCAAACAGGCAAAGCCGATACCTGCATAAGAATTTTTCTGTTCCCCAATGAGTACGGTTTCTCGGTATCAATCAGAGGCAGCATTTCATCCCGCCGGGGATGGGATGGCACTGCACTTCGAAGGAAGGATTGATATGTACGAGAATGTACCGGAAGAATTGAAGGTCAATGGGTCTTTCTGTTTGTGGAAATACGAACAACGCAAAGGAAGAACGACGAAGGTCCCCTACCAGGTTAACGGCATGAGAGCGAGGTCGAGTGACAAAAGCACCTTCGCTGGGTTTGGACGGGTCATGGAGACGCGCAAGGGATACGACGGAATCGGAATCGGGGTGTTCGACGGTTACAGCGGGATTGACATAGACCATTGTGTCGAAGACGGCAAGCTCTCACCAATGGCGCAGGATATCGTCAGGACGATGGACTCCTATGCAGAGCTCAGTCCGTCGGGAACCGGTGTTCACATCCATCTGAGAGCGGATGGGCTCTCATACGACAAAGCCCGCTATTACATCAACAATCGCAAATTGGGCCTGGAAATCTATGTGCATGGATATACGAACAAGTATCTCACCATGACCGGCAATGTCATCCATGATGCGGGCGTGAATGAGCGGAGCACGGAACTGATGAAGGTGCTCGACACCTACATGGTGCGGAAGCAAGAATCAGTAAATCCTTCTTCCACGCCCGCACTTTCCTATCTTTCCGATGAATCGGTCCTTCATAAGGCTCAGACCGCCAGAAACAGGGAGAAGTTCAAACAGCTCTGGGAAGGATGTTTTGCCGACGATACATCGCATAGCGAGGCTGATGCAGCCCTGTGTTCCATGCTGGCATTCTGGTGCGGCGGTGACATGGATCAGATGGACAGGCTTTTCAGGGCGTCAGGTCTGATGAGGGAAAAATGGGAACGGGACGATTACAGGACGAACACATTGAGAAACGCCGTCTCAATGACTCGGGAGTTCTATAAGCCGGCGATCACCGGTCCAGCGAGTGAGGACTTCAACGATGTCCTCGGGATCCTGGTCCGGTTTGATGTCCTGAACAATCCACGTTACCGCAACAGCGACATAGGTTCCGGACGATTGTTCGCCGATGTCTACAAGGATATAGCCCGGTATGTTCCCGAGCGCCGCAAGTGGTACATATATGACGGCAAACGCTGGGTTGCAGATATCGGATCCCTAAAGGCCATGGAGCTGTGCAAGGATCTTGCTGATTCCATGCTGCTGTATGCCCTTTCCATCAAGGAGGAAAATGCCCGAACGGGGTTCCTCAAGAACTGCCAGAAGTGGCAGCAGAGGAGAGTGAGAGAAACATATCTGAAAGAAGCACAGAGTGTCTTCCCCATACCGATGCACCTATTCGATCAGAACAAATACCTCCTGAACTGCAACAACGGTACGTTGGATCTCGGTACGAGGGAATTCAGGGAACACCGACCGGATGATTATCTCTCGAAGATGACCGGCATCGATTATGATCCGACGGCGGTGTCCCAGAGGTTCATCACGTTCGTCGACGAGATCATGAGTTCCGACAAGGAGAGAGCCCGCTTCCTGCAGAAATCATTCGGCTACGGAATCAGCGGCGATACCCGTCATGAGTGCCTGTTCATTCTCTACGGCTTGCTTACCAGAAACGGAAAGGGAACAGTCACGGAAAGCGTGCTCGTATCGCTCGGGGACTACGGGGCATCGGTCAGACCGGAGACCATCGCCCAGAAGAACCAGGTGAACAGCCAGGGACCGAGTGAGGACATCGCCCGCCTGGCCGGGATCCGTTTTGCGAACATCTCCGAGCCTGCCCGCGGACTTGTGATCAATGCCGCTCAGGTGAAAAGCATGACAGGCAATGATACCATCAACGCACGGTTCCTTAATGAGAACAGCTTTGATTACAAACCCCAGTTCAAACTCTACATCAATACCAACTACCTCCCTGTGGTAACCGACATGACGCTCTTCAGCAGCGGAAGGATCATCATCATCCCATTCGACCGTCACTTCGAGGAATGGGAACAGGACAAGACACTCAAGCAGGAGTTCAACAAACCCGAGGTGCAGAGTGCCATCCTGAATTGGCTTGTGGAAGGATACTGGATGCTTGAGGATGAGGGGCTGGAGATGCCCAAGTCCGTCAGGGAAGCCACGCAGACATACTTCCATGAGAGCAACAAGGTCGAGCAGTTCATCGAGGATCGTTTGGTTTCTCAGATAGGCGGCGAGGCACGCACGTCGAACATCTATGAATCATATCGCGACTGGTGTGCCTCGAACGGGTGCTATGCTGAGAATATCAGAAGCTTCAACAATGAACTCAGGAAGTATGGGAATCTTATAAGACGCAGGCCCCTCGATGGCGGGGAGAAGACCACGCTGCTGCTCGGGTATTGCCTGAAACCCGATATGGATTTCCTTGATTGAAATTGGGGCAGCTTGTGGCAGGGATTTACATTCGGTTCCATGAAGAGAGAACTTTTCACCCCCTTATAAAAACCTGCCCCATCCTGCCCCGTGTTTGTGGGGGAAGGGGGGTTTGAATCTCTAGGCCTATTTTCTCTTACAACGTGCGGCTCCCCTCACGCACAAAAAGCCGAATTCAAACGGGGTATTAACCTCTAAATCAAACGTGGAAAACCGGCAAAGGCGCTCAGCAATGCATGTTGAAGGCAGTTTGGACATGATTGATACCGTTTGAATACCCAGGATGATCGTGAATTTTCCCCATCCTTGTAGCGAAAATCAAAGGTGATTGCTATAGGGGAATGTTCTTCGGCCCTCCCACATAACAATGCCTGTGGTCTGTCCATTGATCCCATGCGGAAGAATGACAACTTGGGGGCTTGCCATTACCCAAAACCTGAGCGATGAATACACCCTGACAAGGAGAAACAGCCATGGAAGACATAGACAGGAACAGGATTGCGATCCTCCGCCAGCAATACCCGGCGGGATGCATCGTTGAACTGGTGAGCATGGATGATGAAATGGCCCCGCCAAGAGGTACGAAGGGAAAGGTCCTCTACGTGGACGACACCGGGACCATCCACGTGGCATGGGCAAACGGCTCGACATTGGGGGTGATCCCAGGGATAGACATGATCCGAAAACCGTACGAGGAGATATCATTGAAATAGTGTATCTTATTTAATTATATAGACTTGCTATATAACCCTCTTTGAGTGATTAATACAGTACGAAAAGAAACACACCAAAGAGAGGTAGGCAATGGACACCACGACAAGATTCGGGATCGAAGTAGAAATGACGGGAATCACCCGCAAGGATGCGGCCCAGGCTGCACGGATGGTGCTCGGTGGAGAACTGGTATACGAAGGATCCTACTACGACACCTGGAAACTGATGGCATCCGACGGGCGGGAATGGAAGTTCACCTACGACGGCTCGATCAGATGCGAGACGAGAAGCCACGGGGCCAGGGAAAGCGCGACACGACTTTACGGTGTCGAGATGGTAAGCCCGATCCTCACCTACGAAGCCGACATCGAAAGGATGCAGGAAGTCATCCGCGCCATCCGCAAGGCAGGGGCCTTCGCAAACAACTCCTGCGGCATCCACATCCACCTGGACGGACAAGGCCATACGCCACGCTCGATACGGAACTTCGTGAACATCATCTACGCCCGCAACGATCTTTTCTACAAGGCACTGGGAATCGAAGCCAGAAGAGCCAGGTACTGCAAAAAGATGGACGAACACCTTGTCTCCACCATGAACCGCCGAAAACCGACCACTTTCGATGCGATAGAGGACATCTGGTACGCAGGATATCGGGGAAGTAGGCAAATGCACTACCACGAAAGCCGCTACCACTTTTTGAACCTGCACTCCTTTTTCCACGGACACAGGACCGTCGAGCTGAGGGGATTCAACAGCACCCTGCATGCAGGCGAGGTACGGAGCTACATAGCCTTCGCCCTCGCACTGAACAACCAGGCATTGAAACAGACTTCCGCCAGCACCAAGAAACCGCAGGTGGAGAACGAGAAATTCGCGATGCGCACCTACCTGAACAGAATCGGTTTCATCGGGGACGAATTCAAGAGTTGCCGGGAACACCTTACCAAGCGACTGGCAGGTTCAGGGGCATGGCGGTTCCGACCGGCTGCATGAAGGGGTTGCGACATCGGAAGCTGAGGGCGGGACGACCGCCCTTGCGGTGGTAGAAACCAGAATACAAGGAGCTACGCAATCATGAAGAAAATCTATCTGGCCTACGGGAGCAACCTGAACTTCGAGCAGATGGAGTACAGATGTCCCGATGCCGCTGTCATCGGAACGGCAATACTCAAGGACCACCGGCTCACCTTCCGCGGAAATCACGAGAACGGCGTTGCAACCATAGAGATGAAAAGAGGATCCAACGTCCCGGTGCTGCTTTGGGAGATTACCGAGAAATGCGAGAAATCCCTCGATCGGTACGAGGGCTACCCCCGCTTGTACAGGAAGAAAAACCTCACGGTGAATCTTGACGGGGATGAATTGACGGCTATGGCCTACATCATGAACGAAGGGCCTCCGCTCGCAATGCCCGGCGCCTATTACTATGCGACCATACGGGAGGGGTATCAAGACTGCGATTTCGACGAAACCATACTGAAGCAGGCGGTGATCAACACAATGGACGGCACCGGCTACCGGTGATGCCGTCACGTTGACCACGCATACCACCATAAGACAAATTCGCAACTTTCCGATCAGAAGGCCCTCCGGGGTCTTTTTTCATATCACCCAGGAACATCATGAAAAAGCCGAAGAAATACACTCCCACCCGCTTCGTGGCATAGGGCTCGGAAATCAATGGTAACGACGAGAAGGCTTTCGCTGTATAAGGTCTATGCCTATGCAGCGAAGGCGAATTGTCATGGTTCACGTTCGGCGACTCGAAATATGTGATACCAATCGGCATAGTAAGCAATTTCCTTAATTTCTTGTACTGCAAGCAGCACCGTGAAACTGATTCCTTCCACTCGGAGGCAAATCCAATGTCGTGGATTGAGATAATACCCTGGTTGTAGATGTCATCCTCAAGGATTTTCGCCCACAGCTATCATTGACTCACCGTTGGATGGGAATCTGCAAGACATCCCAATTTCTTCGACATACTGCCCTATTTAAGATGGGTACTGATCTCCCAGGGGTACGGTTTCCCGGCATCCAGAAGGAGACCTACATGACAGATAACCAGAAAGAAAAGATCCTTGAGATGCGCAGGATGGGCTTCAGCTACAGGCATGCGGCCATAACCCTGGGCTTGAAGGCGGGAACCGTCAAATCCTTTTGCCTGAGGCTGGAGGGGAAATGCCAATCCTCTGCACATGACCCGGCTCAGGGAAGCTGCTGCAAGCAATGCGGCAAACCGATCGAGCAGATTGCCAAGCGGAAGAGAAAGCTCTTCTGCTCCAAGGCCTGCCGCCAGCAATGGTGGAACTCACACCTGTACCTCGTAAAGCGAACAGCCACGGCATGGCACCGGTTTACCTGTGCCCATTGTGGGAAGGATTTCACCGCCTACGGAAATGCCGGGCGCAAGTACTGCAGCCACGATTGCTACATCCAGGAACGCTATTACAAGGGGGACGAAGGTGACCGATGAGAGCTTTTCATCCGAATCGGCCTACCAGGCTTCACTTGCGCTTGCAGAAAACCTGTTGCGTTCGGAACTCCTGACCCAGGATGAGTTCGCAAAAACCAAGGCATTGCTCCTGGAGAAATACAAGCCTGCATTCGGCCGCTTGTTCGCAGAGTTTCGTTGACTAATGAGGCATGGAGAGTGATTGATACAATACAATCAATTATTTACGGAGTATACATATGGATAATTCCAAGGCTGAAAGGACCCCGAAAATCGGGAGCATGGCAAAGGTGACACGGGTCAACCACGGTACCCCTGCCCTGCCTTCCCGAAAGAGAGTGGCTGCCTACGCCCGGGTCTCGGTTGATTCCGAGGAGCTGATGGCATCGCTCGCAGCCCAGATAAGCCATTACAGCACATACATCCAGTCAAATCATTCCTGGGAATATGCAGGCGTGTATGCGGATGCAGGCATATCGGGAACGGGGACGAAAAACAGGGCCGAGTTCAAAAGGCTCATCGCCGACTGCGAGAAGGGATTGGTCGACATCATCCTCACCAAGTCGGTCAGCAGGTTCGCTCGCAACACGGTTGACCTCCTTGACAACGTGAGGAAGCTGCGAGGGCTGAACGTCTCGGTACGTTTCGAGCGCGAGCACCTCGATTCATTCTCCCCCGACGGCGAGCTCATGCTCTCCATCCTCGCCTCGTATGCACAGGAGGAAAGCCACTCGATCAGCGAGAACGTGAAGTGGGGAATCAGAAAGCGGTTCGAGCAGGGGGAGTTCCCAGCCTACAACATGTACGGTTACCGATGGACCGGTGACCGTTTCGAGATCGTGGAGAGTGAAGCAGAGGCAGTGCGCTTCATGTACCGCGCTTTCGCGGGCGGCAGGACGCTCATCGAGATATCCAAAGCCCTTGCGGCAATGGGCATCCTCAACCGCATAGGAAACCCTTTCGGCAAGTCCTCGATACTGAGGATCCTCGACCAGGAGAAATACAGGGGTTTCAGCATTCTCCAGCGCACTTTCATAGAGAGTCACATCACGCACCGCAAAAAGATGAACAACGGGGAGCTGCCAAGGTTCGTGGTGGACGGCACCCATCCCCGCATCATCGATGACGACCTGCATGAGAAGGTCGAGGCTGAGCGCGAGAGAAGGCGCCGGATCAATGTCGTGAGATGGAGCTCCGCCTCATGCTTCACGGCCAAGCTGGTATGCGGCTCCTGCAGGCATACCTTCACCTACACCCCTGCGGTCTCCTCCGCCGGTGTTATCACCGAATTCCAACAGGGCCAGTACCGGTGCTCGAACAAGCGCATCAACACTGCCAAGGCATGCAGCGCAAAAAACCTCCCGCTCCGCTCCCTCCGGCAGACCTGCTGCACGGTCCTGGGTCCTCTCGCCAGTGCCACTTCCGATGCCGGGTTCGACCCTGCTTGGGTCGAAACCCTGGTGGACCATATTGTGGTTTTCGGCGACCACCTTGAGTTCCACCTCAAGGAAGGGCGGGTGATTTCCTCGTCCTGGAAAAGCACGGCCAGAAAGGATGCGTGGGTACTCAGGAAGGAAAAACTGGCAAGGGCGAAGGCTGCAGGGCAAGAGGAGGTGCAGGCATGAGACAGGTACGGGTTATCCCCGCTACAAGGGAAATCGCGGCAGCGAACCCGGAGGGCATCCTTGCCCCCAGGAGAAAGGTCGCGGGCTATGCACGCGTCTCGACCGACAGGGAGGACCAGTACACCTCCTACGAGGCACAGGTCGACTACTACACGAACCTGATCAAGAACAAGGCTGAGTGGGACTTCGCCGGCATCTACACCGACGAGGGCATCAGCGGCACCAGCACCGCACACCGCGAGGGGTTCAGGTCGATGGTATCCGATGCACTGGCCGGCAAGATCGACCTGATCGTCACCAAGAGCGTCAGCCGCTTCGCCCGCAACACCGTCGACAGCCTCACCACCATACGGCGGCTCAAGGAAGTCAAGGTCGAGGTGTTCTTCGAGAAGGAGAACATCTGGACGTTCGACAGCAAGGGGGAACTTTTGATCACCATTATGAGCTCGCTCGCACAGGAGGAGTCGCGTTCCATCTCGGAGAACGTGAAATGGGGCTACCGCAAGCGGTTCGCCGACGGCCGGGTGGCCGTCCCCTTCACCCGTTTCCTCGGTTTCGACAAGGGACCCGACGGAAATCTTGTGGTCAATGAAAGGCAGGCACGGACCGTACGATACATATTCTCCCTTTACCTGCGCGGGTTGTCACCGAACGCAATCGCACGGAAATTGGAGGACGAGGGGTTCGAGAAAGTGACCGGTGGCTGCAACTGGCATTCGTCCACCATTGCACAGGTACTCAGGAACGAGAAGTACAAGGGGGATGCCCTGCTGCAGAAAACCTACACCCCCGATTTCCTCACCAAGAAGGCGGTGCTCAACAAGGGGGAGGTCCCCCAGTACTACGTCAAGGCCAACCATGAGGCGATCATCCCCCCTGACATCTTCGACATGGCACAGCAGGAAGCCGTGCATCGCAGGAAGCATGTGATCTACAAACGGGGATGCAGCGTCTTCATCGGGCGCATCCGGTGCGGCCTTTGCGGTGCGGACTACGGCCCGAAGATATGGCACAGCAACACCAAGTACCGCAAGGTGGTCTGGCAATGCAACGAGAGGCACGGGCGGGATGCCAAACATTGCAAGAGCCCTAACTTCAGCGAGGATGAGTTCAAGGCTTTGTACGTGAAGGCACTGAACAAGGTCATTGCCCGTCGCGAAGAGATCCTCCGAAATTTCTGTGAAATCAGGGAGAAGGTGTTCGAGAGCACAGGCGACATCGAGGGAATGGAAAACCTGGAAAAAGAAAAGGCTGAAATCATCAGGCAGATGGAAGCCCTCACCAAGCGGAACGCCTCGGTGGCGATGGACCAGGAAAAATACCTCGCAACGTACAATACCCTCACCGAAAGGTATGCTGAGGTCAAGGAGCGACTGGCCATACTGGATGATGCAATCAAGGACAGGAACTACCGGAGGACCAGGACCGAGCTGTTTTTGAACACCCTCAGGGAGCAAGAGGGCTTGGTGACCGAATTCTCGGACGAGTTGTGGTATGCACTGGCCGATCATGTCGAGGTATTCTCGAAGGACGAGGTACGCATCACCTTCAGGAACGGGATGGGAGTCAGGGTCTGATTGCCGGCACCGTATAAGCTCCATCTGTGTTTCCCTTTCCATGCCAACGGAGATTCTTGTTGCACAACCCCATTGCATGGCGTATATGGTATCCATGGGCAGGGAATCCACATCAAGCCTGGCTTCGATGATTTCCTTGCCATCCAGGAGGCCAAGACCATGAATGAATCCGACCGATATTACGACCGTGAGAAACTGTACGAGGAAGTCTGGGCAGAGCCGGTCTACAAGGTTGCAAAACGCTATGGTGTGTCTAATGTGGCGATAGCCAAAACCTGTCGCAAGATGCTCATCCCCTTGCCGGAGCCAGGATACTGGAACAAGATGCAGAGCGGCCAGAAACTGAAGAAGACTCCGCTTCCAAAGGTAGAAAAATACCCGAAGGTGAAAAAGACCTATTTCAGACCTCCTTCAGAAGATGAGCAAAAAGAACGTGTGCATCTTGTACCTGAGGCTTTTGAGATTGAAAAACAGATCCTGGACAAAGAGAAACTCCCTGGCATGGAGGTAGACTTCGATCCAGAGATAAAGATCACCAACAAGTATGTGTTGAATACCAAGAGAGGGCTCGAAAAATCATGCAAGCATGCCACCAATGAGTACGGCAGGTGCAGTTCAGATATCGATGAAAACTTTATGGTGAGCATCGGGCCTGACAACATCAAGCGTGTGCTTGCGATTCTGCAAACCCTATGTGATGAACTTGAGAAGCGAGGCTATTCGGTCGGGACGAAACCCGAGATAGGCAGCAAAGACTCCGAGACACAAAACAGCTATCCTGAAAGGGTGGTCAACCAGGTTTATGCGATCATAATGGATACCTACATCCCCTTCTGGATCATGGAGACCTCAAAAAAGATAGAACTGTCCGAGGAAGAACGGAAGAAGTCTTACCAGAAATACAAGTATGTGCCGTCTGGAAGACTGAGCCTTGAGCTTAGTAACAATCCCTCGGGAAGCCATGCATGGGCCAAATGGCATGATGGCAAGAAAAGAAAAATTGAGGACCAGCTGCATGACATCATCATCAACATGATAAAGCGAGTTGCAGCGACCAAGGAACAGCAAGCCTGTTGGAGAATGCAGGAGGACAAATACAGGATTGAGGAAGAGAGAAGGAAGGCACAGGAAAGACTGGCACGTATGGAGAAAGCCAGGGTTGAAAACCTGGGCAAGGAAGCCGATCGCTTGGTCAGGTTCAAACAGATGAAGGAATACATCGAGGTCGTCTCAACCGAGGGCAAGAAACGACTAGGAGCAACTTACTCCGGTTCAGACTTCGCCAAATGGGTGGAATGGGCGGAATCGTATCTATTGCAAAATGGTCCTGATACCTGGGAACTCCCTGAATTTGAGATACTCGATAAGCCATGGTATTTCTGATTAAAAGCCTGAAGCATCCCTTCTACAATTTTCCGGTCAATAGGAAATACAGGATTATTACTGTTAAAAAGAATTCAATCATTCCAAACTCCTTTTGTGCTATCAACAATAGCGTATTGGATTATTGACTCTGCTTAATGGAAATCACTCGTTTCAGGACATGAGTTTTTTATTGGTAAATTCACCGATCATATTTTGATACACGGGAGGAAACTGCCATTGGACAGCAGCATCGTATATTTTCTCGACGTACCCCTGTCTCATGACTCCCTGATTCTCAGCTCTGTTTGAAATATATATTAGAACGTCATGAACCATGTTTTCGAACTCTATTTGGACGAATGCATGCCTATAGCAATAAGCCCTGACCCCTTCATACCCGTCGAGAGCAACAATGTCATCCCCATTGATATTCCAGCCAACTCCCCATACGGATTCATCCTGATTCTTTTGCACAGTAGCCACACCTTTGGCATCCAAAGAGAATTGGTAGCCAACCAACCTGCCAACACCGATAGATTTGGCGGAATGACACCTCTCAGTCATCTGGGATGTGTCCATATTGGACCCATAAGCAAAGTATTCAATAGTCTCAACCTCGCCTGCATACCGAATTGCTTCATCGTTGACATCGAGGAGAATGGATTTCTCATCCATGTGGTTCGCACTAGATTTGTTGGCGGCTTCTCCCAATCTGCCGTAAAAGGAATACTTGCTTAGATAATCCAGATGATCCGAGCAAATATCCTTGAGTCTATTGACCAAGGCACTGAGTGCTTGTGCGTATGGTGTGATCACAAGAAGATAATTTCCCGAACCGCCTGGTATGTCCTTGGGACTTATTACCAACCCCGCACCTTCAAAAAGTCGCTTGCAACTCGAATCAAACCTATTCTCAATCAACTCATCCTTAAGCAAAAGCAATTGTCTCAGCATTTCGTTTTCTCCTTATGAGCTTTGATACCAGAATCATAAGGAGTAATCGCTTTGAGTTCGCCATATCTCAGATGTGTATTTATATTCCGAGAATTGAAATCCATCAGCTTTCTTCAATCTCTATGAGTTCCTTGATATCATCGCAAGCCAGAGGGATGGGTGCTCCTCCACCCTTCGGATAAAAAAAGAAATCGTTCCCGGGATTCATGTTGGGTTTCAATGTCCCCACCAGAGAATCCTCGCTTTTATAGAGCCGTAACATACAAACAGATCCAGTCTTCATCGCATGGTAATACTTGTTCTTCGGCGATTCATTTCTGAATGCTCGGGACACATCTGTATGATAGGCATCGATATTCAATCCTGAGTCCTTGAGAATACCCTCGGCATAATCAGTCAACTGGGACACAACATCCTTGATGATGTCGGTAACGGTCCCTCCAGGTACCGACATTTCCGCTTGAATTAGGCTGGTGAGCATTCCGTACACCTCAGATAGATTCAGAGCGAGAAACAAGGGGTGAACCGTCGAATCATAGATATTGGTCGCGCGTTCCGGATTAATCTGGATTTTCGTACCAAGGATATAGTTGTCGCGAGATTGCAACTCCTGAATTCGTTTGTCCACCGAATGCTTGGTAATATTGAAATGCTCGGCAATGTCATCACGTCTCTTCCCTTTCCCCCTTCCCTGTAAGTATTTCAACAACTTGATTTTCATCTCAGAGGATTCGTAGATCTTGTCGATCTGGCAATGTAATTTCCTGCCTTCAACACTCTCGTTTAGAAGTAGTTCTCTATCGTTCATTTCATCAATGAAGTTGTTCATCGATTTAATGAACAATTCACGATCCTCGAAACGGGTCCTTGCAAAACGTCTTACCCTATCCATTAAATCTTTGTGATCAATATTTTCCGAAGGAGAAATTTCCTTCTCATTCCACACTTCATGGTACAAGAATTCTTCGAGAATTTTACATTGATCTTCCTCAAGGTTCATATCTGTTATAAGTTGTTGGATCAACATATTCAAAATCCCCCAAACATTAAATAATTGAATGAAATTGACAAGAGCAGAAATGATATCACTGATAGAACATTCGTCTATAATTCAGTGTAGCATTCTTTCGGGTTCCCCAAAAAGATAAAAATCAATAAAGCAATTTTAATCACTAGCCGACAATTAAAATCCTTAAACTGATCAATTCAATTTTGACTAGTCTATTCTACATAGGACTAAGCATGCAGGAGGAGGTTTTTACAGAAGCAGTAAGCCAACGTTCAACCGCAATCCTGGTTGCACACCCACCCTAGTGGAAATCTAAAGCCAAGTCCTGCGGATAAGGATGTAACAAGAAGGTTAAAACAAGCAGGGGATATACTTGGGATCAAAGTATCGGTTCATCTTATTTCCACTGAAGAAGGATACCTATCGATGTTGGAGGAAAGCTTGTTTTAAAAAAATGAATATAGAGAAATAAACAAACGGAACCTTTTGTGGAAAATCCTCACGTCAAGTTCCGCGACTGTTTAGAATTTAACAATAACTCAGTCAATACCTTAGAATACAAATATCAGATTTGCACTAATTCATACTTAGTACTGCCTAAGCCAATCTTTTCACAATGATCAGTGCAAATCTTCCAATCTGTATCAGGATGCGTCATATGGAAATGGTCTCCTTCGGTATGGTCGCAATTCTGAAGATTATCAGATAGAATACTATTATCAATGACAGGCATTTTATTACAAAGATCGGCACAAACGACATCAAGCGCTACAGGATCAAAAGAAGCCAACATGCCCACATTGGGAATGATGGGAATATCATTCTCTGAATGACAATCACAATTTGGAGACACATCATTGATCAGAGAGATATGGAAACCAGGTCGGTCCTTACAAACGGCAAGACTGTATTCAGCCATTTTCTTACTCAACATTGCAATTGAATCACTAAAACTGGCCTTGATAGCATCCTTCGGACAGACAGCTAAACACCTACCACATCCCACACATGTATCATGATCGATTTTGGCCTTCTTGTTATGTATTACAGGTGCATCATGGGCACAGATTTTTATGCAGGCTCCGCAGCCAATACAAAGATCCTGGTTAACCTGAGGTTTTCCGTCACAATGTTGCTCCATCTTTCCTGCACGAGAGCCTGAGCCCATCCCAATATTCTTGATAGTTCCTCCGAAACCCGTCATTTCATGTCCCTTGAAATGCGTAAGAGAAATCAATATGTCAGCATCCATAATCGCATGACCAATTTTTGCTTCTTTAACATATTCCCCATCCACAGGAACAAGGGTCTCATCGGTTCCTTTCAAACCATCACCTATGATTACATGACAACCTGTCTGTAGAGGGGAAAAACCATTCATATAGGCGGTATCAAGATGATCAAGGGCATTTTTACGACTGCCTACATAGAGAGTGTTACAATCAGTCAGGAAAGGTTTGCCACCAAGTTCCTTTACAAGATCTACAACAACCTTCGCATAGTTTGACCTAAGAAAAGCTATATTCCCGTATTCTCCAAAGTGTATTTTGATAGCTACGTATTTGTCTTTAAAATCAATTTGCTCTATTCCGGCAGTCTTCAATAACCGCTTGAGTTTCTGCAACAGGTTTTCTTTGTATGATGTTTTAAACGTTGTAAAGAATACTTGTGATTCAGTCATTATTCTTCCTTTATACATGTTTTAAAATTTTAGAAATCAACTTCATCGGGATCTAATCCTGAACCTCCGAAATATTGAAGGTTGTTTATCTCATTCATGTCTTCATTTGAAATCTCAAATTCAAATATCTTGGCGTTTTCTTCAATCCTCGAAGGCGTTATAGATTTAGGTAATGGCACGACGCCATTCTGGAGACACCAGCGAACACATAACTGAGCAACAGATTTATTATATTTTCGGGCAATTCCGAGGAGAACCCCATTGGAGAGCATCTTTCCCGTGCCTAACGGACTCCATGCTTCTACAAGAATATCATTTGCTTTACAGAAATTCACCGTTTCCTGTTGCATCAGACCCGGATGGAATTCAATTTGGTTTACCATTGGAGGGACACTCGTTTTCATTAGAGCATTCAAATGATGAATTTTAAAGTTTGATACTCCAATTGCTTTGATTTTACCCTCTTTGTACAAATCGGTCATAGCACGCCAAGTTTCAAGATTGACTGACTCCCAGTCGGAGAACTGTTTCTCTGATGCTGGCCAATGTATTAAATAAAGATCCAAGTAATCCAGCTGTAGATCATCCAGAGTCTTATTAAAAGCCTGGATTGTTGCATTGTATCCCCTCATCGTATTCCACACCTTGCTTGTTACAAACAATTCACGACGGTCAATCCCTGATTCTTTTATCCCCTGTCCTACACTTACTTCATTGCCATACACTGCTGCAGCATCAATATGTCGGTAGCCAAGTTCTATTGCCTTTTTAACAACAGAACGAGCAGTCTCTCCATCTGGGGTCTGCCATGTTCCATATCCCACACAAGGAATTCCATATCCATTTTTCATCTTGATTTTATCTTTTAGATTATTCATCAGTATCATCCTCCAATTCTTGAATTATCTTTGCAGGAATTCCAGCGACCACACAATTATCTGGAACATCTTTAGTTACCACTGCACCGGCTGCCACTATCACATTATTTCCAATCGTTACTCCCGGCAATATCGTACAGTTACCACCAATCCAGACATCATTCCCGATTGTTACAGATGAAGCTATAGCCATCTTAGCTCTTCTCTTTTTGGGTGATTTGGGATGCCCTACTGTCGTTATCAGTGTATTTGGACCAATCATGCAGTAATCACCAATCGTTACAGTTCTAATATCTAAAATAACTACGTTATAGTTTGCAATGAAATCTTTGCCTACATGAATGTTCTTACCATTATCACAGTAAAACCCTGGTTCAACTCCTGCATCTCCCTCACAAGATCCAAAAAGCTCCTGGAGCATTTCACTCCTCTTTTTATAGTCTTCGGGAGGAACCTGATTTAATTTGTTACAGCCAACTTCTGCACGGATTTTTCTGTCTGCGACAGCATCGTCATAAAAACAATATTCAAGTCCTGCATCGAGTTTTTCAATTTCCGTCATATTACAATCCTTTATACATATTCGGTAGACATTTCGTTCTGAAGGTTCCCTGAAAACCAATCTCAATTATGCCTTGCGTAATTATTTACTATACAATCAGTAGCTGATTAAAATTCAAGAAATCTATTTACTAGAATCTATTATGATTGGACATACCCAAAGTTATATACATAGTCGTATTCGTATTGTCCATAATGTAGAATATCAACTAAATAACTGTCTATTAGTGAAATCCCCATATTATTAAATTCCTGAATAATTGTACTTATTTTCATATGTTTCGGGTAAATAGAAATAATACAAGCATTTTTTGCTACCCGTTTTACTTCATGCAACAAAGAAACTCTTTCACGACTATCCTTAAAATAATAACTATGAAGTACATCATACAATAAAATAAAATCAAAGGTATCATTAGGAAATCGTAGGCCCTGCCAATCGGAATTATTTAACGTTACGCAATTATTTATATTCTGCCTCTTACATTCAGCTTTTAAAAATTTCAACTTTGACTCATCCCGGTCAACACTATATACAATCCCTGCAGAGCCAGAAATCTCTGCTGCAGGAATGCTAAATGTACCTATACCACAACCGAAATCAAGAATGGTTTGGTTCTTCTTTACTCCAATAGTTCTCAGTGTCCTGACAATCATTGATTTTTCTTCAGGAATCATGACATGCATGATATATATTAAGGCTAGTTCATTTAATCTTAAATTGTAATATTTTTTGTGTTAAATAGTAAGATTAGGTTTCAAGTTACATACCATCACCATTGTACACAAACCTATAACTTCTTAATGATTCACTGTCAATTCTATCAGTGTGAACAACCTTTAAAAGCTTTCAGGAGTTTCGAGATTTTACCGTGTATCAATTTCAGAAAGCAGTTGATTGATTAAAAGTACACAATTTTTAACTGTCATCCCACATTGAAATTGAACCGGTTTTTCATTTCTTAAAACCTCTTTACAAGTAATTCCCTTATATTCTTTTTGAAACTCATCAATCAAAGTCTTTATTTTTGTAAAGAGTACTTTTCTTTTTTCCAAATTCCCAGGTGTACCATCACTATAATGATAACTGATCACAGCAATGGCTGCACTTAAACCACCACAAATATTCTGTAGCCCACCAATACCATCGGTAAACCCTTCGGCCAAACGCAGAGCGGTTACTTCATCTATTTCCATTTCTTTGCTATATGCAGAAAACACCGCTTGCGAACAAGTATATCCATTTTCATAATGCATCGATGCTATTTTTATCTTGTTATGCAAGTAATGCCTCCTTCTCCAGCCTTGTGCCTAATCGACAAAAGCTTGTCTAGGTTTCTAAATTTAAAAGTTGATTACAAGTATTATTAAACTCGATCTTCCACAGCTCGAAATTTTTGATCCGATAACAAGACTTTCTTTACCTCACAATTATTTGGGAGAACACTCCAAAAATCCTTTAGGGGGATGTTGAATATTTGACTTAGTATACTACAAATTATAGCCCCATGCGCTGATATCAAAACCCCCTGGTGTACATTCTCAGTTGGCAATAGAATTTTCTCGATGAACGTAATCGCTCTGCTTGAAAGAATTTCAAAACTTTCTGCACCAATATCTAGTTTATATCTTTCCGGATTTCGTTTGTAATAAAACAACGGGGAGAAAGGATTAAGAGCAGCTAACCTTTGCCTTTTCCCCTCCGATAATCCATATTTCTGTTCAAGAAGCAGTGGTTCATCAATGATCGGGATTTTTCTGTCAGAAAGTACAGATTCAGCTGTCTCTCTGGCTCTCGATAAAGGGCTTGTATAGCAAACATCGATAATCTCATTTCTTATCAAATAGTGAGCATCTTCAGCTTGTCGATACCCTTCCGGATTAAGGGGGATATCACTTGCCCTTGCATCTTACGTTGTACATTCCAATAGGTTTCCCCATGTCTAATAAAATATATTTTGGTGCTCAAATTGTTCGATGCTCCTTCACCTTAATTTCAAAGTTTTTCCTGCAATCTTTTTTGATACATATCAATAATTACTGCAAAAATTATTACCAGTCCCTTAATGATTTTCTGCCAGTATTCCGAAACACCACACATGACCATACCGTCGTTAAGAACTCCGATAACAAAAGCTCCGATTATTGTCCCCCCTATCGTGCCAACACCGCCAGACATTGAGGTTCCTCCGAGGACAACAGCTGCAATTGCATTCATTTCCCAACCTGTCCCATTATTAGGATTGGCAGCTTGTAACTGTGAAGCCGTGATTATACCAACCACTGAGGCACAAACCCCTGAAATTACATATGCCTTCATTTTTACTTGAGTTACTCTGATGCCAGCAAAACGTGCTGCTTTTTCATTCCCACCAGTAGAATACAAATGCCAACCAAATGGGAGTTTTTTAAGCACAAATGCTGCAATTAGGGCAAATACGAAAAGGATTATGGCAGCATTTGGGACGCCAAAAGTGGAACTACCAAAAATAGCAAATCCAGTATTTCCTAGTAGTTCTGACCCATTTAATCGAGAGAATGTTGATCCCCCAGACCTAAGAGCAGCAAAACCGCTAGAAACGTACATCATCCCTAATGTTGCAATGAAGGGAGCAACTTTAAATTTCGTTATAAACAAACCATTTATCAATCCGACAAGAACCCCAATTAAAATACAAATAACTACAATCACCCAGACCTTGGGGAAAAGTACTATTCCCAATGGTTTGATAACAACTCCCTCAACTATCAGACCACCTGCAATCATCCCAACTAGTGCAACAACAGCACCAACCGAAAGGTCAATCCCTCCAGTGATAATTACGTAGGTCATCCCAATCGCTAAAATCCCATAGAGTGCAACATGCTTCGCAATCATAAGCAATGTGTTGGACATTAAAAATGTTGGAGATAAAATACTAAAAACAATAAACAATATGAATAATGCTATAAAAGTTCTTGCCTTAATCAACAGCATTCCTAATTTCACTTTTGGCTCAATTATTTGTGTTCCGTTTGCCATTATTATACCTCTTTTTTAACGTACTTATTTATGTATTCCGTGACCTAGATAAGAAGCGCTCACTAATTTTTGTTCTGATATTTCAGAACGAGGGAAATCACCAGTGATTTTCCCGTTTGACAAAACAAGCACCCTATCAGCAATACTCGTCACTTCCTTTAGCTCAGAAGAACTAAAAACGATACTCAATCCTTTATCTGCGTAGGAACGGATAATATCAAACACCTCTGACTTTGCACCGACATCTATTCCACGACTTGGCTCATCCAGAAGCAACACTTTAGGATCTGTTAGAATCCCTCTAGCTATGACAACTTTCTGTTGATTCCCCCCTGAAAGTGAAAGGATAGGAAGTTCACTATCAGCAACCTTGATATGCAATTCCTTTATCATTTTCTGCGTGGAATCATTTTCCATTTTTGAAGACAAGATCCCCTTGGAAGTCATTGTTTGCATGCTTGATAAACTGATATTCTTCTTTACAGATAAACTCTGTACCAATCCCTCTTTCTGTCGGTCCTCAGGAATCATGGCAAATCCTTTTTCAACTTGCTTATCAAAGGATTCTATTTTAATCGGCTTCCCGTGCAGATAAATTTCGCCTTCAAAATCTTGATGTACGCCCATGATACATTCAAGCAACTCAGTTCTTCCTGCTCCGAGCAGTCCATAAATCGCTAGGATTTCACCTTTCTTGACATCAAAATTTACATGATCTAAAAGAAATCCACCGCCCTTTTTAGGAAGGCATACATCATGGACCTCTAAAATTTTTTTTCTAGATTCCCAATGTATTTTTCTTTCAGGATAGTTATACCCCTTATTGTTTCCGACCATTTTCTCAACAATCCAATGTACATCAATATCTTTAACTTCAGCAGAATCTACAAAGCATCCATCACGAAGAATCGTTAAGTTATCACCTATCTGCATCAACTCTTCCAGTCGATGCGAAATATACACGATAGCAATACCTCTTGATTTTAAGTCTCTTATAACATCAAAAAGAATTTCAACTTCTTGTGCTGACAATGAGGAGGTAGGTTCATCCATTATCAAAACTCGTAAGTCAGGGTCAATTAAGTTCCTTGCTATCTCTACTATTTGTTTCTGTCCAACAGATAGATTACCAACAATAGTACTTGGGTCTAATGGATGCCCCAAAAGTTCCAAAACAGCTTTGGCCTTCTCACTATGTGTTTTATCATCCAATAGGTTTGCTTTTTTTGTAATTTCGGCCCCAACAAAAATATTTTGAAATATATTCATATTGGGGAATAGATTTAATTCTTGGTGTATTATTGCAATTCCCCTAGCCTTCGCCTCAATCGTGTTAGAGAAACTAACTACCTCACCATCCATATACAATTTCCCTGAAGTCGGCTGTACAATTCCAGCTATGACCTTCATGAGTGTTGATTTTCCAGCACCGTTTTCACCAATTAACACATTCACCTTTCCTCGCTTTATAGCAAATGACACTCGGTCAAGGGCTTTTGTACCAGGAAAATATTTACTTATTTCTTCTGCATATAAACTGTTAGTAGGATCTTGTTTGGGATTCATATAGCATTCCTCTCCTATTCCATTACAATTCGTACTGGAGAAATTACTACTGTTTTAGTATTGGCATCTAAAGCGAAACATCCAATAAAATCCAACATTTTCCCTTCAGTTGAAGAAAATTCTAATTGAGCTATTGATGAATCATAAAGCTTTTCCATGATTTCACCTGATAGGGAACTCCAGTCCATTTGATTATCGAAATCCGAAAATCCTATGCTGGATAACCCATCTCGAATCGTCGATCCTTTAAATATTGGACCGATTTGAAGACGGAACGTATACTCACCAATGTATCCAATCGGCTTAATCGTAAGAAACCCAGCCCTGGAATCAGTATTTACAGACTCTATCTGCGCAGTTCCACTGACTGTGAGAATGTTTTTACTTCCAGAACCAAAATCATCGATATTTTCAATAAAATTGCCATTTCCGTTCTGAAGTAATGAAGTTAATTCAATTGTGTTATCATCTATTTCTTCTAAGATTGTATCCCAGCGACCCTCTAGATAATCCTCTGATTGCTCATCTGCTAGGATGAGAGGATTTCCTTTTTCATCAAGGGGAACTACATGTGAAGTACCAATAGCCACCCAAATAAACCCTAAAATTACAATTATACTTATTATTAATTTAATCTTATTTTTCATAATGATTAGTTCCCAATGCCATTTTAAGCATTAATGGAGAAGGAGGGAAAATTCCTCCTTCGATCATAGCAACTCATGTGCTCAAATAGAAACCACTGAGTCTGTCAGCATTACTACTGTCTATGACTGGTGATTCCACGATTTGTTTCTCAGGTAAACCTGTTGTTCCCTTCGTCAGGAAATCATAGGCCTGTTGAACAGCCATTCGTGTCTCTAGTACACACGGCTGAAGTGCAGTAGCTAAAATTCCACCCTCTTTGATCGATGCTGCCACTTCATCTGAACCATCTACACCTATAATTACAACATCATCTTTCCCAGCATCTACACAAGCTTGCCATGCACCTAAAGCCATTGTATCGTTCGCGGTAACAATTCCGATGATATCAGGATGAGACTGAAGGATGTTTTCAGTATCACTGTAAGACTCGGGAAGACTAAAATTAGAGACTTCAACAGCTACACATTCGAGATCTGGATACTGATCGAGCACAGCATGAAATGATTCTGAGCGTACTTTCGAATTATTATCGCCTTCCATACCGTATAATTCTGCATACTGCCCAACTTCTCCTACAGCCTGCACGAAACGTTCCGCTACAGCCATGGATCCACCAGCATTATCAGCAACAATCTGAGAAACAGCGACTCCCGTGGTATTTAGCTCACGGCTGGTACAAAAAGTTGGGATTCCAGCATCTTTTGCTTTCTGGACAGAGGTAATACTCGCTTCAGAGTCAGTAACATCCCAAATAATGGCAACAGCACCTTCTGCGATTGCCATATCACAAAGTTCAGTTTCTTTTGTAATATCACTCTCGTATGATGTAATCTTTGCTTGGAACCCTATAGCCTCTGCAGCTGCTTTAGCCCCTTCAGCCTCAGCAACAAAATATGAATTTTGCTGAGTATCAGTTATGATGTAAATCAATGCTCCTTTCAGTTCGTCCGGAGTATACTTACCTACAGGTCCCTCCTGACCTTTGCTTACAGTTGTACTCTCAACAGTACTGCTTGTTACTACATTTTCACTTGTTGTCTCCGTCTTCCCATTGCTGCAAGAACTCACAACCAGTAAAAACACCATCGTCAAAGCATACGAAAAAATTCTCAACTTTTTCTTCATTTCAGGACTCCTTTTGTTTTTTTATTTCCTTGAAAAAATGAAAATGAATCTAATTTAGTTTGCTTGGATTCTTTGCTTGAAATCGAAATAACGCTCCAGATAGTTTTGATTCAATCTTAAATCCGGTTCAAAAACTCGATTTACCCGTATCATATTCTCCGAGGCAGCATCATAATCAGGATATACACCTGTAGCTACCGCACAGATCATTGCTAGTCCCACCGAAGATGTTTGAAGATTTTCTACTCTTTCGAACGGGATCCCCAGGATGTCCGCTTTTAGTTGTATCCAAGCAGGAGATTTCGCACCGCCCGCACCTATACGCACACACTTGAACCCATCAACACCTTGAGAAGCTTCACGCATTGCATCAAGCCAGTCTCTCATTGGGAATGTAATACTTTCGATCAATCCTGTAAAAAATGAAGTAGTATCATCACGGAGAGAAATTCCCTCAAACATCCCATTACCTGTCAATGGATCATTAACCATACGGATATTACACGTTGCGTCAAAAACTGCTTTCTCAAACAAGTTAGCAAGATTTGACTTTGCGACATTAGAGGTGAACCAATTCAGTGTCGGACCAATCATTGCACCGGCTTGGTAATGGAAACTATTGATAGTCGGACCACACCCAGGAGTTATCATTGCTGAATCAAATACAATCGATTTGGCACTTAAGGTACCGAACAAATTATAGGTTCCAGCGTTGTTGGCAATTATGTCAGAGGTATTGTTCTCTTTGACTCCAAGACCCATGTATCCACACTGTGCATCATGTGCTCCTAACACCACCTGTATCTCGTATGGAAGAGCTACCCTGCCATACCTATTAATTTTCCCTACGATTGTAGTAGCTTCGGCTGCCTTTCCAAAACAATCAGGATCCTTCTCCAAAATTTCGCACAATTCAGAGGCCCAACTATGGCTTTTGACATCGAACATCATTTTGCGAGCGGCCATACTATAATCAGTTAAAGGGGACAATCCTAATTTCCTCAACATGAATTGCTGAATATTGTAAAAACTATCAATTCTTCCATAAATTTGAGGAAGATGTTTTTTCATCCAATACATTTTGGGAAATACGTAGTCTGCTATAAGCGGACCTCCAGTGATCTGAGCATAGGGCTTACCTTTTATCAGACTATTTAGCTCATCAACAATGTCAATGGCTCTTAAATCACTAAAAGCCAACATTGGATAGACAGGTTCGCCATTCTCATCAACTCCAACGAAACAATCTCCGAAGCAGGAAAAAGCCAACACTTCAATCCTGACTTTAGCATAATCAAGAGTTTCCAATACTGCTTCAACAGCCTTTTGGGAAATCTCCCAAATCTTGTTTGGATTTATTTCACCTCTATCATTTTCCATTACATCCCACTCATAGCCGACCTCCTTCTGGGCTATGAGGGTTCCATCAACCAAAGAAACTACCACTGCATGAACTGTAGAAATTCCAATATCTACTTCTAATGCTGCTTTTTGTTTCATAATGTTGCTCTTATTTCACATATTCAGAAATTCGGACCGGTTTTGATCCCCTGATTGACATTTCGACGACAGAACGTGTTGCATATTCCATACACTCCACGATACCTAAGGTTTTGACCCCAGTTGGTGCTGCTGCAACTATGAAGTCATTCTCTACGACGGCTGCAAGCTTCCCAGGATTGAAATCTGCGGCAATTACCTTGTCTGAAGTACCGAAGGGATATTTCCCAACACCTTTTATGCAAAAGGTAAGTTCAGGATCGATTGTGCAGTCAAAGGTGGCATCGGTTACACAGTATGCAGCAGCATATGCCGGGGTACTGATTAGCACTGACCCTACTTCTTTTTGAGTTTGATAAATCGAGCGATGCATCAAAATCTTCATCGGCAAATTTTTCCCAGATTCAACTTTGCCATTTTTAACCCTAACGATATCATCTCCATCGAGATTTGCTACATCACCATCACTAGGAGTTATAAGAAAATCATCATCACCCAATCTGAGTGAAAAACTCGCTTGATAGCTATCCAGGACTCCATTTTCATAAGCTCGTTTGGCCAACTCGCACAAAAGACTTCGGGTTTTGCGCTCTTCCAATGTTTCTTGCTCAAGGGCAAATGAAGGAAAATCCTCTACTTTCTTAGCGTCTTCGTATTTTGCAATTTGATCATTTGTCAATCCGGGAAGGACTGTACCTAAAGCTGGTGCTATAGCCGCTGTTCTAGCAGACATTTCCAAAATATCTTGTACTTTAAAAGCATCGAATAGATTTGACTCACTTAAGATATACGTACCATGACTGTCCAAAGTTAAGATATTCTTATGAGCTTTTGCTGCCGCAACAATATCCTCGCAAAGTTGTTTACTCCCTGGAACACTAAAAGGAATCTGTGCACTTCCCTCCATCAATCCAGCCAAACTAGCAAAATTATTTGTTTTTAGGGATTCTCTTGCAAATACGAGACTTAACATGGCTGAAGAATGCGTATGGAAAATCGCTTTGACATCAGGTCTTGCTTTATAGATTGCAAGGTGATTATCCCATTCCATAGACCCTGCATACTCGGATAATTGATTTCCATCCATATCATATTTTGCAATCATCTCAGGCAATAAATGACCTTTATCCTGAGACGTCGGGGAAATCCACATAAATCCTTTTCCATCATAGATTGATAAACATCCACCTGCGGAAGAAACCATATTCTTTTGATAAGCCCTTTTCATAATTGAGCAAATTTCTTCAGCTGGATGCATTTGATTTTTTGTCATGTCATTTCTCCTCTAATATTCGGTCTGATGTGTCAGATTTTAATATAAGGATTTTAGGCCGCAACGCTATTTCTTAACGAGTTTAGTGGTAAAACTTAAGATTCCTTGTTATACTTGACCAAGCAACCCTCAAAGGTGGTATCAGGAGTGACTAAAATTCCATTGGATACGGCAATCGTAAAGTTGCAAGAAGAATACTCGAATCTCGATTGGACTTATTATGATTATCCAGTCGGCAGCATACATGAGAAAATGTATAAATGGCCGGGAAATCCAAATGAGGAAATATTGATATGTGTCCATAAGAGTAACGGAAAACAAGAATTATTCCATAGACATGATTTTTTCTACTTCAATTTTACGTATAAAGGTCAATATGATTCCATAAGTTATAAATATGATAATCACATAACAATACACACAGGAGAACTCTATGCTGGACAACCTTTTGCAGGGCATGCTTTAAGCGTACACAACAACCAAGAAACTATTATTATCGGAGTACTGATCCAGCGAGATGTATTCTTTCGATCCTTCTTACCGATGCTTTCCGCCAATTCAAAATTATTCCATTTCTTTCTAGACCCATCCACCAAGAGTTTTTCAGATGAATTTATTCACTTCAAGGTTGAAGATGACACCAATCTGCGTATCCTTTTAGAAATGATGATTAAAGAATACGCCGAAAAGCACGAAGATACGCAGAACATTCTTAAACCACTTGTTCTATCGTTTCTCATGCAAGTCATTCGACAATATGAGAAATCTAATCAGACTCAGGTTCCTGAAAGATTATCAGACCAAATTGTCAAATATATAGGAGAACACTTTGAAGCAGTAACATTAAAAGATATCTCCAAGAAATTTAGCTATCATCCAAACTATATATCAAATTTACTTAGCAAGGATATTGGGAAATCTTTTTCCCAAATTTTGCTGGAACAAAGAATGGAAAGAGCCATCATATTATTAAAGGGTTCAACACTTTCGATAGAAGACATTTCATTTATGATTGGATATGGTACAAGCAGCAATTTTTATAAAGCATTTAAGACATTTTACAATCAAACGCCGAGAAAATATCTCGAATCTTTAAGGACAGAATTCTGACTCAATTCAGAACCTCTCCTCTTCCTACTCAATACAGAGCCTTCTCTACAGCCTTAATGTCATTGACTGTGTTCAGTTGCCTGGCAAACGACTCCGTTGTAGAGAACTGCTGGAGAAGCAGAAGGTTATTTATGAAAAGCTCGGCTTTAGCCTACCATCCTCGGTATGAGTTACTCGAATCCAAATTTACTGCAACTACCCTTAATTACGATACGTTGCCAATCGAGATCGTTCTTTCTCGTCAAAGAAACTTCTGCCTACGATACATTCATTTACTCCAAGAGCCTCCATTTTTGTTAATCGTTCATAATTCATCGAACCATCAACAAGAATTGCTATTGCATTGCCTATGAGTTTTCTAATTTGAGCCACCCGATTAAAGGATTCAGGTATGAATACTGAATTCGGTTGCCCGGCCTCAGTCGTCATAATTAATACAACATCAATATAATCAATAAAAGGGAGTAACTTATCTATTGGAGTTGAAGGCCAAATGGCGATTCCAACTTGTAGATTTTGTCCTTTAGCTTCCTTAAGCAATGTTAAAACATAATCAGCGGAGAAACCTTCAATAGTGAATATGACGGTATTTCCCTCATTCTTGGGAAGTGTATAAATATAGGGCAACACTTTTTCTTGATCTTGAATCATAAGATGAAATATGAATGGTAATTGGGTTAGGTTTTTTAAGATTTCCATGTCTTCTTCTGTTATACCTTTCAGAGGAACGCACACACCATCCATCATATCAATATGAATAGAATCGACACTCTTCTTTGTCAGCAAGTGTTTACTGTTCTCAAATTCCCGATTCGGGCAGGCAAACATTGATACTGATAATTTCATAATCATACTCCAAGCTGATAAAATGAGAGACATCGGTTTGCATGATGCTACCCGTGTCTCTCTGGTTAGTTATAAAGTAAATAAATTCAATTTAATCACTATTTCTGACCATAGTATGCGTTCGGACCAAACTTCCTACTATAATGTTTATCTTCCAAAACACCGGGGATTGGCTGAAGTCGCGGATCCAGCGTTTCATTACAGTAAGCCATCTTAGCTATATATTCTAAAACCTGGCTATGCAGTACAGCCTCTTCGGCATCTTTACCCCAAACAAAGGGTCCATGATGTTTTACCAAAGAAGCAGACATATGAAGACAATCTGTTGCTTCCAATGCTTCAATTATGACTTTTCCGGTATTTACTTCGTATTCAGTTTGTATCTCTTCTGTAGTCAGCTCTCTGGTGCATGGAATTGGACCATAATAGTAATCACCATGAGTGGTTCCGTAGCAAGGAATCGAGCGGCCGAGTTGTGCCCACATTGTTGCATACTGTGAGTGCGTATGGACAATTCCATGAATTCCATTCTTGGCAAAAGCCTTATACAGCAAGATATGAGTTGGAGTATCGGTCGATGGTCTTGCATTCCCTTCGAGCACTTTACCTTCCATATCAACAATTACCATATCTTTGGTGCTCATTTTTACATAGGGCACACCACTTGCCTTGATAACCATCAAGTTACTTTCAGGATCATAGCCTGAAACATTTCCCCATGTTGAAATAACAAGATCTTTCTTTACCAAATCGAGGTTTGCCTCTAATACTTCTTGTTTCAAATGTTCTAAATTCATTATTTCCTCCAAATTTAATTAAGCTTTTGCAGCCTCTCTTAAAGCTTTCAGGGTGTATATCACGCTATTATCCTTACTAAAAGCATCATGTAATGTATTGAAAACTTCGTAGAGCTTATCGTAGGCAACTACATTCTTTGGATTTGGCTTAATGATTGCAAAATCAAGCAAACCTAAATCATCTTCTGCCGAATGCACATTTTCGTACCCACCAGCTGAACGTCCAGCTGCAACTGCACCTAACATGGCGCTGCCATAAGCTGCTGCAAGTGCTTCATCTGAGACTCGAATTTCAATATCACAGATATCAGCATACAACTGCATCATGAAGGGATCCTTCTTTGGGATACCTCCACAAGCATATAATTCTGTTACCTCTACACCATATTCTCTGAAGTTCTCAATAATCTTCCTAGTACCAAATGCAGTACTTTCTAAAATAGCTCTGTATACTTCTTCCGCTTTAGTATTAATCGTTAATCCCACGATTACAGAAGATAGGTCCGAATTTACAAGAATCGAACGATTGCCATTAAACCAATCCAATGCAACCAAACCTGATTCGCCCGGAACCAACCTCTCAGCTTTTTGTCCCAGTAAGCTAAAAAGGGAAACGCCTTTTTGGGACGCTTCCACATGAAGCTTTTCCCCTACAAAATTGTCTACGAACCAAGAAAAGCTATCTCCTACAGCAGTTTGCCCCGCTTCATATGCATAAAAACCAGGAACAGCACCATCCTTGATCACACCACAAATACCGGGGACTTCCTTCAGGGTGTCGCTTAGCAAGAAATGGCAAGTTGAAGTTCCAATACTTGCAATCATCTGTCCATTCTTTCCCATCCCGAGAGTGATTGGTACTACACCAGCATCGGTATGGGGAACAGCAACTGCAGTCTTTTGAGAAAGCCCTGTTAGTGCACTTACCTCTTCTGTGATAAATCCAGCACGTTGCCCAATTTCCAAGATTTCTTCTGAAAGCTTTTCTTCAACAACATGTTCCATTAGGGGATTCAGATCTTTAAAGAAACTGCTACTTGGGAATCCTGTTGTATCTGACCATAAAGTTTTATATCCGGTTGTTACATTGTTCTTATAGAGCTTCCCTGTAAGCTTGTAGCCCAACCAATCTGCAATATCGGCAAAGCACGAAGTTTCTGCATATACTTCTGGACTTTCTGCAGCAATTTGCATGATCTTGGGAATGGACCATTCACTACTAATTTTCCCGCCATATCGTTTTAAGAATTCCTCACCACGCTGTTCAGCTATTTTATTTAATTCATTAGCATATTTCTGAGCAGCATGATGTTTCCAAAGTTTGACATAGGCGTTAGGAGTATCTTTAAAAAGGGGGTTAGATGAAAGTGGTTCCAAATCGCTACCTAGAGGAATCATTGTACAAGCAGTTGTATCAATTCCCAACCCTATTACATCCTCCGGATTGATCTTCGACGTTGCCAATAGACTTTTTATACAATTAATGGCCATGACAAAATAATCATCACCATCCTGAATTGCCCAATCTTTGCCCAACGGAATCCCACTTGGAAGTTGCTCACTCATTACACCATGAGGATAAAACTCTTCTGCTTTTGCTACGACTCCTTTGGTAGAAATATTCAGTAGTTGAGCCCTTGCAGACTGCGTGCCATAATCAATACCTATTGTATATTTCATCACACACTCCTCAATAACGAATTCCAGCGCAAACTGACTTCAGGAATGCAAAGGAGTATTTCAAATCCGCAATAAGCAAGTTTGTATCTAATTTATCTGCAAAGATTTCATCACCAGTCAGTTTCCCTGGCAATGGCTCAAAAGAAAGTGCATCTTCATATTTGATATCATCTATTGCAATCATGAACGCACGCCAATCCATACAACCTTTTCCTGGAACTTCCCGAGTGTTATCACCAAGATGCAGATGCTTAATCCATTTGTTTCCTGCACTCCTAATCGCACCAGGAATTCCATCCTTTTCTTCCAACTGCATATGGAATGTATCGGGAACTATCCTAACATTTTCGTACCCAGTACTTTTTGCAAGTGCAATTCCATCGGCAACAGTTCTAATAAGGGCGACTTCGTATTGATTGACACATTCAACAATGATCCGAAGATCCTTATCCTTGCTTTCTGCATAGGCTGCAATTTCCTTCAGTGACTCTGAAGCGTTTTTAAAATCGGCTTCTTTATCTATGAAATAGGTAACCCTATTCACCTGTGAGGGAACGACTAAAACACGTTTGGAACCTAATGCTAATGCCATATCAACAAGTGCTTTGCAATATTGAATTGCAGAAGCTCTCTTAGTTGCATCGGAGTGACAAATAACTCTGTTTTCATCCGAATAATTTCCGTTAATGCAGAAGGCTTTTAGATTATATTTTTCCAATAATTCTTTAGTTTTTACCAAATCAATAGCATCTGGTTCTCCACTTATATCAATACCATCAACACCAATCTCGTGTGCTGCTTTTGTGATTAAATCCATGGAAGCTGTCCCAAACAGCCACGTATTGATTGAGAATTTAGGTTCTTTCATTCTGATTTACCCCTTACGATATTTTTATTGAATAGAGAGTTTAAAAACGTTGATTGTAGAATGATAATTGCAAGCAAAATCAAGCCAATAACTGCATTCTGCCACACAGCATTCATAAGGTGCTGCATACTGAAGATATTGGTAAATGATCCCATGATAATTGCTCCTAAGAAAGATCCAGAAATCTTTCCTACCCCGCCTGATAACTGCGCGCCACCAATGACAACAGAAGCAATTGCGTACATTTCGTATCCTGTTCCTGCAAGAGGCTGTGCCGAGCCGACACGGGAGGCAAATACAATGCCACCAAAAGCAGCAAGAACACTGCTGATCACATGCGCACTGAATAGTGTTTTTTGTACACTTACCCCCATCATCGTAGCCGCATCCATATTCCCGCCTACAATATACAAAGCTCTTCCAAATGGAAATTTGGCTAATAAGTATGAAGAAATCAGCACAAGAATAACCAATATTACAAATGGCATTGGAATAATTCCGAAAACTTTTCCCCTTCCGATCAACTTTAGGAAGCTTGGGAGGTTTCTTGCAGTTGTGGTAACCTCTTTTGAAAAGATCAGGACGAGTGAGCGTGCAAACATCATTGTTGCCAATGTTCCGATGAATGCAGGAATCCTCATTTTTGTTACAAGAACCCCATTCAAACTACCCAACAAGAAACCAATGACTAAAGGAACCAATAGTGCTAGTACTGGTGAAGTTTGCCCAAATTTTATAAAGAAATATCCAGCTAACGCAAAAACCGACCCAACACTAAGATCAATTGAACCACATAGAATTACAAAGGTCATTCCGACTGCAATTATTCCTACCAAGCTTGCGGATCGTAACAGATTGCTGATATTTTCTATTCTCAAGAATGCAGGATTGGCCAATGCCCCTACGATAATAATGAAAATCAACCCGATTATTGCTGTATTATCAAGAAGATATTTAGTTACTTTCTTCATCTTGCACCTTCCCTCTAATTCTCTTTATTTGCAAATTCATGCAAATACAAGGCTCCGATAATCAAGGCTGCCTTAATCATTAATGCTATGGAGAATGGAATATTGAGCATATTACACATCATAGTAATTATCTGAAGAATAAAGGCACCACACACAGTCCCAATTACATTCGGATACCCCCCAGTTATGGGTGTTCCTCCGATCAACGTCGCAGCGATGGCATCAATTTCTATATCCAATCCGATTTTTGAAGGATCCGCACTACTCACGACAAACATATCCAATAAGCCAGCGCCCCAAGCAAAGAACATCGATATCGCATAGCACATAATGATTATTCGCGTAGTATGAATACCACAGATCATTGCAGCATTTGGATTATTTCCCAACAATTCAACTTCCATGCCAAATTTCGTTTTGTTCACCACAAAATACATGACGGCAATTGCAAGTAGCATGATGAAAAAGTGAATTGGAAGTACCCCTCCGATAGGTTCTGTAAAGAAAGCGGTTAAATTCGGTAAAGCATACGTTATGGTACCTCTTCCGCTGATTCCTTTTGCCGCACCTCTTAGGATATAGAACATTGCCAAGGTTACAACCATTGGCAAGATTTTGAATTTAGCGACGAGTACACCAGAGAACATGCCGATCAAAACCATGACGACCAATGCTAAAATCAACCCAATATAATTTCCGGTAACAAGGGTCAATGCAGAGATGACAGCTGCTAGGCTCATAGCAGATCCTACCGAAATATCAATTCCTCCGGTTGCAATCACTAATGTCATTCCCATACCTAGCAATACTATCTTTGTGGTTTGCATCATCAGGTTAAAGAATGTAGTCATTGAAACGAAGTTTTTCGTAAACAAGCAGTTAAACACAATCAATAAAAACAAGGTAATGATTGCAATATTTCCGACTAGAAATGAATAGAATTTTTTTCCTCTCATATATTATACACTCTCTCTATTATCTGTCTCATTGTCTTGTGCAATCATTTCCAAAATTCTCTTCTCAGATATTTCAGAACTTGTTAATTCTCCGATCGAATAGCCATTATTCAACACAACAATCTTGTCGCAATTCCTTACAAGCTCTTGTTGTTCGGATGAAATGAACAAAACACCGATCCCGTTTCTTGCGAATTCCTGAATCAAATTCTCAATCTCTTGTTTGGCACCGACATCAATTCCTCTGGTAGGCTCATCCAAAATAATCAATTTAGGTTTAGTTGCTAGCCATCTGCCTACAATAACTTTTTGCTGATTTCCACCCGAAAGAAATTTGATTTGCTGTAAGTTGCTCGCTTTCTTTACACTCATTTTTTCACAATAGAAATTCGTAAGATTCAATTTCTTTTTATCATCAATAATTCCCATCTTAGAGATTGAATCATAAGAACATGAACATAAATTATTCAGAATGCTGGCATTTGGGAAAATACCTTCTTCACGTCTATTCTCGGTACAGAATGCCATTTTATGTCTTACTGCAGCGGCAGGAGAAACACTAGCTTTATCAGTTCCTTCCAATAAGATTGAACCTGCCTCATGTTTTGCAAGACCAAAAACCAAATGAGCAACTTCTGTTCTTCCAGATCCTAATAAACCGGCAAGTCCAACAATCTCACCTTTATGGATAGTAAAACTAACATCCTGCACTTTAGGAGCTTGTTTCAAATGGTCAATCTGCAACAAGATTTCATCTGTATTTGTCATTTCTGATTTTCGTTTAGATTCAACGTATTGGCGGCCAATCATTTTTTCTAATAGTTCCAATTGAGGTAAATCTTCTGTCTTATAAGTACCAATAAAATTGCCATCTCTTAGAATCGAAATTTCGTCGCATTTTCTATATACCTCATCTATACGATGAGAAATGAAAATTATTGCAATCCCCTTCTCTTTCAACATATCCATCAAAGAAAAGAGTACTTCTACTTCATGAGAATCAAGGGAAGATGTTGGTTCATCCATAATTACCAATTTACTCTGCATATTAATTGCTCGAATAATGGCAACAATTTGTTGTTTAGCCGTTCCATATGCTCTTATAGGCTGTCTCACATCTATATCAATATTGATGTCATCAATGAGTTGTTGAGCTTTCTGATATAATAAGTTCCAATCGATTGAACCATTCTTTTTTAATGGATAATTACTGATAAAAATGTTTTCCGCTACGGAAAGATAGGGAAGCAGATTCAGTTCCTGGTAAATAGCACTGATTCCGGCGTGCTGAGCTTCAAGAGAATTTTTAAAAAACCCCGTAGAACCGTTAAAATTCATTGTTCCAGAATCTGTTTGATAAATCCCTGTAATGATTTTTATTAAGGTAGACTTTCCAGCACCATTCTCGCCCATTAATGCATGGACAGAACCTTGCTTTATATTTAGCGAAACTCCATGCAGTACTTGTGTTCGAGAAAACCCTTTCTTAATATCATGAAGTTCTAGGATGTTTATCCCCATGCTATGCTCCTGAAAAAATTTCGTAAAAATAAAGAAGCATAGGCTGTTGCGTTGGTTCGCAACAGCCTATAGACATCTTAGAAGCCAAGGTAGTAGTACTCATCAACATTCGTACTATCAACCAACTTATCACTTACCGCGATTGCTGGAGGAATATCCATTCCATCAATTCCATCTTCGATTGCGTCAAATACTGTATCTGCATACTTTGGGGAACAAGTTACTGTTGCCGACAGTTTACCAGATTTAATAGCATCGAATGCTTCTAACATTCCATCTACACCTACCAAGAATACATCTTCATTAATCACAAGGCCAGCGGCTTGCAACGCAGTTGACACACCAAGAGCCATCTCGTCATTGTGGCAGTAGATTGCATCAATCTGTCCATTTGTTGCCTGGATAATATTCTGTGCAAGCTCTTGAGCCTCAGATCTTGACCAGTTTGCACTCTGTTGTGACACCAATTTGTATTTAGAAGATTTATCGATAACATTGTGGAATCCTTGGGATCTATCACGTACGTCAGAACCACCGATAATTCCCTGAATTTCTGCAATATTAACACTTGAAAGGCCTTTAGCTGTTACAGCAGCATCAATCCACTTACCAGCAGTCTCACCTTCAAATACAAAGTCACTCATAATCTGAGTTACAAAGTCTACCCCGGCAGTTCCATTAGAACCTCTTGCTTTCATGATAACAGGAACGTTCTTTTCACGACATGCATCAAGAGCTGGCTGGATACCATCTGCATCTATGGCAACTATAACCATCACATTACAACCTTGTGCAAGAAGTGATTCAACGTTAGAAATTTGTTTTTCCTGATCACCTTCAGCATTCGTGATTGCAATTTTGTAGCCTCTTTTATCAGCCTCTGCCTTCATATTATCACTTTCTACAGTTCTCCAAGTACTGCTTAAATCTGCCTGAGAAAAGCCAACAAACAAATCTGCCTTTTTTGGCCACACAATACCCTCAACAGATTCCTGAGATCCCTGAGCAAACAACCCTGCCGATCCAAGAATTGCAACGAACAACACTAGCAATACAATACTAATCCTACTTTTTCTCATACATTACCTCCGTGTTTATAATGTTTTTTCCTAAACATTACTTGTTACTTTTATGTTCATTCTAACTCTGTTTGTCCGATTGTCAACAATTTTTTCATAATTTTATGAATAAATTATCTTATTATTAAAAATATTGGTAATTATTATTGACATTTTCATATTTTGATTTACTCTTAATGTATAATATTTTAACATTCCTAACAAAAGGAGAAATCAATTTGGACATACATCGAGCAGGAATCGATATTCTACATGAGGTATCAGAACATTTCGATAAGGTTGATTTCTCAATGCTAGAAACTCTAACAAATCAAATTCTATCAGCTGACAATGTTTTCCTTCTCGGTGCAGGCCGATCTAAGCTGATGTTAGCGACTTTTTGCCAAAGGCTGAACCACTTAGGAATCAACTCTTATATAGTAGGTGAAATTCCTTGCCCTCCATCAACTAAAAAAAGTCTAATTATAGCAGCGTCAGGATCAGGAACGACTTGTTCAGTTATGGCCATTTTGAAAAATCAAAAAAATCTTGGAACTCCAATTTTTCTATTTACGGCTAATATGACAGAAATGTTCAAAGATTCTGCAGATAATATACTTCGAATTAATGTACCAAATTCATTGTATGACAAATCCTCAGAATCGAAGCAATTGATGCGAACAGCATTTGAACAAATTGTATTTCTGATTGAGGAATCAATAGTGTACGAATTAAGCCAGAATATTCCACATCAATTAATTGCCTCCAGACATACAAATCTAGAATAGAAGGAATACAACATGATTGAAAAGTTATCATTTCTAAATTACTCAATAGGCCAACTTGGTTTTGTGGTTAAGAATTTAAATGAAACAATGGAACAGTATTACCAAAATTTTGGAATCGAAGATTGGAAAGTCTATACCTACGGGGCTCCTATATTAAAATTCATGAACTATAAAGGAAAACCATTTGAGTATAAGGCTAAAATTGGACTCAACTATTTTGGATCTACTAGAATCGAGATAATTCAACCCCTTGAAGGACATACTATCTACGATGATTTTATCGCAACTCACGGATACGGAATTCAACACTTAGGGATATATGTACAAAATATTACCAAAGAAATTCAAACAGCAAAAGAAAATGGTATATCCGTTATTATGGAAGGCGGTGGTTTTGGATTGGATGGGGATGGTCACTTTGCATATCTTGATACTGAAAAAAAATACGGTATTACATATGAATTCATTGAACGTCCAAAACGAAGGTATGAACCTGAATACACATACCCCGAGAAATAATATTTTATTTTAAGATTAACTATGGTATATTCGATTTATGTGGAATGAGAGACAACAAAAAGAAAAAGATTTACTCAAAGAGTCAAATTTTCTCACAATTAAGCAACTAGCTATGTTGCTTAATGTTTCTGAGATGACGGTTCGGCGAGATATTCCAATTATTATCAAAGATAATTGCATATCCCAAGTCCATGGCGGCTTGGTGTATAAGCAAGAAGACGACACTGAAGCAAAATATGAAGTAACGCTTGAAACTTCTAAAAATCAACAACTTAAAAAAGCCATAGCAATGAAAGCTTTAGAATATATCCATGATAATATGGTGATATTCTTTGATTCTGGTACAACAATTAATATCTTATGTAACAGCATCTCCAAAGATGCTTCATTTACTGCAATAACTTCAAGTTATGAAGCTCTGGTTCCTCTCACCAACCTTACAAACTCAACAATCATTACCCCTGGTGGAGTTTTTTCCAACAAACCTCGAGTCTTTTATGATTTAGAGTCCATTAAATCACTCAAAAGATATCGGGGTAACATCGCTTTTATTGGAGCTACAGGCTATGAGATGCATATGGGACTTACTTGCGCTTACACAGAAGATGCTCCTTTAAAACAAGCTATCATGGAATCCTGTCAAACCAGAATTCTGCTCATAGATTCTTCAAAATTTGGTATCGTAAGCACTTGTTTCTTTTCCGATATTACTGAATTCTCTGTTGTTATCACCGATAAAGGAATTCCTGCAGAATATGAAAACTACATTCGAAAGTGCGGAAATATTGAACTAATAATTACCTAAATGATCTAGGTTTTTAGCCAGCTTTTTGTACAAGTAAATCCTCTGTGCATGGTGGCTAATCTAGCTCGATTTTGAGCAAATTTTTAACCTGAAACCCTTAATTAAATAGTGCAACCCCCTGAGCCCCAAAAAAGTAATAATCTGATTGTGCGGTAATAGCTTATTGCTTGGATGTCTTGACCTTACATTTGATACAATAATAATGGGGCTAAAAGGATCAAAACCCCTCTGTAATGCGGTATTTTGAGGTTTTCTCAATGATGGAGGGGCTGTACTCCGACATTTATAAACTGAGAATGCTTATAAAGTCAGAGCTAATGTGTAACTTGAAACCTTCGGATTTGCACAAAGGGAAAAATCTTTTTGTGCTACTATCCATTAAATTATGCCCATAATAACAGGCCTTACTCCTCATGAAGCATTATTAGTTTCTTTCATTTTTTTGAAATGCAATGCTGATTGGTTCTAGTAAAGGTCCTGTAGTTTCAAAGCTAATGCCGTCCAAGGATGCTTGAAAATATCCTGATTCATTAATTCTTGATGGATCAATCGTCAAAGAAAATACATCTGATTCCGAAAGTAGTTCGAATATTACTACATCTGTCTTCGCTTGTTTCTTTCGTTCTTCGTAAGCCATTCCTGCAATCTTGTCATAATCAGAAAATTCATAGACATATGCCTCCCACATGAAAACTACTGCCTTCACATCCCCTTTCTCTACTAGTGATGCAACTTCATTAATAAGCCTGTAGGTTGAAGCTCTCACACTTGAGGAAAATGGTTTTAAAACAAAAGTGCCATCTTTAAAACTGATAAAAAACGTACTCATTAAGTCTTTTAATCCTATTCCATATAGAGGTATATTTTGATAGACAAACCATTTAAATAGTTCAATATTATCTTCAAGATTAAATGTGTAATTCTGAACTTTACAATTAAGATTGCTAAGCTTTTGTTTTTCATTGTTTACTCCGAAAGAGACTAAACCAATAGATGCGGGAATTAGCTTCTTTTCGGATACAAGATATAGATAGTCTGATACAAATAAGATTTCGTTACTTAGTACTATTTGTAATAGATTAGTGATCTCTTTTTCGATCAATTGAAAAGGCTTTGAATTATCATTAAAAGCGTTTTGCATAGATTTCAAGAATTCCCACATCGTTGAGATACCTTGTCTTATTAGGCGCATCATATCCATATCTTGAAGACTGTGTTTATCTACTATCAGATGTCTCACAGAAAAATTTATCTCAACCTCTTGCTCAATAGAACTAATAATTCTTATTAATGCTTTTTGAATATCTTCTTTCGGGCAGTCTTCATCATCGTAAAAGTATTTCTCTTTTCTTAAATGCGATGAAGGGCCATAGACTTCTATTTGAAATAACCTAAGGAGGGAAACGGGGTACTTATGTATGACCTGATCTCTTTTCTGGATAAACCATTTCATGGTTTCTGAAGAAAAATATAATTCTTTTTTTTCTTTATAAATCGGATTATCAGCCCCCCCAGGAATGCTCTTTTGCATAACAAAGGTGATATTTCGAAACTCGGAAAAGAAACTATCCAAATAAGAAACATTCATAAATGAATTATTCTCAGTCCTAAATTGATTAATACAATTAAGAGCACTAAAAAACTTCTGATACGCTGTAAACATCAATCCGCTAGTTTCCTCATGCATTTATCACACTTCCCTTTTTATCTCTTCCATACATATTGGAATGGTCATGATAGCTTAAACAAGAATCCATTTCTCTAATTATTAGTTTCCCAAGGCTTGCATAATGTTGGCGTCGGGCAAAAACAACGGGGGTTCCTCCCGATGTCAACTGCGAGTGATTGGCGATTCCAAAGGCAATTTACCGGTCAGAAAAATCTAAACAATTTACAAATCAACCTGCGTTAGCATTTATTAGCTGTAAAATCTCAATTATCTCCCCAGCTGCCGCTGATTCAAATACACCTTCAAGCCCTTCATAGTGGAAACCAGTGAAAGGCTGCTCATAAAGCCTTCCAGGATTCATTACTCCATTCTTAGTAAGATGATCAATAATCATCTCAATGAACCTAATCTGAGTAGCATTAAATCGAGTGCCATCCAAGTACTTTCCGAATGCATTTTTAGCAGCACCACGATCCAATCCAACAAGACTTCGTATGAACCTACTCAGATTTTGCTGCTCACCATATGCGGTTTCAAATTTCTCCCGCCCCTCAATTACATCAGCCTCATACAAGAATCTTTCTAGCTCAGATAAATCAGTTGAAGTCAATGGTTCATTTCTATAGAGCTTATTAATCGTGATATGATTCCGGTGAGCCAAGATGTATGCTTCAACTTTCTTTTTATACCGTTCTATATCAATTCCTACATTTGAAGGCAAAGTATCCCACTCCACAGACTCACCAAGCTCATCCTTAAAATCAGAATAGACGATATTTTGCTTCTGCTTATCAACAAATTGAACCAAATCGCGTAGCTTCCTTCTGATGGATTCAATCAAAGGGAGTGTAACTCCTTCCCAGAATTCGTCAGTCTGTATATTGGCGATAAGTTCAATCTGAGCTTTCACCATCGGGATAGAGGTTTTTTCCTCGAGATTGGATGCTATGTCTCTTACTCGTTTTTGCAGCATCAGGAATGCTGTTGACTTATGGAGAACGGCCAGTTGCAATTGGAGACAGGTATTATCAAAGACTCTTGCAGTAATATCTTCTGCATCCAACTCCGTGGGAAGACCGGCAACGTGATGTGCAAGATCGCTAATAGCTTCATTTGACAAAGTAGTCCACCTATCTCTCGTATTATACTGTTCTACATATTTTCTCTTTGGTCTGACAATAAAGTTGGAAATGTTCATTGAACTTACTTCATTATGCAGGTGATCGCGAATACTTTCTCCTAGTTTTTCTAGCTCATCAGAGAGCTCTTCTGCCTTAGACAGTTCTTGTAATTCTTGTATGAGTTGGAGCCGATGTAGGAAGTTTTTCTTAGCTAAAGGAATAGCCTCGTTTCCAACTGTCCCATCAGGATTCTCCCCGAAATATTCGAGATTTGTACAGAAATCGAAAATTGTAAAGGATTCTTTATCAACCCCTTTTGCAAACAGGTCAGGACAGAGTCGCGTACCCCTTCCTATCATTTGGTGAAATTTAGTCTTGGATTTAACAATTTTAAAGAATACAAGGTTCAGAATTTGAGGCACATCAATTCCCGTATCAAGCATATCAACGGAGATCGCTAACTGCGGATATTTATCAGGAGTGCTGAAATCGTCAATAAGGCTCTGTGCATATTTTACCCTATTGTCAATTACACGAGCGAAATGGCCTTTCAAGTGAGGGTAATGAATATCAAATCTTTTTTGAATAAAAGCTGCATGATCATGATTTTTTGCAAAGATGATGGTTTTCCCGAGCTTATCGCCTGCTTCAATCTTTTGGCCATTCTCCATTAGATACTTCAGCACTTTATCGACAGTATCTTCATTGAAAAGCCACTTATTAACAGCAGAAGAATCAACAGCTTCGGGGATTTCTTCATCCCCCCAATCCAATTCCTCCCACTGGGCTTTTTCATCTTCAGAAAGCTCATCGTATTTTATCCCTTCTCGCTGGAATTTCAACGGGACAGAAATAGCCTTGTAGGGTACTAGGTATTTATCGTCAATCGCTTCTTTCAGACTGTAGGCATCAGTTGGGAGACCCGTCTCAAGATCAAACATGCGATAAGTATCGTGATGCACTTCATCCCTTGGCGTTGCAGTCAATCCGACAAGAAGGGAGTCAAAATAATCAAAAATTGCTCCATACTTCTTGTAAACGCTTCTATGAGCCTCATCAATTACAATTAAGTCAAAATACCCAACTCCATATTTCCTCTGACTGTCATCAAACTGATCAATAAGTCCCATCATCGTGGGATAGGTACTCACATATACCCTACCTATACTATCTTTCTCTGTAACTAGGTTCACGGGGCTTGATTGTGGAAGGTGTATTTTGAATGAGTTCACTGCCTGATTGACTAATGCCACCCTATCAGCGAGGAAAAGGACTCTCTTCACCCATCCATTTCTCATAAGCAAATCAACGAGTGCAATCACAGTCCTCGTCTTTCCAGAACCTGTGGCCATGGCCAGCAGCCCTTTACGTTGGGAAGATTCAAAGGATTCACATAGAGATTGAATCACACGGATTTGGTAGGGACGGTCTACAATGTTCCTATTCACATCCTGTCCATACAATGCTTTTCTTAAAGTCCTTCGCTCAACCAGTAATTGTAGCTGATCGATTGTGTAGAAGCCCTGAATTTTTCGAGGGGGATATTTATCATCATCCCATATCCATGATTCATAACCATTCGTAAAAAAGATTATTGGACGTTGTCCTTTCATTGACTGAAGACAATCAGCGTAAAGCTTTGCTTGCTGCTGCCCAACATAAGGATCTACTGTTGTTTTCTTTGCTTCGACAACTGCTAGAGGAAGACCATTATTCCCCCATAGTACATAATCAACGAACCCCTCTCCTTTGTGGGTAGGCATTCCTTGTACGGGAAATTCTTCCGATACATCCTTCCCAATTGACCACCCGGATTCTATGAGTAATTGGTCAATGATCAATTTTCTTGTTTCATATTCACTGTAATCATGTGTGTCAGGAATTCTAATATTTCGACTCTTTGCTTCGGCAAGTTCTGCGCGGGTTCTGGCGAGTTCTTCATCCAACTCCGCAAGGATGTCTTCTCGCTCTGTCAGAGTTTTTGCTTGAGATTGTATGATTTCTTCTCGTTCAGATACTTCCTTATCTCGTGTTTCTCGCTCTTTTTTATAGGCTTCTTCAATTTTCTTGAGTGACGTGGTGGTAGCCTTTACGATCTTCACCTTCTTGCGTGTAATCAGAAATTTTGGATTAAATTCAACATTTAGTTCTTTTGGATCACTGAGCAATGTATAAGTTCTTGCTACCCAATAGAGCACATGGAAAAGCTCCTGACATATTCGTTGTGACTCTAATTCACGAATCTCTCTATTCGAATGAGCTGCTTGGTTTCCCGCTCTTTGAATGGCTTTTACCTTGGCAAATATGGATTCCGGTAGCAACTGCTGAAAAGTATTCTCATGGATCAAAGCCCCAAGTTGATTGTCATATGGTCTACGGAGTGAACGATCATGCTCGTACAGCCACTCAACAGTGTGCTCAAGAGTCAAACGGGCATAGAAACAGCTTCCTCTTGGATCTTTCAAAGCAAGTTCTTCTGTTCTCTTTGCATGAGGATAAAGAGAAGAATATTCTTGTTGGAGGAAGTTGAAGTTACTCATACTATAATTCTCCTCTGAAAGCTCGCTGTTGGAGGGCAACAAAGAAGATTTCAGATTGATAGCTCATTGCCTTTTGCAATGATAATTGTTTCATTATACTTTCTTTTTGCTCTACAAATTTTTTTTGCTGATCATAAGTAGGAATAATTATTCGAAGTTTCCTTAACTCTTTTAAAATCAAAGTCTTCTGAGCAATCCCTGTTACCACTTGATCAGCCTGTTGAAGTATAGCTTTTGTACTAAGCATTGACTCGAGATATTCTGAGCTAATAGTTTTCTTGGGTTTTATATGTGCAATATGTCTCTGAAATGCAAATTTCCTATTATCGCGAACCATTGCAGGCTTACCGTAGCTACCTACTACTGTATAGAGTATATCCCCTATTTCTATAGGATTGTTTTTCGTCAGCCGACAATATTCTTCATCTGGGATAAATTGCTTTGTATCGAAATTAATTTCACAATTCTTTATGTTGCTTACAAAAAGGAATGGAACCCCCTGGGTTGACCATTTGGGAGATATATGTGTTCCATCAGTTATCTTATTACAAACTTCTTCCAATGTGCCCACCGGTCCTTTGGGATTAGTCAATGGCTCGCCAAACATATCAAGAAATACTGATTGTAATAGATCCTCCAGTTTGGCAATGGACTTCTTTCGTTTATCACGTAGGGCATCTGCTTTATCTAGTATAGTTGCTATACGTTTTTGTTCTGGCAAAGGAGGAAGAGGTACAGATAATTCTCTAAGATGATGACCAGAAACATGGGGAATAGTAGCTCCCGTACAATTATTCCTTATCTCTGGAAATCTAAATTGCAAATATCTTCCTAGATATTGAGGGTAAGCTTTTTCCGTATCAACTCTTAAACGAGCCAGCGTGCTTCCAATAATACCAGCTAGTTGAAAACCTATAGTACCTGCATTTGCGCCATCCCAAGCTATTAGAACATCATCATTGCAAACCTCAACCGACTTATTATTTGGCGTGCAAAATTTGATATTTTGATTAGTTCGTAAATCTTCAATTTGAAGATAACGTTTCCTATTATCAGAATACAAGCTTGATTCTTGTTCTTTTTTGCCTTTTTTGATTTGAACGATTTTTGCTAAAGAAGTACTATTGATCACTTTAATATCTCCCCTAAAGCATTCAACCCTTTCACTATTTCTTCTTCAAGGGCTTTCAGATCCTCTATTATCTTATGAGGAGAATCATATTCTACTTCATCGTATACAATTTCTTTGTATCGATTTATTGAAAGGTCATATCCATTTTCAGCAATTTCATGCTTAGACACAAAGAACGATTGATCTGTTCTCTTTCTTTCCTTTTCATCCTTTCGATTATTCCACCTATTGATGATATCTGGGATATTATTGTTCTCATGTTTTTTCCCATCAAGCTCATTCCGTTTGTCATCGAGAGAATACCCATCAGCTTGCATATCATAAAACCAAACGTTATCAGTACCGCCCGAATTTGTTTTTGTAAAAAGAAGAATTCCGGTGGAGACTCCTGCATACGGTTTAAACACACCTGATGGCATAGAAATTATACCATCAAGTTTTTGATCTTCTACAAGAATTTTTCTCAATGTCTTATGGGCTTTGGAAGAACCAAAAAGAACTCCATCAGGGACGATGACAGCAGCCCTACCACCAGTTTTTAAGAGTCTGAGAAACAAGGCTACAAACAGCAACTCTGTTTTCTTGGTCTTCACCACTTGTAGTAAATCTTTTGAGCAACTTTCATAATCTAGAGATCCTGCAAATGGCGGATTAGCCAATATAAGTGTATAGACCTCCTCAATCTCTGAATGGCTTTGAGAAAGGGAATCCCTATTTTGGATGTCAGGATTTTCTATTCCATGTAGGAGCATGTTCATCGATCCAATACGAAGCATTGTGGAATCAAAGTCAAACCCGTTGAAGGTTTCTCGATTGAACTTCTTCAAAGCCTTTTCATCGATAAATATTTCAGGGTGATTATTCCGAAGGTACTCAGCTGCCGAAACTAAAAATCCTGCAGTCCCACATGCTGGATCACAGATAATATCATTTGGCTCGGGAGCAGTAAGCTCTACCATCATTCTTATGATATGCCGAGGAGTTCTAAATTGACCGTTCTGTCCAGCTGAAGCTATCTTCCCTAACATAAACTCGTACAAATCACCTTTTGTATCTCTATCATCCATGGGAATGGAATCGAGCATATCAACTACTTTTGCTAGTAATGCTGGCTTAGGAATGGTAAATCGAGCATCTTTCATATGTGTGGAATAGGTTGATCCGTTGTCCTGTAGATTCTTAATAAAAGGAAAAACCTCTTCTGAGACAATTTCATACATCGTAGAGGCGTCAGTATTTATAAACTTTGACCAGCGAAGCATTTCATAGGATCTTCCTGCTTTTGAATAGGGATTAACTCCAGTGGGAAAAATTGGATTATCAATGCCTACCTGTAATCTATTGGATTTCTTTTCTATTGCTGTATGCAATTCATCTAGTCTCTTGATAAAGAGAAGGTAGGTCATCTGCTCGATGACCTCTAAAGGGTTTGAAATTCCTCCTGTCCAAAAAGCATTCCAAGTTTGATTAACCTGATTCTTTATTTCGCCTGAAATCATGTAGTTTTGCTCCTAAGTCATATTCTATACATATACTTCAATAATGCCTAAGCGATGTTTTGCATTCTATCACTTATCTATAAATACTTTTACAGAAATTTTCCACGCTGTGGGTTACATTAAGCCTAAATATAGCATTCTTTATAGATCTACTCAAAGGAATATATCTAAATTGCAATAGAACATGATAGAATAGCTCAGTAAAGGCGATATGCATTGCTACCCAATTCCAATTCTTTTTGAAGCGCTCTACTTACCAATGGGGATATTCAGAAATTGCTGGGTTGACATTGGTCTTCTCCTGTTCTGAATCTTTTCTCATAAGAATGTCTGTTTGGAGGTATTGGATGCAGAACGAAAAAATGTATGATTAGGTCCCGTTCTATTAAGGAATGTGCAGTTAAGTTGTTGGGATATAAGAACAATCGCCAGAATCTTATAGAAAAGACCAAGAATATTTTTCATGAGACCGGTATCAACCTCTCTACCTTGGAACGGGACAACAACATCGTTGATATTGATCCTTTTACCATCCTGGGGCTTTTCAACTAGAGTTCGATGAAACCTCAAAACAGGATAAAGATTATATCCTCTTTTTCTAAGGAATTTAATATCCAAGCAGAAGTTCCAATCACATTCGATCTCATTAGGAAGTGATATTGTCCTAAGGTAATGAAAGGGACTTTGTCACATTGATACAGGAAGGGGATTTCCTGCCTGCCTTTGTGGTATAGTCCACACCTCAAGAAAACAAAAGGGATTGGTTCTTCTGTTTTAGACGACTAGTGAACCAATCCCTACCCAATTACAGGTGGTTACAGTATGGTATGGTATGGGATGTGCATGCAAGGCAAGTGGTATAAGAAACGGTAGAAGGCAAGATCAACAGGGTCAGGGCCTCGGTGAGACTTAATGTGTCGCTCAGGACCGTGCAGAGGAAAATGAGGGAATACCGTGAACGGGGCGAAAAATACTTCGAGCATGGCAACAAGTGGAAGGCCCCGGCCAACAAGGTCGACCTGGGTAAAACCGCAATTCATGCAGTATATCGCAGATTCCTATCAACACTGTGCAAGTAACGTTTTAAAAATAAAAGGCATTATTGGACAAGAAGATTTACCTACTTATGATATCAATGAGAGGCCAGCAGCAGATATGGGGTGTGTGAGTGTGAGTGACGGTTTTGTATATTCATGCATTACGAGGTTATTGAAAACCTATTTTGCAATTGGCTCCTAAACATATTTAATAAATTCATCACTAAACTTAGTATTCTCGATCAACAGCATGAAACCGTAATGATGCGTAACGTAAATATTGCTATTGAGAGCACTGAAAACGACATCATTTACTGTCATGCGACACATGTTTAATAGAATTCTACACTGTTATTGCGATTATTCTATCCGTCAAAATTGCGAATGGTTCACTAGCTCCGACTAGAAATGTTTGAAAATCTACCTTAGTGAGTATTAAAATTGGGGGCTAAACTATACTTTCCAGCAAACTGATTATTTTCTCTGGAGAAGCCTCCACTTGACAATCATAGCTTTCACTTAGTTTGACTAACCTATGTTTGAGCACATTTGCTAATTTTCTTTCTGTGAAAAAACAATCGTACCAGGATACAGCATAAGCAGCATGCCAGAAATCATACATATCATTTGATTCCTTGTAGATTCTATTTTCATAACGATAAAGTGCATGTATCCTTGCATGTATGTCGATGAATGTAGGACAATAATCGTCACAAAGTAATTTGTGGGAAGCCTCTATATACGCTTTCTCCAAACTATTTCCATTTTCTTCTGGATATCTTTGTCTCCATAAATATATAAATGCGTTTTTTGCTTCAGACTCGTATAATTTAAACATCCTTCTCTTTCTTTCTTCAGCACCTCATCAAATGACTTAAAATCCTCTTTATGCTGACTATTCGCCGTATAAATTGGAGCAAAGTCAAAAATAGGGGAATCAATTGGCTTCTTTGAAATTTCTTCAAACAACTTTGTAATGGATATATTCCACATAAATTCTGTAAAGCTCAGAGCAACTTGCTCAGGCTGAACCGTAAAACTAGCTAATGGATGAAGCTGATCTCGGATATCTTCCTTCGGAGATAGAGAAAAATAGGGATGCGTCCAAATAGGACATTTTGAAAAAGGTAAATCCAAACCAAGAATTTTTGAAAATGGAAGAAAGAATGTGAGTCCTGGTAGAACATCATAATAAACAGTCGAAACATTCTTCGATAACAACTCTAAAGTTTGTACAGTTTTCCAACCATTCGCAGTCCCACTTTGCTTAAGCGTTTCAAAAAAAACAATCGATGATACTGGACAAAGAATCCTCCCCGACTCGATCCCTTTCAATATAAGAGAAAATATTTTTTTATATCTTTGATCTGTTTCGTTGCCAAACATACAATCACGCATATAATTCCAGTAATTCATTTCTAAATATATTTTCGTTTTACCGCTGACTGTATTATCCAATTGCTCCATTTTTTTAAGGTACAGCTCAACGAATTGATCGTAAATCATAAGTGTCTCCAATCTACTGAGTTCAACGGTGCACCCCGGCCACTTGACCTGAGCAAAGCCCACCACTGAACTACGCAATCCCTGCCAGCAAGAGCTGCTGACAAGAAAAATTGAAAACGATCAGGGTTTAGCTGAATGTATGGAACGTTGGTCTTGTCCTTCAAGTCTCGGCATTTATGAAGACGCTGTAACCCTTCCCAGGATTGTTTGACCCAAGGCAACATAACCTATTACCTTCTGCCAGTTCTCATCCGGTCGGGATTTCTTTAGTTCCTTCACAACATGAAAAAACAGGAAGCATATAGCTTGGGGCACGAATACCTTCTTGGCTGTAATGAAGGAGTTTCCTCAGGTCCCTGATGATGACATCCTTTGAAACCGGGAGTTACAATCCCCGCTTATTTGCTCTTATGTATGATGCAGAGGGCAATGGCAATCCTGAAGCATCACAGGCTGGTTGCATTCGATTGCTGACTGAATCCTCCGTAATACAAACGTAGGATTTCCTTGAAATTGGTCATGATTACCCCCCTTGGATTGATATCTGTATGCTTTGCATTCATATCCAAGGTTTATCATCAATTATTTCCTATTGGTAGGTTTCTCTCCGTTAGGTGGCTGGGTCTTTACCGGTCAACTGGTTGGGAACCATCAGCGAACTCAATCTACGAATATTTTATAGATAAAACATAATAAAAATGTCTATTTTCTATTATGATATGCTTTTATAGTCTTGCTCGATTGATTGCCTTAATTTGTTTCGCGACAATCTTTTTTATGGGGAGTATATTCATTCACGCATTCTTCATTCGGTCCTTAATCCCAGAAGTCAACTCAGCAAGTGCCTCACCAGCCAACAAAGCCTCATGCACATATTTCCTCTGCTCATCAAATTTTCTTTCAAATCAATAACTCTTACACGTTTCCTGAAAACAACTGACTGTTGCGCCGTTCTATCTCCAGCCCCAGATCAGAAAACGCTTGGGCTACAATATTTGCCATATTCGGCATATTTAGAATCTGTAAATCTACAGCGCCTTTCTCGAGTTTATGGACCAACTGATACCCATCTGGAAGTGATAAAGGATGAAAGTAGATATAAGTGGACCTTGATGGTTTGTCCCCACTTAATTCTTTCGTAATTAGGGAAACAACGCCATCATGTAGTCATAGTGACTTTTCCAGAAATTAGTTGCATCTTGATCAGGGATTACCACATACCCACGCCTACCCTGATCTATTGCTGCTTCGAGGACAGCTGTCCTATACTCCCCTCTCCTAGTCCCCAAAGCCGTAAACCATATTATAATCGTTTCATGGCTGATTGTTCTATCGTACATTGGAGCTTCTTCCAAGCCTTCAAGATATACCTGTGGCGCAATCATACAGGTTGAGAAACTCTTCCAATCGCCTGATTTTATCTCTCGTTCGCCCCTTTGTTGATAACGTTCTGCCTGCTGGGTTTGTGCAATGTCATTGATCTTGTTCTCGATCAAGATGGCATGCCCGTTTGAATAGAAGGCAATCAAATCAGATTCACCCAATTCCGGGTTGGATATCGAGTGTAGTGCCTTGGATAATCCTCCTGAAGGAACAGTAAGGCCGTTCCCCCTGTAAAACCAGTCTGAGAAATCTCGGGAGACATTCAGCTCCTCAAGGATAAGTAAATCCATGTCACGTTCAGAAACAGCTTCTAAAATATTGTCATCAAACATCTTTCAAAAACTCTCCTCTTACATAAAATATCTGTAATCATATATAGCTCCTTCATACTGGGAGAGTAATTTTCCAATTCTCGCTATGGTATTCGAGGTATCAATCGTACAAGGCAATTTGGAATATAACCCGAAGCTGTTCCAATTCATTTTCGACAAACCCAGAATTTCAGTTGCTATCTGGAACATCGTCCCATTTCCATAGTGCTTGACAACTTTCAAAGGTAGAGGAATAGACTTTCCGCCTTGAATATATTTGAAGTTGGCATTCCTGACGGATGGTGCGATTCCATGTGTATAGAGATACAATGTATTGTCATTTAGAGGAAAGCATAAACCTCGACGTACGGGGAAACCGTCAACTGCATCCATTTTACGACTCAATTCAAAGCATTTAAAATCCTGCTCAATTGTGATTTCTAATAGATCAATATCCTTTATACCTGCACTCGTCAAGCTCATTATCAAACCTTTGATTTCTTCACTATGAAATGGAGTGCGCTTATGGATTACCACACGCTTTGGAAGATCAGTAAACGATTTGTAAAATAATTCTTTGATATTCAGACCTAGGCGGTATGCCTCATCTTCAGACAAATAAGGATTCTTTTTGTGATCAAAGGTACAGTCATCAATCTTTGATAGTTTATATTTCAAGCCCTGCCCGTCTGACGAATAAATGTGGCTGCAACCAATAACTATATTTGGGCCAGCTTCTGTTTGGTCAACACTATAGCCGATACCGGCAAAAGCGGTATCATTCTCGATCCCTGATACAACCCAAGGCACCCGACTTGATTTTACATATATTGCTAGGGACAATGCCCACATGATCTGACAATTCATATCACTTATCGTAGTTTTCTCTCGTACGAATTGAGTGGTAATATTTCTTTGCGCTGCATATGCTTTAACATAGTCGTGCAGATCAAATTTTTCGCGCTCATTTACGTAGCCAGTGATTGGCTCATATTCTTTGGGTATATAAATAATTACAACATCCACGGACGCTGCATTTAATTTTTCAAGCTTCTGACAAAGAACTTTGCCGAGCTGTAGAGAGGCATTATTAGAATCATAAGTCTGGTTCAATTCCACACCTAACCAGGTGATATCGCCGGGCTTAGGTATATTTAAATTAGTTTTGAAAGCATCATAAAACCCAGGAAACGGGATTACATATTCTAGGTTATATTTAACTTTTTGCATACTATATAGTTGATCTAGAAATTTACTAAAGCTGTAATCGTGTCCAGAGGGGCAAATTACCCCTAATGAAATTGATGTTCGGAAAACATTATTTTGCAGAGAGTAATCGAATGGTGCATTTTTTACTAAACCACGCATTGGATGGAAGTCCTCCGCTCTTTGTTTCTGCCTGGAATTAAAAAATACCAAATCTGCATCTCGACATTCCAATCCTCTAAAAACGATTCGCTTTTCATTTATAAATCCGGGTAAGTTGATAGAATTTTCTACCCCATTTGAAATTCCGAGAATAGCACTACTAGGCCTGATAGCAAAAATGAAGTTGGATGCAGTATTACATGGAAAAGAAGCCTGGATACCCTTTGGCCCAATTAGTCGTTGTTCCCAACCATGGATATATTCATGGACTTTCAAATTTGGTTTACCAAAATTCACTTCAGCGTTAAAACTATCGGCAAATTGCTTCTTCTCTTCGTAATTCAGATTTAGGGTTGCGTCGTAGGTGAATGCCGGTGTAATTGCAATATACGTGTATTTGGTATCAAAAAACAACGCAAAACGAACACCTTTATATGCAGTAATGCTACGTATTCCAACGCGTTTAGTAAATCTCTGAGATTTATCCCAAACTTTATCCCTGGAAAACGACAATGATTTGATTGAACCAATCACAGCTACAATTGTTTTAAGAAGCATTTCATTGAATGCACCATGTCTCAATACATTCTCACGTGTGAATGGAGTCAACATGAGGTCACCACGTATCTTATCTTTACAAAGCGATAATATTTTGTCCTTTTCACCCCATGCATACAAAAACCGACTCATCGGGACTGCCATGACATTGTTTTTAGCAAGATACTTGCAATAATCCCAGGGTTTTTCATCCTGATTGAGAACTACCTCAAATTGGTAGCAATTCTTTGGAAAACTTATTGGTATGACGTTTGTATTTATTATTTTTCTGATTGCCATTTCCGGCATTTCAAACTTACTCGGAGCTTCGGTCAATGCGGATCCCAGATGATCTTTGAGGGTATCAATTCTAGATATAAAATTTGGATCCTCACTCATACAATGGCGAGCCAGACTATACATGGTTTTATCGAAACCATCTGTCGGAATATAAAAAGCATTACGCCCGCTATCATTAACGTATTGAATCAACTCCATCACAGGAGTCGGAGGATCATTCCCATACCCACACCAAAACAGTTTGCCATTTCCTTTCGCTTTATATGCAGAACTCAAGGCTTTCATAAGTGATTTGTCTCGTCCACTATATCCAATAACGACTAAATCTCTTCCCTCTAATTCATGGCTTAGTGAACGAATGAATATGTTATCTTGAGCGTCAAGCTCGGATGATGTATTTTTTAATGGTCCATATTTATAATCACCATGTAGAGCAATGCATAAGATTTCGCCATTCGCATCACCACGAAATATTCTACCAGAAGTTTCAGTGGTTATTTCTATAGGATTAAGATCATATTGATGTGCGCATTTCAACATTAACCCATCAAAATTGGTAGTCCAAACACTTTTAAACAAGCCTTTCTCAGCTAGCATGGCTATTAAATGATACCCTATGCTTGGGGATATCCCTGATACCAAATGTTGAAAATATTTCCTTCTGTCATCGGCTATTGGGAAAGTCCTTTCTGCATAGAAGGAATATTCTTCCTCCGATCCATTTTGAGGAAAGTCCCCCTTTCCCTCAATCCAGCGCTGTATTGAGTCTCGAACACTATCAATCTTGATATTACTGTAATAGTCAACAAAAGCAGAATTTTGCGAAAGAAATATTTCTCGCTTCCACTCCCATATACAATCAGCAGCGGATTGAACTCCAGATTCCACAGAGGCGCCGGCTCCTAACAACAGGGAATGTGGAGTATCCATGTTTTGTTTAAATGAACGCAATAATTCGTCGAAACTTAAAGATCGCATTACAAGTCTCCAAAATTATTTTATTTCCAAAGACCAATCTTTTTATCCTTGGCCTCATCTTGCAGCACCCTGAACTCGCCCATGAACTGGAAAGGGTATGTAAGATTTGCAAAGCCATACCCATTCTGGATGAGCAATGCATTATGGCACAGCCCATTCTTGTAATATACGTAGGCTAGCAAACGATCATAGGAATCCCGCAGATCCCAATCAAAGGCAAGATAGACGGTCTGGCCTTCCATGGAGGCTGCAGAGAAATCACTCGCCTCTTTACCATAATACTCAACAGGTTTTGAAGGATGTACGGTCTCCGGTGTATCCACCCCGAGCAGCCGAATTGTTACTGATGAATTAATCCCAATAGGTGGATTATCAATTACAACTTTGACAGTATCACCATCTACAACCCGATCCACTTTTGCACTAAGCATCTTGGAGATATCCGCATCATAGAAACTTGTGAGTGCTACAGCATTGACTCGATATAGTGAAGGATTATTGCTTTGTGTGTTTGCCTGAATATCAAGGATAGGTGGGCTACATACTTTGCAAGGTTCATATCCTTTTTCAACAGCTCCCTGTAAGGTAATTGGAATTCTGGATGTCCTGAGAGTTTGGCAAGTTTCAAGGTGATATTTCTTTCCACTTTTGGTCAAGATGACAATCTCACTCCCAACCGCAGCAAAGATTGAGAAGGAGACTAGAATCAGTATGATCAGGATTAGGATTCTTCGTTTGCTCATGTGCTTAGGTTAACTGTGATGTTAGGCAAAGTCTAGAAAAATATAGCTGAATGTGTACTAAACATAGTTTAACAGACCCATGAACAATTGTGATTCAGTACATCATGGGATAAAATCAAATAAGGCAATTATTAAAGGAGATTTGATTATGGGCGATTTGCACAAACCTGGTGAAGATAACCAAAGACCTGGAAAGTATATAGAAACTGGTCCACAAGGGGGAAAGATTCAGAAACCTAGAGAAGTTGAAATTGATCGTGGTGACAGACTCCCGCCTACCCAGAAACCTGGGAATAAATGGAAGCGTAAATAAATTTGCTAAAACTGAGAAATTCCTATGATGCTGGCGGATTACAGTGTCCTTTGCAGAGAGAGCTTTAATGCGTTTTCATCCTTTAACTGTTTAAGGCCTTTGGGGATATAAGGTTTTATACATATCCCAAACAAAAATTGATTCTTCACTCTCTAAAGTTAAAAAAGGGGAATCTCTAGATTAATTTCAAGCACTCCTTCTACTCCTATTTTTACACTTATGTGTTATTACACATAACTATTAATTATATGTTTTCCAACTAAGGGGGAATTCCTTGAAACGTGCTAATTATACAATAGAAAACACTATTAGGATGAAAGCGAGGTATCGCAACCTATTACAGCAAAATGATTTCAAAGACCCAGAGGTAATTAAGGCATTGCAAAATCATCCTTGCCATATTTACATGATATGCTCACGCCCGAAGATATTATTCAAAAAAAGCTCATCATGTTTCAGCAAGGATAGTTTCAGGATTGGCTATGAATATACAAAAAATGGTGAAAAACATATTGAGGAACTTTTGTGCTGTAGATCGTATAGCCTTCCCAGTGCCCTACTCCGAATCCTTCTTCAGAATAATAAGGACGAGAGGGATTCCTTATACCATAATATCAAGAATCTCGACATCTTCACTTAGCGGGATAGTCTGGTGTTCTATCCTGGCATTAAAGTAAATCCCGTCCCCCTCTTTCAGATGGTACTCTCTTGCCCCCACTTTCAGAATAATTTCCCCTTTTAAGATGTAGAAGAATTCCTCACTTTCATGAGCTGTCGTATGAAGCTTATGATCATCCCTCTTTGTTCTAAAGAAGAAGGGTTGCATCTTCTTCTGTCCGTAATCTGAAGCAAAGGGGAACATGGAGTACCCCTTAGCCGTCTTCATCAACCCCTGTTCAGTCTCCTTTCGGGTATTGACCACGACCTCTTCATAGAGGTTCTCTTCAAGCAACGTACTAATCTTTGTATGTAGCGCTTCGGCTATCTTATCGAGGGCTCCCAGAGAGGGTACGACCTTCCCGTTTTCGATCTTCGACAGATGACTCTTTGTGAATCCGCAGGCATCTGCAACCTCTTGCTGGAGTCTTCTCTGCTGTAGACGAATTTTCTTTATGTGTATCCCAATATCTTTCATGCCGTAATTCCACTTATTTTCAATTTTTACGTCACTCTATCATACTTGATACTCTTGACTTTGGCAAATACGGATATTGCTTTATGATCGACCTTAGCTCCACTATAAGAAGTGAATAGTCACCTATTCCGCATTAGAAGCTTATCGACAGATGGGAACAGACGACCGACCGCCTAACGGCGGCCGGTAGAAAATGAGTATCTGGTATCAATCATCTCATCAACGATGTGACAATAGCACAATACCCCTTCGAAGCCTGGATGAGTTGAGCAATCTCAATGTACTCATCACATACATGTGCTTGATTCTCAGCTGAGGGCCCGAACCCAAGCGTGGGAATCCCTCGTAGCCCTGCACTAGCAGATCCATTCGTACAGAATGAATAGGTCTGAAATTGAGCAGGTATACCAGTCTCATGCAATCCCTGATGAACCTTTTGTATAAAGTCAGTCTGTTCCGTATAGTACCATGCCGGGAAGAATCGTTTTGCAGAGATTTCCACCCCGGTATGACAGATTGCGTTCCCTTCTGATATAAAGACTTCACATTCATCATCTGTCAGGGAGGTAATCGCCCCTCTGATCTGGGCAACCACCTGTTCTGCGGTCTCACCTTCGATGAGTCTTCGATCGAAGGTGACCATGCAGGCAGAAGGGACCACTGATGCACCGGGATAGGGTTCTGAAATAATATCGGTGAGCTCCATGATGCCTGAACCTAGATGATTATCTGAAGGCAACTTAAGAGCAGCAATATCTGAGAGTGCTTTCTGCATCAGATAGACCGCGTTCTTCCCGAACTGTGGATTCGCTGAGTGACAGCTCTTGCCATGGGTCTTTACTACTATCTCAGCTCTCCCCCTCTGTCCAATCTTCAGATTCAGAGACGAGGCTTCTCCTATGACCACATAATCAGCCGGTACCCGATCAAGGATATGATTGAGTGCAATGCCTTCGAACATCTCCTCATGGACTGTGCCGGTCACATAAATATCACCGGATAGTCTGTTCTCGGTGAACCGGGATGCTGCATAGATCATAGCAGAGAGGGCTCCTTTCATATCTGAAGTCCCCCGGCCGTACATCTTCCCATCGACAATTTCAGCACCAAACGGATCGTGGGTCCAGAGAGAAGGATCTCCAACCTCCACAGTATCGACATGGCCGTCGAGTACCACAGTTGGACCTCCTCCTGTTCCTTGTATTTTTCCAATAACACTTCCATACTTATCGGTGGACACTTCATCAAATCCCAACTGCTTCATCCATCGCCCGACAACTTCGACTACGCCTTTCTCAGTACCTGAGATGCTCGATTCTTTTACCATATCTGTGCATAGTGCTATCAGTTCATCAGCTATAATCGGCCTCATCGCGTTACTCATATGTACTACCTCTCCCCTTTGATTGCTTTCAGATGCTTCCCATCGAGGCCCTCTTTCTTGATAAAATCTCGATAGAGTTCAATGAAAACTTTGCTCAACAGAATAAGTCCAATCAGGTTGGGAATTCCCATGATACCACAAGCAAGGTCTCCAAAAAGCCAAACGGCATTCGCTCCCTGTCCTGCGAAAATAACCCCAGGTATAAGATAGATCCATTTGAGATATTTAACGCCCTTATCCCCAAACAGATAGTGTACTGCTGTCTGATAGTTCACATACCATCCAACTTGAGTGGAGAACGCGAAGAGGACAATCCCAGTCATGACAAGAAACGAGGCGACATTTCCTGGAAGACCGACTTCAAAGGCTCGTATGGTAAGATTGATTCCACTGAGTCCTGAATCCCACACCCCAGTGGTAAGAATAGCAAGACCTGTGAGTGAGCAGAGAATGATCGTATCGACGAAGACCTCAAAGGTTCCCCACAGTCCCTGCCGGATCGGATGATCAGTTTTTGCCGTGGCATGCACCATCGGAGCCGAGCCCATACCTGCTTCATTTGAGAACATCCCGCGTGCCATACCTTTCTGAAGTGCCATGGCAAAGGAAGCACCAGCGAATCCACCAATTGCTGGCGCTGGGGCAAAAGCATATCTGAAGATCAGCCCGAATGCATGAGGTATAGCCGTGAAGTTGATAATGATGATAATCAGAGCTCCAAGGGCATAGAGAACCGCCATGAAAGGGACCAGTCGTTCACAAAACTTCCCAATTGCCCTGAATCCGCCGATAATCACCAATCCAGTCAAGACAGCGAACACAACTGCTGAGAGGGTTGGATTGATTCCCAGACTCCCTTCAAGTGCTGCTGCTGCTGTATGGGGCTGGAGCAGGGCTGCTGTCACTAACCCTCCGATTAGTACTGCCACAGCATGGAGGATTGCAAGGGGTTTCCCTACCTTACCAAGCCCTTTGCTCAAATAGAACATCGGACCACCGTATACCGTCCCATCGTCACGGACTTCCCTAAAGTGTACGGCAAGTGAGATCTCAACCATCTTTGTCATCATACCGACCAATGCAACTATCCACATCCAAAATAGTGCTCCAGGACCACCGATTGCAATAGCCGCGGCTACTCCAGCGATATTCGCGGTCCCTACGGTACCTGCGAGGGCTGTACTGACGGCCTGGAAAGGAGTCATCACTCCTGCAAGAGTCTTGTTCTCCTTCTCAAAGATCTTACCGAAGGTGTTCCTGAGAATATAACCCAGTCTTCTGAACTGAAAGAACTTCGTAATGATTGTCAGATAGAGACCGGTACCGATAAGAAGCACCATCATCGGGATGCCCCACAGTTGGCCGATCAACCAGTTTAATCCTCTAAAAAATGCATCGAAGAATTCCATAAACACTCCTTTTGTTATTGATTTCGTGCATCAGTCAACTATTAGTCAACTTAGTTTATTCTAGAGACACACATATGATCCGTCAAGAAAAATCGAAACCTCTCACAGAAACCTACAAGGACCTTTAAACGATGCCCACAAAGACGCAACGGACCATCTTTGATCTCCTGGACCTCGAGTACCATTGGAAGGGAAAGAGTTTCAACAACCAGGAGACCGACAAGACTGAATGGGATGCGGATCAGACAAAATGAGCTGTCTTAGTTACAATTGAGTGGGGAATTTGAGAATACTCCTTTTCAAAAGGAATACTACGAAGGGGATATCAACTAAATGAATTTGGTATTCTTCCCTTTTCAGAAGGTTGATCGGCAGATATTACTGACTGTTTTTTCGACTAGGTGAAAGTGGATGAACTCCTGTTCCAACCGTAGATTCGAGCAAATAGTATTGTAACGAAGTTCATTGAAAAGCATTAGTTCATCATTGGTAAGCGATGGAAGATCAAGAGTGGTTTGCTTTGGCTCATTGCCCCAAGAGGTCTTATGGGTAAAAAGGGTGAACCTATCCATCAAAAAGGATGTTGTATGCTTAAATAGAGTACGAAATTCATTAAGAATTGAGAAACCATGGGTGTCTATGTCCCCCCAGTAATGCAGTTTGACACGATGAAGCCACTCACATTCTCTGATATGGTCAAAATGATAGCCACGTCCGAAAATTACAATGCTTTTCGATGCTATTGGGAAACTTAATGCACAGATATCATTTTCCACCACAAAAACGTGTTGGACAGGAATTGTTTCTACATCATTGTAAAGGTTACAGAACTCATAAGCTGGTATGGAAATATCATCGCATCCGTTCCAATTAAGATCTGAGTCCAAGATTCGAAATCTTATCAATTCCGGTTTGCTCTTATAACCAAATCGATGCTCAAAACGAGATGATTCGAAATGAATATGCTGTTCTGGTAGCGTTGCATCCAACCAAGCCGTCAAGGTTTTCTTGTGGGTTTCTGTGAATTTGGTATCGATTTCAGGCAAGTCAATTTGTCTGAGATATATATTGGGTCTTGGATTCTTGATCATCCAGGTCAGAAGGTAAAGCAATCGATGTAGGTCAGCATGAATAAGCAACAGATTCAATGGATGTCGTTCTCCCCAAATCCTAAGGTTCTTATGATATTGGGCAAGGATGCACAAATCTTGCATAAAAATTTTGTATTCATTGTCTTTATGCAGATACTCGGCCAGTTCCAATGTGGTGGTAAAGACCAGACTTTTAGGGATGTTGCTCTTACCATAATATTGGTGGTTTATTTCTATCCATTGGGTGAATTGTGCCACTTGATTATTTTCTTGGTACAACTTAATCCATTCTCTAACTTCATTAAAAGCCTCAGTAATTTGTTTAGAAGGGATAGTTCCTAATGAAACGGAATAGGGAAAGACCTGCGTGTGGTTCTTAAGAAAAAACCCCTTGTTCCACTTTTCAAGCAACTTCTCTCGAATCTCTGATGGAGTGGGCCCGATTCTTTTCATTACTTGTTCTCCGATACTGCTTTGTCGTGTTTGTTTTTCTCCTCACGATATTGTTTGATTGTCAAGGATCTAAGCAGTGACTGTTTACCTTCAGGATTGTGCACAAATCCAACTGATGAGACATATGGTTCTATAATATGGATTTTCTGCAAGGGTGTAACAATGAGCAATTGCAAATCAAGTTCCTTGAATAAGTTCAATCCGTATCTGGCAGATTCGTCCGATCCGCGACCGAATGCCTCGTCAATAACCACAAAACGGAAGGAACGAGATCGCACTTCTTTCCATTCTAGTCCGAATTGATAAGCAAGGGATGCTGCAAGCACAGTGTAGGCAAGTTTTTCCTTTTGTCCTCCAGATTTTCCGCCCGAGTCAGTATAGTGCTCGTACTCCTCGTCATTCTGTTTCCAACGTTCAGATGCTGCAAAAACAAACCAATTCCTTACATCAGTAACTTTATTCGTCCATTTACGATCGATGTCAGTATTTCCTTCCCGTCCTTTAAATTTATCAATCAATTTCTTGACCAAAAAGAATTTATGTTCACTATACTGTTGACTTTCAGTTCCTCCAAGGGATCCCTCTATGCAATCTTTAAGATCCTTTTTAAATGTTCGAATCTCAAGATCATTGGTAGGTATTGCCTCCAGGCGGATATATCTGCCTTCGTTGTAATTGATTTCATGCATCGAATTATTGATGAATTCAATACGTTCTTTTATCAGTTGATTTTCTTTACCCAAAATTGCCTGGAATGCTGCAATTTCGCGGATTGTGTTTTGATTGAGTAAAACCTTGAATTTGTTTTCAAACTTGGGGAGATTCTCTTTCTCCAAAGCATTCAGTAACGCACGATACTCATCCCCCGATTCGACAGAAGCATCGATCTCCCGTGTTTCTGCGGGGTATTCATGTCTAAATTTTTCCATAGCTGATATAATGTTCGATTGAAGTCTTTCCAGCTTTTTCTTGTTGTTATCAATTTCCCCTTGGAGTTTCTCACGAAATTCTCTTTCCACGGAGACACAATTTTCATAATATAGTTTCTTTTTACCAACATACTCGGCGAATATTGGGTCGATATTTTTTGTAACCGTGGGAAGTGGAACTGGACACATTTGAAGTGTCTGTTCTTCTAATTCCAAATCTTTACGTGATTTTTCCAACTTGTTTTGTACTGCACCCAATGATTGTTGGAATTCGGATAGCTGGCTTTGAATTTGTGCAATTTCAGATTGTTTGGATGCAAGGTTTTCTTGCAAGGTGTGCAATACGTCTGATTTTTCTTCCAAAATGCAGATTTCTTGCTTTTTTTCTTCAATCATGTTGGATAATGATTGCCAATCAATATCATCGAACCGATCATAATGACAGAAGGATCTTAGTGTTTCAATTTGGTTTTCCAAAGAAGTCTGCTTGCTTTGCAATTCGGACAATGTAGCTGCTCGCTGTTGGAGCTCTTCTTGTAGTGTTGCTTTTTGCTGTTCAAGAATAGCAATTTTTGCAGTATTTACCCATCCCAGGACATACCTTCGCCTGTCTCCAATTACAAATCTATCATCCTTCTCATGATGGATATAACTACCTTTTACCTGTCCGTTCTTCGTGAGACCTTTCTTAACACTTCGTAATTGAATGAGACTTTCGCAACATACGAAATCCTTATATCGATCGACTACTTGATGTCTGACCCAGTCTGAATATGGATGGTTGTGTTTGAATTCAATTTTTTCAGCCAATGAGGTTCTCTCTATGATTGGTTGTGAATTACTGCGGATTTTATCCATCCTGTAGTAGACTAGACGGCCTTTTAGGTGTGTAGCATCAACCCATTCGGAGATTGTCGAATAGAGATTATCAGGCACAAGCAAAGAAAGGGCAAATGAACGTATGACGCGTTCGATTGCACCTTCCCATTGTGCCTCCTCAGGTTTTACAGCAATTAGTTCACCGGCAAAGGGCAATGAATTCTGATCGATTTGCAGCTCCTTACAGAGTTGGTCCCTGATCTGAATCTGATGAATGTCTATATTACTCTTTCGTGCATGCAAAGAACTGAGTTCAGTCAGGAGCGTATCATATTCATCCTTCTTGTTTCTGAATTGATATCCTTGTTCGACCTTTTCTGTTTCCAACTTATTTTTATCTTCTGTAACAGTTTTAATTTGTTGCCCAGCCCGTTGCAAGTTGTAAGAGAACTGATCGGAGTTGTTTCGGGTATCAAATTCTAATATTCTCGCCAATCGGTTGTATTTCTCTGCTAATCCCTGTCTGCGAAGCTTTTCCTGTTCTTGGGTGCTGATCTCCCGTTTTAAGGTTTCAATCTGATTTCCACCTTGATCAAAAATCAGTTGTCTAATTCGGTCTCTGTCATTCTCAAGAGTTTTCATTGTTTGTGTCTTGGAGGTGATCTTCTGGTTGATACGCAGATGTTCAGCATCATCTTTGGTAATTCTTTCGCAAAGTAACTGCTTCTTTATTGAGGCAAAATAAAATGTGAGATAATCACGATATTCTGTTTTTTGCAGGACCTTCTCGTTGATTTTCCCGTATTTGTCGAGGTCATCAATTAACGGTGTCAGAGTCTGGATCTGTTTTTTTGCTTTGACGATGGATTCATGAGCTTGGTTTAAGTCCTCGTAATGATTGATCAATCTATCAATATGACTTTGAGCGTCAAATGGTTCGAGCATATGGGCCTGAACAAAATTAGTGAGATTACCAACAGTCTTGAGGGAAACCGTTTGATGGAACAGATCCAATGCTTGTTTATTCTTAAGACCTAATTTACGCTGAAATGTAGCACCATATTCTTGGAATGATTCAAAAACCTGAAGTTCTTTCCTGGTTTTTAAAATTCTCTTCAAATTGGAAAAATCTTTTCCGAAATCTGAAAAATCAGCTTTAATCGAGAGTTCTGCATCTGCTACAACGAAAAACCGTTGCGGTTGTCCATTTGAATCTTTTTGGAAAAATACTTGGGCAAGTGTAATATTTTGATCATAGTCTTCATTTCTGAAAACACCCAAAAGTACAGAATGGGTGCTGCCAGGTTCTCTGAGTGCGACAGGCTTGGTGCTAAATCCCCCATCACTGCGTTCCGTCTTATAATATCCCAAAACATAGGAACGTAATGAACGTTCCCTGAAATCAGCCCCTGCAGCTTTGTTGTAGGCAATCTTGTTCGAAGGTACGAGCAATGTAGTGATTGCATCCACCAAAGTTGATTTTCCGGAACCGATATCTCCGGTCAGCAAACCGTTTTTACCATCCAAATGGAGCATAATCACATTATCGGAGAAAGTCCCCCAGTTGTAGATTTCGATCCTCTTACACCTGAAGCCCGCGTTGCTGTTGTCCTCGGCAAATTCTAACATTCCTTCAAGCATTTTCAGTCTCCTCAAATACCAAGTTGGATTGCGAGGCGTAGGCAGCAAGTTTTTTATCAAAATCGTTGAGCCATTGTGCATCAACAAATGCTTTTATCACTCGTTTTACCTCAAATTGTGTTTTGTCTTTATTCAAGAATCGTATAAAGCCTAGGTCCTGAATGCGTTGAAGATGTGATTCAAATCGCTTTAACACTTTTACTTCATTGTTGGATAAGGGAATGAAAGCACTGACCGAATCATATAAATCACGAGTCTCCATGATCAGGCGAGCTTCGGAAGAGAGTGCATCATGTTCAGCAAGTTTGCGTCTCATAATTGCCAAAATAAGGCTGACTGGGTATGAGAGTGGGCGTCGTGCGACCAATCGAGGATTGGCGTTCCCGCTGTCGTCGTACTCCCGACTTCTTATATAGGCAAATCCATCAGATTCCATTATTTCCACATCTAGGCCGATGACAGCTAAATAGTCCCTGATATGTGTTTGTTGTGATTCTAAAGATTCCCAGAGTTTTGGTTTATCTTCTTTGTACAATACTCCCTTCAACAGATGGATTACCACTTCTGAAATATTGTGATCTTCATTTTGTTCCATGCTTGCCCCTTCTGCAATAAATGATTCTAGGAAATATTGCTTCCCTTAAGATTCCCAGTTCATCAATCCAGTTAGTGCTATCCTTTTCTTGTTCATTGATGATAGCAGCTTCATTGTTTTCGGCTATTTGGAGATAGGTGATAAGTTCGGAAAGTCCTTGTTGTAAAGGGAATTTCTCCAACAATACTGCCAATCTGACCTGTGTTTCTTTACTCAGTGCATTGTCAATATTTTGTTGCAATCTTTGTGTATCAACATACACTAGGTTGAATAGCTTCTGGGTATCGATTTCCTCTCTATTGGATTCCTTGATTGTGGAAATGAGTTGATTCTCTTCAGAAGGAGTGAATAGTGGCTGTTCCATAGGAATTGATAAACTTAGTTGAGAATCGGAAATCTGCATCCATGTTCCAGATGGCTGCGTGTTTTTGACTTTAACTGCTTTTTTCTCGATGCTGTCAAGGATTTCGATTATCCTTCTGCTTTCCCAGAATGCTTTGTCGTCAAGGTATCTTCTCAACTGCTTGGATAGACGGGCAACCGTTCTTTGCGTCTGTTCTCCTGCATCGACCCAATCAAAATGTATTCTTCTGAGCCGAGTATCATCACCGAGATCTCCCAATTCTTCAAGTTTGAATACTTTATCCAATTGTTCTGATAGTTTTTCCTGACTATTGGGAGACATGATGAAATCCCAGAAGGCTTGGAAACTTTGACCTTCTTCCGATTGCGTAATGGAATCATGCTCACCAAAGAATTGAATAAGCAGATCTCCTTTTTCTCCTTCCCAACCGGCAATTTCTTCTCGTATTTCTCTGTCGAGTTCTCTGAAATGGTGTTCAACAGCCCTAAAGTCCCCCAGTAGTTCTTTGGCTGTTCGGCGAAATTGAAGGAATCGTTCACGAATCTGTCGTTGATTCATAATTTTGATTTCTCCAGCTTCAATTTGGCTAATTTCTTTTTCAATTTCCAATTTACGTTCTTTTAATTCTGCAATTCTTGTATCTTTGTCTGTTTCTGACCCTTGTACAATTTGTCGGAGTAAATCAAAGCAGGTATTCATCCGGCTTTCTGTCCCAATGAAGTTGTATAAAAAAAGCCCATCGATCCATTGCATCACCTTTTCAGTGGCAGGAGTTAAATCATAATGGGGAATATTGCTATCGTTTGGATAGAATTTACGCAACCAGCCTTTTGATGCCGCCGTCCACTCTTCTAAATATTCTTTGGCTGTTCGGGGGAATGGGTTTTCTTCAATTCCCTCTCGAAGTTCATAAAGGAAATCATCAAGGTGCATAACCATTTCTGGTTCCTCTATTTGGCGCTGATTCCTTTCTCGAAAAACAAGATCCAGGAAACTAATGATCAAAGGCGCATTATCAGCTAGCATAAGATGCCAGGAAGGATCGTTTTTTTTCTTACTGACTAATGCGTCAAAATCAAATGCCATATTTCCTATTTCCTTTGTTTTCTTTATTAAATTTTTGAGCCATTGATTTACATGATACAACATATTTAGGATTGGGAGAAACACCACTGAAATAATGTTTGTGCTTTCTCATGACAGAGGAATTGAAAAAGTCCGCGGGACTCTCTTATCTGTTCTCCTTTTCCCGTACATTTTACTTTAACGCGCGCGGAACTAAAGAGACTAATCGAATTATCTGTACAACTGGTTTCTCATCCTATAATATATCGCTTTGGGCATAACAAACTATTGCAGGAGTTCAAAGTGGCACAGCTTCTTTCGAGAAAAAGGTTACTACCTTTGGTGTTATTTCTACTAATCAGCTTTCCACTCTTAAGCATCTCACTTGAATCTACAGGATATGGGAGTACAAAGGAAGAAGCGTTGAGAAATGCTCGCGAAGAATTAGCAAAGAGTATCCAGGTGACTGTTTCTGGAGTAAGTCAAGTCAGAATAACAGATACCGGTTCAGTAAAGATAGAATCTTTGAAAGAAGACTTCTCTGAATCAACAAATCTTGAATTATTAGGAGTTAAAGTCCTTATTGACCCTAGCCCTGTAATTAATGAAGACAAGAAAACAACTCAATTTCAAACTACTGTAGGAATTGATGGCTCTCAATCTCTGCATCTATATATCACCAAGCTAGAGGATTTATACAAGATTATTGAAAATACCGATATCTCCAAGGTATCATCTTTGCAAATGAAGAAGAACATTATTATTCATCAAATTAACAGTTACAATCAATATGAAGCTTACAAATATATTGCTCTACAACTAGGCGCAACAAACCAGAACATACCTTTACCCCAAAGAACAAAAATCGGTTTACAAATCGAACTCAATGATCTTCTTCAACAAGAAAAAACTATTCTGACATCAAAACTCACCACTGATACAGATATAACTTCTAACAACGAGGATGTAATTACAGCACAAACCCAACTTTCTCAAATCAGTCTCCAACAAACCCAGATCTCTACAGATATTCAAGAACCAAGTATTGAACAATTAAGACCCGAACTAATGAATGTGGCATCCGCTATCGTCGAAACAGCTTCATATCATCCAGGAATCTCAGTTAATAAATCAAAAACTTTATTGCCTGCTTGGGAAGAATTGATGGCTGCATACAAATCTTGGACTCAGTTATGGAATCCTATTAGTGCTCTCCTTTCCGAAGAAGATTCCTTTCAAGAGACTGAATTCCAACGTAATAAAAAACAAATTGAAGAGAGGCCCTATCGAACTGCAGAGATTGCCTCAGGAGAAGCAATTGAATTAGTCAAGGCACGGAGAGAACAAGAAATCTCAACCCAATTGGATGCAAAAAGAAAATATATGGAGGACTACGAGTTGCAACTGATTCGTAGCTATTTTACATCTGAATATATTTTTTTATATGAAAACTTTATAAAGAGTCTGAATCAATTTAAGGAAACTAGGTTCGAGACATCTGCAACGGAAGGTGACTTGCAACTCTTTTTTGATACTTATGACGGTGTACGTAAAGCTTGGCCGATGGTTGTCAGGATGAAAATCTTCGATGAAAATGCTAATTTTGAACATTTCCTCTCTTATAGCGACACTACGGGCAAAGTCACTGCCAATGCTTTAACAAGTGATTATACTGACTGGCAGTCATATTTAGATATGGTAGATATACTGAACTCACTCCTTACCAACAATCCACAAAAAATTATAGACGCGAAAATCTCGTATTCAATTGTACCTGAATTTGCAGAACTTAATATTCATCAGTTGGAAATACTAAGAAAGGATACCAATTCCATTATCTATTCAAAAACATTGAATTCGAAAATCAAAATGACTTTCGGATCTTTTCTCTTTTCCAGTTCTGAATTGAAAAATGCTGAAAGATTATACTATCGTTTCCTTCAAGATGAGAAAGAAAGACGAAGGATAGAGAGTCCCCAGCTCTACTCACGATCAGGCATTTCGTTCCACGTAGGGTTTGGTATGACTAACTTAGATTATCAAGATTTTTCTCGCTCTGATCTTAATCATTCTCTATTTGCAATTAGTACAGCAGATGCACGAATTGCCTCCAATTCTGTGTATGCAGGAATTGAGTTTGAATTATTGTATCCATTTTATGCATGGATTGTCTCGGATGAAACCTTTCACTCTCAGTATTTTAGTGGAGTTTTCCCAAGTGAAACTTTGCAGCACGGCTTGTACGGTGTTATTGGATTCTCCAAGTCGATCGAGACAAGAAAAGGGGTCCTTCTTCCTTTTCTTGATTTACGGTTATCACCAGTGAACTCATACGGAGGTTTTTCTGGAGGTATCGGATTAGGAATCGAATATAGGAATCGTTCGAGGACAGGGAATATACAAAAAACTAGTATCTCCTATTACTGGAAGGCTATCAATCCGATCAGTTCTTATGGGAACTCATATATCATATTCGGGATTGGGATATAGAAAGCTTACATTAAAATTTCATACTTCAGAAAGCTTCACCCTGTTTTATGTTGTCTCATAATGCTTATCAATAAATCAACTTAGGAACATAATGGAACTATTCGGAAGGGGCTCAAGTCCCACTCATAGTCTGTGGGTCGAAGATTCAGATCTTTTTTTTGTATTTGTGAGCTTCACACCATTGCGTAACAGCCTCGAACTAAGAAAATGAGCTTCTGCTTTCCATACAAACGAAGGCAACATGGTGAGAGAGATCAATGACAGCATCGCCCAGCTGATGCATCTCAAGTCTGAGATCGCCCAAGCTATCCGAAGTGTGAACAGCATGGAGTGTGAGACGCTATTAGAAATGCGCTACCTCACCTTTCTAAGTTGGGACCACGTGGCAGCCCAGTTGAACTACAGCCAGGACTATATCTATCATCTGCATAGGAAAGCATTGGCATTGGGGAGAATACCTAGAGTGCAGGAGGTCTAGGATCCGGCTAATTGGGAAGATAGGTTCTATTAAAATACTCTCAGTAACTCAGCATTGTTAGAATGAGTGTCGGAGGGTCTTGATCAAGAGATCGTTAAGACTGGTTACCGCCTTCTCGCCCATTGAAGCAGGACTCCGATATACCGATACCTCCATAGGTTCCAGAGGTCCAAGGTCATGTGATTCTCCCAATATTTCTAGATTATCGGGTACACTACACTTAGTTAACACTGCAACAGCCAATCCGCTCGCTACTGCGGCAATTTGTCCGGCGAGGCTGGAACTATTATAGACAACCTTGTATCGGCGACCTTGTAAAGCCAGGGAATGTATGGCACTGCGTTTTGCAAGGCTTATATCTTCGTATACGGCAATCGGGAGCGGTTCGTTTCGCCAGACCTGAAATTGTGGAGATCCTACCCAAACCATCGGTTCATAAAATACGAACGTGCCTTGCCGGGGATGTTCTCGGGAAACCAATCCCAGGTCAAGATCACCCTGCTCGATGCGAGGTATTAAGGATGTCGACTGCTCACAATGGAGTTCAATTTCCACTGAACTGTATTGGTGGGCAAAACGCTTGAGCACAGGAGTAAGGTATGTCGCTGCATAGTCATCCGGTACACCGAGACGGACCAGTCCGGTTATTGTCTCCCCATGGGATGCTGAAATGGTTTCCTCGTGAAGATTGAGCATACGTCTCGCATATCCCAACAGTTTTTGACCGGCAGGTGTAAGCTGGTGTTGTCGGGGTCCCCTGAGAAGAAGTTGACATCCTAGCGCAGTTTCAAGTTTTTTCATCTGCATGCTGATGGCTGATTGTGAACGGTACAACTCAGGTGCGGCACTCGATAAAGAACCCGCATCCACTACTGCAACGAAACATTTCAGCCAATCGATTTGCAAGTCAGGCCAACCCATAATACCACCTTTCTATTAGTTTTTCGAATATATGATACAAGTAATATGCGCTTTACTTCTATACACATCAAGTGATAAATTGCAGAGAATCAGATCAGCGTCTTTACCAGAACGGGCGAATTGCGGGGAGAATAAACATGGAGAACAAGACCACCTTATGCAAATATGTAGTGGCATTGCTTCTTTTCGGGTCTAACGGAATCATAGCAAATTATATCTGACTAAACAGTTATGAGATTGTTTTTACAAGAACATGCTTAGGAAGCATCGTCCTCATCTTGTCTTATTTACTTTCAAAACAGAAACTTCAGGCTTGGAAAAATGGAACTCACTTCCTGTATCTCCTATTGTCAGGGATGGCTATGGGAGTGGTCTTCTTAAGTTTGTTTGAGGCATATGCGCAGGTAGGCGTTAGCATCGCAACCCTAGCTTACTGTGGCGGTCCGGTCATCGTCACGTTGCTCTCTCCAATCGTTTTCAAAGAAAGACTTACGGTAGTAAAAGTTCTCGGATTCATCATTGTCGTCTCGGGGATGTTCTTAATCTTCGGGAAATCCCTTGGTCAAGGGATGGAATCACAAGGGGTTTCCTATGGAATTTTGGCAGCATGCATGTACGTCCTGATGGTGATTTCCAGTAAGAAATCCACGAGTATCACAGGTTCGGAGAAGGCAATGTGGCAACTGATTTCAAGCTTCGTTACCATAGCGATCTATCTAGGATCAAAACAGGGCCCCTCTCTCCAAATCTCATCACAGGATGTTTTCCCTATTCTGTTTTTAGGAGTTGTCAACACGGGGCTTGGCTGCTATCTATACTTCTCCTCGATTGGTAATCTAGAGTCTCAGACAGTTGCTCTCTACGGATACATAGAACCCCTATCGGCATTGTTGTTCTCAGGAATGCTACTTGGGGAAGTATTACTTCCTCTTCAATGGATTGGAGCCATTTTTGTTTTGGCTGGGACGATATTCGGTGAAATCTTGAGCCAAAAGAAAATTCAATTGAATCACGGTTGAGTAAACATCTAGTGGATGTTTTATCAACCAGACTCAAGATTTACTTCATGAAGTTGAAAAACTGATTGGTACCAGGAAGAATTGTCACATTTCCCACAAATACCGGCCTTTAACGCTACTGGGATCGTGTGATATGGTTACGCTATAGTTTACACTTTTTGAAGTGACGGCGCGCGCTTTGGAGACACTTTCTCCTCGACTGCCACCGTTGTGGTTTACAACCATCAACACCTATATCGTCTTGCCGTTTTCCTGTTCTGTCAAGCCTTTCTCCTGTTCCACAACCATCGGGTAGGTCCCTTTCGGATTCCTGAGCCTGAACTCAACGGGAGAAAGAAATCCTAGCCGTTCCTTTGGTCGTTCTGTATTGTAGAACTCAATGAAGGCTTCCACTGCCGGGATGATATCTCGCTTGGGTATCCTTCGGTTCTTTACATTGCTCTTGCCGAACCTGCAGTAGAGGCATTCAGTCTTGATGATCCCATTGAGGGACTCCATCGCCGCGTTATCGTAGCAGATTCCTGTCTTGCCCAGGCTCATCCGGATCCCGAGTGCTTCCAGCAATGATCTGTAGGCATAAGACTGGTAGGTTGAACCTCCATCACTATGGAGAACTGCACCTGCAATACACTTGATCCGGTTCATGAGGGCCTTTACCGTATCTGTGCACAACTTGGTATCCACTGAATCAGAAATGGTGTATGCCAGGATTTCCCCGTTGTACAGATCTGCAATCGCATTGAGATAATAGGTCTGCTCAATGCAGGGAAGATAGGTAATATCCTCCACCATCCGCTTGTATGGCTCAAGTGCGTAGAAATGCCTCTGGATGAGATCAGGAGGAAGTGATTCCTTCATCTTCCTTCTCCTGATGTAGACCTCATCGGAGTATTTCTTTCTCCGTACAGCGGACTGCAGTTCCTTTTCTTTCATGATCCTGCGGATACGCCGGGAACCCAGTTTCTTTCCTGTGTCCTTCTCTAGAAGCGTAACCATATGCCGGTAACCAATACTGTCGTGATGCTCTTCCTGCAGCTTCGAGATAGCCTGGCCAATCACATCGTCCTCCTGCAGTTTCTTTGAATCACGATGCTGGTATTTGTAGAACCCGCATCTGGATACTCCGGCAACGGCGCAGAGCCTCCTTATATTTCTCCGTCCTGAATAGGTGAGGCATCGCTCGATTGCAAGGAAATATTCTTTTTTTTTGCGGGACCGGTACGTTCCTTGAGGATCTTGTTCAGGTTCTCAAGGTAAGCAACCTTGTCCTTCAGGTATTCATTTTCCTTGGCCAATGCCTTGTTTTTCTTCACCAGTTCCTTGTCGGATTGTTCCTTGTCCATCTGGACCTCCCAGGCAGCCTCAAGCGACGGCGTATCCGATTCACTGGGGTGCTGCTGGGAATAGTATAGTGCCAAAAGCTCATCTTTGCTTCGATACCAGTTCTGTACGGAGGATAGGTTTTTGTTGAACTCCAAGGAAACTCGATGGATGCTGAGTCCTGCATCGATTGCCAAGATGCATTGGACTTTCTCCTCCAGAGGAATCTTCGAACGATCGCATTTAACCTGTGGAAGGGGATCGTGAGGTATGAGCGACAATTTGTATCCTGCCCTAAGCTCATCCTTCTTTCTCACCCAAGAATAGCATACCTCTCTACTGAGGATGCCTACTGCTCTTGCTGCTCCAGCAACTGATCCCATTTTTTCATACGTGTCAAGAAATCTGATTTTCTGTTCAAGTGTATACCTTCTGTTTCTCATGGGGCCTCCTCCTGTCTCCAGATGGCCACCACTCAGAAAGTGTCTACTAAACCGTGCGCAGATCAGTGATTTGATTGTGAGTGTTGGTTTGTATGTTTATGCAGTATGAGGTTCCTGAAAACCTATTTTGCAATTGGCTCATTAATCTATTGGTATTCGAATTGTTGAGATATAACATTTATATTGAATAATAACAGTATCAATGTTATTATTCATTTATAATGTTAAACAACAAAGACCCAGATATCCTACTCCTTCTCTCATACATTGAAAAAACCTTTGGGTTTAAAGGCAGCATCAGGCATTGGGAAGATGAACGGAAAATCCCACTTCTGCTCAAAGAACAGTACTCTTTTTATCTGCTTCGTTTATTAGATTCAGATAATCTTATTTTCATTGAGAATCGAGAAAACGGAAATACTCCGGCTGTCATTTCCAAACATTGCAAAATGCTTACAAACTATTGGTCCAATGGAATTATCTATGTAAAAAATACGGTGTCCTCTACTGATCGAACTAGACTGATTCAAGCCAAAATACCTTTCATTATTCCAGATAAACAGCTGTATCTACCATTTATGGGAATGGATTTCAAAGAAATCTTCCCCCCCGAGAAAAGAAAAACTGGAAAGCTCAGTCCTTCCGCCCAGCTATTGGTTCTTGGAAAACTATATAAAAGAGATTGGACCGGAAAATCACCTTTTGAAATATCCCATAATTTACACATCTCAAACATGTCAGTAGGGCGTGCCTTTAGTGAGTTAGAACTTCATCATATAGCATCCGTTCATACCTTAGGGAAAGAAAAGGTATTGGAATTCCATCTAAGTGGATTTGATCTTTGGAATACAGCACTGCCGATTTTAAGATCCCCTGTTACGTCAACAAAAACTTTCCCCTTTCAGGAAAGTAATAATCTGGTGCTTGCCGGAGAGTCTGCTCTTTCGAAATATTCTATGCTTAATGAACCACATATGACAACATTTGCCATATTAAATAGGTCAAAAGATTTTTTAATTCATCCAAATATCGATAATCCTAATGAAGATATGATTATCCAGAAATGGGCCTATGATCCTCGAACCTTTTCAAAAAATGGTGTTGCCGATCCATTGTCTATATATCTTGAATTTAAAGAATCCGAAGATGAACGACTAAAACAAGCTCTTGAAGGGTTGATTAAGGATATACAATGGTAAAAGGATTAAATATTTTCAGGGAACACTTTAAAGGATTTGAAGACCGTTATGTACTCATAGGAGGCACTGCATCAAGTATCATTATGGAAGAAGCAGGGGTAGAGTTAAGGGCTACAAAGGACCTTGATATAGTACTCTGCATTGAAGCTCTGGATTCAGCTTTCGTACAAAAATTCTGGAATTTTATAGAAAATGGGGGATACTCAAATAAACAAAAAAGTTCAGGGAAAAAGCTCTTTTATAGGTTTCATTCTCCAGCCGACAAGAACTTTCCAACAATGCTCGAACTATTTTCTAAAGTTCCAGATTCTCTTGAAGTTTCAGCAAAAGATTCAGAACTTACACCAATACCGGTTGATGAGGAAATTTCTAGTCTATCAGCAATCCTTCTGGACTCAGCTTATTATGATTTTATCCATCAAAATATAACAATAATAGACAACCTGCCTATAATAGGATCCGAAATTTTAATTCCATTAAAAGCTAAAGCATGGTTGGATTTATCGAAAAGAAAAATAGCAGGAGAAACCATTGACTCCAAAAACATTAAAAAGCATAGAAATGATATCTTTAGATTATATCCACTTCTCCCAGGGACTCTTTCATTAGATTGTCCACAGGAGATTAAAGAAGATCTTCGACAATTCACAGAAAAAATCAGTTCCGAGAAAGAGATAAATCTGAAAGTTTTTAGTATAGGCTCCCAAACATTGAAACAAGTTATTGTAAATCTTAAAAAGCTTTACAATCTTTAATGGTAACTGCTCAGGTCTAGGCTTTTCTTCCTGAGTGAGCCTTCTTCTTAGCCCCTGTTTCGTTATTGAATTAGTATCATAGGTACCAGAAGAATTGTCACATTTCTCACAAAAAGCGACATTTTAAGACAATATGAAGTGACCTCCCAGTTTGCAAATCGTGGATTCACCTTGCATACTGGGAATATCAACTAAACCGTATGCGGCTACCGCATGCAAATGGAGGTCACTATATGGGTACTGTAATCAACATTGGCATCGATTTCCACAAGGATTCCTACTCACTCTGTTCCTATTCGTTTGCAACGAAGCAGGCCTTCGGCCAGACCAAGATAGCAAGCAACAGCAATCTGGTCGGTTGAACCATCCTTATGCCTGCAGCAACCACACATAGGCGGGAACGATGTGGATGGTCCTTCCCGTCTTCCCGTCAGTGAAATCTTCTTCCTCGTATGCGGTGATAATCCACGACTCTTGCAACCCAAGTTCCTTCATCCCAACAAGAAGCGGTGAAAGTTCCCGCTCCCTCGTCCGCTCATCTTTGCCCAGGCTCCAACTGACCTGTATGAGCCGAATGTCCGAATCGGGACCAACGGCAAAATCGATCTCATCACCTTGGGACGTCTTGTAGTAGTAGATATGCTCAGAGACCCGCCTGAGCGCCATGAACACCATGTTCTCCAACACCAGCCCGCTATTCTCCGAAGTGGCACGACAATAGGCTTGGACCAACGCATGGTCGACACAGTACACTTTCCTCGGATTGACAGACTGGATAGCGGTGTTGTACGAGCGGATCGGAACCGTGAAGATCAAGTAGCAGTCCACAAGCTTTTCGATATAATCGCTGATGAGCTCGGGCGAAAGCCTGTTCCGTTCACCCGCAAGCCGTTGTTTCAGCTTGTTGACCGTGAAGAGCCGGGAATAACTGCTCATCAACAGATGCACGAGCCGTTTCAACTGGACAGGATGCTGGATATTGTATCTGAGCAGGATGTCCCGGCTGATCACGTCGTCCACCAGATTCTGGAAATAGATTGGTGCCATTGAGCTTTTCGGAAGAACCAACCGCTCGGGCATGCCTCCCTTTTCAACGTACTCATCAAAGGCACCAATGATGGCATCCCGGCTCGCAATATCCGTGATCGCCTGGGGCTTCCCGGTGGCCCGTAAGAATTCCTTGAATGAGAACGGAAACATCTCCCACGTGAAGGTCCTTCCCCCCAGCTCCGTCGCGATCTCCTTTGAAAGCAGTTTGGCTGAGGAACCGGTGATATACACCTCGCACAGCTGTGTCGTCTGTAATCTATTGACGAACTGTGCCCACCGGTTCACATACTGCAATTCATCGAAGAAGAAATAGACCCGCTGTTCGTGTTTCTGAGGATACATCCCGTAATAGGTATCCGCAATCACCGTAGGATCCGATCCTTCAAGCCTGAGAAAATCAAGACGATCATCAGAGAAGTCAATGTAACAGATGTTTTCTGCATCAACTCCATCGTCAAGAAGGGACTCCATCTTCTCATGCTGCCAGGTCGATTTTCCGCTGCGTCTGATTCCTATGATCACGGTCGCCTTCCGCGGAACCGCAAGTATCTGAATGTCCCTGGGAATGACGGGGAATTGGCTTCTCAGGTGTTTCTGTTGCTCGGCGATGATAAGGCGTAACATCTCGTTCATAATTGCATGATACCCGTAAACAAAGCACACGTCAAATTGTTTTCAAATATTTGTAAACTTTTAGTTAATAGTTCTCCACTCTTTGGAAACTTTAGCACAGGGTGTTACTACAGGTTTATTAGCTAAGCCCTTTGTCTTCTATGATTCCCGTCAAATCCCCTGATTAAGGAATTTGAATACCACTAATTCTTTTATAGTAATAGAATTGGTAATTTTTGTCATTCCCTCAAACTGATATGGCTACGCAATAGTTTACACTTCTGCAAGTGACGGCACGCGCTTTGGAGACACGTTCTCCTTCATTAAAGAGCTGTGCCAAAAGGTGTATCCTGAATTCCTCGTATATAAAGAAAAATATCCAGATATTCCAACCTACCGCTTCTTCAGACCACTAGTACCGCGAATCCTCGTTCAGATAGTATTCAAGGTCCAGGTAGATATCCTCAAGCTTTGTACGTGCCCAAAGGTTCTTGCGTAGGAACTTCAAGCTGGATTTTATGCTGGGGTCGTTATAGAAGCATTGTAGTTGCACCATGTCGTACAGTCCTTTCCAGCCGTAATAATCGACCAAACGGATAAGCAGATTCTCCAGTGTTATGCCATGCAGGGGGTTATTCACTTGTGTAGTTGAATTGGTCATGTCTGTGATAGAATCTCCTTCACACGCCCTACTTCACCACTCTCAAGACGGACCTTGATACCGTGCGGATGCATGCGAGAGTTGGTCAGGATGTCCTTGACCACACCTTTAGTGGTAGCACCAGTTGCTTGGTCCTGCTTGAGGACAATAAGCACTTCCAGTCCAGCGTGTATATCAGCTCTTATCTTGCCATCCATATCAATCTCTCCCACACCCCTTACTCTACAGTAGAACGTAATATTGTTGAAGAGCAATCTGAATTAGATTTGTGCAGGCACCAAACTGCCAGCATCCCAGTGATATTCGCTATAGTTTACACTTTTGTGAGTGATAGCCTGGACTATAAAGACACTTTCTCCTCGGCTGCCTTGAATACCTCTTGAGTCTCCATGTCAGAAGAGAGCATTACCAAGTCAGCCTTGTATCCGGGTTTAATCTTGCCTCGATCTGTTTGCGAAAGCACCCGTAAGGGGTTCTCGGAAACTACCTGAAAGAAGGATCGCTTGTCCAGTAAGTTTTTGTGAACAAGGTTCTTTGCTGATTCGCTGATCAGCATAGCAGAGCCTATCAGTATGTCATTATCACTGTAATAACAGGCTTTTCCATTCGAATAGATATGCTTGCCCAAATAGATGCCTTCACCGGCACCCATACCCGCCAAACTCATAGCATCAGAAATCAAGCAAAGCCTTTGTGTGCCAAGTGAATTGATCGTCAAGTCAAGCACTGATGGATGCACATGCACTTCGTCACAAACAAGTTCATACGTTGCATGGCTGTATTCACGGACAAACGGTATGGCTGCCAAGCCTGGACGTTTGTGATCTATACCGCTCATCGCATTGAAGATATGCGTAAGATGATTCTTATCCCTAGGTTTCAAGGCATCCAGGGGACAATCACTATGACCATAAGCCACAACAATGTTGTTCTGTTCCAAGATACTCGTGAGCTCTTCACTACCTTGCAGTTCAGGAGCAATGGTCATGGAGGTGACAAGTGGTCTCTTTCCATACTTGATAGAAAGAATCCTCTCCAGATATTCCCTATCAAAGGCCCTGATACCTGAAGGGAGAATGCCACCCCTTTTTTCAGGTGCGATAAAGGGGCCTTCGACATAGACCCCAAGCAGATAGGATGAGAGGAAAGCACTGTCCTCCATTGCTTTTTTGATCTGACCCAAGAGATCCAAATCCATGACAACTGCAAGTTGGAAACTCGTGATTCCCTTCCCTGCAAGAAACAGGGCCATGCCCTCAAGGTTTTCCTGTACATTGCCTCTGGTTGAATCAAAGCCACCACAGCCATGGATGTGCATATCGACCAGACCTGGACCTACAAGATTGCCCTTGGCATCAATCTGCTCGAGATGCTGAACCCTCTTTTGATCATGCTTGCCAACATATGTAATGATCCCCTGCTCCACCACTATGGTGGCATCAGGTAGCAGGGCTCCATCCGTATATGCTAAGGCATGGGTTATTGCATAATCACTTTCATAATGAACCATTTGTTACTGCTCCATATCATAGAAGTCTTAGTGCTCATCACATACCTGGAGATTCAACTTCTTGCTTTTCAAATCCTTCAATCCTAGAGATACAGGCACAGGAGGATCACCTTAGTATAAGAATTAAATTTATCATCGATATCAGGTACAATCATCATCTCTCCCACAGAATCCGGTGCTTTAAACCTCTGAAAGCGTGATATCACGAGACTAGGACTTAAAAAATTCCTTATTATGTTGCATGAAACATTGGCACATACCCATAACTTCGCGACAGTAACGTTCAGGAAACGAATGTCACGCTACGCAAGTATAGCATGATACTTCGTACTAGATATGGTTCCAAGAAAATCATCACCTCAAAAACATCATACCGCTAGCAGTCAATCAACGTGAGATAATCCAACTAAGCTCACGCAAGACCAACCAATCGTTCACAACAAGTTACATAATAAAAGCAAAATAAATTTATTGCTTAAAAATTTTTATTACGCAAGAATCCTACAGCAAACTCTTTGGAGACATTAAAATATACCGGCGTATAGTTTTAGCGTGGCCAGCGATCACTTGCATCAAGCAAGATTGGGAATGGTTCATGAGGATGGTCTTGATACCAATATGCTACTGAACAAACATCATCCTGACGCTCAAACAAACCGCCATGTCCGACTCCAATCTGCTGGAGTGTTACTTTTAAGTCCTTGTGGAAAAAAATTGGGTCCTTTGCATGCCAACGGTAAAAACTTCTCATCGGAAGTGTATCATCCATATGATAGTTGCTATGTATTAATGTGTCTCGATTACTATAGAATGGATAACCAAAATGCTGGTAACTATATGTTTGTTCTATGGTTCTACCTTCTTCTTGCTTTGCAAAACTCCACGATCCGCCAAAGTAATCCTCCATTCCAGTCCCACAAATAGTGGGATAGTCTGTATCACCATCGATAAAAAATTTAATTTCACCTTCCCCCCACCAGTATCGCTGCAATGATGTTAAACCGATGAAAGAACCAATATAAGTACCCTTCCCTTTCACTCTATCAAGAAGTACATAATCTTCTTTCAATGTAGTAATAGGCTCTCTTCTCCAATGTGCATGAAAGTACAAGACATCCGGACTATGTGACACATCTTCTAGATAATCAATTTGATAAAAAAAATGGCCAATAGTCTCTGCATGCTGATTTTCTAACGTAATACGAGCCCTTTTTTTAAACGGCATTGGAAAGAAACTATTCATACCTCGATTAGGAGCGGCTGTAATGAAATATGAATCTATAAGATACGACTCTCCAAACCCTAAGCAATAGAAATCTCCTAAAGGACATTCAACCGATGGATACTCTTCATCGTCCCAATACATTCGTAGCACGAGGTCTCTGAAAACATAACGTTCTGCTTCAGAGGTCTTTTGATCAACAGTCATCCAGATATGCGTAATCATACCACTGGCTTTAACATCCATTAGGGTTACAACTTCACCGTGCTTGATATCTCTCAGACATGGACTTCCTTTCCGAGAAGGACCAAGCTTACCAATTGATTTCCCGCCATTTCCTTTTGCCCCAGTAGGGTTTTCTGCATTAATCGCATGTGATGTAGATTTGGTAGGATGGTACAACCAACTATCTTGCATTCCAGACTCCTTATATTCTTTGTTTACCTAGGTCGCCTCTCAATACTGGGTGGCAGTATTGGGAATACTTCATGGGATTCCTCTTGATACCAGTAAGCAACACTTGAAATATCGTCAGAACGCTCAAACAATGCATGGTCATCATGTCCTATATCTTGGACTGTAACCTTTAATGCTTCATTGAATCGTATTGGATCCTGTAAATGCCAGCGGTATAGGCCATGGCAGGGAATCCCTTCCTGTGCATAGTTGTCAATCTTCCTGTTTGCAACATTACTATGATAATGATATCCTAGGAAAGGAGTTGAATAGTTTCCGATAGAAAAATCAGTTACATCGTTGTCGTCCATCTTCCAATAACACCATGCTCCACCGAAGTAGTCCTCAACGCCGGTACCACAAATTGTAGGCCATGTTGTGTCACTGTCGATAAAAAATTTGAATTCACCCTCTCCCCACCAATATCGACCTAACGCAGCAAACGCAAGATATGTACCTACGTACAATCCCCGACCTTTTACGCCATCCAATACTATATGATCCTGACCTGGTTTAACTACATTTGATCGTCTCCACTGTGCATGGAAATATCCACAATTTTCAGGGATTTCATCACCCAATGAATAGTTGATGGTATAAAAGAAACCCTTTACATCATCGATATGTTCATTTGTTATAGTAATTCGCGCATGCTTTTTGAAAGGCATTTCCCAATAACTATTGTATCCACCTTGTGGGGCAACTGTGATTGGTATTGAATTGACCTCGCTGGCAGCACCAAATCCACAACAGAAGAAATCACCAAGGGGGACTTCGACTGATGGAGAATCCTCTTCATCCCAATACATTCGTAATACCAGATTTCTCAACACAAAATCCTGATGTTGCGTGTGAAGACCTACAGTAAACCAGAAATGTCTGATCATTCCTGGTCCATCAATATCAGCTAAAATAATCGACTCTCCGTGTGGCAACGTTATTTGTGGCCTACCTTTTCGGCCAACACCGAGATTACTCGCTTTTTTGCCACCAACACCCGGCAACCCTTGAGGGTTCTCTGCACTGATCGAACGACTCTGTACATTCTTGATTTCAAACAACTTGTCTAACATTTTACACCTTATTCCTTTACACCACCGGCAAGTAGGTTTACTAAATATTTCTGTAACCACAGGAAGATAATTACAACTGGTACACTAACAATTGTACCCAGAGCCATTATCTGTGTCCATGCAGTATAAAATGGGCCTTTCAAACTTTGAATTGCAATAGGAAGCGTCCAGACCTCTTTAGATCGGATGATGGTTGTTACCGTCACATAATCACCCCATCCACCAATAAATGCGGTCAGGCCAATAGCACATAACGCATTCGTAGAAAGTGGTATGATGATACGCAAGAGGACACCCCAGTTTGAACAACCATCTATTCTTGCTGCTTCGCTAATATCTTTTGGAATCTTTTTGAAAAAACCTACCATTAGCCAAACAGAAGTTGGAATAAAACAGGCCGTGTAAACAATCATTACAGTATTTAAACTATCTAGCACATCCATGTTGCTCAACATAATATAGAGAGGAATCAACGGAATAATCCAAGGTATGCTTTGCGTCATGGCTATGATAAACCATAACCCCTTACGACCATGAAATCTGAAATTAGCAATAGCATATGCCATCATAGCAGAGAAGATTATTACCAACAAAGTAGAAGTTACGGTTACATAAAGTGAATTAAAAATCCATTTAAATAGGAACTCGTTGTTTGCAATAAGCTCGTGATAAGCATCGAGCGTTGGATTTTTTGGAATAAAGGAAATATTGAGATCATACAACTCATTTTCAGTGCGAATAGAGTAGGATCCCATTACCCCAAAAGGTGCAAGGACTATGAAACAAAGAAAAAGAAGGACTAATATTGTGATGATCCGATTGAAATAATTGCTTGTTTGTGCTTTCACCATCAGTCCTCCTTTCCTTCATGAATGAAATATGGTATGACAAACAACATGCTCACAACGAACAAAATAACACCCTCTGCGCTTGCCATTCCAAATTTAAATAATTTAAAACCATTGAGATAGATATCATTACCAATGATATTGGTACCATAATTGGGTCCACCCTGTGTAAATAGGTAGACCATATCAAACGTCCTCAAAGTGGTCATGAACTGCAATACAGTTAAAGTTACCAACGTAGGCATAATGCTAGGAATGGTAATAGAGAAAAATTGTCTAAGCTTCCCAGCTCCGTCGAGTTCAGCAGCCTCATAGTAATCTTTTGGGACTGTACTAAAAGCAGCCATAAGTAGCACAGTAACAAACGGAAAGCTTTTCCAAATAGTCAGAAAAGAGACCAGACCAAAAGCTAATTTTTCATTAGAAAAAAAAGCGTTGGTGTCTATATGAAAAAGGATTTGGAACATCCTTGCAAACATCCCATAGTCTCCATTAAAAGAGAGCAAGAATATCTTTGCAACTACAAAAGTAGGAATTGCCCAGGGTAGTAAAGCTATTCCCCGTATGAACGCCCTTCCACGAAAATTTGTATTTAAGGCCAATGCACAGATTATACTAAACACAATCGTACCCACAACACAAACAAACTCAAATAGTATTGTAAGGTTAATTGTTTTCGGAAAATGGGAAAGAGCGAACAAGTCTTTGAAATTTTGCCATCCAAGAAAGTAGTTACCTTCGGATGCTCTCATCAAATCCCAATTCGTGAAACTCATCTGAAAGACCTTAAAAATTGGAAATACAATAAAAAATCCAATAAATATTAAGCCTGGAAGCATCAGTTCAAAAATAAACAGCTGTTCTTTCCGTTTTTCAATTCCTCTCATGTCTCCCCCAATCTAAAAAGTCTCCTCGTAATTCAGTCATCGGCAGAATCCGAGGAGACATAGAAATCTATTAATACAACAAGCAGTACTTGAAGATTAGCGTGACATTACTGCCTGCATCTCTTTCTGTCCCCAGTCTAAAGCATCTTTTATGCTCTTTGCACCAAGGAAGGCATCCTCGAGAGATTTATTGACAATATTATCAAGCTCTCTCCACTGCACAATATCTGGGACCTGACGTAGTTCACCTTCCAGAACCATATCCAGCGTCTTTGCCTGATACGGATTTTTCTTTGCATATTCGGCACGAGCTTCCTGATTAACCGGTACGTTAGTCTGTAGGCTCTGGGCGTATTTTCCGTGCATAAAAGCAATAAACTTAAACGCTTCTTCTGGATGCTCACTATTGGAACTGATTGCCAATGGATTGCCCCAAGTTACATTGACAGGAGTCTTATCACCATTGTTCGGGAAATATGCAAGCCCGATATCATTTTCATAATCATCCTGATTCATCATTGCCTTTAGGTTGGCAAAGCACCAAGTAGTTGCTTGCATGGTAGCTACCGATCCATTCGCGAACATATTCAATGCATCGTTAACGGTATACTTACCAGAAGGTCCGCATTCAGTGATCATTTTCTTTAGGAACTCAGTGGCCTCAATATTCTCCTTACTGTTCCAAATCAAATTGTCAGCAGTATAGGGAGCTTCTTCCTTAGGGAAAATTCCTCCACCATTCTCCCAAAGCCAGTGCATTGTCCACCAACGAAGCAATACAGAACCTTCAGTCTGATGAGAGAAGCCGTATATATCTGTCTTTCCATCACCGTTTGTATCTTTTGTCAGTTTTTTTGCTGCCTTGTAATAAGAATCCCAAGAAGCAGAAAGCTCAGCAGGATCAACCCCAGCTTTTTCAAGCACACTCTTTCTATAGATGGTCACGGGCGCAGCGAATGTAAACCATGGTAATGCTACTACTTGACCATTCTTCTTTACCGAATCAATTAAATCAACCTTTTCTAATTCAGTGCCATCATCAAGTACATAGCCTTTCATGTAATCGTCCAGTGGAATGAAAGCTCCGCCTTTACGGATATTGTAGTATGCCGAGATACCGTCACCGGTGTCCAACGTTACAATGTCAGCTTCATTGTTCGTGGCGATATCCACAGCTAGCTGTTTGAAATAATCAGTATTGGCAATGAATATCAAATTGATGTGAATGTTGGGATTTTGTTTCTCAAACTCTTCAATTGCCGGACGGGCAAAAATGTCAAGTTCTTTTTCAGTTGCCCAAAATGTCCAATCAAGGGTGATCTTCTCTTCAGACTTCCCAGTACTACCTGATTTTTCGCTTCCTCCGTTTGCGAACAAATAGCCTGGAATCAACAGTGCAATGCATAGAATAATCATAATTTTTCTCATATCATGACTCCTTTTGCGTTCTATTATGATTCAAACATGATTTTTTTTAAAGTATTTTTTTATTCATAACAGTTTGACAGAATAGATAAAATATATGTACAATCCGTACAGATGATAATTCCAATTTCAATAGGATAGGTATATGCCAAAACGAGTATTTCCAGATTTCCTAAGACATCTCAGGAATGACATCGTTTCCTCTTATCATGATGGAGAACGATATCTCAGTATTCGTGAGATTGCAGCAAAATTCGGAGTAAGTGTCCAAACTGCTCAGAAAGGTGTTTCGCATCTTGCAAAAGAACAGATTCTTGAACCAAGAAAGAAAGCTGGAATCTATGTCGGAAAGGGTATGCAGGAGATTGTCAATCCACTGGCAGATAAAGAAGTTGTCGTAATCTCTAAGGTCTCAACACCAATTTTCTACCAAGGTTTTCTTGATGGTGTAAAGGAGAGGCTTAAGGATACTGGCGTCACCATCAAGATGATGGTAATGAATGAATCAGATGACGTTTCTTCTCTTGAGTTTGGAAAACGTTTAGTCAATCTGCATGCCGACGGTATTATTACCCTTTGTTTTACTCATGAATCGGCTCTTCCTTTCTATCATGCTATCAGAGAGGGAGTGAATATGGTTGCAGATATTATTCTCGATGACTTGCCCTTGCTTCCCGCTATTCAAACTGATAATTATAAACATGCATTTGCTGCTGGCCGTTTGATGGCTCAAATGGGATTAGAAACACTATATGTTTTTGGTACGTATCCGGAGGGCAACAAACGTTTACTCGGTTTTTCCCAAGCTATAAAAACTTCAGAGATGTCAATACAGTACCAACAACTTACAGGAGTTGATCTTATGATGAAAACCATGAATATACTCTCATCCCTTACACCAAAAACAGGTATCTTTCTCAGCGATTATACTACACTTCACAATGTTGCATCTCTTTGCTCTCGTTTTCATATTCAATTTAAACCAGGAACGATTGTTGCTTATGATGGAGCTGATGCTAATGAAGTCAAATATCCAGGCATCCCTTCGATTCCTTGTATAGGGCCGACATTCAAAGATCTAGGTTATCATCTTTGCGATGTCCTAGTACAAAAATGGACAACAGGAAGCTATCCAGAACCATTACAAAAAAAGATATAATCTAGGATACATCTGAAATTGCAAGAAAATTTTGAAGGCTTTTCATCTGATACCATCACTGATGGCTTATCACTCTAAAGACAATCCCAAAACTTTGAATTGGACATAGGATCAGATGCACACCATATTTTGATAGGAAAGATTTAAAAAGGCTATTGCACCTTTCAAATACAGAAAACAACAGCCTTTACAATGTGACAGATAGGTTTCAACAATTTCCGTTACGACGATTCCCTCCAAGGTATGCTTCAGCTACCTTGGTGTTGGAAAGCAAATCCATTCCCTTGCCCTCCAAGATTATCTTTCCATTCTCAATAACATATCCATAGTCGCTTATGCAGAGCGATTTGTTGGCGTTCTGTTCGACAAGCAAGATTGTCGTTCCTTCATCACGAATTCTCTGGATAGTTTCAAAAACTTCATGTACGACTATCGGCGCAAGCCCCAAGGAAGGTTCATCCAACATTAAAAGCTGGGGCTTAGCCATCAAGGCTCTGCAGATTACAAGCATCTGTTGCTCCCCTCCTGAAAGGGTCCCAGCATCTTGTCTCTTACGTTCCTCCAAGCGTGGAAACAGCGAATATTGCTTATCAAGAAGAAACGGTATCTCCTTTCTATCAGATAATGAATAGGCACCAACAAGTAGGTTTTCCTCTACGCTCAGACCGGCGAACACCTTTCTCCCTTCAGGTACCTGGACCAAGCCTTTCTTTACAACCTGATTGCTTTTTCGCAACAAAGATTTTCCATCAAAGCGAATTTCGCCATCATAGGGAACCATTGCAGAAATGGCATTGATGATTGTTGTCTTGCCAGCACCATTGGAGCCAATGATGGATGTAACTTTGCCCTCTTCAATCTGTAATGAAACACCATGAAGTGCTTGTACCATTCCATAGGAAACCTTAACTGCATCCAATTCTAAAAATGACATGGTTGTTACTCCTCCTCTCCAAGATAGGCTGAAAGAACAACCTCGTTCGTCTGGATATCTGCGGGCACTCCCTCAGCGATAGTATATCCGAAGTTCTGTACATAGAGGTATTCACACAGATTCATAATTAGGTCCATTCGGTGCTCGATTACCAGAATGGCAAGATCAGGATGAAGAACCTTGATCTGCTTTATGAAATCAATCAGCTCAAATACCTCTTCCGGATTCAAGCCAGCTGCCGGCTCATCCAGCATAAGCACCTTTGGTTCACTTACCAAAGCTCTTGCAATTTCGACCCGTCTCTGCAACCCATATGGCAGATTGGATGGACGAAGATTTGCATACTGCTCAAGATTCAATACCTTCAAACACATCATCGCTTTCTCATTGATCATGCGCTCTTGCTTCGACCTCCTCGGTAAGAGGAACATTGCCTCAAAAAATGAGTACTTTCCTGCGTAGTCGAGGGAAACCTTTACGTTGTCGAGAACAGAGAGTCCAGAGAAGAGCCGAATATTCTGGAAGGTCCTCGCAAGACCCATACGGGCAACTGCTACTTGGTCCAACGTGTCGATACTATGACCGTCAAACACTATACTCCCTGAGTCTTGCAGATAGATTCTCGATAAAACGTTGAAAATTGTCGTCTTACCAGCCCCATTTGGCCCAATGATACCTCGAATTTCTCCCTTGCCAAGCATCATCGAAAAATGGTCGACCGCCTTCACTCCCCCGAATGACATAGAGATATCTGTACATTTCATCATGGTTTCAGCCATTTTATTGCTCCTTCCGGTTACGTAGGGTGAAGCGTTTTATTGCACGCAACGACAATTCATGCTCTCCAAATACCCCGCTGGGCCTGAAATTGATGATTAGAAGAATTAATATACAGTATATGATTGTCCGATACTCCTGCAGACTCTGCCCAAAAACTGTAACGGTCCGGAATAGCTCCGGAAGCAACTTAAGCAGAAAACCCGAAAACACTGCACCGGTTATCGAATTCGTTCCACCGAAGAAAAGGAAAATCTGCATCTCAGCAGAGAGATTCCATCCGAAGGAATCTGGAAGGATGACTCGGTTCTTCAATCCATACAGAATTCCGGCGATTCCTGCAATCGAGGATGCAAGCACATACATTCGAAGTTTCAACTTGTAGACATCAATCCCGAAACTCTTAGCTGCAATTTCATCGGTTTTTAGTGCAATGCACATTCTCCCAAACCGGGAATACTTTAGATTTCTTACACAAAATACCACCAATGCAGTAATTCCCAAGACAATCCAGACAAGGTGATTCACCTTGGGTATCCTGGAATAACCGATTGAACCATTTGTGTACCGCTCCAACAATATGATGGTGGCAGTCACCATTTGTCCAAATCCCATGGTAATCAATGCAAAATAGTCTTTTCTCAGTTTCAGTGTGGGAACACTGATGATATAGGAACACAGTGCACTTAACCCTATCCCGATAAATGCGGTAACGATGATGGGAAGATTAAACATCCTTGCTAAAATGAACGTTACATAGGAACCAATCGCTAGATATGCTGCCTGTCCCAGAGAAAACATTCCAGCAAGTGCTGTAATCGAGAAGACTCCAGTGATGGCAATCACCGATATACAGGAGTTCATTATTAATCCAAGTTGATAGTTGCTCATCCTGACCCCCCTATACCTTTTCCTTGACAAATTTTCCAGCAATTCCTTGTGGCCTGATAAACAAGAAAAGCAACATCAGGACAAACAACATTACAGGAGCGGAGAATGCTCCGAAAAAATACGTCCAGAAAATTTCAAGGACCCCAAGTATGATTGCAGCAGCAATTGCACCTCCGAGGCTTCCCAGGCCACCAATGACACTGGCTATAAATCCCTTTACCATCATGGTCTGACCGAGGTCCGGGTACACGGAGTATTTGGCTCCAAGCATCACTCCACTCACCCCAGCAAGAAATCCGGCAATCAGGAATACCATCACCACGATGAAAGAACTGTTAATTCCCATCAAACGGCTTGTATCTGCATTGATAGCAACTGCCCGAATTGCCAAACCTATCTTTGTCTTTGTTATCAGGAGTATCATCAACACCAATACAAAGAGCGATACAATCATGATCAATGTATCCATGGTTGAGACCCGAAGGGTTCCCACCATGAAGAAATTGCTTGCAAAGATATTCGGATAGGCATATGGGTTTTTGCTGTATCCGATGTTCAGAATCTGCTCGATGATGATTGAGATGGTCAAAGAGGAGAGAAAGTAATAGATATTGGGGCTCTTATTCCTTCGGATACTTCGATAGGCTATAGCGTCCAGAAAAAGAGCAATACCCATACCACAGACCCCGGTGAAGAGGATGGTGAGCAGAATAGAAGGTGCCGGTTCAAAGGATCTTTGAAAAAAGAATCCAATATACGCACAGGCACTTATCATGCCTCCATGGGCAAAATTACTGAACTTCAAGACACTGAAAACTACTGCAAATCCAACAGCAATCAGCGCATAAACAGCTCCAAGGGAGATCCCATTTATCAAGAGTTGCGCTACCATGATTCGTTCCTTTTAGAAAGGAGGACGGACCGATCCGCCCTCCTAGACACTATAAAAACCATCAGTTTACCTTGATGAAATCGACAATTCTCAGATCGAGGTTCTCATCGTAATCAGCAATATACATACCCATATTGCTCGGCCTATGAGTGGCAGGGTCGATGGTAATGGTTGAACCACTACTAAGCATTACTCCGTCTGTCTGCTCCAACAAAGAGGCAACTTCTTCTCCATCAGCAGGATTCTTTGCTGCACGCATTGCATTCACCAGAACTTGGACTGCATCCCAACCAAACCCAACATTTGCTGCCGGCGCAGCAGTATCGGTTTCCTGCATATGCTTGGTAACCAAATCATAGAATATTCCAACCTCAGGATTAAGCATGTCGTAGTTCTGTAGGAAATAAACATCATAGACATTATTCTTGACCATATTGGCAAATGGTAGTGAGAGTGTATTTGCCCCAATGATCGGGCCGGTGAATCCAGCATCACGGAGAGCATCGTAGCTTGTTACATTCTGAGGTAGGTAGTCGCAGACGAAGACCACATCCGGATTCGCATTTGCAATCCTAATTGCCTGAGCACTGTAATCCTTGTCAGACCAAGAGAAAGTTTGCTCGGTAAGAACCGATCCCCCCTTCTCTTCCCAGTACTCCACAAACGGAGCAGCCTGGCTCTTGGCAAAGGCGTTTCCGGGATTGTACAGGGTGGCAGATGTCTTGGCACCAAGCTTGGTCAGAGCATACTCTGCCATGCAGTAACTCTGGATTGCACTGCTTGGCTCTGCAAGGAACATATAAGGATACGGCTCACCGGTATCCGGATTGGTTGTGCAGATTTCATCCATGAAATGCCCTACGATGGGGATCTTATCCTCTTCAGATAGTTCAACCCAAGCTGCCGCGGGGTTTGAAAGCGGAGGTCCGATGATGGCGGCCACTCCTACTTCATCAACGAGTTTGCGGTAGGCCATGACACCCTCTGCGGCATCGTTCTTGCAATCCATCGTAGTGATCTCAAGCATACGGCCGTTGATTCCTCCCTCATCATTGATCACCTTCACTGCATACTCAGCACCCCATGCATTGGGCTGACCTGCTGTGGAAGCTCCACCACTCAAATCCTGAATACTGCCGATCTTGATAGGTCCAGTTCCTTCTGCTGCCCCGGTTTCCGCTGATCCACCAGCAAAGGCAGAGAGCGTTAAGCAGACCATAAGCATCATAACAAATAGCTTTTTCATGATTTTCCTCCTCATGTATTACCTTAAGTCATCGTTTCTGACTCAATAGGTTCTAATTCAAACCTGCTTCCCAAGTAGCAAGATGTTCAGTGATCCAATCATCATCTATGAGATGGGGATAGGCTTGCCTCACCCTATCCAATTCCTCGCTCTGACCCTCGGAAAGGTCTTCCTCGGCATCCAGACAGTAGCGATTCTTCATAAGCCCCTGCCTGCGAAGAACCTCATGGATTCCGGGGATACACCCCTTGAAATCATGTGCAGGGTCGAAAACTGCTGCATTCATATCTGTAACCGCTGCAGCGAGTGTAAGTAGATATACAGGAATCTCATTTCTTTCCACTGCCTTGGTGATGCTTGCATGCAACTCAACAGCTCTCTTGGTCCAGACACACCAGTGTCCAAGCAGACCCCCAAGAAACCGAACGGTACGCTTCCCTTTAGAAGTGTCAAAGGTGTAGACATCCATCAAGTCATGTACAATATTGTCATCATTACCGGTATAGAGGGTTATCTTGCCATATCGTGATGAAGAGGCTACAGCACGAGCAACATCAAGCGTGGTATAACGATTGAAACTTGCACATTTGATTGCCACAACACCTTCAATTTCGCACAGAGACTGCCAATAATCATAGGAAAAGAGCCTTCCCCCAACAGCACGTTGCAAATAGAATCCGATAACCGGCATCACAGCGGCAACCTGACGTGTTCTTTCGAGCATTTCTTTCTCTGAAAGGTGGTTCAAGCCCCCAGGGCTGAGAAGGACTGCATCATATCCAAGCCTTTTGGCAAGTTCAGCCTCCCTCAAGGCCTGTTCAATTGGTCCACATACACCGCAGACACGAACAATGGTCCTCTGGTTCTGTTGCTCAAAAAGTTCAATTTCCTCCATCACCACGGTAACAACCCTCTCGAAGAGATTGATCTTGGGATCACGGATACTGAACTGTGTGCTGTGCACCGCAGTAGCAATGCCTCCAACGCCACAATTGAGGTAGTAGCGCATCAAGAGACGCTGATTCCTTTCATCAAAATTGCGTTGTTCATCAAGCGCCAAGGGGGTTGCAGGAATGACAGTCCCTTGGGCAATCACCTTCAATGCTTTTACTTGGTCGTGCATCAGTAACTTCCTTTTCGTTCCTCAAAATGAGTCGGTATATTGAGGTCATGACCGCCTTCGAGTATCCACTTTGCTTGATACTCAATCATGGTATCGAGACTGACATGGGGATATCCGAATACCGAATGAGCCTTTGATGCATTCAAGAGATAAGCATCAGTATTCTCCTCAGAAGTAAAAATGGGCTCCTTTTCAAACAAGACACCAAACTTTTTTGCTGTCTCCTTCACTCCAACCAGTTCCGGTCCAGTTGCATTGAGGATGACCGCCGGGTTGTCTGCAAGGAGCAGGCTTCTGATGGCATACTCATTTGCATCGGACTGCCAAATGCAGTTGAAGCTTCCGTTGGCAAGATCCAGTGGTTGGGAGTTGTAAACTTTCCTTGCAATATCATTGAGCACGCCATACTCCAAGGCGATTGCGTAGCTGAGACGAAAAATAAGGACTTTTGTCCCTCTGGTCTGCGAGTAATACTCGAAGATTCTCTCCCTGGCCAGACAGCTTTGAGGATATTCTCCAATAGGCTGGCATTTCACGCTCTCGGATGCTCCACCGCTGGAAGCCTTGACCAATGGATAGATATTCCCTGATGAGAAGACAACAAATCGTGAAGCAGGAAATCGGTCACAAACAAGGGTTGGAACCATTGCATTCATACCCCAAGTCTGCCACTCGTTTCCGTCAGTACCAAACTTCTTCCCTGCCAGAAAGATAATATTGCTCACATCAGGAAGCTTCTCAAGCTCTTCCCGTTGCTTGAGGTCACAACTGAGTGTAACGATTCCTGCATGTTCCAGTTGATCGCGCTTCTCTTGATTGGTAAATCTGCTCACAGCATAGACTTTTTTATCGAGCTTTGCTTCCTTGATGGCACGCATTGCCATCAGACAGATGGTAGGGCCCATTTTTCCACCTGCCCCCAAAACCATGATATCGCCTTTAATCTTTTTCATATCCTCTATCAGCCGGTCTGACGGTCGACTGAGCAACTCTTGTAAGTTTATTGTTACTCCCATTATTTCTCTCCTTGTGCGTTGAGATACGCAAGATATGCTTTTTTATCCATGCTTGGGACGAATGATGCATGGATACGGTTCCCTTGTTTTGCCCCGTCACGAAGCAGTTCATATACCATGAGAGCCAATAGCTGACCTCCTAGTAGATAGCTATTCCAGGCATCAACCAGATCGAATTCCTTCGAATGAGCCTCTCCCACAAAGCCTCCCATGGTAGGTTGTATGCAACACTTCAGCTGTGAGAGATCACCCATATCAGTGGAACCGATCATATCCCTTCCCCTGACCACCGTTTTGATACCAGCAACCTGTTCGGCACACTGGGCAAACAACTCACTGAGTTTTGCATCTTGTCTCAAAGGGAGATATCCAGGAATGGTTTCAATTTCTGCAGAACCACCCATCATCAGAGAGGCAGCATGCACACAGCGGTCAACAATCCTGCATCCCTTCTTGATTGCCACTTGGGAACCTCCCCTGACGTAAGTCTCCATTCTGACGTCACTCGGGACTGTGTTAACCACATCACCACCCTTGGTGATGATTGGATGGATACGAAGATGTTCTTCCTCACTAAACGTCTCACGGTTTGCATTGATCCCTGCAAGAGCCAAGCTGGCTGCCTGCAAGGCATTTATACCGTTGAACGGCCGAGCCCCATGGGCCTCTTGACCCATGAACCTGATATTCTTCGCTACAAAGCCAAGACTTCCCCCTCCAATAAAGACATCGTAGGATGGATGGTTTGGTTCGCTGTGTATCATGATTATGATATCCATCTCATCGAAGAAACCGAGATGTATCAATTCCTGTTTACCTGAAAGATAGGTGATCTTCCCCTGCTCTCGCATGGCTAGACGAGCTTGAATGTCCAAAAACTCTTCTGCTGGAACTGCCGTGATGAATACATCACCATCAAGCTGATCGGAGATTTCTTTGAGTGCAAGAATCGCTGCATAAACTTGGGTGCTCTGAGAACTGTGACCACAAGCATGGGCTTCTCCTGTACTGCAGGCATGGGGGTTCAATGGACTAACCACCGCATCAAGCTCTGAGAGCAAGCAAACCCGCAAGCCGTGGTTACATGTGGGAAGATGAGCCTTCAACGCTGTGCAGGCATACCCTGATTCCACTTCAAGCCCCATCTCTCGATAGGATCTTTCAATATATAAGCTGCTGAACGTTTCTTTAAATCCCAATTCAGGATGATTAAGTAAGGTGTTTCCGAAGGTCAGAATCCTGTCTTTCTGTTGTTCTATGCAGGAACGTATGGTATCAAGCATGAGTTTGCTTCTGCTCCCTTTCCTTTAAATATGCCAACAGCATTTCTGTTGTAGCCTGAATCCTTTTCTCTCGATTCTCCGCAAGCATCAAATCTTTGCCGACTATGATGTTCAATGTGTTCATATTAGAGAAATAATTAAAAGAACAAGCAATCAAGGTAAGGATAAGCTGGTCACTATCTATGGTCTCTGGAACATCACTTCGAAGTCTTGCCTCATCGATGATCCGACCAAGTTCATGAAGAATGGGATTTTTTGTCTCTGCAACCCCTCGTTCCTTGAAGCTTTTTGCGCCATTGAGATTCTCCCACATAACCATCCGTACAAAAGAAGGGTTATCGTAGAGAAACTGGAAGTAAATCTGCACTAGATCACGTAGCTTGAGTTCATAGTCGGTCTTGAGATTGATTACCTGTTCCTCAAGATCACCTAGCCTTGTATAGACTCTAACCAAGACTTCTTTGTATAGCTCTTCTTTGCTATTGAAATGACGATAGAGTAAAGCTTTGTTCACCTTGGCACGTCTGGCTATCTCATCCACACGACATCCATACAGACCTTTTTCTGAAAACTCCTGTTCAGCTGACTGAAGGATTGCTTTTTTTGTAGCTTCTGTACGCATCTCCTGCTTTGTCATTGCCACTCCCTTAATAGTAACTAACTAGTTACAGTTTATGATCAGAAATTTCCATTTGTCAAACAATCTTTGAAAAAATAATCACCAAGTACGGATCATGCAGATTATTAGTTCCAGGGCTAATGATCACAACTCCCCCAAGAATCTCGGCTTCAGGTCTCTGTAAGCTTGTTTTCATACTTAATATGGCTATGCTGTATTTCACACTTCTGTAAGTAACAGCGCGCGCTTTGGAGACACGTTATCTTCAACTGCCACCGCGCCCCTTGAAATTTCACCTATGATTGATGACATGCCTGTCATACAGAAAAGGGCTGCCACAATGTTCACTGTTGCGGCAGCCTCTTTAGTTAGTTCCTTAGAATTATATTATGTTACAGTTACTTCAAACTTGCCTACTTCGCCTTGACCTTCTTTACCAACCTCATCACCACCGGTGCAAGGATGAAAACTGCCGTTATCAATAGAAGTGCAGCTGAAATAGGTTTCTCTATGAAGATTTTAGCAGACCCATTGGAAATTGAGAAAGCTCTCCGGATTGCCTGTTCAAAGCGCGGGGCAAGAACGAATGCCAAGAGAATCGGTGCTACCGGATACTGGTGCTTCTGCATAATAAATGCAATTACACCAGCGCCCACCATGAACCAAACATCGAACATATTGTTATTCACCGAATAAGCTCCCACGATACAGATAAATACAATGATTGGAGCAATAATTCCACGGGGAATTCTCAAAATCGACATGAGAAACGGGATCATTACCAAGCCGACAAAAATACAGGCAAGGTTTCCGATGTACATCGAACTGATGAGCCCCCAAACAAAGTCAGTCTGCTGAATGAAGAGTAAAGGACCAGGTTGCAGTCCCCACATCATTAGACCACCAAGCAGTACCGCTGTAGTACCAGAGCCTGGAATACCCAGTGTGAGCAAGGGAGCAAAAGCCCCTACTGCCGCAGCATTGTTTGCAGCCTCTGAGGCAGCTACCCCTTCCAGGGCACCATTTCCCATCTCTTTCTCGTTCTTCCCAGTCTTCTTTTCCATGACATAGGAGAGGAAGGAAGCAGTGGTACCACCGGCTCCGGGAAGAAACCCAACGAAATTACCCAGGATTGCACTCTTGATAGCTGTGGGAATGATCCGTTTCAACTCTTCCTTACTCAGGATACTCTCCTTGAGCGTCAGACGCGGCCCCGTGGTAAGGATGTCTCCCTCATCTTTCTTGCTCATGAGTTCCATCACCTGCGGAAGCCCGAACATCCCGATAACCAAAGGAATAAAGGAAAAACCGCTGAGCAGGTTGACCGAACCGAAGGTATATCGTCCAGCACCACCAGCCATCGAATCCATACCGACTGTAGACAGCAGGATCCCCAAGGCTGAAGCAACAATACCTTTCAATGGATCGTCCCCAAGGAGCCACCCAATGGAAGTGAGGGCTAAAAGAATCAAGGCGGCAATCTCAGCTGGTCCGAACTTCAACCCCACCTTGGCGAGCAGAGGACCGAACAGCGTCAATGTCACGATTCCGATCGACCCCCCGATAAAGGAAGAAATGTTCGCTGCGAAAAGCGCCTTTCCGCCTTTTCCCTGACGACTCAGCGGGTATCCATCGAGGGCTGTCATAACTGCAGGCGAATCGCCTGGTATATTGAGCAGGATGGCGCTGTAGGCACCACCGTACATGTTTCCGTAGTAAATTCCGGCAAGCATGATGATTGCCGAAGTAGGATCCATCTTGAAAGTGAGGGGAAGAAGCAGCGCCACACCAGTCACCGCTCCAATACCGGGCATTGCACCGACAAGAAGGCCCATGAACCCTCCTGCAATGGCCAGTAATACATTCGCTACCGAAAAGGAGGTACCGAATCCTTGCATGAGAAGATCGAAATTACCCATACCATTGTTCTCCTTTTAAAATAGCTGGAATATAAAACCCTGCGGAAATGGCACACGGAGCCACATCCTAAAGATTCCATAAATGAAGAAGGTGAAAATCGCACTGGTAATCAATGTCTTCACCCACGAATACTTGCTGAGAAAACGCATCCAGATCGAAGTAAAAAGGAACACCGAAAAGCCGATTCCGCCCACTTGGAGCATGAAGCCACCAAGGACAGCTGCCACAACAGGCATAAATGCACTCGGTTGGAATACATACGTCTCTTTCTGATTTTTCCCGAATACCACTTTGATGAGAATTGCAAGGGCGGCAGCAAGAACGATTACCGCGAAGATTACCGGTACAAATCCACCACCGGGTCTCCCATTTTCCCAGAACACGTAACGAACGACACCTTGTTGTATCCATACGATCGCAACAAGTATTTCTATGATTACAATGACTATATCCATTTGATAAACCGTCCTGTTGTCCTAACAGTCATGAAGAGGAGAAAGAAAGACTACTCTCTCCTCTTCATTGTTCATAGCTTTCCTGTCCAGTATCCTACTTGAACATTCCGATTTTCTCACCCATCTGGAAAAGTTGCTCGGAGTTCTCAGTTGCATAGGGACCAAATTTCTCGGCACCCATGTACCTGCCATCGAGAGCACTCTTTTCAATGTAGTTGGTCTTCCACTGTTCGGTGGCAGAGACCTTCTCGAAAACACTAGACCAATAAGCTACGGTTTCGGCTGACATACCGGAGCCTCCCATGATTCCACGGAACATCTGGAACTTGATGTTGGGGTATCCAAGTTCCTTGAATGTTGGTGCTGATGCATAAATTCCATCCAGTCTATCTTCAGAGAAGGAAGCAAGGGCACTCATATTCTTTGCCTCGATCTGGCCACCGCATTCAGAAGGATTCATGATACCGAATTCAACATGCTCACCAAGCATGGCACTCGCAATTTCACCAGCGCTGTCAAAATAGACACCATTGAGTTCAATACCAACCTGCTGGTTGATCATTTCGACACAGAGGCGGTCGAGATTATCTGCAACACCGACGGAAATGCCACCAGGATTTTTCTTTGCTGCTGCAATGACATCATCGAAGGTCTTGTAGGGAGAATCGGAGACGGCGACAAAAAGCACGTTGTCCATGGCAAGAGCTGCGATGGGAACCAGGTCCGAAGCATCGACCTCCTTGCTTGCCTTCAGCCCCAAGGCCTGTGCGCCATTAAGAGCCACCAAGGTATAATTACCGTCACGATTCGCATCAGCTGCATAGGCTGCCCCAACTGTTCCACCACCACCTGGCTTGTTAATTACTACGACGTTCCCATCAACCAAATCGTTCTTATTGATGATATCGACGATAAGCCTGCAGAAAGTATCCGTACCACCACCTGCACTTGCCGGAGCCACAAACTCGACCGGACGGTCGGGATAAGCGCCTTTGGCCTCTTCATTTCCTTGTGCACTGACCACACCCATGGTAGTCAGAACCAACAGTACCAAAATCAAAGATTTTCTCATTCCATTCTCCTTTGTATATTCTGACAGCATCTTTCAATATTGTATACAATTTTTGCTGTCATGAATTAAATGCAAATGCTGTGCCAAAAATGTAGTTTACGTTGTAAAAATTCCTTAAATTCTGCACTAACATACAAATATATCCACATATGACTCTTACCCGATTTTATACACCGCACGAAGAATGTTCAAAAGATTGCAGTTTCGCACACCTTCCGTTGCATGTATTGCATACAGGGAAAGGACCTCAGGGACGCAGTGTTATCTTTATTGCCGTATCATCATTGTCTGCAAGCTCAAACGCTTCCTTGATCTGTTCCAGCTTGAATTCATTCGTCACCAAAGACTTGATATCCACTTGCCCGGTGATTACCGGCCTGAGCGTCTCAGGTGTCCAGACAAATCGCTCCTGCCATGTATGGTGCACGAGACAGGTATTTATGAACTGCAGTCCATCATCGTGCCATCTGCTGATGTTCAAAGTGATCGGCTCAGTGACCCAACTATAGAAAACAAACTTGCCATTATGCCTGATCATCTCGCTCGCTGCATTGAAAGAATCTGCACTTCCTGCTGCCTCGACCACGACATCGGCTCCAATACCACCAGTCAACTCCTTCACAATCGCAACGGGGTCTTCTTTGGTAATGTTAATCGTAATGTCTGTTCCCAGCTTCTTTGCAATTTTCAGTTTCCCTTCCAAGGTATCAACAACGATTACCTTATGTGCCCCCTTTGCCTTGGAGCACTGAGCGATGATCTGACCAGCGAAACCTCCCCCCATGATGACCACTGTATCTCCCAGCTGCACCTGTGAATTAAGGCCAGAATACATAGCACATGAAATTGGCTCGCCCAGACATGCCAGGTCCATCTCTAGACCCTTGGGAACTGGTTGGAGCTGCCACGTCTTGGAGAGGAAATAATCGGCATAGTTGTTGTTCCACCCAAAGGCAATCACTTTATCACCTACTTGGTACTCGCTTACCTTCGATCCGACCTCCACAACAGTGCCTCCACTTTCGTGCCCGAGGGGAAAGGGAAACTTCGGGGGATGGCGGAACTCAGCAGTCTTTGGGGGAAGCTTGCCCCGGTAGAAAAGCTTGTCCGACCCGCAAATGCCCATCAGATGGTTTTTTACGATGACCTCATCATCCCCACATACCAGTTTCTTCTCGATCAGATCGATATCATAGGGCCCCTTCAGCAGGGCTGCGCGTGTTATTACTGCCATTGTTGACTCCTTTTATTGTTTCGTTTTTTCTTTATTTCTCAGATAATCAATTTCATTCTCACTGAGGTATCTTACCTTTTCATCCTTGAGCAGATAGACCAGCTTGGCGGTTTCCTCAAACTCCTCCATCAGGTCCATCGCAACTTCCAAAGATGAACCGGTAATCACAGGACCATGGTTCTGCAGGAGAAACGCATTTCTTTTACCAGCCCATTTGCCAAGCGCTTCAGCCAATCGGTCGTCCCCTGGCGGATAGTAGGGAATCATCTCAATCCTACCTATCTTCATTACAAAATAGGGCGTGAATGGCTTGATGATCTCATTGGTATCGATATCTGCAATGCAAGAAAGTCGTGTTGTCCAAGTAGAATGCAAGTGAACCACAGCATTCACATTCGGGCCCTTGTAGAGTGCAAGATGAAACTTCACCTCCTTGGACGGCTTCTTGCCGGATATGAGCATACCGGAGTTATCCACAAGACTGAGTTCGTCTGCAACCAGTCTGCCCAGACAGGATCCTGTGGGAGTTGCAAGGATGGTACTCCCATCAACGCGTACACTGACATTGCCGGCGCCGCCTGCCATATACCCCCGTTCATAGAGAGATTTACAAAACCGAACCATCTGGATTCTCAATTCTGATTCACTCATACCATCTCCTTCTGAGCCTTGATGAAGAAATCATCGCTCCCAAAATTCCCGCTCTTGAGGACAAGAAAGACATCTTCTTCAACTGCCTTAAGCCAAGGAACCCCTGGATCAATCTGAGGCCCGATGAAAAACGAATCGATACCAAGGCTCTGAACCACCTTGCCGCTGGTCTCCCCCCCGGCGGTGATATAATTTCGTACACCCATCTTATGCAATTCCACTGCAAGGTTGCCAAAGAATGCTTCTATTGCTTCCTCAACAACACCGGCAGGATACTTCTCTCTCGAAAGGGCAAGTTCTTCTGGAGGTACGGTTGCATACACCAAGGGGGCGAATGGATCATCTAGACGGGGTGTGAGCCAATTAAGTACTTCCTTCAGGTATCCATCCTTGTCCCTAATCAATTCATCCTTGCTAATCTTGAGCGCATCGGCACTATTCCGGTACAGGGACACCTGCCGGTTGGTTGCTTCCGAGCATGAACCGGCAAGGATGATCGTCTTGGCAACCTTGGGTCTCCCGCCAGCTATAGCGTTTACCTTGTTCATGACATCGGAGCAATAGAGGCTTGCCAAGGATGCTGCAAGTCCCGATCCCCCTGTGATAAGGGGCATATCAACAAGAGCTTGGGCTGCAATGTCGAGATGCGCCTGATCTAGGGCATCGAGGACCACATAGCTGTACCCCTTTTCCCTTGAATGCTTCAGAAAAGTCTTTACAGCACCCACTCCAGCATTGAGGGTTTCCACATGTAGGCTGGCCGCCTTTCCCTTTGACTGGCTCTCCATCACTCGGCTGAGCTTGGAATCCTTCATTGGGGTAACAGGGTGGTTTCGCATACCCGACTCATTGAGCAACTGGTCATATACAAACAAGTAGCCTTTGTAGATTGTCCTGCCGTTGACAGGGAGGGCTGGGCATACCACCGTCTGGTCAGTTTCCAGCTCTTGCATCAAGGCATCAATAACAGGCCCTATGTTGCCCTTTTCTGTCGAGTCAAAGGTTGAGCAGTACTTGAAATAGATCTGCTCACACCCCTGCCCTTGAAGCCACTTGAGGGCGGAGAGAGAATCTCTCACCGCCTCTTCCTTCGGACACGAGCGAGATTTCAGGCTCACAACCCAGGAGTCAACCTGTACTTTCAAATCGTGGTCGGGCACTCCGTTTACCTGAACCGTGGTGATCCCATTGGCCACGAGAAAACCTGCAATATCAGTGGCCCCGGTGAAATCATCTGCTATGACACCAATTTTCTTCATTTTTCATCCTGAAGAAACATGCCATCCTGCTCCCTTCTCAGGGACCAAAGCATTGTATCTGTCTCGGGTATTTCAAGCATCTCTGCAGTAAGCAACTGCCCAGCTGATACATCTTCCTTCAATTTCATTCCGTCAGCGAGGTAATAAGGAAGTTGCATATTCTCATCAATCCTCTTGGCTGGACGAAGAATACCATCGAAACCCTCAATGACGTGATGATGACCTACAGCCTTCAACTCGGTGCCTGCTTTCAAATCACAATTGGCTTTTGCAACCAGGTCGTAACGAGGTGTAGGATTATCGGATCCGGTGGGCAGGCCCAACATCCCCACGGAGAGAACGCTGTATAGAGCCTCAAATCCAAGATAGTGGGCAGGATAGTAAATCATGGCTGCCTTACCATTCCTGCTTACGGGGACACCCTTCTCCTTCAGGACCTGCCAGGTTTCCTCATCGTCACAGGCAACCACGACAAACTCGCCTCCCTCCATACTCTGCTCATCGAACCTCCTGAGACAGTTATAGACATCAATTTTCATGGTTCCATCGAATAGGCCGCCTCTATCTTTGGAGCACATCAAATCTGGTACCTCAAGAGTCCTGGCCACCGGATAGTGGAACGCTTCGATATCGGGATTGAACTCAGGGAGGTGGTTGCAGACAATGGCCATTTCTGCCAGGTCCGGGATAGCCCGCTGGCCGAACATATGCAGCATCTTGCTGCGTTTTTCTACGGTCGCCTCAAAGTCATCACCAAGATCCCAGACATCGGCGAAACTTGGAATAACCACTGTCTTTCCAAGTACTTCCACCGATGAATTTGTCGGGTCATAGATGAAGTCATATTCACTTGCCTTGCCAATACCAAGAATGGTGAGCCCTGCATTACGTGCCCACGTGACGAGACCAATGAGCAGTGATGGTTGATCACCTTCTGCCAAGGAGTAGATGACCCCCTTTTCCCTGGCTTTTTTTGCAAGCAGGGGTCCGACCACAGAATCAGCTTCCTTGGTCACAATGACAACATTTTTCTTGTTTTCTATCGCAGAGAGACAGTAAGAAGCCGCAGCTTCCGGATTCCCCGTTCCTTCTATAACTACATCGAAGGGCATCTCCATGGCTAGGGGAATGTTATCAAATATGAGGAACTTTCCTTCTCTAAACGCTTTCAGCCCAGCTTGCTTGTCGGTGCAATGCATGATGTCAGACTCATTCACCCCAATGGAAAGGTAGGCGTCCCTACATTTCTGGATATTCCTACCACAGAGGATGCGAATGGAAAGTCTCTTGTTCCTTACCCCATATACAAAGAGGGAATGGTTGAAACCACCCACACCGATAATAGCCAATTCAAGTTTTACCTTCTTGGAATTGGAGAACAGCAAGTCATAGTTCATGGATGATGCTCCTTCATGCATTTCTAGTGTTACCTACACACCATTGCAATAAGGATGCCAACATGAAGACATTATTCAATTCCCCAGGATTTCATTTAATATTTTCTTATTCAGTAGGGAGTAATATTCTCCCAAAGAACATTGGATATAGATTGAGCGTTCTTTCATCTGTTTCCCTGCATATATTTTGCTTGCAAACCCAATTGTATGCATGCAAAATGTATTGCGTTTATGCAACTTGTCAGGAAAGGTAATACCATGATAAATATTTCGTTCATCGTCCCCTATAAAGCAATGAAGTACGTCGTTGAGGAAATTTTCTCATCGCATCAAGAAAAGGCGGAACTTCGTCCGAACATCCTTACAAAAACGGTGGATGAAATCCAGAAGGAAGATCTGGAACAGGCTGACATTGTCATCGCTCGTGGCTACTCGGCAAACCGGGTAAAGGCTACCGACGTGCCGGTACTACCCATCTCTGTGACAGGCTTCGACATCACCGTTGCCCTCAACTCCTGTATTCAAAAGTACAATCCGACAAAAATTGCTGTCATCGGCCCACTAAATACCGTCTATGGTATAGAGGAGATAGCAAGTGTCTTTTCCTGTGAGATCGCGAGTTATCAAGTGTCTAATCCCAATGACTTGAAAAGCATCATCCTCCGAGCACAGGCAGAAGGAGCAACTGCCATCATCGCAGGTAAGAGCGGAACTTCAATAGCCACAGCTCTTGGTATTGATGCAATAATGATCCTCAGCGGACGTAAGACGATAATGCAGTCCATAGACGAAGCAATCCGTGCTGTGCGCCTAATGCGCCAGGAACGTGAAAGAACCGACCGCTTCAAGGGCATTATGGACTACTCATTCGAAGGCATCCTCTCGGTAAACAACGAAGGCATCATAACTACAGCGAACAACTACGCACGAAAGGTACTCGATGGCTTGGATAATGAGCCCGAACAGATATATTTAAAGGATGTGCTTCCCCAACTCGACAGCCAGGCAGTATTGGAAGGACGGACTAAGATCCTGGGCGAATTGATACAGATACAAAAGAACCTCTACACCTTCAACTGCGTATGTGCCGGAGACACCGGGGCGGTTGTCACTTTCACCAATGTATCCAAGATACAGGAACTGGAAGGTCAGATCAGGAGCAAGTTGCATAAGAAAGGTCTGGTTGCAAAGTACCAATTCTCAGATGTAATTGGTAGTGAAGAAAAACTTCTAGAGACGATCAAGCGAGCCAAGAAGTTCAGTAAGGCGGAATCGAATATCTATATTTTTGGGGAGACGGGAACAGGCAAGGAGCTCTTCGCCCAGAGCATCCATAACTCGAGTGCCCGCCGGGCACACCCGTTTGTAGCCATCAACTGCGCTGCCCTCTCGGACAATCTGTTGGAGAGCGAGCTTTTTGGGTATATGGATGGGGCATTTACCGGTGCCTCAAAAGGTGGCAAGATTGGACTTTTCGAACTCGCCCACAGAGGAACAGTGTTCCTCGATGAGATCGGGGATATTTCACCGAGTTTGCAAAGCAAGTTGCTGAGGGTTCTACAGGAGCGTGAGATTCGGAGAATAGGGAGTGACCAGGTAATTCCGATAGATGTGAAGATCATCTGTGCATCGAATAAGAACTTAAGCAGTCTGGTGGAAAGTGGGGTTTTTCGTGAGGACCTCTTCTACAGGCTCAATGTATTGAAACTCAAACTACCCCCACTTCGAGAAAGGCCCAGGGACATTATCGACCTGAGCAAGTACTTTATCAAAATGAACTGTAAGAAACTCGGCTATAACTCCATTACCCTCTCCGATGAGGCTGAAGAGTTACTACAGGGCTACAGCTGGCTGGGAAACGTACGCGAGCTCTCCAATTTCTGTGAACGGCTGTGCGTTCTGCTGGAAGAAGGAGTTGCAGAAGCAACAGATGTGCTCGATTGCTTGGAAGAATCGGAAAGACTCGAAGAATTACTCCCATCCCAAAATGATTTAGTATCAGCGACAATGACCAGTGAGAAGGAAATCCTTCTCCAAGTATTGGAAAACAGCAAGACCAAGCGGGAAGCAGCCTTGAAGTTGGGCATAGATCCCTCAACCTTATGGAGGAAAATGAAGAAACACGGACTGGAGTAAGTTTAGTCTGGGTACGCTTTGGAGATACTTTCTCCTCGACTGCCACCATTATCACCAACATCAATACTTCCCTTGCAGTGTACTCCCAGTGCAAGCTGTCCTCGTCCCATGGTGTCTCTGTGTGTTTTTTGATTTGTGGTAAAACCAAGAATATTACGATTCCCATGGCATTCTCTTTATTTTTCACCTCTTCTTCTAATAATGGACACGTAATATTACTGCTCGGTGTCTCTTTTCTTGCTATACTCTGCATTATGAAAATTGCCAGACTTTCTCAAGTTTCTCATTCTGATATACATGCCGCTTTTCTGCGTGCCTTCAGCGACTATCAAATACCGGTGAAGGAGACATTGGAGGAGATGGCAGTGGAGAACAGGCAAAGGGGAATTGACTATGACGCCTCATTCGGAGCCTTTGCGGACAATGGTGAACTTGTTGGGTTTCTCTTCTGCGGAGTCAGAAACGATGAAGGGGCTCTGTATTATTATGACGGTGGGACTGCAATAATTCCTGAATGGCGTGGACGCGGCATTGGTGGGCTTCTTCTGGATACGGTGTTGCCCGATGCAAAATCTCGAGGTGCTTACGATTTTATCCTTGAGGTCATCCAAGATAATGTAAATGCACGAAAGCTTTATGAATCTCGGGGCTTCTCCATTTCCCGGAATCTTCGATGTTATAAGAAATCGTTGAAAGACATTCCATTGATGGAATCCTTCTCCTATACGATCAAGACTCCTGAAATGGATGAATATAGAGAGGTTTCCAAATCTCTTTCTTTGCCGTACATCCCTTCGTGGCAGAACACCAATGCGTCCGTACTCAGTATCTTTGAACATCTCATAACGCGTGTGTTGAGCCATGGGGGGAAACCGGTCGGATACTTTGTGCTAAATCCCCAAACGGGACATATCCTACAAATGTCAGCCCTAGGGGGATCGCCTTCAATCTACAGTGAACTCATGTCTCTTGTAAGAACCTGTACAATGGCCGATAGCGTCAAATTCATCAATATTGACGAATCATCAACATTCATCACTTTTTTGGAAGAGAACGGGTGGGATCGTTACATCGACCAATATGAGATGATCAAATGTTTCAAGCCTACTTCTTGAACTTACAACCGAACCTAGAAGGTTGATCTGGGTATACGTATTAGTGACACGTTCTCCTCGACTACCTTCGTTGTGGTTTGCCACAATCGACACCTACATCGTCTTACTGTTTTACTGTTCACATACCTACACAAAGTTTAGCATGAGCAGATGAAGACTTTTGTGCGATTGAAAAATGAGATAAACATAAGAACTGTCAATAAGATATTTGCTCTGAGAGACCCTTACACGATTTCACATCAGGCGGAGGTAGCTGATTTTTCAAAGACCTTAGGGCAACACATGGGATTGGATGAAAGTGCAATCGACGATCTCTATCTGGGTGGAACATTCCATGACATTGGAAAAATTGAGACCCCTCAAGAGATTCTAAGCAAACCGATGAATCTCAACCAGGAAGAATATAATCTCGTGAAAAGACATCCAAACACAGGGTATGAAATATTGATCGATGCTTCCCTCTCAGATAATGTGAAGCAAATTGTCTTGGAGCATCATGAACGGCTAGATGGGAGTGGATATCCGAATCAATTGAGGGGAAATGAAATACATGATCTCTCCAAAATCGTTGCAGTATCCGATGTTGTTTCTGCAATGCAAACCCATAGACCGTATAGGGCAGCACTTCCAGCGAAAATCGTTATCAACGAGCTTAAAAGGCAAGCTGGTATTAGTTTGGACAAAGATATAACAAATCTGGCGATTGAGGTGCTATGTAACCAATGACCGGTAACAGTGATAAGCACACTTGTGCTATTGTATTATCTTAATCAAAAAAGATTTACCATTATTAGTAAAAGCACACCATAAGTTATTGAAAAGAGTTGCTACATAGACCCAATGCTTTATGAACCAAATTAAAATAAATCACTATGTGTTCCAGTCCTTATCAGTTTTAGGATAAGTGTATCTTGTACTATCTTATATACAAGCAACCAATCCGGTTGGACGTGACATTCTCTCATCCCCTTATAGTCCTTTGAGTTGACGAGAGGATGATCATGAAATGATGATGGTAGTGGTTGTTCATTACAGAGAAAAGTAATTACCTCTTCCAACTTTTTAGGGTCACAGCCTCTTTTTACTGCCTTTCTGTAGTCTTTCTTGAACTGTCCAGTGAATGAAGGCTTAAGCATTATTTAGTGCATCCATCAGGCTTGAAACACTATCAAACGGGCCGTGCATGTCCTTTCCTTCCTCAGCTGATTTCATTGCGGAGAGAGTCACATCATTGGGGGTAGGTAGAACTACCTCAAAGGGAAACCCACTATGGTGAATGGCCTGTCGTAAAAAAACATTGATTGCGGTAGTCATGTCCATACCAAGCTCAGAAAAAATCATCTGCGCTTCTTCCTTAACTTCCCGATTCATACGGATTGTCATACTGGTATCGGCTTTTCCTGCCATAGTATTGGCCTCCTAACGTCTAGAAATACAATCAAATTGTACTACACAGAATGTCTATTGTAAATACAATGCACATATAAGTGGTTTTTTCTAATTGGATAATTGTATAGTAGAAGCATAATCACCAAGAAAAACACGACCATCTTCCCTATATATCTGCATTCATCCCTCCTACTACTCACTCTTAGAGAGGTATGTGAATCAGAACAGTAAAGCCATTGCCTTCTTGTGATGAAAACCGCACCTGGCCGCCAACCTGGTTAATTCTCTCTCTAATACCTCTCAGCCCATTACCTTCCTGTAGCTTGGCACATCCTTTACCGTTGTCATGGCTCTGTATCCTAAGGGTATTATCATGGCATTCCATGGTGAGTTCCATGCTGCTAGCCTCTCCATGCCGTATGCTATTGGTAATAAGCTCTTGGATAATTCTGTAGACGGGTATCTTAAGATCGTCAGAGAGGTCTTCAGGAAGGTCTATATCACCTTCAATATAAAAGTTGTAGCTGTCTCGAGCTTCTTGTATCAACTGGTGTAAACATTCAGAGAGTGACAGCTCTTCAATGCCCAATGGGTTCAGTGCTTTTATAGCCCTTTTCACATCATTGAACCCAGATCTTGTAATCTCTTGACTCCGGATAATCGCTTCCAGTGCCTTGTCAGAATTCTTATCGATGAGTTTTCTGGCAACCTCCAGCTGTATTATTGCACCGGTTAGGGAGTGTCCAAGTGTGTCATGGATCTCCCTGGCGATGCGGCTACGCTCCTTCAATATACCCGCTTCCTCAAGTTGTAGAGTCTTGCCTTTGAGTTCCTTCATGAGATAATGGAGTTGATTATTCTGGATGAGCTGCCTCTTGGCAAAATAAAACGTTGCCGTTACAAAACAGTACGTCACGGTGTTGCTCAAAATATAACCAGCTATAAAATCTCCATCCAAGTATCCTTGGGCTGCCTTGAACTTGAAAAGAGCTACCGCCTGATACAGGATAAGGGGCACCCAGAAATAGATGCTATTATACCTAAGACTGTATTCAATGATCACTAATGCCACGGTGAGAAGCACAACGAACCCGTAGTCCTCAGAAACAGAGAGATAGTCTTGTCCTATGATGAGGATGGCAAGAATATAAGGCAGAACGCCTCGCAGCACATGGAACCTCTCATGAGGCAAATAATGTATACCCATCATGATGACAAGACATGCCGTCAAGATACTCGCTATCGGAAGATTCCCAGGGTTTACCCGTACGATGGCAATAACATACAACAAAAATGCCAGGAGAAGCCCGAGGAATATACTCTCTTCAATGTTTCGGTTCAATTGTGGTCTCAGGTCATGGGTTGTTTCGGCTCTCGCTCTCTTCTGGAATGCAAGAAGGTAGGCAATTATCCCAGGGAGACTGAGGAGCAAAATAACAACCCAGAAAATCTTGGCATTTTTTGAAAGCTCCCTATTTCCAAGACATTCAGGTATCAACCTGTACTGAAGTATGACTTGAAGCGTGAGAATAAGCAGAAATGCGGGGAGAATATGCCAAAAAATCATCAGGTACTCCCTCCGTCCCCCATAAGTCCATTGTCTATAGCAAACGACATCAGTTTGGGTCGCCCCTTTATTCCAAGCTTATCATAGAGTGCGGTTATGTAGTTCTTGACTGTCCCCAAGGATAAACACAATGCATCTGCTATCTCCGTATTGTTCAAACCACGTGCAACAAGCTTTAGAATATCCATCTCCCTTGTGGTTAAGACTTCACCATTTTCAGTTCGTATACTTTTGCGTTTTTCTCGTATTACACCCGTATTTCCTACAATCTTCTTGGTGATGAGATGGTCCAGCACAGAATTACCAATATGGACGTTCCGTACTGCAGCCGTGAGTTTTTCTGCCGTAAGGTCTTTCAGCATATAGCCAGAGGCACCATTGCCAATGGCCTTGCTGATATAATCGTCATCATCAAAGGTCGTGAGTATCAATACCTTGGTATTGGGATATTTATCGCATACGTGCCCAGTGCATTCCACCCCGTTCATGACAGGCATCCTGATATCCATGAGAATCACATCGACAGGCTGCTTTTCCAGTTCTTCCAGAACCTTTTGCCCATTATCGACAATCTTCACCACTTCCATATCGTCTTCCACCGACAAGAGAGCACCTAAGCCTTGTGCAACTATTGCCTGGTCATCTGCGATCATCACCCGAATCTTGTTCATGTCTTCTCCATACTGACGATATCCACCACACCTTCCTACTGCCTCAACGTAGTACAGCCAAAATTGCCTGGATCAGTCTCCAACGTTTCTTCTTCCCCTCAGCATTGACTTTATACAGAACATATTCCGTATCGAGTCCTTCTTTACTACAAACACTGTGGATTGTATGGTACTCCGCTGTTTCATATCCTATCATAGTATTCTCCTCAACACTGCTCTAGATCACCCGTAATCTCAGTAATTTCCTGAGACAAACCTACGATAAATTCAGCCTTCACGTGGCTTTCCGACCAAGTGAAGAATATCCCGTACCTCTAGCACGGTATAAGTGGAGAAAGTCATGTCTTGGTCATGAAAAAGTCATGTTGATACTATGATTGCCTTGATAGTTTAACTAAACGTGATTTTTGCTCTTGTCCTCGTGAGGGTTTTAGGCCCATATATGATGACTATGGCTAGAGCTACCAATACCAGGACCACAACGGTTATATACAGTGGTATAAGACTGTCTCCAGCCTTCATAGGTAGTATGGGCAATAGACCAACTGTGGCATTGCTCGCAGCATGGAATAGATGAACCAACAGCAAACTGCCGCGAGTATTGTTATAGATCCAAGTCAGGATGACCGCGAGCGCCACATCCTGAAGGATGAATAACAGGAAGGGAATATGTGCATGAAAATCGGCTTGTATGAGGAAAAGAGGGAGATGCCAAAATCCCCAGAACAACCCAATGATCAGGCTGGAAGAGAGTGCACTGTACTGTTTTTGCAACCGGGGAAGAAGGAACCCCCTCCAACCGAATTCTTCTCCAGCCACACTGAAGAACAGGACATACAGAAAAATCACGGGAATGAGGTACCATTGTCCAGGGTCGTTGGTGTTCACCACTTCTCCCCCTGTCAGTCGGTAGATGCCCAAGGATAACAATATGGCGCCCAACGTACTGAAAAGACTGAACACGTACCAGGAAAGGGACACCTTCCAGATAAGAACCTTGGTTAACAGTTCTTTTAAACCACTTCTTCCTTTGGTTATACCGGTGATCAGGAGGGCAGAGATAGTTGGGCCGAAACTTCCTAGTCCTTTGAGCCAACCCTGAGAGAAGATCACAAAAGGCATCCAGATCAGCCAAGAAATCACGTAGGTCCCAACCAGGAACGCCACTACCTCATTATCTTTCAGTATCTCTTTGCATTTCTTCATAACACCTTCCGTTGTAGTGATACTGTATCAAGAGTAGCACAGCAGTACACCCTTGGAAGCAATCACGGTTATGTGTTTTTGCTTTTTCCCCTTCGTGGTTAATGGCAATAAACCCAACAAGCCTCCTTTTAGGGGAGCATGTTGGGTTTTATTTGTCTCTTATTAATTAATCCGTTAGAAACATAATCCTGCTCACATATTGCTATCCATTGAATTCTCGAGCAGAAACTGAGGTATCTCCACAATTCCCCCAGAAATCAACTGCCCTTACTCGGTACTCACCTACTTCTCCCTTCTTTCGAGTGTGAAGCCACAGAGCACACTGGGTATCAACCTTATTAATTCGCTTAAAGTCACTACTCGATTCTTTACGGTAAAGCACTTCGTAAGTTTGTAAACTATACAGATCAATACTAGGCCATTTGATTAGTACATCCTCATACTCGAGATCAAGACCAGGAAAAATCCTTGTAATAGGTTGTTCAACCATTGGAGGCTTTTCCTTATTTTGTTTAGTGAAAAGGAAAATCCTGACAGATGGTATTGGAATTATTGTTTCAATTGCTAATTCCCCATGAGAAATCGAAAGTTGTTGCCCCTTACCAATTGCCTGCAATTCTGCTTCATCACGCATTCTTCCAAGCAATGAGACATCAGGTAATTGAGGGAATCCTTCTGACTCCCAAAGTGAAAAGGGATCTGTAAATCCCTGTTCAACTCTATATTCAGTAAGGAGCCCTTCAGAAAAAGGTATTCCCAGTATCTTGATATTCACAGGTTCATTACCAGATGACATAATTTCATCATTTGAATGGTATACCAAAACAGCTAACTGTTGATCATGCTTCATAGTAGCAATGACCCCAATATTTGGTTGAGAAAAACTAGATGAAGATTCAATACTACAACGCTCATTACCCAACAGAGAGAGCATAGTCATGACACTTAAGATTGGCTTCTTTATCATGGCAAATGTTCTTCGTTTTTTATCTTCTTCAAACTCATCAGCGCTAATCTTATACTCATTTTGCGCCTTTTGGTCCTCTTCAAGACCAAAGCGAGCCATCATCGTTCTACGGCCCCACCCTCCAACAAACCCATTATCATTACTGAGCAAAGGGTAACTCACTCCCCTATCATGAAAAGCTTCTATATGCTGATGTATAATTTTTACGGCTATCGCAGCATGATATGATTTTGCTCTCCAGGTATGTGTATCCCACCACCCAACCTGAGGATCACACTCGTTATTGATGAAAGGGACTCCTTTGAATCTGGGGTGGTTAGCAACAACATAATTATAAAGCAACTGTTCTTTTTCTACGATCTTCAAGCTATTTGGATTAATGTCTTCAACACACGCCTGGACTCCCTTTTCGTGGATTGAAATAAAGTCCAATCGGGTACCTTGCTTTTTTGTAAAATAATTTACACCAGTATCACAATGAGCTAAAATCGATTTGAATATTGAGGACAAGCCCATACAAGTTCCCGGACCACCGAACTTCAAATCTGTATGTACCATGGACAAACCTTCAGAGCAAGCATCATAATAGTTGCAAAAAGCTTCTTCGCCCTGCTTCCACCATGATCCATCTGGTTCATTCCATGTCTCAAAATACCATTGGACAACACAAGATATGCCATACCTATCAATAAAATGCTGACCTAAATGAAAGATAAAATCTCTCCACTTCATTACCTGTACATTATCAGTAAAATCAGAAAAATAACCCTCTGGATTACCCATTAGCTCAAAGAAAGGCAAGAGATTATTTTCAATAAGAACATCTATACACTTATCTAATACATCCCACTGATATATAGGCTTATCTGTATCAATATGCTTAATTCTAACAAGATCCAACAAATAATGGATCCTAATATACTGTATTCCATGAAATGGGATTGATCCGGCATAGGCCATTTGTTGTTGCATGTCTGCATATAGGAGCAAAGAACCAGGAGAAAAACCAGAACCATTCCAGAAATTTTTAAAAGGCCTTTTCCCATTAACTACATCAATAGTGAAATCCATACAGTATTCCTTTGCCCGTTCGACATAAAAACGATAGCATTCTCATATCCAGTTGGTCTTCAAGCAGGATTTACTTTAATCCAGAGCGCATCAGCCCACTTACAATTTTGTCCCTAAAAATTACAAACAATAAAAGGGTAGGGAGTAGACTCAAAATGACAGCCGCGGTTAGCTCATTCCACTGCTGAAAAAGATCAGAAGTGAACTTTGAAAGCCCAAGGGTTACAGTCTTCTTCTCTTCAGAACCTACGATAAGGAGGGGCCAAAAATAGCTATTCCAGTTCTGAGTAAATTTAATCACTAAAAAGGTCATCATTGCCCCTGTACTCATAGGGACAATAATTTTAAAAAAAATACCAAATTCGCTTTGACCATCAATCCTAGCAGCTTCTATATAATCTTTTGGTATGGTGTCATAATTCTCTTTCATAAGAAAAATCCCAAAAGCAGAGATGGCACCAGGTAACATTATTCCAACGTATGTATCAACAAGCCCCCATTTAGCAACGATTTGAAAAAGAGGGATACTTATCATTTCCATTGGTATCATGAGTAACATGAGCAGCATATAATAAAATATTGTTTTGCCGGGAAAAGAAAACTTGGAAAATCCATATGCAGCTAAGCATGACATCAAGATAGCAGGGACGATTGCTCCCACTGAGGTGATAAACGTATTTTTAATGAAAACCAAGAAGGAAATGCCATTGAGTTGTTTCGCCTCACCAGTAATAACAAGTCGATAGTTTTCCAAACTAAACGAATCGGGTAACACTCGCGTAAGAAGAGTTCGATTCGGCGTATCAAAAATCTCTGGCATTGACTTAAATGAAGTTAAGAACATCATAATAAATGGAATAACAATAAATAACGCTAAAATGGTTGTAATAACCAGACTGCTAAAAGAAATGTTCCTAAATTTTGGTAAGACTCTCATATATCCCTTGTGCTTAATTATCGAAGTTTTTGACATTGCCACTACCACCTAATATTGAACATTTTTTTTAAGGAAACGCTGAAGCAGACTTAGAACAATCATGAAAAAAACAAGTAAGATACTAACTGCTGAAGCTCTTCCATAACTTAAAGGAAAAACATCCTTAATCAGATAGATCATCAGTGATTTTGTAGCTCCTCCTGGGCCCCCTCCCGTCGTGGACATAATTTCACCAAATACACGAAACGAGCGGATGACTTCAAGGGTAAGCACCAATACTACAGTTGGATTTATAAGGGGGTATGTGATATAGAAGAATTGCTTTAAGCCATGAGCCCCATCCAACTTAGAAGCTTCATATACTTCTGGGGGGATGCCCCTGATACTCCCTACAAGGATCAGGACATCAAATCCTATCCGTAGCCAAAGACCCACAATAACAACAGAGAAAAGCGCAGTGTCAGCCCCTCTAAACCATTTAAGACTACTTCCTGTTAGGTTATTAACGATTCCTAAAACTGGATCCAAAATAAAATTCCATATCATACCTGCCGTTACGTTTGCGGAAATAAAGGGCAGAATAAAAAGAACGATAAAAAACCCGGATATCCTTGAGGGGAATTGTGTTACAAATATTGATAGTGCAATAGTTGTTATCATAATAATCGGGATAAACATACCAATGTAGAGAAATGTGACTTTAACACTATGTTGAAAATCTTGGCTAGAAATAGTTTCAACATAGTTCTTTAGCCCTACAAACGTATATTGATTCGCAAGGATATTCACCTTAAAGAATGAACTATAAACTGCTGAAAGCAGAGGATAGAAGAAAATCGCAAGATAGTATATAAACGCCGGTGCTACAAAAAGAATTCCTGCAATGGCATATTTTCTATTCAAAGAATTTTGGCCAATCATTTTCATCATTATTCCCCCCTGCTTTCAGGTCAAATTTCTATTAGAGAGTTGCAAGCATCTCATCCATTCGATCTGCAGCTTTTGCTACAGCTTCTTCTGGAGTCTGCTCACCTAAAACCATTTTGACAAGTTCTTCACCAGCAATTGTTATAGCTTGGCTAGCACCAACTGTGTAGTACTCTGGGCTCACTATACTCTGCGCATACGTAGTGATAATGTCTCCATAAGGAAGAGATTTCACATAATCGCTATCATAAGCTGCTTCTAAGACTGGAGGTGTCTGTCTGAATTGATGAATATACACATCGCTCTCTACATTACAGAAGGCAATCAACATATCCATAATTTCGTCAACATATTTAGATTGGCTATTAACTAGATAGTTCCAACCATCCAATGGAATCTGTTTGGCAACTAGCCCTGCAGGTCCAGAGGGAATTGGTGCGAGTCCATAGTTAAGGTTAGGTACCTCATCAGCAATTGAAGTGATTAACCAAGGCTCACGATAAATCATTGAAACAAGCCCTTGCTTAAATGCTGTTTCAGGCATGTCAAATGAAGTATTAACAGCTTTCTGCACACGCACAAGATCATTAAAATACGTAAATGCTGCCAGTGATTCAGGGGAATTGATATAGCCATCAGCAGTTTTTCCGTCTGGGGAAAGGGCAACTGCGCCAAACTGATGGTAAACTGTTCTAAATTTATCCCAAATTCCTCCTCCTTGACCTAAATAACGCATTCCATATCCACCGCGAGTGATATTACCATTTTTATCGCGTTTGGTTAGGGCTTCAGCATATTCAGCCATCTCCTCAAGAGTCTCGGGGGGATCATTAGGATCAAGTCCTGCATCAATAAAGTGATCCTTATTGTAGTACAGCATCTGGCCTACTCCCGCTTCATAGGGGATTCCAAAACGCTTTCCATCGATAACACCCTGCTTCGAAACAAGATCCATTAGGGCTTCATCCCACACTTTCTGCGTATCTTCTCGGAAAGGAGCTGCAATAGGATTGATTCCATAGTCAAGAGCCCAGTCTGCAGCTCTACCGAAGAAGATATCAGGACCTTTCCCACTTGAAAAAGCACTTAAGTACTTCTGTTCGTAGTTACCGTAATCAACAATTTCTGATCGAACGGTAAAATTATTCATACCGATTGAAGCAAAGGCCTCGGTAGCTTTTTCTGCAAAGGCATGTACAAATTCTGGACTTTCTCCTAAATGAGACCAAAATACAATCTCAACATCCTTATCTCCAGCCTCCTGTTGACCCTGAGCACTTGCAACTGCACCTACGCTTAATAAAATAAGCAATAGAAACAACACGTTACGTAATTTTCTCATCTCTTTCTCCTTTTTTGAAATATTCTTCTAATCAATAACAACAGAACTACTCTTGTTACTGGTATGCCCAAAATAATCTACAGCAGCAACTACATACTCATAAGAAACCTGGTGTTGTACTGTAGAGTCCACATAAACACTAATATCGACAGAATAATCTGTTGAAATTTTTGTGTATTTTTCAGTCCCAACTTCTCTTCGATATACTTCATAGTGCGAGAATCTATCTGACTTAATTGGAGACCAACTGAGGAAGACTTGTTCATTTCCATTGCCGCCAATTTCTCTGGAACCTTCTAGTGTTGAAGGAGTATTTAACACTTCTTCATTTGCAGGAACAATCATTACTAGAGAGATACTATGCATTGGCATGTCTAATGCTAGGAACAAATCAGTTGTTTTCGCTATATCTTTGACGGGTTCAAGCATTTCTAGATGTTCTCTAGAACGAAGATCTTCAATTTGGGAAAGAGTTGGTCTCTTTGGTTTACCCATCTCTGCCCAGACCTGATGGGCATTACTGTGATGTTTATCTATTCTGTAATGGACAAGTTTGGAGCTTACTGGAACATTGAGATCTGAAAAGTTCAGATTGATGGTACGTTCATTAATATCATCTTCAACACCATCCTCAAAATTCCAAACCATGACAGAGAAGACTCCAGAAGAAGAACGTGTAGCTAAAGCTCCAAATTTATTACCAAATCCATCTGCTGCTGATGCTACAGGAATCATTTCATTTCCAAGTTTTCCCAAGAGAATATATGCATTAAATATGGATTTTCTTAGTAAGTCAGTGGAAGGATACGTGAAGAAAGGAGTGAACTGACTTCTATTTCCACTAAAAAGACGTTTCTCCCAATGTAAATGACAATTATCACTGTCAACTATAGTCAAGTTCAAACCAAGTTCTTTTCGTACAATAGTGATATATTGATTTACCATTTTACATACAAAGCCAGGGAAGTAATGAGTATTCCTAAAATTAAGCCAGCTCTCATTATCTACACCAAGATTTCCCGACCAGACAACATCAGATTCGTCATTGAAAAACTCTAGAGACTTAAACTCTGGATAGTCCTCTAGGATTTCAGCATATTCCTTTATTGAATCAAACATGGTTTGAGTTGAAGGATTGCGTGAAAAACCAGGGCGTCCACCCTTACAATGAATGGATATAAAATCAAGAGGAGACCCCTTCATACCATTCTTATAATTGATACCCTTCGAGCAGTGATCCATAAAAGCCTTGAAAATAGTAATTGCACCTGCCCCAAATGAACCAAAATGTTGTTTTACGGCTGGACCACCTACCTTAAGTTTTTCATCAACAGCCTTCACTGCTGCAACGAAATAATCATAAAGAGCCAAGAAATATGCAGGGTTTTCAACCCATTCCTTAACATTATCTGGTTCGTTCCAGACTTCAAAGTACCAAGTTCTTACCTCTTCTAGACCATAGCGATTAATCAAATGAGTAACAAACTCAAATATGAAATCATGCCATTCATTATAATCAGCAAGGTCATAGGATGGGGCTGATGGATGGGACCTAAGGGCTGAAGGAATGTAGCAAGCTTCCACAATCAGTTTCATATTGGAACCAACAATCACATCGTAAGCTTGGTCCACTGTCTCCCAATTATATCGTAGAACACCTGATTCAACCCTGCTTACTACCTTGTCATAATAGTAATGTTCTGGTGGTGTTGGTTGACCATCATGTTGTGGGTTGCCGTAGTTCTGTCCATCTTCTATAAAAAATTTGTCACCTTGACCGTGAGAAGTAAGGATATTATGAATCCTCATATACTTACCATGGTTGTTATAGGCTGAAAGATATTGATACTGTCTCTTATAAGGTGCGGTATACGTAAAATCAGTATTTCCGTATCCAAATGCACCATAGAAGTTATCAAATACTTCAGGTTTACCCGAACATAAGACTTCAATGGGGATTTCAACATTATTCGGCATCATAATCCACCTCCGGATTGCAATCGATAAGCACATGGATAATATCGTTTCTTTCATTGTTGCGAATTTCAAAGGCTTCTGAAATTTTTTGTAAAGGCATAATCAGGTCGACAATCTCAGATGTATTAACCAAGCCGTCAAGAACCAGATTGAGAGATTCATTGAACAAACGTCTCATATCAATGTCGCGTCTTGGCTCGGTAGAATAAATTTCCAGTCGTTTCTTATGCACCTTGAAGAGATCTACTGTTTTTGAGCAGAGTCCAATACATCCATACAGAATGATCCGACCGCAGAAAGAAGCTATGTCGATGGCATCCACAAGACCGTCTCCTTCGAGCAAAGCAGGTACCACAATATCAAAGCCATCAGGAAATTCTGAACCAAGAGCTTCTCTTGTAGAGGTAGTCTTAGAAGGGACTTTTACAGTATGTGTGGCTCCATATTTACGGGCTAATTGTAGGTTTTTGTCATTTAGGTCTGTACATACAAGATGTCTTGGACTAAAAAGACTGAAAACCTGTGTGAGCAACAGGCCACTGACACCTTGCCCCATAATAAGAACCGAGGATTTTTCAGTGACATTAGCCAATTCAGCCGCATGCATAATTCCGGGCAACACTTCCAAGAGACTAGTTTGTTTCATGGTCAGTCTGGGAGGAACAACTTTTACGTTGAAGGGATTACAGACTATATATTCGGCATAAGCTCCCCAGACATAACGACAAGTGACCCTATCTCCTACAGCGAGTCCAATTACATTTGTACCTACCTTATCGATTACACCTGCTACTTCATGTCCGAGCCCAGAGGGAAACGAAATGAATTCAGCCTGTCGGTGACCGCGATAGACCTCCAAGTCTGAACCGCAAATACCAACATACTTTATTCGCACCCGAATTTCATCAGGTCCCGGCATGGGAATTTCAGCATCGATAAGCGTAATTTTTCTTGGACATTCTACTATTGCAACTTTCTGAGATGCCGAAGAAGATTTCCCTGCAATTACTATGTTTGTTCCAGTCATTTTATTGGCCAATATGTGTTCCCCCTAATCTTATTGATCAAAGGCTAACACTGCTTTTATATCCGGTAAATGTCTGCATATGCCATAGTTTTGTCTAATTCGGAACTAGTCATACGTATCGTAGTTCGGGTAGCCATAGAAAACAAAAGCATATTTAAATTATTATATTTAAAATATTTAAAAACCTCTACCCAACCATATTTCATAATAAGTTATAATACATGTGTAAGAATTATTTGCAAGTAGATCCAAGCACACAATGATAGGACACCAGGCAAGGAAAACCTGTGAAAATTTTGGGAGTTTCAACTAATACGGTCATCAATTCAGTTTTTTTATATGCAGCTCATTCATGTATTGAGGATCGATATTTATATCCCGACAGATTTTTCTCAGTTGATAATCTTTCCATTTGCGCGGAGGCTGACCTACTATTTCCGAAAAGACTCTTGAAAAATGGTAGACTGATTTAAATCCAAGCTCGAATGCAATTTCTTTAATTTCATAATCATCTCTCATGAGCAGTTCTTTCGCACGCTGTATACGACGATAGCGTAGTAGATGCATTGGCGTCATCGAGTATTCTTTTATGCAACAATCTGAAATATGGCGATAGGAGAACCCTAATTTTTTACTAATTACACTACTATCCAATTCCTCTTGTAGATTAGTATCAATGAAATAGATGAGTTGGGAACAAATGTCAGACTTTGGTTGTTGTGCATCTGCATAGACTCTCAACTCTTGTTCTTTTTGTTCTTCTTTAGCTGCAAATTCAATCCATTGCATAAGAATTAGATTAAGGAGAAAACAACATCGCTGTCGGTAATAGAGGCGTTCCTCACTTCCAATATTTAACATGGATTCTAGAAGAAACAAAATATCCAAATTCCCTGGATTGTTGAGTATCGTTGGTAGTTTCTCTAGATTAGAGGCAAATTCCGAGTCGACTACTTGAAATTTCACATCAATCGTTTTAAGAGAACTTTCAATCTCTATCCCATGCATTTCATCAGGTTTATAAAAAGCAACCATCGGAAATGTTAAGGGTATCCTTTCATTCCCATACCGTAGAAAGCCAGCCCCCTCAACAAGATAGATGATTTGATAGAAATCATGCTTGTGATCTGTCACTTCGCTTTTGTTCTTATAATGGAATCGACTCATCCAAAGAACATCCGTATAGTAATTCATTTTATCCATTTATGATTTCCTTTGAAGAGGCTTGTCTGCTATCAGCATACCATACGTTTTTTGTCAAATACGCACAAAGAGATTTTTTAAGTGGATCTATACTACCCTCTTGCCATCATCTCTTCGAAGCCTCCAACATTTTTCATACCTGTTAAGCACTTTTAAATTTGAAGTTGCAGGCAGTATGAAGTTTTTTTTTGCAATCACACTATGAAAGACATCATTAGAATTGTTCTTTGCTCCCCTTTCAAATAAATGTCTTGTCCTGTAGGCACCTACTGACAGCCTAGCAACTATTCACAATCTGTCAATCACCAATGTGTTCGAGCTAAGACACCTTGCCGCTTAGCAGCACCAAGAACACTGATTCTTGAGTCTATGATTCCTGCATGTACCCTGACGCTAATTTTTTTCTTATTCAGCAGTCATAACCTGTTGGCAAATCCATCTGTGCCCAGGGAGTATAACCATCTTGAATGAGGAGTCCGGTATCGGGATCAGGATTGAGCCGAATCTGAGGAAACACTCTCCAAGAATCCCCTGTAATACCTGCTCCTTCTCCTCCTGCTTTCAGATGTTCAATAAGAGCTTTTTTCATTTCTGTATAGCTTTGGCTGACGAAAGGAAGCCCAATCTTGTTTCGAGTCTCCTGCGGATCATTGATTCGGTCAAAGAGGAATTCCTTGTTGTCCGGGGCGCTGTAGAAGTACTTCCATTTCTCTGAAACTGCCATGTAGCTTGAAAAGTGAGCACGCTTTGTTATTTCGTCCTCTATTGCAAGATACTTGCGATCTTCTGGGGCTATGCACAGTGGTGTCATTGCATCTGGGTAGGATAGTTGGGAGAAAACCACTTTTCTGTCTGACCTGCCGGTTAAGATATCATGCATGTCAACTCCATCTAGAGCATGAGAGCCTAGCTTTCCTGTGCGTTGATACTCAATATTACCAGAAGCGCTGAGGAATGTTGGTGCAATATCCACAAGACTAACAGGTGTTGTGCAGGTTTTCCCACCCTCAAATCTTCCTGGTTGACTCACTATCATGGGGACGCGGGCACTACTGTCATGCATACTACGCTTACCTAGGCAGTTCCTGTCACCTAGATGTTCCCCGTGGTCGGATGAGAAAAGAATCAACGTAGAATCAAGCGCACCCGCAACCTGTAAAGCATCCAGTATCCGTCCCACTTGGTAATCAACAAAAGAGATACACGCATAGTAGTACGCCTTGATTAGTCTCATTTGGTGAATGCTTAACCCCTGATCCGCATACTTGTATCTGTTTTGGACTCGGTTCACATAGGTAATCAGGCTCTCCCAGTCTTGGGGTACATTAGGAGCTGGCATTAGAGAAGGTCTATACAACTTGTGCCAAGGGGCTGGTGGAGTTAATGGTGGATGAGGATGGATGAAGCTTGCAAACAGATACCATGGTTTGGTATGTGGCTGGCTAATGAACTTAATCGATCGGTCAGCGACCCATTGAGTTGGATGATCGGCAGCTGGCAACACACTTGGCTGGGGTGTGTAGTACATCTCACCCCTGATTCCATGCTCCTCGCAGACATGTTCATATCCTGCATCATGTAAATATTTCAAGTAGTTGTTTCTATCAAGATTTTCTGGATCGTCTCCCAATTCCTCCTGAATCTCCCTCGTTTGAAACCCCTTCAGCTCAAATCGGTCAGGGGTAAAATGACACTTTCCAATTCCATGTGTTCGATATCCATCCTCGGTCAGTGCTCCCATGAATGTTTTTCTTCCGTCTGTGGGCATTATGTCATTCTCATAACATCCTGTATGCAGCGGATATTGCCCACTGATCATGGAACATCGAGCAGCGATGCACACAGGGGAAGGGGAAAATGCATTCGTAAAAGCAACACCCTCACCACACAGCCTGTCTAGATTAGGAGTCTTTATGACAGGGTTTCCGAGACAACCAATGGTGTCAAAGCGTTGCATATCAGTGAAAATATGAAGAATGTTTGGCTTTTTGATATCATGCATTATCTATTTCTCCTAAATACTCTTATGTGATAAAGGTTGCTTTCATTCAGGATTGAAGAATCTTCGTGATGCGTAATGCGCTCTGTACTACTTGCGCTTTGAGTAAATCCAAATCTTTTTCTGTGTACGTTGTTTTAAAAAATGATATTCCGATGACACCGGCCAATTGCTTACCAGGATAGAAAACCGGTGCTGTAATTCTTTTGACAATATCTTCCCATATAAAACATTCTGTTTCCCGTATCTGAGATACGATATTCTCGAGCTCTTCAAGATTTGTTATTAATGCGGGTTCCTGTTTCTTAAGGAACAGCTCCTCTCGTTGCTTCTGGTCAAGATACGCCATACAGGTAATATTGAAGGCATTATGAAGATTATATCGATTGATCTGGCCGGTAGGTATGTAGTGAAACGAATCGGCCATCTCATAGGTGGCAGAGAAAGTAATCCCATCTCCTTGCCAGACAGCAAACGCGGCACTTTCCCCGCAACATTGGGCTAATTCTTTTACGTGTGGTTTTGCATAAATCGCAGAATAATTAGATGAGGTATAGGTGCAAAACAATGTTTGCATCTCCCTTGAAAATGTGAAACCCCCTTCAGGACCTTTGGTAATCCATCCCTCTTCCTCCAACAATCGCAGTGTTCGCTGAGTCGTGCTCAGACTGAAATCTGTATTGGTAAAATCACTGACTGTAAGGGTTTTATCTGTATCGCTACTTTCGGATAAGAGTTTTTTCAGGATCTGAAGGGCAATACGTGTTCCGGGATTGTTCATATTTGACATAATACTATCCATATATGAATATGTCAACAAAAAACCAAGCTGCGGGCAAGATAATCGATTATTCATTGACCGTTTCTCAAACTGGCATTACAATTGGGCACATCTAATAAAGGAGCCCTTAACATGTCAACAAATAGCCCAGAAAAAAATACCCTATGCTCTTCCGTGCGCCAGTACATCGTCTCGAAAATTCTTGATGGCACACTGAAAGAGGGAGATAAGGTCAATGAATCAAAATTATGCAGTGAATTGAATCTGAGTAGATCTCCAGTGAGGGAAGGTATACGGGAATTGATTGCCGATGACATTTTAGTGAATGAGAATTTTAAGGGCACCCGTATTGGTCAATTCAATGATAAGGAACTTTCAGAATTGAACTCCCTCAGGATTCTTCTCGAGCAATTGGCTGTGGACTATTCGGTTCCCCGAATGACAGAGAAGACAAGATCCGAATTCATGAAAATCGTTAATAAAATGAAGATAGCAGAGGAAAAGAATGATAATGATCTCCTTGTTGAACTTGATATGGATTTTCATTACCATCTGATCTTACAGTCCAATAGCAATGTAATTATTTCGACTTGGAAGCGTATCTACACAAAACTTCACATCCTTATGGCGATGAGGCTTAAATGGCGTACGCCACAACGTCAGTATGACAATCATCTATATCTTGTAAGTTATTACTCAAGCGAGAATATTCATTTATTCAAGGAAATGCTTATGGCACATGAGCACATGCGGTACTATAGCGATACTGCACATACCAATCAGTGAAAGCCTTTACTCATGCCAATATCGAAATATTCGACTGTGAGTAAATAATAATCGACAATCGATAAATGTAAATTATCCAAAATATTTTTTAAATATATATATTATTGTAAATTATATTGCTCTTTCAATTAATAGAATTTTTTCTTTACAGATTCAATAATCGATTATATGATTAAATCACCATTTCTAAAAAGGAGAAAGGCGATGAAAAAAATCACGTGTATCTTGATGATTTCTTTATTAATGATTCCCATGTTGTTTGCACAGGGGCAGTCAGAAAAAACAGATGAAAAAGCCGTTGAGGTGACGCAATTGACCCTTGCAATAGCGAATCCCGCTTCTGATCCATGGGCTCAAGGACTTGCTGTATTCGCAGAGGAATTGAAAAAATTATCTGGTGGAACCATGATAGTTGACTGCTATTTTGGTGGACAACTCTATAATGCATCCAATCTTTTAGGAGCTATCAGATCTGGAAAAATCGATTTTGCTGGATACTCTATGGGCACCATGCCAGAGATTCCGTACCTTGGGATGTTCCAGGCAGCCTACCTTTTCAGAGATGCACAACATGCTCAAGACTTTTATAATGGAGAAGTTGGGCAGAGAATCTTCAATGAGATTGAGGAAAAAATTGGACTTACAATCGTAGGAACAGCCTATGTAGGAACCAGACAGGTTAGCCTTGCTAAGAAGCTTCCTGATGTAAAAACCCCTGAAGATCTCAAGAATGTTACGCTCAGAATGCCCGGAGGATCGTCTTGGGCTGCTCTCGCTGGAGCATTGGGCGCAAACCCAGTCCCAATTGCATTGAATGAGGTTTTCATGGCTCTGAAGACCGGTGTGGTAGATGGTCAGGACAATGCCCTACCGACCACGAAGGCCAATTCGTTTGATGAAGTCATCGACCAATTGGTGCTTACAGAACATGTGGTTTGGAATTTGCATCTAGCGGTCAATGCCAAACGATGGAATCAATTCAGTGACCAGCAAAAGGAATGGATCCGGGAAGCATCACAAATTGGATGTGACTTCACTACCAATAGTTTTCTTGCGACTGAACAGTCTCTTAAGGAAGAGTTTGAACAGAAAGGTATCCGCATCGTAACTCCGAACAAAAAGGCATTCATAGATTATGCCGAGAATTTCTATCGGAACATGACAGATGAATCGAAAAACTGGGACTGGGAGATTTACGACGCTCTCAAGAATTATTGATCGGAGTAATCTACATATTCTGCATGGGACATGCATATAGCTGTCCCATGTAATAATTACTTGGAGGAAGGATATGAAACCTCTCATAAAAGTTTTTAATAGCATAGATTCGACAATGGCATTCATTGAAAAGCATGTATCATCCTTGTTGTTTGCAGCATTATTCATCGTATTTATCATCAATGTTGTCTTCAGATATTTTTTTAAAGCGATTCTCTGGGGGCATGAACTTTCCCTATTGCTATTTCTTTGGATAACCATTTTTGGTTGTTGTTATGCAAATCGTACCGATGAAAATGTAAAGTTTGATTCGGTCTATTTGGGGGGCAGTGAGAAACGGAAGTATGTGTTTGACATCATAGGTAGTGTACTGGTTGTATCGACGTTTTCCATCTCCTTTTTTCCTTCCTTGGATTACATCATCTTCATGAACTATGAAATATCTGATTCCCTTCCCTTGAGGAAAGGCATGATCTTCTCTGTATATCTCTATTTTCTTATTAGCATGATCTACCAATATTCGAGAAAATTGATTGTAAGCATCAATCGACTTGTTTCCATAAGTCATCGGAAGGTATAAAAATGAATTTACCATTAATAGTTTTCATAATCTTATTTGTTGTCGGCTTTGTCATTAAACTGCCGATTGGTATAGGTATGATGGTTGCGTCAATCGCCTATTTTATCTTGAAACCGGGCAATGCTGCTTCGATTGACTTGGTTGCGAATCTATTTAGCTCACAGATTTACGTACAATATGTGATGATTGCCATTCCAATGTTCATCTTCTCTGCAAATATCATGAACAGCGGAAAAGTCACAGAGAAACTCTTCTACTGGGCACAGACAATTGTAGGAAGATGGAAAGGAGGACTTGGGCATGTGAACGTCCTTGCTTCCCTTATCTTTTCAGGAATGACAGGAGCTGCTAATGCGGATGTTGCCGGATTAGGCATGATGGAAATCGAGACCATGCGCGAAAGCGGGTATGATGATGGGTTTTCCTGTGCTATAACCGCTGCTTCTGCAACGATAGGACCTATCTTTCCACCAAGCATCCCAATGGTTCTGTATGCTACCACGGCTGGGGTTTCAGTTGGATCCTTGTTTCTTGGTGGTATATTACCGGGATTGTTATTAGCTGTGGCATTGATGGCATATGTGGCATTTATTGCCAAAAAAAGAAATTATCCGAGTGAAAGAATCGAAATTACGTTGCTTGGATGGCTGTCCCTGACAGTAAGAAGTCTTCCAGCGTTGCTTGTGCCTGTTATTCTCCTGACTGGAATTTATACGGGAATTGTTACCGCAACTGAAGCAGGTGCACTAGCTGGTGTGTGGGCCTTGTTTGTGTCGATTTTCTTATACAAATCATTGGGTTGGGCTGAATTGAAGAAAATCCTCGCAAATTCTGCAAAGATGACAGGAATCACAGCACTATTGCTGGGAGCCGCATTCCCATTCTCCTATATAATCACCTACGAGAAAATACCATTTCTTGTATCACAGCTTTTGCTAGATTTTACAACCAATAAGTATCTTTTTCTGTTCGTCATAAATATCGCATTTTTGATTCTAGGTTGTTTTTGCAATGCGATTGTAGTAGTTGTGGTTTTCGTTCCGATCATCATTCCTACAGCTCAATCCTTAGGAATCGACCTGGTCCATCTTGGAGTTGTGATTGTTCTGAATATCATGATTGGTCTTTCCACTCCTCCTTATGGGGGCTTGCTTTTTGTTATATCGGCAATTTCTGGAGTATCGTTACTTAAGGTCATTAAGGAAATACTTCCGATGGTTGCTGTGATGCTCATAGTTTTATTCCTGATCACATACATCCCGGATATAGTCCTGCTATTACCAAATCAATTCTAATTGGAGGTCTCTCATGCATACAATTGTAACACTGAACAAACCATATGATATCCCTGTCACTATTCCCACAAACATCGATTCACAATCGAGACAATTCGCGATTGATCTAAAACATATTTCAACAAATACAAAGCTTTCTGTGAAAGGGTTCGTCTTGCAAGCGGATCAGGGGATGGTTCGATATTCACTTCCCATACAGGGGGAATGGCAGTTCGAAATTACAGCGAAATGGAGCGAACTGCCGATAGAAGAAGGAACCTTAACTTGTGAGTCCTCATCCGATACCAGATATCCCACCGAAGTCACCCCTTCTAAGGTACGACCGATTTTCACCAAAAACACAAGGCCCTATTTTATAAGCATGTATGAATGCAATTGGCTATTTGCCCTTTGGATGTCCGATGAAAAGAAGGCCAAGGAATTCTTGCTGAAACTCAAGAAATATCGATTTAATGCAATTGCAATGAATGTATACGCACACGAATGCTTCTGGACGGATCCCAAGACCCCAGGGAGGTTGGTACCGCCCCCAGTTTTCAATTGGGGAGGAAGCAATGATGAGCCTGATTTTTCAGTTACGAACCCTGCATTCTATGAACAGTTCGATGGTCTTTTGAATTTCATGTATGAATTGGATATTACAGCTCATCTCTATCTATTTGTATGGAATAAATGTAATGCCTATCCTAAAGCAGGTTCGGCTGAAGAGACAAAATATATTTCATATCTTGTTCGTAGATACCAAGCATATCCCAATATTGTATGGGATTATTGTAAAGAAGCCTATTTAAGAATTGATAAAGGACATATTCGAAAGATGCTAGAGCTTATCAGGAAGGAAGATTCCTATAAAAGGCTCTTAACGGTACATGATGACAAACTAATCCAATACGATCGTTCATTTGACACTCTATTGGATTTTTATACAATGCAAGTTCATCACGATATTTATACAAAAACACTTCGCGAGATTGAAAAGAACAATAAGCCTGTTTTTACCTCTGAGTACACCTATGAAAGCGGCAAGGATATCGAGGATAAAACATTCCAGGAAGCACATAGCCATAAACAGAATATTCTTGCTAGCTGGGAACTGGCTATCGCAGGCTCTCCAGTGTGCTATTATTATACCTTCACGGCATGGGACGTCATTCGTCCTGATGATACGCCTCTTGGATATGCTGGATTTGCATTCCTTTCACAATTCTTTGATTCCTTTGACTGGTGGAACTATACAGCAGTACCCGAAAACAACACAATGATCAGAACTATTATTGCTTGTGCCCAACATATCAATGAGCCGAAGTTCCTTTTGATCACGGATAAACGGGGAAGGTTCGGCGTTCTTGTAGATTCCAAAGAGTATATAGTAGAAGGTGAATGGATCGACATCTATAATGGCGAACGGAGGGCTATTCAATCAACTGATCTTAATCATATCTATGATTCTGAAATCCTTATTGCTGTATGCCCATTTGCAGAAAAATATGGAGATATGGGACATTGTGTAGCAAATTTTACCTTGAAAAAGCTGTAAAGCCATTGTCATTATAAACAAGTCCCCCACAGTCTCATGATGAAACTGTGGGTTCTCTTTTATGCATAGAGCAATGTGCGCTCCCCTTATTCAACATATCAGCACCTTCCTCTATCTAATCAAGTGACTGACACGAGCTGAGGCGAGATTCGATCAGGCAGAAATATCCAATGCATACAACCCAATTTCAGTTATGTAATCAATTTCTCTTATTCATGATTCATAACAAAAGACCCAACACGTTTCCCAGTAAATAATGGAGGGGTGTTGGGTCGTCTGAGCATTCATTACTCAGCACTTTTCCTACAGTAGGTATGTAGTTGAATGCTAAGGCTACTTCATGGGATTATTACTCATCTTACATGAGATTATTGGGAATCCACATTACAATGTCTGGGATGTAAGTAATAGCAAACAAGAGTGCTATCATGACAGCTATCATTGGGATTATTTCTCGTATTACCCCACTTATCTTTGCCTTTCCTAGGCCTGAGACTATAAACAACAGCATTCCAAAGGGTGGTGTAGAGAGTCCAATCATCATATTCAAACAGATGACAACGCCAAAATGAACCAAATCAATGCCAAAGGCATTTACCAAAGGGAGTACCATTGGGACGAAAACCAACTGGATGGTGCTGACATCAAGCACACAACCAAGCAGCAGGAACACAATATTGACAATAAACAGGAAGATATATTTATTCTCTGTAAGTCCCATAACAAAAGCTGCAATAACCCTTGGGACTTGTTCCAGAGATATAATGTAGGAGAACAACATCGAAGAACCTGCCAGCAATGCCAAGGTAGCAGTATTAGCCGCACTTTTCTTTATGATCCTCCACATCTTCTTAGGCCCTAGGTTGTGATAGATGAGTATTGAGATGAGTATTGCATATGCAGAAGAAAGAGCACCAGCTTCTGTTGGAGTCACAACACCAAGGTAAATACCTCCAAGCAACAATATCACGGTAAAAAGTGCAGGAAAAGCCTCAAGAGTGACCCTCAAAAACATTTTGAATGCCATCTGCTCCCCACGAGGATATTTCCTCTTAAAGGAGATAACAGCAACATAGATACCGAGCAAGAGAGAAAGAATGAGACCAGGAATCATGCCACCCATGAAAAGCTTTCCTATTGATGCTCCAGAGATCATTGCATAGATGACCATAGGTATGGATGGAGGAAAAATTGGTCCAACAGTAGCAGAAGCAGCAGTAAGAGCACAACTGAACTCAGTGTCATATCCCTCTTTCTTCATCTGCTCTATTTCCATCAGACCAATACCAGAAGCATCTGCAATTGCACTTCCGGTCATACCAGAAAAAATCAAGGATGCCGCAACATTGACCTGGGCTGTACCACCGCGCATACGTCCAAAGAGACCATTGCAGAATCTGAAAAGCTTATCGGTAATCTCTCCTTCATTCATTACATTGGCCATGAATATAAAGAGAGGCGCTGCCAGCATTGTGTAATTGGAATACATATTACCCGTGAGAACTGAAAGCACTTGTTCCATGTTTCTGCCACTCATTACAAAATATGAAATCGAGGCAATAAGCATAGCAAAGGAAACAGGCATACGAATGAGGAAGCAAATAGCGAGAACAAGAAATAGCAGGAGTATTATATTCATTTTGGATTCCTCATCATACGTATCAGCTCATTCACATACACACGCAACTCAATAATGCTTCTGATCATGACATTAACGAACATATAAATGAGTGGGGCGAATGCAACAGTATAGGGAATTTTCAGAACACCAGTAATCATTTTTTTCTGAAGTAGTGAATTGACTGAAGGAACCAAAGCAATTCCGATCAGCAGGACTATGAGTAGATTTGAAAGAATATCAAAAATCAACTGCTTGCGAGGACTTACATGATCGTAGAGAAGAGAGAATACTACATGCTCTTTCTGTTGCAGTGCTTTACCTACTCCAAAAAACATTGTCCACATATACGCAAGAATACTCACTTCATAACTCCAAGTTACTGGGGTTTTTAGAATATACCGACTTATTATGGTGAGCATGAATGTTAGAAAAATAATGATGAACGTTACGTTAGGTATCAACGTATCGAACACATAAATCAATTTCTTTCCTAAAGCATGTAATCGTTGCATATTATACCGTTCCTATTGTGATATGTATGTTTTCCTAAAGATCCAGCAAGAATCTTTAGGAAAACAATAGTATACTAGGGTACCTGTTTGGTTCTACTTCGCAAGGCTCTGGACTTGTTTATACAAATCCATGTCCCAGCTAGAAACCATCTTGGTATTGGCAGCATATGCTGCTTGGACGTTTTCCCTGAATTCGTTGATGTCTGGAGTAGTCACTGTCAGGCCCTCTCCCTCAAAGAACTCCACCAAACTAGCTTCAGCCTCAAGCCTTGTCTTGTCGTTGTATTCGATAGCAATGGTCATTGCTTCCTGTACAGCCTCCTGCTGCTCTTTTGTCATGGAATTCCATTTGTCCAAATTCACACAAGGAGTGACAGAGTCAATAACATGGTTTGTAAGAGCAAGATACTTGGTTACTTCATAGAATTTTGCACTTTCTACTGTTGGCAGGGGATTATCCTGTCCGTCCACTGCACCGGTCTGCAATGCCGAATACAATTCACTGAAAGAAAGTGGAGTAGGATTAGCACCGAGCGCCTCACCAAGGAACAACCAGGATTCAGAGTTTGGCATGCGAAGAAGAAGTCCTTCCATATCAGCATAGCTGTTGATAGCCCTATTACGGGTATTGATTACACGGCTACCAAGATAGAGGCTTCCCAGGGGCTGGACATTAATGACTTCACGTACTTTTGGCCAGATATGTTCATCTGCAATACTACCATTAAGCGTAGCAGTCATGTGCTCATAGGAGCTGAAGAAATAACCAGAACCGAACATACTGAATGAAGGAATCTGGGTTGCAATGGTGGGGAACGAAAGATACGCAATATCGGCCTCTCCACTTACAAGTGCATCGAACTCATTCTCAGAAGAGAAAAGGGTTCCATTATCATACACTTTTACTTCAACACTACCATTGGTCAATTCTTTGACCTTATCAGCAAAGACATACATGGCTTCTGTATGAGAGTCTCCCGAAACTGAAATCGAAGTGAAAATCAACTCAACTGGTTTCTCAGCACTCTCTTTGGATCCTGCAGCCCATGCAGACACGCTTACCATCAATAGAACAAGTAAGATAGTTGTAAAACGCTTCATAAAATTCTCCTTTTTAATACAATTTTCTTATTTTCTTATGAAAATCATTTTCCTAATACAAGAGTCTCAAATAGGTTGACCGTTCTTCTAAGCTGTTCGACTTCAAGCCTCCTGCTGGAGGTAAACTGGGTAAAATCCTGCACACGACTGAAAAGATTGAGATCAAGCCCTTCCAATTGGCAATGATATTTGGCATTCACCGGATAGTACTGGCACTCAACGATACTGGCCATACCCAATAGATCTTGCACTTGTGAAGCTGTTTCTTTCTGTTTGGCATAATTTGCACAAAGCCATACATAGAGCCCAGCATGGAAGTTTGCCATGACACCACTGTATCCAGCGGCTCCCATCTTTAAGCTTTCCAGCAGCGTGGCAGCATTTGCGTTATATATCTTGAGAGGGGTTCCCTCAACTGCCTTAATCTTTGCTTTCAATTCAGACAGGTTGCAACAAGTATCCTTGAGAAACCCAAACTTCTCTGTCTTTGCACACCATGAAAGCAGTTCTGGTGTCAACAGACGCTTGTAGGGATAGGGGCACTCATAAACACCAAAGCTGTTTCCATCAATATTGGATAATAAGGTTTCAATCCGTTTTTTCGCGACATCATCACCTTCATCCTGAGATGCAAACTGATTCGAAATGAAGACATAGGAATCGATACCAGTTTCGATAAACCTATTAGCCTGTCTAATCTGCTCCTGGAGATCTTTTTCAACATGTCCTGAAGCAATGAGACCGAGTTTACTAGGGAGATTTTTCCGAATAAATGTGATGAGTTCCAAACGCTCTTCCCAAGTGAGAAAAAACATTTCACTCGATTGGCAAACCGCAAAAATACCACTTACATTCTGACTGTCATACCAGTGTAATAATTCCAATACGCCATCATAATCAATGGTATTATTTTCGGTGAAAGGTGTTATCATTACTGGCCAAACACCATCTGCAATGCCATTATTCATGTATTATCTCCCTTCAAAAGAACAAGATGTTTTTTGCTTTTGTGTTGATATATGAACTATAATTCTACTTGAGTGTGAGCACATTCAGAATAATATTTAGTATTATTCCAAACTTTATAAGGAGGGAACTCTGTGGAAGAGATTATTGATACTTGGTGCTGGGAAGATCATAACAAAGTCATTACGTATGACCAACATAAGATTCAAGGTCTGAAGAACATCACATTCTCAAACCCTTCGACGGCAACACCACCTTCCCCTGAACACTATCACTCTGACATCATAGAGATCCATTGCCTGATCAAGGGAAAACGTGTCTGCCATGTAAATAATGAAACATATACGGTTACTGGAAATGAAATGTTTCTTACCTTTCCATTTGAACCTCATCATACATCGAGGTATCACTCCAGTCCCTATACCTTTTTTGCTTTGCAAATTGATCTGAAAGACCAAGATCACCTTCTGGGCCTAAATGTAGAGTATAGCCGCGCTTTGTATAAACTTCTCACTTCTTGTGAGTATCGTCACCTACGGTTCCCTGCAAGTGATGCCCAATGGTTAAAACAGGGCTTTTCGTATATCAGTGATGGTAATGAATCATCAAAAATGCTTGGTGTACAATTTTTCACCAGCTTCCTGTTTAAGATACAGGATTTCATCCCCGTGAAACGAGACCAGAAAGTTATTTTCGACAGTAATATCAAACGCGTTATCGACCATATTGAAAAACAGGATTCGGAGAATACCAGCTTACAAGAACTAGCTGCCATTTCTGGTTACTCCTTATCCAGGTTCAAGAGCAAATTTAAAGAAGTTGTGGGTTTTCCACCTGCCAGTTACATTACGCTGAAAAAACTCGAGCATGCGAAGCAGTTGCTTGCTCATACCGATCTCTCCATCACCCAGATAGCACTTGATGCAGGGTTCTCATCAAGCAACTATTTCTGTACGAAAATGAAGAACCTTACTTCTTACTCCCCTGTTGAATATAGGAGAGCATCTCGAAAGAACAAGGTTGAGTGATAGGGAGATCAAAAAGCTACAGTAATTGAGATTGCCCACCACAGCCCCTCTGTAGGGGCTGTGTTCTATGCATTGCTTACTGCCAGTGAAACCATATCATAGGGGACTATGCGTCTTGTTACAGACAAATCCTAAACGTAACAATCTCAAATGGCTTTACTTCACGTTCAATTATTGAATTCTTAACCCATTCACCAATAGGGTCTTCAAGCAACGTTGCTTCACACCACTTCTTGATCGGAGTATTGAATTGAAGGCTAAACTGACTACGCCCTCCATGCATATCATGAATACGAAGTATCAAATCATCACCCTCTTCTGACTTTTTAAGTGCATCGAGGGCAATTCCTTTAGCTGTGAGGTTAAACAATTCTTCTTCCATAAATACACCATCAAACACAGACAAAGGGGCATTAAGATCCCACGCAAGCTTAATCAGTTCTGACTCATTCCAGGCTTTCTCATGTGCATAGAGAGCATAGGTGAACTCATGTCTCCCAACATCAGCCTGTGGATCGGGATACTCTGCACCTTTCAACAATGAAAGCCGCATAACACCGTGCTTGATATCATATCCATACTTGCTGTCATTCATGAGTGCCACACCAAAACCATATTCAGAAACATCAGCCCATTGGTGACCTACTACCTCAAACTGTGCTTCGTCCCAACTTGTACTGGTATGTGTTGACCGTTCAAGACTTCCATATTGCATATCGAACCTTGCTGAATTTGTGTGAACCGAAACCGGGAAGGCAACTTTTAGCAGCTTACTCCGTTCTTTCCAGTCAACAACTGTATGGAAATCCACTCTTTTATGCTTTGCATATACTATGAGGTTCTGGAATATCCTGGAGGAGCCATATACCCAAACAAACTCAATCTTTGCTGCCAGTGGGCCAGATTCAACCACGTTCATTGTCTGTAAGTTGGTAATAAGCTCTTTTCGATGATCAAGGGACGCTTCCATTTCCCAAGCATCATGATTTCTTGGTCGATCTTCGAAGATCTGTAAAACATTTGCATCATCAAAGAATAATTCCCTGTTATTATCCTTGTCTATCATTGAAGATATCTGGCCGCTAACATTGAAATTGATCGTATAGAAAGGTGTCTCCAGGCAATTATTTGAGAATGTAAAACTAGAGTCCTGTTTAGGCTCACACATCACTTCTGATCTCTTGAGCTGTAAAGTACTCAACGGTTCTATGCTTGGAATATAAACCATTGACTGTTCACTACCAGTGCTCCTCAAATACTGGACAGGATACTCCTTCTCACCAACAATTTCATAACAACCATCCATTGTTATATATCCTGAACGATTCCAAGAAGTTGTATTGACAACCGAAATGATTGAGGAATCACCTTTTCTTTTCAATGAACGGATAGCACTCTTTCCAATAATACCTGCCTCTTCATACTCTTCGCGTGTGTCCTGGTATACTTCAGAGATGCTCGAACCAGGAATGATATCATGAAATTGGTTCTTGAGAATCAATTTCCAGCCTCTCTGTAAAGAGTTCCAGCGTTCCGAATCCCATTGTCTTGTTGCAATGGTTCTCAAACTGGAGAGCACTTCAGCATCACGATAAAGCAATTCAAGTCTACGGTTCATATATTTTACATATGCTTGAGAAGTATACGTTCCTCTATGAAATTCTAGATAGAGTTCCTTGTCCCATCTTTTCAGCTCAGGTTTTACCCTCTCATCATCTAAACGCTGATGAAGGCCCTCAAGATATTCATCCACCCGTGTTGTGTAAGGTTCAGGGATTCCTGGAATTTCTTTTGATGCACGGAGATGTTCTAGCATATCGCGTGTTACTCCTCCTCCTCCATCTCCATACCCATAGGAGAGAAGAAGATCGTGATTGAGGGCCTTATCCTGATAGGTATTCCAAATCCCTTTCAGCGTCCTTGGATATATGTGTCCATTATATGTATAGAACTTCCAGACTCCTTTCTCATCGGGAGTAGTAATAAAATGTGTCAGTATTTCTGATCCATCAATGCCAACCCAAATAAACGTATCATGAGGCATTCGATTTATTTCGTTCCAACTAATCTTCGTGGTGATGAACGTATCAATACCTGATTTCTTCAAGATCTGAGGCAATGCCCAGCTGTATCCAAAGACATCTGGAAGCCACAAGAATGTGTTATCGACCCCAAACTCTTTCCTGAAGAAAAGTTTTCCATAGAGAATCTGCCTAGCCAAAGACTCCCCTGATGGAATATTGCAGTCAGCTTCAACCCACATTGACCCTGAGGCTTCCCACTGTCTGGAACCTACTTTAGCTCGTATGTCTTCATATAAGGCCGGGTGATCATATTTCACCGATTCATACAGTTGGGCTTGTGTCTGTAGGAAAATATACTCTGGATATCGCTCCATAAGTTGTTGTACTGTAGAGAAGGAACGTTGAGCTTTCTCTCGAGTATGCTTATATCTCCATAACCATGCAAGATCGATATGCGTATGCCCTATGCAACCTACCTTCACTTTCTCATCATTATCAATGTTCTTAAGCTCTTGCAAACAGAAAGCAAGTGCTGATTGAGCAGACGATGTAAAGGCTTCAGAGTTGAGAGGCAAATTGAAATCAAGTCTTTTATACGTTTCAACAAGCAAAGCCTGCAGCTCATGTTTTACCACTCGATCTTCGGGGATAATTCTTATCGCTTCAATCCAATCCGAGAGAAGATAAAACAACTTGTCTATTGCTGGATCAAGAGTATAGAATCCTGCTTTTCTGATTTGGTGATATTGAATTTCTACTTCACCTCCTCCTTCCAGGCCGCTCCATAGCCTGAAATCCAACGAGAGCCTCCGTCCAATGTGCTCATCTTTGAAGAAGACTTCCTGGTGGTTAGTGTCCACTCCTTGATAAGGCACACCATCTATATATAAAAGAGACTCAAACCCACTGTTATATCCTGCTCCTGTTCGTCCAAAATCAAAAAGGCCAACCACATCTTTCCCTCTGAACTTTTCTGGAATTATCACATCACAATGCAACCAAAGATATTTATCCCTCCCTTTCCAGAAGTTACCCACCTCCATGATGGTAGATGTCTTACCAGGCTTGATTAAGGACCATTGAGCTGCTTCCTCAGGTTCCTCTGTAGCGATAAGAGAGGGAATGGTAAAACCATCGCGGTAACGCACCTTTTTCAAGAGGGCCGTCTGTCTGGCAATTTTATCGAGACTAAAATCAGTAAACATCATATACCCCTATTTCACGTGATGGATGTTCCAACAAATTGCATTCAAGAATGGACTTTGAGGTATCGGAAACAAAATATGTCTGCAATGCAAATGGTTTCTGCACTATTTTTTTTGAGATACCAAGCCAACGGAGATGCAAGATTCCTCTTGCTTCCTGACCCGATGATTCAAAGACACGAATCACCCAACCATCATCAGCTTCACTTCTCTTTATGGTAGAGATGATCAAGGAAGCATCTCCTTCGAGTTCACAAAAACTGGATGAAAGAGGCAACTCCCCTCCGTGTATTGACTCAAGCAAGACCTGCTGTCTTTGATTAAACTGGAGAGCAGCCCTACCAAAGTCATTTGTTCCTGACCCCTCTTCATCTTGAGGAATAAGTCGGAACAGGAACCGATGCTCACCCTGCTCCATGAATTGTGGATACAGATCGGGTCTAGGATGTGCGGGTTCATGGTGCGCAAAAATTGGGCTTCTGAGCAATGTTAATCGGAGGGCACCATTTTCTGCACTTGCACTATAAACCCCATCGTTTATGACAAGAAGACCTATTCCATCTTTTTTACCAATCCAACACCATCGCTGTACAGGATACTCATTACCATTCTTTGGACGAGCTATTGCACCATAGGGAATTTCCGACTTCCAGTTGACCGCTTCATCGGTAAATGGGGTATCTATGACAAGTTGCAACAATTTCTGGTGCTCATGCCAGAGAACTCTTGTACTAAGATCAAGATAGTCTAGCTGCTGGTACAGTTTCAGCCTAAGTACCACCAGGCTATGCTCACCCTGGTAGGTAACTTCATATTCAGTAGAGACTGGGCCAGAAGACACCATCTGGAAGGTTTTAAGCTGCATGGGTGTCCGTTTCCCTTGATAACTACAGAGAGCATGAGACCAGGTATCAGAATTATCATCAACAACATAGGGTCTGATGCCCTTTGGTCCAAGATATTCCTTTCCATTTATTACATTTCTTAACGAAACTATTGCCCCTGTCTCTTGATCAATCTCACAAGAGAAGGTGCCTGCCTCAATTACATTAGTGGTTGTTCTCACATACTGAAGAGAGCGGAGCTGTCCAGAAGCCAACCTTGATTGCGTATCGTTTAGTTGATATGCAGCGTAACCCAATGGAGGAGCCTGTACACAGACACGAGCAGCATGGGTATATTCATTCCCAATAGAATTAGTTGGTACAATCTCAAAGACAACATCATCTCCAGTTTCATTGACAATAGAAGTCGGTACTGTATTTATATCAATGCATTCAGTTACCTTCCAGGGATGAGGATTCCAGACAAGGAGAGTTGTCCCGCTCTGGAATGTTCGTACTCTAGAAGCCAATTTCTGCAGACTCAAGGATGCTAAGGTATCAGCACTTTCCATTGCCCAACCGTACGATTGAATTACCTTATCGTAAGCCTCTGGGACTGAGCAGCCACCGAGTGAATCATGGAATTGATTAACCAATACTTTTTTCCATGCCTCCTTCATTATCTCATAGGAACCTTTCTCTGGTTCAACTATTGCTGAAAGTACTCCTATCATTTTCTCGGTTCTCATCAACAGGTGCTCAGCACTGTTGTTCAGTCGCTTGATCATACTGTATGCACTGTAACATCCTATGGCATGGAATTGCAGGTCTCCTTCTACAATAGGAAGACCTTCAGCAGTGGCAATCTGAGAGAAGTATCTTCCCACACTGCTGTAACCTATCGAATCGTCTTCATCGATAAGGGTATCGAGTGTACGTAGGTTTTCTTTTGTAGGCCCACCTCCATGATTACCCACTCCATAGAATCCCATTAAAGGAATAGATTCATTTTCTGCTTGCACCCGCAATCCATCAATTTTCGCCTTCAGCCCTTCACCCCAATCACTGGCATTGTTGTAATTTGGAGGAATTCTAAATGTCATCACCTTGGTCCCATCAATTCCTTTCCATTGAAATAGGCTTTTTGCAATCGATTTCTCATGTTCCCCTGGGCGCATGTATGTATACGTATCAATTTCCATTTTCTTGAGTATTTGGGGAAGATTCCCATGATGGCCGAAAGAATCAACATTATAGCCGTGCTTTGCAATTACTCCAAACCGAGAAGAAAAATATGTTTGCCCATACAGTCCTTGGCGCACGAACGATTCTCCTGAGGGAGCATTACAATCGGGTTGCAACCACCATCCACCTACAATATACCACTTGCCGCTCTTCACGGCCTTTTGTATTCTACCGAACAACAAGGGATCAATTTTTTCAACCAGCTCATAGTAATATGCACAAGCTGAGGTAAACACAAACTCATCATGTTCTTCAATCCTATCCAAGACTGAAGCAAACGTAGAACGTATTTCTTGTACGCCTTCTTCCCATTTCCAGAGCCAGAGAATATCAATATGAGCATTGCCAATCAGATGGATTGTAAGAGAATCTTTATGCATAAACACCTTTCCTTTGTATGTAGAGAAGTAATAGGAACAGTTAGGAATACCAAATATCATGAAGATTGTAGTAATACATCTTCATAGATGAGAACAAGAAACACAACAGAAAACTACCCTGCTATTGAAGCAATTGCCATTATCTCCATACGATATCGTGAAAATCCTTAAAACAAAACCATAGCAAGCGATGGAGAATGCAACCTCTCTTGATCAAACAAAGCATTAAGGAAGTATCATCAGGAACCAATCATGATCACCTGCTAAAGTCTTGGAAAAGATGTTGCTGTAAGTATTCTTGGATGAACCTGCTATCGAATTGATCTTTCAATCATGGTTGATCCATTTATAGCAACCCATCAAAGCAAAAATGTATGAGAATCAAGAAACCTACGTATCCAGACAAATTTCTGACAAAAAAAATCTCTGCTTCAACCAAACCAGAATGGGCTCATATAGCAGTGGCGATTTATACTAGAGACCTCCTTCAACGATAATGTAACCGGTTACATTTTAGACAGCTTAGTCTCGTTTTTTTGCGCTGTCAAGAATAAATACCTATGGAGAGTTCTTGTTTTGCTTGTAGTGCTGTTACTACTCTTAACCGGTTGTGCTGCTTCTCTTGATACTGTTACATCGGGGGTAATTGAGTATCAGACCTAGAAGATATTCGAAGAAACGGCAATGAAATGCTACATGGGAAGCAACTATGAATTGCAACCGGTTGCCTACACCGTTCCTGAAATACTGCAACCACCTTCTTTCTCTCTCCTACCATTTGGTTCAGAAAAAGGCGGAGCAAAGATAGAAGGGATGCTCTCAGTCATGGGAAAAATCGGGTTCATCGGCGATGGCACAATCAGTGACTATGGATTTGGCGCAAAAGGAGAGGCAGCAGAAGAGGTGGTAGGAAGTGAAGGAGCTTCCTTCATTCCGACCATTAGCGATTGACTGAAGAAGATATTCAGTGGGAAGTTTGAGAAATGAGAAGGGCTGCGAAACTAATAGTTAGAATTTCCTATTCCATTCTAAACATTTCCCCAGCGACCTTAAAGGGAATTTTATCAGCCAGAAGCACTCATGCACTGACAGTGGTCTTGTTGTTCCAACTATAGAAACAATACCAATGAAGTGTTCAATCTATAGGAACATTTTACTTATTTTGTTCTTGACTCAGGAACATATCGCTTCTATTCTATATATACCATGACTGTAAAAAGAATTGCTGAACTTGAGACAACCATGCTACGCCGTATTTCGTCCTTGCCTAAACGCTTCCGACCGTTTGTTAGGCATAGGGATATACTCCCACGTACCTTCATGCTCACCGGTCCGAGAGGTGTTGGAAAGACGACCTACCTCCTCTATCATGCAAATAGACTAGCTAACACCCAACAACAGAGAATTCTGTACCTCTCGGCTGACAACCCCACGTTAGGCACCGAGAGTCTTTATGAAATCGTCGCTTCCATCTTTCTTGCAGGCTATTCAGGGGTAATAGTTGACGAAGTTCATTTTGCAAAAGACTGGAGCATACACATGAAAGCACTCTACGATGATTTCCCTAACCACACGCTCTGGATTAGTGATTCATCGTCTCTTTGCCTGAGAATGGGAAAAGGCGATCTCTCTCGCCGTTTCGTGCATATTGAGATGCCACTTCTCTCGTTCCGAGAGTTTCTGTACCTTGAAACTGGTGTTGAGTATCCAGTGTACAATCCTTTTTATTCAAATGAAGCACTTCCTATACAACCTTCTCCCGATATTCTATCTGCATTCAGAATGTATAAAGGTATAGGGACCCGTCCTTTCTACAGTGAGGGGGACTTCAACAACCGAATGTTGTCAATTCTTGATAAAACACTATACAGTGACATCCCATTCTTTCTTCCTTCTATAACTGATGGCAACCTGCGGTTGATGAAGGCAGTTTCTGGTACACTGGCTGGTACATCCATTCCTCGCCTTCAGGTCCGTTCTCTCTGCAGCGATTGGGGAATTGGTGCTGACAAACTCTATCAATTACTACAGGTAATGGAATCAGTTGACCTCCTACGTATCATCAGAAAAGAACATACCACCAAAGTAAAAAGCGCAGGCGAGAAACTCTTCTTCTCGGATCCAGCCTTCTACACAGTTCTCGGGGGAGATGTTGGTAATGCAAGGGAAGCATTGGTTACCATGCTCTGCTCATATGGGGGCTATCTGGTTGAAGCAACAAAAGACGAGACCACGGGAGATTTTGTCATTTCCAAAATGGGAGCTAAAGGCTCAAGTCAAGTAAAAATTGAGGTTGGAGGGCGTTCTAAACGTCCCAAAAAAGCTGACTTTGTAATACGTGATGACTCCGATTACCCAGGAGGAAATACTATTCCCTTATGGTTATTGGGCATGATGTATTAATAAAGGTCCCAGTCCCGTTGGTAACCGGATCTCGATCACTTGCAAGCATAGTTTGGTGAGCCAAGGAGAGCATCAACCTCCTTGCAGAGAGAGCTCTTTCCTATTCAATCATAATGATAAAATTCCCAAGCACTTCACTGAAGACTGACTCTTTCTTGAATTTTCTGTATTACCCAATTGGCATATTATTAAAACTGGAGTATACCTCACCCAGGAGAGAAGAAGTGCGTAATAAGGAATGGGAACCAAAGCTCTTTACCCTTGTAAAAGAGGGGATTGGGAAAGAACAGATCAAGAAAGACATCATTAGTGGAATCATCGTTGGGGTAATAGCCCTTCCCCTTGCAATCGCGTTTGCCATTGCCTCTGGAGTATCTCCTGAGACCGGACTGTTGACTGCAATCGTGGGAGGACTCATCGTCTCCCTCTTTGGTGGTAGCAGGGTCCAGATCGGAGGCCCAACCGGTGCCTTCATTGTAATCATCGTCTCCATCCTTACCACCCATGGTATGGAGGGGCTCCTTATTGCGACCTTCCTTGCAGGAATCATCCTGATCCTTATGGGTCTCTTCAAGATGGGCTCCCTGCTCAAGTACATTCCCCAGACCCTTATCACCGGCTTCACCGGTGGTATTGCTGTCTTGATCTTCATGACCCAGATCAATGATTTCCTTGGGTTGCCAGAGAAAGATATTCCTAGCGAATTTCTGGAGAAACTCGTCTACTATGCAAGCAATCTTCATCTCACTGACCCTTGGTCACTGACAGTAGGCCTTGCAACCATAACCATCATTCTTCTCCTACCAAAACTTACCAAGAAAATTCCTGCTGTCTTTGCTTCCCTGGTACTGGTTACCCTGCTGACCTCAATACTCGGGGTTCCTGTGGAGACCATCGGAGACCGTTTTGGTGTGATTACCTTCCAGGTTCCCGAGCTCACGTTCTTCACGATCAACCAAGAAGTAATCATGACCCTGCTGCCTGCTGCCTTCTCCATCGCCCTCCTCGGTGCACTGGAATCCCTGCTCTCAGCCGTCGTTGCTGACAGCATGATCGGTGGACACCACCGATCGAATGTAGAACTCATCGCTATGGGATTAGCAAATACCGCAGTCTCCCTGGTTGGAGGAATACCTGTAACTGGTGCTATCGCGAGAACCGCAGCAAACGTCAACAACGGTGGTCGGACTCCTATAGCTGGCGTTGTGCATGCCCTCACCCTCCTGTTCATCTACCTGGTAGCAATGCCTGTCGTCAAGTTTGTCCCGATGGCTGCCTTGGCAGGCATCCTTATCATCGTTGCCTGGAGAATGAGCGAGATCCATGTGTTCCTCAGTAGTCTGAAGGTGAACCGGTATGAGTCTGCTGTCCTACTCACTACCTTTATACTCACCCTGTTAACCGACCTTACCATCGCTATCCCGGTAGGGTTCTTGCTAGCTGTCATCCTCTTCATGAAGAGAATGGCTGACGGAGTGGAACTCAGCCCCTTGATGTACTCCAAGGTCGATGACCAGTTGATCTTCTCACAAGAACTTGGAGAGTATGACAAGAGGATACGGATTGTGGAAATCAACGGCCCTATGTTCTTTGGATCGGTATTCCATCTCTTGAACATTGAAGAGAAACTCGATAAAGGATACAAGATACTTATCCTACGTTTCCGCTATGTGCCCATCGTAGACTCTGATGGAATAGCGAAACTAAGGTTACTTCTCTCCGATATGAAGAAAAAGGATATCCAGGTACTTTTCAGTGGCCTGAACGACAACCTGAAGGAGAAATTCCTGAAACATCATCTTATAGAGGAATCCTCCATCTTCTCGAACATTGAAGAGGCAATGATTAGTAGTCATGAGAGGTTGAAGTTGTAAAGAATTATGTACTTCGTTGCTTATGTGTTCAACGAGTAAGCGCGAAATGAAGACAATACTCAAATTATACTAACAATGTTTGTATGAAAGAGATAGTTTTTGCATGGGATGTTAAATAGGAGGCAATGATGAAAAACGAATATGATTTCTCAAATGCTGGTAAGAATCCCTATATCCCAAAACTACCCAAACAACAAGTAACTATCCGACTGGACTCTGCAACAGTTGCCTATTTCAAGGACATGGCAGAGAAGAAGGGTATTCCGTATCAGAATATCATCAATCTCTATCTCACAGATTGTATGTTGAAGAAAAAAGAGCTGAATGTTTCATTTGAGTAGGATTTTAAGCACTTGCTATTTGTCTAGACGCTAGCCGATCTTATGATTTTCCCCGTTTACACTAGCATAACTGAGTGGATGTTCTTGGTTAATACCATTAGGAATATACTGATTTCCTTGCTACCGCCATGTCATCAGGGCTTCATTTAGGCTCTCTTCTACCCGCTCTCTTGGATGAATGAAAGACGCAAGGCCATGTCCGGGAAGCATGACGTCAAAATCTATCTTTGAAAGCTTTAAAAGCGTTTTGATATACACCTGCTTGTCGAAGTCGATAGAGCCATTCCAGCCAAAGTGACCATACCCTAGAGTACCTATCACATCACCTGAGAAGAGGACCTTCTTCCCTTTCCATGAAATCAAGAACCCTGTACATCCAAGGGTATGGCCAGGGAGATGAATTGATTGGACTGAAAGCGACCCAACGGTGAATTGCTCATCATCCTCCAAGATTCGATCGACAGATACTGGAGTAAATACACGATGGTACAGGTAACCACAGCACCGCTCATCACCCTTCTCCATCGCATCAGCAGTATAGGCATGAGCAATAAGCTCGATTCCGGCATCTTTCAGGAGATGAGCCCCCTGGGCATGATCATAATGAGGGTGCGTAATCAAGGTAGTTGAAATCTTTCTCGTATCAAGTCCCCATTTCTGCATATTCTCCTGGATTGTAGGCCAAGAATCACCATTGCCTGTATCTATAAGGATGATCTCGGATCCAAGATCAAGAGCATACACATTGCAATCATCAAAAGGACCGCTCACTTGGCTTCCTGTCAAGCCGACAAGACTTCCTCCAACTACATATATATCTGGAAGCAACTGCATAAACATCCCTCCTCTGATATCATCGCATCTAAGGCCAAAGGGCTGCCTCGATTTCGATGCAGAGCCAATGGTATATAGGAAGATGCAGTTCTTGGACCTTGAATGTTTCAATTTCAGGAACCTGAATGCATACATCACAATGCTCTTTTAATGCACCACCTGCTTCACCCGTCAAACCAAGTACCGACAAACCTTTTGCACGAGCTACCAAAGCTGCGCTCAACACATTTTTTGCGTTTCCTGAAGTAGATATCCCGATAAAGAGGTCTCCAGGAACACCATAACCATAAACCTGTTGTGCATACACAAGGGAAGGGTCAACATCATTCATGAAGGCTGTTGAAAGCGCTTGGTGACTCGATAAGCAGATAGCCTTTACCGCTCCCTCCAAGTTGGAAGCTATTTGGTTTCCCGCTTCTCCCCCAATGTTGCTCAATTGTTGAGCTATCATATCTTCTATCGGGCGTTTACGAACGAACGACTTCATGAGTTCGCCTACAATATGATCAGCATCGGCGCTACTCCCCCCATTGCCCGCAACCAAGAATAATTTTCCTTCTTGAGCTTTCTTCACCACCAGATTCCGAGCCGCTGCCAAATTACTGGTTATGCTCTTCAGTTGCGGGTAACGTTCTAGCAATTGATCCAATGTATATATCATCGCTCTCTCCTCATACTATGGTCTCTAGCAATTCCTAAGGCTGCCATATCTCCCAGCTGTTCTCCAAGCAAGGATGGTACAACCTCACAATTTGAGTATGGGAGGCTGAGAGTTTCTTCGCATAGCACCTGGTCCATTATTGGTCGGAACAACTCCTCGTCCCTACTATAGATACTTCCAATGATAATGCGCTGTGGATTGAGCAAGTCGATCAACAAGGCTAGCCCTGAGCCCAACATCATTGCACTCTGTTCAATGACATGCATCGCAGTAGAATCGCCTTCCTTGGCCAGCTGACAAACCTTTTGGGCACTCACTGTTTTCCCGGTTGCAATTTCATACAGACCGGATATACCTGCACCACTGACGTAGCTCTCCCATGATCCTCTCTTGTAGTAACAATAGGGACCGGTATCAGCCATCCTCCAATGTCCAACTTCTCCTGCAAGACCATTGGTTCCCCGATAGAGAGCACCATCCAAGATCAAACCAGCACCTAAGCCAGTACCGAAGGTCAAGAAAATGATTGAATCAAATCCCTTCCCATTACCCCAATACCATTCGGCCAAGGCACAGGCATTCGCATCATTTTCCAGATACGTTGGAATACCAAAATGCTCTGATACAATGTCCACAATTGGAATATCGTCCCACCCTGGGAGATTGGGAGGTGATTGAATGATTCCACGTTTACTATCAAGAGGCCCCCCACATGAAATGCCAATTGCCTTGATATCATGAAGGGAGTGGGAAGGAGACAGTAGCAGTTCAACCTCTACAAAAATGCTTTCTATCACCGCATCAACTCCGGATGGAGTGAGAAATTTCCGTTTGTTGATCAACCCACCATCGCTATCCCCAAGGCTGATAGCTGTTTTTGTACCACCTATGTCGATACCAATATATTTTTGTGATTCCATAGAAAACTACCTTACTACCCTTTCACTGAACCGGAGAGAAGCCCTTGAATGAAATATTTCCCAAGGAAAATGTAGACAAGCAGTGTAGGAATTGCTGCAATCAAGGCACCTGCCATCTGCACATTCCACTCAATTACCTGGGTTCCTGCCAGATTTTGCAGGGCAACAGTAATTGGTTGGATAGAAGGTCTTTGCGTCAAGACAACAGCAAAAAGGAAATCATTCCAAACACTGGTAAACTGCCAAATAAGTACAACAACCATCGTAGGCAAAGAAATGGGAACCACTACTTTTCTAAAAACGCCGCCGAGACGAAGTCCGTCGATCATCCCAGCTTCAAGCAACTCATCAGGCAGTTTCGCATAGTAGTTACGGAACATGAGTGAAGAGATCGGTAAGCCATAAATGATATGGGTCACGATCAGCCCAGAGAGATGACCATATAACCCAACGGTATTCATGGTACGAACGAGAGGGATCAAGATACTTTGGTAAGGAATAAACATACCAAAAATGACTAAAGCAAAAATAAGATTGGAGTACCTGAACTTAACTTTTGCAAAAATGAACCCTATAATCGCTCCAAAAATTACCGAGAAGAGGCTAACAGGAATTACAAGCATGAAACTATTTTGAATGTTCTGTCCAAGTTTGACGAACGCTTCTGCATAACCCTCAAATGATATATTTTGAGCGGGAATCCACATCTCGCTGATTCTTACATCTGCAAATGGTTTTAAACTATTATTAAAAACCACATAGAGAGGAAAAAGGAAAAGAGCTACCGCGATATACGCGAGTATGTATTTGAGCATCTTGCTTGATTTTTTGGTAATCATTCTGAATCCCCCCTCAGCGTTGAAATGAGATACGGCACGATTACCACAGCAACCAAGATCAGCATAATAATAGAGATTGCTGCACCTTCAGCATAGTGGTTTCCTCGGAAGGTTGTCTCAAACATAAAGAGTCCAGGAAAATCAGTGACGAATGCGGGCCCTTTTCCTGTCATCGCATATGCCAAATCGAATATCTTCAGTGAGATATGACCCAGCACAATCATGGCAGAAAATGTAATCGGCTTGATAATGGGAAGAATGACATACCACATGGTAGCCAACTCTCCAGCCCCATCAATCTGCGCAGATTCAATAAGCTGGTCAGGAATACCTCTCAGCCCTGCCAGGAACATTGCCATCGTATATCCGAGGTATTGCCAAGAGGCTGCGATGATGAGTGCAATAAGCGCAACATTGAATCCACCAAGACTATAGGTTGAAGTGAACCACCCAAATGTTGCTTCAAATCCCATCATTCGGAATAGAGAGTTTACTCCTACCTCAGGGCTGAAAATCCAACGCCATAGAACACCAGTTACCACAAAAGAGAGAGAAAGGGGAAATAGATATATCGTTCGCAAGAACGACTCACCCCGTAATTTGGAATAGAGTAGATAGCTGAGAAAGAAACCACCTACGATACAAATAACAAGGAAGAACAGCGTAAAGAAGATTGTATTACGGATATCGGTCTGAAACCGCTGTGAGTCAAACAACCTTTGATAATTCTCAAACCCTACTGAGGTCATGTTTGGAAGAATGCTGTTCCAATCAGTGAAAGAAATCCTAAATGACCATGCAATAAAGCCATAGACAAAAATGAACAGCAAGAGAAGCATGGGCAACAGGATCAACACTGCAAGTCTGCGGTCTTTCTTTGCACAGTACATAAAGCCCCTATCCTATACATAGCACATGATTGTCACCATCATGGAACAATCATTCAATCGTATGGTTTTCTCGAATTTGGAGAAACGCATACCCATTCAATCTAGATATAGTACCTTGCTGTACATAAGCGTACAGCAAGGTACTCCAATACACAAGACAACCTTACTTAGGTGCGTATCGGTCAGCAGCAGCCTGGAACTCAGTAATGGCCTTATCAACGTTCAAGTCAGTTACAAAAACACTCATGATATCGTTGATGCGGGTGAGCCAAGGCTCAGAGATAGCAGCACCATGAGCAACACTGGGAACGATGGCATCGGATGCAAAATCGTCCATGGCAGCATTCAAATAGCGGTCATACTTTGAACGGTCACCATCAATGCGAGCAGGAATGGAACCCTTGATAGGATTGAAGGCATCCTGTCCTTCTTGTGATGCACAAAGTGTTAACCACTTGATGACATTATCCCGATTGGGAGCATTCTTCGGCAAACCAAAGGAGTCACTTAGCATGATGAAGTTGCCTGAAGTACCAGGAGTAGGAACCCAATCCCAATCCTCGCCCTGCTTGAATCCCTGGGAGTAATAATAACCAGCAGCCCAGTCGCCCATGACGTTCATGGCAGCTTTGCCTTCAGCTACATAGCCTGCAGCATCCATGTTTGCAAGAGCAGCGTGGTCGCGGTTGATATATCCCATCATCTTGGCAAAATCATTCAAAGCACTACGTACTTGGGCATCATTCCACTTAACCTTACCTTCCCAAAGTGCATTGTACTTATCTGGTCCAACATTTGCGAGAATTACGCTTTCAAGCAGGTGTGTAGCAGCCCAGATCTCATTATCACCAAGAGCAAGAGCTGGAATTCCATTCGCCTTGAAGACTTCTGCAACACGGAAGAAGTCAGCCATGGTCTTTGGTGGTTGCAGGTTGAACTGTGCAAACAGCTTCGGACTATACCACATTACATTCGAGCGGTGGATGTTCACGGGAATGCTATAGACCTCACCTTCGTAAGAGATGATGTCGATTACATCCGCAGGGAACTTATCCATGTACCCTGCATCTTCCAATACGAAGGTAATGGGTTCCATGAATCCAGAGACTACCCAGGTATCGATCAGTTCGTGACCGGCATGAACCTGGAACGAATCGGGAGGATTTCCACCCTGCATACGGGTAGCAAGAACAGCCTTTGCATTGGTTCCTGCCCCTCCAGCAACCGTAGCATTGATGATTTCGATGCCTGGATACTGGCGATCAAACTCATTGTACATCGCCTCCAAGCCATCAGCCTCACCACCAGCGGTCCACCAACTAAAAATCTCCAGGGTATTACTTTCAGCTTTTGCTTCAGATGCACCCTGCGCGAAGATCATCGTGGTTGCCATTAAGGCTACCAACAGACCAACCATGATTCTTTTTTTCATAGTTTTCTCCTTTTTCTATGATCAAGACTTCAACGAAGTCATTGCAAACGCAACAATATCTGATCCATTCTCTGCAAGCTAAGCGTAGCAGAGCGAATCGTATGATAATTTACTTTCCAAGAATGACTCATATGAGTCCAAATAGGTGTTCCATCTCGCTTCAAGAGTGCAAGCCATTCACCCAAATCATGCTGTATCATCTTTTCAAATACGAAAGCATGAACATTTCCATATGCCTCCAGGAATTTCTCATCGCCAAAGGTAAGATATGCATCAAGCATCCCAATCAAAAACTCTGCTTGTTGCCAAAATTCCTTACAATCGTCATACACTACCGAACCATCAAGAGAGCCTTCCACGTAGACACCACCGTATTCACGATCAACACCGTAGGAAACTGCATGAGCCAGTATTTTCACAAACATTGGTTCATAGGGCTTAATAGACTTGCCCAATACTCGAAGAGCATCACTCAGCAACCAGAAGAACTCCACGTTATGCCCATAGGATGTATTATCAAGGGCATTCGGTTTTGCCCCTGACTCATCTGAGAAACGATCCCAACCCCAAATAATGTCAAATTTGATCTGCGGAGCTACCGACCAATCACAATTGAATTGAGGGATTCCAGTTTTGTGAACCGGATGCAAAATTCTTGTATTGATCAAGTCAATAATTTCTTCCAGTTTTCTTCGATGGATAGCCTTTCCACTTGCATTGTACAATGCGGTGTAGGCTTCCATAAGATGCATGTGAACATCAAGAGTTTTTCGGTCTCCTCCACCGCTACCTCCTGATGAGAGGGTCCAGTCACGTTCAAACATTTCCCAATACCCACCATAGGAAGTCTCTGCAGCATAGATTTGGAGAAGATTAAAACACTTCTCTGCATACTCCAAAGCAATTGGATCATCGAAAGTTTTGGCATACGTGCTTAACGCATAGATTGCGAAGGAGTGGCCGTACACGATTTTCTTATCAATGAGAACCTCATTCTTCCGGTTGAACAGCCAGAAGAATCCTTCATGTACAGGATCCCAATAGTGCTCTATCGCAAAGTGGACGCCTTTCTTTGCCAATGCTGAACAACGTCCATCAAGATCATGATCCAAGGAACAGGCAAGAGAAAGGGAATAAATAGTACGCATATGGGCAAGTAATGATTTCTCATCAACACCTGAATCCTTGCCTTCAGCGTCCCACTGGGTTAGATACCCACCCCAATCAGAATCCCAAACACGGTCGAGCCAGAATGGGAGCAACTCATCATGGAGATGTCTCTCCATTTCTTCTTTCCACGTATTTACTTGTCCAACAATATCCATTGCTTCAACTCCTTTTTTCCAACTCACGATACAGACTTACGAAAAATGCGTGATTATCAGAGCAGAGGTAGGACGCATTGCACCCCATTCGACTAAAGGTCTTCATAAAACGTAAATAATATGCAGGATGATCAATAGGAGGCTCTCCCTTCGACCAATCCCAACTCTCTTCTTGCAGGTCCACCACATGAATTGCACAATCTGTTACATGCTTTCCTGCATTTCTTACCATGGAGAGGGATTTTTCGAAAATCATTGGAGACATGACTGCTGATCCAACAGAGAGATACACTCCTCCTTCCAGATTTGAGACACTCTGTGCATAGGATAGGAAATCACGCTCAGCAGTTCTGCCAATAACAGCTCCTCGGTTTGCCTTATGGGTATAAATGATATCGTGCCCAAACATCGGATGACTGGTGAAAGGTACTTGCGCTTCCCAGGCAATTGCCTGTGCGCTATAGCTGGCATATGGATGGGATATCTTCAGACGAGAACCAAAGAGCGAGTTATCCAAATCAGAAATAAGATCAATCAGATCCAATGCACTTGCTCGTTTACTGGCAGATTCATCCAATGACACTGCACAGGCTTCCAGTTCAGTACGACTCGGTATTTCCAGGCCACCACGGACAATCATCGCCCCAATGGATTCCCCGTACCCTAATCCCTCGTATGCTCCGACTGCCAAAGCAAGATTGATGTACAACCCAGTCTCTTCCCAGGTCCCAAATTTTCCTTCTTGGACATTTGCACGGACATCCTCGCTACTCTGTCCAAGGTAGGAGAACTCCCAGTCGTGAATGACCCCAGCACCATTGGTTGCGAGATGAGTCAACCATCCCTTCTGTACCAAATTACCGAGCAGTCGTCCCATTCCATTCTTGATGGTATGGGCTCCGAATGCACACATTACTGAAGCCCCACGATTACGTGCTTTGACCATCTCATCAGCGATCAGTGCTGTTTTTTGTTGTAATTGTGTAGATATAGCAACACTATCTGTCGCTGGATCTACGCAGGAGGATTCAATTACGACCTTGTTCTTTCGTGATGCCAAGGGAAAATACGTCATGGTATTGCGGTCGAACAGCACCGCTTGGGATTGTTTGACTTCTGATGAAAGTTTCATCTCACGCATCACTTCACCTCCCAACCGAGGTATTCGCTCAAAGTAGAAGCATGAGAAAAGTCAGGAATCAGAAGGTCAGCTCCACCCAAGACTAGACGGTTCCTTTTCTTCATATTCAAACCGTATCGGCGGACTTCATCACTCAACAACCCAACTGCTAGCAAGCCGTGGCGCTTCGCCTCACGCATCTCAACTGGACCATCACCAAAAACTACACATGACTCATAGTCTCCGTTCAACCGTGTTTCAATGATTTGCTGAATCACCAACCGTTTAGGGTCATTCGAGACATCTCCGACCGAGCCAAAAATTCGGCCTTCAAAGTAGTTTGCATAGCCAAGTAGTTCTGCTTCACGCTTTACATCATCAACATCAGTACCACTTGCAAGATAGAGTTCTGTACCATGTGAAGAGAGAAATCGCAAGAAATCTATTGAGCCTTTCATGGTTACATCAGTGGCATTAAGCCGCTGGGCACGAATCTCCGCGACCTTTTTTTCAACCATAGCCAGCAATTCTTTATTATAAAGCTCTTTATATTGTGCTGCTGTATGCACATTTTCCTCAGGAACGTAACCGTAATGACGCACCAGTTCTACCAAGTAATGCATCTGTTCAATCGTCTGGATGCCAGTGGTACGATCAATGAAGGCGTGAATATCACCCCGAAGAGATTGTAGCTCCTTAGTTGATAGTGAGCTGTAAGCTTCTCCTGCTATTGCAGTGAGCATACTCTGCTCCATGACAGTTTCCCATCCCTGTCGCAAGGTTGAGATTGTTCCATCATGGTCGAATATCGCCACCTTGGGAAATCCACTCATTTGAGAAGAAACGACCACTTCCAAAGGAGTGTCTTTCCAGTACTGGGCTTTTCTCTCATCATCTGCGATTTCAGGGTTATAGCGCCAATCAGCTTTCTCAGATAGCAAGATCACTTCATCAGTTGATGGGTGCCCGCATTCATAGAGAACTTTCAGAGAAACCCCTGCACAGATATTACCGATGTAGGCAGCTTCCGATAGACAGGCTCCCCACGACTCAGCCACGACCAACCCAGCCAGAAAAGCGTCACCTGCACCTACTGCATCAATTTGTCCAGCAAAATGTATACCGGGGAATGCCTGGATTGCCTCTGTTTCATCTACAGCAATAGCCCCATCAGGACCGAGGGTTAGGACAATTGGTTGCTTGAAATATTTGGCCAACCAGATCGCCAATTCCTTTCTGTCTAGTGTACAGGAAGGGCCATAAAGAAGCCGTCCTTCCTGTTCATTGAGCTTATGGATAGTTTTCCGATAAATATCATTTAATTTCCTACAGTCTGCAAACCATCGAATCCCAGAATCAGAAACGGTATTTTCGATGACTTTATTTAGGGCTTTTTGGAAAGACTCACTATGCAGTCCGCGAGGTACTTGCTCATTGATGATGACTGCATCATATTCAGATAGCTTTTTTTTCAGGGTAGAGAGAAGACCTATGATACTCGCTTCAGTTGGGGTGTTAAAATTACCACTATCAAAACGAGGATGTTCTACTCCTCTCTCAAAGACCTTATGATATACATGCGTTGCCCATGTCTCTTCCTGACGAACAACCCCTTCTGTTTCGATGCCATGTTTCTGCAACAGGGAAATCAGTAAATCACCAAAAAAATCAGAACCTACGATTCCATAGATATCAACTCGTTCAGCTCCAAGGGTTTTGCAATTCACAGCAACATTACAAGCTCCTCCAAGCTCGGGCTTTGAGTTGAGGACTGAGTAGGTTTGCAAGCCAGTTTCTACCGATATTTCAGCCTGTTCAGTCGTTACCTGATAAGCAAGATCTAGACACAGATCACCAATAATCGCAATAGATATTGGTCGCCCTGCATTACGGGCCATCACCTGGCGGATATCAATGTTATTTCCCAAAATACCGTTCACGCTCAATACAGTCTCCCTGCGAGAAGAAAGCTTCTTGAAAATGTAACCGCTTTCATTTCTCTTTATACCAAGCTTAAGCCACCAATACCCAGTTGTCAACCGAATGATCTCAAATTTGTTTGCTTGAGCATGAAACTGCAATTACCATAGTGTATTTTATTGACAGCAAGAGGCAGTAAGCCTAAGGTATCTTTGAAATGAAACATAAAACCATAGATGATATTGCCCTTGAAGCAGGAGTAAGCAAAGCAACCGTCTCCCGTGTTATCAGCCACCCTGAGATTGTCTCGAAGCGTACCCAGGAACGCGTACGTGCAGTGATGGATAAATATTCTTACACCCCGAGCTTGCTTGCACAGGGACTTGCAGGGAGCCCAACTCGAACAATTGGGGTTATCATCGATGAGCTCTCAAACTTTTTCTTTATTGAAATCGCTGAGGGAATTGACCGTATCCTCTCTCCCAATGGGTATTCTATGCTTTTATCAAGTTCACGTTGGGTTGAAGAGAGAGAGATACAGCTAGTTCGGTCACTGATAAGCAACCGGGTACAAGGAGTGCTCATCGCTCCAATCAGTGAGAACAGTACGGCGATTAAACTCCTTCAAGAAGCAGGTATTCCATTTGTTGTAATCAATAGCATACCCAAGGATCCTTCAATTTCATATGTTTGCTGCGACAACTATGAGGGAGGACGTATTGCTGCACACTATCTCAACAATTATCCAAGCGAGCAGATAATTGTTATCACGGGATTCGCTCACCAATCCATCGAACACCGTCTTGAAGGTTTCTACAACACCATCAATTCACCAGAATCTATCATTCGCTATTCACAGATAAAGACGCAAGAGGAGGGATACATTCTCGCTCCTGATCTTATCAAAAAGAATCATATTGATCATATCAAGACAACACTCTTCATTACCAATGACAACGTAGCAATTGGCATCATCAATCGTCTCGTGGAAGAGGGAATCAAAATTCCAGAGCAGGTATCGATTCTTGGATATGACAACATCCGTATTAGCGAGCTTTGCAGAATTCCTCTTACCACAATAAATCAATTTATTACCAAAACAGGGGAGCTTGCAGCACAGAGCCTACTCAAGCTTCTCAAGAAGCAAGACAGCGTCTACCATCACTCAATTCACCCTTCCTTGATACAGAGGGAATCGACAGCTCAGATACCTCAATAACCACAAATTTGCAAAATACCAACTCCAAGCATCTTATCTTGAGCAATAGACAGGTTTCATATTAATTCAATGTTTTTGCAATCTGACATATCCTGGTGGTTACGTTTACGGATTTCTTTCTCCCCTTCACTCAGGACCACCTCATGCGCTTTCTCTTGATCAAACTCTTTTTCGGCAACCCTGAGCAGCCAGGGAAATGTCCGTATGAACCTCATGAGTGCAAGAGCTGCTGCAGAGGGAACAATGTCCTCATTCTTCCACCTTGCAAGTGTTCTTGCAGGAAGGCCGAGAGAGCGTTCCATCGAAGCGTTTGTATACCCTTGTGCATTCAAGTAGGTAAGGGTGTGTACCATCGATGATTGTTTACATACGGCAAGAGCATCTTGCAAAACACAATCGTTGCTCTCATGATCTTCTGCAAATCCACAGGTATTACAAACCACCATCTTCACCGTTACTGTATTCACATCTGCAAAGGGCTCTGAGACTTCGACTTGGTCTTCTCTAATATCTACATCTTCACTTCCACAGTAGGAACATTTTTGTTTCTGCATGGTTTAGATAACTCCGCCTAATCTCAATTATACATAATGTATAACTTTTTGCAAATACTAATGTGTAGCTTCCTATACCAATCCTGCCATGAAACTCATTTCATTAAGAATCAATAAGCAACTATCCGACTGGACTCTGCAACAGTTGCCTATTTCAAGGACATGGCAGAGAAGAAGGGTATTCCGTATCAGAATATCATCAATCTCTATCTCACAGATTGTATGTTGAAGAAAAAAGAGCTGACTATTTCCTTTTAGTAACAGCACATAAGTCTTTCTAACAAGGAGGAGAGGAGGGAATACCCTCCTCTCCCAAGTACAGATAGAACTATCAGTAGCTTGACAGATATTCTTGTGCTTCGCTCTATCCTCGTTGCAAAAACTACTCAAATCGGAAATTGTCCACCAAGAGAGCAGAGATATATGCCTGATCACCGACATCCGAAATAGCAAAACTAATGGTGATGGGGCTTCCCAGACCAGAAATATCTACCTGTTTCGTCTTTGCTCCAGTATGGTAGAGGTCGTAATCGAGGCTACTTGTCAATGGTATACAATCACTTATTTGATACGTATTGACCGTCTCAATCGTCTCTATGATGGTACCGCTTGGCCCAGAGAAGGTCATAGTCAATGTATCATCAAATTGTGACCCAATAAACTCTATGAACTCAGCAGAGAGGAAGTAGTAATCGAATGAGCACAACGTCGCCGCTCCCGGAACCTCAAGACTTCCACTACTCAACATAGAAGTTGCCTCATTCAATGGTGTCCCAGAAAGACCGTAGTCAACCGCTGAATCAGTTGTGATCATGGCTGCCTTTACTCCCTCCAAAGACAACACAGAAGCAAAGGGAAGATCCACTATTCCTCCATTACCAGTGATATTCCACCCTGTCAGTCCGCTTTCAAATCCGAGGTTTGTAACATCACCCACATAGGCTGCAGCGGTATGGAATGTAAAGACAAGCTCATTCTCCAGGGTATTACCACCCTTGTCTAGCAAGCCATTCACACTACTCAGCGTAACTGTGACATCCACATTATCCGCAAACGGTTGTGACGGGGTGAAGTGAAGTACCGCAAAGAGATCATTGGCTGAACGCTCCAATGCAAAGGTCCCGGACACAACCTGGTCAGCAACAGTTACCGACATGGAGACATCATTCAGACTTATTGGGTTGATCAAATCATCAAAGTACACAGTGATAGAAGTACCAACCGGTACATTTTGAGCTTGATCGGAAGGAACAATAGAAACCACAGTAAACGGTGTACTATCAGTTTCATCCGGGGTGAAGTTGTAATCAGGATCAATCACTACATTCACGGGAGGTACTACACTAAAATAGTGTACTGTAGAGGATATGACCGTTCCATCACTTACTCGCAATGCCAAATTATAGTGGCCGATAGCAAGCGTATCGCCAAAGGTTATTATCGACAGGGTTTCACCCGGTATCATGACACCATTGAGAAACCATACATAACTGTATGTTTCACTGGATGGGTCTACCGAACTACTCACTTGCATGGATGTACCTGCAGTCAGTTCACCCGAGACCCCAGAAAGACTCACGAGAAATGGGTTCTGCATGTCATCGACAATATCAAGGTTCAATGCCCCGTTATTGCTGATATTCAACATCTCCTCAGTCAAGATGAGGGTTCCCTCTGTAGCCTGTCCTTCTACAATTCGAACAGATTCGTAGGTACCCCATACTGCAGTAGTCCCATCAAGCAACTGTACATTCAAATCATAGTAGCCGGCTGCCCATGTTCCACTATAGGAACCAGTCCCTGCAGTATAATTCAAGGTTGGAAACAGTTCATATGCTACTCCGTCCTTATCAGTCAGTATTACCTCAAACACGTCATTGTCAAAGAGGCTTGTAGGCCAAGTAACATCCAAGCTCAGTGTTCCATTACCGCTCAGAGGTACAACAGTGATTGTATCGTTGGTTGTCTGAGCTGCTGTGATCACCAAGCTCTTCGACCCACGTCCGATCACTTGTTCTGATGCATTCAATCCCTCTACCGTAATATCCCAGGAACCCTTGTAGAGGTCAGGGATGGTAATTGAGGCATCGAGGGCAAAGGTCTGGGGGCCATACGTCCTCTGATCAGGACCAGAGCCGGTAATCTCCCACTCCACAATATCCATGGAGATACTGGGAACCAAAGTCTTCTCTACGAAATCCCCACCTTGTTTTACCTGCAATGATAGGGTACCGACATCCTGAGTATTTAAACCTGTCATACCTATGTCACAACCTGCGACTATAAGTATCAAAAACAGTCCAAGAATTCCTATCCATTTACCAATAGTATTCATACAAACTCCTATGAATTTCACTTGTATAAAGACGCAAAAACCCATCCTTAGCGATATGCAAGGAATCCAGATAAATCAGAAAATCTAGAATTTTTCTTTTTTTATGGCGGTATATCGATATCTAATATATTACAATATAGTTTTTTATGACTTATAGGATCTAGCTTTGCTACACTTATAGTCCACTTCATTGAATGCCTCATCAACTGAAAAATTACTCCGTACCAAGATACGGTCAGCAACGATGAACTCCATGATGCACACAGTTAGAAAAACAGCAAACAATGCTTCAGCACGTATGTCTTAAGTTACATTTAAGTATCTATACACATTTTTATATTTGTCAATCTAGAGACCCAGTAATTTTAGGGAATACATAATCTCAGCAAATCAAACGCTGGATGCAGGCGTGATGATCGTTCCAGAGCAATATGAAAAACAAGAAAGGGATCTTTCCTTTTCCCCATACACCCTAGAAGATAACACGTATCAAACAGGTTTCTACTAGCTAGTTGATAAACCGGTACCTCGTAGCAGGCCCTTTCCCTACTTTTTCCACCATTCCCTTGTTCTGCAGTTCTTTGAGTATTTTCTTTGCCATGGCTTGGGATTTTCCAAGATACTGAGCAAGATCCATGGAAGAAAAAGGCCCTTGTGCAGTGAAGTACCCCCTCATTGCCGTGAAGTCTTTTGAGTCCTGATCATGCTGTGGAGAAGGATTGCTTGAGGATTTCTTGAACATGACCAATTTGACATGATGCTCTAATTCTACAAATTGAGGTTCTGGTAACCCCTCTTCAAGACAGGACGATATAATAAGATTTATACCTATTCCCTGCTTCTCCATGTACCCCTTCTTTCTCAAGGCATCGGCAATGAGAGGGTTTCTGTATCGGGAAAGCCCTTCCTTTAGATTCTCAGGGTTGATTGGGGCATAAAAAGTTCCTGGATTCAAGAATTCAATTCTATCTGAGAAAAGGGTAATTCTTATGGGAGCTTCATAATCATAGGCTCTGTGAGCTACTGCATTGACGAGCGCTTCACGAATGGCATCAAGAGGCATCTCAAAGTTTACTGGCTGTTTGATCAGTCCATCCCGTTCGTACTGCGTACCCAAAAGAGTTGAGATGTATGTAAAAGAATGTTCGAGCATGGGTATAATACCCCCAGAAAAATCTTCTTTTTTGATTAGCTGCTTCTTATCTGTACCTGCATAGACACTTACCACAATGCCCGACTCTGGGATGATTCTCTGGTGTTTAGGGTAGAACAACAGAGTTCCGGCCACATTTGGAATGGTTCTACCTGAAACGTCAGTAGAACCATATCCTGCACCGATGAGGATTGACTGGTCAAAGCTAGCGAAGACGACTCCTAGCAGTTCCTTCGATAAGTTCTCATAGGAGATACTGAAGCATGGCTGCTGTTCAAATCGCATCCCACTACGTTCTTGATTAAACTGTTCGATTGCATAAGCATCAGCTCTCCTGTTGTGAGCTCCGAAGCGGAGAAAAACTCCTGAAGGATGCCCTAGTTTTTTTATAAAATATGGTTTTTGTGGACCGGGGAATACACGTATGGTTACACAGGTTTTTCCTTCAAGATGTTGTTCATACAGATCCACAGCAATTTGTGGAGATATAGCATCTGCTATGACCTGTGGTATTTCTTGGCTGTAGCGCTCGATTTCTTTTCTCTCCAAGCCAACAATCAGACGATCACTATCCCTGATACCAATAATAATCGTTCCTCCTTGCGTGTTCGCGAAGGCTGTGACTGTCTCGAGCAACCGAGAATATTCATCCAATCGTTCCTTGAACTCCAGAATCTTCGACTCGATAGCGTCATAATGCATCGTATTCCTCCGTATCGGATTGTATCGGATATTATCCGATACAATGGATTTTATCCGATAATATCCGATAATTCAAGGCTTGTATCCGATACTATCCGATAATTACGTTTCTGTAGGAATCTCGCTCATCCAAACAAGAAAGCAATAGAAGAACATATTTTATGCATCAGACAAACAAAACACCTGCAACTGAAGAAATCAGATGCAGGTATGAAGAGTTTTAAACTAATCGGTTACAAAAACCGTATCTACTTATAGGTCCCTGTCAGGACAAAATTACCATTGGGGATGTAGTTTGGATTGGGAGCCCCTGTATTGGGATCAATCACTAACCAGGTGAAAATACCATCAACCTTTCCTCTTGCATTCACTCCTGCACTGTCCTCTTTCATGACCCAGTTCATGGCAATCTCAGCACCAAAGAGAGATCCTTTTACTGTTCCGTTGGCATCAAGGGTAGCGACTACTTCACCGGTTGCAGGATCAACAATGCTGATCACACTATGGTTCGATCCCCCAATCTCAGTGGTAGCCTCATCGAGGTTGTAGTTGGTTACATTACTCATAACAACCAGCTTACCGTCCAAGAGGTCCCAATCAGAAGAAACAAGGCCACCATACTCGCCATACGGGCCGAGATCCATGTAGCTGTACAATGTCTCTTCAATGGTCTTGTGGTGATTGCTGTTACCCATATCCAATGTCACAACTGAAGTGAAATCCTGGAAGAGTTGCACAGAGGCAGTGAAGGAGACCGGCTTGTTATTCTTTAGAGCACGCCCAGAATCGAGGGGACTATCCATTTTAACCCCACGGCTCGAGAGAGCAGAGGTATCCATAGCCATATCACAACCAGTGAACATACCTAGGAGCAGAACCAGAGAAACAACCAACATCAATGTTTTTTTCATTACACACATCCTTACTAATGTATTAATACGAATGTATTAAAGGTGACCTATGACCTAGGTAGTTGTCAACAAAATTCTATAAATATGCCGTGAATACGATGGAATACGAGGATTTTAACCTACACTTTCCCTTTAATAATCCCAATCGGCCCTACCATGAAAGGAGTCCTGAGAATACTCGGGATTCGCTCAGACTCACCGAGATTGATGAATTCCACGGATTTTGCACCCCAACTGGAGAGCTTTTTCAGCATGGGATCAAGATTGCCAAACATCTTCTTGGTCAGGAATAGGTCTTGGAATACAAAGACTCCCCCATGCCTGAGAACACGGAAGGCTTCCTCCATCAGTTCTCTTCTATCCCTTAGTTCAATCACTTCATGAAACGTAAGGTTGCTCACCACCAAATCGAACTCATCATCTTCAAAGGGCAGCTCTACAATGCTACCTTCCTTGAAAGAGACTCTGCCAGAGACCCCTTCAATCTCAGCATTTTGTTTGCAGATGGCCTCAGAAAACCTTCTGTATTCAATACCAGTAACCTGCGCCTCTGGGTACTTCTTCGATAAACGGATAGCCAGGGCTCCATTACCGCAGCCGATATCAAGGGCCTTACCCTTGCCATTCCACTCAATCTCTTCGATGAGCATGGAATGGAGCTCTGCTTGCATATCCTTTCCCTCAGGGGAGAACAGATGCCGCGCATAGACAAAATAGAGCATCATCAAGAGAAAAATTACGGGGAATATCATGATCCAGGAAAAGAAGGCAGTAAGGACCGCAGTCCCTAATGCCAGAACTCCAGGAACGATGACCAGTTTGAGGGAAACCCAATTTCTATATATTGGGGTATCTGAGGTTGTGTTATGCATGGAAAAAGTCTACCATTTTAAAAGTTGGTTGTCATTGAAAACCAACCTTTTATGGCAATCAGCAAGAGAAGGATAACTGTATGGACACAACCACCCGTAATTTACTCGTACTTAAAATCCTTTCACCAGGGTTTCGAGCAAGAGACCTTGATACCAAGGAAATTGTTTCCGTCAAGACCAGAGCTTATAAGGTAGCAATACTTGACACAGTGGTATTCCTTGAATCAAAACGGTGGCAGTTCAACCAGACTACCTACATCAGTGGAGAAGTGCAGAGCAATGCATTCTCCCTCGATTCCCTTGCAATTGAAGGTCATGACTATGATGAGGGCGAGAGCCACTCCACCACTGAGTACTATGAGAGGAGCGAACTGAAGGGCCTTCTAGGTGCATGTCTGAAAGGCGGAAAGAGACCTTCCATCGAGTTTCATGATTACACAGGATACGGTTTTTATGGTCGTGACAGCGACCCTGTCTTTGAAGCTGCAGACAGCATAGATCCATCGAGACGGTATGACATCCTAACCAAACTCTGGGAGGAGTTCCCCCAATGTATCGATGCCTTGGCACACATCGCAAATCCCTATGTTTCCAGCAAGTTGTTCTATAGAAATGCAGAGAACTGTTATCGTGCTGCCATTGCTATTGCTGAGAACAATTTACCCCCCGATTTTGACGGTATAACGCTCTGGTCATGTCTGGAGAACCGCCCCTACCTTAGAGCATTACAAGGCTACTGTATATTGCTCTGGAGATTGGGTCGGTTTGCAGAAGCAGAAGAACTTGCATGCAAGGTATTGCGTCGCAATCCCCCTGATAACCAAGGAGTGCGTTTCATTATTGATGAGATTCACAACAAGGAACCATGGACTGAGGATTGATCATCGCTAATCACTAATGACCAACATCCTCCCAAAAGAGATAATCTTCGGGTCATCAAAGGAGTATGATCGAATTCCCACCTCACCTGTTACAGAATAGGCATCGAGGAACTCGAGAACATCATCAGTCACAGCATGACAAAGCGCAACATGACTCACTACCCCATCCTCACCCATAAAGATAAGATCACCACTCTCGGGTTTAAGAAGAGGGATAGTATACTGATTCGCCATTGCACTGGCAGTAGCATCCTCAAATGGTAGCCGCACTGAGAAGTACTCTGCTACCTCGTCATATATCTCAATTACCAACCCAGAACAGTCCTCCCCACCGCCAGTATCGCTGTAATGACTTGATCCTCCCCACACGTACGGCATCCCAATATATTGGAAGGATATCTCATACGCCTTTTCTCTCATTTCCTCGCTCACTGGTATCATATGCTCAACATCACATGAACTGTATAGCAGACTGGATATCATCAGTGATAATGCAAGCATCTTCATAGCCATATTCTATCACACCCAATGTCGCTAACCTTGTGCTATACTGAGAATAACCGAGAAGCATCTCAGTACTGCTTGCCAAGAGGCGGTTCACCTTATGAAAAAAAGGAGAACAGGATTCAAGCGTATGAAACACCACAAACACCCCACACTGCTCATCATGCTACTCCTCATTACCACTTCTGCACTCTTTGCAGAACAGGCTGTCACTACCCGTCATTTCACCTTCACCGTCCCCGATTCCATGGAGGTCCAGGTAGCAGACTTGAAAACAGCCTTCTCTCTCCAGGCACAGCCAGGAGGGACCTATACCTATACGCTACAACCCAAGGGGATGAACACCAAGCGAATTAAACCAGCCGATTCTGCATATAATACCATCACCTTGAAAGCTGAACGCCTAAGCCAAGAGCGTGATAATGCAACATTCCGCTCCCAGACGCTTGCCTTCAGTGAGGAAGAGCTCCTGGAAGCCTCAAAGGTGTTTGAGAATGCAATCAGGAGGTCTGAGGTAGTGAGGAGATGGTATGACCTCTCAACAACTGAGATCGATGGGATGTTCACATGGAAGTATGGCTATGAAACACTCACAGGAATCCACGCAGAGGTGTACATCATTCATGCTGGAGATACCCTTATCTCCATAACCACAAGATACACGAATGATGACCAGACTATCTGGAAACCAGTCTTCGAGCAATTCCTTGCTTCAGGGATATCCTTTATGGATTCTCTGAAACCTAAGGAGATACAAGATAATTCAGCAAGAGAAGAGGAAACAACTGCCTTGTACTCCTACCCTCTCTTCGGCTCCTCTGAAACCTTCCTCTGGGATGATGAGCCTGACTGGAGAAGCAGCTCTGTGTATCTTCCAGGGCAGGGAGGCAAGAAGGTTCATACCATCAAGACTTCCACGGAAACGCTACAATCGAAAGGGTATTACTGCAAGGTATCAGCCATAGAAGGGCTTAAGGCTCTTCTCGCTTCAACTATCTCAAGACAGAACTATTTGCTCCAATCAAAGAGGGACATAGAACAACAGCTTGAGAATAATACCAGTCTCAAGAACCGCGAAGTCCATAGGAATGAGATCGACTACGAGAACCGCTTCTATGTAATCACCTATACCTATGACTATCCCTATGATGAGGAAGCTATCCATGGTGCCATGATTGTAAAGATCACCAAGGAGAATGTCATGCTGCAGGTAGAAGTTGAGTGGTTCGATCGAGGAGAAGCGTTGGCATCGGCCATCATTGAATCAATCATGACTGAATAGCAGAAATATGGCACGCATGGAATTCCATACGTGCCATATATGATTTAGGTATTTTCAACCCGAACTACAGAGTGATTAACCCTTGAAAGCGCCGGGAAGAATCAGATCACCATACTGCTCCTTGGCCTTGTTGATCTTTGCGATTGCTGCATCCCAGTAATCAAAGATCTCCTGAGGAGTATTCGGATCCATCTTCTTGTAGTAAGCCTTGGTCCTCTCGAGCTTATCAACCCACTTGGTGCAGCGGAAAGTAAAGAGGTAGTCATACTTCTCCTTGGAGAAATCCTCATCGAGGTGTTCCTTGAAGAGTGCCTTCAGGTCCTCATAGAGGGGTATCTTACCGGTAGGAGTATCCAATGCTTCGTACTCACCATGTACACGACCTTCTGCCCAGTGCAGCCAAACCTTCTTGGCGAGCTTACTGGTCATGAACTTGCCGTTTTCATCACGCATGAAGTAGTTGTTGCTGAATACCTTGGGAACATCCTTCACACTCTCACCGAACTTGATATTGTTCATGGTGTAGGTGCCAAGAGGATAGGAGACAAAGTCCATGTTTGCCATCGGGCTGGGGGTACGAACACCTTCCTGACCGAGGGTTGCACTGGTGGTCTCACTCTCGAGGGTAGCTGCCTTCAGCAAGATACCATCCTTCCAGTTCGGGGACTCTTCAACAGGAACGGTGATGTCACTGTCTCGTCCACCGTAGAGAACACCTTCAACCTTGACACCGTCCTTGGCTTCAAAACCAGCCTTGTCGATGTTGTCCAGGTAGTCCAGACGCATGGTGTAACGTGCGTTACCATGAGCAACGCCAACTTCGTTGCCATTTGCATCCTTCACGCCCTTCTTCCATTCACCAAAGTGGTTGCGGCCTTCCTCGGGAGCATCAACACCCATACCAAGCCAGTAAGGCTTGTTGTCCTTACCACGAAGAACGTTGGAGAAGATAACTTCCTGGTCGATCATCAGGTTCTTGAAAATAACAGGGTCATCCTGCTCATTGACGTCTTTGATGATACCGAACATACCAAACTCGACGTTAACAGCGCGGAACTCGCCGTTGATGTTTCTGAAATATGCAATGTCATCACCAACGATCTGCTCGCCGGGGATCATGGCAGTGGAGGTCTTACCACAAGCGGATGGGTATGCACCACAGAAGTAAGTCTTGCGATCTTTCTTCTTGTCAACTGCAGCCATGACAAACATGTGCTCACAGAGCCAACCTTCCTGGCCGCTCTTATTGATAGCAAGACGCATGGAGTGCTTCTTCAAACCAACGGAGTTACCAGCATACTGGTCGTTCATGGAGTATACGATGTTGTTCTGGGTATCCATGTAGATTCTGCGATTCTTGAGGTTCACAGTACAACCATTCTCATCAAGCTCACCAGCTGAGTGGATGAAACGGAAGAAATCATCCTTCTCATCGTCCTTCATGTTGAGGAAGTGGCTGTATGCAGTGCGGTACAGGATGTTCTCGGAGTGAGCAACGTACCAGCTATCGGTGAACTGCACACAAGGAATGGTGAACGGGCTCTGGGTAGGACCTTCAGAGTAGAACAACACAACTGCGTCCTTGCCCTTCATGATGCCCTTGGCAATGCCCATGATCTCACTGAGGCCTTCTTCATACTCGACGGAGTTCAAGGAAGCCATCTTATCCATGTTCTCTTTGTAGACCATGAAACGGGTGTTCTTCTTGTCGCGAGCCTGGTCGCCATAACCGTCCCAGTGGATGGTCTGCTTGGAGTTTGCAAGAGGGTGCTCCTCGCCTTTAGCCAGGGCCTGTTCTCTTACATACTGGGTGTCTTTTTCACTGTCATCACATACATAGATGGATTTGGGATCACAGTGCTCAGCGAAGGTTCCAACGAAGTCCATCACCTTGTCATTTTTCAAGGCTGCAAGCTTCTGGAAACTCTCTTCACTCATCTTTTCTTTTAGCAATGTTTCAAATTTACTCATATTTTCTCCCTATGGATAAGGTTATACCTAATCATTGCATGTATGGCCCGATTATTCAACCACACCGGCTTAAAAACGACGTTTCCATAAAAAAAATGAGTTGTTTTATTGTGATAAAAAGCATATTACTCTGTGTATTTTTGAATAAATCATCAACATTACTATATAAATACTGGGAATCCATCAGTTTTGTACTTCTGTCGATTTTTACCTCATATATAGCTCTAAGCAGACTTTTCTGGGATTTTTCCTGCATAGATTTGTCTTCTAAACCTACAAAAAGAGTATCAAAGGAGGGCAAGAATTCCCCAGAGCAAGCAGTTCATCCCTACCTAGAGATTGTGCTTTCACCCCACCAATGATCATAGGAACAACAGATGAAGAGAGAGATATACCTGCTTCTGAAAGTTAGTAGACATGTCGACCAACTTTCAACTGAAACCCATGCATCCTGAATGCCCGAAATACAAACTCTTACAGGAAACGGGCAGGCCGTACATGTAACGCAGTATTATTGCTTACAAAAGTAGCAGGCACGTAAGAGGGAGAGAATTTTTGAATGTACGCTGCGGTATCATTGAATTGTGTAGAGGTCCAATATAAGGAATCTTCCTGGAAGGTAGAGAGAGGATTGTATTGGTTGTGTAAAACCGTAACCATCTCTTCCATCTCCGCCTTACTGGGAAGGAACCAGTCATCATACCCATTATGCACAAGGACAGATGCAAGACGAGGAGCATACTCATCAGTGGCTCCACCAGCAGCAACCAAATTCTCCGTGGAGAGCCTCCCAGAGCCTAGGTTTTGGTAGGTCTCTGTAGCTCCATAGCTGCCAAAGGGGAATTGGCTGGTTGCTGTCTCATAGCCAGGAAGAGAGCTATCACACGTAACAGTCCCATCGCTCAGTACCCGTAGGTCATCAGGAGCTGCTTCCAGGTACCGTTTCATCGGATAATGCAACACAAGATTCTCTTGATCATCATAGATCTTCACATCTGCTATATAGCCCTTGAAGGCTTGACGGGTATTGGGATAGTCGCTCCCGATGCGAAGCTTTCTCCCAGTGGCATCAAGATATACATCATTTCCGGCTCCGATTGCGCCATTATTCAGGTTTCGCACCAAAGTAGTAACCTCAAATACGTCAGCGCCCTTTCCGTCTGCATCCCCGTCATCAACAAAGAGACGGATTTTACCAGCACTCTCATCACGAACCCACTTCAAATGGATCCACTGATCCTTGCGGACATCATAGCTGTAGACGATATCACGGGTTCCCCCGTCCCACCATATTCTGGGATTCCCATTGGTATATACTTCCCATCCCATGGTATGGGTATTTACAGCCCCTGTGGTTCCATCATAATTGCCTGCAACAATCCCTACCCTGTCTGTGGCTTTATGATCGCTATACACATAGACCTTTGCCTCAAACACATTGGGAATAATGGCAAGATCCTGGGACAATTCCAGATATGATCCTGAGTCAAAGAACTTCATCCCAGAGTAGCCATCGATGGTGGACCTGATCGGTCCATGTATAGATGCATCATTTGTTCCAACTGCATCTAGCTCTGTTTCTTCATCATATGCATAAAACACCAATCCACCAGCCGGACCGATATCCCCGATATTGTAGGAGCCGACCTCAAAGAGCACTGACTGAGTGGTCACCTTTCCTTCAACAATGTGTGGATAGAAAGCCTGTACATCTTGGATACTCATCCCATCCTTCAGCTGCATATGCGCCTGATACCAACCGGCTGGCAATGAAATATTCAGTTCATCAAGCCCATTGAAGGGAACAGCGTGTGTTGTCATGGATACGGTAGCTCCACTCTCGTCCATAACTTTGACGGTAACAAGAGGGTCGTTCAATTGATCATACGTACCTTCAATAGCCAAGCTGAGGGACAAGGTACCATTGCCAGAGCAGGGAACGATACGAGCAGACACCTCACTCACCTTCCCACGCTGAACGCCTACAGCAAGAGGACCTCCCTCCAGTTCAGCTACGATGTTTCCAGCGCTGTTCTTTCCAACAACCTGCATACTCCAGCTTCCAACCGTAAGCCCATCAATGACATAGGAGGTATCACTTCCTTTGCTTGTAGTGGTTGTAACCACAGTACCGTCACCCTTGGTTAGGGTAATCGTGTATGTCTGAACCACAATGTCAACACCTTCAGGTTCAACGTTCAGGGACTTTTCGTTACTTGGTTCAACAATGGTTACACTCAGCACGCCCTCTGGAGCAAGACTCATATCACAGGAAGAGAACGCAAACAGAAACATCATCGCAAGTATGATTAGTGTTATTTTGCTTTGTTGTCTCTCTTTCATCTTACGCATCTATCTCAACTCCCTAGAATGATCGTATGGGACGAACTTCATACTCATTATTCTTTGTTTTTAACATTGATGAGCTGATATTTGCGAAGCTCGTGTATCTATCTGTAGAACTCCAATGATAAGCTGATGCCACCGACTTAGCAAAATCCGTATTATTCGCAATGAAAACTTCCAACTCATCAACAGATGGCAAGAACCAATCGGTAAAATTTCCATAATCAGATTGGGTACAAGCAAGTGCTGCACTGCTGGTATGCCCTTCTTGGGCTATGATTGCAGCAGTATTTGCCTCACCGCTCCCTATATCCCTAGAGGTTCCAACAAGTACATTAGTAATATTGCTCCAAGCCATTGGAGTAGCCAGATCTTCGGGAGCACCTTCCAAATAGGTCCACCCTTCATAGAGCCCCTCAGTATCACAGTAGAAAACCCAGCCCCCTGCTTGGCCATGGTTGCCTACAGTGTAGGCTGGTTTTATGTCCATGATGATTTCCTCTCCATTGACGACCCCTCCGTCTTGCACTGCCACCATGACACGGTGTAATCCATGGTTACTGAAATTATAGGAAAAGGTTTGATTGGTTTCTCCAGTGACAGCAACGCCATCCACATACCACTGGTAAGAGGCTGTGGGGCTCTCATAGGTACAGGAGAAGTGCTGGATAACTCCAGCATAGTCAACCTCATCAGCTCTGACTTGGTTAATAGAAAGGTTCTCCAGGGCTTGCTCCATATCCTCAGAAAAGCTCCAGTCTATAGAGCCGGTTACCAACATCTCATCGGTAATATCCAACACCCCGATTGTACCTGTTGTATCATTGGGTACTACCTGGGCAAAGTCTAAGTTTCGATAGAAGAGGGTTGCATCCCCTGTGGCATTCTGGGGAATAAGGCGGGTCTGGATCTCATACCAGCCAGGAGGCATGTTGAGAAGTATTGCAGTAAAAAAGTTTACAGTACCGGGCATTAACAATGACTTTGTATAACTACTGTTGTCTTCATACACACTGCCATGGGCATTATACCCCTTGATGTACACATCGAGTATTGGATTGTTTAGTATGAGGGAAGATCCTTGGTTTTCTTGCGGCCAGTTTACGGTCAAGGTAAGCGTACCAGTCCCCTCACTGAAAGGTACCATGGCAAGGGAGGTCGAGGTAACCTCCCCTCGTTTCACACTGCATGCAACCAGACGGTTTCCCTCTTGGTTCTTTTCCAAAGTCGCCACCTGTTGGCCACTTACCTGGGAAGCTGAAGCGTCCCAACCGTTGTAACCGGCAACCTCGATGGTCCAGATTCCAGGAAGCAGTCCTTCGATAACCAAGGAATCTTGTTTTCCCACCTCATAAGTTTTCGTCTCACTCCCACTGGTCAACGTAATCTTGTAGGAGGCTATATCCAAGGGGATGGAAGGAAGATAGATTTCCCTTGCCTTTGGCTCAGAAAAATGAATCGCGAGTCTCCCAGATTCAGTGGAGCTATACTCAGCACAACCACTATAAAGAAACAGGAAAGAGAGAACAAAAAGCAGAATCAAAGAGGGGCGAATATGTTTCATCAGTCAACCTCCCCTTGTTCCACCGTGAGCTCCCACTGTGCCATTCCCCAGTTGGTAAGATTCCCACCGCTATCTTCTTCCGTTACGCTACTGGTGATGGTGTACTGACCAGCTTCTGTAAAACTATAGAGAAGGATCTCTGGGGGAACCTCATTGCTTTCAGTTTCGCTTTCCACCTTTTCTCCATTCACATACCAGGTATAGGACAGAGAAGATTCACTTCCTTGTCCGGTGACTGCAACGGTGAATTCCCCTTTCTGACCAGGGTCCAAGGTCGAGGGAGCAGTGGAAGTGAATGAAACCCCAAGAGGATCGAGATGTTCCTCTATCGGGATCTTTATACTTCCTGTCTGGAGGTTTGGATCAAGCAAGGAGATATCCAAGGAAGTGATCCCTCCATCCATAACGCTCGCAAACCGAACTCCTTTCCAGAGCCTTACAGAAGATGCATCTGTAAGGAGTTCTACCGAGATTTCATACAGCCCAGCCGGGAGGTTATTATACGAGAGCTGGATAGCTCTTCCATCTGGAAGCATTCCTTTTTCCGGTGAGAGCTCTACAGAGAGAGCATCATCTGCCTCTTGGCCGGTGATGGTGTACCCACCCAGAGGGGTAGCAACTTGCACCCCTTGTAAGGATGACACCTCACTCAAAGGGGTTATGGACACTGCCAAACCTGGTTTGGTAGAGAGGAGATCGAGATCAACAAGGGACCAGTCTAAGGAGAGGGAAAGCTCTCCCTCTCCTACCCAATAAGGAACCAAGGTACAATCAACAACTGAAACCTCACCCCGCCTCACCTCAAAGGAGATCAATCGATCACGGAGGGTAGCGTCATACCCAAGAGAGCGAACAATCTTGCCCTCTGCATTTTTTGCCTGTACCCGAATCTTCCAAGTCCCGGTAGGCAAGGTATCGAATGTGGTCTGCTGTACCTCAGAGCTGATCGTTCGCTCCATGATAAGGGTCGTACGCTCAGGACCATAGAGGGTAAGATCATAGCTGGCAATCTCGTTGTCTAGGTCAGGGTTTATGAAAGCTGTTTCTTTAGTTTTCTCTATTGAGCGGTCCAAGGAAATATGGACCGCTCCTCCTGGCGAAGCAGTGCAGGAGGCAAAGAGCAGAAGCACAACGAAAGAGCCAATCAAGAAGATAGGCAGTCTGTTGAATATCCTCTGTTCGTTGCCCCTGTTTCTCATCACGTTGATATTCCTATTTTAATTAAAGCCAATTTCAAACGTATCGCTCCCCCAACGAGTCAGGGCTCCAGTAGTGCTATCGAGCTCGTAGGCAAAGACACATAGTCCTTGTGAAATAGATACCGTGTATGAGTTGCTCGTTGTTTTCGCAAGGAATACTCCGTCGTCTCCATACCAGACATAGGTAAGGCCTGTAACAGAATTATTTGATTGATCGGTAACGGTTACCTCGTAGGTATCTGTTGTGTTAGTTGCAATGGAAACATTCAGCAACTCTTTCGTTCCAAGACCAGAGCCGACCACCACCTCATGGGATGCACTACCCCAGTTGACTGCAGTCTCTCCATTTTTCTCATACACCACCGCTGTAACCGTGTATTGGCCAGCCTCGCTGAAGGAATAGATCATGGAAGCAGCAGTTTGGTCACTTACCAACTCCCCATTCACATACCAGGCATAGCTCAAGGTGTTTGCTGTATCCGCACCAATGGCTTCGGCTTCAAAGGAACCGTATGCTTCTGAGCCAAATCCATCAGAATTCGGGTAGTTGATACCTTCAGGACTTCCTATCTCCGTGAAGCTTACGGTAAGAGGATCCATCTCCTCACTGATTGAGAGATCGAGGCTTCCTGTTGCGAAGCTGGTTGCATCAGTAATGGTGAATGTCCCAGTTGTTTTAACCGCATCTGCACTAGCACCATCATCAATGACTCGCACATACCCCATACGTTTCAGCTGAGTAACGTTGCTGGTCTGACTACTGGAGGAGGTCAAGGTGGCAACTACCTCATACCACCCGACAGGAAGTGCGGTAAAGGAGATTGTGGAGGAATTTCCCCCAGCATCCAAAGTACCTGCTTTTGTCTCGGTAGTAACTGATGTGCTAGATGCGTCGTTCCAATTCGTGGTTGGATAGTTGCTGAATCTATCATTAATCTGGGTAACTTTTACACTTACATCAGGATTATTGTAGAGTTTCTGTTCATCCACAGAATTCAGTGCAGACCAGTCAATCACAATATCCAAAGCTCCGGTATCACTCCGCATAGGAACCAAGACAGCCTCAGCACTGCTGATTGTGGTAATCTTCCCGCGCTGGATGGAGAATTCAATAGAACCCTGAGACGTATAAGTATCTTTCTCTGGCCTCAAGTAAGCAATCTGCTCACCGGAGACTTCTTTGGTGGTATCATTCCAACCATTGAACCCGGCAATTTTTAGCTCCCAATCACCAGGAGCCAAAGCCTCTAGAACAATGGGAGAGCCATCAGCAGGGCGATGATACACCATTCCAATAAAGCCCTTATCAGTTCCTGGAGGAATGAGAGTAATCTTGTACCCCTTAATATTCATACCATCACCAGTAAGGGTATTGGTACTTTCAAAGATGTTCCTGGTCATTGCCTCTTGCACTTGGATAACAAGACTTCCTTCAGGCACTCCCGATTCCATGCTACACCCCGGAATAATAAAAAATGCAAGGAATGTCATTGCAAGCATTAGGTAACTGCTCCATCGCCTCTTCATTGTGTCTATCTCCTTTTCCCAATCACGAAATGACACATGCCAGCTTCCTCTACGTTCACCTCTTACGTATTTTCACACAGAGGGAACATCATGAAACATACAGGCATGACATATGGCCATTCCATGACAGATTGTAACGAGTGTATTTATTGGGGAGACAGTATCGCTTCCGATACTTTAGACGATACCTAGCTCAAGAGCTCGTCTGACGGCTTCAGCTCGTCCACGAACTGCAAGCTTTTTATACAGGGCAGTCAGATGCTTCCTTACCGTTACCTCTGCAACAAAAAGCTGTTTCGCAATTGACTGGTTCGTTTTCCCTTGTGTAAGCAAGGTGAGGATTTCGAGTTCACGACTACTGAGCATTTTCAATACCTTCACATCATCAAGCCCGTCTTTCATGGTGGCAAAATAATCGATCACAAGCGAGATAACCTTGTCCAGGTAGGACGAAAAGGCTATGGACTGGGCACTGTGGGGAAGAAGCACCCCTGTTTGATAACGTTTCTTTACCGTAAGCAGAAGGTCCATGATGTCTGAACTATACTCGGCAAACGGCACAACCAAGCCATCAGCAAACCCAATCTCCAATGCCCGAAGCAAGGAGATTTCTGCGCTGGTTGCATCATACAGCTGATTTTTTGCTATAGCTTCCTGAATAAATGTGTGGAGATATCCCAACTGGTTGGAGAACGTACTGAAGGTCTCTTTCATCTTCTCACAGAGAATCTCTAGCTGGATGTATGATTTTTGCATGAGAAGAAACTTGCCATATACCAGATATACGAATCCCTGTGCATGATACAAGATAGGAGTGTGTACTACATCTCCACTTCGGATCCAATTGGCAATGTCATTAGGTCTGTTCAACATTGATGCTATGTAGGCTACACACAAATCATAGGAGGCTTGGAGAATAGGACTATTGAGTCCAGCAATTTTTTCTCTCTGCAATTCCATAATGGATATTGCCTCTTGGATCTCTCCATTGCTGGCTGCAAGACGGGCAAGACAGAATTGGGCGCTGAGCATGACCTCATGCTGATCAAGGGAAGATGCCTTGTAGAATGCTCGGTAAGCACATATGTGGGCTTTCTGCATTTCACCCCGCTCAAGACAGTACTCTGCACCCAGCAGGTCATCCAATCCCTTGCCACAACCACCTGCCATCTCACTGTAAAATGGAAACATCGCAAGCACAGTTTTCAAGGTTTCATCGAGGCTCCCCTTCTCTCTATAGTACAGGTAGAGAGAGTGCGGCGATCCAAAGGTAATGATCTTATCCTTATCTGCAATCTTGGAACGACCACCGAGTAATTTGAAAGCTTCACGAAAATACTGCGCCATCACCTTCGCATCATTGAAAAACGCATATGCTCTCATAAGAGCCATTTCACCTTCAATTGCTTGAACCTGTTGTTCGCCAAGCGATTTGCGCCTTGCATGCAGGACGGACTGAACCTCAGCGAGCAACGTCTCAGCTGCTGTGATGTCAATATTGGTGATGTAGAAACCAATATAAGCCAGCCATGGATAGAAATGTCGATTACGTACTTCATTGGGGATGGTATTGAACAAGGAAACAATGAAAGAAGGTTCTGCGTCGAGAAGGCGATTCCTTGAAGCCTTGGAAAACTCCTCCATAATGGTGTCATAGGCATGAGCTTTCAGCAGGTACGTAAAACCAAGGACTGGAGTTTGACGCTCAAGATACCACGTTCCTGCACGGAAAAATATGGTTTCAAGATCAATCTGAAGTGGGTCAAGTCGTGCTTTGTTGTTCTGTTGCAGCAGAGAGTGCTTTGCATATTCTTGCTGCAGATACTCCCTGAATAACGGATGCATACGGTACATCCCCTTCTCTTCATCGTGATAGATGAATGAACTCTCGTGTTCGAACTGCTCCGCCATCAGGGGTGAGATATCACACCCACATACGCTACTTGCCAAGGAAGCATTGAACTCCTGCAAGGCCGAAAGAATTTGTAGCAACCAGAACTTTTGCTTGCTATAACGAGGTATTTCACTGCTTGCAATCAAACGATACAGGGAGGTACTGGGAGCAAGTCTTCCCGTACTACGAAACTGTTCCAGTATAAGATGAATCGCTGCAACCCATCCTTCACTCATGGTAAGTAGTTGATACTCTTGGACAGGAGTGAGTATCACTCCACACAATTCGGTATAGGCATGAATATCTTCCTTATCAAACTGGAAGACATCAGCAGGAAGCATCTTGCAGCATCCCTTGAGCACCAACTCATCAACAGGCAAGCTTACACTGGTTCTCGAGAGCACCAATATATGCAACCCAAGTTTGGGATATTGTGCAAGATGCTCTATGAGCAAATCCAAGTCTTTGCTTTTTGCATGGTGGTAATCATCCAAAACAAGTATCAAGGAATCATCACACAGCTCACGCTCGATAACCTCTGCGCAGAGCTCTCTCTCCTCAACTGTACGAGGGACAGGAATTGCCTCCAGCTCTTTTCCCAGATCTGGATCAACCAGTTGAATTCTCTTGATGATTCGCTTCCATAGATAGTCTGCATTGCTCGTTTCATGTGGCAGATGCACATAGGCAAATCGTAACTGGGGATGCGTTTCCATCCATTGGTTGACTGCAGTAGTTTTTCCATACCCTATGGCTGCGACAGCAACCATCAAAGGGATTGTTTCAATCGATTGCAAGGAAGTTTGCAATGCCTGGCGCCTTAGCAAGTACTGTTTTTCTGATTCAATCATCTGCCACCCGTAACTTCTCTTGGATCAATGCATAAACATTCGCTAGGTATCATATCATACCTACTACATGAGACAAACCTTTTTCTTGGAGACCAGAATTACTGTTAGCATCATTTCATCGCCTAGAGTTTTGATACGCACATAATTCTCGTATCGCTTGCGATACTTTTCATGACATACCCCTTCTTTACGTTTGATTACAAGACAATCTTGCTACTAGTATGTGCTGTGATGAACAACAACCTCATGACACAACCGATACCATTCAGCAGATCGACAATGGTGTTCTGCATGCTCATACTCCTTTGCTTCGCGCAAACACTCGTAGCAGAGCCGGTGTATCTTGAATTTCGTCCAACATCCCCTGAAATTTCCCAGTTCCGCTACAGGATAAGTGAGGATGGCAACTCCCCTTGGGTCACATCCGATATCAAGTCCCCCCTGATTACCCTTGAGGACTTTGACAAAAGCAATGGAGTGCTCACAATCCAACAGTCCAACGATGGATTGTCCTGGGGGAAAGAAATACTCTTCAGGTTCAATACCACGGATAACAAGTGGGAAGCGTTCTCCAAAGCAAATGTTGCTCCGATTCCTGCACAAGATCCCGTGCAAGAGAAGAGAACCTTTGGAGCATCGTCTATCGACATACGGGGTCAGTACCTATTACCTCTAGGACTCTGCAGCGACTCCTATGATACTGGATTCGGAGGAAAACTGCAGATCAATTTCTCCTCTTCTATTTCTTCCCAGAATAGTGATGTCCTGCTTCCCTATACCACCATCTTCTATCAGAAGCCAGGATCCTCAACCAGCTTGGTATCTTCCTTCCAAATCATTGGAACCACCTTGGGCCTCGGCTTTCCCCTTCTTGCGAATCCTGCTCTCAAGGTATCAATCGACTTTGAGGCTGGAATTATGCAACATATCATTGCCTGGAGTGCCCAATCTGGGGAACCACAGAGTTATACCTTATATCTGGACCCTATAGCCCGCATAGCTGCTACATTGCTCCTCGGTTCTGCAGATGGTGTCCAGTTCTTGGTTTCACCTGGTTACTCGTGCTTCTTTGAGCAAGGAGCAATTGGACAGCTGATAAGCTTGGAAGCTGGGCTACGGATGAATTGGTAGGAGGAGAGCATGAAAAACAGTAAACGCTTGGTTATTGGCATTCTTATAAGCTTGATATTGATTTTCCTTTCCTCTTGCAGTGATCTTCTCATGCAACTAGGGGAACATGGGAATGCACGCCTTGGTTTCTCTGAAGGTCTCTCAGTAACTCTACAGATTCAAGTTTCCCCCGAAACCGCCAGAGAAGACTCAATGGTACAAGTAGAACAAGGAACCTTATTGAGTTTCTCTGCAGTAGCAGACTCCACTGAGGAGCTTGCCCTCACCTACCGTTGGTTCTTGGATGGGGAAGAGCTTACAGACGCCACATCTGGAGTAACCCTGGATGAACACACCTTAGAGCTCGATACTTCAGTACTTCCTATCGGAAACTCTGAAGTAAACGTTGTGGCACAAGAACCACTACTCAGTGTATTTGAACAAAAGACGCTCACCCTCACAATTACCATGCGTTCTCACTAATAGGGTTTCCTAATGCCCACCCCGGTTGCAGTACTCAAGAAAGTGTGCCCACTTTGCTGCAATCTCTGCCCTCCAGTCATACCCACCCATATGCAGCTCATACGGTGCAAAATCCATGAACCAATCGTGGTATCTGCTGTGGCAATACCACGCAAACATGGCCAAGGCTTCATCATCCAAGGAGAAAGACTGCTCGTCGGCCCACTCACTGAGGGCGTTCTGCACCAAACGGGAGCGGTAGAGGACAGAAGAGACGCTGGATCCTAAAATAGCTACGCCTCTGGTTCGTTCACGGAGAAAATCGACGCAGATGGGTTGCAGTATATCGTGGGCAAGGAATGAGGTTGAATCCCAGTCATGGAACAGCTCATATTCCGTCTCTGCTACCAGTGACACAAAATCTTGCAGAAACTGCTCGTGGGAAGACCTATTCAGGTCAAAGGCTGTGCTATACGCCCCAAGAAACCGCCGATAGGTCGGGCGGGACAACAATTCCCTTGCGTCCTCTCTTGTCATCTCCATGCTTTGCACCTCGTGTGTCATGGTATGTCCTTCCCCGCTTACTGACAAGAGGAAAAACTTTCCAATTTTTTCACTGTTTTCATCCGTGCAACGGGTGACATCACCTAGTGAATGCGATATAAGTAGAAAGAATGCCTATACCCTTTCCAACTATAACAATGAGGTAATAAAAGCCATGAGTTCCGGTCGTATCCTGACATGGAAACATACACTCTTTCTCATCCTCTTGCTGATCATTGGCATCGCATTATCTTTTCCTGCGTTATATCTTCTTAAGCGTACGCAAACAGTACTGACTGAGGAAACCCAATCGAAAGCTATAGATATTGCTCACACAGTATCCTCTGTCTTGGAGATGGATATTGATAATTATCGTAAGCTTGCAGAAACAGAAAGCCTTACCAAAGAAAATGAACTGTGGGATTACTACCAAAAAACCAATGGATTAATGCAGTCAATCAAGCAAAAGGCAGATGCTACGTTCATCTATACCATACGATATAGAGATGACCAAACTCTGGAATATGTACTCGATGGAGAAGACCCAAAAACCGACCTTTTCTCTCCACATGGTAGTGAAGACGAATTGAATTCCGTAGAACTCCTCGCTTTTCAAACGGGCAAACCGATGACCAGCGATGTAATAAGAGCTCCTGGATGGGGATCTTTCCTGACTGGATACAGCCCGATCATTGACAACAGAGATGGGGCAATGGTGGGTCTGGTAGGCGTCGATTACTCGGCAGATTTTCTCTGGGACCGACTCAGACATATTTCAAGTATCCTTGTAGTCAGTTTTGGCCTGATTACCTTGGTTGCAAGCATAGCCATTGAAACACTCATTATTATTGCCGATGAGAAAGCACACACCGATGAACTGACCAAACTCGGCAACAAGAGAGCCTTCAATCGTGCCTTGAAACTCCTCCATTCCCAAGCAACCCGGTTCAAACGGCCCTATGCAGTACTCCTGATGGATATTGATCTCTTCAAGAACATCAATGATGAGTATGGGCATCCTGTCGGGGATAAGGTATTGGTAGCCGTTGCCAAGGCCATTCTCTATGCATCGGATCAAGAGCAATTCTGTTTCCGCTATGGTGGTGATGAGTTTGCAGTACTCATACCACAAGCAGAAAACATGCAGGCACTGAGAGTGAAACGAATGATTCAGGAAGAGGTGAGAAATATCATCATCCCAGAACTTGGAATGCAACGCTTTACGGTAAGTATTGGCTCCAAGGTTTGGAACAAAGGATCCAATATCGAGGATATGATCAGTGAGGCTGATGTTAATCTATACAAGGAAAAACGCAACAGCGCATCCTCTCTCTCATAAAAGATGCTTGCAATCTATCCTGATGACCGGTACTGTATCGTAATTGATACCGTTTGCAAGGATACGTTATGAGAACCATTGAAATACTCTTTCTCACCAGCACCCATTTCTGCCCTGATGAAGCAGAGATTACCCTGCTCAAGGAACGTTACCCTCAGGTCTCCCTGACCGTTGTTGAAGGGAAAGACTATACTGTAGAGCAACTAGCCAAGGCAGAAATTCTGGTAGGCACTCCAAGGCGTCGTGACCTGAGGGAAGCCAAGAACCTCCGCTGGTTCCAAGCTCAGAGCAGTGGGGTCACCCCCTTTGTTGATACTTCGCTGTATGTCCACGAAGATATCATCCTCACCAATGCAAAAGGAACGTATGGCAGGCAGATTGCCGACCATGTGTTGGGCATGATTATTGCGTTCAATCATAATCTCTTGACCTATCATGAGCAAATGAAGCAAAAGAACTGGGAGAGCCACTGGCCTACAAAGGACCTGTGGGACAGCACCCTACTTATCATCGGGTATGGGGATATTGGGACAAATCTAGCTCTGCGGGCAAAAGCCCATGAAATGCGCGTCATTGTGGTGAAGAGAACCCCTATGGAAGTCCCGTCACATGTCGATGAAATCTACACCTCTGACTCTCTGGATGAGCTACTCCCCCAGGCAGATTATGTAGCGGTTTGCGCTGCGGCAACTCCCGATACAGAGAATCTGCTTGACCGAAAGAGACTCCAAAGCATGAAAAAGGGCTCCATCCTGATCAATGTCGCTCGTGGCTCGCTTGTCGATGAGGAAGCCTTGGTTGAACTCTTGAAGGATGGCCATATTGCTGAGGCCGGCTTGGATGTCACCCAGAGGGAACCACTGGAGGAAGAGAGTCCGCTGTGGACACTCCCCAACGTCCTGATTACTCCGCATGCAAGCGGATTCTCTGAAAGTGACCCACATCAGGTCTTTGCTCTATTCCTAGAGAATCTGGGACACTACCTGGGAGACCGAAAGATGAAGAATCTGGTGGATTTCTCACGAAAGTACTGAGGCGCCCTAATACAGAGGCCATTGCATGTCTATTGATTACAGCTCATGGCTGTGGTAGGTTTTGCTCAGATTCATAGAGGAGCAAAAACCTTGGGAAAACGATCGTTCTTCGTCTTTCTTCGCTACTTCATTCTCCTGCTCGGTACGGCCATGATCGCCTACGGCATCATGCAGTTCTCGAGCAAGAGCCTTGCAGAGAAAACCCCTACCCCGGTTCCGGTCACCACTGCAAAAGCGGAGTATGGGACACTGCAAGAGAGCATCTCCCTTACTGCACACGTCCAAAGCGACCACATGGTTGCACTCTTACCCTTGGTAAGTGGAGAACTGGAAACGGTCTCCTTTGAACTGGGAGACCAGGTTGAGAAAGAGCAAGTACTGGCACAGATAGACAGTGAACCCTATGAGCAACAGCGTGCCCAAGCAGCATCAGCAAAAGCAGTAGCCCAAACAACCTTCACACGTGTTGAGCGACTCTTTCAGGCAAAGGCAGTCACTGAGCAGGCCTATGAGGAAGCAAAGGCAAACAGGGATGCGACCCTGGCTCAGTGGGAACTGGCAGAATTGCAGATGAAAAATACCGCCATCAAGGCCCCGATATCCGGGACGGTCATTGAAAAGTATGCATCAGAGGGGAATGTTGCTTCCTCCCAGCAGCCTATAGCCCTGATAGCTGATCTCGATTCCTTGAGTGTAAAGGCCGAGATTCCCTCTTACTATTTTGACATCATCCAAGCAAAGAAGGAACAACTGCAAATCCAGGTGAGCAGAACGGATGCTTCGGGCAAAGAGCATATAGCCCAGGCAAGACTCAAGGCAATCTCACCCTCCATCAACCCCTCTTCGAATACCTTCTCACTGGTCAGCACACTTCAAGAGCAAGATGGCTCGTTTGTGCCGGGGATGGCCGTGACGATCCGAATCGTTTACAACCAAATTGAAGGGGTGTATCTCTTGAGGCAAGAGGACCGCACGGTCGATGGTGCCTTCTACGTATATGATGAAGAGACCAACACAGCGCGCTATGAGAAACTTGCCATCATTGCTGAGAATGACTCCCTTGTAGCCATCGATCCGGCCTATAAGGATGCATCCTTCATCGTGGGAGGACATCATACGGTACTGGATGGACAGACAGTCTCCGTCCAGCAGACCAGGTAGGGGTAGCTGATGAAGATTTCCCACTTTGCAGTGCGACACCCAGCGGTTATCGGAATGCTCCTCATTGCCTTGATCGCCTTCGGTCTCTATGCCCTCACTGGTCTGAATGTTGAATTTATGGCTGATATCAGTCTTCCTACCGTGGAAGTCCTCGCAGTCTACCCTGGAGCAAGCGCCGAAGATGTGGAGAGGGATGTAAGCAAGGTGCTCGAAGAGCACTTTGTCACCCTCCCTGATTTCAAGAGTATTGAATCAACAAGCAGTGGATCCTTTTCCTGGGTAACCATCACCTTCCGAGATGGGGTAGACCCGTACGATATGCTTGGGGAAATCCGCAACCGTATCAGACAGATGGAAGCAGACCTTCCCGACAATCTTGAGGGAGAGCCGGTAGCAATCGTGGGTAGTGCCACCATGCTTCCGGTGATGATGTTCAGCGTTGATGCAGGAGAGGATACCAGCCATCTCTCAACCTACGTGGAAGACACGCTCATCCCGAGGATCACCAGAATCCAGGGAGTCGCTGAGGTATCGGTAACCGGCATGCGATCCCAGGAAGTACACGTGAGGGTAAGAACCAAGGACCTGAGGGCAAGAGGGATCTCCATGCTGCAGGTGTATCAGGTGCTCCAGCATGCCAATATGCGCCTTCCTGTAGGAGACGCAGTATGGCATGGGAACAGTGCAAATCTCCGCTATGATGGGAGTCTGGAATCGCTTGGACAACTAAACGATCTGCCTATCGGTGCAACAGAGGATGGAACAGTAATCAGACTCAGTCATGTGGCAGATATTGCCTTCGAGACAGCAGAGATGGATGCCTATGCCGATGCAAACCAAGTTCCACGGGTCGTGATCTCAGTTACCAAACGTAGCGATGGAAACACCCTTTCCATTGTTCGGGAGATCAAGAAGGTTCTCTCTGAGGCACAAGAGGAAACGGGAGGGGCTACCTCGTTCCAGATACTCAGTGATGACAGCAAGAACATCATTGCCTCCCTGATGAAGGTTTCCCAGTCAGGACTACTCGGCATCCTTATGGCTGTGTTTGTCATCTTTCTGTTCCTGAGCGACCCAAGGGCGACTATTACCATTGCTCTCTCCATCCCTCTCAGTATTCTCTTCACCTTCATCGGCATGCGTGTGGCTGGGGTAACCATCAACTTGATGAGCCTCTCTGGCATTGTGGTTGCCTTGGGTATGGTGGTGGATGGTTCCATCGTTATGCTCGAACAAGTCATGCGTTTACACAAAGAACATAAAATGCCCAGCGAGGAAGCACTGCACCGCGGTGCAGACTTGGTGGGCTCCCCTATTCTTGCTTCCACCACCACGACGCTCGCTGTATTCATCCCACTCTCCCTGCTCTCAGGCATTGTAGGATCAATCCTCCGTGACGTTGCCCTCACCTTGATCCTTGCCCTGGTAGCAAGCCTTCTGGTGGCATTGGTGGTCGTTCCCTTTATCCTTCGCTTGGTTCTAAATGTTCCGGAAAAGGTGAGAAAAAGAGAACCTCGCTTCTCCCTATTCCTTGATCGTCTTGAAGGAGGATATAGGAAGGGGCTGGCATGGAGCTTAAGCAACCGGAAATTCATCCTGACCCTTGCCCTTCTCTCTCTTGCCTTGGTCATCATGGCAGGAGGAATCCTGGGGCTTACTTTCATTCCCTCGACAGACAATGGCGATTTCAACATTGCTCTCACATTCCCCCAAGGCTACAGCCTGGAGCAGACCAGGGATCGGGCGCTAGAAGCCCAGGCCTTGGTGAGCTCACAGGTCCCAGAAATTGATTCCATCGTACTCTTTTCCGGACAAGGAACTGGATTTGGTTTCTCATCTCCCAACCAGGCAAGTATCCGCGTTGTGTTGGTGCCAACCAAAGACCGCAAGCGATCTGTGCATGAGATCATCAATGAGGTGCAGTATCTGCTCTCCTCCAGCATTGTTGACGCCACAGTCAACACCACAAACGGTGGTTTTGATGCCTTGGTTGGATACATCTCGGGTGGTGGTGGCTATGGACTGAAGCTTGTAGGCGAGAATATGGAACTCCTGCATGAAACAGCAGAGTCACTGAGAGTGAAACTACAGGAAGATCCAGAGGTCCTCGTTGCCAGTATCGATACCAGTTATGATGCAAACATCCTGGTCATGGATATGTCCCACCAGCTTATGAGCAACCTTGGGGTGAACAGCAGCGAGGCAGGGCTGACAGCCAACCTTCTGTTCCAGGGAATGGAGGTAGGCAATCTTACCGATGCAGAGGGAGAGCGATATCCGATCAGGTTGGAGTCAGACCTCAAGGACTTACCCATCACCAGTTCCACCCTTCTCTCCGCAGAAGTTCCAGCATCCACTGGAGAGCTCATCAGCTTTGCCAGCTTGGCTGAGCTGAGAGAAGAGCGGGCAGTAAGCCGTATCGTCCGCGAGGACAGGGAGAAAACCGTAACAGTCTCTGCAACGCTTATCAGTGAAGATACAAAAGGGGTTTCTGCAAGGATGCAGGACCACCTAGCTAAACACCCGCTCCCTGAAGGGATAAAGACAACGAGTGGAGGTTTGATGGAACTCATTGCAGATTCCATCAAACCGATGGCTACCGCCCTTGCCATCGCAATCTTCCTCGTCTATACCGTAATGGTTATCCAGTTCGAGAGATTCCGCCAGCCCCTGATCGTCATGGCATCCATCCCATTCAGTTTGATCGGGGTAATCCTAGGTCTCCTTCTATTTGGTTCATCCATCTCCCTGATCAGTTTCATGGCCCTCATTGCTCTTGGCGGAATTGTAGTGAACAACGGCATCATCCTGATCGATGCAATCAATGTGCTGAGAGAAAAGGAGGCAACCGAAGGAGAAGAGAGCTTGGAAATGTTACGCATGAGTGTGGCAAATGGAGGCGCCAGCCGCCTCCGCCCTATCCTGATGACCACCCTTACCACGATGCTCGGGGTAATCCCCATGGCTCTAGCAACCGGGGAAGGAGCTGCAATTTATGCCCCGCTTGGACAAGCCATTGCAGGAGGCTTGCTCAGCTCCACCTTGATCACGCTCTTCATCATACCAATCCTGTACTATATGACTGAGCGTAGGGTCATCTTGAAAAAGCAGCATATGAGGGACAGCAGATGAAAAGAAGAAGCATCTTTCTTTGTACAGTACTGATCTCCCTCTCATTCCCTCTACTTGGTGCAATTCCCGGGAATCTTGAGCTCGCCGCTCTTCAGGAGGAGGTAAACCAAGCCATACTCGATGTACGCGATGCCAAGGCTTCCCGTTGGCCTACCGTTGAGCTCGAGCTCAGCGGCACGTATATGAGCAACCCACTCATCGGGCCCATTACACTCCCTGCAGGCTCATTATCTCTTGCCCCCCTTACGCCACCGAGTGACGTAACGCTGTATGATGGGATGGAATCAAGTATGTATGACTTCTCGGTGAACATCACCCAGCCACTCTTTACCTGGGGGAAGATCAATGCATCGGTGGATGCACAGGAAGCTGTTGCAGAAGCCAAGTTTCAGGAGCTTAGGAATAGAGAAAAGGAACTCCTGGCTGAGATTTCCACGAGGGCGGTAACACTCACCGCCCTGGAGGCAATTTCGCAGTTGCTCAAGCAGCAACATTCGCTTGGAAGGGAGCTGGTCTCTCTTGCAAGTGAAGCTGTTGCATCCGGGATGATGCTGGAATTGGAACAGCTCGAGACAGAGGTAGCTCTCCAGGATATCGAGCTTGCCATTTTTGAGAGTGACTATGCGATCACCGAACAAACACTTAACCTGCAGGCATTGACCAGTGACCAAGATATTTATTCCTATAGCTTCGATGAGCAGGCGATCAAGGAGTTGTTGCAACTACCGGTCGAGACACTCATTGAGGCATCCCTCTCTCCAAGACAGTCATCCTTGAGGGCACTTACTGCCCTCAAAAAAGCAACTGAGGCAGCTAGGAGGCTTGCCAAGGGCTCTTTCTACGGCAAACCAGACCTTGCCTTGGTTATGTCGGCAGGCTACAGTAGCCCGAATTTTCCCTTGTCAGAATCTGACTGGAATGATCAGGATGCATACAGCATATCCGTTTCGGTAGGACTGAAGACTACGCTCTTTGATGGAGGAAAGATTGCCAATTCCATCAAACGTGCAGAGAGCCAAGAGGAGTCCGCTTCCCTTGACCTACAGCAGGCAAGAGACCGTATTACCCAAGAGGTACAGCAGCAGTATCTACTGCTGAAGACCTCCATGCAGAAAATTGACTTGGAACAGAGGAAGCAGACGGCCCTGGAGCAACGTGTGAGGACGAATGAAGAGCTCTATCAAAGCGGATATGGAAAGAGAGAAGAGCTGCTCCATGCTGAGATGAATCTCCTTTCATCACACATTGCTGAACATCAACGGAGCATTGAAGCTTGGAGCGCCTTCCAAGCATTGCAATATCTTACGGGAAACTAGAGTTCTAAAATCTTATTACTTTTCTTGCTTATTCTCAACTTCCTTTTCTTTACCTATGCTATGCCTAATGGTACCATTGCAATACAAAGGAGAGAGAAACAGTGTCAGTTATCCTTGCCATTGATGATTCTTCCACCGATCTTGCCGTGATCCAGTATACGCTTTCCTGCTGCACGGTACTTACCGCCGGGGATGGCAAGGAGGGATTACAGGTACTCAGTGCACATCCGGAAATTGACTTGATCCTACTCGACCTGCATATGCCAAAGATGGACGGATTCGCCTTTCTGGACCAGTGCAAGGCTCTTTCGATAGAGATTCCAATCATCATCCTGACCAACTCTGAGGAGATAGAAAAGGAAATCCTCGGTCTTGAAAAGGGTGCCGTCGATTTTATTCGTAAACCACTGAACTTTCGTTCCCTCCAAAAACGCATTGAATTACAGCTTAATCTGAAGAAAGCCAATAGGCAGATGATAGAATATAACAAACAGCTCGAGCGATTGGTGGAGGAACGTACCGAAGAGATACGAAAAACCACCGCGATTACCATCAATGCACTAGTGAGGCTGTTGGAAATCCGCAACGTAGAGACCAGTGACCACTCAAAACGTACCAAGAATATGATGCGACATCTCTGTGCTGAACTCCAAAAGCAAAATAATGAGTCGTACCACCTCACCGATAGGGAAATCCAGGAACTGGTCGATACAGCACCACTGCATGATATCGGGAAGGTGGGTGTCCCTGACAACATTCTTCTCAAGCCGGGGCGATTGACCAAGGAAGAGACTGAACTCATGAGAAAACACGTACTGAATGGAGTGGAAGCGCTCGACTATGGCACAGACAAGGATGAAGCTCCGATCAGCTTCATTGAAACCGCTCGTTCCCTTATTGCGAGCCACCATGAGTGGTACGATGGATCAGGGTATCCAGTAGGTTTGAAAGATTCCAAGATTCCTCTCTCTGGACGTTTGATGGCCGTTATCGATGTCTATGATGCACTTACCAGCAAGCGTGTGTACAAGGATGCGCTTTCTCCAGAGGAAGCAATACAGGTAATGAAAGAGGAGGCTCCCAGACACTTCGACCCAGTAGTGTTTCAGGCCTTTCTCTCCATTGCAAACAAGTTAAGTCGTACCTAGACAATCCAAGGAGCCTCAATGCTGCGGTCCAAATACAGGAACCTGATTCTTATCGTGGGAATACTTCTGTTCTTGGCCAATGTTGCGTATGCAGAAGAGTCCCAGCTGTTCTCCAAAGAAGAGTATCAGTTCCTCGAGAAACATCACACAGTGAGGCTTGGCATCGATCCAAAGTTCATGCCGTTTGAGTTCCTCGATGAGCAGGGAATCCATACTGGAATTGCTGCAGACTTGCTCTCCCTTATCTCAGAGAGAACCGGATTGTCATTTACCTATGACCCTACCCTGAGCTGGACTGAAACGATCAGCCAAGCCAGAGAAGGGACCATTGAGGTATTGTCTGCAGTTGGGTATACGAGAGAACGAGAAGAGTATCTGAGCTACCTTCCTGCCTACATTCACTTCCAGCGAGCTATCATTGTCCAGAAGAGCAATACCTCAGTTACCTCCTTTTCCGACCTTCTGGGAAGGCAGGTAGCAGTACAGAGGGGTAGCTCTCATGAAGGCTTTTTAACCTCCTATCCGTCCATCACTCCTCGCCTCTACGATACGGTGGAAGAAGCACTGCTTGCCGTAAACCACGGGGAAGAAGTTGCCTTCGTAGGAAATGAGGCCACAAGTGTGTATCTCAGTAGATTGCTCGGACTGACTGAACTTACGATTATTCCCATTACTGAAGATGCGGAACAAACACTTCATATTGCAGTGCAGCGCAGCGAACCAATACTGGAGAGTATCCTCCGAAAGGGTCTCGATTCCATCAGTGACGCAGAACGAGCGCAAATTCTCAATAAATGGATTCGCTATGAGACAAGGATAGACTACTGGCCGATCATCAGAATTGCGATTGTCATTGCAATCATCATAATCCTAGCATTCGCTCTCTCTTCCTACTGGATTGTTCGCTTGAAGAAGGCAATCCATGAGAAGGAGGAAGCACAGATGCGAGCCGAAGAAGCGGACCGGGAGAAAAGTCGATTCCTGGCTCGCATCTCCCATGAGATACGGACCCCACTCAATGGAGTGAGAGGAATGAGTTTTCTCCTTGAGAAGACCCTATTGTCTACTGACCAGAAACGCTATGTCCAAAGTATTGCCACTGCAACGCAGACCATGCAGCAGATCATCAATGATATACTGGAATATTCACGTCTAGAAGAGAACAAAATCACTTTTGAATCAGTTCCATTCCATCTTGATGATGTACTGGAGAACTGTGTATCGATCGAACAGTACCTGATCCAACAGAAGGGCTTGGATCTCAGGATTGCTGAAGAAGCGAATGTACCCAAACGATTCATCGGAGACCCTACACGTCTCTCCCAGATCCTTATCAATCTCATGAACAATGCAGTAAAATTTACAGAGCATGGTTCCATTACCCTCTCAATCGCGTCGAAGGACAAGGCGGAAACTACCTGCACCCTTATCATGAACGTATCTGATACAGGAATTGGGATGAGCAAGGAACAGCTCGATACCATTTTCACCCCGTTCGTGCAGGCAGATGAAACAATCCACCGTAAGTATGGAGGTTCCGGCCTAGGCCTCTCCATTGTGAAAGAACTGGTTGAGAAGATGCAGGGGAAGCTGGAGGTGGAGAGCAACCCAGATGAAGGGACCCGCTTCACTGTGTCTCTCCCCATGCAATTGAATACTGACCAGGAAGAAAAATCGCAGACTTCCGTTGATTTCTCCTCTCTCAGAGCATTACTCGTCATTCAGGATAGGATGCTCTATGACCGTCTCGCTCTCGTATTCTCTGAATACAAGATGCAGCATGAAGGGGTAACCTCATTCAATCTCGCTATAAAGGCACTCGAAGAGACCCATGACTATGATCTTCTGGTGATGGAATATCGTACATCCATGGTTCTTCCAGATAAACTTTGTAAGCTACTCAGTGAACAGACTGCGTACAGGCCGAAGCTGTTGGTTATTTCCCATGACCAGATGGAACCAGAGAAAGAGCGACTACTCTCTTGTGACTTGGTAATCATGCTCCCACTCATCAACAGTGTTCTGTTCAATGGATTACTCCAATTGTTTGGAACAAACATCCCTTCTCTTCAAACTACAAAGACCATGGTACAGAAAGAACAAAATGCATCATTCACTGTTTTAGTTGTCGAAGACAATGCAACAAACCAGATCATCGCAAAGGAACTGCTTGAGCAGATAGATGCAACCGTCTACCTTGCTTCCAATGGGAAAGAGGGGTATGAACGGTTCCTCGAACACGAGGATATCATTGACTGCATCTTGATGGATCTTCACATGGATGTCATGGATGGGTATGAGTCAAGCAAGCTGATCAGGGAGAAGAACCAGGAGGTTCCCCTTCTGATAACCTCAGCAGACTTGATCTCCAGTGTACTCAGCCGATGCAAGGAGATTGGGGTAACCGAAGTTATCGGCAAGCCCTATGCGCCGGAAGAACTCCAAAAGAAGGTACTGTACTACTCTGGAATCTATGCCTCAAAAAAGGCCCTTGACGATACTCCAATCGATTTCCAACGAGGCATCCTACAACTTGGGGGCAATGTGAACGCCTACAAAACGGTACTCAATGCCTTCATTGGGGAGACATCCAGCCTAATCGAAGCTCTCAAGGAAGCCTGGTCCAGCCATGACTGGAAGGAAGTTGCAGAACTTGCTCATCAAGCAAAAGGCAGCTGTGGGGCTATTGGGGCAATAGGCGCACAAAAGTTGTGTGCGCAGTTGCAACATGAACAGCCTACTGATGACTATGCATTGTGGAATAAGACAATCGAGGAGCTTGAACATGTGCTTGCTCAAGCTCGCTCGTACCTTGGCCTATAAATCGGCCAACACCTTTTCTACAATCGCAGCAATTGCCTCAGCATTACTCTGGTAGATGAAATGGTTTCCTTCAAGCACTTCAAACTGAGCTTGTGCTCCGATACGTTCAAGATGCTGTTCCTGGTACTCCTTTGGAGAGAGAGGAATCTGTGGATTGGGCTTCTCGTACGTGTCCTTGGCAATAACCTTGAAGAAAGGGACCTCTTTTGGGTAGGGAAGACTCATGGTATCGCGTATGAATTCGGTTGAGTATGCTAGCTGTTCAAGGAGGGTGTCATTCATCGAGAACCCGGCAAAGGTAAGCATGTCATCCAATTCCTTCTCTGTGTATCCAAGCTCCATTGCATCACTCTTATTGGTAACCAGGGGACCGAGCAAGCTGGTTAATCCAAGGAATTCTTGCACCTTAGCGATGGGGAGCAATGCAGCAACAAAGGCAGGGGTTTCCGTGAAGTAAGCGGTAGATGTACCGTCCAAACTGATGATCGCCTCAACCTCATTTGGATAGAGGGAAGCGTAGTGTTCGCTGTATACGCTGGAAATTGAGTGTGGGATCAACACATATGGTGGTTCATACCCAGCAACCCTGAGCGCTTCCCTGATCTCTTCCACATAGTGATCGCTGGTACGCTCTCTTTCGGTGGTGGTACCGAACCCCACCCCGAAGTACTCAACCACTACCGTTTTATAGTCTTCAGCCAAGGCTCGTTGCAATGGCCCAAAGTCAGCAGATGGTAGAGCTACACCCATTCCAGGAAGCAATACCACGGTATGTTCACCCTCACCTAGATCAGTAATGTGCATCTGTCCATCGAAGACAGGGACCATGTGCCCGTATGGGGAGATAGCATTTCTTCGTTGTCTGAAGAGTGTCGCATGCAATACAGAACTTATCACCAAGACAACAGCAATAGCCGCAAATATCCAGAGGAGTATCTTTCCAAACTTTCTCAGTCTCTTCCCCATTATTTCCACCTTTTCGTAGTATCCCGATTATCCTACCACAAACCACTTCTGTTGTATTCTATTTTTCTTCATAATAAGACATTTGTACTAAGAGCGAAAAAGATAGGAGAATCGGTTCAGTATTTAAAAGATACCATGAGGGGAAACAAATTGTACCAGAACTCAAAATCCGTAGGCAAGTGCGCCTCCATCAACAGGGGAAATCCGCTGCTAGACCTCGCTCTGGACTCTCCCATCCGCCACCGTACCTTGTGCTCCCTGAACTTGATGCGTGGGACCATTGCATAGGTACTGGATGAAGTTCAGAGGCTTCCATACCTTCTGTCTCGAGTCATAGACCGGACAGGTATGTCCATATTCGGGGCAAGGGAATTTGCTACCTTCACGGTTGTCGACACTGATGTGTACTTCCCTTCTCTAGGTTTTTCTCAGAGGGAGATATCCCTACATTCATTACCCTCCAAGGCTCAGTTAAGCCAATGTCCATGGTCATGATGTCCGGGAAGAACCGTTTATGCTGCATTACCTCTCTGGTGTGTGATACCAGAACACCCCCTCAACCAACCCACGAAATACAATGAAAGGCCTTAGAATTTCACAATATTAAAGCAATACAAATCTTTGATTCAGACACTATGTTCACAATTTCCAAGCTCAAGCACATCGAGCAGATTCTGCACTGCCATTAAACTCATATTGGAAGATGCTTCACGGGTGCATGCACCAGCGTGGGGAGTGAGAATACATGTATCAATACCCAGTAGGGGGCTTGTCTTTGATTCGGTCTCATCCAATGCAGCAGCACCAAGCTTGTTATCGAGCAAGGCCTCTGCAAGAGCCTCTTCATCTATGATACCCCCACGGGCAGTGTTGACCAGAATAGCGTTAGACTTCATGCGGTCAAAGACCTCGGAAGCAAAGAGATGATAGGTACTATCTGTTAGTGGCGTATGGATTGAAATGAAGTCACTTTCCCTAATCAAGGTATCGAAATCCACATATGCAACGTTATGATTTTTTTTCAGTTCCTCGTTTTCGTAGATGTCATGACACAAAATCTTCATCTCAAAACCACTGGCACGCTTCACTACTCCAGCACCAATACGTCCTGTCCCAATCACACCGAGTGTCTTCTTATACATTTCCATACCAATAGGACGTACAAATTCCCCTCTTTTGGCATGCTCGTTTAAAAAAGGCACATGACGTGCAGCACAAAGCATCAAAGCCATCGCGAAGTCTGCAACTGAAGATCCATTTGTTCCTGGGGTTATAGTGACCTGTATGTTTTTTTTTGCAGCATAGGCCACATCAATTGCGTCATAACCTACCCCGTATCGTGAAATAACTTTGAGGTTCTTGGCTGTTTCAAGGAGTAGACTATCATACTCCTCAAGACCTGCGATGATACCATCTGCTTGTGCAATATGCTGTACAAGTTGCTCTTGAAGACTTCTTTCAGCTGTGGCTTTGAGATGAATAACTTCACACCCATGCTCTTTAAGCAAATTCAAAGCCTTGTCATCAGAACTTCCAAAAGATCGTGCAGTCACCAGTATGCGAAATGAACTCATATGTATCCTACCTGTAGTCTATTTTGTCTTTGTATACCAATGCAAGTACCGCTTGTAATGCTCTTGATAGAGTGCATGCAATCTAGCATCCGGCTCTAGACGATTTCTCTTTACAGCAAGTGTCTTAAACAGATCCTCGCCTACACTACGCGAGGCAAGCACCAAAGCCCCAAACAAGGATGCTTGAGCTTGAGTATCCTCTTCCATCGGAAGACCAAAATAATTACAGCACATATGTTTCCAGAAGGAGGATTGAAGAACCCCTCCAGATAATCTTATGGTTTTGATCTCTTGAGAACTTTTTAGTATCTGTTCGTAGCACTGATATATATTGGCTACAACCCCCGCCAATACCGCCTGATACATTACAGATGCAGAAGTAGAAGCAACAAGATCATGAAAACTCGACTGACGGGTATCGATCCAACCAGGACATCGCTCTCCTGCAATAAATGGAAGGAATATGGGAATCTCTGTCTCATGCTTAAGCGGTTGCTCAATCATTGCATAGGAGATATCAGGAGCAAAGGCAAGAGTCTTATACCAATCGACACAATTTGCACACCCGCTGGTTGCCGCTCCAAGAAGATACGAAGTAGGAGATCGATAAAGCCAAGTGCTTCTTGTCGGAGAAAACCAAGGAAAAGAAACAGAAAGACGCAAAGCGGCACTGGTACCCATCGAGAGTGTCATGATTTGCTCATCTTCCGCTTCAGATCCTACCTGATTGAGTGATCCATCTGGAAAAGGTGGCAACACGGCTATGCCTGCTTTCTGTCCGAGAATCCTACCAGCTTCTTCAGAGAGTGGGCTTACACAATCCCATGCAGCAAGAGGGGCAATCGTACAGTTCAGGTCTTTAGCCATCTGATGGATAGAAGTATCTTGGGTGGAGAGCAACCCCATACCGCTTAACATAGAGGCAGTCTCTTTCCATGCCCCTGTGAGTCGATAATGTAAATAGGAAGCGAGTGAACTTACCCGATGTTGTGTTGACAATGCCCCCTCTTTTTGGAGTTTGAGTAAGGTGAAGAAAGGATAGATGGCGTTTACCATGGCTCCACTTTGGTGATAATACGAATCCACAAATGAATCATCTTTTCGCAAGGTATCGCACAATGACCGACTAGGAATATCCATCCAATCGCTCAGGGGCATAACAGGGGTATGGCGTGCGTTACACACGACCAAACTATGCCAGGTCCCCGCTGTTGTAATACGGTCGACCGTATTACCTTCAGCAACGTTTCGTCCAAGCAAGATTACCTGATTGCAAAGCTCATCGATACTTGCTGTCACAATATTACGAGCAGAAAGCACACGAGAGTAACCAGTGAGAGTATCATAGTATTGGGCTTTATGTGAGCTTGTGCTGATCTCCAACGCCAGTAGTTTCATGTATATATCCCCACTCTTTAGATACTAAGGTTTTACTTGGCTTCAAATTTCTCTTTATATGCCCACAACCCAAGACCTGGATTTGATATATAGAAAATCTCTTCGCCATCAACATTATTCCAACCATCACAGAGCGTGGCAGGATTATAACGACTTGCATATTCTGACAGTGAACCGTAAGAGAAACCGACCTGTTCAATCTCCTCTTTATTGAGGTTGCCTGGGCAGTACCTGATAGAGAACCTACCTTCAGTAGATCCATGAATCAGATGACTCGCAGAACCGAGATTGTTCGCCAGCTCCGGGTCATTTTCTATACATTGCTTGATGTACTCAATTCCCCTATAGCCATAGGTTCTGATAAAAGAATCGGCACAAGGGTTTTCTCCAAAGGTATGAAGCCCCGGGGCCAAGATAATCAGTTCTCCCCCATCAGCTATTGCAAGCCGAGCGCGATAGATGCTTTTGTTACCTACCCAAGTACTTTTATATTCATTTTCATCAAGCAAGACAACGACTTTCTTAGGACGTCTATCGAGCAAGAAAATATTAACCTTCTGTGCTAGGGCGGCAGCACGTTCGTAGCTTTGCACATCATCAGAAGCAAATACACCCTTCAAAATGGTACCACCCTTCATGTCCGGGGCTACTACAGTCTGGATATACACTATAGGTAAATGCGAAAGGAATCGATCTGAGCCAAGATTGAGCAGATCACGAACAGGATTATGAACCTGACCCATAATTGTTTCCATGTTACAAATAGCACCAACGTAATGGCTCTTATCGATACATTCTTTGCCCCCAACTCCTACCAAGGTATTCTTGGTATAATTGGACATTCCTGCGACTTCATGGGGAACCACCTGCCCAATCGAGATGATTAGGTCCCACTGTTCTTCAACCAAAAGCCGACTCACCTCTATCGGCCAATCGAAAGAAACAGCTCCCTTTGAAATACGTGCAATCTCATCACTTCCAATGGAACCAAGCCGAACAACTTCAGTCTTATGGTCATGATCATGAAACAAAGAAAGTGGTACTCCTTTGAACATCGAGCTTTTTTCTTCATCGGTCATCTTGTAATGCGTTCCCAATGCAGGAAGCACCATTGTGATGGCATTACCGAGCAGCTTATAGAGTTTACTGGTGATCTGACCGGAACGAGAGTGAAATCTTGTATAATCAGGCGGAATGACCAGTACTTTTCTCAGCTGTCTTTCAGCTGAAAGACTCTTGACTACCTTTTCAATAACAGCATCAAGTTGATTGAGGGTTATCTCTCCCTCCAACTGTTGTTCAGCACAATACAACATCAAAGGCTCCTTTATTTAACTGGAAGTAAGAGATATGGAAGATAGGTAATAAGTTGAGGGAATATAATCAATAGTAGCAAAAGGCCAACCATCCCTATGAAGAAAGGAATTATCGCTTTTACCAGTTGCTCCATCTTGATCTTGGTAATTCCTGCAGCCACAAATAAAACAGTACCTACTGGAGGGGTTATAAGACCGATACCCAGATTCACACACATGATAACACCCCAGAAGATGGGATCCACCCCAAAGTTCGTCATTACTGGCAGTAACACAGGGCCAAGAATAAGAATTGCAGGAGTTATGTCCATGACAAAACCAACCAACAATAATAGTACATTGGCAACAATGATAATGACCATTGGATTTTCACTCAGCGAACCAAACATAATCGCCAATTCCTGAGGAACTTGTGCCAAAGTCAAGAGATATGCTGTTACAGATGCATTTCCGCAAAGGAAGAGAACCGAAGCTGTTGTCTTGCTCGTATTGAATATAACCTGAGGTAAATCCTTGATTTTAAGCTCTTTAAAGACAAACAGCCCAAGCAATAAAGCTAAGATTGCAGCTACCACCCCAGCCTCTGTTGCAGTAAAAACACCAGCCAGGATTCCCACAACAATAATAAATGGAATGATGAGAGCGGCCCAGGCATCTTTCAGTGATAGAAAAACATTCTTTATGACGAAGCGTTTCTTTTGCCCGTTATTCTTGTCAACTTTATTTTTATCAACTGTTAGCAGGGTGACAAGCATCAATATCAAACCAGCAAGAATACCAGGAATAATTCCCCCAATGAACATTCTTGAAATAGAGGTGCTGGTAGTTACCCCATATAGGATAAATGGGATACTTGGGGGGATGATGATTCCGATAACTGAAGACGAAGCGGTTACTGCTGCCGAGTAAGCCGGGTCATAGCCTTCCTCTTCCATGGTGGGAATAAGCAGGCCCCCGATTGCAGCCGTATCTGCAATGGCACTTCCAGATATTCCACCAAAAAACATACTTGAGAGAATATTTACGTGCCCAAGACCACCTTTGATATGCCCAACTAGGGTATCGGAAAAAACCATAAGGCGCTTTGCAATACCGCCGCGGTTCATCACTTCTCCCACGAACATATAAAAAGGAACTGCAAGCAAGGCGAAACTATCCATTCCATTGAATAGCTTTTGTGCATAGCTGACCATGGGAAAATCCATAATCTTCAGCATCACAAGGTTTGCGATAGCCATACCGAAAACAATTGGAATACCGAACAAGATACTAACGAATAACACGCCTAAGAATATAAACAACATTTATCTTTTCCTACTTTCACGGATCGCTGTGATGAATTTGATGCAATTCCCGATGAACATGCACGCCATTGAAAAGGGCAACACCGAATAGACCAACTTCATGGGTAGAGCAAGGGTTGCTGACACATGCCTCATAACACTAAGAAATTCAAGGCTGTAGAACGTCAAAAAACCTAAAACTACACCAACCGCAATGAACTCTATAGTTAAAAGCACCGTTTTGCCATGTTTTGTTTTCTTGATGATGAAATTGGACAGTAAGCGCACTATAAATCACTATTCAAATCCTGTCTGAAAACCAATAACCTCTCATCTATGGAGGCGAACAATGGATATCAATCTTGAGGATTATGATTTTTACATCAAGCCAGGGGTAACGGATATGAGGAAAGGATCCCCCAGCCTGGCATACATCGTTCAGAACGAGATGAGACTCGAGCCCTTTTCCAAGTCGGTGTTCTTGTTTTGCGGCGGAACCAGGAGAACGATAAAGGCAATTGTCTGGGACCGCAACGGCTGGGTCGAGATCATCAAGCGGCTTGAATGTGGCTCATCGTTCAGATGGCCCAACACCGAGGAAGAGGCGCTCCAGGTGGAAATTCCAGACCTGCTCCTGTTGCTGAAAGGCTATGATGTCTGGAGAAGGTTTCCCGTTCTCAATCCAAGATATGTAGGCTAAAATGATGTCCTGAAATACCTTATTTATGCCAAATCTATTGAGCAAACCTTCGTTTTCTGCTATCATTCATCCATGGACGATATGAAGATCACGAAGGAAAACCTAGCCCGGATGTCACGTGAGGACCTTGCTGCATTGGCTCTCAACCTTTCTTCGATCGTTCAGAAAAAGGATGAGGAAATCGCTAATCTCAGGGAGCTGTACAAGCTCAGGACAGCAGAGCGATACCTCCCCTCATCCGAACAGATCGGCTGGTTGTTCCAGGAACTTGAGATCCTGGATGCAGTGCTTTCGGAAATTCCCGGGAAAGAGGAAGCCACCGAGGTTGCGGCACACAGCCGGAAGAAGCGCCCAAGGGTCAATGCCTGCACAGCACCTGCCGGAACCCCTGTATGCGATGTATTCCATACCGAGGGATGTGACGATGTGATCACCGGCAATGACGGTATTTCCTACAAGCGGGTCGAGGACAAGGTGATCAGCAAGATTGCCGTCGTTCCCCGCAAGATCGTGGTCGAGCGCCATCACTATCCCCAGTACCGCACACTTGATGTGGAAGCGGACAGGGACAACAACAAGAGGATCCTCTTTCCTTCCAAAACATCGACGCTAGGGGCATCCCCCAGCCTGGTGGCGGGTGTGGTGGTCAGCAAGTTTGACGACCACCTTCCCCTGTACCGGCAGGAGGAAATCTTCCGCAGGGATGGCTACTTCCTCCCAAGGCAGAAGCTGGCCTCCTGGGTGATAACCTACTACGAGGAGTTGCTTCCCTTTGTGGAGTACCTCAAGAAGCGGGTCTACCGTTCGGCATTCATAAGCAAGGACGAGACCAGGGTCTCGGTGCTGAATGTGAAGGGCCCTTCGGGCAAGGTTTCGAAGAACGGGTTCATGTACATAACCATAGGCGACACCTACGACGTGCAGACGCGCAAGACCCAGAGTCTCGTGCTGCTGGACTACATCCAGGGCCGTTCACGTGAGGTATTGTTCGAGGATATGACCAAGCATGGCTACACATCCCACCTGATGACCGATGGGCTCAAGGGATATCTCACCTATGACAAGCATTGCGTCTGCTGGGTCCATGCAGTACGACAGCTGAAGAAGATCCTCAAGCTCAACAAGCATGACATGCATGCACTGGAGATTGTCAAGGAAGTGGCCAAGCTCTATGACATCGATGAGCAGTACAGGAAGATGCTCCGTTGCGGGGAAATCTCAACAGAGCAGTTCCTTGCCGCCAGAAAGCAGGAATCCGAAGAGGTCATCGACAATGTGTATGCCATGGCCGAGGACACCCGCAGGCAGTACTCCCCGAAAGGGGCGATGGGAAAGGCCCTTGACTACCTGTACACCTACAAGCCGTACATGAGGACCTACCTGGATGTTGTCGAGGCGACCCCTTCGAACAATTCGTGCGAATTGGTGGCCAAAGCATTTGCGACAGGTCGCAAAAATTGGCTTTTTTCCCAATCCGTCGATGGAGCAGATGCCTCAGCCTTCTTCTACTCAATGATAGAGACGGCCAAACGATCTTCCCTCAATCCAATGGATTATGTGGAGGCCCTCTGTACCTTCGGTCCCGGCTGCAGCACCGACGAGCAGCGTGAGGCCCTGCTGCCGTGGAACATTGATCTCTCAATACTGGATGAGCTGAGAAACAGGCGTTTGAATGCTAAACCTGATCCACAGAGAACCACGGTATACAACTTCGTTGGCGCCACTAGATAGAGCTCTCAATCCGTATGCCTTGAAGCAATTCCAGGAAATTGCCTGACAGGCTTACCTCGATTTTCGCACCAAAGACATGCACTACCAACTTCTGGTCCCCAGCCGGTTGTTTATCCAATGGCTTACCCAAACCGACGAAGGGAATGATAGGCTTGGGGTCGTAGTCTTCCTCATAATACCCATATGTATGCATCCACTTGTAGAAGATGCTTCTTCCTATTCCTGCGGTTTGAGCGTATGACAAGAAGGATCCTTTTCCTTCTTCTCTGACGGCTTTTGCCCGCTCCAGGTGAGCAAGCTTCTCTTTCCTTGTATAGGTGTGATAGTGCATCGATTACTTCTCCTTTCCTTGATTGATGATTGTGTTCATTCTATTGAAGGAGATTCGGTTGATTAAGAGCGATTTATAGTGCGCTTACATTGGACAAGATATCAAGTCCCACAAGTTCATTGTTCTGGAACACACTGATCATGCCCAACAGGTTTACCCAAATAAACAGAAAACGAGCCAGCTCATCAGCCCACGCAATAGAATTGTTAAATATATATCTCCTTGTAACATTATACGCCACAATGATAAAGAGCGATAATGTCACAAGAATCATAATCCATCTATAGATTTGTTTTATTCTGTCTCGAACGATTCCAAGTTTTTCCATACATGTATACCTGGACAGCCAAGCTTAACTTGGCCGTCCAGATGACTCCTTTTACAAATTTTCCAAGAAATCAATTGCCTTCTGAACCAGTTCAGGGCCAATTTCTTCGGCGAACTGATCATACACAGGCCTAGTCAACTCCTGGAAAGGTTTAATTTCTTCAGGAGCAAGAATAGTAATTTCCATGTACTTGCTCAACTCTGCAATAATCTCCTGTTCTGATTCACGTGCTTTAGCTCTATTGAAATCACGGGCAGCAAAAACTGCTTCTCGAACAGATTCCTGGTATTCAGCAGGAAGCTTATCCCAGAATTTCTGAGAGAAAATCACACCAAAGGGAGAATAAACATGCCCAGTGTTGGTTGCATACTTCTGAACTTCGTAGAACTTGTTTGCAAGAATTGTTTCCCAAGGATTTTCCTGTCCATCAACAACACCCTGCTGAAGTGCGGTAAATACTTCACCGAAATTCATCGGGGTAGGATTTGCGCCAAGCAATTTGAAAGTAGCAAGGGGAACAGGGGTGGGCATAGTTCTCAGCTTAAGTCCAACGATATCCTCAGGAGTGCGAACTGCACGCTTACTATTGGTCAACTGCCTGAATCCATTTTCCCAATACCCAATTCCGATCATACCGGCAGGTTTGAGAGAATCAAGGACTTCTTGACCAACAGGACCATCAAGAAGGGCGTCAACCTCTTCATAGGAAGTGAACAGGAAGGGAAGGTCAAACAATTTTACTGCATTCGACCATTGAGAAGCAGGTCCAATTGTTCCACAGAACATCTCTACAGTACCAAGTTGAAGACCCTCAAGAATAGCAAGGTCGTCACCGAGAGTACTGGAGTGATACAACTCCATGGTCACAACACCCTCTGTAGCATCTTCAAGATGAGCTTTCATGAATTCCAAAGTCTTATACTGTAATGACTGGTCATTATACCCAATACCAGTCTTGATTACATACTGACCTTTTGTAGAACCTTCTTCCTTACTGCCTGCAGCAAAAACCATAGACAGTGACAAGATCGCCAATGCGACTACCAGAAACGCTTTTTTCATACAATCCTCCGAATACTTGTTTTTATGATAAAGCCGAAGCTTAACATACATTTCATTAGGGAAAGCTTATGACAGTCTTTCCGTTATGCATCCCTGATACAGCGAGATTATGAATGATGGATTCAGCTTCTGCAAAGGGATATACTCCCTCGAGCAACAACTCAGGATGCAACAAACCCTTAGCAAAAGTCTCAATCACATCAGGAAATCTTCTATTGTTCAGTCTGGAACCAATAATAGTAATTTCTTTTCTTGTAATTTCAAATTGGTTCACAACAGCTTCTTTCTTCGAGAAACCAAGAATCCCCATACGTCCACCGGGAGCAATACACTCCAACAGAGGCAAGAAGAGAGAAGGAAGGCTTGCTGCGTCCACCACCACGGTCACTCCATCACCGTGTGTAAGGCGCATCACTTCTTCTTGTATGTCTGACTTTGAACTGTTTATGGTATCGCGAGCACCCAAGGCCTTCGCAGTCTCAAGCTTTTCGTCCAAGATATCACACATGATGACTTCGGCACCAAGCATTCTTGCTGTCATAAGGACAGTATTGCCTATTACACCACTGCCAACTATAAGTACTCTGTCGCCCCTTGTAATACGTGTTCGATCACAGATGTTTGAACCGATGGAGAAGGGTTCCACCAGAACTGCAGCTTCCCAGCTCAAATGCTCAGGAATCTTATAGAGATTTTTACTTGGAGCAATAAACTGGGAGGCAAATCCTCCATCGGTATGCACACCCATCACCTGCAAATTGGAACAAACATTTGGATGACCGCGTCTGCATGCATCACAGACCCCACAGTTGAGGACCGGATCAATACAGACTCGATCTCCCACAGAAAAATCCATAACATCAGGAGCTACCTTTGCAACGACACCAGCGATCTCATGCCCTATAACCCTTGGATAGACAGAGAATGGGTTATCTCCATTATAAATGAGTAAATCAGACCCACAAACGCCAACACGTTTGACATCAACAAGCACCTCTCCTACCCCAAGGGCACGTATCTCTCTATCAGCTACCAAAAGCTCATGCGGCTTTGTAACTTGCAAAACTTTCATTCTATACCTTTCCTAATATAATTGTGTTAACAGCAACTCTGATTTTTCAGTATCAAAGCACATATCTATACTAGCATACTTGTTGATAGTGTCAAGAAGAAACTTACATTTTTATTATATCGTAATACATTCATGAGTACAAATTTGTTTATTTTTAATATATATATAAAATTAATCATTTCTTTGTTCAATTGATCTAGTATAGATACTCTTCTATACATATAATATTTACATTATTACTTACATGTCAGTAAATGCTACTCAAGTATAATACTGCATTTCTGACCATTATGACTAACTAAATATCAGTTTCCACACTATTTTCACCCTTTGCTTCTCTCTTCTGCATAGTTGTCATGTATAGGCTGTTCATATATACTAATTACTGGTAGTTCAGACTTACTGACAGATTAGTATTTTCATTTGTATTAAACAGCTTGTACTCCTTGGACTTAATAGTATGACCAAGTCTTGAGCAGGAGACTAAAAATTAACAATTAGTGGAGTAGCAATAATACTTACACCAAACTTCCGAGTGGAGAGACCTACTTCACTGCAGTAATGGACTTCTATAGCCGCAAGGCTTTGATATCCGGAAAAGAATGGATGGAAGTGGACTACCTAACACGAGACGAGATGAAGTGTATGAAACAGGATATTTCCATAATAAAGGAAATCAATAATCAAGAAGCACAGGAATATTCGTTATTTTTTGTTAAACCTGTCTAGACGGAAGCCTTAGCTCCATTGTCATATAAAGGAATACCAGATGAACAACCAAGATCAAAGTTTGACCGCTTCAGAAAAGGCCTACGAGCTCATAAAATCAAGAATCTTGGGACTCGCCTATAAACCTGGCAGAGGGTTGAGTACTGCATCGCTTGCCGAGGAATTGGGGATGAGTCGTTCTCCTATTCGAGATGCCTTACTGAGGCTTGCCAACGACAACCTAATAGAAACCTTCCCAAAAAGTGGATCGAGGGTATCGCTGATCGATTTAGCAAAGGTAACGACAGAACGTTTTCTCAGAACCAGCTTGGAGAAAGCTGCCTCTTCTGAATTTGCCCTAAACAATTCCCCTGAGCATATAGACAAGATGAGAGATCTGATTGAAAAACAGGTTTCAGCTTGGGAAACTGGCTCCTATGTTGATTTCGTAAAATATGATGATCTATTCCATCGGGTAATATTTGAGGCAATAGGAATGCAGGACTGTTGGGAAATCATCCTGACCAATTCTCCTAACGATCATAGAATACGTTTGCTTTCAGCATTAAAAATCACAGGAACCCGTAACGCAATAGTGATGAACCACACTGCATTGGTCGATGCTGCTGAAAAGAAAAACCGCGATGATTTCATGCGGATTGAATCACAACACCTTTCGAGAGTTGTTGAAGAAACAGCAAAGCTGGTGATCAAGTTACCTGAAATTTTCAAATTTTCCGATTACAAGGCTGCGCCTGAATCAATACATTCAAATATCAGGTCCTTTCAAAGTGGGAATGAAAACTTTCTCAACAGTCTAGTGAGCAGTAACCCAATACCCTTACATGCTAGCGACACCTGATTAGCATAACCGTTACATATTAAGACCTAATATTCGGTTATTTACTAATTCAAGTAGGCAAACCTCTGTGAAGAGGGCCATCGGTGGAGACAGCAAGGTAATTGATTTGGTTGCTGGGCATGTAAGAATGGCAAAGGACAATATTTCAGCATGCCTCTCCCGACTCATTGAAGCACAGCGCATCGACATGGACCAGGCAAAGATGCTGAGCAAAAAGCTTCTCTATGATAATCCTAAACACGCTTTTGACTTGTAGTACCCAGCATCTCATCCAGATGGTCCAGCAATCTCGTCAAGGAATCGAGAATCTCTTTCTTTCCAATCCCCTCTGTTACCAGTGAGAGGTCTTTCTCAAAATGAAGCGGGAGGATTTTACAGGTTTGCTTAGCCCAAGAGGCCAACTGCTTCTCCCCTGGATGGGTTTGTCGGTTGTAGGCAAAGAGTACATCGAAATAGCTCGCCAAGAGAGCGGCTGTTCGATGGACCTGACTTACCGCATCATCTCGCTTTATTGCTTTCTCAATCTGCTCGTAGTAGCTTGCTGTGAGCTTGTTTCTCAGTAGTGGATAATTTTTCTCTATGATTGCATCCCTAAGCCCCTCTGGATAGGGTGTATCAAGTTGCTTCTGTAATGCGCTGAACCTACCCTTTGGGTCATAGAGAATTTTGGAAGTCTTCAGGTTATGGATGAATGCAGTTGAGTATCCTACGCTGGCCTGATGGTGGAACCAGAGGCGCTCAGTTTCCCCTTCTGCCCAGGAGAGAGAACGATACATCAGGTCAACAGGTGTCCCATCTTGAAGGAATAGCTCATCACCCTCCCCGAAGAAATCATTTCCAACCTCAGCTTCTTGGGCATATTCTTTTGCCATCGTTTCACGGAAAGAGCGGGGGACCGGCCTCTCTCCATAGATATACACATCATAGTCGGAGAGCCCATCACTGACCAACCCGGTACGGGAACCAGAGAGGACAACAGCTTCGACTTCCTCACGGGAAAAGAATGCATTCACAAAGGTCTCAATCATGGTTCCAATAGTTACAGAAAGCCCTGAAAAAGGGAAGCGTTCTATAGATCGCCATACAACTTGGCAAGCAACTCGTATCGTCCACTAACCTTGCACTTTGCGTAGATATTGCGATTATGATTTGCCACTGTCTTCACTGAAAGACTGAGTTCCAACCCTATTTCCTTGTCGCTCTTCCCCTCACTGATCAGATGCAGTACCTGCTTCTCACGCTCAGAGAGGTTGCAAGCCGCCACCAGCTCATCCATGTACGGTCTCTTTTGTCCATGGGAGGGGTGTTCCATTACATCCAAGAGGACATTCAGCCCCTCCCTGAACTGTTGTATTCGTGAGCCGATCAGTGCCTGGTCATGGGAGAGTATCGATTCGATGATTGCAAGCAATACCTCGCTCCTGAACGGCTTGGTCAGGTACCTGATTGCCCCCTCTGCCAAGCTGTCAATCTTCTCTTCCATCGAATCCCGGGCAGTGAGAAAGATCAGGGGGATTGGAGTATCGACAAAGCGCATCCTCACTTCCTTGAGGAATGCATGTCCATCCATTTGGGGCATCATGACATCGCTGATGATCAGAGCCACATCCTCCTTTTCGAGCAACTGAAGTGCTCGATCGGCTGAAGAGGCTGATAAAACCCGATACTTCTTCTGAAGAATGGATTGAATGTACCATCGCAGGTCATCATTATCTTCCACGACGAGGATAGTGGGGCTATCGGAGGGAGTCTCTGGGCACTCCATCTCCAGATGCCTGAACTCAGAAAGATACAGATGTTCCAGCTCACTCTCAGAGACTGTTGTCTCAGTTTGATGCAACAGTAAGGAGGGGAAGCGAAGGATAAATACACTCCCTTCTCCTAGCCTGCTCTCCAACTCAATGGCTCCTCCATACTCCTCAAGAATATGCTTAACCAGAGGCAATCCAAGTCCCGTCTGCATGGAAGAAGATGCGTCCTCCACCACCTCAAACTGTTCAAAAATCCTTTCCTGGTCTTCTGGTGCTATACCGATTCCAGTATCAGAGACGGCGAGCAGAAGCTCGTGTGAGTCTACCTGCTGGAGAGAGACTACCACACAGCCCCCTCCCCCTGAGTATTTGATTGCATTGGAAAGGAGGTTCATCACCATCGATTCATAGTCTTCCTGTCTTACCATGAGACCGAGCTTTGGAGGTATCAAACTTGCATCAAACTCCAAGGCAATGTTCTTCTCTTGGGCAATGGGCAGGAATGCATTGATGAGAAGACTTGTCAGGGGAACAAGCGGAAGAGCGGTCTCTACCTTAATATCCCTTCTCCGTTCCAAGCGAAGCATATGATTCACCTGTCTCAAGAGGATCAGGCTATTACGTTCTATTGCAGAGAGCATTGACTCAGCTTGTTTGATTGTGAGCGCCGCATTTTCTTGTTTCAGCTGTCTAACAAGACCAAGGATAACCGTCAGGGGAGTACGGGTCTCATGGCTCATGTTCAAGAAAAAACGGGTACGCTGGAAGAGAAGCTCCTGCGTACGAGACGCTTCTTGCCTCTCCATCTTGATCCGGTTGTACCGGTTCCCCACGGCTAAGGAGAAGAGTATCGCCTGCAGGGAGAGTCCGATGGGTTGGTTGTACTGCATCAAGAAGGTCGTAAACTGCTCATGCCCTTGCATGAAAGGGAAAATATTCAAAGCATTGACACTGGTGGTAAAAGCAGGAGGAATGAATGCAACCAGGAGCAAGATTGCCTCCCTCTTCATCCATACCATTGCCCTGATGATGGTGTAGAGGAAGAGTGCATTGGTATAGAAAACAAAAAGTTCCCGGATGAAATTGAGCGTAGTGTGCAACCGTTCGGCCGTAGGAAACAAGATTTTCAAAAGCAGGAAAAGCACCACATACCCACCAATGACTACGATATTGACCCGATTGAATGAGGACAGCCTCTTATCGTGGTCCCTGATGGAAAACAACTCCTCGAAGAAGAGCAGGAAGGTCATGAACAGCAAATGGGTAATTATTGTCACTCGGTTATAGGTGAGAAAGAAGAAGAATCGGTCATAGGTGGAAAAGGTTTGGAGGATGGTAAGAAGGACCATGATGAGGGAGAAATAGAAGAACATCTTCTCCCTGGTCGAGAGGGCAAGAAAGATATTGTACCAGAGAAGTCCGAACAATACCCCGAGTGCTACAAGCCCTATAACAAAGGGCAATGCCATGGATTCGCTATATTTGGGTTGGATCAAGGGAGCAGCATTGCAGATGGCGGGGACAAGCAGAAAAAGCATTGTTCCGGCCAGAGAGCGTTTGATCGGGAGGTCTTTTCTCATCCCACCCTCCTACTCACACAAGTTACTGTATTGTAACCGGTAGGAATCAGTGCGGTAAAGGGTTGGATGCAAGAGAGTACGCCTCTCTTTTCAGAAAGGCGTACCGGAGCAGTGTTGTTGTCACTAATCTGCAGCTAGACTCCGCTCCAATGTTCTGGCAGGAACCGTGTAGGAAGCACCTGAAAGGGAAACTACAGCTGCAGAGGGGACTTGTACGCTGTGCAAGCTCACCACCTGATTTGCAACTGTGGACGGATAGACGAGGTCCCCTTCAGTGAGACTATCCGAGCGGTCCATGTCAACAACCACAAGCAGATAATAGGTCCCTGCCAGTACCTCTTTCAGACTTGCAGAGACCTTGTTCTGGTCTACATTCACCTGGGTGCAGGAAACAGGAGAAAAACTTCTAGCAAGGTCGAGCTCCTGGTCCTTGAACAGTAATACAAAGGCTGGCTTCCCTGCAGCCGCCACAGGGACTGCTTGAACTTCCACCGGGACAGAGCACCTCTGCGCACCACTTACCTCGTAGAACGCTTCCACAATCATGGAGGGGAATTGCTTCCCCGTCTGGTACGCGATCGCCTTGATGATGGTATTGGAAGAAACAGGAATTGCATCAGTATACCGTGTTGAACTGTTGGTTGGATCACTACCGTCTGTGGTGTAGTAGACACTCACCCCATCACCATTCCATGAGATGCTTACATGAATCTCATTACTAAAGGGGCCTTCGTCCGGCGATGGATTATCAAGAATAGGAGGCAGAGCGTATACATCCCGGTAGGGGATATTGTCTACATCGATGGCAAAGTGATTCTGCCTGAATGAGAGGTCACTCTCCAATCCATGTTCGTCTGATCGGCTCCCATAAAACCCTCGTTGGGAAGGGACAGGACCATTGGGATCGGTCCCCCACCCACCATACTCAGTCGATCCAAGTTTTGGAGCGAAACTGAGGAAGCGTTTTTCAAAGTCAGTGGTACCTATAGTTGCACCACCTCCCCAGCTTCTTCCCCCACAATCTTCCCCATATCCGAAGGCAACATTAATCTGCAGCGTGATTGCTACCTCTACAATGGACATCTCCAGCGCATCAGGAGTATTGGATGGAGGAGGATCATAGACATACCCTTGTTGGCTTAAGCCTGTGGGATCGGCACTTCTCCTACTTGCCACCACGCAAATTCTCCCCATACTTAGATCAAGCAAGGTCGGGAAATAGGTGGTGTATCCACTACCATTCCACCTCTCCACCATGGGAGCATCGCTGTAGATGTTACTGACAAGACCGGAATCATAAGCATACACCCCAAACGTGTTCCGCATGGTTGTTCGGTCAATAATGGTAGCACTTTCACGTCTGGTATCACTATAGAGGACGCTAGACATGTCAGAAACACCTAGATGATCGTCCTCCTCGTAGTAGATGATACTTGCATCTCGATTGCTCCTGATCGTCCCCCCACTCTTGATGGGAGCATTCAAGATTGGATTGGCTTCATTATACGTACCAAACCCTCCGGGATTGGTGACCTCCTCAATATGGGGATGGTCGTAGGGAACCGGCTGGCTCTCCCCAACAGGTTGATTGAACATCCCTTGACTTACCGACCAGTAGATGCAGGCGCCTGATGGGTCTGGATGCTTGTCTGCGTTCAAGAGAAATGGGTCTTTTGGATCTGGGTCTGTTACATCGGGCCATGCATCCCCTGTACTCTCGAGATTGACAAAGGTTGGAATGAGTCCAGAACTATGGGTCTTTGCTGCTTCACCTATCCCTAAGATTGGAAAGTATCCTTTATATTCCACCTGTGGGTTAGGCTCCTCTACCGTATCGGTATCATAGTCATCATACCCCCCATCACTCACCTCAGGGACAGCTGACCCGTCCCAGGAGTCTGGGCCATCACCATGCTTCAGGTATGCCCATTGCCAGCCCTTATCAGGAGAATCACCTGCTTTGTTCACCATGAAGTCCCCTGCCTTGCATTGCCCATAGTCATTGTAATACAGTCGTACAGCCCCAAAGCCGGAGAGCTCTGCCTCATAATAGACAAGCTCATACGCTATACCGGTAAAAACCACATCTTCTGGGGGCAGGTCCTCAACATCCACCTTGAAGGAAGTATCTTTTAGGTCAAATACAGCCAAGGTATCATCAGTTACCTCTCCGGGGGTATTGTTCGAACCATCAAAGATGACAAAGGAGCCTTCCTTTACTTCCTGCTTTGTTACAGGGGTGTCATCATCCACATAGACAGAGAACTCAAGCATATCATCCTCTGTTGGCGGAACATCAGGATAGTGGGAGGTGTTGAACCCGGGAAGCTTGGTCATGGTATTGTCTTTATATGCAGTCAGGGCTGTTCCATCCCATGCATTCATGGCATCAAACCGCCCTCTACCATAGATACCCTTTACCCCAATCTTCTGTACGGTAGCGTCAGGAATCAATGCAATGTAGCGATAAGCAACCTTGAGGCTGTCTGGGGTGATGGACGTAAACCCACTGTCGGTCTGACTTGCTGCAAGCCAACGGGAGGTTATGCTTTTATCCTCTGAAGCCTCATATTCACCTGCCCTGAATGAAGACTCTCCATCGGGTGCTCTGGCCAGGGAAAAAACCGTGCCATCCTCTTGTTCTTCTTCACCAGGATTGTTACCGGGATCCTTTTTACAACTGGCAAGAGAAGTCAGAAGCAACAAGATCAGTCCGATACATGTTATATAGTGGGTACTTTTTACCTTCATACTGTTTTCCTCTCCTATCCAAGGACAGTATGAAAGGGAACCATTCAAGGCGATAGCAGGTAAAAGCACCTAGGATTATAGGTATTCCTACCTAGAATTTGTTATCTGTTAGATGGATAGCAACATTATCAATCCATACGCTTTTTTTTCGCTTATTGAGAATAATTCCTTGAATTTGTTGCAATTTGTTGTATTATGAAAGTACGAAAAGAAAGCTCTGCCTTTCTGGAAGCTTCTATGCTCATCTTTCACAGAAAAAATGTGAAGTTTCTGCCTAGTCCCAGAATTTGCAGAAGCAGGGTTGTTGAGGAAACAAGGAGGAACTCCATGAATATCATAGGAAAATCCCCGAACCGAGTCGATGCATACGACAAAGTGACGGGAAAAGCAAAATATACCCCCGATCTGGTCTCTCCGCATGCCCTTCATGCAAAAGTACTGCATAGTACCATTGCAAATGGATGGGTAAAGGAGTTTGACCTCTCCCAGGCGTGGAAGGTTGAAGGGGTTGTAGACATTGTCACCTGTTTCGACGTTCCCGACATTCAGTTCCCTACTGCAGGGCACCCATGGTCGACCGAACCCAAACACCAGGATATCGCTGACCGTAAGTTGCTCAATGCAAGGGTTCGCTGCTATGCCGATGACATTGCAGCAGTTATTGCCGAAACTGAGATTGCTGCAGAAGAAGCAGTGAGAAAGATCAAGGTAACCTACGAAGAGTATGCTCCCATCCTCTCCATTGAAGATGCAATGAAGGAAGGGGCAACGGTAATCCACGAGGAGAAGCCAAACAACGTAGTGGTCCACTCTTCCTATGAGATCGGCTCCTTTGAAGAGTCCATTAAGGAAAAGGGCCTTATCAAAGTCGTAGGCGACTACGAGACCCCAATCGTAACCCACTGTCATATTGAACCTGCAAACTCGTTTGCATATGAGGAAGATGGCAAGATTGTCGTGGTAAGCTCCACCCAGATTCCCCATATCGTGCGTCGTGTCTGTTCCCAGGCCTTGGGAGTAGGATTTGGCAAGATTAGGATTGTGAAACCCTATATTGGTGGTGGATTCGGCAATAAGCAGGATGCGCTCACCGAACCCTTGAATGCATTCCTGACCACTCGTGTTGGTGGCCGACCGGTTATTTTGTCCTATACCAGGGAAGAGACCTTTGCCTGTACAAGAACAAGACACGCAATGAAGTTCCACATCGAGAGCTATATTCGTCCTGATGGGTCATTTGCTGCCAGAAGCATCGAAGCCTACTCCAACCAGGGAGCATATGCGAGCCATGCACACGCACTGGTTGCCAATGCAGTAAACGGATTCAGGATGATGTATCCGGTGGGGGCAATCAAGGGAGAGGCCTATACGGTCTACACCAACATGCCAACCGCTGGAGCAATGAGGGCCTACGGTATTCCCCAGATTGGGTTTGCATTGGAAGCCCATGTGGATGACATCGTGGCCAAGACTGGTTTTGACTCGATCAAGATCCGAAAGCAGAATATGATGAAGCTTGGCTTCGTTGACCCGGTTACCACCATCACCTGTCATTCCACAGGCCTCGAGGAGTGTATCGACAAGGGAGAGAAATACCTCTCCTACTCAAAGAAGCGCAAGGAGTACGAGAAGCAGGATGGTCCGATCAGGAAAGGAGTCGGCATGGCCATCTTCTGTTACAAGACCGGCGTCTATCCGATCAGCTTGGAGACCTCTGCAGTGCGCATGCTGCTCAACCAGGATGGTTCTCTGCAGGTACAGATGGGAGCAACTGAGATCGGTCAGGGTGCTGATACTGTCTTTGCCATGATGGCCGCTGAAACCATCGGCCTAACGATGGACAAGATTCATATGATCAGCAAGCAGGACACTGATGTCACTCCCTACGATACCGGTGCCTATGCCTCCCGACAGTCCTACGTATCTGGGTTGGCGGTTAAGAAAACTGCCGAAGCCTTCAAGAAAAAGCTGCTTGATTTTGCCGGTTTTATGCTGAAGTGTGATCCATGGGATCTGGATATCAAGGAAAACTACATTGTGCACACTAACAAGGATGAGCATTTGCTCTCGGTTGCAGATGTAGCCATTGAATCCTGCTACAGCCTGACAAACTCACAGCATATTGCTGCTGAGGAGACACACCACTGCACAGACAACACGTACTCCTTCGGAGTCTGTTTTGTCGAGGTAGAGGTGGATATCCCGATGTGTCAGGTAAAGGTTCTGGATATCATCAATGTCCATGACTCAGGAACCATTCTCAATCACCAGACTGCAAAGGGTCAGGTGCATGGTGGAATGAGTATGGGGCTTGGCTATGGATTGTATGAACGACATCTGTTCGACCCGAAGACAGGCCGGATGTACAACGACAATCTGCTTGACTACAAGCTGATGACCGCTCTGGATACCCCTGACCTCCATGCTGACTTTGTAGAGACCTATGACCCCACCGGTCCATACGGAAACAAGAGCCTCGGAGAACCTCCTACGATTCCCGTCGCCCCAGCCATCCGTAATGCAGTACTCAATGCAACCGGAGTTGCTGTAAATGCAATTCCGCTTCACCCCCAACGTCTGTTTGGTGCATTCACCGATGCGGGACTGATCAAATAAAGGAAGGAGCGCATGTATAACTTTAATAAACTCTATGAACCAACCTCTGTAGAGGAGGCCTTACGGCTTAAGAAAGAGCATCCTGAAGCTCTCATCCTTGCCGGAGGCAGTGATATCCTGATCAAGATCCGCGAAGGGAAACTTGCAGGTTGTGATCTCATCAACATCTATATGCTCGAAGACCTGAGAGGCATCTGCCTTGAGGACGATGGTTCAATCCTTATCCGTCCACTGACCAGTTTCACCGATGTCTCCATGCATCCAGTGATCAGGGAACATGTTCCCGTCCTGGGCGATGCTGTTGACCAGATTGGCGGCCCCCAGATCAGGAATATCGGTACCATTGGTGGAAACATCTGCAATGGTGTTACCAGTGCTGACTCGGCAACCACGCTCAAGGCATATGATGCAGTTCTGGAGCTGACCAGTCTGGATGGGATACGAATCCTTCCCTATGCAGAGTTCAATCTTGGGCCGGGCAAGGTGGACCTTCGCCAAGGTGAGATCATGACTGGTATCCGCATTCCTAAAGAGAGCTACGAGAACACCTATGGCCACTACATCAAGTATGCGATGCGGCGCGCCATGGATATCGCGACTCTTGGGTGCTCAGTTAATGTAACATTAAACAAGAACAAGGACGCAATAGAAAGGCTCCGCATTGCCTTTGGAGTTGCAGCCCCCATTCCCATCCGCTCCACACAAGCAGAGGAGAGCGCCAAGGGACATGCCCTTGATGCATCATTGCTTGATGCGGTTGCTGAGGGTGCACTTGCTGATGTCACTCCAAGAACCAGTTGGAGAGCCAGCAAGGAGTTCAGACTGCAGTTGGTAAAGGAGCTCGCAAGACGGGCAACCAAGGCAGCTGTAGAGAAAGCAGGAGGAACAATCAATGGCTAATAAAGATATCACCTGCACGGTCAATGGGAAGCAGAGAACCTTTACAGTGGATATTCGTTCGTCGCTTTCCGATATGCTCCGTGGAAACGCTGGCTTGGACAGCATCAAACATGGCTGTGATGTAGGAGAATGTGGTGCTTGTACCGTTCTGATCAATGGAAAGCCGTTCAACTCCTGTATTTATATGGCAATCTGGGCAGAGGGAAAGGATATCCTGACCCTCGAGGGATTGAGTGACACAAAGGGAACGATCAGCGACATTCAGCAAGCCTTCATCGATGAAGGTGCTGTACAGTGTGGCTTCTGTACCCCGGGATTCATTATGTCTTCCATTCCCATCATCAACAAGGATACCCCCTCAACCAGGGAGGAGATCAGAAAGCAGGTAGCTGGCAACCTCTGCAGGTGCACCGGTTATGAGCATATTGTTGATGCTATTGAGAAAACCCAGAAGAAACGTATTGCAGAGAAGAAAAAGAACTAGAAATTCTTTTCACTTGCTACAGACGGGATTACCTTTAAGGGTGGTCCCGTTTGTCTTATTTCCGAATTATGTTGAATCTTCTGTCCATACATTGACTCTTTGTGAAATAAACCCTACTGTAAGGCAACTTACGTATTTGTGTTTCTTTCTGTTCCTAAATCCTATCTTTGAAGGCTTGTTGCTAAACTATCATGCTATCTGACGGGTCCCCGAACGAACTAATCCCAAATTCTTAAAATACCCTCAGAAAGCAAACACATAGTTTGCAAAGGAACTGTATCATGGCTAAAAAAATTTATGTCGGAAACATGAGCTACCAAACTTCAGAAGAGTCCTTGTACTCCCTGTTCGCACAATTCGGTGACGTGCTGAGTGCACACATCATTGTCGATCGTGACACCAATCGCCCCAAGGGGTTTGCATTTGTTGAGATGGATCAGGATGATGCAGCAGTAGCTGCCATTTCCCAGCTCGATGGTCAGGAAGTTGATGGTCGTAACCTGAAAGTAAACGAAGCAATTGCGCGTCCCAGAACTGAACGCCGCGATTCCTACCGCTACTAGGCTTTAACCAAGCTATTATCAACAGAGGGACCGAAAGGTCCCTTTGTTTTATTGTACGCAGTTGCCCAGTACTATTTGATTGACTCCACGCATATCAGATGACTGCATATTTCATGAAGTGCAACACCCTCCATTTCTGTGGCAATCCTTTCACTTCTATCTTGTGCAATCTTTCCCCTTCCCTGTAGTCTACTATTCATAGGAGGAGGAAAACGTATGCGCATTGCCATCTATGGTGCTGGGTCATTGGGAACCGTTTTAGGAGCGTATCTTCATGAACGAGGGGTCGCTGTTGATCTCATCAGCAGAAACAAGGAACATGTTAAGACACTCCAAGAGAATGGTGCCCAGATAGTAGGCAAGCGAACAGCCACAATCCCTGTCACCGCGCTGCTTCCTGAGGACATGAAGGGAACATATGACCTCATCTTCCTGCTTACCAAGCAACTCGAGAACAGGCAAGTTGCTTCCTTCCTGAAACCCTATCTTAAAGAGGACGGGATGCTCTGTACCATGCAAAATGGAATCCCTGAACCCACCTTGATGGAAATACTGGGAAATAATCGTGTTTGTGGGTGCACCATCGGCTGGGGTGCCACATTGACCGGAAGAGGGGTGGTAGAACTGACCAGTGATGAGCATACATTCTCATTCAGCCTTGGCCTGCCTGTTCCTGGACGGGAGGCAATGCTTGCTGAAATCTCTGCAATACTCTCCCTGATGGGAGAGGTAACCATTGAGCATAATTTCATCGGAGCCCGTTGGTCGAAGCTCCTGATCAATGCCTCGTTCAGCGGAGCCGCAACAGCACTGGGCTGTACGTTTGGGGATGTTGCAGCAAACAGACAAGCAAGAAGGATAGCACAGAGGATTATCAAGGAGTGTATCGAGGTAACCAAAGCCTCTTCAGTTACCTTGGAACCCGTACAAGGGAAAGATATTGCAAGGCTTTTCGATTATACGAATTCTCTTAAGAAGTGGGTCAGCTTCCACTTGATTCCCTTTGCGATCCGCAAGCATCGCCAGCTGAAACCAAGTATGCTCCAAGACATCGAGAGAGGAAAACCCTGTGAGGTAGATGCCATAAACGAAGTACTCAGCGAACAAGGAAAGAAATTGGGAATTCCTACTCCCATCAATGACCAGGTAGTATCCATTATTCACCGTATCGAGGCCAAGGAGCTTCAACCATCAATGGAGAACCTGAAGGAGTTCATGCTTTAGAGGATACCAAGCAGCTTCCACCAGAGTGTTTCTACTACCACAGTGGTGAAATACACTACTGCAATCATGGGAACACCCAGTTTGATCGTCTCCCTCTGGGAGTATAGGCCATTCCCCTCTCCCTGCCCCACCAGCACATTCATGTGGTGGAAGGGCAAGATGTAGTGGCTTCCGATAACCGTATATGACCAGAACACAACCACCATTGGATTGATATTCAGGGGAGCAATATAGGCAAGCAGGGCGGGAATTGCTACACCCATGACAGATAGTACGCTCCCAAGCACCATATGGACCACCATGGTAAAGGTGGTAACGATGATGGCAAGCAAGAAGATATTGGAAGGAATGAACGAGGGAAGCACCACTTGAGCTATGTAGGCATTCATCCCGGTCTCAGCGCCTACCTTCCCGATCGCGGTTGCTGCACTGATGAAGATGAGAACCTGGATGGGCACTTCCTTGAAATGCTTAGGCTCCAGGACTTCCCCAATGATGGGTAGGCTCATCAACACGGCAAGGAGGAAGGTAACCCAACCTATGGCAATCCCATGGAGGAAGTCCAAGGACCAAACCACAATGGCAATACAGAGCCAGGTCACCACTCGTACATCTTTCTTTGTGAAGGGTCCCAATGCTTGGGAGGCCTCACTGATGGCAACCTTATTGAGATGCAAGGTCTTCTTTGGGGTGAATATTACCAAGAAGAGAACCAGAGTAAGCAAGCTTGCAATAAAGGCAGGCAATCCCATGATCTCCAGCCACCCAAGCCACGAGAGCTCAATGCCAGCATAGGCAACCGCCAATGGACTGGTAACACTTGCCCCGGTAAGAAAGATAAGCGAGATAGGAACAGAAGAGGCAAAGACAGCAAAACCGATGACAATCGCCTCCTTACGCTCGATGTCAGCACTCTTGATGACCACACTCATTACCGACATGATCAAGAACGCACGGGGCCATGCATGGGGAATGAGTAGACTCAGAACGAAAGTCAGTGCAAAGATTGCAATAATCAGAGTTCTATAGGATGTGACAAAATGGAGGAGGAATGAGTAGGCGATACGTTGTCCCAAGGAGGAAGAGCGGACCGCGGCTGCAATCAGATAGGCTCCTATGATCAGGTAAGTGCTTGAACTGGTCCAGGTAGAGAGTACAGTAGCAGGCTTGCTTACATCCAAGACGATCAAAAGGACCAAGTACATCCCTGCAATATATCCGGTATGGCTCACCTGAAAGGCCCAGAATACAACAGTCATCAAGGTAAGCGCCAAAGCGAGTCTACCCTTGCTTTCCAGTCCATCCAGAGGAAGCACGAGGATAAGCACAAAAGCGGCCAATCCTAATCCCAATCCCAGTATATGGGTATTGATTTCCTTGTTTTCTCTCTTCACTTCACTACCCTTTCCTACATCATAACGCTTGACAGCGAGAACAAAAGCCTTCACAATTCATATTGTTGCATGCAACAATATGGAGGATATCAATGCCAAAAACCATTCTGGTCACCGGCGGAAGCCGAGGAATTGGAAGAGGAATCTGCCTCTCGCTCGCCTCACGTGGGTACTCGGTTATCATAAACTATGCAGGGAACAAGGAAGCTGCCTTGGAAACCCAACATCTATGCCAAGAAGCCGCAACTGACAAAAACCAAGCTTTCTTCATCATACAAGGCGACATCTCCGATGAACAACAACAAAACCAACTTGTCTCCCAAGCATTCGCATTCACCGGTTCACTGGATGGGCTGGTCAATAACGCAGGTGTTGCACCAAAAGAACGAGCAGACTTGTTGCAGATGAGCCCAGAATCGTATGACCGACTTATGTACACAAACCTGAGAGGACCTGTCTTTCTTACCCAGAAGATTGCAAACCGATGGCAAGAAAACTCCACTTTGCAAGGAAAGATCATCGTATTCATCACTTCTGTCTCAGCTACCATGGTGTCGGTAAACCGAGGCGAGTACTGCATCAGCAAGGCAGGGCTGGGGATGGCTGCATCCCTCTTCTCAACCCGACTTGCACCTGAGGGTGCACTCGTGTACGAAATCCGACCGGGTATCATCAAGACCGATATGACCTCAGCGGTAGAGGGAAAGTATGACTCCCTGCTTGCAGAAGGGCTGGTACCACAGATGCGCTGGGGTACGCCCCAGGACATCGGCAAGACGGTAAGTTCCCTCTTCGAGGGTGCGCTCCCCTTCTCCAGCGGAACAGTCATCACTGTTGACGGTGGGCTTGCGATCCCCAGGCTGTAACACGCTCATAATCCTATCTCAATGCACTATACGTTGAGATAGGATTTTTCCCTGTACTCCCGCCAAACCCGCTCAAACCAGAAGGTCTCTGATGGCACTTCCCTACAAGTATCCCATCGGCACTGGAGAGAACTTGATTCATCCAGGTCTATAACCTGTACGTATGAACGCAAGGACCTCTCCTCGGGCACCATGCTATAGGTAGCCAACAAGGGGTGAGGAGTCTCTCCTTCCTCAGATACCACAAGATATGATCCCCTACTTCCACCTCCTCTCTCCAGATAGGTTTTAATTGCATACAAGTACCACACCTGGGCCAAGGCCATATGCCTCAAACGTAGCACCTTTGGTAGATATATGAAGGGGATGCCGGTGATGGTTGCAAGCAGGGATTGCTGCTCTTCTGCATCCACCAAGGCCCTTTCAACCAAGGAGTGCGCCCTGATAGGCCCAGCTGAGCGAGACATACGCTGTTGCAGTACGGATTGTTGGGTATCAAGCAGAATCTTGGCTTCCTGCAAGTTGCTTCTCTCGTCCTCTGTAACATGCTTGATGTATTGGATCAGGTCATTGATTTGCGTTTTGCAAGACTGTAGTGTAGCTGCTTTAGGAGTACCATATCCCACAATCCTTGTAGCAGCTCGTAGAGCTCCTACCTGCCCAGCATTCAATGCACTGCCACCAGGTCTACTTACACCATGACTCCCGTTCACCTCCCCAATGGGATAGAGATGAGCGATATTTGTGGACTCCCACCAGATATCTGCAGCGAGTCCACCGTTGTTGTGTTGCGCACACACATCTATCTCCAAGGGCTCGCGGGAGAGATCGATATGATTACTTGCATACATGTCAATTGCAGCCTGATTGAGCAACTGGAGCCGTTCATAGGGAGTTTCAGCCCAAGCTCCGGATGTCTGCAGGTACCCCAAGGCACTGGAAGCAACACATGATTTGGAAAAGTCACACCATTCGCTCTTCCCACTAAGGTTCTCACGGAAATCCATGAAAACCCGTCTTCCCTTCACCTGTGTCTCCTGATACACCAACAAATCGATCAAGGAAGAGCCTTCATCGGGAATTTTTGCTGCATCGAATGGCCACTGGTAGCCTTTAAGAAAGACTGCATTGGTCAGGGCTTCCCAAGAGGAGAAGTAGGGAGAGAGGAAATCCTCAGGATTATTCCCTTCTTTGTCAGTGCTGTAATATCGGGGAAGTACCTGCTGGTAACTTCCCGAGAGGTTCCATCTGAACTTGATGCTTGCGATGCCAAACTGGGACTCAGTCAGGTTTGCCGCTTCTGCTCCGATCTCCATTGCCAGACCAATGCTTCCAACGTGTACTCTTGGATAAACTGAAGAGACGTAAAACCCTGCAGGTCCACCGGTTCCCAGGACCACATGGTCGGCAAGAATAACTGACAGACCATGGTTTTCCTCTTGCAATTTCGTCTTGTCCAGAATGACGGCTCCCACCATCTGATCATTCTCATCAGTAAGTAGGCGCACTACATCACACTGGTCCCACAATGGTGTACCATTTCTTTGGACTTCAGCACTGAGGACCCTTACCATCTCTCTGGAAGTATAGGGACCTAGCGATATCCCTCTGGAACTTGGGTCATGGTCGGTTTTATACCCAGTGTATCCACCATAGCGGTTGTGAGGGAATTCCATCCCCAACGAGACCAGGTTATAGAATGCACGGAGAGAGTTCTGGGCTTCAATAAATGCAATATCCCCATGGGTAGCACCACCACGGATGTATGACTCCACCATCGCGTAGGGGGAATCGGGAACATGGCTGGCATCACTTTGGCGATAGTACGTCTGTTTGTCACTCCCGGTATTACGGCTGGTACCCCCATTACGATTATCGGTAACAATAAGCATCTCGCTGCATCCCATTCGATGCAGATGAATGGCACACGAGAGGGAGGCTGCACCAGAGCCTATGATCAAGACACCCGTTTGATATACAGGAAGAGCGTACCCTTGGAATAGATATTGTTCACTTGCATCAACCATCTAGATTGTTTCTCCTACGATATAATCCCCTTCCAAGGCTTTCTGTATTGCATTATCCAAACGATTGATAATGCGACCGTTCAACCACATCCCCGCTTCTTTTCCCAATTTCAGGAGTGAGAACTCAATGGTGTCGATCCTCTGGTCCAATAGTTGCAACATGGGGGAGTTGTCAAATCCTGTGAGGGAAAACAGGTCAGGCACCCTCCAATTTCTTCTCAGGGCGGTTTGGTAGAGAGAAACAGCCATAAGGTCGTTGAAGCAGAAAACCCCGTTATAGGAGTGCTCCTCTATTGCGGGCAGTACTTTCTCACGTAGTTCGGTGAGAGAGTCCACCATAATCACATCCTTATCACGGTCAAAGGGAATATTACGGGCCTGGCACCCTTTATAGACTCCCATCTCACGTTGTTCACTTACTGAAGGGAGTTTTGAGAAGCCTACGTAACAAGGCTTGAGGGATTCCCCCCGCTTCTTGTACATCGCATTCACCAAGGCGTCCATACCGACCAGGTTATCCACCAACACATAGTTATGTTCAGGGTTTGAACGGTTCAGAAGGATGAACGGGACAGAACGGTCTTCCAGAAGTTCCTCAAGGGCATCAGAGGGTTTGGTGAATGCGAAAATGCACCCATCGATGTCCCCAAGTTTCTTGGAGTCGAAGAGCGAGAGATCGCCATCATTCAAGCTGGTAATGATATTCACACGAGTTTCGCCGAATCCATGCTGGATACCTTCGATCAATTCAGCCACATCATAGAAGAGATGGATGTAACTGAACTGGGTCTTGGGCAGAAACAGGCGGATATTGATAATTGCCCGTCCCTTCTGTCGTTTGATCGCTCGTTTTTGGTACCCCATCTCTTCAGCCGTACGAAGAATGAGTTCCTTCTTCTCTGTACTGATGAGGGAAGAGTTGTTGAGTACCCTCGAAACGGTACTGGGACTCAGTCCCAGCCGTTTCGAAATATCATATACCGTTACTCGCTTTGTCATGCCATCAATCACCTATTCTTTTATCACAGGGTAGATGATGCACTTCACCTTCTCCTGTTTCACCATGAGTTTTGAACAGCCCGAACAAAGTTTACAATAATCCACCTGCTCCCCCAGAGCAAGGCGTTTCGGGAATAGTGGGTCGGCTAGTGTCTGTCTTCCCCAGCCAATGAAGTCTGTGTCCCCGTTCTGTAGGTTCTCTTCTGCAAGGGGAAGTGCTTCTTCCTTGAGGACAGAGTAGGCAGAACCAAACACCTTCATTGCATCCCCGACCAAGGCTTTCGCCCTTCGGGCATACCTGAACTGATGAAGGTAGAACCACTTGGAGGTGGCAGTCGGTCGGGTGATTTCACTGGTTACCCCAGGAATTCCTGCTGAGACATTCACATAATCCAGTCCAAGGTTGACCATAAGACGGATCACCTCGTCCATCTCATGTAGATCTTCCACCGCGTCATCAGCGCTCTTTGTTCCACAACCGCCCTTGATCCCTTCCCAGTAGCTGATTCTGCTGCCAAGGATGAAGTCCTTGTTCTTCAGACGGTTTTTCAGTTCCTTCACAGACTCAGAGAGAAACCGTGTACGGTTCTGGAAGGAACCTCCCCACTTGTCATCTCTCTGGTTTGCAGGACGAAGCAATTCACACCCGAAGTAGCCATGGCACATCTTGAAATCCACCCCATCGGCACCTGCCTCTTCTGCGAGCAGGGTTGCTTCCACAAACAGGCGTTGTATTTCATCAATTTCCTCGGTGGTGAGCAAGTGCTCATGGGGTGCTGGGTCATACAAGGCAGTCGGCTGGGAAAAGTCCTTGCCACTCTTGCGTCCTGAGTGGGTGATCTGGAAAAGAATCAGGGCATTGGGGTCGGCCTTTTTCATCTCTGAAACCAGCTTCTTGAATCCCGGAAGGTGTTCTCTGTTGATTACCATCTGGTTCTTTCTTGCCAAGGCATCACTTTTTACTGCAAGTGCCTCAATAACGATGACACCCCACTTCCCCTCTGCAAGCTGTGTATAGCGCTTGATTGCGCGCTCTGATACTGCTCCATTTTCCCCGTCATTCCCTTCCATTGGTTGGGCAACAAAGCGGTTCTGTGCAGTACGATTTCCAATTTTCAGTGAACTGAGCAATATACTATTCGCATCAAGCATACGTTATACTCCCTTGGTATTTGTAATGATTTTCTTGAGTTTCTTCATGACTACTGGGCCGGCAAGTACCACCACCACGACAACCAGGAAGAACAGACTGATAGGTCTCTGGACAAATGTAGCCCAATTACCTTCGTTCAACATCAAGGCACGTCTGAAATTGCTCTCAAACAAGGGTCCGAGGATCATTCCAAGAATAATCGGTGCAATGGGCAAGCCGATCTTCCTGAAGAGGAACCCGACCACACCACTGATGATGAGTACCCAGATATCAAAGATTGAGTTGCTGATGGCATAGCTTCCGACCAACCCAAAAACCAGGATGGCTGGGATGAGATACTTCTTCGGGAAGCTGATCAGCTTTGCATATACGCGTGCACCAAGCAAGCCAAGGATGCACATAAAGACTACTGAAAGCAGCAAGCTGATGAAGATTGAGGAGACGAACGGCATCTGCTGTTGGAACAACAGTGGACCTGGACGAAGTCCCTGGATGATAAGGCCACCCATCAAGACTGCGGTCATCGCATCCCCTGGGATACCGAGGGTAAGCATGGGGATCAAGGCACCACCGGTGCTTGCATTGTTTGCAGCCTCCGGAGCGGCGATTCCCTCAATAATACCGGTACCAAGCAAGTCTCGGCGTTTGCCCAGACGCTTCTCTTGTCCATAGGCGACCAAGGAAGCAATGGAACCACCAGCTGCAGGAAGTGCACCGATCAAGACTCCAATAAAGGAAGATCGCACTACTGTACCAAATATTCTCTTGATATCCTTCCAGGGAGGAACAATCTTACTCAACTTCTGTTCAACGGTTACCTTGTATTCGGCGCTGGAGATCTGCACCAGCATCTCAGAGAGACCATACATACCGATCATAACCGGGATTGAGTCGATTCCTTCCAACAACTCTGCCTGTCCCATGATGAACCGGGGATATCCGGTGATGGGGTCCAAGCCAACAATTCCGATGATCAGACCGATAACTCCGGCGATCAGCCCCTTGATGGTGGAACCAGGTGAGATGATTGCAATGATACTTAGCCCGATAAGGGTAATCCCTACATATTCTTCTGCACTGAATTTCAGGGCAACACTGGCAATGGCCGGTGCTGCAAACATCAGGACAAACACACTGAGGAATCCCCCAATGGTGGAACTAATCGTGGAAATACCGATGGCCTCTCCTGCACGCCCGGCCTGGCTCATCGGATATCCGTCCAGACTGGTTGCGATAGCTGAAGGTGTTCCCGGGATGTTGATCAGGATGGCCGAGATCGACCCTCCATACACAGCTCCGGTATACAGCCCCAACAAGAAGGCAAAGGAGATATAGGGTGACATCCCAAAGGTAAAGGGGATGAATACGGCAATGGTCATGGTTGCAGTAAGTCCGGGCAAGGCTCCGAACACAATTCCTACCAATACCCCCAGGAAGGAGGAAAGGAACATGGCTGGGTTGGTAAATTGCTGCAATCCTGAAAGATATAAATCCATTGAAAACAATTCCATGGTGAAATCCTCTCTGTGTTAGATCAACATCCCTTGTGGGAAGGGGATGGCAAGTACCATCTTGAAGATGATATAGACGATTACAGTCAGCGCAAGGGAGATTCCCCCGATAACCAAGGGTCTGCGGTGTGCTTTGTCACTCAACATCCAGGTGAGTGTGGTAATGAAGATCAGGCTTGCAGTGGCAAAGCCAAGAAATTTCATGATAAAGGGGTACAGTACCAGCAGGATAAGCGTAACAGCGAAGAGGGAGAAAGCAGCCTTAGTGGTCCACCATGCTTCAACGTCTTTCTGTACATACTGTTTGCGGATAGCTTCAATGATCATCAATACTGACAAGACAGCAAGGATGATGGAAAGCATTCTTGGATAAAACCCTGTATTGAGTGCAGCGATACCACCTTCACGGGTTGGCATGAACCCAGCTGCGATGAAAAGCAGGCCTGCAAATGCGAAGAACCCGATTCCTGCCAGGATATCCATGTTTTTTTTAGTCATCTACTTCTCCAAATATCTGTAGATTAGCATTAAATATCGTCCCCAATCGATGCTTGAGGACGATATATCTCATTACTCCGTCTTCAAGACAGATCAGTCATCAACAAACTCAACACCGAGCTCGTTGACCAAGAACTCAAGCTGCTTCTCAGCATCTGCAATAACCGTCTTGAACTCATTACGGTTAAGGTAGACAGGCTGATATCCAGCATCGATCAAGAACTTACGAATGGTCTCGTCCTGCATGGCCTTGCCGATTGCTTCGTCAAGAATTCTCACCTTCTCAGGATCGGTGCCCTTGGGAGCAACAAAACCACTGTAGTTACCCATTACTACATCAATACCAAGTTCCTTGAGGGTAGGTACATCAGGATAGGAAGGGTGACGCTCAGCAGATGCAATTGCAAGGAGTCTCAATGCACCAGAATCAACGTGTGCAGAGAGGTCTGGAAGTGGGATATTGGTCATATCAACGTGCCCACCCAGAAGTGCTGTTACCGCTTCTGCATAAGCAGGATACGGGATATGATTCACTTTGATGCCAGCCATGGCTTCAAAGTAAGAAGCATAGATATGTGCACTAGCACCGGAACCAGAGTTGGAATTCTTAAGCTTTCCAGGGTTGGCCTTTGCATAGTCCAGCAAGTCCTGCAGGGTCATGAACGGGCTGTCAGCATTGACGGTAACCGTTGCAGGGATGGTGATGACCTGGCTGATCAACTCAACATTATGGATGTCTGGGTATACCGGAGAGACATACTTTGCAGAGACAGTGGACATGGAAGTGGTTCCAATGACATAGCCATCATTGGCGGATTCTTCAATTTCCAGTGATCCTACAACACCGCCACCACCGGGTTTGTTCTCAACAACAAAGGGTACCCCAAACTGCTTCTCAAGGTGGCTGGCCACAGGACGGGTCAGAACATCAGTCATTCCACCAACGGACCAAGGGATGATAACCCTTACATTCCGCGAGGGATACGCGTCAATAGACTCTTCCTGCGTCCCGTTAGCAAGTACAGGGAAAGCAAGCATGAGAATGACAGCTAAAATCAACAGTTTCTTCATTGTCTCCTCCTTAGGAGTGTGCCACACCATGTAGCACGGTATAATTGTTGCATGCAACTATTCTTTATTGCATGCAACAATCTTACCCTATATAAGAATTCTGTCAAGAACTTTTTTACACTTCTTTCCCCTAAGTGATGGAATACGTTTTGGGGAATACAGATAGTTCACTAAGGGCCATAGTTTAAGGAGTTCTTTCAAGTAACGTCCTTGTACACTTGGATCGGATATATTACCTGAAAAATAAGCCTCCCAAAAATATGTCAAACGCTTGACATATACCATACGGTATTGCATAGTAAAGTCTCAAACCAGATGGAGGAAGCTATGAAGAATGGAGTCATGCTTATCACCTATCCCGACTCAATGGGATCAAATCTTTCCGACTTGGATACCATCCTGTCCAAACATTTCAGCAAGGCATTGACCTCACTGCATATCCTCCCTTTCTTTCCCTCCTCAGGGGATAGGGGCTTTGCACCATACACCTATGAAGAGGTAGACCCTACCTTTGGCTCCTGGAAAGATATCGACCACCTTGCAGAAACCTACGACCTGGTCTTCGACTATATGATCAACCATATCTCTGCCAAGAGCCCATTACTGAAGGAGTATCTCGCCGAAGGCCCTGACTCTCCGAGCAAGGACTACTTCATTGACTACGAGACCTTTTGGGGAGGAGAACCCACGGAGGAACAAATCCAGAAGATCTACAAGCGAAAGCCAAAGGACCCCTATGAGACGGTTACCTTCTCCGGTGGTGAGAAAAAGAAACTCTGGTGCACCTTCAGCGAAGAACAGATTGACTTGAATGTACAGACTGATCTGGGAGAATCCTTCATGGAAGCGAATCTTGCCAGACTTGCCCAGCATGGAGCGAAGATCATTCGCCTGGATGCGTTTGCCTATGCATACAAGAAGAAGGACACCGACTGTTTCTTCGTAGAGCCGGAAACCTGGCAGTTACTGGCCAAATGCCGGAGTGCAGTCGAGAAATATGGTTCTGATGTGCTGCCTGAAATCCATGAACACTACTCCATTCAGCTTAAGCTTGCCAGCCATAGCTATCCTGTCTATGACTTCGCCTTGCCTATGCTGATGCTCCACGCTCTCTACTTCCACCAGACCCAGTATCTGAAGAACTGGTTTGCCATCTGTCCCAGAAACCAATACACCACACTCGATACCCATGATGGAATCGGCGTGGTGGATGTCTACGGCCTTCTGCCTGACGAAGAGATTGAGGCAACCAAGGAGCATCTCTACGACCATGGGGCGAATGTCAAAAGAATCTACAACAGTGAAACGTACAACAATCTGGATATCTACCAGATCAACTGCACCTACTACTCCGCCCTGGGAGAAGATGACCGTGCATACCTGCTTGCCAGAGCAGTCCAGTTCTTCAGCCCAGGTATTCCTCAGATCTATTATGTGGGAATGCTCGCAGGAAGCAATGACCTGGAACTGCTTGAAAAGACCAAGGAGGGGAGAAACATCAACCGTCATTACTACACCAAGGAAGAGGTTGATGAGACAGCCCAGCGACCAGTGGTTGTTGCTCTCCGTCTGCTGATGGAACTTCGCTCCTCCCACCCCGCCTTTGATGGCATCTTCCAGATGGTGGAACCCACTGATGAAGAGCACTTGATCATTACCTGGGAACACAGGGGAAGAACCATTACCCTGAACGCTGACTTCGCATCCTACTCCTTCACGATTGAGGAAGGGGATCATACCCTGATGAGGTTGTAATATGCCTACAATCAAGGATGTTGCCCTTAAAGCAGGCGTTACTGTCACGACCGTATCCAGGGTCATGAACAACCGGGGTTATTTAAGTGCAAAAACAAAGGAGAAAGTGCGTCAGGCAATGCAGGAGCTGGACTACCACCCCAGTGAGGTAGCTCGTTCCCTTGCCCAGAAGCAGACCACCTTGCTGGGGGTTATCGTCCCCTCCCTCTTGCATCCTTACTACAGCGAGGTGATCAACGCCTTGGAGTACCATGCCTCCATCCTTGGCTTGAAGCTCCTTGTCTGCAATGCACAACGCAATGCACAAAAGGAAGCCGAATACATCGACATGCTCAAGGCAAACAAGGTTGCCGGGATCATTCTCTGCACCCAGAGCAGGAATGCTGTCAGCTCTCTCGTCAATCTTCCGGTGGTTACCCTCGAGCGCTCCATCAGCCCTTCAGTACCAGCTGTTCTGTGCGACAACGAGATGGGTGGTCGTCTCGCTGCAGAGCATTTACTCTCCCAAGGGTGTAAGCATCTGGTCATGATACATGGAGGAAGATCAAGCGAGGAGCGTGTACAAGGGTTCACCCAGAGGTGTGAGAAGGCTTCAGTTTCCTTTCATGTGGTACAGGCAAGCAAACGACAGTTCAACCAGCTTGATTATGCAGACCTGATCAACACACTCTTCACTGACAACCCGGCCATCGATGGTGTCTTCGCATCAAGTGACGTCATTGCCGCACAAGTCATCCAGATCTGCCATAAGCGTGGATTGTGTATCCCCACGGAAGTAAAGGTCATCGGATTTGATGATGTTGATCTTGCCCGGCTCCTGAGCCCTGCACTCTCTACCATCCATCAGCCGATTGAAGAGCTCTGCGCACAGGCAATCCAGACCATTGTTGGCTGGGAGAGTACTGAGAGGCAAAGCCGCATTGTACTCCCCGTCAGCCTGATTCAGCGATCTAGTACCTGATCAGCCAATCTGCTCTTCTGATTCTTCCTCAGAGTCGGCACTGAGAATTCTATCCATCTCCTGATGTACCGCCTGGTTATACGGGCCGAGGTCGAACATCGTCCTCAGGCGTTGGAAGAGGGGACGAACGAAGTGCCTGAGCTGCGACCTATCCTTCTCCAAGGTGGATTTGCTCTGTAAGACCAGTACCGTCACCTCAGAGGGCGAATTATAGGATCCAACCTCCACAAATCCAAACTTCTTGTACAGCTTCTTGGTCTTGGTATCGTCAGCAAACACGTCGATGATCAACTCCTCTACACCAACTGCGCGAGCCAGCAGAAAAACCAGGATGATCAGACCGATGGAAGCAGAGGTGTTCCTCATCTCAGGAAGCACTGCAAGGCGGATGATTTCAGCACACTTCTTGGTCTTCAGGACCGGTTCAATCTCAAAATACTTGGAAATGGGAAGTGGCCAGAAATGCTCGCTGGTCATCAGGGAGACCGTTCCAACTGGTTGCAGCCCTTTGAATGCAAGAATGTGCATCGCCTTCTCATCCACTTTTCGATGGATTGACTCCTCGATATACCCCTTCTCTCCCACCAGTACCTTCCGCTGGATGAAGAAGACATCATTCATCCCATGATGATCTTCCACCAAAGAGAATTTGATGACTTCCTTGCTCTCCTCATTGAGGGGGAATATGGCGGTGAACTCAGACCCCTTCCTCACTTCACTACGAACACGGATTCTCCCGCGCATCTTGTCCACAATACTGTAACAGTTGGCAAGACCCAGCCCTGTACCCTTTCCTGGAGCCTTTGTGGTAAAGAATGGAGTAAAGATCTGGCTCATATGCTTCTCAGCAATGCCACAACCCGTATCACCAACCTTCACCTGCACAAAATCATCCTGTTCAACGCAACTGAGCGTCAAGGTTCCCTTGCCATCCATAGCCTGGAAGGCGTTGACGATAAGATTGAGGAAGAGCTGTTGCAACTCCCCTTCATTTGCCTGAATAAAGGGAAGGGCGTGGTAGTTACGCTTGATCTCGATATTCTGAGAGTCGATACCGCGTTGAGCAAGGCGGAGGGAGAACTCCAGGACCCTGATCAATTCCACCTCCTGGGTCTCTTTCACTTCCTCCCTTCTGCTATAGATGGAGAGCTCCTTGATAACATCACTGGCAGTCTTGGAGTAGCTGAGTATATCGTTCACGTACTCATAGTGTGGATTACTCTCCTCCAATTCATCCAACATGATCTCCGCAGTTCCCACAATCCCTGCAAGTGGATTGTTCAGCTCATGGGCAATTCCGGTTGCCAGTGTACCGATCCCGGCCATTTTTTCGGTACGGACCAGCTCCTCCTGCATATGTTTCTGTTCGGTGATGTCATTGAGGATCTCAATGAATACACTCTTGGATTTATCTGCTGAACGGACAGAGTGGAACTGGAAGGAGAAAATTCGTTCCCGCTCCTCAGCCTCTGTTTCATGCATCACCCCGGTATGCAAGCATTCCAACCCCTGACAGAACGGGCAAGGTCGGCTACGCCCAAACAAGGCACGATAACACTTGCTTCCGATCAGGCGCTCTCGCTTCTGTCCGACAAAACTGACTGCGGCGGTGTTCACTTCCTGGATGGTATAGTCGATATCGATCAAACAAACGGGAGAGGCAATCCCATTGAAGATAGCCTCAAGCTTGTTCTTGCTCATCGTCAGTTCATCACCCTGAATCCTGAGTTTTTCGAAGGAGAGTGCATTCTCCAGGGAGAGGCTGCTTTGGGAAGCAAGAATTTCCAAGGCTTCACGTTCTATTTCACTGATCAGGACATTGGACTGTCCGTACCCAATAAGAATATAGCCTGCAATCTGATGACGGAACACCAGAGGAATCATGACATCACTGACCGGTAGGAATGCACTAACCGAAAGGCGCTCCTCATCTGGATTCACACTGATGACCGATGAGAAATTCTCCTGTCTACAGACGCTGAGTTTTTGTTCAATGTTTGCAGGAAAGGAGAAAAGAATATCCTGTCCTACAGCTCTCTCGGTTGGGCAGTTGTTGTTTGCAACGAGGAAGAATCGGCCCTCATCATCAAGACGGCGTGCGATAAAGATGACCCACTCAGCTTTCAGCCCAGCGCGCAGATTCTCCACTACTTCCTTGCCCAATTGGTGCAGATTGACGATGGTGGTGAGTCGTTTACTGAGGTTCCTGATGGTGGTCTGGTAGGGGTGTCGCTTTGGGATAAGCACATTATCCACCCAGTACGCTATGATGTTTCTCAGCGGATGGATGATAAGGACTGTGGCAACACCAAGAATGAAAGAGAGCTGGAAGATATTCCCTGGAGCGAATTCACTGTTGAACAGCTTGATGAAGCTGATAATTGCGTAATAGATGACCGAAGCGGCTATGGCAAGCAGGGTTGAGTATATTATGGACAAGCCAAGGCGCGAGTAGTTGATCAACTTATACTTATAGATGGTGTAAAAAAGCAGGACTGCATTGATGGTTGCTGCAAAGATATCAATCGGGTACCGACCGAGCTCAGGAAAGACGTTCATGAAAATACCCACCAGCATGATCACCACACCAACCAAGGGAAGCAGAAGATTCTTCTGGAAGTTATGGAGACTCCGTTTCTTGCTGGCAACCAGAAGCATTACCAGTGTAAGGATGAGGTATGCATAGCTTAGTGAATAAGCACTCATCGATCCGGAAGCCAATTCATAGTAAAAAATATTGTCACTGGTGAAACCAGCATCACTTACAATGTTTCCGGTGAAGTTGAGGTACATGAGGGGAATGAGCAGCAGATAACTCAGCTTGAGAAATAACCTGATGGACTTGTTCTTGATCTCCAGGATATCCACAATGAAGTTGCACAGTGCATAGGGGACACTCAAGAGGCCGATGAGCATGATACGGTTCCAGAAGATCGGCGTGAGTATATGACTGTTGAGGTGCATCATCAAGGAACCGAAGCTCCAGATGGCCACAAAAATCATATAGAGTTGGAATGACCAATAGAAGCGATCTTTCTGGTACTGGAGAAATCCAAAGATAACAAAGGACACGTACAGAACGAACGCCACGGCGGGGATAATGGTGGAAACATCAATGATCATGGGGATTCCTCAATTTTACTTTCATTTGGAGACAATTTGTATTAGTATAGTGGTAATTTATGGAGTTTTTCAAACTATTTTTGCTTGGAGCCAGTGGATATTTGCTTGCAGCCTTGTATGATGTCGCATTGTTGAAGGGTTATTACCGTATCAGCAAGCTATTGTACCTTGGCTTTTTTGTGACAGCCTTACCCTTCCTATTTCTATTCTCACGATTCGAAAGCCCTCACCACCCTACCTTCAAGGTACTCCTTATGCTTATCATGGCAGCCAATGCTGCCCTGCTGATCTACTCCGTTCTAGTGGAAATACCCTTGAAAAGCAGTAAGAGTGGAAGCCTTTATACCGGTGGCACCTATACAATTTGTCGTCATCCAGGTTTTCTCTGGTTTTCCTTTTTCAATGTTTCCGCATCCCTCTTCTTCTGGTATACTCCAATTACTTTGGTCCTTGCAGGCTACACGCTGTGCAATTTTGCACTTGTAACCCTAGAGGATCAAGTGCTGTTTCCTAAGATGTTCCCCCAGTACGGTGAGTATAAGAAGACTACGCCTTTCTTGATTCCCCGCTAACCTTGCACCACGGAGATGCTCGAGATGACTAGACATATTGTAACAACTGATGACGATCCTGCTATCCGAAAGATTCTACGGATTATGCTGAAAAAAGCCGGGTATGAGGTAACTACCTGTGAGAACGGTGATGAATTGCTTCACATGCTTTCCAACACACCTACCCCAATAGACATGATGCTGCTGGATATCAAGATGCCGGGACTCACTGGGTTTGAGATCCTTGAGCGAATTGCAAGAAGATACCCAACCATCCCGGTTGTGATGCTCACAGCGTTCAACGACCTCGATACTGGCATGAAGGCTATCAGGCTGGGTGCAGTAGACTATCTCACCAAGCCAATCCGTCAGGAAGAGCTCTACACCTGTATTCATCGGGTATTGGAGAAATCGGATGAGGCACAGAGACAGAAAGAGATTGATGACGAGAATCATGCCATCAGGATGAAGCTTGAGGCTGAGCTGAGACGAACAAAGAATACGTTGCAACGTTCAACCATTTCCACCCTTGAAGCCTTCAGTGAGACGATCGAACAGAAGGATCCCTATACCAAGGGGCATTGCAACAGGGTCAGGACGCTCGCTGTCGCCTTGGCAAAATCCATGAACCTGAATGAGGAGACGCTTCAGATTATTGAAGGAGGTGCCCTCTTGCATGACATTGGCAAAATCAGCATCCCTGAGGAGATCCTGAACAAGAACGGGAAACTCACAGGAGAAGAATACTCACTTATCAAGACGCACCCTGAGGCCGGGGTGCGTATTATTACCCACATTCCATCGTTCAAACAGTATATCCCGATCATCCGTTCCCACCATGAGAGAATCGATGGCCGAGGCTATCCAGACAATATGGAGGGTAAGGATATCCCCCTGGATGTCAAGATTGTAAGCCTTGCTGATGCATTCGATGCCATGACCAGCAGTCGTGCATACCGCTCTGCCCTTCCCACAGAACTTGCAGTGGAAGAGCTCAAGATCAATGCGGGGACCCAGTTTGATGCTGATCTGGTGGATATTTTCATTGAAAACGAGCTGTATCTGTTATGATTTCCTGGTACAGAGGGTGTACTATACAATGAAATGACTGAGGAGGTATCTATGGCTGAAGCTTGGTACATCTCTCTCTTTAAAAACTACGCTCATCAGTATGACCGTGAAATCTTCACGCAAGGAACAAAAGGCGAATGCGACTTCCTTGAGCAGGAATTCCAGTATAACAAAAACCTCAATATTCTCGACGTAGGGTGTGGGACTGGTAGACATGCAATCGAATTAACCAAACGTGGCTACACCATCACCGGCATCGATCTCTCGCAAGCACAGCTGAAACTGGCTAAGGAGAAAGTACGAGAGGCTGGCCTAGACATACCATTCTTTCAAGCCGATGCAAGGAACCTCCCCTTCAAGAATCAGTTCGATATTGCCATCATGCTCTGTGAGGGCGGCTTTCCTCTCATGGAAACAGACGAAGAAAACACGAAAATCATGGCCAGTGTCGCAGGTGCTCTCAAGAATGAAGGTATCTTTATCTTTACTACGCTGAATGGGCTCTTTCCCTTGAAGCACTCACTCAACGAGTTCTATCAAAGCCAAGGGAATGGGAAACAAGCAACCTATACAAGTACACAGTTCGATATCCTAAGCATGCGTGACCACAATACCACCAGCTTCACTGATGACAACCAAAAGGAACACAGTATCACGAGCAATGAACGATACTACATTCCGAGTGAAATCACTTCCATCCTCAAGCAATTGGGATTCACAGCCATTGAGTTCTTCGGTGCACACCTTGGTGCTTTCAGCCGGAAAGATCTGCTCAGCGCTGAGGATTTTGAGATGCTTGTTGTGGCAAAGAAGCATTGTACTGACCAGCTTTTGGTCAACCGTTACACGAGCTTGGTAAAACAACAACACATTGATGATGCCTATCTCATAATCATCACGTTCCTCCGCTCCCTCCAACAGAAACTAGTATCCAAATACCCAGAAGCAAAGGTAACCGATGTGTACCAAGGATATCTTGATATGAGTTATGTTGCTGTGATTACTCCTCAGCTACAAGCACACAATCTTAAACTTGCACTGGTTTATGTCCATGCAGATGGTTGCTTCCAAGCATGGCTGTCTGCAAAGAATAGAACAATTCAAAGGAAATACCGGGAGTATTTCCGCTCCAAGCCTATAAAGTCTTGTATGTTGGTTGAACAAGGACCTGGGGTCGATGCCATACTCCAATGGGATCTTCTTGATGCCCCAAATTTTAATGACCAAGAGAACATGCTACTTGCATTGATGGAAATAACAGACTCAGTACTACATGAGATTCATGGTACTCTGAATAGCAAGGAGTAGCACCATGCCATTCTTTCTCGTACGTAATGATATAACCAAGATGGAAACTGATGCCATCGTCAATGCTGCCAATACTGCGCTGCTGATGGGCGGTGGAGTGTGTGGAGCAATCTTTAAAGCAGCAGGTGTACACGAGATGACGGAAGCGTGTTTCCCGCTCTCACCAATCAAGACTGGAGAGGCTGTCATCACCCCAGGATTTGCTCTTCCTGCGCGATTTGTCATTCATACTGCAGGCCCCGTCTATCATAACGGGAAAAGCGGGGAGAGAGCCCTGCTTCAGCAATGCTACCATAACAGTCTCCTTCTAGCAGTAGAACACCACTGTTCATCAATTGCCTTTCCCCTGATCAGCAGTGGCATCTTTGGCTATCCGAAACAAGAGGCAATAGAGGTTGCAAGGTCTACCATTGAAGACTTTCTTGCAGAACATGAGATCACTGTTTTCCTGGTGCTGTTTGACAAGGAGTCTCTCCTTGCGGGGACAAAGCTTCATGCCTCTATTGAACACTATATCGACGAGCATTACCTCAGGAAACACAAGGAAGTCCGTGAGCTGCTTGCCATCGAAGCGATAAGCCTCGGAAACATAGAAGAGAGCCAATCTGTCCTCCATGAACCTAATATTGAGCAAGCCCTCTCCCATCTCGATGAACCCTTCTCCGACTCCCTGAGAACCCTGATACAGAGTAAAGGAAAAACAGAAGTTGAGGTCTACAAGAAGGCGAATATCGACCGAAAACTCTTCTCAAAGATTCGAACAGGGGGTGGCTATGTACCCAGCAAACGTACGGTAATAGCCCTGGCAATAGCATTGGAGCTTACGCTTGATGAGGCTGACAATCTTCTGGAAAAAGCGGGCTATGCACTTTCTCACAGTAGTATTTTCGATGTTATCATCGAATATTTCATTGTACATAAGCACTACAAGATCCTTGAGATCAACGAAGTACTCTTCTCCTACGACCAACCACTGCTTGGTTCCCAGTAATTGTCGCTTTCCGCGCGACCATCCTTTCCCTTTTTCAGGCTATCAATACGTATAGATCAGTATTGGAGGATGTATATGGAAAAGGGATTGACTGAATTTGTTTGTATTCTTGACCGAAGTGGTTCGATGCATGGACTGGAACGTGACACGATTGGAGGTTTCAATGCCATGTTAGGAGAACAGCAGGCTCTGAAGAGCCCGTGCAATATCACGACCGTGCTGTTTGATAACAACTATGAGCTACTCCATGACCGCATTCCTATCGAGGCAGTGAGCGCAATAACAGAAAAGCAATACTTTGTAGGCGGCTCTACTGCATTATACGACGCAATTGGAAGAACAATTTCCAAGATTGTGCAGGTTCACAGGACGACAGCTCCAGCATACCAGGCAGAACGTGTGATCTTCCTGATCATTACCGATGGAATGGAAAACGCAAGCAGGGAGTATACCAGGGAGAAGGTTCGAGAGATGATCAAGAGAGAGCGGGAGAGCTTTGGATGGGAGTTCATCTACCTTGGGGCAAACATTGATGCAGAGACAGCGGCCGAGGACGTAGGCATTCCCCCAGACCGCGCACAGGATTTCATTGCCGATACTGAAGGCATACAATTGAACTTCGCGGTAATGAGTGAGGCAGTCTCCCACTATCGTTGTGAATCGGCAGTTCCTAGAGATTGGAACAAGAAGATTAAGAAGGATTTCAAGGAGAGGAATAAGCGGTAAGGACATAAGTATTTCCCAAGGATTCACAGTCTTTGGGAGATACGTGTGGTAACACTAATTCAACTATAATACTTTTTATTCATATTTAGTAAAAACTTTGTATTTTATTATAGTATTTATCTATATTCGATAAAAACTATGGATTCTTAGATAATTGTCGAGTATAATAGGTATATGAAAGATACTATTGTACCCCGGCCAACGTACTTGTCTACCTTGGAATCTTATATCAACGTACCTGTAGTAAAGATTCTGGCAGGTATCAGACGATCTGGAAAATCTACTATATTTTCAATGTTCAGCAAATTATTGATACAAAAAAACGTTCCTCATGATTCCATTGTGTATCGACGGTATACACAGATGGAAATTGATGAAGGTTTCACCGCAGTACATATGTATAAAGATTTGATACAGCAGATACGTACAGATACCACATATTATCTTTTGCTTGATGAAGTTCAAGAGATTGAAGGTTGGGAGAAGGCCGTCAACGATATATTTGAGAAATATCCAGTAGATATTTATATAACTGGATCAAATTCCAGGTTGATGTCTTCGGAAATTTCTTCCTATCTCTCTGGGAGGTATATTGAAATCCCTGTATATACCTTGTCTTTCCGAGAGTATCTCCGTTTCAAATCGATGAGCACACTCACCCCGAGAGAATTGCTGGTTGCATACATCAAGGGCGGCGGTTTTCCTGTTACCGCACTATCAGATTTCTCTCAAGAAACAATCTATCAGATTGTGGAGGGGATCTACAATTCGGTTGTAATGAATGATATTGCTCGTCGTCATCAGATTAAAAACCAAGACCTTTTCAATCGTACAGTCCTCTACGTGATTGAAAATGTAGGAAAAACATTTTCTGCTCACGCAATTATTAGGTTCCTTAAGAATGAAGGACGGAAACTGAGTGTGGAGAGCATCTATGATTATCTGGACTGGTTGGAAAAGGCTTTCATTATTTATCGGTGCAAACGATATGACTTACAGGGAAAAATGGTTTTGAAAACCCAAGAAAAATTTTACCTTGCAGACTCTTCTCTCAAGTACTGTCTGATGGGATATAACGCTACATCCCTTGCTTCCATGATGGAGAATATCGTCTATCTAGAGCTCAGACGGCGAGGTTTTACTGTTTACATTGGAAAGAATGGTACCAAGGAAATTGATTTTATCGCCGAAAAGCAAGAAGAGAGGCTCTATATCCAAGTCTGCAGAAATCTTCCGGAGACATCAAACAGAGAGATTGGCAACCTTATGGAAATAAAGGATCACTACCCCAAGTGGGTTGTAACGTTTGATGACTTAGCGGGAGGGAATGAAAACGGGATTCAGATTATGCATCTGGAGGACTTTCTCATTCGAGAGTGGTAGGTTCTCTCCATCTGATCCCTCCTGGCTGTGTGTCTTCCATAGAGTACTTTTCCTTATAACTATGTATATTTGTTCGCTATGGCGTACTTTTAATAATAAAATTGATAATTTGTCTTATATGGCGAATTTTTCTATTTATGGTCACTAGCAAGAAAAACCATACACTACGCTCATAACTCAGTACCTTCTGTACTCCAAGCAGGGCAATGCTTCTCAATGAAGGTATTGAGCTTCTGCAAACCATCGGCATCATTTGGATGCCTCTTCTTCCAGTTATCAATGAACCCCTGCTTAAGCAAGTGGGGATAGTCTTCCATATAGTTCTCAAAGAATTCGGAAGTTGAATCCTCCATCAACTGATAGATACCTAAAAGCACCCCATGCAGGGACTCCTGTTCTGCAGCATATTCTCCTGCTTTGTAAAACACATCGATTTTCTGCTCGAATGGAAACAAGGCTTCCATAATCATGTCATCAGCAACATCAACCTCATCGCGATAGCCGCCTCCCCACTGCTTACCCGATGCATTCCAACACTCTTCAATGTCGATTCCATCGAGTGCCAGGAATACCGAAGAGGCAACCTGCTCCACCGACACGTCATTGAAGACCATGGCTGAAAGTCTCTCAATTTCCTTGGCAATAGTTGCATCTTTCTCTGCCAGTTCGTTCAGAACTTGGCGCGCCTGCGACCCACTGAGTATATGCCTTCGAGGTATATTATTTTTCTTGTTGTTGATATTAGCTATGAGGAATAGTTCTCCTTTATCCGGTGTATTCAGCAAGAGCGTGAGCTAGAACCACCGTCTTGTCAATATTTTGGGTCTGGGGAAATGCCCGTTTAAACCATTACATATGATTTTATTACCGGTGACTCAAATGCTGTATACTATGCAGTGACAATCATTTGGAGAGGAAGAGAATGGCAAGAGAAAGGTATCTGACTAAATCCCGATTCAAGCTGGCAATTGAATGCCCAACAAAGCTCTTCTATACAGGGAAAGAGTGCTATGCGAACCAGAATCTTGATGACAGTTTTCTACTTGCCCTGGCAGATGGGGGATTTCAGGTTGGGGAGCTTGCAAAATGCTATTTCCCAGGTGGTCATGAGATCAAGAGTCTTGATTATGGGCAAGCGCTCAAGGAAACCAATGATCTGCTACAGACTGACAGTGTCATACTCTATGAAGCAGCCATTGCAACGGGGAACCTGTTTATACGCGCTGATATCTTGGTCAAAGAGGGCAAGCAAATCAGGCTCTATGAGGTGAAGGCTAAATCATTCAATCCTGGGGGACCACACCCTTTTACCAACCGAGATGGAACAATCAGTGCAACATGGGAGCCGTATCTCTATGATGTGGCATTTCAGAAGTATGTGCTTTCCCTAGCTTTCCCTCACTATGAGATATCAGCACATCTTATGATGGCTGACAAATCTGCTGTTTGCCCAACCGATGGATTGAACCAGAAGTTCCGGCTCATCAAAGATGAAACAGGACGAAAGGGTGTCACCATAGCAGATACCCTTACCCAGGATGACCTAACACCCCCGATTCTCTGCACCGTACCTGTGGACGCTGAATGCGAGAGAATCTATCAGAGTCAGCATGAAGTCAATAACAACTCTCTTCAGTTCTCCCAATATGTCGAGTTCTTGGCAGATTCCTATAGTACCGATACAAAGATACATACCCCCATTGCCTCGAAATGCGCTGCATGTGAGTTCCACACTAACGATGACAATGAAGAATCGAATCTCAAGAGCGGAAAGGAAGAGTGTTGGAAAGAGGTTCTTGGATGGAGCGATGAAGATCTTGCATGCCAAACTGTCTTGGATGTCTGGAACTTCAGGAGAAAGGACGATCTGATTGAAGACGGTATCATCAAGATGGATGACATCAGTGAGGGTGATATTCATCCAAAACCCGATACAAAACCAGGGATATCGGCGAGTGAACGACAATGGCTGCAGATTCAAAAGTACAAAATAAGAGACCATTCTCCTTGGCTTGATAGAGAGAACCTAATGAAGGAAATGAAGAGTTGGGTTTTCCCCCTTCACTTCATCGACTTCGAGACTACCATGGTTGCTATCCCATTCAATGCAGGTCTCCACCCCTATGAAGGAGTTGCATTTCAGTTTTCCCATCATATCGTTCGTGAGAACGGTACTGTCGAACATGCTGGAGAGTATCTGAACACAGAACGCGGGGTATTTCCCAATTACGAGTTTATACGGGCACTGAAAGAACAGTTGGACCATGACCAGGGAAGCATTTTTCGCTACTCCAACCATGAAAATACATTCCTCAATTTGATCTATCAGCAAGTCACCTCTGATACAGGACCCATTCCTGACAAAGAGCAACTCCTGAGCTTCATCAAGACCATCACCCATGCAACAGGCAAATCCTCGGAGCAGTGGAGCGGAGAAAGAGATATGGTTGACCTATGGGAAGTTGTGAAACGTTACTATTATGATCCAGCTACCAATGGGTCCAATTCTATCAAACAGGTACTCCCAGCAATTCTGAATAGCTCGACCTTATTGCAAGAGAAATACTCAAAGCCAATCTATGGGATGGAGGGAGGGATTAAGAGTACAAACTTCGAAGACTGGCAATGGGTCAAGATTAAGGATGGAAAGGTAACTGACCCCTACAAGCTGCTACCAAGGATGTTCCAGGATGTATCTGAGAAGGATCTTGAAATTTTGAGCAGTGATGATGAACTCAGGGAAGGGGGTGCCGCTCTCACCGCATATGCAAGGATGCAGTTTGAGGAGATGTCAGACTACGAACGTAGCGAAATACAGAAGGCTCTTCTGAAGTACTGCGAATTGGATACGATGGCGATGGTCATGATCTGGGAAGGATTGAAAGATCTCTGCCACTAGGATTTACTGACAGATATTCTGGGAAATCAAGGATATATTCTCATTGCTTACGCCATATTGCCTTGCAAGCGTATTCCACCCTGATAGCGCTGAACGAGTCTGGTCAATGATTGAAGAAATCTGCTGCTTCGAAAGCTTGGTATTAAGACCCAACCTGAGAAGATGCTCTACATCAGGAGACCTGCCTTCCCCCATGACCATGGTACTTTGCTCCCCTCCTGGGCCGGAGGAGAAGGTAAGGTCATAGGCCGGAGAAAGTGTCCACTTCCCGTGTGCATCCATGAGGAAGCTAAAGTTTTTCGCGTGGTCATCACGATTATGCGCTAGGACGTTGAATACTGCAAGACGATACATTTTCTCTACCTCCCGGATATCACTGGTCAACATGGATGTAAGATTCAGCAAGTCTTGGTAATCAAGTGAGGGAAAGCGAAAATCAGCATGTAACAACCCACTAACAGTATGCATATGCAAGCGCTTAGCCCCATTTCGATCAAACCGCTTGGCAGCAAAATACCCCGGCCCTTCATGGGCTGAGAACAAGTGAACTTCGGGCATTAGTATGCCCGACTGCTTTGCCATCAAGGCATACACATACTCAATAGCACCAGCATCGATACCATCTTGTGTGTTTGGAAATTTCACCAACCAAGGCTCATACCCCGCGGTAAATGATTCTTTTCCATGAAGAATTCGCTCTTTGTTCTCAGAAACACCAATTAATGCCTTTGGTCGTGCGCCAGAGGAGGATCCATTCAACGCAAGAAGACGGCTTACAACCTCTGAGGAGGATCCCTCAAGTACTTCTTGTGCCTGTGATGCAACAAGGTTCAAGTCAACTGGCCCACCATCAAAAGGAACATCATACTCAGGTTCATATACCAATGCACCAAGACCTTGTGATCCAATCATTGCCAATCGATCCAAGGGAGAAAGCTCTGATGGTAAGATACCTTGAGAGCGAACAAAACGATCTAGGAGAAGCCTACCCCAACCGTCAGGAAGACTGTCATTGAATACACCAGGCAATCCTTCAAACAAACTATGGTCGAAAGTCTTCACACCTACTTGCAAGGGAAGAGAGAATGGAGAGATATCAAGGCCTTGTTCGAGGAAAGACAGTTCATAAGAGAAGTAGATACGACGATCTCGCAATGCCAGACGACCAACAGGATTGGTTCCATTACCAAAATTGATCTTCACAATGATGGTCTTCACCGCTGTGTAAGGTTTCATGCTTTCCTTCCCCGCTTCCGCTTTGGCAAAGTCTCCAATGCAATGACTTCATCTATTGAGGAGAATGAGGTTTGTGAAACCTTAGTGGCTGCAACCATAGATTCCAACATACCCAGTACCATCATAAGCTTCAAGAGCGATTCCAAGGATATAAGACCCTGTTGTTCAAACTTGCGTAGGGTTGCCAGCGGTACTCCCGAGCGAGCTGATAACCCTTCTTGGGTCAAGTTCATTTGCAATCTGCGCTCTTTCAAGTTCTGTGCTATCTTCTTCTGGGCTATTGATGGACTTATAAGTGCTATCATAGTATTAATTATAACCTATTTTGGACCTTTAGCAATAGTATAGTAGTAGTTGTGGCAATTTGCAATCAACAGATTGGGAGTAACACTTAAGAAAAATTTTTTAATTTCAGAGAGGGCTATTGGGGAGGCTGGAAGCGAACGTATGGCACTAGAACGGGGAAGACCAGAGGGAAGATATCAAGACATCCATCATCAATCAGGAATACAGAGCCTATCCGTTCTGTGCCCACGATGATGCTCTGGACTCTCTCTCAAGGATTGCTGATGCAGAGACAGAGGGACAAATGACATTCCCCGATACCATGTCGATTGGAGAAAAGATCAGGGCGCAACTGGAAAGCAGGGGCATGAAGTTTGAGGACGCTATTACTGTGGAATATGAGCCGATATATAGATCAAATCAATAATTAGATATCCTAAATTCTAGAAACGCCTAACAGCTAAAACACAATTCTCATCTCCCAATGACTGAGATTCACTAGACCAGCCTCGATGATATCTATATACATATACTGAATCACTTGTGCCATATGCCCAGAACCAATATACAGAAGTATCCATTAATCCATTTTCAAATGAATCCTGTATATATTTACCTTCTGAATAAGTTGGTAGGTACCAATCATCATATCCATTATATGAGAGTTCAGAACATAATCTCAACGCATAATTTGGTGTTGTTTCCATATTCCAAGAATCAGGTGAGATAAAAGCTTCCTCTCCATACCAATTAACTAGATTCTCCGTATTAATTCTTGCATCAGTGTTATTCCATTCTGGTAAAGGCATTTCTGACTTATTATATCCAAATACATATTTATACGCCTTAGAAAAACCGCTAGAAATTTCTTCTTCGTAGGTTTCACAGTAGCTACCACCATCTGATGCTCGTACTTGGTTTGGGGTGACTTCTAAATATCGCCATCCTTCTGAATATTCTCCTTTATCATATACAAGAAAACCTCCGGCCTCTCCTACGATAGGATAATTATTTGTAGCTTGTAACGAGTCTCGATATCCATCTTTTCCAGTAGCAACAGCAGTTATTTTAAAAGTTTTAGTTAAATAGGACCAATCAGGATAAGAGTAGTAATTCCTAATTAATTGATCTAGGTTGATTGCGCCAGTGTAATTAAATCTGGAAGGTGTAGTTAAAACATCATTATTAGAATTTAAAATATAAGAAATGTAAGCATTGTCAGGACTGGATATATGGATTTCAGGTCTTGTTTCGTCATACATGTACTGTGTTGACTCAACCGAGAACACTGGTTTTTTTAGACGCGCTACAAAATCAACCGATAATATATCAGATGGACCAAAATGGGCTAAAGAAGATGGATAACTTCTCGCTTTCAAGGTACATGGATTCTCAATCAGTATTTGTCCATTATACTTTGGACTTTCTAGGGTTGGGGTTGTTCCATCAAGCGTATAATGTACTTCAGTCTCATTGAAAATATTTAGCTCTATGTTTGTTCCTGGCGGAATTGACCATGTTGAATTGTTGATTTGAATTATCGAGTCATATTCTCTGTTGTTAGTAAAATACTCATTTGGCAAATCAAGTCTAGGCTTTGTGGACTTTGTTAGTTCACAAACATGGGTATCAATGAGTGAGAATACTTTTTGATTTTTCTTTAAAACTGTCTTTATTGTAGTGGTTGATTCAATTTGTATTGGCTCCGTATACTCAATGCCGTTTTCAATGGGGTTTGAACCGTCTAGTGTGTAAAAGCACTTATATCCTTGATTGTTGGGATATGCATAAGGAGAAATCTTTACGTAGTTCTGGTTGTTGATAAGCAATAATTCATAACTGAAGGTATATGGGGTATCAGCAAAAAAATCCATTTCTTGCGAACAGTTTGAAAATAAAACTACTAGCCCAACTATTAAAATTTGCAATGTATGTTTCGCGTGATTCATCAATCCTTCCTAAGCTATAGGATAACACATTATTTATAGCTAAGAGTATAAAAATTCGCGTTTCTTAGCGCATAGTTCATATTCCTTTGCTCATTACCTCGAAACAACACTGACTTATTCATATTCCCTAGATTGTGGTCATGAACGCTGTGACCGTACGTCTCAACAACGGATCGCTTGCCTATCTGGGCCGCCGAGAACCGGTAAAAACAAGGTAACGACCTGCTTGCGAAAGCGATTACTTCCAAATGGAGCAGGATGAAGACCATTCGTCAGAAATCCTAAGCTTTCCGCTGGGAGGCTCGTGCATACGTACAGCACAGGATGAAGAAATTCTCCAGCAACAACAATCCAACCAAGCCGGAGAAGCTGTTAAACACCACAAGTATCATTGCATTCGACACCTTCATCAGCTGTCACTTACAATTCTACCAATGATTGTATTAAAGCGGAGTCAGGTTAGAACAAATTTCCTGTAGCAGTAAACATATCTGGAATTAGAAAGATTTTCTATCTATCGATAGCAGGTGTATGAGAACTTCCGATACTTGGGATATCTTTCTCTGGTAGTAATTTCTTTTACTCTATCTCCTCGGCCACCAACAAGGGACTCTCGTCTTCTTCTCCATACCCAGCTATTCTGGTCTTCAGGAAGTGAGCAAGCTCTTTATTTGTACAATAGACATAACAGCCTTTCATCCCCCGGCTCATGAGTGTGCGGTAGGTATTGCGTATGATGATGTCGGCTGTTTTCATTGCCTCCTGATCACCCTTCTTGATAGGTCCTTTCAATCCTTTCAGTGATTGGTCGGTTCTTGCTCGCTTGGTGTAATCAGAGATGACATTCCCCTTTTCAAATCGGAGGTCATCCCCTATGATCACCCCGACATAGCTGAATTCAAGTCCCTGGGTGGTATGAATGCAGCCTACTTGGTTGATTGACCCTTTGGAAATTGCATAGGTGCCATCACTGCTGAGGTTCCAGTACATGGAAAAGTCATCAATGGTAATATCTGGAACGGAATCTGGATTGTTCTTACTCACCCAATCCCAACAGTACCCTGCTACAATCCTGGCTTTATCATCTTCCCTATTTCTCTCTTCAATAAGCCTACGCAGTTCATGGGGATTTTCCACTACCCGGAAGTCATAGTCGATACCTTCCAAGGTGGGATTGGCTGTCTCTTCCTGGATTCCCAGTACTCCATCAAGCCATGAAAGATATCCATCAGAACCATTGCAACGGAACTGGGAGAGAAGCCTCCCCTCCTGCACCTCTGCATTGAAAGCTTTGGCCCAATAGAGAATTTGAGCCCGGTCACCATAATCTTGTGCAGTAACACGCTGGTCTTCATCAATAAAGAACACGCTGCACCTGCTTGCGTTGATGATCTCCTTGATCTGATCTTCACCGGTAACCTTTGGTCCCTGCTGGGAGCGTTTGTTGAGTCGGTGGGCTTCATCAACAATGAGGGTGCCGAAGTCATTGGTATCTGCATCAACAAATGCCGTAGAACCTTTGAACAAGCTGCTGATATTATTTCTCTTGAATGCGCCAGAGCGGAGTTTTGCCTCAAACACCTTACGGGGAGCACTGTTCTTTGTCACGTATGCACACACCTGGTCATCATTGATCAACTGCACAAGAAGGTTGATGGCAACTACTGTCTTCCCCGTTCCAGGTCCCCCTTGTACAATGAAAACCCGTTTCTTCCCGTCCTCTTTACTTCTGCGAGCAAAGGAGAGCATCTGCTCATAGACTATCTTTTGTTCGTCTATGAGTATGAACTCCTCTTTCCCTCTCAGCATTGCAGAGAGAGCGTCTTGCAGGCTCTTGGAGGGCCTGATTTCACCGTTATCGATGTAGTACAAGGTTTGCTTTGCATCCCCTGTATGGATGTACTTCTTGATAAACGCCCTAAGCTTCATTACATCACTACGGTAAAAGACTGGTGATTCATCAAGAAGGCTTTGGAAGTAGTGTTGCTTCAGTGGGTCATCTTCGGGTGGTACATAGTTGTGCAAATACGCACAGCTCTCCAAATGGATTGGAATCGCATGGACATTTGCGTTGAAATTGGAGATAAGGGAGCGGTAGGACCATGCTTGGTAGGAGGGATGGTGTACAACCTGTTGTCCATGGGAGAAGCGTGTCTGTACATCGATGATCTCCGCCTCCAGAAGTTGGTCAACATAGGGGACAGGTTCAACCTTGCTCCACTGTTTCAGCTCAACGATTACCGCATTGTGCTGATTTTCTTTGTCCAAACCGGTAAGGATGAAATCGACTCGTTTATTGGTATTGGGTATACCAAATTCAATAGCAACACCGGAGGTGTCAGGGATCTCAGAGTCGAGTAATACATTCTGCATGTAATTCAATGAGTTACGCCAGGACTGTTCTTCACTTGAGCTGACTCTTTTATGAAGCCTGTTCCACATATTCATTTCAATCTTCTGGTCTATTGAATTATCCTGGACGTCAGATAAGAATTGCTGCTTATCCCCTTCGTATACGAGCATCACACCCTCCGTGGTATCAATCTAGTGTACCACACTCCAAGAATTGTCGCGTTAGGAATTACTAGAGCTCAGTATACTTCTTTGCTGATCCATACGCTTTCTTTACATCATACTTCTCTGCATTCTTACGCAGCTTCCTCTCGATAATTGTAGGGATATCAACCCCAATGGAATCGGCAAACAGCACGGAGTAAATGAGAATATCTGCAAGCTCCTCTTCCATCTGCTTCTGTTTCTTCTTAGCATGCACATCCTCACCAGACCACTGGAAGCATTCCAGTAATTCAGAGGATTCTAGGCTAAGAGATATCGCCAAGTCCTTGGGAGAGTGAAACTGCTTCCAGTTACGTGCATCCCGAAAGGCAAGGATATCGGCAATGGGGAGTGATCGTTCACTGAAAATGCTACCCTTCCCTTCTTCAAGATAAGAACGGAAAACCCCAAAGGTAGTACAAAGCTGTTCCAGAAATTCAGAGGTAGGAGCTTCAATCCCTCTCTGGTATGACTCTTCTTCCAATCCAAGTTTCTCAGCCATCTGAGCATCATCCAAGTGAAGTAGGTTCTGAATATGGTGTATGCGTTCCTGTAGTGTTTTCATTGGTTTGTCCTTCTGGGAATAGTAGCATGGAATGGGAGTGCTTTGGAAAACAAACATTGACGTACACCAAACACAGGCGTATCCTGGGCTCATGGCAGTGCAGCTCTCAAACCGAATTTCCCAGAAATTGATAACCCACCTGGCAATCGGAAGTCATTATGTGCTCCAAGACATTGCTGATCTGATGGAAATGAACATTGTAGCAACAATGCGTAAGGGCGTGCTTTCAAGAACTGGTGAAAACGCTATTGTGTTGTTGATCAACTTGAAGAAAGAGAGCTATGCCACCCCGTATGTTGACCATATCGACAACGATGTTCTCTACTGGGAAGGCCAGCTTAAGCAACGGTTTGTCGAGAATCGGATGAATACCGGAGAATACGAAATATTCGTATTTGTCAGAGATCGGGTAAAAACACCCTACACCTACTATGGTCGTGCTATTCCCATCGCAAGTCAATATTTTGCTCCGGGCAAACCTTGTAAAACAAAGTTTAGCCTGTATGAATACGCCTCAGCTTTCAATCACCGAGATAAGGAAGAATCATTAGATCAGGAACATCCTTATGGCATTGATCAGGGAGTTATTCCTACCACACGTATCGGAACAACCATCCAGAGAACAGTGCAGCATACCTATCGCAAACAAGCACTTGAACTCTGGAATAACAGCTGTGCTGTACTAGGCGTAGAAAAACCAAAGATCTTGGTAGCAAGTCATATCAAACCATGGAGAGTTGCAGATGACCATGAGCGAATTGACCCCAAGAATGCCCTCATACTCTCACCGCTTTACGACAAACTCTTCGACTTAGGAATGATTTCATTCGATCCCTCCAGTGGATCCATACAACTCTCAGGTCAACTTGATGACAACGATTATGACCGCCTCGGCATTGATGACTCAAAGCACCTAAGCATGATTCCTGAAGGAACAGAGAAATATCTAAGCTATCATAACAAATATGTGTATAACTTCTCTCCACTCTTGGAAACAGAGATTGAAATGCTTACCTATTAGATCCTTTCCCTTGCCTTCTCACCATATCCTACCTATACTATGGACATTAGGAGGACATCCATGGACCTATTTGAAGTAGCAATTAAACTGGAACAGGAAGGTATTCAGTTCTATACTGACCTTGCAAAAAAGGCACCAGACGAAGGTTTTGCAAACATCTTCAAGATGCTCGCTGATGACGAAAAAAAACATGAAAGTTATTTCCGTGCCCTACAGAAGAAGAGTGCACCAGTAGCAGTTAATACCACGGTAATAGAAGCAGCAAAGAAAGTCTTCAAGGCATTCGACCCAGATTCATTTCCCTCTGCAACTGATCAGATTCCTGCCTATGAAGAAGCTCTGGCTGTAGAGAAAAAGAGCATAGAGTTCTATAAGGAACAACTTCCACAGGTAACAGATGAAGAAGCCAAGAAAGCTCTCTCGCTTATCCTCTCAGAAGAGAAACGTCACTATGAAGTACTCAAGGAGATGCTTAAGCTTATTACCCGCCCTCATCGTTGGGTAGAGGACGCTGAGTTTGGCGTACGTGAAGACTACTAAGTACGATTCGTTTGCTTGAGTAATGCCAACGCATCAGGAATGTCCAGGGGTTTACTGAAAAGGAACCCCTGGATTTTATCGCATTGATACTTCTTCAAGTAGTTATACTGATTCTCATGCTCAACACCCTCGGCAATAACTGTATGCCCCAGCTTATGGGCCAATGAAATGATTTCTGCAGTAATTGCTTCCTTCTCTTGCAGTACCTCAAGCTTGTCTATAAACGCTTTATCTATCTTCAGGCAATTCACATTCAGCTCCCGCTCTCGGGACAACGTTGAATAGCCAGTGCCAAAATCATCGATTGCGATTGACATCCCCAGCTGCTGTAGGAGCAAGAATAAGTCATTCACTTCCTGGAACTTGGAAATAAACACTGACTCAGTCACTTCCAAAGTAATATTCTCAGTATCTACTCTATGGTGTTCAACAGCCTTCATCAGGGAAGGCAAAAAGTCCTTATTCATCAACTGAATCGCAGAAATATTGATTGAAACCCCAACACCTGGAAAACCCTCTTTCTCTATCAGAGACAGGAATCTCAATGCCTTGTCTATAATGATCTTGCCAAGGGGGACAATAAGCTTGGCCTTCTCTGCAATCTCAATGAACTCAGTAGGAGAGACGCTACCCAAACTGGGACTCTTCATCCTGGAGAGAGCCTCAAAGCCAGAAATTGTCTGAGTCTTCACATCCCAAATCGGCTGGAACTGAAGGGAGAGGGAGGAAGAGACTGGATTCTTGATCAGCTCAGCGAGTTCTCTCTCGATGGTTGTACGCCTTCTCATTGCCTGCTGCATCGCCTCATCAAAAACACAAACCTCATGACCCGTATCAAAATCAGACAACGCTTGTTCGGAGGCAACCAGGAGGTTGGTCAGGATCTCCTCTACAGGAGCCTCAGAAAGCTCTATCAACCCAATACCCCAACCTACCCGTTCCTCTCGGAGCAAGGAAGCAACCTTCTTGGAGACCATCATGCCAAAAGAAAGCAACGCAGCAAAATCAACAGGGGCTTTGATGAAGAATATCATCTGATACTCATAGGAACTGAACAACACATGCTCTGAATCACTGAGTGCCTGGAGTTTCATTGCTACTTGCTTCACCAGATTCCTGCTATAGAGAAACCCATGGGCTACACTCAATGCATGAACCGCAGTCAAGTTGACTGCAAGTAATGCATTTCCTCGCTTCTTCTGTTCTTCCTCCAAAAAAGAGACCAAGAACCTTCTGTTGGGAAGATCAGTCCACTCATCATGGTTATGGTAATAGTTGAGGATGAGTTCTTGTCTTTTTCTCTCAGAGATATCAAAAAGCATACCCTCAATTGCGACAAACGCCCCCTGATCATCCTGAATCCCTCGCCCGGTGTCAAATACCCATCTCTTATCCCCATCCTTGGTAATAATCTCATACTCTTGGATAAAGGGAGTCTCTCCATTAATAATCGATTCCCATTCCTCTCTTACGTTATCACGATGGATAGGAGCAATCATTTCATTGAAGGAAATAACCTTGTTTCCTACCAGTTCTTCAGGTAAGTAGCCAGTTAGCTCCTTACACCCTGAAGAGACAAACTGCATGGTCCAGTGCTCGTCAAATGCACACCGATAAGCCATTCCCGGTAATTGGGAGAAGTAGGAATGGATGATCCGCTCTCTCTCCCGCAGTGAAGCCTCGAGCTCTTTCTGTTCAGTAATATCCTTGATAATCCCAAGATAGTCTTCAGCTTCAGGTTGGTTAACGTATAACCTCGATACAGTCATGTTCACCCAAACCAGAGACCCATCAGGTTTGATGAACCGTTTCTCAATCTCATATCCGGAGATCTCATGGTTGGAAAATTGTGCATACTTGACCAGCTCCTTCTCCAAATCCTCAGGATGGGTAAGTAGTTTCCAGTCGATGGTCATGAGCTCTTCTTTGGTACGTCCCATGATATCCAAAAGAATTGCATTGGCCTTGACCATTTCCACGTGAGTTGCATTAGTCCTACTGTATACGGCTATACCTACAGGAGCCTGCCAGAGCAAACTGTCAAACAAGACGTTTTCCTCTTCACCCATGAGGCACTTGGCAAGTAGCCCCACGCGGATGTTCAGCAGCTCAGGAGAGTATGGCCTCTGTAGACAGTCCGAAGCACCCAAGGCAAGGGCTTTACGTTCTTCCATCGTATTGTCGCTGGTGAGAACGATACTATGTATTGGATAATGAGAAAGTGTTTGCAATAGAGAAACACTGGAAGAGAAATCAAGAAGAGCAATTCGAATTGAGGGGTGAGCTTGGACACATGCAACAGCTTCTGCCTCAGTAGAGACAAACCAAATTTCAGCTGTGTTAAGACTCTTCTCAATTGTTGTAGTTTCTTCCCCAGAAACACCAACAACCAACACACCAACCTGCACCATTACGCTCCTGCATACAACATACATAGCCATGTACTATTACGTACTATTCAACTATTTTGCAGTTAGTATACAGGAGCAATAATACTCACACAATGTGAAAAACAAAACAAATTCCGACTATTCCGATATTCTTATCCCGGGTTATGTAGCCGTTGCTGTTGCAACCTTGCTAAGATCCTGGGTATTGAACGCATCGCGATCGAATTCACCAAGGGCGTTTGCAACAACGACAGAGGTCGTCAGGTCTCCGGTAACATTGGTCATGGTCCTGAACATATCCACCAGGAAATCGACACCAGCTACCAGGCCAACCGCCTCAACAGGAAGTCCGACCGTGGTGAGGGTGATAATGGTAAAAGCTGTTGCTCCCATCGGAACAGCGGCACTGCCCAAGCTTGCAAATATGGAAACCACTACAATTAAGACATACTGGGAGAGTGCAAGTTCAATACCAAAGGCATTGGCAGCAAACACCGCTACCATAGCAGGAAAAATACCTCCACAGGCATCCATGTTCATCACAGCCCCAAGCGGTCCCACGAAGTTTGCGACCCTGGAATTCACTTTCAGCCTATCGGTCATGGTGTTGATCGTCATCGTCAAGGAACCCAAACTCGAACGGCTGGAGAAAGCAAGCAACATTGCTGGACTTGCTGCCTTGAAAAACCTAATGGGGTTGATCTTGGCCGAGAACGCAAGCAAACCGCCATATACCAGCCCAATTTGCAGCAAGCAGGCAATTACTACTGCCAGTACAAACAACCCAAGCTGAGCCACCGCTGCCAGTCCTGTATTCGAAAGCCAGTAAGAGGTGAGTGCAAGAACGCCATACGGGGTCAAGCGAAGTACAATCTTCGTCAGCTCGATCACGACCTGGAGAAAACTCTCCAACAATTGCTCAAACGGCTTGATCGCATCGCTCTTCTTTGTCTTTACGGTAATTGCGGCAACACCAAGGAAGACGGAGAACACAACCAGAGGAATCATCTGCATTTCAGCAGCAGAGCGCACGGGATTGGATGGAATGAAAGCCCTGAACTGAGCAAAGATATTTCCCAAGGTATTGGGAGTACGCTCTGCGAGTTCTCCTACCACCATCCCTTGGCCAACTGCAAACAGACTACCCACCAAAAGTCCGATGATGCCGGCAAGTGTCGCTGTAAATAAGAAGAGGGAGATGGTTCTCACTCCCATTCTTCTGAGTTCATGGGTATTGCCAAGTCTCAGCAACCCAGCGATGATACTCGTCGGGACCAAGGGAATGATGAGCATACGAAGCAGATCAACATACCCATTACCGACAAGAGCGACCCATCGGCGAACCTGGGAGGAGACCGACTCCTCACCAAAGAAAAACAGGGAAAGCCCAAAGAGCGCTCCAAGCAACAAGGACACTGATACCCTAACAGAGAATGAAAGATGCCACACCCTCTTCAGTGTTACCAATGCTGCAAGCAGTACCACGAATATTGCCAACCAAAGAACCAGTCCCATAAGAGCCCCCTTTTACTAATCAACTATTAATTCTATAGATTTAGTATGATATATAAGTATCATATACCTGTCAAGCATCTCATACATCCTAATACTTCTATATATGATTATGTAAAGAAGTATCGGTTACGTCAATCTTGGTTTTACTCGACTTGAGGAGTTCTTTCGATTCTTGGGTCGGTGAAGATATCCTTCTCATCATAACTGGGGGTGGAAAACTCAGAAACCACTGCACCTTCACATCCTGCCTCGAACCAATGCTTGGTATTGGGGTTCAGGGTATATTGCTCGCCTGGGCGTAGTACGATCTCATGGAAGACAGTATAGACCCCTGCTTTCTCTATGGCTTTTATGTTCTCGGTGGGCTTCCCGTCTACATAGAGATAGACCTCTCCCCATCGGCAGCGGAAGGTCTCTTCCTTGCCGATGTACGACCCAAATGCCGGATGGCGATGCTCTGGACACCTCTGGTGGGGAAATAGCACCAGCTCCTTTGCACATACACGATCTGTATTGAGGTAGGTAACCAACTCAAGACCGGTATGCTCCAGGTCGTTGAGGCCGAAATCTGCGACCTCAACATTCCCTTTCTCTTCATCGGTGAGGACGATCCCAGCCTTCTCAAAGAACATAAGCGTCCGCTTCACTGCCTCTTCATATATCTCTCTGCTGATCATTCCTCACCTCCTTGGTTCTATGCTTAGTATTTGAGATCAGATGCTTCAAGCATCTTCTCAAACAACTCCCTAGCCTTATCCCTGCTCAGATTCATCAGTGGATCACTGAGGAACGCAGAGAAGAGCAACTCATCATCCTTGTTCCAGATTGCCTCTAGGGTCATCTCCTGTACATCACTGACCTGCCTGACCAGATTCTGGATAGCAAGCGGGGGATCACTGGCGACAATCGGGCGGATGGAATCTTCACCCAATACCCCATTGCTCTCAACAATCCTGCCCTTGGGAAGATAACTGATCTGCCCTTCATTGGGACGATTGATATTGGTGACCATGGTCTTATCACCCATCAGGCAACGCATGATATCCACACCTTCCTCATCAGTAAGCTCTGCCTTCAGGTCCTCATCCTTGAATACGCGCTCCCGCTTCTCTTTCGCTGTGCGCTCTCTCCAGGAATAAGGAGTCCTGATCACCCCATAGGTATGCAGGTTCTCATCACTGGTAAGGAACCAAGGAACGAACTCGGCAAGGTGGCGATCCCCAGCGGCCCCAAGGGAACCAAAGTCACGCAAGAAACTGAGTGCAATCTTCTGGTCGCAGTCAAACCACTTCTCTTCCTCCAATCGCTTCTTGGCAACAGCAGTTCCATCACTGAAGGTAGCACTATCCTGAACAAGCTCAATGAGACGGGGCATCAGGTCATGGGCCTTCCAAAAAGCCTTGGTCACAAAGGTGAAATGATTCACCCCGGTAAGATCAATCTTGATCTCCCTTCTATCGGGAACTGGTACATCAAACCACTCAGCCACCTTCTCAGCAAGGAAGTTCTGGGTATGGAATACCTCATGGCAACAGCCCAGTGCCTTGATCTCGGGGAATGCCTTATAGAGTGCTGCAGTGCAGAGCGTCATTGGATTGGTGTAGTTGATCACCCAGGCATCAGGACAGTATTGCTTGACTTGCTCGGCGATCTCAAAGAACAGGGGAACGGCTCGGCGAGCGCGCATAATCCCACCAGGACCTGTGGTATCCCCTACAGACTGGAGAATCCCATACTCCTCAGGGAGGACAAGGTCGCCATAGCGGCATTCGGTCTTCCCTGGTTCTATGGAGATGATTACCAGATCACAACCAGTAAGCGCTTTTCCAATTTCATCCTCTGCGATGACGCGGAAACGACCCTCACTGTTGTTTACCTTGAACACCTTCTCTGCAACTGCCACGTTGTTGTGTGCAGCTTCCTTATCGATATCGTACAAAACCAAGGTACCGTGAGTCATGGTGTTGTACGCAAGATCCTTCATGAATTGGATGGCCCAGAGGCGACCACCGCCTCCAATAATACAGATACGAGTCTCTTTCATTCGATTCCTCCTCTCAGTACTCCTATTCTCCCTATCATAGTAGCAGATAAACAGCCCATGTACCTTGACATTGGGTATCTTTTTTTGACATTTCTCCCCAAATGGTGTACTACCTTAGAGCATGTATACCTTGGTAATCGTAGACGATGAAACAGAACTCCTGGAAGGGCTTACCCACTACTTCCCTTGGGAATCGATAGGGTTCTCAGTCTCTGGATCCTTCACTGATGCAAGAAGCGCCCTTGCCTTCTGCAAGGACCATCACCCAGACGTGCTCCTTACCGATATACGGATGCCCTTCATGAGTGGGCTCCAGTTGATCAAGGAACTGAAGCAGTTCCCTTCCCCACCCCAGTTCTGCATCATGAGTGCATATGATGACTTTGGCTATGCGAAAGAAGCTATCGGGTACGGGGTCCTGGAGTATCTGGTAAAACCATCCTCGTTTGAGGAGATTAAACAGACCTTTGAGAAAATCCGACACGTTTTGGACGGCTCTACACCGGCTATGGCTCCCTCCTCCTCATTTGTTCCGTCCAACCCCTTGGTCACAAAAACACTGGCGATCATTGAGAAGAAACTCAGCAGCTGTACCCTACAGAATATTGCCTCGGAGCTTGGTGTGACTACGAGTTATCTGAGCAGGCTGTTCAAGGAAGAGACTACCCAGAATTTCCAGGAGTATCTCTTGACCCATAAGATGGAAGTAGCAAAACAGATGCTCACCAGCAAAGTGGGCTATAAGAACAAGGAAATAGCGGAAGCCCTAGGGTATCAGGATACCCAGAACTTCTGCAGGACATTCCGCAAGTACTGGGGCACCAGTCCCCAACAGTTGAAGAAGGAACAGGGCTTATGAACAAACGTATCATCCGTATCTTCTTCCGCCACAGTCTCCCCTTGGTCATTGTAGCGCTTCTCTTGGGAGGAGGAGCAACCTTGCTGACCCAGAACTTCATCAGGAGCAACTCCATCAGGCAGGCGAACCAGAAGCTTGCTGAGGTTCAGGCTTACTATGATGTGATTCTTGATGAGATGGACAGCCTCTCCTTGATGTTCAGCACCAATCCCGAGATGATGAACCGCCTTCAGCGCGTTCTCAGCGGAGGAGAGGAGGTCAACTTGGACAACTATCGTGAATTCCGTCTCATCCGATCCTTCCTTGCAGCTCCTGCCAATGCAAGGCCCTATATCCATGACATCTACGTATACTTGGACAATGCTCGTGAGCTGGTACTCTCCAGTGATCTCGCGTTCACCGCGCTCCCGTATATGGAGGACTCCTCCTGGTTCCAAACGTACAAGGAGCTTCCCTCTGAGAACCAGAGTTACTCACAAAGGGTTACCCTCAAGGAAGGAACCCCGATAGAACAACCTATCATTCGCATCCTGAGACCGATCACAAACCCGGTCAATGAACGTATAGGAGTCATCGTCCTGGATATCAAGGAAAGGTCGCTTTCGGGGGCCTACCAGTTCCAGGAGGGAGAAATACTCACGGTTCATAACCGCGATGGGCAGCTGCTCTTTTCCAATCCAAGCAATCATAGGGAGTATGCAGAAGAGGACATGTATTACTTTCAAGCCTTCTCTGGAAAGTATGGTTGGGAATACACGCTTGGCATCTATGAGCCAATGCTTTACCAGCTCTCCACCACCCTGCTCTACTACACCATCACCCTCACGGTCATAGCACTTCTGCTGGGACTTTATCTTACCCACCGAACCAATCGGCAAGAGAGAAAGTTCCTTGCCAATATCATGCAACAGCTCAGTCAGGTCGGAGATACCGACTTCACCGAAGAACATCCAGAGAAGTATCGAAACATCTTTGATTACCTGAACCACCATGTTATCAGAACCTTCCTCGAACAGGACTACCTCAGGTGGCAGACAGAGGCAATGGAGTACCGTGCCCTGCAGATGCAGATCAATCCCCACTTTCTTTTCAACACCTTGGATACCATCAACTGGAAGGCGGTCAAACTTGCCTCAGGGGAGAACGATGTTTCCACCATGATCCAGCTTCTTTCAAAGCTGCTCAAATACTCGCTGCAGGTTGATGACTTCTCCGGCGTTCCCCTCTCCAAGGAACTCGAACAGACTGAATACTATATTCAGCTGCAACATATCCGTTTCAAGCAGGCTTTCACCTGTGAGAAGGATATCGACCCTTCACTCCTCGATGTACGCGTTCCGGCGATGCTTCTGCAGCCAATCCTGGAGAATGCTTTCAACCATGGGTTCCGGGAGGGAGAGCCCCTTCACATCACCATCAGTGCAACACAGGTGGAAGACAGGATGCAGATTATAGTTTCCAATGACGGGAAGAGCATGAGCCAGGAGGAGGTTGATGCGATCAACCAGAGCAAGGCAGATGTACTGAAGAAAAAAAGTTCCCTTGGGCTGTTGAACATCAATAAGCGTCTGATGCTCTTCACCCAAGGGAAGTCCCCGATTGTCATTGCAAGTAAGGAGGATGCCGGGGTTACGGTTACCCTGTATCTCCCACTCAGAAGAGAGGGATGATCAGGTCTTCATTCCAGTGGTAGCAATTCCCTCAACGAAGTATTTCTGTGCAGCGAAGAAGAGAATCACCGGAGGGAGTATGGAGATCAGGCTCATCGCCATGATCTGGTTCCAATCAAACTCAGTTGAAATGTCCATGGTCATCCTCAGGCCCAACGCCACAGGATACTTGGCCACACTACTGATATAGATCAAGACATTGAAGAAGTCATTCCACGTCCAGACAAACTGGAAAACGATGACTGAGAAAATGGCTGACTTGCACAGCGGCAACAACAGATCCTTGAGAATGACAAAACTGTTGCACCCATCCAGCTTCCCTGACTCATCAATCTCTATAGGCAAGCCCCTGAAGAACTGCACCATCATGAAATTGAAGAAGGGAAAGCTTCCAAGCATCGCTGGAACGATGAACGGCAGGTAGGTATCGAGCCAGCCAAGCTTCTTGAAGAAGATATACCGGGGAATGATAATAACCGTTGCAGGAAGCATCAAGGTTGCAATCATGATGAAGAACAAGAGCTTCTTAAGTGGAAAGTTGAACCTGGCAAACCCATAACCAACCAATGTTGCACTGATAACGGTGAATATGACCGTTGGGATTACCATCAGGAAGGTATTGGACAGGAAGGTTGAGAACCCATACTGGCCCGTTCCCGTCCAGCCGGCTGCAAAGGCACCGAAGACAGGGTTCTTGGGAAGCAATCCAATGGTTCCAAACATCTCCTCATTGGTCTTGAACGCTGCCCCGATCATCCAGAGCAACGGGTAGATCATGATATAGGCAAGGACGATCAAGAAGATATAGGAGATAATTTTTGCGGTAGGCGTTGTTTTCTTGATCATATTGAATCTCCGTAGTGTACCCAGCTTTCAGAACTGCGGAACGTCAAACTGGTAAAGAATAGGATAATGGCGAACAATATCCAGGAGAGTGCGGATGCATAGCCCATCTTGAAGAACTTGAAGCCCTGATCGTAGAGCATCAGTCCATAGAGGTAGGTAGACTTCAGTGGTCCACCCTGTGTGATGACAAATGCACCGGTAAAGTCCTGGAATGCATTGATCATCTGCATGATAAGGTTGAACAATATGATGGGTGAAAGAGAGGGCAAGGTGATCTGGAAGAAAATGCGTGGCCTTCCTGCCCCGTCAATTTTTGCAGCCTCATAGAGGCTGAAAGGAATCTGCTTCAGTCCAGCCAGGAAGAGCAGCATGGAAGAGCCGAACTGCCAGACTGTGACCAAGCTGATGGTTCCCAGGGCAAGATCAGGACTCCCAAGCCAATCGATGGCAGGAATTCCCAGTACACCAATGAGGTTGTTCACGACCCCCTGGTTCATGAACAGGTACTTCCACAGTACACTGATGGCCACACTTCCTCCCAGGATGGAGGGAATATAATACAGGGTACGAAACAAGTTGATACCCTTGATTTTCTGATTCAGGATGATTGCGATCAAGAGGGCAAACCCTATCTTGAGGGGAACTGCAATCAGGACATAGTAAAACGTCACCTTCAAGGATTGCAGGAATGTCGCGTCTGCAGTAAAGATTTTCTTGTAGTTGGCAAGTCCAAGAAACTCTGGGTCTCCAAGCAACTGGAACTGTGTAAATGAGTACCAGAAGGAGTTGATCAATGGAATGAGCTGGAGAAGCAGGAACCCAATGATCCATGGCAGGATGTAGAGATATCCGATATATGTGTAGTTCTTATATGAGCGTCTTTGCATCTCATTACCCTTTAAAACCTACCACCCGCCATTTGGCGGATGGTAGTATTGTACGATTTACAGAGAAGCAAGTGTTGCTTCAAGATTCTTGATCAGCTTGGCAGAAGCTTCCTCAGGGGTAAGCCTTCCAAAACCGAACTCATCGATCACGTCCTGCATTACCTGCATGACTTCACTATTCATTTGGTAGACACTCTGTGGGTCACCAGCCTGGGCAATACCTTCATTGGTGGCCTTCTCTGCCATCTCTGAGATCATGCCCTTCTCAGCAAGAACACTCCGTCCGATTGCTGCAGAGGGAATACCACGTGCAAGACCCAACTTCTCGATGGCTTCAGCATCGGTGAACAAGTAGTCAAGAAGCTTGATTGCCTCATCCTTGTTCTTTGAGTTGTTGTTGACCACAAAGATCTGGGAGGGGCGCATCAGGATACCTGTGTTTACAGCACCATCCATGACAGGGAACTGACGGGTTTCGAAGTTCTCTCTAGCCCCAATGTCCTTGTCCATGGAACTTACCCAAGTCCATGCAGTTGCCATCTTGCCGTTGATCCAATCTGGATTTTCCTGGAACTTCTGATAGAAAAGTGAGGTCTGGCTGAAAGGAGCAATGATGTCCTCATCAATCCAGCGCTGGAAGTAGCGGAATGCCTCAGCTCCCTGTTCCTGGGTAAAAGCAACCTGCTTGTTGCTGTCCACAACACTTCCGGCAAGCTGTGCAATGTAAATCTCAAACCAGTAGCGAAGAATGTCAGGTGTTGCACCACTGAAATAGCGGGTGGAATCCTGGTCGTTGATCTTCTTGCCTTCACTGACGATATTCTCCCAGGTCCACTTGGTGTTGGGATCAATGCCAAAATCAGAGAGCATTTTGGTGTCTACCACAAAGGTATTGACGTTGGTTCCGGTAGGAAGACCCATCAATTTCCCCTCATAGGAGCAGTAGTTCTCAAGGAATGCTGCATCAAACTGGGAAAGGTCAACCATGGAATTGTCGATAACGGTGAACACATCGCCTTTCGAGGAGAGCTCAGCAAGCCAAGGTTGGTCAATCTGGATAATGTCAGCGGCAGTGCCACCAGCAATCTGGGTCACTATCTTCTGGTAGTAGCCATCCCAGCCACCGTACTCGCCTTCCAACTTGACGTTGGGATTCTTTGCCATATAGGCATCCATTGCTGCAAGGGTCGGAGTATGACGAGAGTCACCACCCCACCAGGAGAGACGCAGTGTCACAGGACCGTCTTCTTTTGCAGCTTCTTTTGAACCGGCTGCAAATACTGTTCCCACAGCCAATACGGCAATGAGCAGTAAAACAAGCATTCTTTTCATACATAAGCCTCCGTTTGTGTTTTAGGTAGCTCTAGTCTGCAGGGCTTTTCTCACGGTTGCCAGCAAGAGAGTTTTGACAATGTTGTATCATCTTTTGACATCCAGGGAAAAGTATTTCCACGTTGACGGGTGAGTCAAACCCGAGTAGGGTACAGGAAACGAGGAGAAATCACCATGCCCATCATTGATTCCCATGCACATATATTTACCGAGCTCTGCGGTTTTGGAGCCGACGGAGAACTCCGATCAATTGGCGGAGGAAAGGCTCGTTGGGCCACAGGGGAGGTGATCGATCTCATACCCCAAAGCTATGGGGATACCACCTTCAGTGCTGAGCGATTTCTCACCTTGATGGATCAGAACAATGTTGAAAAGGCCGTTCTATTACAAGGAGGCTTCCTTGGTTTTGCCAATGACTATCTTTCTCAGGTGGTATCTACATACCCTACTCGCTTCGCTGCTTCGGCAACCTTCGATCCATTCTGCCGCAATGCACAGAAAATTCTGGATAATCTAATCCAGACGTATCGAATCTTCAAATTCGAGATGTCCACAGGGTGTGGCATCATGGGAAGCCACCCCGATTTTCCCCTCGACAACCCAAGTATGATGCAGTTTTATGAGCAGATAGCATCAAAGAAAGGCGTCCTGGTGTTTGACTTGGGAAGTCCTGGAGATGGGAGCAACCAACCACATGCTATCAGGAATATTGCTGAAGCATTTCCGCATATGCCCATTGTCATCTGCCACCTCATGAGTCCTAGGCGCAATCATAGAAGGGAGCTGGAAGAAGGCCTAAAAACAATGAACCGAGAGAATATTTACTTTGACCTTGCCGCCCTTCACCATAAGGTACGACCTGAATCCTATCCGTTTCCAACCGCACAGGAATTTATATCGCTCGCGAAAAACTTGGTTGGACCAGACCACCTGATGTGGGGCACCGATGTCCCTTCCACCTTGGTACAATACAGTTACAGGCAGCTACTGGACTACCAGTGGGAGTTGTTCACAGAGGAAGAGCGTAAGATGGTCTTTCACGATACAGCTGAAAGGATCTATTTCTCCACGTAGTAAAAACGACCAACCTTTCATTTCTTGCTTTCGGCTATCTTTACGAATACCTAAACCCGAAGGTATACTTATTACCTACTATTTTACTAGGCATAAGGGGATAACCATGCATATATTTCAATCTTATCTTGAAGAAATTGCTGATGAGAACCACCGCAAGAAGATGGATGCATTGCTTACTTGGGTGCATGAGACGTTTCCAACACTCGGGATGAGGATTGCCTGGAACCAACCAATATTCACTGACCATGAGACCTTCATCATCGGTTTCAGCAGGGCAAAAGCACACATCAGTGTTGCACCTGAAAGCAAAACGATCGATAAATTCTCAGATGATCTTTCAAAGGCAAAATTGTCAGCCACCAAAGAACTGTTCAGGATCACTTGGGAGCAGGAAATTCCCTTCTCCATTCTTGAAAGGATCATCCTCTTCAATATCGAGGACAAGAAGGAGTGTTCAACATTCTGGAGGAAGTAAAACTGTTTACTGCTGTGATAATGGGTATGGGGCTTAGGTGATATACAATCTTCACTTATGCAAGAACCGGATACCAATACGCTGATTGTATAAAATCACCCAATCCACTATAGGAAAATTGAGACAACAAATTTTCAACTGAAAAAATAGGCTCCTTTCGGTGCAAATCCAAATATTTAATGGAGTATGCACCGGCAGAACGTGTGGGAAGCACCATTTTGTAAGAATCAATAAGTTGGAAGTGATTTATATCCTGCAGTCTGGTAACTAGTCATAGCCCAATCAACTTCATGGTTGGTTTCTATTGCTTGTCGCTGAGCTGCAAGCCAGCCCTTCAAGTAATCCAGGCGCTCAATAATATGGGCGAAGTACGTCAGAGGAATCATGATTTCTGAGACCTTGGCAACTTTCATCCACCACGAAACAAAATCCATCTCCAACTGTGTGAATTTGCCAATCAGCAATCTCAGTTCAATTTCCCAATCCAGAAATTGGTCGTAATCTGCAGAGGCTGAAAGCATGGCAGAACGGATAGATCTTCCCAGCCTGAGTTTTTCACAAATGAGTTGCAAGGAATCACAGAGCCATTCATATTGAGAACGTATTAAGTCATCATGTAACTGCCCAACCAGCTCACGAGCTTCTTTCTCAATATCAGTTAGTTTTTCCAGGCTTTCTTCAGAAATGCTAAAGAGGGGTCTCATCAAGTGATGGCTCTCCGGATCCAATACTCCGGCTACCCCTTCTGGAAGCGGTTCGAAAGGTTCCAGATTTTTTGGAGGTAGTGCATTGGTGAGCATTCTCCCCATCAATGGTTCATCAAACAACGCAATTGAGCACTGGCTACGGTTTTTTGACCAGAATGCAGGTAATCGATGGATCTGAGGTAGTAGTAGATGCAGCTTCTGTAACATGGGTTCACCGAGAACCATCGATATGGCCTGAAGTTGATCTTCAAGAGCAATCTCTCTCCCATTCCAACCAACTTGGGCAGCAACAGCAAAGGCAACCATTGAAAAAACTGGAGGAGTATAAGAGCCATGATCACCCCAGTCACAAAGCAACATACCCATTGCCCCCTGATTTACCCCTTCTATGGTAAGTTTCTGAATATTCTTCACTGCCCCATCCTGACGTGGAAACAATGTATTCCAGGCTCCAGTTCCGGGGCAAACCCAGAAGGTCCTCTTAGAAACTGCAAATTTTTTTGGTGTAGTATACGTATCACTAGGATCATATATCCAATCAAGAAAAACAATGTCCTGCGGAATCTGTTCTAAGAGTTCAGGATGCCGTAGAATTACATCACCAAAGACCATCAACGTCTTTCCATGCTTAGCAGCCAGCTCCCTAACTCGTAACAAATGATTTAGATAGACTTCCCCCTTACCTTCCTTATCGATTAATGCAGCACTCTTACCCGATCCAAGGTCATAAGTCTCATCCGAGTCAATGTTCAACACATTAGAGGTGAAGTTTGGAAGAAATTCTGCGAACATCCTATCCAAGAGTGTATAGGTCTCCTCAACTGCTGGAGAGAGCGTCCAGTAGAGGTCGCTTTCCCGAAAATGTCGAAAACCTTTGGTAGTAAGGAGACGATTACAGTGACCAAAAGACTGCAAATTGGCTTGTAACTCAATATAATGCTTCTTACACCATTGATCGAGCTCTCGTACCTCCTCTGCAGTAATTGGGCTGCTTCCTTTATGTACATCAGCAAGAAATGAGAATGCAAAGGTATGTTCGATGTAAAGCTGTAGAACGTTGATCCTTAGCGTAGCAAGTTTTTCTACCAACTGTTTCAGGTAATCTAGGGAATATACCCGTCCCCGGCTGATATCCAGCATGAGCCCTCTGTTCTCAAGAACGGGCCAATCCATCAATTCCATAGCCTGAACGTGTCCGCTTTTTTTCCCTTGAATGGTCAGTTGTTCCCAAGCAAGACATCCATAGAAAAGACCCTGTTCAGAGCTGGAAGTAATTGAAAGGGAATCTTGCCCGACCACTAGACTAAAACCCTGTTTCTGTACAGGCACAGTCGTATCAGAGACCGAGCCAAACCGGATAAAAAACGCTTCGTCTTCACTTGAAGGAGTACTGACAATTTCCACATGATTGATAGAGAGAGATTTTGTCACTCGCCCTACAAGCTGTGAGCAATTGGTAAAAACTTTCAGGTGCTCATAACTCAAGCTGGTAATGTTTTTTCCATATTTTATTTTCTGTGGTTCGGGAAACAAAGTATACATCATTATCTCCATGGATAGGCACGATCCCAAAGATTCGTGCAATTACCGGTCCACAAGGTGGTATACGCTTCATGGGCCTTGTATGTTTCCATCTGGGTATCCAGTGGAAGTCCTTGTCGCAAGATAAGTCGCTGCTTATTTAACCAGATAACAGCCTCTGCATATCGACTGGATGCCTTGTCAAATGCATATATTGCACCCTCTGAGCCAATATCCACCGCTTCCAATGACCATAGTCGAACAAATTCATTACGCAATGACAGGAAGGTACGATACAGTTCCTTGATATCGAGAATCCAACTCAGAATACGGTCCTCGTCGACCATGTCTTCTTGGAAAGCATGCTTGATGGTGTAACTTAATACACCCTTTTTCCCGGTAAAGAGTAGGCAATGAGCAGCATGCAATAATTCCTGCTGAAAATATGAGGCGCAATTGCTTTTCTTGAGTTCATCGATTGCTAGTTCTGCAAGTTTACTCATTGAAGTAAACGTGTCTTCTGGCAGTGCAGGGTATGCACTATTGCCTTCCAATGATAATCCCTTAAATAAATCATCAAAAAAGGCAAAGAAGGCTTGGGTCTTGAAAGAAGTGGTAACTGACGGGAGGGTGTTAATTTGAGCGAGTAATGAATATGCCTTACTCTCATGCATATCTGTGAAAAACAGTATATCTAAAGCTCTATCCAAATCCTCTTCCGAGGTAGTTGCTCCATTGTAAGCGTGCTCTGCTCCCCTTACAAAACCATGATAGCTGAAAGAAATCGGCTGATGATGACCATAGTCCCCCCAATGAGTGACCAACACTCCCTGCACTTGTCGTACAAAGCCTTCTCGAATATATGAACAGATATTTGCATTCGCTTGCTGGGTTCTCGGGAATAGGGCATTCCAGCTACTGGTACCTGGAGCCAACCAGAATGGATGAGCCTTTGCATCATGATTATCCAGAGAGGGAAAATATGTAAGGGGATTGTAATTCCAGTCAATGAATAAAAAATCATCTTCAAGTTCTGTTTGTAAATCTGGATACTTGTTTAAGCAGTCCCCCCAGAGTTGGAGCTGCGTGGCACCTGCTTTCCTAGCAACTTCAGCAATCTTTTGAATGTGTCTCTTAAAGACCTCTCTTCCTCCAAGATTCTCCACCGCGTCCTTGCTGTAACCAGTTCCAAGGTCATAAGCCTCATCCAAATCAAGGTTCAGTGTTTTTGAGGAAAACCAAGGAAGAACTTCGTTGAAGATATCAGAGTAAAGGTTATATACCGCTTCACTACCAGCAGCAAAACTGAACAATGAAACTTCAGACTCTGCCAAGGTATGATAGCCGGGATTTCTGAGGAGGCCATGCGCATGAGAGAGACACTGCAGATTCGGTTGCAACTCTATACCAAAGCGCTGACAATATGCATCTAGATACTGTATTTCGTCTCTTGTATAGTATCCATTCGATCTACTGAGCAATGGATGAGAATCGAGTACATAACAGTCTTCCATATAAAGTTGTAGAACATTGTATTTATAAGAAGCAAGGAATCGAATCACTTCTTCCATTTTTGCACGATTTGGAATCTTCCCCCGAGAAACATCAAGCATGACGCCACGGTAGGGAATTGATGGATAATCTTCGATCATAAGGCATGGTAGAGAACTTACTTCTTGCATTAAAAGCTGGGCAAGTGTGGCAAATGCATTGCGAACGGCCATCGGGTGAAGAGCGTCGATGAGAATTACGTCTTCAGCTACAGTGATCCGGTAAGCCTCACGGACAAGTAATTGATCATGAGGTAATCCATCAGGTACGGAGACAGGTCTATTGCCTATCTTAATAGGTATACCATCACCGATAAATGGAGATAATAGGGATTCAGCCACAGTCTTTTGAGAAGCATCAAGGTTTTCAATTGAGAGACCTTGTTGGTATTGACAATAACCAGGGCTGTACTTGAATTGTTTTACTTTTGGAATAGTGTGCATACGTATCTGACTCCAGTACATAGAATAATACGACAGGGACGATGACTGTTCACCGCCCCTGTCTCCGTAAGAGTATTATTTGGCTTTGATCATTCCATGCAATAGCTGGTAGACAACAAAGTTGTCATCACCCGCAGAGTTACGATAGAGATGCTCAGGGCCTTCCCAGACTGTTCTTAATCCATTGCTCGTCAGGTTGCGAGCCTGCTTGGAATAAATAGGCAGTATCGGGAGAGATTCGCTGAATGCGATAGCCAACTTACTGATGATCTTCTTCTGCTGGTCCACATCCCAACCCTTCACAGAATCCTGAATAAGTGTGTTGAAATTTACCTCACCCATGGAAGTCTCTTGTACCATCGGGAAAGCGATTCCAACACCCGCAGCTCCAGTATTGCTAGCCAGTAATGGACCCTCATATGCATACATTGGATGAGGTTGTCCTGTTCCAAAGAATGACATAGCCAGTTCAAATTTACCACTGGTTATATTCGGGGTTCTCTGAGTAGATTCAATACCGTTGAAAACGGTCTTAATACCAAACGCAGTTAACTGCTGAGCAGCTTCAGATGCTGCTGTTGAAGCATCTGCCCAACCACTGGGACATTGAAGAGCAAGCTCAAAAGGTTTTCCATTCGCAAGATACCATTGATTGTTACGTCTGGACAAACCTGCTTCTTTGAGCAGAGATTCTGCTTTCTCAAGATCGACAGGGTAGGTGTTGAGCTTACTTGTATCGACCCAAGACTCAGTTATACCATCACCAAGACCGGTTGCATATTTCACACCAACCGATACACCAGGAAGTGCCAACTTACCGATACGATCCCGGTCAACTACATGAGCAATTGCTTGGCGGACTCGAACATCATCAAGAGGTGCAAGAGAATGGTTGAAATAGATGGCAAGACCATCAACACCAGGAAGCTGCACAAAGGAGTACCCTGCCCGTTCAAAAGCCTGCATGGAGGAAGCAGGGAATACGTGAGTCAAATAGTCAATTTTTCCACTAAGGACGAGTGGGGTCAAATCTGGCACATCTCCATTGTAGATTGTCAAGGTCTTGAACTGAACCTTGTCTGCAAGGAAAGAATTCGGATTGAGCGGCATTTCAATACTTGACTGGCTTACCTTGGCAGGATCGATATAGTATGGGCCACTCGAATTTACCAGCGTAGGTCGGAATGAGTTAAAATCCGCTACCAGGTTCTTCCACTCCTGACTTGATTGATCTAAACCCTGTTTCACCAACTCAGCAGTTTTTTCTGCATAACTTCCATAAGTCAAGGTGTCAACAATGGGCTTTCGTAGCACATTGCGGACAAACAACGGCGTTTCGTTTTTAATTCCGAACTCCACTTGTGTATCCGACACAACAGTAACATCGCTGATGTATGACCAGGCAGGATTACCCACCAAACGATATACATAGAAGGTAGTCCAGATATCCTTCGCAGTGACATTTTCACCCGTCAGCCATTTGGCATCCTTACGTAGATTCACTGTCATGGCTGTTGAATCCTCGTCAATGCTCCAGTCAGTCGCCAGCATGGGGGTATATTCACCAGTGGCATTTACATACAAAGCTAGAGGAAGCTGATGCATCTCTCTCCAGAATTTTAACTCAATGGCATTAGCCACGAACATGTTAAAATGTCCTGTTGGAGGGACCGAATACGGCCAACCTCCGGCAAATGTCTCTGCCAGTTGAGGCCCTTGCTGATTCGCTTCTACGGGTTCAGCATTACCAGCGGCGCCGAGGCTCAGTGAAATGAGCAAACACATTGCAAGTACAATACCTAGTCTCTTTGTTCTCATATCAAACTCCTTTTTTGTCGTATGAGTCATTGTTATTACGTCTCTCCTTCATGAAGAGCAGTAAACTAATAAAAATCAGAATCACCGCAATGATGATGTTTACATAGGTAATAATTCGTTCATTGCTACCTGGTTGTTGATGCCCAATCATCCAGATACTCAAAAGTAAAGAGAACAAGCCAAAACCCAAGAGAAGATAGTTCCAACCTTTTCTCATGTCTGCTCCTGATACAAATGGCAACTTACTTGCCAAGAATCGGAAACGCTACGCAAAGTAGGTGTGACTTTCTCACAAAGTCCAGCTATTGCCTCAGGGCACCGTGGCGATAGGCTACAACCTTGAGGAATATGCCTAAAAGAAGGTATCTCCACCCCTTTAAGTTCATAGCCATCTTCATCAACAACTTTTCCTGCGGCCATTATCGCTTTGGTATAGGGGTGGTGGGGGTCACTCAACACTTCTTCCGCTGGCCCCATCTCCACTACCTGACCAAGATACATCACAGCCAGCCTCTGCCCCCAGGCAAAGTACCGTCCTAAGGCGAGGTCGTGGGTGATATATAAATAGGCAACCCCCATCTTCTGCTGAATCTCTTTCAAAGTCTGCAGAAGACTGATTCGCATCGAAGTGTCTATCATGCTGGTTGCCTCATCAACAACAATAAACTTGGGATCCATAGAAAGCACACGAGCAATTGAAACGCGTTGTCGCTGCCCTCCTGAAAGGTTGGCTGGATACTTGTCTATAAAATCTTCAACCGGAGTCAGCCCAACCATTTCCAGCAACGTAACGACCTGCTCATATAAAGCGGCAAAATCACTAGCTTTTTTATGCCGTTTCAGCGGAGCTGCAATCATATCAAAGACCATCTGGGTGGGGTTCAGGGATTCATAAGGGTTCTGGTGAATCATCTGTACATCAGTTCTGAAAGCCTTCCAAGCCTCTTTCTCTAGGGTAGAGACTTCCTTTCCGTTATAAAGGAATGAGCCTCCTGTGTACGTCTGCAATCCAGCCAGTATTTTCCCCAACGTAGTCTTTCCGCATCCAGATTCCCCAACAACGCAGATTGTCTGTGAGGCATCAAGGTTGAAATCGATTCCGCGAAGGATCTGGACATCCCCGGTTTTACGGTTGTGAAACGACTTTTCCAGATTCATGATTTCAATGAGTGCCATTCTTATCCTCCTCAATGGCATGACAGGCTGCCCATCTATCTTTTCCAACCAGCTTGAGTCGAGGAACTTCAGTTTTACACCGTTGGTGGCAGAGCTCACAGCGAGGAGCAAAAAGGCATCCTTGCATTTTTTCCACGAGATCGGGAGTGGTCCCTGGGATGGAGTATAACTGTTCAAACGAAGCTTCAAGGCTCGGAATAGCCTTCAGCAAGCCTTTACTATACGGGTGCTTTGGATCAGCAAAGAACTCCTTGGTTGGTGCATTTTCTACCACTGTTCCCGCATACATGGTCACTACTCGATCAGACAGTTGTGTCACGATTCCCAAGTCGTGTGTAATGAACATCATGCTAAAACCCTGTGTTGAACGCAATTCGTTCAGCAGTCTGAGTATTTTTTTCTGGGTTATAAGGTCAAGTGCAGTGGTAGGTTCATCCAGTATGACCAATTGCGGATTGAGAAGAAGAGAAAGTGCTATCAACGTACGTTGTTTCATCCCTCCGGACAACTCGTGTGGATAGGCATTCAGGACAGTCTCACTATCCAGATAGACCAACTCCAACAGCTTCTTTGCTCGTTCAATTACTTTCTCTGGTTCGAAGGGATTCTCATGAGCCTTTGCAGTGTCAAGGAACTGAGTATAGATTTTTGTAACCGGGTTGAAGGAGCTTTGAGAAGCCTGAAACATCATGACAATGTTGTTCCATCTCAAGGTGCGCATTTGATCCTCAGTCAAGGCAACAAGATTTCTCCTCTCACTTCCTTTGGGGGAGAACCATATAGAACCTTCACTGATGGATGCATTGCGGCTGAGCATTTGTACAATAGAGGTTGCCAAGGTGGTCTTACCACACCCCGACTCACCAATGACAGCAACTGAAGTCCGGTGTCCAATAGAGAAGTTTGCTTGATGAACTGCTTCTAGCTTTCCTCGTTTAGTATGATAGTTAATTGAAACATCTTGTATATCTAATAATGCTTTTTGGTTTTCCATGTGTGTTATTCCTCTCCTTTACTTTTGTAATGCAGGGTTGAAGAACTCTTCCATTGAGCGGGAGATCCACACCAAGGAGAGAATTAAAAGACAAATAACTATGGTCGGAGCAAGAAGGAACCAGATAGCATCAGGGTTATAAATCACACCCTGGTTCCAGGCAACGTTGATCATAACACCCCAGTTCTGGTCAAGCGGAAGCAGTCCAAGAAAGACCAAACCAACTTGTGCGTAAATTGCAGCTCGCATGAGAAGGGTAAAATTTGCTACAACAAAGCCCATCATGTTGGGGAGCACTTCCTTGAAAATGATGTGCAATTTCCCCATATCAAGCATGAATGCTGCTTCAACAAAATCCCTATTGCGTAGGGAAAGTACTTCTGCACGTACGGTCCGGTAGAGCCCAGCCCAGGATAAGATTGCAAGTACAATGGCCAAGCTGGTTGCATCAAGAGTAAAAAACCCCGATAAAACCACCAACAATGGGAAACGAGGTATTGTGAGCCAGACATCAGCAAAAAAGAGTAACACCTCATCGAACTTCCCCCCTGTCAAGGCGGATAATGAACCTAATGTTATGCCTAACACCACAGCGATGATAGCTGTGAGGAAAGACATGACTAGCAACTCTCTGCCGCCACTGACTATCTGAGCCCAGACATCTCTGCCAAGATGATCTGTACCAAGAATATGATCAGAGGAAGGAGGCAAAAGTAATTTTGAGGGGTCGGAAATGGTTTCGAGAGGAAACCATATTGGACCAAGGATAGACATAAGAATGATTAGCATTAGTAAAACAAACCCAAAAGTCCCGATCAGATTTCCAAACAAGGCCGAGCGGAGGTTTCTAAGGATCCTGCTCCATTTGGTTGTAATGTGTTTTTTTGCCAATGTGTTCATATTCTTAGGCATGGGAGGCTCCTCCTTTTACACGAATTCTGGGATCAAGTACGCTATAGACCAGCTCAGCCAGAAGATTCGCCAATACAATTGCAATCGTCATGACTAAAAAGATGCCCTGCATTAATGGATAGTCTCGATTGGTTGTAGCCTTCAGCAATTCCAAACCGACACCTTGGTACACAAAAAGTTGCTCGATAATCAAAGAACCACCAATTATGAACCCTAAACGCATGGCAAACTCGGTGGCGATGGGGAGCATAGCATTGCGCCCAATGTACGAAGTAAGGATGGTTCGGTTTGAAAGCCCTCTCGCTCGTGCGATTACAGCATAGTCAGCGTTCAGGCATCCAGTGGTACTTCCCTTCATCAAAATGACCCATATACCAATTTGTGAAAGGAAATAAGTCAAAATCGGACCAAATCCATGTTCAAAAACGCTCTTGATAAACGGCCAGTTGAAACCGGCCGTCACTCCAGAATCAAAATTTCCGCGCATCTGGAAGATGGGAACAATACTTTTCGTTCCCCCATAGGTAAAAACTCCAAAAATTAGAATAACAAAAATTGCAATCAGGAAGTCCGGGATGGCGCTTAGAAAGGAACTGACACCCGAAATAATTGGCTCATACCAGCTATTTCTCCGATATGCAGAAATAGCCCCTAGAATGATACCAACAAGAAAGGACAGAACAAGACCAGTACCAACCGTAAAAAGTGTCCATGGCAACCGACTTGCAATGATAGTTGATACCTTCACACCAGGAGAGAGGAAGGAAGTTCCAAAATCCAACTGAACAGCAGCTTTTAGATAGTCAACATATTGAACCAGTACCCCTTTATCCAGATCTATAGAAAACAAGGCTTTTGCACGAGCATTTGCTTCTTCGTAGCTCATTCCGTACTGTACAACAAGATTCTGAATGTACTGCTCAATCGGGTTGGATGGCATTAGTCGAATCAGGAAGAAGATAAGAGTAGTGACTACCCAAACAGTGAACACTACTTTAAAAATTCGGCCTCCGACATATCGCATCGTTTCTTGTTTCATATTCATCTCCTCTCAATTCCACTCAAGACGGTTGAGATGTAGGTATCTGCTGCAAGGAGTACTGCCCCTTTTGCTGGCAAGGAAAGATGCTCCTGAGAAATGACTTCAATTGGATACGGGATGGCTTTGAAAAGCGACTTAATCTCTGCAATACTGTTTTTGTCCAAATCACTGAGCAACCCACCGGTTAACGTCACAAATTGTGGATCAATTAGATAGATAGCTTTAAGTATTGAATCGGTAAGCAGGCCCATAAGATGTACTGGCTCTTGATGCAAATCATTCTGTTCAACAAGATTTTGGATATATCGATCTGAGAAAAAAATCTCTCCGCTGGCCCCATTACATCCTTTGAACAACTTCCCATCGATAATGATGCCGCTCCCAACACCAAATGGCTTTTGGTTGATTATGAACACCATAGAAGAAGTCGTTGTTTGCTTGCTTGCTGCTTGACAGTACACTGCAGCACAGTTCGCATCATTTTCTACGATAATCTGTAAATTTGGGAAGGCTTCCCGTATGGAGGCTGTGAAACCGGCAATCTTCCAAATCTGAGGGACTTCTCGGTCTATGACGATTCGTTTGAAAGATGAGAGATTACCTTCAAGATCAACCACTGATTTAACAGCAATTCCAACACCTTTGATATTCTCGTAGACAGATGTTAGATGATCAATCAATGAAATTATTCTCTGTATTAATTCCTGGGGTTGAAGATCCCCCAATGGCAGATGTTGGAAATGGACTTCTTGGTCAGCAAGACCAATAACATGCAAATCAATGAATGTCTCTTCTAAATATAATCCTAAAAAATATGCTCCTTCATTGGCTATTTCTAGATATTGCCCCGGCTTACCAACTTTCCTATTTGCAGCTGTGTTCTCTACCAGAGATGGTTGCAAGAGTCCCTCTCTCTTCATGTCATTTACTAGATATGAAATTGTTGAAGCTTGCAGCTGGAGACGGTCCTTGAGTTCTGACTGTGTCAAGGTCCCTTCCAATCTAAGTGTCCGGAAGAGGGAAAACATGTTCTGATAACGTTCCTGTGATTTGTTCATAGGCATCTCTTATTTAATTCGTTCAAACTATGAATTAATTATTCTTCATCTAATTCCTCCTGTCAATCTTTTTTTAATATTATTGCTTATTGATACCTCTACAAAGAATTAATAGTCTTCATTTCTCTATTAAGCGTTGAATTTTTTCTTGTTATGACCACATTGAACATGACATCATTTTGATAAATATAATAGTTTGCAGCCCCCCTACCCCCTTCTACGGAGGATCATCCTCTTCAATATTGAGGATAAGAAGGAGTGCTCTACATTCTGGAGGCACTAGTTCGAGTAGTTTGCTTATCTTTATACGATTGTTGAGATAGCTGCATTGCTTTCTGCTCTCTTGTGTAGAGATACCCACAGGTAACGGAAGTAATGGGAGCAACCAAAACTAGTGCGATACAGCCTACCATGGTATGGAGTATCTCTGCTGCAACGCTTGGAGAATTGAGAATACTCATAACCGGGGTGCCCTGTGCCATGTACACCATCATGATGGTAAGATAACTTCCAATATACGCGAGCAAAAGGGTTGTTGTTTGGCTCCCTACCACGGATCTCCCGATATTCAATCCGCTCTGTATAAGCGCCGTGCGAGTAATGGCTGGGTGGTGCCTCTGCACCTCCTCCAGTGCGGAGCTGATATCGATCGCCAAATCCAGCACTGCCCCTAAACAAGAGAGATAAATTGCCGCTTGGAAGACTTTGGTAAGGTGCATACTCTCGTACCCAGCAAACAACAAAGACTCCGACCATGGCATCACAGCACCATGCAATTTCAAATACCATGTCCCCCACATCGAGAACAGTACCGTAAAGATAGAGCAAATAATGGTCCCGATAATTGCTGCATAGGCTTTCTTTGTCAGTCCGGCTACCAGCAGCAAGCAAGCCACGGCAAGAAAGGAGCCAACCAATAGGGAAACCAGCATGGGCTCATAGCCCTTGAGTGTAAGAGGAATGAGTACTTTCCAAATGAGTAAAAAGGCCAAAGCAAACGAGATTATTGTCCTGACTCCCGTCTTCCCAGAGAAAACAATGAGTCCCAAGGCGAAGAATGCAATGAGCAACAGTTCCTTTGAGAAACGATAATAACTGACCATGTTGGTAAAGAGTATCTCTTGGTTTGTGTCTTGTTCTACCAATACCCAGGCAATATCACCTTCTTCATAGACAGTATCAAATTCGAGTTTTCCATTGAGAAGGTTTATAGCCTCAGTCTGCTTGCCTGTATGAGGTCCTGAGAGTATCTCTATTGTGCAGATTTGTTCTCCCATACGAACAACCCCAGTCTGGTACATATTGGAATTATCCAAAGCGATTACCCTTGCTCTACTTCCTATTGCATTTATATATATCTCTCGCTCAAAACCGGTTGGGATCATTATCAGGAGGAGTACCACACCTAGCAGGACAGCCAACAATGACCACTCTCGATAGCTACGTTCCGCTTTCTTCATACCACTATTCCTTTTCAGACAGCTTCCCCCTCAGGGAGAGGGGGAAGGTTTGATCTGATTGTCTGTTATACAACTTCTACAAGTGATTTCAACTTGGCGAATATATCAGTGTTATCATAGGATCCAGCAAACATCTCTGAGCCAACCCCGTAGGCGAATACTCCTACAGGGGTTCCTGTATGGGAGTAACTCGTCCAACCTATACCTGCCTTGTTGTTCAGGATATGAGTCAGGGTGATGGAGAATGGATTGTAGCTTCCATAGAGTTGATAACTCAATTGGTCATTCGCACGACTGCCCTTTGGCAGCATTGCCTGGCGGAATGCCTCCTCCAGTCTTGAGTATTCAAGACTGGTCAATGTCAGCACCTCCGAGGAAGCTTTTCTTCCGGGAGGGACCAAGCCGAAATACTCTTCCACCAATACCAGTACTTCCTGAAAACTCAGATCTGGATTATTTGCAATGGCCTCCTGCATAATTCCATCGAATGCTACGTAGGAGACACTCTGGTTCTCAAGGATGTTGAATGCTGTATTGTACCCAGTTGATGCAAATCCGATGGTCATACCACCGGTTTCATGGTCTCCGGTTACTACGATCAACGTCTCATCAGGATGAGCTTCAGCAAATGTGACTGCTTCCTGAATTGCCTCATCGAAGGCAAGCAAGTCCCTGATTTCCGATGCAGCATCATTGGCATGACAGGCCCAGTCAATCTTCCCAGACTCGACCATCATAAAGAAACCCTTCTCATTATCAAGCACCTCAATTCCCTTCTTGACGAACTGAGCCAGCGTGATATCATCTGCATCCATATCGATTGCGTAGGGCATCGCCCCACCATCCTGTAGTCGTGGGCTTTGAGCATAGACCTTTCCGCTCTTGCTTGAGAGTGAGAGTATTTCGCTCTTGTCATCTGTGACCAGATACCCTTCATCTTCCAACAAGGTATAGATACTCTTCTTTCCCCCATCTTCTGCCTTGTTGATCGAACCACCAGCAAAGTAGTCAAAACCACTATTTGCCATCTGTATACCGATGTCATAGTAGTTATTCCTGGAAGGTACATGGGCGTAGTAGGCTGCAGGAGTAGCATGGTTGATGGTTACCGTCGAGACGATTCCTACTTTCCAGTCCTTCTGCTCCTTGAGCCGTTCAGCAATGTTCTTTCCCACATACTGTTTGTCTATTCCCAATCCGAGAACACCACTGTGGGTTTTATACCCTGAGGACAAGCTGGTTGCTGTGGAAGCTGAATCAGGGCAGAAGGAGGTTGCATCATAGGTTGTCTGTAACCCAGAGACCGGGAACTCTGTGAACGTGAGTTTCTCCAAGGAGACAGAACCCTTGGTGTTGTTTCCTTTCAATACCTGGGCAGCATTGATCTGTACGTGACTCATACCGTCACCGATGAACATAAAAATATACTTGGGTGCTTTTGCAGTCTGTTGCTCTGTGACTTCCCAAGTAGGTGTACTCTCTCCTGCAGGCTGAGCTGCAAGACCCAAAGTTACTGCTGCCAACAGCAATAATACCAGAATCAGTCTTTTCTTCATGACTTCCCCCATAAGGAATATTGAGATGGCTCAACTATGGGGAATGCTTGTAAGCAAACAATGCAGAAACCATGAAAAAGACTTAAGAAAAGTATTACTACCAAGACAAAGGAGGCGATGTGCTCAACAAGCATGGACTAAGAAATAGAAATACTCATTTCCCGATCAAGAGCATCAACAAATCCTTGACACCATCGACCACAGCAGAACCGGCGGTTTCCTTGAAAGAAGCATTTCTTGCCTTCCAATCGAGGCTTCGTATCTGGTCAGCCAAAACAACACCAGAGGTAAAGCCATCACTACTGGATAGAGATATTTCGAAAGGATACCCTTTTTGCTTACTAGTAATTGGACAAATTAACGCTAATCCTATCCTGTTGTATTTCTTGGGGCTTACCACCAATCCAGGTCTTCTTCCGGCTTGCTCATGACCGGATTGAGAAGTGAAGTCCAACCACACAATATCGCCCTCCTCAGGGATATAGACATTACTTACCATGCTTCACCCCCTACCTCTTCACCAAAAAGTTCAGTGCCATGCATATTTTCTGGACTTATTCTTTCCAGCAGGAGATCTAATGTTTCTTCACGTGTTGGTCTTCTGGGATACATCATTATTCCGTCCCCAACCCTCTCGAGTTCCACCTCAGTGCCATTATCCAGATGCAATTCCTGCAACAAGGGTTTCGGAAGGCGAATACCTGAACTGTTTCCCCATTTCTGGATGGTTGTCTTCATATACTTCTCCATATAAAAAATGTCCCATTGATATTGCTGACTCAATGCTTATTCCTCCTGTGCAAGTATATACCCATGTATATACATCGTCAATGTAATTGGAACATAAAGAAATAGTTCAGCAATACGGACTCAGTATATACACCAGTGCTCTGTAAGGTTGGTTGCATGGCATTTCACTTCAGCGGAGGTATCAAGAAAGGCTAAGCATTTATAAGATTTTCTTTAGCTCCTGCTGTACACGAGGCAGGAGATCAGGATTAAGATCAGCCAAACGCTCTAGCTGCCAGGAAAGCTCCTTCTCTGCATGCCTATTAAGCAGAACAAGCATCTTCCTTCCATACCACACCGGACCAAGAGAGTGGTCTGCCATATGGGCGGTAGCGACTGCCTGGCCGACTGCCCGGCAGTAGAACTGAGAAGGCTTGTCTTCAACAGTACGAGTAAAAGCATGTACTGCTCTGCTGACATTCATCGCCTCCCCAGTCATTGCTTTCCCCTCACTCCACCTATAGCCTATTTCAAATGCTGAGATGATTACTTCTTCCTGTGGTAATACGTAGTACTCCCCAAGATGTTCAGTGCAGAGAAGTGCCCACTTCATGAGGGAGCGATGATCCTCTGGGGACAACAAGCCTCCCCTATGCTCAGCTACAAACAGCCTATTTCTCAATTGGTTTACCTCCAGTGAATGCGGTAGCGAGCACTGACAGAACACTGTTTGTAAAAGAGGTCTTCTCCCATATCTCCAGGTGATGCATAAACCAGTGTTCTTGTATCTTGGTCACCTCTTTCCAGGGTACTGTCTCATCATGATAAGAAAGGGGAATACTGAGAACCAAGGGTGCCACCGATTTGCCTTTGAGATAGCGACTAGGAATCCAGAAATAAGCGAAGGTTGATTGTCCAATGAGAGAAATCTGGCTCTTACTGATCTCCAGCCGTATAGCCCCCAAGTATGAGATCTTATACATAATCTCCTCAAAGAGGTTCTTGGCTTGAGGATATCCGCTAAAGAAATCATCTGCTTCCATGGTCCCAGCATACACCTTCAGGGGGACACTTGTCGATTTTTGTTTCCCGTCCTTGGAGCCGATGCTACAATGAAAACAAGAGAGGCCAACAATGGAACACACCCCAATTATCCTGACTGAGAAGATTCCCATCGGAATAAGCTTGTGTGCGATGGGAGGTCCTGTACGCTATAACGGCAAGGGAATCGATGTACTCACTCCCCTTGGGAGAGAAAAGAACGACTTCGTATTCACTCCCGTCTGTCCTGAGTGCCAGGCAGGCCTTGGTATTACCCGTGACCCTGTGCACCTCTCTGGGGGAACAGGGGAGCAGGTCTGGAAAGGAGAAGCTGAGGTAAAGAACCGCTCCGGGAAGCTGGTTACTGCTGAGATGAAGCAGGGCTCCTTGGAGTCTCTTGAGGTCTTGAGGCGTAGTGGTGCCACTGCATACATATACATGGATGGAAGCCCTTCCTGTGGAGTCTATCGCACTACCCTGAAGAATACCCGGCGTGGCAATCCCCCTGGTGTCTTTGGCTCTCTTTTGCTGGATGAAGGCTTTTTTCTTATCCCTTCCAGTGACCTCCAAAGCCCACTTAAGTGGTGGGACTGGAGAAGAAGACTCCTCGCATTCCACTGGTTCAGCACCTATGAGCTCTCGTCAATGCAAGAACTCTATGATGTGTGGTACCGTCTCAAGTTCATCTGCCAGGAGTTGGACAACACTTGGGCTCGGGAGATGGGAAGAACGCTCGCAGGACTGAAAAAGTCTGACTTTGCTGCATTTGAACCACGGTTCAGAAAGGAAGTTCTCGACCTCTTGAGGAAACCTTCAACGACGGCGAAGATGACCAACAGCCTCTGGAAGCATTACTCTCACTACAGAAAGAGCCGAGGAAAAACGGTCCAAGAGATAAACAGCCCAACATTTAGGAGAAACGTCACTACCATCGCTAAGGAACTGGTGAAGATGGAACGTACCGCTGTGGAAGATTCCTTCCTCTTTGGAGCCAGTCCGGTAATCTACCGGGATATGCACCGTCTCAGGGCTCTGGAAGAGAAACGTGCTAGTGAGGAAGAAACACAAGAGTAAAGATTGGGGCTGGAATCTCTCCAGCCCCGTCTTCCATTAAGCTCTTGCCCCGTAGGGATCATCCATATCAATTTCCTTGATGGAGATACCCAAGGCCTTGGCAACACCCTCCCCATAGGCAGGGTCTGCAAGATAGCAGTGCCTGATATGCCGCTTTTTGACCAGGATGGTGGTCCCTTGCATGTTCCTTGCGGTATTCTCAAACAACCGTTGCTTTTCATCATCCTTCATGATGGAGAACAACTTTCCAACTTGCTCATAATAGTTATCATCATCTTCCCTAAAGTCATAATGATCGACAGGACCATCTCCGTCGTAAGGAGGCTCTGTGAGCTTGTTCTGGTCCTTCCACATACCATATGAGTTGGGGTTGTAGTGAACACTGCCACCAAAGTTGCCATCACTTCTCATGAATCCATCACGGTGGAAGTGGTTGGTTTCAACCTTGCTCCTGTTTACCGGAATTTGATAATAATTCACCCCAAGGCGATACCGTTGGGCATCCCCGTAGCTGAACAGTCTGCCTTGCAGCATTCTATCTGGGGAGTAACCAATACCAGGGACCTTGTTTGCTGGGTTGAATGCAGCCTGCTCAACATCCTGGAAGTAGTTGTCCGGGTTGCGATTCAGCTCAACCACTCCAACCTCATGCAGTGGATACTCATCATGGAACCAGACCTTGGTAAGATCAAAGGGATTATCTGGGTGCTTCCTTGCCTGCTCCTCAGTCATGATCTGTACATACATCTTCCATTTGGGGAAGTCTCCCTTCTCGATTGATTCAAACAAGTCTTTCTGGTGACTCTCTCGGTCGTTTGCCACAATTTCTGCAGCTTCTTGGTCAGTGAGATTCTCAATTCCCTGCTGAGTCTTCAGCGTGAACTTGACCCACACTCTTTCATTCTCTGCATTGATAAATGAGTAGGTATGAGAACCATAACCGTTCATATGGCGGTAGCTCTTCGGGATTCCCCTATCTCCCATCGTAATCGTTACCTGATGAAGAGCCTCCGGAAGTGAAGCCCAGAAATCCCAGTTGTTCTGTGCTGAGCGCATATTGGTTCTTGGGTCACGCTTTACCGCGTGATTGAGATCGGGGAACAACATGGGGTCGCGGAAGAAGAACACCGGTGTGTTATTGCCTACCAAATCCCAGTTTCCCTCATCAGTGTAGAATTTCATGGCAAATCCACGGATATCACGTTCTGCATCTGCAGCGCCTCGTTCTCCTGCAACAGTGGAGAAGCGAATGAACATGTCGGTTTTCTTCCCTACCTCTGAGAAAATGCTTGCCTTGGTCCATTTGGTAATGTCCTTGGTGACCGTGAATGTACCAAAGGCACCACTTCCTTTTGCATGCATTCGGCGCTCTGGGATAACTTCCCTGTCAAAATGGGCCATTTTCTCCAGATACCAAGTATCTTGCAATGTAACCGGACCACGTTTTCCTGCAGTCTGAATGTTTTCATTCTGAGCTATCGGCCTTCCATTGATCGAAGTCAAAGGTTTTTTGGGAGTATTATCCCTTCCATCTCGGTCTGCCATTGTTGGCCTCCTTAAAAAAGTCTACTCACCACTAGTATAAGGGCTGGGTAATTCACATGCAAGAAAGAAAATATATGCTCGATTTGTCCTATAATTGCGCAGTTCAGTAGCATGAATACCATAAAAAACAAATGCAATAAGCGATAATTCTCTACATTTTTTATCTCTTCATGTGGTACAATCATGGTAAGGAGCAATGCAGTGACGATACGGTATGAGCGAGCATTGGGATCCCTGCTTGGAAGCTTTATAGGGGATGCCCTGGGTGCACAGACAGAGTTCAAGCGTGAAAAAACAGTTCGCCAATCCTTTCCTGATGGTATCAGGGATATGGGTGTAAGTTCCCGATATGTTGGCCTTGCAGGACAGATTACCGACGATAGCGAAATGGCAATCATGATGATCCAGAGCATCTTGGAACATGGTCGCTACCAGAAGGAAGCAGTGAGAAAAGCATACATCCGTTGGCGGGATGCAGGCCCCTTGGATATTGGGGTTACCATCTATGGCGCTTTGGATGGCTCTTTCAATCCTCAGAGCCAGGCAAATGGAGCCCTGATGCGTATCACGCCCATAGGGATCCTGGGAAGCAATTATTCAACATCTGCACTCATGCATCTTGCGGATGATGACTGCTCCATCACCCATACCCATACAGTCTGTAGGGATTGTAATCGCATCTACGCATTCGCTCTCTCGCTTGCCATCAGCAAGGGGTGGGATGCCCAGGAAATTTATACATATCTTTTAAAGTCAGCCCCATCAATGACGAAGGAACCATCGGTACTGGAAGCACTCTCTAAGGCTGCACATGAACCACCCCAGGGTATCGATGGACCGTATAAAGGTTGGGTATTGGTTGCTTTCCAGCTTGCCTTCTATACCCTGCTGCACCAGGATTCATTCGAGCAAGGAATGGTAGACCTCATTATGCGTGCTGGTGATGCTGACACCAATGCTGTTATCTATGGAGCCTTGGCTGGAGCTATTGCCACCAGGGAACATATGCCTGAGCGTTGGATCTCTGCGCTGAAGATATCGAATTGCCTGCAAGGCTTGATCGACTATCCCCATAAACGTATAGAACGGCTTGCAGAGGAGTGGGTTGAGGAATTAATCAACCTTCCGGTGGTGCAGAAACTTTCTTGAGTATGGCATTGATCCAATGCTCCTCAGCCCTTCCCGGGCGGAGGTCCCGGGTCTCGACCAGCTCTTCTAGGGAGAACCATGGCAGCTCATCAACAAACTGCCTAAATGCATCTGTAGTAAAACAGGTGAAGTGTCTTCCTTCTCTCTGAAAGTCATTTGCTTGCAACTTAAAAGAACAGTAGAGTACACCCTGTTCTTTCAGTGCAACGGCCATTCTTTCAAAGACAAGAGGCAGTTCTTCCATTGGTACATGCAGCAGTGAAGCGCAGGCCCAAATCCCATCGAATGCGTTCTTGTAATCCATTTGCTGGAAGGAGAGTTGCCGTACTGGCAGCCCTGTGAGTTCACAGGCAGCCTTTACCATTGACTCGCTCAGATCAAAAGAATCCACCTGGTATCCACGGTCAAGGAAGTATCGTGAATCACGCCCACTACCACACCCTGCATCAAGGATACGACCACCAGAAGGGATAGACGGGAGGAACAAGGCATAGTGGGAGGTCATATCGACATCTCGGGTTGTAGATAGATACTGCTTGGCATGCAGGTCATAGTATTTTGATGAATCAATCACCGACCAATCCTCCCAATTCTTGGTAGTACTCTTCTAGATGGGAATACATCAACTCTACGATATCGTGTAAGCCCAGTTCAGACAACTGTGCAAACAAGAGCTGATTGACGCCTATGGGAGAAACTTTGATCAAGAATCCCAAATGAATTCGCATGATGGGTACTTCGAAGAGTATAAAACTCGGCATTCATAGGTTTATAAAAATCAGCTAAGTGTAGCCGATGCAATACGATTACTACCGTTCTAGTTACTCTGTATACCAACTGGGTTCTTATAAAACCCTGATTCAGTAGAGTCTGGGCATAAGGAACAGGCGACGAATCCGCTACAGTACCACTATGGCTATTTCCTTCAAATCATTCCATACTGTGCACCCGTATTGACTTAGGCACGAAGGTGGATGGAAGATGTTATTATCTAGGTTTATATCTTTGATGATGGTTACAGAGTAGAATTCAAAAAGGGCTATCTGTTTTAACGATTAATACGGGAAAAGCATCATATCATTCTGAGGAGAAGTACTATATGGATTTAGAACAGTATCGTTTGATTGTCGAATCTTCACCAAACATGATATGGAGATCAAATCTCAGCACTGAATGTGACTATTTCAATAGAACGTGGCTCGAATTCACTGGGCATACTATGGAAGAAGAATATGGCTTTGGATGGGCATCAGGGGTTCACCCTGATGATTTTGATAGATGCGTAAAGATCTATCTTGATAATTTCAAACTGCAGAAACCATTTGAGATGGACTACCGCCTCAAGCGATACGACGGTCAGTATAGATGGATTAATGACCGCGGGGTTCCTTTCTATAATGAGGATAATGTCTTTATTGGCTTCATAGGAAGCTGCATGGATGTTACAGAAAAAATTGAAGGCCAGCGACTGAAGGAAATGGCACAAAACGATGCGTTATGCCAGACCTATAACCGACAGTATTCACACCAATTATTGTTGGAGGTTTTCAATCAAGCGGGTAAAGAAGGTCTGCCTCTAAGCATTTTGATGATGGATATTGATAGCTTCAAGACTGTTAATGATAGATATGGTCACGGGGCTGGAGATATCGTACTGACAAACGTTGCAGCTGCAGCAAAGAAGGAACTACGTAAAGACGATATTTTAGGACGTTACGGTGGTGATGAGTTTTTAATCGGCCTAAAATGTACAAGTCATGAGTCGGCGCTTGTGATTGCTAAGCATATCAGGACTGCAATTGAAAAGACCGAGATTAAGGTATCCGCAACAACAACACTCAAGGTTTCTGTGAGCATCGGAGTGAAATGCTTACAAGGTGAATCTACACTTGATGAACTCATTAATAATGCTGATAAGAAATTGTATGAGGCAAAATCAGAGGGAAAGAACAGAGTAACAGGTTGATGCACGGCAGAGCCAACTATACTGCCACGATAGGACTTTTCTGCAGGAAAGAACGAATCTATAAGGGAAGAATATACTTTACGTCCAACAACCAAGCGAGAGAACAGCAAACTTGGCAACCTATTGTAAGGCTAGCAATACGCTCTGGGACAACACTGCCCGCCTCCTCTCAGGAAGCGGGCAGTATAATTGTTATGCTTTTATAATAGCTTAGAGCAGTTCCTTGGCAGCCTCGTAGACTGCTTCAGTAGTGATGCCGAAGAGCTTGTACAGCTCACCAGCAGGTGCTGATTCACCAAAGGAACGCATGCCGATGATCTTTCCGTTCAGTCCAACGTACTTGTACCAGTAGTCAGCCCAAGCGGCTTCAACAGCGACTCTAGCGGTAACTGCAGAGGGAAGTACAGCTTCCTTGTATGCAGCATCCTGCTTGTCGAATACCTCTGGAGAAGGCATCGAAACTACACGGACGGCGACCTTTTCCTCAGCAAGCTTCTTCGCAGCACTGACAGCAAGCTCAACCTCACTGCCGGTACCGATCAGGATAACTTCTGGCTTATCCCCTGATTCATAGAGTACGTAAGCACCCTGTGCAATCTGGGAGAGCTGCTCGTCACTGCGATCCTGTGGAGCAAGGTTCTGACGGCTCAACAGAAGAGCAGAAGGACCATCAGTTCTCTTGATTGCACTCTTCCAAGCAACACCAGTCTCCACTGCATCACAAGGTCTCCAAGTAACCATATTGGGAGTCATGCGAAGGTTTGCAATCTGCTCAACAGGCTGGTGGGTAGGTCCATCTTCACCAAGACCAATGGAGTCATGGGTAAATACATAGACGTTTCTGACACCCATCAAGGCTGCCATGCGTAGAGCATTACGAGCATACTCCATGAACATAAGGAATGTAGCACCGAAGGAGAGGAATCCACCATGAAGTGCAACACCGTTGAGGATTGCAGCCATACCGAACTCACGAACTCCAAAGTGGAGGTAATTGCCCTTTCCTGTCTTGGGATCGAAGGCTTCAGAGCCCTTCCACTCAGTCAAGTTGGAAGGAGCGAGGTCTGCTGATCCACCAAGGAGTTCAGGGAACAAGGAACCCAATACATCAAGGGCCATCTGGCTTGCCTTTCTGCTTGCTACCTTGACCTTGTCATTCTGCCAGCTCTTGATCGCTTTGTCGAACTCAGCTTCCCAGTCAGTGGGGAACTGGCCTGAGAGTCTTCTCTCGAGCTCAGCTGCCTCAGCAGGGTATTCCTTCTTGTAGGAGGCAAAGAGGTCATTCCACTTACCTTCAAGCTTGGCACCCCGTTCGCTTTGATCCCATGCATCGTAGATCTCCTGAGGTACAAAGAACTTTTCATCATACTCCCAGCCTAACTTCTTGCGGGAGAGTTCAACCTCGGCTTCCCCAAGGGCTGCACCATGACAGGACTCAGTACCTTCCTTGTTGGGAGACCCATAGCCAATAGTCGTCTTGCACATGATCAAAGAAGGCTTGGAAGATTCATATCTTGCAGCTGAAAGGGCCTTCTGAATTGCATCAGAATCGTGGCCGTCAACATTTCTGAATACCTGCCACCCATATGACTCGAAGCGCTTGGCAGTATCATCAGTAAACCAACCACCCACTTCACCATCGATGGAGATGCCGTTATCGTCGTAGAAAGCAATAAGCTTGCCCAATTTCCAGGTTCCAGCCAAAGAAGCTACTTCGTGGCTGATTCCTTCCATCATACAACCGTCGCCAAGGAACGTGTAGGTGTAGTGGTCAACGACGGGGAACCCATCCTTGTTGAATTTGGCAGCAAGGTTCTTTTCTGCAAGAGCCATACCTACCGCATTCGCGATACCCTGTCCAAGCGGTCCAGTGGTAGTCTCTACACCAGGGGTAAGTTTATATTCTGGGTGTCCAGCTGTACGGGAGTGGAGCTGTCTAAATTGCTTCAGATCCTCAATTCCCAAGTCATAGCCACTGAGGTGCAACAATGAGTAAATCAACATTGAAGCATGACCGTTGGAAAGCACAAAGCGGTCACGGTTGACCCATTGTGGATTCTTGGGATTATGTGCCATGGTCTTGCGCCACAAGACCTCAGCAATATCTGCCATGCCCATTGGGGCACCTGGGTGACCAGAGTTGGCCTTCTGCACGCCATCCATGCTCAATATGCGGATTGCATCAGCAAGTTTATTCGTTTTCATCCATCCCTCCAAAAAATCTCTAACACTAATGTATGAAACACCCCGGATCTGAAAGAAGCCGGGGATGTGATCCTAACACTAAAGATACAGTGTTCTTGACAAATAGTCAAAACCGTCAACGTTATCTACAAAGCATAGGTAAGAATTAGCGCTATCCTCTTGAATGCTGCATCACCTTTGGTAATAACACGGTTGTCATCCTTGGAGTAGTTGGTGAACTGGATTGCAGTCAAGAGAGAAAGGTCTTCAGTAAATTGGGTGTTGGCAATAACACTCAAGTCCCCGACCATATCTGATGCCTCATCAAACAAATTGAAGGTGTAGGTTTCCAACTGCAAGCCAACCAGGTTAACCATCAGGGGCATCTGGTAGCCAAGGATATACTCACCTTTATAGTTGAACCCATTGACCATGGATCCTCCATTCTCATACTCCCAAGCTTGGTCGGAAGAAGCATTGCTATACCCCTTGTAGTTCAACTCATGGTAGGTACGAATGACTACGCTCATCCAATCCCCAGAGAAGATGGCACCAGTGTCAAACTGGAAGGCAGCTCCTGCCCTACCCAGATAATAGAGGCCATTCAAACTGTCAGAAGAGAGAGGAGCTCCTACGGTTGTACCGAGTTTCAGACCATTGAGGTCCATCAGATCAAAATCCCAACCGGTTCCCAGGCCCCCACCCAAGCTTATCTCAGCTACTGCAATCGGAGTAAGGACTGCATCAAGGGTCACCGTCCCAGCAATGGGAGAAAGACCGAGGTTTGCCTTTACTTTGACATTGTTTCCACTGAACAGAGGGCCTTCCCCTGCCAATACAGGAATCTTTGCCTGGTAGGCTGCATCGAGTTTTGCCTCAATGCCAGTTCCATATGCACCGGTAAGCTTCAGCGTACCACTGGTGGTGGTCTGGGCAAATAAGAGACCTGCTGCCATGAGTATAACCAAGAGTGCAAGTAATCGTTTATTCTGTTTCACAGTAATTCCTCCAAACATAACGTAGGTACAGCATATCATAGGCGGTGGCGTAACCAAATACTTTCTACCCCCTCATTCAACCCTTTGTTTTCTTCTAAATTCAGAGGGAGAAAACCCTTTGATCTTCTTGAAGTATGTACAGAAATATGAGGTATTCGAGAAGCCGAGGCTTTCTCGTATCGAATTGATTGATTGCTTGGTTGAGGTGAGAAGACGACAGGCTTCTTCTATGCGCTTTGTTCCGATATAATCATTCAAGCTCATATGCTCAGATGCCTTGAATACGTTTCGAGTATACCCAAGGGAAAGTTCAACTTTATCAGCAATAAATGTTGAACTGAGATTTACATCATACAGGTGCTCTGCAACAAGGTGTTTCATGCTTTGTATAAGCTCAAGGTTATGCCGTTTCGAATATTGTTGTTTATAGTCTAATAGAAGTTGCTCAACCCGGAGCAATCCTTCCTGTAATTCATCATAATTGCGACTACTAAGGGTTAGAAGCTTCCATTCCTGAGCAGTAATTTCCTCAGAGGCCTCGAATATATCACCTATCAACCCGACAATGGAGTAGCTAAGATAGAGCTTCATTGCCCCAAACAACTCATAATCATCTTGGCTCTTAAGGCTAGACATAAGTAATTGGACAGCGTCCTTATACGCTTCACACGATTTTTGCATGAGAGCCTTGCTTACCTCAGCCGTCTCACCAAGGAAAAGATTTACTTCCTTGTTATCTGTTTGTTCAATAGGCCTTACAAATCCAGCATGTACTAATATCTGCGTACGTAATGAATGATGCATCTTAGCATATGTTTGTGGGAGATCCTCTAAACCAATGCGAGTTTGATTGTATAAGATTGAAAGATTCTCAGAATATCTATCAGACATATCTATACGCATTTTTTTACATTGGGAGATGATGTTTGAAGAATCCTGAAGGGTAAGATACACAAATAGTCCTCGCTCTACTTGAAGTAATAAGGTTTGTTTCCCATCAATGGAAAAATACTGTGAGGCGAAGGCAAGGAACTGTTCTTTGTCACAAGTTACTTCTTTACGATCAACAGGTTGTCTATGGAACAAAATAAGTTGAAAGGAGGATCCATGGTAAAGAGGTAGGCACTCAATCCCTACAATCCCCTTGAGAAAATCAATAAACCGTTTCTCTCTGGTAAGCTGATTATTCACTCGTCTCGTTTCCCAGACTAATAACAGGGAAGCAAGAATAGCCAAACCTAGGAAAACCAAGACTAGGTTCCACCGCAAGGCAACTAAAGGTTCACTCAGATATACCATAGGAAGTATATAAATGAGACGCCAGTTCATCTCTCCCACATCATACCAACAAGCAAGAAACTCGTCTCCATTGATATCGTTCAACACTTCGGCCCCACTAGACTCTGGGAATAGCACAATTTGGCCGAGTAGTGATTGACTGGTTACCCGTTGTCCAAACTGTTTGGGATCTGGGTGACTGATGATGAAAAAATCTTCATCAATCATATAGAAGTTTTTCATGGTATTGCTATCATCAGAAGCCAATATATTTCTTGCAGCTGTTTCGGAAAGATTCATTACGATTCCAGAACGCAAATTTCCTTGCTCATCATAACTTAAATTACAGATTGAATAGAGATTGGTGGGCGCATCATCATATCTGGGCAAGGACAGGGGAATCGTTTTATTGGAAAATATTGATTGACGTTGATATAGATGCTTATTTCTAGGTTGTTGATCTAGGAATGATAGGAGAGTAGAATCACTGATATTATCTGATGACTCAACCCCATTCAAACTGGAAAAAAATCCATAGTTTTGATTATACAAATATATTGAGTGGATATAAGAATTACGTGCGACTGTGTTCTCAAGCCTTGCGTATACTCCCAATGTTGCTTGTTCCTTAGGTACATTTGCGAGGAGATAATTTCTTATCTCTGTGGCATCGCTCAAATCATCAATAATGGGAACAGTGCTAAATCTCATCTGTCGATAGTAAGTACTGATCATTCTCAAAGATGCGAGGAAATCATCGACAATTATTGATTGTGCTACATCGGTAAACAAGGTTGAAAAGACTAATGCAAGAGAGATCATGGCAACCAAAACAATTGATATGATGGGAATAAATATCTTGAGTAACCAAGATCGAGTTACAGATTGCTTTCTCATCTTTTTACTACCCTTTATGCCATAACTTTACCATCAGAAAATACAAATCACCAGAAAAATAAATATTTCTTGCTTTTTAACAACGTTTTCTTCGTTTTTCAAAACAATATGGAGCTTTCAAAATTGCTTTAAAAATATTCTCATGCAAGTCTGAAATTAGAAAATCACAGTCCCAAAAGGAGGGAACACATGAAAACACGGAGATTTTTCCTTGTACTGATTCTTGTCTTTGTAACAGCAGGTATCTTGTTCGCAGCGGGAGGCAAAGAAGCTGCATCAACAAAAACAGAAGATGGCCCGGTGGTTATCTCGTATTACACATGGGATGACGGGAGCCATAAAGCACTGATTGACACATTCAATGCTACACACTCTCACATCCAGGTTGATGCGCAGATTCTTCCTGCAGCTGATTATGAAACAAAGCTCACTACACTCTTAAGTGGTCGTGCTGACATCGATGCTTTTATGGAAAAGCGACAGGCTGATATGTTCGGCCAATATGACAACGGTTATCTAGAACCACTTGATTCCTATATTGCAGCTACTGGAAAACCCAATGATGCAGTTGAAGCATTCAAGTCTAGTTCAGTGATCAATGGCGACATTGTAGTCATTCCCTGGAGAGGTGGAGCATATTACACCTACTATAATGAGAAAGTATTTGAAAAAGCAGGTATCCCTACTCCTGACTATTACGTAGAACGTGGTGAATGGACTTGGGAGAAATTTGAAGAGGTCTCCAAAGCAATAACGGCAGCTGACCCCTCCCTCATTGGATCCACCATCTATATTTGGGGCGGTCAGGGATTCTTCCAAGCAGGACAGGCTGGTAATGACATCGTTACCCCGGATGGTAAAATTGACTCAATCGAAAACGTTGTCAAACAGCTCGAAATGCGAAAGAGACTAGAGGATCTGCAAGCAATGTGGAGCCTGATCGATATGAAGGTAACCAAGCTTCACTACTCCAAGCAGTTCTATGATGGAAACGTTGGTATGCTGCTTATCGGTGAATGGTTCCCCGGCCAAATGGTTGTAGGTCGTGATGATGGATTGCTTGCATTCGACTTTGAGGACTGGGGTATTACCCGCCTTCCCTGTGATCAGGAAGAATACGTCACCGTCGGGCTTCCCACCGGAAACTGTATCACAAGTTATTCGAAGAAAAAGGATGCAGCATTCGAGTTTATCAATTGGATGAGTGGTCCTGAAGGTGCAGCTGTTGCAGCTTCATATGGCGTTCTCCCTGCGGCACCAGGTGAGGAAGCAAGAGTTGAAATTGCAAAGAACCTTCCAGAGGGAAATTCCATCGATTACTTCCTTGAGGAGAAGGGAAACTACACTGCCAATTTCAGCCCCTATGGAACTCGTGTTGAAACTGAATTCGCAAAGATCCAAGAAGACTTCTTACTTGGTAATATGAACATCGATCAATTCAGAACAACTTTTACCAAGACCCTGAACGACATCATCAAAACCACATACTAGAATAGTAGTAGCGACTTCTTCTCCAAGACAGATTAGTGTCTTGGAGAAGGAGATTCTTGGAGGCACGACGTGAATACAGGCAATTCACTTAAGAAGACAGGAACCATACTTTCATTCTTGCTACCAAGCTTTATTGGTTTTATGATTTTTGTCTTCTCACCAATGATTATGGCCGTAGCGCTCTCTTTCACAAATTATTCAGGTGGTCCACGGTTTCGCTTTATCGGGTTGAAAAACTATATCGTTGCGTTTACAAACCCTGATTTTCTCTCATATCTATTCGTAACGTTCAAGTTCATGACTATTACGGTTCTCTTCCAGATTGGTTTAGGCTTGATGTTCGCGCTCATTCTCGCTAGAAACTTTAGAGCTTGCGCAACTTATCGTGGTTTACTTTACCTTCCCAATATCTTGTCTTCGGTTGCGGTAGGACTTGCTTTCATGTTCATCTTTGAACCATCAAGTGGGTTTATGAACCAGATGTTGGCTTCTCTTGGATTGCCAACATCAAAGTGGCTAGCCAGCAGCAAGTCATCACTATCGGTAATCATCACCATAGCAATTTGGCAGAACTTCGGGTATTACATGGTGCTCTTTATTGGCGGATTACAGAATATCAGCATCACCTTATATGAAGCTGCAGAAATGGATGGAGCTGGGAAAATAAAACAGTTCTTTCATGTCACCCTGCCAGGACTCTCTCCTATTCTTTTTTATGGATTAACCATTGCAATCATTCGAGGATTCCAGGTCTTCGACTATATATACATTATGACTGGAGGACAGCAGGGAGGTGGACCTGCAGGGTCAACCAATGTTCTCGCATTTGACATCTATCTCAATGCATTTACCTTCTTCCGTTTCGGATATGCCTCAGCTGAATCTGTGGTGTTAATGATTATTATCTTGGCGGTCACATTCCTACAGAGCCATGGACAAAAAAAGTGGGTGAATTATGATATCGTATAGGCAGAAACAACAACTAGAGAGAGTTATCAAATACGTCGTTCTGACAATGGTAGCCTTTATCACACTGTTCCCTTTGATTATTGTCTTGTCTTCAAGTTTCAAAAATGAGAGTGAACTCTTCAATTTCCCTTTCAAGTTTATTCCTGAGAACCCCATTTTCACAAACTTTGCACGACTAATGGATAAATTCCCTCTTTATATATGGAACTCCGTTAAACTGACATTTACTATTGTGGTGGTCCAGCTCTTTACAGCAGCAACCGGTGCGTATGTTTTTACAAAATTACAATGGAAAGGACGAGATTTCATATTCGGTCTCTACTTGGCTTCTATGATGATACCGATGCAGGCTGTGATGATTCCCCAGTTTCTCATCATCCGAAATATCAACCTCTATGACACGCACGCTTCATTAGTTTTCTTGGGGGCATTTACTGCTTTCGGTACGTTTCTGATCAAGCAGTACTTTATGTCGATACCGGATACCTACTGCGAGGCTGCTCGCATAGATGGGGCAAAAGAGTGGACGATTTTTACCACGTTGATGCTCCCCATGAGTAAAGCTGTCCTAGTCACACAGGTAATCTTCTCATTCCGATTTTTCTGGAACGATTTTTTCACACCACTGATTTATATCACCACACCAGAGCTTAAGACACTTCCTCTGGGAATGACGGATTTTGTACGGGAACAATATGTGTATTGGGGGCCACAAATGGCAGCTGCACTTATTTCAATTATTCCGGTACTCATCATCTTCTTGTTCGGGCAAAAATACTTCGTGCAAGGCGTCGCTTCTTCAGGACTAAAGGGGTAAACAATGAAAAAAGCAGAAAATTTCAATCAGGACATCCATGTTGTGGATTATCGTTTGCAATATGAAGAGAACAGGGCAACAGCAGAAACCCTGATGAGTATTGAAGGAAGAGAGATAGAGTTATTGAATGGACCATTCCATTTCTCCCCCGACCCCTATGAAACTTGCCTGCGTGCCAAATGGTTCAAAGAGAAAAAGATCAGTGACAATGGCCTTCCTTTGCCCATAGATTCTGACTTTGAGGGTTGGCCAACTATTAATGTACCGAGTTGTTGGAATACTGAATGCAAAGATTTGTATTATTATGAAAGCACCGCCTTGTACTTCAAAACATTTAAATACAAGGAGCATAATCCAGGGGAGAGAGTATTCTTGCATTTTGAAGGCAGTTCCTATCGTACCTATGTGTTTTTGAATGGCAAGGTCATAGGGATGCATGATGGAGCTTCCACACCGTTTAGTTTCGAGATTACTGATACTCTCATACCTGATGAAAATCGATTGATAATTGCAGTTGATGCTTCGCGGAGTAAGGATCGAGTGCCAATGGATAATACTGACTGGTTCAACTATGGTGGCATATATCGTGACATCATGCTTGTTCGCACACCAACCACCTATATACAGAATTTCTTCTCCCAGTTACAGCCACATACGACAAATGAAGTATTTGCCTCGGTGACTATGGATAAAAAGATCAATGGGAAAGCGATATATCGAATTACTGAATTGGGTATTGAGAAAGAAATACCTATCAAGGAAGGGAAAGGATCTATTGTTTTTAAAGCAGATTTGCAACTCTGGTCCCCAGAGAATCCAAAACTCTATACTGTAGAAATCAGTACTGAGGATGACGCTCTCTGTGAAAACATTGGTTTCAGAGATATACAAGTGGATGGAATAAACATTCTCTTGAATGGAAAGCCGATATTCTTGAAGGGTATTAGTGTACACGAAGACCATATTACCTTGGGAAAGAGCACCAATGAACAGGTAATCAGAGACACCATTGCCGACCTCAAGGAGATGCATGGCAACTTCATCCGCTTGGCACACTACCCTCATACTAGACTATTCTCAAAGATTGCAGATGAAATAGGGGTACTCCTCTGGGAAGAGATTCCTGTCTACTGGGCTATCAACTTTGTCAACGAAGCTACCTATACGGATGCAGAAAACCAACTCGCTGAACTTATTATGCGAGACCGCAATCGTGCCAGTGTGGTTATCTGGTCTGTTGGTAATGAGAATCCTGACACAGACGCAAGACTTTCCTTCATGTCCTCCCTTGCCAAGAAAACGAGGGAACTTGATCCAACTAGACTTGTAAGTGCTGCTTGCTTGGTTAATACCACGAAACTCAAGTTGGAAGATCGATTGATGGAACATCTTGATATCATCGGAAACAATGAATACTACGGATGGTACGAGCCCAATTTTGAAGACCTACTCACGATTCTTAACAATACCGATCTTACAAAGCCTGTTATCATCACTGAATTTGGGGGTGGGGCTAGAGCTGGAAATCACGGTACCAAAGATACCATGTGGACTGAAGAATTCCAGGAAGCGCTCTATATAAAACAATTCGATACACTCGACAAGGCAAAATATGTACGAGGTATGACTCCTTGGATTTTCTACGATTTCAGAGCCGTAAGACGATTGAACCGATACCAGGAGGGGTTCAATAGAAAAGGTTTGATCGATAGCGACCGTAAAACCAAAAAACTGGCGTTCTATGTGACGCAAAAGTATTACAAGACCAAAGGCTGAAACATGAAACAGGATATTTTTAACAACTCATCCCAGTACTCAATCGAGTTCTGGGAGAGTGCTTACACCTACGCAATCGAAAAAGTACGAGACAATATTTCCAACTTCTCTGATGGATATCCAGCTCCGTCCAGCAACAACAATGTCTATCCCAAAATTGCAAATATTGAGTGGACAAGCAGTTTCTGGAATGGGATGCTGTGGCTGTCGTATCTTCATACCAGAGATGAAGTATTCAGGCATGCCGGAGAAGCAACGCTTGAGGACTATGCAACTCGATTACAAAAGCGGATTGAGACAAACACCCATGACCTAGGATTTCTCTATATCCTCTCTGCAAAGGCTGAGTATTTAGTCACACATAATGAGAGTGCAAAGATTACGGCTCTCCTTGCAGCAGATCTATTGATGGAACGTTACCATCCTAAAGCAGGAATTATCCAAGCATGGAGAGACCTTGAGGATCCAAATCAGAGGGGCAGGATTATTATTGATTGTCTTATGAACATTCCCCTTCTCTTCTGGGCAACCGAAGAGACCAAGAACCCAAGATATCAAGAAGCGGCGTTAAGACATCTTGCACGAACAAGAGAGACCATTATCCGCCCAGATGCAACGACTTATCATACCTACTACTTTGACACAGAAACAGGGAACCCATTACGAGGAGTAACGGCACAAGGATATAGTGACGACTCCTGCTGGGCTCGAGGCCAAGCATGGGGTATCTACGGCCTAACACTGGCATACACCTATACGCTTGATCCTGCCTGCTTGGTTGATGCAAAGCGTTTGGCTGAATATTTTCTATCCCATCTTCCCTCAGATGATGTGTGTTATTGGGATTTGATTTTTACCGATGGGGATGAAGAACGTGACAGCTCTGCCTGTGCCATTGCATCCTGTGGGCTCATGTTACTTGCATCCTTGCTTCCTGAGGATGACATTGATGCAGTGCGATACCAGAACAAAGCGTTGGATATGCTCGCATCACTCAGCAAATCATACACAACTCAGGATAATCCAGAATCCAATGGGATACTTATGCATGCGGTATATGGAAAGCCCAACAATGCAGGAGTTGATGAATGCGTTGTTTGGGGCGACTACTTCTATATGGAAGCATTGGGAACAGTACTGGGAAGCGCAACCCGTTTTTGGTAACCAAATCAGAGGAGAAGAAACATGGTAGCATATGATACACCACTCAAGGAACTGAAAATACAGTCTCGAGAAGATGTAGCCAAGTCGTTATTGTTGCTTCTCCAACCTTGTAGCCATGCTCTTGTGAAGGATGGATCTGGATTGTTTGTGGGAAATGAATCCGCTCATTACTCACAACATGTGGCCTTATTGGAAGGATGGTCGCGCTTGCTTTGGGGAGTGGTTCCCCTTCGTAGTGGAGGATTCTCTTGGGATGCAGAGTCCACCCACGCAAAAGGGCTCATTGTCGGTACTGATTCGGAAAGTCCCTATTACTGGGGTGATGTAGGTGATTATGACCAACGGATGGTCGAGATGGCAGCGATTGCCTTGTCCTTGTTGCTCACTCCAGAATTTTACTGGGAGCCTCTCAGTAAAACGGAACAAAATAATCTCTGTAATTGGCTCGCAATGATCAATACCCATACAATGTCACCTAACAACTGGCTCTTTTTCAGGGTATTGGTAAATATGGCTTTTGAGTCACTGGGAAGATCTGAATTTTGTATCGATACTATGATGAAAGATCTGGATAAGCTTGAGAGCATGTATGCTGGAGATGGGTGGTATCGTGACCAGGTACCCTTTGACAACTACAATCCTCTGGCCATGCAGTACTATGCATTAATTTATTACGCTTTTAGAAAAAACAAAGATCCTGAACGATGTGAACGATTCTCTGAACGAGCGAAATTGTTTGCCCAACAGCATATCCACTTTTTTACAGAGGAAGGATCCTTCGTACCATATGGTCGTTCATTGACCTATCGCTTTGCGGTTGTCTCTTTCTACAGTGCATGTGCCTTTGCTGGCCTCGAAGTACTTCCATGGGGAGTCATAAAAGGAATCATTCTTCGTTCATTCAGATGGTGGTTCCAGCAACCAATATTTGATCGAGATGGTTTCTTGACTGTTGGATATCAATATCCGAGCAGACAAATGGCTGAACAGTATAATGCACCAGGCTCCCCCTATTGGGCACTTAAAACATACTTGGTTCTTGCATTGCCTGAGACTCATCCATTCTGGCAAACTGAAGAATCAGATCTACCAGAACTCGAAAAGATCTTTTTACTCAAACAACCCGGGGCAATTATGCAACGTACGGATGATGACGATGTAGTAATGCTCAATGCTGGTCAGTATCCAACATTCCACATGTTGCACATTGCAGAGAAGTACGCAAAATTTGCCTATAGTGCACGATACACGTTCAGTGTAGCTGCTTCGTACTATGATTTTGCACACACAGGATGCGACAGTATGCTCTTTGTCAGTGATGATGCAACACATTGGCGTACGAGAAGAGAAAGCAAAACCTTAGTAGCAAATGCATCATATATCGGTTCTCTTTGGCATCCATATCCAGATGTATCCATTACGACGTACCTAATTCCAGCAGGCTCATTCCATGTGAGGGTACATAAGGTAAAAACAAAGAGAAAGCTATACACAAAAGAAGGCGGTTTTGCTATTGAGTTGTTCCGCGGATGGGAGCCATCTATTGAACCAGAAGAACATTATGCCAATCCTTCATCAATTTCGATTTCTCTTCCCTGGGATACGAGCCATATAAGCGACCCATTACAGAAAAGAGAAGCTGGCAGCATTAATCCTCTTCCAAATCTCAATCTTGCATATTCAACGACTATTGTTCCTATCCTCACGTCTATGATTGAAGCAGAAAATACAATGGTGATGATGAGCTGTATTGGAGCATGGAAAAACGGGACCACCCCTGCTTATCCTAAAATTACCTATGACGAAAAGAAAGGTGAAATACACTATAATTCGTTGAAGTTATCGATCTAGATTGATTGGAAGCCTTTTTTTCATTCTTTTTCTCATTCAAAGTAACGAACTCCCCCCTTGTTTGTCTTATTGATTACCAAGGGGGATACACATGGTCAGAAAAGGGTATTTATTTGCTGCAATCCTACTTACACTGTTCCTATGTTTCATGGCCTTGAATACCGGGTTCTAAAGGACATGCTTCCTCCTGTTTCAAGCTCATGGATTCTCTTCCAGTGAAACAACCTCTGTATTTTCCTAGGAATCCCTTACATCCTACGGTACAATTGGAACAACCAACGCTGTACGATTAAGGATGTATGTGTGAGCCTATACTCCCTCTTTCACCCGGAAATCTTTCAAGGTAGACATAAAAAGACCCATTACTTTGAAGGCTGGTACTTCAAGATGGCACTTCCAGGCAGACAGCCTGAAGTACTCTCCATTATTCCTGGTGTCGCCTTGGGCGCATCAGAAGAAGAGCGGCATGCCTTTATCCAGGTGATCAGCAGTAGGGAAGGAAAAAGCTGGAACATTCATTTTCCCTTTGAGTCCTTCAAAGCTGATGAGAAGAAGCTTTTTGTAGAGATTGCCGGTAATCATTTTTCAACGGAAGAAATCATTCTAAACATCAATCATGAAGATTTAATATTGTCTGGATGTGTGAAAAACTTAGAAACACATTCATTCCCTGTTACACTCGCCTCTCCAGGAATCATGGGATGGTACGCCTACGTTCCCTTCATGGAGTGCTTCCATGGAGTGGTATCCACTTCTCATACCCTCTGGGGGTCTCTTACGCTGAATGGCAACAAGATAGATATGAGTGAAGGGATTGGATATATTGAGAAGGACTGGGGAACTTCCTTTCCCGAAGCATGGATCTGGATGCAATCAAACTGCTTTCCCTCAACAAACATCTCTTGTATGCTCTCTGTTGCCAAGATTCCATTTCTTGGACATGTGTTTCCTGGGTTCCTTGGGTTTGTAAAGCATGGAGACGAGTTGATACGGTTCGGCACCTACACTGGTGCAAAGATCACGCACCTGGAAAGCAATGAGACCCAGGCGTCTGTTCAGATACAGACAAAAGAGAAGCAATTGACGTTTCTCGCTGAACTTGGACCAGCCTCAAAACTGGTGGCACCCAGGCAAGGCAAGATGGAGAGACCACTGCTGGAAAGCATCATAGGAACCATTACACTCACCATCAGAGACAAGGATGGTGCCCTTCTCCTTGAGGAGACAGGCACCATGGCTGGGATAGAACTATCGGAAGCAGGGAATCTGAAGAGTTAACCAACAGCTCCTATGTGACGTTCCTCTTCTAGGAAGCAATAACAGTATCATATTCAGCTTTTCTGAGGTCCCATGACATGGTATCATGAGCCCAACCATGAAATATCTAGTATTCCTCGTGGCAATGGCAGCCGGGGTTCCATTCATAGCAATAACTTCCTCTCTCTTCCCCCGTCTCAAACGGTTGTTTTTTGCCGTCATGGTAGTCTCTTTCCTTTTCAATTCCATGACCAGCATCAATATTCTTTCCATGGAATACTACCGAGGACCGGTGAGAGGGTTCGAAGTTACCTTTGCCGACCTTATTGCCTGGGGACTTGCCCTCGGCATGCTTGTCCGTACCCCATCCAAGATTGTTTGGAAACCACGATTCACCATTATCCTGTTTGTATTCTTTGCCTATGCAATAGTAAGCCTACTACGTGCAGGTAACTCAATCCTTGGATGGTTTGCCATCTGGCAACTGGCAAGAGCTGGAGCCCTCTACTGGGTGACGGTCAACTTCTTCAAGACTGAGGATGTCTCCAGAGACTCGATCAAGACACTTATAGGAGCCTATATAGCCTCTGGGATTATCCTTGCCCTCATTACGTTCAAGCAGAAGTATTTGGACGGCATCTATAGGGCTTGGGCCTTTTTTGATCACTCCAATACCATCCCCTCTTTTACCCTCATATTCATGTGCGTCCTCCTCGTTTGGCTCTTGTACGAGAAGGACGTCAGTTTCCTCCTATTCTTTCTCGCACTTATGGCTGCCTTGGGTAGCCTGTTTGCCATCTTTGCTACTGGCTCTCGTACCGGAATGGCCGCTGGAGCTGCATTGGTAGTCGGATCATTGATTGTGGGAAACCGTAAGAACAATGATATTCGGGCTAAACGCACCACCCTCCTTATCATCATCTGTATGCTCATAGGAGCAATCTTTGTTGCAGACACGGTGATAGATCGTTTCCTCAATGCACCACCGGCAAGTGAGGAAGCCAGAAATGAGTTTGAGATTGCAGCAGAGATGATGGCAGAAGACCATCCCACAGGAGTTGGATTAAACCTATACTCAAAAGTACTCACAGAAACCCAGGAGTACCGACAACACATAGAAGTAATGAGAAACGAAGAACAAGCAGGAGTAGCCCACCACATCTACCTACTCACCGCAGCGGAGATGGGCTACCTGGGATTGTTCATATTTGCCACGATTCTCTTGATTTTCCTTGCGAGCATGATCATCCGTGGCATACGATGGAGTACACTGGAACAGCGACTACTGCTGGCAGTGGCAATGGGCTTTACGATGGTGTGTGCGATAGGATTCTATGAGTGGGTACTCCGACAGACTCCAGTACTCTATCAGACAGTGGTTGCGTTGGGATTCACGCAAGCCTTGTTTGATAAAGCTTCCCCCGTAAAAGAGAGAAATACATAATGAACACTACTACGCGAGTTCGAAAAGTCTCGATCAATGCTGCTACAAACTACTTCCGTTTCTTCTTCACCATGGTAGTTTCATTCTGGCTTATTCCGTTCATCATCAAAAACCTTGGAGCAGAAGCCTACGGCCTTTGGAACCTCTCCTTCTCCATCATCGGATTCTTCTCCCTGCTCGACTTCGGCTTTGGACTCGGTGTGGTGAAGTGGACAGGAGAGACAAGCGCCACCGGAGAGATTGAGTACCGTAACCATATGCTGAGCACCATTTTCTTTGTATATCTGGCCATTGCGGTGGTAGGAATGCTCTTCCTCAGTATTTTTGCGGTGTTTTATCCCACACTCTTCTCGATTGATACTGCAATAGCTCCCGAGGCCATCGCAGTCCTGCTTATCCTGGGTATTCGCTCCCTTGCCATACAGATCCCCTTAAGCCTATTCAAGGGAGCACTGTTTGGAGAACAAGAGATTCATCTTACCAACATCATCCAGATTCTTGGTACCCTGCTCTATGCAGTGACCGTCTGGTTTGCCCTGAGTGCAGGAAAGGGTATCGTCTGGTTGGCATCCATGAACTGCCTAGCCTTCCTGATTGAAAATATCGCCTATGTCTATTTTGCCTACAAGAACGTCAAAGGGTTGCGGATATCCATCCGCCTTATGAGAAAGCAAGACTTCAGTGAGGCCATGGGCTTCAGCTTCTACTCCTTTCTCACCACCATCGCAGGATTGGTACTCTTCCAGACCGATGCGATCATCATCCAGCTCTTCTTCGGCCTGGAATTGGTTGGGCTCTATGCCGTTGCCATCAAGGTAACCGAGTACGCATTCCTGCTGACGAAGCAGCTGGTAAATGTCCTCACACCGCTTATCAGCGAACTCAAGGCAAAACAAGAGCATGACACCATCAGGTACTTGTTGCTCGACCTGTCCAAGTACATCATGGCAACGGGGTTCCTGATAGCAGGAAGCGTATATGTCTTTGGAGGAGACCTCCTGGTCCTCTGGGTCGGGGAAATCTATGCAGAAGTAACCATACCCCTGCTCCTGCTTATCACCTCCTTTGTGGTATCAGTACCTGAACTTGTGGCATCAAATGTATTGACCATGACCGGTTACCACCGCTTCAGTGCCATCTCAGCAGGCCTTTCCACAGGGCTGAATATTGTATTCAGCCTCCTTTTGATAAAACCATTCGGACTGACAGGCATCGCCATGGGAACCCTGATTTCCAGCTCAGTTGTCAGTGGTATCGTGATTCCAGCGAAAGCCGCAAGAAGCTACGAATTCCCCTATTGGAGGTATATTTCCAGGGTTTACCTCCCTGCATCATTGCCCGCGATTCTCTTGGTAGCCACCGGGTACCTCATGAAGTTTTTCTTTTCAGTGGATTCACTGTGGGATATGATGTTCATGGCAATCCCTGGCATAGTGGTGTATTTGCTGGTATTCTGGATATTCTTCACTGACCCGGCGATCAAGAAGAATATCAAGACAAAGCTGGTACATCCAGCAAGACGATAAGGAGTCGAACAATGGCTAATGAGCCGGTCGCAGCAAAGGAATCATTCCATATCCCACTCGAACTCAGAACCATCATAAAGAGCCTCAGGATGCGTCTGTGGGTACTTATCGTAATCGCATTGCTCAGCGCTGTTACCGGGGTGGCTGCCGCCCTCTTGTTGGGAGACAGGCAGTATGAAGCAACCACAGTACTCTATTACGCACCCATTGAATCATACGTCTCCGATACCTTCAGAATTTACCAGAGCGTAGGAAGCGGGACTGAACTTACCTACGACCAAGGCACTGGATTGATGGAAAACCTCAATACCACTGACTTGATCGACTATGTAAACATGGTCAAGATTGTCACCAATCTTGAGGAGTTGAGGAGAAAACTTAGCCTGGAGAGCACCCTCGAAGCGCTCGGCTCTTCCATCAGTGTAGACACAGCTTGGGATTCCAACCTTATGTTCATCTCATCACGCGCCGATAGACCCAAGGATGCTGCACTCAAGGCAAACACCATCCGTGACATCTTCCTTGAGAACAGCAACAGGATGATTGACCAGGATATAGAGAGCAAGATTGCTGATATAACCCTCCAGTATGAAACCACTGCAGCAGACCTTGAGAAAGCACAGCAAGCCTTTGCTGCATTCACCAGGACACATGGAATTCGTGAGATTGAAACCGAGGCAGCCCAGTACACCACCGAGATGCTCGCCCTTGAGTCCACACTAGCAAGAACAAAAAGCCTGATCGAGACAGCGCAGGAAAAAGTTGACAAGATCAAACAGGAAATTGCAATTCAGCAGGAGTTGCAAGAAAAAGCGAAATCTGAACAATCCTCACAGATAGTATCGGACAATCTTACCGCAGAAGAAGTGGCAAACAGGATACAGCTCTTGCAACAACAAATTGAGGTTATGCAGACAGCAAAAACCGATCCTGTAGAAGAGAGAAGACTCAAGAATGCGATGGTTGTAGCGGAAAATGGGTATGTACGCGGCATTGTCACGAGAAGTGAATTTGAACAAGCCAAGTATGAGTATGAACGATTCCTTGCACAGAAATCGAGTGATGCAGAACTGGAAGCTGTACAGAAACAGTTGGAAAAGCTTCTCTCCAGTCGCATCACATCAACCACTGAGTCGCGAACAGAGAACACGTATGAGTTGAACCTGCAAACACGACTGCTCGAAAGTGAATTGCAACGAATTGAAGCCAATGCTGAGTATCAGAGTAGCCTTGCGCGATACGAAGAGCTGAAAGGTAAGTATGTCGACCTGCCACTGCTGACCCAGGAATATACACGACTCAGCGGCTCCATGGCCTCCCTGGAAGCTGCAGCCCAAGGGCTTAACAAGGTCTTGAAACAGTACAACCTGATCAAGGACCAACCCCACTCCGATTTCTCGGTTGTCAGTGAGGCCATCGAGCCACTGTACCCACTTGAATCCAACCGAAGACTTATCGCCATCGCCGTAACCATGCTCTGTTTCCTCCTTGGCTTCACAGTGCTCTTGGTATTCATTGCCTTGGATATGAGAATTAAATCAGCAGGGGATGCAAGACAAAAACTACAGGTACCCATCCTGCAGGCACTCAGTTTCATCAGGAAAAAGACACAGCTGATACCATCCACTGAAGCTGAATCCGCCCATATAGAGTCCTACAGAATTCTCTGCAGGCCACTCCGTGAGGCCCATCCCAACCCAGGAGCCACCTTCCTGGTTACCAGCACCACTCAAGGAGAAGGGAAGTCCACGGTAGCGAGCAATATTGCCACAGTCTTTGGACGTCAGGATGAACGGGTGTTGCTTATCGATGCACAAATACGTAAATCACAGCAACCTACCCCGTTTGCAGCATTCCTCATCGATGAAGATCCCATGGTGGGGGATGGATTGGGGGAGTATCTCTCCTATAAGGTATTCGACCACCAGCAGATTATCTCCCCCACCACGCTCAGCGGTGTTGATGTCATCGTTCGCCGGGGAGAGGCAGTAATCCCTGACCTCCTGCAATCTGCACGGATGCGTGAGCTCATGGACAACCTCAAGCAACAATACTCTGTCATCATTATGGAAGGACCCCCGGTGCAGGACTGCGTAGACTCAGACATCCTTGCATCCTATGCTGATTCCATCCTCTTCGTTACTGCCTGTGACACCTTGAAACCAGATGTGATTCAACGGGCTATCAGGAGGATGCAACACACCAAAGCACATTTCGAGGGCATCATCCTTACCAAGGTGAGACAACCCTATCTGGATTGAGAGAGAAAAAGGAGCCTGCATGAAGGACATGAACATCGAACAGACCTGTTACAAGATTCTTCTTTCCATCGGGGATTCCCTTGATCTCAGGAAAATGCTTGGCATGAGCCTCGCTACCTATATGAAAGAGTTGGGATGTACCATGGGAGCAGTGCTGCTTGCAAAGCAGGATGAACATGAATTTGGTCTTCAGATAGCATACGCTGTACCACGTTCCTTGAACCGACAAGAGTCTTTCAAAACCCTGATGGACGAACTCTCACATGCAAGCCAATTGCAGGAAAACCTTGTCACCCGGGTGGGTGATGGACGATACCATGTAATGAGCCTGGCAGACATGGGACTGTTGGTCCTCTATAGGCAAGCAGAGGAACTCCCTGAAGCATTGTTGGAGGCACTTCGTCCACTCAACCATAAACTGGGTACAGCATGCAAAGCATGCTTGCAGAACACTGCGCTCGAAAACAGCAGCCAGCGATTCATGGAAATGGCAAATATGCTTCCTGGGCTCATCGTAGAACTGGACAAGGAACACCACATCACATTCTATAACCGTCGAACGCATGAATTGTTCCGACAGATTGACTCCGATGAATTCCATCCAGACCACGTAGAAGATTTTTTCCCTCAAGACGAAATTGAGCATATCCACAATGTACTGCACACCCTGGAGATAAGAAAAACGCCCTTGATATCTGAAGACTTCTGGATGGTGAACAGCAGAGGTACACGATTCAAAGTAAATTTCGTGCTCTCTCCCATCCATGAAGGGGAGGCAATCGTCGGTTTTCGAGGTATAGCTACAGACATTACCGAACGGGTCAGGCTTGAAGAGGAACAGAAAGCCCTCCTCGCTCGTGTATCGGACAGGGTACGTGAATTGGATTGTCTTTTCAGCATCCTGAAGCTTGTCGCTGATGAGAGGAACACCCTTGCAGATATCTTCAACAAAGCAATAGGGACCATCCTAACAACATTTCTCTCACATGCTTCGCTCACTGTTGGTATTGAATATGGGAGTAACACCTATGGTAATTGCACAGGAGCTTGTAAGGGCTTGGTACAAGCAGCCCCTATCATGGTTGACTCTGTAGAGCGAGGAAAACTCATCATTCAAATCGGGAAGGAAAGCTCCTTCACTGAGGAAGAAATCCTCTTGATTGCATCCCTTGGAACCCAGTTCAGCTCCATTGCTGCAAAGAAAGAGACAGAAGAGAAGATACAATCATTATACAACGACATCATGGAAGACCTGGATACAGCACAATCAATCCAGAACTATATATTGCCTCGTTGGTTCAAGGCTGAAGGGAATGTGATTTTCTCTGCAAACTATCGTCCTTGGGCACAGATCGGAGGAGATCTCTTTGACTGCCTGAAAATCAGCGAGAACCGATATGTGGCCTATGTGGCAGACATCTCAGGCCATGGTGTCCAGGCTGCCTTGATCATGATGGGGGTAAAATCGGTCTTGGGAATGATCCTTTCCACCGCTCGCCCTGACTGCACCCCTGCAGAGATTGTCACAAGACTGAACAAAACCCTCTCTGACGGACTGTTCAAGGATAGCTACATGACTCTCTGCCTCTGTGTCGTCGATGTAGAGAGCATGAGCATCCAGGCATTGAATGCAGGACACCCTCCTATGGCCATTATCAACCGGAAGCAAAACACCATACGTATTCTGGACCGATTGGGAGACATCCCCTTGGGCTGGGACAGTGATCATGAGTACAGCCCATCGCTGGTCATGGAGGAACCACTCTCCAATGATGATATGCTTGTCCTGTATACAGACGGGGTATTCGAATCGACAAACGACGCAGGAGAGACCTTGGAACTGGGAAGATTCCTGGATCTTTTGCATACCGACAGCAATGAAACCGAGGTGGCGATGATGCCTCAGGAGTGTCATGCGATGGTCGACAGGAATGGATTCATCCACCGCCAAGACGATTTCACCTGTATCGCCATGCAGGTCAGGGAACCTTCTGAATACTCGACCGTACTTGAACTGCCTGCAAGCCTCACCATGGTGGACAAGACAGCACAGGAGTGTGCTGACTTCATCCTTAAACTGGGAAAAAGTGAGATGGATGCCTGGCGTTGCAGAATAATTGCCAGTGAATTCATGAACAATATCATCGTACATGGACTGGAAACATCCCTTGATGAAATCATAGCATTGGAAGTCAGTGTTGGAGAGGAAATCATTCTCACCATCCGAGACCGTGCAGCAGCATGGGACCTTCCACCCCATCCAGAATCGTCCGAACAATTCTTCGACCTGCTCAACGAGGATGAGGAAGCCAGTGGGCGTGGTATGCAGATCATTTATTCGCTGACAAAAGACCAAAAGAGGCGAAGAATCCATAACGTGAACGAGACAACCTTCATTCTTGCCCCTAGCGAGCCTGACTGATCGCCTTTTTCAACAGCTGCTGTAGATCTGCAACGTACCTTGAGAAGGTAAAACCTTTCTCTACCGTATCGCGGCCTGCCTCAACCAGGGATTGATAGAGCTCAGGATCATCAGCCAATGTTTGGATTTGGTGCGCCAAGCATGCGGCATCAGAAGGGGGAAAACTCAGACAGTTGACCCCATCTACGAGAAACTCCCCTTGCCCCCCATTGACCGTACTGATAACCGGAAGTCCACTTGCCATCGCCTCCAGATGCGTAAGGCCAAACGGCTCAGGCCAGATGGAGGGGAAAATCAGTACATCATGGCTGCGATAGAGAGCTGCCATCTCCTCATGGGCTACCTTGCCCATGAACGAGACAGGGATCCTCAAGCGCTCAGCATGAGAAGCCAGTTGTTTTTCATACTCATCTGTACCTGCTCCCACGATGGAGCACTGGTATCGGGTGGGGTTATCGCTCTCTGCTACCAATCCCAAGGCTTCCAAGAGGATATGGACTCCCTTGTATGCGTGCAACTGGCCAGCGTAGAGTAAGCGAAGTGGACCTTCGTTGCTTTTCCCCTGCTCCCTCAGGGGAAATTGAGTGATGGGAATGCCTTGGTAGATTACCTGGCTGCCCCCGATGGGCATCCCTGCCTTGAGCAGGTTCTCCTTGAGCAACTTGCTGATGCATGTAGTGAACTCAAATTGCAACGATCGATTGGTAAGGGACTTGAAAACGGTGGCATCAAGCACCCATCTGATGAAGGCACGGGGGGAAAGGGCGAACCGCGCGGGAAGGTATCCACTTGGATGCTCATCATTGAACGTATAAACAACAGGTACCTCTGAACTCTCTGCCACTGCCGCACAGGAGGGCGTGAGACGGAGCATGCTCCACATGAATATGACATCGAAGGAAGATTTTGCAAGGAGATCCTTCATGCTTTGTGCATTATGACGAGCAGCTCTGAGCTTCTCTCTCCTCATTGCCCCTTCAACCTTCTTGTCAAATGGCTGGAAGACATGCAGCTCACGAATAATGGAGTCTGTTGAAGGCAGGTCCCCCTGCGTACTGGTGAGTACAGTCACCGTATGGCCGGCATCTTCAAGCGCATCCACGACTTGGTGACACAGTATCTCGTACCCACCCAAGACAACGGGAGGAAACAGATTCGTTACAATCAAAATCTTCATACAAGCAGTCTAATCCATGTTACTATGGTTGCCAAGGAAGTTCGGTAAAGGAGCTGGTTCGTATGACAAAGGACGATAAACGAAAACTAACCGCCCAGATTGATGTTTGGCCACCCAATGCTGCATTCGCTGCTGATTGGAACTCCCTTTTGGAACAAACTCCTTTTGCCAGCGCCTTCGACCATCTCGAGTGGATAGAGATCGGCGTCGGCCAGTTTACCAAGAATGCAAAGATTCTTCCCTGCCGCTTCCTGGACCAGGAAGGCACCTTGGCATGCATGGGAATCTTTCGCATGACAGAGGAGTCCGGCAAGATACTGCCACGGACTGTGGTACGTACCATTGAATTCAATTCACAAAGGATCACACCCTTTATTGGAGCCGACCAGCAAACCACGGCAGAGGCAATTGTAGCACTGCACGAGGCCATCAACAAACCAGTGGACTCCTTTGATTTCTTCAAGCTTGACCCACAAGGCGGGACCTTGGAAAAACTTTCCAGCATTCTTGAGGCAAAGGCAGTACCTCACTCCCTGGAAGTTTTCAATGAACAACCCTACTTCCCACTGGTGGGAACCTGGGTTGAATATCTCTCAGATCGTACCCAGGGACACAGAAAGAGAATCCGGCGCTATACCCGAAAACTTTGGGAGAAATACCCAGATTACCACTTCACCCGATACCAGAGCAAAACTGATTTTACTGAAGAAAGTTTTTCCTCTGTCATGGAAGAGATACTTGCCCTTTTCGATGCAAGCTGGCAAGCAGAAGCACTTGCTGAGGAGAATGCCTTGGAGGACCTGAAGTCATTCTATCAACAGGTTGCCACAGTTTTCCTGGAGAAGGGCTTGCTCGATCTCTGTACCTTGCATTGTGATCACACACTTATTGCCTTTGAATTGAACCTTGTGTATCACGGGTCGGTCCATATGCTCTTTGGAGCATACAACCGAGACTATGCTGACTGGTCTCCCGGCAATGCCATACTCTCGGAAATCATTCAGGACTCCTACAAGAAGGAGTACGAGAAGATTGAGTTCGGGGGTGAGTATCTCGATTACAAGAAGCTATGGACAAAGAGCATGGCGCCCTCCTACCATCTACGAGTGCATGGCAATACCTTACGTGCAAAAATCAAGAAGATCATCGACCGTTGAGAGGATGGGTGTTCATTGCACCATACATGGCAATATTCCAGACCATTGTCTCCCAGATAGTGAACTCATTATTGTTCACCAAGGACCATCCATCTGCCCATCGTCTCTGCTGTGGCTGCTCTTCCCAAACTGGATAGAGGGTATCAGAGACAGCCAACTGGTAGGCAGCTCCGCTTCGTCCAGAGGTTGGACCGTACAGGACAATGCCAGGAACCGGTGGCAAGCCTTTCTCGATTGCAGGCCAGGAATCAAGATGCAATGGACTATTGGGCTGCTCTGAGCCCAACCCTGTTACGAAGGACACCCCAAGGGGATTCAGGCCCAAGGCATAGTCTGCATACTGTGTGAGTATTGCGAACTGTTTCTTTCGCTCCTCTTCACTCTTTGCGAGCCTATAGGCAAAGGCATGGACATCGGCATATCGCCCCTGGGCGGTAGCCGCCCCCCAGCCGTAGGACTTGCTCACCCCGAGCGGATAGAGAGCAGTATCCATATCGAACCCCATATACCCACCCTTCTCTGCCTGACGGAAGAGCAATTCCTCAAGTGCCGTGGAGAGCTCATCATCAACCATCTGATTGGTAAGCAGGTAACTGCTGAAATGGAACGTATGGCAGGTGGCTGTGATGTTACCAGGTCGGTATTGCTCTGGCCAGTATCCATCCTCTATGAGCAGGGCCTCTGCTTCTTGGCGGAAACGCTGGTGGAATACATTGGCATTATGGTTTTCACCTATTGTGGAGCTGGTCAGGTAGAGCTGGAGAGCAGCATACATGGTTGAGGTGGTGGGCTGGGCTGCTTCAAGCGCATTCCATGCGAGCAAGGCTCTTTCGTACAACTGAGCAGAGCGAGCTTCCCAGACTTCTCCATATTCCAGCAACAGGCGTGAAGCGTGGGCCATCATACCAGCGGTGAATGCAGAGACTTGTTCATCCACTGCAAAGGTACCATAGGAGAGCCTATCGGTATCGGCCTGGACAAGACCATACTCAGGATGGGAGGAGGTCTCAGTCCCTGCCATGACCATCCCATAATCAGGATCCATCGGATCGGTTATCTGCAGGGCTTCCCAACCCTGGATCGCCCAAAGGGCTTCATCCAGAAGATCAGGCAACCCATTGCCTGACTCTGGGATGGAGGCCTGAGCATCCAGGAAGTGGGTAGGAAATGCTTCAAGGTAGCTGAGCAACATGATCGGGACCAGGGTATGGTAAGGCCTCCTGTCAAAGTCCCCTGCATCATGGTGTCCTCCTGTGATCGAGATCATAGGAGTGCCTTTGGGAACATCAATGAAAGTCGATTGCCCCCATTCAGTCTTGGTGAGAGCTACCTCAGTGTGGCAAGCATCACGTTCATAGGGAGTATACGGCAACTCGAGTGCTGTACCACAGCGTTGGTGATACAGTCCCCTGAGGGCAGTGGTTGCTATTTGATCAACTGCTTCATAGGAGACGGAAAATGGATGTGAAACACCCCACTGAGCAATATGAATACGATAGGGACCTCCCCTTTCCACCTCTGAGAGATCCAGGCGATAGACATACTCACCAGAGGTAATGGTATCCTCGTTCGTGATTGTGTCGTCTCCGCGGTACTGGACAGTGCCGGAGTAGACCATCGTTCCACCCTCCGTTATCACTGAGTAAGGAAGGTCCTCATTCACTTTTCTCGACCCACCATCACCCAGAAACACCCCCAGATTGGCATAGCGGACAGTGCTATCAGGATGGTAGCCAACCTGATTCACCTTGATCGACTCATTGAATATAACGCTATCATCGAACACAAAGGAGTGAGAGCCAAACGGACTTTCTATCTCATACCGTGCTTGATTTTCCAATGGTTCCTCAAGCTCGAGGTAGAGGGAGTACCCAACCTCAACGGGATAGGTATTGCCCTGTTTGGGAAGTTCATTCACCGACCGTGCAGCATGGTAGACAGCAATTGGATGCTGGCCATTGATGAGCCAATCAGTGGGAACAGAAAGAAGCGGGTTGGAAGGGAGAGACTCAGGGTGATAGGAGTCTGTGAAGCTGACTACCAATATCTGGTCACTTGCCATATGCACCGACAATGCGGCCTCTGGTAATTCCTTATGCTCTCTTGCAGAGAAAAGCCGTTCAATTGATGGCATTGCACACAACAAAACAGGGACAGATACCAGCAGGATTACAGTAAGTACAATTCGTCTCAAACCCATAGCACAACTATAGAGTGAGTTTCCCAAGAAAGCAAATAGTTAGGTCTGTATGTTTTCGCTAATCTGGCTTATGATACAGGGAGACAACAAGCTGATACAGAACGGAGGAATCTCTATGCAAACTATCCAGGAACCGCAGGCCTTAGTGCTGATACCGGAAATCACCACACTCACCGCAGCAAACGCGAAAGAGTTCAAAGCTGCGTTGGAAGGACATCTTGAAGAGACGAAAACCATGGTTATCGATCTCTCTTCGGTGACATTCATTGACAGTACAGGTTTGGGCGTCCTCCTCTTTGCATTGAAAAGACTCAATCAGAAAGAGGGTGAACTGAAGCTTTGCAACGTCACCAAGCCGGTACGAGTGCTGTTCGAACTTGTACGATTGCATCAGATCATGGAAGTCTACAACTCACGTGAGGAAGCTCTGGCCTCATTCTCTTCATAGGGAGGCAAGGGTTGAAAAAGAAATCAGTCAGCCTCTGTGTCTTTATCGATGCTTTCGGGTGGGATCTGATGAAAACACATCCTTTTCTGGATGATGTACTGACCCATAAGCAACCACTGGACACCATCTTCGGATACAGCTCTACCTGTGACCCTACCATTCTCACAGGTCTGCTGCCACGTGAACATGGCCACTTTTCTTTTTTCGCCTATGCCCCAGAGCAATCCCCATTCAGACGCTGTCTGTTTATTCAACTGATGCGTCTGGTCCCAAAATCCCTTTCCAGCCGAGGCAGGGTTCGCAACATAGCAAGCCGTATCCTACGCCGTCGTCTTGGATATACCGGGTACTTCAATATTTACAACATGCCGTTCAAGTTGCTGCCCTCCTTCGACTATACTGAGAAGAAGGACCTCTACCAGAAGGGAGGTATCAATAGCGGCAGCGATACCATCATGGATTATGCCAGGGATAACAAGCTGGATTTCTTTCTTTCAGACTGGAAAGCAAGCGAGACAGACAACCTCAATGCACTCACCCAGTCACTGACTGATCCGAAGAGAAATGTGCAATTTGCCTATCTCTACATGGCAAGCATGGATGCAATCCTGCACCAATGGGGAACACAAGCAAGTCCGGTTGCAGAGAAGATCAAATGGTATGAAGAACAACTAAACACTTTGCTAGCCACTGCCCATGAACAGTATGAAGAAGTACGGATCCACCTATTCTCGGACCATGGAATGACGGATATTGAGAGCACCTGTGATCTTATGCCCTATATCGAAAATACAGATCTGGTGTTTGGAAAGGACTATGCTGCTGTCTATGACTCGACGATGGCCCGCTTCTGGTACCTCAAGACCCATGCTGAGAAAATAATCAAGGAAGCACTGAAATCGCTTGATTGTGGTTCCTTTCTCAGTCAGGAGACAATGAATCGTTACGGTATTGATTTTCCTAATAATCGCTATGGGGATGATTTCTACCTGCTGAACCCTGGGGTACTCTTGGTGCCAAGTCATATGGGAGAAAGACCCTTGAAAGGCATGCACGGATATGCCATAGAACACCATGCATCGGTAGCTTCCTATGCCTCAAACGTGCAAATAGAGCCTAAACCGAAACGCTTGGATGACTTATACGCCATCATGAAAGGGGAAATTGACCGATGTCTGAAGCAAGAGCAATCCCAGTAGTCATTAGAAGCCACAATGACCTTTCCTACCTGAAAGATACACTTGCAATGGTATTTGCCCAGAGTCTTGCTGCTTCAGTGCATGTTTTTGACAACGACTCGAGTGATGGCACACTGGACTATCTAGCCTCACAGAATGTAACGGTTCATCGTGTCCCAGAGGGTACATATATCCCGGGGGATGTGCTTAACCGCGCCATGCAAACAGTGGATCCATCGCAACCCTTTGTAGCATTCCTCAACTCCGATTGCACCCCTCTTGATGAACATTGGTTGGAATATCTACTTGCAAGCTTCAGCGAAGGCGTAGCTGCCGTATTCGGTAGACAGGTGCCAAGACCTGACTGTAAACCTCTGTTTGCCAAGGATACCGAGGACACGTTTGGCGATGGAGAAAGACAAAAAACTTGGAAACACTGCTTTTCGATGGCTAGTTCAGCGATCAGGCGATCAGTTTGGGAAAGTATGCCATTCAGGACAGATATCACCTACTCTGAGGACATCGACTGGACATGGCGGGCAAGACAAGAAGGGTGGAAGATTTCCTATACAAAGGACTCCCGAGTCTACCACTCGCATAACTATACCCCGTCCCAGTTCTATAAACGTCACCAGGGAGAAGGAAGAGCTGAGGCCCATATCTTCACCTGGAAGGCTTGGGAGAGATCCTTCCTACGCTACTCCCTGCTACCATTTCTTCGTCAGATAAAGAGCGACTATGTCTATGCAATCCAGAAAGGTCATCCCTCTCTTTTGATCCGCTCGCCGATACTACGGCTCTCCCAGCTGCGAGGTCGCAGGAAGGGATTCTTGCAAGGACTTAAGGAAATAATTCATGAGCAATAATGAACGGTACTCCTTCGCGGGAACAGATACATTCGAGAGCTTTCTGGGTACCACCCTTCAGGAATTGGGAGCGCGCATTGCCCAAGGGTTTGGAACACACTGTCAGGCCGTTATCCTTGGTGGTGGGTATGGAAGAGGGGAAGGCGCATGTGTAGTTTATGAGGGAGAAGAGCGTCCATACAATGACTTCGACCTCTTTGTGGTCACTGACCAAGCAATGGATATTCCTCAGGCTGTACATGATGCACGTAAAGAGTATGAACAACAGCTGGGTATTGATGTAGATATCGGAAAGCCTCTTCCCTATACAAGCCTGGCAAACCTACCCCATACACTCATGTGGCAGGACCTTCTCGATGGGCACAAGGTTATCTATGGTGAGCGTGACATACTAAAGAAAGCGATAAGTTCTTCAATGATGGAGCCACTGCCGAAGACAGAGGCAGCAAGACTTCTTCTGAATCGTGGATCAGGGCTCCTACAGGCGATGAAAGAGACTCAAGTGAAGCAAAGTGAAGATCCAGACTTCATCCGTCGGAATTACCAGAAGTGTGCGCTTGCCTTGGGTGATGCACTCCTTATCTCCGCTTCTGTGTATAAGCCACCGCTCTCCTACCGAAGAGAACAGATTGGGGGTTTAACCCAGCTTCCATCTCCCAAAATCATGGACCTTTATCAGCGAGCTGCTGACTTCAAGGTGCATCCAGATGATTCCCACAGCGAACCTTCCCTGGAAGATCTCAAAGAGATGGCAAACCTCTGGGTGCAGGTCTTCCTGCAAACAGAGAAGGAACGTACCGATAGGAGCTGGAAAGATATCTATGCCTATGCAAAGGATGGGTTTATCAGGGAACCACTGCAACACCACTTCCCATTGTTGGCAAGGAACCTGGTAAAGCAAGCAAGGTTGGGAAAACTATCCTGGCGTTATCCACGTGAACGACTGTATGGTATGCTGGGAATCCTTCTCATTGAAGGAAAGACAGAGCGCAAGCTATGGCAAGAGAAGGTTGACTCCTTCTTGCGTGTGTGGGAAACCTGCAACTGATCTTACCTGAACAGACCTTTGATATAGCGGGCAATCAGCTTCGCATTGTAAGAGAAGGAATCGACAACATGGTAGTACATCTCCGAGGAGAAGAGCATCTCCTCCTCAGGATACTCTTCATAGAGGATGTCGGCCTCAGTGATGATGCCTGGCTTGCTGGAAAGGTAGAGCTGTTGCCACTCCTTGGATAGTTTCTCAAAATCCTCGGTGGTACGAAACGGAACCCCGCAGAAACGTGATTTTCCTAGAACCACTTGCCAAAGTCCAAGGAGGAAGATCCACCGGGCGTGCCACCTGATCCCTCCCTTTTTCTCGGAACGTCTACGGAGGGTAGAGATGGTAATGGTCCGCTTCTTTCCCTCATCGATTTGTGGAATCGCCAAAACTGAGATTTTCTCACGCTTCCGACGGTACACAAACCGATTGATACCAAGTAATACCAACAGTATCGGGGAAGTAAGGAGTGCGAGAAAAAACGCAATAAAGCGGGAAGCTACACTCACCCTGAGCAGGTTCTGTGATCGTTCTTCCTGCTCAACCGAGGATGTCAGAATTGCATCACTGGCTACATACGCGCTATCCAAAGCAACGTTGAAAATGGTGTTCTGGTTGACGACACAACGGCGTACCTCAAGGTTCTTTCCTACATAGCTGCCACTAAGCACTGAGGATTCAATAATACTGCTTCCGTCATCGATGATACACCCATTCCCAATCTCACAACGGGGACCAATTACCGTATTCTCCCCAAGATTGACCTGGCTGCCGATGTATACCGGTGCGATAATCGTGCAAGAGGGATGCATCTTGGTACCTGCTCCTACCCAAACACCCTCACGTAGTTCCTTGCCCAATACGATCAAGGTTCCTCCATTTCTGGACAAGACATTCTCCACTGTCTTTAAATATGCCTTGGCATCGGCAACACAGAGTGCTTCAAGCGGAGTGGAGGGAAGTGACGAAGGATCTGTAGCATTGCTGTAAAACCAGCCAGTCTCCTCATTCTCACGTGTGAGGAATCTTGCAGGGTCTTTGAGATGGGTCTCTTTCAAGCAAGGAAGGTAGCGTGCATTGCACCAGAGAACAGGCTCATCACCGGAAAATGAAGAGGATTTTGCAACCCGATCCTTCACCGATACACCCCGTTTGACCAAGTGATAGGTAACAGAAATCCCCCACCGTTCACCATCCCCGATGAACTGCTCGAATTTCTCAGCATTATCTGAAAGGAAAATGGCCAGATGTTTTGCACCAAGACGGGCAATGTATCCGAGAAGATGATGGAGGAAGGGTTTACCCATGATGGGGAGAAAACAGGTCAATGTATCAAGATCACTCCCCGAGGAGGAAAGCGACGGAGAATCGGTAAAATCACATACTACATTCATTGCTTCATTCACTCCTTCTTCCTTGCCTGATTCTCAACTTCATGAGGCGGACGATAAACACCACATTCCCAACTATATATCTGCGCCACATTCTACCCGGTTCCAGGAGCAGACGCCAGACCCATTCCAGGCCAATTTTCCGCATCCAAAGTGGCGCACGGCTCACTGTGCCCGAATAGAAGTCGAACAGGGCCCCTACGCCCATGCAGAGGGGGACCTGCAACAGGGATCGGACTGACGCTATCCACTTCTCCTGGCGGGGAACACCGAGGGCAACAAGCAGGAGTTCTGCCCCACTTGCATTGATTGCCTCGATCACAGATGATTCCTCTCCTGTCTTGAAATAGCCATGATAGGTCCCAGCAATGATGGAAGAGCCGGTATACTCCTCTGCCCAACGAGCTGCTTTCTCAGCAACCCCGGGAGCAGAACCCAGAAGGAACATACGCTTCCCTGTCTTGGCGAATCGGGAACAGAGCAGTGGAAATAGATCAGTTCCATTCACATTATCGACAATGGGGCAGCCAAGTGTCGAACCAGCAAGGCGAATACCCGAACCATCCGCAAAAAGGGCATCTGCGTTAGCTAGAATAGCATGATACTCTGCATCCTTGGCAGCTACGTTGATACAATGGGCATTCACAAAGTGCATGGTATGCAGGCTCTCAGTTGTTGCATCAATGCGATCGAGAGCCTCTTCCTTGGTGATGTTGGTAATATTGAGTCCAAGAATTTCCAGATCTTTGCTCATCTTCCTAATATGCCCCTTTTCCGGTCAAAACTGCTGGTATTGTCTTAAGTATCAACTTCAAATCCAACCAGAACCCGTGGCTCTCAATGTAGAGCACATCCAGCTCCACTTGCTGCTTGAATCCAATCTCAGAACGTCCACTTACCTGCCATATTCCTGTCAGTCCAGGCTTAACCTCAAGTCTTCGCCTGTCTTCCTGGGTATAGAGGGCCACCTCGCGGGGAACCGGTGGACGGGGCCCTACAATGGACATGTCCCCGATCAGCACACACCAGAGCTGTGGCAACTCGTCAATACTGAACCGCCGGATGAACCGTCCAATGGGCGTAACCCTTGGATCTTTTTTCATCTTGAACGTCACATCCCCTGCACGGTCAGCCTGTTGCAATAGGGTATCCTTCAAGGCATCGGCATTCAGTACCATGGAACGAAACTTGGGGAATGGGAATTCCTCTCCATGTAACCCAACCCGCTTCTGTACATAGAACACCGGTCCCCGGTCGGTTATCTTGATCAATAAAGCAACGACAAGGAACAAGGGGGAGAGCAACACCAATGCAGTAAGGGCAAGCACGATATCCATCAAACGTTTGAATACAAGTGTTGCTTTTACCACGAACAACCACAGTTGTCGTTTAATCTTTGCCTTTCGGCTTGTCATCGTAGCATGCTGGTATTGGCGAATCATCTGATCAAGCCGTGCCCGTCTCTTGGATGCGTCAAGGAACGCTCTGCTGGTCTTCGGGTCAATGCGGGTAACATACCCAGAGACAGAAACGGCCGCCTCATCTAGTATCTCGTCTGCCTCAATGGTGATATCGGCAAAATTACGGGACAACTCCCCCGACGGCTTGCCCTCCCCCGTCTTCTCCCTGAGAATTTCCTGGACCTCATCAGACAGCGATTTCCCCGCACCCTTGCGTTCCTGCAGTGATCCAAAAACCTCAACCGTAATATCCACTTTTGATGCTTCAAGATAGATTTTCAGATCAACCTTGGTTCTCCATTTCTCCACTTTGAGGGCATTTTCCGCATAGAGAAGAATGAAATGGGCATCTGTTTCCGCTGTAACCGTATCAGGTAACGTATCCTGTGGGAAAGAAGAAATATCAATCAGCTTGGTTTGTCCGAGTTGATCGGCAAGTTTTTCAGCAAATTGAGCACAGCGCTTTAGGATGGGACTATCCAAAAGAATGACAAACGGCATACTCAATGCCTCCTTTCATAGGTAGAATACGTAGTTTGAAATGACTGAAGGGTCAGTTCTGTTGTCCGCTCCCAAGAAAAGGAAGCTGCCCAAGCAAGGTTCGCCTTAACCAGGGACTCCTGTTTTTCTCTGTCTTGGAGCAAATCCACCAGAAGGGTTGCCAGACCTTGGTAATCATCAGGATGAAAGCGTGGGGTTTGCGGTCCACCGATCTCGACCAATGATGCTGCATCGCTGGTCACCACAGGGGTTGCCGATGCCATAGCCTCCAGGACAGGAAGGCCAAAACCCTCAAAGCGGGAAGGAAGAACAAACAGCGAGGCTCCTTGATACAACAGAGGGATATCATCCCAATCAACAAAACCTGGGAAACGGATATCCTTGGTATAGGCTGAATGTGTAGCCTCCTCGTGTATCTCTTCGGCACGTTCCTTGTCAGGACCAGGGAGCACCAACAGGAAGGGGTCATCCATGGCATCCCTTGCCAAGGAGAAGGCCTTGATCAGGTTGACATGATTCTTTCCTGGGTGCTCAAGGCGAGAGATATAGAGAAGGTAAGGTTTGTCATAGCCGAATCGTTTTGCGATATCTTCTCGTGCAGCTTGCAGATCTACAGGTGGCTTGAACCTATTCTGGTCTGCAGCAAGGTGGGTTACGGTGATCTTCTCATCCTGCACGGCTACAAAACGCATGATGTCATTCTTGGAGAATTCACTCACGGTCAGGACATGGTCAAGACGCCTGATCAGGTGAGGGAGAATCTTGCGATTGAAAAAGGAATGGATAAAATCGTACTTCTCCTTGATGTGCAAAACCGCAAGGTCGTGTACGGTCCCCACGGTCGGACAGTTCAGTCGGCCACTGAGGCGCCGGTTTGCCGCAGGGAAAAATACAAGGTCATAGCCACGCTGATGCACCAAGGGAGGCAACTTCACCTGATTCCAGAAAAAGTTATGGATGGGATTCCTATCAGCATCTTCCACTGCATACCACCCGATATGCGTCAGTCCCTTCAGATAGTAATCGGCATCCTCTTTGGGGCCAACCAACTCAAAAGTGTATCCACTATCCTCTGTCAGGGCATCAAAGCGCACCAAAAGCTCCCGTAGATAGCTTCCGATCCCTGATTTTCCATGGTCAGTTCCAAATGTTGGAATACCTATGAACATTGTGTAATCCTCTCCTGTATCAGGTCTATGAGTCGTGTTATGAAGGCATCAAAAGAGAATCGTTCAAGTACGTTATCCCTTCCTCTCCTGCCCAATTCACTAGCAAGTTGGTTGTCCTCAGCAAGGCGATCGATTGCACGGGCAAGAGACGCCTCATCATTCACAGGGAAGAGCAGGCCTGTCTCTCCATCCTCCAACCAATCAGGGATTCCCCCAACCTCTGAAGCTATTACAGGACGTTGTCGCAACAGGGCTTCCAGGCCAACCATACCAAACGGCTCAGGCCATCTGGAGGGAACAACAACCATCATAGCCTCATCATACAGCTTTCCAAGCTGGTTATGCTCCACCCACCCCAGAAACTGTACACGTTGGGAAATACCCAGCTCAACGGAGAGGGAGTGAAGGAACTCCTCATCATTACCAGCACCCACAATGGTAAGTGTAAGCGTACTACGAATCAAGGCAAAGGCTCTCAATAATGTGTCCACTCCCTTACCTCGTACCAGTTGTCCTACATAGAGAATGCCCCCGGTATCAGTAAGGGGTACTGGAGATTTCTCAAAATCACTTACAGAGGGAGGAATCACCTTGATGGAGTCGGGAGAAAAACCATTTCTCAGGAGCTCCTTGCGCATATAGGAGCTCCCTACCACCACACAATCCAATGTCCGGTTAATAGCTAACTCACGCAGCTTTGGAAGAATGGGAGCATAGGCTATCTTTCCCTGTTTTCGCTCAAGAAATGCAAGGTCAAGATAACAAGCAAGTCCTGCCTTATATGTACAGATCTTTCTCGAGAAGGAAAGATACTTATGCCTCCTCGGGCAGTAGATATCATGGTCATGGAACATACGTATGAGAGGAATCCTCCCCCCTACGGCCGTAAGGATTGGTTGGATGGAGTCCCACTTATGGATGTAGATACAGTCAGGGCGGTCCCTATCAAGCACCTCCTTCCAGGTAGAGGACTGCAATGAGTAGGAGGCATTGAAGTGGCTGGAGAACTCACTGGCATCCCTACCAGAGGCATTCTGGTATGCAATGCTGCAACTGTAGCCTCTCAGACGAAGTCCATCACAGGCCAGGATGATATGTTGCTCAACACCTCCAACATAGCCGAAGGTTGTGTTAACGAAGAGTATCTGCATACACACTCCTGTAGATGGATATCAATTCATCGGTAATATGATCCCAACTATACCGTTCTTTAGCGGTTTGCAGTCCATTGAAAGCTAGTTTGTTCCGTAGTTCCTCTGACTCAGCGAGCCTGATCACACAGCTGGCAAGGCTGTTTGCCTGAGAGACTTCAGCTTCAGCTTCCATTGCCAGACCATTATACCCATCCTCCACCAAACGTTTGAGCCCCCCAACATGGCTTGCAACTACAGCAAGTCCACTTGCCCAGGCTTCCAATACAACCATGCCAAAAGGCTCATGCAATGAAGGCAGCACAAAACAATCTGCACTGTGGTAAGCATCCACCAAGCGGGAGTCTCCATAGGAGAAACCATCAAGCAGTGTCACGTGCTCCTGAAGCCCCAGTTCTTCGACCTGCTTCACTACCTTGGCTCGATACGCAGGATTGGTAGGAGGCCCGATCATCAGAACATGGGCCTTTGGTACTTTCTGCAGTATGTGTGGTAGTTGCGTAACCAGGGCAAGCTGGTTCTTCTGCTCATCTACCCGGGCTACAGTCAAGAGAAGAAAAGCATCCTCAGCAATCCCATACGTTTGCCTGAACTCCTTGCCCCTCCCATTTGCAAAACGGTCGAGGTCGACACCATTGGGAAGATAGTGTACCTGGTTCTTGGGGTACTGTTTATGCATCACCTCATACTCTTCCCATCCGACACAAAGGATGGCAGAGGCATCATCCAAGACCCTTCTGGAACCAACAAGCAAACCAAGCACCTTGCCCCACTCAATCGTATGCTTGGTTGGGTCTGTCCAAGTCTTTCTCTCTGAAGTCGGAACAGCAAAATATCCACCATGAAGGGAAATAACATATGGAATATGCCTGATTTTCGCGCAGAGCCGAACAATACCCCCAAGCCTCTTTCCGGTGTGGAGGTGAAGAATAGCTGGTGGTCGTTTCTCGGTCAGCAACCTAACCATCAAGGACCAGGAGAAGAGGTTGCCAGCCTTGCGGTCCAACTGCAAGGAATCTTCACGACTCAAGCCAAGGTACGGGTAGAAATAGGAATACCGCCTGATAGGTATTCCCCTGAATTGCTCGGATCTCGTGGTATTCAGTGCCTTGGTGGTCAGAATCTCGGTGGGAAAACCACGTGCCAACAAGCGGGTGGATACCTCGGTGATGAAGGTTTCTGTACCTCCCCATTCATCTTGCACGAAGCGCCTGGGGACGTGGGTGATATGCATAGGGGTTTCCATAGCTTGAGTATAGGGTAGCGATTGCCATTTTACCACTGATTTATCCGTCCGTCGTTGACAGAATGGCAACGGGGAGGGGATAATGAGCCAAACGGGGGAACATCTATGCTTGACTCAATTCGTGTGATTATGGTTTTGGAAGCTACAGGCTCCAAGGAATTATTGGCAAATTACCTCAAGAGTCAGATTGAACATATAACCCATGTCGATACCATGGTGGATGCTCTTTCCACCGTCAAGAGGCAACGTTTCGATGTAGCCATCCTCTCCAATGACTTGGAAGACTATTACTCCATTGAGAATATGATCAAGATTCTCAATGACATCGGCTCAATCGATGACATCCTTTTGGTCAGCGAGAAGGAACTTCCCCCCGATTCTCCGGTAATCTCCCTGGAAAATCAAATGGAAGCCCATGTACGTATTCTTCGTGAGTTGGAGAAATTCTCGTTGCATACGGGAGCGAAACCACTGAGAAAGCGTGCAACCAAGGGGGGAAGCCTTGCAAACACCTCCCTCTTTGACAGTGTGCCTTCCGGACTGTACCGAATCAAGCCAACTGGTGAGTTTGTCGAACTCAACCAGACACTGGCCAATATTTTCAAGGCCCCAAGCATTGAAGTCATGGAATCAGACAACTACTTCTCCATGTTTGTCGACCAGGAAGAGCTGAAAACGTGGCAGGAGATCATAGAGAGGGATGAGAATATCCACGGCTTGGTCTTTGAAGTTGAACGATACGACGGGCAGACCATCTGGATCCGGGATACCGTTCGCACGGTGTACAATGAAGACGAAGAAGTGTGTTTCTATGATGGTTCAGCTGAGGATATCTCGGCACAGAAACGATTGGAGGATAAGCTGGCATTCTTGGCAACCCAAGATATCCTTACCGGTCTTCCCAACCGAAACTTCTTCCATGATCAAGCGAAGTTAACCGTCAGCCAAGCCCGTTACTCCGATGATTTGGTTGCCTTTCTGGTCATCGATATTGATCATTTCACGACCATCAATGAGAACCACGGATTCAAGATGGGTGACAAGGTTCTCCAGATTGTAGCCTCCCGGGTTAAAGCACAGCTGAGAAAAAGCGATCTGGTAAGCCGCCTTGGAAGCGATAAGTTCATTGTACTGCTCAATGGTATCCGTATGAGAAGAGACGCCCTGGCGGTTGCAAAGAAGATCCAGACTGCCTTTGCCACTCCCTTTGAGTTACCAAATACCACCATTGAAGTATCGGCAAGCTTGGGTATCAGCCTCTATCCAGAGCATGGTGATGACATCAACACGCTTATCAAACGAGCAGAGATTGCTACCTATGCAGTCAAGGACCGGGAACGTGGAGGATATATGATCTACTCAGATATACTCTACAACGATGAAAACCCTTCCCAAGATGAGGTCTAGCATGCAAAGAGACAGATGGACAGGCCTGGCAGGAGTATTTCTCGTGGTTGTTCTCGCTCTTATTTTATCTGGATGCACTACCACTGGCAGCAAGATCCCAGAGAAAGAGGCCTATACAATAGGCAGCTTGGGACCCGCTGGTGGATTGGTGTTCTTTGATAAGGGAGATGCATCCGGTGGTTGGCAATACATGGAAGCAGCCCCAGCAGATACCGAGATGTTGGCAAGGTGGGGAACAACCGGTCTCGAGGTGGACACAAGTGTCGACCTTGGAAGCGGAGAAGCCAACACAAAAGAGCTCGTGGAGCAGGACCCTGCCTGGAACGAAACAGCAGCTGTGTACTGTACGAATCTCATGGCCGGTGGTTACAACGACTGGTTCCTTCCCTCAAAGGAGGAGCTGGCCCTCTTGTTCTCTTCCCTTGCTAGGACCAATAGGGACACCTTCCGTGGAGAGGGATTTGCCTACTGGAGTTCTTCCTCCTATGATGGGGAACGAGCTTGGGCACAAGGGTTCTCCAATGGCGTACAGGGTAAAGTCGAAAAAGAAGAATTATTGGTTGTACGAGCAGTTCGAGTCTTTTAGGGAGACGGAAACGTTTCCTTGTCTTCTACCGTGATGGCTTTACCATGTTGTACCTCAATTAAGGTAAGTTCCGTCTCGGCAATGATGGTATGCTTGACCCCTCTCTTGATGGAGATCACATCAGAAGCATTTACTGCTCTCCTCTCTCCGTCCAGGACTACAATCCCTCTCCCACCAATGACAGTCCACACCTCATCACGTTGTCTGTGACTGTGGTAGTGCATCTGCCCTCCCGCCTGAAGGATTGCCTTGATGGTCAGGCTCTCCTTCCCGACATCGAGGATGCGAAAACTTCCCCAGGATTTCTCTGCAAACATGATCGGTTGCTTGAAGGATTCAACATACTGCTTGATCTGGCTCGAGCGCTCCTTATCAGAGACAAGCACACCTTCTGCACTGGCACAGATAATGACATCATGAAGACCCATTGCAAGAATGGGGATGTCCAGCTCATTGATGATTTGCACATCAGTACAAGAATCGTCCATCTCTCCGATGCCGACAATAGGCTCGCTCATGGATTCACTGAGCGTGTTCCATGTACCGAGATCCTTCCACATACCTTCATACCGCATCACCTGAATCTCTGATTCCTTCTCAACAACGGCATAGTCGAAGCTGATTTTATTGAGGGTTTCGTACTTTGCGAACAGATCATGGTAATCAGTAAAATCAATGAGGTTGTGAGCTGTTTCCAGTAGATAACCCAAGCGGAACGCGAAGACCCCTGCGTTCCAGAGAGCCCCAGAGGAGATATAGGTCTCTGCGGTTGCAGCATCTGGTTTTTCCTTGAAGGTAGAGACCTTGCTTACAGAATTGCCATCAGAGGGAATGATGTACCCATACTTCTCACTGGGATAGGTAGGTTCAATACCCAAGAGAACCAAGTTTGCCTCACCCTTCTCTGCTTGCTTTCCCACTTGCTCAAGCATGGAGAAATACGCATCGTCCACAAACGGGTCCACAGGACAGACAACCACAGCCTCCTTCTCCCCTACATTCTGCACATCGTGCATATAGGCAGCAGCAAGCGCAATGGCAGGAAAGGTATCACGACGGCAGGGTTCTACGGAAATACCAATATCCTTTCCAAGCTGGTTATGGATTGCTGAGACCTGTGTCTTGGAAGTTGCAATGGTAATGGTAGCGTTTGGATCGACCTCCCTGATCTGGCGATGAACCCGCTGTACCATGGATTCATAGCTACCATCCTCTTTCTTGAAGAATTTGATGAATTGTTTCGATCGTACCTCATTTGACAGTGGCCAAAGCCGTTTTCCCGATCCTCCAGACAGTAGTACGATATGCATCCAGGTCTCTCCTTGCATCTTCCTCAAAACACTCTTTGGTGCTCAAGGCGTATGATGTCTCCATCATAGGACAGCTTCCCCGTATTGGAAAGCAACAATTGACACTTTTCATGCTTTCCATATGACAAGTAGAAGAGAGAAAAACAATCGGTATTTTTTACAGGATTTAATTCCATACTGGGGTAGAAAACTCGTGTTGTCGATAAACCTCATGTACACTCAGAGGCAGTAATTCAGAAATTTCTACAACGGCTCGTCATGAAACTGATTGATCGATGCACCACAGTGCATGATGCAATATACATGGAGTGTAGCTATGAAACTATTGAGACAAGGCTTTCTTCTCTTTGTGTTGACTTGCCTGATGACAAGTCTATCAGCTGGGGCTTTGGAGGTGGTGGAATCTGCCATTGAGTCCTCAAAAACCAGTTACTATGAAATAGCCTTCCCTGGACCTGTTTTTCAGGAAATATCTTCTGCTACTGTGTATGCAGGTTCAATTGAATTACTACTCCATGATGGGAGCGTTGCCTTAGAATCATCTGCCCTGTTCGTACCAGAGGGGAATTCCATTCAATCCTTTGGGGATGCCGAGGATTACCTAACCTCTCCTTCGTTCATCAAATCCCTACGCCCAAGCTATCTGCTGAGATCTGATGAGGACGCTGAGTTGTTCCAGTCATTCCTCTATCTCGTTGATGGCAATTATTTCTCCGAAGGATACAGCAATATCGGCAACACATGGTATTTTGTACGTGATGAGTTCTTTGGAGATATTGATGTTTGGATTGTTGAAACCAACAAAACCGGGAATATCATTTCAGCCACCCATGATCATGATTTCCAGATGGAACTTCCTGAACTGAGAGGAAGCATGACACCCCTGCACGATGTCGACCAGTATGAGCGATGCCAGACAACCGAATCAATAATGCACTACATGGAGCAAACCCTCATAGAGGACCTCTCCTACACACTGGAAGCACAATCTCTTGAGAACCCCATCCTCCCACAGATATGGAATGGCAACTGGATCGAGGCATGGATTACTACAGAAGAGATGGATGCTGATGGATATCAATACTCATCGACCCTGACCATCTACGCCTATACACCAGAAGAAGAAGAGGTCTACCTGTTTGGAAGCATTGAAGCGGCCTTGGGAGAAACGGTAGTCATTGAGGATATGAATCCATCATTCACTCTCTCTGGTGGTGAACAAGCCTCTCTTTTTGAACAGGCCTTGGATGTACTGCTCGATGACAATGCTCCAGAGAAATATCATACAGGGCAGGGAAACACTTGGCTCTTCATCCGTCAAGAATGGTTTGGGGAGGGTATGGGGTTTATTGTCAGGACTAATGAGCAAGGAGAAATTCTTTCTCTTGAGTACAGTTATAGTATCCCTCTGGGAGAAGTGATTGTTGAGGAAGAGCCACCTTTTGACCCAAGTAGTGTCGATTGGACTCTCACCAAGGTAGAGCCTGAGGAAGACTCCTTCCAGATTATAGAAGGAGAGGGTATCTCCGTTACCCTGGAGTTTGATGCCTACGCAGCAAACCAGATGGGGGCTTGGATGCTCACACAGCTTGATGATGAGTTCTATGGAATGAGTTACGACTCAGCAGGGCTCTCTTCACCCTATTATGACTGGATTTCCACGGATGAACTGCCTTTAGGAGAGCATACCTTCTCCTATAGCCTGATGGAACCAGGCGATATTCCCTTAGATACTATTGCATTCACGGTCAAGGTTGAACCTTTCGACGCTTCAGGAGTTGATTGGAACCTTTGCCTGGTTGCTCCTGCCTCAAATTCGATTGAAGTAGCAAAGGGAACATCGGTTCCCCTTTCACTCACCTTCAATGATGAGGCAACAAACCAGCATGGGGTGAATCTGGTGCTTCGTCACCAAGGCGAAGTAGTGGGAGGAGAGAACAGCCAATATTTGCGATCACCGTTTGAGACCATGATACCTGGCTCGGTGTTGACACCTGGAATGCATATTGTAGAGGTGTTCTTGGTCCCCCCAGGAGGATCTGATAAACCTCCTCTTGCAGTAAAAAGCATCATCATTAAGGTTACTTGATCACCATCAGGGTCTTCTGTTATACGAAACGGCAAATATGATCGATACAGATATCGCTGAATCCATAGACTTCAGCTTTGGTCATTCTGCCGTTTGCGCTCTCGGCTATTGCATCGAATATCCGCTCAGCGCCATCAGAGATGGAGTATTCACCCTCGGTAATGCCACTCACATCGACATCCATATTGTCTTCCATGTGGTGGAAGGTCTCACGGTTTCCGGTAATCTTCAGGACAGGGGCCAATGCAATACCGGTGGGAGTTCCTCGTCCGGTAGTGAAGGCAACCAGCTGGCAACCACCTGCAACCATCATGGTTACCGATGCTACATCATAACCCGGGGTATCCATGATCAGGGATCCACTCTTTGTTGGCCGTACCCCTTCCTGGAGCACTTCCACGATAGGACGGGTTCCGCCCTTCTTGATACACCCTAGGCTCTTCTCTTCCAAGGTGGAGAGGCCGCCTTCCTTATTGCCAGGAGTAGGTTGTCCAGCCCGGCAATCCTGACCGGCAGCAGAGAGGTGCTCCTCATAGTCTCGACAGATCTGAATGATTTGGTTATGCACTTCCTTATTGATAGCCCGATTTGCAAGTATGTGCTCTGCACCTATGAATTCAATGGTTTCCGAGAGCATCGTTGAAGCTCCCAGGTCAATCAATTTGTCACAGACTTCACCGAGTGCGGGATTGGCGGCAATACCACTGGTGGCATCACTTCCACCACACTCAAGACCGAGAAGTAAGTCACTCATAGGACAGGGAACACGGGATTGTGCGCTGGCTTCGCTGACAAGAGCCCTTGCCGCAGGGACCGCTTTTGCAATGGTCTTTGCTGTGCCACCTTCCTCCTGAATGCCGAAGGATACAATGGGTTTACTTGTCTCTGTCTCCAGTTTCACGCGAAGCTCTTCATGTCCGACTGTCTCACATCCAAGCCCAATGATAACCACGGCATACACGTTTGGGTGAAGTGCAAAGCCACTTAGGACTCGCTGAGTCAGCTCAGTATTGGCCTCTACATCAGCACAGCCGGTATTGATGATCACATTGATGCTCCCCTGTACTTGGCTTGCCACAATGCGGGCAGTCTCACTGCTGCATCCACAGGTGGGAAGGATCAGGACATGGTTGCGTACCCCTGCTCTGCCTTCTGCTCGCTTATATCCTAAAAATTCCATCTCTTTACCTTTTCTCACAGTAGCTCAGTCTCATAATCCCTGCTGGCACCTCGTATATTGGCGTCTGACACCCAAGCACCTTGCCTAATATCTTCCGTAGCCAAACCAATGACTTCCCCGTATTTATAGACTGGGTGTCCCTTGGAGATAGCATACAGGGCAATCTTATGATAGGGGGGAATATCCTGGACGCAGGTAACGATTTGCTCACAAATCCCCAGACAGGAGACACGCTGCCCTGCTCTGGCGCCTCGCATACAGGTTGCTACGTTATCCTTTCGGTCGAGTACAATTGCTTTGGATTCCAAACGACTCACTCCTCTGCTTCAATATTCGCTCTATCGTAGAGGAAAATGGGTAATGAGAAAAGTATAGAGGGTCAATTTTCCTATCTCAAACCAAGAAAGGGGAATTCGGGGTATTTTTCTTTCAACAGTGAGATGATCAAGGAGCAGACTACCCTTGCCCCTTTTTCATTCAGATGGGTATCGTCAGCGACACCCTCCGGATAGTTTGGATGCTCGCCTGCCTTGAGGTGGAGAAACAACTCCTTGGAATCTTCGTCACCCATCTGCTCAAGCAGGGAGAATGTTGTCTTATGCATATCAATACAGGCATAGCCCCTTGCCTGGCAGAGGGAGAGCATCGCATGTGGGTACTCCCCATGGGTGTGCTCAAGGCTACCATCTGGTAGGAACCTTCTTCGAGCAATAGGGGTAAGGAAGACGGGAGTTGCATGCTTTGAGAGCACCGACTCAGCCATACAGGCAAGATTACCCTGAAAGGTGGACCAAGGCTCGGTGTATCGTTCCTTGTCCTTCTTGCTGTCATTATGACCAAACTGGATGAATACAAAATCACCCGATTCCAACATTCCAAGGCATCGGTCAAAGACTCCTTCCTCAAGGAAGGACTTGGTACTCCGTCCATTCAGGGCAAGATTGGTCACACCCCAGGAAAAATCGATATAGCTCTCAATGTACATTCCCCACCCAGTTTCAGGACGTTTGTCATCCTCCTTGGGGGCACAAGTGGAATCTCCCAGGAGAAATAATGTATTCATCTTCGCTTTTCCTCTTCCTCTTTCCCCCATCCATAGAGCATATCTTCACTGGATACCTTTTCCTGGATAGGTTTCTTTGTGGCTGGTGTATGATGCTTGAGAAGCCCAAGAATCCCCACAATCGCTAAGACCGCTGCCACCAGATAGACAGCAACCAAGATAATGATATCGCGCATCTTACCTCCCCTCGCTCTTTTGTTGCCAATAAGAGATGGCAAGTTGGGTACGGTCACGCAATCCCAACTTCTCCAACATCACTGATATACAGTTTCGAACTGTCCCCTCACTTAAACAGAGCCTATCGGCAATTTCCTTGTTGCTAAGCCCTTGGGCAACTTGCAAGAGCACCTCGTTCTCCCGATTACTGAGAGAGGAGAACATCTGTTGCTCTGAAAACTGCTTGAGAGCCTGCTCGCTGATCACAGGCAACCCCTGATATACTGCCTTGATCGTCATGATCTGCTTCTCTGTATCATCACTCTTTAGGAGAAACCCACTGGCACCGGCTTCCAGACATCGGTGAAGCGTCCGATAATCTGCAAAGGTGGTAAGCATCAATATCTTGACCTTTGGGTACTTGCTTCGGATCCTCTGGGCTGCCTCGATACCATCCATTACCGGCATCTGGATATCAAGTAAGATTACATCAACCTGAGTATGCTCAAGGAAGGAGAGTGCTTCTGCCCCATGGGAAAGGGCTCCAACAATCTGCAGCTGGGCATCACCAGAGAGCAAAATCTCCAAGCTCTCCAGTACCAATGCATCATCATCGACCAACAGAATTCTCATAACCCCATCTCTCCCCTGACCGGAATGGATATCAGCAACTTGAACTGTTCTCCTTTTTGAATCGACATACTTCCTCCCAGGCGTTCCACCCTCCGTCTCAAATAGCGTAGGCCATTTCCTGTACTTGAGCTCTTCTGTGCCATAATCCCATCATTCTCCATAGCCAGTTGCACCAAGGTTGCATTGACATCGAGGGAAGCAGAAACCTTCGTAGGATTTGCATGCTTTGCTACATTGGTAAGCGCTTCCTTGATCGCAGAATGCAGTATCTGTTGCAAAGCGGGAGGAACGAGCGCAACATCCCCACGAATCGTATACTGGACTGGGTAGACAAACTCCTCAAAGAGCCTGGCAATGGATCGCTCTACTTGCTTTTCATCCGGTTCCAGTTGCCTGACCGCAAGCTTGAGTTGCGCCAATGCAGAGGAGAGTCGCTGCTCAATCTTCTCTTGGCTCACTTTAGCCTTCTCAACATCACCCCGCTCAAGGAGCATATCGAGGGCTTTAACACTCAGGTGGGCTGCAGTCAACTCATGCCCCAAGCTGTCATGCAGGATCTGGGCAATTTGCTCCCGCTCCTGAAGACGGGAGAGATACTGGGCATCGGCATAATCCAAGAGTAGGTGCTCAGTCTCTGCTTCCAGATGGTGGGCTCTCATCCGATACTCGTCAGCTTCTTTTATCAGTTGCATCCGCTCCAGTTCCCAGACTCCCACGAGGGCTCCCAGCAACAGTGAAAAGAGCGGGACAAGCATCTCAAGTCCCTGAAGCACAATTACCAAATATACAGCAAAGGGAATACAGAAAAGCAAATTCCTATGTGATGCAAAATAGAAAAGATAGAGAGAGAGCAAGAGTGTTGCCTCAGGAAAGGAGAGAGAAAGCATCGTCAATAAAGAAGCATCAATGAGCATCCACGCAGAAGAAAACGAAAATCGCCAGCGAAGCATCAACGAGAAGACTACCAAGAGGAAGACCAGAAGCAATGGGGGATCCATCGTGCGATAACGCAGGAAGAACACAAGAGAAAGCAACACACCTAGGACAATCCGAAAGAGGTTCTTGCTCTCTATGCTTATACTTCTATCCACCAGACCCTACAGCCTCCTTCTACTTCCTACCAAGAGAAATATCCCTGCAAATATCAAGAGTATCACAACAGCGAGCAGCAGAGAAGCACCCGCTTGCTCATAGAGGGCCTCTAGGCCATGGGCAAGCCAATAGGTAGGCAGTACCCGGACCATTCGTTGCATGGCAGGAGGAAGGAATCGAAGAGGAAACGTAAGTCCACTGACAAGGCAGAGAATGGAACCTACACCACTGAAGAGGGCAAAGCTCGTAGTATAGGAGCGAAACATGGTATTCCAAGCCAAAGAGAATGAGAGGGTCATAACGCTGTAAGAACAATAGAGAATAAAAAGCAACAGGTAGTTGGTTGTACCGCTCCCGTGCACTATGAAGGATGCAACAAGCAGGACCAAGCTCTGAAGGATCAGCAACAGAGACCCGGCTGCTAGATGACTGGTAAGATAGTGTGCATGACTGATGGGAGAAGAAGCAATTCTCACCAGCACTCCCCGCATCCTGTCTTCAGCAACGGTACGTACCAAGAGGAACGCTGAGTAGAAGTTGAGCAACCCAAAAAGACTGAAAGCCATCGGCAAGGAACCTGGCATACTGGGGACCAGAAGGAGGACCAGAGGGAAGAGCAACAGCAAAGGAAGTGTTAATTTCTGACGAAGGTTCTCCCTGAGGGCGAAGGTAAAAATACTCATCTGCTTATCCTCCTTACCAAAGGTCCGAGACAGAAAAACAACAATATTATCAGGATAACCAATACAGCCAAGCAGATAAGAAAGAGCTTATGCTGCCCCTCCATAACTGCCAAACTTGCAGTATTTGCCAAACCCATCGGGGTTCCATATAACCGGAGGATACGGAAGAACTCAGTCTGGGGAAGCGGGAAATAGAGCCCGACAGTCATCGGCACAATCGAGCCATAGATGGTGGTAACCATATTCGCAGTCTTGACCCCACCGGTAAGCAACAACAGCACTGTACCAAAGAGTTGGTTGAAGACAACCGAAATCAATAACACCAGTAAGACAAGAGGAAGCGAGGGGAATATAGCCCCAAGAATGATGCTGGAGAATACAAGCAGAATGGAAGTCTGCAGGAAACTCACCACCGTTGAACTAACAAGAATGGAGAGAATAATAGAACGTATCTCAACAGGTGAAGAGAAAATTCTATCATGCATAGGAGAGTAGAGATCCTCAGCCAGTGTTTCAAAACTAATAGCCGATCCGTAGATCTGGAAGGTCAAGGCAAACCCAATTGCCAATGCCGTTATACGCGACTGCCCACCCATTCCCATCCCGGTCTCGATGCTGATATTCTTATAGAGGTAGTCGAAAAAGAAAATCAGTATCAGGGGGAAGAGGATCAGGACGGCATGACCTACTAGATCTCTGCTGCTGCGTTTCAATTGGAAGGCAATCATGACTGGACCTCGTCACGAAGTTGCTTGCCTGTTAGCGTCAAGAAGACATCCTCAAGATTGGGTTGCTTGGTGTTTATGGTTACCAGGCCCTGCTCACTGAGGATCATGACAACCTTGTCCAGTACAGGAATGCCACCTGGCACTACTATCCTGTAGCGAGATCCCTCCAGAGCTACCTCTTTTATATCAGGCAAACGTAAGAGCTGCTGCTTCTTCTCCTCGCTAGCAATGCGAACCTCAACCTCTATGAAATGATCTCCCTGGATTCGAGCAATTAGCTCTGGGAGCGTACCTTGGGCAATCATATGGCCACTGTCCATGATATATATACGTGAGGCTACCGCTTCCACTTCCTCAATATAGTGAGAGGTGTAGATAATGGTACTGCCTTCCCTGGCAAGTTGTTTGACAAAACTGAGGATGAAAGAACGTGACTGGGGATCGATGCCAACCGTCGGTTCATCCATGATGATCAGGCTCGGTCGATGCATCAAGGCACAACCAATATTGAGCCTACGCTTCATTCCACCACTATAGTGCTTGGGTTTGTCATCAAGACGGCCTTCCAAGCCGATTACCTGGGCTACCTCTTCAATACGTCTTGCAATGGATTGCTTATCCATCCCATAGAGTGACGCGAAAAAGGCGAGATTGTCTCTCCCGCTCATCTGCTCGTAGATGGTTATTTCCTGGGTAACATACCCGATATTCCGCCGAATTTCCCGGTTTTTCCCATCTTGGTTTCTTGAGAAAACCGTAATAGATCCCTCATCTATGGGAATCAAGCCGATGATGGAGCGGATACACGTAGTTTTTCCCGCTCCATTGGGCCCAAGCAGGCCCACGACCTCTCCCTCTTCCACCTGCATGGAACAACAATCCAGGGCAAGGGTAGACCCAAACCGTTTAATGACTTCATCAACCTGTAACAGCATAATTTTATACCTCTTGCTCGAGTATACAAGCAGGAGGCGCTTACTGTTCAGTGACAAATGTCACAATACGTTCTACTTTACCAAGACATTCGGTTCAATGGTTACTTCTGTTTTCATCGAATTGGAGATGAGGCAGTACTTCTCCGCTTTCTCAAGCAAAGTGAGCGTCTTCTCTTTCAGCTTTTCATCAGCAATGACCACCGTTGGCTTGATGTGGATACGGGTCATGAGAAAACCCTTCTCGGCCTTTTCCATGGTCCCAGAGGCTTCACTCTTATAGCTCATGAATGCAAGCTTGGTTTTCTCTGCAAGGGAGAGAAAGGTGGTCATCAAACAGATCTCTGCAGCGGCGGTGTAGAGATGTTCAGGTGACCATATACCTTCATGGCCTCCAGGGAAATTTGCAGGTGTTGCAACTTCAATGGTGGGCAATGTAGGGGATGAGAGAGCTGCCCGTCTCTCTTTTGTCCACTCAACGTGGGTTGTATAGGTATGACTATCGCTCATCATGTGCTCCTCTTACTAGATACAAAATATACTCAGAGAACGTAAAATCGGCTACCGGGGGCACAATCAGGAACTTTTCCTTTTGTTTACCCATACCTACGCGTATACTGACACTGATGAAACCAAGAAAAAAACGAAGGAAACCAGGAAAGGCAAACCCATGGGTGCTGATGGCAATACTTGTCCTCCTCCTGTTTTTGCTTGCCCTCCCCTATTTCCTTCACCGCACTCAACCTACCAAAGAACTGGTTGTCTCTGTATACGATAAAACGGTACCTCAAAAGCCAGCACTCCAACACGAAGGACTTACTTGGTTTCTTACCCATCACGCATATCCCTCAAGTGAGGGAACCATTTTCGATGGACAAGAGCATTATCTTGGCTATCATCCAGATTGCGAGCAACCGATTGTAGATCTTACAGGATTGGACCCACGAACCGATCTTCTCTACATCACCGATACCTATGGCATCTATAGGACCGGGGAAGGGTTCAGCCGAACAGAACCACCCCAAGGAGAGAGCAACCTCATTTGGGGAGGATCCAGTGATCATGATGCAAAAGAGATCCGAAAGTTCCTGAACAGGGAAGAGAGCAGCACTGTCATAGCAGAGTACAACACCTTCGCAACCCCTACCCCATCCTATGTGCAAGCACAGATGTATGAACTTCTGGGAACAAGATGGACCGGCTGGACCGGTATGTATGTGCATGACCTCTCGAGCAAGGGGGAAACCCCCTCCTGGATCCGTGAGATGCATGCTGATGTCTGGGACTATTCAGGGAGCGGTATCATCCTCTACAACATCCATGATGAGGTGATCGTACTACCCAGCAAACAGTTATTGGGACCTAATGAGATGCAGTTCACCTATACAGAGAACGGAATAAGGACATTGGGCCTTTCCGGCTCAATTTCCTACGAAATGGTCTTTGACATAACCGAACCACTGGAAGGAACTGATGTCCTCGCAACCTATACGCTCGATCTTACAGAAAAAGGGGAAGCCTTGCTTCGATCCTATGGTTTGGAAAATTCGTTTCCTGCAATCCAGCTGAAGGAGACTGCAAACCATAGGGCGTATTATTTCAGTGGGAACTGGGCCTATAGTAGCAGAAGACTTCGCTTTTCCCAGTTGAAAGGAATGCAGTGGCTCATGGGAAGAACAGCAAAAGAGGATGAGCTCTTCTACTGGAAACACTACCTACCGCTGCTCTCTACCATCTTCCGGGAAGCAGAAGAGCGAAAGGCATTCCAGATGCCGCAACTAACACAAGATACTACTACCATTGACCAGACAAATGTTGTGGCAAGAACAACCTCCAAAGAGTTGCTGCTCTACAACAATGGAAATTGGCAGCCCTTCTTTGTCTATGGCATGAATCTGGGTACAGCCACCCCGGGCAAATGGTTCACCGAATTTCCCAAGGACAAGAGCCTGTATTATCGATATCTGATGCAAATGGGGGAGCTGGGAATCAACACACTTCGGATATATACCTTGCTCGACCCAGAATTCTATGACGCATTCTCACTGTACAACAGGCTCCATCCAGACATGCCTATCTACCTGATGCAGGAAGTGTGGCCGGAAGAGGAACCTCCTGGGCATGATTATTTACGGGAAGCCTATCAACAAGCATTTGAGGAGGAGATCAGAAATGTGGTTGATGCCGTCCACGGTAATGCTGACATCAGTGAACGCAGAGGCAGGGCATTCGGTACCTATGACAAGGATATTTCCTCATATGTCATTGGATATCTGGTAGGTCGTGAACTTGAACCACATGAGGTGGAAGAGACCGACCACCAACATGAAGGATATCGTTTCATCGGTTCCTACATCAGTACAACCGAAGATGCCACACCCACGGAGTCCTGGCTGGCCCAGAGTTGTGATTACCTCCTTGAGTACGAGGAGGAAACCTACGGCTGGCAGCATCCTGTTTCCGTCGTCAACTGGCCTACCCTGGACTATCTCACCCATGAATCGGAAAGGGATGAGTTTGGGGTGAAAAAGAATGAGTACAATGACCGGACCACGGTGGATATCAACCATCTGGTATTGGGTGAGAAAAACAAGACTGGGCTCTTCGGCTCGTACCATATCTACCCCAACTATCCAGACTTCATGAACAACGACCCTTCATACAATGCCTATGAAGATGAAGAGGGCCGCCTTCGCTATGGCGGATACCTCAAGACATTCATGGAGGGTCACCAGAAGTATCCGGCAGTGGTTGCAGAATTCGGTATAGCTACCGGCATGGGCAATGCCCATTACAGCCCAGATGGGTACCATCATGGGGGACTGAGTGAACAGGACCAAGGAGAGATGATCATCCGCATGTTTGAGGCCATGGAAAGAGAGGGCTATAGCGGGGGAATCATCTTTGCATGGATGGATGAGTGGGCAAAAAAGACGTGGACCACCGAACCGTATATGATTCCCTATGACCGTCAGATTCTCTGGCATAATGCAGTAGACCCAGAGCAGAACTATGGAATCCTCGCAAATGAGGCAGTGAAACCCAAACGGAGCATGGTTGCCTATGGAAGCGAGGACCTTCTTGAAACCATGGAGGTTCGCTCTGACGCTTCCTTCCTCTGGTTTGACTTCACCTTTTCGCGTCCTATTCATCTTGAAAATGAACAACTGATTATCGGAATTGATACCCTCTATCGCGATAGAGGTGAGCTTAAATATACCCCGAATCTCCCCTATGAGGCATCATCTGGGATGGAATACGTAGTGATGATCAACACAGAGCAGGATGCCCAGCTTCTTGCCTTGGATGAAGCAAACTATACTCGTTATAACTTCTCGACATCCCCTGGGCTGAGGAGCGAAGGACAATTCACGCCACTGATTAAATTGATCAACAAGAAGCGTGCACTTGAGGACGGGACCATCATAGAGCCCCACTATGAGGACGCTAGCCACTTACGGTATGGGAACCTTCTAGGATCAACCAACCATTGGTACAAAGAAGGAAATATGCTTACCGTGAGAATCCCGTGGACACGGATCAATATCAGCGACCCTTCTTCTCTGCAGGTATTGGACGATGAGCGAGTCTACTACAGCGATCCACTTAGGGATGTAATAACCACTTCTGCAACCGACAGTCTGGTGCTCAGTGCCTTGGTAATAGAAAAAGCGAGTGGAACGATGACTGACAGCATCCCTGGTATTTCATTCACTTGGAATCCCTGGAACCAACCGGTGTACCAACAACGATTGAAGCAAAGTTATGAAATACTCCAGACGTATTTCCACGAAAAGAGGAGCGACCAATGAATGACCTCTCCAAACCTGTGGAAATTGCAGATAATCTCTTTTGGGTTGGTTCAGAGAACACCCACAAGTACCTGCAATGCAACCCATATCTCTATATCAGTGGAGAGACAGGGGTCTTGTTTGATCCCGGATCTGCCTTGGATGGAGAGATTGTCATCGAGAAAGTGAAAAGTCTGATCCCCCTCTCACATCTGGAGGCAATCGTCTGCAGCCATCAGGACCCCGACCTATGCATGGCCATTCCCCTGTTCGAGAAAGCAGGTTTTAAAGGTGTTATCTGTTGTCATGAACGTGCTGCCCTGTTGATCCAATACTATGGCATACAGAGCACATTCTACCTGGTGAATTACCATCAATTCTCTTATACCATGAAGAGTGGAGAATCCATAGGGATTATCTTCACCCCCTACTTGCATTTTCCTGGTGCAATCATGAGCTACCTTCCCAGGCAGCAGGTCTTGGTAAGTGGGGACCTGTTCGGCTCTGTCACCGCTGATTGGCATCTCTATGCTGATGAGGATTATCTGGATGGAATGATTGCATTCCATGAAGTCTACATGCCAAGCCACGACATCCTTGCATCTGCAATGGATCTTCTGGACAGTTATCCACTGAATATGATTTGCCCTCAACACGGTTCAATCCTGCCTACAGCATTGATTGAACCAGCAATTTCTACACTTAAAAAATTGCCTTGTGGGCTCTTTTTGGAGACCCCCGCCAAGGACCTGGACGAAGAGGGAGGCGTCAGGAGCTTGCTCGACCAGATTCTCACCCGCCTGATAACCATCCATGGAGCGGATGAGATCAGGGTGATGTTCAAGCAAAGTCCTTTCGCGGTGAACACAAAACTCCGAAAGATAACAAAGAGTAGTATCGACGATGATTCAATTTGGAATGCATTCTTCAGTTTCTTGGGCGAACAACGCTCAGGAACACAGTATCTTGCCTCAATTTCCAGCATGGTTGAACTCTTGTGCAAAAAATATGGGATACCTTTGCCTGAATCACTGAACTCTGTTTTGTTCCGCTCACAAACAGAAACAGAGGAGAACAGAAGACAAGTACAACTTCTCCAGACCCAGCTCAAGAAATTTGAAGAAGACTTGCATCGTGATCCGATCACAAAACTGTATAACCAGGAGTTCTATCTGGCATGGTTGGAGAGGGAGCTCTCTGGAATATCCACCCAGAAGAAGACCATCACCTCATGTGTGATGAATATTGACAACCTGGATCGGATCAATCTCGATTTCGGAAGTATCGAAGGAGATAAGACACTCCGTTTGCTTGCTACACTTCTGATCGAACATGTAGAGTCGCAGGTACAGGTTTGCCGTATTGGAGGCAGTGCATTTGCACTTCTCTATATATCCATTGAAAAAGATGAGGTTATCGATCGCGTCACAAAGCTGAGAAACCTGATTCACGAAGATGATCGATTCATCGTCCCCATCAATATTTCCATGGGTATTTTCCACTCTTCAGAAATACCGCAAGCACTGCACCAGGACCCTGAACAAATGGCTCTGCTGGTTAACCAATCAACCCTGTTCAGAGTACGTTTGGCAAAGAAGCAGGGAGGAGGTATTGTCTCCAGCTCAACGAATGTTGCCAGCAGTAGTGCTGTATTTACCGTGCTCCTGATTGACAACCCTGGTTTTTCCCGTGACCTGATCCAACACACTTTGGAAAAACATTCACTGCGTGTGCTTACTGCAGACAATGGTCTTGCAGCAAAGGAGAGTGTGCTTACCGAATCTGTGGATCTCATTCTCTGTGAATTGCTTATCCCAAAAATCAGCGGGCTCACATTGAAAAAGCAACTGTTGGCAACTCCCTCTGCCGGCAAGATTCCTTTCATCCTCATGTCAGTGAACAAACAGGAGCAAACGGTGAAGCGGGCACAGAGTTTAGGCATCATGCATTTTTTCTCCCGCCCTATCGCACTCTATGAGCTAGTTGGCCTGATCGAAATACTTGCTAAGAAGGGGGCTTGATTTGTCTAATGCACTAGCCATCAGCTTGACAATTGGAGTCCTCTGTTTTGATCTTCTCCTCTTGCTTGCCATCTTGACCACCCGTTTGGCAAGAGGGTTACAAGAGAGAAAAGAACGATCGCTTGAGAAGCGCTTGCTTGAACAATTGCAATACGAGACGCTTCATCTGGAAGCATTCAAGACAAAAGACTTGCTCAGGCTTTTCTCCCGACTTTCTCCAGCATTACGGTTCAATGAGGCATTGGAATTGCAATTTCTCAATCATCTGACCGACACCTCCTACATGAAAAAGATAGGTAAGCGACTTAGGGGGTTCTCCGTACTAGGAAGAATCGAGGCAGCAGCAAAACTCAGAAATTTGGCAAAGGTCCCTAGGATCAAGGAAACACTGCTTGATGCACTCAAGCAAGAGAAAAACCCGGTGGTTATCCTCTATCTGTTCCAGGCACTGGCGCGCATAGGAGAGAAAAAGGCACTTTCCATCATGCTCAAGAAACTCCATTACTCCACTTCCTGGATGGCTGGGCGCTACCGCTCCCTCTTGTTGGGATACAAGAGTCAGTTGCTTCCCTATCTCCTTAAACGGCTGAATCGAAAAAGTCCTGCTATGAGGCTGCTTATTTGTGAGTATGCCCTGCTCTATTCGACTGAATCGCTCAAGGAATACCTGGTCGAACAAGCACAAACACCCAATAAACAAGTCCGCAATACTGCACTGAAAGCACTTTGCCGGCATTTCCCGAAGCGGTTGCTTGTTCCAGAGTTCAAGGAGCCTCACTTTCAGGATACGCTTCCCTATGTTATCAAGGCATATGCCAATCTTCAGGATAAGCGTCTGATTCATGAAATGCTGGCATACTCAAATCATACCAGATTGCATGATGATCTGGTCCAAGGGCTTACGGAGATGAGCGAGCGCTCTCCATCGCTCATATCCCTGTTGCTCACACGATTCGTAAAGCATACGTCATCACAGCAAAAGACAATCCTTGCAAAAGTACTGGATAACCGACTCTCCTATATATTGGAGTCACATGAGGGCCCTTTGAGCCCCCAGCTATCAGACCTACTCACCACCTTGGCCGAACAACTCCATATCAGTGGATTGATCCAATTCCTCAATACCACCAAGAACAAAGAGAAACAGGAAGAGGTCCTCACACTTATCAAGCAACGTGCGAAGAAACATAAAAGACTCAGGGAGTTGCTTATCATGTATGTCGATCCGAATCTTTTAGAGAGGATGCAACTCAAACCTCACAACCCAAAAGGACCTGGTGCTACACCTCACCAGGAACGCCCTCAGCGGCTCATGCTCATCCTTCTCTTGGTAGCCACGCTTTTGGTTTTCCCTCTACTCATCCTTGCAAAAGAGCTACCTAACCTGATCGATCTCAATGCCCGTGAAATACTCAACCTGTATGTAGTCCGGTTCAACTATTTGCTTGTCTACTACTCTGTCACGATCAATATCATCTACCTTGCTGTATTGGCAGTCTCGTTCAGGGCAGCAAACACCCAGAACCGACTTTGGAGAGCCAAGGATGGCCAGATGCTCTTCCAGAAAGGCCTCCTCCCTTCCGTATCCATCATTGCCCCAGCGTATAATGAAGCAAGCAATATCATAGAAAGTACCAATAGTCTGCTGAACCAACAGTATCCTGACTATGAGCTGATTGTGGTCAACGATGGCTCCAAGGATGCAACCCTGAAAACCTTGATCGAGTACTACAACCTGGAGAAACAGGACAAGATGGTCTCCAGAAGACTTTCAACCCGTCCACTACGTGGAATATACATGAACAAGAGCATCCCCAATCTCATCGTGGTAGACAAAGTGAATGGGGGAAAGGCTGATAGCTTGAATCTTGGTTTGAATACTGCAACCAAGGAGTTCTTTTGCGGTATCGATGCCGACTCTCTCCTTGAGCCCGATGCGCTCCTGAAGGCAGTCTCCGTTATGCTTGATACACCTATTGAGAGTATCGCCACAGGGGGAAACATCTGTCCGGTAAATGGATGCACCGTTGAGTTGGGCACACTGGACAACGTGCGCCTTCCTGATAACTTCCTGGCCAGATTACAAAGTCTGGAATACATTCGGTCCTTCATGACTGGACGTGTTGGGTGGGCAAGCATGAACCTGTTGCTCATTATCAGCGGAGCTTTTGGTATTTTTCATCGGGAAAGAACCATCGCCACCGGAGGATACTTAACTAAGAGTGGCAAGTTTCATAAGGATACCGTGGGAGAGGACATGGAATTGGTGGTCCGTCTCTCCCGGTACATGAGGGAGAAACACAAGCCCTACCGTGTCCAGTATGCATGCAATGCAAACTGCTGGACCGAGGTTCCTGAAAAATGGAAGGTGCTTCGCCGCCAGAGAAATCGTTGGCATCGCGGCCTGATAGACATCATGCTCTTCCACAGTTCCATGATTGGTAATCCTAGGTATGGACGTCTTGGTATGGTTGGGATGCTCTACTACTTCATCTTCGAATTACTTGGCCCATTCGTTGAAGCACAGGGGTTGTTGTTTGTGATACTGGGGGCCGTCCTTGGATTGCTCAATCTCCCCATTGCCTTGATGCTCTTCACTGCTACCATTGGTTTGGGAATCCTGGTTTCCCTCTCAGCCGTGTTCATCAGTGAGTATGATAGACCACTCTACTCAGGGAGAGATATCTCCAGATTGCTTGCAATGGCCGTTGTTGAGAACTTCGGGGTACGGCAAGTGATCAGCTTGCTTCGTGTTTCGGCCTATTTTAGTGCCATGAGGAAGAATCGCGGTTGGGGAGCCCAGGTCAGGGTGGGTTTCAAGGCTTCCACTTCTCAAACAAAAACGAAGTAACAACCAGATGAACAGGGTATGCAGGGGCTTTTCCCTGATAGAGCCAGAGGTTGATCCGAAATCGTACCTTTCCTTCACTTGGACTCTCTGGATAGCTCCATCTGTTGATAAGCATACGCTCACTCTCTATCTCATCGGGATCAACAGCCCCATGATAGGAAGCAAAGGAGACATCCTCGGGAGTCCAGACTATGCGATGGGTGGTGAGATTTCCATTCAGTTCTGGATCAAATACCTCAATCCTATTTGGATCAGTATAGGGCTGAACGACATACTGAAATTTTGTACCGTCCGGTGATCCCCAGGCCGCAAATTCAATATCGATCTCCCTGTTGTACTCCTCTGGTGCAGTATCCCAGGTAAAAAATCCTGCAACAACATGGGGGTCATATGATGCAGCATCTGTTTCCACGGTGAAGGTGTAGGTTCCATACCCTACCCGCTCCCGGGTAAAGATTTCGGTAGCCCACCACTTCTCATCATGCTGCTTGAGTGTAAGATGCAGACCCCAGTCATCAACCCAGACAGCGGAAGATTCTGCACTGAAATAGTTTGGCCCAGGACTGGTTGGCGTGATGCTGCTCTTTGTCCTCCAGTGCAGACCACCAAAGGCAAGCTCCTTTGGCCTTGTTTTCATCAGTGTGGTTTCCTCTGCAAAGAGCGCACAAGAGACGAAGAGAAAACTCAGAAAGAGCACAGATAGTGGCTTTTTCATTTCCGTTTTCCCATCAGTGTGAGTACGTTCTGCACCAATACATCACTGCTGTAGTTCTCGACATTCATGGCTCCAATCATCCAGGGATTAATCTTGGTTAGGAGTCGGGCTTCAGGCTTTGATGTCCTGATTGCTTGATACCCAAGATCATAGGCTGCACTGATAATTCTCTCATCTCCTGCACCACTGCCAAAAGGAAGTGCCAAGACAGTAACAGGCTCTCCAACTTCTTCCTCAATGATCTGCTTCGATTGCTGCAACTCCCACCTGATTTCTTCCTCACCCAGATCACCCATCATCCGATGGGTCTGAGAGTGCGATTCAAAGTAGAACAGCTTACGACCATCCCCAGTTCGGTAATCACTCATTTCCCTTACCTGATCCCAGCTCATGTATCCCACCTCACCTATGTATGAAGGAACCAGGAAGATGGTCGCTTCCAATTCATACGCCTTGAATAGGGGGAATACAATTGCATACAGGGAGAGGTCTCCATCATCGAACGTGATGATGGCTTTATCCGTCTTGGTATCATTCGAACTGGTAAGCAACTGCTTGAAGTTGGTGAGCGTATAGTTCCTTTTCACGAATAAAAGGTCATTCTCAAAATTGTATAGATCACGGTTGTAGACATTACCGGTACGGCCAAAAACCACATTATGGTAGAGCAGAACCAATAGCTTAGGCTCAGAGCGAAGAGGGATCATTGGCTGCGCAGTAAGAGTTGAGTCTTGTTCATTACTCCAGTAACGAACACTGGGGGCATAGGGGGACTCCCCCTGCGGCTCTGCAAACAGGGACCCCATGCTTAGGAGAAAGACCAAAACACACACAAGTTTAATTCTCATATCGCAAATATCCTTAAGGAGAGAAAGAAAATGAACTGTATCACAACTATGATTGTAGGGACCTTGCTTGCACTCTGCAAGCTATTCCTGAAATACAGATAGGAGAAGAGGAATGCTATCACGAACCAAGCTATATAGTTCTGCAAGGGAATAGGTCCGGCTGTCCAATTCCAGTAATCAAATGCAATGGCAACCGGCTCCATGACGTAGTCAAACAAGACAGTCAAGGAAGCCGTTAAGAGAGATGCAAGCACATGGTTGGTGACTTTCTGCCGCACCACATCTGCAATTCCCAAGATGATGATGGTCCAGTTTATCCCGATAAGCAGCGGAACGCCAAGCAACTTCAGGCCAAGGGTATCCCCATAGGTATAGGCCCCAAAGATAAGCGAGGTAGCCACCCCCACGATCTCAAGGAACAGTGTGACAAGAAAGGTAACAGAAGCCCATGATAAGAGAGGCATGTTCTTCTCTCGTATATCAAAAAAGAAACCAATAACCGAGGTTAACAGAATTGAGTATGGGGTTAAAACCAACATGAGAGGAAGCGTAGCATCGACGATGTGGGAAAGCGTACCTACAAGGTAGAATGGAACGAGGAGATAGATGATCAGACGTTCTTCTTTCCTTAGATAGGACATGGCAGGGCTACTCCTAGCATATGGGCAATTCCCTTTCGTAAGATTCTACTTTTCGGCGGTTTGACTTGTCTTTCAAAGACAACGAGCGGGTCCTTGGCTATTTGGCTGGCGGTCCAGCAATACATATCTGCGGCAGTCATGATAGGAATCCTGTATCGGCGTGGGATATAGGCATAGCCTTTTTCTGCTTCCTTCTGCCACCCCTGATAACGCTCAATCTCTTTTCTGATAAAGGCAGAGAAAGCCTCAGGATTCTTTTTTGCTTCCTCCTCCTTCAGCGATACAAGAGAGGTATCCAATAAGGGAAGATATCGTCTTCCAAGTTCATTGTCCTCTGCAATATCACGGATGAAGTTTATATACTGCATCGCACGGCCAAGCATGGCTGCATAAGGAAAGGAAGCTTCATCCAGATCCATGATCCGTGCCATGAACAGGCCGATGACCTCTGCTGAACCATAGATATAGGTCAGTACATCTTCAAGCGTCTCACAGGATGATTCACTCAAGTCATGTTCCATGGAATCGAGGAATGCTTCTGTCCAAGAAGGGTCAAAAATTTTTCGTTTCTGTAGCTCGATAAAGGCATCAATGACTTCATCCCCACTGGGTTCCCCACTCGTAAAAGCCTTCATGTAAAGAGAGCGAAAATGATGAAACTGCTGGGGATCCACCGGTTGGTCATCCACCAGGTTATCAGCTACACGAACAAACCCGTAGAGCGCATAGACGTCCCTACGAACTTGCGGAGGGAAGAAGCGGGAGCTGAAGTAATAGGTATTACTTCCGTTCCTAAAGATATGTTCATGTCGGTCAGCTACCATAGGTTTCCTGAATTTCCTTTGCAATCAATTCACTGGCGATAAGCACCATGGGCACCCCTACCCCCGGATGCGTGTATTGCCCAGTGTAATAGAGATTCTTTACAGTCTTGTTTTGGTGACGGGGACGGAAGACGGCAGTCTGCATCAGTGTATGGCTCAGTCCAAGAGCTGTTCCCTTGTATGCATGATAGTCAGAGATGAAGTCCCGATGGGAGTACAACCGTTTTACCAAGAGATCCTTTCGGAGATCTTCTCCTGTCACGTTCTGCACATGATCGGCAATATGCTCGAAATAGGCATTTCTCTGCTCCTCAGTATCAACAAGTCCTGGGGCAACCGGTACCAGCAAGAACACATTCTCACAACCATCGGGTGCTGAAGAGGGGTCTGTCTTGCTGATGCAACTGAGGTAGAAACAGGGGTCTTTCGGCCAGGCAGGATTCTTGAAAATTGCATCAAAATGCGTATTCCAGTCCTTCGCAAAATAGAGATTGTGGTGCTCCAATCCTTTCAGCTCCCTCCCAATTCCCAGATAGGCGATGAACATCGAGGGGGCAACCACCCGTTTTTCCCAATAAGAGTCAGAGTACGTGCGATGCTTGTCTTCAAGGAGATTTGTATCACTGTGGTGATAATCGGCAGAGGAGACAACCACATCTGCCATGAATGTTCCTTTATTGGTTTCAACACCAACTGCCCGATTTCCTTCAGTCAGCACTTTCAGCACTTCTGCACCGGTAATCAGCTCAACTCCCAGTTCACTGCACAGTGAGGCAAACCCTGCTGCGGCTCCAGCCATGCCTTTGCGGGGGAAGAATACCCCCAGATTGAGATCAACATGGGTCATGATGGAGTAAATTGCAGGAGCCTGGGCGGGATCGGTACCAAGAAACACCATGGCATATTCCAAGATCTGCTTTGCCCGATAATCTTTTACGTAATTTGAGACAAAGGAGTCAAGTTTTCCCAGCACTCCAAGGCGCAATCCCTCAGTCATCAACCGTCTATTGAAGAATTGACCGATATGTTTGTAATCACGATAGAGGAAATCCTCCATAGCTACATCATACTTATAGGTTGACTGCTGCATGTAGGCTTTCAGGGCTTTTCCACCACCCTTCTCGAACGACTCAAAGAGTTTCTGGTTCTCATCAAAACGTGGGGTGAGACAGGCCGTTTCCCCACCTTCAAAGAAGACCTTATAATATGGATCAATGGGACTAAGATCGTAGTAGTCTTCCCGCTGTTTACCAAAGAGAGAGAAGTAATGCTCGAACACTTCAGGCATGAGATACCACGACGGTCCCATGTCAAAGGTAAATCCGTCTTTTTCCCAATATCTAGCTCTTCCCCCAAGTTGGGCATTCTTCTCGACCAAGGTCACATTCCAGCCATCACGGGCCAGGAGTGCCGCTGTACTGAGGCCACCGAAGCCTCCGCCTATGACTACTGCTTTCTTGTTCATGAAAAAATCCTATGTGGTTTGATAGAGAAAAGCAAGAAGAAAATATGGTTTAGTTATTAAAAAAGAATCAATCTTATTAAGCAATATTTGAAGTTTCACTGTTTGTATCCTGCTTCTCTCTTTTTTCGTAATCTTGTATGCTGGGCGCGAGGAGAATCCCATGATAATTGATCAGATCACCAACCTAGAACGTTACATTCCCAGCCTTTCAGCCCTTCAGACAGTTCACGAAATTCTGGAAAGCGGCAAGCTTCCAAGCATGGAGTATGGCAGTTACACTACTGACAATCCCAAGGTACGCTACAACTTGTTCACCTATACAACTGCAACACCTGAGAAATTGACGTTTGAGATACATAAAAAGGAAGTGGATGTGCAGATTCTCCTTTCCGGATTTGAATCGATGGTAATTGCTGATAGATCATCACTAAAGGAGACCATCGGGTATGATGCCAGCAAGGAGGCTTCATTTGCAGAAGGCAAGCAACTACTCACCTACCATGCAACTCCCTCTACCTTTGCCCTGTTCTTCCCAGGGGAAGGACATGCATGCAACCTCATCGATGGGCATTCGACTTCTGTGGTTAAGGTTGTTTTCAAGATTCTTGTATAACGCATAAAGACGATAATTCTGGACTGTTGGATTTCCAACAGTCTTTTTTTTAACCATTTTTTGCAATTTGTTGAAAATTCCATTTGACAGATCCGGAAAGTCATGTAACGATTAACCTGTAAGACAGCTTTACAAGTTTACAGATTTTACAAGACTTGGCGTGTGCCAAGCAAGAAAGAAACATTGTTACACCGCACAGCGGTCCACAGGAGGAAACAATGAAAAAAAGTATTATCGCACTGTTGTTGGTAGCCCTGGTACTTCCCATGGCTTTTGCTCAGGGAACATCTGAGGCAAAGCCCGTTGAATTGGTCTACACCATGACAGCGGTTCCCACTGATGCTCATGCTGGAGCAATGCGCGTCTTCAAGGAGACCGTTGAACGTGTTTCTGATGGTCAGATCAAAGTATTGACCTACGATTCAGCTTCTTTGTTCAAGCAGGAACAGGAAGTCTCTGCTGTGAAGAGTGGTCAGGCAGACATGACTGCAACTGCAGCATCATGGCTTACCGATGGAAGCCCTTGGGTAGGTATGTTCACTGCTGGTTATATCTTCAAGACCTATGACCACATGACCAGTGTACTCAATGGTCCTATCGGTCAGGAAGTATTTGACCGTATTGCAAAAGAGCAGGGAATTCGTCCCCTCGGCGCTCAGTACCTGGGAACTCGTCAGATCAACCTGGTAGAAGATCGCCCGATCAAGACTCCTGCCGATCTCAATGGTGTCAACCTGAGAATGCCGAACTCCGATTCCTGGATCTTCCTTGGCAAGGCAATTGGTGCCAACCCAACCCCGATCTCCTTCAGCGAATTGTACATGGCTCTCCAGACCAAGACCGTCGATGGCCAGGACAACCCACTTCCAACCAACAAGAACGCAAAGTTCTATGAGGTTACCAAGTCCATCAGCATCACCAACCACTTGGTTGACTCTGTCTGGCCTGCAATCAACGAGGCAAAATGGCAGTCCTTGACCGAAGAGCAGAAAGGCTGGGTCATGGAAGGCGTAAAGGCCGGTATTGAATTCTGTGATACCACTAACCTCAAGGCAGAGGCAGAATTGGTTGAGTTCTTCAAGAGTGAAGGCCTCAGCATCTACCAGGCTGATCTTGATGCTTTCGCAGAGCACGTACTGGCACAGTATCTTGACAGCCCCTATTCCGATACCTGGGATATGGAGATGTTCGAGAAAATCCAGGCTGCTGGAAACTAAGCACCACCTTACGACCCGGGGCAGGTGCTCCGGGTCTCTTCTTTTGTTCAATGGAGGCCGACTACGTGAAAAAAATTGCGTTGTTTCTTAGGGATGTCATGGAAGTCTACATTCCCATCCTCTCGTTTATATTCTTATTCTTGGCTTTCATCCTGCAGGTCTTCTTTAGATACGTGGTTAACCACCCATTGACCTTCACACAGGATGTTATCGTCATTGGTTTTTGCTGGTCAGTAATCCTGGGCGCATGCTACACAATGCGCAGAAAGGGACACGTCCAGTTCACCATGCTCTATGATGCCTATAGTCCGAAAGTAGCAGCCTGGGCAAGGATGATCGGAAACCTCCTGATTATTCTCACCTTTGCTGTCATGGTGATTCCTTCATTCAAGTATGCGTTTTTCCTTGGCTTCCAGAAGACTCCTGTACTCAGGGTCTCTTACACATGGATTTTCCTCCCCTTTACCTACTTCCTACTCTCCATCATCGGCTACACGATTAAGCCGGTAATTGAGGACTGGAAAGTGATTACCGGAAAGCTTGAGGACAGTCTCAATCATCGCTTTGATCCTTTGCTTGGGGAGGTAAACAAATGAGTTTTCCACTATTTGTAACCTTATTGGTTTTTATCCTGATCTTCTTCCTCCGTATGCCGATTGCCTTCGGCATGCTCGCTTCAGCAGCTTGTTACCTATTGGTAAAGGGTGCTGACCTGAGCTTGGTGGTTAATCAGGTAATGAATACCTACTATACCAACTATGTCATTATCGCAGTGCCGCTCTTTATCTTCACCGCAAACGTCATGAACACCGGAAAGGTCACTGATATGATCTTCAAGTTCGCCGGTGGTATCACAGGACGGATGAGAGGTGCGCTGGGACACGTAAATATCATTGCTTCCCTGATTTTCAGTGGCATGACCGGTTCTGCAATCGCCGATGCCGCAGGACTTGGAAAAATTGAGATCGAGGCCATGAAGGATGATGGATATGACCCGGAGTTCTCCTGCGCAATAACCGCAGCCTCCGCAACCATCGGTCCTATTTTTCCTCCTTCCATTCCCTTGGTTATCTACGCCATGCTTTCCAGTACCTCGGTTGGGGCACTCTTCATGGGAGGAATGGTACCAGCTGTATTGCTTTCATTCTTCTTGATGGTGTATGTCGCAATTGTCGCAAAAAAGCGTAATTATCCCAGAGGGGAGAAGGTCGTCTGGAAAACCTTCCTTGCCTTCACTGTACGGGCTATTCCAGCACTCCTTACCCCGATCATTCTTTTGGTAGGTATTTACACCGGAGTAACCACCCCCACTGAAGCGGGAGCAATTGCAGGGCTCTATGCCATGATCGTCTCGATTTTCGCCTACAGAGCCATGGGATTCAAGGACTTGATGAATGTTATCCGTGACACGATCAAGGATGTCGGAGCAACCAGTATCATGATTGGTGCGGCAGCTATCATTAGCTATATCGTTGCTCGTGAACAGCTCGCAGCAAATATCGGAAACTGGATCCTTGGCTTCACTGCGAACAAGTATACGTTCCTCTTCTTGGTGAACGTAGTTATCCTCATCCTGGGGATGTTCATGGATACCTCGACGATCCAGCTGGTGTTTGTACCCATCATGATCCCCGTCGCTTCAGCCTTGGGAATCGATATGATTCACTTTGGCCTGGTAGTAACGTTCAATATGATGGTGGGTCTCTCCACCCCGCCCTTTGGAATGCTGCTGTTCATAACCAGCGGAATTTCCGGGACACCTCTCAAGGGGGTCATGAAGGAGATACTCTGGCCACTGACCGTAATGTTGATTGTCTTGGTGATTATCACCTACTTCCCCGAAGTTACCCTATTCCTGCCGAAAGCAACCGGCCTCATGTAAGGAGAATTTGTAATGCAAGCACAATATAATGGTTGCTGGCCAACCATGATCACCCCATTCACAGAAGACAACAAGGTAGACTTCCAGGGTGTCAAGAATCTCACAGACTGGTACATAGACCGGGGATGTGATGGCATCTTTGCAGTTTGCCAGTCCAGTGAGATGTTCTTCCTCACTCCTCAGGAAAAGCTCGATATTGCAAAGGCAGTGGTCGAAGCAGCAGAGGGCAGAGTCAAGGTTATCGCAAGTGGACATACCGCTGATGACCACCAAGCACAAATCCAGGAGCTCGGAGCAATGGCTGAGACGGGTGTGGATGCTGTGGTACTGGTATCGAACAGGATGGCCAAGGAAGAGGAAGGAGAAGATGTCTTCAGAAAGAATGCTGAAGATATCTTTACCCAGCTTCCTTCCGTCACTTTTGGATTGTACGAATGCCCCTACCCCTATCTCAGGCTATTGAGTGATGACTTTCTTCATTGGGCTGCCCATGAGGATAAGTTGGTCTTCCTCAAGGATGTTTCCTGCTCCCTTGAGATCGAGAAGCGACGTGTTGAACTGGTAAAAGGGACCAAGCTTGCGCTCTTCAATGCCAATACCGCTACCGTGCTCGATTCATGGATTGCCGGATATGACGGGTACAATGGAGTAATGGCAAACTTCCATATCGATATCTATAAGTGGTTGTATGAGCATTTCAGGGAGGATGAAGCGTTAGCTAGACGTGTGAGCGATTTCCTTACGGTAACAGCGATCACCGAAGCAAGGGCCTATCCCATCAATGCAAAATATCACTATGCACAGACGGACATTCCCATGAGTCTGGTGACCCGTTCAAAGCCAGTTTCCTTACTCAATGAGAATGCACGCCTTGAAATCGCCAGCTTGATCCGGATGGAGAGAGCAATGCGAACTGAATTGGGATTGAAGCAATGAACCGTGGAAACGAGTTTCGAAAGAGATTGCTAGAAGGCACGGCCCTTGGGGGCCATGTCTTCCTCAATGATCCTGCAATTACTGAAGCACTTGCCCGACATGGCTACGATTTCATCTGGATTGATGCTGAGCATGGACCATTTGACAAGCAGAACCTATTGATGCACATCATGGCAGCAAATGCAGGTGGTGCAGGAGCCTTTGTACGAGTAGCCAGCCAAGAAATGGATATCATCAAGCCAGTTCTTGAAATGGGTATTGATGGAATCATCATTCCCATGGTCCTTGATGAGGTAGAAGCAAAGCGAGTGCTTGATCTCTGCCTGTATCCTCCCAAAGGCACGCGGGGTTTTGGCCCCAGACGTGCGATAGGATACAACAGCCAGAACCTCAAAACCTACCTGGAACAAAGTGAAGAGAGTTTTATCAGGATCATCCAGATAGAGCATGTGGAGGCCGTACACCATGTGGAAGCCATCCTCTCTTTGCCTGCACTGGACGCAATCATTATTGGCCCGAATGATCTCTCTGGATCCATCGGTCATTTGGGAAATCCTTTACATCCAGATGTACTTGCCTTGGCTGAAATTGCGATCAAGGCGGCAAAGAAAGCAAAGAAACCTGTGGGTGTTTCCATCGGTCCTGATGCAAAGACGATTGAGATATACAAGGCACTGGGAGTGGATTTTTTCAGCTGTGGGGATGATATTTCCTTCCTACAGCAGGGAGCTAAACAGACCATTTCCATGGTGCGTAAGTAGCTGTAGAAAGAATTGAGAAGAATCGATATGCTGTATTGAGACGGAGGTTAGCATGGATATTTCGAACATTTCGCTTACTCGGACAAATCTAAGTTCGCAGGTTGCTGACCATCTGGAAGAATACATACTCTCCTCCCCAAAAAGCAAGGTCTCCGAGAAACTCCCTTCAGAAATGAAACTTGCAAAACAGTACAACGTAAGCCGCCCAGTAATCAGGGAAGCTATGAAACTATTGCAGGAGAGAGGTCTTATCTCATTGAAGAATGGTAGTGGTGCATATATCACTCGTCCTGAAACCGATACTGTGATGAATGCCATCAACCGTATCATGCAGGTAGACCATATTAAATCTGAGGATTTGACTCAGGTACGCGAGATTCTTGAACTCTCCTCAGCCGATCTTGCAGTACAGAAAATTACAGATGAAGATCTCCAGAAGATGGATGAAATCCTTTCCAAGTTTGAGGATAAAACGCTCCCATTGAAGGAACGTGTCAAGCTGGATGAACAGTTTCATTTGACCATTGCACAGGCTGGTGGCAATGAGTTGCTATGTATGTTTATCGGCGTTCTGACATCCCTCCTCCGCGATTACATGGGAAAGGGGATCCTTGTAGAAGGTGGTATTGAAGATGCAATCTCCCGCCACCGGGAAATCTACCAAGCCTTCTGCAATAGAGATAGGCAAGCTGTGCATCGTGCTATGGCTGACCACCTCAAGGTATCCAGCCTTAATGTACAGTTCTTTGACAAGAAAGGTACAACCGCTAAAACGAAGTAGCATTTCTAAGTGCAAATTAACTATACGAGCTGCAGATAGAAGAGATATACAACTCGTACAGTTAGCTTCTTACGAATGAAATTGTTGTGTCAGCTCGATCACAATACCTTCAGGTGTACACAGATAGATGATTTGATTTCCCTTGTTTGGTCCATTACCAACAGTAATGAGTTCTCCAATTTCACATAACCCATAAGATTTCGCTGCAATGCGGACCTTCGAGATATCTTCAATGTTTATCGACAAGTGCCAATGCCCTACATCAACAACACGTGGTTTATAGAGTTTGATACCTTCTGTATGAGCATAGCACAAGACCTCCAACGTAAAACCCCCTCCTGTAATATAGGCAATTTCAACTTGTGCCTGTGGGCAATTCGTCACTTTCGATTGTACGCTTACTTCCCTTGGACCTCTATCAATTACCGTATAGTCAAACAGCTCTGTCATGATCTTCAGGAATCTATCGAGATCCTCCACAACCAACCCTACATGATTCGTACTCAACACAGCGTATTTACTCATTATGCTGACCCTCCTGATACATTCGATAGAGCTCAGACCCTTGTAGGTCAAGCATTTCTAAGGTGATGAGCTCCCCTTTCTTGACATCTTGCTTCAGACGTTTCCCCGCAATGAGGTAGTATGGTGCTGCATTATCCTGTGCATCTTCTCCAGACAACAATTGCACGTATACATCATCTATCAGCCGGTGATGACCTCGGAGGTCCATCTGTTCCCCACGAGCAAAATCTCGTTCTGCGATTGCCGTCATTACTGCATGGCAATCACAGGCATCGTAGGTCGAGAGACCCAATCGAAACGCATTTATTACAGATATAGGGGCTTCTACTCCCATGAAATGATAGGGGAGATACATACAAGCATATTTCCCATTTCGACTTACGACATGCCCCTTTTCACGGAGCAGAGACCAGACTCTTTCATCATGGCAACGAACAATAACAAAAACACCTCCAGCAAAGCTAGCTTCATCTGGGCGGCGAAGATTATTAAAGACATCAACCACTCCTGTCTTGGTCAATACCCCTCCATCTTCTACAGGTATGTAAATATCAGCAAGTTCTTCCACTCTACAGATGGGATAATGAAACCTATTACATGAAGGTTCTAAACCTGTCGCATTCGAGACTACATTCATTTCACAGTAATCAGGTACAGCAAATTGAGGAAAATCCTTTAGGATTCTGCTCCGATCTTCCAATGTATTGACCCCATTCAGAGACCAATGGTCTTTGAGTTCTGGTAAAACAACTTCTTCACCTTGATAACTAAACAGCCCAGTATCAAGATTATAAATGTAATCGTACTCACTCGATTTACCTGCAGCGATTACTTCCAGTCCCAAGCTCTTAACCCAGCTCAGAAATTCAATAAGATTCGCAGGTTGATCTCCGGCGGCTATTGCATATACAACATTCTTTTGCTTTGCAAGTCGGTAAAGATAAGGTCCCGAAACACAATCTGCTTCTTTGGATACCATGCAAACATGAATTCCATACTGTAAGCATTTTTCCGCCATGCACGAACTGATTTCAGGATTTCCTGTTGCTTCCACAAGTACATCAATATTACAGAAAGGCAGTAACTCCCCATCTTCTAGAATGATTATACTTCCAGGTATCTGCAGGGCCTGTTCGATTTCGTCCTTGGAATTGCAAGATCGAAATCGCGTCTCGTCATACTGTAGTTTTTTTAATAGTTCAATTGATTCCTGAATATTCAGATCACAAATCACCTGAAGTTCTAGAGAGTCTTTCATAAGAGGGACTTGGGCAAGAAAGGAATATCCGAAGCCTCCGTTTGATCCAATTATCCCAACTTTCGCAACCGAATGCATATCGTGAAACAAGGTAGTATAGTTCATATGTTCAGATCCTTATCCTTTATGATTAGCCGTCATAAACCGGGTCGAAGGGTATATCTACCGGACCCCTTAAAAAAGGGGTAACGCTAGACTTTGTTGTATCGAGTTAAAATTACTTTGATCTACTTCTAATGGCTTGTATTACTTTCTGAATTACAGGAAACAATAAAAGCACAAAGGTACAGATCAAGATTCCAGCAGAAATTGGTTTTTCAAAGAAAACCCATACGCTCCCTTGAGATATTCCTAACGCTTGACGCATTGAAATTTCCAATCGAGGTGCTAACACAAAAGCCAAGAGTATTGGAGATGTTGGGAATGCATGCTGTTTCAGATAGAAGGCAATTATTCCTGCCACAATCATTACGCCCATATCAAACACACTATTGCCTACTGAATATGAACCTACGAGGCATATGACCATGATAATTGGGATCATCACACGTTTTGATATTTTGAGAAATGAAACCAAGAAAGGGAGAATCGCCATACCTGCAACCAAACAAAGCAGGTTACCGAAATACATCGAACTGATGAGTCCCCAAACAAAATCGGGATTTGATTCGAACAAGAGAGGCCCTGGCCTGAGCCCCCACATCATCAGACCACCAAGTAATACAGCACTCGATGCCGAACCGGGGATACCTAAAGATAATAAAGGTGCAAAAGATCCTACTGCACCAGCATTGTTTGCTGCTTCAGAGACTGCTACGCCATTAATTGATCCAGAACCCATTTCATGTCGATGTTTACCTATTTTCTTTTCTAGAATATATGCAAGGAAAGAGCCCGTTGTTGATCCAGCGCCAGGTAAGAACCCAACAAAATTGCCTAAAATAGCACTTCGAACTGATGGCCAGAATATTTGTTTGAATTCTGCCCAAGTAATCATGCTCTCTCTGATTGATAGTTTTTTCATTCCACCAATCGAAAAATCCTTACTATCAGCCATCATATCCAACACTTGACTGAATCCAAACATTCCAATCACAAGTGGTACAAAAGCAATTCCACCAATCAAATTCAGATTTCCAAAACTATAACGGGCAATGCCTGAGGCACCATCAATCCCGATTGTCGAGAGGAGAACTCCAATACACGCTGCTACCAACCCTTTTATAGGGTCATCACCCAACAACCACCCAATTGAGGTCAAAGCTAAGAAGATCAGAGCAGCAACTTCAGCTGGTCCGAATTTCAATCCAATTTCGGCTAAGAGAGGACCAAAAATAGTCAGAAAGAAAATCCCAATCGTACCACCAATAAAGGAAGCAATATTTCCAGTGGAAAGCGACTTTCCTGCTTGACCTTTTAATGTAAGAGGATATCCGTCCATTGCAGTCACTACTGCAGGTGTATCACCAGGAATATTGAGCAGGGTTGCACTATATGCCCCTCCATACATGTTGCCGTAATAAATACCAGCTAACATAATAATTCCTGCTGTTGGATCCATCTTAAAAGTCATCGGCAGAAGCAATGAAATACCTGCAGCAGCACCAATACCAGGCATGGCTCCCACCAAGATGCCAAGCAAAGCCCCCACAAACGCCGCAGTAGCATTTGAAAAGGAAAAAGCTACAGTAAAACCTTGTAGTAATAACTCCCAATTACTCATTTCTTTCTCCTTTTATTACATTCCAAAAATTCCGCGAGGGAAAGGGATTCTCAGCCAAAAGACGAATATCAGATACACGAATACTGTTACTATTGCTGAAATAGTCAATGATTTTACTAATGGTACTTTACTGACCCATTTCATCCAAACGAATGAAGTAAGGAACATCGCCGGGATAACCCCCAATAAAACCAGAGCACCAATCGATACCACTGCATATCCTGCAGGAATCAATGGACGTATCCAAAGAGGTATTTTTGCAGAATCTTGGTCACTCACTGCTTGGGGCTCTTTCGTATCATCCTTCTTCCTGTGCAAAATTGCTCGAACAAGGAGTAATAGAGACATCCCCATGAGCACCAGCGCAAATAGTACTGGTATAAAACCACTGCCTGGCTGGTTATTTCCCCAAAACTTATACACTGCAATCCCTTGTTGGAACCAATACCCAGCAAGTAAGAAAATCAAGAGATTGATTACGATCTCCATATATTTGCTCCTTATTTAATCAATGGGGGAGTTAGACTCCCCCATTGCAATATCTGGATTCTTAGAGAATTTCCAGTTTCTTGGCAAAATCAAGAAGCATTTTTTCTGTTTCTGAATAGAACTGAGCAAAGTCTTCAGTATTCATATATTGATTCTGCAAAACATTTCTATCGATGTACCCAGTTTTCCACTCATCAGTTGCAGCTACCTTTCCCATTACATCACTCCAATACTGTTGAGCTTCCTCGCTCATGCCAGCTGGGCCAATAACTGAACGGGACATTTGCATGATAACTTTGGGATATCCTAAAGCTTTGAAGGTAGGAGTGGCCTCAAAAGGTGGTTCCATATCGTTTGGTGCAAACGAACCAATCCCGATTAGACGACCTCCCTCAACCAAACCAATACACTCAACAGGGTTAAGGATTGCCAAGTCGAGGTGACCACCCAGCAGGGCAGTTGCTACTTCACCACTGGAAGAAAAGTAAGCCGTGGTATTAAAATCTACATTAGCATTTTCCTCAAGAAGAGCAAGTGCCATTGCATCCAGGTCATCTGCGAGCCCTACAGTTAGTGAACCAGGATTTCCTTTAATTACCTCTTCAACACTCTTCCAATCAGGGAATTCTCCATCAGCACGTGCTACCAACAGGATATCGTCCAGAGCCATATTGGCGATTGGGGTAAAAGGTCCCTTAGGAGACATACTCTGGTTCACATGCATCGAAAGCATGTTCGCAGAGTTACAAGTAAGCAAATAGTAATTTACATCAGACTTCGCATTCACATACCCGTGAGATACAGCACTTGCCCCACCCCCCTTGTTTACAACTGTAATGGTCTGATCGACAAGATCGTATTTCTGAATAATATCAGTAATAGTTCTGCCCAAGATATCACTACCACCACCAGCACTTCCTGGAATAACAAATTCGATGGGTCTATCAGGATACACAGCCGCCTCAGCAGCGCCATTTGCCCACAGTGATCCTGCAATTGCAAGAACACAAACCAACAGTACAGAAATTTTCTTCATAACGTACTCCTTTTTTTTATTGATCAGTAATATTCTGACCATCCACTGACCATGTATTGCAGTAACCATGCCAAGACCATCCAAGATTCAGCAAATTTGTCACAAAATTGGCTGATAGAGGGTTATTATTTACTATTTTTGTCTTATTGATGCCTTTGCGAATCTGTAATGTGTTGCATTGCAACATACATGCAACACCACACTACACTTAGGCGAGTCCATATTTTTTTAGTTTCCTATACAATGTGGAGCGATCAATTCCCAAGTGACGTGCAGCTTCTGCTTTGTTTTGTTTCAATTCAGACAAAACTTCGAGTATCTTCTGTTTTTCTTCATCTTCCCTATACTCCGCACCAGAATTCTTCAAATCATCAACTCTTCCAAGACAGGTGAGGAGATCTTTAGATTTAATAACGGTACCGGAGACCACTACCGACAATCGTTCACAGACATTCCGAAGCTGTCGGATATTACCATCCCATGTAAGATGCTTTAGAATAGGGATTACTTCAGGGTCCAGCATATGATGTGAACGCCCATTCAGTTCATCATACTGGATAAGGAAATGCTTTGTTAACAAGAAAATATCGTCTTTGCGCTTTCGTAATGGGGGAATATTTAGCCTCAATACATCCAATCGGTAGAATAGATCTTTGCGAAATAGATTTTTTTCTACCAATTCCTCTAACGACCTATTAGTTGCAGCAATAATCCTAATATCAACAGGAATGACTGTATCATGCCCTATACGCATAATTTCCCGTTCCTCAATGACCCTGAGTAATCGACCTTGTAGATGCAGACTCATCTCAGATATCTCATCTAAAAAAATTGTTCCTGTGTGTGCTAGCTCAAACAACCCCATTTTTCCTGTCTTGGAAGCTCCAGTAAAGGAGCCTCCAACATAGCCAAATAATTCGCTTTCCAATAGTGACTCCGGTAAAGCGGCACAATTGACGGCAACAAAAGGCCTATTACAACGCTCACTTGCTCGGTGAATACTTTGGGCAAAAAGCTCTTTGCCAGTGCCAGTTTCTCCAACCAGCAATACGTTCGATTGTACTTTCGCATAGCCTAATGCCAATTTTTTGGTGGCTAGTAGAATCCGACTTTCACCGATCATCTGGGAGAAATCATATGTAGCTACCAACCCTTTCCTATGGGCTTCACGGCGGATTCGTGTTTCAATTTTCTGTATCTGAGAAACTTCTTGTAATGTAATGATTCCTGCCTGAAATTTGCCTTCTACTAATACTGGGATCTTATTAACAACAATTTGAATCCCATTGATTTCGACAAATTCTCCTATACCAGGTTGCTTAAGATCAATAATGTCCGGGTCTTCGAGTTGGGGCACAACCTCTGAAAGTTTTCGATTGATCACATCATCGCTACAGTGTAGCATTTGTTCAGCGAATTGATTGCAGACAGTAATTCGCTTATTTTGGTCGACTGTAATGATTCCTTCATGCACATTTGCAACTAATGCATTCAATCTTTGTACACGAACACGTTCCTCAATATTTGAGTGCCAAATACGCCATGCTTCATCAATTGCTTGGCGTACGCTTTCCTTACCGACTTCAATCCGTTGAGCAGGCATCCCCATAGATTTAGCCGTAAGATAGACTGAATTTCCCCCAATAATCAAATCAGCACCATCAGCAATAGCTTGTTCAATTTGTGGTTTCACATCATCTAGGGGGCCTATTTCGTAGGTCATTACAGGAGGAAGAAAGGAAGTGGAAAAATTGGCAACTCCATATACCGCATTAGTAGTCGCTATCAGGGCAATCCGTTTTGAATCAAATTTCTTAACCCCTTCATTCATTGCCCGAAGAATATCGTACCCACTCATCGGGACTTCGATGACTGTGGCATCTTTCCACAACTGATGTAAGTAGGAAGCTGTTAAGCCTCTTGCAATAAAAATATCCCCTACCAGTCTACTACGACGTATTTCAGGAACACCTTTGAAGTTAACGACATGCTTTATTTCATTACGCTTTGGGTGCTCACTAAAAGCCTCCTCGACAGCTGAAACTAGATGTTTGTATGGGGCAATAAATTCTATTGTAAACATGATTTACTCCATTCAATGATGTATTTTTTCTAGCAGGAGGGAGAATTCTGGGATTGTGCTAATTGTATACATTATACAATACCCTATTCACGATTGAAACACCATTGTATTGTTCTTACCTCTATACAAAAGTATTCATGTTTATATGACAAACCTCCCATACCCTGTTATGCTATTGGTACATCACGTACTTTTTGGCATGGAGGTCTTGCATGAGTTTATTGCTACCGGACATAGACCCAAGACGTATCAGTCTCGCGCAAAAGATCTTTGACCAACAGTTCGAGCAGGACCCAAGACTTGAACAGGAGATGGATGATCGGCGGAAACGTCTCATGTTCCAGGACATACTCTACAACTTCGACTTCCTTTCAACTGCAGTGCAAATTGGAGATGAGAAACTCTTCACGAACTATGCAGTCTGGCTCTATGAGTTGCTCTGCAACCTGATGAAAGATATTGACCGTGATCGTATCAAGGACCAGATGGTGCATCACTACGAGATACTGAAGACCTTCAGTGATAAGCTCTTTGAAGAAGAGACAATGATTGCTTCAGCAAAAACAATCCTCGATGCAGCTATTGATGCAACAGAACTGGCAATGGACAACTACCAGGTATCTGAAGCCTTTCTCGAAGGTCAAAATCTTCCCATTCGACGAGCCTATCTTAACGCACTTCTCAGGAGTGAAACCCAGAAGGCAATCCAAATCATTGAAGATGCAAGAAAAGATGGACTAAGTCTGGAAGAGATCTATGAAGATGTTATTCGTCTCAGCATGCAGGAAGTCGGGGAACTCTGGTACCAGAACAAGATAACCGTGGATAAGGAACATTACGCTACCTCCACCACCCAGATGATTCTCGCTCGCTTCTATCCATACATTTTCAACCAGAGACCAGTAGACAAGAAAATCCTTACCTGTTGCATTGGCAGCGAGCTTCATGAGATGGGAGGAAGAATGGTAGCCGACCTTTTTGAATATCATGGATGGGAAAGCGTCTACCTTGGGGCAGCGGTCCCTATTCCTTCTTTAGTAAGCGCAGTGGCAGAGCATCAACCCGATCTGGTTGCACTCTCGGTCACCATGCCCCAACACCTCCAAACCTGTTATCTAGCGGTAAAGACATTAAAAGAGAAATACCCTTCCCTACTCGTTGCAGTTGGGGGAAGAGCATTCAAAACGAGTGGGGGCATGTATAAGACATGGCCCATCGATGTGTATACAGACTTAGCAACAGAGTTGGTCCTTTGGGCTGATAAGGTGGCTGCCAAATCATGAACCACTCATTCTTCGTCCGCACTGATACAAAAAAAGTAGTGCAAGAGACCTACTGGTCGAAACCCATATCATTGGCCATGCCCTTCAAGACCACCTTGGAGTCTCTGTTTCAACAAGATGATAAAGATCGTTTCAACACAATCTTCTCCAATGCAATAGATCATGAGACTGAAGTCTTTTGCGCTCATATTCCTATTATAGAGGAACAGGAGCAACTCTGTTTCTTCATTGCCAGTGCTAAAAAATTTGTGTATGTATTGGCATTGGATTATCTTGCTAATCTTCCTTCCTCTATTCAGGAATCACACAACCAAGTCATCTTCCGCATGATCAAGCAATTTGCTGTGTTGCACGGTGAACAACTGATGCACGCCTCGGAAGAGGTATACAACCACTTTGAAGAGATCCAGAAACTCAACAATGATTTGGTCAATACGCAACGCCAGCTGCAGCGGGCAAACCGAAAACTGGAACAGCTGAACCTGGAGCTGAATAATCGTCTTGTAAAGGATGCATTGACCGGTTTGGTAAGCCGCTATCAGTACCACTCTGAAATGCAAAGGGTCATCCAAGAGAATCCACAGGCTCAAGGGCTCTTTGTCTTCATCGATATTGATGACTTCAAACAAGTCAATGACAATTATGGACATGCCATAGGAGACCAGTACCTGGTTGGATTCTCAGCTCGCCTTGCCAGCCTCTCCTGTACAGGAGTCTCCATCGCTATGCGCATTGCAGGAGATGAGTTCGGTCTCTACCTCCATGGGATAAAAACAGCTGAGGAAGCGTTTATAGTGCACTTCTATGAGACCTTTAGGGCACAGGTAACCAGATCACCCATTCATACCGATGCCGGTGATCTCCCCATCGGCTGCAGCCTCGGGATGGCTGTCTATAACAAAGACACTACCAATCTGTTTGAGCTCATCGAGTATGCCGACTTCGCAATGTACCAGGCAAAACGATCAGGGAAGAATTCCTATTGCGTGTTTGACAAAAAAACCTATGAAGCAGAAAAAAACGAAGATTGACGCTTGACCTTCACGCAACGTCAGGGTGTATGTATCTATCTATGAAGTATACGATCAAAGAAATGGCAGAGCTAAGTGGAGTAAGCGAACGTACCCTCCGTTACTGGGAGGAGTATGGTCTCCTCATCCCTGTCAGGCACCCTCAGAATGGATATCGGCTCTATGGTAAAAAGGAATTGCTGGTGATACAGCAGATTCTTTTCTATCGGGAGCTGGAATTCTCGTTAAAAACCATCAAATCTCTACTTGATGATCCAAATTTTAAAGCCGAGAGCGCCTTGGAAAAACAGAGAGAACTACTCCTGAAAAAACGTAACAAACTCGACCAGCTCATCACGACCATTACGTATACCATCCAGGAAAGCAAAGGAGAGATTACCATGAGTGACAAAGAGCACTTTGAAGGTTTCAAGAAGCAGATGATTGCTGAGAATGAATCACAATTTGGTGAAGAAATTCGCCAAAAGTACGGAGAGGAAACCGTAGAGAAGGCAAATGCACAGATGATGGGAATGACCGAGGAAACCTATAAAACGTTTACAGCATTGGGGATTGAGGTGTTAGAAAAACTTCAGGCAGCGGCCAAGGAAGGAGACCCTACCAGCCCTCTTGCAAGGGAAGTGGCATCCCTCCATGCCGAATGGCTCCGATTCACGTGGCCCCACTACTCAGCGGAAGCTCATCGGGGTATCGTACAGATGTACACAGACGACGAGCGGTTTGGGACATACTACCAGGGCAACGCCAAATTTCTCAAGGATGCCGTGAACCATTTCCTTGACGAGGAATAAAACTAGTTCTTTTTTTCTAATAAGACGTTAAGCCTGAACTGGATGATCCTCTCAATCACATCAAGGGGCAATACAGACCCAAAGGGGAACTGGATTGCTCCTTTACTTGTATGATAGGGAGCCAATGCTTCCTGGAACTCATCGATAGCTTCAGGAAGCGGGTAGAGGCCAATATGTTTCTTGAAAGCTGCCATATGGATGATATCCCCACCACCAGGCAAGCTAAAGGTAGGCATCCTCCACTTGATGGACTCCACGACATCAGGAACTACCTCATGGACCAGAGTACGTATCTGGTCCAAGGGTATTCTCTGCTCTTTCTCAAGCTCTGCAATATAGGCATCTACTTCCTGTGCATACATGACTTTTCCTCTACTCCCACCGTTGCAAAATAGCATCCAGCTCAGAGAGCTCTTCTGAGGAGAATGTAGACGGCTTGTCCAATGCCTTTAAGTTCTGGAGCAACTGTGCCTTGCTGCTGGCGCCAATGAGTACACTGGTTACTTTCTCATTCTTGAGCAGCCAACTGATGGCAAGCTCAGAGAGGCTCTGCCCACGGCGCTTGGCTACCTCATTAAGTTCTCCAAGCAGTGCAACCCGCTCCTTGGTAATGGAATCAGCCTTCAGGAATCGATTTTCACTTGCACGTGAACCTTCTGGAACGTTTCCATCAAGATAGCGTGAAGTCAACAACCCTTGGGCAAGGGGAGAGAAACAGATGGTTCCTGCCTGGTTACCCATGGCATCCAGCAAATCATTCTCTTCCACCCAGCGGTCCAGCATCGAGTACCGCACCTGGTTCAATACACAGGGAGTACCCATCTCTTTCAACAGCTTGATAGCTTTGACTGCTTCTTCTGCACGGTAATTGCTGATTCCCACATACAAGGCTTTTCCCTGACGGACCAAATGGGCAAGCGCTCCCATGGTCTCCTCAAGAGGGGTGTTGGGGTCAGGGCGGTGGTGGTAGAAAATATCCACATACTCAAGCCCCATTCTCTTCAGGGACTGGTCACAACTGCTGATCAGGTACTTGCGACTACCCCACTCACCATATGGACCTGGCCACATGTAGTAGCCAGCCTTGCTGGAAATGATCAACTCATCCCGGTAAGGAGCGAGGTCGTGTTTCAGAATGGAGCAAAACCGCTCTTCTGCGCTGCCAGCGGGAGGGCCGTAGTTGTTCGCCAAATCGAAATGGGTAATACCATTGTCAAATGCTGTAGTAAGAATACTCCTACATACCCCGCCGTCAGCTTCAGAGCCAAAGTTGTGCCATAGGCCGAGGGAGAGCTCAGGAAGGCGGAGTCCGCTCTTACCTGCATACCGATAACGCATGGAATCATATCTAGTTTCATTAGCTGTATACATCATGAATCTACTATAGCGCACAAGTTGGTGTGGTCAAAGCCTTTTTGCCTGTGGTATAGTCAGCACATGCAAACCCTTATTGACACCTTTTCAAAATTGGTCTCTTTCGACTCGGTCTCCTATGAGGAAGACCAGATCGCACTCTTCTTGGAAACAGCACTGCTTCATGCCGGACTCTATACAGAATACGATGAGGGGGAGAATTTGTATGGCTTCCTTCCCGGAAAAGGCAAAACCATTCTGCTCAATGCCCATATGGATACTGTCGATTTAGCCCGTGGAGCAAAGGTTGTCGAAGATGGTGATCTTTTAAGGAGTGACGGAACCACCGCTCTTGGCGCTGATGACAAGGCAGCTATCGCTGCCATCCTGGTCGCTCTCGATACCATAAAACAGCAAAAGATTGCGCATCCAAATATCGTGGTACTCTTCACCAGAAGTGAAGAACAAGGATTGGTAGGAGCACAAAGTATTGATGTAAGTAAGCTCGCTGCCGTATCCCATGGATTCACGTTTGATGCCTCGGGCCCAGTGGGAGGAGCGATCAGCGCTGCCCCATCACAGGACAAGATAGAAGCGGTATTCCATGGCAAGGGAGCTCATGCCGGATTCAAACCAGAGACTGGCATAAGCGCCATCCAGATGGCAAGCCAAGCTGTCAGCTCAATGAACTTGCTTCGCATCGATGAAGAGACCACTGCAAATGTGGGGTCATTCATTGCTCCAGGAGCCAAGAACATTGTATGTGACAAGGCGACTCTGGTCTTTGAGGCAAGAAGCCTTAACCCAAACAAACTGGCAACACAATCGACAAGCATGATCGATGCAATGAAAAGTGCGGCCAAGGATCATGGCGGAAGCGTCGATATTACCCATGAACATCAGTATGAAGCATACCACCATAGGGAAGATGCAACAGTACTGAAGCACTTCAAGGAGGCGTGTAGGAGGCTGGGCTTTTCTGTGCGTCTTGCTCCTACACTCGGGGGAAGTGATGCAAATGTCTTGAACAAGCTAGGTATAGAGACTCTTGTCTGTACCTCTGGTTATGAAGAACCTCATACAAAGAGTGAATACATACCCAAGAAGGAACTGGAAAATCTGTTCTCCTTGGTATTGGAGTTAATTACATTATGAAACACATTGCAATGCTTGGTTGTGGGGCAGTTGGAGCCCTCTATGGCCTACGATTACATAACCTGCTGGGTGATGAACATCTCTGCTTTCTCGTCGATGAGAACCGAAAGAAACGGTATTTGCAGGAAGGCATATACCTCAATGACCAGAGAGCTCCCTTTCGGTACTGTACCCCAGAAGAGGCTCCAGTGGTCGATCTTGTCATCATTGCCACCAAGAACCATCACCTAGAAGAAGCTATTTCCACGCTGAAACCTGTCGTTGGCCCAGATACTGCCATACTTTCCTTGCTGAATGGAATTGAAAGCGAACGGGAACTCTCAAAGGCTTTTGGAAAAGAGAAAGTACTCTATGGTTTTGCTGTAGGACTGAATTCCACTCATGTTGGTAATCATATCACCTATACCAAAGAAGGCAGAATTGTCTTCGGCGAGAAGAGCAATGAAACAACAGAACGAATCAAGGAGACCTCCGCCCTGTTTGACCGTGCAGGTGTTTCTTATGTAGTGCCAGAGAACATTGAGCGTGAACTCTGGAACAAGTTCATGCTCAACACTGCGTACAACACAATAAGCGGACTGCTCTCTGCAACCTATGGAGATCTGGACCAAGAGCCGGTATGGGATCTTGCGCAGAAAGTATGCAAGGAAGTACAGAAGGTTGCAAAGGCTGAGGGGGTCCTCCTTCCTGATTCACTCATTGAGGAGAATCATCGTATCGTGACCTCACTTGGTTTTACAGGTAAAACCTCCATGTGCCAAGACATGGAGGCTGGAAGAAAAACAGAAAACAAGTGGTTCAGTGGGACAGTGATCAAGCTGGGAAAGGCCCATGGGATCCCTACCCCCACCTGTGAGGTTCTCTCAGCCTTGGTTGAGGCACGAGAGAATATCAGCCTTAGGATCGGCCAAGTTCGATAAGCGCTTCCTGTTTAGCTTTCTTCAGCGTCTCTACCAACTCATTGAGCTGTCTGGGTGCGCACTTTCCACAGTAGATATGAAAGTCGATGTCAGAGGCTGGGACGTTCTTTGCCATCTGGAGCAAAAGAGGTTTTTCCAGGATTCTTACTGCAGGGACATTATATTTTCTTGCAAGACCATCGCGAGCGAGGAAGAAGTGCTTAAGAAAAACCTTCTCATCTTTTGACAGGTACTTCCAGGAAGAGAACTTGGTCCAGCCTGGTTTGTCAGGACCTTTACTCTTACCCACCACCTGCATTTGCTCAGCCACCTTTGTCTGCAGCCCCTTCTCAGCTACTGCTGCAATCAATAGATCCTTCAACGTAAATAAGTGTTCTACATCACTCAATGCATATTGGATCTGTTCAGGTCTCAGGGGTCGCTTAAGCCAATTGGTCATCTGATTCTTTTTCTTGTTTGACATCGGCTGTTTGGGGATTTCTGGAAGATAACGTTCTACCAATCCACTGAGATTTCCCATATAGCCCAAGGCCATGGCAGGAACCCTGATGTCATACACACCTTCCATGATAATTCCATACTGCTTCCTTACCAGAGCGGAATCACTGGCACAGTCGAACATCACTTTCTCAAGTGAGGTATCTTCCAAAAACTCCTGCAAGGATTCCTTGGAGAGAGTGAAAGGATCAACCAAATAATACGATTTTCCATCAAAAAGTTGGATGAGACAGAGATGCTCCCCATAGATATGGAGATTGAACTCCCCTTCAAAATCCATGGCAACCGATACAATGCCACGTTCTCTCCAAGAGGCACGTAGCTCCGCTAAGGCAGAATCAGAATCAACGATGGTATAATTAAGCATAGGGTGAAAGCATACCAAATACCGAGAGAATAGAGAACCTATTCATACCACTCGTAGCGAAAATGTTTGACAGATGTATAATTACTTTACTTGTTACTCGTAAAAGTATATTTATATTCTTATATGTAATATTAATTGCATATATTTCTCTTATATATGCAATTTAATTTTCCTTTTGTAATTTTAATTTGTACTATTAACGTTATAAAATTGATTTTTTTGAAATTCTTTCGATATTTTTGAGAAACCCCTTAACACGATAAAATAATATCGATACCTTATGGACAAACAGATTCACCTAAGGAGTCATCAATTATGAGCGTTATGAGTTTTTCCATTCCCAGAACCATCTACTATGGAGAAGGTTCCCTCGATAAACTTGCCCAGCTTCAGGGCAAGAAAGCAGCAATCGTGACCGGCGGCAGTTCAATGAAGCGTTTCGGCTTCCTGGATCAGGCTGAAGCCCTCCTGAAAAAAGCAGGCATCGATTCTATCCTGATCGACGGTGTTGAACCCAACCCATCCGTGGAAACAGTTCAAAGAGGCGCCAAGGCAATGCTTGAATTCTCCCCTGATTGGATCGTCGCAATCGGAGGCGGATCAGCGCTTGATGCAGCCAAGGTCATGTGGTGCTTCTATGAACACCCAGAGCTTGCCTTCGAAGATATCATCCAGCCGGGAAGTATGCCCTCCCTCCGCAATAAGGCAAAATTCATTGCAATCCCCTCAACCAGTGGGACAGCAAGTGAGATCACTGCGTTCTCGGTTATCACCGATACAAAGAAGCACATCAAGTATCCCATCGTTGCTGCCGACATGGTCCCAGATATTGCCATTCTCGACCCATCATTGCCCATGACAATGCCGAAGCACATCACAGCCAATACCGGTATGGATGTCATGTGCCATGCAGCAGAGGCTGTCGTCTCTACCGCAGCGACTGCATTTACCGATCCCTATGCCATCCAGGCTATCAAGATGGTCCTTGAACATCTTCCTGTTGCTTACCATGAACCGAAGAACCTGGAAGCCAGAGAGGCAATGCACGAGGCATCAGCCTTGGCAGGAATGGCTTTCACCAATGCATCCCTTGGCTTGGTTCACTCTATGGCTCACAAGATTGGTGGGGAATTTGGGGTAACCCATGGATTGGCAAACGCTATTCTTCTCCCCTACGTAATCGCCTACAACAAGAAGTTCACTGACAAGTACGCATATGCAGAGAAGATTCTCGGTGTTGCCGACCTTGCACAGGCCATCAAGGAGATGAACCAGAAGATGGATATCCCTTCCAGCTTCAAGGATTGCAGTGAGGTCGATTTCAACGAGGAGAAGTTCAAGGAAGTCTTGCAGAGAATGAGCCAAAATGCTTTTGAAGATCCCTGCACCTTGACCAATCCAGGTACTCCTACTGCCGCGGATGTACAGATGCTGTATGAAGCTGCCTACTATGGAACAGAAGTGAAATAAGACGTTCTTTGTAGTACATACACTGAGAGCCACCTTAGGGTGGCTCTCTCCTTATTCACGTACATGATGTACTTGCTTATGCAATTTCCTTTGGAAGGAAGATGTTGAGCAGGATACCGATCAGGGTAGCCAGTGCAACTCCAGCCAGGGTGAACTCCAGGTTCTCTCCCATGGCAAAAGAAAGCATGCCGCCACCGATTCCGATTACCAGTATCACACTGCTGATCGTAAGATTGCGCTTGTCTTCATAGTTTACTCCGGCATCAACCAAGGTACGAAGACCGCTGGAAGCAATGGTACCGAAGAGTAACATGGAGATACCACCAAGTACTGGGTTGGGGATCGTCTGGATCAAGGCGCCAAACTTCGGGAAGAACGATAGGAAAATTGCCACGACAGCTGCACCACCGGTTACATACACACTGTACACACGAGTGAGTGCGAGTACCCCGATATTCTCACCATAGGTTGTGTTGGGTGGACCACCCCACAAGGATGCCCATAGCGTTGCTATACCATCACCGGCAATGGTCCTGTGCAAACCTGGATCCTTGTAGAAATCCTTTCCTACCACCTTGCTGATCGTAAGTGTATCGCCAAGGTGCTCACAGATGGTTGCAAGGGAGACCATGATAAAGGTGATGGCTGCAACAATATTGAACTTTGGCAAGGTGAAGGTGGGAAGACCGAACCAAGCAGCTTCCTTGACTGCTGCAAAATCGATCAGGGCATACTGGGGGAAAATAAGGCCGATGGCCAGGGCAAAGAAGTAACCACCAAACAACCCGATCAGAATAGGAATGATGCTGAAGAACCCCTTACCAAATATATTTGCAATAATGGTCAAGGAGAGGGTAACGGTCGCGATCAACAAGAAATAGAGACTGTATTCACCACTTCCATCATACATTGCCATACCCATGGCAGTAGGTGCCAAGTTCAAACCAATGACCACGATGACTGATCCGATGACTACTGGAGGGAGGGCCTTGTTCAGCCAGTTGTGTCCACTTCTCTTGATGATGTATGCCACCAACATATAAAAAAGGCCGGAGACCACGGCACCACCCATTGCATACGGGACCCCATAGGCACTGCTGATTGCAACCAGGGCCGGGATGAATGCAAATGAGGAACCAAGGAACGCTGGGACCTTTGCTCCGGTGATCAGGATGTAGATAAGCGTACCGGTACCTGCGGTAAAGAGGGCAGTACTCGGACTGAGACCGGTAAGGATCGGGACGAGAATGGTCGCACCGAACATTGCGAAGACATGCTGGACACTCAGGGGAATCCATTGTCCCATCGGTGGCTTGTCGGCCGGACCATACTTCATGGCGTTGGATGGTTGATTTGCCATCAGAAAGCTCCTTGAGTCTGCACACAGAAAACACACTATGGGTGTTGTTTGCAGACAGAGGGGATGATGACTTGCAGGAAGTCTCTCCATCCTATCGAGAAAACGGAAGGTTTGGGAAGTATAAATCTGTATGAATATGCAAAATATCTTGGAAATCAGCACCGAAGTGCAACATTATGCCTTATCTCCTGAACAAGGGAAGCAATGCACCGTATATGAACAGCAGTGGGGATGCAAGCAATACAGCAAATATCCCTACCACCAAGAGCAAGGGGTTGGAGAGCATACGGTCATACCAAACAGGCAATTCAGCACGTGTATTTCTTTCTCGTTTCATAGGTCATCCTCTCTTTCTGGGAACAGGATACCCTACACTATGTGACATCTGTTGTCACACTACAATTTTTCTGCAGTTTCCCACATCTGTGCAACAGACTGCTTGTAGCGAAGAACAAACTCCTCGGGCGCTATAGGACGTGCATCGGGTCCATACGAGAGGAGTGTCGAGAGGATCTCCTGAAGGTTGGATACAGGAAGGATGACCTCTAGTGCTTCTCTACCCTCCTCAGTTACCAGTCGTTGCTTCTGCTCTGGATGCCAACTCTGGGTGTTCAAGGTATGAATGGCCCACCCATACACACGGAAGGTAACGTAGGTAACCTCGTTACCCATGAATATCCCATACCCACAGTTGATGAAGTCGTCGAGTTCTTCGTCAGAGAACCGAATCTTCATACGGTCTCCCCTTATCTGGGCAAGCTGTTCGACTCTGGAAAGATGGAAAGTCCTGAGTTGTCTGTGCTGCATATCAAAAGCAAGCAAGTACCATCTCCCAGTATAGTTCACCAACCTGAGGGGCTCGATATGCCTATGAGAGTGAACTCCCAGTGCATTGCGATAATGCATGCTCATTCGCTCTTCACTCTTAATCGCTGAACAGATCTTGTTGAAAATCTCATAGTCAGGCCAGTCCTGAACTGGAGTAATGAAGATGATCTTATCGCTCAGGGATCGGTAGTGCTTCTCGACTCCGCTATCAATGCCTTCACTGATCATCTCTGTAAGATCAGACATGATACCTTGTGATTGCGCCAGACTTTTAACGATGGCGTTGAGCACCAACATTCGCTCATTTGAGTTGGAGAAAAGGGTAAATGGAGTCTGGTAATGGTACCAGTTCCTGGAACGGTCATAGGTAATGGGAGCTCCAAGATGCTCACGCAAGTAGGTGATGTCCCTTAACACTTGCCTCCGTGAGATGGAGAACTCTTGTTCAATGAGGGATGTCTTCACGCCCCCATTCTCCTCAATACTCCGGTTGATGAATACGATTCGTTCGAGCTGGCTCATGTGGTCAGTATACATCAAAAGGCTCTTCCCGGGGGAAGAGCCAATTTGAAACAATGCTATATCTTCTGCTTACTTGGCAGCTTTCAATTTTGCCTCGAGTTGGTCGAGGAAAGAGGAAAGTTCCTTTGGCAGATGATCACCAAACTTCGGGTAGTGATTGGTGCGGACGTCTTCGACTTCCTTGAGCCAACCATCTACATCGACAGAGAGAAGCTCTCTCATATCCTCTTCGCTCACGCCTTCAGGAAGGTCGATTGCATCAGCTGTAGGCATGGTACCGATTGCGGTATCAACAGACTTTGCAGTCCCATCACAGGCCTCAAAGACCCACTTCAGGACGCGGCTGTTTTCACCAAATCCAGGCCAAAGCCACTTTCCGTCTTCGGTCTTTCTGAACCAGTTGACGTAGAAAATCTTGGGAAGCTTGCTCTCGTCCTTTGCAGCCTTACCAACGTTGATCCAGTGCTGGAAGTAATCTCCCATGTTGTATCCACAGAAGGGAAGCATAGCAAACGGATCACGGCGGATGGTACCGACCTTGAGGTCGAGGGCTGCTGCGGTGATCTCAGACCCAACGATGGAGCCGAGGAATACACCGTGGTTCCAGTCGTAGCTCTGGTGAACAAGAGGAACGGTATGAGCTCTTCTTCCACCAAAGAGGATGGCACTGATGGGCACACCCTTCGGGTCTTCCCATTCACTTGCAATACTGGGGCACTGGGCTGCAGGAGCGGTAAAGCGGGCATTGGGATGTGCAGCAGTCTTCTGCTCCTTGTTTCCCTTGTCCTGGACCCACTCATTGCCATGCCAGTCGATCAACTTGCTTGGGGCATCATAGCCAATACCTTCCCACCAAACATCGTTGTCCTCTGTGAGGGCACAGTTGGTGAAGATACTGTTCTTGGATGCACTGACCATTGCATTATAGTTGGAATCATTGGAAGTTCCTGGAGCAACACCGAAGAATCCAGCTTCTGGATTGATCGCATACAGCTGTCCATCGGAGCCATACTTCATCCAAGCGATGTCATCACCAACGGTCTCTACCTTCCAACCTGGGATGGTCGGAACAAGCATTGCGAGGTTGGTCTTTCCACATGCGGAGGGGAATGCACCTGCGACAAACTTGCTCTTGCCTTCAGGACTGGTTATCTTGAGAATGAGCATGTGCTCTGCAAGCCAACCTTCGTCATGAGCCAAGACTGATGCAATGCGTAGTGCAAGACACTTCTTTCCAAGCAGTGCGTTCCCGCCGTAACCTGAACCATAGGACCAGATTTCACGGGTTTCTGGGAAGTGGGAGATGTACTTCTGCTCAATGGGAGCACAAGGCCACTGGCCATTGTCACTCTCACCTTCAGCAAGCGGCTTGCCTACTGAGTGGTAGCAAGGTACATACTCACCATCGGTTCCGAGCACCTCAAGGACCTTTTCACCAACACGGGTCATGATCATCATATTGATGACAACATAGGCACTGTCAGTAAGCTCAACACCAATCTTAGCAATCGGGGAGCCAACAGGACCCATTGAGAAAGGAATAACATAGAGGGTGCGTCCCTTCATGCAACCGCGGTAAAGACCGGTCATGGTCTCTTTCAAGGCAACTGGGTCAATCCAGTTGTTGGTCGGCCCTGCTGCTTCCTTATTCTGTGCTGCGATGTAGGTTCTGTTCTCAACGCGAGCAACATCAGAAGGGTCTGAGTTGTAAGCAATACTACCAGGCTTCTTCTCAGGATTCAGGGGTACGCAATAGCCACCAGCAATCTGCTGTGCGACCAATTCGTCGTACTGGGCGGCACTACCATCGGCAATGACGATTTCTTCAGGGGTCGTGAGTTCTGCAAAATCCAGAATCCACTGCTTGAGCCCAGAATGCGTAAGATCTGCGACGTTCATGGACTACTCCTTCATAATAGGGATGCACAATTCACTACAATCAGAGGAAATGTGTTTTTCCTATATTACTGATTTTTCAATCTTTAGCAATATAATGGGCTATAGTTTTCGTAATATTTCTCGTTTTTTTAAAACATAGTCCCATGAAACCGCGAATTGAAGCTTAGATAGAGTTCAGGAGGAACATCCTCGGGAATATCAAGCAGGTAATCGGAAATCTTCCGGATCCGTTCCTTCAAGCTATCCTTCTTGTTTGCCTGTGCCTCTTTCAATGCTTCCAGACTTTCCAGAATGATCTGCTGGCTGTTCCTTACTTCCTGAATCGCCATCTTGAACCGCTGGCTCAGATCAAGAATGATCTGCTTTGTGGCTTCAGGATGTGATGCAATAAAAGCAGGGAAACTCTCTTGGGAAATCTCGACCAGCTGGCAATCACTGAGGGCAACAGCTGTGGCATTGCGTGGCTCCTGCTCAAACAGTCCCATCTCTCCCAAGCTGGAATTGGGCTTGGATATCTCGAAGAGCTGAAATTGCTGGGGTGTATGGTAGTTCAGGTACAACCCGACAGTACCACTTTCCAGAAGAAACATGGTGGAACAGGACGAACCCTGTTCATAGATGATGGTTCCCTTCTGAACTTCGAATACCGGGTGTTTGTCATCGTGTATATCACTCATGGGCGACCTCCTCTCCTACTAATAAGTATACTATTACCTGTGACAACAGTACAAGGGAAGCTTGCAACCTACAATTTCTGTGATAGACTTTCTGCTATGGAAACAAAATGGGTGCCAAAGAAGGAAAAGTTTGCCTATGGATTCGGCTGCTTCGGGCAGAACATGCTGTACAATCTTATGGCAAACTTTCTGCTGTTCTTCTATACAGACATCTTTGGTCTCCTACCCGCAGCCGCTGGGATGATTCTTCTGCTTGCACGGATGTGGGACGCAGTAAACGATCCTCTGATGGGAATGATTGCTGACCGTACACGCTCTCGATGGGGGAAATTCCGCCCCTATCTCTTATTCACCCCGATCCTCTTCGTACCCTTTGCGGTGGCTGCGTTCAGCACCCCTGACTTCTCCCCAGGAGGAAAAATCGCATGGGCTGCCTTCACGTATATCATTTTCGGCATGATTTACACGGCCAGTGATGTTCCCTTTTGGGCAATGAGCAGTACCATAAGCGAGGACACCAAGGAGAGAAGCAGCATTGTTGTCTACCCGCGTTTCATGGCGACTGTTGCCATTGCCTTGGCAACCTTGGCAACTCAGCCATTGATCCTTCTTTTCTCGGTGGAAGGGAAACCGGAGCGGGGCTACCAGATGACAAGCCTGACATATGCACTGCTGACCGTCATATGCTTTCTCATCGCCTTCCTGTTTGTGAAAGAGCGTGTCTATGCCAACGGGCAGGAGAAGCCCAAATTTTCCGAAATCCCCAAGGTTTTTATGGCCAATAAGCCGTTGTTGCTCGTTATTCTAAGCGGATTGTTTACCGGTATTGCGCAGACGGGAAAGCTCTCCATGCTGATCTACTACGCAAAATACAACCTCCAAAATGAATTGCTCTATACCCTGCTTGCTGGGATCAACATCCCTTTCATCCTAATCGGTATCGCAACTGTCCCCTACCTGACCAATAAAGTTGGCAAGAAGCGTGCGTGTATTATCTACTATGCCATCTTTGCTGCAGGAAGCCTGGGATTCTTCCTTACCGGCTGGAACAACTTCTTTGTACTGTTGTTCTTCAACTGTATCAGTTCGATAGGAATGGCAAGTCCACAGGTAATACAGACTGCCATGATCGCTGACACCATCGAATATGGTGAGCTGAAAAGTGGGAAACGCAATGAAGGCACCATTTTCAGCAGCCAGACATTCCTTGCAAAACTTACCGCAGCTGTCACTTCGATCATCATTGCCTCCACCCTCTCCTTGGTTGGGTATATTCCCAATATGGCACAGAGCAGCTCAACCCTTTGGGGAATCCATAGCCTTACCACCCTACTCCCATTTCTCGCCAGCATTTTCGGTATTATTCCAATCCTCTTCTACCCGCTGAGTGAGGAGAAGCATCACCAGATTGTCGAAGAGCTCCACCGACGTCGAATGGCTTCAGATTGACAGAGAAGGGGCACACCACTACCCTTAGGGACATGACAGAACTCGCACTTCCCGCAGGATCCCTGCAATCAGCACTGACGGCCTTCAAAGAAGGGGCAGATGCTGTATATCTCGGGCTGAAAAGTTTTTCCGCTCGTGCAAACGCCACCAATTTCACCTTCGAGGACTTGGCAAAGCTTCGCCAAGTTGCGCTTACTGAAGGGAAAAAAATCTATGTTACCGTAAATACCCTCATCGAAGAGTCAGAACTGGATGAGGCATACAAGACACTCAAGCATATCGACTTCATCGGCTGTGACGGCATCATCGTCCAGGACCTAGGTTTGATCAACCTTGTGAAAACCTATGCCCCTAGCCTCTCTCTTCACGCAAGTACCCAGCTGGCCGTACATACCATCACCGGGGTACAAGAACTGGTTCGCCTTGGATTCGAACGAGTGGTGCTTGCAAGGGAACTGACGTTCCAGGAGGTCAAGCGAATTCGTGAATCGTGCAAGGATGTGGAACTGAAGGTGTTCATCCACGGCGCCCTCTGCTATAGCTTCTCAGGACTCTGTACGGCCAGCGAACAACTATGTGGCAGAAGTGCAAACAGAGGTAGCTGTGCCCAGATATGCAGAAACTACTTCACTGTTGAACATGACAGTGCTGTGCCGAGTGCGCTTTCCCCAATCCCACAAGGAGTCAAGGATGGTTGGTTCTTCTCCATGAGTGACATGAAAGCGGGCCCTGTTGCAAAGGAACTGGAAGAGTTGGGCATTGAAAGCCTGAAGGTGGAAGGGAGGATGAAAAGCCCTGCCTATACCGGCTTGGCAGCACGGTACTACCGTGCGGTCCTTGATGGGGATGATAGCGCTGAAGAGCTGGATGAGGCCCTCTCAGTGGTCTTCTCCCGTCGACAAACCTCTGGTTGGTTGGCCTCCTATGGACGAGAGAAACAAGACTTCACCATCAGAAGAGCCCCTACCCTCGGGAGTACAAGCTACCCAGGTCATCGTGGCATCAAGGCAGCAAGGATCACACTGGTTAAGAGTGATTCAGTCATGGTTACCCTGCTTACCGATGTAGCACTCCGAGATGGATTAATGTACTTCATCAGAAGCCAGAGGCAACCGATCGATACCATCAAATTTGGCATCAACACCCTGATAGACCAAAGAGGTAGGAGTATTACTGAAGCATATGAAGGCGAGTCGGTGGCAATACCACTACCAGCCAATGCTCCCCGTCCACACACCGGTGAATTCTTTTACCTGATCAGCAGACATGACCAGAATCCTGCCCTAATCAGTGAGGCACTTCCTCTCAGCAAGCATCCGCTCGACATGACATTTACCTTGGAAGAGGGCTTGTTGTCGATCCAATGCCAATATGGGGAAGCGACATACGAAATTCCCACGAGCGAGGCTCGCAAACCCCAAGAGACTGAGTCCAATATTGTTTCCATATTCAGCCAAAGTGATACCTCTTTCCTCACCCTTGGCTCCATCAACCTCGTGAATAGAACACAGCTCTCACTTGAGCAGATATTCCTACCTCTCTCAGTTCTCAAGACAATCAGACGTGACTGGTATGATCTTCTTGACCGGACGCTGGCCCAGGAGCTTACCAAGAGTCTAGTTCGTGAGCCCATTGCCGAGAAACTGGAAATGAGCACACTGCCTCCACGTTCCCTGCTACTTACTGAACAGAAAATCCCTTACCTCGAATTGAAGACTCTCGCACATGCACAGCAGCCACTTGCTTCCTTGCTCTTCAACCATGAGGATCACTATTACCTACCGTTAAGTCCGATTATGTTCGATGAGGATGCATTCTTCGCTGATTTGGACAAGGTTGTTGCCAGGATGAAGGAAGAGAATCTTTTGGATTCAGTCTCCTTTGGATTGAACAACTTGGGTCAGATTGCATATTTCAGGGATCATCAATTGCCTTGTTTCTTTGATATCTACCTATACCTGGCAAACAGCGAGGCGGCGAACCTAGCCCTTACGTTTGGATTGAAAATGGAGGGTGGTTATCTCTGGATGGAAAGAAAAGAGACAGATACAGAGTACTGGCCATTCATTCCCACTGTAGTGGATGATGCATTCAGTCCGCCGTTGTTCATCAGCCGATCATGTTTTCGCCATGACTCACTGCGATTAAGTTGCGAGGGATGTCCTTATAGGGGATCATGGTATGTGAAGGGTGACAACCAACGGTATCGGGTTATCGTAGAGGATTGCATCACTACCGTTGTGAACGCTTAGCATTCGTTTTCCATTGCCATCTGGAAAGGGGAGAAAAGAGGAAAGGCAAGCTTGCCTTGTCTGTCCATCTCTTTCAACTCATCGTAGGAAACCCAACGGTAGGCAGTAGTCTCTCCTTTCTGCAGTTGAATGGAATCGGGGTCAAGCATTTTTCTCACCAGAAAGATATCGACAAATGAAGCTATTTTGAGCACGGTCCCCAAGCAGGTGATTTCTTCAGGGGTAGCTTCAATGCCGGTTTCTTCCCTCAACTCCCTCAGTGCAGCATCCAAACTGGTCTCCCCTCTCATTACCGATCCTGCGGTATTCTCCCAATGCCCGGGAAACAGTTCCTTCTCTTCAGAACGGAGGGTGATGAGTATTTTCCCATCCTGATTCACGGTCCACACTGAAACCACAACATGATACTCACCCTCACCTAGGGGGAGGCCTCTCTGGTGAATTCTTCCCAGAGGCTTTCTTGCATGGTCATAGAGATCCCAATATTCCCTCATGTTGGCTCCTTACTCTGCATAGTAGAAATTCTTCATGGTTTCCGCAAGTAAAGGAAACAAACAGGGCTCCCTATTCTCAACTGAGAAAGGGAGCCCTTGGAGTGCATGATGGGCTGTTTAAATAAGGCCGAACTTCTTCACAAAGGCTTCAGCATTCTGGATTGAACCACCAGCTGCGCCCTTTACGATGTTGTTGACCATCAGGAGGAATCCGATCTTTCCATTCTTCTTCTTCAAGCGGCCGGTGTACACCACCATTCCACTGGGATTCCCCCAGAAGGCATACTTGGGCTGCGGGAAGGTGGGATCTGCACCATATTCAACAGGCTGTACTGCGGTGGAAGGAAGGTCTGGTACATTCTTGAAATCTGCCCAATCCTTGACAATGTCCTCAACCTCAACATCCTGCTCCAGATCCAACCAGACAGCTTCAAGGTGTCCAAACATGACCGGTACTCGGACGGTGAAACAATATACCTCTGGATCAATGGTAAGGATCTTCTTGATCTCTTTCTCGATCTTCTCTTCCTCTCCCCTGATGAAGGGAATACAGTTATCGGTGATATCGAAGGAAGAGAGACCTGGATAGCCTGCTCCACTGACACTCTGGTAGCTGTGCAACATGATATTTTTGATACCATATTTCCGTAGTGGGGCCAGAGCCATTGCCAACCCAGTGGTGACGCAGTTGGCATTGGTTACCACAAAACCCTTTTCGGGATATCCTTGTGCCTGTACAAGATCAAGCTGTTCAATATTGGTTTCCGGGATAAGAATGGGAACATTGGGATCATAACGCATGGAAGCCGCGTTCGAGAACACAAAGAATCCGTTATCTCGAAGCTGTGGTTCAGCTTCACTGGCAACCTCAGCGGGAAGGGCGGAGAACACAATCTGTACCCCTTCTTCCTGCATTGCTTCAATATTAAATTCCTTTACTTCCACGTCCCTGATTTTCTTGGGCATTTCAAATGGCATGACCCAGTGCACTGTGGAGGCATATTTCAAGCCGACACGAGAAGCTGATGCTGTTGCATACGTGAGCTCAAACCAAGGATGATCTGCAAGCATCCACATAAAAACCTGTCCAACTGCACCTGTGGCACCCATTACGGCAACTTTAATTTTCTTCTCCATCGAGGGATCTCCTAACCGGATTGGTATCCGTTTTCTTCACTAATGTATCAGTACGGTACTGATTTTTCAGAGTTTGCGCAATAGTTTAGTAACAAATAATTGAAATTTTTAACAAAATGTTATTATATTAACACAAAGTTCAAGATAGTGAACCCTTTTTCGTGTTTGCATAGTACTGATACAACCTAGCTATGTATAGCCTCAGACCAACACTATCTGAGTGTAGCAACCTTTTGTACTGGAACACTAAAGGCTATACCGCTTCCCTCTTCCTGCAAGAAAGGAAGCTTGGATACAGCCTCCATTACCGCATCACGTTCTGTGTGGGGAAGAAGGATTATGAGCATTTCTTTCTCGGGAACCAAGGATGCGGAGAAAAAGTCGATATCCTCCGAGGTTGCCGTTCCCCTTCCTTCCATAATCGTCCCACCTCCGGCCCCTGCCTTACGGGCTGCGGCCATGATATCATCAGCAAATCCGCTAGCACAGATCATGTATATCAAGTCAAATGAATGCTCTTTCACAACTGGATGATCTTCATTCCTGCTTGCAGGAACAGATGCAAGCAGTCCTCTGGTATGGGGAAATCTTGAAAGCGCATCCCACACCGTTTGTTCAACCCCATCATCAACCAAGGTAAGCAACACTTCCTTGTCTGCATCACCTAGGCCCAAAAGACAGAGCAATGAACTTGAAGCAGTGCCGCGTCCCCTGAGAATGGTACCCCCACTGCTCCCTGACTCTTTTGCAAGTTGCATGAGTGAATCTGCTTTTCCTGCTCCTACAATAGCCAACAACAAGCTACTCATTGTCCTTTTCCTCCTTTTTCCAGCTTGGCTTGTTTTCGTTTGTAGAGCAAGCCTAAGAGTTGGACTATCACCACAGGTGTCATGGATACAAAAATGATAATCCCGAATGCATCACTGACAGGGTCCCCCCCCACTGAGGTAGAGGCTCCTATGGCAAAACTGAGAATGAACGTAGAAGCCAGAGGGCCTGAGCTTACACTCCCACTATCGAAGGAGAGCCCTACAAAAAGATCCGGAACCCGGAAAGAGAGCAGCACTGCAAGGCCATAGACCGGAACCAGGAAGTACCAGATGGGAAGGCTGTGTATGATACGGAACATGGCCATCAGACCGCTCCCCCCTACTCCGATCGAGAGGGCTGCGAGCATTATTGGCTTTCTCAGATGTCCTTGGGTTATCTCCTGTACCTGATCGATTAAAACGGCTACCGATGGCTCACTGAGCACCGTAACCGCACCGATAACCAGTCCAAATAGCAGCAAGAGGCTCTCATTGAGCTGTCCAAGCTGATAGCCGATCTGGTAACCGACCGGAATAAACCCACCATTCACCCCAACGAAAAACAGGATAAGGCCAAGACTGGCATACACCAAACCAAATGCCATACGAATCAACTGCCTGGCTGGCATTCTCACCAGGAATATCTGGTAAAGGATGCATAACACGACCAGTGGAAGCAAGGAGGAAAGCACCTGCTGTGTGCTTGGTGCAAAGAGCGAGAGAAAGGGCTGTATCTGCGGTACTGATGAAGTAGTCTGCACAGCTGTATTGCCATCTCCACTGAATAGGGAAAGCACCAACATGGCCATGGTAGGGCCGATAAGGGCCAAGGAAACGTAGCCGAAGTTGTCTGCATCCGTTTGGCTTTTCTGTACGTGAGCAATACCAACACCAAGAGCCATAATAAAAGGAACAGCAAGGGGACCTGTTGCCGCTCCACCGCTGTCAAAGGCAATACCCAGGAAATCAGGTTTGCTGAATATTCCCAGTACAAGCAGTAGAAGATAGCTGATTGCGTAGACCCACTTCAGCCCTACATGCAGGATCACACGGACCATGGCAATCATCAGGAAAATGCCAACACCGAGAGCTATGGATAGAAGCATGGAGAGAGGAGAAATGGAGGGAGCTACCAGCGAGACTTGCTCGAGTAAGACACTGATATTCGGCTCGGCAAAGATGATTGCCATACCTACCAATAAAGCGGTAATCAACAACAGGGAGAGCCGCTTCTTTCTCGTTACCGCAGATCCTATTCGCTCTCCGATCGGGATAAGACCAATATCAGTGCCAAGCAAGAATAGGGAAAGGCCGAGAATAATCAGCACCCCACCGATGAGAAAGGAAGAGAGCATCCCTTCGCTCAATGGAGTTACAAAGAAATGGAGTAACGTTACCAGCAAGAGGACAGGGAGGATGGAAAGCCCCACTTCCTTCACCTTTTTAAGCGCCTCCATATGCAAATCCTCTTGTATTTTTCATTTATTTAACTAGTTTTATAATATGATTTTATACCCTTTTACATAGAAAAGGTCAACGCTCAATCCAGCCCGAGAGAAAATTTGCTGGACATACTTGACTTATTACGGGTCAATTCGTATGATACTTTTTGTTATTGTCTTGGGGGTGTAGCTCAGTTGGCTAGAGCGTTTGAATGGCATTCAAAAGGTCAGGGGTTCAATTCCCCTTACCTCCACTTAAGAAGTCGTTGCGAAAGCAACGGCTTTTTTTTGGCTCAATCGAAGGTCGGCAATACAAAAAGAGAAATGGAAAGCAAGCGCCCAACCAAGGTCATCCCTACAAATAATTCAGCATTGCCTGATAGGACTCCATGATCTTTGCCTCATCCAGAGCTTTCTTTGCGTTGTTTACTGTTACCACTACCGTATACTGGTTTCCCTCTTCATCAATAAGGAACGTGGTGAGATTAAGCACACCTGGTTCACTGCCTCCCTTATAGGCAACACGCTGCCACTTCTCCTTGGTTGCCAAGCCTGCGTTGATGGTCATTAGATCCAGATACTGGAGTCGTTCGATCAAATCGGCAAGCTCCCTGAAACCTGGATAGCAAGTGCATCAGGAACCCAGGTAAACTTGAATAGGTTTTCCTCAACTGTAGGAACAAAAACCACTGACTCACCCTGTCCGTACTTATTCTTTTACTGCAGATACCAAGTGAAAGAAGCATTGGTGAGATCCTCACCATTAACCGAGGAAGCAAGAAAAAAACGGATACCATCAATCCCTGTCTGCCCCCCAATGATAAGATTCTTTATATCCTCAGTAGTAATCATCTTCAGTCTGAGATGTGCATCAACCATCTGCTACCCTCCTATATATACATGGGTAGGATAGCAAAATGGGGTGAGGGAGAATCTAATAGCTAGCTAAACATATATTAAACCATCTTGATCACTGACCTATTTTACTCCCCACTTTTCCAAATATTCCATATTCTCATCAAAAACAGTCGTCAAATCAGCTATCCGCGATTCAAATCTCATTGAAAAGATATCCTCAATATCGGGATCTAGCTTCTGTAATATACTGTTTTCCCACGATATTGATGACTCCTGGATTGCCCTGGCAGAATATACTATCTTCTGAAATACTATAAATTTTTCGGGAGCATATCTTGCAAACTCATGTGAATACATATCCCATATTTCAAAATTCATCGTTCTCAAGATTGTCGATTTATTAAAAAGCTCAACAACAAACTCTTCTTCAGAGTTTCTATCACTTTGAGCGGCAAGTTCCGATATTTCATCGATGGACTTAATCAACAGCATACAGGCATTGATAACTTTCCTTCTAATCCCACGTCTGTTAAATATGGGAGTTAGCAATGCAATAAGGACACCTACTGTAGTAGCTATTGCTGATGAGGATTGCCAGAAGGTTCCCCAGTTCCAAGATTTAGATTCAATTAATCTAACTGTAATCCAAGGCCACATAATCACCTCCAAAATTATACAAATAGTCCAGCATAAATTAGTCTAAGTTCTTGGATGATTCATTGCAGGACAGAATTTCATATGACATTATCAACTAGCTCGAACTTGATGTGATATTTCCCTACAAACTCATCCGGATGATTTTCAACATTAATCACGTAGTCAAAAGAGAATGGTTTGATTTCATCATAAGATCTGAAAAGTATACATATAGGATCCAATGCCATTTTCATGTTCTGCTTCAATTTTTTAACTTGAAAATGAACCTCATAACTTTGAGTCTTGTTAATACTCTCTAGGAAATAATCAACTCCTAATTCCAATGGAGTAAAATTGTGTGGTCTTGGAATCATAGAGCTAATAGTTTTAATGTCAAAACTACTATGGTTCATTTCCAGCATCTGGAACGCAGTTCGAGGAGGAGTTGGTCTTGCAGGAGGACTTGGTTCATGATATCTAGATGCAACCTTCTTTTCCAATATTTCAAATCCGTCAGGGAAATGGATAAAAATATCAATGTTGGAAGCAACCTTTCCTCCTGTATTTGATAGAATCAGATTCAAAGTAAATAAGCGAGATTGATGATTCTCATATTGATTTTTATTTTTGGGATAGGCACGTTTCTTTTCTAGATATTCGTTAACCTCACTCTTGTATCTTTCAATCTCACTTTCCGAAATTTCATTGAATCCACCGAGAATATTTGCACCGAACACTATACCATTTACTATTGGTACTTTATATTCAAGCTCACTTTTCAATTTCTCAATTTCTGCATCAATGGCACTGGAATCAATACCAGAAACTTTTATATATTTGAATTCATGAAACTTAGAATCAGGAGATTCCTTAACATATAGTTCGAGTTTCGGGCTAGCATTCTCATAGTGTGATAATTTCCGTTCCAGTTCTTTTATCTTTTTCGCATCAGCATCAATACGGATATTTTCTTTCAAGGAATCATCAAGCTTTACCGTTTTAATTTCCCAGTTTCTTGCTTTTAATTTTAAACCAAAGTCTGACGTAACTAGTATGAGTTTGGAGACATCCTCCTCATTAATCATTGAAGCTATCAACCTATCATCACCTACATCAGGATCCAAACCAATCTGTTTCCAATCGACTTGAGGCTCAATAGAAATAAAATTTAAATTAATACCCTCTTTAATTTCTCCGTTATCCTGATATTTTTCCAATACCTTTAAAATATCCCCTGACCTTTTTCGTATTCCTTTGTTTTGATCGGAGTCCTTTTTCGTATTCAATTCCCTTAAAACAATTGGGGTAATAATCAATGATACCTCTTCACTGGTATCAAGAATTGATTGCCAGTCAAGTGTATCAAATCGTCTAAAATGAATTAATGTCATGGTATCAAGATAACATCTGAGCAAGACAGTCACCTCCAAATATGTGCTAATGGTACAGCACTATGGAGTCCAAGACCATCCTCAATCTGATTCTTCGCTATGAAAAAATCTATCTAATTCTGTTCAACCTTTCATCTACATTCAGGAACATTTTTACATACCAAGTATTCAGGTTGTACTGGATTTTCATTACTTCATACATATCTTCACACGCCTGTTTGGTAATCTTCAAAATATCATTGAGGATATCGTTCGAGTTTTTTGTCTTGTTAATCTCAATAAGCTTTTGAAGTATATCGAAACTAGAAAAGAATGAATGGATCAAATCAATTGAATCAGGTTCCGAATGCTGTACAAATGCAAGCATATTACTTCGGATCTTTTCAACATAATTTCTGCACCGACACAAAGACCCAATTGCAGAAGCTTGAACCAGGATATTTGAAATATCCTGATCTTTTTGATATTTCTCTAAATCATAATGAAAGACTTTTAGCTCCACCCAAATAACTCGGACAAGTGAATTGTAATACTGAGCAACCTTTTTCGAATCTCGTCTCTCTTTGCTACCTGTAATTAATACAGCTGCCACTGATGCAATAATTATCTAGATTGCAGAAAAAAAATCAGCAAAAATTGATGCTATAGCCTGATTCTCTGTCAACCAATTAATAAAAGCTGTCAATTAGAAACCTCCAAATTACGCTAATGGTACAGCACTATGGAGGCGAAAACCATCCTTAGTTTTTCTCCCTTACTCTTCTTCCCATTCATTATAGAAGGCCAGTCTATCTACCAGGTCCCTGATGTACGCCTTGGCTGCTCGCTTTGCTTCCATGATTGCTGCAGCCCTCTCGTCTTCATCCCCTTCATCTGCTTGTTTACTTCGTCTTGCCAGTTCAAGTACGATTGCGTCGTTTTCACTATCGAGTTCTTGGATTCGTTCGCTGATACCACGGCTTTCTGAGATTCCATCCAGGCTTCTGTTGCCTGCTGCCTCGCTTGCTCCGAGGTTTCTAAGGACAGCTGCAATTGATTCTGTACTATGTTCAGCGTGTCCTGCAGATCCCTCGACAGAACATCTCGCTCGGTCGATTTCTGCTGGTACATCGCCAGCAACTCCTCTGTTGACAGCGTTGACAGATCCAAGCTTTCTGCCTGTAAGGAAGGTGACAACAAGAGCAAACACAACAGCAACCCAACCCAGATGATGGTCTTTGAACCAATCATATATTTTTTATAACACATCATCGCTCCTTTTTACGGAGGGTGTCATACACACCCATAGAGACGAAGGCAACCAGGGCCCCCTGGAGAAGACCTGTCATCACCACTGCATCCAGGATCATCCTCCATCCCTGGTAGCTTGATACGATGAATCCATAGATTGTGGACACCAGGACTGCTGTGCAGATCAGAATCACTGGTATCAGGTTTGATTCAACCTTTGCTTTTTGGGCTGCCCCAGTGCCCAATGTCTGGCCTTTCATCCATTGCCCTACCACATTCAGGATAGGAACGAGAACCAACAATGCAGGCTTGATCATGTTTTCCATATCATACTCCTTTGTATGGTTTGAGTGTAGCAAAACACCCACTGGGGTAATCCAATGGGTGTCTAATCTAAAATTGCTAGTTAATTCACAACATTCAAAATCTCAGTAAATCCACTTATCATTTATTGTTTCAAGAAGTGAAGGATTATATTTAAAGAGAGGCTCTAATAATGGATCTTGAACAACTTCAATGATCCTTGCCGGATATTCTTCTATATAATCTAATAACGGTTTGGTGCATTCATTGAATTTATCCTGTTGACTCCAAAGACAAATCCTATTGATTTTAAGATAGTCCTCTATTGGAATACTTTTTTGTTCTGCTATCTTAAAAATTTGTTCTGTTTGATCAAATTTTCCTGATTTCAATGTTGCATTCGTAAGGCCTTGCCAAATTACTGGATTACTTGGCTGAATTCCAGAAGCCTTGAGGAAGTCCTTGATAGCATCACTGTACCTGCCTTGTTCGATATAGATACTAGCTCTATTGATGAGAGAAGAAACATTTTTATCGTCAATCTTTAATGACTGCGTATAATCAATGATAGCTTGATTAAATTCATTAAGTTTATGTTTGCAAAAACCTGATTTGAAATACAAATCGGCATTATTTAAATCTTCCTCTTTCATTTTCTCGACAATATTTAATGCTTCTAGATACTTCCCCTGTCGAAATAAAATAGCTGATTTAGCCAATTGCAAATCTTGAGGTAACCCTGAAAGTTTATCCAAGGCTTCGATTCGTTTCATGGCAGCTCCATCCTTTTTATAATCTGATTTATTGAAGTCTATAAGATCTCTAGCTTCATCAGCCAAATCAGCAATCAGAATATTTTTATAACTTTCCTTGTATCCCTCCATTTCAACAAACAATTTACTATATTCTTGTTTCTGATCATCAAGCTTCTCTGATGCTTTTTTAACATCAGAGACACTCTCTTCCATTTTCTTGTTGGCGCCATGTAAACCTGTGAATAATGCAACACCTACAATAATAGCAATTGCTGCTAGAAACAGATTGTTATAAAAGATCATTCTATCTACCGCAGTTCCATACCTAAGGTCCATCAATGCATTGACTGATTCAATGTCAAGTTGAGTAGAAGATGACTGCAATGTTGTATTCTCGGCAGGTAGCACAGGTACAGAGAAGGTTTTAGGCACATCTGCGTATACTGCAGAACACAATAATAAAATTGTGATAATTATTTTAATTAACTTACCCATGAGCTTAAAAACCAGGAATTCCCTTCCTTAAATCTTTTGACAGTCACTGTCTTTCCTATGTTGTCCTTTATCTTTGAAATATTATGGGAGTTTGGCTCATAGTGAATAGTACACTGGCCTCCATCCTCAGAAAACAATATAAACTTATGTGCAGATTCCCATTCTTCCAGTTGCCTCAATTGACCGGAAAATTCTTCCGACTCTGGGATCTTCAGGTAATTCTTTAAATCTGTGGATGTCTTATTCAGCTTTGTCCTGAGTTTGAGATCCTGAAAATCGAAAATTTTCCCTGGTTTAGACCCGCCGCCTCCAAGTGTCATTCCTAAAATCGGATCTTCCTCATTTTTTGTCGGCCAGTTATTGGAGATAATACTCAAAACCTTAGCGCCCTGTTCCGGATCCAAGCCTGTTTCTTCTTTTATTCTTGCAAATTTTACTTCAGGTGGAGCTACTTCAGTGGATACTTCTTTGCTCACTTGAACGACAGCACACAACAGTGATTGAATATCCTCTACTCTTTGGGGTTCTATAGAATCAGATTTTGGTTGATAATCAGCCAAAGCATTACCACTACCTGCGGATATCCCGAGTATCTCAAAATCTGCGATTGCTTCAGAACCAGGATGAATAACATCCAATATTGAATTTATCATACGGGCTTTCTTCGTCAGCATTTCCATCTTTACTTGGCCCTTATTTGAGGTTTTAAATTTGAATACCAAATCATGTGTAATATACTGGGCACTACTAAATCCAATCTCTAGATCATATTCCTGACGTAGAATCTCAATTTCCCTGACACATTTCTTCAGTTGCTTGAATGTCAAGGTATACCTATCCCTGCTACTTGCCAAATCTGCATTCTGCTCATAAAGGGTTTCTGCTTCCTGATACTTTGTATAAAGCACCTTAAATTCTTCTTCTTTTTCTCTGATATTCTCAAATAATCCCATACTTTTTTACTCCCTTTGTTAGTCTTATGATTTAAATATATCGCTGAAAACCATGATTGCTACAGGTACTACAAATGAGAGAATCATAATGATTGCCACACTGTAGAACGCTTGTAGATTCGATTCACTCCTAGCCTTTGACGGCCCACGAGCATTCCCAAAACCCTGCGTAGAGGCATTAGTTATTGCCTCCTTAGATTTCTTTTTATCCGATGTATGTAGAATCGGTTTAAAGTTACGTGGAATCTTTGTTGCCTTGGGTGCTACAGATGGATGAACATTAGAATTGCTCGATACGACAGCTGCCGATCGGTTCGGTTTTCCTTGTTTCTCCACTTCCGTGTAGTGGATACCCGTACCGGGAATGCCAATGGTGTTCGTGACCCTCCCCGTAGATGACACCGTCCTGGTGAATCCTTTGCCGCCAAAGGCCACACTGGTACTCTTGGCATTGATATTGACCCGAACCCCTGGAAGGATCTTTACGCTACGCCTGAATCTATAGTGTCCCATACTTTTTACCCCGTAATTAGAAATCTGGATATTAAAAAACAGAAGCCTCTGCCTTTTTAACCCTTTCTAATATTTCGGCAATGTCTGGAGATTGATAAACAAGCTTGATCACAGAGCTGCTACTTCGAATCCCAGTTACATCAATGGCAATATCCTTTATCCCTTTTAACGATGGACTCCAGAACGCCATAAGATACCTTTCTTTTGGTATAAAGCCATCATCCAATCCCCTGGTTCATCCCATATGCTACCAGGCATTAGCAAATCAACTTCTTCCGGTTCCCCATATGCACTTGAGATTTGTTCTTTGACCGAATTATAGGTTTCTTTTATTTCCGTCCCATATGAGGAATCTTCTATTACATCAGAGACAGCTGTAATATCATATACGCCCTTTTGGTTATCAATCCTGACTAGATAGGTTGTAAAAATTGGGTGTGGATTGTTTGGGGTAAAATAATATGTTGCTACATTATTATTAGTTGAAGCTTGTTCTAAAAAAATTCCCAATCTTTCGAAGTCCTCAACTGCCCGACCCATTTCAACCCCAAACGGACCTGCATAAATGAATCCACATAAAGACACCAAGACAACCAGAGAGATAATCTTTTTCATTTGACCGTACCTTGGTCACAAAGAAAGAAGAGCTAGAAGTAAAGACCTACCTTAATATAGAGACACCCTCAAGGGTGCTTTTACCAATACACCAAAAACCTTCCGATGATCTTGCCCAGTATCTGAACCCTGTCAGTGTCTGCAGGAAGAATCTTTGCATCATATTTAGGGTTGTCACTGATAACCCGGAGAGTCTCATCGAAGAGATCAAATTCAATCCGCTTCACATATACCTCGGCATCGATGGAGAGTGTATAGATGCCGTTACCAGATATCATCTTCTCTGCAAATATGATTATGTCCCCATTCTGAAGAGAAGGATCCATTGAATCCCCCCTGACTTCCGCAGCCCCAAGCTTATAGCCCTTGAAACGCTTGACCATCCTGGTAGGGATGGCGATTACGTCATCAGTAAAGCAATCTTCATTCCAGATTTGGCCAGGTCCTGCAGAGAGCTTTTGGGATATGAAAGGGATTGGAATAGAATCTTCATTTTGGGGTATGCCTGCTAATTCTTTTTTACTCGTTAACGAATATGGCATCGGTGATTCAGAGAGGGTACCCATACTTGCCGGAGGAATGGACTCCTTGGAATTCAAGTACATAGGACCATTACCGGTTACAAGCCAATGAATATTAACTCCCATATTGGCCAATTGTTGTTTTAGGTCATCAGGGACAGAGCGTTTGCCTGTTTCATACTGAGAATAAACAGCTTGTGACAATCCGAATTTTTTAGCAAATACGGATTGTGATTCTCCTGTGCTAAGTCGTATTGATTTTAGATTGCCACTTATCATGCCATAACCTTATAAAAATTGTATTTTGGTATTGACTTGTATGTCGTTATGTTATTATATCAAAATGATTTGATGAATCAACCTAAATGAAGTCTACAGTAGCTTTTCTGAATACGCAAGGGAGAGTGTAATGCAAAACGAACTAAAATTTGTAGAAAATTCAAATTAGGATTTTGATGATTCGGCAAATAAAACCAAACCATTAGTAGAAGCTCATCGCAAATTGACGTTGGATTTAATTAGAAATCTGCATCTAGCACAAATATTTGCAGCACCTCTCGGACTACGTATCGGAGTGAAACTTCGTTAGAGATGGCAAAAGAAAATACGTAATCGTGGAATTGAGGTATTCCCTGGCATTGCTGAAAAACTCCCCTTCCTACTTCAACAATTTGATTATGCACTAATGGTCACTACCATATGTTTTATCGATGATATTGAACAATCGTTCAAGGAAGCATGGAGAGTGTTGAAACCAAATGGAATTATCATCATCGGTTTTGTAGACAGTGAAAGCAAGATTGCCCAAACGTACCTTAAGAGAAAACATGAAAGCATATTCTATCAAGATGCAACATTCTATTCGACAAAAGAAGTATTGGAACATCTACAAAACGCTGGATTTAAAGAATCGTCCACGATACAAACCCTCTTTCCTGAACCAAACTTGGATGCAATCAAATCAGGATTCGGAGAAGGATCTTTTGTTGTCATAACATCTCATAAATGAAAGGAATGACTCTCCAAGAGAGCAATCAACTTGAATCTTCCTATAGATAATTCAGCATTGCCTGATAGGACTCCATGATCTTTGCCTCATCCAGAGCTTTCTTTGCGTTGTTTACCGTTACCACTACCGTATACTGGTTCCCCTCTTCATCAATAAGGAACGTGGTGAGATTAAGCCCTCCCGGCTCACTACCTCCCTTATAGGCAACACGCTGCCACTTCTCCTTGGTTGCCAAGCCTGCGTTGATGGTCATCAGATCCAGATGCTGGAGTCGTTCGATCAAATCGGCAAGCTCCGATGCTGTCATGAACCACTCTATATCAAGGGCAACAGGGTCCCCCGAGAAGAGACTTGCTTCAGGGAGGTTTCTGTGTGGGAGAACTGTAAGCAACGTTCTTTTAAGAGCTAGGGAAGCTTTCCGATACTGTTTAAGGATGTCCTCGTTCTCTGGGTTCTTAAGCCGGAACATATCCCCGGTAGAAAGGACAGGAATACTATGGGGGAGATAGTTCTCTACGCTTGGCCGGCCTACCTTAGATAGCAACATATCAGTGGCTGTGTTGTCACTCTGAGAAATCATAAGTGCAGCAAGCGTCTCAATGGTTACCTGGGTACCCTCCGGCCAATCCTGAAGTATACCGGTGGGGAGACTCTTGAGTGAAGAACGTATTGGTACACTCTGGTCCCACCGTAATTGCCCAGCAGCTATTGCATCCTGGAGGGCTGCCAGGATACCAAGCTTGAAAGAAGAGCCCACTGCAAGAGGTGTATCCCCTTGGTGGTCCACGAGAATCTCTCCATTCTTACGAATCAATACGGAGCTTTCTCCATCCAAGGAGGTTATCTTCTTCACGGCATCGGCGAGGGAGCCACGTGTATCGATGATTTCTGTAAACTGGAGACCGGCAACCCTGCCCTGTCCATCCAAACTGATGTATGCCGTAATTGTCCCATGTTCCAGAACAATAGTATACGGATTCTTCGTTCCATCCACCCTCTTGAAAGTACCCAGTTGATCAGTTAATTGGCTGATAAGCTGTTGCATGGAGGAGGGAGGTACTGCTGCCTCGAATTGCCTTGTGTATTTGATACTGGCAGGACCATCCGTAAACAAACGAGTAAGAGCGGCGGGTTCAGTTATAGTACTGGCAATCACTACGGCCTCCAGAAATACCAATAACACAAAAAGAATTGCTAAACGTTTTCTCCACATATCCCTCTCCAACCATATACATAAGGTTTATATGGAGGCCATTATACAATACAAACAGCTAATAGTCACCTGAAGTAGACTAATTACAACAACCCAAGATCCTTGTTCAGGAGGCTGGTGGTCGACTTGGCATTCGATTCACTCCCTCCGTTGGCAAACACCAGTAAAGGAGCAAACATGAGCATCGCACGTATTCAGGTGAGGGAGCATAATTTTATTCTTTTCATAACGAGCTCCTTTGGTAACATGTAATCTGTATTTGGCATTCATACTACCTGATTTGACTAAACACCCAGAGGAGACTCTGCGCTTTCAAAATTTTACGATCGGTATGTGCTATCTGATGAATACCTTAGGATTCCTCTAAAATTCCACTATTTTGCAGCTTCCAAAGGTCTATGAAAAGCGAGACCAAGCGCTGCTTCAGGCCATAGATTGAAAGGGAAGGCAATGTCCCTCACTAGGTCCTTGCCCTCCTCGAAGAACAGGGGAAAGCCTGCACCTAGGCGCAAGGTGATGTCCAGGGATGGAGAAAGAGAGTGCTTGAACTCCACCGCACCGCCGAGAGAGAACATCGCAGCATCGAAGGTCAGGGGAAATAGGAAATTGGGTATTCCCAAGAGCACATTTGCACCCCAGGGCTCTTTCAGGAGGTGGGTATCAAGAATAACATAGGCCTCGGTCGCAGCTACACCCATGAGGGAAATGCCCAGCCCGGCCTTCAGCGAGAGGTACTCGTTGAGAGGTTGCGTTATACTGCCTTGGATGCTCATCTGCCAGTCAACTTCCACACCGTAGGAAGGAGCGGAGCAAAAGAGCGGAAAACACAGGAGAAGTACAAGTGGCAGCACCAATACATATACCCTTTTCATGGGGTCCTCCACCTAAAAGTATATACCTTTTCTTCGGGGTATCAAGTGTGGGTGATTCCCCTACAACAACCCAAGATCCTTGTTCAGGAGGCTGGTGATAGACTTGGCATATTCGGTTGGACTCATTCCATCGACCTTAGAAAACTGTTTGGAGAAGTGGTGGATGGAACTATATCCAAGCTGGTATGCGATAGTGGTCATGTTCCCCTTCCCTTCCCTGATCAGCTGTTTTGCTTTTTCTATCCTTAGGCGGGCATACCACTGCATGACACTATTACCTGTTTCATGCTTGAAAATCTGTTGGGCGAGGGAGTTGCTCATTGAGCAGTGATTGCATATGTCGGATAGACTAAGATTCTCAGCAAGATTATGTTGCATGAAAGAATTTGCCATTTCAAAACGAAAACGCCTGTCCTCCACTTGGGTGGTGTTGAGCAAGGTTCCATCTTTCTCATTCTGGGAGTTCTGGATGATCAACTCCAAAAGGAATGCCTCAAAATAGTTTTTGATCAATTGCTCGCTCCCAAAGGGCCGAGTGTCACGTAATTCCAACTTGGTGTAGAAAGGATCTGATAAATTTGTTTGGAAGTTCTTCTTCGCTTCATTGATGATGATGGACATCAGGCTCTTGGTCCGTTGGGTAATACGTAGCACCTTGTTCTCAAAATAATTCATGCTCGGGGAATTGCAGACAAAGGAGATAACCACCAAACAGGGAGAGATGATCCCATTACACTCCACACTGTGAAATTCATTTGGCTTGTGGAAGATTATCTGCCCCTGCTGCAGCTGATACCTCTCCCGGTCGGTCCCAGCAAATACCACACCCTTATCTACATACAGCAACTCCCAAAAGTTATGTCGCTCTCCTTTGAAGATAAACTTGTGGGGGTATTCAAAATAATGAAAGGTCACAAAATGACTCACATTAAGCTCAATCTTCATAGGGGAGAGTGAAAATCCATCGATGTGTTTTGTCATGATTCTAGTATACAAGAGAAAATTATAAACGACAAACATTATGTTTTTTTGGATAAATCAAGTATAAGAATCGGGCTTATACTCCAATTAGATTGCAATTCAAATACGAATTGGTCACACAAAAAGGAGTCAACTATGAAGAAGAAAGGAATGGTTGTTGCACTGTTGGTATTGGCAGTTATTGCCACCCCGCTGTTTGCAGGGGGATCAGCTGAAGATGCTGCTGGGAAAAAGACTGTCACATACTGGTCGATGTGGAATGAAGCTGAGCCACAGGGCCTTGTCATGGCTGAGGCTGCTGAAGCATTTGAAGAAGAAACCGGTATCGCGGTTGAAATCGTCTTCAATGGTCGCGAGATCAGAAAGACCCTGCAACCTGCTCTGGACGCTGGAGAGACGATTGATATCTTTGATGAGGACATCTCCCGTGTTAACTCCACGTGGGGTGAATATCTCCTTCCTTTGGAAGAGTATGTATCCAAGAGCTACCCCACCACAGGTGGTGAGAGCTACAGTGATGCAGTGAGCACTGCATTAATCGACCTTGCTCGTCAGGCAGGTGATGGCACACTTAAGACAGCTCCTTACCAGCCATTTGCTTTTGTGGTTATGTACAACAAGGACCTTTTCAACAAGGCAGGTATCACCGAATCACCAAAAACTTGGGCTGAGTTCGAGAACGTATGTGCAAAACTGGTACAAGCTGGAGTTACCCCCATCACTGTTGATGATGCCTACATGGCAGCATTCTTCGGGTACAACATGGCTCGTCTTGCTGGTTATGAGAGAACCCTGGAAATGGCCAACAACAATGAATTCAACGATCCAGCGGTTCTTGAATTTGGCAAGATCTGGTCAGACTTCGCAAAGAAAGGGTACATCAGCAAAAAAGCAGCCTCCAACATCTATCCTGCCGGACAGATTGAGGAAATTGCCGCAGGAAAGGTTGCAATGTACCTGAATGGCACCTGGCTTCCTAATGAAATCAAGGGCAACGCTCCAAACTTCAACTGGGGTGCATTCGCATGGCCTGAAATGGGACCGAACGGAAATGGCACTGAGGCAAACAACTATGGAGCACAGTGCTTCGGCATCAATGCCAATTCTCAGGTACCAGACGAAGCCTTCCAGTTCATCGTCTACCTTACCACTGGTGAGTGGGACTCCAGACTGGCAAAGGAAAGCCTTGGTGTTCCAATGGGTAAGAACAGCACCTGGCCAAAGCAAACAGCTGAAGCCAAGACCATCATCGACAATACCACCACATGGATGACCTGGGCTGCTGGAATGGAAAATCTTGCGGACGTCAATGCAAAGATCAAGGAAAACTTCTCCAAGCTTATCACTGGTTCCTTGAATGCAGAACAATTCTACGCTGCAATGAATAAATAGGGCTTTAACACTACGCCCTCTGAAACACCATGTTTTAGGGGGCGTTCATTTCTCAAAGGTACCACTATGAAAAAGAATCGCATGATGATCATCATCTTTCTCACCCCGGCCATGATCTGCTACCTGTTGGTATTCTTGTATCCCTCGATCCGGACAACCATCATGAGCTTTTTTGCCGTCGAGTCTGTATCAGATCCGATTTCAACCTGGAGTTTCAACGGGTTGGAGAACTACCGGACCCTGTTCAACACAGCTATTTTTAGACAATCGATGCGTAATATCGCAAGTATCTGGCTTGTTGGTGGTATAGGGGTAATGGTCACCGCACTCTTCTTTGCTGTATCCCTTACCAACGGGATGAAGTTTGCAAAATTCTTCAGGAGCGTCATATACCTCCCCAATGTAGTATCGGCAATTGCAATGGGAACCATGTGGATCAACTACGTCTATAACTCTTCCTATGGTTTGCTTCACGATATCTTTGCAACACTAGGGATGACGACACTTTCTGAGACCCTCTGGACAGGGCCGGACAAACTCTTCTGGTCCATGCTGGTCGCCTACTCGTTCGGCATGGTTGGGTACCACATGCTGATTTTCATGGCAAGCATTGAACAAATACCCAAAGATTATATGGAAGCAGCACAGATAGAAGGGGCAAATGTCTTCCAGCGGTTCTTCCATATCACCCTGCCGTTCCTACGGGGTTGTTTTAGGACAAACATCGTTATGTGGACCGTTTTTACTGTTGCCTTCTTTGTCTGGGGCCAGTTATTCAGCCCGGTCAACCTCTCCAATGCAACGGTAGCACCTATGAACTATATGTATGAAATCGTATTTGGATCTTCGGCAAGTACCACCACCGTTAGGGATAGTGGAGCAGGTGCAGCAGTTGGAGTTATCATGATGATTATTGTCATCATCGCCTTTTCAGCAACCAACCTCATCGTCAAGAACGATGATGTGGAACTATAGGAGGGAGTCATGGCCAAAAAACTTCGTTCACTCGACCATCATACACAAGTCCGATTGATCCCTTCCTACGTCTTAGTAGTTACATGGGTAATCTTTACCTTTGTACTCATTGGCTGGGTATTCTTCGCTTCTTTTTCGACCAGTCAGGAAATATTCAGTGATTCCATGTTCAAGTTTGAGTCGGGGTTCCATTTCGAGAACTATATTCGTGCATGGAACACACAAAAAGTATCGGTATATTTCATGAACTCCTTGCTGTATACGGTGGTATCCTGTACTTCAATCATCCTCATTGCTTCCCCGGCAGCCTATGTATTGAGCCGGTTCAAGTTCAAAGGAAATCTATCCATCCAGAGCCTTCTTGCCTCCGCATTGGGAATCCCTGCGATCATGATCGTCATGCCACTGTTCAGCCTCGTAAGCCGACTACGCCTGACAAACAACCGTTGGTTGCTCATATTCCTTTATATTGCCATGAATGTTCCTTTCACTACTTTCTTCCTGCTTGCATTCTTCAAGAGCCTGAGCACCACCTATGAGGAAGCAGCGTACATCGATGGCTGTTCCCCAATGGGGACCTTCTGGAGAATTATGTTCCCCTTGGTGCAACCGGGGATTATCACGGTTACCGTGTTCAACTTCATCACCATCTGGAACGAATACTTCATGTCGATGATTTTTGCAAACAAGCCAAAGGTGAGACCTGTCTCCGTTGGATTGTTCAATATGATCCAAGCCATGCGATACACAGGAGATTGGGGCGGGATGTTCGCCTCTGTCGTTATCGTTTTCCTCCCGACATTTCTCCTCTATATATTCCTTTCAGAGCGAATCATCCAAGGAGTAACAGCAGGAGCTATCAAAGGATAGGATCACACACTGTTCATTCCACTTCACTCATCCCACCCCAAGAGGCCTGTATGCAGATTTCAGAATATAAGCTCCGCCAAGTTATCAATCATTTCGCCATTGAAGGTTCCCTGACTTCCATCGAGGTCAACAAGGAAGGACATATCAACTCCACGTTCTTCACCACCTTCACGAATAGTGGGAGTGTCCAGAAGTATACCCACCAACGAATAAACACCTTGGTGTTCAAGCAGCCGGTTGCCTTGATGGAGAATGTCAGTCTGGTTACCTCACACTTACAATCAAAGCTTGCCGGTCACTATGACAATGTTGAGCAACGGTGCCTGCATGTCATATCTACCCGATCTGGGGACAATGTGTATGTTGATGAGGATGGGGGGTATTGGAGGACCTACCAGTACATCGATCACGTGAAGACCTTCAAGACGATAGCAGATGCAGAACAAGCATATCTTCTGGGTGAGGCCATAGGCAACTTCCAGTTGCAGCTATCGGACTTCGATGGAAAACTGTTACATGAAACCATTCCTCACTTTCATGATATGCGTCTACGCTATGAACAGCTTGAAGAAGCAATACAGGTGAACCATCAGAATCGGATACAGATGGTAGGTCCTGAAGTGGAATATCTCATGGATAGCAGGGAGCGGGGTTTTATTCTCTGGGACAAACTGCAGGAAGGGAGTCTTCCTGTACGGGTGACCCATAATGACACGAAGATCAATAATGTCTTGTTCAGCCTCGATGGGAAAGAAGCGCTCTGTATCATTGACCTTGATACCGTGATGCCTGGAACCATCCTTTTCGATACCGGGGATATGATCAGGACGGCAACCACAACAGCAGAGGAGGATGCCACTGATCTTTCCACGGTACACTGTGACACCTCTCTCCACCATGCTTTACTGGAAGGATACTTCTCAAAAGCTGACTTCCTTACCCCGCTTGAACGATCTCTGGTGGTCGAATCAGGAAGAAACATCACCCAGATAATGGCAGTACGATTCTTGACGGATTTTCTCAATGGGGATCGCTACTATCATATTGATCGGGAGAACCAAAACCTCGAGAGAGCGAGGAACCAGATTGCCCTCATGCAGGATATGGACAGCAAGTGGCAGACGCTATCACAAGGAGTATAGGACATGACTTCAATTAAGAGCGGTACATTCAAGGCAAACGCGGCATTACCTATTGGAGCCAATCCACTCCCCTCCTTTAGAGACCCCAAGCACGATGCCCTCGTAAGGGTAAAACCACAAGTTTCTTCTGAGCATACTGCCCTTATGGGCCTTGATTGCGGCAAGCGCTCGCTTCCCTACCAAATCCAAGACCGCTACGATAGAAACCGGGAAGAGCAAGATATTCCAGCAATCATCATGGAGAACGACTATCTCAAGGCAACCTTTCTCCCAACGCTTGGGGGAAGGCTCATCAGTCTTACCGACAAAGAAAATGACAGAGAACTGCTCTATTGCAATGCAAGTCTCCAAGCTTGCAACCTTTCCAATCTTGATGCATGGTTCGCAGGAGGCATTGAGTGGAATATAGGCCAATATGGCCATGCCTTCACCACCTGTAGCGATGTATTTGCCTCAACACAGAAAGATGAGGAGGGTGTGCAATTCTTGCGTCTCTTTGAATATGAGCGATGCAAGGGTCTCTGGTGGCATATCGACTTTCACCTGGGAGATACTTCCAGGCTGTTGTATGCCCAGGTCCATATCCACAACCTTTCTAGTGAACGAAAATCCTTGTATTACTGGACAAATACTGCAGTACCAGTCACAGAGAAGACACGCGTTCTTGCAAGTAGCAATGAAGCACTCTATCTGGATCCCTATGCAAAGAACAACACCCGACTCTTCGGCCATATGAATATGCCCCGAATGGAAATCTACGAAGACATTGATGCCTCGTATCCGAGCCAATTCAAGGCATCAAACGAGTATTTCTTTCTTTGCGAAAAGAGCCCAATGCCATGGGAGTGCGCCATTGAAGAAGACGGCAGCGGCTTCTTTGAAGCTTCTACACCGCCCTTGTCCTACAGGAAAATGTTCTGCTGGGGGAGTCATGCAGGGGGCAAGAGGTGGCAACGTTACCTTTCTCCGGACAGTGAAGCTGAATACATCGAGGTCCAAAGTGGCTTGGCTCCAAGTCAATTGCACGGCTCATATCTGGAGGCACAGAGTTCAATCTGCTGGACGCAAGCCTTCGGGTCTTTGGATATATCCCCACAAGAAGCCCACAGCCCACAATATGAAGTTGCCATGCAGGCAGCAGAGGCTACTATTCGTTTGATCATAGACGAAAAGAGACTCTCAGCTATGCATCAAACATGCCTCAAGGCAAGTGAACGCAGCCCTGAAATACTATTGAACAAAGGAAGCGGCTGGGGGTTTGTTGAGCAAAAGGCCCAAAACCTCTCACTACCGGTAGCGTTCCACTTTGGAATGGACAGCATCAAGGATCAGGAACTTCCATATCTTGGCCTGATAACAGAAGGGAAACTGCCGGTAATGGACCCCAATAGCCGACCTCTCAGTACTCCTCCCTGTTCCAATACATGGAAAGCAATATTTATGACTGCATTGAGAAACCCTTGCTTGACTATTCAAGAATCGGCCACCCTCAATCACTACCTTGGAATCATCCACTTGGAACAAGAAGAAGTATCATATGCCCAAACGTGTTGGCTCAAGACGATGGAGAATCTCCCAAATGCCTGGACCGCAAGAAATCTTGCACAGCTGGAAATCAGAAGAGGAGAAATGGAGGAAGCTCTACAATGGTACTCCATCGCAAGCAACCTCTCTGGTTTTATGACTGACTCTGCAATTGCAGAAGAGTACTGCACGCTCCTTGTTGCTGAACAGAAAACCGACAAAGCCCAGAAGCTATTCCAGGATATTCCCTCCACTTGGATGGATTCAAGTGAAGCATTAAGCATTATCCGTGCTAAACTGGCTGTTCAGGAAAAGAATGCCCCGCTCATCAAGCGTTTGGTCTTTGATCGGGAAGTTGGTCATATCCGGGAGGGGGATATCCCCCTGAACAGCCTATGGTTCTCCTACCAATTCATCCTCTACAGTGAAGCACATCCTGAGGTACCGGAAGATGAGGTAGCCAAGATTGTCAAGGAACGCTATCCAATTCCACAAGCCTTCAACTTCATGATGTTCAGGGAATAGCATGGTCAATATGGTGTAAACAGTATCGCGACTAGGGAAGTAAGGTCCCTTCTAACCGAGTGAGGAGCCCAGATCGAGACCCTGCTGATATTTCTTCATGAACACTTCAAATGTTGATTCAGGAATGGGTTGCGTAAAATAGTTACCCTGCACATACGTACATCCAAGTGACATGGCAGCATCGAGAACAACCTTGTTTTCAATTCCCTTTGCAAGAATTTCAACATCCCCCTTCTCTGCAGCCTCTTTCAACGCCGCATATACCTGTTGCAGCTGAGGAGAGAATGCCCTGAAATCCAGCTTGATGATATCAAAGTCAGCTCTCACCAATGCTTGGAGATCAAACGCCGTCTCAGTAAAGACGTCAAGGGAAACCCTGAATCCAGTTTCTCGCAGTTCCTTGATCACCAAGAGGGATTCAGGAAATGCCAAGGCAGAGTCCTTGATATCAAACTCTATCTGGGAGGGATGCAATCCATGCTGCTCCGCCAGAAAGAACATACGTTTTGCAAATCCCTTCTTCAGACTCTCATCACTCACATTGATTACCGTCTTGAAGGTATAGGGAATTATCCTCGCCATCATCATGCGACGTATGATTGAAAACGTCTTTGATATAATGGTCAAATCAATCGTAGTAATGTGGTGCAGTTCACAAGCTACATCCCTGAACACCTGGGCTGACAACACCCTGAAGCCTCCAAGCTGCCATCTGGCCAAACTCTCAGCACCCACGACGGAGTAGGAAGCAGGATCAATGACCGGTTGGAAGAATGGATTGAACTCCTCTTCCCACCCTTCAGTCAAAAAGCCTTGCTTGCATTCATCTATATCCAGCTTTCTCGCCCGTATCACTTCATCAGCTACAAGAAACTTCTTACGATTCTTCCTTGCTGTCTCTTCGGTAACATATGCCAGATCGACAAGTTGCTCGAGGGTATCCATCCGATACCGCAGACCAGAGGAGGCACACCCAACAGTTACCGCAAATGGTGGTAGCCGGCTCGTATCCATGGAAATGAGCAATCCATTGATGCGGTCTGTGATGGTTTGACATACAATAGTCTGATACTCAACTTTCTCCTTCTCATCGACTACATTTGATGAGGGAAAATCCCGGAGGATAGCAAATTCATCATGAGTCATCCTCTGGACATTACCCACTCCAAAATATCCCATCAGCTCTTGCGTACAACGAGTATACACCACTTCCAGTTCCTGACGGTCGACGCAGGATTGGAATACCCCTCTTGCATGGATGGAAACGTAGAGACAGAACACCGAGTCCAAATTGGCTTGATGGCTCTTTAGCCATCTTGTGAGCGACCTATTGGTAAATCCCCAAGGGCCTGTTTTTCCAGAAATCAAGAACCCTATGCTCATACTGATCAGAAAAAGCAGAGCAAAGAAGAGACTGAGAATAAATCTTGTGTAAAAAAGACTGGTCAATAGGGCGAGGAAGAAGACACTTCCGACTGCAATACAGTGACGTTGCATGATTCTCATAAGGCGTTCCTTTTCAGTAGAAATTGGGGATCAGACCTTTCCTTCCCAGTCAGGAAAGAAAGGTCTGTACTCATCCCCTCTCTTAATCGGTTGGCTTTACGAAATAACTTCCCCGGTTCTTCAGCAGAAGCTTGGTTCCATCAACCACTGCAGTCATGGGGCGTCTGGAGATGTGGAAATCCATACCAACCCTGCGGTGAAGGAATTCATCCACACCATCGATCATCGCTCCACCACCACTGATATAGATGCCATTCACGATAATATCGGAAGAGAGCTCAGGCGGGGTGTTCTGCAGCACCTTGAGTACCATCGTTGCTATTGATTCAAATGGCTTGACCAGGACATCACGAATTTCGTTCTCATGTATTGTGATTTTTTTGGGAAGTCCGGTTACTACGTCCCTTCCACTTACCCAGGTCTCCTTCGGATTCTCAATCTTCTGTCGCAAGGAACCAATTTCTACCTTGATCCGCTCTGCAGTTTTCTTTCCGATCAGCAGTCCATGCTTATACTGCATGTGGTCCATGATCTCACTATCAAAATAGTTACCTGCAATACGATTGGACTCAGATACCACAATATCGCCCAAGGAGAGTACACCTATATCTGTGGATCCTCCCCCAATATCAATGATCATCGATCCATTGCTGCTGAAGATATCAAGGCCTGACCCGATTGCTCCAGCTTTCACTTCCTGCTCAATGAATACATCCTTGACCCCAAGCTTATTGCCAAGGTCCATGAATGAGTCCCGTTCCAACTGAGTTACCTCAGAAGGACAGCAGAGCAAAAGCGTTGATTCTGTGATGTCGATATTGATGTTCTCAATCTTATGCAAGGAAATCTCGATGAGCTTCTTGGTAGCCTCGATGTCAGAAATGACACCCTGGTTCAGAGGACTCACAATCTTGATACCATGATGACCCTTTCCGATCATATTGGCTGCCATTGTTCCAGTAGCCAGCACCTCATTGGTCTCATAGTCAAATGCGATTACCGAAGGTTCATTGGTGATGATCCCTTCTCCTTCGACATAGACAAGGATATTAGCAGTTCCCAAGTCTATTCCAATATTTTTCCCAACAACACTTTTTGTCTCTTTATCTTGTTTTCGGATGGTGATTGCCATGATGAAAATCTCCTACAGTTGAAGCGGATTAACGAGGTAGTCTCCGCGGTTTTTCAGTAAATACTTAGTACCTTCTGCAACACAAGTAAGCGGGTTCTGGACCACTTTCACAGGAACCTGAATCCGTTCCTTTATGTACTCCTCAATCCCACGGATCATGGCACATCCACCGGTGAGTAGGATGCCATGCTTATAAATGTCTGCAGATAATTCGGGTGGGGTATCCTTTAACACTCCAGTGATAAGTTTTACGATTTCATCAAATACTGGCGTCAATACCGTTTGGACTTCCTGGGTTGAAAGCATGACCCACTTGGGAATTCCCTTCACCATGTCTCTTCCTGCATACCGATTCACGACGTTTTTTGCGTCTACATGCAAGTCACCCAATTCAATCTTCATTTTCTCGGCTGTTAGTTCTCCGATCTCAACGCTTTGGGTCTTTTTCACGTATTTGGAGATTTCATCATCCATGAAACTTCCAGCTTTTCGTATGGTTCGAGAAAGCACGATATCACCGAAAGAAATAATACCGACGTCCGTAGTACCTCCTCCAATATCGACAACCATCACCCCTTTGGATTTAAAGATATCCACACCGGCGCCCAGTGCTCCAGACTTGATCTCTTCCTCGATGAACACATCGGTGATTTTCATCTTCGCTGCAAGATCAGCCATGACGTCCCGTTCAATCTTTGTCACTTCAGAAGGGCAACAAATTACACACGTAGTCTTGGAGAGATCTTTTTCTGTAAGATTCTCAATCTTCCCAAGCACATACGTCAGCAAAGCCTTTGCTGCACGCATATCTGAGATAACGCCATTTTTCAATGGCTTTATCACTGCAATTTTGGAGTGGACCTTACCCAACATTCTATGGGCATCCTCTCCAGCCGCCACAATTTTCCCGGATTCTCTATCAAACGCAATTACTGCAGGTTCATTGAATATGATTCCTTTCTTTTCAAGGAACACCAATAAATTTGCGGTTCCGAGATCTATTCCCAACCCAAGTTTGTCATGTACCATTGCTGCACTCATTCTTATACCCTTCCTATAGTTCACTATAAAAATGCCGATTTGTCATTTTGAGCATCTTCTTGCATCCATCAATTACCGCAGAGAGAGGCACCTCAGAGAGGTACACCGGAATCTGGGCAATATCGGTGAAATAGTCCTTGATACCAGGAATCTGTGAGCAACCACCTGTCAACAGAATCCCAGAATCAACCAAATCCCCAGCCAGCTCTGGAGGTGTCTCTTCCAGAGTCGCCAGCAAGATGGACTTAATAGGATCAAAGCAATTGAGAAGCACTTCCCTGATTTCTTCAGGATGGAGGAGAATCTGTCGCGGAAGACCAGTGACCAAATCACGGCCCATAGCCTCAGTCACAACAGGAGCTCCATCTTCATCTACAGGGAACGGTCCAGTGAGGGAAGCAAGTTCAATCTTGATTCTTTCTGCAGTTTGATTTCCGATCTCCAGCTTATGACTGGTTTTTACATAGTCGATGATCTGCTTGTCAAAATAATCTCCGGCAATCTTGATTGATTTGGAAAGTACTACTTCACCAAGTGAAAGGATTCCAAAATCGGTCGTACCACCGCCAATATCGATCACCATGTGTCCTCTTGGTGCAAAGATGTCTACACCAGAACCAAGAGCACCGGCCTTTATCTCTTGTTCAATTTCTGTATTCTGGATTCCAAGTCCATGACCAAGCTCAACAATTGCCTCTTTCTCTGTATTGGTTATTTCCGAAGGAATACAGATCAAGAGTCTGCTGATCGACTCAAGGTTCGAAAGGAATATCTTGTCCAATGTGAATAGGAGAATTTCTCGAATCAGTTGAATATCAGAAATTACTCCTCCCTGTAGTGGCCTGGCTACCTCAACCTTGTTATGGGTCTTCCCAACCAGTTTTGCTGCTTCATACCCAACTGAGACGACGTTACCAGTTGCCTTGTCAATTGCAATGATCGAAGGTTCATTGAAAAGTGTACCTTGCCCTTCAACATAAATGAGAAGGTTCGAGGTACCTAAATCGACACCCACTGATAAATTTGTTTTTTCCTTCATGTTTTCCCTCCAGCGGAAATTTCCAAAATATCAAAAGCAGAAATGCTTCTAATTCAAAACTTCAACGTCTCAGATGTTTTTTTTTGTAACCATATCCAATGCATATCTGTTTTAAAACTCCGCTTCAGTAAATCACACACAAATTTGACTGTCAACAATAAAATTTTATATTTTTCTTTATAATACAAGGACTTATAACATATGTCAGTGACATAAGTTGCATTAAAGAACGTGCTGTTCAGACACGTGTCAATACGTATCTATATGCAATTTGTATTCAAATTATTATGTATTAATAGGTTATCTTGTTTAAATACAATTACACATGGCAAAGCAATTGTGACAAATGGCAAATGTCTGGTAATTTAAAAAATTACATTACTTTTGTACTATCAGCATGACAAATGGTTTGGATGGTGTTCTTGAGGAATGTAAATACACAAGAAAAGACCTCACTCATATACAATGCTATAGGCATTTTTTGGGATTTAGGATAGGTATCGTACGATTTTTTTCTTGTCTGAGGTATGAAAATCATGAAATTTGGAAGGGTATAGATAACGGGAGTTGCCGTAGATTTACAACAACTCCCGTACTGAATCCTGAGGGGATACTAAGCTACCATACCAAAGACAAATCCTGCTATGGTAGAAAAGAACACCACCAGAGCAATGTAGACCGCAGTCTTCTTAAAGCCCAGTTCACCGCCGATCACCAGCATGGATGGAAGGGAGAGACTAGGACCGGCAAGCAATAAAGCCAAAGCGGGCCCTTGGCCCATTCCTGCTCCCAATAATCCTTGTACAATGGGAATCTCAGTGAGGGTTGCAAAGTACATGAATGCCCCTGAAATGGCTGCAAAGAAGTTAGCAAAGAGAGAATTCCCTCCTACCAATGATGCAACCCATGCCGTTGGTATGAGTGCTTCCTGGCCAGGTCTTCCCAGCAGGAATCCTGCAACCAACACGCCACCAAAAAGCAAGGGAAGAATCTGAAGTGCGAAGTCCCTGGTTGCTCCGCCCCACTCTTTCATCTCATCCTTGGTGAACCATCTGATCAGGGAGTATGCCAACATCAAGGCAAACACCCCGGTAATCCAATACTTGGACTCATAGATGAAATCCCAAAGGGTACTTGAACCCTGGCTTGGTGCCCAGTTCAGAAAGACCAGGATACCGATCATGGAAACCATGTAGAGAGTCATCTGGGGAAGGGAACGTGCATCAGGGCCCCCCATATCCTTGAACAGGCGCTCGTCAGCAAGACGTTTCTCGTCCTCCTTGCGGAAGATCATATGCATGAGCAATCCGATCACGAAGGCAAAGACGATGGCTACAATCATTCTGGTCAATCCCATCTTCCATCCAAAGACCTTGTAGGAGAGGATAATCGCCAAAATATTGATCGAGGGGCCACTATAGAGGAAGGATACTGCAGGACCAAGTCCTGCACCCTTCTTGTAGATACCCTTGAAAAGAGGCAATACCGTACAGGAACACACTGCCAGGATCGCCCCTGAGACAGAAGCAACTGAATACGCCACCAGTTTCTTTGCCTTAGGACCGAGATATTTCATTACTGCCTGTTGGTTGAGAAATACCACAACCGCCCCTGCAATGAACATTGCCGGAACCACACAGAGCAGTACATGCTCATGTGCATAATCAGAGAGCATGAGGAACGCTTCCTGGATTGCCCCCACTACACGCGGATGGGTGAAGGGAGTAAGAAAGATTGCCATGAAAATCCCAGCTATAATCATAAGTTTCTTGTTAGGAGTAAGTTGCTTCATCGCCATTGGAGCACCTCCTTGGTAGCAAGAAACCGCATTACAAGCTCTCCTTGATCAATGAAAGCACCTGATCTTTGTTCAGCACCTTTCCCATGCTTTTCACATCGCCATCAATTGCGAGGGCGGGGGTCATCATGACACCCATATCCATGATTTCGTCGAGGTCAGTAACCTTCACGATTGTTGCAGCGATGTTTCCCTCTTCGACTGCTTTGACAGCATTTGCTTCCAATGTCTTGCATTTGGGACATCCTGTCCCGAGTATCTGAATAATCATGTGTGTATCTCCTATGTTTCCATTATTGGAAACTATTATTGCAATGTCAACTGGATTCATTGACAAAGTTTCCATTTTTTGCAACATTGCAATCATGAACGAATATGATGCTGCACAGTTTGAAGATACTGCAAAACGTTTCAAGACGCTTGGGCACCCCATGCGGCTTGCTATTATTGAGGCGCTCTTTTCTCGCTCCTACTGTGTCTGTGAACTTGCGGAACTACTTGGCATGCACAAATCAGTTACTTCAAAACACCTCTCAGCATTAAAGCAAGTGGGAATCATCGACATGAAAAGAGAAGGAACCAGGGTCAATTGCATATTGACCATGCCTTGCGCTCTGGAGATGATGCACTGCTCAATCAAACCACCAAATATAGGAAAGGAATAACCAACATGGCTAAAGAACGAATCATGTTTGTCTGTATCCATAACTCAGCAAGAAGTCAGATGTGTGAGGCTTTCGTAAAACACTATGCGAGTGACCGCTTTGAGGCACATAGCAGCGGGATAGAAGCCGGAAAACTGAACCCCTTGGTTGTTCAGGCCATGGAAGAGATTGGTATCTCCATGGAAGGCCATTATGCGAAACCTGCCCAGGAGTATATCGACAGAGATGAAGCATTCGACTATGTAGTGACAGTCTGTGATGAGAGCAACGCTGAACGCTGTCCCATGTTCCCAGGCAAGAGTGAACGCATGCATTGGGGGTTCCCCGACCCAAGTGCCATAACCGGTAGTGATGAGGAAAAACTGGAAGGGATCAGGCCAATCCGCGATGCAATCCACACCCGCATCACCGACTGGCTCGCTTCCTGCTAGTCAGCTGAGCTTGCCTCCAACCAGGAGAGGAACTCCCCTGGAGGAAGTGGTCTTGAGAAATGGTACCCTTGTACATAGGAGATTCTGTTGCTTTTCACCATCTCCAGCTGTTCGAGGGTCTCTACTCCTTCAGCAATGACTTCTTTTCCGAGACGTTGCAGCATTCCTGCGATAAGGGAAAGCAACTCATAGCTGTTTGTGGTATTCGATACGACACTTCGGTCAATCTTCACCACATCAAAGGGGAGGTTGACCAATGACTCAAGGTTGGCATAGCCGGTTCCAAAATCATCCAGGAAAAATCGGACACCCATGTCTTGTAGTGCTTGCCATGACTTAGCCACAATCGGATTGCTTGAAAGCACCATGGACTCTGTTACTTCAAACCCTATCTTCTTTGCATCAATTCCCTTCTGGCTTAAAATATCCAGCAACTTACAAGCAATATCTCCTACTGCAAGATCCTCAGCAACGATGTTGATTGAAACATGGCTCAATCGCTCCTGGATACTGGGATGTTCTATAAGGAAGGCACATACTTTCTGCAGCATGATCTCCGTATACATGCTAATCAGACCGGCTTGTTCAGCAAGGGGAATGAACTCCCCGGGTGAAATAATCCCCATCCGTTCATCCTGCAGCCGCATCAAGGCTTCTGCAGCAACTGGTTTGTTGTCATCTACATCCATGATTGGCTGGAAGTAGACCTGTATCATGTCTTGCTCCATCAAAGCTTTTCTTAGAATCGAGAGGATATCGAGTCTTCTCTGGCGTACCCCGGTGAGCTTCTGGTTGAAGATGATGACCGGCTGCCTCCGCTTTTCCTTGACCTCTGTCATGGTAAAGGAGAGAGAATCAAGAACCTCATCAACCGTATTCTTCTGCAAGGGAATTTCCACAATCGCGATATTCACATGAAAAGAGACTTGCATCTCCCCAATGGAACACCCCTTTGCAGTCTTCTCCTTGATTATATTAACTTCCCTGACTAACTCATTATGTGTCAACAAAGGAAACATCAGAACAAACCTGTTTCCCCCAATACGGAACACACCAGCTTGCTCATAGGTGGTTTTCAGGAAATCAGCAAAGGAGGACAGGATTGCATCGCCACCATCCTCTCCATAACGTTCGTTGAGCAGGCGAAAGTTCTCGATATCCAACAAAAGGATGGTCTTGTGGCTGTTGCTATCAATGGCATGTTTGAGAGCTCCCTGAAATGCTTGATTGTTTGGGATCCTGGTCAACCAATCCAACAACAACTCCTTCCTCTGCCAAGAGAGAAAGCTGAGCAACAACATGAAGGCACTGCTGAGGGAGAGCATATAGGGTTGTCTGAATGTCTCAAACAAAATCAAAGAGAACAACAGGAACAGTGCAGTGAGTACCATAATGGCCCGTTCATGCCACTCGATCAACTTCCACTTGACCAATGCAGTACCAAGCTCCACAAACACAAAAAAGGTACTCAGACCAAGCATGAGAGGAATTCCCCATCCGCCACGAATCATCTGCTCCCAAGAAAATACATAGAGTCGGTTAAGCATTAAGTCAACAAAGGACGCAACTGAGAAAAGCACAAGCAACGCCCCCTGTACCCAAGAGAACAATGAATAGCTTCTTTTTGAAAGAAGCCGTTTCTCAATACTGTTCATCCAAACGAATATCAACAGTGGAATAGAAACAATATGGAGAATTGTTACCAAACGCGCAATGGCTGGAGAAAATGGGAAAAGACCACGTATATGCACATGGCTGAGCACTGCAAGAGCCAAATACCCAATGTAAGCACTTGCTACACTAACAACCTCCACATCTTGGTAATTGAACAGTGAAGAGGTGCCTTTCTGGTTAACTACGATGGAAACAACTACAATAAGCAAGAACAACTCCATCATTACAAGTTCCATGCAACCTACCCCCTCGATGATCAACCATTAGTGTCTGCAGCCTGTCATCCCCAGAAAATACTGGAGGACCCGAGTATCATTCGTCAACTCCGGATGAAAGGCAGTCACCAGCATCGTATCATATCTTGCTGCAACGCTGAAGCCATCATACTCTGCTAACTTGTGTACATTCTTGTCTGCCTTCAGAATAACTGGGGCTCGGATAAACGTCATGGGTATTTCGCCAATACCCTCAAACATGCCAAGGGAGGAAAAACTCCCAAGCTGCCGACCGAATGCATTTCTCTGGACCGTGATGGGCATGAGCGCTAGATGGGTATCTGCCCCTCCTTCCAATTCACTCGCAAGCAGTATCATGCCGGCACAGGTCCCCCATACCGGCAATCCCTGAGCGATCAAATCCAATAGGGGGTAATAGAGGTCAAGCTCCCTGATCAGTCTACCCATGACTGTGCTCTCCCCACCAGGCAGGATCAAGGCATCAAGCGAAGTTTGAACATCCTGAGGGCTACGGATTTCAAGGGAAGGGATCCCCAGCTTGTTCAAAGCGTGAACATGCACTGCAAATCCTCCTTGCAGTGCTAAGACACCTACTCTCATACGCCACGCTCAGCCATAAGCAGTGCAATTTCCTGTTCATTGATACCAATCATGGCTTCTCCCAGATTCTTTGAGAGCTCAGCCAACATCTTGGGATCCTGATAATTCGTAACGGCCTTCACAATGGCATTTGCCCGTCTCTTTGGATCTCCAGACTTGAAGATTCCCGAACCCACAAATACTCCTTCTGCACCAAGCTGCATCATTAGTGCAGCATCAGAGGGAGTAGCTACCCCACCGGCTGCAAAGTTGACCACTGGAAGCTTTCCACTCTCAAACACACTACGCAATAGATTGTAGGGAACCTGAAGAAGTTTTGCTTCCTCAAACAGCTCATCCTCGCGCATGGATTGGACCTTCCTCATCTGTTGCTGAATCAAGCGCATATGCCGAACAGCCTGGACAATATCCCCTGTCCCAGGTTCTCCCTTGGTCCTGATCATACTCGCACCCTCGCTTATCCTACGAAGAGCTTCACCCAAGTCACGTGCTCCACAGACAAAAGGTACGGAGAATTGTTGTTTGTCGATATGATAGAGGTCATCGGCTGGGGAGAGGACTTCACTCTCATCAATAAAATCAATCTCCAAGGCTTCAAGAATCTGTGCCTCAACGATATGACCTATGCGCACCTTAGCCATAACCGGGATGGAAACCGCTTCCTGGATCTTTTGGATCAGGATTGGGTCACTCATACGCGAGACTCCCCCGGCTGCACGAATATCAGCAGGGATTCTCTCCAATGCCATCACGGCACAAGCTCCTGCATCCTCGGCTATCCGGGCTTGTTCTGGAGAGGTAACGTCCATGATTACCCCTCCCTTGAGCATCTGAGCAAGATTCTTGTTCAATACATTTCGTTCACTCATATTGCACCTCCTACCATTGTGCTATTCATTGTTCTGCCCTAGTATAGGTGGTATCTGATAGTATAAAAAGTTCCAGTTTATGAATTTTTAATGGTACCAGATTATGGAGGGATATGTACAAGATCAATTTACAGCTACAGAGCAATACTCCTAAAACACTGACAGAACAGCTCTATCAATACCTCAAGGAAGAGCTTATCAAGGGAACCTTCAGCCGAGATGACAAACTCCCTTCCAAGCGTAGGCTTGCAGAAAATCTCCAATGCAGCATCAACACAGTGCAGGCAGCATATAACCAACTTGTTGACGAGGGCTATCTCCAGACAAGGGAGAAGAGTGGCTACTACGTAGCCGACCTCAGTGGCATCCTCGTTCTCGGGCCAGATGAGCGTACGCCTAACGTTGATAGAGTGAAAACTCCTTCCTACCTATATGCCTTCTCCCATCAAGGAGTAGACCATAAGAGGTTCCCCTTCTCACTCTGGAGAAGGTTGAGCAACCAAATCATCAGTTCACGTGATACAGAACTCCTCACAATCAGTGATCCAAAGGGTTTGTTTGCTCTGCGTTCCAGTATCACCCACTATCTGCAGTCAAGCCGAGGGGTTCACTGTGGTGCACACCAAATCATCATCAGCAGTGGTACGGAGTTCCTGATGCAACTGCTCATCCAGCTCCTGGATGAAAAGACTGTCTATGCTATTGAGAACCCCGGGTATGAGAAACTTACATTGTTGTTCAAGAGCAATCGCGTACAATATGTTTCACTGCCTTTGGATGAACAAGGTGTTGCTCCTGAAGCACTCTATGCCAGTGGAGCAGATGTACTCTCCATCACACCAAGCCATCAGTTCCCTACCGGTAGTATCATGCCGGTCACACGGCGACTGCAACTCTTGCAGTGGGCAAACGAAAAATCCGGACGATATATCTTGGAAGATGATTATGACAGTGAGTTTCGCTATAGCGGAAAACCAATCCCTTCCTTGCAAGGCCTCGATGGACAAGGCAAGGTCATCTACCTAGGAGCTTTCAGTAAATCACTCTCCCCAGCCCTGAGAATCAGCTACATGGTTCTTCCTGAGGCACTCATGGAGCGGTACGAAGCATATCTCAGCTTCTACTACTGTCCTGTTCCAATCATAGAACAGAAGATCCTGCATGCATTTCTCGAAAAGGGACATTTTGAACGGCACCTAAACAGGATGCGTAATCTTTATCGTCAAAAGCGGGAGATTCTGGTCTCCTGTATCAACAGCCTCCTCCCCTATGTAGAGATTGCCGGAGATTCAGCGGGATTGCACCTACTGTTGTACGTTCACAATGGAATGGATGAAAATACCCTGGTGAAGAGGGCTGGTAACCATCACGTAAAAATCTATGGGATCACCCGCTACTATTCAGAGCCTCCTCTACAGATAAAACAGACTACGCTCTTGATGGGATTTGCAACATTGGACCTAGAGGAAATACCAAAGGCGGTTTCACTTCTGAGGGAGGCATGGAGTGACTGAGATTCACCCTACTACAACAAGATCCCAGCTTCCTTGCTGTTTGCTGTGACCCGTTTTTTTCTTGCTCTCCGTGCCTTGATTTGCTCCAGAAGTGGAGGATCCCAAATAGAGGGTTTATTCACGTTGTTCTGATTATCTGAGACCAGCTGTATGTCATGTGTAAGAATTCGTTTGAATCGGGTATAGCTGAGCTTGGAATCTTTCGTCCAGAATGACTCTGCACCCGCCAAAAGCCGCGGGTAAAGGTGAGATTCTCGCTTTCCCCGCGTATTCAGGTACTCTGTCCAGAGCAACAATTCCGCACCTAATACCTTTGTATTCTGTTTCCTATCCTTCTGTACACTTTTGCCGTATCGATACACTCTGGAGAGAGGGACTAAAGCGTAGGACATATCAAGATAGGAATGGAAGTAATCACTCTTAATTACCTGATGGTTGCTATGGATTCTCTTATGTTTGCCAAGAAGAGGATTCCAAACTTGTGTAATTATTGAGGGATCATACGAAGCATCAACATAATCACTCCAAAGGATTGTGGATTTGCCTTTCTCCCTTGCATAGGCAGCAATCTCATTGCTGAACCACCCAAGCAATGCTTTCTCATCCTTATATCCCAATTCCTGCATACGATGTTGGCAATCAGGGCAGGTTGCCCATCGATCCAATGGGATTTCATCCCCCCCTAGATGAATATAGGGTGAAGGAAAAAGTGAACAGAGTGTGTCCACCACCTTTCTTGCAAAAGCGATGGTATCTGCCTTTCCTACACAAAGAATATCCTGAAATATTCCCTCTCCTGTTGGAATTACAAAAGGCCCCCCGGTGCAACTCAGCTTTGGATATGCACTGAGGGCAGCAAGCATGTGCCCTGGCATATCAACCTCAGGAACTACCATGATATTTCTTTTCTCTGCATACGAAACGACGTAGTTGATATCGTCTCTTGAATAGTATCCCCGATCTTCACTCACCAAATCAGGATAGCCATCCACAGGGAATCTCCACCCTTGATCATCACTTATATGCCAGTGTAGAACATTCAATTTATACAGGGCCATGGCATCAATAATTCCCAGCAACTCTTCCAGTGGACAAAAAGATCGGGCAACATCCAACATGAGGCCCCTCCAGGAGAGAGCTGGAGAATCAGTAATCCTACAGCACTGTAGTGTTCTATTGGAATTTACCAGTTGAATAAATGTCTGGAGACCAGTGAAGATTCCCTTCCATGAAGTAGAGGACAACCTACACCCCTGAGGTTCTACCTGTAGAACGTATTCTTCCTCTCCAAGTAGCTCTTTCCTCTTGGTGATAAGCAAGTCTGGATTATCCGACCCAGCAGAAAGGATTATTTCCATCCCTAGGACCGTTTCCAAATATTCCTGCAGAAATTGTGCATGCTCTGGGAAACAAGAATCCTGAAATCCAAGTGTAAGAACTTTCGAGAAAACAAAGCTTCCTTTCAGGAGCATTATTCCGTCTGATGGATAGGGAAGAAGAGATTTCTGATAATTCATACGTACAACACTATTCCTTTAAGGACCCAGCAGCGAAACCCTGGGCAATCTTATCTTTGAAAATCATGTAAAAGATGATCATAGGTACAGTACCAATAACCAACGCGGCAAATTGCAACCCATAATCCCGACTCATCCCCCCTGCAAAGCTATTGATTCCAACAGGGAGGGAACGGATCAGCATATCGCTGGTAAGGGTCAGTACCAGAACGAATTCATTCCAGTTTCCTAAAAACGTGTAGATAAACATGGTCGACAGAATAGGTGTCGCCACGGGGATGATAATTTTCACAAAAATTTCCAAGAAGGTTGCCCCATCAATGATGGCTGACTCCTGCATTGAGTCCGGGATACCTTTCACGTAGGTGGTTGCAAGAAAAACCTGAAAAGGAAGCCCAAAGGCAATATAAGGCAGTATGACTCCCAACCGTGTATTGGAAATCCCCAACTTGGTTTCCATAATAAAGAGAGGGACGATGACTGAATGTACCGTAATAAGCAAGCCAAGGGTGTAGAGCCCATAGATAACCTTGCCAGAGCGATAGTGAAATTTTGAAAGCGCATAGCCGCTACTCATAGCAAGCATCACCGTTACAAAGGTTGCGCTCAGGGAGTACACAATACTGTTGAGGAAATAAATTCCCAGGTGGCCTTGTACCCAAGAAAGAATGAAATTCTCTGTATAGAATGTGAACGGTGGAGCCAAAGGCTGGCGAACAATCAAGGCGTGCGGTTTGAATGAGCTAAGAATCATCCACAAAAGAGGTACCACCGTCAGCAACGTGAAGGTAATCATGAGCATATATGCTAGGATTTTTCCAAAGGTCATTGATTTTTTCATGTTGCTCCCCTATTCAAATCGTCGTTCAAGCCTTCGGCTAAAGAATTGCAGCAGTAGAATCAAGCCAACGGCAAGCATAACGATGATGATGGACGCAGCACTGCCGAACCCATACTTATAATACTTGAAGGTATTTACATACATGTAGATTGCTATCACTTCTGTAAAATGTGCAGGGCCTCCTCCTGTCATGGCATAGATTAAATCGAAAGCTTTCAAGCTGCCTGAAATAGCGAAAATTGCAGTGGTGGCAATCGTTCCAATCATTGAGGGAAGAATGATACGCGTCAGCATTTGCTTTTCACTTGCCCCGTCAATCTGGGCTGCTTCCAGGACCGAAGGAGTCATCTTCTGCAGATTTGCATAATAGATGATCATATATGTTCCGGTATGCATCCACAGCAACACAAAAAGGATTGGAATGATGGCAAGCTTCTGATCCTCAAATATCCTGATCACATATTGTGGATTGTCAGTAATTGAGCGAACCAAAGCTACAACCATTCCCGACGATGAAAATATCTGGTTCCAGAGTAGCGCAACCACGACCGGAGATATGGTAATAGGCAGAAAAATCATCGTCTGGAAGAAATTACCATGACGAACCATACTTCTGTGAAGCAGGTATGCCAAAAGAAACCCTAACGGTATCTGTCCAAAGACTGAAATAACAACAATGAGAAGATTGTTTCTTAGTGAATGAAGAAACACAGGGTCAGAAATGATTGTTCGATAATTCTCCAACCCCGCAAAGGTCGGCATTCCATACCCATTCCAGGTGGTGAAACTCAAAGAGAAACTGAAGAGCACGGGGAATATGATGATTGAAGCAAACACCAAAATTCCTGGTAGCACCAGAATCCAGTAACTCATATGTTTTTGTTGTGCATACGTCATGGGATTTCACCTTCCTATCAGAACAGCGCTTCCCCCTGAGGGGAAGCGTTGCAATCACTTATTAACGACCTACAGAAGAGACCATTCTCTCCAGGTCCTGCGCAACTTCCATTGGGCTCATCGTATCAAACATCATATTCTGAAGATTGATATTGAACGTTCCAATTGGTTCGGCTGCAATGACTGAGTCCATGACATATCCCATCGGGACCTTTCCAGCAAATGCAATCAGTTTCTTGATCATGGGATCTGCATCCTCAGGTTCATCAAGATTGTAGGCTGGAAGACGACCATACTGTTGGCGAATGGCAGACCCTTCAGGTCCAGAGTAGAACCAGATCCACTTCCATGCTGCCTCAACTTCCTTCTCATTAAGCTTTGCATTCATGCCAAAGCCTTGTCCTGCTGTTGCAGAAGCAGAGAGGCTCTTGCCCTTCTGGTTGGGAATATCGGGGAATGATTCAAGACTCATATACGTCTTCTGCTCATCAGTGAGCTCACCCACCATACTATTTACTGTCCAACCACCATCGAGGAGATACACAGCACGCTCATTGACAAAATCATCCAACCCCTGTCCATAGGCAAGCTGATTGGTGCCTGGAGACAACATCTGCTTGTCATTCAGCTCTTTGATAATCTCCATAGCATACACGAACTCAGGGTCATCATAGCTTGCTTCTCCAGTAAGTGCCTTATCCCACCACTCCATTCCACAAGCTCTTTCAACCAACATACCAGCTACACAGGACTGCATTGGCCAAGCATCCTTATTCGCAATAGAGATGGGTATTAAACCGGCTTTACGAATCACTGGTCCTTGCGCAAGCAACTCTTCATATGTCTTGGGGTAATCCAAACCAAGCTCTGCGAGCAATCGGTTGTTTGTGTACATGATCGAGGTGATTGAGATATCCTCAGGCAGTTCCCAAATTTCCCCATTGTCTCCCTGGGCCTGCATCGCCATATCAGCAAATTCATCTTCATGGCCTGAGAGATATGGACGAAGGTCCTTCACCAATCCAGCTGATGTAACCTGGCTGGTTCTTTCCCCTGGATAAAGCAAGACTATATCGGGCAACTGACCACTCATGGCCATGGTTTGGAGCTTGTCATGGAAAGATTCTCCATATCCATACTCAAAACTGAGCTTGATATCAGGGTTTGCGGCTTCAAAGACATCCACCAAATGTTGGAAATTAGGTGCAGTAGTCTTATCTGTCTGATCGAGGTAGTGATATACAGAAAGTTCAATCACTCCATCCGTTGCCGCTTCCTTTGTCCCTGCTGCAATGAGCAGGGAGGGAATCAAGAAAGACACGAATGCTAAAATCAACAATCGTTTCATTTTCATACAGGACCTCCATTTTTTCTCACCCCCTTCGAGGGTGTTAACGTTATGACAACAAGTGAAAGAGCGGAACAGCCTGCTTGGCAGTGTTCTCACTGAGCGGTTCCAGATTCATCAATACCTTATCGAGAACCAGGGCAGCAGCACCAAATGAAACTGCATCATATCCCAATGATGAAAACTGGATTTGGCAATTCTCTTCGCTTTGGATCAGCGAATTTGATCGTATTTCTTTTCTTAACATCTCAGGCATGAAAGAAGCGAAAGGTTCAATCGTACCCCCGATGAATACATGCCCAATATCCAATGTATTGATAAGAAAGGCCAAATTCTGGCATATTTCCTTGATATAATTGCGCAAGGCTTCCCGATCTTCACTTACAGAAACTCCTTGGGCAATCTGCACTTGTTGTAAAGAATCAGGATCTCGATTACATACGCTCTTGAATTCACCCGCCTGGCTACTGCTTCCACGATAGATTTTTCCATCAAATCCAAATCCTAAACCAATGGTCGGCTGTGGGGATCCTGTTTGTACTTCATACCGTTTCCAGAATTCAATGAGCACGAATAGAAAATTCTTAAGCTTCTGTTTTCTTTGGAATACTACCTCTCCCCATGCTCCACAGTTGGCATCATTTTCCAGAATGACGGGAAACGGAAAATGGGAGGCAACCTCTTTCTGAAAGTCAAAAGGCTGTTGAAAATCGAGAGAGACTGAACGATAGATTATCTGCTTCTCTGCATCAATCACTCCAGAAAAGCCAATACCTATTCCCAATAGATGTCTTTGCAATTTTTCTAGGTCTTCACAGAGAGATTCAATGAGATTACATACTTCAGCCTTGAATGTCTTGGCAGTAAATCCTTTTGGTTTGGTTTGTGAGAAAAGCACCTTACCTTCCAAGTCAATGGAGAGTGCAGTATAGGAATCAGAGCGAATTTCTATACCTATAACATGAAAGTATGCCTTATTGAGAGTAAGCCCTATCGCTCTCCTCCCTCCCTTTGGGCTCGCTTCAAGTACCTCATTCTCAGTCACAATTCCGAGCGCTATCAAATCATTTACTATGTTTGAAATGGAAGATTTGGTAAGTCCAAGCCTTACAGCTAAATCGGCACGACTGAGTTGATCTTCTATCCAAAGACGATGAATTATCCGTGAGGAGTTTATTAGTCGTGATCTTCTTGGTTCAGACAAGGGGGATACTCCTAGTTTGTTCGTTTTTGTACTAACCTAGGTACAGTATACCCCCTTGAAACTTCACGTCAAGAAGAATAACAACTTATTTAATTATATGGTTTTATATGCAAAATGAACTAACACAAGCATACTATTGCATTTGGACAGGTCACTCTTTTTGTATTACTTTAACAGATGTTCAAATAGACGATACGTATGCTTCCCTACCACCAAAGCCAGGGCATCAGATGCATTCAGGGGCTTACTGAAAAAGAAACCCTGGGCCTTGTCACAGTTGTTTTGCTTCAGATAATTAAGCTGTCTCTGATACTCAATCCCTTCTGCTACCACACTGTGTCCTAATTTATGAGCCATGGAAATGATATCTCCGGTGATGGCCTGATCATCAGAGAGGTACATCAGTTTATCGATGAATGACTTGTCAATCTTTAATTCATTGACATAGAGCTCACGCTCCCTTGAAAGAGAGGAATAGCCACTGCCGAAATCATCAACTGAGATTTTGACTCCTTTGTGTTGCAATGTTTTCAGCACTCTGTTGATCTCTTGGAAGTTCGAGGCAAAGATGGACTCGGTAAGCTCCAAACAGACACATGATGGGTTCACATCCATTGAATGCATCAAGCGGATGATATGCTCAGCAAACCCCTCTTTTATCAACTGGATGGCAGAAATATTGATGGAGACCGTGCAATCCATCACATGATGCTCTTCCAACTGCTTCAAGAACTGGAATGCCTGCCGGATGATGATATCGCCCAAGGGGATGATGAGTTTTGTCTTCTCTGCAATCGGGATGAAGTGCAAAGGCGGGATCACCTGCATTTCTGCGCACTTCAAACGCGCCAAAGCCTCAAACCCACAGATACCTCCGGTCCGCATATCTATAATGGGTTGGTATTGCAGGAATAAGCAGTCTGGGTTCTTTCCCGAGACTATCCTTGAAAGAAGTGCAGAGAGTGTTGCTTCCCGCTGGATCTCTGTCTCCATACTCTCATCAAAGAAACAGATTTCTGCCTCTCCATCATAGAGAACAACGGAACGTTGGGAAGCTATCAAGATATTTCTGAGCAATTGATCTACATTTTCTTGATTGGACTCATCAATCTCCAGAACTCCCAATCCATAGGGAATTCTTTCCAGAGATACAATATACTCCAAGGTACTTTCAATCTTCTTGCAAAGCAGTAAAAGGTTCTGTCTCTCGTCATAGGACCTAAGATAGAATACGAATCGATACTCATGGGTAATACTCAACACCGCAAGGTCGTTGCAGAGGATACTTAATCCCTCTGCAACTTTCTTCATGATATCCTGGCTGTATTGGTAGCCATAGGCAATACTCTTTGCATTCAGCGCACCCAGATTGATCGAGATGAGAGCTCGTTTGGCGCTCTTCCTTGCCTTAATATCCTGACGCAACAGTTGCTCAAGGTATCTTCGATTGTACAATCCGGTCCACAGGTCATGTGCATCCCGATAAGCAAGGTTCTGCTCCATGAGTTTCCTGTCGGTGATATCGAGGATGATCCCTTCCAAGGCTTCTATATCCCCATCTTCGGTAAAGGCTGCCTGTCCCATCTCCCAAACCCATTTACGGGTTCCTTGGGCGGTGAGTATCTCATACTCCAACTCAAAGGGCTTGTTCTCATGGATCGCCCACTTCCATCCGCTGGAGACTTTCTGTCGATAGGAGAGGACAATGATGTCATTGAATGAAATATCACGATTGTTTATCAGCTGGTCTGGGGAGTAACCTGTCAAGGTTTCACATCCTGCTGAGACATACAACATGGTCCAATGGGCATCGTAACGGCATCGGTATGCCATTCCAGGCAAGTGAGAGAGCAGTGCTGATTTGCTGCGTTCACTCTCCGCAAGCAGTCGCTCAGCTTCTTTTCGTTTCGTAATATCCTGCAGGAGACAGATATGAGCGAAGAGTTGGCTATCACTCGCTTGCAAGGGAGCCACCGTCATCTCAACCCAGACGATTGAACCATCTGGACGAATAAACCGTTTCTCCATGCTGTAGTTTTCCAGCTCACCTCGCTTCAATCGCTTGAAATACTCCAACTCTTCAGGCAGATCATCAGGATGGGTAATCGTTGTCCATCCAAGCCTCAGGACCTCTTCCATGCTTCTTCCCGTAATTTTCTCATACATGGGATTAGCATCGAACTGTTCCTTACCGGGTTCCACCCCTAGGTCAACACGATGAGAGACAGAAATTCCAATGGGAGCTTGGTAGAAGATGGCGTTAAACAGGTGTGCTTGCTCCTGCATATTCTGTTGCTTTGAATCTGCGTCTTGTTTCACCACCGCTCTCTCGAGGATTTCTCTCAGTTGTGTTTCTTGCAGGGGTTTTGTCAAGATCGTCACGATATCCAAGTCAAACACTCGTTTCTTCTGCTGGAGTAGATGCGGCTCACCAAGCACAACGATCCTCAGAGGCTCTTGCTGTGACCTGTAGACCAACGTGTGAAGCAATTGGAGACTCTGCAAATACGAGTGCTCAATATCAATTATCACCAGGCCGATGGAAGCATGTTGCTCCAGCAAGTGAAGCGCCTCATTGCTGTTTTCGGCTGCAAGCACCTGGATACGTCCAGTAATCTTTCTCACCAGAGAAAGATCTTCTTCGTTGAGTTGGACGGCGAGCAGTTGGGTTAACAAATGGGGCTCCCTCTTCACAAAATCTTACACATATCCTAGAGGAGAACGTACTAATTTACAATGAGAAGCTTCAGAGAAGTCCACTTGATTGGTCAAAGCTATAGGCAACTGGAAGAACCATAAGGGAAAGGATATCCTCTCTCTTCACAGGTATCCCTCCAGCTTCAAGATTGGTAAGCAACTCCTTGGCAAGATCAGCTGAAGCCAATGGAGCAAGGATCACCAACTGCTCTCCTTCCATCTCACTCCTGCTGTGTAGAAACCCGGTGAATAGGCTGAATTCGCTCTCAAGACTCCGATCCATGCTTTTGGCATCGAACACGGAGGCTTTGGTGATCCCGACACTTTGCATTGCCAGAAACACATCCTCCTTATAATCCAGTTGCGAGAGCACCATAAGCAATAGATTCATCATTTCCTCCTAGATCTGCTCATTCGTTTCGCCCGCCTTGCGTAGTGCCAACCGTGTCAGCAAGGGTCCTACGACCTCAGTTATGATTGTGGTAAACAACAGCACATTGATGATCATGCTCGCTAGTTGCTGACCTGTCTCCCCGAAAGCTGGGGCTGAGAAGGTCTTGTTGATCGCCAAGGCTAGAGCTAAGGCAACCCCTACCTGCGGCAAGAGAGAGAACCCGATCAAAAACCGCACCTTCTTCGGTGCTCGCCCAACCAAGGCTCCGAAGGTAGCTCCCCCGACCTTCCCGATACTTCTTGCTGCAAAGTAGAATAGTCCAAGCATTCCAATCTGTGTAATCAAGGAGACATCCAGGTGAGCTCCACCAAGTATAAAGAAGGCAACCAGGAACACTGGGCTGAAAGAGGAAACCACCGTTTCACTCTTCTTGCTCAATACAGCCGAGCTATTCACGATGGTCATTCCGAAAGCCATAATTGAAAGTAGCTCAGAGACACCAAGCAACTCACAGACACCCAACAACAAAAAGAGGAAGGCAGCAAGCAGCAACATCACCCAATCGTTATTTCTCCTTCCTCGTAAAAGCAAGATATACAGTACCCCGGAAACAGCACCAAGCCCTACTGCGATTGCAACAGAGAGCAAGGCTGAAGCTACCATCGGCCCGATTGCGAGGGAACTCCCGAGCAGATTGGAACTGACAAAACTCTCCACAAAGACATAGATAATGAGTGCAAACGCATCATCAATACCGACGACTGCCAAGATGGTTGAAGTCAAAACTCCCTTTGCCTTGTACTGTTTAATAACAGCAACTGTTGCCGCAGGGGCTGTTGCCGATGCTACTGATCCAAGCAGAAGCGCAGTATTAAGATTGGTCTTGAATACATAGAACAAGCCAAAGAAGACAACAAGGAATGCTCCAATGCATTCGAAGGTTACGATGGTTATGATGCTCCTTCCCAGCCGCTTGATTACATCAATCTTGAGCTCGATTCCGATCATGAATGCGATCAGGGCAAGAGCAATGGAGGAGAGAGGGGACAAGATATCCAATACCACAGGAGAGAGAAGATTCACCAAGGAGCCACCAAGCAATACACCGAGGAGGACATAGCCGGTGACTTCAGGAATTTTAAGGGTTGTTGTGAGTACCTTACTCCCATACCCCGCTGCAAAAATTGCAGCAAGATAGAGAAACAGATGGAATTCCATTATGCAGTCCTACAGATCGGCAAATGCATCGAGCACAGCCTGGGGAGTCTTGGCAGCCATGAGTGCTTTCCTGCGTTCGGGGTTCTTGATCACCAAGGTAATCTTGGAAAGGATCATGAGATAATCAGACTGTCGGTCAGAAGGACCACCAATCATGAAAACCAGACGTACCGGTTTCTTGTCCAAGGAATCCCATGGGACATCATTTTCCAACACTGCAGCAAGCAAGAAAAACTCCTTGATGCTGTCCAACTTTGCATGAGGAATGGCAACCTGAAGACCGATACCCGTGCTCATGATGGCTTCACGCTCAAGGATAGCTGTAGTAAAAGCCTTTTCACTGGAGACATACCCGCATTCAGTTGCTTTGCCTGTCATGGTTGTGAGTATTTGGTTCTTATGAGTTTCTTTGAGGAACAAAATGGAAGATTCAGTAAGATAATCGAGTATACGCATTGACACCTCTCCTACGTATCCAAAAGCATAGAAGCTTGCTGAAGGTTTGTAAAGTGAAGGATAAAAACGATGCGAAATAATGAAACATGTTGAGTCCTTTACATCTGGGAAAGAGTTTTTCCGAGGTACTCCATATCTTCTGCTGTATAGCGCTGGTCAATTTGGACACTCACCACTGAATCATAGATCCAATTTGCATGCGGGTACTTTTTCACATTGGGCAACTGTGGTGGTTTTGGCCAATATACCGTACTGCGTATCCCATGATCCAATAAAAACTGCTGGGCACGATTTCTATCCTCGCTATACCAGCTGAAATGACTGGGGCAGGTTTTGTCATCAAGACGAGGGAAAATTGCCTGGCACTGGGATGATGGCCTGTAATGTGTAATTACTGTCTCATAATTATCTCTTCGTCGCTTTACGAGGGCATCAATATTCAAGCTTTCGATGATTCTCCTAGAGAGTAAATCACTTCCATATACATCAAACATCTCCCTCAGCCTCATTTCTGTTTCCCAGAATACCTCACCAGCCAAGATATCATATGTCGCATCACCACTCTCCAGTGCCTGCTTTCGATGCTCCATCGCCAAGTAGCGGCCTTCAAGATGTTTTTCGTCCGGCACCTTGCTATTGATAGAAAACACACCCTCTTTCTTGATTCCAACCCCGCCACAGGCAACACCCATCCATTTACGGAGGCTCCCTGCCCAGTAATCGGCAAAGGGAGAATGCCCATCACGGGAAAACACACTATGGGTTGTATCCTGGAGAATCGTGACACCCTGCTCTTTGCACAGCCCTAGGAACTGCTCATCATAGCGACTGAACCCATAATAGCCACAGAGATTCAGAACCGTTACACCCGCTAGGTCTTCTCTCTTGAACAGAGGTGTTAACTCCTTGGCATCCACATCATAAAAACGAAGCGTATACCCTGCCTTTTCATAGCTAGCAAGCACAGTTTCACAAGTATAGGCAGGGACATACGCAATGTTGTCTTCATTCTTCGACTTCGCATCCAACAGGCATGCATACAGGGCACACCTGCCAGACATGAAATAGTGCAAATCGGATCCGATGTCTTTTAGAAACCCATTCCTCCGGGGGGAAGGAGATTCCAATGGAAACATGGACCCAAGCCGAGTTTCACCCATCAGAACGACCGTATGACCGTATCATCGAGACGTTGCAATAACTCGCTAGCCAAAGCAACGGCCGCTTCCACATCAAATACAGAACTGATTCCATAATGAGTATGGGCATACCTAACCGGTACCCCGATTACAATTGCAGGAATCCCCCCACCAGAGAGATGAATCGGAGCACCATTGGTTGCCCCAGCACCACGGACTGCTTCCTGAACAGGAATGCCAAGTTCTTCAGCCAGATCAAGCGCATACCGCTGATACCGGGGATTGGTGATCATCCTTGCATCGATGTGTCGCAGCATTGGACCTTTCTTCAGGCACGTTTGTGCCTGATATTCAGGGACTACCGTATCATCAGCTGGGCATCCTTCGAACACGATGGCAAGATCAGCACCAATCTGCTCAGTACTTACAATACTGCCACGGGTACCAACTTCCTCTTGGCTCGAAAAATCCCCAACCAGGTTTACAGGCAGGGTCTTACCCTGAAGAGCTTTCATAGTCGCTAGCACACTTGCACATCCAATACGACAGTCAAAGGCTTTGCCTATGAGCAAATCATGATTTGCATCATAAGTGCAATTCACATCAGGAATTACGGGAGCGGCTATGCCGATACGATACTCCTTTACCACTTCCTCACTGCTTCTTGCCCCAACATCCAAGACCATCTTTGAAAGATCCAGTGGAGCATTACGCTCAGCTTCACTCATAAAGTGGGGGGGCTTGCTTGCAACCACTGCAGGCACATACTCCCCATCCTTGTTAAGGATGCGAACCATATGGGCTGGAACATTGGTGGGGATCCATCCCCCAATGGGAATGAACTCCAACATCCCATCAGGGCGTATGGTTTTCACCATAAACCCTACCTCATCAGTGTGGGCATTCAACTGCACCAAAGGCAGCCCTTCTCTGTTTTCAGAACGATAGAGATACAGATTTCGTAACCTATCTTCCTTGAATGTCCCAAGCGAACTGCCCTCATCCCTGATGACAGCAAGCACCTCGTCCTCAAATCCGCTGATACCATTTGCATCACTGATGCGCTTGATACTACGGATGAGGTCTTCTTTTTTCATCATGTACGACCTCTATAAACAATTACCTCAATGATGCAACACAGATTGGAGAGGAGATGGTCCACCAAACCTTGGTGGACCCCACCTCTATGCGTTGGTAGCGATTACTTTGCTACCTTCACACCTTCCAGCTTGTGATAGCCAATTGGGTCAAGCACAAAGCCTTCCACTGCATTGTTTGTCCCTGCAGTAATGGCGGTGTAGATAATCGGAGCATTGTTTGCAATCTCTTTCAGCTCAAGGGCCAGATTCTTGTATGCGTCAAGGCGCACATCCATGTCAGCACTGGTTCGTCCAAGCTCAACAAGACGATCAACTTCAGGATCGGCGACGAATGAGCGGTTTCCAGGAGCACCCTGCTGGGAGCTATGCTCGAGGGAGTAATAGGTATAGTCCGCATCCTTGGTGGAGGTGACCCAACCGAAGTATCCCATGTCATGCTCACCGGCTGTTGAACGGCTGATGAAGGTACCGAACTCCATGACCTCAACCTTCACGGTAATGCCGATCTCTCTGAGCATCTCCTGAATTGCCTGGCACATCTCAACACGGCTCTGGTTGTTGTTTACCCACAGAGAACACTCGAACCCATTGGGGTAGCCAGCTTCAGCAAGCAACTGTTTTGCTTTTTCAGGATTGTAGTCCCAAACCCCAGTGGAATAGTATCCGAACACTGCAGGTGCGATGATCTCATCGGCTGCGGCACCTGTGCCACTGTTTACCGTATCAACCAGGAGCTGACGGTCGATGGCCATGTTGATAGCCTGTCTCACCTTCTGGTTGTCAAATGGAGCCTTGCGCATATTGAATGAGATATAGAAACAAGTCAGCGATGGGGCTTCAAGCAGCACCAGATCCTTGTTCTGCTCAATCCTCTTGAGATCTGATACGAGGATATCGTAGGAGATATCAAGCTCACCGGTCTCGAGGGCAATGGTTCTCTGGGATGCTTCAGGGATGATCTTGAAGACCAAGTACTTGGTTTCGGGTTCACCCTTGTAGTAGTCAGCATATGCCTCCAATTTGGCATTGTCATTCTGAGCCCAAGAGACGAACTTATACGGTCCACTTCCAATTGGGCTGGTCTTCAATCCATCTGGATTTGCAGTTACATAGTCCTTGGGGACGATACCTGCAAAGGGAACAGCAAGATTGCGCAAGGTCGGGCCATATGGTGCCTTCGTAGTGACCAATACCGTATAGTCATCCTCGATCTTTACTTCCTTGATAAAATCAACAATGTAGGAGACTGAACCACTGGCGATGGCTCTGTCAAGAGAGAATTTGACATCATCAGCCTTCAGATCTTCCCCATTATGGAACTTCAGTCCCTTGCGGATGAAGAAACGGTATTCAACAGGGGAAACAACTTCCCATTTCTCTGCAATCTGGGGAACCACTTCACCGGTTACAGGGTCAGTATCCACCAAGGTATCAAAGATGTGGTTGGTAACCGCTACTGCTGGAGTCTCTTTTCCGATGTGTGGATCGAAAGAGGTTACATCCGCACCCTGTCCGATGGTGATGGTGTCTTTGTAGCCACCGCCTTCTGCACTGTCACCGCGTTCGGAAGACCCTCCGGCGAACAGCGCAATACTGCTCAATAAAACCACTAGCACTGTCAGGATTTTTTTCATGTTCATTCTCCTATTTGTCTCTATAGTTGTCCCCATACAGGGACACCCCAATCTCAAACCAAAACACAAGCTACAAAATGTCCTGGAGTTATCTCCCTAAGGGGAATATCGGCCTTGGTGCAGGCCTCAGTTGCAAACGGACATCGCTTTGCAAACCGACAACCAGGTACCGGATCAATGGGACTGGTCAGCTCTCCCTTGAGCAGCACCCTGTCCACAGCATAATCAGGATCGGGAACAGGAATTGCTGAGAGCAATGCCCTGGTGTATGGGTGCATTGGATGGGAGAAGAGTTCTTTTGCTGGCGCTTTTTCCACCATCTGCCCCAAATACATGACAATGATGTCATTCGAGAGATGCTTCACGACCGAAAGGTCATGGGTGATGAAGAGATAGGTCAATCCAAACTCATCCTGCAGGTCCTGCATCAAGTTCAGGATCTGAGCCTGAATCGATACATCAAGAGCAGAGACCGGCTCATCACACACGACAAACTTCGGGTCCAAGGCCAAGACCCGGGCTATACCAATACGTTGCCTTCTCCCCCCATCCAGTTCATGCGGATAGCTGTTGATCAGTTTTGGGGAGAGTCCCACCAGATCCATCAGCTCGGTAACCCTTGCTCGTAACTGAGGACCTTGCTTTCGGGTAAAGATCTTCTGGATCAGAAGGCTTTCAGCAATCATCTCACTGACTGTCATTCTTGGGTTCAGGGACGCGAATGGATCTTGGAAAATAATCTGCATATCACGTCTCAACGCTTTCATGCTTTTGTTGCTGAGAGAGGTAATCTCCTGGTTCTCAAAATAGACATTACCCTCGGTAGGTTCATACAAACGCAGAATCGTCCTTCCCAAGGTTGACTTCCCACAGCCAGATTCACCAACTACACCGAGGGTTTCCCCTCTCTTCAGATCGAAGGAGATATCATCCACTGCATGCAAGGTACCGCCTGGGGTATCAAAATACTTTTTCAGATGTTCAACGCGTAACAAGACATCATCCATTTCTCACCTCCGCTTCGGCCAAAATGCAACGGACCTGATGTGTTTCGCTCAGATGTGTGGGTTCTGGCATTGCTCGCTCACAGGCTTCAGTAACGAATCTGCAGCGGGGAGCAAACTTGCAACCAGGAGGCAGATCGGTTGGATCGGGCATCAGGCCTTTGATGGGACTCAGGCGTTTTACATCCTTCGTAAGGGAAGGGATTGAGCCAAGCAATCCTTTCGTATAGGGATGTGTTGGTCGTTTGAAAATGTCATCGAGATTTCCCAGCTCAATAATCTGTCCGGCATACATAATAGCAACCCGGTCACAATTCTGAGCAACAACTCCCAGGTCATGCGTTATGAGCAGCATCGCAGTATTGAGCCGCTTCTTCAAAGCTGTAATCATATCCAATACTTGTGCCTGGATAGTCACATCAAGAGCGGTAGTCGGTTCATCAGCAATCAACAGGACAGGATTACACGCAAGTGCGATGGCGATGATCACACGCTGCTTCATGCCTCCAGAGAACTGATGGGGAAACTCATGGCTTCGCTCAGAAGGAATCCCAACCATTTCCAACATTGCATCAGCTTGCTGAACAATCTGGTCACGTTTAAGATCCCGGTTATGAACCTCAACAACTTCCTGGATTTGCTCCCCAACAGTCATGACTGGATTGAGACTGGTCATGGGATCCTGGAAAATCATGGAGATGCGACTCCCGCGTATTGCACGCATCTTGCTCTCGTTCAGAGAGAGCAAATCCTGCTCTTCAAAATACACGCTTCCTTGCTTGATCACTCCAGGAGGAGAAGGAACCAGGCGAAGGATTCCCCTGGCAAGGGTTGTCTTTCCCGCTCCAGTCTCTCCGACCAATCCAAGGGTTTCCCCTCTCTTCATTGCAAGGGAAACCTCATTGAGTGCATGCACACTCCCTTCATCAGTTTCATAATGAATGGTGAGGTTTTCGATGGATAGTATATCTTCTGGATTCTGCATGATGTCTCCTAATTTTTCAGCCGAGGATCCAAGGCATCCCTCAGTCCATCACCCATAACATTCAAGGACAAGATGGTTATCATGATTCCCAACCCTGGTATGACTGTGATATGCCAACCTTCGCGGATATACGCCCTGGCAGAGGAAAGCATCGACCCCCACTCGGGAGTTGGAGGCTGTATACCCAATCCCAAGAACGAAAGCCCTGCTATGGAGAGGATTGCCCCGGCAACTCCAAGGGTAGCCTGAACGATCAGAGGGGCCATTGAATTGGGAAGGATGTACTTGAAGATAATTCTTACATCGCTTGCTCCCATCGCCCGGGCTGCCTCAATGAACTCCTGGTCCTTGATGGTCAATACCGAAGCCCGTACTGTTCTGGCATAGGTGGGGACATAGCTGATGGCAATTGCTATAAGCACATTGGTCAGGCTTGTGCCCAGTGCTGCTACAATCGCAGTAGCAAGAAGCATGGAGGGAATAGCCAGCAACACATCCATGAAACGCATGATGATGTTATCGGAGATCTTTCCATAATAACCGGCAACCGCACCCAGCAACCCTCCCAGAATGGTAGAGAGTGCTATGGCAATCGTTCCCATGAAGAGCGAGTAACGGACTGCCCATACCATTCGCATGAATATATCACGCCCAAATTCGTCCAAACCAAAGATGTGCTCCCTGCTGGGTCCTTGCAGACGCATGCGCAGATTCTGTTTAATCACATAGTCATTGTAGATTGCCTTATCTGTGACCAAATCAATCACAATCGTGGAGAGTGCAATCACCACAAGCGTCAAGATGACGATCATACCGGTCAAGGCCAGTCGGTTCTTCTTAAACCGTCTCCATGTCTCTGCTGCAAGTGTTCGCTGTTTCTTTACCACCGGTTGTTTCATACCACCACCCCTCGTCTTCTCTTGACAACCTTCTTGGAATACTGGCTCTTGATCCTCGGATCAAGGAACGCATAGAGAATATCGACCAAGAGGTTAACAAACGAGAACATGACTGCCATGAAGATAACCGAGCCCAGTACCATGGGGATATCCTTACTGGTAATGGAATCAACCATAAGCCTCCCCAGTCCAGGCCAAGAAAAGATGGTTTCTGTGAGCATCGCCCCACCCAGTAATAGACCGAACTGCAGTCCTACCGCAGTTACGATTGGGATCAAGGCATTCTTCAACATATGTTTCTTGGTGATTTGTTTTTCTGTAATACCCTTTGCACGAGCGGTCGAGATGTAATCCTGCCGGATTACCTCCAACATGGAAGAACGGGTCATACGTACCACCGTCGCTGCAGCTCCGGTACCGAGAGTCAAGGCAGGAAGCACCAATGACCTTAACAGCCCAATGAATCCTCTTCCCATGCCTTGGGAGGGCAGCCAACCCAGTTTCAGTGCAAAGAGAAGGGAGAGCAGAAGGCCTAGCCAGAAGTTCGGCATGGAAACCCCTACCAAGGAGAATACCATCGAGGTATTATCCATGACCGTATACTGCTTCTTAGCCGAGAGGATTCCGATGGGAATTCCGATGATCAGCGCTACCAAGATGCCGGATATTGCCAAGATGGCAGTATTGGGAAACTTGTCCCATACTTGGGAGGCTACCGATATCTGGTTTCGGTAACTCAGCCCCAGATCACCCTGGAACAGATTCCCCATATAGGTTGCATAGCGCACCAACAGAGGTTTGTCCAATCCCAACTCAATCCGTTTCATCTCCAACGCCTCAGCACTTGCCTGGTCTCCAAGGATGATGGCAGCAGGATCACCGGGGGTGAGGGACATGATGAAGAATACGATGAAGGTTACCCCAAGCAATACGGGGATCATCATAATCAATCGTCGAATAATATACTTACCCATACAGTCTCCAATTCCTAGGATTTCTCATCAAGTAAACTGAGCAAATTTGCCACCAAGCATGGCTATAGTGAGAATCATATGGAACACATCATCATACTGTTCTGATGTGTACCGTACGGTCCGTCCACCGACTCGCTCGAGGCCAGGCACCACTGCAACTGCATCAGAGATGACCGTAGTGGCCAAATCCACTTCCAGTTCAACCGGACCATCAAACCGTTTCACTTCAAAACTGTCCAACGGACGTTGCAGAAAGGCCTTTACTTGTTCTTCAAAGGTTCGCTTCACCAACTCAGGGCTGTACATTTTTGCCGTATAGCGACCGAGTCCTTCCTTGGTCCGTACGAAGGGAATCGAGAGGAACTCTTTCAGTTCAGCTTCCAAGACATCATCACCACTAACCAAGGTCACTGGTACGCCGTAAAGTCCTGCATAATATGCATTGATCTCCGTTTCTCCAACCACAGTGCCATTCAGCCTAATCTCATAAATGCAGGAAGAGGAGTAGGAGTGGTCCATCCCACCTTTCTCTGTTCCGATGCTTGCATGATAGCCAATGAGGAATACGGCATCAAAGCTCTCATCAAGACCCTCCATCATATAGGAATGACGAGGGTATCCCTTTATATGGGTGATGCGCTCGTCTCCGAAGGAACCATAGACCAAATTCTCCCCACGGCTATGTGAATCACAAATGCAAATTTCTTCTATTTTCGTACCTTGGAGCAATGTATCTATAACATACGTCAATTCCTGTTTGAGCAAGGAAGCACACCAAGCTTCCTTGGTGGTCATCTCGTTCCAAGAAGAAATCCCTTCAATACCTTCCATGTCTGTGGAAATAAAAACTTTCATCGCAACACTTCCTTTTGTGATTTAAGCCACGCATATCCTTCCCGTTCTGCGGCTACAACCGCCTTCATATGGGGAATCAAATTTTCATCACTGCCAAGGAGCAGCATGTTTATGAATACCTGGATGACTGCTACCATGCCGACGAAGGAGTTGGTAAGCAATAAGGAGTTGTTTGCACTACAGGCCACTGAATCTGCAATTGGATAGATGGGACATGCTGCCGAATCGGTGAAAAGATAGACCTTCACCTTTCGTGCATGTGCTGCATTGGCTACCTGAAGCGCCTCAGGAGAGTATGGAGGCATGGTCATGATAAAAAGACAGTCAGAGCTGTTCATGCTCGCAAGCCTTGCACTGTAGTCACTGATGGAACCAGTAATCGAGTGAACCTCCTTGATCTGCATGGAGACCAAGGCATATTCGAATATCTGCATGATATTCTTGCTGACCCCAAAACCGCTCACAAAAATGCGATCACTCTGGAGAACCCCCTGTACCATTCTTGACAGCGATTGAACGCTTAGGCCCTTCAAGGTCTTACTGAGGTTCTGTATTTCATTGTCAGCAAGCTTTTGCAGTTTCTTCTTGATCGGCAGCACGTCAAGTTCATTCAATACAACGTTTGAGTCCGGCTTGAGTTTTGTCCTGAGCTCCTCTTGTACTGTCTCCTTGAACTGTTTGTATCCAGAAAAACCAAGAGCTTGCGTATAGCGTACCAAGGAGGCGTTGCTGACTCCGATAATCTTGCTGAGCTCATTGACTGAGGTAAAACCAATGGAGTCATAGTTGTCGAGCATCCAGCGCCCCACTTCCTGAAATGAGGGAGACATGGATGACAAGGTTTCACGTATTCGTTCCTGTACCATATAGCTCTCCCCCTTTCCTGATGAATCAACAGGATGTAACAAATTCTACCTAATCCATAATTATATTAACAAATTTTACATCATTATGCATCAAAAATTGCATATTTTTGCATAAAGGTATCTATTTTATTATTATGTATATGTTTATATTTTACTCTTTTGAGCTGATTTAGCAATAAAATACAGATCTCTTGAGATTATGCTCCCCTCATACACCTACTTATCACTGTTATCCAAGATGAACTGATGTGTGAATGCGATAGATTCATTGGTCAGGTTTTCACATAGGTGTGGAGGATCATCCCCTGAAAATCCTCCAGGCCGTAGATTCCTGCAGAGGAGCGAGCCAAACCGATTGCGATAGGCTTCCGCAAAGACATAAGCAAGCTTGACAACATCCTGCTCCTCCCAACCTCTTTCCAGGTAGTATATACCAATGAACATCACGGCACCTTCAACCAACCCACACTGATCCCCGTGGCCGCCACAACCATGCAAGGCAACAGCACTCTGGAGTGTCTGTGGAGCGATGTTTTGGTCGAGTAGTTTGGAAAGCACAAAAAGCATTGTCCTTGCACAGTTGGTATCTGATCCGTAGTACAGTTCATGCACCATGGTGCTGATTATGGAATAGGTATTCATATGCACATCCTAGAATAGCACTGTTCACAAGGCAAGATGAACGGTAATTCTGCTTGCAAGAACTACAGGGATGGACTAGAGTACTAGGCCATATGGCAACGCATACGAAGCTTATGACAAGCGGTTCGATCCAAAAAAACCTTATTGCCTTTGCAATCCCAATTTTCCTCGGGAACTTGTTTCAACAGCTGTATCACACAACTGATACCTTGGTGGTGGGGAACCTTGTCGGCAAGGAGGCTTTGGCTGCCATTACCTCAATCACCAGCCTTATCATGCTCTTGGTAGGACTCTTCCAGGGTATTTTTGTAGGAGCGGGCGTGGTAATCTCCACAGCATTCGGAAAAGGAGACCATGAAGGAGTCAGGAAGGCTGTCCATACCACCATTGCCCTCAGTTTGCTCACCAGTGCACTGTTGACCGTCCTGGGCTACTTCTTTGCACCGGTGGTCCTTCATTGGATGAGAACTCCCCAGAGCGTATTCACTGACGCACAAACCTATCTCCGGATTTTCTTCTTGGGTATCTCCACCCTGATCTTCTACAACACTGCAAGCGGAATTCTTCAAGCAGTGGGAGACAGCAGGCATCCACTCTATTTTCTTATCGTTGCTGCAATCCTGAACATCGCCCTCGACCTGATTTTCGTCGGCGTGCTGGATATGGGCATTGAGGGGACCGCCTATGCTACCATCATTGCACAAGGAGTGAGTGCTACTCTCAGCTTCCGTTTATTGCTCACTACCCCCTCCATTGTGCGAGTGCACATTCCTTCCATCACGATTCACAAAGGATATCTCAAGCAGATCCTTACTTTTGGCATTCCTTCCGGCATCCAGAATTCGGTAACCAGCTTTGCAAATGTCATTCTCCAATCCTCAATCAACCTCTTTGGAGCCTCAGCCATGGCGGGTAATGGAGCCTTCATGCGTATCCAAGGCTTTGCCTTTATCCCTATAACGGCCTTTGCCTTGGCCCTTACCACCTTTACAGGACAGAATCTGGGAGCAAGGGAGTATGATCGGGTGAAAAGGGGTGCACGCTTTGGGGTGTTGTTTGCCATGATCCTCGCAGAGACCATAGGACTTGGTATGCTCCTTGGCGCAGAGCCCTTGTTGAGATTATTCAGCCAAGACCCTGAAGTTATAGCAATGGGGGTCTCGAAAGCCAACATATCCAGCCTCTTCCTCTGGGCTCTTGCACTCAGTCATGCAATGAGCGGTATCTACCGTGGGGCAGGAAAGGCAATCGTCCCTATGGCAGTAATGCTTGCCATCTGGTGTATCTTCAGAATCATCTTCATTTCAACCGGGCTCTGGCTCTTCATGGATATCCGGGTCATCTTCTGGGCATATCCTGTTACCTGGACACTCAGTTCCATTATCTTTGTCATCTATTACTTTAGGGTCGACTGGATGCATCAAACAGATTAGACTTACATTTGATAAGGAGGAAACCGGCATGGATACCATTACCAAACAACTGGCACAAATTCGGTGCATCCCGATGGTCAAACAGGGCAGAGAGGACCAGGGGGAAGCATTGGTCAAGGCACTGCGTGCAAGCGGCCTACGCACGGCAAACATCTCCCAGCAGATGAATGGGGGGCTTGCCTTGCTGCGCCGATTGGCCCAGGAAAAGGACCTTCTCATCGGAGCGGGCAATGTCCAGACGTTAGAAGAGGCAAAAGCAGCAGTAGAAGCAGGAGCTGCCTTCATATTCTCCCCTCTTTTCAATGAGCAGATGGTGGAGTTTTGCCAACAAGAGGGGAAACCTATCTATGCGGTCACCACCCAGGCATCGGTAGCAAAGGCGTGGAATCTCAAGACATTGGGTTGTTATCCTGTGGAGGAGCTTGGTGGACTACCGTTCATCAACACCCTGGGAGAACAGGAAGGTCTTACATTCATCGTAGCGGGGCATATCAATGAAGAGATGACAGCCACCTACCTTGAAAATCCACACGTACTTGCCATGACAGGGAGTTGGATGCTCAAGGAGACGGACTGGGAAGCAACCACCGCTGCGCTTAAACGCGCGAAGAAATTTGCGCTTCCCTCAGCCTAACAAGTCCCCAAGGTGAGATGAGCTGTTGATGATAAACCCTTTTGACTCCAAGAGCGAAGCGAAGATGCCTTTGCCGGGAATAAGTATGCCACGGAAGGATCCATCATAGACCACCCCGTATCCACAGGAGGGGCTTCGGTCCATCAGGAGTGCACGCTTACACCCACTCTCCTCAGCAATTTCCAAGGCTCGCTGAGCTCCTCGTAAAAAGGCCTCAGTACAGTCATCTCCCTCTCGGCTCATCACCCTGCCCTCTACCAACTCGGATGGGGAACGAGGGATTTGCAATCCACCTAAGACTTCCGGACAAACCGGAATGAGGGTATAGCGTTCTTCCAGCATTGCTGCCTGGGGAAAGGGAACTGAGGATCCATCATACCTACATTGCCTGCCAAGCAGGCATGCACTGACAACAAGTGGTGGTTTTTCCATGGAGATAAGCATACCACAGACAGAAAGTGAGTGGTATGCTTATCAGCTATGACAACCTTATAGCAATTCCTCCTAGTTAGGGGATTGCAGAGATGTGTTGTCCATACCATTACAAAACAGAAAGAGTCCCTTACAAAAACGGAATCACAAACCCAATTCCTGGAGCTTTTGTCCAATCGCATTCACCGTTGTCTCTAGGATGTACTCTCCGTAGGCTGCACTAGAGAGCCTTGGGTCCTCCCCTTTCACTCCAAGCGGCCAGGTATCCTGCTCCAGAGTTGAAAGATCCACCAACTCAGGGTGAAGCGCCATCATTGTAGAGGTTTCACAGCGCCCAGCATGATCGCCCAAAGCCAGATACGTTTCTGGTGGGAAATCATTGAGGGAAGAGAGCAGAATAATGTCATACTGCTTTTCCCACTGGCTGGCCAACTCTGCCCAAGCCTTCCTGGAGGGACCATGCCCATCAGCGATCAGGCAGATAAAGCCTGCCCTTTTGGCTTGTGCAATCAGTGCTTCAAGCATCTGGAGAAACAGTCCCTTGGAAACCCAGTAACAACTACCAGGAAGCTTCTGGTGGGGTTTTGTAGCCTCACTTGAGTCCATCCCAATCAGGTTCTTTCCATCCCCTGCATCGGTAATTCTATCAGGACCAAGATAAAACGGCGGGAACACAATACCTCCAAAACGCCTGGCTGCCCTGATAAACAAACCTTCTGCCTGGAGGGCATCCGCGCCCAAGACATTTTGCAGACCATGCCACTCAATGGTTCCCAGAGGAATGTATCCCACGGGATGCTCTGCCAGTCTCTGTTCAAATTGAGGAACGCTGAGATAGGCATACTGTACATGCGGGTCCATCAGGTTACCTCCGTCCTTGTTTCATCTTTCCCTTGGTATCATACATATTGTTGTCTGCTGCTACATAGGTATTGAATAGATTTCCACCACAGGATTCACACCAAGACCATCCAATTGCCAGAGAGAGCGGCACGGGCCCAGTTTTGTTGTACAGCTTGATTTGGCTCGCAAGCAAGGACAGTGATCGTTCAACCTCCAGTGGTTCCTCCTTGGTGGTGATCACAGCAAACTCATCACCACCTATACGATACGCCTTCCCCACACCACGAAAGCAACGTTCCAACAACCCACCTGCATGCATCAATAGGTCATCCCCACTGGCATGACCATACGTATCATTGGCCTTTTTCAGTTCATTGACATCACACACCACAATGGTTGCCGGTCCCTTGCATATTCGCTGCAAATCCGAGAGATCCCGCATAAACGTTGATCGATTCCTCAGACCGGTAAGTACATCAAACGAATAATACTGCTCTTGTGAGAAGAGATAAAATAACAACAGGGAGAGTGCGATACCGGGCCAGAGTGTCAGGATAGGGGGGAAAACAATCTGGATGGCAGCACCTATAATCGGGGTTGCCAGGATAAAAAGCAAAAGTGGTCGGTCTGAAGCCTCGTATGCGCGCAGCGTCTTGACCAGATAAACAATACACAGTCCATAGTAGAATAGCATATTGAGTGTTGCCAACGGGAAAATAGGACCCCTGCGATACACATTCATGGCATCCACAGAGAAGTACCAACCATTGAAATAACTGAGAACACTCAACAGTCCATTGATGGAAAAGGGAAGAAACAACCATTTGCTTCTCTGTTGGTACTTTGTGTGAGAGATGTACCTGAACAGAAAATAGCAGACGATAGGTGACAGCCCAAAACCCAGTACATTGGTGATACGGTGGGGAGCAATCTGGGAGGAAACACCGATATCATCAACCTGGTAGGCGAACAACTCAGTCCCTATGACGATAAGCAGGGTAACAGCGGAGAGAATATACCAACGATTATTTGGCTTGCTCTGCAAACTGCGGGAAGCCAGAGCTATGGCAAAAATCAGAAGCACCACAGATAGTACATCCAACTCAAGTGTCGCGTTCATAGGCCCTCTCTTTCATCCATGATGCCATAGCACATGCTATTTGCCTAGGGTAGACCTTGCATCTAAAGCAGTACTTTCGTAACATCAAAGAAGCCATGAACCCACCACTGCCAGAATACCCAGCATACACCCATGCCCTGCACCTCAAGCAACTTCTGCTTAAAAACGGAGTAGTAGATTTTGAAGGAGAGGGGAAGGTACCCATCGATGGGTTCTTCCTGCCAGGAGGGGGGGCCATGTTCGGCGTATTGGTTGCACGTGACCAGAGCGGAAATGAGGTCCTGCTGAAAGCATTCTCAGGTAGTTGCATGGGACATCTGAACCTTCCTGGTTGGGTTGACCACCTGATTGATGAGGAGTCATACCACGAATACCTTCGCCTGTTTGATGCCCCGATCAAGGAGATAGGTAGGCTTGCTAAGGCAGCTGACAATGAACAGGAGCGTCGATTACTTCTCCATGAACGATCCGAACTTTCCCGCAAGGCTCTCTCCCATTATCAGGAGCTCTACAGCATAGCCACACTTGATGGAAGGCGAGTTCGTCTGGAATCCATCTTCCCAGGAGGGAAAGCCCCTACAGGGAGTGGGGATTGCTGTGCCATCAAGCTCCTCCAGTTTGCGTTTACCCACCAATTGCATCCCATCAGCATGGCAGAATTCTTTTTCGGAGCTCCTACCAAAGACAGTGGGAGAAGCCATCTCAGGTTTTATGGCCCTTGTGATGAGAAATGCAAACCAATCCTCCATGCCATGCTTACCTTGGATATCGTGTACCAAGATTCGCATATCATCGTTGTGAACAAGGATGCAGGACTGCTTTCAGTTCCAGGGAAAGGGCCAGAGAAATGTGATAGTGTGGAAACCCGCCTCAGAAAACTGATGCCAAACCTCCCCTTGCAGTGTGCTGTCCATAGACTGGATATGGATACATCCGGGTTGCTCATCCTCGCAAAGGACAAGGAAACACATAAAAGGATGAATAAGCAGTTCAGCGAGAAACAGGTAAGCAAGAGCTATGTGGCTCTTCTGGAGGGGGTCATCACACAAGAGAAGGGAGAGGTCAGCCTTCCCTTCCGTCTTGATGTCGATCATCGCCCTCTCCAGATATATGATCAGCAGCAGGGCAAATGGGGGATCACATGCTTCCAGAGAGTCCGAGTAGAGAGAAGAAGCGACGGAACACTGGTTACCCGAATGCTCTTCTTTCCCCTGACAGGACGAACCCACCAGCTTAGGGTGCATAGTGCACATGAGAAGGGACTTGGGCACCCGATCAAAGGTGACCGCCTGTATGGAAGCGGGATGAGGGACCGCCTCTATCTTCATGCAAAGACACTCTCCTTCCATCATCCGATAACCGGAGTGTGGATGGAGTTCTCTACAGAAGACCCTTTTTAATACTTTCTTGTACCTCCAAGGTATTGTATAGTGACAAATGGAGGGTCTATGCGAAGAAAAAACAATGCTATTTACATTGACTTGGAGAATATCCCTTCGGCTCTGGATCTCAAGGCGCTCTTCGAAGAGCTGACACTGAAACACAATGACTCGCCCGAAGAAGAGAATATATTTGTCATCAAAATGGCTTGTGGAAATTCTGCTTCCATAAAGAAAATGGAAAAACAGTTGGCTGAATACAACTTCACCATCAGGGACACTCCTTCCATCACCACAAACTACAAGAATCGTGCAGACTTGATCATCAGCCTTGAAGCATTGGAAACCATCATCATAAATACCCCTGTGATTGACCGCTATGTTTTCATCACCAGCGACAGCGATTTCACGGTCATCATGGAAGCACTACGCAAATATGGCAAGGAAGTATACCTGGTTACCAAGGAGATGGTGAGCGATAAACCCATCTTCAACAACTGTTGTGATGAAATCCTGATCATTGAATCATTCTTGAATAAACCCAAGGCAGAAGAGCCGAAGGAGAGCGGTCCACCAAAGGCAAAAAAAGCGGATAAACCAGCTGAGATCATCCATACCAAGAAGATGGACAAGCAAGTGGAAACACTCATGAGACGGGTGGTTGACTCCTTCGATCCAGACAGCTGGCAATTGGTGAGCTATGTAGGGGTTAAGTTCCATCAGATGGACAAGAGTCGAATGATTGAACGAAGTAGCTACCACAGTCTTGGCAACCTGCTCTCCAAACTTGAGAAAGAGAAGTATATCGAACGAAAACTCAACGAAAAGGGACATCCGGAAATTCGGAGAATCTCGAACTAGAAACCAATAAGAAGAGGAATCCGAATGGCTGCTTTCTCACGCGAAAACCATATTCAGAGAATTGTGCTTGCCTTGGTCCTGATTGTATTTGTTATGGCTCTCTACTATGATTCGTTCCTCCAGACTGAACCGCTCTCCGGTGGTAAAGTGACAGCATGGGATGAACTGTGGACCATCAATATCGACGGACAGACATTTGCTGAAGATGTCTCGCTTCCCTACTCACTGCAGAAGCCTGTTAAAAACAAGGTGATTTCGCTTCATCACACCATTCCCTCACAACTGCCGGCTGAACAAAGAACCATTGCATTCAACTCCAGTATGACAAGTGTCTTGGTACAGGTGAACGATGAAACAATCTATCGTTTTGAGGGGCCTGACAAAGGATGGGCAATCCCTGTTTTTGGAGGAACCTACACCCATTTCATCCGCCTCAAGGATTCATACCTTGGAGGCGATTTGAGCATTACATTCGGCTACACATCCAACAACTCTTTTGCTGGTCATTTCAAGCCAGTCTACATTGGGAGCAAGACCGATTTATTGTTTCACGAACTAGGAGAGTGGCCTTCCCTCTTCTATGGGTTCTCACTTCTCTTGATCGGCCTGTTGGTGGTTCTCTTTTCCCTCTCCATCCAGACAGATGAAGAGAGAAAGAGTTTTTTCTACTTTGGCTTGGTACTGCTTGCTCTCGGTGGATGGGTATTCAGCCAGACCCCCAGCAAATTCATACTCTTCAGGAACCCCGCTCTCCCGATGAATCTCAGTTTTGCTGCACTCTTTCTGCTTCCTCTCTTTCTGGTCAATTACATCATCCACTCCTACCCGGTAGGCAAGTGGGCTTCGCCATTCTTGTATATCTCACATTTCTTTGCTTCCCTCTACATCCTGGGAGGGGCACTCCAACTCTTCGGCATTATGCAGTACACTGATCTGCTGCTCCCCTGTGGGTTGTTCCTAGCACTCTTCCTGCTCTCTCTCTTTACGCTTTTGATAATCGAGTATTTTAGAGGAAACCAGGACCTGAAGTCCTTCCTGATTGCAATGGGGTTTTTGCTTTCGTCTATCATTGCTGAGGTAGTCCTACTCATGCTTGGCATCTCCCTCGATAGTGCCGTTATCCTCCATTTTGGTATGGCGGCCTCAGCAGTAGTGCTTTTCTGGCGCAGTGCCACCTTGATGAGGATCAAGACAAAATCAATTTGCAAAGAACAACTCCTGCTCAGCCTTGCCTACAGTGATGCACTGACCGAGGTAGGGAACCGGGCAGCTTATGACAGGGAGGTCTCCCGGATCCAGGCATCGAAGGACAAACATGTACTGGGGATTCTTATGATGGATATCAATGACCTGAAGAAGATCAATGACACCCAAGGACATACCCAAGGAGACATGATCTTGAGGGACTTTGCACATCGAGTACAAAAGATTCTTCCTTCCCGTGCAAAGGTTTTCCGCTATGGTGGTGACGAGTTCATCGCACTGATCAGCGATGTTTCAGAAGAGGAACTGCAAAAGATGGCAGAACGGCTACTCTCACACTTCTCCTTTGGCAACAAACTCCACTACCATGTGGCAGTAGGTTTTGACCGATACATTCCCAAGAGAAAAGACCGATTCCATCAGTGTGTCGGTCGTGCTGATGAAGCCATGTATGCATGCAAGCATTCCATGAAACAATCCTCTTCAGCTACTTGACCTAGTATCAAACTAGGGGCACCCTGTGCCTAGGAGGCTTCTATGAAAAGAACACTGCTTCTCTCCCTGCTTATGATGTGTCTTGTGCCGATATTTGGCAGTACAACCTTGGGCGGAAGTTCGGGCTATATTGTAGTACCAAGTGCTGATGTTGCTCCCAGTAAGGCAAACAGCTCAGTCAGCACTGCGTATTCAGCAACCATCACAAGTGACAGGGTTATCCACATACCCTCAATTCTCTTGTCATTTTCAGACGCTGTTGAAACCAGTTTTGCTGTTGATATCGGGAATGACATCGATCTCCTGCTCAACGGAAAATGGAGATTTGCAAATAGAGAGTCCACAAGTTTTGCTGCAGGAATTCTTGCCCAAGTGAGCGGGGTGTCAGAAACGAATGATTTTTCTGCCCAGCTATACGCAGTCTCTACATTCGAGAGCTCAATCATGGATTTCCCCTCAAAGACAACACTTCGCCTTGGCTACACCTTCAAGAAATCCATGGACAGCAATATTGACTTTGCCCTTGGTTTCCAAACACCATTCTTTCCTGAGGTATTCAAGGATAAAGTGGATTTCCTTCTGGACTTCGGCAATGTCAGTTACAGCACCACCCCGTCTGCAGGGGATGCTGGAGATAGAGGATTAGTCAACGTTGCACTGAGACTACTCCCCCTTGAATTCCTTACCGACACCTACTTTGGGCTCGATATACGGGCGCTTGATCTCTTCGACCATAAAGGAAGAGCACTGAGTATCGGTGCCACAATTTCATTCAGACCACAGTGATTTTAGAGGAAGGCCAGCGCTCTCAGCACCGGCCTTCCCTTTTTTTACTCGATCTCCACTACCTTGACCATATTGGTCTTTCCACTACTGCCTACAGGAACCCCGGCAGTAATTACCACGGTATCTCCTTGCTTCACCATTCCCTGTTTCAGCAGATATTCTGGTGCATATGCCAGCAACTCATCCACACTTGCAAGTTGGTCGATGAGAATTGGGGTAACCCCCCAACTCAAGGCAAGGTAGGTCACCACCTCCGGTAAGGGAGAGAAGGCGATAATGGGAACCGAGGGGCGGAATTTAGCTATCAAGCGTGCTGTAGAGCCTGTTTGGGTGAAGCATGCAATGAATGCCGCACCGATAGAGAGGGAAAGCTCACGGGTGGCAAGACCCACGGCCTCGGTTGTTGTGATCTTTCTCTCTGGATCCAACATGCTGATTTGGTTGAAGACCTGTTTCTGGAATACATCACTCCGCTCAGCAAGACTGGCAATCCGACTCATCGTGGTCACTGCTTGCAAAGGGTACTCACCTGCTGCAGTCTCCCCACTGAGCATAACTGCACTCGTACCATCCAACACTGCATTCGCCACATCATTGGTTTCAGCCCTGGTAGGTTTGGGATTGTGCATCATTGACTCCAGCATCTGTGTTGCGGTAATGACAGGAAGCCCACGATCGATGCAGGACCTGATGATAGCCTTCTGGATCAGGGGAACTTCCTCTGCCGGAGCTTCCACCCCAAGGTCTCCTCGGGCGATCATGATCACGCTTGACTCATCCATAATCTCCTGGAGGTTGGTAACTGCCTCAGGCTTTTCAATCTTACTGATAATGGGGATGGTTCTGCCGTAAGAGGCCATCATATGCTCTTTCAAGGCCTTAACATCTTTTCCGCTACGAACAAAGGAGAGAGCCACGTAATCAAGGTTATTCCTGAAGGCAAAATCCAAGTCTCTCTTGTCTTTCTCCGTGAATGAACTCAGTTGACGCAAAGGAACCTCTGGAAGGTTTACCCCTTTACGAGGGAAAAGGACGCCCTCTTCCAGCAAGGAGCAATGGATGTCTTTCCCTTCAATGCTTTCCACGATAAGGGAGACCAATCCGTCATTGATCAATATCCGTTGCCCTACCTTGATCTCTTCATGCAGGAATGGGTAGTCAATACTCATACGCTCCCTGGTTCCCACGCAAGGCTCAGTGGTCAGGATGATTTTCTCTCCCTTCTGTAGTGTATACATCTCTTCCTGCAACTGTCCAAGACGAATCTTGGGCCCTTGCAGGTCCATGAATACGGTCACAGGGAACCCCAACTCCTTGCTTGCCTGCCTGACATAGTCAAACCGCTTCTGCTGCTCTTCATGCGAACCATGGCTGAAATTCAGCCTTATCACTCGGCATCCAGCTTCCAAAATGGCTTTAACCATAGGATACGTCTCGCTCGCCGGTCCCAGTGTGGCAACAATCTTGGTGTAGGTCATATCCCTGCCTCCTATACGTATCATGAGGTGAACTGCAGTGATTTGTAAAGCACTATTCCCGCGTGGGTGAGAAGAGAATCACCCTAAAAGGTGAAGAGAATACTCTATGTAGGCGATTGTATTCCTTCAGCCAAGCACTAGCATTAACGTATGAACAGGCAAATTGCACGTAGTTGGATCATCATTGCTGTGGCAATACTCTTAACGCTTATCTGCCTAAGCAGTATAGGGCATCTACACATCGACAGCTCAACCGATGCATTCATCCCACAATCACACCCGGTGGTAGCCACCAATGAGCGCATAGAAGAACGATTCGGCTCCCTGGACTCGGTGGTGGTAAGTCTGTACGCCCCACACTCGATGGTGAGAGAAGAGTACCTCGAGCTGCTTTCTGTGCTTACCAGGGAAATTGAAGCATTGGAGGGGGTAAAGCAGGCCTCCAGTTTGACAAACCTCAAACATCTGGAACCTTCGTCCGATGGAGTTGCAGTTGTCTCCCTCTATGATGGGGATGCTGGGCAAGTCGAAGAACGTATAGCCTCCTGGGCATCTTTCTATGAAGGTACGTTCATCTCTGAGGACCATCAGGTACTCTCCATTCTTATCCAGACCACACGAGAATACAATGCGACTCTCCTGCTCTCCAATCTTAGGGAGTTGTTGATCCCCCTAGAAGGGCTCGAATTCTCTCTGCTTGGGCTACCAGCCGTTACTGAGGAGATTGAAAGGAGCCTACTCAGTGACCTTGCAGTGCTTGCCCCGATAGTGGCGCTACTGATTATCCTCGTGCTCTACCTCTTCCTACGAAGAATTGACGCAGTGCTGCTTTCTCTTGTTCCCCTTGTATTCAGCAGCTCCCTGACCCTGGGAATCATGGCATGGACGGGAATCACGGTAACCATGGCAACGATGCTCGTTCCAGTCCTTCTGCTCATCGTAGGGAGTGCCTATACCGTACATATATTCAGCCATTTCTACCAAGAATATGATGGCAAGCATATTGAGGAGACCCTGCAGAACGTAGTGTACACCAATACCTATCCGATTATTGGGGCCGCGGCAACGACAGCGTTCGCATTCCTTGCCCAACTTTCCAGCCCTCTCGGGCCTTTCAGGACTTTCGGTTTGCTCAGTTTCATCGGAGTGGTTGCCTGTGCCGGCAGTTCATTGATCCTGCTCCCTGCCCTCATCAGGGTCGTATATCAAGTGAGGGTTCCAAGACCACAGAAGGTCAGCAAACCTCATAGCGTATTCCTTGTGCGATTTGCGATGAGGGTATCCAACAAGTGGGGCAAGCTGACCATTACCCTCTTCTTGCTTATGATCATCGTTGTCCTTCCTCTCTCCTACCTGTCATTGCAGGAAGGTACAAACATGCTTGCCTTCTTCAGGCCTTCTTCAAACCTTGTGACCATGAACAACCGATACAACCAGGCAATGCAGGGATCCTTCTCCCTTTCGGTCATGATCACTCCTCCAAAAGGTACGGCCACGCTCAGCCCAACGGTATTGAAGACACTTGAACATGCAATCCAGGTTATCGAAGAGGAACCCACGGTGGGTGGTGTTCAGTCCATTCTGCCGTTCATTAAACGCATGAATCAGTTACTGGGACCTGCTGAGGGAGGTGTCGTGGAAACCGTGTCAGATGAGCCTGCTTTTGACTTCTTCTCCAATCCAATTCCTCTAGAGGAGCCTGAGGGGGAACCGGTTGAGGGCACCTTGACGGAAAGCGGAGGTAAGGGCTCCTATGAAATCCCCAACGACCCAGCTACCTATGGTCTGTCCACAGAGGAGGAGCTGAGTCATCTCATCGCCCAATACCTCTTGTTGTACAGTTCATCCTTGGATAGTTTTATCGATGATCCATTGGAACCAGATTCAACGCTTTTCACCATCCTGCTCAAGGAGTCACACACTGAAACACTCCGCTTGATCACAACCATGATTCCCACCCTCTTCCCATCAACATGGAATGTTGAGATCGGAGGAGGAGAGGCAGTAAGCCTTGCCCTGACTGACTTGGTCACCAAGAGCCAGATCATCAGTCTCTTCAGCTCACTCATTGCTGTATGGATACTGGTACTTATCACACTCCGCTCTGCAAAACTTGCAACACTTGCCCTCCTTCCCTGCCTCTTTGCACTCTCCTCAGTGTTTCTGGCTATGGCGCTTTTCTCCATCAAACTGGATATCGTGACCAGCCTCATTGCAGCATTGGCAATTGGTATCGGGGTGGATTATGCCATTCACTTACTCTCAGCGCTCATGCGCAACAAGCACTCCCTTGATGAGATCATGATGACCACCGGAAAAGCAATCCTGGCAAATGCTGCATCAGTTGCAGTGGGATTTAGCGGACTCCTCTTCAGTCGCTTCCTTCCAATTGCAAACCTTGGTCTGCTCTTCTGCATCGCCATGATTGCAGCAAGTGCAGCTGCACTTTTGCTCCTGGTGGCACTCCAAGTCCATCTCCCCAACCTATTCAACACTTCCAGGAGGAAATCATGAAACGATTCATTACACTGTTCTCTATACTCTGCCTCGGATGTTCTCACCTGATCTTCAGCTCACCAACTGCTGACCAGATCATGGAACAGGTACTTGAAAGACAAAGCTCAACAACTTCGGCACTCGATATCAGACTCACCTTGATCGATACCTCGGGAAGTACCAGGGAAAGACGACTGCAAACACTCAGCGCAACAAAAGAGGGAAAGACCTCCACGTTGACGGTATTTCTCTCCCCGGAGAGTGTACGCAATACCCGCTTTCTCTCCATTGAAGGCACAGAGGGGACTACGGAGCAGTGGATTTTTCTCCCCTCCCTTAAGCGGATCAGAAAAATAGCGGGAACTGAGGAAGCTGGTTCATTCATGGGCAGTGATTTCTCCTATAGCGATATGGCCTCAACCACGTATGATACCGGCCAAGCAGATCACCGTCTCATCTCTGAGGATAGTAACAGCTTTACCGTTGAATCGATTCCCCATGAGATGAAAGCGTATGGGAAAACCATCACCGTTGTTGACAAGGAAACCTATCTCCCTCTAGAGGTTCAGTTCTATGAGTCTGACAGAAGTACGATTGTAAAGACATTGACCACAGAGGCAATTGACACGCTCTCTGGTCGTCCGGTCAGCACGACCATGGTTATGAGAACCCACTCCAGTTCACATGCAACACGCTTGGAGATTCTTCAAGCACGTTATGACATTCCTCTTCCAGAGGGATACTTTACGACCAGATTTCTGGAAACAGGGAGGCTCTGATGAAACGAACCCTAGCTATTACCATCCTGTTGTTGGCTACCACAGCATGTTTGTTTGCTTTTGATATATTTGCAGAGGAAGAGGAACCTAAGAGAACCTTCTACCTGCAACAAGAGGCCTCCTTGAGCGTCTATCGTGACAAATCCGTAGACCCCGGGGTACTGCTTGGGTTCTCAGTCGATTATGATGATGAGGCGTATAGAGCAAAAACCACATTAGCATATGATGCAATGACAAACATCCTTTCAGCGGAGCACCTCGCAATCAGCCTCTACTGGGGTAATCAGACACTTGCTGCAGGCTGGATGACCCATCCTTGGGGAAGTGCATCGCTCTCTCATGTTGTGGATGTGCTTAATGCCCAGGACCTAAGTAAAGGTATCATTGATGACTTGGAAGCAATGAAACAGAGGGAACTGATGCTCTCCCTAACTACCTACTGGGATCGAAGCTCCCTGGATATCGTCCTGAAACCAGGGTTTCTCCCTACCAGCTTGGAAAACACTGGACGTTGGTCACTTATACCGGCACAGTTTGCGTCAGTCACGTTGCAGGAAGAAGAGACTGAGAGCCTTGAGAAATTTGGAGGTGGGGCACGCTACCGAATCCACGCAAGGGCCATCGACCTTGGGTTGCTCTACTTCAATGGATATTATCCTCAAAGCGGCTATACCAACATTTCCTACGACCCTTCGACATTTGCAATCACAGGGGCCGATACCATCCATACCCGCTACCAACTTATTGGGTTGGAATCGAGCAGCTTGTTTGGACCCTTTACCCTTGCTCTCGAGGGGGGATTCTTCCTCAGTGAGGATACCGAGGGAAGTGAAGCAGGACTTTACAACAGCAAGTGGGCGTATCTGGCAGAACTCTCCTATACCCATAGCGCGAGTGGCACATTTCTGGCAGTTGCCTACCAGGGACACTATGTACTGCACTTCCCCTCCTCCCCGATGGATGTAGATGTTCTCTCCTCCTACGATGGAAAGGCCTATGCCAATACACTCATAGTAGCTGCAGAGGGCACATTCTTCCGGGAAAAACTTACATGCAGGATAGCTGGGACCTACCAAACAGAAAGCACCGGATACCTGATGCTTGCCTCCGCTACCTATGCTCTGGGGGACAATCTCTCGTGCTTCCTCAAGACTACCTGGTATGGTTCAATCGAGACGAAAGAGAGTATATACCACACATGGGATGCAAACGATTCTCTTCAGATAGGGCTGAAAGCATGGTTCTGAGCAGAGGTATATGGTAGGATTCTCCTAGGAGGAACCCAATGGTAATCCTATCCGATATTCTGCTCTTCCTTACCACCGCTTTGGTGGTTTCCATTACTTGTCTCTGTATCTTGCTCTTCTACCGTGTGCGTGATGCATATATCGGTTCCTTCCTTACTGTCCTTGTCCCTCTCTCACTGCAAATGTGTCTCTCTCTCTTGGTCACCTACCTGACCAGGACACTTCCGGTGGGAAACCTGGATGCTAATGCTTTTCAGGTATTTGCACTGGGAGCAACCATTTTCTCTGTCCTGCTCACTACCACATTGTTGCTTATGATGAGCAGATACCTGATTCAACTCTTACCGGCACAGGAAGACCAGAAGCACCTGGGAAACCGTATCCTTACATTCTTGATCCTGTTTTTTTTCCTGATCAGCCTCTGGGTCATCATCGCAGAGAGCAAAGGAGACTGGCAGAAAGCCCTCAGCGACACTATAGCCTACCACTTCTTCGCAGGTAGCATGTTCTTGGTAATCCACGCAGTCCTGAGTGGCATCTTCGTCAAGAAGGCGACTACCTGGGAGGAAGAGCGCCTGTTGAAGGGAATCATCTTCACCTTTCTACCACTGTTCTTCCTGTTTCCCCTGGATCTGCTGTTTTTCAGGAATCTTCCGTTCAAACTGGTCTATCTTAGTTTTTCCACACTCTCGGTTTATCTCTACTATTTCATCAGCCGTAGATATTTCTTGACTTGGGAGCAGACCGACCACGTGGATGCAGAGGGGGGCAAGGAGTACGGGCTCTCACTCAGGGAGGAAGAGGTATTACGACTACTGGCCGCAGGATGTAGTAATCAAGAGATTGCAAAGCAGCTCTATATCTCACCAAATACCGTTAAAACCCACATCAAGAACATCTATGCAAAGATGGGCGTGAATAATCGACTCCAGCTCTTCTCCCTGCTCAAGAAGTGATCATGACTTACAAGAGGCACAGATACCGGTGAGAAAGAACGTGTGGTCGCTGATGGTGAATCCATACTGTTTTTCCCAATCTTTCATCTGCTCTTGGTATGCACACCCTCCAAGATCGATGAATGTATGACACTTCTCACAGTGGAACCAGTGGTGATGGACTCCTTCACTACGGCTGCGATAGCTATAGTAGCGTTCGGTGCCATGTTCAGTGCAGTGTAGGATGAACGATTCAGCAAACCCCTGCTCCTCAAGGTAGTGCAGGTTACGATAGATGGTTGCTTGGTCAAAGGGAAGTGAGGGATCTCCGCTCAGCATCGATGCGCTGACAGGTTCCTTGCTCTCTTTGAGCAACTCCAGCAGGGCTTTCCTTGCCTTAGTCATGGTGTTTCCTCCATTTTTTCAGTAGGTCACCAGCCGACCGCCCTAGGTAGAATGCACCGGCAATAACGACAACGGTTGCTCCCACAGGGATATCGAATCCCCAGCCCACAGCAAGCCCTGCAAAAGAGAACAAGAACGAGAAGAGCGTAGCAAAGGCCATCATAGAGGCAAGATTTTTCGCCTTATACCCTGCTGTCCCTGCGGGGAGCGTGAGCATGGCAATCACCATTACGATACCCACAAATGTCTGCAGCAGAACAACGGCTACCGCTGTTATCGAGAGGATGGCGAGAAATACCACATGGGTCGGGATTCCTCTCACCTGGGCGAACTCCTCGTCAAAGGCAGTTGCCTCAATCTGGGGATAGAATCTCCAAGCGAGTACAATGACCACCACATCAAGAATAGCAAGCAGGATGAGGTCAGAGGGGGCAATGAGCAGGATATTTCCAAAAAGGTAGCTTGATGGATCGGTGTATCCAGGGGTCTTTGCCATGAACAGCACACCAATACTCATCCCGATTGCCCAGATTGCTTGGATGACCGTATCCTCACGTTGCTTGGAACGAAGAGAAACCGTCCCAATGATTGCTGCTGAAAGGAGCGCAAAGATTATGGCTCCTACCATTGGGCTCAGATTGGGGACCAAGCCGGTGGCTGAGAGATAGAGAGCAATCCCGATACCACCAAGCACTGCATGGCTGATGGCTCCGGCAAGGCCGGCTATCCGTTTCACGGTAACGACCGAGCCTAGCACCCCGAAAAGAACAGAAGAGAGCAGTCCTGCGAAGAAGGCATTTCTCACAAAGGGAAAATCAGGATTGAATAGTGCGGAAAAGAATCCTAGAAGATCGTTCATACATCCTCCCTTGGAAAATGGCAGAAGTCTCCGGGAATCTCTACATCGTGACGTACCCGTTTCCTTGTGCCTTCTGCTTCTTCCTCAAGTGCATGCTGGACGACAGTCCGACCCAACTTTCCATCCCTATGCGCATCGATACAGAACACCCGGTCGATCAAGGGGGAGACCTCTCTCATATCGTGGGTAACAATCAAGATGGTTGTCGAACCCTTGAGTTTCCCAAGGGTTGCATAGAGTCTTTGTTCGCTCTCCTTGTCCAGATTGGCCGCCGGCTCATCAAGAATCAACATGGTGGGTTCAGCCGCAAGGGCTCGGGCAACCAACACGCGTCGCCTCTGGCCCCCGCTCAGGGCATTGTAGGGCCTCTGGGCAAGGTGCTCAAGCTCAACCTGCTTGAGTGCTTGCAGTGCTTTCTCTGTCTGCTCAGCTTTTCCTCCCCGCTTTGATGCATCAACACGCCCCATCTTTACGACTTCCAATACGGAAATAGGAAAATTGGGATCATAGCTGGTGTGCTGGGGAACATAGCCTACAAGGGCTCGGCTCTTTCTTGGATTCTCACCAAGCAACCTGATCTTCCCAGATTGGGGAGCCTCCAGACCAAGGACCAACTTCAGCAAGGTACTTTTCCCTGAACCGTTTGGGCCGACCAAGGCGATAAACTCCCCTGCATGAAAATGAAAGGATACATCCTCAAGGACTCTTAAATGGGGATAAGAGAAGGCAACTTCATGGAATGAGAGTGCAACAGGGACGCTACTCATAGGCTTTCCTTCAGGGCATTGCCCATCAGGCGGATATTACCCAACCAATCATAGGCAAGGGGATCGAGTGGAACTACCTGTGCACCAACCACCTGGGCGACTTTCTCTGCACTGCCGGAGGGGAATTGCTTTTGTACAAAGATCACCTTTGCCTGATCATCTTGTGCCCGCTCTATCAGGAGGGCCAAGTCCTTTGCTGTAGGTTCCTTCCCTCCTGTCTCGACAGCCTCTTGATGAAGGCCGAAGGAGTCAAGGAAGTATCCAAAGGAGGGATGATAGACAAAGACGGTACTGCCAGAAAGCCCTGCGAGTTCTGCTTCCAACGAGGAGAATTCTCCCTCGATCTGGGAGAGAAGTTGCCCAGCTCGCTCTTCTAGTTCCGCTTCAGGCAATCCAAGATAGGTGGTCAATGCAGTGCTGATGTTCTTCACTAGCACCTTCGACTGTTCCCATCCAAGCCAGGTATGTCGATCAATGTTCAAATCATGAACAGCCTCATCTTCACCTGCTTCTTCATCCTCATGGTCATGCTCTTCCAAGGTTCGGAGGATCATTCCTTCTGTCCCATCTATGATTACAAGATCTGGATAAAGACTGGAGACTTTGTCGATAAGAGCATGTTCAAAGTCCGTGCCACTGAGAATCCAGATACTGGCCTTTGCCAACCGAGCCATTTGGGAAGGAGAAGGTTCATAGGAATGTGGATTCTGCCCCTCCCCAACCAGTACAGCAGTTTCCACCAGGTCACCAGCGATCTGGTCGACAAAATATGCATGGGGAAGAATACTCACCATGACAATAGGCTTGGAATCCTGCTCAGTATTCCCCCCTGCAAAGAGAACGAAAGGGATTAGGATGAGCGCCAGTAGTATCGATAATGCACGTGTTCGCATAGTACCTCCATCAAGTACCTACAACATAGTAAACCCATGATGATTTTGCAAGTCATTTGCAAAATTATTTCAGACTGTACAGAATCATTGCATTCCGGATATAGTCAAACCAGAGAGGAAACCGACTATGATGTACGCATATAATGGTAAGTCACCGAGTATTGCAGAAGGTTGTTATATCGCACCCAGTGCTGATGTCATCGGCAATGTCACATTGGGGGAAGGGGTCTCTATCTGGTTTCATGCCACACTCAGGGCAGATGTGAATACTATTCATATTGGAAGCAAATCGAACCTTCAGGACAACGTAGTTGCACATGTAGACAAGGGCTTCCCGCTTATTGTGGGAGAAAGATGCACTATCGGACATGGTGCCATCATCCATGCCTGCACCATTGAGGATGACTGTCTTATCGGTATGGGAGCAATTGTACTCAATGGAGCAGTAATTGGGGATGAGTCCATCGTTGCTGCAGGGGCTCTGGTTTCCCAGAACAAGGTTTACCCTCCCCGCTCACTGCTGGTCGGTACCCCTGCAAAACTCATCAGGACACTCAGTGACGAGGAGTTTGCCAAGGTACGGGAAAACACCCAGGAGTACTGGGAGTTTGCTCACGACCTTGCAACCGGCAAACAGACGATCAACTAGGCTTCATTTGCCTGTTCAAATTTCCTGATTGCATCGTTGGTCCCACCAACAACCAATACATCATCCTCGAACAGCTGTTGGTCAGGCATGATCTCACTGATTGCTGTCTCGTCTCGAATGATTACAATAATATTCAGGTGATACCGTTTACGAAGGTTCAAGTCAGCCACACTTTGATCGGCGAATTTTCTGGAGAGTGTGACATTGGCAATGGAGAAATCATCACAAAGCTCAAGGAAGTCCAGTGTCCCAGTGGAGACCAAGGAACGGGCTAGTCGCTCTCCCATCTCAACCTCAGGAAAGACAGCCTCAGCCCCAATACGCTCAAGCACCTTGCCATGATTCATGCTTGTTGCCTTGGCAATGACCCGGGGGATACCCAACTCGATCAAGCTCATCGTTACCAGAATATTTGATTCAATATCCTTTCCTATGCAGACAATTGCAGTGCGGCAGTGGGAGATTCCAGACTCATGCAATACTTCTTCAGTGACTGATTTCACTGGATAGATATTCTCCAACTGATCCTTGACTGCGTTTAGCTTCTCTTCCTCAATTTCCAGGACAATAACCTGTTTGCCTGCCTTAGTTAGTTCAAGGGCCAAGGACAGGCCGAACCTTCCCAGCCCAATAATCCCATAGGCATCTGGATCATACTCTTTCTTCATGGCAAATTATCTCCTATCCAATAAACACCTGCTCTTCAACATAGCCCAGTTGTGAGGCTTTCCTCGCGAAACTGGTGGCTATGGTGATAGGGCCGACTCTTCCAGCAAACATTACTACCACCAATACGAGCTTCGATAGTGTAGCTATTTCGGTGGTGATCCCCATTGAAAGTCCAACGGTAGCAAAAGCGGAAACCGCTTCAAACAGTACCTCTAGAAAAGTGAACTTCGATCCTTCAATAATCAACAGCAGAAAGCTCCCACCACCTATGAGCAAAATGGAAAGCAAGAGGACCTGAAAAGCCTTGAGAATACTCTCACCTCCAATCTTACGCTTGAAGGCAGCTGTCTGCCGGCCAAACATCAAGGAGCCGAGGCTGAGAAACAGCGTAAAGGTTGTGGAGGTCTTGATACCTCCACCAGTGGATCCAGGACTTGCTCCGATGAACATCAAGACAATGGTAACAAGGAGTCCAGCTTGACTCAAGCCTGCAATATCGACGGTATTAAAACCTGCTGTCCTGGTAGTAACACTCTGGAAAAATGCTGCAAGAGGTTCCAGATGTTCGACAAAGAGAAAGAACAGGAACCCCCCGATGAGGAGAATACTGTTCATGGTCACCACAATCTTGGAGTGCATGGTCAGTTTCTTCCAATTGCGGTTTTTCACTATATCTGCGATTACAAAGAAACCGGTACCTCCGATTATAATCAGTAAAGCAGTCGTAAGATTCATCGCAACACTATGACGGTACATGGATAGACTCTGATACTTTCCCATGAGGTCAAAACCGGCGTTATTGAATGCAGAGATGGTATTGAATACCGCGTGCCCCAAGGCATCAAGAGGACCATACGTTGAACGAAATATGAAATATTCAATAAATACACCAACGCCCTGCACCAACAAAGCTGCCAAACCAACAGCACGTACCACCATCAACGTGCCTTGGACAGAAGAGAGGTTGTAGGCTTCCTTGATGAAAGACCGTTGACTGAGTCCGATGTTCATGCCCAAGAGGAGACTGAAGGAGATAACCATTGAGGCAAATCCCAAGCCTCCAAGCAGGATCAGTATAGCAATGACCGTGCGCCCAAAAAGAGAGAATGTCAGCGCTACATCAACCGTAACGAGTCCAGTAACACAAACTGCACTGGTGGATATAAAAAGTGAATCCCAGTAGGAAATTTTTATTCCTTCGTTGTGGGAGATGGGAAGTCGCAACAGCAACGAACCCACCAGAATGATAGCCAGAAAGCCTAGCAGCAAATAGTGATTTGCTCGTAGCGGCCTTTTCATACGCTTTTCCATGGAGACAGAGTCTACTGCGTCTTTTCCTGATGTGCAAGATAGCGAGGCAAGTGACATATTGTCGATACATAATATTAGTTGTATCTTTGTATTAGTAAAAATAAGGAGATTCATATGCTATCAAAAGAAATCGCCACATTATTGAATGAACAAATCAACAAGGAGTTCTATTCCGCATATCTGTATCTTGATATGGCAAACTTCTACGCTGAAAAGGGACTATTCGGATATGAGAACTGGTTCAAGGTACAAGCACAGGAAGAGATGAGTCACGCCATGCTCTTTCGCCAGTACTTGTTGAACAATGGACATGCCGTAACACTCTCCGCTCTGGCAGATCCCAGCAAATCATACGAAAATACCAAGGATCCTCTTGTTGAGGCTCTTAAGCACGAGGAATATGTTACAGCCTCCATCAACAACATCTATGAGGTAGCGGTAAAACAGAAAGATTATCGCTCCCAGCAATTCCTTGACTGGTTCATCAAGGAACAAGGTGAAGAAGAAGCCAATGCTCAGGAAAACATCCAGAAGTTCGAGGTCTTTGGCTCTGATAACCGTGGCCTGTACATGCTCAACAAGGAGCTGGAAGCAAGAGTCTTCTCACCTCCTTCCTTACAGCTGTAAAACAAACAAAAAGAAGTTGTATGCACCCACGTCCTACGTGGGTGTTATACTATGAGCACAATAGAAGGAGCGATCATGCAGAAACGACCAATCAAGCGCATCACAGGCGGAGCGGTACAGTACGACGGAGCCGGAGTCAAGCTGGTTAGGGTTATCGGATACAATGATACCAAGGATTTTGACCCATTTCTTTTGCTTGATGCATTCGATTCAAAGGATAGTGAAGACTACATCAAAGGATTCCCTTGGCATCCCCATCGGGGGATAGAGACGGTAACCTACCTCATTGAAGGTGAGATTGAGCATGGGGATAGCCTGGGAAACAGTGGCTCCATAAACGAGGGATGCTGCCAGTGGATGACCGGGGGTAGTGGCATCATCCACCAGGAAATGCCGCAGCCCAGTGATCGTATGCTTGGATGTCAGCTCTGGATCAACCTGCCCAAGAAAGACAAGATGACCGATCCTGCGTATCGGGATATCAGGAAAGCACAAATCCCTGTTGTCAAGGAGACTGGGAGTGAGGTCAGGGTTATCAGTGGCTCCTATAATGGGACCAAGGGGCCGGAAGAAGGTGATTATGTAAAAACCACCTACCTCGATGTCAAGCTGGAAGCAAATCAATCCTGGAGTTTGGAAGTTCCCTCTGAAAACACGCTTTTCCTCTATATAGTGGAGGGATCCCTGCTCACAGATGGAAAGGAAGTACCTTTCCATAGGGCTGTACTCTTTGGAGAAGGGGATACCCTCTCACTCTCATCTGGGGAAGCAGGTGTTCGCTTCTTTCTCTATGCGGCAAAACCGTTGAAGGAACCTATTGCTTGGGCAGGTCCCATTGTCATGAATACGCCTGAAGAGCTACGTCTTGCGCGGCAGGAACTGCAAGACAATACCTTTATCAAACATAAGCAATAAAATAAGTTAATAAGCATGTAAGCTGCTTCCTACGGGAGGCAGCTCTTTTGTTTTTGAACAGACTCATGATTTTGTTGACATTGTACTAATACACCAGTACAATAGTACAAGAAATGAGGAGAGCAATGGTGGCCAAGATCGAGCCAAAATTGGAATTCAGTCTGGATGTAAAGAGTGGTGTGCCTTTCTATAAGCAGATCATCTTCCAGGTGGAGATGGCCATTGCCGATGGCAGACTGGGAAAGGGATCCCAACTCCCTACCGTTCGAGCACTGGCGGTGGATTTAAGCGTCAACCCGAACACGGTTGCCAGAGCATACGCAGAGATGGAAATCAGAAATATCGTGGTGACCCAACAAGGTTCAGGAACCTTCATCAGTGATAAGGAAGTCAGTATTGATGGGATCGAACGGGAACGTATCCTTTCCCAGATCACCAAGGAATATATCACAAAAGCTTTTTCCTATGGATTCCAGCCAAGCGAGTTGATCGCCGCCATCAAAGACATGGGAAATGAAGTACATACACAAGGGGAATAATCATGAACCTGTACAAGAAAAAAATTGAACGAATCAAGAACATGAAGGGTTTCGTTTTGAAGAAGGACTTTAACTACGGAGCACTTTCCTTCTTGGTGTTGGCACTCTTTCTCGCTGGAGGGGCTATCCTTCAACTCTTGCTCTACCCTTCCATGCCACATGAGGCGCTTGTCTTGGTGAGTACCGCGACATTTATAGCAGCTATTGTCATCGCCCTCTTCCCCCTGTGGACATTGGTGATGGCGATCATTCTGATCCTGTGGGTCTGGGTAATCGGAGAACTTTCATTGTATCTCTATCCGATCACTGCCCTTTCCTCGCTCGGGCTTCTCATCTCATCCTCTTTCCAGTTGGTCTATCACTGGGACAAGGTCATCATACTAAGGTTGGGAAAGTTCCAGACAGTCAGGGGACCTGGGCTATTTTTCCTTATCCCCTTGATCGACCGAGCTGCTGAGTTCATCGATACCCGTATCAGGGCAACTGACTTCAGTGCCGAGAAAACACTTACCAAGGATACTGTTCCTGTCCATGTGGATGCCTTGGCATTCTGGATGATCTGGGATGCAAAGAAGGCCATTCTGGAAGTTGAGGATTACACTGAGGCGGTCATCCTATCGGCTCAGACAGCACTCCGCGATTCCATCGGCAAGCACTACCTGAGAAGTCTACTCAGCGAACGTGAAGAGCTCGGACGGGAGATACAGCAAGCCCTTGATGCCAAGACCAATCCATGGGGTGTTACCATTCTCTCAATAGAGATTACCGATATCATTATCCCAAAGGAATTGGAGGATGCGCTAAGCAAGCAAGCGCAGGCTGAGCGTGAGAAAGAGTCGAGAATCATACTGGGTGCCGCAGAGGTGGAGATTGCAAAGAAATTCACTGAGGCTTCAGCTGAATACGCCAATGACCCGATTGCACTGCAACTCAGGTCGATGAATATGGTGTATGAGGGTATAAGACAGAACAACTCAATGATGTTGATGCCGGCCTCAATCCTGGATCATATGGACTTTGGTGCGGTTATGGGAACAGCGGCAATGCAGAAAGTAGAACAGGCAAAACGAAACACTGAGAAGGAAGTAACAGAAGATGAGCATGATCAGAATTGAAAAAGTATCGAGAAACTACAAGACAGGTGAAACGGTAGTCAAGGCATTGAAAAAAGTCTCCCTGGATATTGAAGCAGGCGAGTTTCTCTCCATTGCCGGACCCTCAGGATCAGGAAAGACCACGTTGCTCAATCTTATTGGTTGTATAGATGGATTGGATGAGGGAGAAATCTTCATCAATGATGCTGCAATCAGTACCATGGACAAGGTTGAGAAAACAGCATTCAGGAGAAATAATCTTGGTTTTATTTTCCAGACCTATAACTTGATCCCAGTCCTCTCCGCCTATGAAAATGTCAGCTTTGTACTCTCCCTGCTTGATGTCAGTGAGAGTGAGGTCAAGAGACGCACCTATGAAGTACTAAAGGAAGTTGGCCTGGAAGGGATGGAGGATCGACGCCCTGCAAAGCTCAGCGGTGGGCAACAGCAGAGAATAGCCATCGCCCGAGCGCTCGTAAAGAACCCACAGATCATCCTCGCTGATGAACCGACTGCCAATCTGGATTCCAAGACTGGGGAAGAGATTCTCAAGCTGATGAAACGCATGAATGAGAAGTATCGTACCACGTTCATCTTCTCCACACACGACCAGATGGTCATGGATTACGCCTCCCGCCTTGTGCAACTGCATGACGGTGCTATCGTTAGTGACGAAAGGAGATAGTGATGAAATTTATCCTGCAACTGGCAGTGAAGAATCTCAGCCGTTACAAGCGGCGTACGATCATCACATCTGTGGCCATCGCAGTTGGGTTGATGATGTACATCATCGTTGATTCCATTCTCGGGGGTGCTACGCTGGAATCGATGCGCAACCTCCGTTGGTATGAGACAGCCTCTCTTCGTATCTATGCTGATGGATACTGGGAAGACCGTGCATTCCTTCCCCTAGAGGCCAGCATAGAGAATCCAGAATCCATCATTCCATTGGTAGAGGAAGAACAAGGGGTGGCGACCGTGAGAACCACCTTCGCCGCTGATATGATTCTCTATAGTGATGATTTTGGTGAAGACGGCAATATGAGTGTAAGAGTGACGGCCATCGATCCCAAACAAGATTTTGAGGTCTATCGTTTCGAAGATACCTTGGTGGAAGGACGACACCTTGAACCGGGGGAGATGGACGGAGTGGTATTGGGCAGCTGGTTTGCTGAGGACATAGGGGCAGAGGTCGGCTACTGGGTTACGTTCCTCACCAGAGGCAAGGGAGGCTTCTATGAGGCCTTCGACATGCAAATTGTCGGTATCGTGAACTGCCCCAACCCCAATGTGAACCGAACACTCATCATGATGGATATTGATGCAGCTGGTACCTACCTTGGAATGGAAAACTCGGTGACAAGTATCGATATCGTCCTCCCTGAGAAAACCAACCTTGAACAAGCCAAAGCCACCTTGCAAGCAAAACTCCCTGAAGGGTTCAGTGTCTTCACCTGGGAAGATCTTGCTCGAGACTACCTTGCACTGGTGGAAGCCAAACAAGGGGGAACAGGGATGATTCTCTTCCTTGTCTTCATTATCGCAGCTGTTGGAGTTTCCAACACCATGTTGATGGCAATGTATGAAAGAATGAGAGAGCTTGGCATGATGCGTGCACTAGGGATGAAAGACCGTGACATCCTTCTCTCCTTTCTCTTTGAGGCCGGAGGTATCGGACTCATAGGGTCAGTCGCGGGTATAGCATTGGGAAGCCTGGTGAATATCTATCTGGTAAACACAGGATTGGACTTTGGCTTCATGTTCAGGGATATGGATATTGGGTTCAGGATTTCGAGTATCATGCGAGGAGCTTGGAACTTTACCACCATACTCAAGGCATTCTCTGCTGGTATACTCCTTTCCATGCTTGTAGCAGTTTTTCCCATAAGAAGAGCTCTGAAACTCGACATCCCCACGTGCTTGCACCATCAATAGGAGAAGACGATGACGATAAAATTACCAGCTGTAGCTTTTCGCAATGTGTTCAGGAATCTCCGTCGCTCCATTCTCTCTGCTGTAGCAATAGCTGTTTCAGCAATGGCAATCATGGCACTACTAGCCTTGCTTGAGACTATGGAAACAGATATGGCGACCAATCTTACCAGCTACTACACCGGTGAGGTGAGGATCAGACATGCAGACTTTGAGAAGTATGAACGATATAACCCTTTGCATCTAAGCTTGGATACCGAGAAGGTGATCTCTGTAGCGTCTGCTGTCGAGGGAGTAGAAGCAGCTACCCCGCGGATCAACTTTCCGGCCAATCTGTACATTGATGAGAAAAACAATGGTGCCATGGGAGTCGGTGTTGATTTCAACACGGAGCAGGCCTTCATTGACTTCCCTGCCATCGTGGATGAAGGGAGAATCCCTGAATCCGGAGCCAACGAGCTGTTGATGGGCAAATTCCTTGCCCATGACCTTGGTCTCTCACTGGGGGACAAGGTTACCATGCTCACATCCACTGCACTGAGGGGTTCCAATGCCATGACATTCACCATTGTCGGTATTGCAGCCTTCCCAGTGGGAGGACTGAGTGCAAAGACAGTGTATGTCCCCCTTGATCGAGCCCAATACCTCCTGAGGATGGATGGCCATACCCAGGAAATACTGCTTCTCACCGAGGATGGATACAAAGAAAGAGATGTAGCCAATGCAGTGGAAACGGCCCTTCAGGAACAGCTTTCCCTTAAGACTGAAACACGGGCATGGAAGGATCTGAATATGATGTATACATTCCTTTCCATTGCTAAGTTCATCTACTACGTGATGGGAGCCATTTTCTTTGTTCTGGGAAGTACAGTCATCATCAATACCACGATGATGGTTATCTATGAGAGAGTTCGTGAGATTGGAACCTTGGGTGCCCTGGGAATGCAGGGGAAGGAGCTCACCAGACTTTTCCTCTTGGAAGGTACCTTCATCAGTATTGCTGGGTCCACTCTCGGTACACTCGTTGGAGTCTTGATCGTCTTCATACTTAGTAAGACTGGAATCAATTTCACAGAGGCAATGAGTGGTGTCGATATGGAGATATCCTCCATTCTTTTCCCACAGCTCAACTGGTTCACCGCTCTCTTTGTATGGATCTACGCAATCCTTATCTCATCGCTCTCTACGCTCATTCCATCCAGGAAAGCTTCAAAAATAGAAATTGTGGAGGCACTACGCTATGTCTAAACGCATTATTATGGTCCTGCTAGGACTCACCATACTCTTCCTTCCTGTTTCCCTGTTTGCAATCACCGCCGAGGAGATTGTCAGGGAGATGGACGCACAGGCCACCTTTGAAACCTCCTACTCCACTGGATCAATCAAAACGACTGACCGGTTTGGAACAAAGGAGAGCACCTTCAAGGCCTGGGCCCGAGGAACTACCGATTCCCTTATTGAATTCACCAGCATCGCTGAACGGGGGCAGAAGATACTCAGGACCAAGGGAAGCCTCTATCTTTTCTACCCTGATGCCGAAGAGTTGATCAGGCTGCAAGGAGCAGCACTCAGGCAGTCAGTACTTGGCAGCGATCTCTCCTATGAGGATATGACGGAAGAGAAAACTACCCTTGATGACTATACCGTGACACTCGATGGCAGTGAGACCCTCAATGGAAGGGATTGCCATATCCTGACCCTTACGGCAAAAACAAGGCAGGTTGCCTACCCTGTCCAGAAAATCTGGGTGGATAAAGAGACCTTCCTGACGTGGAAAGGTGAATATTCCACCAGCCACGGTCGCCTGCTCAAGGAGATGGCGGTGCTCGATACCCTGGTGGTAGATGGAAGAACCCTACCAAAAGAGACCCGTATCGAGGATGCGATGAAGAGTAACAGTGCAACATGGATGACCCTCGACACCTTGGAAGTAGACATCGCACTCGATAGAAACCTATTCACCTTGGAGAATCTGACATGGTAAGAAAGTCTCTGTTTCTATCACTTTTCCTATGTATTGGAATGGCCTTGAGCGCAGCAGAAAACCCAGTAGTGGAGATGCAATTACTCAGCGCAATCAGCTACACGCCAAACACTAGCCAGTGGAATGAGACAATGGCTCCATCCCTCAGTCTCTCGATCAGCTCAGAAAGGAGTGGCAATGTACGCGGGGAAGTAGTCTTGAAAACCCCAAATCCAATGCTTTTCAGCACTGCTTCTGCCTCTGATATATATGAAGAAATCCTTCACAAGGCTTACTTCAAGGCTCGCTTCCCTTCAGTCCGCCTGACGGCTGGAAAAACCCGCCTCTCATGGGGGGATGGAATGCTATTCAATGCTGGGGATGTGCTCTATGGGAGTAATGACACTTCAGTGACCTTGACCCAATCAGAGCTTCGCAGTGAGACAGGGCTCCTGGTAAGCCTGAACTATCCTCTGGGGTTCTTCAGTTTTGCTGAAGCTGTAGTACTTCCCTCTCCGGATATGCAGATTGAACATATGGGAGGAGGGGCTCGCCTCTACACTACCGTTCAGGAGACCAAGGTGGAGGCAGGCTATCTCACCAGTTATGAGAGTGAGCGCCTGCATAAACCCTATATAAGTTTACAGGGTAATATAGGACCGGATTGGTACCTCTCCTCTTCCCTTGCCATTCCACAGAGTGGAGATATCGGCGGAAAAACACTGGATTCCTGGGTAATTACCGGTGGATTGTTCCACATCCAGTATCTGGAGGATGATAAGAACCTATCCCTCCGACTGGAGTTCCTGACTCGTCCTGCAGGGAATTGGAAACTAGAGAGCCAAAGTGATGCAGACTGTCCACTCTTGCTCTACCCTGAGGTGGTATATACCCCTTCTTCCAGCCTCTCTTGGTCCCTGAGGACAATCATCAGCCCGTTGGACCTTTCCTTCAATACAACACTCGGCGCTAATTGGTCGGTACTTGAAGGCTTCAGTCTCCTAGGCTTCCTCAGTGCTCCCTTTGGGGAAACCGAGGACCTCTTCAGCTGGGATGGACCAACCTCGAGAGCTTCCTTGACCCTCGGAGCTTCCTGGATCTTCTAGCGGAGAATTTCCCCTTCCGTGGAGAGCGTTACCACGGCAAGGGGGATAATCTTCCCGCTGGCTGCAATAGCACGTTTCACTGCTCCATCAAGCCCCCCACAGCAGGGAACTTCCATTCTCGCAACAGTAACGCTCCTGATCTCATGATGCTGGAAGATCTCGGTAAGTTTCTCTGCATAGTCCCCTGCATCGAGCTTGGGGCAGCCAATAAGTGTGACCCTGTTCTTGATGAACGTGTTGTGGAAATCACCATAGGCGTAGGCTGCACAATCGGCTGCAATAAGCAGGTCAGCATTGTTGAAGAACGTAGCATTCGGGGCAGCCAGCTTGATCTGTACCGGCCATTGACGGAGCTGGCTCTGTAGGGGTACAGCATTCGTATTCTGTGAGACAGGTTCTCTCTTTTCTTCCCTTTTCATCACCTTGAGCTGGCTTCCAGGGCAACTGAATACCGGCTTATCCGCTTCCATGAACTTTTCTACCGCCTCATGGTCAAATGCAGGAGCCTCTCGCTCTTCAAAGGTGATTGCTCCAGTTGGGCAGACAGGCAGGCAATTGCCCAACCCGTCACAGTAATCTTCCCTAAGCAGGACCGCTTTACCGTTTACCAGACCAATTGCGCCCTCTTGGCATGCACTCACGCATAACCCACACCCATTACACAGCTCTTCATCTATAGTTATCATCTGTCTGATCATATTGACTCCATTGTCTTGTTATATGGGTTATGATACCATGTGCTCATCTATAGATATGTTGGATTTACAACAAAATATAAGGTGGTTTATGAATATCTACGAGATAGTACACCATTCTCATCTTTTCAAGCAGATAGGAGCACAGGAGCTGCCCCAATTGCTCGGTTGCCTGAAGAGTAGGACCAGCAATTTCCCCAAGGACTACACCATCATTGATGAAGGGGATTTCACCGATGAAATGGGAATCGTACTCCAGGGATCAGTGAATATCGTCCGTCACGATTTCTGGGGGAACAGAACAGTTGTGACCAATATTGGGGTGGGTGATACCTTTGCAGAGACTGTTGCCTTTACCCAGTCCCCCAGTGAAGTTGCTGCCATCACATCCCAGCCCACCACCATCCTATTCCTGAACATCAATAAAATTGTAACCACCTGCAGTATGAACTGTGTGTATCATCATATGTTGATCGAAAACCTAGTGAGATTACTCAGTCACAAAAACCTGGAATTGATGAAAAAAATTAATCACATCACAAAGCGTAATACGCGGGAGAAACTACTCTCCTACCTCTCTGCTGAATCGAAGCGGCAGGGAAACAAGAAGACATTCACCATTCCTTTTGACCGGCAACATCTTGCAGACTATCTCTGTGTGGAGAGAAGTGCGATGTCCAGTGAACTCTCAAAGATGCGCAGTGAAGGATTAGTGGATTATCATAAGAGCACATTTACCCTACTCGAGGAGAACTGATTATGAAAAGAATTACCGTATACGCGATACTTGCAACCGCCTTGTTGTTGTTCACCTCCTGTGCCACGGCAAGAAAGCCTGATGCAGTGCCACTGTCCATTACTGAGTCCCCAGCTGAGCAACTGTTTAAGCTCTCTGTTAATCGAGGGATGCTTCAGGACGCGGGATATTCCTTGGGTGATATCGTAACAATCGAGCTGGAAGGAATACTGATCCATGCCCGTTATAGCCTTGAAGCCAGAGAGGGATATACAACCCTGGTGGCAACTGAAGAGTACTCATTGTTGCATCTTCCCAAGGAACTTCAGGAAGGAAGCACCGGTATTCTGTTTCCCTACCGAAAGGATTCCTCCAAGATCAACACCAAGCTGAATGTGACAGGAAGCTTTGTATTTACGTTGTAATCTGCACTGGTTCAGAGAGTATATCGAAAGTGTCACAGACTGTTTCAAGGAAGAAGATCCTGATGCTTTGCAGGTCCATATCCCCATCATAGATTCCTTGGTCCTCACGGGTGCTATCAGAGTACACAAAGCCCCTGAGCTCCGAGAAATTTCCTTTGGTCTGGTACTCGTCCTGCAACTCTCTTAGGGATATTCCCATCGTATAGGAGAGCGCTCTGAGGTCTTCCTTTTCAAGAGAAACAGCCAAGATAACAGCTCCATCTCTCTTCACTATCATCGAGTAAGGTATGGAAACAAGTTGCTCACCATTCCTGCATGCGGGATTCTTGAGTAAGGTGCAGACCAAGGGACCGCACTTCCATATTTCATCAGGCATGATACCATCTCTTTCATCTGGGAAAGTGTGCCAGATAAGGGGATCGATCATGGGCTGGGTAGTAGCATCTAGGTTCATAGGAGCCTCCTCATATAGAGTATCCTTTGTTGCTGGAGAGAGGCAAGCACTCTCTAGATTCTTTGCAGCAGTTGTTCAATCGTAAGATTCCCCAACGCAGCCACACCCCTATCCTGGACCTGCTCAGCAACCGCCTCACCGGCAGTATCGTGCTCAACCTCATCGATGGTTTCCATACCATACAGCCCCTTTACCAGGTCCTGGAGACGAAGGGTATCAAGCGGTTGCTTGGGGATATAGCTGGTTTGGCTGCTGTTGGTGGGGGTGATGAACTCTAGTTGAGTCAGGAGTCCAAGGAATCCCTGCAATCGATTGTATGGGATTGCGAGGCGGTCAAGCAACTCCTTGGTGGAGGTAGCACCCTTCCCTTCTCGAAAATTGCTTCCAATAAGCATCATGATGTTGGTTCCTTCAGATAACTGCAGTGCTGGGCTTTGTGGCAGCCCACGGAAACTGGAAACATCTGGCCTGAACTGATGCACATATGCAAGCTCAACACTGAAGAAGACTGTTGCCCAAAAAACATAACAGAAGAACAAGAACAGGAAGATGGCTGCAAAAGAGCCATAGATGACTGAGAACCTGCTCGCCATTGATGTCAACAGTGAAGTCAGCTTGCTGAAAATATTGATCACCAACAACCCTGCAATGCTTCCAAGAATTGCTGAATCGAAACGGACCCTTGTATTGGGAACAAGGTATATAAGCAGGAAAATAACCAAGGCCACGATAAAACTCGGGGCAATGGCTTCGACTGCAACAGACCACCTACCCAGGGTCACCCCTATCAAATTGAGGTACCAGGAAGTGAGAATGGATTGAGCACTTACATATGCTGCAAGCAACAAGGTTGCTACGATCAAGAATGAAATATAGCCTGCAAATCGTTTCAGGGCGTTCCGACTTCTGCTTGAACGGTATATCCGGTTGATTACAATCCATACCTTGTTGATCAAGAGAACCATGGTGATCAGGAAGGATATGAGACCAACAACTCCCAAACTGGTTGCATTACGGGTGTACTGGGTCAGGAGAATCATCAACTGACCACCTGCCTCCTCTCCTGCCAATTCCGTGAACCACTGGGAGAGAAAACTCACCAACGGTTCCATAACACCAAAAGCATTGAAGAAGGTGAAGAGGAAGGTTGCAGCAGGTACAATGGCCAAAAGCGTGGAGTAGACCAACCCCGAAGCAGAGTTGAGAAAATTATCTTTCATAGCCTGCCTAAACACGGCTGAGAAAAAGGTACTCAGCCGCTTAAGATTCTGCTGAACGATACTTTTATAGGACATGATTACAGCCTCTGCTTCATCCAGGAATAGAGGTATTGTGCCGTCTGCTCCCTATTGGTTTCCTGCAATAATTCATGCCGTGCACCCTCAACCAAATTCAGGGTGATGTCAGAGATGCTACAATTACGGTAGAACTCGTATACCTTGCGAACGCCCTTGGAGAACCCTCCTACAGGATCCTCACTCCCACTGATGATCAAGAGAGAGAGATCCGAGGGGAGCTTCTTTGCTTTCTCAACATCATTGGCAAGCTCCACCCCATCCAACAAGTCCGCAAAGAACCCCGAGGTGCAGACAAATCCACACAAAGGATCCTCGATATACTTCGCTACTTGTTCAGCATCCCTACTCAGCCAATCGAATGACGTCTTTGCATCCGGTATCTTCTTGTTGTATGCGCCAAAGCTCATCTTATCCAGTTGTGTATCGGGATGCTTTGAACCATGTTTATTGATGTGACTGCGGGCAATCATCTTGCCAATTTTTCCAAGCAATCCTTGGGAAGCACCGGTACCCATAAGGATGACACCATCAAAAAGGTCAGAGTATTTCACCATGAGACTTCTTGCGAGGAAAGAGCCCATGCTATGGCCAAGCAAGAAAAGACTGTGACTGGGATATTCGGCGAGGATAACATTCGTCAATTCATAGACATCTTGCACCACTCGTTGCCAACCATCCCGCTGGGCAAACCAACCAAGGGTTTCCCCATCATTTTTCACAGTCTCTCCATGACCACGATGATCAGGAGCATAGACGGCAATTCCCTTGGAATTGAGAAATGTGGCGAATGCATCATATCGGAGGCTATGCTCAGCCATACCATGCAGAATGAGAAGAACAGCCTCAACCTGTGACCCCTCTGGAACCCATACGCGATACATTACGCGTTTCCCATCGCTGCAAGACAGCTCTCGGATGGTAGCCATTTGAGCCTCCTTCCCTATATATTTTTTTATATAATTCTCGTATTATACTACCAGTATTATTCATACATCACAAGAAGCATTTGTCTTTAGCAAAGAAAAATCAGGAGATTTCATGCCCAAAACTCTCTTGCTTGCCAGCGATATACATGGTTCGATTGATGCCCTCTCACTTCTTGATCAACGAGCACATGAACACCATGCAGAATCAATCTTGGTCGCCGGTGATCTCTGTCCCTCAGGCCACGCACATTTCCAGTTACTACTCAGGAATATCCCACATCTATCTCTGGTAAGAGGGAACTGTGACAACAGCTATGACTTCAGCAATGCAGGAATACCCCTACCTCCCCAGAAGAGACGCATCGACTGGCAGGGACGAACCATATTCATGACCCACGGGGATAGAATTCACTCCCCTTTTGGTCAGAATCTGAAAGCAGGGGACATTTTTATCAGTGGTCATACCCATGCGCCAAAACTCCAGAGGGGAGAGGATGGTGTCATCTGGGTGAACCCTGGGTCAACAACCTACCCAAGGACACCCCTTGGTCCTACCTATGCACTAATGGATGAAACGGGTATCAGTATACGCTCTCTCACTGGAGACCAACCAATTGCCGGTCTTCAGTATTATTTTCTCCCAAGTGCTGACCAGTAAGCATCAAGCAACCGAGCCAAGGGAACTACCTGGGCTGAACGAAAATTACTCTTCCCATTGACCAAGAGCTGGTCAGGGAGCGATCCATAGCGACCCTCGCGATGCAGAAGTCTGTCATCAATGGTTGCTTGCAGATGCAGAGCCTTGTCTCCATAGGAGCGCACGGTATGTGCGTTGATCTCATATCCCTCCCCCAGTGAAACCAATAAAGCCAATCTCGAGAAATTCTTTCTTGCAAATGAGAAATGTGGGAAGTGGAAGAGTCGATGATTGAAACCAGGAAGCGTAACCAGGGGACACAAGCCTGCGCTTTCACAGGCATAGGTGAGCTTCTGTACATATAGAGCCCAGGAGACAAGACGGCGCTCACTTCCCCTGTGGTAGTGATTTCCCCATAAAAGCTCCCCTAGCACCACACTTCTTCTTCCAATGGATACAAGCAGAGCTTGCACCGGGAGTGCGCGATAGTCATAGGGAGGCAAGGGTAATCCATCAACCATGAAAGCATGCTCTGCTCCCCCATATTGCGCCACCAAGGCTCTGAGCCCTATGCCCAATTGCTCTCCAGACCCTCTTCTGTAGGCCATTGCATCTAGTAGCCGGAGATAGAGTACCGCTGTCGAACGTTGCAGGTCGGGAAGGAAACTAAGCTTCCCCTCCCTTCGGCATGCTCTTGCCCATGCAAGCACTGCACCCGTACTCACTACTTCCAGACCATTTTCCAGACATCGGTGGGCTACCTGTTGTACACTTCTGCTGTCAAAGAGTTCCAGATTCGAACCCAATGCCATTGCACTTTCCAGATCCAGTGGGGCATGGTCCTGACATATAGGAAACGAGGGATCGTCGAGTGGAATCCCTTTCGGTACACTACGGGTACATAGCCCCCAAAGCCTTCCATCAACGCGCATTGAATACGTATCAATCGCAGCCCATCCATGATGGTTTGCTTTAGAAAGCAACGCGATTGACCCCTCCTGGGCTATCGTCTTTCCCATTCTGGTCTTTCCAAGGTCCTTCAGATAGGATTGGTTCAGGAGACCCAATCTATGTGAATCATAGGCTTCCCTTCCATGACTATGGGGAGACAACGTAAAAAACTTGATGTTCTTCATCCCACAGACACACCCCACCCCGCCTTGGGTTATGTTCTGGTTGTTTGCATAAAGGGATGCAAAGGGTACGAAGTGTTCCCCTGCAGGGCCTATTACAACCATGTGCTCTTTCCCTACTTTCTTTGCTACTTCGATTGTGGTGAGGTTATGATACATCTCAGCATCGCTAAAGACCACTTCCCCATCTGCAATGGAAAAGCTGCACAACTTTCTGCTACGACCGGTTATCACCAATGCAGCATACCCACAGCCAACAATGGCTCCAGCGAGCGAGGATGTTGCACTGGATACTGACAGAGAGCCAGTGACAGGACTCTTGGTTACTACCGTGAAGGAGTTGCAGTAGCTCAGCGGTGTATCAACTACAGCACCAGGGGAAAAGATGACCGGATTACCCCGCTCATAGCACTCCTCCCCCATCTGGTCATATTCAGCAAAACGATCCCAAAGCATCAGGCCAAGCAACCTCCCTCCGAGGTAGCTCTTGGCTTCTTCCTCTTCCATCGGTATGCTCGTATATGTTTCTGATTCCAAATCTATATGTAGTATGAAACGTTGGCGATAGGGAAACGCCAGATGAAGCTTTTTCCTCATGTACAAAAGGTACCTACCTCCCAGTCGGCTGTCAATCCAGAATCATGACCCTGGACTAAAACAGCAGTATAGCACATACCCGACAAAAACGCTTTACTCTTGTTTAGCAAGAAGCCTCCTTGTATGATGGCAACATGAAGAGTATTACCGTAACCATCAAACAACAACATTTAGTACTCCCCACTGGAGCCACCGTAGAAGAGGCCTTGGTTGAGGCAAAGGTGGTAGAATCCTGCAAAGAACAAGCCTATAGAGAAAACCCATATATAGGAGCCTTGGTGAACCACGAGCTCCACTCCTGTTCGAGGGCATTGGTCGCAGATTGCAGCCTTGAACCGGTACGACTTTTTGGAGACATGGGCAAAAGGATGTACCGACACTCCCTCTGCTACCTTCTCTGTGCTGCTGTCTCCATGCTCTACCCCAACCGGAGACTGGTCATAGGGCATTCACTTGGTGATGGATATTATTTCAGTTTTGATGATGACCTCACCCTGAACAATGCCGATATCAAAGCAATCGAGAAGGCCATGCAGACTCTGGTTGAGCAGAACCTTCCAATCGAGGAGGTCTTGCTACCCTATGAGAAAGCACTCTCCTACTTTGAGAACAACCACCATGAACAGACTGCTGCCCTACTCTCCACTCGAAATGACCCCAAGGTAAATCTCTATCGGTTGCAGGGCTATATGGACATCTCCTACGAACCCTTGCTCAGCAAGACAGGCCTGATGCGGGTGTGGGAGCTCAAGCCATATCAGGAACGGGGGATGCTTCTCCGCTATCCACGTTCACACAATGTCATTGGACTTGACCCCTTCGTTGACAATCCACTGCTTTTCTCCATCTATCGGGAGTATAAGGCTTGGGGCTCCATTCTCAATGTTCAGTCGTTGGGCCAGCTGAATCAGATGGGCAACCAGAACACCGTTGAGTCCTTCATTCGACTTGCTGAAGCATTGCAACAGAAGAAAATCGCAAGCATTGCAGACCAGATACACCTACATAGCAGTGTAAAAGCAGTGCTAGTCGCCGGGCCTTCCTCATCAGGCAAGACCACATTCGCCCATAAGCTGTCAATCCAATTACAGGTCCTGGGCAAGAAAACCATCAAGATATCATTGGACAACTACTATCTTCCTCCAGATCAAGCACCAAAGGATGAAGAAGGAAAGCCTGATCTTGAAGCTCTTGAGGCACTTGATGTTGCCCGGTTCCAAGAGGATTTGGCAAATCTATTTGCAAAGAAAGAAGTACACTTACCCCTCTATGATTTCAAGACTCTTACCCGCACCTATGATGAGCAACCCGTGCATTTGGATAAGCGGACCATTCTAATCATTGAGGGTATTCATGGGATGAATCCTAAGCTGACTGCTAGCTTGGATAAGGAGTTGCTTTTCAGGGTCTATATCTCGGCCTTGACCCAACTGAATCTCGATGACCATAACCGAATCAGCACCACGGACAACCGTATCATACGGCGTATGATCCGTGACAACAGAACCCGTGGAGCAAATGCAACAGCCACCTTGAATATGTGGCCTTCAGTGGAACGGGGAGAGAACAAGTACATCTTCCCCTACCAAAACAATGCCAATGTCATGATCAATAGTGCATTGGACTATGAACTGGGGGTACTCACCACCTATGCACAACCGTTGCTGAAGATGGTGAAACCTTCTGCTGGTGCTGCCTATGAGACAGCCAGAAGATTGCTCAGGTTCTTGGAGCATGTCAATCCGATTCCCGATACCTTGGTACCCGAGGACTCCTTGCTCAGGGAGTTCATTGGGGGAAGTGAATTTGGGGTTATTTGAGTAGATAGGAGATTCTACATGGAAATCTATGAGGAACGTACATTACATATCCAGCGTCTGGAGAGTCGGCTGAAGAGCAAGGTATTTGTATATGAAAAATCACGCACCAACCTTGGTAGTTGCACGATTGCAATGATCAAGGCAGGAGAGAACCGGTATCTCATTGCCTCTGGTTCTGGTCCGATATTCGACGAGTTGGAAGGGGAAGCAGAACAGGACTGTAAAATCTGTCCACTGAACCACGAAAACCGCCTGGTCTTGAATACGTATCTTCCGTTTACACATCCGGTTGCAAACACAACCAAACGCCCTTCCATTGGCTTGGGAGATCGCCTCGGTGTGGCCACCCCTGGACATATCAGGGCACTGGAGGGCACTTCGGTTTTCCCCATTTTTGCACAACAGAGCATCAGGGAATTGAACTTCACCAACAGGACCTTCAATGATGTGATTGATGCCGCTTCATATGCAGTATTCCAAGAGGGGTACACCTATGGTTTTGGTGCCGATGGAGACCACTTGAAAAAAAGCGAGGAGATCAAGAAGGCCCTGGAGGACGGAGCTACCATGATCACCTTGGACTCATCAGAGCAGATAGATCCCACCATCCAGAACCTGGATGATGAGAAACTTCTAACACGCTATGAAGCATTGGACAGTAAGATACGCGAGGTATATGAGGGTTTGTATGCAGAGCAGGAGTTTTCAATCGGAACCTCAACATTGAAGCTTGACCTCCCCACGTTAAGGCGCGATATCCTGACTTACCATAAAGCGCTCGATTTCATACAGATTATTTATGAACAGCATATATTGCACTCAGAGCGACCGATAGACTTTGAGATTTCCATTGATGAGACCGACACTCCGACCGATCCTAAGAGCCATCTTTTCATTGCGAAGGAACTCAAACGGCGGCATGTGATCATCTCAACCCTTGCTCCTCGGTTTGTAGGGGAATTCCAGAAAGGTATCGACTATATCGGGGACACTGCTGAGTTCGAGAGGCAACTGGTCTTGCATGTTGCTATTGCAAAGCAGTACCGCTACCGACTCAGCATCCACTCAGGCAGTGACAAATTCTCCATCTTTCCCATTCTAGGGCGGACGATCAAGGGAAGCTTCCACGTCAAGACAGCGGGTACCAATTGGCTTGAAGCGGTTCGCCTGGTCGCCCAGAAGGATCCCGCTCTCTATAGGAGGATGCATGCACATGCAACCAACCGTTTTGGTGATGCAAAGGCTTTCTATCATGTTACCACTGATATTGGGAAGATTCAGGAATTGGAGTCAATGAAAGATGAAGACCTACCCTCCTACCTCAGCGATGACAATGCCCGGCAGTTGCTTCATATCACCTACGGGTATCTGCTTGAGGATGAGGATGAAGAAGGAAAGAAACTGTTCAAGGATGCCTTCTTCAGCTTGCTCTCCAAGGAAGAAGAGCATTACAAACAATTACTCGATACACATATAAGCAGACATCTTTCTTTGCTTGAATTCAAGAAATAAACAAGGTACTCAGAGAGAAGGCGGCCCAAGGGCCGCCTTTTCATCTGTATGCGAGGATAAGTTCTTATACGTTGTAGATGTGCTTGAACTCATCAAACAGATCACTGACCTGTTGCTTGCACTTGCCACAGACCGTACCAAACTCGGTAATCTCCTGCAGCTGTTCCAGGGTCTTTGCTTCCCCTCTCTTCACAAGATCCTCAATCTGTACATCGGTGACTCCCTTGCACTCACAAATGGTTTTTGCCACATTGCTCTTGAAAGGATTGTCACGTCCCACTTTCTCAAGATAGTCATCAATTGCAGCCCTGAGTGCTTTATCTCCCAGAACAGAACAGTGGAACTTATGTTCAGGGAGTCCTCCAAGAGCTTCGGTAATCATATCGGGAGAGAGGTTGTAGGCTTCCTCCAAACTCATCCCGATTGCCATCTCACTCATCATGGAGGTGCTCGCGATTGCCGAGGCACACCCATAGGTGAGCCACCTCAGGTCAGCTATGGTATCATTCTCGACCTTGATCAAAACCTGCATCTGGTCGCCACAGGCCAAGGAACCGACTTCACCTATTCCATCTGCCTGGAAATTTTCTTCTTCCTGCCAGGTATTCCTGGGATTCATAAAATGGTCTTTCACCACTGGGGTGTAGACCCATTGACTCATAAAGTTAGTCATCGTGTGGACATCTCCCTTAATCGCTTGATAATCGGCGGTAGTTTCTCCAGTACATAGGCAACATCTTCTTCGGTGTTGTATCTTCCGAAACTGAACCGTATTGAGCCGTGGGCCAGCTCGATATCCACTCCGGAGGCCAGTAATACGTAACTGGGTTCAAGCGACCCACTTGCGCAGGCACTCCCTGTGGAAACCATTATTCCTTCCATGTCGAGATAGAGCAATATCGATTCCCCTTCTGCATGGGGGAATGACACGTCGAGGGTTCCAGGAAGGCAGTACGCTTGGTTCCCGTTTACCACCACATTGGGAATACGCTCCTCAATGCCAACTCTCAACATCTCCCTGAGTGTCCAGAGTTTCTTGCTCTCTTCCTCAAGATCACGTTCAGCAAGAGCAGCAGCAACCCCGATACCAACAATGGATGCTGTATTATAGGTTCCTGCTCTCTTTCCTCCCTCCTGATGGCCACCATGGACCAGAGGGGTGTGTGGTGCTTTTGGCTTTACCGCCAACACTCCGATACCTTTTGGCCCGTAGAACTTGTGTCCAGAAAGGCTGAGATAATCGACGTCCCAAGAGCGCATCGAGACAGGGATTTTTCCAATCGCCTGCGTTGCATCGGTGTGCACATATGCCCCTACCTCATGGGCAAGCTGGGCGATCTCTTTCACCGGTTGGATGGTACCAATCTCATTGTTCCCCGCCATGACAGAGACCAGGGCTACATCTTCACCGAGATAGGTCTTCATTACTTCCGTATCTACCCGTCCACTGCCATCAACTGGACACTCATCAACCTTGTACCCTAGATTCCTAAGATACTTCACAAACTCGTTGATCGAAGGGTGTTCGATGGTTGTGGTCACAATTCGGTTACGTTTCGATCCTAGGTCGATACGCTCACGAAAGATATTGAATACGGTATTGTTCGATTCACTGGCCCCGCTGGTGAAAACAATCGACGATGGATCGCAATCAATCAAGGAGGCAAGTGCTTTCCTGCTTTCTTCTATTGCCATAGCGGCTTCACGACCATAGCTATGCATGCTCGATGCATTCCCAAAGAGGACATTGGCCTGGTGTACAGCCTCGATTACATCCTCATGCATGGGTGTGGTCGCATTATTGTCCAAGTAAATGGTCTTCTGTTCCATAATTAACCTCATAGAAAACGATAGTGACAGATACCCCTTAGGGTCAAGCCACACTACTGTTACGCGTTGAATACCTCGTAAAGATCGCTTTCGTCTGAGTCCTCATCGGGACAGGTCTTACTATGGATGAATCGAAGGATTCTCTTTTTCGCAAAACGAATATGGAATCTTCTTGCCCATTGTACATAGGCACAGTTCTCCTGGAGATATGATGCAAACATGGCACGGATGGGTGTCATTTTTTTGCATCGGGTAGATTGGCTGAAGCGTTCAGCGTATATGGTGCACTGTTTTGTCTCAGGATCAAAATGCTCACACCAGCTGTCTAGGTCAATGACTAATTCACGACCATAGACAGCTTTCTCGTGACAGCAAAGCCCACATTTGTGGCATTTATTCTCCCAATTCTTACCCACAACTCTCCCCCTTGCTCAATGATTCAAGCTTGGTCTGGGATGCCGTATGCACCGGGGGAAGGATGGAGATTGCAGTAACACTGATATATCCCTCTCTTACGGCCTGGAAATCACTACCTTTGGTGTCACAACGCTGAATCGGTTGCACACCACCCTTCATGGAAAGCACAACAGAGGTACCAAAACGTACTGTTGCAGTGTCATAGTAGCGGGTTTTTTCTTGTTGTTTTGTCTGTACTGCATCATGGTAGTCGAGATAGCTCAACACTCCACTCTTCCACTTTCCATTCCCCTCTCCAGGGGCATTGATATTGATGATGCACTCACTGCTCGTGAGGGGATAAAATTCCTCGAGATGTTGTACTACAAAGTCCGCAGTACGCTGGAAGGGGTAAGAACCATCCTCGCTTCTTGCACAACTGACTGCCATGGACCGCAATCCAGTCAAAGCAGCCTCTCTGGCAGCTCCAACAGTACCCGAGTACAGAATATCCGTCGAAATATTATAGCCATGGTTGATTCCGCTGATGACCAAATCTGGTTCTTCTGGGAAAATCTTGCCTTTTGAAGCATAGAGGATGCAATCTGCTGGAGTCCCACTGCAATGAAACCGGTTCTGACCGTATTCAGTAATGGTAATATCTTCACGAAGCGTCATTGAGTGGCTGCTCGCACTTCTCTCTGCATCGGGAGCACATACCCACACCTCATGACCAGCTCGTAGTAGAGCCTCACTGAGTGTGTTCAGTCCTTCACTTTGATATCCATCATCATTTGTCAGTAGTATCTTCATTAATGCGCTTGAAACACAACCTTTGCAGGATCGCTTCCCTCAAATACATACCAACGAGGGTGGAATCCAAAGATGTGCTCATAGTCCTCCAGACGACCAATATAACTTGGAAGTGCTTGTTTACTCAAGAGGACCATGATATTGCCGCTGAAGCCGTTTGCTACCTGAACCGATCCAAGGCACCCATTAAGTTCACCAGCTCGCTTGGTGAGCCAGTCAACCTCAGGGCAAGTTACTTCAAGAAGGTCCCTCAGCCCAGCCTGGACACGATTCATCATCTTCCCATAGGGGACAGCATCCTTCTCAGTGAGCAATGATGCAGCATCATTGGCGAGCCTGGATTCCATCAGAATATACTCACAGATGTGGCGGTCTTCCTCATCCAATGGCACCACACGGCCAGAAAGGTCACTCTCTGGAAAGTCCCGCATGAATCCACCACTCTTGTACTCACCTAGCCTCTCAAACGCACGCTTGATCGCTTTTCTCTTGCTTCTGATCTCTTCTCTCATCGCATTCGGGGAAATCTTGCTATCCACGATGATTGCCACATACTCTTCATTCTTGTTGGTGAATGGAAAAGGCAACTCCTTGTAGGTCACATGCTGAAGATCATAGAACAGTACGGTCTCCTTCTTTCCATTGAGCATGGTAAGAAGATCACTGATTGAGCATACTTCATTATTGAATGTCGTACATGCCTGATAAGCGATTCTTATCTGGGAGGAAAAACTCAGCTTAAGACCAAGCAATGCATCAAGGGCGAGGCAGGTCCCAAGCGAGCATGCAGTACTCACCATCTGGGTATCAGCATGGAGGAGGCTTCCTTCGACAGTTATATTCATACCTGTGAAATCAGTTCCTTCGCTTGCAAGAACCGAGAACACCGCTTTCAGGAAATTTCCCCATCGGTCTTCCTTGCGATACTTGATATTGTTTAATGAGAATCGCTTCCGGTCATTGAGGGTTGGGTTATAGAGCCTCACGAGTTGGTCATCCCGGTAAGAGATAGCAACATACAGCGAGGAGTGATCGGTTCCCACCAAGGACCATCCTCTACATGCGTCCGCGTAACTACCAAGCAAGGTACATGTTCCAGGTACCTGCGCAATCACCAGCGGAGAATCGCCGTATTCCTTGATGTGTTGTTTTCTGATGTTGTCCATGCCCCAACCTAATTTTTATGGGTCAATTTTAGGATACTTGTCAGCATAATGCAACAAAAAACCTACTTTTGTATAATTTGGGACTCGTGCATTTCCCCACATGACCAACAAATGCGTGAACAGGAATCCAAAACTTACAAAAAACCCCCTTTCCTGGGTACTCCAAAAAAGAGGGTCTCTTGTATCACTAGACAGGATAATAAATCTGGTTAGTTGTTCAAGCCATAGCGCTTCTTGAAGCGTTCGATACGACCGGCAGTATCAACCATCTTCTGGGTTCCAGTAAAGAATGGGTGACAAGCGGAGCAAATTTCAACTTCAAGATTTTTTGCGGTTGACTTGGTCGTGATTACATTGCCACATGAGCAACGAACTTCTTTCATTTCATAACGGGGATGAATTCCATCTTTCATTTTGGGTCCTCCAAGGATATGTGTTCTGCTGGCTGTAGGCAGCAGACAAGTTTCTCTCTATCTGTTCCTGGTCTCTAGTACGCTGCCGAATTCGAAGGAATACCGGTATTGATAGAACGCAAGAACGACTCATTATCCTTTGTCTTCCGAATTTTGTCAATGAGGAACGGAGTCATCTCTTGATCGTCCATATCATTGACAGCATTACGCATAAGCCAGATTCTGGCAGCTTCATCAGAAGGCAACAACAGGTCTTCACGACGGGTTCCACTCTTCTTGATGTTGATCGCCGGGAAGAGTCGCTTGTCCGCAAGACGACGGTCCAGGATAATTTCGTTGTTACCGGTTCCCTTGAACTCTTCAAAGATAACCTCATCCATTCTGGAACCTGTCTCGATCAACCCAGTGGCAACAATGGTAAGACTGCCACCAAATTCAATATTCCTTGCAGCACCAAAGAATCTCTTTGGTTTGTGCAGTGCATTCGAGTCCACACCTCCACTGAGTATCTTGCCACTTGCAGGAACTGTCTGGTTATAGGCACGTGCAAGACGAGTAATGGAGTCCAGGAGGATAACTACATCCTTCTTGTGCTCAACGAGCCGTTTTGCTTTTTCAATCACCATCTCAGCTACCTGCACATGTCTGCTGGCTTGCTCGTCAAAGGTAGAGGCAATTACCTCGCCGTTGACATGGCGACGCATGTCAGTGACTTCCTCAGGGCGTTCATCAACCAGCAGTACCATCAGGACAACTTCAGGATGATTCGTACTGATGGAGTTTGCAATCTTCTGCAGAAGCACTGTCTTACCTGTACGGGGAGGGGCAACGATCAAGGAGCGTTGGCCCTTTCCGATAGGGCAGAACATATCAATAATCCTTGTCGACATATCTTCTTCAGCTGTCTCCAGCTTAAGTCTTTGGTCAGGGAACAAGGGAGTCAGGCTATCAAACGGTACGCGCATTTTTGCGGTAATCGGCTCATCACCATTTACCTTCAATATTTTCAGGATGGCAAAGAACCGTTCATTCTCACGTGGAGTCCTCACCTGTCCATATACCACATCACCGGTCTTCAGATAGAGACTCTTGATCTGGGCGGGAGAGACGTAGACATCTTCCAACCCTGAGAGATAACTGTTTGAGGGGGAGCGGAGGAACCCAAATCCATCTGGAAGGATTTCCAAGGTACCTGTTCCCACAATTACACCGCCACTTGCAGTATGCAAGCGAAGAATTTCAGCAACAATTTCCTGCTTGCGCAAGTCAAGGATGGTATCTGCATTCAGCCCACGATCCAAACCTACCTTGCGAAGTTCGTCAATGGATAGGGTGGTGAAATCTTCAAGCACCAGGACAGGAGCCTCAGGATGTTCCTCGATATGTAAATCATTGGAAGATTCTTCTTGATGATTAGGACGTCCTCCCCTATTGGAACCAAAGCTCTGGCTCTTTGGATAGGACCCTTTTGGATGGTTTCTGTTCTGGGAATTTCGGTTGTTTCTATTGTTATAGGGTTTGCGATGGTTCTGGTTCGGGTTTTGGTTCTGGCTCTTCTGCTCCTGCTTGTATTGTGCAGGAGGACGGGAAGTATCTACTGACTGTTCCTGTTCAGGAGCAGGATTATTCTGTTTATCCTCCAACTCGAGTTGAGGTTGGTTAGAATCAGAAGAGCTTTTTTTTGCTGTACTCTTGTCAGATTCGCTCTTTTTTGGTCTCCCTCGACGTTTTTTTGGCTCAGGAGCATCCTGTGTCTCCACTTTCTGCTCAGCCACATCACTCGTGCTTTCAGGTGCTTTCGCTCCTACAGGGCTCTTTTTTCGGGTCACACGCCGCATCGGCTTCTTTACAGATTCCTGCTCAGATGCAACAGCCACGCTGGCTTCATTAAACTCTAATTCTTCGGAAGACATAGGATTAACTCCAACGGAAAAGGGAAAATGTGTTGCACCTCATCTATATAAAGGTGCACCTAGTGCCCAGTTCCTTAATTTGTAATACAGAATGTAAGAATATGCGGAATTGGAACGTACTTACTGATAATTCTTTCCGCTGTTTGGTTCTTTAAATATATTGCCACTTCTTAACAGTGTCAAGCAAGCAGGCTCCTTTGATGTATTGGCTTGCAAGAATTAATGCCATTACCGAGGCTCTTCTTCTTACCGAATCCCTCCCATAGGATGAGATATGTACTTGTACCGCTGCACTCTCACGAGTTTTAGAGGCAAAGCCAAACCATACAGTGCCTACCGGTTTTTCAGGCGTACCACCATCAGGCCCGGCAATGCCACTTACCGAAAGAGACCAATCACTACCAGAAAGTCGTCGTATACCCTCTGCCATCTCCAGGACACATGCTTCACTGACTGCCCCATAGTGCTCCAGGGTCTCATCCCGTACACCAAGCAAGTGCTTCTTTGCCTCATTTGCATAGCTTGCCACCCCACCCCAGAACCATGCAGAACTACCTGCCTGGTCGGTGAGTAGCTTTGCAATGTAACCGGAGGTACAGCTCTCAGCTGTGCTTATCGTTTCTCCTCGTTCTTCAAGCAACGAAGTGAGCAAACTAGAAGGCTGGACGTCCCCATCAACCACCAGACACCCCCCTACCAATGACCGAAGACGGTTTGCCATCTCTGTTCGGTCAGCCTCACTGCTATCAACGAGATACAAACTTATCTTTAGATCCTGGAAACGGGTACCCCACTGCATTCCGTTGAAGGAAATGGATTTGCAGAGCTCTTCCAGTTTTGATTCAGGGATAAGGAATGTAGAATACTCACTACGAGAAAAATCGTCATGCCCGATCAATTGGGCAAGCCAGGGAATTACCTGGTCAAAGAACATGGGATTCATCTCCCTGGGAGGTCCTGGCATTGCCACACAGGCAATCTGTCGTCCCCCATCGGGTATGAATCCTTTGAAACCAGGGGCTGTCCCTAGAGGGTTTGGAATGAGCTCAAAGCCCTGTGGGATCATGGTCTGCTGTTCATTGGCACCCCAGATCCGCTGTCCTATTCGTGCATACAGGGTATCGAATGCTTCCTGGTTACGGACCAAGGGAACCTTGGCAAGATTGGCAACGATGGTACGAGTCATATCGTCACTGGTTGGCCCAAGCCCTCCAGTCATCACTACCAGGTCACAATTATCGATGCAGTCCCTCAGGACATCCCCGATGGTACCATCATCAGGGACGAGCACCATCCGATCAACACGATACCCCAACTGGGTCAACTGACTTGAGATGACTTGGGTATGGCGGTCAGCAATGACCCCCCGAGTCAATTCGGTTCCAATGATAAAGAGTGCAGCACTGGTATAGGTCATTCTGGTTTCTGCCTGTCCTTGGTGAAATATCGATACAAGCGATATAGCATACCTCCTGCAAGAAGGATTGCTGATAGATAGACGGTTAGATATGCAAACCAATTTACATACCGGGTATAGATAGTGTTCCCGTGCGATTCTCCGCTGAATACCGGTACATCATAGATATGGTAGCCAACGGTAAAGGGTTCCATAGGATCAACAATCTTTCCATTCACATCAATTACGCAGGTCATTCCGCTATTGGTGCCGCGGACTGTGGTTCTTCGGTTCTCAATGGAACGGAATACAGCCAAGCCAAGGTGTTGCATCTCAGCGGAGACAGCTTTCGACCACCCATCATTGGTCATGTTTACGATGACATCAGCGCCACTGGCAACAAAGTCAGCGTTCAGATACCCGAAAACATCCTCGAAGCAGATCGGGGTAGAGAACTTCACCCCCTCCTCAGTCTCAAACACCACAGGGTCATAGCCGGTCTCCCACCAGTTATAATCATTTGCAAGCAGGAGATTATAGAGCCAAGGCATCTGCTTTTCATAGGGGAAGTGTTCTGTGAAGGGTACCAGATGTTGCTTCCTATAGGTGTTCTTGATTCTCCCGTCTTCAAAGAATATGACCGTGTTGTAATCGGTACGGTTCCATGAGCCATTCTCGCTGAAAGCTGGTTTACTGGGGTCTTCAATGACTCCCTCAGGGTTACCCGTAACCAAAGGAATGGGAAGCGACTTACCGAATTCAACAAACTCCTCTACCAAGGCGGAAGTTGCTGGGTCGGAAGGATAGTTTTCATGCCAAGCTACTGATGGCACAAAGGCTGTCTCAGACCAGAGAATAATATCGGGGTCTTCACTCAACGCCTCCAGGCTCATCTTACGCAACGTGTTGAAGTTCCGCTTGTAGGTGGCATACCCGCCCTCCCAGGTATCTGCGCTATGCTGAATGGTAGCCACTCGCCAGGTTTTATCAGGTTCCTGGGCATTCCAGTACGCCATGGATGCAAACCCGAAGATCAAGGTAGCAAGGAGAGCAATCCCATAACCGATGATAAAAGCGAGGTGTTCCCTCAGGTACCCCTTCAAGGAGTACTCGCGGTCACTGAACCAACGGTGAAGATATGCACCAAGGAAAGTCTGAGGCATCACCAATAGGAAGGTGACTCCCCAGATTCCAAAAATTTCGGAAATCTGGATAAGAGGAAGATAACGGTAGACGGCAGACCCCAGGGTCCCATAGGGGTACCCCGCAAACCAATCCTGACTCAGATAGGAGTATGCGACCCATACCAAGGCTTCAACCAAATATCCGTATTTCTTGAACAGCTTCTGCGCTGCCTTAAGTACGGGGAAGAGCATCAGCATCTCCCCTCCCTTGATAATCGGTACAATCAGGATTGCAAGGGGGTGGAAGGTCTTGAGCCAGTAGTTGAAGAAGAGATAGAACATGAAACCGTAGAAGAAACCATAGATTGGGGTCAACTTCCAGCTTGTGTTCCTGATTACTGCAAATACAGGAATCAGTGATACCATTGCGACAAACCCAATGCCATTGGCCGAAATGAGACCAGGGAAAGCAATTGAGTAGACAAATGCCGATACTAATAACACAAGAACCTCAGAACAAACCGTTCTGAGGTTCCGTCTTGCATGCAAGTCAACCAAGAGATTTTCTCCTAATTATTGGAAACGTAGAAGGTTATTCCTTCTCCGGTTTATTATCACGCAAATCCCACACATAGTCCTTGAGTTCTTTGCCTGGACGGAAAATGGCAACTCCATGTGTTTCGACGGCAACAATGGCGCCAGTCTTTGGATTACGCGCTCTTTCACGGCCCTTACGAGTGCGAACCTCAAATGTTCCAAATCCACGAAGCTCAATGACCTGATCATTCCGGAGACCGTTTTTCACTTCTTCAAAGAACTCATCAATGATTGTATGAATGTCGGCCCTATTCAGTCCATGCTTCTCATGGAGACTCTCGATTATGGCTGCTTTTGTCAACTTTGGTCCTGCCATGGTTACTCCTTAAACACGTTCTATACGCATGTTTACATACCGATCAACAATCGGCACGTTCATCATTCTGACTTACTGATTATACAGCAGCCTGATCGGTCATCTTATTGAAACGGCTCTGCAATCTGGATTTCTTGCGGTTGGCTGTGTTGTGGTGGATGACACCCTTTCCGGCAGTTGAATCAAGCAGCTTGAGACTTAAAGCCAAAGCAGTAGCGGCAGCTTCCTTGTCTCCGGCAGTTACAGCAGAATCAAATTTCTTGATTGCGGTGCGCATAGTGCTCTTGGTTGCACGGTTTCTCATTTTCCGGACTTGGCTCTGTCGCTCTCTTTTTTCAGCAGACCTGTTAATCACGTAATACCTCCAAACATATTACCTTGAATACGTATTTCATTTATTAAAGTTGAGGTCGGCAACAAAGTGCCGACGGTCTAAAAACATATCACAGTCTATAAAATGGGTCAATACAATGCTTTATATCAATTTGACAAAAATTCGTTCGCAAACTCCTTCTCAAGCTCCCATCGCTTGGTGTCAATATTGAAAAATACCGCATTCTGCGGGATGGTAAGCATTCTTCCTTCACTTCCACTGAGCATGATACGTTTCGACAGTATGTTAACTTCATGAACTTTCATCAAGTCATAGCCAACCTTTAATTTGCTTCCCTCGGGAGGATAGTTACGTTTTTCCTCCACATAGAAATCATATTCATAGGAAAGACAACAAAGCAATCTCCCACAAGGTCCGGAGATCTTCATGGAATTCAGTGAAAGATTTTGCTCCTTGGCCATCTTGATGGAGACTGGATTAAGCTTATCAGTCACACTATGACAACAATAATCACGCCCACAGACAGCAAGACCGCCAAGCACCCGGCTCTCATCCCTGACTCCAATCTGCCTCAGCTCGATCCGGATACGGAAGACAGAGACCAAATCCTTGACCAGTTCACGGAAGTCCACACGTACATCTGCAGTAAAAAAGAAAATAATCTTCGGTTCTCCAAGCAGGAAGTGGGCAGTCACCAGTTTCATATCAAGCTTGTGATGAGCGATTTTCTCTCTGCATATTCGCATCGCTTCATCCTCTTTCTCTGACTGCTCCTGGTAGCGACTCATATCTGAGGGAGTCGCAAGACGATCAATCCACACAACATCACCCGAAATATCAACCTCTTCTGGTTCTCTCGGGGGATTGCACCCAGTACAGGATTCGCACGGATCCTCATCTTTTTCAGGAGAGTAAGAAGGCAACGCTTCCTCCGGCTCCCCTGCATAAACCTCTTCCCGCTCTTCCTTGGGAAGACAGGATTCTGCATGAAAACATGCGGATCTCGGTTGGTCACAACCGGGTTCGTAGGACTTTCCTAGTTGGTCTGCAGCGGAGACGATGATCCCAAGATCAAGTCCATAACGGGTGGGAGCAACCACTGAGGTTCCTGGATACAAAACAGAGTCCCAGGCACAGATGCTCATCTCATTTGAAGAAGGGTTCTTAACCAAATATATATAGCCTCTTGATGGCCGGTTCTTCTGGACACGGCTATCGGCATTCGTTCGTTCTCGTTTCATCTATATCCTTTGCCATTTGATCGTGGCACTGAAGTAAAGCTACCACGTCAATAATAAATTGTCAAACTCTCTACATGTGTATATAACTATTTTGCTGCGTATGAGTTACAACGTTGACGACTCACACCACCCATGCTATAGTGGACCCATCCTCCACACAGGCTTGTAAGCTTCTCAAGGAGTCGGTATGCAACTGTTTGACACGCACGCCCACATAGGGCTGATCCAGGATGACAAAATGGAACAACTACTTGCTGTCCAACTTGCCAAAGTCAAGTCGGTCAAGCATGTTGTGAGCATCTGCAACAGTCTAAGCGATTTTGAAAAGACCTACACCAATTTGGAGAGCGCAAAGGATGTCTACCATGCAGTAGGGGTCTCCCCTACCGAAGTAGCCCATCCAGGGCATGATTGGGAAGAGAGGGTCATCTCCCATGCAAAAAAGAAACGTGTCATTGCCATTGGAGAGACAGGACTGGACTATTACCATATGTTCGGGGGCGATAAGACTGCACAGATAGAGCTGATGCTCAAGCATCTCGAGATTGCCAAACATCTCGACCTTCCTGTGATTATCCACAACCGAAACGCAGGAGAAGACCTACTGCCCATACTCGAGGAAAAGCTTCCTCCAAAGGGTGGAATTCTCCACTGCTTTGGAGAAGATTGGGCATTCGCTCAACGAGCATTGGATATGAATCTTACCTTCTCATTCGCAGGGAACCTGACCTTCAAGAATAGCCGGACGCTGCAAGATGTAGCCATACGCCTTCCTGAAGACAGGATTGTCATAGAGAGCGAAGCTCCCTTTATGACTCCCTACTCCCACAAGGGAGAGCGAAATAAAATGCAATACATTCTGGAAACGGCAACTGTTCTTGCAGCACTGAGGCAAACATCCCTTGAAGCGCTTTCGCAAACGCTTTATGCTAACAGCCTCAGGGCCTTTGCCCTTCCGAAGGATATATGAACAGAAAGCATCTTTATCACCCCGTAACAATCGGCTCGACAACGCTAGGCGGAAACGTGTTTCTTGCCCCACTTGCCGGATACACAGATATTCCATTCAGAACGCTCTGCATCGAAGCAGGAGCGGACTTTACATTTACAGAGATGGTCAGCGCCGAAGGTCTTGCAAGAGAAGGCGAGAAAACACTTGCGCTCATGGATCGAGCCCCAAACGAGAGGCAGTACGCTGTTCAGCTATTCATGGGAAACACAGAATCGCTCAAGGAAGCACTTGCCCAGCTTCAACCTTACCAACCCGAGGTGATTGATATCAATTGCGGTTGCCCAGTTCCCAAGGTTACCAAGACTGGAGCAGGTTCAGCCATGATGAAGCAGCCAAAACTCATAACCGAGGTGGTCCGCACCATCACGGATGAGACAGACATCCCTGTTTCGGTCAAGTTTAGAACAGGATGGGATGCACAGAGTGAGAACTTTCTTGAATTTGCACAAGCGGCCCTGGATGGAGGGGCAAGTGCATTGACGCTCCATGCTCGGACCCGCAGCCAAGGCTATGCGCCATTTGCTGATTGGAGCAAGCTCACTGAACTCAAGCAGTACACGCTCCAGCACAATTATCAGGTACCAATCTTCGGTTCCGGTGATCTGTTCAAGGCAGAAGATGCCAAGAGAATGCTTGAAGAAACCGGTATCGATGGGGTGATGTTTGCACGGGGATCTATTGGTAATCCCTTCATATTCTCCCAGGCCAAAGCCATCTTGCAAGGCAGGGACCCTGAGCCAATCACCGTTGAAATGAGAAGGGTTGCCATTCTGCGGCACTTGGACCTCATGATCGATACCTTTGGAGAAACAACGGCATGCACGTTGATGAGAAAACATACCTGCAGTTATCTGAAAGGAATTCCCAATACCTCAACAATTAAGCAAGCGGTGGTACATGCCTCCAGACGTGAACAGTATCTTGAGGCTCTCAGCCCACTTGTTGACCTGTAAAGCGGTAAAATGGTACGTTTATTTGAGCAATCACATCGGGAAGGAAATGCAATGAGAGTATTAGTGTTAGGGTCCGGAGCGAAAGACCATGCCATTGCATGGTGGTTCTCTCAAAGTCGTCTGATTGATGGTCTGTATGTAGCACCTGGAAATGTAGGAACTAAGACAATTGCGGTAAATCTGTCAATTGACCCTTCTGACCCTGAGCAGGTATACGAGGCTTGCCAAACCTATGGTATCGACTTCGTCTTTGTGGGTACTGAGGCACCACTCTTTACAGGTGTCATCGACTTTCTCAACGAACGGGGAATAGACACATTCGGAGCACCCAACAGGGCTTTGAAGCTTGAAGGCGATCGAAATTTTGCCCGTATGTTTTCCGACCGCCATAACATTCCTACCTCTTCCCACGTTCTCTTTGATGATGAAGAAAAACTCTCAGAGTATTTAAAACGTCATGAAGGTGAACGATTCGTGGTAAAAAGCAATGCTATTGCACCCAGTAGGGTCATGGTAGATTCCACTGATTACTCCACCCTCATGGATTTTTCCAAGGGACTACTTGCCACTGGCCCGATCATTCTGGAAGAACACCTCAATGGCCTTCCCATAACCATCACCCTCTTCTTGGATAACAAAGGGTATCTTATGCTTCCCACCTCAAGCGACTACATGAAAGTCGAGGAGGGAGGACTGCCTACCGGAGGTATGGGTTCCATTTGCCCGGTCCCACTCCAGAAAACTCTTAGTGACGCCCTTGTCGATTCAATCATTGAACCGGTATTGTTTGGCTTGAAGGCAGAAAAAATGTCCTACAAGGGTGTGCTGACCATCAGTGTCATCATTACCAAGAATGGGCCGATTCTTGTTGATTATCACGTTCGCTTCAACGATCCTGCCGCTCAGGCATTCGTTCCACTCATCAATACGGACATTGTCGATATTCTTGATGCCATGAAGCATGATACGCTTTCATCCCTCAATCTTGAGGTTTCCAATCAATCGGCAGTAGCCTTGGTGGTTGCTTCTGATGGGTATCCGGAAAAACCCATTATTGGGAAAAACCTTGAGCCAATGCCGGCTCCCCTGCTGTACAATAGCTTCGAAGGCGCTCCTCGTTACTTTTTCGGAGGAGTCCAAGAGTATGAAGGCAAATTGGTTACCACCGGTGGACGTTGTGTCACTGTGGTGGGAATCGGCTACAATATCATGAATGCAAACAAGAATGCATACAAAGGTGCCAAACAGGTAAATTTTGAAGGTGCCTGGTATCGGCAAGATATTGGAAATCGGTTTTTCGAGAACTAAAACCAAAAAACTCAAAAAAAAGCAATGAGACCTCACACCCCACAGTGAAGTCTCATGCTCTACCGTTCCATAGTTCCTCAAGACTGACGGCCACCTCCCCAGGCAGCCGTCAACTTTTCGATTCCCCCCACGCAAAGGGAACGGTCAGAAGAAATCGTCTCAGAACTCCAGAAGAAAGACCATTGTTAGAAGGAAACACATAAACAAGGTCCATCTCTACTTTCATCCTACCCTCAGTTTGCCCTTGCCGTCAATGAATACCGTTTAACTTGTGACATAATTTTCTCACTGTACATTTGTCATTAGAAAGTAACTGAGGTTCCCAAAACAACCTGCAGATCCCAAGAATCTAGAGTAAACGTATGACTCGATTGTAAATACTCCCCAAAGGAGAGATACGAGAGACTAGAATAAATTTCCCATCGCTCAATACCTGATAAGCTTAGTTCCAGCTCCTTCTTTCCTGAGAGAGTTGCACAAAAAGCTGTTGAGATCATATTTTGTGAGAACAGAACAGCACCATAATCAGTGGTACCACCAATACTTGGTGTATACATATCTATCTCGCCTTTCAGGGCAGCTGTGAAGGTCAGGGAGAGGGTACCAACTGAGGGTACATGGTAGTTTGTCTCAGAGAGAAACACCAAGGCATCCCCCCCATAGGGTGAACCGATGTAGTCAAGCAGATGCACGGTCCTCCCAAGTCCTGCATACCGCCGGATCATCAAGAAGTCAACATGATCTCGGCGATACATACTGGGAAGAGCCATGGAAGCTTCCCATACGCTGGAGAGCACACCCCTTTCCAGTGGTCTTGCCACTTCCAGTCCCAAAGAAAGAGCCCAGGCTGTGTCCTCTTCATCAGGGTCCTCATTAGGGGCAACAGCTTGATCCAAGGCAAACTGTCCATATAGACGGACCCCTGAGACAGGGACGTAGGCCAGTTCAGCATGCGCTATTGCGTTGAACTTACTCTCCTGATGCAGGTTATGATAGATAAATGATGGGTTGAGAAATCTGACATCCAGGAAATCATCCTTGTACATGACATTCTCACTAACTGCAAGCGTCAGTTTCTCCCAAGGTCGGAATTCCAGACGATGAGCGAGCAACATACGAATGTGTGGTTCATTGGCATAGTAGGTATCGAAGAAAACCGTCAATGCCTCATATTTGAAATAGTTTGAAAAGGCAGTAAAACGAAGATACTCATGGAAGTCGATATGATCATCCAAGATGAAGTTCCCGATCCTGGAGTTACCCCATGAAATCCTATCTCGGCTGAAGGTAAGATTCCAATGCCCGGAACCAACAGAGAATACTGCGCGTTTTGGCCATTGGAAGTCAAAATGCTTGCTTGCAGGAATCAGGTTGTTTGCAAAACGTTTCTGATATTGGATGAGGGGGGTCGACCCATCTATATAGTATATATTATTGGTACTTGCCTCAGGGATAAGCGCACCTACCAATGTATGGTCATCTGCAAGATGTGGAATTACATCATCATGTGTATATAAACCATACCCATATTGCAAATCACTATAGGTGTAGAAAAAATCTGATATTGCCATATCCAACCGGAGTCTAGCCAGAGGCTTTCGGTCCGGGAAAGCATAATTCCATCTCCCCAAGGAGTTATACGATGGGTTATGATGGGCATAGCCCTCCAGAGAAAGATCGAGGTTGGCCGAGAGAGCAAATTCGTCAGGAAACAACCAACGAAGTGATTCATACGCCGTTTGATGTATGGAAGCATAGAGCGCATGCTGCGTGCTCCCCTCCTCCCCAGCGTTGATATTGGAGAGCAGCTTTTGGGCTTCAGCTTTCGTCCAAGGCCGGGAAGCGGAAGGTGTACCTGTTCCTGTAATCAAGTACAGGAGGTCCATCTCCTGATAGATGGGATCAGAGAGAGGGATCACTTCCTGTGCGCCGGTGGTGGCAAGAAGTGGTCCCACGCATATTCCAATCAACAACAGAATGATGGATAGTCGTCTCACACGCACTCCCTTATCAGATTGTATAGCTCAGGCCAAGGGTAAACTGAATATCACTCGCTTTCTGTCCAGAAATATTCTGATAGTTCTCTATGGTGATATAATCCAGTTGCCCAAAGGTTTTCAGCGTATCGGTGATCTGGTAGGATCCATTGACTCCTGCAACAAGGGTATGCTCTACAGCATTACGGGACGCATAACTGGAATCAGCGTAGTTGCCGATACTGTCACTGCCAGTATCTGTAGGGGTTGTCACAATAGGAGCTGCTCCTGCCCCAACTTCGCTAAAGATCGTAAACATATCGAAGGTCCCGTGGGCCATGTAGAAGATATTTCCACTCAGATTCCACTTCCCATAAGACTTCACACCGCCATTGAGATTAACCACCAGGGCATCATTACCGTAGGTGTAGCCGATAAATTCAGAGTTGTAACGCATTCCAGATTCATTGGTGAACTCCCTGATGGCACCCACATAGTTGAGCCCATAATCTTCATGCGAACTTGTTGTTTGATCTGTTTGTGTAGAATAGCGTAGATAAAGATAGGGGTCGGTATAGGCAAATTCCAAGGAACCATACCCTACTGCATCGGCTACCGGCACTACTCCCTTGATTCCAGCCAGATAGCCAAAGGTGATTGGGAAGTTTTTCGCCGTGTCACTAGGAACTGGTTCGCCAGGCAGGGAGAATTCATCAACCGCTGCCTGAGCATAGATATTCAAGCCACTCACTGGCGTATAGTCGATTTCAAGCCCAAGGATGGAGTTTGCATTGCTGCGGATATAGTAATCATGGAAGATCATGGCAGGATTGAGGATTCTCAGGTCCAGAAAGTTTTCCTTGCTCTGGTACATGATACTCTCAGTCAGCGTAAGGCCTACTTTATCCTGAAGCATTCTCCACTCGAGTCGATGGGACATGAACATGTAGATGCCATCCAGCACTTCTGACTGGCCATCTCCTTCGATGGGAGTACTTGCTCCCATCGCAACTGATGCATTAAAATATTGACTCGGATGCGGAAAGAACGATGTCACAAAGGTATATTTGAATTTGTCACTGAAGGTGGTCACACGTGCCATGTTATGGTACTTGAAGGAATCACTAACCATGAGGTTACCTGTATGTCCTGCTCCCCAACTCAGTCTGTCTCGACCTACCTGGAGACTCCAATGATCCCCTCCTGCTGCAACGAAGGCCCTATAAGGCATGTTGAAGTCTAGGTCAGGCATAAGAGAAGGAGGAACCATGGGTACGTTTGTAGCAAATGTAGTAGCACCAAATCCGTTTTTCAATGTAAAGGTATTCCCTACACTCAACTCAGAATATCCATAGAAGGATTCTGCAGGCCATGTTTCCAGACTTACCGTGAGAAATGGTTTGTGAAGGATTGAATCATAGTTCCACGATTCCCTTCCTGTGAAGTCTGTGGTATCGGAGTGGGTATAGGTTTCCAAGGTTGCGTCAAAGCCCCAACTCAGGCCAATACCCTTCCCTTGGGTCTTTGGTTCAATGCCGAGGACTCCCTGGACGTACTCATAGGTTTGTTTCATCGAGCCTTGCAACGCTGATGCCTTGATTTTCTCGACCATCAGGGAAAGCTCAGCTTGGCTATAAGGACCAGTGGTTGAGGGAAGGGATAACCCTTGGTGGATATAGAGCGCCTGTAGAGCATCATACACATCACTGTCCAAGCTATAGATCTTTTGCTGATTTACTGCCCCAAATATCGAGGTAGATAGGAGACACATTACAAGACAACACACCAATACTCGAGTTATACGCATTCTATACGCTCCAGTTTAATTTGTATTATGCAAACGAGTCAAAGTATACCAAAAGAGGTGCCACAATGGCACCCCTAATCACAAATATTAATGCTATCTGTTCCTATTTCGTTGCCTGTTGTCTTCTCACTTCATAAAGGAGTATTCCTGTTGCAACGGAAACGTTCAAGGAATCGATGTGACCGGTCATAGGAATGGTGACCATATGGTCGCAGAGCCGCTGGGTAAGCTGCCCGATCCCCTTTCCTTCATTCCCCATTACCAATACGGTTCTATTGGGAAATGTAGTCTTGTATACTGCCTGCCCATCCATAGCCGCACCATATACCCAGAACCCTTGACTCTTCAGGTACTCAATTTCACGGTTGATGTTTGTCACCTGCGTCATGGGTACATAGTGTGCCGCCCCAGAGGAGACTTTAATGACCGTGCTGTTCGCATGGGCACTCCGTCTATCAGGAATTACAACCAGGGATACAGAGAACTGATCTGCTGAGCGAAGGATGGCTCCTAGGTTCTGAGGATCGGTAATCTCATCAAGCACCAGGACCAGTGCACTGTCATCATCCTTAAGATTCTTGCAAAAATCCTTTACTGAAAGATTCTGGACCTTGCCACCCAACTCCTGTGCAGAACTCACAAGATCCAGTACAACACCCCGATGGTCAGCCTGACTGACCATTCGGTCCATTTCAACCTTTGCAATCTTCTTGACCACAACTTTCGAGCTCAGTCGAGCTTGTCGTTCCAAATCTTGGGTATGACCACCCATTCCTCTGGCGATGTAGAGCACCGACCCTGAGGAAGCCTTTTTCAGACCTTCTTCTATGGCATGAAAGCCAATTATTTTCTCACCCATACAATGCTCCTATGCATTACGCGATGAAAGGGCTACCAACCATGGCAGCCCAATTCATTACGCTTCGAAAGGAACTGGATTGGGGGACTCATCCTCACCCAATGCAGCACTTAATTCCTGCATCAACTTCTTCGCCTTCATTCCCAATCGCTTGGGAATCTGGACCTGTAACTTGATGTACATGTCACCCCGGTCAGTTGTATTGAGTTTGGTAACTCCCCGACCTTTTACTCGCAGCATTTTACCACTCTGGATACCAGAAGGAATGTTCACCTTGATGGAATTACCATCAATGGTAGGAACTTTTATCTCTCCGCCCAAAGATGCCTGCGTTATAGAGATGGGTATCTGGCAGAATAGATCATAGTCCTGACGGACAAAGTATTTATGGGGTTTGACATTGATGTATACATACAAGTCCCCGGCTGGGCCTCCATTAGGACCTGCATCTCCCATTCCCCTGAGTACTACCCTACTACCGGTATCCACTCCAGCAGGAATGGAGACTTTCACCTTCTGTTGCTTTCTCTTCAAACCAGTGCCATGGCAGGATGAGCAGGGATTTTCAATGACATGACCACTACCGCCACAGGTTGGGCAGGCACTGGCGATTGCAAAGAATCCACTGTTTCGCCTGACCTGTCCTGAACCATTACAGGTCGGACAAACCTTGGTTCCAGATCCGCCTTCACTTCCACTTCCATGACAGACATCACATGCTACCTGATGGGAGTACGCAACTTCGATTTTCGTGCCAAAAACGGCATCCTTAAAATCGATATCCACGTCATACCGAAGTGAAGATCCTGCTTCAGGGCCTCTCTGGCCTCCCCGGCCTTGAGATCTTCCACCACCTCCACCGAAGAAGGAGCTGAAAATATCCTCAAAACCACCGCCGCCAAATCCACCGCCAAAAATGTCGCTGAAATCACGGTACACATTGGAGTAGTCATGACCACCACCATTGGCGCCATCAACTCCCGCAAAACCGTATTGATCGTACATTTTGCGTTTCTTTTCATCACCTAGAACATCATATGCCTCGGTTGCTTCCTTGAAGCGATCCTCGGCTTCCTTGTCCCCTGGATTGCGGTCTGGGTGGTTGGCAATTGCCAGTTTGCGATATGCCTTTTTAATTTCGTCTAGTGTTGCAGTCTTTCCAACTCCAAGCACTTCATAATAATCACGTTTCGCCACGGTGCGACTTCCTTAGAACAGATTGGCTTTAGAAACATCATGTCGGCCGAAGCCGACATGATGGTAAGCCGTTTAAATATAGTACCTTGTAATCGACTCCTTAGTCTACGACCTCAAAGTCGGCATCTTCAACGCCGTCCTTGGGCTTTTTGGTCTCCCCGGTTGATTCCTGGGAGGCAGTATCCTGTGCTTGGCCTTCAGCGCCCTCAGCGCCAGAGGCTGCACTCTGCTTATAGACTTCTTCAGCCAGCTTATAGGAAGCTTGCTGCAAGGCTTCAACTTTGGCCTTGATCTCTTCTGCAGTTGCACTCTGGTTGTCCATGACACCCTTAAGGTCTGCAACAGCACTTTCGATGGTAGCCTTATCCTCACTGCTGATCTTATCACCATAATCCTTAAGGGACTTCTCGGTGGAGTAGATCAGGCTGTCAGCTTCATTGCGGGCATCGATACGAGCACGTTCTCTCTTGTCCTCTTCAGCGTGGGCTTCTGCTTCCTTGACCATCTTGTCGATTTCATCTTCGCTGAGGCCACTGGAGGATTCGATACGAATCTTCTGTTCCTTGCCGGTACCCAGATCCTTTGCAGATACATGGACAATACCGTTGGCATCGATGTCGAAGGTAACCTCAATCTGCGGCACACCACGAGGGGCTGCAGGAATACCAACCAAGTCAAACTTTCCGAGTGTCCTGTTCTGGCTGGCCATCTCGCGCTCACCCTGAAGAACATGAATGCTTACAGCAGTCTGTCCATCAGCAGCAGTACTGAAGATCTGGCTCTTCCGGGTTGGGATAGTCGTATTCCGCTCGATCAGACGAGTGCAAACACTACCAAGGGTTTCAATACCCAAGGAAAGCGGGGTAACATCCAACAAAAGCACATCCTTCACAGAACCACCAAGAATACCACCCTGAATGGCAGCGCCCATGGCAACTACTTCATCTGGGTTTACCCCCTTGTGGGGCTCCTTCTTGAACAGCTCACGAACCATAGCCTGTACTGCAGGAATTCTTGTGGATCCACCAACCAGGATGACTTCATCAATATCAGCAGCGGTCAAGCCTGCATCACGAAGTGCATTCTGGGCGGGAAGCTTTGAACGTTCAATCAAGTCGGCAACCAACTGCTCAAACTTTGAACGGGTCAATGTCATCTGCAGGTGTTTTGGACCACTGCTGTCAGCGGTGATGAACGGCAAGTTGATATCAGTGCTGGTTGAGTTGGAAAGCTCAATCTTTGCTTTCTCAGCTGACTCTCTCAGTCTCTGCAAAGCCATCTTGTCAGCTGCCAGGTCAATCCCATTGGTTTTCTTGAACTCACCGACAATCCAGTCAATGATTCGCTGGTCAAAGTCATCACCACCAAGGTGGGTATCACCATTCGTGGATTTTACTTCAAATACACCATCTCCAAGTTCAAGAATGGAGATATCAAATGTACCACCACCAAGGTCGTAGACGGCAATTTTCTCCTCGCGATTAGCATCCTTGCCCAAGCCATAAGCCAACGCAGCTGCAGTGGGCTCATTTACGATGCGCTTCACATCAAGCCCAGCAATCTTACCGGCATCTTTGGTAGCCTGTCTCTGTGCATCGTTGAAGTATGCAGGGACGGTGATAACGGCTTCAGTAACCGGTTCACCAAGATAGTCCTCAGCTGTCTTCTTCATTTTCTGCAATACTGCTGCAGAAATTTCCTGGGGAGAGAAAGACTCTCCGCGAATTTCAACTTTTATTTCATCGCTACTTCCAGCGGTTACCTTATAGGAGACCTTCTGTAGTTCAGAAGGAACTTCACGGTACTTTCTACCCATGAAGCGCTTGATGGAATACACGGTATTCTCAGCATTGGTAACAATCTGGTTCTTGGCAGGCTGCCCAACCAGGCGGTCTCCCTTGGCAGTAAATCCAACAACACTAGGGGTTGTCCGCTGACCTTCGCTGTTCGCGATGACCACGGGGTCATTTCCTTCCATTACTGCTACGCAGCTATTGGTAGTCCCCAAGTCAATTCCAATAATTCTTCCCATGTTATATTTCTCCTCTCCAAATTAACTATCAAATATTCAATACGGGTTTCTTACCCGTGAACCAAAGGTACTCATACCACATCCAATCGTCAAACGTTTGGCTTGCCAACTTTTACCTTTGCAGGCCTAAGTACCCGGCCATGTAATTTATATCCGACGACGTACTCTTCCAGCACTACTTCGTGTTCCAGTGAATCATCAACAACCATTTGATAGGCTTCATGCTCAAGTGGGTCGAACTCTTTCCCTACAGATTCAATTCTCTGCAAGCCCCAGTTTTTTTCCAGGGTGGAATAAAGTTGACTATTAACCATGACCACACCATCATGCACTTTTTCATAGTCCTTTGTAGCCTCTGCTGCCTGAAGGGCTCGGCCAAGGTCATCCAGCGGTTGAAGAAGATCCTTGATCAGGTTTTCATTCGCAAACTTCACAGTCTCTTCCTTATCCCGGAGAAGACGTTTCCTATAATTCTCAAGATCAGCACGGTCACGAAGCATTTGCTCCTTCAAAGAGGCGGCTTCTTCCTGTGCAGCAGCAAGCTGTTCCTTCAATCGCACGATTTCCAACTCCTTCTGTTCCACTTCAGACATTTCCTGCACTTCTTGTTCTTGTGTAGGCTGATTTTCACTCTCTTGTGTGTGAAGTGCCTCTTTCACTTCTGAATCAACAGCAGGCTGTGCACTCTCGGACTTGCTTTCTTTCTGTTTCTTTTCCATTCTATTCCTCAATTTCCCATATGCCAGCGAAAGATGCAGGCACATGTCTATTCACAAGCCCAACATGCAATTACTTGCATATGCCAGGCCGTAGCTTTTAATAGTGTATAGCGTAAAGAGTAGCCCACCCCTGGGCTTGCCGATAACATACTCACACCGATGTGCAAGCGTCAAGTAGTTTTATCGTCTTCGTCATCCAAAGAGATTTCTTCCTCATCTCCCTCAGGGACGTATTCAACCCAAGGCGAATGGTCATCCTCCACTTCAGATTCATCCTCTACTTCAGATTCATCATCCACTTCAGATTCATCCTCTACTTCAGATTCATCATCCACTTCAGATTCATCATCCACTTCAGATTCATCATCCACTTCAGATTCATCATCCACTTCAGATTCATCATCCACTTCAGATTCATCATCCACTTCAGATTCATCCTCCACTTCAGATTCATCCTCCACTTCAGATTCATCCTCCACTTCAGAATCATCCTCTGTCTCAGTTTCTTCATCTGGAATCTGATCATCTGGAACTGTTTGTTCTTGCTCCAGAGAAGCAAGTTCTTCCTGTTTAGTCTGCAATACTTGCTCGACGTTGTGCAAGGATTCTTGCTTCTCAGTGAGTTGTAAGGTAAGTGCTGCAAAAGAAGCTGCCAAAAGCTCTTTTGCTTTGTGCTCTTCTGCATTTTCAGAGGCTAATGCTTCATGGTTCTTCTTCATCGCAGTCAACTCTTCCTGCAGTGCAGTAGCCTCTTTCCTGAGATGAAGAATAATCTGCTGGAGCTCCTCTTGTTTACGCCCATTCTTGCGCAAATTCTCAGTTGCTTTGTCATGTTGTTCACAAAGTTGCTGGATTTCATCACTGTACACATGCAAACTATCGTACTCTTGCTGTTCCAGTTTTTGGCTCATCAATTGAGCTTGTTCCATTCGCTGTTGCAACTCCTCCAGATACGAAGAAACCGTATGAATCATGGTCTGGAACGCTTGGTCTGTCTTGGTTATGGTATGGGCGAACACAGCTTCCATATCATGGTCACATTGCTGGCTGAATTGGGAGAGGGTTTCAGTAATACGACTCTTTACATCCTCAATCAAGGAGAGGAGGTTCTCTTTCTCTGTCCTGAAGTATTTCTGGCTTTCTGTCTTGATGGACTCGTATTGGCTCTTCTGTTCATTCACATCCTGGAAAGCCTGTTCCCTCACCGCTTCCAATTCACGTCTGCTGTTGGTAATTATCTGCTCTGCATCGTCACCGATTTGTCTGATTTTCGCCAACTGAGAAGTCAGGATTGAAAGAGAGTCGGCCTCATTGCTTTTCAGAGTCTCTGCATGGCTCGCCACACGACTCTGGTTCTGCCGCTCCACTTCCTGGACCTCAGCTTCATACTCCTGTAGCTTTGCATAGGATGAATCAAGAAGCTGCTTTACCTTTAGCTGTTGTTGGCTGATTGAGTTACTACCCTCTTCAACTGTCTCCTGAAGCATTTGCTTAAAAGCCTCTATACGTTCATCAAAATGGCTGATCGTTGCATCTACTGCTTCTATACGTTGAATTTCTTGTTTTGTGTGCTCGATACGGGCTTCTACTTGTGCTGTGGTAGTTCCTAGCTTGGTAAGAGAATCTCGGTAGGTATTGAGCACGCCCTGTAGTTTGGCGAGATCGTCACTCCTCGCCTCAAGGTCCGTCATCTGGGTCTCTATCCTCAGAAGCATCTGGTTGGCAGCATCAATTCGGTGATTGATCCGCTCCTCCACTTGCTGAGAGGTATCTTTAAACTGATTACGGGAGGCTTCCAATTCCCGGGAAAACTGCCCTACTTTCTGTTTCATGAGATCCAGACGGCGGTCACGCTTATCTTCTACACGAAGCATGTAGATGATAATGAGCGTGATGATAAACAGGATTACCGGAAGCAAAAGCTCGAGTCCCATCGAAAAACCTCCTACCAGAACATCCTCAGAGTACCAGAGAAGCAAACTCCTTCCAAGAGCTTACCACCAAGTCAGCTTCAGGGAAACTCTTGTGGGTATCCTTGGTTATCAGGCAGGAATGCATCCCTGCCTGTTTTGCACCACGGCAATCCTTGGTGTAACTGTCGCCCATATAGAGCACTTTGCTGGGATCCTCCTGCAAGCGATCAAGCAAGAAGGAAAAGGCTTTTGCACTTGGTTTCAAATAACCGCTTTCCTCAGTACTGTAGGCATAGTCTACCAAATCATCAATACCCAGGGTCTGCAACTTACCAGCCAAGGGAAAATCACTGAAAAACGCAATCTTCACACCTTGTGAATGTACTTGCTCAAGTGTCTCAACCATAGTCGGATACGCTTTGATACTCAAAAAAGAACGCTCCCAAGCCTGATAGAACTGTTTATCAACAGCGGCCTTAACCTGATCAGTTGTTCGATTTCCCCTCAATTGCGAAGCAACAAGCTGAGCCTGTCGATGTATGAGACCTGCTCGATTTTCAGGAGAGGTAGGGTGCAGGTCCTGCACCCTACGGTACTCCTTTCTTGCCCAGTTGAAAGCCTTGGCAAGAGTAAGGGAAGGAAACAGGGAACGAACCATTCTTACATTGAGCATCCTCTTCGGATAGAGCGTACCATCAATATCGAGCGCGAGAACCCTGATACCTTTCTCTTGCAGATACCCCATCCTCAACCTCGTTTCTTGCCGGTGGTACGCTTTGCCTGTTTTTCAATTCGTTTACGTGACTTGTCAACTGAAGCAACGTTGCCTGGCTTGGTCCCTTTTGGTTTGGCAAATGCTCTTCCACCAACATTACGCTTCACCTCGGTCTTTGGACCTTCCAATACTGGCTTTTTGGGTCCTCTTTCATGCAAGGAGGGATTTCGCTTACGTTCACGGAGATCTACTTCAATAGGAATCTGGGTGAATCCCAGATCTCGGCGAATACAATTCTTCAAGTACTGGACATAGATCTGTGGGAAGTCCTTGATTCGGTTGACGAACATAAGGAACTTCACTGGGTTGGCACTGAACTGGGTACCGTAATAGACTTTGTAATGCCCCATGCTTCCTCGTGGAGGCTGATAGGCCTCTCCCCACTCCTTGATCGCTTCGTTCAGCTGAGAAGTGTCAACACGCTTGTTGAGCTGTTTCCATACCCCCCATACTGTATCGAGTAGCTTGCCAATATCCTGCCCTTTGAGAGCGCTGATTGACGTGATGGGAGCAAAGCCGAGGATGGGGAACAGGAACCTGATCCTGTCCTTGATAGCCTGCAACTCGTTCCCGATTCCAGTGAGCAAGTCAATCTTATTCAATACCAAGATAATTCCCTTGCCCCTACGTACAATAAGGTTGGCAATCTTTTTATCCTGGTCTGAGAGCCCCTCGATAGCATCCACCATCAACAACACTACATCAGCCTCATCGATGGTCTTGATGGCACGGTTGACGGAGTAGTATTCCACATCTTCCTCAACCTTGCTCTTACGCCTGATACCAGCAGTATCAAGTACGGTAAAGTCACTACCCTTGTATGAGAAAGTTCCCATGACAACATCACGGGTAGTACCCGCAATATCACTGACAATTGAAACATCTGAACCTACCAAGAGGTTGGTAAGGGTGGACTTGCCAGTATTGGGCTTGCCCATAATGGCCAGCTTCACGCGCTCTGCTTCTTCAGGGGCCTCATCAAGGCTTACCATTTCCAGCATGCCAAGCAAGGTATCTTCCAGATCTTCAATGCCCAAACCGTGAGCGGCAGATATACCTACCACACGTTGGAATCCATACTGGTAGTACTCCCAGACCAGGTCATCACGCTTGGGGTCGTCAACCTTGTTTACCACAAGCAGGACCTTCTCACTATATGGACGCAGTGCTTTCAGTAATTCTTCGTCCTCTGCCGTAACAGCAGTACACTCCATCATAAAAATGATGGCATCACTTTGCGAGAGAAGGCCTAAACTCTTATTGGCGACCAGGTCATCAAATCCTTCTCGCTCTACCTTAACCCCACCACTATCAACAAGTGTTACAGGATGGTTCCCAAGGTACCAGCGCTCAGGAATCAAGTCACGGGTAACCCCTGGGGTCGGATCGGTAATTGCTCGCCTTTTGCCGATCAAGCGATTGAACAATGTGGACTTACCCACATTGGGGCGGCCTACAATAGAGATAACCGGAATCTTTGCCGGTGAATCTTGTGTGTCAGATGGTGGTGAAATGATCGAATCGGTCATGCATCCACTCCCTTATAAACGTATTTATCGTGAGATATGAGTCCATTTCCAAGACCTGCTGTGCCAGTGCCCTCGCATCTTCAGAAGAGACCGAGCGCAAGATTTTTCGCACCTGCAGGAGGCTTTGGGACCCCATGCTCAATTCATCCAACCCCATACCGGCCAACAGCACGGAACAGAGAGGATCGGAAGCCATCTCCCCGCAGAGGCTTACCGGTATATTGTTCTGGTGGGCTTTCTCTACGATCATGTGGATCGATCGCAGCACCCCGGGGTGAAATGGCTGATACAGGTAGGCAATCTTCTCATTGCCCCGATCGACAGCAATGGTATACTGGATCAGGTCATTGGTTCCGATTGAGAAGAAGTCGACCTTCTTTGCCAAGATGTCTGCACACAAGGCTGCAGACGGTACCTCGATCATGGTTCCAATTTTTATGTCAGGATCGAAGGGGATCTGCTCATTCCGGCAATCCTCTTTGACATGTTCAAGGAGATGCAATACCGCATTCAGCTCCTCGACCCCGCTGATCATTGGAAACATGATCTGCAACTTACCATATACGCTGGCGCGGAGCAATGCTCTCAGCTGTACGGTAAAAATATCCTTTCGGGAGAGGCAGAATCGTACAGCCCTCCACCCAAGCACGGGATTTTTTTCATCAATTCCGAGACCTTTCACAATCTTGTCACCACCGATATCAATGGTACGGATTGTAACCGGTTTAGGAGAAACGGCTTCCAGGACATGCCTGTATGCCTCGAACTGCCGTTGTTCTGAAGGAAGTTCCAAGGACTCCATGAAAAGGAATTCTGAGCGGAACAATCCAACCCCACTAGCACCACTCTCCTTGACAGCATCGACCTCAATACTGGTCTGGATGTTTGCCTTCAGCAACATGGTATGCCCATCGGTCATCTCGGTGGGAAGGTCAACCATCTTCTTCAGTTCACCTTCATGTTCCTGCCAGAGCGCAAAACGCTCATCAAGCATCTGTGCGACATTCAAGTCAGGACGGACATAGACTTCCCCATACGATCCATCCAAGATAATCTCATCACCATCCTTCACATTTCTGGAAGCGGTGCCAGTGGCAAGAACCGTAGGAATATTGAAGGCACGTACAAGGATTGCCACATGGCTTGCCCTGCCTCCCCCATCAAGGCTAATCCCAAGGATATGGGTCTTGTCCATACTGAACAACTCAGAAGGCATGAGGTAATCAGCAACCAGAACCACATCTTCATCAAGCGCTTCCAACGGCCGCTGTCCATCTCCCTTGACTGCAGCAATCAGGTGGAGTGAGATATCCTTGAAATCGAGAGCTCGTTCACGCAACAGCTCATCGGTGGATTGCTCGAGCAGACGTACCATCTCATTCGTTACAGAATCGATGGCCCATTGGCTGCACACCAAGTTGGTCGTGATATATGCCTCAATCTGCCCGATATACTCGGGGTCATCAAGCATCATCAAGTGGGTCTCAAGGATATCCTTCGACTCTTTGGAAATCTTGCTGGTGTTGTGTTCTTGCAGATGTGCTCTCGCCGCATGGACGGCTTCCTTGAATTTATCAAGCTCTGCTGTCACGCCATCAGCAAGGATATGCCGTTTTTCTGCAGCACTTGCGGCGTTACGATGCACCAACGCCTTGCCCTTTGCGAGCCCCTCTGAAGCCGCTATACCCTTGAATATCCTCATATGTAATGTACTATACGGACTTTATGGTCAGATGTAAAGCTGGAAACCCTCCAACAGTTCTGGTAGAATGACTCCCATGCAAATGGATGAAGCTCCCAAACCAAGACGCGCTATCTCTCCCCTATTTATACTATTAGCATGGATTCTTTTCACCCTTGGTGTTTTCGCCCTTGGCTATCCAAGGGTTCGCCAAGCAGTCGTTTCCAGTGGTGTTCTCCAATATGCCCGGATAGGAGAAGACAGCCCTCTCCCCTCGACTCAGGTCAGGACAGTACAGGTCTCATTCATAACAGCCAGTGGAGAGCAGCAACTTGTCTCCCTCCAAACCAAACGATTGGGAGGGAGCCAATACCATGACAGTTATGAAGCACTGCTTAAGGGCCCTACGAGAGAGGTGCTCAGCTCAGGGTTGGTGAGCTACATCAATCCAGGGACCTCCCTTATCGGAGTAACGCTGTCAAACAAGATTCTCTTTGTTGATGTAAGTAAGGACTTCTTGGATAGCTTGGATATTGTGAAAGCAACAGAACAGATGAAAACCACTGCTCTAGCATTCAGCCAGGTCAAGGATCTGGTTATATTGGTTGAGGGAAAACCGTTAGAACAATAGAGCCTTTACGCGCGATGCAAAGGAATTCTTATCCATTCCGACCTCTGATTTCAGAAGTGCAAGGAATTCAACATTACCTTTGTGACCCTTGAGTGGACTTTTTGTAAGTTCGTGTATGCCCACCCCATCCTCTTCAAGCAAATCAAACACTCTGAGCATTACATCCAAAAGAACCTCAGGGTCCTCAACAACTCCGTTGAAATCCTCCAAGCCCTTTGGCACCTCAAACTGCGGTTTGATCAGAGAGACCAACCAGGTATTGTTGCAGAGTGAGAGGATGTGGCTTGCGGCTCGAGCGATGGAACGGAAGGAAAGATCGCATACAGCAGCATTGCAAGGAGGATCCAAGTCCTCCAAGGTCATGATGTTCTGCCGCTCATGGACCTGCACTTGCTCATTGGTGCGGAGTTTCCAATCGAGCTGGTTGTACCCTACATCTACACTATGCACCAAGGCAGCTCCACGTTTGAGCAGGCAATCAGTGAAGCCACCTGTGGAAGAGCCCGCATCAAGCATCACCAAACCGCTTACATCCAGGGAGAACTCATCTAAGGCATGCTCGAGCTTGTAACCACCACGGGAGACATAGGCATCAAAGGTAAAAGAAAAGGTTGCATGAGAGGAAACCAACTGTTTGGGATCAGTGGAGAGCACCCCATCCACCAATACATTACGGCAGACAATATATGCAGTGAGTTGGTCTTTAGTGTACTCATCGAACTGCTGGCAGAGGGCCTGCAGCAGGGCTACCTTCCTCTCTTTCATCAAATATCGTACAACCTCGTAAATCGTTCAATACTGATCGCCTGTCCACTGACAGTGTCCAGGGTAACACACACACCCTGAATGACCGGTGCAGTATCAGCAATCTCGCTGCGAAGCGGCATTTGGGTAAGTTGCCTTGCAATCGAAATATCAGGCTTCGAACCGATGACACTCTCCGACGGGCCACAAAGACCTAAATCTGTAATGTATGCAGTCTTATGGGGAAGAATTTTCTCATCAGCTGTCTGTACGTGGGTATGAGTTCCAACTACCGCACTCACCTTGCCATCAAGATAGAGTGCCAAGGCTTCTTTCTCTTCAGGGTTCTCTGCATGAAAATCTACAAAGATCAGGGGAGTCTGCTTTCGCAACTTTGCCACTTGGTCAGAACCAACTCGAAAAGGACAATCAATGGAGGGCAGGGACTGCCTTCCTTGCAGATTGAGGACGCCAACCTTATTCCCCTTGACCTCAACAACGACAGAGCCATGCCCAGGTGCTGCAGGGGGATAATTGGCCGGACGAAGCAAACGTTTCTCGCTATCCAGCAATGGCCGTAAGTCATCCTGCTGCCAGATATGGTTCCCACTGGTGATCACGTTCACCCCAAGTGAGAAGAATTGGTTCATCAAATCGGCATTCAGGCCAAAACCACCGGCTGCATTCTCACCATTCACGATAACCATGTCAGCTCGATAATCCTTGACCAATGTATGTAATCCAAGAAAGAGAGCCCTGCTCCCGGGCTGTCCACAGACATCGCCCAAAAGCAGGACTACCATTGTTTTAGCATCAGACACAAACAACCTACCTAGCGTATTCGACAACCCTCATCTCACGGATGATGGTCACCTTGATTCTGCCCGGATACCTCAGTTCTGCTTCGATACGGCTGGCGATGCCCTTGGCAATCTCCTTAGCCCCATCGTCGTTCACCTGGTCATTATTGACCAGAATCCTGAGCTCTCTACCGGCTTGGATGGCATATGCCTTATCCACGCCTTCAAAACTCTCAGCGATGTGTTCCAGCGACTCAAGGCGCTTGATGTAATTATCGAGCGTCTCCCGCCTTGCTCCTGGCCGTGCTGCACTGATAGCGTCGGCTATCTGCACAATTACCGCTTCCAGGGTCTGCGGTTCTGTATCGTTGTGGTGAGCGAGGATGGCATTCACAATCTTGGGATCCTCCCCAAGTCGTTTAGCCATTTCCGCACCCATTTCTGCGTGGTTAGCGTCACTCTCGGTTTCAGTGCCTTTTCCGATGTCATGCAGGAGTCCAGCACGAAGTGCCAACTCACTATTCGCACCGACCTCACTGGCTATCATGCCGGAAAGTATTGCTACTTCCTTTGAGTGATTCAACACATTCTGCCCATAGCTGGTTCTAAAGTATAGTCGACCAAGCGCTCGGATCATCTCAGGGCTCACATTATGTACCCCTAGGTCGAAGATGACTTTCTCACCTTCGTCTGCAATGATTCTTCCCACTTCCTTCGATACCTTGTTCACCACCTCTTCGATACGAGCAGGGTGGATTCTTCCATCCTGGACAAGTCTCTCCAAAGCGACACGGGCAATTTCCTTCCTTACGGGGTCAAAACAGGAGATAACTACAGCCTCTGGCGTGTCATCAATGATCACATCCACACCAGTAAGTGTTTCCAGGGTACGGATATTACGGCCTTCACGACCGATTATCCTGCCTTTCATCTCATCACTGGGAAGATTCACTGAACTGACCGTCACATCACTGACGACCTCTGTTGCCAACCTTTGAATCGAGGTAACGACGATATCCCTTGCTTTTTTGTCAGCGGAGAGCTGGGCCTCTTGCTCAATCTTGTTGATCATGAGCTGGGCATCTCTCCTCGCATCGTTGTACATGGTTTCCATGATGATATTCTTAGCTTCATCAGCGGAAAGTCCAGCGATACGTTCAAGTTCTGTAATCAAGCTGCCTTCTTTCTCGGCAATCTCTTGTTCTTTCTTGGAAAGGTTTCCTTCCCAATCTCCCAATTGCTTTTTGATAGCATCCAAATCAGCCTGCTTATGCTCGAGATTTTCCTCTTTTTGCGTGAGTCTTCTCTCAGAACGTTGCAGTTCAATCCGTCTCTCTCTAGCCTCTCGTTCCTGCTGTTGTTGTTCTTTCAACAACTGATCCCGAGTCTCAAGCAAAAGCTCTTTGCTTTTTGCTTCCGCTTCCTTTATAGCTTCCTCATTCAACCTAATAGCTTTCTGTTCAACGGAGGTAAGCTTAAATTTCGCATACAGCCAACGGCCTAACCAACCAAAGATGATACCAATAAAACAACTTAGGAGGATCAAAAGTATATTGTTCATATACTACCCCCTATTATAATGGTACAATAATACGTACGGCTGTCAGAATTGTCAAGGCTAAACCCATCTGTTATCTTGGCTTACAGTACAAGTTGTTCAACAGTTTGTTGATAATTCCACAATCAGAAGACGAAACAAAACCGCTGTCATTACAACAGCGGCTTTGCCCATACGGGCATATACTACAGGTGAAGAGACCCAATAGAGGCTTATTTCTCCTCTTTGTCCTTCTTCTCAGCCTTCTTGGCTGGTTTTGAGGCCTTCTTTTCAGTCTTCTGTTCAGATTTCTTCTCAGTCTTCTTCTCAGCTTTCTTTTCAGTCTTCTTTTCGGCCTTCTTCTCGGGCTTTGAAGTTTTCTCCACCAGCTCGAGGATTACCATCTCGGCAGCGTCTCCGAGACGATTGCCGGTCTTCAGGACACGGGTGTAACCGCCCTTCCGCTCGACAAACAAGGGAGCGATCTCTGTGAAGAGCTTTGCAACAATAGCTTCATCATAGATGTCCCGTGCAATCTGGCGGCGATTGGCCACATTGTCAACTTTAGCACGGGTAATCATTTTCTCAGCCATTTTGCGTACTTCCAGAGCCTTTGCCTTGGTGGTCTCAATCCGCTCATATCTGAACAGACTGGTCACCATGTTGCGCTTCAGAGCTTTGCGGTGAGCAGAACTTCTATTAAGCGCATTGAATCCAATCTTATGCTTCATTCTCTTCTTCCTTGTTCCCTGGTACTTTGATTGCAGTTTTCAGGACACTGTAGTCGGTCATCCCAAGGCTGAGATTCCACTCCTTCAGTTTTTCCTTAATTTCCTGGAGGCTCTTCTTACCGAAGTTCCTCGTTTTTGCAATCTCTTCCTCAGTCTTCTTGGTGAGATCGCCGATGGTTCGGATGTTTGCGTTCTTCAGACAGTTGCTGGAGCGTACTGTCAATTCAAGTTCCTCAACGGAAGTGTTGAGAATCTTGCGGACGCGTTCCTCCTCTTCATCAACTTCGTCATTGTTGTTAATCAACGTTTCATCAAAGTTAATAAAGATCTGGAAATAATCCTTTGCAATCTTAGCAGCCTCTGCAAGCGCATTCTGAGGAATAATCGTACCATCAGTGTAGATTTCCAGTGTGAGCTTGTCATAATCACTACGATAGCCGACACGGGTGGGTTCAATCGAATACTTTACGCGGGTAACCGGTGAGAAGCTGGCATCGATGGGGATAGTCCCAATCTCTTCCACATACTTCTCGTTGATTTCAGACGGGACATAGCCCCTACCAAGGTCTATCTGAACTTCCATCTCGATGTTGGCATCATCCATCATCGTGAAAAGAACCAGATCCTTGTTGGTGATCTCAACCTGGTCACGCTCGAAGTTTGCACCGGTCACTACGCCGGGGCCCTTACACTCGATGAGGAGGTTTGTACCCTCCGAATCATCGGGCATCTTGATCTGCAGTTTTTTGAGCGAGGCAATGATATCCGCGATATCTTCGCGAACACCGGGAAGCTGCTCATACTCACTTGAGATCAAGTGGGGAACACCATCTTCATTGAAGCTGGTGAACTTTACGGCAGTGACGGCATACCCCTGGATCGATGAGAGGAGTACCCTCCTAAGCGTGTTACCGATCGTGGTACCAAAGCCTCTCTCAAACGGATAAGCGATGAATTTCCCATAGTTCGGCTCAACTGCGCTATGTTCGAAGGTGATCCCCTTGGGCTTCTTAAAGCCCTTCAGAAGGTTTTTGCGTGCCATGGTTACTCCTTATCTGGAATACAACTCGACAACCAGCTGCTCGTTAATCTTTTCGAGCTCGGTGACTTCACTTCTTCTCGGAACTGCGATGAAAGTGCCTTTCATGGCATCTACATCTAGGTTCAGCCACTGGCATACGCCACTCTTGGTGTATTCCTTGAGGTTTTCTTTAATAATCAACATCTTCTGACCACTCTTGCCTACGGAAACCTCATCACCTGGGCGAAGGCGGTAAGAAGGAATGGAAACACGCTTGCCATTCACGTAAACATGTCCGTGATTAACCAGCTGTGCAGCCTGACTGCGGCTGGAAGCAAAGTGGAGCCTAAACACCACATTATCAAGTCTCTGTTCAAGAAGCATGATCAAGTTTTCACCGGTCTTACCAGGAAGTCTTGTTGCCTCATTGAAGGTAAGCTTGAACTGCTTTTCAAGCATGCAGTAAGTTCTCTTCAGTTTCTGCTTCTCGCGCAACTGCAGACCGTAGTCGGTCGGCTTCTTGGAGCGCGCGCGGGGATCCTTACCAGGAAGCCCAGTGGACTTGATGTCATTAAGCGGGCATTTGCCACTGTGGCATCGATCACCCTTGAGGAACAACTTGGTCCTCTCTGCTCTACAATATCTGCACTTAGGTCCAGTATATCTAGCCATGTATCTGCTCTCTCCTCATCAGACTCTTCTACTCTTGCGAGGTCTGCATCCATTGTGTGGGATAGGGGTGACATCACGAATGGAACGGACCTTAAGTCCGAGCACACCCAACGTCCTGATGGCGCTCTCACGTCCAACACCGGGTCCCTTCACAAATACGTTCACTTCCTGCAATCCACTATCCATAGCAGCCTTGGCAGCCTTTTCGGCAGTGGTCTGTGCTGCATAGGGAGTGGACTTCTTAGCGCCACGGAAACCAAGTCCACCGGCACTAGCCCAAGATACCGCATTCCCGTTTAGATCGGTAACGGTAACAATGGTATTGTTAAAGGTCGCCTGGATATAGACATTGCCTTCATATACCGTTTTCTTGACTTTACGTTTAATAGTAGCCATGTGCTATCTGCTCCTTATTTCTTCTTGGACGCAACGGTCTTCTTCTTACCCTTGCGAGTACGGGCATTGGTTTTTGTCCTCTGTCCGTTAACGGGAAGACCCTTACGATGACGAAGGCCACGATAGCAACCGATGTCCATAAGGCGCTTGATGTTCAGAGCGACCTCTGTTCTCAGACGTCCTTCTACTTTGTACTCTTCCTCGATAACCTTACGCAATACTGCCAGGTCATCACTGGAAAGGGTATTAATACTTGTATCGGGATCAATTTTTGTTTTTTCACAAATCTCAACCGCCGAACACCTACCAATCCCATAAATATAGGTCAAGGCGATTTTTACTGCCTTGTTCGGCAAATCTACACCTGCAATTCTCGCCATTCATGGCCTCCTGAATTTCTCTAATAGAGTGGAAGGCTTGCGCCGAACCCTGTTTATCTCTGTCTCTGCTTGTGCTTGGGGTTCTCACAAATAATGCGGACCACCCCATTCCGTCTGACTACTTTGCACTTGTCACAAATCGGTTTGACACTTGCTCTTACTTTCATGTTCTAGCTCCTAGCCTAAATGTGTTTCGACTTCCTCTTCTTGCCGTCAACATTGAAACCATCGTAGTGGTGCATCTTCATAACACCTTCAATCTGTCGCATGGTATCCAAGTCAACACCGACAAGAATCAGTAGTGACGTTCCACCGAAAAGCATTGCAACAGATGCAGGGAAGTTGAAGAACATCTGCACCAGCGTAGGAATCAAGGCAATGAAAGCCAAGAACAGGGAGCCAGGGAGAACAATGCGGTTAAGCACCTTAGTAAGGTACTCTTCAAGTTTCTCGGAACGTACGCCGGGAACTGAACCACCATTCTCACGAATCTGTTTGGCCATCTCCACCGGGTTCATTGAAACCTGGGTATAGAAGAAGGCAAACCCTATGATCAACAGGGCGTAGATAATCAGATAGGGGGCACCCTGTGGATTCAACCAATTAGCGAAGGCAGCAAGCCACCTCACCTCTTGTCCCAATGTGGTTGCAATCTGCAACGGGAAGGAAAGCAAAGCACTTGCAAAAATTACCGGGATAACACCTGATGGGTTGACCTTGATAGGGATGTACGTACTCTGTGCACCGTACATCTTACGGCCTACCACACGCTTGGCATAGTTCACGGGAATCTTTCTTACGCCTTGCTCTTCATACACGACGAGAGCAACAACAACCAAGAACATTACGAAGACCACCAAGACGACGATTGGGTTCAGAACACCCGCGGAGATGCTCTGGAACAGAACCGATACGGCCTCGGGAAATCTTGCTACAATACCGGCGAAGATCAACAGACTGATACCGTTTCCGATACCCCACTGGGTGATCTTGTTACCGATCCAAATTAAAAGCATAGAACCGGTCGTTACGGTAAGCATAGCTACCAATGTGAACGGTACGGTGCTCATTGTCATCACGCCGGGAATGGAGTTGGCGTAGATAGTGACTACATACGACTGAATCAGACAAACTACAATCGTACCATATCTGGTGTACTGCTGAATCTTCTTATGCCCGGATGGGTCCTGGGCCAGCTTCTTCAGTGAAGGGATAACCAACATCAACAGCTGCACAATAATCTGTGTGCTGATGTACGGCATGACACCCAACATAAACAGAGAAAAGTTGGAGAACGCACCACCCGAAAAGAAGTTCAGATACTCGGTTAGACCGATATTTGAATCTGAACTCTGGGATAGAAAAAACAGTTTCAGAACTTCCGGATCAATCCCAGGAATAGGAATCACTGCCCCGATCCTGCTGACAATCAGCAGGCTTAGGGTAATGAAAATCTTTTTCCGGAGATCCTTGATTCTATACATCTCAACTAAGGAGTTTGCCATAAAGCCCTTCTTTGTTATTTAATCTCGCCACCCGCAGCTGTAATCTTCTCGATCGCAGTAGCGGAAACCTTCAAACCGTCAATGACTACCTTCTTGGTAAGTTCTCCATTACACAGAACTTTCGCCTGTGTATTGTGTCCCTTGACCAACCCAACGTCCTTCAAGGCATCGAGGGTAACTACATCCCCATCTTCGAAGTTAGCAGAAATTACATCAAGGGAGACAACGGCATACTCTTTCTTAAATACACTGTTGGAAAAACCTCTACGGGCAACACGGCGGTACAAAGGCATCTGTCCGCCTTCGAAGCCGAGACGAACACCACCGCCGGAGCGAGAATTCTGTCCGTCATGACCCCTACCGCAGGAGCGACCCTTCGAGGACGCGCCACGTCCTACGATTGTCTTTTTCTTATTGGCACCTTTCGGTGCATGAATCTGTCCCATCTTACATCTCCTCGACTTTCACAAGGTGTGCTACTACACGGACCATCCCAAGCGTAGCGGGAGTAGCTTCGTGTACAACCGAGCTGGAAATCTTGCCAAGTCCGAGAGCCTTCACCGTTCTGCGCTGCTTAGGCAGTGAACCGGAAAGACCTCTAACAAGGGTAACCTTGATTTTCTTTGCGTCAGCCATCTCTTACCCCCACATCTCATTCAGGGACTTGCCCCGATTCTTTGCAACCACTTTGGCATCGAAAAGATTCTCGAAACCATCAAAGGCAGCTTTAACCGTATTGATTGCATTCTTGGAGCCAAGTGACTTGCCCTGGATATCAGAGATACCACAGACGTCACAAATAGCGCGGACTGCACCACCGGCAATAACACCCGTACCAGGTCTTGCAGGCTTCAAGAGCACGCTTGCACTCTTGTAGTTTCCCAAGATCTCGTGAGGAATAGTTGTCTTCTTCATCGGTACAACAATCATGCTTGACTTAGCACGATCGACAGCCTTTCTGATCGCCTCAGTGACGTCATTGGCCTTACCGAAACCATATCCAACCTTACCATTCTGGTCACCAACGACTACCAGTGCGGAGAAGGAGAACCTTCTACCACCCTTGACAACCTTGGCAACACGGTTCAGCTTGATCAGCTTCTCGACAAACCCGTCGTTCTTATCTCTATCTCTATCTCTCGATCTATCCACAGTATCCCCCTAGAACTTTACGCCAACTTTGCGTGCGCCATCTGCGATGCTCTTGACAACTCCGTGGAACAGATAGCCATTACGATCAAACACACAGGTGTCGATCTGCTTCTCGAGCATTCTCTTACCAATGGTTTCCCCGAGTTTAGCTGCGTCTGCTACCGTGTTCTTCAAGCCCTTGAGCTCTTTCTCCATGGTGCTTGCAGCAACGAGGGTGTTACCAGCTACATCGTCGATGACCTGTACATACATGTGGGAATTGCTGCGGAACACGCTCATTCTCGGCCTACTTGCGGTACCGGAGATGTGCTTTCGAATATGATACTTACGACGAGCAAGTTTCCTTCTTTTATCGATAACTCTATTCATCTTTTCTACCTACCCACTATTTCTTAGCAGAAGCTGTTTTACCAGCCTTGCGCCTGATTACCTCGTCCTCATACCGAATTCCCTTACCCTTGTATGGTTCAGGTTCTCGGAGGGAACGGATCTCTGCACAAGTCTGCCCAACGAGCTGCTTGTCGATACCGCTGATGGTAACCTTATTGGGGTTTTCCACGGTAGCAGTGATTCCCTGGGGAAGTACAACTTCAATCAATTCGGAGTACCCGAGGTTGAGGGTCAGGATGTTGGCCTTCAGGTCAGCACGGAAACCGACACCATTGATCATGAGTGTCTTGGAGAATCCTTTGGACACTCCAATAACCATGTTGCTAACCAACTGGCGGTAGAGACCTTGGAAGCTATTGCTCTCCTTGGACTCATCCTTGGGAACCACGTTAATTTCGGATTCCTTAATGTTGATCACAACCTCAGGACGGGTTGGGCAGCTGAGCTTTCCTTTCGGACCTTCGACATTAATCAAACCACCGTTGATGGCAACTTTGACCCCTTGCGGTACTGTGATTGGCAATTTTCCAACTCTGGACATTTCTTTACCACCTTACCAAATAGAGCAGATCAGCTCGCCACCGACCTTGTTCTCTGTAGCCTTCTTCCCGGTGATGACACCCGAAGAAGTAGACACTACAACGACGCCATGTCCGTTGTACACACGGGGCATCTCACGATAGCCGGTGTAAACACGACGGCCAGGGGTGCTGATGCGTTGAATCCCATGGAGCACTGGACTCTGATTATCATCATACTTCAGGAAAACTCGGATATAGGAAATCCCATCCTTGGTCACCTTCTTGAAGTTCTTGATATATCCTTCATTCTTTAGAATCTTCACTATCTGAAGCTTCATCTTAGAAGTAGAAACATCTACTTTCTCATGCTTGGCCATGTTAGCATTTCTAACCTTAGTCAGCATATCAGCTACTGGATCACTTACAGCCATTTTTCTCTCCTACCAACTGGATTTGGTAACACCAGGAATCTGGCCTTCACTAGCCAATTTACGGAAACAGATCCTGCACATGTCGAATTGGCGCATATAGCCACGGGGTCTGCCGCAAATTCTGCAGCGATTGACGTGTCTGGTGCTGAACTTAGGCTCTCTCTTGGCCTTTACGATCATTGATTTCTTTGCCATATGTCTCTTACCCCTTATTTACTGAAGGGCATGCCAAGCTTTGCAAGCAGGGCGTAGCCTTCTTCATCGGTCTTTGCGGTCGTTACAATGGCGACATTCAAACCGCTGACGCGTTCGATCTTATCGAAGTCAATCTCAGGGAAAATAATCTGCTCGGTAATACCGAGAGAGTAGTTCCCATGCCCATCAAAAGCATTGGGCTTGACACCTCTAAAGTCCTTAACGCGGGGAAGAGCGATGCTGATCAGCCTCTCCAGGAAGAACCACATGTTTTCACCACGTAGAGTCACCATAGCACCAATTTCATACCCTTCACGAACCTTGAAGTTTGCGATGGACTTTTTGGCTTTGGTTTTCAATACATGCTGACCGGTGATCTGCTCAAGCTCCTTGACAGCAGCATCGAGGAGCTTCTTATTGGTAATGGCTTCGCCGACACCGACACTGACAACAACCTTCTCGAGAGCGGGGATCTGCATTTTGGAGCTATAGCCAAAATCTTCAAACAGAGCAGGAGCTACTGTTTCCAGGTATTTTTTCTTAAGGTTTGGTATAAACTTTTCCATTAGATTACTTCCCCGGTTTTCTTGGCATAACGGACTTTCTTGCCGCTTTCATCAAACTTGTACCCAATCCTTGTAGTTTCACCTTTTCCGGTGACGTAAGCTACATTTGAAACATGGATTGGTGCCTCAATTTCCACGATGCCGCCCTTGTCCTGTTGGTTTTTCTTGCGCATGGACTTTTTCACCATGTTGGCACCCTGGACAACGACTCTCTCTTTCTCACGGTCTACCTTCACGATCTTGCCTGACTTACCTTTGTCCTTACCAGCAATGATCATTACGGTGTCGTTCTTCTTAAGCTTCATGTGTATACTCCTACAACACTTCCGGCGCGAGAGAAACAATCTTCATGTACCCATCACGCAACTCTCTGGCTACGGGTCCGAAGATACGCTTACCGCGCGGGTTATTGTTGGCATCGATGATAACGCATGCGTTGTCATCGAACCTGATATAGGTACCGTCAGGTCTGCGGTATTCCTTCTTCGTTCGGACAATGACTGCCTTCATAACGTCACCTTTTTTAATGGCTCCGTTAGGCAATGCGGTCTTTACGGCCACGACAATAATGTCACCAACACCGGCAACATAGCGATGGCTTCCGCCAAGAACCTTGATGCACTGCACACGCTTTGCACCACTGTTATCCGCTACATTCAAATAGGTCTGCATCTGTACCATATCGTCTATCTCCTATTAGCGAGCGCGCTCGACGATCTGCACGAGACGCCAGCACTTATCTTTGCTGATGTGGCGGCATTCCAAAACACGTACGGTGTCGCCGATATTTGCCTCGTTCCTCTCATCATGTGCCTTCACCTTTTTGGTGGTAGTCACATACTTTTTATACAGGGGATGCAGTCTTCTTGAGGAAACAGCAACGACAATCGTCTTATCCATCTTGTCACTGACCACCCGGCCGGTAAAACTTTTTTTATTAGCTTCCATCTGAATCGCTCTCCCTTACTTTGCCACGTTCCGAATTCCGAGTTCATACTCACGAATTCGGGTATTCACACGAGCGATGTTCCTCCTGACGGTACGAACAGCAAGTGGATTCTCCACATGTCCGAGCACTCTTCCCATACGAAGGTCGAAGTACTCCTTGTGAAGTTGCTCCTTCTTGGCTACCAGCTCGTCAAGGGTCAAATCTTTATATGAATTCTTCATACTCTTACTCCACTTCCCTTCTGGCGACAAACTTCGTCTTGATCGGAAGCTTGGAAGCTGCGAGCTCCAAAGCCTCACGAGCGAGCTCTTCAGGAACGCCACCCATTTCAAACATCACAGCGCCGGTCTTCACGACAGCGACCCAACCTTCGGGGTTACCCTTACCGTTTCCCTGTCTGGTTTCAGCGGGCTTCTTGGTATAGGGCATGTCAGGGAAAATCCTGATCCATACCTTACCACCACGCTTAATGTGACGGGTCATGGCGATACGGGCTGCCTCAATCTGGCGATTGGTGATCCACTTCGGCTCAAGTGCGAGCAAACCGAATTCACCGAAAGCAATGGTAGTCCCGCGATGTGCAACACCATCAGTGGTGCCACGCTGTTTCTTTCTGTGTTTAATTCTCTTTGGACTAAGCATGGCCTACTAACTCCTTGCCTCAGCACCTTCGCTCTTGGTCGGCTTTCTCACCAAACCACCGGCGTCGTTCTTGACTGCACGATCGTAGATCTCACCGTTATACACCCACACCTTGACGCCAATGACACCAAAGGAGGTATTAGCTGTGGTGAATCCATAGTCGATGTCACTGCGCAGCGTGTGAAGAGGAATTCTTCCTTCCTTCATCCACTCCGAGCGTGCAATTTCTGCACCACCGATACGACCGGAGAGCCGGATCTTAACACCCTGAGCACCATTCTGCATTGCTTTGGAAACAGCCATCTTCATTGAGCGGCGGAATGAACCACGACTCACGAGCTGTCTAGCAACGTTTAAGGCAATCAGCTGGGCATCAGCCTCTGGCTTCTTGATTTCCTTGATCTTGATCTGCACCTTCTTGTCAGAGAGTTTCTGGAGGCGTGCTCCAAGCTTCTCGACATTTGCACCCTTGCTACCAATGATGATACCAGGACGGCTGGTGGTGATCACGATCGTAATGCGCTGTGGCTTACGGATGATTTCAACATCCGAAATCTCAGCACCCTGGACTTCAGGGCATTCAACCAAAGCTTTTCTCAGCTTCAGATCTTCATGCAGAGTGTCCGCATACTCCCTGGGGTCCACATACCATTTGGACTTCCAGGTCTTGTTGACTCCAAGACGGAGCCCAATAGGATTAACTTTCTGGCCCATTTACTTCCTCACGCTTGCTTTTTCGTCAACGACGACGGTAATGTGTGACATCCTCTTAAGCAGAATATCCCGTCTTCCATGGGATCTCGGCCAGACTCTCTTGAGCCTTGGACCCTCGTTAACCTGCAACTCCTTGATCACAAGATTCTCTTCGTCGATCTTCTTGTTCTGATCAAGCGCATTTGCACAAGCGGATTGCAAAACTTTCAGGATCAGATTTGATCCCTTCTGAGGCATAGCCTCAAGAATTGCTACTGCTTCCACATACGACTTATTCCGAACAAGATTGGCGACCGGGCGAACCTTGGAAGGAGATACCATCAGAAATTTGGCAGTTGCTGAATAACCTTGTTTATCTTCCATCTTACTACCCATACCGCTTACCCAACCTTCTTGTCGGAAGCATGACCGCGGAAAATTCTGGTGGGAGAAAACTCACCGAGTTTGTGTCCAACCAAGTTCTCCGTCACATATACTGGAATCCAGGTTTTTCCGTTATACACAGAAATCGTGAATCCCACCATTTCAGGGATGATCGTAGAACAGCGGGAATAAGTCTTGATCATCTGCTTCTGATTAGTCTTAAGAGACTCCTGAATCCTCTTATACAGTTTCTTTTCAATAAAAGGACCTTTTTTGATTGATCTAGCCACTTTCTACTCCTACTTCCGCTTCTTAACGATGAATGCACCGGAAGGTTTCTTCTTGGAACGGGTCTTTCCACCCTTAGCCGGCTTACCCCATGGGGACACAGGGTTACGTCCTGCAGCAGTCTTACCTTCACCACCACCATGTGGGTGATCGATCGGGTTCATTGCTACACCACGTACCTTCGGCCGTCTTCCTAGGTGGCGACTTGCACCAGCCTTTCCGAGCGTGACGTTCATATGATCTTCGTTGCCAAGCTGCCCGAGGGTTGCGTAGCACTCACCAAACACCATGCGCATTTCGCCTGAAGGCAAGCGGAGGGTGACATAGTCTCCTTCCTTAGCAACCAGGGTAGCTCCCAAACCAGCGCTGCGGACAAGCTGTCCACCACGACCGAGGGTCAACTCCACATTATGCACCACCAGGCCAAGAGGAACTTTCTTCAAAGGAAGAGCATTTCCAACCTGAATTGGGGCTTCTGGACCACTGATAACAGTGGTTCCAACCTTGATACCCCTGGGAGCAATCATGTAGCGCTTCTCACCATCGGCATAAAATACCAATGCAATGTTTGCACTGCGGTTCGGATCGTATTCGATTGTCTTCACAACACCGGGAATCCCGTATTTGTCGCGCTTGAAATCGATAACACGATATGCACGCTTATGGCCACCGCCTCTACGGCGAACACTGATGCGCCCGAAGGTATCCCGACCTGCCTTTTTGTTAAGACCACTGGTCAACGACTTCTCAGGCTTGCTGGCAGTCAGCTCGCTGAAGACCAAAGTGGTCTTCTGGCGAAGGCCGGGAGTATTGGGCTTGTATGATTTAAGTGCCATAATCCAACTTCTCCTTATACGCCTTCGATGGCCTGGATGGTATCACCCTTGGCCAGGGTTACGACAGCCTTCTTCCAGTTACCGGTGTTACCAAGGATGGAACCACCCTTACCGCGGGAATACTTTGGCTTGCCCTTCACAATCATCACGTTACAAGCTGCAACCTCAACACCAAAGAGCTCTTTAACAGCTGCCATGATCTGATACTTGTTGCTGTCCATACGGACCTTGAACGAATACTTCTTTGTTTCGCCCTCGCGAGCAAGATTGGTCTTCTCACTCAGGACGGGTTCAATAATAACTTGGTCTGCTCTCATTTCCGGTCCCCTTATTTGTCGCCGTAGAATTCATTCAAATTCTTAGCAGCTCCTTCCAGAACCAGGAGCTTTCTCCCGTACAACAACTCCTTAGCAGAAAGTCTGTTGTAAGAAAGAACACGCAGGTACGGAATGTTCCTTGCAGCACGGCGCACCATTGCATCGTCATCTTTCAGGATCAGAATGGTTCTGCTCTCATCCTCGACGAAGTTCTTAAGAATCTTATCAAGATCCCTGGTTTTGCCACTTTCGATGGAGAAATCCTCTACAACAACGAGACGATCCTCCTTGACTCCCATAGACAACAGGCTCTTCATTGCAAGCCTCTTCATCTTCTTGGGGAGGGTAATACTATAATCGCGCGGCTTGGGTCCAAAAATCGTTCCACCACCAACTCTGACAGGGCTTTTCTTGTCACCGGCACGTGCGTTACCAGTACCCTTCTGTTTGTATGGCTTATTATTGCTGTATCTGACCTCTGCGCGGGTCTTAGTACTTGCAGTACCAACACGGTGGTTTGCAAGCTCGCTGTTTACGGCATAATAAATGGTACCATCACTCACCTCTCTGTTGAACACTTCATCATTCAACACGAGGGTTCGGACCTCTTTGCCGTCGATTGAAAAGACTTTCGTTTCCATATATCTCGCCCCTACTTCTTGATCGCTTTCTTGACGATGACGACACTCTGGGCGGGGCCAGGGATAGCACCCTTAACCATAAGGACCTGCATCTCTTCATCGACACGGACTACCTTCAGGTTCTGGACCGTCGTCCTCTCATTACCCATGTGGCCAGCCATCCGAGTACCTTTGAATGTGCGGGAAGGGGTGGAAGACATTGACGTACCGCCGATGTCGCGATGGAATTTGGAACCGTGGGTAGCACGACCGCCCTTAAAGCCATGTCGTTTCATACCGCCGGCAAAACCCTTACCTTTAGAAGTCCCGGTGACATCCACAAAGGAGATGTCCTTAAATATATCCACGCCCAACACCTCGCCGACTGCGACCTCACGGTCATAGTCACGGAATTCCATTACATGCTGCTTTGGTTCACATACTTCCTTGAACTGTCCAGCATATGGTTTGGTGATAGTGCTTTTCTTCTTGTCAATCGAACCCAATACAGCAGCAGAATATCCATTCTTCTCCTCATTGCGGTCCGTGACAACAACGTTGCCCTCTATTTTTATTACAGTCACGGGTGTGAGCCTGCCTTGCGCATCAAACACCTGTGTCATTCCAACTTTTTTGCCGATAAGCCCTAACATCTCTTACCTCAACTCTCTTACTGTTTAATCTCTACATCCACACCGGCAGGGAGCTCAAGCTTCATGAGGGCATCCATGACTTTTGATGTAGGATCCAAAATGTCAATCAACCTTTTGTGGGTTCTCATCTCAAATTGTTCACGAGACTTTTTGTTGACAAAGGGCGATCTCAGGACAGTGTACTTGTTGATACGGGTCGGGAGAGGTACAGGACCTGACACTGTAGCACCAGCCCTGACAACGGTATCTACGATAGCTTTTGAGCTCTGTTCAACCAGCTCAATATCAAAACCTCTCAGCCTAACTCGAATTCTCTCTTTAGCCATTATTCCTCCAAAAAACGGGCCTTGCCACCATCATCTGATGATGGCAAGACATTCGTTGGTAACGTTATTCAACGATCTCGGTAACCTGACCGGAAGCAACGGTTCTACCACCTTCGCGGATAGCGAAGCGGAGTCCCTTGTCCATGGCAACAGGGTGAATGAGTTCAACATTGATGTCGGTGTGATCCCCAGGCAGAACCATCTGCTTGTCTTCAGGCAGGGTTACCGTACCAGTGATATCAGTGGTGCGGAAATAGAACTGCGGGCGATAGCCGCTGAAGAATGGGGAGTGACGACCACCCTCGTCCTTGCTCAGTACGTATACAGTACCGGAGAACTTGGCGTGGGGATTGATGGACTTGGGCTTTGCCAAAACCTGACCGCGAACAACGTCCTTCTTGTCAACACCACGAAGCAGTGCGCCGATGTTATCACCAGCCTGACCTTCGTCGAGCAACTTGTTGAACATCTCAACACCAGTAACAACAGTGTCACGGGTATCACGAATACCAACAATTGAAGCAGGTTCGTTAACCTTGATGATACCGCGCTCGATACGACCGGTAACAACAGTACCACGGCCGGAGATGGAGAAGATATCCTCAATCGGCATCAAGAAGGGCTGGTCAACAGCACGCTCCGGAAGCGGAATGAAGTTATCCATTGCATCAAGCAGCTCGTCAAGGCACTTGGTCTGTTCAGGATCATCAGGATTGCTCATTGCATTGAAAGCAGAACCACGAACGACAGGAGTATTAGCACCGTCGAAGCCATACTCATTGAGCAGGTCGCGCATTTCTTCTTCAACGAGGTCGATCAATTCAGGATCGTCAACCTGGTCAGTCTTGTTGATGAAAACGATCAAGCAAGGTACACCAACCTGGCGTGCGAGCAGGATGTGCTCTTTGGTCTGTGCCATAGCACCGTCAGTTGCTGCAACGACGATGATGGCGCCGTCCATCTGTGCAGCACCGGTGATCATGTTCTTGATGTAGTCAGCGTGTCCCGGGCAGTCAACGTGTGCATAGTGTCTATTAGTAGACTGATACTCAACGTGTCTGGTGTTAATGGTAATACCACGCTCTTTTTCCTCAGGGGCGTTGTCGATTGAATCGTAAGCAAGTGCCTTATCGCCAAACAGCTTTGCACAGTGCATGGTAATTGCTGCGGTAAGGGTAGTCTTACCATGGTCAACGTGACCGATGGTGCCTACGTTTACGTGTGGCTTCGTCCTCTGAAATTTCTCTTTTGCCATCATTTCCTCCTTGTGACATCCAATGTTAGTCACAAAAAATAATTAATATGTGCTCATAAAGGCCCAAAGCCTTTACCATTTCGATTGAGACAAACTAATTACAGGGAAACAAAACATAAGAGGATTCCAGAGGTCGGCAGGCCTGGAGGACCCATCCTGACGACATAGTATAAGTTTATAAAAAACTTGGTACTGCCTGAAACCACCTTATCATTGCTCCAGCAATAATCGGTTTGGCTCTACATACTGCCACATAGACGTACCTATGCGGACACCTTTAGCAATATACGGGAAAGCAGTTTTTATGTCAAGCGATTAGGAATAATTCTATAAAGATAAAGAAAAACCGGCTCTTCACAGTGGAAAAGCCGGCCTTTTTTGGTTTTTTTATTACCAACGGTAATGACTGAAAGCCTTGTTGGCCTCTGCCATTCTGTGGGTATCTTCCTTCTTCTTGAAGGCAGAACCGGTATTCTGGTAGGCATCCAGGAGCTCAGCACCAAGTTTCTCGGCCATGCTGTGCCCATTACGGGAACGAGCAGCGGCGATAATCCAGCGCATTGCAAGGGCCTCACGGCGATTCTCACGAATCTCCACAGGAACCTGATAGGTTGCACCACCAACACGGCGGCTCTTTACCTCAACAACCGGCTTTACATTGTCCAAGGCCTTGAGGAAGACATCAAGCGGCTTTTCACCGGTCTTCTCACCAATGGTCAACATGGCGTTGTAAATAATCCTGGTGCTGAGGGACTTCTTTCCATCGTACATCATACGACGGATGAACTTCTCAACAATGACACTCCCATATACGGGATCCGGCAACACTTCCCTGACGGGAGCAGTAGTTCTTCTAGACATATTCCAACTCCTCCCTTATCAAGCCTTAGGCTTCTTGGCGCCGTATTTGGAGCGGCTTCTCTTACGATCTGCAACACCAAGGGTATCCTTGGCACCACGAACAATGTGATAGCGAACACCGGGAAGGTCCTTGACCCTTCCACCACGAAGAAGTACTACCGAGTGCTCCTGCAGGTTATGTCCGATACCGGGGATATAGGCGGTAACTTCAATACCATTGGAAAGACGCACACGTGCGACTTTTCTCAAAGCAGAGTTCGGCTTCTTCGGGGTTACGGTCATGACCCTGGTGCATACGCCACGCTTCTGGGGACAACCTTCGAGGGCTGGGGACTTTGTCTTCTGGACAATGGTCTTTCTACCCTTTCTGATCAGCTGATTAATAGTAGGCATCTTATCGACACACTCCCTTTTCTTTCTTTGACCCACTGCTTCTCACAAACACAGGGATCTGTGCCACCCCTACGGGCAACACGTCATATGTAAAATCCGTACCCAGCATGGACACAGTGGTGTGGTTTTACACGGTCCGGCAAGGCTACTTATGCGCCAACAGGCGCATAGGTCAATCCTCGTCGGAATCGTCCACATCCACGGTATCACCCACGGATTTCATGTCTGCCAAATCTTCAACGTCGAACTCATCGTCTGCGACCATCTCCTGATGCCTTGAAGCCTTTACTGCATCAACTCTCTGCTGCAGTTTCAGCAACTCCTCATCTTTGAGCTTAACATCGCGATAGAGGCGCATACCAGTTCCCGCAGGGATCAAGTGACCAATGATGACGTTCTCTTTCAAACCACGCAACTCATCTTTACTACCAGCAATTGCTGCATTTGTCAAGACCTTGGTTGTCTCCTGGAAGGACGCTGCACTGATGAATGAGTCGATACTCAAGGAGGCTCGCGTGATACCAAGTAGCAGTGGCTGTGCAACAGCAGGCTCACCACCTTCGGTAATCACCCGGTCGTTCTCCTCGAAGAACCGATACTTATCCACCTGCTGGCCGTGGATCAAATTGGTATCACCAACATGGACCACCTCGACCTTGCGTAGCATCTGCCTGACAATAACTCCCAAGTGCTTGTCGTTGATCTGCACTCCCTGCATTCGATAGACTTCCTGGACCTCATCCACAAGGAAGGACTGCAATGCATTCTCTCCAAGGATATCAAGGATGTCATGGGGATCTACAGATCCGTCACACAAAGGCTCAGCAGCTTCGACAGAATCACCATCACGGACCAACAGGTTTCTTCCCATCGGTACCATATGCTTATACTCATTACCAAACGGGTCCGTTACCAAGATGGTACGCTTTCCCTTCACAATATTGCCAAAGCTAATCAAGCCAGCAACCTGTGCGAGGATTGCAGCGTTCTTCGGCCGGCGAGCCTCGAACAACTCACCAACACGGGGAAGACCACCGGTAATATCCTTGGTTTTGGTACCTTCTTTAAGCAACTTGGCGAGAATCATACCTTTGTCAATCTTCACATTGTCCTGGGTCTGGATATACGATCCACCAGGCAACAAGTAGACTGCAAGAATATCTCCCTTGCCATGTTCCTCACTGGTAATCTCAATACGAGGCTGCAAGGACTCGAGGCTATGCTCGGTAATCTTCTTCTCGATATTACCAGTTTCCTCATTCACCTCTTCAACCAACGTGGTTCCCAGCTTAATATCAACGAAGTGGGAGAACCCTCCCTCTTCTGCAATAACCGGCTCACTGAACGGGTCGAACGTTACGAGCGGGGTTTTTGGTTCCAAATAGTCCCCACTCCCAACCAAGAGCTCTGAACCAGCCTTCACCACCTGCGTTGTGGAATGCCCGATCAAATATACCTTGGAATCAAATATTCTGACGGTTCCGTTCTCTTCACTTGCAACCACTTCCCCGTCCTTTTCATAGAACGGAGTACCCTTGGCTACAATATGACCATCCTCAACAAGAAGCTTGTCGTAGGAGGATGCATCCATGATGGAGTTCACTCGGAAGTACTCGATATGGCCCTTACGGGTGAATACTTCCATCTTGTCACTCTCACGGATAACCCTTGAGCCAGTAATGGCGCCGATGACAATCGGATAGTTGAAGGTGAGCTTGCTCTCCTCAGAACTGGTAGAAGCAGTACCACCAACGTGGAACGTCCGCATGGTAAGCTGAGTACCCGGCTGACCAATCGACTGGGCAGCGATGATACCTACAGCCTCACCGATTACTACCGGCCGGTTTGTGGCAAGGTTACGTCCATAACACTTTCTGCATACACCATGCTTAGCCTCACAGGTGAGCACAGTCTTCAGGAGGACCTGTTCAATGCCAGCTTCCTCAATCTTTCGGGCAGTAACCTCGTCAATCTCCTCATTTGCATTGGCGATGACTTCACGGGTAAAGGGATGCAAGACATCCTCAACCGGGCAGCGCCCTACAATGCGGTCTGCAAGGTTCTCAACGATTTCATCGCCGTCCTTGAGTGCTCCACGCCAGATACCATTGATGGTGTGACAGTCATCCTCGTTGACCACGACGTCCTGGCTGATATCAACCAGACGACGGGTGAGGTACCCTGCCTCAGCAGTCTTCAATGCGGTATCGGAAAGACCCTTACGAGCACCATTGGTGGAGATGAAGAACTCAATGATCGACAAACCTTCCTTGAAGTTCGATTTAATGGGAAATTCGATAACATCACCACTTGGCTTTGCCATCAAACCACGCATACCACCGAGCTGCCTGATCTGGGTCTTTGATCCACGAGCACCTGAGTCTGCCATGAGGAAGAGCGGGTTGAAGCCCTTCTGGCTTATCTTCAATTCCTTCATCAACTCATCGGTCAGCAAGTCATTGGTCTGTGTCCAAACCTCAATAACCCTGTTGTACCGTTCTTCCTGGGTAATATGTCCCTGCCGATACTGATCAAGAATCTTCTGTTGCTCTAGATTGGCCTTTGTCATGAGTTCTGCCTTTCCAGCAGGAACAATCATGTCTGAAAGGCCGATGGTAGCACCGAAGAACGTTGCATATCGGTATCCAAGGTCCTTGATGGAATCAAGCATCTCAACAGCAATTGAGTTGTCATTCGCCTTCAGCGTATCACCGATGAGAGCCTTCAACTCCTTGTCACCCATTGTCGTGTTCTGGAAAGGAACACCTTCTGGGAGTGCTGCATTGAACAATACCCTACCGGGAGTTGTCTCCAAACGGGTACCATCCTCGAATCTAAAGCGAATCTTAGCATTGTAGGAGAGCAGACCACTATCAATTGCCTGTTCCAACTCACCAATGCTGGTATAGTACTTGCCCTCTCCAGGTGCGCCACTCATCTCACGGGTAAGATAGTTGATACCCATGACCATATCCTGGGAAGGATATACAATTGGCTTACCATTTGCAGGGTCAAGAAGGTTCGTCACCGAGAGCATCAAGGTCCAGCATTCCAACTGGGCGGCATGAGTCAATGGTACGTGCACAGCCATCTGGTCACCGTCGAAGTCAGCATTGTATGCATGACATACCAAGGGGTGCAACTTGATGGCTTTGCCGTCAACCAATACCGGCTCAAAGGCCTGTATACCAAGACGGTGCAACGTAGGTGCACGGTTGAGCAACACCGGGTGGTCCTTGACGACATCGTCAAGAATCGACCAGACGGCATCCGTCTCTTCCTCAACCAGGCTCTTTGCCTTCTTGATATTGTAGACAACACCATCCTGTACCAACTTCTTCATAATGAAAGGCTTGTACAGTTCAAGGGCCATCTTGGAAGGAAGACCACACTGATGCATCCTAAGCTCTGGACCGACAACGATAACGGAACGACCTGAGTAGTCAACACGCTTTCCAAGCAGGTTCTGTCTGAAACGTCCCTGTTTTCCCTTAAGCATGTCGGAAAGACTCTTGAGAGGCCTATTGCTTGCACCCTTGACCACTCTCTTTCTCTTGGAGTTGTCAAACAGCGCATCAACAGCCTCCTGCAACATACGCTTTTCATTGCGGATGATGATATCAGGAGCATTAAGCTTGACCAAACGGTCAAGACGGTTGTTTCTGTTGATAACCCTACGATAGAGGTCATTAAGGTCACTGGTTGCAAATCTTCCGCCATCGAGCTGGACCATCGGTCTCAGATCTGGTGGAATAACAGGGATAACCGTAAGAATCATCCATTCAGGGCGGTTACCACTATCACGGAAGTTCTCACATACCTCAATTCGCTTAAGCAGGCGCTTGTCAGCCTTGTCGGCTTTCTGACGCATCTGTTCACGCAGTTCACGGCTGAGTTCTTCAAGGTCAAGGTTCACAAGCAATTTACGAACCGCCTCTGCACCCATACCTGCCTCAAATGAGTCACCATACTGCTCACGAGCCTGCCAGAACTCCTCTTCACTAAGCAACTGCTTGGGCTTCAAGCTGGTATCCCCAGCATTGATGACCACATACTTCTCATAGTAGAGAACACTCTGCAGTGCATTACGGGAGATATCAAGCAACATGCTCATTCGGCTGGGAACCGAGCGGTAGTACCAAATGTGTGATACCGGAGCTGCCAGGGAGATGTGTCCCATGCGCTCACGACGGACCTTGGTGTTGGTTACTTCAACACCACAACGGTCACAAATAACACCCTTGTATCGAATCGATTTAAACTTTCCGCAGTAGCACTCCCACTCCTTGGTGGTGCCGAAGATTTTCTCACAGAACAGACCATCGCGCTCTGGGCGCAAGGTCCGGTAGTTGATCGTCTCCGGCTTCTTCACTTCACCATAAGACCAATCTCTGATCTGTTCTGGTGAAGCCAGTTTTATCATGATGCTATCGAAATCTTGAATTTCCTTCATCTGTATTTCTCCTGGTTAGTTGAGGGAGCCTTTCGACTGCTTGGCGATCAACTCTTCATCACGTTCGGTTAGGGGCACCTGCTGACCCTTGGAGTCATACACCGACATATCCAGAGCCAAGCCACGGATCTCCTGAACCAAAACATTGAATGCCTCAGGCATTCCCGCAGTAGAGGCTGGTTCACCCTTGACAATACTCTCATAAATCTTGACACGACCGTTCATGTCATCACTCTTGATGGTCAAGAGTTCCTGGAGGGTATTTGCAGCTCCGTACGCCTCAAGCGCCCAGACTTCCATTTCTCCAAGTCGCTGACCACCAAACTGAGCCTTACCACCAAGTGGCTGCTGGGTTACCAGCGAGTAAGGTCCTGTTGAACGAGCATGCATCTTGTCATCAACCAAGTGGTGCAATTTCAGGTAATAGATATAACCGCAGAATACCGGATTTACGAATGGTACACCGGTCTGTCCATCATAGAGCTTGACCTTGGAGTTTCCAGGAAGACCGGCATCGCGCATCTTCTCCTCAATCTGTTCCATGGTGGCACTTTGGAAAACCGGAGTGGAATACCACTCACCCAGCTTGACAGCTGCCCAGCCGAGCTGAGTCTCCATCAACTGACCGATATTCATTCGGGATGGAACACCGAGTGGGTTCAAACAAACATCAAGCGGGGTACCATCCTCCATGAACGGCATATCTTCTTCAGGAAGGATCCGACTGACAACACCCTTGTTTCCGTGTCGACCAGCCATCTTGTCACCCTGTCGAAGTTTTCGCTTGGTTGCAATGAGAACCTTGACGGTCTCCTCAACACCTGGGGGAAGCTCATCATTGTTGCTACGCTTCAAACGCTGGATGTCAATGACTGTTCCTTCAGTACCATGGGGTACCTTCAAGGATGTATCGCGAACTTCTTTAGCCTTTTCACCAAAGATTGAGTTGAGCAACTTGAATTCAGGGGTTGTATCACTCTCACTCTTCGGGGTTACCTTTCCAACCATGATTGATCCAGGACGAACCATGGTTCCAATGCGGACGATACCGTCCTCATCAAGCTGTTCAAGCATCTTTTCACTGGTGTTTGGAATATCACGGGTCAGCTTCTCGGGACCAAGCTTGGTCTCACGAATATCTGTGGTGAACTCCTTGATATGGACACTGGTAAAAATATCATCCTTGACAACACGCTCACTGATCAGGACCGCATCCTCATAGTTGTACCCATGCCAAGGCACGAATCCAACGAGAATATTTCTACCAAGAGCCAACTCCCCTTCCTGGGTTGCGGGGCCGTCAGCTAGGACTGCTCCGGCCTCAACATGCTGCCCAAAGGAAACAATTGGTTTTTGGTTGAAACAGGTATCTTGGTTGGTTCTCTGGAACTTCTGGATTGGGTAGACATCAACCTCACCCTCAATCTCAGCATCATCAACACTGATCACAACTTTCTCAGCACTGACATAGGCAATGGTTCCTGCACGTTTTGCTTTGACCAGGACGCCACTATCGTAAGCAGCCTTTCCTTCTATGCCTGTTCCAACTCTTGGCGTTTCTGGGAATACAAGAGGTACAGCCTGGCGCTGCATGTTTGATCCCATCAATGCACGGTTTGCGTCATCGTGCTCAAGGAATGGAATCAAGGACGCTGCAACACTGAGCACCTGCTTGGGAGAAACGTCAATGTATTTGATGTCGGTTGCCGGCTTTGTGGAGTAATCCCCACTACGACGAACCGGAATTTCCTTGTCGATGAAGTTCCCATCTTCATCAACCTTGGCATTCGCCTGGGCAATGAAGAACTTCTCTTCATCATTTGCATCAAGATAGCGGTACTGCTTGGATACAACCCCGTTGACTACCTTTCGGTATGGGGATTCCAGGAAGCCGTGCTGATTGATACGGGTATAGTTTGCCAGTGAGACGATAAGACCGATGTTTGGTCCTTCAGGGGTCTCAATAGGACAAATTCTTCCATAATGGGTGTAGTGAACGTCACGTACCTCAAATCCAGCACGGTCACGGCTCAAACCACCTGGTCCCAATGCATTGAGCCTTCTTTTATGAGTGAGCTCTGCAAGCGGGTTAACCTGGTCCATGAACTGGGAAAGCTGGCTGCTACCGAAGAATTCCTTGATGGCCGCAATAATTGGCTTGATGGAGATAAGATCCTGTGGTTTTACAGAACCTGACTCGAGATTCATGCGCTCCTTTGCGATACGCTCCATACGGGCAAACGCACTCTTGAGAGCATTCTGCAGGAGCTCCCCAACGGAACGAACACGACGATTGCCAAGGTGGTCAATGTCATCGACATTTTCCTCGCGGATGAACACCTTGATCAGGAATCCCATCGTATTGACGATATCCTGCGGAGTAAGGACGGTCAGATCGGTGGAAGCCATTTCTTCTTCCTCTTCACTACCAGTTCCGAACTTCTTGTTGAATTTATATCGACCTACAGACCCAAGGTCATAGCGACGGCTTGAGAAGAACATGTCCGGAAGGTCACGCTCTGCACGCTCAATGGCTATCATTTCACCAGGCATCAAGACTGAGAAAATGGGAGAGAGGACATCTTCCTTGGTCGGCTCATCATAGCCTTCACGGGTGTATTTGGCATCCTCGATCTCGAAACAGTTGAGAATCATATCGCTGTGCAGAGTGCCCTCTCCACGGAGATTCACCAACTCAACGGAAGTTACTTTCAACTCCAGCAGTTCATCAATCTCGTGGGCATGCAGCATATCACCAGCTCGGAGCACTTTCTTGGATGCTCCATCAACCGTTGCATAGACATCCTTGAAAAGATAACGATTTTCCAAGCTTGACTTGAAATCACCATCATCTACCAGGTCAACCATTTCACCTGTGTAGAAGTGCTCAAGAATCTTCTCACGAGTATCCAACCCGATTGCACGCAGGAAGAGCGTACCGAGGATACGCTTCTTACGATCAATCTTGGTATAGATGAGATGCTTCTTATCATCAATCTCAAACTCTAACCAAGAACCCCTATAAGGAATGATCCTGGAAGAGTAGACATCTTTTTCATTGGAAAAAATGACACCGGGAGAACGGTGGATCTGACTGACCACAACGCGCTCTGCTCCGTTGATAATAAATGTGCCACGATCGGTCATCAGCGGGATATCCCCAAAGAAGATTTCCTTCTCTCTCATCTCTCCATTGGAGAACTCGAGGCTGATCGTGACTTTGATGGGTACGCTATATGATCGACCCTTCTTCTTGCACTCCATTTGGGAGAACTTGATGTTGTCATAGTCGATTGTATACCCTTTGTAAGCGAGACGCATCTCGCCATTGGGACTATCAATGGGGAATGTTGACTGGAACACTTCCTCCAGCCCGTACGACGAATCTGGCGCCAGCCCTTTCAGACAGCGATCCAGCTGTAAGAACCTCTCGTAGGAATCGAGCTGGACTCCAATCAAGTTGGGAAGTTCACAGACTTCATGTAGTTCAGAACCGATGTACGTGCGTGTTATGGATTTGCCGTTGGCAACCATCATGTACCCTCCAAAGTCAAAAGAAAACAGACATAATCCCTTGCATAACAAGGAAAACAAAGACACAGTTGGCCACCGGTGTCTATCCGGTGGCTTGGTGAACCGGGCTAACGCCCTCTTACAAAGAACAAGAGCTGGGAACCAGGGGTTGCCTGGCTCCCTAGGCTCAGATTAGTCAACGGGCTTGACCTCAACAGTACAGCCGGTAGCCTCAAGCTTCTCCTTGAGTGCATCGGCGTCTGCCTTGCTGACAGCTTCCTTGACAACCTTATCGCCAGCCTCAACAAGTTCCTTTGCTTCCTTCAGGCCGAGGCCGGTGATAGCACGGACTTCCTTGATGGCAGCAATCTTCTTGGAAGGATCTGCAGCCTTGAGGATGACGTTGAATTCGGTCGGCTCTTCAACTGCTTCAGCAGCAGCTGCAGGACCAGCAGCAACAGCAGCAGCTGCAGCCTGGACGCCGAATTTCTCTTCCATCATTTTGATGAGGTCAGCGACCTCCATGACGGACATACTTGCGATTGATTCCAAAATCTCTTCTTTAGTAGCCATATTATCTTCTCCTTATACAGTTTTCTATCTACACAGTCATAGCAGGTTACCTGTGAAGACTAAGACTGTGTCTAGTTCTCTTCGCTGGCAGACTCTACTGAGCCACCATTGTTCTCGACATAGGCAAGCAAGGTTGCTGCCAGCTTCTGCACGGGAGCCTTCATGGTTCCCATCAAGGATGCAATCAGTTCCAATCTGGTTGGGAGCTTGCTGAAAGCCTCAATCTGTTCGGCATTATAGAATTCACCATCAAGAAGAGCGCCTTTCACTTCAATGGAAGCACCCTCTTTCTTGATTGCAAACAGATCCTTGGCAACTATATTGGCCTCATCACCTTTCACCATAGCGATAGCGGTGGGTCCAACAAGCTGTTCATCAGCAGTTCTATCCAGGTCAGTGAGTGCAATTTTTGCAAACCGGTTCTTGACAACACGGAATGCTGCATCCTTCTCCATAAGAGTTCTACGAAGCTTGGTGATCTGCTCAACAGTCATACCACGGTAATCGGTGAAGATATACCCAGTGTACTGGCTGAACTCATCCTTCAAAGCCTTGACGGCCTCTTCCTTCGCAGGGGTAATACGAGTTTTATGATCCATACTATGCTTCTCCTCTTACACCGTGGCCGACATATCCTTCACATTGACCCGGACTCCCGGACCCATGGTGGAGGAAAGTGCGATACTGACCACGAAGTCAGCCTTTGCGTCAGATGGCTTCTTACGGACGATTTCCTTGACAACAGATTTGGCGTTTTCACTTACCAAAGCAGGATCCATGGAGACCTTACCGATGGGAAGGTGAACAACGTTGGTCTTGTCAGAACGGAATTCGACACGACCTTGGGAAAGCTCAGCAAGAGCACCCTTGACGTCGAACGTTACAGTCTGGGTCTTGGGGTTCGGCATCAAGCCTCTGCGACCAAGAATCGGACCAAGACGACCTACATCCTTCATCATGTCGGGAGTGGCGACTGCCACATCGAAATCCATCCAACCACCGCGAATCTTCTCGATCAGGTCATTGTCGCCAACATAGGCTGCACCAGCTTCACGAGCTTCTTCTGCCTTCTCTCCCTTAGCGAATACAAGGATACGCTTCTGGGCGGAAAACTGATTGGGAAGGACTACCGTGTCACGAACACTCTGGCTTTTCTTGAGGGTCAGCTTAACGGATACCTCAACAGTCTCATCAAATGAAGCAAAAGCAAGCTCTTTTACCAAAGCTGCTGCTTCATCAAATGTATAGAGCTTCTCACGGTCTACATTTTTGATTGCTTCTCGATACTTCTTTCCGTGTTTCATACTATTGCTCCACCTCTACACCCATACTGCGGGCTGTTCCAGCAACAATTCTCTTTGCAGCCTCGATGTCATTTGCATTGAGGTCCTTCAATTTGGTTGTTGCAATTTCAGTCAGCTGGTCCTGTGAGAGCTTGCCAACCTTCACCTTGTTGGGACTGCCACTACCACTACTCAGGCCAAGAGCCTTCTTGATGAGTACTGCAGCAGGGGGAGTCTTCAGGATGAACGTGAAGCTCTTGTCGGCATAAACAGTGATGATAACGGGAAGAATGAGCCCAGGTTCGTAGTTCTTTGTCTTGTCATTGAACTCCTGGACAAACTTAGGGGCACTGACACCATGGGGGCCAAGCGCGGGCCCGATTGGGGGTGCCGGCGTAGCCTTCTGGGCAGGGCACTGCAACTTAATAATTGCAGACACCTTTTTCTTTGCCATGTTTCTCTCCTTACGCAATAAATCCAACCTATGGATTGGATTATGCGCTGGTATTAACGCCTGTCATACGATCAGGCTCCCACCTCATCTCACAATGAGGGAGTAATCACAAACAAATGGACTCGGTTGTAAAAGAACAGAAAAATCTCGTGCAGTAATCCAGTCCAAAGACTACTACAGAATCTTTTCTACTTGGAGGAAATCCACCTCAACCGGAGTGGAGCGTCCGAAAATTCCGACGCTGACCCGCATACGGGCCTTTTCCAGATTGACTTCCTCGATAACCCCGGTGAAGGAATCGAAAGGACCGTCAATGATGCGTACCTGCTCCCCAATGGAGAAGGTCTGCTTAGGTTTGAACACTTTCTCAGCAGGAAGATCACCTGTCTTCTGAAAGAGGTTCTTCACTTCAGCAGCTGATAGGGGTTGCGGCTTAACGCTGTCACTCGGGCTCACAAACCCAGTAACACCCTGTATACGCTTGATGTGAGAACACCAGGTCTTCCAACTTGTATCGGGCAGGTCTAGCTCAACCAAGATATAGCCGGGAAGAATTTTACGCTTCACCTCACGTCTCACCCCTTCCTTAACCTCTACTACGGTCTCAAAAGGAACTTTGACATCAGTGCAAACAAGCGCGAAGTCCATATCGGTCTCGCGCATCTTGTTGATGATTCGCTCAATCTTCTGTTCGTACCCAGAATATGTGTGTACTACGTACCAGCCTTTAGCCATGACTCCGCCTTACAGAATAAACAATACACCTTTAAGCAGGAGGAAGTCCACCAACCCAAGGAATATTGCAACGATGGCTGTAGACACAAGTACGACCTTTGTGGAAGAAATGACAGCTTCACGGGAGGGCCAGACAACCTTTTTCAGTTCCTGGGAAGACTCCTTGAAATACTTAAATAGCTTCTTCATTGAAGGGCTCCTTGAGGGAAAAGATCGAGAAGCTAACAGGCCAAGAAGGATTCGAACCCTCAACATCCGGTTTTGGAGACCAGCGCTCTACCAGTTGGAGCTATTGGCCTATTTGCTTCTCGATCGAAACAACCTTATTTAATTTTTGCCTCGCGGTGCAAGGTGTGCTTGCGCTCGAACGGACAATACTTCTTTAACTCAAGCTTACCCTGAGTATTTCTCCGATTCTTCTCGGTAGTGTAATTTTTCTGCTTACATTCGGTGCACTGAAGAGCAATTTTCTCAACAGGACCTTTTTTCTTTGAATCAGCCATTACGTGCTCCTCGGTGAGTTTTCACCTCAATTCCACTCCCCATTGGAAGGGGATAAAAAAAGAGCCCTCGAACGGATTTGAACCGTTGACCCCCACCTTACCATGGTGGTGCTCTACCGACTGAGCTACAAGGGCGTCGGTCATATGCAGGCAAATCCACGAGATAGTCAACCTGCAACATGCAGAAGCAAACTTACCAAAGAGCAGGTCTTTTGTCAATATACCTGTTCAAGAAAGAAGAAAAAGTTGACCCAGTTGCCCAGAAAACACCAATCTTATATAGTGAAGGTGTGCTATTTGTACGAAACACAAGGAGTTCCTATGCAGGATCAACAGAAAACCAAGTACGGTCATCGTGCCAAAGACATTGCCCAAGACTTTGCTGAACATCTCAAGTACAGTCAGGATGCAGATATTTATCATACTACCAAAGAAGGGCGTTATACAGCCCTTGCACTCTCAGTTCGGGACAGAATCATCCATCAGTGGAACCAGAGTCGAAAAACCCAGCGAGCAAACGGAGCAAAACGGGTCTACTACCTCTCTCTGGAATTTCTCATGGGAAGGGCGATGACGAACAACATCATCAATCTCGGTATCGAGAACGAAGTGATGGAAGCCCTCTCCTCACTGGGATATACCTATGAGGAACTCAGCGAAGTGGAACCGGATGCTGGTCTAGGAAATGGGGGACTCGGTAGACTTGCTGCTTGTTTCCTAGACTCCCTTGCTACGCTTGAGATTCCTGCATACGGATATGGAATTCGTTACAATTATGGAATTTTTCGCCAACAGATCAAGAATGGATGGCAAGCAGAACAACCGGATAACTGGTTGCGTGATGGCAATCCTTGGGAAATACACAGACCAGATGTAGTCTACCCTGTCCAATTCGGCGGAGAAGTTCAGGTAATCAGGGAACATGGACGTGATCGTTTCAAGTGGAGTGGCTCAGAAGTGGTCAACGGCGTTGCATACGACACCCCAATTATCGGTTATGGATGCAAGACGGTGAACACACTTCGCCTCTGGTCTGCAAAAAGCCCGGAAGAGTTCAATTTCCATGAATTCAATGACGGGGATTACACCGAGGCTGTTCGCTCCAAAATCAGTGCAGAGAACCTGAGCCAGGTACTCTATCCCAATGACACCCTATACATGGGCAAGGAGCTAAGGCTCAAACAACAGTACTTTTTTGTAGCCTGTTCCCTTGCAGACATCATCAATCGCTTCAAGCGGAAAGAGAGCAACTGGGGTGTACTCCCAGACTACGCGGCAATCCAGCTTAATGACACACACCCATCCCTGGCTGTGCCTGAATTGATGCGTCTCCTTATTGATGAAGAGAACCTCGATTGGGATAAAGCATGGGAGATTACCGTGAAGACCATGGGGTACACCAACCATACCTTGATGCCGGAGGCACTTGAGAAATGGTCTCTCCCTATGTTGCAGAAAATTCTTCCCCGTCATATGCAGATCATCTTCGAGATCAATCACCGATTCCTGCAACAGGCAGTCTCCTACTTCCCTCTTCAACCGCAAATGCTTAGCAAGATAAGCATCATTGAAGAGACAAACCCTAAACAGGTTCGTATGGCACACCTTGCCATTATTGGAAGCCACAGCACCAATGGTGTTGCAGAATTGCACTCCCAGTTGCTGAAGAAGTCCATGTTCCCGCAGTTCAATCTTATCTTCAAGGATCGTTTCAACAACAAGACGAATGGCATTACCCAGCGCCGATGGTTGCTTGCTTCAAACCCCAAGCTTGCAGCATTGATTAACAGTGCCATCGGCGATGGCTGGATCACGGACTACAGCCAGATTGAAAAACTCAAACCGTTCGCTGAAGACAAGAACTTCCTCGCTGATTTTGCAGCGATCAAGCAGGAGAGCAAGATTCATGCAGCTGCCTTCCTGCAGAAGGACAGCAACATGGTCATCAATCCAAACACATTCTTTGATGTCCAGGTAAAGAGAATCCATGAGTACAAGCGACAGTTGCTCAATGCTTTGAACATACTGCTCATGTACAATGACCTGAAGATGGGAGGAGCTGCTACAAAAGATATGGAACCCACATCCTTCCTCTTTGGAGGAAAAGCAGCCCCGGGATATGTCAATGCGAAATTGATCATAAAACTGATAAACAATATAGCAAAGGTGATCAATGCGGATCCGGCAACCAATGACCGCCTTGCCATACACTTCATGCCAAACTACCGGGTCTCGATGGCAGAGGCCATTATACCGGCCACAAACCTTTCTGAGCAGATCTCAACAGCTGGAACGGAGGCCTCGGGAACAGGAAACATGAAATTCATGTGCAATGGTGCACTGACCATAGGGACCATGGATGGTGCAAATATTGAGATCGCCCAAGAAGTTGGTGAAGAGAACATGTTCATCTTCGGCAACACAGAAGAGGAAATCCAGAAATTGAGCCTCTCATACGATCCATTCACATATGTGATGGCTGACAAAGAGGTGAAGGATGCAATTGATTTGCTCTTCAGCGGCTACTTCAATATCAATGAGCCGAATATCTTTGAACCACTACGTAGAAGCTTGTTTGAGGAAGGCGACAGATATTATCACTTTGCAGACCTTCGGATGTACAGCGATGCACACCGCAAGGCAAGGGAGCTCTATAAGGGAGACAGGAATGCCTGGAATAGAATGGCAGTGTTGAACATTGCCTCGAGTGGCAAATTCTCCAGTGACAGAACCATTGCCCAATATGCAAAGGATATATGGAATATTAACTCATGTCCGGTTGAGAAGGATCTCAGCGAAGATACAGCTCTCCAGGATGCAGTTAAACGAAGATAATACCCGCAAATGACGATGAATCATCATCCATTTTCTATGGATGATGATTTTTTGTCATCTATCTTATATTTTTACTGATTACTTTATATGCATTTATAAGTTTGTATTATTTATTTCTACAAAAATATGACCAAATATCGTCATTAGGTCAACTTTCCTGCTATATTCATAGCATGCAAACATTCTGGGACAGAGTCATTCTTCTTCTTAATTCACCTACGGTGGTGGAACTATCCACCATGCTTGATGTCAAACGCAGCACTCTCTCCAGCTGGATCCATACTGACAGACGTCCCCCATTGCATGTTGCAATGAAAATAACTGAACTCACTGGGGTGACTCTTGAGTGGCTGGAGAATGGAAACAACTGGGAATCGATGGCAAGTGAAGAAGCTGCCGAGAATATCGCCCAATACAAGAAGCTTGTCATGGCCCAGATAGAAGAACTTGACCAACAACAACTGGAGGTCATACAGTCACTTCTGTACTACTTCAAAAACCAAACCCCGAAAAAAGATTCTTGAACATTGGAGCAAGCAGTGTCAGCAGAGGTGCGATAATCATTGCAGGCAGAAAATTCCCAGTCTTGGTTTTTCTGATATCCAGCAGGCCAAACCCAATCATCATCAACAATACACCACCGACTGATGCAAGCTCATTGATTCCTGCATCCCCAAGTATTGGGGCTATCCACCCACCTGCCAACGTAAAAAACCCTTGATACAGAAGAATGAAGAGTGCACTTGCCATGACACCTATACCATAGGCAGCACTGAAGATAATTGCCATGCACCCATCCATGATAGACTTTACCAGAATCAACTGATAGTCACCTACAGTACCTGCCTGGATTGCGCCTACCACCGTCATGGCGCCACTGCAAAACAGCAGTGAGGCGTTAAGGAATCCCAAGGCAAAGTTACGTGCGCTCTCTGCGCTACCCTGGCCTCTGCTGAGCCGCCTCTCCATCCATGACCCAAAGGACATTACACCGTCCTCAATCTTGAGGGCATATCCTATAAAGCCTCCAATGACCACAGAGAAAAGCAAGATCAGATAAGAACCTGTCTTCATTGCCATGGAAAATCCAATAACCAGGGTAATCAGTCCTGAGGAGGTGAAAACAACCTCCTGATAGGAGGCTTTCAGCCGGTGTTTCAGAAACAATCCAATAAAGGAGCCAAGAACAACCATCAAGGCATTAAAGTAGGTGGCAATCATAATGGCTTGGAGTATAATACGATTACGAAACTCTCTCAAGGATGAATCATGCAGAATCTTATTCTGGCCGCAGGCCTCGGGATGCGAAGCAAAGGGAAAAAACTTCTGTTGCCCTACAAGGGTACCACCATTGTTGCACATGCAGTGGAACAATCCCTGCAGGCAGGGCTTGGAACTGTACTGGTCACAGGGTTCAAGGCAGATCAAGTAAAACAGGCGGTTGCACATCTCGCCTGCCCCCAGCTACAGATTGTTCACAATGAACATTATCGTAAAGGACAAGGAAGCTCCACGATCTGTGGAGCCTCATACCTTGGTCATGATTCACCATTTTTTATTTCACTAGCCGATATGCCCCTTATCGAGAGTAGACACTACCTCTATCTGATTGAACAGACTTCCGCTCCTGTCTCCAGACCCTCATACAAAGGAAAACTTGGGCATCCGGTTCTGTTGGAGGCAAGTTTCCTTGCAATTATCAGGTCACAAAAGAGCTCTTTTACCATGCGTGGGCTGCTACAGGATTATCCTGTCCAGGCTATCGAGGTTGCCGATGAGGCGTATGTAACCGATATCGACACGCTCGATGCATACCACCACTTGGTGGAGTCTAGCCAATCTTCCGGGCAACCACCTCTTCCCCCTCTAGAGTAAGCAAGATCTTCGACCCAGGGCCGAAATCACCAGAGAGCAGTTGTACCGACAAGGGGTTCTCCACAAGTCGCTGAACAGCACGGCGGATTGGACGAGCCCCAAAGACTGGATCATAGCCCGCCTCATAGAGCAATGAAAGCACATCATCCTCCCAAGTCAGGAAGAACCCACGTTTCTCAAGTCGCAAACGAAGCTGTTCAAGCTGCAGAACCACAATCTTACGAATCTGTGCTTCTCCCAATCGCTCGAAGATGATGATCTCATCTAACCGATTGATAAACTCCGGTTTGAAGGACTGGTGGATTATCTCCCCAACCAGACGAGCACCCTCCTCATGTGTTTCTGCACCAAGCAACTGCTGACTTCCTAGGTTGCTGGTCATGATGATCACGGTATTGGTGAAATCGACCACCCGGCCCTGACCATCGGTCAACCTGCCATCATCCAGTAATTGCAACAACACGTTGAATACATCGGGGTGGGCCTTCTCAATCTCATCGAAAAGAATTACAGAATAGGGACGCCTACGTACAACCTCAGTCAGTTGCCCTCCTTGGTCATACCCTACATACCCTGGAGGGGCTCCAATCAATCTACTGACCGAAAACTTTTCCATGTACTCGCTCATATCGATACGGGTCAAGGCTTTCTCATCGTCAAAGAGGAATTGTGCCAGCACCTTGGCAAGCAAGGTCTTTCCTACTCCGGTTGGACCGGCAAACAGGAAGGTCCCCAAGGGTTTTCTCTCATCCCCAATACCCGCCTTGTTTCGGCGGATTGCATTGCTCACTGCTTCAATCGCTTTCCTCTGGCCAATGACTTGTTCTGAAAGTGTCTGTTCAAGATTCAGATACTTATGCAGCTCACTCTCCTTCATCTTGGCTACAGGAACCCCTGTCCAGTTACTGACAATACGTGCAATGTCATCTTCACTGACTTCCTCACGAAGCATCTGCTTTCCTTCAACTTGCACAGAAGAAAGTTGCTCGGTCATACCTTCGATCTGTTTGAGCAACTCAGGAATTTCCCCATGCTTGATCTGGGCAGCTTTTGCAAGATCGCCCTCTCTTTCTGCACGTTGCTCGTCCGTCTTCAGCTGCTCAAGCTTTGCCTTTGTCTCCCTGAGTTTGGCAATGGAATTGCGTTCATTTCCCCATTGCAAGTGCATAGCATCACGCGTTCCCTGGAGTTCACTCAGCTCGCGCTCGAGTTTCCCCAATCGCTCTTTACTGGCTTTGTCGGTCTCCCTGGAGAGCGCCTGCTTCTCAATATTGAGTTGGAGGATCTTTCGCTCTATCTGGTCCAACTCTTCCGGCTGACTCTCTATTTCCATCTTGAGTTGACTTGCCGCCTCATCGACCAAGTCGATTGCCTTGTCTGGAAGGAACCGGTTGGTGATATACCGGTTGCTCAGATTGGCTGCTGCAACCAGGGCTTCGTCCTTGATCCGTACCCCATGGTGGACTTCATACCGTTCTTTCAGCCCCCTGAGGATGGCGATAGTCGATTCCACCGAAGGCTCCTTGGTGAACACCGGCTGGAATCTCCGTTCCAATGCCTTGTCAGGTTCAATATACTTTCGGTATTCATCAAGGGTGGTCGCACCAATGGCATGCAACTCTCCCCTGGCAAGTGCTGGCTTGATCAGGTTTGAAGCATCGGTTGAACCTTCACTAGCCCCTGCGCCAACAATGGTATGCAGCTCGTCAATGAACAGGATGATCCTGCCTTCACTGGCCGTTACTTCCTTCACCACTGCCTTCAGTCGTTCCTCAAACTCCCCTCTGAACTTTGCACCTGCCACCAAGGCACCAAGGTCCAAACTCAGAATTTGTTTGTTCTTCAATGACTCTGGGACATCCTCTGAAGCAATACGCAGGGCAAGCCCTTCTACAATGGCTGTCTTTCCTACCCCGGGCTCACCAATCAATACCGGATTGTTCTTGGTTCTTCTGGAAAGCACCTGCATTACCCGTCTAATCTCTTCATCACGTCCGATGACAGGGTCGAGCTTTCCTTGTCGGGCAAGGGTGGTCATATCCTTGCAATACTTCTCCAGTGCCTGGTATCTGCTTTCTGGATCTTCGCTCTGGATTGTCTGGTTTCCTCTGATCGTCTGCAATGCCTGCATAAGAGCATCCTTGGTTACGCCAAGGGCCTTGAGAGCCTTGCTTGCCTCTGAAGCATCCTCCAGGACAGCAAGCAGGAAGTGTTCTGCACTCAGGTACTGATCCTTGAAGTCTAAGGCAATCTTGTCAGCGGCATAGAGTTGATTCCCCAGTTGGGCAGACAAGGAACGCTGTGCATTCCCTCCATATGCCTTGGGAAGTTTGTTGACCAGTGACCCCAGTTTTTCACTCACCATGGCAGGGGGAACCCCCAGCCGCTCAAAGAGCGGGGTAAGCAACCCCTCTTTCTGGTTGATCAAAGCCAACAAGAGATGTTCTGTAGTAATTTCTGCGTTGCCATGTTCGTTAGCCAGCATATCGGCATCGCCGATGGCTTGACGCAGCTTAATTGTCATTTTGTCTATATTCATGGATACTCCTCACCTTTGGGTATGAAGCAACCGACCCATCCTTGCGGGTCTTCTCCTGTACATACATAAATATAGTGAGGAATCCGGGTATCGGCTAGGCCCTGTAGAAATCCAGGTAGGTGCTGATCAGCTGCTTGGAAAGCCGCATATCGAACGTATCAAGGAATGCAACCTGGAAGCAGGATGATTCAAGCAACATCAGAAGATGATCTGCAACCTTGTTCACATCACAATCAACAATATCTCCCGCCTTCACTCCCATACGAAGCAGGCGTTTGAAAAGGATGGTGAGCTTGGCTGTTCGCCTGAGAATGATCTCATTGAAATCCCGACCTTCCTTCTTCATCTGCAGCATGACATCTACCAGACTGGTCAACTCGCCTTCATGCTCACTTGCTGTCTGCATGATATCCAGGCAGATGGTGGTAATCCTGCTTACCAAGTCCTGGTTGGTCGACCAGGCATAGGCAGCATACTTATTGAACATTCTTCCCGTTACCAACTTCACCGCATAGTAGTAGATCTCTTCCTTGTCCTTGAAATATTGATAGATGGTAGGACGGGAAATGCCACATTCTGTGGCTATCAGAGAGAGGTTGGAATCACGATAGCCTTCTCTTGCAAAGACTTTCAGCGCAGTTTGCAGAATTTTCTCCTTTCTCTCTTCATGATCGATCTTTTTCGGCATGCGTCCCACTCTCCTACTATTGGTAGAAATTTCTTGTTGAAATACAATATACCACTATACTGTAAAAAACACTAGAATTCATGTGGAGTTTCAATATGCTTTTCCTTTTCTTACCGATTTCCCTCCTGGTGGTCCTAGCCGTAGTGGTATTCAGGACTATTGCTATGCGAACACATACCAAGTACAGAGTGACACCTGCCGCTGTACAAACAGACATTGAAGAGAAAACTATTCTCGCAAAAGCTGTTACGTGTAGGACTGTATCACATGCAGAACCCAACCTCACCGAATGGAGTGAGTTCTCCCGTTTATTTGCACTCCTCGAAGCATCTTTCCCCCTGTGCAGCAAACACAGAATAATCGATAAGGCCTTAGGGCCCTATAATCTGGTCTACTGCTTCACCGGTGAGGATAAAAACCGGGAACCAGCTCTCCTTACCGCCCATCTGGATGTGGTAGGAGCCAACGAACAAGAGTGGACCCATCCCCCATTCGAGGGAGCAATAGAAGAAGGTTTTCTTTACGGACGAGGCAGTTTTGACTGTAAACTACAGGTAATCAGTATCCTCTCAGCCTTTGAGCATTTGCGCAAAACAGGAAATTGCCCCAAGCATACTTGGTATGTAGCCTTTGGATGTGATGAGGAGAGCAACAGCAGCAAGGAGGGAGCTGTTCAAATTGCTCGCTATTTTCAAGAAAAGGGACTCCATTTCAGCTTTGTATTGGATGAGGGTGGTGTGGTTAGCCAGAAGTACATCAAAGGGTTCAAGCAAAGCATTGCGGTAGTAGGGGTAGCAGAGAAAGGCTATCTCGATCTTGAGCTCTCGGTTGAGAGAACAGCTGGACACTCCTCCACCCCTGCTTTTCCCACTGCTCTGGGAACACTCTCCCAGGCTATACACCGATTGGAAAACAAGCAAATGCCTGCAAAATTAACACCTCCAGTAAAACAGATGCTCACGAATCTAGGCAAGGAGGGCCCATTCACATACAGCATGCTCTTTCTCAATCTTTGGTTGACAGCGGGGCTCTTGAAGTTTGCTTTCTCCAAGCAAGCTACGCTCAATGCTGCCATTAGAAGCACCATAGTTCCTACAGTCATCACAGCAAGTGATAAAAGCAATGTGATTGCAAAGAAGGCCACAGCAATTGTGAACTGTCGTTTGCTTCCAGGAGATACACAGGAATCTATTCTCTCCTGGATCACCAAAACAATTGCCTCTGATTCTGTCAGGGTAAAGCCCATACATTGCACTCCCCCTTCCCATATCAGCAAGACTGATGGCGAGGCTTTCAGCTATCTCTCAGAAACCATCAAGAAGACGTTTCCAGAATCCATTGTTACCCCATACCTCATGATGGGAGCCACCGATGCAAGAAAATACCAGAATCTCAGTGATTATATCTACCGTTTTACCCCAGCAAGGATGGACCGTAGCGAAGTTGACCGAATGCATGCTCCTGATGAGCGGATCAGCCTGGAGAACATCTCACTCGCCCAACAGTTTTATACTCAGCTGATCACCTACTGGTAGACATGCAGAAGCCCCACTTCTCGCGGGGCCTTGCATGTACAGGATGGTTGTTTTCCCTTTATTTAATTTTTACTTCGATTGCCTTGGGTTTTGCAACTTCCTTCTTTGGAAGCGTCAACGTAAGAATACCGTCGGCAAACTCACCTGCAATTTTCTCCTCATCGACATCCTCAGGCAAGGAGAACGATCGCTCGAAGCACTGGTAGCAGCGTTCAGAGACAAGGCGCTTTTTGTCCTTCTCCTCCTTCTTGGTCTCCTTGGCAGAGCTTAGCTTAAGAACATGCTTCTCAATGTTGACCTTCACTTCCTTCTGCTTGTACCCAGGGAGTTCTGCCTCCAGGATGTAGGCATCATCGTTCTCGGTGATATCTACAGCCGGAAATTTTGAGGAATACATTCCCCAATCCCCAAACATGTCATTAAACAGAGAATCAAATGCTGAGACTGCCGGTGAATCATAGTTTCTTCTAGTTGTTAAATATTTCATAGTACACCTCCGTGATCTGTAATGTGTTTCATCAGTCCCTTTCGGGATTCATATATAACATTGCAGAAAGTGTGCCAACTTATTATCAACTCTCCCAAATATTGATTTTATTATATTGTATTATATGTATTTACATGATTATTTCGAGAACTGATAGTGTACATGAAAAACCTCTTGATGATGCAAAGCAGAATCAACTCGTCCCTTTCCTTATGCAACCCAATCCATTTTTGTTTCGTTTTGACACACTACTGGCAGTAATGCCTCACTTTTTTGGGGTAGATTTGCCCAAACGGCAAATAAAAAAGCAGTATTCCCCCTAAAAGGAAACACTGCCATGTGTGGTTATACAAACCCTTGCTAGTGATCAGTAACAGCATAAACTTGTACCTGAGCTTGGAGCGGATCGGACAGAGGACAAGGCCAAGGAAGCGAAGATATCAAGATATCTGAGCTGACACGAACAAAGTCCATCAGTTCGATAGGCCCAAGAAAAGTAAAGATTTACATGTTACAGATCACTAACTAAGATCAGCGAGAGTAGCAACCATTACAGCCTTGATGGTGTGCATGCGGTTTTCCGCCTCGTCAAACACAACTGAATGATTGCTCCTGAACACCTCATCAGTTACTTCCAGTTCCTTTAGGCCGAATTGTTCGTGAATCTGCTGTGCAACACTGGTATTGAGATCATGGAACGAGGGAAGACAGTGTTCAAACAGTACCTGTTCGTTTCCAGAAGCCTTAAGAAGATCCATCGTTACCTGATAGTCCTTCAGAAGGGCAATTCTTGCTTCGGTCTGGTCTTCCTCTCCCATGGAGACCCACACATCGGTGTAGATCACATCAACACCCTGTACAGCCTCAACAGGATCAGTGGTAGCCCATAACTTGGCTCCACTCTCCTTGGCAGCAGGAGCTAACTCATCAAGCAACTGTTGGGATGGGAACAACTCTTTTGGTGCAGCGATCCTGTATTCCATGCCCAACTTCGCCGCTCCGATCATCAAGGCATTGGAGACATTGTTCCTGCCATCCCCGATGTAGGCGAATTTCAGATCTTTGGGAGCCTTCTTGGTGTGCTCCATAGCCGTCAGGACGTCCGCCAGCACCTGGGTAGGATGATCATCATCAGTCAACCCATTCCAGACTGGAACGTTGCTGTAGCGGGCAATGTCCCTGATTACCTCAGGAGAGAACCCACGGTACTGAATACCATCATACATTCTCCCAAGAACCTTAGCAGTGTCCTCGATAGATTCCTTTTTCCCCATCTGGCTGTTGGTCAGAAAGGTAACACAGGCTCCTTCATCAAAAGCAGCCACTTCAAATGAGCAACGGGTACGGGTAGAACTCTTGTCAAAAATCAGCACGATATTCTTTCCCGCAAGCAGTTTTCCCTGCAATTTCTCTGGATAGGTGTTTCCTTGTTTCTTTGCCTTCAAGTCAGCAGAGAGCTGGAGAAGATCAAGTATCTCCTGTCCTGTGTAGTCCTTGAGGGTCAAAAAACTGCGTCCTTTCATTGATGTCATGTTCAGCCTCCGTTCTCATTGTAGGAATCGTACATATTTATACAATACATGTCAAGTTTAACTGTATTATTATTCATATTTTCCTATTTTATTGCATATACATACAAAAACAAAGCCTCCAAGCAATATTGCAAGGAGGCTGAAATAATTACAATACGGTTACTCAGTCACAAGAACCACTTCACCATTGGGATAACGCTCTGCAACATAGGAGGTAATCTTCTCACTGCGGAGTGCTTCAACCAAAGCAACAATAGCCTTGTCATTCTCACGTCCTTGCTTGACGGCAACGACGTTTACATAAGGACTGTCTGCACCTTCGACAAGCAATCCATCCTGAGTTGCGATCAAACCAGCGGGAATGGCGTAGTTGCCATTGATGATGGCAGCATCGACATCAGAGAGTACACGAGGAAGACTTGCAGCCTCAATCTCGCGGAAAGAGAAACCCTTAGGATTGGATGCAATATCCAGCGGTGTTGCTTCAAGACCAGCATTTGCATCAAGAGTCAACAAGCCAGCACTCTGGAGCAACAACAACGCCCTACCCTCATTGGTTGGATCATTCGGAATTGCAATCGTTGCACCTTCTGGGAGCTCGGCAATTGAATCATACTGCTCTGAGTACAAAGCAAACGGCTCAACGTGGATGCCACCTGCATTGGCCAGATGATATCCTTTCTCCTTGTTGAAGGACTCAAGATAGGGGATATGCTGGAAGAAGTTTGCATCCAGCTCTCCGCTCTCCAAAGCCTCATTGGGAGTTACATAGTCGGTGAACTCCTGGATCTTCAAGGTAATTCCCTGCTGGGCAAGATCCTCAACCACCAACTCGAGGAAAGCAGCATGGGGTTCTGGGGTGGCTCCGACTACCAAGGTATTGGAATCGGCCTCTTCTTTGGTGCCTGCTGCAAACAATGAAAGTGCAAGCAACAACACAAGTGAAACACTTAGAATCTTTTTCATGAACAACATCTCCTTCTCTCGCCTTTATATGAGAGGTACATAGTGACAATAATATGGGATCAACGCCGTGCTAGCAGCTTGGCACTAATCTTGTTTCCGATCACCTGGATTACCTCAACGAGGACCAGGATGACGACAACGGCTACTACCATGATGTCGCCTCGGAATCGTTGGTATCCATACCTGATCGCCAGGTCCCCCAATCCTCCCCCACCGATTGCTCCAGCCATGGCCGAATAGCCGATGAGATTAATGATGGTCAGGGTAACTCCGCTAACCAAGGAGGGAAGGGCCTCAGGTATCAACACCTTGCGGACAATTTGCATATTGGTGGAACCCATAGCACGGGCGGCCTGAACGACCCCCGGATCCACCTCCTTCAGTGCGGTCTCGATTACTCGAGCCACAAACGGCGCTGCTGCAATGGACAGCGGAACAATTGTTGCGGTAGTTCCAATACTGGTACCGATCAACAATCTCGATAAGGGAAACAAAAGAATCATAAGGATAATGAAGGGAAATGAGCGAAGCACATTCACAATCCTTCCCAACACATTATTCAACACAGGGTGTGGGATAATACCCCCTTGATCCTCAGGAGAGGTAGCTGAAAGCAGAATTCCAAGAGGAAGTCCAAGAATAAGGGAAAAAAGTGTGGAGAAAAAGACCATGCTCAGTGTTTCCATGGTCGCTCCAAAAACCAGTATCCAAAGCTTGCTCATACACTCTCCTCCTCTTCAACGACTACACCCATCTGGGAGAGCGATTCGATGGCTTTTTTACGGGTTGGTTCATCACCACTGATATCCACTATCATTGTCCCAATCTCTATATCACCGACTTTTTGTACACCGCCTGCTCTGATATTGAAATCCACCCCAAGTTGCCGACTTATCTTACTGAGAATCGGCTGGTCAGTGGTCCCACCCCTAAATCGCAAGGTATAAGCACCACTCTTCTTTGACCATTGCACCATCTTATCCGTTTCTTCAGCCGCTTCATCCACTCCCACTAAGTGGGAAAGGAAATCCTTGGTAACCTCACTGCTGGGATTGGCAAAGATATCAGTGACCAATCCTTGTTCAACCACCACACCATCATTCAAGACAGCAACCTGGTCACATGCATCACGAACCACTTCCATCTGGTGAGTGATCATGACGACAGTAAGGCTCATTTTTCTCTGGATTTCCTTCAGCAAGGCGAGAATTGAATGGGTAGTTTGAGGATCGAGGGCACTGGTAGCTTCATCACAGAAAAGAATGTCTGGGTCACAAGCCAACGCACGTGCAATTGCCACTCGTTGTTTTTGTCCCCCACTGAGTGTACTGATCGGAGCCTTTCCCCTTCCTTCCAGTCCAACTAGAGAGAGCAATCTCGCAACACGGGTTGTTATCTCGTTCTTCGGGGTCCCGGTTATCTCCAATGGATAAGCGATGTTTTGTTCTGCATTCCTACTGGAGAAAAGATTGAAGTTCTGAAAAATCATTCCAACCCTTCTTCGTCTTTCTATGAGTGAATGCTTCTGGAGATTGTCGACCCTCACATCATCAAAGAAGACTTCCCCTTCATCAGGTCGTTCTAGTAGGCTGATCAGGCGAACCAAGGTGGATTTGCCTGCACCACTCTTTCCGATGATTCCATAAATGGTATTTGAAGGGATATCGAGGCTTATTCCATTGACCGCATGCAAATCTCCATACGTTCGCTTTAGATCTTGTAACTTTATTTGCATACTTATACCCTCAATATTCATTTTCTCAAATGAATTGGTACCATCATAGTAAAAAGGAGGGGTACTGGCAAGAGCAGGAGCACAGTTTCCTGTATATACCCTAGTCTATTACTAGTTTTTAAATAATCTGACACTTACCCTCTAAATACGAGAAAAGGACGCTTCTGCGTCCTCTTCTCTATCTATGTTTTAAACCGGATAAACCGGTTGAAAGCAAAAAAGGGGCCCGGCGGCTACCTACTCTCCCACGGCTAACCGTAGTACCATCGGCGTGAGGGTGCTTAACTTCCGTGTTCGGGATGGGAACGGGTGTGTCCACCCTGCTGTGGCCACCGGGCCGGCCAACGCCTGGGAGCGCGAGGGATCTCGCACGACCGGCCTTGGCAGCCCTGGGATTGGAATAATGATATGGTCAAGCCTCTCGGATGATTAGTACCGGTGGGCTGAACACGTTGCCGTGCGTACACCCCCGGCCTATCGAACAGGTAGTCTCCCTGTTTCCTTGTGCCCGCTTGTGCGGGTGGGATGTCTCATCTTGGGGAGGGCTTCCCGCTTAGATGCTTTCAGCGGTTATCCCTTCCGAACGTAGCTACCCGGCAGCTGCCGTTGGCACGACAACCGGTACACCAGAGGTTCGTCCACTTCGGTCCTCTCGTACTAAAAGCAGAACCCCTCAAACATCCAACGCCCATGGCAGATAGGGACCGAACTGTCTCACGACGTTCTGAACCCAGCTCGCGTACCGCTTTAATTGGCGAACAGCCAAACCCTTGGGACCTGCTCCAGCCCCAGGATGCGATGAGCCGACATCGAGGTGCCAAACCTTGCCGTCGATATGAACTCTTGGGCAAGATCAGCCTGTTATCCCCGGAGTACCTTTTATCCGTTAAGTGACGGCGCTTCCACTCGCTACCGCCAGATCACTAAGACCTACTTTCGTACCTGCTCGGCTTGTTTGCCTCGCAGTCAAGCCACCTTGTGCCTTTACACTTGAGGGATGATTCCCAACCATCCTAAGGTGACCTTCGCGCGCCTCCGTTACTCTTTGGGAGGCGACCGCCCCAGTCAAACTTCCCGCCTGGCACTGTCCCGCGACCGGATCACGGCCGCGGTTAGAAAATTGGACAGGCAAGGGTGGTATTTCACCAGCGGCTCCGCGCAGGCTGACGCCCACGCCTCGCGGCCTCCCACCTATCCTACACATCCCTGTCCAAGTCTCCATGCCAAGTTGAAGTAAAGGTTCACGGGGTCTTTCCGTCTAACCACGGGTACCAGGCATCTTCACCTGGACTTCAATTTCACCGGATTTCGCGTTGAGACAGCGCCCATATCGTTACACCATTCGTGCGGGTCGGAACTTACCCGACAAGGAATTTCGCTACCTTAGGACCGTTATAGTTACGGCCGCCGTTTACTGGGGCTTGGATTCGCTGCTTCGATTGCTCTGACAACTCCTCTTGACCTTCCAGCACCGGGCAGGTGTCAGTCCATATACTTCCCGTTGCCGGTTCGCATGGACCTGTGTTTTTGGTAAACAGTCGCATGGGCCGTTTCTCTGCAACCCCCTTGCGGGGGCCATACTTTTCCCGAAGTTACGTATGCATTTTGCCGAGTTCCTTAACGCGAATTCTTCCGTGCGCCTTCGCATTCTCAGCTCGCCCACCTGTGTCGGTTTTCGGTACGGTCCCCCAGGGCCGTTCCTTAGGGATTGTTTCTCGGCACGACGACTACGCGCACTTCGCTGCACCGTAGTGCAGCTCGCTCGCGGCTCACCTCGGCACCCGGATTTGCCTGGGTGCCTCATCGGCTCGCCGTTTCGGCCGGGACTACCGTCGCCCGGCTGCGTTTCGCCCTATGCGTCATCCCATCGGAACCCTGGGAGGTGCGGGAATGTTGACCCGCTTCCCATCGACTACGGCTCTCGCCCTCGCCTTAGGGGCCGACTGACCCTTGGGTAGATTACCTTTACCCTGGAAACCTCGGGCTTTCGGCGGACGGGGATCTCACCCGTCTTTTCGTTACTCATGCCTGCATTCTCTCTTCCGTCCCGTCCACAGGGGCTTACGCCCCTGCTTCTTCCGTTCACGGAATGCTCTCCTACCGACAGCACCACAATTGATGCTGTCCCGCGGCTTCGGTGCCGTGCTTAGCCCCGTTACATTATCGGCGCATGACTACTCGACCAGTGAGCTGTTACGCACTCTTTGAAGGGGTGGCTGCTTCTGAGCCAACCTCCTGGCTGTCTGTGCAATCATACTTCCTTTCCCACTCAGCACGACTTTGGGACCTTAGCCGGCGGTCCGGGCTGTTTCCCTCTTGACGACGGCCCTTATCAGTCGCCGTCTGACTGCCGCACATTGTATCGCGGTATTCGGAGTTTGGTTAAGCTCGGTACCCAGTGACGGGCCCTCACCTATCCAGTGCTCTACCTCCGCGACAATCGATGCGACGCTAGCCCTAAAGCTATTTCGGAGAGTACCAGCTATCTCCAAGTTTGTTTAGTCTTTCGCTCCAAGCCACAGCTCATCCCAACCCTTTTCAGCGGATTTAGGTTCGGCCCTCCACAGGATTTCACTCCTGCTTCAGCCTGGCCATGGCTAGATCACTTGGCTTCGGGTCTACCGCATGCGACTGAACGCCCTGTTCAGACTCGGTTTCCCTGCGGCTCCGGGACTTCTCTCCCTTAACCTCGCCGCATACGGTAACTCGCAGGCTCATTCTACAAAAGGCACGCCATCACCCCTAAGGGCTTTGACCGCTTGCAGGTCCACGGTTTCAGGTTCTCTTTCACTCCCCTCCCGGGGTCCTTTTCACCTTTCCCTCACGGTACTATGCGCTATCGGTAGCTGCCGAGTATTTAGCCTTGGAGGGTGGTCCCCCCTGCTTCCGGCAGGATTTCTCGTGTCCCGCCGTACTCAGGTAGTGCGGCCATGCAGCCACAGGCGTTTCGCGTACGGGGCTTTCACCCGCTCTGGCCGGCCTTCCCAGGACCGTTCCGCTACACTTGTGGTTTCTTACTGCACGGGTTACCCCCGCCGCACCCCTACAACCCCGCGCACCCGAGGGCACGCGGTTTGGGCTCTTCCCCGTTCGCTCGCCGCTACTGGGGGAATCTCGTTTGATTTCTACTCCCGCCGGTACTTAGATGGTTCACTCCCCGGCGTATCTCCCATGCACGCTATGTATTCACGTGCATGTGCATGTCATCCAGACTTGCGGGTTACCCCATTCGGACATCCGCGGATCTCTGGGTATTGGCCCCTCCCCGCGGCTTTTCGCAGCTTGTCACGTCCTTCTTCGCCTGGCAGCTCCTAGGCATCCTCCGTGGACCCTCATTTCGCTTGACCATATCATTCTTCCAATCCCTGCGCTAAAATGTTTCAAAAATCCTCTTCTCTCTGGAGGCAAGGGGATTCGAACCCCTGACCCTCGGCTTGCAAAGCCGATGCTCTAGCCAGCTGAGCTATGCCCCCGCTGAAGCCTATGCACCATCACACAAGGAAGAGATGAGAACAGGAAGTCCACGCCCCCTTCAGGGCCATTGTTGCAGGACTTGCACCTGCTGGTCGACGACCGTTGGTTGGGTCCGGCTGTGAGGGCCGGGCCCGGCCTTTCTTATTCAGAAAGGAGGTGATCCAGCCGCACCTTCCGGTACGGCTACCTTGTTACGACTTCACCCTCCTCACCAGACGTACCTTCGGAACCGCCCCCCCTTGCGGGTTGGGCTGGCGACTTCGGGTACCCCCGACTCGGATGGTGTGACGGGCGGTGTGTACAAGGCCCGGGAACGTATTCACCGCGCCATGCTGATGCGCGATTACTAGCGATTCCAACTTCATGGAGTCGGGTTGCAGACTCCAATCCGTACTGGGACCGGCTTTAAGCGATTCGCTCCGCCTCGCGGCCTCGCTGCGCTCTGTACCGGCCATTGTAGCACGTGTGTAGCCCAGGACATAAGGGCCATGATGACTTGACGTCGTCCCCACCTTCCTCCGGTTTGTCACCGGCAGTTCCGCCTGAGTCCCCACCTTTCGTGGTGGCAACAGACAGCAGGGGTTGCGCTCGTTGCGGGACTTAACCCAACACTTCACAGCACGAGCTGACGACAGCCATGCAGCACCTGTTCACCGGCCGCAAGCGGCACGCCGCTTTCACGGCGCTTCCGGTGTATGTCAAGCCCTGGTAAGGTTTCTCGCGTACCATCGAATTAAACCACATGCTCCACCGCTTGTGCGGGCCCCCGTCAATTCCTTTGAGTTTCACCCTTGCGAGCATACTCCCCAGGCGGTGCACTTAATGCGTTTGCTACGGTACCGAGGGTTCTACCCCCGCCACCTGGTGCACATCGTTTACTGTGCGGACTACCAGGGTATCTAAACCTGTTTGCTCCCCGCACCTTCGCGTCTCAGCGTCAGTACATGGCCAGATGCCTGCCTTCGCCATCGGTGTTCTTCCAGATATCTACAGATTTCACCCCTACACCTGGAATTCCGGCATCCCCTCCTGTACTCAAGCACCGCAGTTTCCAGCGCACCCCCCCGGTTGGGCCGGGGTCTTTCACGCCGGACTTGCAGTGCCGCCTGCACGCCCTTTACGCCCAATGATTCCGAACAACGCTCGCCCCCTACGTGTTACCGCGGCTGCTGGCACGTAGTTAGCCGGGGCTTATTCCGGGATTCACGTCATCCCGCGGCCATTCCCTGCCACGGTCATTCCCCCTCCCGAAAAGAACTTTACAACCTCACGGCCTTCTTCGTTCACGCGGCGTCGCTCCGTCAGGCTTTCGCCCATTGCGGAAGATTCTTAGCTGCTGCCTCCCGTAGGAGTCTGGACCGTGTCTCAGTTCCAATGTGGCCGTCCACCCTCTCAGGCCGGCTACCCATCGTCGCCACGGTGGGCCTTTACCCCGCCGTCTAGCTAATGGGTCGCGGACTCATCCCCCGGCGGCGCCGCAGCGCCTTTCCCGGATCGCACCTGTGTGCGTCCCGTCTCATCCGGTATTAATCCAGGTTTCCCTGGGCTATCCCCGGCCGGGGGGCAGATTGTCCACGTGTTACTCACCCGTCCGCCGCTCTAGGGGCCCGAAGGCCCTTGCCGCTCGACTTGCATGCTTAAAACGCGCCGCCAGCGTTCGTTCTGAGCCAGGATCAAACTCTCCGTTATAGCATTTCCGGGCCCGAGGGCCCGGCTTACTTTACTTTTAAGTTTTCCCTGTAATTCTCGCACGAACGTAGCTTTTCAACTATCGTTCTCATTTCTTGTGAATTGACTGGGAAGCCCCTCAAGGGTTGCTTCCTTCCTATTCTCATCTCTTCCCTGCGCTCTGCTTTCATAAATCTTCCCGCTCCCCTTTCGGGAGGCGCTCGGTCAACTTACCCGATTTGCCGCCTGTCCGTCAAGGCCCTTGTGAGCCTTTTTTCCAAAGCTCCCGAGGAAGCTTTCCGGCGGCCGGCGTAGGCCGACAAGAAGCGACTATACAGGACTTCCCAAGTACTGTCCAGTAGGTTTGTGAAATTCATGTGAGAAATCAAAAATCATCACTATTTCCCAAGTATATTACGTATTGATACACCTAATCATGTCATTTCAAGATGAAATAACATGGCCAAATATGTGAAAAAATATTTGAAATTCTTATTGAAATTCCATTTTATTGGTTTTCGTTTGCCCTTTAAAAACAAGAAAAGAGACTAACAAACCATAGAAAGCAATAAAAAGAATAATGTGCATGATGCTGATGAGAGAGCCAAGCAACAAGAACACAAGCATCGCATGCAGATCTGTAGCCAGGCTGATAAAAGAATGAATGGTCGATCGCCCTTGGTTTTCAATACTCTGCTGAATCATATTCTCTTGGATCACACCGGCTGAAGAGAGAAAGAAATAGAAGAGAAAATAGAAAGGGAGGAAGAAAACCTGGCCAAACGAAGCATATAACATGAGGGAAGTCCCACCAGCTATACACAACAATACAGTCATATTTGCTCGTTTACCAGAAAATAATCGAGCAAAAAAGGCTCCTAGAGACTCCAACAAGTACCTACCCCCGGTCCAGAATCCAACATGCGTTGCAATTAAACCATAGGAGGATGCTACCAAGGGATCATATTCATCCAGGATACCAGGCAAGGAGATGGGAATTATGAGGAGAAGTACCATATATACAACACTACGTTTCTTGCAAATGTGACTAAGCGCATCTTTCAACAGGTATAATGAGGAGTGTTGCTTCCGTCCCTCTTTATAGAGATTCACCTCTTTACTCCCCATTGCAATACCTGTTGCTGCAAGACTGGCAACCACTGAGAAAAGCAGCACCACAGGAAATCCAAAGCGATGTGCTACAAAACCACCGGTAAAACAAGATAGAGCAACAGCCACCGAAGCAGTGCCCATGCCTCTTCCATAGATGGTTTCAAAAGCTTCTTGTCTTCCCTCCAGCTTCAGAGAATCGAAAAGCAACGCCTCTTCAGCGCCGGAAGATAATGCCTCAGCAGTACCCCATGCAAGAAAGCCCAGTGCAAATACAAAGAATAATGGTGGGAGAACCAACCAGATGGTAAAACAGAGCGTTCTCAGCACTCCTGAGATAATCAAGAGATACCTACGATTCCAACGATCTGCAAGCACCCCACTGGGGATCTCCAGAAGTACCACAGGAACCGACCAAATTGCGAGTAACAGGGATATTTGGGACAACGAGAGTCCAGCCTTACTGAACAGTAAGGGATACACTGGATAAACCAGAAGCAGATTCTGCATTCCTTTGTACCAAATGAACCGTATTGATCCCATATGGTACAAATCGTAACACATTTCTGTATATTGAAAAAAGAAAAAATCCGGCGGCTACCTACTCTCCCACGGCTAACCGTAGTACCATCGGCGTGAAGGTGCTTAACTTCCGTGTTCGGGATGGGAACGGGTGTATCCACCTTGCTCTGGCCACCGGATCAATTCCAACACTTGGTTGCAGGTCTTCACATGCAACGAGTCTTGGCAGTCCAATAAAACTGTAAGAACAAGCAAAAAAGCAAAAAAGGGGCCCGGCGGCTACCTACTCTCCCACGGCTAACCGTAGTACCATCGGCGTGAGGGTGCTTAACTTCCGTGTTCGGGATGGGAACGGGTGTGTCCACCCTGCTGTGGCCACCGGGCCGGCCAACGCCTGGGAGCGCGAGGGATCTCGCACGACCGGCCTTGGCAGCCCTGGGATTGGAATAATGATATGGTCAAGCCTCTCGGATGATTAGTACCGGTGGGCTGAACACGTTGCCGTGCGTACACCCCCGGCCTATCGAACAGGTAGTCTCCCTGTTTCCTTGTGCCCGCTTGTGCGGGTGGGATGTCTCATCTTGGGGAGGGCTTCCCGCTTAGATGCTTTCAGCGGTTATCCCTTCCGAACGTAGCTACCCGGCAGCTGCCGTTGGCACGACAACCGGTACACCAGAGGTTCGTCCACTTCGGTCCTCTCGTACTAAAAGCAGAACCCCTCAAACATCCAACGCCCATGGCAGATAGGGACCGAACTGTCTCACGACGTTCTGAACCCAGCTCGCGTACCGCTTTAATTGGCGAACAGCCAAACCCTTGGGACCTGCTCCAGCCCCAGGATGCGATGAGCCGACATCGAGGTGCCAAACCTTGCCGTCGATATGAACTCTTGGGCAAGATCAGCCTGTTATCCCCGGAGTACCTTTTATCCGTTAAGTGACGGCGCTTCCACTCGCTACCGCCAGATCACTAAGACCTACTTTCGTACCTGCTCGGCTTGTTTGCCTCGCAGTCAAGCCACCTTGTGCCTTTACACTTGAGGGATGATTCCCAACCATCCTAAGGTGACCTTCGCGCGCCTCCGTTACTCTTTGGGAGGCGACCGCCCCAGTCAAACTTCCCGCCTGGCACTGTCCCGCGACCGGATCACGGCCGCGGTTAGAAAATTGGACAGGCAAGGGTGGTATTTCACCAGCGGCTCCGCGCAGGCTGACGCCCACGCCTCGCGGCCTCCCACCTATCCTACACATCCCTGTCCAAGTCTCCATGCCAAGTTGAAGTAAAGGTTCACGGGGTCTTTCCGTCTAACCACGGGTACCAGGCATCTTCACCTGGACTTCAATTTCACCGGATTTCGCGTTGAGACAGCGCCCATATCGTTACACCATTCGTGCGGGTCGGAACTTACCCGACAAGGAATTTCGCTACCTTAGGACCGTTATAGTTACGGCCGCCGTTTACTGGGGCTTGGATTCGCTGCTTCGATTGCTCTGACAACTCCTCTTGACCTTCCAGCACCGGGCAGGTGTCAGTCCATATACTTCCCGTTGCCGGTTCGCATGGACCTGTGTTTTTGGTAAACAGTCGCATGGGCCGTTTCTCTGCAACCCCCTTGCGGGGGCCATACTTTTCCCGAAGTTACGTATGCATTTTGCCGAGTTCCTTAACGCGAATTCTTCCGTGCGCCTTCGCATTCTCAGCTCGCCCACCTGTGTCGGTTTTCGGTACGGTCCCCCAGGGCCGTTCCTTAGGGATTGTTTCTCGGCACGACGACTACGCGCACTTCGCTGCACCGTGATGCAGCTCGCTCGCGGCTCACCTCGGCACCCGGATTTGCCTGGGTGCCTCATCGGCTCGCCGTTTCGGCCGGGACTACCGTCGCCCGGCTGCGTTTCGCCCTATGCGTCATCCCATCGGAACCCTGGGAGGTGCGGGAATGTTGACCCGCTTCCCATCGACTACGGCTCTCGCCCTCGCCTTAGGGGCCGACTGACCCTTGGGTAGATTACCTTTACCCTGGAAACCTCGGGCTTTCGGCGGACGGGGATCTCACCCGTCTTTTCGTTACTCATGCCTGCATTCTCTCTTCCGTCCCGTCCACAGGGGCTTACGCCCCTGCTTCTTCCGTTCACGGAATGCTCTCCTACCGACAGCACCACAAATGGTGCTGTCCCGCGGCTTCGGTGCCGTGCTTAGCCCCGTTACATTATCGGCGCATGACTACTCGACCAGTGAGCTGTTACGCACTCTTTGAAGGGGTGGCTGCTTCTGAGCCAACCTCCTGGCTGTCTGTGCAATCATACTTCCTTTCCCACTCAGCACGACTTTGGGACCTTAGCCGGCGGTCCGGGCTGTTTCCCTCTTGACGACGGCCCTTATCAGTCGCCGTCTGACTGCCGCACATTGTATCGCGGTATTCGGAGTTTGGTTAAGCTCGGTACCCAGTGACGGGCCCTCACCTATCCAGTGCTCTACCTCCGCGACAATCGGTGCGACGCTAGCCCTAAAGCTATTTCGGAGAGTACCAGCTATCTCCAAGTTTGTTTAGTCTTTCGCTCCAAGCCACAGCTCATCCCAACCCTTTTCAGCGGATTTAGGTTCGGCCCTCCACAGGATTTCACTCCTGCTTCAGCCTGGCCATGGCTAGATCACTTGGCTTCGGGTCTACCGCATGCGACTGAACGCCCTGTTCAGACTCGGTTTCCCTGCGGCTCCGGGACTTCTCTCCCTTAACCTCGCCGCATACGGTAACTCGCAGGCTCATTCTACAAAAGGCACGCCATCACCCCTAAGGGCTTTGACCGCTTGCAGGTCCACGGTTTCAGGTTCTCTTTCACTCCCCTCCCGGGGTCCTTTTCACCTTTCCCTCACGGTACTATGCGCTATCGGTAGCTGCCGAGTATTTAGCCTTGGAGGGTGGTCCCCCCTGCTTCCGGCAGGATTTCTCGTGTCCCGCCGTACTCAGGTAGTGCGGCCATGCAGCCACAGGCGTTTCGCGTACGGGGCTTTCACCCGCTCTGGCCGGCCTTCCCAGGACCGTTCCGCTACACTTGTGGTTTCTTACTGCACGGGTTACCCCCGCCGCACCCCTACAACCCCGCGCACCCGAGGGCACGCGGTTTGGGCTCTTCCCCGTTCGCTCGCCGCTACTGGGGGAATCTCGTTTGATTTCTACTCCCGCCGGTACTTAGATGGTTCACTCCCCGGCGTATCTCCCATGCACGCTATGTATTCACGTGCATGTGCATGTCATCCAGACTTGCGGGTTACCCCATTCGGACATCCGCGGATCTCTGGGTATTGGCCCCTCCCCGCGGCTTTTCGCAGCTTGTCACGTCCTTCTTCGCCTGGCAGCTCCTAGGCATCCTCCGTGGACCCTCATTTCGCTTGACCATATCATTCTTCCAATCCCTGCGCTATATTGATCTGCTATTCCTAGCAAATGCACTGTAAAAAAACCAGTTGCCTGAGCAACTGAAAATGGGACTGATAAGACTTGAACTTATGACCTCGTGCTTATCAGGCACGCGCTCTAACCACCTGAGCTACAGTCCCGTATAACGAACATATCAGAGAAGAGAAGAAAAGAAAAGGAAGCTATAGAGCCATTGTTGCAGGACTTGCACCTGCTGGTCGACGACCGTTGGTTGGGTCCGGCTGTGAGGGCCGGGCCCGGCCTTTCTTATTCAGAAAGGAGGTGATCCAGCCGCACCTTCCGGTACGGCTACCTTGTTACGACTTCACCCTCCTCACCAGACGTACCTTCGGAACCGCCCCCCCTTGCGGGTTGGGCTGGCGACTTCGGGTACCCCCGACTCGGATGGTGTGACGGGCGGTGTGTACAAGGCCCGGGAACGTATTCACCGCGCCATGCTGATGCGCGATTACTAGCGATTCCAACTTCATGGAGTCGGGTTGCAGACTCCAATCCGTACTGGGACCGGCTTTAAGCGATTCGCTCCGCCTCGCGGCCTCGCTGCGCTCTGTACCGGCCATTGTAGCACGTGTGTAGCCCAGGACATAAGGGCCATGATGACTTGACGTCGTCCCCACCTTCCTCCGGTTTGTCACCGGCAGTTCCGCCTGAGTCCCCACCTTTCGTGGTGGCAACAGACAGCAGGGGTTGCGCTCGTTGCGGGACTTAACCCAACACTTCACAGCACGAGCTGACGACAGCCATGCAGCACCTGTTCACCGGCCGCAAGCGGCACGCCGCTTTCACGGCGCTTCCGGTGTATGTCAAGCCCTGGTAAGGTTTCTCGCGTACCATCGAATTAAACCACATGCTCCACCGCTTGTGCGGGCCCCCGTCAATTCCTTTGAGTTTCACCCTTGCGAGCATACTCCCCAGGCGGTGCACTTAATGCGTTTGCTACGGTACCGAGGGTTCTACCCCCGCCACCTGGTGCACATCGTTTACTGTGCGGACTACCAGGGTATCTAAACCTGTTTGCTCCCCGCACCTTCGCGTCTCAGCGTCAGTACATGGCCAGATGCCTGCCTTCGCCATCGGTGTTCTTCCAGATATCTACAGATTTCACCCCTACACCTGGAATTCCGGCATCCCCTCCTGTACTCAAGCACCGCAGTTTCCAGCGCACCCCCCCGGTTGGGCCGGGGTCTTTCACGCCGGACTTGCAGTGCCGCCTGCACGCCCTTTACGCCCAATGATTCCGAACAACGCTCGCCCCCTACGTGTTACCGCGGCTGCTGGCACGTAGTTAGCCGGGGCTTATTCCGGGATTCACGTCATCCCGCGGCCATTCCCTGCCACGGTCATTCCCCCTCCCGAAAAGAACTTTACAACCTCACGGCCTTCTTCGTTCACGCGGCGTCGCTCCGTCAGGCTTTCGCCCATTGCGGAAGATTCTTAGCTGCTGCCTCCCGTAGGAGTCTGGACCGTGTCTCAGTTCCAATGTGGCCGTCCACCCTCTCAGGCCGGCTACCCATCGTCGCCACGGTGGGCCTTTACCCCGCCGTCTAGCTAATGGGTCGCGGACTCATCCCCCGGCGGCGCCGCAGCGCCTTTCCCGGATCGCACCTGTGTGCGTCCCGTCTCATCCGGTATTAATCCAGGTTTCCCTGGGCTATCCCCGGCCGGGGGGCAGATTGTCCACGTGTTACTCACCCGTCCGCCGCTCTAGGGGCCCGAAGGCCCTTGCCGCTCGACTTGCATGCTTAAAACGCGCCGCCAGCGTTCGTTCTGAGCCAGGATCAAACTCTCCGTTATAGCATTTCCGGGCCCGAGGGCCCGGCTTACTTTACTTTTAAGTTTTCCCTGTAATTCTCGCACGAACGTAGCTTTTCAACTATCGTTCTCATTTCTTGTGAATTGACTGGGAAGCCCTAAAGCTTCCTAACCCGCTTGATCAACGGCCGTAAACGGCAATCATCTCGCGGTATATCTTCTCTTCTCTTCTCTCATATGTCTGTCAAAAATCTGCTCGCTTACGACTTGGTGTCGTTTAGCGTGCTCCGATAACATAGCAAAAGACCTCTCATAGTGTCAAGCGTTCTATTCAAAGATTTTTCACAAATCTTACTGCCGCTTGGCAAGCAGAGCATCAATTATCTCGGCAAACCCTTCTCCACCTTCACTTTCTGCGACAAATGTCGGTAAAAACTGCATCGATTCAGCTCGTTTTTTTATGTTTCCAACCCCAAAACTCACTGGAAAACGGGAAAACATCACCTGATCATTAGGGGCATCCCCACAGTAACAACCGGTATCAAGCATTTCCTGCTCATCGAGCCCAAGCACCTGAGCAAAAAAAGCTCTTGAGCCTTCGTATTTATCAAAAGAACCAAACCAAGCATTCACGTGTATCGAACTGACAGCTGTCCCAGCCCCCATGTCCCTACAAATCTCGACAATTTTCACAATTCCATCTTCAGATAAAAACGGGGGTTCGCTTCCATGATCAAAAGCCACATCGAATATTCGCGCGAATTGATCGCTGGACACCTTTGCTCCATCGACAGTGGAAAGCACCCGCTGAATCATCGCCTGTACTCGTTCCTGATACCCTTCCTGCACGATTGAAGGGTGTACAAAATGACGAATCGCACCGTTCTCACGATACAGACAGACAGCTCCACTTTCGCTCAACACAGCCTCGACCGGCCATTGGCGGAGATAGGTATCTCCCCAACCAGCTGAGCCACCTGTTACACAGATGGTCCTAATTCCTGCCTTCTCGAGTCTATACAAGGCATCCAAGGCAGCCGGACGCAATTTCCCATTGGTGGTAATTGTGTCATCAACATCTGTCAGCAAGAATCTAATCTTTCTTGCTATCGTTTGTGAGAGGTTTTCTAAAGGTTGCATACTCAACGACTCATGGAAGAGAGACTACCATCACGGATAATAGCCTTGATATAGGTCAGGAAGGACATCACAGCAGCCAAAGCCGCCAATACGAAAACCCCTGTGACTACAGGACGCATCATCTGGATCAAGGAGGAGTCACCAACCCAGTTCCCCAACGCAATATAGAGGATGCCTAAAGCTCCACTTACCGCATACAGTACTGCCTTGCTCTTCCCCCAGATATTTGCAGCGACTGGCTTTCCTTTTCCCATCATCAGCATCCTGACAAACAGAATGGAAAATTCACGCCACATAATCAGGATAAAAGTCCAAAGAGGCATGATGCCTGCTCCAGAGAGGCAGACAAAGTACGTCAGCCTACTGAAAGTGTCAGCAAAGGGGTCCATCACCTTACCTAAGTCAGTCACTAAATTCTTGCTTCTTGCTATCTGGCCATCCAAGAGATCGGTCAGCTCTGTCAGAGCCCAAAGGACAAGCGTAAGTATGGATGCAGCATCCTGGAAGGAAGGTCCGAACCATGAGCCAAGATGAAATGCAATGAAGAACAGCGGAGCCATAATCAGCCGCGACACAGTAAGCTTATTCGGAATATTCATACGGACCTCTCATTAGCCGAACAAGCGGCTGAATTTGTCTTCAAGGTAGCTTGTGAACAAACTCGCGTCAAGACCTCTGTTGGTTACCTTCTCCAGCGTCTCAAGGCCGGTATTGACCGCCCCTCGTTCATAGATTGAGGTTTTCAGATAGTCGCTGATGGCCAGTAGATCACCACTTTGCAACAGGGAGGAAACTGGTAAATCTTCCTTCACCTTTTTCCAAATCTGTGCTCCATAGAGATTTCCTAGAGCATAGGTTGGGAAATACCCGAAATCACCACTACTCCAATGGACATCCTGCAGTACCCCTTCCTTGATAGATGCAGGAGTGAAGCCCAAGAGAGAACGGTGCTCAGCATCCCACGCTTCAGGCACCTCATCAATGGAGATTTCGCCATTGATAATCATCTGTTCCAGCTGAAAACGGAGCATTACATGCAGGCTATAGCTGACCTCGTCAGCATTAACCCTGATCGGTGTTCTCTCCACTTTGTTGATCGCACGGACAAACTGATCCAAGGAAACCCCTGCAGTCTGTGCAGGAAAGAGCTCTTTGAACCGAGGATAGTAGTACTGCCAGAACTCAGGACTCTTTGCAATCATGTTCTCCCAAAGCCTGCTCTGTGATTCATGCATTCCAAGAGAAGCCCCAGAAGCCAAGCTGGTCCCCTTCAGGATTGAACTTGAGGCACCCATCTCATACAGAGCATGGCCACCTTCATGAACAGTGGAACTAAAACTGTCCATCACCGAAGGATCAGTATAGCGGGTGGTGATCCGAATATCATCAGAACCGATGGTAGTGGTAAATGGATGCACTGAGACGGCACAACTCCCCCTCTGGAAGTCAAATCGCATTGCCTTCAACACCTCATTCGCAAATATCTGTTGCTGTTCAATTGGGTATGTACCATAGAGAAATCCTGTATCAACGGTCTTTGAGGCAAGCCGGTCCACCAGCGAGATTAAAGGAGCCTTAATCTCAGTAAAAAGCCTGGCGACCTGGTCGGTCCTCATCCCCTCCTCAAACTCCTGGAGCAATCCATCATAGAGACCCCCTCCCTCCTGTTTGAGCAATGTAGCTTTCTCTCGTACCAATGCAACCATTGATGCTAGATCACCAGAGAAGAGCGACCAGGTGCCTGCCTGACGGGCTGCAACCCAACTGTTATGTGCTCTTGCCCCTTGTTCAGATATTGAACGCACCAAGGAAGCAGGGAGCTTCTTCATTTTTTCATACTCCCGTCTCCTGATCCTGATAAGCCCACGTTCCACATCCGATGCATTATGCATTCCCTCAAGATGTGCCAACACATCCCCCATTTCTGAGGAACTTGCCAAGTCGTGCCGGAGCTGGGCAAGATAACCCAGTTGTACCGACCGCTCTTCCAATCCAAGTGGGGAGAGTGAAATTTCCTGGTCCCAGGATAGCGTTGCTTCCATATGATCTATCAATACAATCTGTCGATCGAGTTCAACCAAACGATTATATGCTTCTCTCTGTGTCATGGATACCTCCAACTGAAATCGAGAGCCGGAGTTATCCGGCTCTCTGTGTTACATGCTCTTCTGTACTACAGCTGTTCCTTACTTTCAACCTTCTCTCTCACCATGTCGATGAAAGCTTGGGTTGTAAGGCCATTCTCCTGCTTACCGCTTCTCAGGCGTACAGAAACCTGATCATTCTCCATCTCACGTTCGCCAATGATCACCATGTACGGTATCTTTAGCTTCTGTGCGTTACGAATTTTCGCATTCATCCTGTCATCCCCAAGATCAGCAGAGACACGGAAACCTTCGCTGCGGAGTCTCTTCTCCAAGCTCTTTGCATAGTCAAAGAATGTCTCGCCGACAGGAATGAGCTTGATCTGCTCAGGAGCAAGCCAGGGTGGGAAGGCACCTGCATAGTGCTCGATAAGCACCCCGAAGAACCGCTCAATGGAACCAAGGAGAGCACGGTGGATCATGTACGGACGCTTCTCAACACCATCCTTGTCCACAAAGGTCATGTCAAACCGTTCAGGTTCATTGAAATCGAACTGCACTGTGGAAAGCTGCCACTCGCGGCCGATTGCATCCTTGATCTTCAGATCAATCTTCGGACCATAGAACGCGCCGCCTCCCTCATCAACCTCATACTCCAAGCCTTCCGTTTCTATGGCTTTCCTGAGAGCCTCTGTTGCATCAGCCCAACGCTGGGGGTCCCCTACTGCCTTCTCAGGCATCGTGGAAAGGTATGCATTGATCTCCGTAAAACCAAAGGAGTGCAACATATGCAGCGAGAACCTGAGTACCTCCAGGATCTCGTCGTTCATCTGGTCTGGGGTGACAAACAGGTGTGCATCATCCTGGGTGAATCCACGTACACGCATGAGCCCATGCATTGCACCGGCCTTTTCATATCGATACACCGTACCCAGCTCAGCCCATCTGAAAGGCAGATCGCGATAGGAGTGCTTGCTGTTCTTGTAAATCATGATGTGGAACGGACAGTTCATCGGTTTCACATAATAATCACTCTTGTCCATCTCCATGGGAGGGTACATCCCTTCCTTGTAGAAACCGAGGTGACCACTGGTCTCCCAGAGCCAGGAACGTCCAAGATGGGGGGTATATACCATCTCATACCCATTGGCATAGTGCTCCTTGCGCCAGAAATCTTCGATAGCCTGCCTGATACGGGCGCCCATTGGATGCCAGTAGACAAGACCTGGGCCTGCTTCCTCATGTAAGCTGAACAGATCAAGTTCCTTACCAAGCTTGCGGTGGTCCCGTTTCTCAACATCCTCAAGATGTTTCAGATAGAGACGAAGCTCCTTGGAATTTGACCAAGCCGTTCCATAGATACGGGTCAGCATAGGGTTGGTTTCCTTGCCTCTCCAGTAAGCGCCAGCAATACTCATCAATTTAAAAGCATCACCCTTAAGCTCCTTGGTGGAATCCACATGGGGACCACGACAGAGGTCGGTGAAACCACCTTGGTTGTAAAGGCTTACTTCCTCATCCTCTGGGATTGCCTCAAGCAGTTCCAACTTGTACTTCTGCCCTGCAAAGCGTTGCTTTGCTTCATTGCGGCTGACCACCGTCCTGACAAACGGCTTATCTTCCTTGATGATCGCACGCATACGCTCTGAAATCTCATCAAGGTCCTCAGTGACCAACTGTCTGGGCAGGTCAAAATCATAATAGAATCCATTATCGATCGAAGGACCGATAGCTATCTGTGCATCAGGGAACATCTCAAGCACTGCTTCAGCCATCACGTGTGCCATTGAATGCCGTATCTTGGAGAGTTTCTCTCCTACTTCTACCGTTGCCATACTATCTCCTCATTTCTCATCATTCCCATAAAAAAAGCCTTCATGCCCTCAACCCTACCGGGTGGCATGTTCCACTCCCGGCAAGGACGAAGACATGAAAGCTCTCATGTTCCGCGGTTCCACCTTGCTTCCCTTCCCGGCTTTCTCTCCGGGAAAGACACTCATTGTACCTGTCTCGCCAGGTATGCGGCACAGCCTACTAGCAAATACGTTCGACCTGCAGCTCAAAAGGGGTTTTCATCGGGCGCTATCCAGACCTCTCTCAACCAAGGAAGTCCTCTCTGTGGATCCGCTGCCGGCTACTCGTCTTTCTCATCGCCTTGTACTATAGAATGCTCACATCGAAGCAATTAGTCAAGTCCAAAGAGCCTCACAAATGATCTTCGCAGCACGTTCCAACAGAAGTCGGTCATCTTCAGAGAAACGTCCTTTTTGGGCACTATCTACATCCAAGACACCTACCACATCACCACTACTACTGACCAAGGGAACCACCAATTCACTCATGGAAGCGCTATCGCAGGCAATGTGGCCTGGGAAGGTGTGTACATCGTCCACCCGTACACTCTCTTTCGTACGTGCAGCCAATCCACATACTCCACGATCAAGGTCGATATCAGTACAGGCAACTTTTCCTTGAAAAGGTCCGAGCACCAGGGCCTTACGGTCTTCTCTCATCAAATAAAACCCTACCCAGTTGATGTCCTCCAGCTGCTGGTTAAGCAAAGCTGAAACATTACAGAGATGACAGTATCGTCTTTCCGTACTCCCATCCCACCCATCAGTTATTGCAGTAAGTTGTTCAAGGAATGAACTGTCTATAGCTACATGCATATGATTACTCCTTGGGCTTCAGTATGGCACGCATCGCTTCTACGGGGCTAGAGGCTTTATTGCCTCCCCTGAGCCGTATTGCAACCGAAGGTTTTGCTACCACTCCTGGTCCGTTGATACACCCCCCTTCACAACACATAACCTCGACCAAATCGGCATCCACCGGTCTTCTCTCCCAGGTTTTCATCACACGGGCCATTTTCCTGTCTATCCCGTTTACCTGGAACAGCGATATCTCATCCCCTACAGCCACACGCTTGCTCACACAGGAAGCAACGCCACCGGAGAGGGCAAATTCCCTGCAATCCTCAAAGAGGGAGACATCTTCAAGATCAGTCCCCTCCATCTCACGTACATCAATTCCCTTTGCAACAAAGAGAGATGCCAGCTCACTGAAGGTCAATACTCCATCAATAGTGCCAAGAGATGCAGCCTCATCCTTTTTCGCAAGACAGGGTCCGATAAAGACCACACTCGTTTCCTCACACCTCTCCTTGGCAAGAGCTGCTGTATATGCCATTGGAGACAGTGCAGAGGAACGACGGCTTCCAAGGAAGGGCAAATGCTTATCCACCAGGTTCATATATGCTGGGCAACAGCTCGTGGTCATAAACCCGGTTCCTTCCTTCTTCCTGGTTGCCAGTTCATCGGCCTCATGCAAGCATGTCTCATGGGCACCTTCACTGACCTCAATCACCGTTTTGAATCCAGTGGCAAGCAGCGCATGTTTGATTTGGGCAAGTGTACCCGGAAACTGTCCTTCAATCGCCGGAGCAATGATCGCCGTCATGTGGTCTTTGTTCTTGATTTTTTTAGCTACCGTCATAATCGACGAACGTTCCACAATGGCCCCAAAAGGACAGCTCATTGCACACTTTCCACAGCTGATACACCTATCCCAATCAATTTCCACATAGCCATATTCATTCTTCTTCACTGCATCGACCGGACAAGCCTGCTCACATGGTACGGGAATATGCACAACTGCATGAAAGGGGCATACCTCCATGCACTTCCCACAACGGATACATCTGCTCTCATCGATATGGGCCTTTCCTCCTGAGAAGGTGATACAGTCCTTGGGACAGTTGGCAAGACAGGGACGGGCAAAACATCCACGACAGGCATCACTGATCATGTACCGGTCGGGAGGGCATGAAGAGCAGGCAGTACTGATTGTCGTCAACAGAGGGGCAAGAGGCTTGTCTTCCTCCATGATCTCCCTCACATAGGAGGAGAGACTCTTCATCTCATCATCTTCAGTCTCGATATCAAAACCCAGGAATGCCATAATACGGTAGCGGACCATTGCCCGCTCCTTGTAGATACAACACCTGGTAGGGATACGCTGCTTTGGAATGAGTTGTACAGGAATCTTATCCACATTCTGGGTCAACGTATCCTGGAAGAATTGCTTGAGTACCTCAGTGTGCACCTGTCTCTTGATCGTCGTATATTGGTTATTCAATTCAAGCATGGACGGCCTCCAGCAATGCTTTGCATAGCTTCTCCTGCGTCATCTCACCAAACACTTTTCCATCAATCTCTACATAGGGAGGCCTTACCTCCATTGAATCATCCTTGCACCCGCCAATACAGGAGATGCCCTGGATGTCACACCCAGCCAGTACAACAGGATCCAAAAAGTCCTGGTAAAGCAATAGATCGGCCCCACCTTGTACAAAACATGCAGTCCCCACACAAATCCTGACACTCACCTTCTCTTTCTTTCCCATGACCATAACTCCTACATATACTCCAAAGAGGTCTCTTTCAAATAATTGTCTTCCAATGCCCGTTGCAACCTTCCAATCAAGGTCCTGCGTATCCCGATCTCCACCGGGATACTGGGATCCTGGTGTGCTTCATTGATTTTCGTCCCAACAATAAAGTGTACTTGATCACTCTCTTGCATCACCTGTATGAACTTCTTCACTGCATCGTTCGGTAGCGTATATGCTGGCTTTTTCTGCTCCAGTGCTGTGGCTACCTTACTCAGGGTCAACATCCCCTCAGTCACCAGATCCAACCCTTCCATCATGGAACAAGGAGGCACTTGTGGTGACCAACAGCTCATATCCACCTTCAGCTGACGATTCAGGATCCTGCTGACAATCTGTGCGGTAGTACCCCCACTGACGATCCTCTTTCCCTCAAATCTCTGGATTTTCTCAACCAGTAAAGAATCCTGTTCCTGTTTGAAAGGAGGTCCAGTCACAACCAGTGTTCTCCTGGGTTTTCTCACATATACGACCATGCAGGTAATGTCGTCCTTTGCACTTAAACGATCCAATCTGTGAGCATGCGATACAACTTCCCGCGCCAGGTCATGGCTGGAAATATCCGGATCCCTTTCAATCACCTGCTGGGCAAATGACCGAACCCCCTCAAGACGCCACCCCAAGGGAAGGGACTTTCCCATCCCCGCCTGAGTAACACCATCGCTGAAGATCAAGAGACGGCTTCCAACCGAGAGCTTGAGGTGAGAGTGCTCCAGAACCTCCTGCTTGAACGCCCCATCCCTTCTAAGATCAATCTTCTCTCGTTCCCACTGTACAGGAGTACACCCCTGGAACATAAGTGCTGAAGGATTGTCATACTCAACAAGGTTCACCAGTACTTCATCAGTATTGCTTCTTCTCAGATCTGCAATGGTAAACGTAGCATAGCTAATCTTCCTCTCCTTGCACACAGGAAGTGTATTCATGATGATTTTTGCCGAACGCGTCAGATCCATTGGACTGAAGCTGAGCTTGTGGGCCATACGGGCAGTAAGGCTTGCCAATACATTTGCCTTCACCCCACTGCCAAGACCATCACTGAGGGTACAAACAATCTGTGCCGATGCATCCTGCCTGGAAAGAAGGAACACATCTCCCCCAATTTTCTGACCGTGCTTGTAGATTTGTGCATAATCCACATCAATGAATACGTCGTTCATGATCCTTCCTGCATATAGCCATCCCGCTCCCCGCTCGGGGGAACCTTGAAGGCATCGATAAGGCTATTAAGCATGATCTCAGTCTCTGCTGCATTCTCCCCAAGCAAGGAAGCAATCTGTTGGACGGTCTCCAAGCTTCTCTGGATAACATCCTCAGCTTTCTTCACCACGGTCTCACGACGCACGGTCGGGGTGGTAATGTCTTCAAACAAGGCACCCACCAGATGCTGTTTCTCAACGGAGAAGAAGGTTACTTTGAGAAAGGTATCCTTGTAATGTAAGCGGTACTGTTGCACTAAGGAAGAGGTGAACTGGTTGTTAAACTTCTCATAAAATGGGACAAAGCGCTTAACAGGCAATCCGAAGACCAGATTCAACTGGGATGGCTCCAAAGGAAAATCAAGATCTCCGAACAGTTTGAGGAAGTTGCTGTTGCAGTCGACAATCTGGAGCTGGTCATCCACAATCACCACTCCCACTGGGATGGTCCTGAGCAGTACATCCATCTTGCTTTGGGCTTCCTTCCTCATCTTGGTTACACACATCTCCATCTCAGCCATTCCATCAAGATAGGCAATGGCCATCTCCCGGCAGCTGTTGTAACCACACCCGCCACAATTCAACTCATCAGAGACATCCCTTTTCCCCAACAACTTGAGTGCTTGGTCAATTTCTTCTTCACTATGAGGAGAAACAAAACTCGAAACAGGCCTCTCTACCTCAGCAGTATGTTTCTCAATCAGGGAATAGCCTTGTTCAAGGAGCTTAGCAACAAATGCTGCATCTCCATTAAATACAGGACCTTGATCGGTGATCCGACTACGGGTATAGCGTGAGCTCAGGCTCTTCTTCGAAGCAGAGGAACGCCCCTGGTTGCTCACCGGTCCATTGATGCAACCACCTTCACAGGCGAGAAGTTCGAGGAATGCCGTGTTCTGGTCTTCCCTCTCCATCCCTGATAGTGTCCCTACCACCTGATTCATACCACTGATGGCAACAGCATGGGTCTGGAAGGGATCACCTCCCCACTTCAATGAGGCTATCATCCCACCCTCTACGGGGTAGAGCGTCGACTTACCAGCACGACAGGGAACTAAGGAGGGTACGATGGAAGGGTCAAGGAAAACCTCTCTCTCAATCTGTTCCAAGTCAATATGCTCAGCAAGGAGCCAGGCATTGAGTTCCTCATAGGTCAAGGCAAAGTCCGGATAACCTGGGCTCTGGTCGGCCTCCACCTTTTTAGCGATACAAGGACCGATGAAGACCACTCCAATCTCTTCTCCATAGAGCGCCCGCAAATAGGCGCTGTGGCACTGCAATGGGGAGGGCACCTTGCTGAGTTGGTCCACCAATGAGGGATAGTACTTTTTTACCGTCTGGACCACCGTTGGGCAGGCTGTGGAAATCCATGGGCAGTTCCCATCGTGGGATTCTGCATACATCTCAATTGCCTGGTTCACCAGATGAGCCCCGATGGCTGTCTCACTTACCCCACTAAAGCCCAGACGAGTAAGCGCAACTACCAAGCTATCGGTGCTGAAGGGGAATTCTGCTGCACTGGAAGGGGCTAGAGAACAGAATATCTTTCTTCCGCTCTGGACAAACTGGCGAACCCTTGCCAAATCACCACGGATTTTTTTTGCATGGGATGGACAGATATCAACACAGTGTCCGCAATAGATGCATCGGTCCTTCACCACTACTGCTGAGCCATCCTTCACCTGGATAGCTTTTACAGGACAGCCGCGAACACACTTGTAACAGTCACGGCACTCGGTCAACTCTGTATATATAGGATGGATCATTACATCCCTTCCCGATCTTTCAGTTCATGCACAACCAATTGAACCACCTCATCGGCAGCAAGCCCTTGATACGTGGTATCGGCAATACGAATATTCGGACCTTTGGAGCAATCTCCCATGCATAAGTGTCCTATCAAATCCACACAATCTGCAGACCCGGACTCCTGAAGATAGGACTCCAATGCTGCAAGTGTCTGAGAATTACCCCGAGCGAAGCAAGAGCTTCCCATGCACAGCTCCACAACCAGTTTCTTCATCAATGACCTCATTATCTAAATCTCTTGTTGTCATGGTAGCGAAGAAGCAACTCAAGAGTCAACGATTATTTGATTGAAAGGATTTTATTATTGAGATATTATGGTATTTAAATCACATAATACCAGTTATAATACTGCATAATATACCTATATTCACATTAAAAAAGGGTATCCTTACGATACCCCTCTTATCCGTACACTAGATATTACCAATCATCCACTTCGCTACTCAGATCCTTCTTGTTCATCTTTTGCCGTACCTTGGCAGAGAGAACTGCGAAACTTGTAGCCAGATCGGTTCGCTGAACCACCACATGCTCGGGAAGTTTCAAATCCTTGGGTGCAAAATTCCAGATGGCCAGTAACCCACACTCCATGAGCAGCTCAGCTGTCTCTTGGGCTTGGTCGGCAGGAACTGCAAGGACTCCGATATTTACATGGTGCCGATCGATGTACTCCTTGACCTTGCTCAAAGGAAAGACTGGGACATCCCCAAGCCAAGTATCCCACTTACTGGGGTCAACATCGAATGCTGCAACGATCTTAAGCCCATAACTCTCAAACCCCTCATAGCGTGCAAGAGCGGAGCCCAGATGGCCGGCACCCACAACGATTGCATCGGTAGCATTGTCCCACCCCAAGGTGTGGATGATTGCCTCAATGAGTTTGACAACAGCAAAGCCTACCTTGGGCTTGCCCTCGATTCCGGTACAGGAAATGTCCTTACGTACTTGAATTGGTTTCAATCCAAGCTCTTCGGCCAAGGTAGTAGCGCTGACCATCTCCATTCCTTGCTCCCGGTACCCCTGCAAAAGCCTAAGGTAGGAGGGAAGCCTCTTGATGGTGGGAATTGGTATTCCCCGATAACCTGTTTCCATGTATCACTCCTGTTGCAACCTATCGATTACGCGTTGAATCACCAGAGAGGGGGTTGAAGCCCCTGCTGTTATACCCAGTATATCATAGCTGCGCATATCGTCGGTAATTTCTGTTTCATTCTCTATATGCCAGGCCATCTTTCCCTTTTCTCGTACCAATTGGTAGAGCGCCCTGGTGTTTGCACTCTCCTTTCCCCCTATCACCACCACTGCATCACATGCATCAGTCAGCTCAAGGGTGGCCTGCCGACGATTGATGGAACTGGGACAGACCTCATTGGCAAAGAGCATCGTACATCCATACTGCTCCCATTCCCTTAAGGCTTTTTGAATGGTATTCCATAATCCCTGATCAAACGTTGTCTGCACAAACACCACGTAGGATTTGCCTGGTTCCGGGGTACCGACATCCTCAGGACCAGAAATCAGGATGGTATCGCAGACCTTCCCTTCGCACTGGACCCCTCGCATGGCAAGCGTCTCTGGATGACCAGGGTGCCCAACAATCAAGATGGTATGCGTAGGTGCATATGCAGAAATTCTTGAGAGGTTATGCTTCACTACCGGACATGTAGCATCAACCAAGTCAAAACCGGCTTCCACAAAAGAAGATCGCACCCTTTCGGGTACTCCATGTGCACGCAGTACAACCAATCCGGGCTCATGCCCCTCTGCTCCTGTAATAACCTGCATCCCCTGATCAGCGAAAAAGGCACACGTGTCATCGTTATGAATAAGCTTACCCAAGGAATATACAGGCTTGTGGGCGTCTTTTGCCTCCTGCAATGCAGAGGTAGCAAGGTCCAAGGCCCTGGACACCCCCTTGCAATATCCCATGGTTCTGGAAAGTATCAGTTTCATATACCCCCATTATGACAAGAACGCTGCCACATGATAAGAGTGCGGCAGCGTATGACTTGCAAGAAGAGACAGGTTACTCTGCTTTCTTCTCTTTTTTCTTTGCCTGAGCATTGCTGATCCAGTAAAGCATCGCAGGCGCAAGCAGGTTGGATGAGTAGGTTCCAAAGAGGATACCAAATCCCATCTTCACTGCAAAGAGCTGGATGTCACCGGAAGCAAAGATTGCGAGCGGGATGATAGCGATCAAGGTGGTGACTGCACTCATTACCGTTCTACTCAATGACTGTGTAACGCTATGGTCAATATTCACACTCAACGAAGCATCTGGTGCCAATGCCACATTCTCACGGATACGATCGAAGATAACGATTGTATTGTTCAGTGAGTAACCAATGATGGTCAGCAGCGCTGCAACAGTGATACCAGAGAACTCAAAGCGGAAGAGCGTAATTACCGTAAGCATCATCAAGATATCATGCACAAGTGCAATCAAGGATGACACTGCATAAGCAAAACGGAACCTGACCCAGATATAGAGGAGGATCAAGGCCATTGCAACCACGATGGCGAGGATGGAGCTGGAAAGTAACGTTGCACTGAACTTCGGTCCAATGTAATCACTCTGGAGAACCACTACATTACCAGCACCGAATGCAGCATTCAATGCATTCTTCACTTCGGTTTCCATGGAATCCTGAGTTGCACCTTCCTTGATGCCGAGACGGACCTGGAAGGTCTGGCTTCCATCCACCCCAACGGTCTGCACACGTACATTACCCAGTGAATCCAAAGCAGAACGTACATCTTCGATGTTTGCATTTCCACTGCTCTGGAAATTCAGCTTGGTAGGTTCAGCAGAGAGCGTTGCAGGAAATCCATACCCACTGAGGAGCTGAGCTGTTTCCAATGACCCGTCAACAACTGCCACATTGATGTTCTGCACTGCACCAAGCGCAGTTGCAAGATCCTGTGCAGTTGGATACTCGGAAGCACTGAAGCTGGTACTGGAAACCCCTTCATCACCGCGAACTTCAAGATTAAGGCCAGAACCTGAGACAGCAAGGACTGCATCCTTGTTCCCAGCATAGGTAACTTCCAATCCAATGGGAGCTATCTGAATTCTCTGGCTCAATCCACTTTCAAAATCAACACCCAGGTTAAAACCACCCAACACAGCGAAGGAGATACCTCCGGCGAGCAGGAGGACTACAGCCAAAGCCCAGGCGTACCAGCGAAGCTTGATAACAGGAATATCTTTCTTAAGCATTTAGTTTTTCCTCCAGCTGATGTGTAGCTTCTTGCCCTCACGTTGGGCGACGGTCGCATCAAAAATAAGATGCGAAACAAACAACGCAGTAAATACCGAGCTCACAATACCGATAGCAAGGGTATTCGCAAAGCCCTTGACTGCACTACTTCCAAGCTGGGAGAGTACCAGAGCTGCAATGATTGTGGTTATGTTTGCATCCATGACAGTCCAGAATGCTTTATCAAATCCTGCCTTGATTGCGGCAACATCACTCTTGCCCAACCTTCGCTCTTCCTTGATACGCTCAAAGATGATGACATTGGTATCAACAGCCATACCCAAGGTAAGGATAAGACCGGCAACACTGGTCAAGGTCAACGTGAAATTGAAAGCAGAGAGAACACTGATCATGAAGAACAAGTTAAGCAACAATGCGAGGTTTGCCACAAGGCCACTGACGTGGTAGTAGGCGAACATCAGAATGATTACCAGTGCAAGTCCAACAGCAATGGCCTTCAAACCGGCCGATACAGCATCTTCACCAAGGGTAGCACCAACAGCCTGTTGGCTGCTGACGACCAGCTCGATGGGAAGTGCAGCGGTACGAAGAACGATAGCAAGGTCAGCTGCTTCCTCAGCATCGAACCCGGAAATCTGAACGTTGCTCCTGATCCCTTCATTGATGGTGGCCATGGCCTTAACCTTGCCGTCCATCACAACTGCCATGGTATCTCCAACGTGGGTAGATGTGAGCTTGTAGAAGATATCGCCACCAAGGCTGTCCAGCTGGAAGTTGACCACTGGTCGACCGGTGATTCCATCGGTTGCGGTAGTTGCACTTTCAAGGTGGATTCCATCAAGGCCGATTTCATCCTCTACTACCACATAGCTCTCCAGCTCATCGATCCCATACTCGTCACTGATATAATAACCAGCAGCAATCTTACCAGCAGGCAAGAAATCAGGCTGCTTCAGTGCACCAGTATCGGTATAAACCTCAGAAGGATTCTCAGTGTAGAAAGCATTCAACTCAGCGGTAAGGGTGGTGTCGACAATCTTGAAGACAAGGGAGCCCTTACCACGAAGGAAGGAGTTAACACGCTCTGGGTCTGCAGCACCTGGAATCTCAATGAGAATCTGGTCATCACCTTGTAAACGGATGACAGGCTCACTGACACCAAACTGGTCAATTCGTTTCTCAAGAATCTCGATATCCTGGCGAATTGCCTCAGAAATCTCACTCGAGGATGCAGTCTTACCAATCTTATCCTCATAGGAAGCAACATCAGCCTCCAAGAGAATACTCATACCACCTTCAAGGTCCAAGCCCAGCTGTAGTGCTTTGTTTCCCAAAGTCTTCAGTTCAAGCAAGGACGTGCGGTAGTAGGACTCAGCTGAATCGAACATATCCTGTTCGTTATAGAACCCAGCAAACAATGCTTCAAGAGTCCAATTACGGGGAACTGAACGCTTCATGGCTTTGTAATTTTCCTTCGCGTAATCCTTTAGATAGGAGAACTCAGAAGGCAGGGTTGCCTGTGGGTCATCAGCGACCAACTCCTTGAGCGAGCGGAGATCGCGTGAAGCCTGTCCACGGGAATACTCCTTAATCTGTACATTTGAGCCTGTTGCAAGTTCCTTGGTGTCCTGCGGTACGAATCCATACCAAGCAATCGTGGGATAGAGGAAGAACCCGCACAACAAGACGACCACCAGAACGACCACCAGACGACTCCGTTTTTTCATGATACTCTCCAGATGTCTTTTATAGAATTATTTGTCTTTCTTCTCAGCTTCAGCTTCAGCAGGGACTTCCTCAACGGGAGCCTCAACACTCTTCTCAGGAGCAGATACCTGCTCTTCCTTTTTGCTCTTCTTCTTGCTGGAAGCAGTTGCACCATCGCCCTTTCTGTTTACGATGCTGCTGATAGCATTTCTGGAGAACTCCATACGTGTGTTGTCGTCAACCTTTACCACCACGGTAGTCTCTTTCACCGCAACAACGGTTCCATGAATTCCACCAATCGAGACAACCTTATCCCCTTTCTTAATAGAGGAGAGCATCTCCTTGGTTTCCTTGTCCCGCTTCTTTTGCGGACGGATAATCAAGAAATAGAAGATAACAATGATGAGACCGAACGTAACAAAGGTCGTCATCATCGAACCGGTTGAACCTGCGGCGCCGGCCGTTTCAGGGGCTGCCATAGCACTAATCAATGAAAGCATTGGTAATCCTCACTTTGCATAAAATCGGATGCAGAAAAGAGGCGGAAGAAAACTTCGCATCCAATTTTCCAAGTATCGATTAAAGTAGCACGTTCGCTATCCACTAGTCAAGTTTCAGTATCAGAAGCCATAAGACGGCAAAAAGGGTCGCCGGAAAGCGACCCCTTTTGCAGTGCGCAGGATTACATCATCCCGCCCATACCCTCAGGTCCAGGAGAAGCAGGAGATGCGGGTTCTGGAATATCTGTTACAACACATTCAGTGGTAAGAATCAAAGAAGCGATGGATGCAGCGTTCTGCAATGCACTTCTGGTGACCTTTACCGGATCGATAATACCGCTTTCGGACATATTGACCCACTTGCCACTCTCAGCATCATAACCGATACCCGGCTTTTCATGCTTGCACTTGTCAGCGATGAGTGAACCATCAAGTCCAGCGTTCTGGGCAATCTGGCGAATCGGCTCCTCAAGTGCACGACGAACAATCTTGTATCCGACCTGCTCATCTTCAGTGAACTTCGAGATATCCATCTTGTCCATTACCTGAACAGCCTGGATGAGTGCAACACCACCACCAGGGATGACGCCTTCCTCGATTGCTGCGCGGGTAGCGGAAAGAGCATCCTCAACTCGGTGCTTCTTCTCTTTCAGCTCAACTTCGGTAGCAGCACCTACATTCAGGACTGCAACGCCACCGGCAAGTTTAGCCAAACGTTCCTGGAGCTTCTCGCGATCATAATCGCTGGTTGTGTCCCCAATCTGTGCCTTGATCTGGGCAATACGGTCCTTGATGTCGCTCTGCTTACCATTCCCGTTGATGATCGTGGTATTCTCCTTCTCAACCTTGATGCTCTTTGCGCGTCCAAGTTGGGAAAGATCAGCATTCTCAAGTTTCAGGCCAAGCTCTTCACTGATGACCTCGCCACCGGTGAGGATAGCGATATCCTCAAGCATTGCCTTACGGCGATCACCAAATCCAGGAGCCTTTACAGCAACGACGTTCAAGATGCCACGAACGCTGTTTACAACCAAAGTTGCAAGAGCTTCACCGTCCACATCCTCTGCGATGATAAGCAACGGCTTACTTGCCTGTGCAACCTTCTCGAGCAAAGGAAGCAACTCTTTCATGTTGCTGATTTTCTTGTCATAGATAAGGATGAAAGGATCATCAAGAAGAGCGGTCATGGTATCGCGGTTATTGCAGAAATATGCAGAGAGATAGCCACGATCGAACTGCATTCCTTCCACGAAATCAGTGGTGGTCTCAATGGTCTTGGACTCTTCAACGGTTATTACTCCGTCCAGACCAACCTTCTCCATCGCATTGGCGATCTCATCACCAATGGTGCGATCATTGTTTGCACTGATGGAAGCGACTTGTGCAATCTCTTCCTTGTCCTTGATCATCTTGGCCTGTTTCTTGATCTCGGCAACGGCGTCAGCAACAGCCTTGTCGATACCACGGCGAATACCCATTGGGTTGACACCTGCGGCCACACTCTTCATGCCTTCCTTGATAATGGACCAGGCAAGAACGGTAGCGGTGGTGGTACCATCACCTGCAACATCGTTGGTCTTGGTTGCAACTTCCTTCAGAAGCTGGGCACCCATGTTTTCAAACGGGTTCTCCAGCTCGATTTCGCGTGCTACGGAAACACCGTCTTTCGTGACAGTCGGAGCACCGAACTTCTTGTCGAGAACAACCAGGCGACCTTTCGGGCCAAGCGTTGCCATTACTGCGCGGGAGATCTTTTCAACACCAGCCACTAGGGACTTGCGTGCCTCTTCATTGAACTGCAATTGTTTTGCCATACTATATATCCTCACTTAAAGAATATGTGGTGCGATTACACATAGCAGACCTCTTTAGGCCTACCGACATGTAAAATACAAAGAAAAATGCGGAGAAGCAAGTAAAAAATACAGATTACCCAATTATCAGGGTAAGTGACATGCCAAACAGGGCTGAGGCCACATTGCTCAGCAGGTTAACCACATCATTATCGACCCAACGAATTCCTCTCTCAAGTGGAAGGATTCTTCCATCCACTACTGCATGCTCGGTAATGCGGTCACCCACCTCATCATAGTAGTGAGCCTGGACGGTAGCACCGAGCACACTATCGAGCAAACACCCAAAAAAGGAACTTAATGCGATCACTGAAACATAGAGAGCACTCTTCCCTGTGATAGGCAGGAAACACCCCCAAACACAGAGAGCAACCAGTATTGCGCCCAACAATCCACTGGCAAGCCCCAGAGGACTAACAGCTCCACTGAGACCAGGAGTCATGGGACGAGCGGTGATGATGGAAACTGGTTTGGTTTTGGAGAGGATGCCGACCTCACTTGCGAAGGTATCGCTTGCAGCCTCCCCTACAGAAGCCCCAAACATTACCAAGAAGGGGATGGAAGGATTCAAGGCATAGAGCAGAGCACTGACCAATGCCATCAATCCATTGGCATAGACCTGGGAAGCGTCACGCCTGCCACCCTTCTTATGAATCTTCATCACATCAAAGGCCAGTGCACGCTTTGCAATCTTTCCCAATACCCCCGCAGAAAGGAAGAAAAGCAACAAGGTTGCCAGTGCACCGAAACCAAGAATCCAAGTAGTGCCAAACCCAACCAAGAAAGCAGCCACAGCTCCACCAGGGGTGAGTTGTTTGGCAAAATAACTTGCTGTTGCAACCACGGCCATGATACCCACCAACAACCAGAAGGCAGGAGGGAGTGCGAAGAAGAAGGCATTGAAGTGCGATGCCAGTGACCCACTAGGGGGAACCAGGTTCGCGTATTCACTCATAAGAACACTCCAAGAAGGAGCACTACCACAAATGGTACGGTGATATTATCCAGACCAAGAGGAGTTACTGCCTCCATCACTGCAGCAGAAAGTCCGATCAGCAGAGAGATTCCAAGGACAACGGGGGCTGAGAGCGTGGTGAAAAAAGCCAAACCAATGAGAGCGACCAAGCTACTGACAGAAGCCATGGTTAGCGTACCTGCCCAGCTCTTGACCTTACCGGGAACCGGTAACTTTTTCTTCCCCCATTTAGTACCCACCAGCGCAGCCAATCCATCACCATAGCCCATGACGAACACGGCAATGCTGCACGCGAGGCTGGAAACAACCCCCTGATATTGCAACACAACCAAGATCAGGAGCGTGATGGGGAAGTAAATCAGCCCATAATTTCGTTTCTTGTCATCCATTCCAAGGGCTTTGCCCCAATTCAGGAAGGTAAACAAGCTGTTTAGGATGATGAAGAGAATTGGGCCAACAAGGGCATAGGATAGTGAAGTAAAGAAATTCACTTCAATGAACCACCAATTCGAAACACCAATATGCACAAACTTTCGCATCGCCTCACTGGATACTGAAGCATACCGCCTCAAAAGGATTCCTACCAAGATGACGAGCGCTAAAAAGGGAAAAGACAATGCCAACCCGAGTAAATTGCTATTCATAACCGACATCATGCTAAGAATGTTCAATAAATGCAAGAACCCACCGGCTGTCATGGGCAATTCACGCTTTTGGGTGAGTGTGATAATTGACAGCCAAAATGGGCCGTGATACCGTTTGATTGCTTTCGTTTTTGTGTTGCAGCTGATACGTAATTCCTAATGTTCGCACGCGTGCGTTACTGAATCGCTCCCGCAGACAGGTAAGAGTTAAAGACTGCGCCACATGAAGCAATATTGAATGACAGGCGCTGCCTGTGAAGGATGCTTTGAATGGCAAAGAAAATTTATGTCGGAAACATGAGTTACCGGACAACCGAAGAAGAACTTCGGGACCTGTTCGCACAGTACGGTACTGTACTCAGTGCCAATATCATCATTGACCGCGAAACCCGACGCCCAAAAGGGTTCGCCTTCGTGGAAATGGAAGAGGATGCATCTGCCGATGCTGCGATTTCCGAGCTGGATGGCAAGGATTTCGGTGGGCGAAACCTTCGTGTGAATGAAGCAATCGCAAAACCCAGACCGGCACACGGCAGTTATCGCCAATAAACCAACCACTATGATTCAGTAACGGGAACGGAGCCAAGATGGCTCCGTTTTTTATTCTCTCAGGCTCTCTCCGATATACGTGAACCGTTTATGGGTTTTCCCTTCCCGTGTCACTTCAGAGATAAACATCTGGTAGGGGCGAACCCACAAGTAATCGCTATCCTTAGGGCGGTAGAGCACCATGGTGGAGAGCGATTCACTTTCTATGACCGTATCCACCACTTGGTACAAACCACCCTTGAAATGCCGATACCAACCCTTTTGTATTTCCTGGGGGATTACCATGCCCCACCGCCTCCGCCGCCAAAACCTCCACCGGAGAATCCACCCGATCCAAAGGAGGATCGAACAGGGGACCTGGAGCCACTCTTCGCCTGGGCATATACTGCTTTTTCCATAACGCTGGTATGCATCCTATGGCTCAGCGCACTATAGAATAGTGCATTTCTGATCGGCCGGTTCCCAACATACCACTGGGGTTCTGCAAGCGCAATTTTCGCAAACTTCTTTGCCCAGACATCTTCCAGTCCAAGTACGACGGCATAGCTGAGTACGTGGTAGAACAGTGAAGGATCACTGTCGATCATCATTTTCAGCTTGTCCATTTCCACCTTGCTGATAAACTCACGATATCCCACAATCTCCTCAAGCTTCTTCTGTGCATATGCACTACGTTTTCCCGTTACAATTGCAAGGAAGCCAAGATACCCAGGAAAGGCCACGAGGAAAAACGCCATGACGAGCGAGTAAAATGTTCCATGTCCGAATACCGGGTTCATGAATAGAAAGGCGAAGGTGAAGAGAAAGAGTGCCGAAACACCCAAGATGAAAAACTTGAATCCCTTCTTGAAAGCGGAAGAAGTTTCCCAGATGGCATCCAGGCGACTGGCAACCAAAGCAAACGTGCCAAGGCTGAAGAACCCAACAACCAAGAACACCACCGTTTCAGTGCCAATATAGGAAATGGTAGAGGCAATCGCCATCAATACCACGGAAAGAGCGCCGTAAAGCATGGCTGCAATGCGCTTTCTCTCCGCCTTGCCATCCTTGAGTTCCCTCTCTCCCTTGAAATAGGCACGTACTTCAGCCTTTGCCTTCTCAAGATCTTTACTGAATGAGCTCTTCTCCAACTGCTTGAGCGTTACTTCTGTACCATCACCACAGGCAAACAAAGCAGAGAATAGGTGTTTCTCGTGCGCCTTGATGGTGGCAGGCTCCTTGATCTTGGTGAAGGTAAACTCCTTCTTGCCGAGTTCGCTGATGGTCAGGCAACCTTGGTCAGCCCAATAGAAAATCATACTGGTAAGATCTTTGTTATCCACAACCCCATCAGCCAAGTATCCCACTTGCATGGGCGAGAGATCATCGGGAGGGTCGAAACGAACCACTGGGATAAAGAGCTCCTCCTTGCCATAGCGGCGGAAGAGAAGCGTGGCATGTACAGAGGCAGCAAGTGCGACCAGCAGGGCAATGATTGAGGCAGGGATGGTGAAATCAATAAATGGGCGCACATCAGAGTAGTACCCTTCCTCCATTTGCACACGCAGGGTGAGCGCTTCTCCAGGGTAAAGATCCTGTGCCTCTCCTGTGATGGTCTTTCCATCAGCACTGATCACAAATTTCCCACGTTGTGCAGTGGAACCATACACCCCTCCGGTGAGGAATACCATGGAAGGGTCAATAGGCTTGGGAAGGTTCACCATAAAAGAGACATGCTCAATGGGAGCTTGCCACCCTACCCCTACAATATTGTAATAGAACTCATCATATTCTTCGTTTCTGTCATCGCCGATGGCGTAGTCATACCTGATCTGGTACTCCTGGATACCTGAAACCGTCCTGTCCTCAGAGCCGAGACGGAATGTGGCATATCCAGAGGAAACCGAATCCTTGATGATCGGAACATTGGCTTCAAGGTCTGTGAGCTTAACTCTCTGCCGACCAAAGAGTACCGGTATTTCCCTGAAGATGCCATGCCGGGGAGATGAGAAATCGACAACAATGTGTTCCTGCATTGCATAGCTATTGTCCAACCTCACATCAACTTCCAATGCATACGACTCAAATTGATAGTCCTCTGCATACAACACGGTAAGACTTAGAACAAGAACAAAAAGTATCAGGAGTGTTTTCTTTGCCATTAAAACTTCACCTCTACACGAGAACGGGCCTCCTCCTCGATTTCCAGATAGGGTTTCTTGGAGAAATGGGCCATCGAGGCGATGATTGAAGAAGGGAATACCTCACATATGGTGTTCAATTGCTTGATGATGGCATTGTAATACTTACGGGCGCTCAACAACTGCTCTTCAATCTTCTGCAACTGGGCTTGGAGATCCAGGAAGCCTTGGTTAGCCTTCAGATCTGGATATGCCTCACTGAGAGCAAACAGTGATTTAAGGGTGGAGCTGAAGGCATTATTAGCCTCATTCTTGTCTACCATCCCTGATGCATTCATCGCCATATTCCTGGCCTCGATAACCTTTGTAAAGGTCTCTTCCTCATGCTTCGCATACCCCTTAACCGTCTCCACAAGGTTGGGGACCAAGTCATAGCGTTGTTTCAGATGAGCATCAATCGCTGATTCTGCCTCTTCAGCCTGGTTGCGAAGTCGGACATACCGGTTATAGACACTAATCCCATAGAGGGCAAGCAGAAGCACCAATACAATCAAGATATAGACAATTGTCATACAATCCTCCCTTTACTCCATACTATTGTGTAGCATGCTATAAGCGAGGTCGCCGGTCAAGAGTTCGACAAAAAGAAGCCATGAAGCTTGCAAAGGAGTCAATAGTACTGTATCTTTATTCGTGTAAAACGCATAAATATTCCATTCCAGGAGAATCCAAACCATGAGGGAACGACACAACCGGTTGGCGGTCGTCAAGGAACTTATCAAGAACAATAGGATCGACAACCAGGATACGCTGCTGGAGATGCTGAAAACCGAGGGATATACAGTCACACAGGCCACACTATCCCGCGACTTGAAGATGCTCAAAGTCGGAAAAATTTCCGATGGTTGGTCCGGCTACTACTATAGCTTGCCGGAAAATGACCTGATCAGTGAATCAGAGAAAAGCTACATCCAAGATGTGCGAAGAGGAATCCTGTCCATCGAATTTTCAGGAAACTTCGGCGTTATCAAGACCAGACCGGGACATGCCAATTCGGTCGGTATTGCCTTGGATGTGTTGGCAATCCCTGAGATCCTTGGAACCTTGGCTGGAGATGACACTATCTTTGTCATCCTCCGCGAAGGGATGACCAAGGAAGATCTGCAAGAGAGCTTCAAGACACGCATCCCCGACATAGAAGAGTAATTACACCTTGTTCAGATACGCCCCTCCGCATACAATGGAGGGGCGTTCATCTACCATAAGGAGCGAACAGATATGACATACAAGAATCTCGATACAAGTACTTCATTCCAAGCGCTGAAGAACCTGGAGGCAAGTGACCTGACACAAATCCTGCATCCAGAGCGCATCAAATCCTACCAAGTCAAAGCCAGTGAACAGTTAACGTATAACTATGCAGCAATGCCTATCGATGAAAACCATCTATCGGTTTTGCAACAGTTGAGTGACGAACTCCAGCTTACCGAGAAATACCAAGCACTCGTTGATGGCGAAGTCATGAATACCGGGGAGAAAAGACTCGTACTACACCATCTCACACGTGGTCAGGTAGGAAAAACGGTAGAGGCAGATGGTGAAGACAAAGGTGCATTCTACGAAGAGCAGCTTTCCAGGATCAAGACCTTTTCCGATGCAGTTCGCAGTGGCAAAATCGTCGGTTCAACAGGAAAAAGATTCACCACGGTGGTGCAGATAGGCATTGGGGGAAGCGACCTGGGACCAAGAGCCATCTATCTGGCATTGAAGGGTTGGTGCACCAAAGAAGGCATTGAGCAAATGAACGCCCAGTTCATCAGCAATGTCGACCCCGATGATGCACAGGCTGTAATCGATCAACTGGACCTGGAGCGTACACTCTTTATCTTGGTTTCCAAGAGTGGGACAACGCTCGAAACCCTGACCAACAGGGACTTGGTCATTGAAGCCATCAAGAAGAGCGGCATCAACGGTATCAATCCTTCCGATCATATGGTTGCAGTGACCAGCAAGAGCAGTCCCCTTGCCTCCTCATCCTCCGTCCTCGATGCCTTCTTCATCGATGACTACATCGGAGGAAGGTACAGTTCCACCAGTGCAGTGGGTGCCGTCATTCTCTCTCTGGCTTATGGTTTTGAAACCATGAAGCTGTTCCTCGATGGTGCCCACCAAGCCGACAAGGCAGCTCGCTCGCCCAAGATCACAGAGAATGCCGCGCTCCTTGATGCACTCCTTGGCGTCTACCTGCGTAATGTACTTCACTATCCCAGTACTGCCATCCTGCCCTATTCACAGGCATTGAGTCGCTTCCCGGCTCACCTGCAACAGCTTGACATGGAGAGCAACGGAAAACACGTAAACAGAGATGGAGAAAAGCTCTCCTATCCCACCGGTCCGGTTATCTTTGGGGAGCCAGGAACCAATGGGCAGCACTCCTTCTACCAACTGCTTCACCAAGGGACGGATATCGTTCCCCTGCAGTTCATCGGATTCTCTACATCCCAATATGAGAAAGACATCCTGGTGGAAGGGTCAAGCAGCCAAGAGAAGCTCATTGCCAATCTTGTCGCTCAAATAGTTGCCTTCGCCCGTGGAAAGGATGATGCAAATCCGAACAAACAGTTCTGTGGAAACCGGCCAAGCAGCTTGCTCTATGCAAAACAACTTGATCCTGTAGTCCTCGGCTCCTTGTTGGCACACTATGAGAATAAGGTAATGTTCCAAGGCTTCGTCTGGAATCTCAATAGCTTTGACCAGGAAGGGGTACAGTTGGGCAAGGTACTTGCAACCAAGGTGCTCAATGGATGTGAAGGAGATGAGGTCCTCAAGGCCTTCACAGACCTTCTCTAGTCCGTTTCCTTTTCGGCCCCCGTTTGGGGGCCTGATTATTCTTCATACTTCTTCATCCAACCTGCTTGCCTATCAGAAAGGAGATGGGTATTATTGTTAGCAACCTAACAAAAGAGACAGGCAATTGAAAGAAGAACCACGACATATCGGGCATACCATAAAAACACTCTCACACCTCCTCCACCGGAGCATGACGACACTGCTGAAACTTGAAGAAGATTCCAGCGGTTCTGTTGTGCAGAGTCATCTTCTAGGATACTTCGCTCATCATCAGAAAACCCGAATATTGCAGAGCGACCTACAACAGCATTTGGGTATTCGCCGTTCAACCATGACCAATATTCTCAAGGGGATGGAGAGGGATGGCTTGATCGTTCGGGAAGAATCGGAAGAAGATAAACGACAGAAGTGGGTTGTTTTGACAGATTTGGCGGAACAGAAGTGTGCAGAACACTTTCATCTGGTACAAGAGTTCGAGCTGGCCATGAGGCAAGACCTCAATGAGGAACAACTGCAGCAGTTCTTCACAATCGCAGATACAATCAGAAGGAATTTGGAAACAATATGTTTACAGAACTACGAAAACAAACAGTAGGATATCGACGCTCTACCATCCTTACCATGGTCTTTGTTACCTTGGAAGTGATCATGGATGTCATCATCCCTTTCTTAATGGCATTCCTCATAGACCGTGGTATTGATGCAGGAAATTTAAGTGAAATCCTCAAATGGGGGCTCGCTCTCCTTCTTTGCGCATCAATTGCACTGCTATTTGGGGTGCTCTCAGGTCACTATGCTGCAGAAGCATCTACGGGTTTTGCGAAGAATGTACGAAGAAAGCTCTACCATCACACGCAAGATTTCTCATTTGCCAATATCGACAAGTTCTCCACCAGTAGTTTGGTAACCCGTCTCACCACAGATGTCACCAATGTACAGCGTGCTTATCAAATGCTTATCCGTATCGCAGTGCGTAGCCCGGGGATGCTGGTGTTTGCCTTCTTCATGGCAGTATCCATCAATAGGACACTGAGCCTGGTCTATCTTGTTGCACTCCCCCTCTTGGGTATTGGTCTCTTTTTCCTAATCAGGGCCGCCTATCCCATTTTCACCCGGGTATTCAAGACATACGATCGGCTCAATACCGTGGTTCAGGAGAATATTAGGGGAATCAGGGTGGTTAAGTCGTTTGTCAGGGAAGCGCATGAAGTAAAGAAATTTGAAGTGGTTTCTTCCGATATCTATGATGACTTCAGCAAGGCTGAGAAGATCATTGCCTTCAACAGTCCCCTGATGCAGGGAATGATGTACCTCAGCCTGCTCTCGATCAGCTATATTGCAGCCCGCTTGATCGTCGCCTCATCCATGACGGCAGGTGAGCTGATGAGCTTCATCACCTATACATCCCAGATTCTTATGAGCCTGATGATGTTCTCCATGGTTGTAGTCATGATTACCATAAGTAGGGCCTCAGCAGTACGTATCGAGGAAGTGCTCACCGAAAAGAGTGACCTAGAGGAAAAGCAGGATGCCATCACCACGGTGGCCGATGGGTCAATTACCTTTTCCCATGTAGACTTCAGCTATACAAAGACCAAGGAGAAACGATGTCTCTACGATATCAATCTCGATATTGAAAGTGGGCAGACCATTGGTATCCTTGGCCCAACCGGTAGTGCGAAAAGTTCCCTCGTCCAGTTGATCCCCCGCCTCTATGACACCTTCAGTGGGTCAGTAAAGGTTGGAGGAGTGGATGTAAGAGACTATTCGCTGGAAAGTATCAGGAAAGAGGTCGGCATGGTACTGCAGAAGAATCTTCTTTTCAGTGGAACAATTGCAGAAAATCTCCGCTGGGGGAATGAGCATGCGAGTGATGAGGAGCTTAGATGGGCTTGCCGTATTGCCCAGGCAGATGGATTCATCCAGCAGTTCCCCAAGGGGTATGACACCTACATCGAACAAGATGGATCCAATGTTTCTGGAGGGCAGAAGCAGAGATTGTGTATCGCACGTGCCTTGCTCAAGTATCCAAAGATTCTCATCTTTGACGACTCAACCAGTGCTGTCGATACCAAGACAGATGCCGCTATAAGGGAGGGCTTGCTCAGTGAGCTTTCAGAAACCACGAAGATCATCATTGCTCAGCGAGTAACTTCGGTAATGGATGCTGACAGGATCATCATGCTCGATGACGGAAGAATACATGATACAGGTACCCATCAAGAACTGATGGATCGTTGTTCACGTTATAAAGAGATGTATTGCAGCCAGATGCACAAGGAGGAGCGAGCATGAACAAACCCCACTCCAAGATGCCAAAGTTTGACTGGCCAACCCTGAAACGTCTCTTCACCTACATCTTTGTACCGTATAAACTGCGTTTCCTTGTTGTCCTATGCTGTATCCTTGTCAGTGCACTTGCTTCAGTTGCAGGCTCCTTGTTCCTGCGCCTCCTGATCGATACCTATATCGTACCAATGGCACAGAACCCTGAAACAGCTTCTTTCACACCGCTGATACAGGCGCTTCTGGTGATGGCAACGATATATGCTGCAGGTGTCATTGCTACCTTTATGTACAACCGTTTGATGATCACCATTGCCCAGGGAACACTAAAGACCCTTCGCGATGGGATGTTCACCCATATGCAGAAGCTTTCGATTCGGTTCTTTGACACACAATCCCACGGAGACCTGATGAGTCTCTATACCAACGACACCGATACGCTCAGGCAGATGGTGAGTCAATCAATCCCTAACTTCGTCAACTCGATCATCACAGTACTGGCTATTTTCTTTGCCATGCTGTTTACCAGCTGGCAGCTGACCTTGGTTGTTTTATTCTCACTTGCAATCATGCTACGCATCTCCTCCTTTGTTGCAGGCAAAAGCGGTGCATACTTTGTTGAACAGCAGAAGGCTATCGGGAAAACCAATGGGTATATAGAAGAGATGATCAACGGACAGAAGATCATCAAGGTTTTCACCTATGAAGAGAAGGCAAAAGAGCATTTTGATGCATTGAATGATGAGCTTAATAACCACGCATTCAACGCCAACCGTTTTGCCAACATCCTCATGCCGATCATGGGCAATATCAGTTACATCCAGTACGTATTGGTCGCAATTGCCGGGGGCATGTTGGCGATTCACGGCATTGGAGCATTGACCCTTGGCATTATCGCTGCCTTCCTCCAACTGAGCAGAACGATCAATATGCCGATCAACCAGATGGCCAACCAGTTGAATGCCGTTGTAATGGCACTTGCAGGTACCAAGCGTATCTTTGCGCTGCTCGATGAGGAAACCGAAGGTGATGAGGGATATATCACCCTGGTCAATCTTTCCGATACAGGGGAAGAGACTGAAGAGAGAACTGAACGTTGGGCATGGAAAGATACTCGAACAGGAACGCTCACTGAGTTACAAGGTCGGGTCTCGCTCACTGATGTAGACTTTGGATACACAGAGGAGACCTTGGTACTCAAGAATATCACCATACACGCAGAACCTGGGCAGAAGATTGCCTTGGTCGGGGCCACTGGAGCAGGAAAGACAACCATCACCAACCTGATCAATCGCTTCTACGATCTTGCGGATGGGAAAATTCGCTATGATGGCATCAACATCAACAAGATATGCAAGGCTGACCTACGTCGTTCCTTGGGGGTAGTTCTTCAGGATGTACATCTGTTCAGTGGAACGGTCATGGACAATATTCGCTACGGCAACTTGGAAGCAAGTGATGATGAGGTTATCAAAGCAGCAAAACTGGCCAATGCAGACTCCTTCATCGCACACCTCCCGCAAGGGTATCAAACCCAGCTCAGTGGGGATGGGTCCACGCTCTCCCAAGGACAGCGACAGCTGATCTCCATTGCACGTGCCATTGTGGCAGACCCCCCAGTATTGGTACTTGATGAGGCAACAAGCAGCATCGATACCCATACAGAGGAGGTAGTCCAGAAAGGGATGGATGCACTGATGGAAGGCAGGACGGTCTTTGTCATTGCCCACCGCCTTTCAACCATCCACAACGCGGATCTTATCATGGTGCTGCAAATGGGAGAGATCATCGAGAAGGGAACCCACGCAGAGCTGATGGCTCTTAAAGGTCAGTACTACCGTCTCTATACCGGTGTTTTTGAACTGGAATAATGCTAAATCGGAAATTCAGAAGCATCAATACTTCATTGTGAGAAAAGTATCGATCATCCCTTTACTGCTCCTGCAAAATTTCCTGATTTCTGAAATAATTGCATCGTTAGGTAAAACATGATTGCAGGAATGATAACCAAAGTTGTTCCAGCAAGAATTACAGGCCAAGGAGTAGCTAGACCATCACTTACCGGAAGCATTGAAACAGAAACCATCAGAGTATATTTAATATTCTTATTCAAAAACAGTAAGGGCCAAAAAAAGTCATTCCATCGTACAATGGCTGTGATTGAAGCCCAAGAAGCAAGAGCAGGTTTGATAATCGGAACCACTACTCTCCAAAAGATACCAAAGTCATGACACCCATCTATCCGTGAAGCTTCAATCAGTTCGTCAGGCACATCAAGAATATACTGTCTTAGATAGAAAATACCAACAGCAGTAGCAATACGAGGTATGATTAAAGACCAAAGACTATTAATCAGATTAAGTTTACGCATGATGATAAAAAGTGGAATAGCTCCTGCTTCTGCACTTATCATCATTGTAGCAATCACAAAATAGAATAGACCATTACGACCTGGAAATCGATATTTTGCGAAGGCAAACCCTGCTAGTGCACAGAAAAACAGGGTCGTTAAGGTCCCTACAACCGTAGTAAATAAACTATTAAATAAATTATTCCAAAGTGGAATTAAGTCAAATAGCCGAGCGAAATTTTCCATCGTAGGATTTTGGACTGTGAGAGCATGAAATCCTGAGACACGTTCTCCAACAGTCTTGATTGCTATCAAACACATCCATAGAACGGGGAAAATACACACTATTACTACCATTATCATAAAAATGTGCTGTACGGTTCCTAATTTTGATGTCTTCATACGTTTCATTTCATGGTCCTTTATACTTCACCTTGATGTCTGCGGACTACAAACTGCACAATAGAAATCACCAAGAGAATTAGGATCAAGATGACACTGAGAGCAGAAGCATATCCAAGTTTGAATGTTTTGAAAGCTGATTGATAAATGAGCTGGAACAATGAAGTATTTGAGCTTCCTGGTCCTGCCAAAATGTATGATTCATTAAACATTTTCCATGTATCAACAGTTATCGTAAGCATGCAAAAGAACATGATATTACTTAAAAGCGGTACAGTAATATAAAAAAACTGTTGAAATACATTTGCTCCATCTACAGTTGCAGCTTCATAATATTCTTTTGAAATGTTGAGCAATCCTGATAAAATTATGATGGTAAACCAAGGAGTAATACGCCAATTGAAAAGCATGATTACTGGAATCTTTGAAAAAGTGCTACTGGTTAACCAAGGTATTCTATCGCCCCCAATAGTTATTAAAATCTCATTTATCAACCCTGCATTCTCATCGAAGAGCATACCAAATATTAACCCCATAGCCACAGAAGCACATACATAGGGCAAGAAGGTAGCTGTTTTGAAAAATTGTTTGAATCTCAAACGTTCACTGTTAAGACAGAGTGCAATCATCAATGCAAATAGCAATATACCTATAATTCCTGCCAACCAGTATATAATCGTGTTAAAAATTGCATCAGAAACCATATAATCTTGGACTAGCAACTTATAGTTAGCTAACCCCACCCATGTTGGTGTCATGAGTCCATTCCACTCAGTAAAACTAATATATCCTGTCCAAATTATTGGAATGAGCTGGAACACAATAAAGAGAATAAAAAAAGGGCTAATAAAGAGGTACGGGATACGATACTTTTTGAGCGTTTTGAACATACGATTCCTCTCTTCTGTTTTCAAAATTCCTTAATGAGTCCAGCAGACCACTGCTGGACTCATAGAACTTATCAAAAATACTCTCTAAGGAAGCTTTGCTTTCTTAATCTTAAGCTTAAGCTCTTTGTCCATATTGGCAATAGCTTGCTCTATTGTCTGTTCACCAGCGACATACTTCTCGATTTCAGCACTAATGATTGTGTCTGCTTCTGCATCACTAGCCGTAACCATCATATTTTTCGAGGAATTTGCCAATCCTTCCCCTTCTGCCTTTCTAAATGATTGCCCTCCGTAAAAATCAGACGGTTCCTGCCAAAAGGGATCTGCCAACACATTCTTTGCAACCGGATTGCTATAAGGCCCATTGAGCTCTTCCATATCTGCTACCCAAGCATTTCTGCTTGCCGTATCGGTCTGAAAATCATACCATAGCATCTTAAACAATTCAGTATACTCATTACTCTTGGTGTTCACGATACAGAATGAAGTAGAAACAGGAGCTCCGCCAGTACCAACTTCCTTGAATACAGGAGCATTCATCACTCTCCAATCACCAGCTGTTTCAGTGATATTCTTTCTCATAAATTCATCCCAAAATGCACCGATATAAAAAGTTGCAATGGTTCCCTCATCAGTTGCCTCATACAGAGGTTGCTGGAACATCCTTGTTTTATAAAGCAATTCATTCTTGTTGAGTTCATCCAGATAACCTAAGGCAAGTTTTGTACCAGGATCTGTTCCAATTACAACGTTTCCGTCCTCATCCCAGATTCTTGCATTTGCTTGAGGCATCAACCCTCTACGACCCCAGTAACGCCAAGTATAACTTGCCGGATCTATATAGGAGAGATAAACTTCACCGTTGCTTTTCTCTTTCAGGAGCTTTCCTGCTTCAAGATATCCATCAAAGGTTGACATCATTGCCGGATCAACTCCGTACTTCTCAAATAATGCATTATTGTAGAAGAGAATTTGAGGGCGTACAGCATCAGGCAAACCGTAGATACGTCCGTTAACGGTTGCATCAGAGGCTGCACCATCAACGAATTGATCAGCCAGGGGAGTGAAGTAATCTGTTACATCCTGCAATAGCCCTGCTGAGGATAGTTCGACTATCCCAACTGCATCAAGCATGATAACTTCAGGCATGGAATCATAGTCACCTGAAAGACTATACATTGCAAGCTTCTGTTGCCCATCAGCCATGGTTGAAATTGTTTCAACCTCAATTTCTACTTTTGGGGCAATATCCCGATTACGATCAATCCAATCTTGATAGTACATTTTCCTGAACTGTGGTTGGCCAGTCGACCAGATTAGAATTGATCCATCAGGATACACATTACTTGATGAATCAGCACTTTTTTCTGTTTCTTTCGATCCTTGTGCAAACATGGGCACAGCAAGTAAGATAACCATCAGAACAATTAGAAAAAAATTTTTCATAGTGCCTTCCGAGTAGAGGACTCGTTCTCCTTTTTTTGTTTTAGTTTCAGGGTTCCCTCTAATCTACCCATCATATGCTTAATCTCCAACTTCGTGGATTGAGCATCTTATACAATCTGTGCATAGTTCTTTGCAGCACAGAGTCTCCACAGAGCAATGTTTTCAGGAAGCGTACAATCAGCACCTATCAGTAATCTTTTTCGCCCTGCATTGGCAACAATCTCATCCACTTCCCTTTCAATTTGTGAAATTGTTCCACTAACCAATACTCCAGAACGATCATCAAATCCTCCAAGTAATGTTGCATCGGGAAAGAGCTTTCTTCCTTCTCTCAAATCATATTCGCTTTCATGGATTGCCCAATTAACAACATCTGCCTTGATATCCTGATACAATGGCAACATCACTTGGTCCTTACAAATATGTAAAATACTGAGGCATCCAAGACTGTTAATTGCATTGATAACTTGTTCATCAAAGGGTTTTACAAAATTAGAAAAAATGTCAGAGGTAAACCTGTATGCCTCACCTCCAAGTGCAGCATAATATATGCCATCGACACCAATCTTAGCCAAATGCCTGCAAAATTCAATAAGTGTATCAGTAATTGATTGAAGACCGATTGCAACAGATTCAGGATCTTCACGTAGGTGTCTGGATACCATATTTTCAGGGTTAGAAAAGTAACCAGGCAATTCAGTAGCATGATATGCAGAAACCAATACTCCATGAACAGTTGCGAACACAGGAACATCCGAAGGAAGTTTTTTCTTTATCTCTTTTATCTCTTCGATATAGGCAAGATATGGTGTTCTTGAAAAAGGAATTGCTTCAAGTTTTTTCCAATCTTGAGGAGAAGCTATGTTTTTGTCGATGTGATACATATATTCATTCATCACTTTGAGAATATCGGCGTCAATCGCGTTGAAAAATTCAATGTGTGCTTGTACTGAAGCAATGCCCTTGTTTTTATGAGGTGAAAAATGATGCCAGAACCCACAACCAATGCGACTGGTGCTCTCACCATGAACTGTCGCTTCAAGCAATTCTCGTTTATCGAAGCTAATCATATATATTCCTTATATGCACAGTAATCATATCAGTAATCATAGTAAACAAGGCAATTGGCAATTTGTCAAGAAAAATTTAGTATTGTATACTGAGTGAACGAACGATAATTCGTGAAGGATCAACCAGTTCCCAAAGGATTTTCTACACCCGATGAGCTGCAATTCTTTATCTTAGCAATGTCAGGAAAACTGAATGATCTGTTAGTTTTTGCATGCTTAAGCAAGATATTCACAACAATTGCTTCTAGCATATTCAACCGGCGTTGATAGTTAAAATCCTTTCGATGACAACCTAACGCTTCAAGGTCAAAATATATTCAAGAAATATCACTCTGTATTACCTTTTGAATTTGTACTTTCACAGCATTGATATCATTTGTGAGTAAGCTACAGGCTTTTTCAAGGTCCTTTTCCTCCAATGCAGCAATTACAGATGCATGATATCGTCCCTTGGATTCTGACTCATGATAATATGCATATGAGTAGTATTGCGAAAAGAAACGTGCATTCTGTTTTAATAGTTGTTCAAGACTTCGATAAGCATAGGTATTCTTACTAAGAGAGCAAAGCAGTAGGTGAAATTTCTGATTATGTAGCCAATGCTCAGATATATTCCGCTCTTCATGGTCTTCAAGTTTCCAAACATCATAATTTTCGAATATTTTCAATGATTGTTCATTGATGTAAGGAAACGCACGCCGGAGATTACTTATTTCCAGATCAACTCTGAAATCTAGAATATCAATAATTTCTTTGAGAGAACAAGCCTGGACCTGATAACCTACCCTTGGTAGACTTCTTAAAAAATTATCCTTACATAACTCAATAAGAGCCTCCCGTACCGGAGCCTTACTCACTTGAAACCGCTTAATTAAGGATCCCTCAACCAAAATTTCATTGGGCTTGATAATTCCAGAGGTAATATCTTTCACAAGCTGATTATACACCATTTCTTTAAGAGATCCTTTCGTTTCCATTTCCTACTCCCTAAATTCACATGAACACATTATAAAATGTATTATACCCGCTTCACACATGATTGTTGAAATCATAAATGCTAATTCACGCTTCCTACTATAACTTTTTTCATTTTATTTGTGTATAAAAACTATTCCAGTCTTCGCTATAACCCGTTCCTACATGCTTTAGTTGCTGCTTTTATCAATGAGAGATCTTGTTCGGTTGCTAAAGTACAATCAGCACCAATAATAAATCCGATTCTACTCATTTCATTTATCAATTTCTGCACCGCGTCAGTGATGTCTGCCTCAGAACCATTCACCAGAACCCCAGAACGATTTGGAAGCCCTCCCATGATAGTCTTTCCTTTAAATAGAACTTTCCCTTCCTGAAGAGAAAAAGGAACTTCATAGACACCCCAGTTAACGACATCGACAAAATCTAACATTGGAACATATCGTTTGAGATTTAGATTTTCCTTGCACATATGCAGAAAACTATATGTCCCTGACTCCTTAATAGCCTTAAGAATCTGACAATCAAAAGGTTCAATCCATTTGGAAAACTCTTCATCAGTAAAATAGTGTTGTTCTGCTCCAAGTGCTGCATAATAAATACCATCAATTCCGATTGCTGCATAGGCATGTACTAATTCACACATACCATCTGTTATTCTCTGCATTGCTGATAGAACTGGTTCGGGGTTTTTACGTAAAGCTTCAACTAAAAATATTCGTGCTGATTCGTAGCTCATACCAGATTGTTCCAAAGGATGAATGCTTGACGCAAGAATCCCGTGAAGAGTTCCTAATATGAAACTATTAGGGTCAACTTGCTCCATTATTTCTTCTGTAAGCTGTAATTGTTTCTGTATAAATTCATCCTGCAATGAAATAATTGGAATTTTTTGATAATCCTCTGGCTTGGTAAATAAGCCAAAAGAAGGTACCAAATTTTCATTCATGATTTTATAGATATCAGTATCTGTCTCCTTAAAAAAGGATAAATGTGATATAACACCTTCTTTTCCATGAGCTATCTCTACTGGAAAATGCAGGGAAAAACCAGAAGGAACAAAATCTACTGGTTTTTTCTGAATTGCTGCAATAACTCTCTCTTTTTTTGTCATATTAATTCTCCTTAAGCTCATCACTAATATTATCAGTATTCTCATTAGAGTATTCTCCTAACTGATTATATTTGTCAAGGATTTTATGATCCAATATGAAGAAATACAAAATTGATTCATACAAGGATGGAACACAGGATAATCAATGCATTGTGATATGTTTACATTATTCTTGGAAGGTTTTTACAGAAACAATATAATTGCTCAAAAGAACTATTGCGATATCCCTGAATTGACCTATTACTTTTATTGATCAAATAGTCAGTAACCAGATATACCTCCATGCCCAACTCTCGGGCAACCATATCCTCTTCAACATCGTTACCGACCATGAGACACGAGGAAGCTTCCTTGCCAAGGGTCTGCAGGATCTGACGGTAGTAGCCGAGATTTGGCTTTGCATAGTGAAAGTCTTCATAGGTAGTTACGAGTGAGAATTGCGAGGATGCAAGATAAGCCCAACCAAGGCGAGCCTCTGTTCCCTGCCAGGGGAAGAGAGGATTGGTTGCAAGCACCACAGTATATCCCTTTCTCTTGACCTCCTGCACGATTTCCCTTGCCAATAAGGAGGGAGATGCATGTCTACGTAGAAGACCAAACTCATGCTCATAGAATGGGGCGAACCGCTCATTGAATTCAGCAGCCGCAATGCCACTTGCCTCTTCAAACACTCGGTCGAACCGTTCCTTGTTGGTAAGGGAACCATCATTCAAGACCATGGCGGTAATACCACGTTGTAATGCAGCCAAGAGCAACTCAGGGGAATACCCGAGCTCTTGTCCTTTTATTACAAAACGAGAGAAGTAATCCTGGATGAATTGATCTTGATCAAGTGGCAGCAAGGTTCCATCAAGATCAAAGAGTATTGTATTGATAGGTTGTCTTGTCATTGTTCGCAGATGATACGCTCTTTACCAGAAGGCGTCAATGAATAGAAAAACCCCCCAGGGAAAAGGAGGTTAAACCCTAGGGGGAACAAAAGGAGGTTAGAAAAAATCCGATTTCGTTGCTAACCGACCCAACGGGTGCAGAAGCATGTCGTTCTCTTTCTGAGTCAGACAATAGTACATAACTAATATTTTAATCAAGAGGGTTTTTGAAGTTTTTACATTTTTTTAACTTTCTTTTTAATTACTGGATAGAAAGTTATGTCATAAACCAGCACAATTTCTAAAAATTATCCAAGGTTTGCAAGAAATCTTATATCATAGCCTGGCAATTTCTGGGTTAAGCACAACTTCACGTCCACCAGATACTTCCAAAGATGTGGCCGTTATATAAGAAGCGGCATCACTGCACAAAAACACCACGGGATTCGCTATCTCTTCTGGCTTAGCCATTCTTCCAAGTAATGTCCTCTCATTTATTTGGATTCTTTCATGTTCAGGCACATTCTTCATTACTGCTTCTGTTGAAGTAAAACCAGGAAGAACCGAGTTGACCCGAATGTTCCACTGAGCATATTCAGCTGCATAGGTAGCAGCAAGATGACGAACCGCTGCTTTTAGGGGACCGTAGAGGGTTCTTCTTCCGGCCGTAGGACATCTTGCAGCAAGAGAACTAATAGTTATGATACTCCCTCCTCGAGGGTTTCTCTTCATATAGCTTCCTGCAACTTGGCACCCATAAACAGCGGAGTTGAAACACAGCTTAGTTACTTCATCAATATCAGCCTCAGAATAACCATCCTCCCCACGATGCCCAATTCCTCCAACATTTGCAACCCAACAATCAATTTTACCAAACGTATCGTACACTGCTTGACCAAACTGCTCAATTTCTCTTTGGCAAGTTGCATCACATCGTTTGGCCAATACCGTTCCATAAGTTTCTAAAGCAACCTTTGCAGTAAAAAGTTCTTTCTCATTACGTGCACAAATACCCACAGAACATCCTTCAGTTAGAAAAGCCTTGGCAATTGCAAAACCTATTCCTTTGCTAGCACCAGTTACTACGGCTACCTTACCTTTTAAAGAAAGATCCATATCTATTTTCCCAACATAATATTAAGAATCTCAATATCGGTACATCTCATCCCCTCACGCCCCATTCTCCCGACACTTTGTATGGTCATGTCTGCAGTTTCCTTAACAAGCCCATCTCCATTCTGGAAAGCTCTGCCCTCCTTCATGCCTAGTAAGAAAGCAAATATTGCTGCATCTAAAGCAGATGCAATCTTAGCAGCACAAGAAGCTTTTGCCCCATCACAGACAATACCCCCAATGTTAGCTAAAGTATTAGTAATTGTGTTTGAAATATCCTCATATTTACCACCATAAAGGAATGCAATACCACTTGCAGCACCTGTAGCAGCACAAACTGCGCCACAAAAAGCAGATAAATTCCCAATATAACGTTTCTGGAGGAAAGCAATAAGATTTGCTAACACCAATGCTCTAATCAGTGTCTCTTGAGAGCAAATCAGTTCCTTAGCATATTCAATCACAGGGAGAGAAACTGTCATTCCCTGATTACCACTACCACTGTTGATCACTACCGGCATTGAACAGCCACCCATACGTGCATCAGAGCCAGCAGCAGCTCTTGCACATGCACGTACTCGAACATCTGAAGATTGAGAGTATTTCAACATGGTTTTACCAATACCAATCCCATACTCCCCACGCAGACCTTCATCAGCGATTGCAGTATTCAACACTATTTGCCGTTGAATAATATCCTTTACATCCTCAATTTTCACTTGCCGAGCAAAATCATAGATTGCATGAGTTTCTAGTAATCCTTTATAATCATCGATATGTTCCTCATTGGTTTCACCAATTGGAACATCAAATAAAGTAACACCGTCTTTCATTACTTTTGTAATATTGGTATGGGAGCCGTGAATTTCAACAAGTGAACAGTGTTTCCCCTTCTTTGCTATTATTGAAATAAAAAGGTTTTCGACACCTTCAGCAAGTTTCACATGACAAAAATCTGAAGCTACCAAAACCTTTGTCATTCGCTGATGTTCTGATGTAATCTCGCTAAGAACCTCTAGTTGTTTTTCCGATATACCTCCAACAGCCCCTAATGTGGCCGCAACATCTATACCTTGAAGACCGCCAGAATTTGGTACGGTAACACTCTTTACATTCTTGACGATATTTCCACTACAAGAAACTGTAATCGAATCAGGAAATTCGCCCAGTACTTCACGTGCTTTAGCCGCAGCCAATGCTATCGCGATAGGCTCTGTACAACCAAGTGCAGGGATTAGCTCATGATGGAGCAAAGCAACGTATGCATCATATACTTCTTTAGTTATCAACATCCTCATCCTTACCTATTTTTTGCGTTCCAGATAGCGCATAATTGCTTCAAATATCAATCGCCCGACCTCAGCACCACCATCAAGGAGTCCAATGCTTTTATCACCATAATATGCTGCTCTACCATGTACTGAACGCATACTCTTTGTGTTTTCAGAACCATCTCTTGCTGCTCTTAAAGCAACCTGAAAGGCAACCAAAAAAGGTTTTTCCTTATTATCTAGCAAAGCAAGACCTGCAGGATAGAGAGAATCAAGAATGGTTTTTTCTCCAGGTTTTGATTGACCTTTCTCCATGATTCTTTCAATTCCAGCCATAATTGCACCGGCAACCTCAGGCAAATTAGCTTCATTTTTCCCTTTCAGTTGTTTAGCGATTCCCATTAGGGCAAATGCTGTGATAGTACCCAAAGATGATGGAGCAGATTCATTGAAAACTGACGCAGATTGCATAAACAACTTTCCCAGATCAACCTCTTCTGCCTGTTCTAGATATTCTTTAACCTTTCTATATCCTTCATCCATTGAAATTCCCAGATCACCATCACCATTTTGCTGATCCAAACTGATTAAGTAATCACGATTTTCATGCATGATAGTACTGATCTCAATAAAAACTTGTGTGAGATGCTTTTTTGTGAATCCCATTTTTCTAACTCCTTATTTATTTGCGTTTGTATAAAATGGGGATTGGCCTGGAAATCGTAGATAATTTCTTAATTCTTCATCAAGTTTAATTACGGTTACTGATAGACCAGCCATTTCCATAGAAGTAGCAAACTCACCAATATGAGGCATAAAAATTCTTACCCCAATAGATGATAAGATTTGATGAAGTTTTCGATAGACAATCAGCAGTTCTTCGAGAGGAGTAGCTCCAAGGCCATTAACCATCACGGACACTTCATCCCCACTTGAAAGAGGAGCATCTTCTAATATCTTTTCAAGAACCAAGGATGCAATTTCATCGGCACTCATCATAGGTCTTACTTCAATACCAGGTTCACCATGAATACCCATCCCTATCTCAATCTCATTCTCATTAATGGTAAAAGTGGGCTTCCCAACCTCAGGTACAATGCAAGGAGACAATGCAACGCCCATAGTCCTTGTGGTTTCCAAGGCTTTTTTTGCTACACGTGTAACTTCCTCTAGGGATAAACCACTTTCTGCAGCAGCTCCGGCTATCTTAAAAGCATAAACCATGCCAGCAACACCCCGACGCTTTTCTTTTATAGCCTGAGGACTTGAAGCAACATCATCACTCACTAAAACAGTTCGTGTTTCAATATCATCCATTTCAACCATCTCACAAGCCATATCGAAATTTAGCTTGTCCCCGCCATAGTTCCCATAGAGACAGAGAACCCCGCTTCCATTGTCACAAGCTTTTATCATATCAGCCATCTTTTGAGCTGAGGGAGAGGCGAAAACATTACCAACAGCACAACCATCAAGCAAACCATCACCGACATATCCCAAGAAAACAGGAAGATGTCCACTACCACCTGCGGTAACAATTCCAACTTTCCCCTTCTTTGTAGATGTATTCTTTACCAGAACTCGATAATCCCCATTTAAGGTGGTTACTTTATCTCCATAAGCTGCGACAATACCTTCCATCATTTCTTGCACAAAAGCTTCAGGTTTATTCAGTATCTTTTTCATAGTTGACTCCTTTAATTAGTATCCCAGATATGCTTTCTTGACTGCAGGATCATTAAGAAGTTCTTTTCCTGTACCCTGCAGAACCACATTACCTGTTTCCAACACATATCCCCGATCTGCAATTGCAAGTGCCATTGCAGCATTTTGTTCGATAAGTAGAATAGTTTTTCCTGTTTTCCGAATCTCAACAATCATTTTAAAAATTTCTTCCACAAGAATTGGTGCCAACCCCAAGGAAGGCTCATCAAGCATAATTAGATCAGGATCCATCATTAGCCCACGAGCAATTGCCAACATTTGTTGTTCTCCTCCTGAAAGACTTCCACCATGTTGCTTAACTCGTTCTTTAAGCCGAGGAAACAATGTGAAAGAAAAGTCAAGCAACTCATCTATTCGATCACTCGAAAGACTTGGATTACCTACTGTGCCCGCTATCAGATTTTCATGAACACTCAATGCAGGAAATATTTTTCGCCCTTCAGGAACATGGCTAATTCCCATACGAACAATTTTATTTGGTGCTAAGCGAGAAATATCGACACCTTTAAAAGTAACAGATCCCTTGGCTTTCGAAACCAGATTTGAAATTGACATCAGAGTCGTTGTTTTCCCTGCTCCATTCCCTCCAATCAATGTCACAATCTCTCCAGCATTTACTTCCATACTTACATCACGTAAAGCTGATATATAGCCATAATTAATTGCTAGCCCTTCAATGTTAAGAATTGCCATTACTAGCCTCCCCGGAAATTGTACCTTTACCAAAATAGGCTTCGATCACCTTGGGATCCTTTTGTACTTTAGCTGGTTCCCCCTCACAAATTTTCTGCCCAAAATTGAGGACAAGAATCTTATTACAGGCATTCATAACAAATTTCATGTCATGCTCGATGACTGCAATGGTATACCCATCCTTATTTAGTTGCTTAATGAATTGCATTAGACTATGGGTTTCATTAGGATTCATTCCGGCAGCTGGCTCATCGAGAAGAATAATTTTTGGGTCCAAGGCAATAGCTCGGGCAATTTCAACTTTTCGCTGTATTCCATAGGGAAGATTCCCCGCCAATGTATCCTTGAATGCGCCTAACCCTACAGATTCAATTATTTCAGTTCCTTTCCTATTCGCAAAATCTTCATCTTCAAAGTAAGTCTTCGTATGTATGAACGAATCCCAAAGCGTTGTCTTAAGTTGGTTATGGAATCCAATCTTTACATTTTCTAAAACGGACATAAATTTGAACAACTTGATGTTTTGGAATGTGCGAGCCATACCTTTTTTCGCAATCTGTTCTGGAGCCAGATTAGTAATATCTTCTCCACCAAGATAGACGTTACCTTTGGTTGGTTTATCGATTCCAGAACAAGCATTAAAGAAGGTTGTTTTACCGGCTCCATTGGGGCCGATGATTCCAAAAACATCTCCTTTTTCTATCGTCATATTCACTTGTTCAACTGCTTTCAGTCCACCGAAATATTTACAGATGTTCTTTGCTTCAAACAATGGGCTGCTCATTTGCGAACCTCCTTAATTACCGGCTTCTTTCGCAATTTGGTCTCACCCTTCTGTGCAACAATACTATTTGAAGCACCTGCAAGGCCCTGAGGTCTCCACCACATCATAACAATTATTAGTAACGCATAGGCAACCAAACGCCATTGCCCAATGGGACGGAGCAACTCAGTGAGATAGTTCACTATCACAGAACCAACTATTGGTCCTACTAAAGTTCCCTGTCCTCCAATAATCATCATGGAGAGAATATTCCAGCCTTCATCCAACGTAAAATAGGTGGAATCAATAAATCTTACATACGGAGCATAGATTGCACCACCAATTCCGGCCCAAAACGCTCCATACATAAAATTCAATGCTTTGTAACGAGAAGTAAAAACTCCAAGTGATTTCGCTGCTAACTGATCTTCACGAATCGACATCCAAGCTCTTCCGATACGTGAACGAATAACACGAGATGTCACAAAGAGAAATAGAATTGCAACAAACAAATACAGATAGTAGAAATGTTTTGTACTTCTTATGGTAAAGCCAAATATTTCTGGTACAGGAATACCCTTTATTCCCATAGGACCACCAGTTAATGAAGTCCAGTTAAGGGCAACTAATCGTGCAATTTCAGAAAAACCCAGTGTAACGATTGCTAGATATATACCTTGCATCTTTAATGTCGGCAGTGCTACCAATAAACCAATAGCTGCTGTTATTAATCCAGCTATGGGTAAAATGATCCAAAAGTTCATTTTTAATGTGGTTGCTAGAATTGCCTCGCTATACGCACCAACACAGAAAAATCCAGCAACACCCAGACAAAACTGGCCGCTATATCCATTGATTGTATTGAGTGCTCCTGCTAACACCGAATAAAGAAATATCCTGCACATCACGCCAAGCACATAGCTCTTATTCGTAAAGAAAGGAAAAATACAAAGGAATATAAACAAGAGTACCATAAGAGGAACACGGTACTTCTGCATAAAAGTTTCCAAAGCTTTCAATGTTGATGAATTCTTAAACAGACTTAGATTCATCAAAGGTGTCTGTTTACCTTTATTGGATGAACTTCCCATCATACCTTTGCTCCTTTCTTGGATACAAATCCTTGCGGTCGTATAATCAGCACTAGGATAAGGAACCCAAATGCAAACATGTCACGGAAACTTGCAGAAGAGATGGTAATGCCCAGATTTTCAATAATTCCGATGCATAGACCACCAAGAGCACTAAATCGTACATCCGTTAATCCACCAAGGACGGAAGAAGCGAAAGCCTTCATACCCAACGGCCCACCCATGGTTGCTTGCAATGTCTGATAATAAATAGCTAAAAGAAGCCCTGCTATTCCACCCAGGCCGCAACCAAGGCCGTTTCCTAACATTGCTATTTTCTTGACATCAATTCCCACCATATAACTAGCAGTTTTATCTTGACTAACCGCCTTGAGCATTATTCCAAATTTGGTCTTATTGAACACTATGGAAAGAAGTGTTGCCATGACAACTACAGTTAGAATAATTACAATCTGCAATTGGGAGATCTGCACCACACCAATCTTGAAAAATTTTGGTTCTACAACATCTAGCATGGGCTTTTGGTTTGGCCCAAAAAAGATCTGTGCAAGATTCTTTATCAACATACTAAAACCGATTGTACATAATAACGATACATGCCTTGGTGCATTAAAAAACCTTTCATAACAGACTTTGTATACGAAAAATCCAAGTATCCAGGAGGCTAGAAAACTTACAACTAAACCCAGCAGAATATTGGTTCCACTCAGAAAGAACATATAATATGCAGCAAAGGCACCAATCATGATTACTTCACCATGCGTAAAAGTAACCATCCCAACAACACCGACTACAACCGAATACCCGATAGCCATCAAAGCATATATGGCGCCTTGACAGATTCCATTAATCAGCTGGTTTAGAAAGTAATCCATTCTATTCTCTCTCCTGTTTCATAGATTGAATATGAAGGAGTCATATCTCTTCCTCAGAGGAGAATGGAGGACTCCTTCATATTTTTGGATTATCTGATTACTCGATTACGCTTTTAGTTGTTCTTTGCGTAATCAAAACCAGCCTTTACAACATACTTACCATTCTCGACAGCACATATCATGTATTCTCGGGTTAGATCTCCAGTAGGATTGAACTGTAGCGGCCCTGATACACCATTAATACTTACTTTTGCAAGGTTATCACGAATAGCTTGACGAGTTACTTTTCCATCACCAATTGCGCTAATAGCTGCTTCAATCAAGTATACAGTGTCATAAGCACATACAGGGTGAATTGTAGGTTCAAAACCAGCTCTCTCAACAAACTCATTTCTCCATGCCATCAAGTCTGCATCATCTTCATCGAAGAAGAAGGGAGTGGAAAGAACAAGTCCCTCAGCATTCTTGCCAGCAAGATCAATCAACTGCTCGCTTGTTCCTGGTCCAAGCGTCGCTAGTTGGACACCCCAACCAGCACCGCGAATCTGGTTAATAATCTGAGGAACAGCACCTTGATCAAGAATGAGAACAACTTCAGGATCGGCAGCACGAAGTCTGGTAATTAAGGATGAGAAGTCTTTCTCATCTTGTACATAGTTTACTGAAGAAACGATATCCAAACCAATTCTATCAGCCTCTGCCTTAAAGTTTGAATAACTAGAAGCACCCCAATCACTGTTGATATAAATCACACCAACTTTATTAAGTCCCAAATACTTCTGAATAATGTACTTTGCGAAGAATGGAGCTTCTCCATCTTGTCTACCCATGATACTGAAAGCATAATCACTCATACCTGCATAATCTGGATTGGAAGCAGTAGGTGACAGCTGGACAAGACCTGCAGCATCCACAATCGGAGCATTTGCCATACAGCAACCTGATGTAAAATCTCCTAGTATTGCATAAATAGAAGAATCATCAGCAAATTGTCGAGCAAGGTCAGAACTTTCTTTCTGGTCTCCCTTTGAATCTCTTACAACGAGTTCAAGTGAGTAGCCATTCACTCCGCCTTCAGCGTTGATTTTATCAACTGCCATCTGCATGCCAACCTCAAATCCTTTTCCATACTCAGCGTTTGTGCCAGTAAGTGGAGCAAGTACACCAAGCTTAATAACACTCGTGTCCACTTCCTCAGCTTGTCCAGCAGCAAATACCGTTGGGACAAATAACGTAATTACAATCAACAACGCAAGAATTTTCTTCATAAACACTCTCCTTTTTTATTAATTCCTTTTCCAGGAATATTACAGCTTTTTGAAATGCAGCTTACAAGTCTCACATCCCTTAGCGATTGTATCCCCAAGATCAAGCTCAAGCCCCATAGACTCAGCAATTCCTCTGTCACCATCCATGGCCATATCGCAGAGCAATTCAATGGTTTCATCATCAAACCCTTGTTTTTTCCAAGCATTAACAAGTGCACAATAGTGGAAATCAACATAGACATTATCACGGTCTGCATTGATGTTATCCATATTGAAAGTCTTTACACCTACATCTCCAAGGAATACTTCTCTGAAATCTGCACAGTTATCAGGATCATCGCACTGGCTCTTGAAGGATAAACCATGGAAGTTTCCAGTTCTTTTGATTGCCTTTCGAACTATCTCTTCCGCATTCTCCACACCAGCTTTACACATTTCATCATAGATCAAACCCATCCAGGTAGCTCTATGTTCAATCTGAGCTCTGTTGATGTCGATCTTCTCTTCAACCTGATTAGCATTGTTAGTAATTTTTGACATACCCATCTCCTTAATATAACGTAATTTAATTCTTAAAATTACAAGATAAATCAATACGAATTGGCTTGTAATCTTTGTAAGATATTAGTAATATACTATTAATATAGCAGAGATTTTTACTTCTGCAACTGTTTTTTTAAATAATTTACCATGAAGCTTTGAGATTATTCATTTATAGATAAAGATTGGAAATATGTGATATCTTCATTATAATCTTATATATTTATACAAATAATTTCATTTCAGATTCTTTATTTCATAATTTGCTAAGGAGCTCTATTTATGATTATTCCCATTTCTAATATCAAGACTCGTATGTACCGAAATATTCTGAACAGTATCATACGGGGCGAATATCAACCTGAATCATTGATTACTGAAAAAATGCTTGTAGAGAAATATAACGTCAGCAAATCACCGATTCGAGAAGCTTTAATTGAACTCTGTAAAGAAGGTGTACTTAGAAGCATCCCCAGACTAGGTTATGAAATCATCAGAATCACAGATAAAGATATCAATGATGTCCAAAGTTTTAGAATTTTACTTGAATGCGGAAGTATGGATAAATATTGGAATAATCTAAATCCCGAAAGAATCAAGGATGTGATATTTGAAAAATCAGAATGTAAAGAATGTGATGCTTTCGAACACTGGGAACATAACAGCAAATTCCATCTTGAACTTATCGCATGTTTTGGGAATAGGTTTCTATACAACTCCTTAGCAGATGCTTTAAAATACTTATCACGTGCATATGCACAGTTTTATTGGGAACAATGGCATAGAATGACCTTCATAAGCAAAGAGGAACATCACAAGCAAATTCTTCAGCACATTCTTGCTGGAGAAAAACAAGCAGCAATCGAAGCCTTGGAAAAGGATATTGAGGAATTTGCACGTGGTGATGAGTTCTTCAAGCCCATTTTCACCGATTGACCTGACTCGTTAACCAATATTCAATGAACTGATTTCCTAGTGATTTTAGAAATAAATGGAGAACATATCATGACTAGAAGAGTAACAGTTCTCGGTAGTTTTGTTGTTGATTTGATGGCAAGATCTCATCATATCCCCGTACCAGGCGAAACTGTAAAAGGTAGTATTTTTAAGATGGGACCTGGAGGAAAAGGATCAAATCAAGCCATTGCTGCACATCGTAGTGGAGGTCAGGTCTCTCTGATTACAAAAGTTGGCAAAGACATTTTTAGTACTGTAGCAACTGAATTCTATGAACAAGAAGGAATTGACCAGACCTATATCTTTCAAGATCCAATAGTTTCTACAGGTATCGCCCTTATTACTGTTTCTGAAAGCTCTGCCGAAAACACAATCACAGTTGTACCTGGAGCGTGTAGTGCGATTACTATAGAAGAGATTGAAAGGACCTACCCCATCTTGGACGATACATCTGTCATAGTTTGTCAACTCGAAACCAATCTTGACATTATTCCACAGGCTGTCAAACGTGTTCAAGGTAAAGGAGGTTTGGCACTTCTCAACCCAGCCCCTGCACCACAAAAAATTCTTGAAGATTCTTTTATTGGTATGTTTGATCTAGTCACTCCCAATGAAACCGAAGCTACAATACTTACAGGAATCAATGTCATAGACAGACACTCCGCATTACAAGCAGCTTCTATTTTACAAGATAAGGGTGTAAAGGACGTTCTCATTACAATGGGAAATAAAGGTTGCTTCCTACTTTCGGAGGAAGGAGAAGCCTTACTCTTTCCCGCTCTTCCTGTGAAAGTGGTAGATACTACTGGAGCAGGAGATGCTTTCAATGGAGGCTTAGCAACAGCCCTTAGCAAAGGAAAGAGTCTTAAGGAGTCCATCGTATTTGCTACAATGGTAGCTTCGCTTTCGGTAACGAAAATTGGTACCGCCCCAGCAATGCCTACCGCTTCTGAGGTAAGTTCATTCTTTTCCAAAATAGACATGGATTCTTATTGGAAGACTGTTAAATAAAAAAAGGGAAGCCTAAGAAAGCCTCCCTCGTTTACTGCCGGTTTTCGCCCTAGTCGAAATTGAAGTTCTTCATTGACATCGGCTGGCGGGTATTCTCCAGTACATCCCGCCACAAGGAACCTTCCAGATCCACATGGTTACGGCTGGAAACCGCCAAGCTAATCGGTAGGTGAACGAATCGATTATGAAGTAAACCGATCAAGGCCTGGGTCTTCCCTGCCATTGCTGCGTGTACGGCATGAGCACCGAGACGAGCACAGTAAATGGAATCATAGGAATCAGCAGAAGCACTACGAATGATGTAGGAAGGATCAATGTACTTCACATTGGTCTCAATGCCCTCTTTCTTGAAGTACTCGATAATCTTATCCTTCAGGAACACCCCGATATCATGGTACTTCACATTCCCAGAGGCATCTTTCTCACCAGTTTCAGGAACCAAGTCCTGCCCTGCCCCTTCACTGACCAGAATAACCGCATGTCCACGATCAAGCACTCTTCTCCTGAGATGCTCGAGCAATCCATTGGGTCCATACAGGTCAAACGGGTTCTCGGGAATCAGACAGAAATTCACGTCACTCTGTGCAAGGGCTGTCTGGGCGGCGATAAAGCCAGACTCACGTCCCATCACCTTAACCAAGCCAATACCGTGAATGGAGTTTTTCGCTTCCACGTGGGCACTACGCACTACAGGAACAGCCATCTGGACAGCAGTGTCCACTCCAAAGGAGCTCTGGATGAATGAGAGATCATTGTCAATGGTCTTCGGAATTCCAATGATTGAAATCTTCAATCCTCGTTTCTTGACCTCTTCATAAATTTCCCATGCACCTCTGAGCGTACCATCTCCTCCAACGGTGACCAGAATATTGATATTCAGCCGCTCCAGCGAGTCGACAATCTCTTCAACCTGCTTTCCACCACCACGAGCAGAGCCAAGAATGGTCCCACCTTTCTCCTGTATGTCATCAACAACATCCGGATCAAGAGGGATCAAAGGCCAGGGGCTGTTCTCGAGTAGGCCCTGATAACCAAACTGGATACCACTGATCCTCCTGACCCCATAGCGATACCAAAAACAACGAACCACTGCCCTGATAACATTATTTAAACCTGGGCAGATACCACCACAGGTGGCAATAGCCGCATGTACATGGGCAGGGTTGAAGTAGATTTTGGAGCGGGGGCCGGCAAGCTCTACAGTCTCCTCATGGCGAGGGACTGGATGACCGTCCTTATCAATATCAGTATCGATGCCATAGAGAATATGGTCACTATCATCCACATAATCAGCCTGCCCATCGTTCTGGGATGTACTCATGATAATCGGGGAGGAAATCTTTGCTACTCCCAGACTAGGTATGGAAAAATCCATCTTCTTATTCATTAGACCTCGCCTCCATGTTCATCATACTCTTCAAGCAACGAACCCAATTCTTCCTTGAACCTGGAAAAAGGAGAGGAAAGACTCCCTTTGGCCCGCTTGTTGAATTCTCGATATAGTGCAAGGAACTGTACAGCAAACTCCGTCAGTGTCGCACCTTCACGGTTGGCTCCACCTTTTCGCCGATTGAGGACGGGAACACCAAGACCCTTTTCCAGGTTTTGGACCATGGCAAAGGCCTTGGAGTAGGAGATACCCAAAGCAGAGGCTGCCTTGCGCAAAGAGTTCTGCTGCTCAACTTGCTCGAGCAACCACAGCACCCCGATTCCCATGAATTTATTCCCTTCCTCGTCAACAAGGTAGAGCTTCGCTTTTAGTTCCATGCCTCTCCTGCCGCTTGGTACACAACATCAACCAGTTCAGCTATTCTATCACATTCTACCGAACAATAGGCGAGTCTTAGGGTAACATCGGCAATATTGATACATCCAACCTGATAGCTATCAAGTAAATGCCTGCGTAGTTGCTCTGCACTTCCTTTGCAATCAAAGGCCATGAAGTATCCACTGTTGAACGGATGAGGTTTGAGTAAATCGTTACCTTCATGCTTCTTCAAGGCTTCCTTGAGCGTACGGTAGCGTCTCTCCATCTCCACCTTGGCTGCCAACTTATCAGATTCATACTGCGCTCCAGAGCGCATTGCCTTGAGCAACAAACTCTGACCTGGGCGGTCACAGTTGGAAACGGTACTCCTGATGATACCCAACGTCTTCTTGTTCAAGGCATCATAGTGTTCTTCACTCAGGTTCTTGCTTCCATAGGTAATGAATCCAATACGGAAACCCCAGACCATATCTTCCTTGGTGGCAGCATCACACTTGACAGCAAGAATATTTGGATGGGCATCACAAAGCAGAGAGAACAAGCTCTCTGTAGCCGAGTCATCCTCGAAGAAGAGCCCAAAATAGGCATCATCACTGAGTACCATCAGCTGCATCCCCTCTTCAGCAAGCGAAACAAGGGTATCTGCGATAGCCTGCATTTCACGTTTGGTTGGGGTATAACCGGTCGGGTTGTTGGGGAAGTTGAGTAGAATGCGTGCCTTCTTATCGGGGATTCCGGCCAATACTGCACGCATACCATCCACATTGAATCCACCTTCAGCTGTATAGAGGTCGAAGGTCTTGATGGAAGCGCCCGCTTGATGAGCAAAGATCAGCTCATAGTTATCCCAGGCAAGGTTTGGAATCACCAAGGTGTCTCCTTCCTGGACAAAAAGCTGAGCCATCATCTGCAGCCCATGTGTCAGCCCAGCGGTGACAGCCGGAAGGCTGAATGTCTTTCCTTGCAGGGTTGGATTCTTGACGAACATCTGTTCTTTCCACAGTGCCCTAAGAGCGGGATCCCCGCCACCTGGTGCATAGGAAAACAATTCGGAGGGCTTGAAGGCGTTATCAGTAAACTGATGATAAATGTCCGACAAATACATCGGTTGCCCACCGGATGTAGCCATCCCGATGGTGGCATTGAACCGAGTGGCTTTTTTGCCGGCTTCGGCGCTTTGGGCGACGATCCCCTTGGGGAAAAACATCCTTCGTCCTACGTCGGAGAGCATTGCGTCCACGATGGTTCCCTGCAACGTCTCATTCAGTTCTTTTGCTAGTACATGCATATTCTGTCCTCCAGTCATGGGTATGTATATACGTTTTCTGGAGAAATGTCACTAAAACGACCCTAAAAAGAGAATTCGCCTTGCATTTCTTCCCTCTTCTTCTCCCCTTCACCCAACATGGCCAAGAAGGTTGGCTCATCCACAATGGTTATCCCGATTTCCTGAGCCTTCTTGAGCTTGCTGCCACCTCCGCTACCGGCAAGCAGGTGGGTTGTCTTGCTTGTAACAGCACTTACCGTTCTCCCACCCCGCTTGAGCACCTCATCCATTGCCTTGGAGCGAGGATTGAAGTGTTCGAAGGAACCGGTAACGCACCACACCTGGCCAGAAAAGCTTTCATTCACCAAGGCATATGCATCTTCCTTCTCCTCCATTGCCAAGCCGAAACTCGCCAACGCAGCAATACGCTCCTGCATCGCGGAATCATTCAATGCATCAATATAGAGCTTTGCACTCTTCTCCCCGATCTGCTTGATGCTGGTAAGCCGCTCCATATCCTGACGCCTGGCTACATCAAGGAGCTTTTCCATGCTGTCCAGACCAGACTCAATCAAGATTTGGGCACCTTTTTTGCCAAGCTCAGGGATACCCAAGGAGATAAGCACCTGGGTGAAGCTCCTTTTCTTGGATTCTTCAACGCCCTTTTCAAGCAGGAGAATCTTCTTCTCCCCAAATCCGCTTAACTCACCAAGGACCTTTCTATAATCAATCCGGTAGATATCCGGGATATCCTGCAAGACTCCTTGCTCAATAAGGACAGCTGCCGTCTCAGGACCGAAATTGTCGATATCCATTCCGCCCTTGGAAATAAAAAACTCTATACGCCCCTGTACCTGCGCAGGGCACTGGGGGTTGGGACAAAAGGTATGCGCTCCCTTCTCCACCAACCCCGTACCGCAAACAGGGCAGAAGGGATCCATCGTATAGACTCCCTCAGAGTCCTCATTCTTCTCAATCACCCGCTCTACAGCTGGAATAACATCCCCTCTTCGGGAAATCTCCACCACATCCCCAAGTGCCAATTCCAACATATTGATGTAATCCTGGTTGTGGAGTGTGATGTTGCTGATGGTGGAACCAGCGACCTGTACAGGCTTTACCCGTGCAACCGGGGTGACCCGTCCTGTTCTCCCGACCTGAAGATCGATGGAGAGCAAGATTGTCTGAGCCTGTGGAGATTCAAACTTGTAGGCCATTGCCCATCGTGGATGATGGGCCGTATACCCGAGCTGAGAACGGACCTCAAGTTCATTTACCTTGGCCACCAGGCCGTCTATCTCATACCCGAGTGAAGCACGTCTGTTGGTATGGTGCTGAATATAGGTGGCGATATCATCATAGCTGCCACCAAATCCATCCAGATGGGCCTCTTGTAGATGTGCCTTTGCCCTCTCTGCAGATTTGGTAAAGTAACCGAAGTTTGGATTCACCCGAAAACCATAGTGAACCAGCCTGCTGAGGATGGAGAGATGATCCTTGATTTCAGTCTCCCCCTCCCAGAACCCCTCATAGACAAATATCTGGAGAGGAACCTTTGCAACCTCACTGCTCTTGATCCTTCTCATAGTTCCAGCAGCAAGGTTTCTTGGATTTGCATAGGGAACCTCCATCTGGGAGTTGATCGTTTCAAACTTGTCTTTCGGAAGATAGACCTCACCCCTAACAGCCACAGTCACCGATTCACTCAGATGCAATGGAATGGAAGCAATGGTCTTCACATTGGCCGTTACATCATTACCAATGGTCCCATTGCCTCGAGTTACAGCTCGCACCAGATACCCTTCCTCGTAATAGAGCACGATGGAAATGCCATCAATCTTCTCCTCGATGACAATCCCAAGCTCACGGGAAACCTTTGTTTCCGTTCGCTCAATCCAGGAGAGCAATTCGCCCTCTGCGTATGCCTTGTCAAGGCTCAGCACCGGGATGGTGTGTTGCACTTCGGGAAAGGTTGCATCCAGATCACTGCCAACCCGCTGGGTGGGGGAATCTGGAAAACGTAGGGAGGGATACTGACTCTCCAAATTCTGTAACCGGTCGAAGAGACGGTCATACTCTGTATCGCTTACCAAGGGCTGGTTATCAACATAGTATGCCCTCTGGTAGCGTGAAAGCTGTTCTATCAGGGAACGAACCTCATCGAGGTGTGATGATTCATGGGTATTCATAGCCCTAATTGTACGGCTTGCACCCTTGCCTTGCAAGCGGAGTAGGTGGTTTCTCTCATTGCCCTCGAGGGCGGGACATGATATCTTTCATACTCGAGAGAGGAACATCGCATGGCAGAAAAACGATCATCGACAGGCAAGGTGACCACCCTTCACGGCTACATCGTCACCTCATCGGTCGATGCCGGCCGAATAGAGGAAATCTCACTACCTGCATTGGACAATAACTTTGTACTGGTCACCACCAGGGATATCCCGGGAACAAACCGCGTGCGCGTCTTGGATGCATCCACCCCCCTGCTCACCTCCTCGGTCATCTCTTACTATCACCAACCCATTCTTGCCCTTTTTGGATATGACACTGAGTCTGTCCAGCTTAAAAGCAAGGAAATCAATATCTCTTACCAGCTTCCCAGTGGTGAGGAGGCTTCCCCACCAGTGGAAACAAAACCCTTCTCCTTCCAATTCGGCAACATGGAGGAAGCCATCAAGGAAGAAGGGCTGGAAGTGCTTGAGCGTACCTATCGCTATAGTGGGAGCAATTATGAGAGCAATACTCTCTCGCGTATCAGTGTAGTGCTTGAGGATGACATCCTGCATATCACCACGCCTACCCAGTGGCCAAGCCATGTCAGGGAGACCGTCAGTGATGTTACCGGCATTCCCAAACGCCGCATTGTAATCCATCGCGAACCGTTCTTTGCCCCACATGATGAGATGCTCATCACACCGAGCACCATGTGTGCCATTGCTTCCATTGCCTGCCTGAAAGGCAACTGCCCGGTCGAGATGCTCATCAACGCAGAGAGCATCCGCCCCGACCTCACCATCAAACGAAAAACCTGGTTCTTCAGCGACGGTCGAGCCCAAGCTGAATCAATCGAGGTAGAAGTCGATCAAGGGAGTGTTTCGCTGTTCAGTGATGAGATGGCCAATCAACTGATCGCGGGCTTGGTACCGCTCTATAGCCTGATGTCGCTGAACATTTCCATTACATTCAACACCTCTCGAAAAAGACCAGCCCATTTCTTTGGTGACCTGGGTTATTGTGATGCACTCTGCTCAACAGAGGCACACTATAGCGCTTTGGCAAAACTCAGTGGGTACAATCCCCTCTCTTGGAGGTTGAAATTTGCTTCGGAGAGTTCCTCACACAGCCAGGTCATTCGTTCAGACAAATATGCAAAGCTCAAGGAACTCATTACCACAGTCAGCGACTCCAGCGACTTCCAGAGAAAAAACGCTGCCTATGAGATGCAGGCCCAGATGCGTGTCAAACTCTCGACCTTCTTCAACTATAGCAGGGGGGTTGCGCTCGCCTGTGGAGCTGGGATAAGCGGATTCAGCAGCGAATGCCGTTCCCTACCACAACAACCTGTACAGATCACCCTCAACCCAAACAACAAGGTCGAAGTGAATACCTCTTTCTATACCATCGGGTCAAGCGCCGAGATCTGGAGACAGATCATCAGTGAAGAACTACAGGTTTCAAAAAGTGACATCACCTTTGTAGAGGAACAAAAAGAAATGCTTGACAGCGGGCCTTCTGTACTGACCGCAAATAGTGGAAGAATGCCGCAACAGATTCAGAAAGCTTGTAATCAGATCAAGGAGAAACGATTTGTCCAGCCCCTTCCTATCTGTGAAAGTGTGCTCTCTCCGAAACAACCAGGCATGAAAGGATCCATGTTTCTCAGCAATAGCTGGGTGGCAACTGCCTTGGAATTGGAGATTGACTCAGTCACCTTGCAACCTTTGGTAAGAAGAGTGTGGTGTGCTGTGTCACTCTCCAGGGTGTTCGATGAACAGAGCCTCAGAAGCAAGATTCGCCATACAATTGTTACAACACTCAGGGAGGCTGGAGCACTCTTGAGCCATAGCGATACATTCAATATTGAAATCACCATAAAAGATGAAGGCCAACAGATCTCTTCTTCAATCACTAGTGCTTTGAAAGGGGTAATCACCAGCGCATTTATCTCAGCCCTTGAACAAGCACTTGGTTATCCGGTTGGGAAAATCCCCGTAGATGGAGAGACCCTACTTGGGGCACTCAGAGGTAATGTATGAAGATAGAATGCACCATAGACGGAAAGGCCCTTTCCCTCTCGGTCAACTCAAACAAGCCACTCTCACTCATTCTTATGGAGGATGTAGGGATAACCAGCATCAACAGCCACTGCAGAGGAAAAGCCTGCGGAAACTGTATTGTCCTTCTCAATGACGAGGCAACACTCTCCTGCGTTATCCCGGCATTCCGTCTCAGGGAGGCGACAGTCAAGACCTTTGACAGCTACCAGAAAACACGCCTCTACCGAGACATTGAGCGGGCCTACAAGGCCACTGGGAACACACCATGTCCCAATTGTTATGCGTCCAAGACACTGATCATTGAATCCATCCTGCAAGAGATGACCAATAACACACGCAACCGTACATTTGGGAGGAACAACCTTCCACTTGCAGGAGGCCAAAATGATGAGGTTCCCTTGGACAAGGAAGCAATAATCCAAGAACTCAGTCTGAATACATGCCAGTGCATGGATATGGCTGAATTACTGCAGATTGTTGAGATAGCCCTCACCTATAGGAGGCGTAAACGTGTACGAAGGCATTAGGTCTCCTGTCATCCATACCCCCAAGACATTGAGCGAATTTGCAACCATAGCCCATCGCTATCCCCAAGCTGTCATCTGGGGTGGCGGTACGTATCTGATGAGCCAGAAGGATTACTATCCAAGCGAGATCAAGGATGGCATCATCAATCTAGGAGAGTTGGAGGAGCTGAAACGAATTACCAGGAATGATCGTTTTGTTGAAATAGGGGCAATGGTCACCGCAAGCCAGTTGCTGTATGCAGGAAAGCTGGTCCTCCCTGAGATTCTCCAGAAAACCCTGCAAAGCCAAGCCTCCCAGATTGTGAGAAGGCAGACCACCATAGGAGGGAGCCTCTGTGTCCCCGATATTCGCTTCGGGTTGTCAACGACTCTGGCCATTCTCGACGCAAACGCCGAGATAAAATACTACCAGGGGGGAAAGGCAACAACCCACTGGATCCCGATTGCCAAGCTCTACGACAAAGATGGGAAACTGTTGCTCGGCCCACAGAAAGCCCTGTTGACAAGAATTCGCATCGGGCTCGAATATGGCGATTTCCAACGGTTCATTATCGTTGAAGACCCTATCCGGAATACTGACGAATGTGTTATAGTTGCTTTTCAAGCAACCCGTGCACAAAATACCATTTCCAAGGTACAGTTTTGCACGACCTTCCCAAACAAGGCCTATCATATCAGCAAGGATCTTGTTTCGAAATTGTCGGGGCAGACCCTCCCGATTCATCCAGAACGGGTCAATACGCTCTCCTATGAGCTGGTATCTGAATTAAGAAAAATGCATGGAGCGATAAGCGAACTACAGCTTGAACGTGCCAGGAGAATCTTTGAATCCTTCTTGCATGAACTCAACGCCCAGACGCTCTCCTCCTAATGCTTGGAGCATATGTACATGGCTGAGTCTGAAATAGTGTCCACCGAGATGCAGAGTACCTTCATCCACCTGCACAATCATACCGATTTTTCCCTGCTCGATGGAGCAGCCCCGATCCCCCGCTATATGGCAAAAGCCAAAGAGCTGGGAATGAAGAGCCTGGCCATCACTGATCATGGGAACATGTTCGGAGCCCTGCGATTCTATTACGCTGCAAAGGAGGCAGGGATCAACCCCATCATAGGGTGTGAGTTCTACAGTAATCCAAAGGATCATACCGAGCGTCCTCTTCCAGGAGGGAAAAAGCCCAACCAGTACCACCTCATTCTTCTTGCAATGAATGAGAAGGGATACCATAACCTGATGGAACTCAACTCGATTTCCTATACTGAAGGGTTTTACTTCAAACCCAGAATCGATGACGAGTTGCTCATCAAGCATAATGAAGGCTTGATTTGCCTCTCAGCCTGCCTTGGCGGTGAGATTCTGCAACATCTGCTCAACGACCAGTATGACTTGGCTAAAGAGAGGGCACAGTGGTTTGCCTCAGTCTTCGATGATGGACGATACTACCTGGAAATGCAGGACCACGGACTACCTGAACAGAAGAAAACCAATCCATTGCTGAAACAGATCAGTGATGAGACAGGTATCCCCTTGGTTTGCACCAATGACATCCACTACATCGAAAAGAGTGATGCAAACGCTCAGGATCTCCTGCTCTGTGTTGGCACAAACTCCAAGAAGAATGACCCGAACCGGATGCGTTTCCCCAACCAGGAATTCTACATGAAGAGCGAGCAGGAGATGAGTGAGCTCTTCAGTTGGTGTCCTGAGGCAATCGAGAATACACTCAAGATTGCAGAGCGGTGCAATCTGGAGATCCACTTTCCCGGGCCCCTGCTTCCAAACTTCGAAGTTCCACCCGAGTTCAGTGATACAGCCGACTATCTTCGCCACCTCTCCAACGAAGGTTTGAGATCACACTATGAGACCATCACCGAGGAGCTACAAAAACGTCTTGATTACGAACTCGATATCATCACCAAGATGCAGTTCGAAGGGTATTTCCTTATCGTCATGGACTACATCCAGTGGGCAAAGAACCATGACATCCCAGTAGGCCCAGGACGAGGCTCCGGTGCAGGTTCCCTTGTAGCTTACTCACTGGGAATAACCGATGTTGATCCAATCAAATACAACCTACTGTTTGAACGATTCCTCAACCCGGAACGAGTAAGTATGCCGGACTTCGATATTGACTTCTGCTACGAGAGAAGGCAGGAAGTCATCAATTATGTCACCGAGCACTACGGAACCGAACGAGTTGCCCAGATTGCCACTTTCGGTACCTTGAAAGCAAAGGCTGTAGTGAAGGATGTTGCCAGGGTACTGGATATTCCTTTCGAGGAATCGAACAATATCTGCAAACTCATTCCCGATGACCCGAAGATGAATTTGACAAAAGCCTTCGAGCAGAACAACGATCTGGTAGAGCTGGAAAAGAAGGGAGGGGTCTATGCTGAACTCTTCGATGCAGCACGCCGTCTTGAGGGTCTGAACCGACATACATCCACCCATGCGGCAGGGGTAGTCATAGGCAAGGAGAACCTGCTCAACTATGTCCCCCTCTACCGTGACGCGAAGACCGGAGCAATCTCCACCCAGTACTCAATGGACCTCATTGAGGAGTGTGGGTTGGTAAAGATGGACTTCCTGGGACTCAAGACCCTCACTTTGGTTAAACATACCGAAGACTTGATCAAGAAAAAGGATCCCTCCTTCAATGCAGGTGAGATCGACGAACAAGACGAGAAGACCTTTGCCATGCTTGGTAGAGGTGAGAGCAACGCAGTATTCCAGTTTGAAAGCCAAGGAATGCAGAACATCCTCAAGGAAGCAAAACCCAACGATATAGAGGACCTGGTTGCCTTGAATGCACTCTACCGTCCTGGCCCAATGGCCTATATCCCGCAGTTCATCAACTGCAAACTCGGCAAACAACCTATTACCTATGCGAACCCTGAACTGGAAGAGGAACTGAAAACCACCTACGGTGTCATCGTCTACCAGGAACAGGTAATGAAGGTGGCCCAGATTATCGCTGGGTACTCTCTCGGCAACGCAGATATTCTCAGGCGTATCATGGGTAAGAAGAAAGTTGCTGCCTTGGAAAAGGAGAAGGTAAAGTTCATTGCAGGGGCAAAGGCACTTGGAAGAACGGAGCAACATGCCATTGAGATCTTTGAGATGCTGGAACCCTTTGCAGGCTATGGATTCAATAAGAGCCATGCGGTTGCCTACTCGGTGGTGGCCTACCAGACAGCATACCTGAAAGCGAACTACCCTGCTGAATTCTGGGCTGCCAACCTCACCAATGAGATGGGAAGTCCAGATAAGTTCAGTGAGTACTTACAAGTTGCAAAAGACAATGGGCTGGATATCCTCCCTCCATCGATCAACTACTCCGACAAACATTTCTCTGTTGTTGAGGGAAAGATTGTGTATGGACTCGCAGGTATCAAGAATGTGGGGGAAGGAATCGTTGAACTTATCGTAAGGGAGAGGGAAGAGAGCGGACCCTACAAGGACTTGCTTGACTTCCTTACCCGCTTGGAAACCAAGGCGATGAATACCAAACTCCTGGAGTCACTGATCAAGGCAGGGGCATTTGACACACTGGGGACCAACCGCCCCACCCTGCTTGAGAATCTCAGTGATGCCATCACCTATGTACAGAAACGAAAAGAAGCAACCGCATTCGGGCAGATTTCTCTCTTCGATGAGGAGACAGAAGCAGCCATGGAGACGTTTTCCATGCGTGAGATGCCTGACTGGAACCTACCTGAAAAATTGGAGATGGAAAAAGGACTGCTCGGGTTCTATATCTCTGGGCACCCACTGGATGCATTCAACCAGGCAATTGCACAGCGGGTGACTGTCAATACCGCAAAATTGGAACAGGTCCCCTTTGGCCGTCCGGTCAACATCATAGCCATGGTCACAGGAATCAGGCCATTCACCACCCAAAAGGGCAGTGTGATGGGCTTTTTGCAGCTCACCGACAAGAATGCGACCTTCGATGCAACACTCTTCCCAAAGACCTATGAACAGTATCGGGACATTCTTAAAGTGGATGGAATCTATGGATTTGTAGGGAAGTTCGATAACTCCCGAGGCAATGACAAGATTTCCTATCTTATCGAGCAGATCCTCGTTGACCCTAACCAGCTTGCCCCTGTGGCAGTAAGCAGATGCCATATTGAACTGGAAAAATCCTTCTGCAACAATGAACACATCACACAGCTCAGGGACCTCTGTCTCTCCTATGGCGGGTCCTGTTCTCTCCTGCTCCACTTCAAGGAGGAGGGACAAGAGTCTCCCCTCAGCGTTGTCTGTGGAAGAGAGTTCAGCGTGCGCTACTGTGATGAATTGGTGGAAGCAACCAAGGAAAATCCTGCTATCTTGCATATTTGGTTCGACTAACGCTAAAAAGTTCGGTATCTTACTAAGGTGGAGGAACGCGATGAACCAAACCTATTATGAAAGCGGCATGAGTACAGCAGGCGGGGGAAATATCTTGATGAGCATTGCCTCGATTGCTGCAACCCTGCTCTCATTCTACTCCTTGCTGATCTGGCTCAGGATCATCCTTACCTGGATCAGGGTACCTGGACAGACACAGGAAAACCCGCTTGCCTACTATATCGGAAAGGTAGTTGACCCCTATCTCTCATGGTTTAGGGGAATATCCAGCCTTAGGCGCAGTCATATCGACCTTACCCCACTGGTTGCCTTGGCAGTCCTATCTGTAGTGCAGTCAATGCTCCGCTTTTACGGTGCATATGGAACCATTACCATTGGTATGGTTGTTGCGTTGATCATCCAGACACTCTGGTCGTACCTACTCAGTCCCATTTTCTGGTTCTTGATCATCCTCTTGGGCTTCCGTCTCTTTTTCTGCTACAAACGTAGTGCAAAAACCATCAGTTACATCACCATGCTGGACTCCCTGATCGGTGGTGTCCTGAACTGGATACAGAGATTGTTCTACCCAAAGCGCACGATCAACGACCGTCAGCTTGTCACCACAGCCCTGGTTTTCTTCATCGTCCTCAATATTGCTGCATCCTTTGCAATCAGGTTCCTTGTGAACTTCTTTGGGAATCTCTCCTTCTAAGCCATGGAGTATTTGAGGAACCTGCAACAGCCCATCACCACCTTGAGTGGAGTGGGACCTGCTGCAAAGACCTCCTACGCTGAACTGGGGATTACCTCCTTCAGCGACCTCTTGTTGCTCTCTCCAAGAACTTGGGAAGATAGAAGCCGCGTAGAACCCTTGGGAAGCATCCAGGACAACCAGATGGCAAACACCCTGGTTGAAGTACTCTCCCACTCATACTTTGGGCTGAGGAGTGGCAAGAAGCGGACCCTCAAAATTATTGTACGGGATGTATCCGGCCAAGGTGATGGTCGTTTGAGCTTGCTCTGTTTTGGTCGGAATTTTCTGGAGAAGACGATTAGAATCGGGAAAATCTATTACCTCTATGGAAATGTGAGCTGGCATCACGGGGAGCTACAGTGCTCCCAGTTCGAACTCTACCCAGCAACCGAGGATGGAGACTTTCCAGGGCAGTTCGGCAAGATACTTCCCATTTATCCACTGAGAGGCTCCTTGAGCCAACGTCTGATCAGGAAGAATGTACAGGAGATTCTGAGAAGCATACACCACTTCCAAGAGGAATTGCCTGAAACAATGGTGGAGAAATATCAGCTGCTCTCCACTGATGAGGCAATTCGTAGCTATCATTTCCCTCCAACAATTGAACTCCTGAAGCAGGCACGAAGAACCCTTGCATTGACAGAACTCTTCTACCTTCAGCTGATAGCACGCAGGCATAAAGGTCTGCAACAACGGCTCGTCAACCAAAGCCAGGGCATCCCTACCAAGCTTGAACTACACTTCATGGAGAAACTTCCCTTCAGTCTAACTAAAGACCAGATGACCAGCTTGAAGGAGATCAGGGAAGATCTTGATGGGGAGCTGCCAATGAACCGGCTGCTCCAAGGAGATGTGGGCAGTGGAAAAACCCTAGTTGCCTGGATCAGTGCCCTGCATGTGCTCTCCCATGGAGCGCAGGTAGCGTTTATGGCTCCCACAGAGTTGTTGGCTCGTCAGCATGCAGAGTCAGCAGCAAGCCTGCTTGGAGAGATGGGTATCCGGCTGGCATTCCTCACCGGTTCAGTAAAGAGCAAGGAAAGGCGACTACTGCTCAGGGCAATTGCAGAAGGAGAGGTAGATATCATCATCGGAACCCATGCGCTCTTCTCTGCCGAGGTCAGTTTCAAGAACCTGGCCTATGTAATCATCGATGAGCAGCACAGATTCGGGGTGGAACAACGACTTGCGTTAACCCAGAAAGGCACGGTTCCTGATGTGTTGCTGATGACAGCCACCCCTATTCCCCGTACTCTCTCCCTTACCGTATTCGGGAATCTCAATGTTTCCACCTTAAGAACCATGCCACCAGGAAGGAAGCCGGTGATCACCCACCTGGTCAATGAACAGAGCAGGAGGAGGATGTATGCATCGGTAGGGGTCGAGTTCAAACGTGGCCATCAGGCATACTTCGTTTACCCGAGAATTGATGACAGTGGGCAGAGTGACCTAAGGGATGTCATTTCCATGTATGATTTTCTCAAGCAAGCGTACCCCGATGTTCCCTCAGCCCTGATCCACAGCAAACTGGACGAGGAACAGAAAGTCACCATACTCAAGGACTACCAAGCCGGAAAGCTTGGGTATCTGGTCTCCACCAGTGTTGTTGAGGTCGGAATCGACATACCCAATGCAACCTGCATGATCATTGAACATGCCGAGCGATTCGGGCTCTCTGCCCTTCACCAGCTCAGGGGAAGGGTTGGCCGTTCCCAGTTGCAATCCTACTGTTTTCTCGTTTTCTCAAATGAGTTGACCGATGAAGCAAAACAACGGCTCAAGGTAATGAAGGAATCGAACGACGGCTTCTACATAGCAGAGCAAGACCTCTTGATCAGGGGTCCCGGAGAATTGACAGGAACCAAGCAGTCCGGGTACCTTAAGCTCTCCTACGCATCCCTGACGGAGGACCTCCCCCTTATCGAGATAGCACGAGAAGAAGCTGACCAGATCCTTGCCACCGACCCAGGATTCTTGGCCCCCTCTCTCACGGTGATCAGGGAAGTGCTTCTCCATGCTCCTCCCTTCAGCGCTGAAGGAAGTGAGGCGTAACTTGCACATTTCACCACAATTACCTATCATCAGTCCCATGAGGCACAGAATATGAGAATTACCGGAGGAATTTATCGGGGAAGGACAGTCGCATGTCCACCAGGGGTCATAAGACCAGCCATGGATATGATGAGAGAGTCTCTCTTCTCCATTCTGGGAAGTCTGGAAGAGAAAACTTGGCTGGATTTATTCACCGGAAGTGGTTGCGTTGGAATCGAGGCTGCAAGCCGGGGTGCAAGACTGGTACACCTGGTCGAGAAAGACCGACAAAAAAAGGCCACCATCATGGATAACATCAGCATGGTAGAGAGCGAAATCAAGCTCTTCATGGCCGATGTACGACGTTTCATTCCTACCGCGAAAATGCAGTATGACATTGTGTATGCAGATCCTCCTTTTCCCATGCAGGGCAAGGTCGATCTGGCAAAGGCTGTTGATAAGCAGAAGCTCCTTACCCCTGGAGGCTTGTTCATCATTCACTACCCATCCGAAGAGAAGAAACAGTGGCCAGAGACGGTAGGTTCCTTGGTTTGTTATGATGAGCGTAAATATGGAAGAAGTACCCTACGCTTCTATCGAAACACCCAAGACAAGGACCTAACAGATGTATGATGAACTGATTACGATTGATGAACGAAACGTGGCACATAGCTCCTTCGCCACGTACAGCTATGAGACCGATTGTTTCACAGATGCTCGTCTTGCCTTCTATTTCCAGGTAGTACAGGAAGCAGCCGGGACCCATGCAGCAAGCAGGGGGTGCTCGATTCCTGAGATGCATAAAGAGGGCAAGACCTGGGTGATTACCCGCAGTCAGATGGAAGTGTTCCGCTATACTCGTTGGCCCGAAGTACTGAAGGTGGAAACCTGGGCACAGGATCCGATCAGGCTGCATCTTCCCCGTGTTGTCAGGGCATTCGATGCAGAGGGGAACCTGCTGTTTATTACCAAGACCTTTTGGGCAATCCTCGATCTGGAACGAGGCAGACCGTGCAGGCCCAAGGACATGTCCCTACGCATAGGGCTTCCCCCTGCTGAAGATACAGAACACTCAGTGGATATGCGTCTTGAGAACAATCGTCATGGGGAAGATGAGCCTCTTCATCAATTGACTGTCCATACCCCCAAGATCACCTATCTTGATACTGACCGAAATCTGCATGTGAACAACATATCCTATCTCACTTGGGCCCTGGAGAGCCTTCCCTCCGCCTTCCGAAACCGTTGCAAGGCCACGGAGGTGGACGTATCGTATCTCCGACAGACCTTTCTTGAGGATGTTGTTGTCGTATACACCGAGAGCAAGGATCCTGATGCATTGCAGAAGGATACCCCCCTGTTGCACCATAGGATTATCAGGAAAGAGGAAGACGGGAGTGAGACCGTCGTTTGGGCTGGTTCCACAAGGTGGAAGAAGCGGGAAGACCTTAGATAAAGACCTTCCGCAAGGAAGGGTCCTTCCCCAAGAGCAAACCGATGGACTCCCTAACAGGATAATAGCCATGCTTGGAATTGGCACTGTAGTAGCAATACCAGCAGGCCTCTTCTTTCTTGTAGTGTACATCACAGCTGACAATGTACCGGCTGGCCCAACCCATCTGGGGAGGGACCAGAAGCGGTGAGCGATAGGACGGCCTGAAAGTCACCCCATCGCTGCTTTCCAGTTGTATCAGCACCGAAGCCGTCTTTGCCTGCTTCTTGTCCCAATACATTGCACACTCAAAGCCGATATATCCGTCCTCTGCACGAAATACCTTGATGCTTCCTACTGCCATGCTCCGATAGGAATCATCCGCTTCCGGGGAGAGCAGTGGTTCTCCCTCGTTCGCGAGAGCATACGGCCCCTCAATGGTTGAAGAGATTGCAAGGGCAAAATGGCGACTGGTTTTCTGTTTGGTATCAGGAAGCAAAAGATGGGAAGCGCCAAAGTACAGCCGATACCCCACTCCGTTCTTGATAATCTGCGGTCGTGAGATCCGCGGCTTCTTCAATCCATCTGAGGAGAAAGGAACATCTCTGCTATCCAAGATGATCTTTGGCTCGCTGAAAAGAATCAAGTCAGAGGAGGAGCACATTTCAAATCGGCTATACCGTACTTTCTCTTGTTCTCTTCGTTTCAGCCTACCCTTCTTCAGGTTCGGTAAGGAGGCATTATGTTTTTCGTAGATAAGGTAATACACCCCATTCTCTTGGTATATTGAGGGAGAGTGTCCCCGCAAGGCAACCATCTTCCTTGGTTCCCAGCTGATCCCATTCTCACTGATGAAGTGTTCAATCCCCACCCAGGTATGACCAAAAAGATGCCATTTCCCATCAGGGCTTTCTTCCGGAAACAAGAAGAATGGGTCACAGAGCCTCGGCATGTACCAGCGGCTCCTGATGACCGGTTCATCACTGAATGGGTACCAAGATATTCTTGAGAACGTGGAGAGGGACTGGTTCATGGTCTCAGTCCTCTCTGCGCTTTGGCTTTCTCTTTCTATTGAAAAGTGGGCTGAGGTTATCCTCCAGATTGAACTTGTTGTTCATCCACTTGATGATTCTTGAATACACCCAGAAACTCCCTCCTATACTCACCAGGAAGGTAAGACCCAACCAGAGAGGAATCAGGGAACTGCCCGGGTCGACAAAGCGGGTGATGAGTACAAAGCAGATGATGAAAAGAACCATCATCAGTACAATGTTCAGTACGGTTGCTGCCAACATAAACCAAACGGTGTTCATTTTCTTAGACATTGTTATCTTCCTTCGTTTCAGAGCTTTCAAGGAGCAGACTAGCGGCAAGGAGGATTCCACTGACAACCAGTGAAGCGTCAGCAATGTTCCAGGTTGGCCATCGCTCAAACCCAAGGAATCCATAGACCTTTACGCTGATAAAATCCACTACCCGAAAACCCCTAAAAATTCGGTCGATCAAATTCCCCGTTCCGCCACCCAAGAAGAGTGCAAGCACCCACCTCTGAAAAACGGAAAGATGAATCTTCCGTGAAAAGTATACTATACATACCGCTATAACCAAAATCACTGGCACGATGATGAAGAACAGCAACTTTACAGCGACTGGGAGCCCATCCCCCATACTGAAAGCAATAGCAGTATTACGTACATGTACAATCGCAAGGAAATCACCAAGATAGCGAAACCCTATCGTGTTCTCTGGGATGGTAGCGACCACCCATGCCTTGCTGATCTGATCCGAGATAATAATAAGAACGGTGAGCATGAGCGGGATGAATCTGCTGGTATCTTTCTGTGCCATGGTGTTGACTATACTATAAGCCAGTGGGGTTGGCAATAAAACAAACCTCAAGGTCGAACGTATCCCTTATATGTTCTGAGAGAGCCTGCACCCCGAAAATTTCCGTTTGGTAGTGTCCTCCACCAATGACCGTGATACCAGATTCCTGTGCATCATGGTAAATTTGATGTTCCACTTCCCCAGTGATGAAACAGTCCAGTCCATCAGCGAGAGCCGTATAGACATCACTGCTTGCGCCTCCACTGACAATACCCACCGTTGTAATGGAATCCTTACCGAATGGAAGCACCACTGGATTCTCAAACCCAAGCTGTTCAGCAATCCACTTGGTGTCCCTCCCTTCCTTGAGCACACCCTTATACCCCAACAGGGTACCTTTATAGGGGGCAAAGGGCTCAATGTCCTGCAAACCCAGCGTTCCAGCCATGACCACATTGTTTCCCACTTCCGGGTGTGCATCGAGGGGTAGATGTGCCACATACAGATCCAGATTCCCTTTCAGCAACGTACTGATACGCGTACGGTGTGATCCCGTAATTGGCAGAGGGGTTCCCCAGTAGAGCCCATGGTGAACAATAAGCAGATCAGCACCCTCTGCTATGGCTTTCTCAAAGGTAGCTTGGCAGGCATCAACGGCGAAAGCCACCTTACGGACCTCTTTATCCACTCCTCCCACAACCAAACCGTTGAGGGATCGGTCCAAACCCTCAAAAGAACCAAGTCCCAGATATGTATCAAGATAGGTAACAAGTTTGCTTCGTTTCATGAGCCTAGTATATAGAGTTGACACCTTTTGTTCCACCACCTATAGTTCCTTCATGACCGATACCAAAAAGCGGGTTCATCCGCTCACCTATGAAGAAGCTTCCTTCGATTTTGATCCCTTGCTTATCAGTGAATGCCGAGCCTTGGGCAGCAACGAACATATCGTCGGCCAGCCAAGGGCGCTTCGTAGCCTGGAGATTGGACTCAGCCTACAGAAATGTGGATACAACATCTTTGTAAGCGGAGAAGCCACGAGCGGGAGACATGAGGCTGTACGTTACTGTGCCGATCACCAGAGAAACAATATCGATGCAATTAGGGACATTGTCTATGTGTGTAATTTCAAACAGCCAGACAGCCCCTCTGCCCTCACATTCCACCCAGGGGAAGGAGAACGATTCTGTGATGCATGCAGTGCATTCAATCAGGACCTGCTCTCCCTTACCCAAGACAGCGACCACTTTCTCGAGAAAGCAGAACGCCTTGTGGACCAACTGGAACAACAGTTCCCTGAAAATCGGCAACTCTCCACATACTTTGCCCATCTCAAGGCGGATCTTGCCCGAGAAGCTATCCATATCCAGCACCTTGATGCAGAGATGCTCAAGAGTGCCCCGATAGCACGGAAGTACCAAGCCAACCTGCTGGTCAATCATGCACAGACGAGACAACGGCCCCTGATTATTGAGTCCTATCCTACCTTCGACAACCTTTTTGGCTCAGTCGACTCAGATGAGAAAATACCCCATCTCAGTCTGCATGCAGGATCTCTGCTTGAGGCAGCAGGTGGATTCATCGTCATAGAGGCTGAAAAGCTCCTTGGCGAGAGTGGCCTGTGGGAAGCACTCAAACGGTATCTCGATGCAAACGCCTTGGCTTATGAAGCGGGGCTTGTAACCAAGGGGGAACTGAAAAGCAAGATGATCAGGCCCCAGGTGGTCCCTCTCCCGATCAAGGTCATTCTGATCGGGAGCGAAGAGGTCTATGACATGCTCTGTGATGAGGACGAGCGATTCCTGACGCTCTTCAAGATCTGCGCACAATTTGATTATTCGATGGAACTCTCCAAGGAGGCAATTGCCCAGAGCATCTGGGCTTTGGATGCCTATGCAAAGAACCATCACATGATCCCTCTTGAAGATAGCGCCTTTGGACAGTTGCTTCGGTACTCCTGCTGGTATGTGGAGTCCCGCACCCATCTGACGACTCACTTCTCATCACTGTATGACGTCATTGAGGAAGCTCACTGGTGGGCGAAGCACCATAACCAGGCATCCATCGACGGTGAGCTCATTCTCCGTGTAAATGAGGAGCGTGGATATATCAATGGCATCAGTGAAAGTAAAATCAATGAAGAGATTCTCAGTGGTGATATGATCATCAGCCTCTCCGGCACAAAAGTCGGGGTAGTCAACGGCTTGGCTGTCATGGACCGTGGCAGTGCTTCCTTTGGAACCCCTACCGTCATATCCTGCACGGCCAGTCCAGGAAATGAAGGCATTGTTAATATTGAACATGAAGCCGGACTCAGTGGGGAAATTCATGACAAGGGCCTCCTTATCCTGGAGGGATACCTACGCAAACATTATGCCCGCACGTTCCCACTCTCCATTTACGCCGGTATTGCCTTTGAGCAATCCTATGCAGAGGTTGATGGAGATAGTGCTTCCTCCAGCGAACTGCTTGCACTGCTCTCTGCAATCGGGGACCTGCCTGTCCGCCAGGATATCGCAGTGACAGGATCGGTCAATCAAATGGGCTTGATCCAGCCGGTTGGAGGCATCAACGAAAAGATTGAGGGATTCTTCCGTACTTGTTTGGCAACAGGACTCACCGGAAAACAGGGAGTCATCATTCCAAAGCAGAATGTCCGCAATCTTATCCTTCCTTATGAGGTACTGAACGCCATCAAGGAGAAGCAATTCTTCATTTATCCGGTCAGCACCATAGATGAAGCGATGCAGATACTCACCGGAAGGAGTGTCGGCGTTCGCAATGCAAAGGGCAACTGGAGTGCAGGGAATTTCAACTTCGATATTGAAGATAAGCTGAAACGAATGTATGTAGCAGTTACATCCAACCGGGGTTAGCTCTCTGGTACCAACTGCAGAGCATAATCCCTGTGGCTACCGCTACATTCAGGGAACCCTTGGTTCCACCCATCGGGAGGGTCAACCGGCCAAGGGAGGCTTCACTTGCCTTCAGCAAGGAGGGACTGACACCCAGCTCCTCCCCACCGATAATCCCTACCCCTTCCCTCGGAAAGGGAAACTGGGAGAGTTCCCTACCTCCTGTCTCCAAAGCAAAGAGGGGAAGAGATTGTATCCGTTGCAGCACTACTCCCTCAGGCAGGACCTCATGGTCCACTGTATCGATACATCCCCTGCTGGTCTTTCTGGTACGCGGATGGTCGAGCCTTGCACACCCTTCGATCAAATAGATTTTCTGCACTCCAAAGGAGTCTGCACTACGGAATATTGATCCAATATTATAAGGAGAACGAAGGCGGTCGAGCACCAGGATATGGGGAAGGATGAGGCGAGCTGACGCATCAAGCGCCCCCTGATCATCGGTGAGGTCCCAATCGGAGGGGTCACTTCCCAAGACATCAAGGAGAAAATAGTGGATATCCTCGAGAAGGATTGCCAAATCTCTTCCTTGGACCAAGGGGACTCTTCTTATCAGCGAACGCAACTGCTTTCTTTGTTCTTCATCCAACACCTCAGAAAACTGCTGCTCTTCAGAGAGCGTGAGCAGTCCATACAGATACGAGGTGTCCATCTCCTGGGACAACTGATGAAACAGGCTTGCGCATTTTCTTACACAAGTCCGACTTTTCAGGCTCCTAAGCTTCTTCAGTGTGATCATCACGTTCCTGTGCCTGGGAGGGTGCAACCAACAAGGCGAACTCTCCCTTGATCGAAGGCTTTGCACCAAGTATTTCCATCACCTGGGAGGCAGTTCCTTGCAAGAACTCCTCAAACTTCTTGGTCATCTCCCTTCCCAATACAATCTGACGCGCCCCATCAAGCTCAGCCAGCTCGGCAAGGGTTTTGAGAATTCTGAAGGGTGACTCATAGATGATGAACGCCTCATCACGGCTGAGCAACTCCTCCAGACGTTTCTTTCTTCGTCCCTTCTTTGGACTGAGAAATCCTTCAAAGGTGAATGTTTTGCCTACATACCCGGCCACACTGACAAGAGCTGATTGTGCAGAGACACCAGGAATAGGGACAACAGGAAAGCCAGCCTGGCGAACAGTACTGACCACACGCGCTCCCGGGTCACTGATACCCGGGGTGCCCGCATCACTGACAAAGGCAACATCCTTGCCTTCCGCCAATAAGCCTACGATGCCTTTTGCAGAGTTGGTCTCATTGTGTGCATGACAGGCGATCAGACGCTTGCTGATCCCCCAATGGGTCAACAGTTGCTGTGTATGCCGGGTGTCTTCACAGGCGATCACCTCGACACCTTTAAGCGTCTCAACTGCCCTGTAGGTAATATCATCTAGGTTTCCAATGGGTGTTGCCACCATATACAAGGTACTCATGGATGCAGTCTACACGCTCTTAGTACCCCTTACAAGCCAATGGGGATGGTAGTATTGGCCATAGGAGTTGGCATAATTTACCAAACATGGTGGCAACACACCGAATATGTGATGATTTTCTATGGATAATTCCCATATTTTCAAAGTTGGCACGCCTTATGCATAGTAGTCTTCGTACAAACAAACGCAAACAACAGCCACCTAGTGGCGAAAGGAGACAATGATGCAGATGTTCAAGAGAATCGCCGATATCTTCAATTCCCACGTAAACAGTGCTTTGGATAAACTCGAAGATCCGGCAAAGATGATCAGCCTGATGATCACAGAACTTGAGGAAACACAGAGCAAGGCTCGTTCTTCAATGGCAGCAAGAAAAGCTGAACAGGTAAGTCTGGAGCGTGAGAAAGCTGAACTGGAGAAATCTCTTCTCCGTTGGGATGACCGCGCCAAGCTGGCTATCACCAATGGCAGGGAAGATCTCGCCCGTGAAGCCTTGATTGAAAAGAATAATGCAAAAGCAAGAATCAAGCGTATCGAAGAGCTTGAAACAAACCTGCAGACCATTCTTGCCAGTCAGAGCAGCCAGCTCACCCAGATCGCTGACAAGCTCAAGGAAGTGAAAGATAAGCAACAGATCCTTGTCCAGAGAGCAAGAAGCGCCAAGGAGAAGAAACAGGTTGCTGAAACCCTGAAGAGCAGTGACAGTACTGACTTGGCTCGCAAGTTCAGTGAACTGGAGAGCAAGATTGAGCGCATGGAAGCAGACGCAGAAATGGCCGGCTACCATGGTACCACCAGTGCTGCCGATGAGTTCAGCAGAATGGAAAGCGAGCAAGAGATTGATGCAGAGATGGAACAGCTGAAGGCATCGATGAGCAAGAAGAAAGAGAAGGAGCAGAAGTAATGGACTACTACCACAGGACGCTCTACCGTGAGCGAAGAGGTATGATTCTTGGAGTTTTCCAGGGACTGGCAACGTGGTCAGGGCTTCCCGTACTCCTTTTGAGAATCGTTGGAATCATCCTGCTTTTCTCTGTGGGGTTCATCCCGATGGTAATCGCCTACCTGGGCACAGCCCTCATCCTCCCCTCACGATAGTTTTTTCATGACATAGATTGTATTTCTTCCTCAGGGCTGCTTTACAAGTCTGACTGAAAATCAGACAGAGAAGCAGCCCTCTTTGCATATACAGGGTGCATGAACAGCCCATCAAATGGTGTATTACAGCAGATCCTGATATTTCCTGTACAATCCCCTGAGTTGGTCGTAGGTAAGGCCCAAGAGCTTGGCTGCCTCTCTCTGATTGCCCCCCGCCTGCTTCAAGGCCTCTGCAAGGTAAGAGACATCGAGATCAATACGAGCTTGTCCAAACTGCGACAAGTCCAGTTGTGTTTGCTTTTGTGTGACAACGCCTTCCTCTCTCTCCATCTCTCTTTGCGTGAAAGGATTATCAAATGGATTGAAATCGAGGTGTTCAATTTCTGGAGTATCGCTACGGTAGACAGCCCTCTCAACCACATTCTTCAATTCACGCACATTACCAGGCCAGGGATAGGATTGCAGGGAAGCTTCCACTTCCTCTGAGAAAACCGGCATCTCGCTTCTGCCACACTCAAGAGCCATTTTTGAGGCAAAATATGAGGCAAGCAACAGGATATCCTCTCCACGCTCACGAAGCGGAGGAAGAAACAAGACTTCAAAAGAGAGTCGGTCCAGAAGGTCTTCCTTAAACTTTCCTTCATTGCAGAGCGTGGGAAGGTCTGCATTGGTAGCACCGATGATCTTCACATTCACTTCATGGGTGACAGAAGATCCGACCCGTTCATAGGTCCCATATTCCACTACACGAAGGATCTTCTCTTGTACCTCTAGAGGGATGAGCCCGATCTCATCCAAGAAAAGCGTACCTCCCTCAGCCTCTTCAAATCGCCCCTTGCGGGTCTTCTGGGCCCCGGTGAACGCTCCCTGCTCATAACCGAAAAGTTCGGTCTCGATCAAGGAAGGAGGAAGAGCTGCACAGTTGACGGTTACCAAGCTCTGCTGCCATCGGGGAGAGAGAAAGTGCAATCTTCTTGCTGCAATCTCCTTGCCACTGCCACGCTCCCCTACCAGAAGGACAGAACGATTCACGGTAGCTGCACGGCTCAGCTTGCTCTGGAAATCCAGGAAAACTTCGCTTTCTCCTAGTGGTTGCTGGTTGTATCCTCCGCCTTGTGGGGAATCCATTCGGTGCTCCTCTGTTGGTAAATTTTGCCATCCTTGGTATGATTTGCCAAAAACAGGGTAGCACAGCTCAGCAGACAAGAAAAGCCGTATAGCTTCAATCCTCGCTAAAATAGTGATTTATCAAGTTTTTCATAGATATATTGGAGTTGGCACGAATCGTGCAACTAGACTTATAGAAACAGAGGTGGTACTACTACCTAAGGAGAGAAATTATGGGAGTTTTTTCAAGATTCTTGGATATTGTAAATGCAAACATCAACTCACTGCTCGATAAGGCAGAAGATCCCGAAAAGATGATCAAGTTGATGATGCAGGAGATGGAAGATACCCTGATTGAACTCAAGAGTTCCTGCGCCGCAAAAATGGCCAGCAGGGCAAAGACCGACCGTACCTATAAAGAAGCGCTCAATGCAGTAGAACGCTGGCAGAGCCGAGCAGAACTGGCTATAAGCAAGGGACGCGAAGATTTGGCACGGGAAGCACTACTTGAGAAGAAACAGGCCAAAGCAACACTTGATCGCCTCAAAGAGGAACTTACCACCTATGATGAGGTAATCAAAACCGCAAAGAGTGAAATCAACCAGATTGAGGACAAGCTATCCACCGTGAAGCAGAAGTACCAGATGATGGTTGAGCGGGCGAAACGGGCCAGAGAAGAACAAGCTGCCCAAGAAACCCTGAGACGTGCAAGCGAGGGAAACACTCTCCATCGCTTCAATGATATGGAAGAGAAGATAGACCGTATGCAGGCTGACAATGACCTGAACCGCAGTGGCTCTACCTTGGACGAGAAATTCCGAGACCTCGAGGAGATGGATGACATCGATGCAGAGATCGAGGAATTGCGCAAACGCGCCGGCCTGTGAGCAAAGGGGTAAGGCATGGAAGCAATTTGGATCTTAACAGTTATTTTTACCTTCATTATAGTCGTATCCACCCTTGATCATCGTTACAACCTGAGAAAGAAGAAGATCGAGGCAGCCCTTCGGATGCGCGAAATGGAGATGGGTTACCCACCAGGGACCTATAGCGACACAAAGTACAGGAAACGTAAGAAAGGGACTGCCTCAGAAGCCAGCTTTACCGAGTGGCGACAAGGAACCAACCGGGCGGAACTGAGAAAAGGGATTGATGAGCTGCAGGAGCGGCTTGCTAACCTTGAGACGATTACAAAGAGCCGGAAAAACTCATCTGAAGGCTTTGAAGATAAGGAATGAAAGGAATGACTACTATGGCTACCAAACGATTGTACAGATCCCCTCGGGGAAAAATTTTCGGGGTTTGCACCGGCCTTGCCGAGTGGAGGGACCTTCCCGCTGACCCGGTCCGCCTGATTGTATTTCTTGTGGTACTGGCAACAGGCATCTTTCCAGGAGCACTCATCTACTTGCTTGCTGCGCTCATGATACCAATGAATCCTGAAGGCTCTTATGACTCGACCATCTATTCAAACGATGCACCAGATTCGAGTGAAGAGGAACTGAAGGCTGAGTATGAACGTCTCAAGCGCAAAGTGGAAAAAATGGAAAGTGAGATGTTCAACAAGGAACGCGACTGGGACGACCGATTCCACCAAGGAAACTGATATGCTGAAGGACACCAACGCAAACAAAATCTTCCTGATCATCCTGGTGCTCATACTCGCTCTCTCCTTCTCCCTCTATAAGGGATGGGAGAAGCGGGGGATCGAGCAACGCAGGGACCAGCAGATAGACTTCCAGGAAGGAGACTCCCTCAAGGTATCTACCATCAGCAATGATATTATCATTGAGGTGGATGAGGGAGAAAGGCAAGCCAGTATCTCTCTTGGAAAGCATGACAATGAACAGCTCAAGGTTTCCAAACAGGGTTCCTTGGTAACAGTTTCTGTCAGCCCGATCAAACGTTGGTTCATCCGTTTCTTCTCCTACAATCCTTCTCCCTTGGTGATCACACTCCCAAGTGAGGACCTAGGACGATTGGAAGTCACTTCCACCAGTGGGGACATCACCTTGATGCACCCCATGAAAACCAACTTGACGAAGGTTTCTGGCGTAAGTGGCGAGGTTGATTTTCTCACGATCTGGGCATCTGACAATCTGGAACTGCGTACTATCAGTGGAGACATCTCTGGAAAAGAAGCCTCCTCTGATGGAGATGTAACGCTCTCATCAACGAGCGGTACGGTGGAGGTCCAACAGATTTCTGCGGCCAAGACCACCCTCAAGACAGTGAATTCCAGAATAGAGGGAGAAGTTCGCCTTCCAGAAGGGAGCTCTGTTGAGGCCAAGACTACCAGTGGAGCAATTGAACTCAACCTTCGATCAAGTGAAAACCTCAAGGTAACAGCGTCAACGGTCAGTGGTTCAATCGAGTTCAACGATGAACGGAAAACGGGAAATGAAGCCAGCTTACAGACAGGAGAGGCAAGCAACCTAGTAAGACTTTCATCGGTAAGCGGGGAAATCGATTTGTTATACTAATCTCTCCATAGTGAATACACATAGGCAGAAAGCAGAAAGCTCTGCCTATTTCTTTGACAATATAACGTAATTTTCCTTTTTTCGAGACTCTTCCTAAGGTACCATTGAACCATCATCACAATTGGAGGAGAACTCATGGGAACAAAACGAAAACCAATTTTGTTGCTTGCACTGTTCATCATGCTTGTCGTTAGTCTAACTGGATGTGAGACAGTACTTGCTATTCTGGAGACACCGCTTTTCCCACAATACTATACCAATGAACAAGGGATTGCGTTTGTATCAAGTCCAGAACAAGTCTTCACAGTTAAAATTTCCGATCCACTAATATTGGAAATACCCATCACCCGTTCTGGGTACTATGAATTCATCAACATGGAACACCCAGATATTCTCCTCTACATGGGTCTCTACAGCAAAAATATCGACAAGAAAGATATCATTGCTGAGAATATTATTGGGGACAAACCCCTGGATAGGGTATCAGCCTATCTCGAAGAGGGAGAATCCTACTTGGTAGGTATCGGCACCTTGGCGGACAACCTGCTCGGCCGGTATGGATATTTCCAACTCAAACAGGTCTCAGGTCCAACGAGTGTTGAACCTGTCCTGATGAAACCGGTAGAAGAGCAACCTGTACCGGAACCGATGGAAAATCCTGCAATGTATATTCCGAACCCAGAGCAACAGTTCTCTGCCACGGTGACTGATGACTTGGTCTTTGAAATTCCCGTTGCTCAATCGGGGATCTACGATTTCATCAATCTCAGTCACCCAGAGATTCTGCTCTATATGGCTCTTTTCAGCATGGAAGCTGGCCAAGATGAGGCTCTTATAGAGAATGTAATCGGGGATAATCCACAAGACAGGTTTACCTACTTCCTTGAAGGAGGAAAGACCTATCTGGTAGGAATAGGAGGTTTGGGAGGAAGTGAAGGCAGCAAAGCTCAATTCCAACTCAGACGAGTCCTTGAGGATCCTCTCCCCACTGAAGAAAAACCCAGTGCTATCTATATAGAGAACCCAGAAAAACCGTTCTCAGGGACCATTGCAGAGACCTTCGTATTCGAGATCCCAGTAGCAACCACAGGTACCTACGAATTCATCAATCTCGACCATACGGATATCTCTCTCTATATGGCATTGTTCAGTATGGATGAAGAGGAACCACTCGCTCTCAATATTGTCGGTGATGAGGTTATTGATCGTCTCAGCACAACACTGGTGGGAGGAGAGTCATACTTGGTTGGCATTGGAGCCTTTGACGAGAAACATATCGGTACAAAGGCCGACTTCCTGCTCCAAAGAGCCCGGGAAGAGTTCGCCCCTCCCCCTGCAACAGAACCGGTACCTGTGCCAACCCCTGTACAATTCGGAGAGATTGAAGAAGCCTTCAACACAGCGACTGTTTCCTTTGTAGATCCTGAGGATCCTGAGGTCACGGCACGAGAGATGCCTCCTTTCAGGGACACATCCGAAGAAGCAAAGAATCTCCTCTCTGGCTCAATCAGCGGAGTACTTACGAAAGAAAACAGCCCATACCTTCTGAAAGGTGGAGTAACTGTAGCAAGTGGTGCTTCCTTGGTTATTGAGGAGGGAGTAGTAATCCGCATGGCCCCAGGAAGTCTCCTGCAAGTCAATGGAAACCTGGAAACACAGGGCAAGCCTGGCTCTGAAGTAGTTTTTGTTGGCGAGAACTCCTCTGAACCTGGATCTTGGGGAGGCCTATACTTCCTAGGAGATAGTACCGCAACACTCCAGAGCACCCGTATCATTGGTGCAGGACAACAAAATGTGGTACAAGGTGCATGGAGAACAGAGTCTCTCATCGCTACCGACAACGCTCAGGTCACCATCAGTGACAGCGAAATTGCGAATGGTAATGGAGGTGGTATCGGTCTGGGGAAACAAGCTAAGGCAAACATCACCAGTACCACATTCACCAACCTTTCCCTTCCCTTGAACCTCTACAACCTCACTGCCATACCACAGAGCATGACAGGGAACAGATTCTTGAATCTGAGTGAATATGGGATACGGGTTCAGGAAAAGGTCCTTGAAAAGGACTCTCACACCACACTCAGGTACCTGAACAACCTCCCCTATATCTTTTCAGGAAGCTTCACAGTTGAAGATGGAGCAATATTGGATATCGAGCGGTTTACGTCACTGAAGTTCGCACGAGACAGCCAGATGATCGTACGAGGCATGCTGAATGCAAGGGGACAAGATGCTCACCCAGTCATTTTCACCAGCTACTATGATGATGTAGGTTTTGATACCAATAATGACGGGAAGAACAGTGTACCCTCTGCAGGTATCTGGGGAGGAATCCTCTATGAAGGCAAAGCAGGAGGAACACTGGAGTATGTGAGTATTCGTTATGCTGGAAGCCAGCGTGTTGCCTCTGGAGGTTGGCGTGAGGGAGCTCTCTTGATCGGAGGAACTGCGAATCCTGTGATCAGGAATAGTGAAATCCTCCAGAGCGCGAAGAGCGCCGTCACCCTCTTTGACGAGTCCAAGGCAAGTATCACAAAAACCACATTCAAAGGATCCTCGGTTCCTGTGTTAGTGCAAAGCACTGGTGCTCTTGCCACAATATTAGAGAATAATTCCTACATCGATATGGAAAGGACAGTCACAGAGCTTTCCATCCGTGAACTGAAGAGCAATACTTCTGCAACCTTGCAGAACTGGGACAACCTTCCCTATATTCTTGATTCCTTGACTATCAAGCAAGGAGCAAAACTCACAATTGAGGCAGGATCTACGCTTAAGTTCAGAAACAGCAATCAGTTAATTATCGAAGGAACACTTATCGGCAAGGGAGATGAAAATGCTCCTATTACCCTCACCAGTTATCATCACGATATTGTGGGGGACAGCAATGGAGATGGCGCGGAAACCAAACCTCAGAAGGGCTCCTGGGTTGGATTAACCTTCGTTGGAGAGGGAAAAGGAGAGCTTGCATATGCTCGCATCTTCTATGCAGGAGCACAGAGAGTTGCAGGAGGAGGATGGAGAGAAGGATCAATTGTTGTGGGTGACAATGCAAGTATGACACTGACCAAGAGTAGCATATCAAATAGCAACAATACCGCTCTCCAGACCTTTGGGAATGGTTCAATCTCGGTCTCGTTGAGTACCTTGAACGATACCGATTGGGTATTGCGCATTGCCGATTACTCAGCAATGGACAACTCCCTGAGCAGCAATACCTACAAGGATATTGTCCATGAGGGGATCAAGATTGATGCAAAGGAGGTACCTTCCGGCTTGACCGTCAATATCATTTCTGAAGACTTCCTCCCTGTGGTTTCTGGCAATATGACGATCAGACGCGGGGCGAAAGTCAATATTCTTGGCATCCTGAAGATGGAAGGGGCAAGCGTCATATCCAATGAGGGTACGTTACATATCGAGGGAACTGGTGGCACTCCGTCCATCATTACCAGTTATAAAGACGACCTTGGAGGTGATACGAATGCCGACGGGGAGGCAACTAAACCTGCTGCAGGAGATTGGGTAGGAATTGTCTACAATGCTGGCTCGAGTGGAATCCTTGACTCTGGCAGCATCATGTATGCAGGTCAGCAATCTGTAGTTGGTGGCGTCTGGAAAAGCGCATCAGTCATCACACGGGGTAATTCGGCTCCTCTCTTCAAGGATGGGGAGATACGCTACAGCGGTGGAGACGGGATCTTGATCTTGGATCAATCATCGCCAAGCCTTGGAACCCTTCGCTTCAGCGATATTGCTGGAGCTGACATCAACCGTTAACTACAGCTTTGTAACGTTGGGCTGCTGCCATGAAGGTGGCAGCCGCTCTTGTTACCTCTTACTTTTTTGGCTTGCTTACTTGCTATTCTCCCGAATCTATAGGTAGCATACTGCTATCAAGGAGGCACCGTGGAACGAAGTGAACGCATCCTCTATGCTCTACTTATCACACTCATCTGCTCCCTCATGCTCATAGCCATGATACTTGAGGGTCCGCTCACTGTCTTACAGAATACTCTGCGACTGCAGACCCAAGCAGCTCGCCTGATCAGCGACTTTACGTTGCATGGTGTGGGAACAGCTATGTTCAATGCAGCCACGGTAGGATTGTTGGCATTGGTACTCATCTACTATGCATCAGTCAGTCTTTCTGGGCCAACCATTTCAGCAATTCTGACCATGATGGGATTCTCATTCTTCGGCAATACATTGCTTAACAGCATCCCACTCATCCTTGGGGTCTGGCTGGCAAGCAAGCTTGCACGCAAGACCTTCGGCTCATACAGCTTGATTGCCCTTTTCGGCACAGCTCTTGGCCCCTTGGTGACCTTTCTGATGTTCTCAACCGACTTGCCCTTGCCTCTCTCCATTCCACTGGGAATTGTAGCAGGCCTTGCCGCCGGATTCATCCTCCCTGCAGTAGCAGGATCCATGTTACAACTCCATCAAGGCTATAATCTCTATAACGTAGGTTTCAGTTGTGGGTTCATCGGTCTGTTTGCATCCAACATACTCATTGCCGCAGGGAAAATGGAGCCCTTGGTCATTACCTGGAGTGAGGAGTTCTCACTCCCACTCTTCCTGGTAATACCCGTATTCTCCCTATTATTGATAGTGACCGCCTTCTTCATTGAAAAACCAAAGCAGGGTTTCCAAGGGTTGCTGGAAGTGCAAAAGCTTTCTGGACGTCTCCCCTATGATTTTTTTGATACCGGATACACCTCTGGTACTCTCTTGAATATTGGGTTGCTTGGCTTGGTCTTCTGGGCGTATCTGATTCTCATTGGCGCACCTATCAATGGGCCAACCATTGGTGCCTTGTTTACCATCATAGCCTTCGGAGGGTTTGGAAAAACCTTGAAAAACACCTTTCCTGTTGTGTTGGGAGTTATCCTCTCTACACTTCTGTTTGACAAGTCTCTGGTTGCTCCAGGCCCCCTCTTGGCAACCCTCTTCGCCACCACCTTGGCTCCAATAGCTGGGCAGTTCGGATTTATAGCAGGCCTGCTAGCTGGATTCCTACATCTGGTGATGGTAGAAGTAACCGCCTCCTGGCATGGAGGACTTGATCTGTATAACAATGGCTTTGCCGGTGGGCTGACGGCAAGCTTGTTTGTTGCAATCTTACAGTGGTACAAAACCAACCGCCCTGAGGAGGATTTCATACAATGAAACGCAAGGAACTATTAGGAAGATTAATTGGGGAGGTTACGAACTTTCTCCTGGACGGTAATCCGCTTCGCTTGGTGGTCTCACTCCATCAGGAGGAGGATGGAGCTCATCTGACTTTCTTCGATGATAAGAAACGGAGCGAAGCGGAGCTCAAAAACATTAACAAGGCCCTGCATCCAAAACAAGAACGGCCGGAGCTAGCCGAGTACTATGGATTGATGGCAGGACACGATGTGACTTGGGACTCCCGTCTGAAGCTTATCGGATGGCAGATCAAACATGCAGATGTAGATAATTCCGATAGTGGGCTGAGGATTGATCTCTGGCTTGGAAGTGATGCATTCAATCCAGAAAAATTTAGTATCGGGAAGAAATAACAACAATATTACAACATATGCTCTAAAATGTGTTTCATATTTATTAATCTATCAGGTTTTTGTTGCATAAACATACAGATACTGTTGCATAAACTTCCAGTATCCGGTATTATCCCTACAATTTGAACTGATGGAGAACCTATGAACACAAGCTTTCTTCTTCTCGAGGACGGAACCGTATTCACCGCAACTGGATTTGGATCACCGGCGCCCTTGCTTGGCAAACAGGCTCCCATGGCAGAGGTGGTCTTCAACACCAGTATGTGTGGCTACCAAGAAATCCTCACTGATCCTTCCTATCACGGACAAATGGTCGTAATGACCTACCCCCATATTGGAAACTATGGGTGCGAAGCTCCTTTTGAGGAGCATCTGGGGTTACCCAAACCCATCAGCTGTACAGCACTGCTCGTTCATTCTGTATATACAGGCCCTCTTCCCCCGGAGAGGGTCTCTTTACATGATTATCTGCTCACACACGGAATTGTCGGCCTTTGTGGGTTGGATACACGTGCATTAACCATCCATATACGAAACAAGGGAGCCCAGAGGGCAATCATATTCAGTACTGAAGGCAAGACACTTTCACGTTCAGAACATGAACATGCCCTCTCCTTGGTGAGGACTTATCCATCAGTCAGTGAGCTCGATCTTATCGAAGGGGTAAGTACCAAGCGCGTAGTCAAAGACCCTCTCTCTGGGGCGCCAAAGGATGCTTCACTACGATTTGCAGTAGTGGATTTTGGGATCAAGCGGTCAATTGTCACCGAACTTTACCGTCGAGGGGTGGCAGTCACCCTCTTTCCGCCTACTGTGCTAGCTGAGGACATTCTCCGCTCAGGATGTAGTGCAATGCTGCTCTCAAACGGACCGGGAGACCCTGAACGATTACAGGACGTTGTCTCGATGACCAAACAGGTCATTGAAGCAGGATTTCCCGTCTTTGGTATCTGCCTCGGACACCAGTTAATCACCTGGGCTCTGGGTGGAAGCACGAAGAAAATGAAATATGGTCACCATGGGGGCAACCACCCTGTAGTGGATACCCAAACTGGTGCCTGCTTTGTCACGAGCCAGAACCATAGTTACGCCAGTGAGGCAGAAACTTTGCCCCCTTCTGCAACAGTATGGTTCAGGAATGCAAATGACAACTCCATCGAAGGACTGTTCTGCACAGACAAGAGAGTAAGCTGTGTCCAGTTTCACCCAGAAGCATCTCCAGGCCCTCATGACGCAACCTGGATTTTTGACCGGTTCATCCTGGAAGCCAAGGAGGCAAGCGTATGAGTGCAAGACGTGATATTAAAAGAATCCTGGTTATCGGCAGCGGCCCTATTGTCATCGGGCAAGCCTGCGAGTTCGACTATAGTGGCACACAAGCCGTGAAGGCTTTGAAAGAGGAAGGATATGAGGTTATTCTGCTCAACCCCAATCCAGCGACCGTCATGACGACTCCTGGCATGGCAGACCACATTTACCTCGACCCATTGAGAGTCGAGTATGTTGAACAAATCTTCCAAAGGGAACGCCCTGATGCCATCCTCACTACCATGGGAGGGCAAAGCGGACTCAACCTGGCTCTCGAGCTCGATGAGTCAGGGTTGCTCGAACAGTATGGGGTTCAGGTCATTGGCTCTTCCATCGCATCCATCAAACTCGCGGAAGACCGTGGAGCTTTCAAGCAGGTCATCGAAGGCTTGGGATTGGAAAGCGCAAAGAGCTCAATCGTCCACAACCTGGAGGAGGGAATGGGACTCCTTGAGGATTTCCCCTTCCCCCTGATCATCCGGCCTTCCTACACGTTAGGAGGTATGGGAGGATCCATCGCCTACAACAGGGAAGAGTACCCCTCATTACTTGAGCACGCCATGGAAACCAGTCCAACCCACGAAGTCCTCATTGAGGAATCGCTCATCGGTTGGAAAGAGTTCGAAATGGAGGTGATGCGTGACAAGAAGGATAATGCAATTATCGTCTGTTCCATTGAGAATGTTGACCCAATGGGAGTCCATACCGGGGACAGTATCACCATTGCCCCCATCCAGACCCTCGATGAGAGAAGCTACCAGACGATGAGGGACGCTTCAATTGCCATTCTGCGTGCAATCGGAGTCGACTGCGGTGGAAGCAATGTCCAATTCGCAGTACACCCTGAAACAGGGAGGATGGTGGTCATAGAGATGAACCCCCGTGTCTCCCGTTCCTCAGCCCTTGCAAGCAAGGCAACTGGCTTCCCTATTGCCCGCTGCTCTGCCAAGTTGGCGGTCGGCTATACCCTTGATGAGGTGGTCAACGAAATAACCGGCCAATCAGTATCCTGCTTTGAGCCGGTACTCGACTACTGTGCGGTAAAGGTACCACGCTTTGAGCTGGAGAAATTTCCACTTCCCATCTCTGCCTTGGGAACACAGATGCGCAGCATCGGTGAGGCCTTGGCACTGGGAAGAACTGCCCTGGAGGCATTGAACAAGGGGATCAGGAGCTCAGAGAGAAAACTCGAAGGATTATGCAACCTCATTCGCATCGGCCTGTATGATGAAGAGGAGGTTGCAGGGTTCCTCAATAGTGCACACCCCTTGCGCTTGGTTGCTGCCTATACCACGCTCTGCAGGGAAGGATTGGAAGCATTGCCTAAAATACAGGAGGTCACACAATTTGATCCCTGGTTCCTCAATCTTCTGGTACAGCAGCTGGATATCGAGAAAGAAGTTGCATTTCACCTAGATGAGGAGACCCTACTCAAGGCAAAAAAGGCTGGAATGAGCGATGTATATATCGCGATGCTGAGTGGGAGGAGTGCTGAGGACATCGAACGGCTACGTTACGCCTATGAAATGCACCCTGTAACCCATCATGTTGACACCTGCAGTGGGGAGTTTGATGCGCTTACTCCCTATCTCTATACCACCTACGGTGAAACGGAGGAAGCAGAACCCATGGGAGGGGATGCGGTGGTAATCCTTGCAAGCGGTCCAAACAGGATCGGGCAGGGACTTGAGTTCGATACCTGTTGCACCCTTGCCTCCATGGCCTACCGCAGGCTGGGACGAAAGACCATTATGGTTAACAGTAATCCAGAGACAGTCTCCACGGATTTCAACATCAGCGATCGACTGTACCTACAAGGCCTCACTGCTGAGGAAGTGAAGGAAATTCTACGCCATGAACAGACCCAGCGGGTAGTGGTACAACTGGGAGGCCAGACTCCATTGAATCTTGCCCCTTCCCTCACCCGTGCAGGGGCAAGATTGGAAGGAACTAGCCTGGAAGGGCTCCTGGATGCAGGGGACCGTGGAAAGTTCTCAGCCTTGGTCTCTCAGCTTGGACTCAGTCAACCAAAAAACAAAGCCGTCACAAAGAATGAAGATATTCTCATCACCGCTCGCGAGATTGGTTTTCCTGTTCTTATCCGGCCCAGCCATGTATTGGGTGGACGGGGGATGTACATCGTGTACGATGAAGCAGGACTTACCTCCATTGAGGGGATTGAGGCATCAGTTGAAGCACCTGTATTGGTGGATCAGTTCCTGGAAGATGCCTTTGAATACGACCTTGATGCAGTATCTGACGGAGAAAGTCTCTATGTAGGAGGCATTCTACAGCATATTGAGGCTGCGGGAATACACAGCGGGGACTCTGCTGCAGTGTTCCCTCCGTACAAGAGCACCCCAGAACTCCTTGCTCAGATGCAGGAGTGGGCGCACAAACTTGCCCTTGCCCTCCATGTGAAAGGATTGATGAATATCCAGTTTGCAGCCAAGGATGGGAAGCTCTATCTCATCGAGGTAAACCCACGGGCATCGCGAACAGTACCCTTCATCTGCAAGACCAGTGCAGTAGACCTCGTTGAGGCCGCGGTTCGGATCTGGGAAGGAGAAACCTTGGTAAAACAAGGGCTGGTAAAAAAACCCGGAGAGAGAGCCTTGGGCACCTGTAAGGTGGGTTGGGCAGTGAAAGAGGCGGTATTCAGCTTCGATCGGTTCAGCAATGTAGATCCAGCACTTGGACCTGAGATGAGGTCGACCGGGGAGTCGATCGGATTGGGAAAGACCTTCGGGGAAGCCTTCGCAAAGAGCCAGATCAGCAGTGGAAACCGTCTTCCCGTCTCGGGAAAGGTGTTTATCAGTGTCAACAAGAAGGATCGTAAGACCATTCTTCCTGTAGTAAGGAAGCTGGTCTCCCTAGGCTTCTCAATTGCAGCAACACAAGGGACTGCAGCCTTCCTCTTTGAGCAAGGAATCCTTGTTGAGGTAATGCAGAAGGTCCATGAAGGACACCCAAATATTACTGACTATCTACAGAAAAAACAGGTTGCTTTGGTGATAAACACACCGATGGGGTTCCATGCCCACCAGAGTGATGATGAGATACGAAGCATTGCCATGCGCATGAAAATTCCCTATACCACCACCACAAGTGCTGCTGTGGCAGCTGTTGAAGCAATTGAATACCTGCAGAAAAACCAGGTTGTTGTTCGTGAGCTAACGTCTTAGGGGCAATTGCCTTTTGGACTTCTATCGTATAGTATGGGAATACTTTCTTAAGGAGACCAAAGGGACCGACTATGGCAGAAGAAGTATTTTCCCAACGAACAACTACCTGTGGATCACTGACCAAAGCTGACAATGGAGCTAAGGTGGTTCTCAACGGATGGGTACACCGTGACCGCAATCATGGGGCCCTGCATTTTATCAACCTCCGTGACCGCTACGGTATTACCCAGGTGGTAGTGGATGACGATGCCAGCAACGAACTTCAGGCAGTTGCAAATGAACTGCACTTGGAGTACTGCATTGCAGTGACAGGGGTGGTACGTCTCAGGCCCGATTCAATGGTCAATCCAGAAATGGTAACCGGAGAAGTTGAAGTTAAAGCTGAGAAGATTGAAATACTCAGTAAGTGTGCCCCACTACCATTCCAGATCGATGATGGTAATGAGCCGAGGGAAGACCTCAGGCTTAAGTATCGTTATCTCGATCTCCGTACCCAGGGAATGCAGAAGCGGATGAAGCTTCGTCATGACTTCATTTTCGCCTGCCGCAAGTTCCTCACCAGTCGTGACTTCTATGAGATTGAAACCCCTACCATGATCAAGAGCACCCCAGAAGGGGCTCGAGACTTCTTGGTACCCAGTAGAATTTACCCTGGTAAGTTCTATGCGCTTCCCCAAAGCCCACAGCTCTTTAAGCAGATCCTGATGGTCGGTGGTATGGATAAGTACTTCCAGATCGCTCGCTGTTATCGTGATGAGGATGCCAGGGGTGACAGACAGCTGGAATTCACCCAGCTTGACCTGGAGATGAGTTTTGTCAAACGTGACGATGTCCTCTCTCTTATGGAGGACCTCTTCGGTTCCGTATTCAAGGAAGTCATGGATTATGACCTCCCTGCTCGATTCAGGAGACTCAGTTACCATGATGCACTGAATACCTATGGTTGTGACAAACCAGATCTTCGCTTCGACCTTCCCCTCTCAGATGTCAACGAATTGGCCCTGAAGAGCAGCTTTGCCACCTTCAAGGACATTGTTTCCCAGGGTGGATATGTAAAGGCTATCTGTGCTCCAAAGAGTGAAACAGTTGACTTCTCACGCAAGTATATTACCAGCCTCGAGGATGCTGCAAAGATTTACGGTGCACAGGGATTGGCTTGGATCAAGGTAGGGGAGAACAACACATTCACCGGTGGCGTGAGCAAGTTCTTCACTGGACTTGAAGAGGAACTTGTTTCAACGGTTGATGCAAAGGAAGGGGATATGATCCTCTTTGTTGCCCATCAGGACTGGAAGAAATGTTGTGCCAGCCTTAGTGCGGTTCGCACAAAGTTGGGCAAGGACCTGAACCTGATCAGGAAGAGTTTTGAGTTCTGCTGGATCGTTGACTTCCCCCTCTTTGAGTACAATGAGGATGAAGAACACTGGGAAGCTGCACACCATATGTTCAGTATGCCTCAGGCGGAGTATCTCGATACTCTTGAGTCTGACCCCGGTAGCGTAAAGGGTGACCTGTATGACTTGGTCCTCAATGGGTATGAGGTAGCCAGTGGCTCAATCCGTATTCATGACGTTGAACTCCAGAAGCGAATTTTCCGTATCTGTAATTTTGATGACGAGACTGCAGAGGAGCGCTTCGGCTTCCTGCTCAATGCCTTTAGATACGGAGCTCCTCCCCATGGAGGTATTGCCCCGGGGGTCGATAGAATGATCATGATCATGGCAGAGGAAACCTCGATTCATGAAGTCATTGCTTTCCCGAAGAATACTGCTGGGATATCACCAATGGATGATTCTCCGTCACTAGTTGACGAGAAGCAACTTGAAGACCTACACTTGATCGTCAAGTATCCTGAGCCAAAGAGCTGACAGAGAGCCCCGGGAAACCGGGGCCTTTTCTTACCAAGGAGGCACACCGAGCGTAGGTGTGAATTTTGGACATGAAGAAAAATCTTGCCTTGAAAGTTTCCTATCTCAATATATTCAGCAATATAGTTCTTGCCATCAGCAAGACCACAATTGGCTTTATCGCTCACTCTTCTGCCTTGCTTAATGATGGAATCAACAACGCGGGGGATGTGGTAAGTTCAATCATTGCCATGATCGGTATCTCAGCTGCCTCCAAGGAGTCTGACGAGGATCATCAGTATGGACATGAACGATTGGAATCAGTTGCTGCAATACTTCTTTCCGGAATCATCATGGTCGTGGGATTCGGCCTCCTTGTCGATGGTATTTCAACCATCATCACCGGCGGGTATCACGATAACCCTCTCCCTGGCATCCTTGCTGTGATTGCGGCAATTGTTTCCATTGTTATCAAGCAGTGCATGTTTCTCTATACTCGTTGGGCTGGAAAGAAAACTGACTCCTCTGCCTTGATGGCCTCGGCATGGGACTCCCAGAGTGATGTTTTGGCAACCACTGGAGGTCTGATCGGGATCATTGCCTCACGTTTGGGCTACCCTATCGCTGATTCCATCGCAGCAATCATCATCTCCCTCTTTATCATTCGGGTCGGAATTGAAATATTCCGTGATGGTATCTACAAGATGGTTGACCACGCTTGTGATGAAAAGACTGTGGAAGAGATTCGTCTCATCATTCTCGATCAGGAAGGGGTCAAGGGAATCGATTTGCTGAGAACCCGTAGATTTGGTTCTCGTGCCTATGTGGATGTTGAGATTTCAGCGGAAGGATCACAAAGCCTCGTTGAAGCTCACTGTATTGCCGAACGGGTCCACCACGCCATCGAAACCAGTTTCCCCCAAGTCAAACACTGTATGGTGCATGTAAATCCCTACAAGCATAAAAAGCAGTGATACAAATGATTCCCATCCTAGAAAAATCATTCTGCATGGGCTATGCTATGGGCATAGGAGATACCTCATGGGTGAGAAGAAACATGTTCGTGCCGACTTTGTACCTGGACACTACCAGTTCGTTACAGACAAGGGTTCCAGCTTTGAAATTGGCCCTTCCAGCGCGCCCTATGATTACCTGTTAGGTGCATTGAGTGGTTGTCTGTTTGCTACATTTGTGGAACTTGCTACAAAAATGCGAATCAGCTGGGAACATATCAGCTTTGATGTTGATGGAGAGAAGCGAGACGATCCCCCTACCACGCTTAAATCACTACATATTACGGTACAAGCCACTGGAGTGGACAATCAGAAGAAATTCCTGAAAGCCTTCGAGACAGCTTCCCGGTACTGTTCTATCTACCAGACCATATCACAGGTAAGTGAGATGGATTACTCAGTGGATTTCCAATAGCACCATGGCAAGCAACGCCCGATATACCAATATTCTTCTCTTTGAGGCATTCGAGAGTGCCCTACGGCAACTCTTGGCTGAAGATGAGATAGTGCTGTCCTGGCCGAAGGCAAAGACAAGCCTTGCCCACTGCTTGGCCTCCCAGTTGCAATTAAGCCTAAGAAAAGTACTCAGCCTTTCTGAGGATGCAGCAAATCCCAATTTCTTCTCCCTTCCTGGAAACATCAAGGTGGATATTCTGCGGGACGGACTTGATGTGCTTGTCCATAACAGGAAAGGAATCAAGCTTCTGGGGATCATCCTTGGTAATGATTATCTTTCCAAGGGTCAGCAGAACCATCTGCTTCAGGTCCAGGAGGAGGGATGCCAACTTATACTGGGAGTATCCTTCCTCCCCCAGAGGGATTACATCCTGCTCTATAGTCCTAAGCAAGACAGCTTGGAGTATTATCATTTCAACAAGGCGGACGGTACCACGACACATCTCAAACAGAAAGATGTGGACGGAGAGGAAGATACCTTGCAACTGTTGTTGGGTATCAAGGAACGGAAAAGGAAGAGAAAGAAACAGGTCAGCGAACGGGATCTATAACCCTGCTGCGTCCTGTCATTTTATCCACTGTCCGTTTATGGGCATCCTCACAGCCATGCCAAGGCTTGTCTGCATTCTCCGACTTGTATTTCTGTGTCATCCAATGCACATCTTTTGCCATCCTATCAAGGTTGGCAACCTCAAGTTGAGCCATTGCTCGTACAAACGCTGGATACAATTTGGAGGAAAGCGCTTTCTGTCCAATCTCCAGCAGGAGGGTAAAGTGATGAAGACAGAACCCTTTCCCTTGTGAGAGGGCTTCACGGAAGGAAGGGTCCTCTCCCCATAGATAACAGGTCGTGTATAGGTACCGCTGGAGCCGCTCTTCCATAGATGAACAGACAAGGCACCCTTTCTCTCGTGAAGCCATTACCGCATGAAAAGCTCCTACCGCTCTCTTCGCCTGCCGTGGATTACTTGCTGACAGAAGCCCATTGATCGCAGCCTCAGCCTTGACTCTTGTTGTTTCAAGGTAGGTATCCCCCATCAAGGCAACTCCCTGGGGCTTGTTGGCTGCAGCAAGCATACGCCAGTGTTTGGGACAGAAACCATGCTCATTCACCCGTACCCTGGTCTCTGGGTTCATGACAGAATTGCCCAGATAGAAATTGATTGCATCCTTCTGTGCCTCTGCCATAAGGTTGCAGATGAAACATTCACAGTTTTCCTGCACGCCATCCCAAACAGGAATTGTCTCCAATTCAATCTTCATACTATTTTGACCCGTACTTCATGTGCATCAGCTGCTTCAGTCTTGGTTCCGGTAATTCCCTCACCTCATACTCCCCGCCGCCCATCTGCTTGGTGATGACGGTCATCTGCGCTGCACGCTCGAGCAATTCCATCTTGTCAAAAGCCTCGAGCATCGTTCGCCCAAGGGCTACCGCTCCATGGTTTTCCAAGAGCAGTACATCATGGTCAAAGGAGCTGGCAGCAACCTGCTCGGCAAGGTCCACTGTTCCCATCAATCGATACTCAACATACGCTGGATCCTCAAGGATATAATATGACTCTGCAATCAGATGCGTGTTGATGGCGCACTTTCCATCCTTGGTGATGGCAGTGAACGCAGAGACATACGTTGGATGGGCATGCACAATTGCCTGGATGTCTGGACGGGCTACAAGAATCAGGCGATGCATCTCAGTTTCGATACTGAGAGGTAGATTCGGTGTCAGATTCTTCCCTTCCAAGGTTACTACAGCAATGTCATCAGGAGTGAGCAATCCTTTGTCGAGCGCACTGGGGGTGATGCAAAAAAGATCCTTGCTGATCCGCATGCTAATATTGCCACCACTGGCAGTGGTGAGTTGTCGATCGTACAGGCGGGTCATGAAAGAAGCTACCTGCCTGCGGTATTTTTCATATTTTTTGGTTTCCATACAGCGAGTATATCATGAGAGGCCAAGGTTAGGGAACGTAAAACCTCATTGCTGGTACCTTGAGAAGGCAAGATGCTTTTGCTACAATGGCCCCTGTTCGAATACTAAGGAGATGTATCAAGATGAGGATGTCCAAACTCTTTTCCAAAACCCTGAGAGAAGCCCCAAACGGTGCTGACAGCAAGGGGTATGAATATCTGCTGCGAGCAGGCTTTATCCGCCAGTTGGGAGCTGGCATCTTCACCTTGCTCCCCTTTGGGTTCAGTGCGACCAAGAAGATAGAACAAGTCATTCGTGAAGAGATGAATGCAATCGGGGGACAAGAGATCCTGATGCCGCTGGTCAATCCTGCGGATATCTGGAAGGAAACCGGCCGATTCTACAGCATCGACCGAGAGATGAGTAGATTCAATGACCGCGCGGGAAGGGATATGGTCCTTGCCATGACCCATGAGGAAGCTGTAACCGATCTCGCCCGTGGAGAGATTGACAGCTACAAGCGGCTTCCCCTGCTTGTGTATCAGATCCAGACCAAGTGGCGGGATGATCCCCGTCCTCGCGCAGGTCTTATCAGGGTGAGAGAGTTCACCATGAAGGACAGCTACTCCTTCGATATTGACCAGGAAGGGCTGGATAAACAGTATGCTGAACATTATAAAGCCTACTTCAGGATTTTCAGTCGTTGTGGCTTACCCGTCATCGTCGTAGGTGCAGACAGCGGCATGATGGGTGGCAAGATCAGCCACGAATATATGTACCTCTCACCCATTGGAGAGGACACCATCATTACCTGTCCTGCGTGCCATTATACAGCAAACCGCCAGGTGGCTACCTTCAAGAAAACCTACTACAGCGAGGAAATGAAGGAAACAGAAAAGGTGCTTACCCCTGATTGCAAGACCATCGAAGAGCTTGCCGCATTCCTCAAGATAGAGAAACACCAGACGGCTAAGGCAGTATTCCTGGTAGGGACCTTCATCAATGATACCAACGGGGAGGAAGAGGAAAAACTCATTGTTGGCATCATCAGAGGGGACCTGGAGGTAGAAGAGAACAAACTTCAGAATGCAGTCAAGGCAAACTCACTCAGACCAGCCCACCCAGAGGAAATTACTGCAAAGAAGATGGTTCCCGGCTATGGTTCAGCCATTGGTTGCGCGGATGATGTTCTTGTGGTGGTTGATGACTCAGTGGCAAAAAGCAACAACCTGGTCGCTGGTGCAAATGAAGAGGGATATCACCTGCTTAATACCAACTTCGGCAGGGACTACCAGGGAGAAGTTGCCGATATTGCAAGTGCAAGCGGTGGCCATGCCTGTCCTGAATGCGGAGAACCCCTGGTTGCCTCGAAGGGCGTGGAAGTAGGAAACATCTTCCAGTTGAACACCCGATACAGTGAGAGCATGAACTGTACCTACCAAGATGAGAACGGTGTCCGCCGACCTGTGATCATGGGATCTTATGGTATTGGAGTTGGACGTTTGCTTGCCTGTCTTGCAGAGAACTACAGTGATGAGAAGGGACTTAGCTTACCGATCAGCGTTGCTCCGATGCAGGTCCACTTGGTTAGCCTGGTAAAGGACGCCCAAGTAGCAGAAACCATCTATAAGGCCCTCACCCAGGCAGGTATTGAGGTTCTCTATGATGATCGAAAGGAGTCTGCTGGTGTAAAGTTTGCTGATGCTGATCTTATCGGCCTCCCGGTTCGCATTACCTTGGGGAACCGTTCTCTGAAGGAAGGAAAGGTGGAGGTGAAACTCAGAAGCAATCTTGAAGAGTCTTTCTCCTTCGGTGTTGATACCGTAGTTGAGGAAACCCTCAGCCTGATCGCAAAACTCAAGGACGAGCTGGCCTCCCAGATTGTAGAGACTGAGTGGCAGAACAACTAATCTCAAACAAAGAACAGAAAAATATCCCCTGGTCAATAAGCATTGATCAGGGGATTGTTGTATTCCTGGGATGAAAATGTCTTAGTTGGCACCCATCTTCTTCAACTGGTTGAGAATATAGGTACGCTTTGCTGCCTTGGCATATTCAAGCACAGAGTGACCCTGGTAGTCACGGGCATTGATATCAGCACCGGCTTTCAGCAAGGCTGTTACAACACGTGTCTCAGGGTTGGTGTTTACTGCCATGATCAAGGCAGTCTCTCCAAGATAGTTTCGCGCATTCAGGTCAGCACCGGCTTTCAGTAATTCTTCAATGATCTTGGGACTGGTACTCTTGTTGGCTGCAAGGTGAAGTGCATTCGAGCGATACTTGGGCTCAGCCTCCTGAATATCTGCCCCTGCTTCCAACAATGCCTTCAGTACATTCACTGATGAATTGTACTGAGAAGCCAGCATAATAGGAGTAAGACCCCATTCATTCTGGGTATGAATGTCTGCACCCTGCTCAAGTAGACTTTTCACTTCCTTCACTTTGGTAGCAGAAACTGATGCCGCCAGCAATTTTTTGTTGAGAGTCTCTTCTCGTTTTGACATATGCAGAATATCTCCTTACTCATTATTTGAATTATACTTACTATAGGCAGTATCCCAATTTTTCTCAAAATTGTACAGTCTTGGACCCTTCTTTCACCCAATTTCATCGCTCTGTGATCCTTTTGGATTTGCCTCATCATACATATATGCAGTATGATAAACCCATGGTAACAAAGGAAATCATTAAACAAGTCCCTAAAGTAGAACTCCATGACCACCTTGATGGAGGGTTGAGAATCCAGACCATTATCAGCCTGGCCAAGACACAAGGCATTACCCTTCCCACTGAGGACCCAGAAGAACTCCACCAGTGGTTCGTCAGGGGAGGCAAACAGAAAAGTCTCTCCCTGTACCTTGAGTCTTTTGCCTTGACCACCAAGGTTATGCAGAGCAGTGCAGCATTGCATCGTGTTGCCTTTGAGGCTGTAGAAGATCTTGCTGCTGAGAACGTGTGCTATGCAGAAATCCGGTTTGCCCCCATCCTTCACACAGAAGGCGGACTGTCCTTGGAAGAGGCGGTGCAAGCCGTGCTTGACGGCCTACAACAAGGAACACGTAAAACGGGAATGCCCACTGGACTGATCCTTTGCGCCATGCGCAACCAATCACCGAGTGTCAGCAAGAGCATTGCAGAACTCGCTGTTGCCTTCGCCGATCGAGGTGTTGTTGGATTCGACCTTGCCGGCGATGAGATTGGGTACCCTGCCAAGAAACATCTTGACGCATTCCAATTCATCAGAAGCAAGAACTTCAATATAACCATCCACGCAGGGGAAGCCTTTGGGGTAGAGTCCATCTGGCAAGCTGTGCAACTGTGTGGGGCTCATCGCATCGGGCATGGCGTACGCTTGGTGGAGGATATGGGGATTGAAGGAACAAGAATCGAGAAAATGGGTTCTCTTGCAGCCTTCATCCTTGACCGGAGAATCCCGATGGAGATGTGTCTTACCAGCAATGTCGGAACAGGGGCTGTGAAGGATTATGACAGCCACCCCTTCCCCATCCTCTTCAGAAACAAGTTCAGGGTATTCCTTTGCAGTGATAACCGTTTGATGAGTGACACCACGGTAACCAAGGAGATGGAGCTTGCAGTCCAATACTACAACCTGACTATCCGGGACCTTGAGAAGATCACAATCAATGCCATGAAGTCCGCTTTCATCCATCATGACCAGAAACTTTCAATCATCTATGATGTGATCAAGCAACAATATGCCGAAATTCGCCAGAAATACGATCTTCAGGACTAGAGTGTCCGCCTGAATACTTCCAGAGGATTGATCCTCATACGGATCCTGCAGTACAGGTACCCGAAAATCAAACCACTGAGATGGGTAAGGTGCGCCACATTTCCCCCAGCTCCAAAGACATGGCTGGAAAGCTCAATGAGAGCATACAAGATGACCAGAATCGGGGCTCTGATGGGAATGAGTCCAAAGACGAAGATTACCGAGTAGGGATAGAAGACGGCGAACATCAAGAGCACTCCGTAGATAGCTCCCGAGGCACCCACAAGGATGACATTTGTTCCGGCAAGATAGTAACTGAAGAAGCTGACAATGCCACTAAACAGACCAGTCAGGAGATAGAACAGGAGATACTCCTTGCTCCCTATCCTACGCTCAACCATCGAGCCAAAGATGAAAAGGCTCAGCATGTTGAACAGCAAATGACTGAATCCTCCATGCACAAACATATAGGTGAAGGGTTGCCAGAGATATCCACTCAACACCAGGGAAGGTATCATTGCAAGATAGTAGGTAAGCCTTGGGTAGACCATCGATGTGACGAGATACACCAAGACGTTGATGATAACCAACTTGAGTGTAACATTTTTATAGGTAGTATCCCGGAATCTCCGGTTCAAAATAGTGCTCTTTTTCATAGACATACAGTATATAGGGAAGGAGACAACGTCAATTGAGCAAAATTTGCACACCTTTTTGCGAGTGTGAAAGCAATGCACACTCTTTTTCGACAGCTACCCCTATTTGAAGGCTCTATTCCCAGTTTTACTCTTGGCACGCTTATTGCATTGTTTTAGGTAGAACAGAGCAACATTTTTTTCATACTCCTCCTTTTATACCGACAGGGTGCCAAGAGATTTTCCCCAAACCTCTTTTGGCACCCTCCTTTTTGCCCTTCTCTGTGAAATTATTAAATAGTGTGATAATTTTTCACACCACTCTTCCACTTAATTCCAGTTAAATTATTTACTTTTAGTGATTATTTACTGCTTAATGTACTGTTTTTGGATAATTGGCACACTAGTTGCAGTACTATAGACAGAACAGAGCAACAGTTTTTTTCAAACCTCCTTAAAGTGTGATTTCTTTGGTGCCAGCGGTTCTCTCTCCCCACCCCACAATACCGCTGGCACCATCTTTATGCTCTTCCGACTCCTTCAAATGTTTGCTATAGTTGGATCATGGCAACAAGCAGAAGGGACCGTGCAGACTCCTATACAAAACGAGCACACAAGGAAGGCTATCCAGCTCGCTCCGTCTATAAACTGGAAGAGCTACAACAACATTTCAACCTGGTTAAGAGTGGGGACTCCGTATTGGATGTCGGGGCAGCTCCCGGATCGTGGACATTGTATACACACAGAAACCTCATCAAGGGAAAAGGAAGCATCATAGCTGTTGACCTGAATCCCTTGAACCTGAATCCAGTACCTCCAACGGTCACCGCGTATGTGGGCGATGCGTTCTCGAAGGATATCAGGGAAATCTTGGTGCAACATGGTCCGTATAATGCAATCATCAGCGATGCAGCTCCTATGACGATGGGAAACAGAAGTGTCGATACGGCCAGGAGCGAGAACCTCGCAGAACAGGTCATCTATCTTGCCAAGGACCATCTGAAGCCCCATGGAAATCTTGTGGTGAAGATCTTTCAGGGTGGAGGACAGGTTGAACTCCTGCAATTAATGAGAACTCTCTTCAATAAAGTAAAACCCTACAAGCCGAAGGCCTGTAGGGATGACTCATTTGAGATTTATCTGGTGGGGTTGGACAGGAAGGATTCCTGATCAGGCTTTCCGGGCACGTGCCAGGTTCTTGGCTGCTCCTTGATGATCAACCAGCTCCAATGTTCTCGTGAAGAACTCAATTGCTGACCTCTTGTCATTGAAGTGATCAAGTGCCAGACATCCAAGATTGTTCCATGCTTCCGCCTGTGATGGGTCCTCTTTTACAATGCGTTCATATAATGAACGCGCATCTTCATGGTATGAAGTCAAGAGTTCCTGGGGTTGGGGGTTCACCCATAAAGGAATCTGATTCAGGGCAATAGGTGCTCAAGGATTGAGAATCCTTGTGTTCGTCGATGTCGATTGTACATATACTGGGTGTGTTGAACATGATGGGACCTCTCTTTGCATGCGGTAATACATACGCTAGTTTTAGTTATGACCACTGTAATGCCGAATCCACGGTTTTGCAAATTCTGGGGTCACATCATATTGTTTAGAGAGTTCCGAAATAGTGTTGGATGTCCTTTAAGGCATTTCTCAGGTGGTCTTCCATTGCCTGGGATGCTTCTTCTTGATCATGATTGAGGATGGCCTGAAGCAAACGCCCGTGTTCTTCAATGGATGATTCCAGACGCCCAGGTGCATGAAGACTGGCGTACCAACCTTCATTAAGCGTTTGATCCATCGTTCTCATCAAGACTGCCAATGTCCGATTCTTGGTTGCCTTTGCAACAGCAAGGTGAAAGGCACTGTCACTGCTTATGGATTCAATAACATCCCCGGTTTTTACTTTTTCAACAAACGTATCATAACAAGATTGAAGTGCTTCCAAATCTTTTTGTTCAGCAAATCGACAGGCAAGGGATGCTGCATGAGGCTCGATCAAAAGCCTTACCTCAAAGTGTTCCCTCAGTGCCTCTGCATTCTCCACTACCCAGTTCTTCACCGGGTGGGATTGCTCGGAAGGATCACTGACAAACACCCCTTTTCCCTGATAAACCTTCACCACTCCAGATACTTCAAGCATCCTCAATGCTTCACGTATTGAAGACCGACTTACCTCAAGCTTTTTTACGAGCTCTTTTTCACTGTAGAGCTTATCCCCAGGTTTGAGGTTCTCCACATTGATAATCTCTTTAATTGCATCGGTAACCATGATCGACACACGTTCTTTTTTCAGGGACTGCATGGGGCTATCGTATCGTGAAGCGGATAAATCTGCAAGACAATCCACCTCTGGCATAGAAAACTCCTATCTTCTATACTGAGTGTATGAAAAAGAACGTACAGCTCGTTGTCATTGACGGTCAAGGCGGAAGCTTGGGAAAAGCGCTTGTTGCGGCTATCAAGAAAACATTCAACCAGGTGGAAATACTGGCAATTGGAACCAATAGCCTGGCAGCCAGTGCCATGCTTAAAAGCGGTGCTGATGCAATTGCAACCGGTGAGAATCCTGTCATTGTGGCATGCAGAAATGCTGACCTTATCGTTGGCCCCCTGGGAATCCTTACCTCTGACGCACTCCATGGAGAGATCACTCCAGCAATGGCGGTGGCAATCGCCCAGAGCAAGGCTCACAAGATCCTTGTTCCCATCAGCAAATGCAATGTGACAATTGTAGGGATCCAGGAAGCCCCCCTGTCCATGATGATTGACTTCACGCTGGAGGAGATCAGGAGTTTCCTTGACAGTACTATGCCCAGTCGGTAAAATAATTCACAACATGCCTCATGAAGGGGCATATTCCTGATTCATTACCTATGTACACAAGAGAGCCATGAAGGCAAAGAAGAGTACTACTTTTTTGCTTGCATGGCCCTCTTTTTTTGGAGCATACCTTGGAACGATATACACAGCCGCTATCAGACAACCATACTTTGGAAGTCTATAATCATGATCAACTCATTTTCTCAGAAAATGGGCACTGGCTTACCCCACTCTTTGCATTCGAACGATTTCTTGAAACCTATACAGGAGAAAGGGATTGTCTCAGTGCACACGACACGGCTGCAGGGAAAGCCGCTGCCTTGCTTATGGCCCGCTTTGGCATACAGCGTGCCCATATCAATCTGATCAGTGAGCTTGCCATCGAATATTATCAACAGCATGGAATAACCGTCTCCTATGAAAAACGTATAGAACAACTACAATGCAAGACCGAGGAATTGCTCGGTGAGATGCATGACCAGGAGCAGATGTACAGACTTCTGAGAAAGCGTGCAAAACTGGTACGAGGGGTCTCAGTACGTATAGAAAACCTCTCTTTCTCCTACCCAGAGCGTCCGCCTATCCTGCAAGACCTCTCCTTCCATCTTGAGGAAGGGGAGAGACTCCTCATCCTGGGAGACAACGGGATGGGAAAAACTACACTGCTCTCCCTCTTGATGGGAAAACTCAAGCCCACCACCGGAACGATTCTCATCGGGGAAGACGAGGTAACCCACCTGGAAAAAAGAACAATCGGGTATATCAGGCAACAACAACAAGAGCAGCAGTTCCCAGTTTCAGCCCGTGAAGTGGTAGCTATGGCATGCGACCCCACCCTCACAAGGGAAGAGAGGCAGTGGGAGATCGACACTGCCCTAAGAAGAACAAAGATAGAGCATCTTGCTGAGAGGAATTTCTTCACACTCAGCGGAGGAGAGAGGCAAAAGGTCTCTCTCTCAAGGACGCTCTGCCAGAAAGCAAGATTGCTTCTCCTTGATGAACCCACCTCTTTCTTGGATGCAAAAAGTCGATCTACGCTTGTTGAAGTACTGCAAAGCCTAACGGTGGGTGAAATGCCGACCATTATCATTGTCACCCATGACAAGGCACTGGAAAAGGATTTGGGATGGCCAACTCTCCATTTGGGGGGTACCTATGAGTGATTTTCTCTACGCACTCACCCTACCTCCGGTAATGAAAGGGCTGCTTGCCATGGCCATTGCCGGGCTCTGTTTCCCAGCCAGTGGGGTGATGGTTCTTCGTTTAGACCTGGTACCGATGCGTTATATGCTGATGCATGGGGTTATCCTTGGGGGAGCAATCTCCCTTGCGCTCTCCCTTCCAATACTACCGCTCAGCATTGCCCTGAATATTCTCTTGGTTTTAGCCATGATGCGACTGGCTAAGGATACCCGCCATGGATTCGGGCTCGCCAGTGCTGCTGGTATGGTCTTTACCATGGCAGCAGCTTCCATAGTGATGCATTTATGGGACGTTCCTGCAAAGGATACATTACAACTGCTCTGGGGAAGTCCGTTTGCGCTTGCTTGGGCAGATATCGTGGTACTGATCGGCATCGCCCTCATTTTGGCCATCTACCTGCTTACAAACTTTAGAACGGTAAGTGCCATCTTCTTCGATCAGGAAATTGCCCAGTCCCTGGGAATGCCGGTAAAGGCACACTATACTGCCATGGTACTGGTCATTGCCTTGGTGATCGCCTTTGCCATGAAACTGCTTGGTGCCTTGCTCATTGATGCATTGCTCATTCTTCCCGTCCTCGTTGCAGGAAAGCGTGCTGAGAGTCTCAAACAACTGCTACTCTACTCCTGCCTTACAGGACTATTCGTCTCTACCTTTGGGTTTCTGGCTGCCATTGCCACAGACTTACCACCGAGTGGAACAATTGCATTGCTCTCGGCTTTGCTTTTTATCATACCTACAACACATAAGAGAGGATTACCATCATGAGAAAATACCTTTTCTCCCTGACCATCATGCTCTTGGCAGTACTGAGTATCTCTGCCCAAGGTGTCCCGGAAGAAGTAGCTGCATCCAGTGCTTCCCACCCTGCTTCCATCGTGGCAAGCACAAGCTGGACTGCTGCTTTTGCCGACCTTGGAGGACTCGATGATGTTGCCTTCATCGCCCCTGCAAACCTCACCCATCCCCCTGAGTATGAAATTACCGTCAGTGATGTGGTGAAGATCAACCATGCAGACTATTTCATCTTCGCTGGCTATGAGAGGATGATGCAGAGCATGGGAGATTCCATCAAGAAAGAAGAAGGAACGATGCTTCAGATAACCACCACCAATGATATCCAGAACGTACAGAAGCAGGCAGAGGCCATTGCAAATATCACGGGAACGGAAGAAAAGAGCAAGGAGCGCCTTGCTAGCTATATCGCTACCATCGAGGAGGGAGCAAAACAGGCTGAAGAGAGAGGACTGACAGAGGCGAAGGTCTACTGTCATGCAATGCAAGTCTATCTTGCAGAAGATCTGGGACTCCAGGTTGCAGGTACCTTCGGGCCTGGGCCGGTTACTGCCCAACAGATCAGCGAGGTAGCGAAGGGTGGTTATCAGATTATCATCGACAATATCCACAACCCCATCGCAGGGCCCTTGATGGAAGTATCCCCAGATACCAAGCTCGTTGTCTGGAGAAATTTCCCAGAAAGCGGGGAAAGAGGGAGTCTGGAGTCGATGGTGCAGGCCAATATTGAGGCTCTGCTCCAGTAACAGCAGGATCGATAACGTGAAGAGAGCCACCGATCGGTGGCTCTTCTTGCATTATGAGGAGTAATACTTCCCGTATTTTCCCCTCAGGAAGCTGACGGTTCGTTTTGCCGCCGTCTCAGGATCCGGATACGGAAGGATCTCCGCTGTGGTCCATCCATCATACCCGATGGAGGTAAGGGAAGAGAAAATCTCGTCCCAATCCATGTGACCATCTCCAGGTGCATGCCGATTGGTATCTGCAAAGTGCACATACCGTACATACTCCTTGTTCCGGATGAAGCTGTCCCCAATGTGGTTATCTTCGATGTTCATATGGAATACATCAGGCATCATGACAAAGTTCTTCCGGTCAATCTTCTTGAGCAGGGCTGAACACTCATCGAGGTTGTTGATGAAGTCGATCTCATAACGGTTCACCGGTTCAAGAATCAACTCAACGCCACGCTTTTCTGCATGGTCAGCAACCTTGTAAGCCATATCGAGGAAGAGTTCCTCTGCAAAGGCAGGGTCACGGCCATCGATTGGACCACGGGTCCTTCCAATATTGACCAATCCACCAAAATCAGAGGCCAAGTCAATGAAGCCGCAGAAACTCTTGTACAGTTCTGCCCGGTTTTCCTGGTTCTCATCGGTGAAGTAGAGATTCCTTGCCGCAAAGACCTGTCCACTGGAGATTGCGCTAACCTCCAGACTGTTCTCTCGCAACCACTGGTTCAATTCGTCCTTTGACACTTCATCAGGACGCTTGAGGGCGAGTTCAACCCCATCATAGCCAAGTTCATGGGCTTTGATGATCGACTCTTTTACCCCACGAAACACTACAAATGCATTGGGCATTGCCTCTTTACCGGCAATAGCTACAGATAATTTCATAGAATACTCCGTTGGTTGAGAAACAGGACACCATACGGTGCCCTGTTTTCCAATCCGTCTTGGTTACATCGCCTTGATCAGGGAGAGGTCCCCACTGGCAGCTGCACGAAGCAGGGGTGCCATGTAGGTGTCGACATCACTTGAGCTCATTGGAACCGGCATGTTCTGCAGTTTCATTGCAAGCTGTGGGTCTTTTGCAGCATTCAATGCACGCTCGATATGAGCCTCACTGAATCCCTTCAGGTCGTTGAGCTTGCTGGGAGCCTTGATGGACTTGCTGAATGCAATCATGGCCTCAGCCACGGCAACTGCAAGATTTTCCCCTTCCAGGTTATCCACCGAAGAACCAAATCCGAACTCGGCAAAGATTGAACCAACAACCTTCAGCTGCTTCTGGATTGCCTTGGAATAGAGCACCGCATAGTAGGGGTTCATGATTCCACAGGCAGTTCCATGGCTGACAATGTCGACCAGGGAGAAACTGGTAAGGTGAGCACCACTGGTTCCCCCGATCATGATGGCATAACCACCAAGGTCGGTGGCAAGGCCGATAGCCTCACGTGCCTTCACATTCTTGGGATCCTCGACCAGTACCTTTGCATACTCTGCCACCAGGCTGATGGCACACTCGGCAATCTCACGGGTCTTCTCGTAGGTCTCTTCCTTTGCTCCACAGAACACCTCGAAGGTATGTGCAATGGCATCAAGGGCTCCGTCGATGGTTACGCTGATCGGCATGCTGACCGTTGTCTCATAGTCGAACAGTCCAACAGTCGGGACGACTGCGTTGTCCACGATAAGCTTCTTCTGTCCGGCTACCGGGTCGGTAACGTTGGAATACTTGGTCAGGTGGGCACCACTGGATGCACTGGTCTGTACTGCGATGACGGGGATCAGGGAAGAGCCGGTCTCATCAAGGGACTTGCTCACCACATTGGTTCCAAAGTAGTGGTCGATCTCGGGGGTCACCTTTGCGCCAAGGGTAGCCAGTGCATTTGCTGCCTTCACTGCATCGATGGCCGAACCACCGCCGATGACGACGATGCAATCGGGCTTGGTGTGCAGGATATAGGACTCCAGGCGATAGACATCCTCACGGGGAGCATTGGGCTTTGCATCGGGAGCGATCATATTACCGGCAAGTTCAACACCTGCGGCATTGAGGTAGGAAACAACCTTGTCTGCAACCGGCTTCATATAGGTGGTATTGCTTACCACGAGGGCACGCTTGCCGAACCCTGCAGCCAGCGGTCCTACCTGGTCAAGCACTCCCAGTCCGTGGACATATGAGTCCCCTTTCCAATCATTCAAGAGTGTATAGGCACGTTTCATTTGATCCATAACAGTATCTCCTTATTTGCAAAGATTTTTTGCGCGTTCTGCAATATTCTCTGCGCTAATTCCATATTTTGCCAAGAGTGGTTCATAAGGACCAGTCTCGGTAAATACATCCTCGATTCCTATAGCATCAAATCTACAGGAAATTCCTTCTTTCATAAAGGCCTCGCTGACTGCACTGGAGAATCCACCAGCAAGTACATGCTCTTCGACACAAAGCAGCTTTCCGGTCTTTGCTACGCTCTCCTTGAGTGTCTGGACATCAAGAGGCTTGACCACAGGTACACTCAGCACCTCAGCCTTGATCCCCTCTTTCTGGAGCAGGGCGGCTGCCTCATTGGCGAAGCTTGCAGTAATACCGTTCGCTGCGATGGTTACATCACTTCCGCTTGCAGTACAGACTGTTCCGATTGTATCAGAGGCAGGAAGATCAGGCATTGCATTACGGTTAAGCCTGATATACACAGGGCCCTTCTGCTTCAGTGCATATTCCAATGCCTGCTCAGCCTGTTTGGCATCACCAGGAACGATAACCTGCATATTCGGCAGTGCTCTCATGATGGCAATGTCAGTTATTGCTTGGTGGCTTGCTCCATCAAAGGAGTCGGAAAGTCCACCATATGCTCCTGCGATAATGACAGGAAGGTTGTTATAACAGAGGGTGTTCCGAATCTGGTCGGTAGCTTTCAGGGCGAGGAAGATGGCAAATGCGTTAACCACAGGATGGTATCCAGCTGTTGCCATACCAGCAGCAATATCGACCATGTTCGCCTCAGCCACTCCTACATTATAGAAGCGGTCGGGAAAAGCCTTTCCAAAATATGCACTCTTGGTAGATGAAGACACATCAGCATCAAACACCACCAACTCAGGATGGGTAGCACCCAGTTCGGCAAGCTTCTTGCCGAAAGCATCTCTCATGGCATCGCTCATAGGGAGGCCTCCTTCTTCTCAATGTCAGCATTCAATTCGATCATACCCTTGGCGTATGAGTCATCATCGATGACAGCCCCATGCCAGGTATTCTTTCCTTCAGTGAAGGAGACACCCTTTCCCTTAACGGTATTGTAGATAACCGCTTTCGGCCACTGGTTGTCACTATCCATCCATGCAAAGGACTCCATCACCTCTAAGGTGTTGTTTCCATCGTAGGCTTTCTCAGCAACATTCCAGCCGAATGACTTGAGTTTGTCAGCAAGCGGGTCGAGCGGCATGATTTCATCAGCGGTTCCATCGAGCTGAACCTTGTTGTAATCGATCATGAGGACAAAATGCTCAGGCTTGAACTTTGCTGCACTCATGAGAGCTTCCCAACTCTGTCCTTCATTCAGACAACCTTCCCCGCTGATCACATAGGTCCAGAACTGCTTTCCAGACTGCTTTGCAGCCAAGGCCATTCCCAATCCGATGGAGAGCCCGTGTCCCAGAGCTCCGGTGGACATATCAACACCGGGGAGGGTTTTCATACAGGGGTGACCCTGCAATCGGGTATTCAGGGTACGGAAGGTTGGAAGTTCCTCAACCGGGAAATACCCACGGTGGGCAAGCATGGTGTAGAGATTCATCGAAGCATGTCCCTTCGAAAGTACTACACGGTCGCGATCTTCCCACTGGGGATCGTCACTCTTGATATTGAGACGATTGAAATAGAGGCAGGTGGTCAATTCGGCACTTGAAGCGGCTCCGCCCCAGTGTCCGGTTCCACTTGTGTGGAGGGTATCGAACATCACGCTCCTAAAATATGCTGCCAGCAGTGCAAGTTCCTTTGCATTGAACTTTCTGTCTTTCTGGCTGAGCAACTCCTTGACTGTTGTATTCATCTAGGAAACTCCTTATTCACTGTTTCTTGATATTGGTTTCATCTAACAAGCAGTGCATTGTGTACTGTATACAATATAGATACCATGGACAGCAATCCTTGTCAAAGGGATTCTTGTACTTCCTAAGAAATTTTTAATAATTTGATTCGTACATATATAAATACTGTGTATTTTATCTACTTTTGGTTGGTAAGAAAGTGCAACAATTATGTAAAATGTTTTTTGTACACAATTAACATTGACTTACCAGAAAATTCCTTTTACAGTAGTAATAGTTAATGGGGGTACCAAGTATGCCTAAATGTATACAAAACAGTCTTTCTGACCAAGTCTATACCATGCTCAAGGACCAGATTCTCTCTGGCCAGCTCAAGGGTGGGATGAAAATCCCGGAAGAGTCCCTTGCAGAACAGTTTGGAGTCTCCAGGACTCCAATCAGGGAAGCTATCAGACGCTTGGCGGAGTATGGACTTGTAACCATCAAGCCCAGGAGCCATGCTGTGGTTTCAATCATCTCTCCCCAGGAAGCAGATGATATTGCAAAGGTTCGTGTCTCTCTGGAGCAACTTGCCATCGATTCGATCGATGAGGATTCATACGCGGAAAATGTAAAGGAACTCTCCCGTTATGCAGCCGACTGCCAGTATGCAATGGGAATCGGGGACAGGGCTACCGTTTTTGAGCAGGACAGCCTATTCCATCTTGCATTGATCAAAGCAAGCAGGAACAGTGCCCTGATCAGCATCTGTGAGAGGCTGGATGCAAAGATCCAGCAACTCAGGATTGCGCAGAATCTCCCTGAGGATGAACTCTCCTACTATCTTGGCCAGCATGCCCAGATGATGAGCTTTCTGAAAAACGGAGAGAAGGAAGCATGCAAGCACATGCTCTATGAACACATCACCCACGACCTAACCAGCCATCTAGGAAAGGACAACGCATGAATAAAGAAGACATCATCATTACCTATGGATCGGATGCAACCAGCATGACAAGAGCCTTGTTGCAATCCATCGATATCGAAGGGCTCCTTCCCGATAGAAACGCATCCATCGCTCTTAAGCCCAATCTTGTGGTTGCTGTTACCGCTGACAGTGGAGCAACCACCCACCCGGAGATCCTCATTTCCATTATCGAGTTTCTCCAGGAGAAGGGGTATCATAATATTTCAATAGTAGAGAGTGCCTGGGTGGGAGACTCCACCAAGGAAGGTTTCAGGGTCAATGGATACCATCAGATCAGCAAGAAATATCATGTTCCCTTGGTTGATGTGAAGGATGATACCTATGAGAAGAAAACCGTAGAGGGGATCACCATGGAGGTCAGCCGAACAATCCTCGATACTGATTTCCTGATCAGCCTACCTGTCCTGAAGGGACATTGCCAGACAGCAATGACTTGTGCACTGAAGAATATGAAGGGATGCCTATCCGATCGCAGCAAGCGGTTGTTCCACTCTCTTGGACTACACCGCCCCATCGCTGCGCTCAACGCAGTTCGAGCAGCAGACCTGGTCATTGTTGATAGTCTGAACGGCGATCTTGATTTCGAGGAAGGGGGAAACCCTGTTGAGACCAACCGGATGTTTGCCTGCCGAGACAGTGTTCTCTGTGACAGCTTCGGGGCCTCCCTTATGGGCTTTGAGCTCAAGGATGTTCCCTATATTGAGATGGCAGAACATTTGGGGGTCGGAACCACTGATCTCGAGAAAGCCAACATCATCCAGCTGAATGAACCAAGCGATGAGCCGGTTGCCCGCCCTACAGGAAGGGCAAACTACCTTGGTCGTTATACTGAACCAGATAGTGCCTGCTCTGCTTGTTATGGAAATCTGATCCATGCCCTTAAGCGTCTTGATGAGGTGAATCGTTTGAAAAACATCAAACAGAATATCTACATCGGACAAGGATACAAGGGTGTGAACGACCCTTCCAAGATTGGTGTTGGCATCTGTACCAAGGGTCTGGGGAAAAGCCTTCCCGGCTGTCCTCCCAAGGCAATTGATATGATCAAGTTCATCAAGGAACTGAATGCTGAATAAGACACAGATTCATGCATACCAGTGAAAGGCACCCGATTGGGTGCCTTTTATTGGGTATATCTTCCTGAACTATGTCAAAAGAGGCTTAACCAAGTCATCAATTGCTTTCCAGGCATCCCTTGAGAGCACTACTGACAAGGCCTGGCTGTTCTCCTCGATCTGCTCAGGTTTGCGTGCGCCACAGAGAACATTCATTGTGTTTTCTGCCTGTCTTGTCCAAGCAATGACAAGATTCCCTACAGCGCAGCCATAGCTTCCTGCCATCTCTTTTAGGGAGTCAAGCATATGGAGAACCTGGGGGCGATGCTCTGCATCATACCAAGATACAGAAGCTTTCGCCGTGCCCACCACCTTGGTATCGAGATCGACTTTCCCGGTGAGCAAACCCCGCTCAAGAGGACTATATGCCTGGAAGGTGATGCCCTGCTCAGCACAGTAGGAAGCAAGAGCCTGTTTACTACGTGTAAGCAAGCTGAACCGTTCCTGGATCAAGGAAGGATTCCCATAGGCTTGGTACTCCTTCAATTGTTCCAAGGTAAGGTTGCATGCGCCATAACTCCGTATCTTTCCTTGTTCAATCAGACGCTCCATTGCCTGGAGGGTCTCCTCAATGGGAGTAAAATATGGGGGTATTGACTGCCAGTGGGTTAACAGAAGATCAATATGCTCGGTCTCAAGTCGTTTCAAGCTCTTCTCAACCTGTTCAATAATGCTGCTTGGGTTAAGATTGCGGCGGATAACCACTCCATCACGACTCTTGTGTACCGACCCCTCGTCCTCTGGTCCCCAAAGCAATCCGCATTTGGTCGCTAGGATACACTCATTGCGCTTTCCCTTGAGAGCCCTTCCCAGAAGCTCTTCGCTGAAGCCATTCCCATAGGCAGGTGCAGTATCGATGAAGTTGATGCCCCTCTCCAGTGCACGATGGATTGTCTTGATACTCTCTGCTTCATCACTGGCTCCCCAGCTGTCTCCACCACCCATTGCCCATGTTCCTAGTGCAATGGAAGAAACTTCCATAGTTGTATTTCCCAGTTTCACTGTACCCTCCTCCACGCATCCTGAAGCGTCCTCTTGGCATTTGTTACCACCAAGTCTGCATCCTCTCCTGCTTGGGGTTTTACCTCAAAGGAAAGGATATTCTTACCACCTTCAGTGAGGTAGCCTATATCCTTCATTTTCTGCAGGAAGGCAGCAAGGTATTCTGTGTCGTTCTCTGAACCGGGATAGCCAAACCGTGGGTGATAGTCCCCAAAACTAGGATGGTTGGGATCACTGATGAGGGTATTCCCCACATGCACATGTTTGATGTACTGCTTGATAGGCTCAACGGCCTCATCAATACTCTCCCCGATCATGGGGATATGGGAGCAATCGATCATGATGCCAAAATTATCATATGCAGGGCAGACTGCCTCAGCATACTTCTTGACCAATGAAGACGGGCCAAGCAGTGACTTCTTATCAATGGTATGGTCAAATACCTCAAGCACGACCGGCATGGAACCTTTGCTTTTTGCGTAGGCACATAGTTCATTTGTTGAGGCAATCAACGCATCAAGATATGAAGCTTCTTTTCCTTTTTCATACCCACGGGAGAGGAACTGGAACTCCTCTGCACCCATGGCATACGCTTCATCAATTCCTTTCTTCAAAGTCTGGACTGCCTGCACTCTCTCCTCTTCATCCAAGCTATTGATATTCAACTTCTTCGCAAAGAGCAGGGAGTGTCCACTATAGGTACAATCACAATGTGCACTCTTGATCATGGCAGGTACCGACTCATACAACGATGAGAATGGCAGACTTCCAATCTCCATAACCTGGAAGGTGGGATCTATAAGAAGCTTCTTGAGAGATTCATGATAGTCTTGTTCACTATTTGAACAAGAGGGATAGGCCATGGAGACCACTATTCCAAGACGACAAAATGCATGGATATCTGTATGCATTACACTTCCCCTTCCAGAATGTTCTTTACCTTCTCGCAACAAAGAACTGGGCTTGCGAGTACAGGTACACCTGCTAACTTCTCTGCCTCTTCTTGCAGATGACCCATGGAAGCTTGGGCAAGGACGATACAGTCATACCCTTTCACCTGCTTGATCATCTCAAGTACCAGACGGTTATGTGTTTCCATGTCCCCAGATCGCATAGCGGTATAGGCTGGTTCATTGTCCTCAGCATCCACCTCTATCTCGGTTCCCGCGATTGCTGCCTCTTGGTTGAGTTTGCTGATGGTGGGCTCAAGGGTGCTCATGGCGGTGGCGACAACCTTGATTTTCTTGCCGATGCGGACAGCTTTCTCTGTCATTGCATCATCAATGGCAACAATAGGAACATTGATAAATGGCCTAATGAGCTGTACTGCGGGGGTGAGTGTTGAACAGGTAACGACAATAACATCGGGTTTGGTCAGTTCACAGGATTGCAAATCATTGAACAACCGCTTTCGGTTCTCCAAAGAGAAATAGCCAATCTCGGCAGGATCGGAAGCAAGAAAATCATCAAGAATGTTATGAATCTTCAGCTTCTGTCCTACTACGTTTTCCAATAATTCTGGAAAACTGCCCAATACCGGTCGTACCGTATGGATAAGTGCAACACGTTTCATCGTAGTATCCCCTCTTTCTTTCATTTCATTCAGTTGTAATTAGTGTAACACGAAGTTGAGGGATGAAAGAGAACCTCTTCCACCCCTCAAGATCAAAGTCACATGACTCGCAAGTCCTTACTCAGACTTACCGATTGACTCAAGGTAGTCAGCCTGGAACTTCATACCATACGCTCTGTAGGTATCGGTGTCCATGAAATCGGGAACTAGCTTCTGCTTCTCGATGTAGCCTTTCTGCCAAGCGTCGGTGTCGTTGACCTGCTTCATGACATTGCTCCAGTAGGTAACTGCAGCAGCACTCATGCTCTTAGGAGCAACAACAGATCTCCAGTTGGGAACCTCTACGTTCTCGTAACCGAGCTCGCTGAGGGTCGGAGCACCACTGAGGTTTCCAGGGAAACGGCTGGTGGAAAGAGCCAGAACCGGGGTAAGCTTACCAGCTTCAACATACTGGGAAGCTGCTGCAGGCTTGGAGATTAAGAGGTCGAAGTGACCACCAAGAATTGCAGTGATAGCACCACTGGTTGCATCGTGAGCAATGTAGGAAAGCTGATCCTGGGTAACACCAAGTTCCTTGATAAGAGCAGCGTGACAAGCGATGTCATCACCCTTGGAACCACCAAGAACCAATCTCTCACCATTGTTCAAAGCTTCAATGATCTCTTCTGCACTGGTGTACTTGGAGGACTCACCAATGAAGATCAGGTGCTTGTCTACAGCCATGTGAGCAACAGGCTGGAAGTTCTGGAAGCGATTGCTGGTGTTCTTAACCATCGGCATCAAGTCACCGCTGTTGAAGGTCAACAAGGTGTGGTCAGCCTGGACGCCAGCCTTGATGTTGGAAACAAGCAGTCTACCAACTTCACCAGCACCATCGGTCTTGTACTGAATAACAAAATTCTGTCCGTTGATCAGATCCTCTTCAGTAGCAATGTCGGTAATCGTACGGGTGAAGATGTCTGAACCACCACCGGGGGAACTGGTCACATACCAGTCAACATTACGGGTAGGAACGAAGGACTTCTCTGCACCATCTGCAGCTTCAGCAGTTCCGTTTGCGAAAACGGACATACTTACCAACAAAACCAGGGCCAATACTAGAGCAATTTTTCTCATCTCTCTATCTCCTCTTTGTTTCTCGTGGGATCACTCCCACATTTTCCAATATCCAATTCCTCTTATGAGGAAATAACACCTTATTTCTTTCGAATGCCAGCCTTGCGAAGAATGAACTTCACCACAGGAGTCATTACGATTGCCAAGAGCGCCAACAACAGGAAGGCAGAAATCGGCTTGTCAACGAAGATTCCCAAACCACCATTGCTGATGATAAAGGCCTTACGCATGTTCGATTCAAGCAGTGGAGCCAGGACGAAAGACAGCAACATAGGAGCAACTCCATAGCCATTGCGGTCAAGGATGTACCCGAACAACCCAGAGAGGAACATGATGATCACGCCATACATGGAGTTACTGGTACTGTAGCCACCAACCACACAGACAACAGTGATGATCGGGATCAGAATCCGTACCGGGACGGTGAGGATCTTGATCAGGAAAGGGATGACCCCAAGGGAAATGAACAGGGTGAGTATGTTTGCGAGGAACAAGCTTGCAATCAAGCCCCATGCAAAGTCTGGGTTGCTGGAGAAAAGCAGTGGTCCAGGATTCAGACCCCACATCATCAATCCACCAAGCAAGACTGCACCGGTACCACTACCGGGGATACCCAAGGCAAGCAAGGGAGCAAAGGACCCAGCGGCGGCGGCGTTGTTTGCTGACTCACAGCTAGCGATTCCCTCGATGGCTCCGCTGCCAAGCGGCTCTTCGCTCTTGAAGGCTTTCTGTGCTGCATAGCCAAGGAATGCTCCGGTTGTCGCACCAGCTCCTGGAAGTACTCCAACAAAGGTTCCCATGAAACCGCTACGGATAGCAGGAGGAACAAGGCGACGTACATCATGGAGGGTCAACATAGAGCCCTTGATCGTCAGCTTCTGTGTAAGATTGATATCAACCTTCTTGTTTCGCTCCGCCATCAATTTGAGCACCTGGCTGAAACCGACCGCTCCAATGACGAACGGTGTAAAAGGAATGCCCCCTAGCAGATACATGTTGCCGAAGTCGTAACGGGGGCTTCCTGTAAGCGTATCCATACCCATTGTTGCCAGCAGGATACCAACCAAGGTCAAAACAACGCCCTTGGTCGGACTTTCCCCTACCAGCCAGCCGATGGAAGTCATCGCAACCAACAAGAGAGAAGTCATCTCAGCAGGACCAAATTTGAGTCCGAGCTCTGCAAGAGCAGGTCCCATAAAGGTAAGGATGATCATACCAATGAAACCACCGATAAAGGAGGAAAGATTGGAAGTGAACAGTGCCTGACCAGGCCTATTACGCTTGGTTGCCATCGGATACCCATCAAGGGCGGTCATGACAGCAGGAGAGTCTCCAGGGATGTTCAGGAGGATTGCGCTGAACGATCCACCATACATGTTGGAATAATAGAGTGCACCAAGCATGATGATTGCGGTGGTTGGATTGAACTTATAGGTAAGGGGAAGCAACAGGGCAACCCCTGCGAGGGAACCGATACCAGGCATTGCACCGACCACAAGGCCGAGTACAGCACCAAGCATGGTAACCATAACATTCTGAAAGGTAAGGACTACTGAAAAGCCCATGAATAGCATTTCTAGATTTTCCATTGCATGCTCCTCAGTACGCGATCCAGTTGTAGATGATTCCCTTCGGGAAGGGAACTCCGAGCCACATGACGAAGGCTCCGATTACAATGGCCATGATGACAGCCAACCCGATGAGGGTTGTCTTCCAACTATACTTTTCGTACCACTTGAGCCAAAGAATGACAAAGAGGGCAAGGCTGGGGATCATTCCAATAACCAGAGTGGCAAGCATGATGGCGATCACGCCAAGAGCAGGAAACCAGCTCTCAATCGGATAGGTCGTCTTCTCTTCCTTGAAAGAGCCCAGGAATGCAATGAAGCTCAAAGCTAGCAAAGCAAATCCAATAAGAGTGGGGAAAAAACCTGGAAGCGGACCCCTGAGCTCATGCCAAAAGCCGTACTTGGTGATCCCGAGATAGATGAAAAGAGCAGCTATCACTGCTGTGATTACAGGAATCACCATCTGACTCGTAACCTTTTTCAATTGCATATATTCCTCTCTCCTTACGCTTGCTGACGCAGGTGGTTGGCCATACGGGAGGCCATCTTCACTGCATTCTCAAAAGCGCTGGTTTTCACAACACCGGTTCCGGCGATATCATAAGCCGTACCATGTGCACAGGTAACAATAGGAGCGGGAAGGCCACCGGCAATGGTGATGCCTTCATCAAATCCCCTGAGTTTCAGGGCAATCTGTCCCTGGTCATGGTACATGGTCACTACCCCGTCAAAATCACCACGGAAGGCCTTGATGAAGGTGATGTCACTTGGATATGGCCCTGTTGCATCAATTCCCATCTCTCTTGCTTTCTCAATAGCTGGGATGATTACATCAATCTCTTCACGACCACAGAGGCCATTCTCTCCAGCGTGGGGATTCAGTGCAGCAAGAGCAAGACGTGGCTTTGTGATTCCGCTGTTCTTCAAGGATGCGTTGGCAAGGCGTACTGCACGCATGAGACTCTCTACCGTCAAGTTCTTGCTCACCTCGCTGATGGGAATATGACTGGTGGTTCGGGTAGTCCAGAGGTCACCCAACACATTGATCTCCCCGAAAGGTTCTGTGTGATTGAACAACTGGGCGAGCAAGTGGTGTTCACTCTCCACCTTGCTTCCTGCCTGCTTGAGTCCTGCTTTATGGAAAGGAGCGAAGCAGAAACCTTCAATCTTCTTCTCTTTATACAAGGAAACACCAAGCTCCAGGGCATGAAGGTTTGCCTTGCCTGCCTCAGTGGTCAGGGTACCAAACTTCACAACTTCAGGGTCCTGATCTTTCTGGTCAAGGATTGGGAGGCCCTTGCTCCAGTCAGCTTCATCCACATTGTCTATCATCTGCAAGGGAACAGAGGAACCAATTACCGAGAAGGCACGCTCGAGTATACGTACATCACCAATAACCACTGGTTTACAATACTGTTCAAAAAATTTACCAACAGCCAGCTTGGCGATGATCTCTGGTCCGACTCCGGCTCCGTCTCCGATTAAAAGTCCCAATACAGGTTTATCGTTCATGGATTACTCCTCTTCATACTTGCAGTGAGCAACGATGCTCGTCGCTCCGGCAATAGAGGTAGCAACTAACGTGCCAAGTTTACAATCTATTGTATACAATCTTTTATATAATTGATGTTTGTATACACATATTTCCTAGTGAAGCAACCAGATATGAAAAATTTCATACAGTTTCCTAAAAATTTTTAAGACTTTTTTAACATGTTTCAATGTTACATGGTTAATGTTTCATGTTTCATTTGAAACATTAGTGAAACAAAATTTACGTTGTTTCAAATCGGGAGAACTTCCTCCAGAGCGTCGTCCTGCTTATACCGACCTCCTTGGCGAATTCCTCACGAGTCAAACCACTGGAGAGGAACTGATCATACAGCTCGTGATCGGAGCGTTTTTTCTTTTTTGGCTTTGGCTTTTGTGTTTCCTTGGTATCAAGGTACAAGCCGGTGGACCCGATATCGAGTTGCTCTATCTCGCGAAAACCAACCTGGTCGGAGGTATGGAGAATTGCAAGACGTTCTGCTGCATTCCGCAACTCACGAATGTTCCCGGGCCAGTAGAACTGTTCAAGCACTTCAAGTGCGTCTGTATTGATGTTGATCCCGTTCAGTCCATGCCGCTCGCAGTATTGCGTGACAAAATGAGAGAACAACACCCCGATATCCTCAGGACGATCTCGTAAAGGAATCAACATCAGGCTCAACAGACTAATACGGTAGAACAGATCAAGACGGAACGAACCATCCTGTACTTTCTGCAGGATATTGCTGTTTGCAGCACTGATGACTCTCACATCTACAGGGACAACCATATCAGCCCCTACTCGGCGAACCTCACGCTCCTGAAGGACACGAAGCAGTTTCGCCTGCACGACTATCGGCATCTCTGCAATTTCATCGAGGAAAATGGTGCCCTTATGAGCCAGCTCAAACAACCCAGGCTTCCCTCCCTTGCTTGCACCTGTGAAGGCTCCCTCGGAGTATCCAAACAACTCACTCTCCAGCAGTTGTTCGGGAAGTGCTGCACAGTTCACTGCAACAAAGGGTTGCGAGGCACGGGGCGATGCATTGTGTATGCTCTGGGCAAACAACTCCTTTCCAGTTCCCGTCTCACCGAGCAGAAGTACGGCACCTGGGACCTGGCTGAACCTTCTGGCTTTCTCCACCAGAGCGATCATCTGGGCATTCTGTGTCACAATATTGGAGAAGGTGTACTTGGCGACCAAGCCCTTTCTGCTCAACTCTGTCCTGATCATATGCTCTGTCTGCTGAATCGCCTCTGTATTCTGGAACGTGAAGAGGAAGCCGGATGTCTCTTCATCCATGCTGATCGGTTGCTGGGTCACTAAGAACTGCTTGCCTGCAATCGGTACGAGTATCTCTTTCTTCCCTGCCTTCAAGGCAAGATCCCACTTCCCCGATTGATATACTTCCATCAACTGCTTTCCCAACAGTGACGTAGTACCAAAGAGTTGTTCTGCTTGTCGGTTGGCGGCAATGATGGTTGCACTGCTGTTGATCGCAAGCAGTGCATATGCGGCATTGTTGAGCAGTGTCCCTAACAGATTTCCCCTTGTTTGAGCCCGCTCCAGAGAGCGAGCGGCTGCAACGGCCTCCGCCACTGCATGGACAACTGCCTGATATCCACTTTTTACATGCACATGCACAAACTGTTGCTCCTCACATAGGCGACACATCGTAAGGCCACCCACAAAGATGGTGCACCCCTTCCTCGCAAGATGCTCCAGTCCGATCTCCACGTCTTTCTCATCGGTTACCTGGAAGATGGTTACAGGCTGCCCGACCAAGGTGCTGATCAACTCCTGATCACAAAGCTGTTCATTCGTGACTACCCCGATATGGGCATTGCTGTTCTTTTTTTTGGCCTTGGCTAATGCACTGAGTAAATCCGCGCTACTGAGTGCAATGGGCACAACATGCACCGACGGTTTTTGGTGAGCGATTGCCTGAGCAGTTATTCCACGGGCTACAATGATATCAGCAGCAAGAGGTACAATCTTTTGGGGATCGCTTCCATAGATATGGGTGGTACGCACTTCAATCGTATCCAGATCATAACTCTGGATGACTTGATCGAATGCTTCTTGCAGCTCTTGGTAGGGAACAACAATCAAAATCTTTATCAATGTGACACCTCAAAGAGAGTGTATCATAAGCGGTTCTCTTTACAAAGCCGGCCCGCCCTTGGTATTGTCCGGCTATGAACATACTCCAATACCTATTATTAGCCTTATTAGTCCTTGTAACTGCAGCAAACCTCTATGCACTGACCATCGGCAAGAAAAATCGAAACCGAGCAGCAGCAAACTATCGTCTTACCCTACAGAAGCTGGGCGTGAGAACCAATGAGCTGATGAAAGAGTACGGGTACGATTTTGATGACAGACATGGGTACATCAATGATATCGGGGATGGAATCCTGCTCTGCTTCGACACCAAGAAGCAGGTGGTGGGAATCACCTTGGCTGATGAGTTCTACCATTTCCCGTATGCAGACTTTGTTTCCTGCAAACAAAACTACGAGACGCTGGAGAACAAACTCTCCAACATCTCGGTTGTAATTGAAACAAATGGTGCAATCATCACCCTGGTATTCGGTTCCAAAGCATGGAGGAGAAAATCCTATCTCGGAAAATTCCTCCTCCAGGATTCCAAGGAGTTCTGCACCATCCTTGAAGGCCACTGCTCTGTGGGCAAACAGCAATAGCCTATGTTGCGCTCTGGTCTACGATATGTACATCTATCTGGTTGAAAGGAACTGAGATTCCAACCTCAGCGAGGCGGTCAACGATCTCACCCTGGAAGCGCCAGTAGACCTTCCAATAGTCTTCAGGTTTCGTCCAAGGGCGAACCGCGAAGTCTATGGAGGAGGCTGCAAGGGTATTTACCTCTACCATGGGAGCTGGATCACTAAGAATCTCACTATAAGAATTGATGATTTTCCAAATGGTATCCTTTGCCAACTGCAGGTTTGTGCCATATGCAACACTGACTGTAAGGCCAAGTCTCCGCCGGTCAACATTGGAGTAGTTCACAATGGGACTGTTCCAGACAAGCTTGTTTGAGATGGTAATCTTACGGTTGTCGGGTGTGGAGAGAATAACACAGATCATGTCCATATCACTTACGGTACCACTGAACGATCCGGTCTCAATATAGTCACCAATCCTGAAGGGTGCATTGATGACAATCATCACACCACTGAGCAGGTTCCCAATGGTATCCTGGAATGCAAACCCAAGGACAACACCAGTGATGCCAAGGCCGGCAAGCACAGGACCCATATCAAGGCCAAGTCGGCCAAGGAAAGCTATGATGAGGAAAATCCACCCTATGACATTCACCAGCTTCAAAATGAAGCGGGCCATCAATTCATTGATCTTCTTGGAACGGTCGAGTGCACGCTTGAGAATGCGTGAAATGCCTATGATCACCAGCTTTCCGATGAGCACAATGAGCAATCCAATCGCGACATTCACCAAGAATTCGACCGGACCGATTTGAATCCAGCTATCAATCTTCTCAACAAAGCGGCCAAAGGCGGAACTTTCAGCAACGGCTTCACTGCTTAGTGCCATGAAATTTGCAATCATAATTCTACTTCCTTATATAAGTATTATACAAAACACTACCATCGGTAGAGAAAAAAAACAAGGTGAAGAAAAAGGTCTCTTCACCTTGCATGATAAGTAATTAATTCCTCGCTATTATGTAGACAAAAGAGCATGCAGACGTTTTGCGAACCCTACCGGATCCTTGGGCATGACACCTTCAGCAAGGAGAGCCTGGTCCAGCAACACTGAACTCAGTTGCTCAATGTATTGCTCATCGTTGCTGTTTTCGATTTTCTTGACCATCGGATCTTCCACATTGATCTCTAGAATCGGCTTTGCTTCTTCAAAATCTGTCTGTCCCATACTCTTGAGAATCTGCTGCATCTGTACTGATGGGTCATTCTCATCAACCACCACGACAGCAGGGGAGTCTGCAAGGCGGGAAGAGGCAACTACATCCTTTACCTTGTCTCCAAGGGCTTTCTTGACCTTCTTAATGAGGGCTTTCGCTTCCTTGGTGTCTTTTTTCTTGTCCTCCCCTTCTTCCTTCAGGTCATCAACAGCACCACTCTTGTTGATTGCCTTCAGAGGCAGTTCCTTGTAGGTACCGATCGAGCCGACCACGATATCGTCAATATCGTCGCTCATAATGAGGACTTCATACCCCTTCTTGCGATACGCTTCGAGCAAGGGACTTGCTTTAAGGGTCTCTTCCTTTCCTCCAGCGATATAGTAGATTGATTTCTGGTCACTCTTCATCCTCTCCTTGTATGAGGCGAGGCTTACATAGCCATCCTCAGTGGAGGACTTAAAACGAACCAGTTCAAGCAATGCATCCCTGTTGGCATAATCAGAATACAAACCTTCCTTAAGGGGTCGGTTGTACTGCGCGATGAACTGAGAGTAGAGGTCGGGGTTCTGTTCGCTGATCTTCTGGAACTCACCAAGCAGCTTCTTCACAGATGCGGTACGGATTGCATTCATTACACGATTCTGTTGCAAAATCTCACGGCTGACGTTGAGAGGAAGATCCTCACTGTCAATCACGCCACGCACAAAGCGAAGATAGGATGGAAGTAACTCTTTATCATCATCTGTGATGTAGACTCGCTTTACATAGAGCTTCACACCCGGCTTGTAATCTGCATAGTACATGTCAAACGGGGCTTTACTTGGGATGAAGAAGAGTGTGATGTACTCTGTCGCTCCTTCTGCGCGGGTATGCAAATAGAACAAGGGGTCTTCGCTATCATAGCTGCTCTGCTTGTAGAACTCCTTGTACTCCTCATCGGTCAGCTCGCTCTTGCTGCGTCTCCACAAAGCTGATGAACTGTTGATCTGCTCAACCTTGTGTTCAACCTTCTTCAGTGGATTGCCTTCATCATCCTTCTTCTTGTCATCGTAGGATGTCTGGTCGTAAGAGAGGAAAATGGGATAGGCAATATGGTCACTGTATTTCTTCACCAGCTGCTCAACCTGCCAACGGTTGGCATATTCACTTCCTTCCTCGTTCAGGTAGAGGATAATGGTCGTACCTTGGCTTTCGCGCTCTGCTTCATCAAGGGTATAACTCCCCTTGCCGGTACTGCTCCACTTCCAAGCCTGTTCCTCACCAGCCTTTCGGCTGACTACCTCAACCTTTTTTGCAACCATGAAGGCACTGTAGAAACCTACACCAAACTGACCAATGAGGTTGCTGTCCTTCTTCTGCTCCTCAGTAAGGGAAGCGAGGAACTTCTTGGTTCCACTGGATGCAATGGTACCCAGGTTGTCTGCCAAGTCGTCATGACTCATACCAAGACCGTTGTCACTGATAGTGAGTGTGCGGTCTTCACCTTCCTCAGTAAAGGAGATGTCGATGCGTGGCTCAAAGGCTAGATTCTTGAGCTTGTCATCGGTAAGGGTGAGATACTTAAGTTTGTCCAGTGCATCGGATGAGTTGGATACCAGCTCGCGGAGAAAGATTTCCTTGTGGGAATAGAGCGAGTGGATGATCAGATGCAATAGCTCTGATACTTCAGTTTTGAACTTCTTTTGTTCCATCTTCGTATGATACCTCCAAAGGGATATAGGCAAACATACTGATTTTTCAAACCAACGGCAATTGTTCCTTAACAAAAACCCAGAGGTGGGCTATGCTTGGGCATGCAGTTTTCCACCCCAAGCTCAGCCAGGACGATCAATCGCCTGAGAGTTCTCAATCTACTCGCCCGTGAGGGTGAGTTCAGTCGCTCTGATATCGCACGCCGCCTAACCCTGAACAAGCCGTCCACCAGTGAGATTGTGGAGCAGTTGCTCCAGGAAGGACTTGTTGAGGAGAAAGGAAAAGCCAAGACAGCCAATGGAAGGAGACCCACCACCCTTGCCTTGCAACATGGTTCCAGACTGGTTCTGGGAGTGGAACTGGGTAGCAAGAATACCTGTTTCACCCTTACAGACCTCTTGGGGAATGTGCTGAGATTTGAGCGAATCCCAACCCCGATCAAACCGGATGCGAAGGAACATGGCCTTACCGTCATCAAGGCGTGCCTGAAAATGCGACGAATTACCAAGGCTCCTATTGCAGGCATTACGGTGGCTACCAGCGCACAAATCAGTGAAGATGGGCTTTCCATACTCCGTCATGACCACTGGCCGTGGGAGAACATCCCTCTTGCTAAAGCCATCAGTGAATATACCCAGACCCCTACAATCCTGGTGCATTCTGTGAGAGCAATGGTGGAGGCTGAACAGTGGTTCGCCGATGAAGATGAAAAGTCGTTTCTCTATGTCAATTGGGGAGAGCATATCAGCGGAGCATTGGTGCAAGACAATACCATAGTAGGTGAGAAGAGCAGATTCGGACACCTTCCAGTACGGCAGACAGGTTTGTGCCGGTGTGGAGGGATTGGATGCCTCGAGACCGTAGCTGCAGGGTGGGCTCTCAGCGAACGATTTGCCGGCAAGACAGTCAAGGAACTGGCACAAAGGGAAGATTCTGAAGTAGTTCAAGCTCTGCAAGAAGCTGCAGAAGCCATGGGCATGGCACTCACAGCTGCCAGTGCTATTACCGGATGCAATAAGATTATCTTGGGTGGAGGAATCTCCAATCTTCCAGATTACTACTTCGCGGTTCTCCAGAAGTACTATCAGCAGCATGCTCACCACACCCTTGCGGGTATTCCTGTGGTGCGCTCCCAGCTCAAGGACCGTAGTGCTGTACTCGGAAGCGTGGCTGTTGGATTGGACCGATGGATTTTCCAGAGAAGAATGTTGCAGACAATGCAAGGGCTTTAAGCAAGTAAAACCGCTACCCATTTGGGTAGCGGCAACCTCCTTGAGAACCCTAGGACTCCTCTCCTAAGGGTACGTGTCTATCCGCTGGAAACATCGGTCTAGACTCGAGCAACGACACTCATGATTATTGCATGGTTTTCTCGCACTGTAAAACATTAATTTTGCAATTTTGTAACTATTTTACCAATTGGTTGATTAACCAGCCAAACTTCACAACAATCGAGAGTTATGAGGAACTCAGCTTCCTTCGGTATAATTAATGGAGAAAGAACCGGAATAGTTACCTGCGCTAAACACATCAGCTGCTCGTTTCCTGATTCTGATGGTAAGTTTTCCGATAGACACATCATCTTGGGCGCCTGCAGGGAATCGGGTATTAAAGGTATTTCCGTTCTCCACACTGGTGAAGAAACTCTCGCTTTCAAGCTCCAGTGTTGTCCTGAGCCTATTCAATGCATCCATTTCAAGATCTGTAATCGAAAAGCTCAACTTTCCGACGGTTGCTTCTGCAAGGTGGGAGGAGAATTTGAAATAGAGGGACTGTGTCAGTTCCCACTCCTCAAGATTCGGAAACTCAAAGCTGAGCATTGCATCATCACCTGTTAGTTCCTCACCCGCTTCATTGTAGATGGCGAACGCCAGGTCCCTAGTCTCTATGACACCCTGCATGTACACAGTGGCAGATGGAAACCGTGGAGGATCTTCTGCTGCCAAGGGCAACACAAAGAAGAGGAGCATATATACCAAGAGAACTTTCTTCATATCCATCTCCCAATACCATCAAACTATACGTATAGTAACAGCTACCTTTCCCGCTGAAAAGAGGGGGAAAGAAAAAGCTGTGCAGGTTACTGCACAGCCTTGTTCATGTGAAACAACTGAATTGATTAGCTCACCGTTGCAACTGAAATGGTAACCGTTGAAATATATTCACCAGGAGCAGCATCATCATTTACATACTGAAGGGTATCAGTAATGCTATCATCATCAGAAATATCATAACCTAAGTGATCATCCCCATCTGCCTTCATCGGTTTAATAGTAACAATTGCTTGGCCTTGCAAACCGGATTGTGCAGAGGTGAGAAGTGTGTATACTCCACTGGTTGGAGCTGGTGAACTTGTTCCCACCATTACATCTCCAATCTTTATTCGGATATCAGTATTTGATTGAAGAATGAAGTCGCCAACACTCATTTCGAATTTGATAGGAGTAGTAACAACATCCATGTTCGTCTTATAGCCATAAGTAAAAACAGGGTCTGTAGTGAATGCATTCTCGATGGTTTTGGTCGCTGCATAAACTCCAGGTGAACTGGACTCGATAAATCCATGATCAAGATAATCTCCAACAGTAGCCTTCAATGTTGCAGTAACATCATCAACTGTATTCAAGTCAAGGGCAAAAACCCCACTCATCGCAATAACCAACACCAGTGCAAGTGCAATAGCCTTTTTATTCATATTTAAAATCTCCTCCGGATGATTATTCCTCTATCCTTTGTACAAATAGCCTACTACTGAGTAAGACTTATGTCAATATTAGAATATATTTATTTATAATATTTTAGTAATTATTTCTATTAAGGATTTTATTTACTTATTATATATTGTTTTATAAGATTTTAAACTTATAACGTAAGTTGTATACATTCTTGTTCTTTATAGCTATACACAAGTAACAAGGTGACAAGAAGCATTGTATATATTAGATTTATATTATACATCTGTCATATCTTTGTTTTATGAAACTACTGCAGAAAATACAAAACTGCCCAATTGGGCAGCCATACTCTTTGGAAGACCAATTTTACGTATCGGATCTAATATCGATTGCGACCGTTGCCTCATACTGGCCCGATGGGGCGCTTTCTATCTGACTCTGGTCTGCAACGATGGTCAGAATGTAGGAAGTTAAACCCATCCCTTGCGACCCAGGGGTGAACTGAATGAGTTCGTATTCTCCCCCACTGACAGGGGTAATCTCCTGCTCGCCTACCAATATTTTCTGGATAGCAACCTGGGCAGAAGTACTTGCATTCTTCAGTTCAAAAGGAGTCACCGTTGCATAGACTTCGAACGGTCTGGCAATATTGGTCTGGATTGCATAATAAAAGGTAGCACCATCCTCATTGAATGCATCGGATACGGTAAGGGCGGGAATAATGTCAGTACTGTCATCACTTGTGAGAAAACCGTGAGTCAGTAGTTCTGGGACAGTTGTAGTAAGAGAGATGGTAACGCGCGCAGGCTGACCAGGCTCCTCCGCAAAGAGGGCCAAAGGAAGTGACAGCAATACCAGCAGCACACATATCCTTCTCATAGAATTAAATCTCCCATATAGTCAGTATCCACGTATAAACTATACAGCGAGAAAAAAACGTATGTCAATGGATGTAGTAATTCATTGCAATTTGTACAGAGTATTGAAATATGATTTCATATATTTTACTTTATTATATGCAAATATAGTGAACTCAACTTATGACATGGTATGCTGTCCTTTCTGAATCCAGATAATTTCCGATAATATTTCCAACTTCTCTCATCGCATTTCCTATGTCAGAATGGTAGAAGTTCGCAAAGTAATACTTATATGGTTTTTGTACACAATCATTATAATTTATTACTATATTACTGGAATACATAGGTTTATAAAGACACGGATTACTTTCATCCCTTTAACAAACTTATAACATATACCATTGCTTTTCCCACAATAATAGCGTATATATTGATAGAAGCCTTCGTGCATTGCACGAAGTATCCTTAAAAATGTACATCGCAAAACGTTTGCAACAAGGAAGCAAGAATATGAACGGCAATCCAATGTCAGGACAAGAGACGAAATCTACCACGATCGCCAACAAGCTTGAGGAAGAGATTCTCTCGAAGAAGTATCAAGCAGGGGAAAACCTGCCAAGCCAGCATGAGCTGGCCTCCCAGTTCAATGCTTCAAGCAGAAGCGTACGTGAAGCCTTCAAGAATCTTGAAGCAAAAGGCTTGATCAAAGTACGCCAAGGCAAGAAGGCAGTAGTGCAGAGCAACAGTCTCGACCAATTTGTGGAGTCACTATCTGCCTCCATGATGAACAAGCATACCCCTGACAAGAAACTGCTCACCGATCTGATGCAGGTCAGAACCACCATTGAGGTTTCAGCAACCAGGGAGCTCAGCCGAGACCCAAACCGCATGCTCATCGTACGTTCACTTGACAGAGCATGCACCCGCATGGAACATCTTTTACCGAGTCTGGAGGGAGGAAAGGACCCAGAGCTGCTGAAACAGTTCAAATCTACTGAATTCGATTTCCATGCTGCCCTGATCAAGTCAAACGACAACATCATTCTCAGCAGTATCTATGAGAACCTGGCACCTCAACTCTACTCCGCCCTGGACAGACTTCCGGAGACCTACAGTGAACAAAGGAAAAAAGTGAATGAGTACCGCTACCTGGTGGATGCTCTTGAGAATGGCCAGACTGACCTTGCTGTTGCCTTGACCTTGGTGAACCTCACCAACATCAAGGATAAGTTTGAGACGTTGGACCTATAGAGGTCTTGGAACATATGGAAAACTGTCGTACTTGCAACCCTGCAAAACGGCAGTTTTTTTGTTTTTTGGACCCTATAATTTTGGTAATTTGACACATATCATTATATATGAAAAAATTACTCAGAGGTGCATATGTATATAGCATTAATTAACGTACATGGACTTGTTCGCAGCGACGATATTGAAATGGGAAGAGATGCCGACACCGGAGGACAAACCCGGTATGTCGTCGACCTCGTCAAGGAACTCTCTTCAAGAGAGGATGTAGAGGTGGACCTGTTCACCCGTCTGATCAAGGACTCCAGAACCAATGAGGATTACCGCAAGAGCATTGAGCAGATAGGTGAACATGCGCGTATCGTCCGCCTTACATGCGGAGGGACAAAATACCTCCGAAAAGAACTTCTATGGCCATATCTGGATGAGTATGTAGACAACCTGATCTCCTTTTTCCGTACTCAAAAGAGAACCCCGGACATCATCCACGCCCACTATGCCGATGCTGGTTATGTAGCAACGGAATTGGCTGCCTACTTCCAGATACCGCTGGTCTTTACCGGCCACTCAATGGGACGCAATAAACTTGAGTATCTCCAGAGTCAAGGAGTGAGTGAGGATAAGCTCAACCAGTACTATCACATCCACACCCGTATTGAGCAGGAAGAGAGGACAATGCGTCATGCTTCCCTGGTCATTACAAGCACCAATTACGAGAAGAATGTGCTCTATAAGCCCTATGAATCACAAGATCTCTCCAAGATGGAGGTAATCCCCCCAGGTCTCGATCTGGATACATTCTTCCCATATTACCATTATGAGATCCAAGACCCATCCATCACTGAGGAGATGAAGCTTGCCCAATACTCGATGGTAAAGGAACTACAACGCTTCCTCACCAATATGGACAAACCCTTTATCCTTGCTCTTTGCAGGCCTGAGGCAAGAAAGAACATTGACCTGTTGATTGATGTCTACGGTAAGAGCAAGGAGCTGCAGGCAATTGCAAACCTGGTTATTGTTGCCGGTATCAGAGATGACATTACCAAGATGGAGGAAGGGGAAAAACAGGTTCTCACAGACATGCTATTGCTTATGGACCGTTATGACCTCTATGGAAAGATGGCAATTCCCAAACACCATAATCCACAGCGGGATGTACCGGAAATCTATCGCTTGGCTGCAATGAAACGGGGAATTTTTGTAAGCACCGCCGCTCTTGAGAATTTTGGACTTACCTTCATTGAAGCCTCGGCGGTAGGACTTCCCTATGTCGGGACAGACAAGGGAGGAGTGAGAGACATATTCGAGAACTGCGAAAGCGGTATCCTGGTCGACATCTCCAACAGGAAGGCAATTGAGGAGGTTCTCTATAACCTGCTGACTGACACGGAGCAATGGCAGAAGCTCTCAGAGAACGGCGTACAGCGCATCCGACAGGTATATAACTGGACAGCACATGCCGATACCTACCTCGGGCACCTTAAGACAGTTCTCAAGAACAAGAAAAAACAACCTGCCCTTGCAACCAGGATGGGATCGATAGAACACCTTCTGGTCTGCGATATCGACAATACGCTGACCGGAGACAAGGCTGCAGCCGATGAACTGGCAAAAGTCCTCAACGCACATCATGACCGTATTGGATTTGCCATTGCCACCGGGAGAAGTTTTGAGTCAGCACAAGAGATCCTCAAAAGCTACTCATTCCCTACACCAGATATCTTGATCACTGCAGTCGGCAGCGAGATTCACTACGGCTCGAAGGATATCCCAGACAAAGGTTGGTCACACTACATCCGCAGAAGATGGAAGCCTGAGGTAATCAGGGAAGTTCTCTCCACATTCCCTGAACTTGAGATCCAGAATGAAGAAGGGACGCAGCGAAGGTACAAGATCAGTTACAATATCAAGAAAGGCAGTGAGATCCCCAGCTTGATGGAGAGAATCAGAGCGGCTCTAACAGAGGCAAGGAGCATGCAACATCTTGTGCTCAGCCATGATACCTATCTAGATATCCTTCCCTATCGAGCAAGTAAAGGGGATGCCATCCACTACTTGGCTTGGAAGTGGGGAATTGAAGCCAATCGAGTTCTTACAGCCGGAGACTCTGGGAACGATCGTGACATGTTCTCCAATCCTCTCAGATCGATCATTGTGGCAAACCACGAGGAGTCATTGAACACTGTCAGAAAGTCAAAACGTGTGTTTTTTGCCACAAAGAATTCTGCAGCAGGAGTGTTGGAAGGATTGTACCATTTCAAGGTAATTGAAGAGTAATTCTACGCATTTTCCCGTATAAGAAGGTCCTTCTCTGGAGGGACCTTCTTACATGTGCATGTAAAAGGTACGTAAGAACCTTTTCTATCTTATGTCTTATGTTTATGATTTAACAGGAAATATAAATAAGTAAATACAACTAATGTCATCTATAAAATATTTGATATATAGGTATTGCAAACAATTACATATTACTATATAGTAAACACAAGTTAAAACTTAGTACGTATGACATCTTTCATACTTACAACATGGATAAGGAAGTTGAAATGGAGTATATAGCCCAGACAAAGACAGCAAGAGTTGCTGCCGCCTTGGAAGAGATGATTCTAGACAAACGAATCAAAAGTGGCTCTTTCCTCCCTTCCCAACAGATGCTTGCCCAGAAGTTCAATACTTCAAGCCGGCCGATCAGGGAAGCTCTGAAACTTCTTGAAGCAAAGGGCTTGGTGGTTATCATGCAGGGGCGGAGAGCCCAAGTAAGAAGCAACAGCCTCAACCAATACGTGGAGTCAATATCCACATCAATTGTCAACAGCAAGATTAGTCATGCAAAACTGATGCGCAACCTGATGCAGGTCAGGATTACCGTTGCCACCAGTGCAGCGAGAGAGTTCACGCGTCTGGAAAACAGGGAGGAGTATCTAGCTCAGCTATGGAGTGCAAGCCACAAGATGGAGGCAGCAGTTCCCTTGATACTCCACAGGGATGCACAGGCGTTGAAAAACTTCAACAATGCTGAAGCAGAGTTTCATCGTACCCTTGTCTACGCAAATGGGAACCAGATTCTCTCCACTATCTACAGCAATCTCTCACCTATGCTTGATACGGCTATGACTTCAATCAAATTCACCCCAGCACAGATTGAGAAGCGCTCAAAGGACTATACGTACCTTTGTGAAGCTCTCCAGAATGGGCAAACTGACTTGGCTGTTGCACTTGTATTGGTGACACTGACCACCCTGGAGAAAAAGGTCATGGACCACTATCCTGATGAAGATGCAATCGCCTCCTACGCATAGGTATCCTCGTCTTTGGCAAAACACCTCCACTGTGCTATAGTCGCCGTGGAGGATTTTTATGGAAGAGATCATACGCCTCGAACATGCCACGGTACGACGGCAGGGCACCGCAATTCTGGATGATGTCTCATTCTCTGTTTTCAACAATGAACACGTGGCCATCATAGGACCAAACGGTGCAGGGAAAAGCACTTTGGTGCAGGTTATCAGTGAAGAGATCCACCCGCTGTACAGTGAGCAGACAAGGCGAATCCTCTTCGGAAAAGAGCGATGGCAAGTCCTGCAACTTCGCCAGCATATGGGCATTGTAAGCCAAACAATCCAGTATCTGTGTAATTCTACCTATCGGGCTTGGGAAATAGCCCTATCTGGCTTTTTCAGTTCCATCGGACTTGATTTCCACCATCAGATAACCCAAGAACAGATTGAAATCGTAGAATCTGTTATGCGCCGCTATGGTGTATGGCAGCTGAAGGACAAACAGATGAATCGACTCTCCAGCGGGGAGGCAAGAAGGATTCTCCTCTGTCGTGCAAGCGTACATGACCCCCAGGTGATGCTACTTGATGAGGCCGTCTCAAACCTGGATTTTCCCAGCCGTCATCAATACAGGGAGACCCTGGAAACCCTTGACCAGGCAGGTAAAACCATTATTCTGGCGACTCATGAGCTGAGCGAGATTATCCCTGCAATCAGGAGAATCGTGGTGATGAAAGAAGGGAAAATTGTTGCAGATGGAGAAAAGAAAGATATTCTGAGAGAGGAATTGCTCTCAGATGTGTATGGAGCAAACGTCTTTGTTGATGAGCGCAACGGCCTCTACACTGCCTGGTGTTGAAGCATTTTTCCCACGAACAGGGCTTTGTGTAGTATAGTTAGGGTAAGAACAAAACAAGTGAGGTCTACACATGAAGCGTTGTTCCATCATTATTCATAGCGTAAGTGGCAATTGCTATATTATCGGGTCCTATCTGAAGGAACTCATGGCTGAACGAAATGTCGATGCACGCCTCTACCGCGTTGACGACCCTGATCTGCACATCTGGGCAAACACGCAAGAGACTACCAATGACTACTACGAAGACATTCTTGCTCTTCCTATTGTCAGCACTTCGACACTGCTCAAGAGTGATATGGTCATTTTAGGCAGTCCGACAAGATTTGGGAATATTTCAGCAGAGATGAAGACCTTCCTGGATACTACGCTCTCCCTAAGCAAGGACAAGAGCCTGGAAACAAAGTTCTTTGCCTGCTTCACCAGTTGCTCAAACTCAACCTGTGAAGGTGCACATACCCTTACAGCCATGATCTATTGGGCACAGTCAATGGGAATGCTCCATATCCCGTTTGGGGTGCATGACGAACTGGATTTCTGTGACCAGCCAGTTTCAGGAATCGTCCACCTTGCAGGAAAGGAAGGAGCCATTCGCCCAAGCGATCGTCTTGGCAAGGAGATGGAGGTGTACGCTGACACGCTCAGCGCCTACATACAAGAGTAAGAAGTCGAGTTGAGGGAAGCAGAAATGCTTCCCTCTCTCTTTAATTCTTGGAGAAGAAGTATCGAATCCAATTAACCCAGCGTACTAACCGGCCCCGTCCATAACGGGTCTTATAGTCATGGGTGGCACTCTCTATGCTCACCTCTTGGCTACCACTCATATGCTTGAGGTTATCCCAGTGACGCACGATCCACATATACAGGTCAGCCTCGGTATTCCCGGGAAATGATGCAAGCAACCGGGCCCGTTGCACCTCCTCAACAATAGGACGATAAACCTTCTCGTACCAGGACTTAGATCCTTCCTCAAAGCTGATTTCTTCTTCCTTTCCCTCATTGAGGTAGTATTTATGGACGAGGATATGATTAACCATCTCCGGGTAGGACCCAGGAGAGGTGAAGAGAATCTCATCCATCGGGAGATAGGTCGTATTGTACTGGGAGATGAACCGCTCTCTCTCATAATCAACCACCCGCTTGCGCAAGCCCTTCATGGTCAGTCCAGCTTCCAAGGGAATCTGGCTGTCCAGTTCAACAACCTCTGCATCGATGAATTCCACACCTTGGGTCTTTGCAACCGAGACACGATGGTTTCCATCCCGCACAAAGTACCATTTTCCAAGTTTATAGACAGAGATGGGGGGAAGGATTACATATTCCTTTGTTGCTCGGTCAATACTTCTCCATCGGGACCTGAGCAGTTCCTTCTTCGGATAGAAAGCCATGGAAAAGTCCTGATATCTTCCTTCGCTTCCGATTATCTGATTTACAGGAATGGTTCTCATTCCCCGATACGTCTCATTCTTGGGTTTCAACAACTCGGTTACCGCATAAAAGCTCAAGAGATCTGAATTTTTCCATGCCAAGCTGCTGAGCAAAGATTGCATTCTTCCTCTGGAACGAGCTTTTTCAAAGTCCTCATTTGTCTGGGAACTCAGATCAACGCCCATTTTTACCATCTTCTTTCCCCTTTCCTAGTGCAGGGTCATCCAGTATATAGTTCTGAAAGATATTGATGACCTTGGTCTGTTTGTACACATGATGTCTGTTGGCATTCATATCATGCAGATGAATATGACCATGAAGCAAGTACCTAGGCTTGAACCATTGCATGAAAGTCAAAAAAGTGGAAAACCCTTGGTGACAACGATCAGTATCATCGCCAAGGCCAAGGGGTGCTGCATGGGTGAGCAGGATATCGACCCACCTTCCCCTGAACAAACGGTTGAACAATAGTTTCGGTACCATTTTCACCATCCTGAAAAACATCTCACGCTCAGAGTATTGGTGCGCCCCCTTATTGTAGCGCATGGCCCCACCAAGACCAGCAATGATCAGACCATGCTTCTTGTCATACAACACCTTACCGTCTGCAAAATCCCCACCACCAAAAGGAGGCAAGGTTTGTACCTTTCCATCCTTGTTGTAGCCATACTGCGAGAGAAGGGGCGACTGTTCAACGAATTGATGCAGATACTCGAGATTATGGTTCCCAAACACAAAGAAAAGGGGCTTGTTCAGGCTCGAGATAATGAACTCATAATATTTGAGAGGGAGATCGCCTGCTGAGATCACAATATCGACATCTCCATATCGGCTGGAAATATTCTTGGAGTATACCAAGGGGTCTGTCTCATCTGAAATACACAGTATTTTCATACTCACCCCATGAGATATCCGCAGTCAACGCCGACCAGCTCACCGGTCATCGCACTACAGTCAGACAATAATTGAACCACCTTCGCCACCTCTCCTGGATCTACCAATGAGTGGAGCAAGGAGCGCTCTTCATAGTGTTGTTTCAATGGATTCGCATCATCAAGATAAGCAGCCTTCAATAACCCTGGAGCTACCGCATTTACACGAATCGATGGCCCCAGTTCTTTTGCCAGACTTTTCGTATATGCAACTACCGCCCCTTTTGATGCATCATAATGGCTCGTACCGCCAAACCCAGGATGAAGCGCATTGATACTTGCAATATTGACAATACTCCCCTTTCTTTCCCTGAGTAACGGGATACACTGCTGGGTCAGCCTGAATAGACCGGTTACATTGATGTCAAAGATACGCCTCCACTCCGATTCCAACAACTCAGTTGGGGTGAAAACAGAAAACACCCCGCTGTTGTTCACCAAGACATCAAGTCCTTCCAGTTCCTGGAGTGATGAAGCAATACTCCCTGCATCCTGAATATCGAGATGGAGAGGGATCAAGGAGGAGCCATAGGAAGCTGCCAATTCATCAGCTGTTTCCCTGTTTGATGCATAACCGCAGTACACCCGCTCCCCAGCTTTGGCAAATCGTTCACAGATTGCCCTGCCCAAGGTACTGGTTCCTCCGCTTACTAGAATACTGCGCATCACTCCTCCTTCGCTAAGAATCTTCTTATATCAGGACACTGTGGATACTCACCCACCAGTTCTACAGTACCTTGCTTGTAAATACTCTGGTCATAGGAAGGACACATGGTGGTAGCACATAAAGCCCAACCATGATTCCCTTGGAGTCTAGTTCCCTGCCAACACCCTCCCTGTATTATGGAGAGAGGCTGGTTTCCCCTGCTAGCTTTTCCCAACAGACGTAGTTCATGACTACCATCACTCTTGAGTACCAGCTGCTCCAACGGATCACCCTCGAGAAAAAACCATGCCTCGTCAGTAGAGAGATAGTGGAGCGAGGAGTAGCTTTCTTCGGTGACCAGATAGTAGATGACACTGCCAAGCAAGCGGCCTTCCTCCATGAAAGAATGAACCCGTTTAAAGAATCCACCTTCCCCTGGAAGAGGTTCCAGACCCAATTGCTCTACCAGTGTCTGGATGTTCATACAGGCCAGACCTTTGTCACACTGCGAACCAGAGAAGTAAAGGCTTCTTTCACCTGGTCGCCTGTCTCCATGACCTCGGTATGACTCAGCGGCTGGTCCAGGATTCCTGATGCCATATTGGTGATGCAACTGATCCCCAGCACCTTCATACGCATATGGCTTGCAGCAATTGCTTCAGGTACCGTGGACATTCCCACTGCATCTGCTCCGAGCGTCCTTGCTGCACAAATTTCAGCTGGTGTCTCGTACGATGGCCCCGCAAAAAACATGTAGACCCCTTCCTGCAAGGAAATATCCTGTTTTTTCGCTTCCTCCCTTGCCAAGGCACACAAATCCTTGTTATAGGCGTTGGTCATATCAAAGAATCTCTCTCCAAGACTCTCATAATTGGGCCCACGCATAGGGCTGTCGGCAATCAATTTGATGTGGTCACTGATCAGCATCAAATCGCCCGGCTTGTAGGATTCATTCACTCCACCGGCAGCATTGGTTACCAAGAGCTGTTCAATACCGAGGGCATGCATCACCTGGATGGGAAAGACCACCTGGTCCATACCATACCCTTCATAGTAGTGAAAGCGGCCCTGCATGCATAACACACGCTTACCTTCCAGCATACCAGCAACCAAGCGACCTTTATGGCCATACACTGTGGAGACAGGAAAATGGGGTATATCCTTATAGGATATGGCAACAGCATCCTCCAGCTCATCAGCCAACCCTCCAAGCCCACTACCCAAAACCATACCAATTGAAACGGGTTCATCCCCGATACGAGAGGTGATATACATTGCAGCTTCCTGCATTTTATCCATTAAAGTATCCATACAGTCCTCCTGAGACTATTAGAACGGTTCTCCACTTGCCTTCGGAGCAGCGGAATTTTTCGAGAATAGCACCAAAGCCAACAAGGTGGCTACATACGGGAAAATCTTGAAGAAGACAGGAGGAATCACCTGCAAGGAAGGAATGACCTGGCTGACATTGGCAATTGTTGTTGCAATTCCAAAAAAGAATGTTGCACCAAGAATACCCAACGGTTTCCACTGTCCAAAGATCAAGGCAGCAATGGAGAGGAAGCCGAGACCGGCGACCGTACCATTGAACTCACCTGAGTAGGTTATCAAGATGACCGACCCTCCCAATCCTGCAAGAGCACCACTCATGGCAACACCGAAATAGCGCATCTTATGTACATTGATTCCAGCTGAGGCAACTGCAGAGGGGTGTTCTCCACAAGCACGGAGACGAAGGCCAAAACTGGTCTTGTACAACAGGATCCACGAAAGTCCCCAAATGATCAGACAGACCCATGTAGTCCAGTAGGACTGACTGAAGAAAAGAGGTCCGATAATCGGTATCTTGGAAAGGAACGGGATATTCTCACGAACGATACCCATCATAATACGGACATTTCCGCTTCCACTGATTGTTCTGGCAAGATATACGGTGAGGGCAGCTGCCAACATATTGATTGCTGTTCCACTGATTACTTGGTCAGCCTTCAAGTTGATCGAAGCAAACGCGTGGAGAAGGCTGAAGATTGCACCAGCGGCAACACCGACAAGCAATCCTACGGGGAGTGCATTGATCCCCAAGGTTGCCTCACTCATCTTGATCGTAATGGCACTCGCAAAGTATCCAACCAACATCAAGCCTTCCAGCCCAAGGTTGGTGACACCACTTCGTTCGCTGTACAAACCCCCAAGGGAGGTCATCAACATGGGAATCGTATAGGCGATTGCATACGGAAAAATACTTACCAAGGTATCCCACATATTACTTGTCCTCCTTCTCGGGTGTTGTTACCACAGGTTCCTCTTGGGGATTGATCCTGTTATTTCGTCGTTTGAATACAGCATCCCAGAAACGCTTGAACAAAACACTGGTTGCCGTGAAGTAAATGATTACGGCAATGATGGTATCGGCGATCTCTGGCGGAACGCTGGTCATGGCATTCATGAACCCTTTTCCAGATTGCAAGATTCCAAAGAACAGTGCACTGAAGAAGACTCCCAGTGGATTGCTGGCACCCAAAAGCGCGACAGCAATTCCATCAAAACCCTGGGAAGGCATGACTCCAATCTGCATATTCCTTGAATACCCTGTATAGAAGGAGAGCCCAGCCAAACCTGCCAGCCCACCTGCGATCATCATGGAGATTACCACATTTCGGTTCACCTTAATCCCAGCATACTCAGCACAGAAACGGTTGGCACCAACCGCTTTCAGACTGAATCCCAGCGTTGTCTTGTCCAGGATGAACTTGATCAGGATCACTGCAATAATCGCTATAAAGAAACCAAGGTTCATGTACGATCCGTTGAACAGGTTGGTCAACCAATCTGTTCTGAGGGATTGGGAAACTGCAATACTGGCACTCTCAGTCTCCAGGGAGGGACCCTTGAGATAGGCAGGAACAAAGTAATAGACCGACCAGTAGGCAATCCAGTTCATCATAATGGTTGCAACAACTTCATGCACGTTGAACTTGGCTTTGAGGAATCCAGGAATAACTCCCCAGATTGCTCCCCCAGCCAAGGCCGCTCCGATCAAGACAGCCAAGAAGAGTGGACGGGGAAGAAACACCTTATGGGCAACAATCGTTGCACAAAGGCCACCGACCAACATCTGCCCACTTGCACCAATGTTGAATAGTCCTGTCCTGAAAGCAAAAGCAACAGAAAGGCCTACCAACATCAAGGTAGTTGCTGTTGCCAAGGTATTTCCAATTCTTTCAATATTCATCAGACTTCCACGGAACAAGTACCAAAACCCTGCAAAGGGATTGCTTCCGATTGAAGCCATAAGAATGGCACCGGCGATCAAGCCAAGGACCACTGCACTGACTGCGACGAGGAAGGCGTTGCTTTGCAGTTCTCGTTTTTTCAATGATTTCATTGTTCACCTTCCTTTCGCTTTATGCCGGCCATCATCAAGCCGACCTCATCCTCATTTGTCTCTGAGGTTTTCACAATATCAATCAACTCCCCACTATTCATGACAGCAATCCTATCAGAAAGGTTGAAAATTTCATCCAACTCAAAGGAGACCAGCAAGACTGCATGGCCCTTATCACGGTGTGCTACCAGTTGGGAGTGTATATATTCAATTGCCCCTACATCCAGTCCCCTGGTCGGTTGGACTGCTATCAGTAGCTCAGGATCAGCAACGACCTCACGACCTACAATCAATTTCTGCTGATTGCCTCCAGAAAGCTTTCCTGCAAGAGAGAAAATGCCTTCACCACTGCGGACATCAAACTGTCCAACCACTTTCTGGGCATATTCACGCAAATAGTCAGCTTCAAGAATACCTTTCTTGCTGAAAGGACTGTGGTAGTACTCCTTGATGGCAACATTATTAAACACTGAAGAGCTCATTACCAACCCTCGTTTCTGTCTGTCCTCAGGAATATGTCCAAGCCCAATCTCATTGCGCCTGCGAATATCAGCATTGGTGATGTCATTTCCATCAAGAATGATGGAACCACTTTCAGCGGCTCTTAGTCCAGTAATCGCCTCGATTAGCTCGGTTTGTCCATTGCCATCGACTCCGGCGATACCCACTATTTCACCTGCTTTCACAGAAAGGGAAAAATCCTTGACACCAAGAACCTTCTTGCTACTCATAACCTTCAAGTCATGGATATCCAGGATTACACGACCCACTTGGGCAGGTTTCTTATCAACTTTGAAACTAACAGGTCTACCCACCATCATTGATGCCATTTTTGCAGTGGAGGTATCCTTTACATCCACCACCCCGATGAGTTTTCCTCTACGAATAACCGTACATCGGTCGGCAACGGCCTTGATCTCATTCAGTTTATGGGTGATCAAGATAACTGATTTCCCTTCTGCTACCAGGTTGCGCATGATACCCATCAGGTCTTCAATTTCCTGAGGAGTAAGTACTGCCGTCGGTTCATCAAAAATCAGTATCTCAGCATTTCGATAGAGCATCTTAAGGATTTCCACACGTTGTTGCATCCCAACGGTTATGTCCTCAATGATCATGTTTGGATTTATATTTAACCCATATTTTTCTGAGAGGTCCTTGATCTTCTTGGATGCAGTTCTACGATCAAGAATGAAGCCTCCCTCTTTGCCTAAAATGATATTTTCGGTAACCGTGAAATTCTGTACTAGCTGGAAGTGCTGATGCACCATCCCGATACCAAGCTCATTGGCATCGTTGGGATCATTGATCCTTACTTCTTTCCCTTTGACTTTTATCTGCCCTTTATCGGCATGATATAACCCGAAAAGGATACTCATGAGGGTAGATTTTCCTGCTCCATTCTCACCGAGAATGGCATGAATTTCTCCCTGTTCCACTTGCAAGGTGATGTCATCGTTTGCAACGATTCCAGGAAACTCCTTGCGTATGTTCAACATCTCAATAACGTGGCTCATCAGTGAACTCCCTGTGTGAACAAATCATAACTATGAGTTGCACAGAAGGGCCACCTATGGGGTGGCCCTTGCGTGTGAATTAATCGGAAGGTTTACTTGAACAATCCATCGCCGGAAGCTCGCACCTTAAGTTCACCACTGGTCATCATTGCAGAGACCTTGGAAACTTCATCGGTGACAGCCTTGTCGAGATTTGGGTTCTCAGTAGGAATACCTACTCCCTCATTTGCTGCGGTAAAGGTAAGTACTTCGCCTGCAGGGAAGGTTCCATTGAGCTCGGCAACAATCATGTCATAGGAAGCACGGTCGAGGTACTTCATGGCGCTGGTCAGGATGATGGACTTGCCGCTAGGAAGTACGCCCTCAGGGTACTGGTCAACGTCAACACCGATTACCCAGACCTTCTGTCCACTGGAAGCACGGTTCTTCGCTTCGTTGATAACACCAACACCAACACCACCGGCTGCTGCGAAGATGACATCTACACCACGGTCGTACATGGATGCTGCAATCTGCTGTCCAGCGCTGATGTTGTCAAAAGAACCCTGATAAAGGTTATTCTCTTGCTTCATGACAATCTTGGTGCCATAGTTTTCATTGGCGAAAGCAACGCCCTGCTGGAAGCCCCAATTGAACTTCTGTACAGCTGGAATTTCCATACCGCCGACAAAACCAAAATCGCCTTCCTTAAGTTGCAAAGCAGCAGCAAGTCCAGCGAGGAAGCCGGATTCGTGCTCAGCATAATACACTGCTACTACATTCGGCTCAATGCGGAACTCAGAGTAGTCTGCACTGTGTGGTTCACCATCAAGGATGACGAACTTCACATTGGGGTACTTATCCTGAGCCTCAAACAGTGCGGTCTCGAACTTGAACCCTGGGCATACAATAAAGTTATAGCCAGCATCAACCAAGTTACCGATTTCCTTCAGGTAGTCAGCCTCAGTGGTTCCAGCGGGCTTGAGATATTTGACATCAAGCGCATAGTCTTTGCTTGCCTTCAAGATACCTTCCCAAGTTCCCTGATTGAAGGATTTATCATCAATCGTACCAGCATCAGTTACCATTCCAACACGAAGATTACTCTTCTTTGCCCCACCTTCATCGCTTCCTTGAGCGAATGCAAACGAGCCAAGCATCAGGAAGATACAAAGCACTACAGCGAATTTTTTCATACTGTCTTCTCCTATTTTTGTGATCATGCACAAAAAACTGTGTAAATTCATTCTACATTCACCTTGTACCATTGTCAAACAAAGAAACCGCCTACAGGAAGCATTGGTCCAAGACAAACCATTAAGTATGAACCAGTTGCCTGCACCTCTATACACATAGAAATTCTTGACTGAACGCAAGAACCCCCGGCTTTATCACCGGGGGGATCGAATACAAGTGCACTGCCTAGGTTACATTGCTTGCTCGGCTTCCAAGCAAGCAAGGATGAAGGAACCCACCCCTTTAAAATCATCCTCCACCACTGGCTCACAAACATAGTAGTGCAATGAACCATCGCGATAGGGATTTCCGCCTAATCCGGCAACCGAACAGATTCCTCCCAGATGGAGACTTCCTCTCTCATCCTCTCTCAGATATCGCTCTCTGATGTCCTCAATGGCAAGCATTGCCTGTTTTCGATAGGTCTCATTCCTACTGATACCAACTCGCAATGCTTTCAGAAGACTGTAGGCAAACATACTTGAGCATGAGGTCTCAAGATAGTTTTCTTTCTCCTCGGGTTTATCCACCACCTGATACCACATGCCGCTCTCACTCTGATAAGGAAGCAGCGAATCAAGTACTTGGGTAAGTATTCGCCCCAGTTCCCCCCGTTTGGGATGTGACTCAGGAAGGAAGTCGAGGATATCAAGGATAGCCATACAGTACCATCCAATCGCCCTTCCCCAAAAATGGGGAGAAAGACCGGTTTCTGCATCAGACCATCGCTGACCCCGAGACTCATCATAGGCATGATACAGCAATCCTGTCTTTGGGTCCCTAAGCGTCCGATAAACCTTGATTACCTGCTCCACCGTATCGTCGAACCCAGCACTGTCACCACTTACTTTACAGAACTGGGCATTGAAAGGACCCTGCATGTAGACTCCATCCAACCAGATCTGCCAAGGGTAGATCTCCTTATGCCAGAATACTCCTGAAAGGGTCCTTGGATGGGAGTTGAGCTGACTTTTCAACAGTTGAGCAGCCTGAAGGAAACGTCTCTCCTTTGTCTTCTGATACAAAGCAAAAAGATTTCTTCCAGCGTTAATCTGGTCTAGGTTGTACTCCCCTAATCGGTAGGAAACAACTTGGCCGTCCTTGCCCACCATTGGGTCATACATAGAGTATGCCCACTGGAACATCTCTTCTCGGTCGTAGGCCTCTCCAACCAGCAAACAACTGTGTATCACCAGCCCATGCTCATAATGCCATCGCATCTGTGAAGGTTTGTAGCGTGAAACCACACTTTCAGCCAGTTTCAACGAAAGGCGCTCACCCCTGTCCATCATGCTTCATTCCTCATGTTCGTGCCAAATCTTCCGGCTGCCGATCATCGGGCAGCCGGAAACGGGTCTCATCACACCTACTCGTTCAGCAGGTTGTTTTCCTTGGCAAAGGCAACGCCCTTGTCATTCCAATCCTGTCCACCGAGTTTCTTGAACTCAGCAATCCAAGCATTCCAGTTGTTCCTGTTCAGCGTACGCTTTCCAGTGATGAACTCACTCAATCCTTGTTCGTAGAAACGCTTCAAGTCAGCATTCGGAATCGGAAGCATGTCAGAACCAACAGCGGGAGTCCACTGCTTGGTCTGCATCTTACGCAGTACCTCAAGTGCAGACATTTCCTTCTTGCTGGTGGCAGTGATGTACTTCGGATAGCGAGCATATAACTCGATATCACCATTGTAGAAGACCATGTTTCGAAGCTGGGTCACAGTCTGTCCGACGGGACCACTGAAAGCCAGATCAGGATTAGAGATGCCATCGGCAACAGGAACACCATTTGCATCCTTGGTGTAGTTCACACCCTCGACGCCCCAGCCGAGCAAGAAGTAGCCTTCATCAGAAGCCATCCACTCGAGCAGTTGTGCAATCTTGTCCTTCTTTCCCTCTTCAACTGCTTTTGCACTGATGGCATAAATACGGAATCCAGCAGTATAAGGTCCGATCGAGGCATGTCCCTTCGGCCCTTCGATGGGGTCCAGAATCACCCACTCACCGTCAGGGAAGTTCTTATCGAATGGAGCATAGTTGGACTGAGCAGCGAATGCGGCATTCTGCTCTCTCATGATTCCAAAACGACCCTGCTTCCAAGCAGCACGGAAATCATCCTTCTTGTAGGCAAGCCAGTTTGGATCAATGATGCCCTCATCAGCCATCTTCTTGAGATATGCCATGGCATCATAGAATTCAGGCTTGAGAATGTTCAGGCCAGCGCTGTCAGCAGTCATATCCCAGGTACCTTCAACACCGAATGCTCCAAGGATCGGCTCCAAGCGGCGGCCGGGCCATGCTTCATAGTTGTTGACTTCCTGGAAAGCTCCATAGCCATAGGTGTCATTCTTTCCATTGCCATCGGGGTCATCGAAGGTGAAGGCACGCATGACCTCAAGCAATTCATCAGTGGTGGTTGGTGCACTCATGCCGAGATTATTCAACCAATCCTTACGAATCAACAAACCTTCATTCTTGACAATAGAACCGGGGTCAGCCAGTCCATAGCTCTTTCCGCCAAACTTTGCATGGTTACGACTTACCTCGTTGTAGTGGGTTGCCGTGCGGGTGGGCATCTTCTCATACAGATCATCAACAGGAGCAACCAAGCCCTGGGGAACCAGACGAGTCAATACATCGCGGCGGACCATGAACAGGTCGGGGAGATTGTTTGCCGCTGCAGCAGCCTGGATCTTTACATCCTGGTCACTCTCATTGGAGGGAAGCGTTGTCAGCTTCAGATCGATGTTCAACTTCTCTTTGATGATGTCAAACCCTACCCAATCGGCTGGGGGTGGCCCAGCTTCGGTAACCGCAGCGCCATACCACAGATCAATGGTCACCGGGCCATCTACTGCAGCTTCTTTGGTTCCCTGACTAAATACCGGCAGGGAAACGAAAGCGAGCAACGCAATAAGTGCGATGCATACGAAATACTGTTTCTTCATGGCTAATCCTCCTTATGAATTACCAAATCCAATCAAAATCATGCAGAGCAGGAAAGCATCTTACCCTTTCACACTTCCCAGCAATGTTCCCTTGGTGAAATATTTCTGGATGAATGGGTAGGCAATAACCATCGGAATGGCACTCATGAAGACCGATGCGGCCTTGATGGCGGCAATCGGAGCATCCCCGAAGGCACTTACCTCCACATATTCATTCATTCCACTGGCCATCAGGATGTTCCTGAGTAGAATAGGAAGGGGCTGTAGCGCATTACTATTGAGGTAGAGCATTGCATGGAAGAAATTATTCCAGAAGGATACCCCGTAGAATAACCCGATGGTCATGATGATCGCTTTGGAGAGGGGCAGGATAATTCTCAAGAGAACTTGAATCTCTGATGCCCCGTCAATACGTGCAGACTCCTTCAGCTCGTTGGGAATACCCTCGAAGAAGGAACGCATGATCAGGCAGTTGTAAGTGCTGATCGCCACCGGGATATAGACAGCTGGCAGCTTGTCGATCAAACCGATATTCGTAACCAACAGATAGGTTGGTATCATCCCGACGTTGAACACATAAGGGACAATGACAAGCAAGTTCAAATATCTTCTTCCGGGAAGGGTTGGAATGGACAGTACATATGCAAGGGGTATGGTAAGCAGCAAAGCACTTGCTACCCCTCCAATCAATATCTTTAGACTGTTGCCGAAAGCGAGCAGGAATCCTGCATTTCCCAACAGCGCCTCATATGCTGAGGTCGACCAATTCCAGGGCATCAGGAACATCCCTTCCAGGTTGTTGCCAATATAGTCATTTGGCCTGAATGAGAGAGTAATAGTGCTCCAAAGCGGAATTGCAATAATCAGTAAAAGCAAAGCCAAAAATAAATCCACCAAGAAATTGAAACTGTGATCTGCCGCAGTGGGTTTAATCGCTACAGAGGTGAATCGTCCTTTTTTTCTGGTTCCTTTCATCTTCATTCCCGACCCCCTAGTACAATGAGTTTCCGCCGAAGCGTCTGACCAAACGGTTGGAACCAAGGATGAGGAACATACCAATGACTCCCTTGAAAAGACCGACTGCGGTGGCAAGACCAAACTGGAACTCCAGCAAGCCTTGACGATAGACCCAGGTATCGATGATATCGGCAACCGAATAGACCGGTGTTGAGTACAACATGAATATTTGGTTGAAACCTGCATCTAGAATGGTTCCCAAGCGAAGCAGGACCACGATAAGAATGACCGGGCGAATTGAGGGGAGGGTTATATATCGTACCCGTTGCCAGGAGTTTGCGCCCTCAACCAAGGCTGCCTCAAAGAGTGAGGGGTCGATACCCATCAGGGCAGCAATGAAGATGATGGCGCTCCAGCCCATTTCCTTCCATGCGTCACTGAGAATGACAATCCAGGGAAAGGCATCAGTATTGGTCAGGAAATCAATGGGTTTGCCACCAAAGAGCTTGATCGTATCATTGACAATTCCGTCTCCTGGCGCCAATAGGGCAAGCAAGATACCGTACATGATGACCCACGAGAGAAAGTGCGGGAGATAGGCAAGTGTTTGCACTGTTTTTCGAAGGAATGGGCGGTTGCTCTCATAGATGGCAATTGCCAGGATGATTGCAAGGGGAAGACTGAACACCAACTTCCCAAAACTGTACATCAGGGTGTTTCTGAGCAACTCAACAAAATAATACGAGTTGATGAAGGTTCTGAAATGCTCAAAGCCAATCCATTGGCTACCGAGCACCCCGTCCAAGGCCATATAATCCTTGAAGGCAATCTGCCCGTTGAATATCGGGACATATTTAAAGACGATATAGTAGATTAAAGGAATTGCAAGCAAAGCATATACTGATTTATGCCGCTTGATATCGCGTAGCAACTGCTGTTTTGCCGTTCTTTCTGCCATTTGCAACCTCACACTCTCAGCATAGGGGCAAGATGGCAAGATTATGCAGGGCGTCTCTTGTACTTTACCGACTTTTTTATATAGGTTTGTACAGTCTTAGCTCCATTGAACGGAGGGGTACTGCATTAGAACACGGTCAGCGAAGTCGTTTCCTCATATTCCAATACTGCAGGCCAAACTGTATGAAAATTATGATATATACAAAGAAGAGTCCGCTAAAAAGCCCAAAGAAGAATCGATTTGCGCTTCTTACCCCACTGCCATGCAATAGCAGTTGGGGAATGATCACCAAGAAGAAAAGCACCAACAAGGGAATCATTCTTCCCTTGAACACGCGCTCTATCATGGCAAGACGTGATCCATCATCACAATAGATCTCCTCTCTTCCATTCATCTGCGCAGCAGGCTTTCTGAAGTAGCTATACCCGAAAAAATCCTGGATATACTCCCATCCACAGTCTTCAAACAAACGTAGATAGCTCTGCCTGTCAGTCTTTCCCTCTTGGTTGTAATCCAATTGGTAGACCACATCCTCCCCTTCACATCTGGAGAATACATACAACCCTGGGAAATATACCCGTCTAAAGGCCCAGCCCTTCTTATGTTGGTTACACAAGAAGTCCTGCTCCTTCACGTATTCAGGGATAGTATAGAATCTGAACATAACCTTCGTATCTTTCATTGCCCCACCTCCTCCAAGTTCCGGCACATCCGTTCAATTCGTTTTTTTTCCAAAGCAAGAACATCTGATCCAAGTTCGGTGATCTGATAGATTTTTCGTTTATCCTGTTCATCCATAAATCGGATAAGCCCATCCTTCTCCATCTTCGACAAACTTCCATAGAGCGTCCCTGCCCCGATTCTCACCACCCCGTCGGTCAAGGAATCGACTTTCTGGACTATTGCATACCCGTGCATGGGCTTCTGCAAGCAGAGCAATATGTAGAATCCTGTCTCTGTCATGGGTACATAGACTTTTCTGATATGGGAATCCATATAATGCTCCTTGTATCGTGGTGCAATGTATCGCACTGCGATGTATAATAGCGAAACAACGCTTCCTCTGTCAAGAAGGAATTAGATTAATGTTGTGAACGGATCTTTCCTGGAGCACATCCCTTGATCTTCTTGAACACTCTACAAAAGTATGCTTGATCCTGGAATCCACTCTGGCTTGCAACCTCGTTTATTGAGAGCGAACTCTCACGGAGCAACTGGGTGGCAATGAATACCCGCTGCCTGTTTAGGTAATCCCATGGGCTGATGCCCAACTCCTTGCGGAAAATTCTCGTCAGGTAGTCTTCGCTGACATTCACCGATTCAGCAAGTTGCCAACGCGAGATCTGCTGGGTAGCATGCCTACCCAAATAGACCACAGCTCGCTTGACCAAGGCGCCGGTGAGAGGAGGAAGCATCTCATTGGTTTCCAACAGTGCGAGCAACCGCTGCCCAAACTCACTGCTCTCAAGAACACACTCATGGGCAATAAGGAGACGGGGAACAAGGGAAAGCTGCTCTGCCTCCTCCTTCTCCCAATGTTCACGTATTACCACAATAGGAGCATCCGAGGATTTTCGGATATTCCGGTAGAGAACAGGATCAAAGAGTGAGGCAAGTATTATTTTTACCGGCTGGTTGGCTACCACATCCAATACCTCATCTCGTTCACTGTGGACAATGAACTCCTCATCCAAGGCAAAAGCCTTGCAACAATCTTCAGGAAGCCCCTTGAGCGCAACCAAAACGCCATCTGAGAGATGATGGGAAGTTCTCATCAAGGATGAATAGAGATTTTGCTGTCCCTCAGGAGCGTGGAAACAGATCATGGGAGCTAGGGAGAGGGTGTTATGCCCTGCGATTGCTGTACGCAGAAGACGGAACTCCCTTCCTTGGTTGTCTGCATCCCAACCAATAATACCTCCTGCAATCTTGGAAAGCTCATGCTTCTGCAGGTTACCCACAGGGATTACTTCACAGGAAGCAAAGGAAGAACGCAATACCTCTGGTATCGGCTCATTACCATCAGCAACAATATAGAATAAGGTATCATGGGAAGGGGGGTTGCTCTCACCCTTCAAGCTTGGCAGGGGCAGCTGCACAACCACTGCATTATCATGCAGGGAAAATGATCCATGGCTCATCAGGATAATTCTTTGTGCCAAGGAGAGACTTGGATCCTGACTCCCCATCGAAGCCTTCCAAGTGATTGAAGAGGAAGCGAAACAGAGATGGAGGCCTTCCCCTGACAAGGAGGATTGCAACTTCATCTCCCCTCCTTCCCTTACAATATATTCGCAGATGATCGTGAAACTCTGGATCAAGCGCTTTGCATCGACACAGAGGGATGGCATCTCCTCCGGTCCTTCATAGACAAGAGGAAAGGAGGTGATCAATGGTGCTATCAGCGTCATAGGGTTACAGACCTTGTTATCCAACTCGAGATTACCGGAATGAGAGAGGGAAAGTTCCAAAAGATGCGTGGCAGAACGGATCTGTTCCTCAATCTGCTTCCCCATCTCTCCTTCAACCTGTGCTGCGATGGAGAGAATTGTCTCAAGAGGAGTCTTGAGTCCTTCGCCAACATTGGCAAAGAACTCACTCCGCGATCTCTGGGCCCTCTCTGCATCTTCCCTTGCACGGTTGGCGGCATCGAGGAGAAATGCTCCCTTGATCGCTGAACTCAAAGCGGTTCGTAGCTCTTCCATGACACTTCCACTGAACAACGAGGTTCTCAGGATGAGATACCCGAGTGGCTGGTTGTCCATGAACAAGGGTTCAACCACATGTACACCCTGCCCAAGATGATCCAGGAGTCCCTGTGGAAGCAAGAGGTGTTTGGGAAACGTTTGTTTCCGTTCCATAACCAAGGAATCGGCATACCCACCGATGAAAGTATTGGTCGTCTCATCACCGTATAAGACCAGATATCCCGCATCAAGACCAAGGGATCCAAGGTGTTTTGCCAAAAGGGAGGGGATGCTTGAAAGGGTTCTCACCCCCAAGAGGTCACACTTGAGCATATTGAGAATGCTTGCCTGCAAAGCGTGTTGGTAGGCATGTTCATGTGCAACCAAATCCCGCTGACGGAGAAAGAGGTCCCTGATTGGACCGGCACAGAGCGTCTTGAAGGAAAGGGTCGCAAAAAAGGTACAATACCAATGCAAGGCTTCACTCAAGAGATTGGGATCTCCTCCCCGATCCAGGAAACGGTAGGAGAGATGCCCAATCAAGGAGAGTACTTCCTTTTTATGTTGCAAGGAAGCTTCCTTAAGCAGTAGGCCAATCCTCTCTTGCTCCTCCTCATTCGCATCAAACACCTGGATCAGCCAAGCCCTGAAAAGTTCCTGACTCCCAATAACCCGCCGAGCCTGTTGCTCACTACCCAGTGAATAGGTACACCCACAACTCTGCCGAATGATCGGTTGGGAGGGGAGAAGCAAGTCAAAGCAAGAAGGATCCTCCTCTGAAAGCATACCGCTGAGCAGATTCCAGGACATCCTTGCCAACTCACCAACTGGCATCCTTGCAGTAGTACAGGGAACCTTCAAGAGATGACTTTCCCTGCTGTCATTATATCCCACGATACGCAGGTCATCTGGAATCGAGAAGCCGAGGTCCTCCAAGTATTTTCCTGCATCAAACATCATCAGATCGCTGGCACAGACCAACGTATCGAAATCTCGCCCTGGAACGAGGTTCCGTTCCTCCAGTAGCTGGACAATTGCCTTCCTTCCTTCCGACCAGGAGAAAGGGTCACTGACCAAGCGGGGATCAAAGAGCAGACTGGTTTGGTCGAGAGTATCGCAATAGGCCCGGTAGCGGTCCTCAGCAGAGTAGTGATTCTCCGGACCCCGGAGAAAGGCAAGCTTTCTTGCACGATGCTCACGGATACAGTGCAGCATGACACTCTGGACTCCTGAATAGGCGTCAAAAGAGATTCCAGGACATCCTTCCTTTTTCATACCGATGCAGACACAATCCAGACCGTCAAGGTTATCCAGGAAAGCCTGGACCTCTGAGACACTGACAGCCCCGCCCAAGGCTGAAGCCCAGGTGATTACACCATCGAGATTATCCGTATTTACCAGAGAGTAGATGGCATTACGTAGGTACTCTTGGTTCTCCTGATACTCAAGCCTTCCTCCTGGGAAGACAAACAGGGAAATACCAGAACGTTGGCAGTGGCTTGCAATCTGGGACCAGAGCCCATTGGAAGCTCCGGTATGGATAGAGGCTAAAACCAATCCCACTCGCCTTGTCACGTGAGCACCCACAGCGACCTCCTTATAAACGATATCACTATACCACAGGTTTTTTCACCTTGACAGTCCAGCAAGGAGAAGGCTATCATTCGGAACAATGTTTCATTTTCAAAAAGTCGAGGCAAGGCTCAAGAGCCTGAACTATCATCTGGAGCGGTTCATGCCGATCCTCACTCCCAGCGGTGTTATCATGGGACTCCTCCTTGGTTCACTTGTCTCCTGGATGACCCCATCGGTACCCTACTTATTTGGACTTATTACCTTTATCGGGGGTCTGGGTATCAGTTCAAATGCCTTCTTTGGAGTCATTAAAAAACCAAAAGCCATTCTCTTCTTCATTCTTGGGGCGAATATCATCATGCCCTTGGTGGCATGGGCGCTGGCGAACCTGTTGTTTCCCGGTCATCCTGCAATTATCACAGGATTTATTCTCTTGATGGCCATCCCCACTGCAATCACCGGATATATCTGGGCAAACATCTATAAGGGGAACGGAGCACTCTCCCTGACCTTGATCATCGTATCCACCCTCCTCGCCCCCATCCTTACCCCCTACACTGTGGCACTTCTTGCCCAGACAACTGTGCAGATTGATACCAAGGGAATGATGATATCACTGCTTATCATGGTCGTTATCCCCTCCATCGTCGGTATTCTTATCAACAATGCAACACAGGGGAAGGTCAACGACCACGTGGGTCCAAACCTGAAGCCATTCTCCAAGATTGGTCTCTTCTTCATCATTGTCATCAACACCAGTAACGTAGCTGAACGTCTTATCGCTGATGCTTCCTGGATCTACCTTCCTATCGCACTAGTCTGTGCATTACTTGCAGTTATCGGATATCCACTTGCTCACTATTTAGGAAAAATTGCCGGTATTGCATTGGAAGATCGAAAGAGCGTCACCTTCGCCGTCTCCATGAGGAATATCAGCTCAGCCTTGGTTCTTGCCATCGCTTACTTCCCCCCAGAGACTGCACTACCTGTCATTTTCGGAATCGTCTTCCAGCAAACCATCTGTGCCTTCATGGCACATACCCTTTATGGAAGAAATAAAATAACGTAATATACATAATAGACAAGGAGATACATCCATGCAATCAATTACTGAAACTCATATGACAGTTGCTCGAAAAGAGAGAATCCTCCAGTTCGGTGAAGGGAATTTTCTCCGCGCTTTTGTTGACTGGATGATTGACATCCTCAATGAAAAGACTGACTTTGATGGCAATGTAGTCATCGTCCAACCACTCGAGAGAGGGTTGAGTGATATGATCAATGACCAGAAAGGTCTCTACACCACTGTCCTAAGGGGTGTTCAGGGAGGAAAGAATGTCGAGGATTTCCGTACCATTGGCAGTGTCAGCCGTTGTCTGAATCCATACAAGAAAGATGACTATGATGAATACCTGAAGCTCGCAGAAAGCGAGGACCTGAGATTCATCGTCTCCAACACCACCGAGGCAGGTATTGCCTACAGCGAAGGAAACAGCCTCGAGGATGCTCCCCAAGCTGCCTTCCCCGCAAAAGTCTGTGCATTTCTCTACAAGCGTTACAAGGCTTTTAATGGTGCACAAGACAAGGGTATTATTGTCATCCCGGTTGAGCTTATCGACAAGAACGGTGACAACCTGAAGCGAATCGTGTTGCAATATGCAAAGGAGTGGAATCTGGAAGCAGGTTTTACTACCTGGCTTGATGAAGCGTGTGATTTCTGCAACTCACTTGTTGACCGCATTGTTCCAGGATATCCTCGCGCTGAAGCAGCGCAGCTTTGTGAAAAAATTGGGTATCAGGACAATCTCCTTGATGCCGCGGAGATTTTCCATCTCTGGGTTATTGAGTGTCACAAGGAGTTCCATGAAGACGAGCTTCCCTTCAACAAGGCTGGTTTGAACGTCATTTGGACCGACGATATGAGCTTCTATAGAACCCGGAAGGTTCGTATTCTCAACGGAGCACATACCATGAGTGTACTTGCTGCATACCAGGCAGGGCACAACACCGTCCAGGATTGTATCGCAGACAAAAACCTGTTGTACCCATTCATGCATGGAGGCATCTTTGAAGAGATCATCCCTTCCATGGATGGCTCGAAAGAGGAGTTGGAAGCGTACGCGAACGATGTGCTGGAACGGTTTGAAAACCCGTATAACCCGCATCAGTTGCTTTCCATTTCTCTCAACTCTGTCTCAAAGTTCAAGACCCGCAACCTTCCCAGCCTGCTTGGATACATTACAAAGCAAGGCTCTCTCCCTAAAAGACTGGTCTTCGCACTTTCAGCCTTGATCAGCTTCTATGAGGGGACCGATTATGAAGGTAGTGCTCTGAAGGGAAAAAGAGATAACGAGACCTACCTCATCCAAGACAACCAGGACATTCTGGAGACCTTTGCAGCCCTCTACAAAGAGCGTGATGAAGGAGTGGCAAGAGCGAAACGTATCAGCACTGCTGTGCTCTCCAATTCCGCTTGGTGGTCTCAGGATCTTACCCAGATCGAAGGCTTACAGCATGCAGTTGAGAAGAACTTAGAGGCCATCTGGTCTGTCGGTATGCAAAAAGCCATGCAGGCACTGTAGGAGTACGTATGGAGCAGTACAAATTCATTACCATCCACCCAGATGATGTGGTGGCAGTTGCAATAGCCCCCCTTGGCAAGGGGGAGGTGGTCCGTGTAGGAGGGAATGATATCACGTTGGTGATGGATATTCCCTCTGGACACAAGTTTGCCATCAAGGATATTGCAGAGGGAGAACCCATTATCAAGTACGGAGCTCCCATCGGACAGGCAAAACAACATATTTCCCAGGGCGAGCATGTCCATGCAAGCAATATCAAGACACTCCTCTCAGAGACAGCCGCCTACCATTACAACAAAGAACTTGCATTGCAATTTCAGGAAAAAGCGGAGAAACGTAAAGCCTTCTGGGCGGACAAAACCCCGACAATCCAAGCCTATCGGCGAGCAAATGGAAAGATTGGCATCAGAAATGAGCTTTGGATCGTACCCACGGTTGGTTGTGTAAACAAGATAGCAGAAACACTGGTCTCTTGGACAAACCAGACCTTTCCTGTCAATGAAAGGTATGATGGAATCCATGTATGGAACCACCCATACGGGTGCAGCCAGCTTGGCGATGACCATGAGGCAACAAGAACCATTCTCGCTGACTTGGTTCACCATCCCAATGCTGGAGGGGTATTGGTACTTGCTCTCGGTTGCGAGAACAACACCCCCGAGTCCTTCAAGGAGCTGGTGGGGGATGTCGATCCAAACAGGGTGAAATTCCTTACCTCACAGGAAGTGGGTGATGAAATTGAGGAGAGCAAGAAACTCATAGCAGCACTCCATGATGCCATGCAGAACGACAGAAGGGAGCCAGTGGGCATGGACAACCTCATCGTTGGCTTCAAATGTGGTGGCTCTGATGGCCTCAGCGGCATTACAGCCAATCCTTTGGTTGGTCGATTCTGCGATGCATTGACTGCCATGGGCGGAACAGGAATTCTTACCGAGGTTCCCGAGATGTTCGGGGCTGAACAGCTATTGATGAATCGCAGCCAGGATGAAGACGTCTACAAGCAGACTGTACGCTTGATCGATGACTTCAAGCAGTACTTCGTCAAGCATGAGCAGGTAGTGTATGAGAATCCATCCCCAGGAAATAAGGCTGGAGGAATCTCAACCTTGGAAGACAAGAGCCTTGGATGCATCCAGAAAGGTGGAGAGGCAATCATCACTGATGTCCTTGCCTATGGACAGCAGGTAACGAGAAGGGGTCTGAACCTCCTCTCAGGCCCAGGCAATGACATTGTCTCCACTACAGCACTCACAGCCACAGGAGCCCATATCATTCTCTTTACCACAGGAAGAGGAACCCCACTGGGAGCTCCTGTTCCCACGGTAAAGATTTCCAGTAATAGCGCCTTGGCAGCAAAGAAGACTGGCTGGATTGATTTTGACGCAGGAAGGCTCTTGGCTGAAGACAATGAAGAGGTACTCTCCGATTTCCTCTCCCTCATCCAGGCAGTTGCCAGTGGTGACAAGAGGACAAGGAATGAAGAGAATGGGTATGCAGAGATATCGCTGTTCAAGGATGGAGTCATCCTCTAGAACGCGAAAAAAAGGAGAACGATTATGAAACAATTCATGGACGAACACTTTCTATTACAAACAAAAACAGCCCAGAAGCTGTATCATGAGTATGCAAAAGACCAGAAAATCTATGATTATCACTGCCACCTCAACCCGAAGGAAATAGCTGAGAACAAGAAGTTCTCGACCATTACCGATGCTTGGCTCGGAGGAGACCACTATAAGTGGCGTGCAATGCGTGCCAATGGGGTCCCTGAGGAACTGGTTACCGGGAAGGATGCAGACCCGTATGAAAAGTTCCTGGCATGGGCCGGTACCATGGAAAATGCCTTGGGCAACCCTCTCTACCACTGGACACATCTTGAGCTACAGCGGTATTTCGGCATCCATGAGGTGCTCAACACAAAGAACGCAAAGGAAATCTATGAAGAGGCAAACCGACAGTTCAAGGAAAACGAGAACCTCTCAGTAACAGGTATCATGAAACAGTTCAAGGTCTACGCGGTAGGAACCACCGATGACCCTGCTGATGATTTGGCATACCATAAGCAAATTGCCTCCCAGAAAGAAGTACCGGCCACAGTAATACCTTCCTACCGTCCTGACAAAGCACTGAATATTGAGAAAGAGACATTCTGCGCCTATATGGAATCCTTGGAAACTGTTTCAGGGAAGTCCATCACCTTGGTCAGCGATGTCATTGAAATATTGATCAACCGACTGGATTTCTTCGTGAGTATGGGGTGCAAGGCAAGCGACCATGCGCTGGTGACCGCTCCAGCTGTTTTCAAGAGCGAGCGGGAAGTGAATGAAATCTTCGCGAAGAAGATGAATGGCAAGTGTCTGAACCATGAAGAGGTGGAGGTCTACAAGACGTTTGTTCTTACCCATCTTGCAAAGGCGTATGCAAAGCGTGACATTGCCATGCAGTTGCATTTTGCTGCCATCAGGGACAACAATGGCTTGATGTACAAGAAACTCGGACCTGATACTGGCTATGATGCTTCCCACGACAAGGATCTTGCTGAAGGACTGTCCGCTTTCCTGAACAATCTCTCTGCCACCGGCGAGGTACCCAAGACGATTCTCTATACACTCAACCCAAAGGATTACTACACCTTATCTACCTTGATGGGCTGCTACCAGGATGGGATTCCAGGAAAAATGCAGCTTGGTTCTGCCTGGTGGTTTGCTGACCACAAGGATGGTATGGAAGAACAGATGAAGATTCTGGGCAACGTTGGCCTGCTCCCCCGTTTCATCGGGATGCTTACCGACAGCCGGTCCTTCCTCTCCTACTCGAGACATGAGTATTTCAGACGTATCCTCTGTAATATTCTGGGTACCTGGGCAGAAGAGGGAGAAGTTCCATACGACATGGAGATGCTGGGCAAGGTGGTTGAGAACATCTCCTTTGGTAATGCAAAAGCTTATTTCGAGGGTTGATACCATGGGAAAGAAAACCAATCCGGCAGGAGAGAAACAACAAACCAGCGGAGTGATCCGAACCATTGTCATCTTGGAGACATTGTCCAAACATCAGAGCATCAATCTGGAACAACTCTCCAAGGAGACAAGTTTGCCAAAAGCAACCCTGCTTAGGTTTCTTTCCACCTTGGTCAACCTTGGTTATGTCTATCGGGATAACACAGACCTCTATAGCCTAACACTGAAGATGTTCTCCGTGGGATCCCGTGGACTTGAGCATATCGATCTGATTCATGTGGCCAATCCTGTCGCCCAAAAGCTCTGTGATGAACTGGGCGAGACGGTGCATATGGGAGTACTGGAGGAGGACAAGGCTGTCTATGTTCTGAAGAAGGAGTCCTCCTTCACCATCAGAATGTACTCACGGGTGGGAAAAGCAATCCCCTTGTACTGTACAGCTATCGGGAAGGTTCTGCTCAGTGATATGACGCAAGATTCGTTGGAGGGATATCTCGAATCGGTTAAAATGAAACCATTCACTCCAAATACCATTACCGATGTTGGAGTATTGAAACAGGAGTTGCAGCTAATCCGCGATCGAGGCTGGGCAAGCGACAATGAAGAGCATGAAATGGGCACGCTCTGCATTGGATCCCCAATCAAGGACTACACTGGAAAGGTCGTTGCTGCGATGAGTGTCTCCTGGCCTCTTTTCCGTTTCAATCCGGAAGAGCAGGAACTCATCACCAAGTCCATATTGGCTGCATGTACAAACCTCTCTCACCTTCTTGGCTGGGAAGAGTCCAAGTAAGATAGTAAGAAATCCCCGGGAATGCAATCCGGGGATGTTTTTTCCCCTCCTATGAGCTATTATGGTGAAAAAGGAGTCAACTCATGCAACAAATTAGATGGGGTATTATCGGATGCGGCAATGTAACTGAAGTGAAAAGCGGCCCTGGATTCCAGAAAGCAGAGGGGGCTTCCCTTGTTGCTGTCATGAGGCGAAATGCGGAGAAGGCAGCAGATTATGCTGGGCGCCATGGAGTGGATACCTGGTATGATGACGCACTCAAACTCATTGAAGATCCACAGGTGGATGCAATCTACATTGCAACCCATCCAGACTCCCACCACTACTATACGCTCCTCGCAGCATCAAAGGGAAAACCAGTCTACTGTGAAAAACCCCTTGGAGTTTCCTATGCACAAAGCAAGGAGATGGTAGAGTACTGCAAGCAACACTCCATTCCCTTTTTCAGTGCTTACTATCGCAGGGCTCTTCCAAAATACCTTATGATAAAAGAGATGATTGACAGTGGAAAACTTGGAGAGATCAGGGCAGTCCATGTGGAGTTGCTGCAATCCATCAAACCAGAAGATACCGTGGACAAGGGGAGATGGAGAGTACAACCAGAGAAGAGCGGAGGCGGATTGTTGCTCGATGTTGGCTCACACTCCCTTGATTTGATCGACTTCTATTTTGGCCCCATTGTCGAGGCAACAGGGGAAGGTCGAAACCAGAGCAAGACGTATGAAGCAGATGATATTGTCCATGGATCTTTCAGGACAGAGAGTGGTGTCTGTGGTACGGGACTTTGGTGTTTCAATACCTGCAAGAATGAGGATACCACCACCATTTTCGGTAGCAAGGGCATCCTCTCCTACTCTGTACTGGATATCGGAAAACCGATAACCCTTGAAACAGAAAAAGGAACCGAGGTATTGGCTGTTCCTGAACCTCCAGAACATGTAGCACAGCCCCTCATCCAAACAGTTACCGATGAATTGTTGGGAAAAGGTCACTGTCTCAGTACAGGAGAGAGTGGTATGCGTACTGACTGGGTAATGGAACGATTACAAGGAAAATAGGAGAGCGTATGTTTGTATCACATCGCGATGAGATTGAAAAAAAGCATATAGCAGATAAAGTCATCAAGCAGGTCCTCATTGGCCCTGAACAAGGGTGGGAAGACTATGTAATGCGCATGTTCACCTTGGAGAAGGAAGGAAAGGCTCCTCACCACTCCCATCCCTGGCAACATGTCATTTTTGCAGTGGAAGGGAAAGGGAATCTCTTCATGGATGGAAAGGACTATCCACTGGAAAGTGGATCGGTTGCCTATGTGCCGGATGGAATCGACCATCAGATTTCCAATGCAGGAGAGGAGCAATTCGTGTTCATCTGTATCGTCCCCAAGCGAGGAGACGCCTGATTACCTACTCCTCATGATGATGATGGTGATGATGTTCATGATTGCAGCCATGATGATCGTGATCATGATCATGGTCATGAGGAATCTCATAGAGTTCCCTGAACATATCCTGAATCAGGCTATCCATCTCTTCCTTCTGGTTTCCCATGACAACCATGATGCCGATCTGCTTGCCTAATTCTGAAAGCAGCGGAAGGGTTCTCTTGCCATAACAGTGGATTGCCTGAGGTTTGCCTTCCTTCTCAAACAGCTCGAGCAAACGACTGATGATCTTCCCATGTTCCTGTTCATAATCCTCAACCAGGAAGACATCAAGCACTTGATGAGATTGCGGGTCATAGGCAAGGCTATAGAAGGGATACACAGGCCTCTCACCTTCTCCGGGGAGCATTGGCTCGACCATCATGCCGATTGCCAGTGCCATGATCTTGCCTGGTTTTGCCTTCATCCTCTTGTATTGCAGTTGACGATCTTCATTGGTGAAAAAAGCCTGGGGATAGTAGAAACCATAGGCTTCATCCTGCAATACACGTACACTGACTGTAAAACTATCACCCTTCATTTCCAACGTAGGTATGTATTCCTTCTTGTCTGTCTCTTCCAACTGAAGAGAGTCAAGCCAGAAAGAAAACGTGTTGGTCTTCTTGGTTTTCTTATAGGATGCGAAATACTCCTTGGCAAACAGCAACCCACGAAGGATAAGGATCAAATCCGCTTCATCTTTCTCACTGATGTACCAAGGAACCTTATATTGCTCCTTGATTCTGAATTGGGGATAGGCATCCTCGCTGAAAGACACTCCACTCTCTTTGGCCGCCTTTAGGTCGCTCTCTTCCAGGTTGTCCTTTTCTGTTCGCATGATACCAAGCAAACACTCCTGAGCCTCTTGGAGATCCAGATTTTCCATCTCCGAGACACCCTCATCCTGCAAGGAGAGAGCAAGGTAGCCAGTAAGACCCTTTTCCCCTCGATAGGCAGCAAACGCTGAATCTACAACCGATACATAATACGGTATCTGTTCTTCAGAAAGTATGCAGATCAGGTCGTTTTCAGAAAATACGGAATCGATGGAAGCATCTTGATAGGCCTTGGCCAGTTCATACAGGGTTGTGTGTTTCATGGTTGCACTATACAAAATTCATGGTAGTTATCCAATGACTACAGCGCCACTCTTGTTCTCTTGATTCCTACACGCTACATTGTGACAAAGGAAGACGGTAATGACGGGATTTGAGAAACTACAACAAGCAAAGCGTTTTGATATGCAGAAAAAGCCCATCAGACAACGCCACTATCTAAGACCAGTAACGTGGCTACTCAGCTACCCTGCAGTATGGAAACATAAGCTGAAAATCAATCGCAAGAGAATGGAAGGGGTCAAACCTCCCTTTCTCTTGCTCTGTACACATATGGCATTCATTGATTTCAAGGTGACCACCGCTGCCCTCTTCCCTCACAGAGCAAACTATGTCGTGGCAATCGATGGGTTTCTCAAACGAGAGTGGTTGCTGAGAAATGCAGGGGGAATTTGCAAACGCAAGTTTACCAATGACCTACAGCTGGTCAGACATATCAGAGAGGTATTGACCGTCAACAAGGATATCCTGGCTCTCTACCCGGAAGCTCGATATTCACTGGTGGGTACGACTGCCATACTTCCTGACTCACTCGGCAAGATGGCCAAACTGTTGGGGGTTCCTGTGGTGATGCTGAATATGCATGGACACTACCTGAATAGCCCTCTGTGGAACCTGAAAAGTAGAGGGAACCGAATTGAAGCCGATTTTTCACTGCTTTTCACTGCTGAAGAGCTAAAACAGGCCAAGACCAGTGAAGTCAACAAGGTTATACGAAAAGCCTTCGAATATGATGAGTATGCGTGGCAGAAAGAGAACAAGATCAGAATAGCGTATCCCAAAAGGGCAGAGGGTTTACATAAACCGCTGTATCAATGTCCTCACTGTCTTCGTGAGTACAAGATGTACAGCAAAGGCACAATCTTGGGATGTGAGGCTTGCCACAAACAGTGGGAAATGAGCGAATATGGTGAGTTGAAAGCAGTAAGGAAAGCTGATGACGAACATACACTGACCACAGAGTTCTCCCACATTCCCGATTGGTATGAGTGGGAACGTGAGCAGGTTCGTCAAGAGATTGAAAATGGCTCCTACTTCTTTGAGACACAGGCAAGAGTAGAAGCTCTTCCCAATGCAAAGGGATACATTCCCTTGGGGAAAGCAAAACTGACTCATTCCATGGATGGATTTACCTTGGAAGGGGAATTTGACCACAACGCATTCTTCTTGTCAAAACCTTCGCTGAGTATGTATGCCTGCCATATTGAGTATGAATATTTTGGGAAAGGCGATTGTGTGGATCTATCCACCCTGGAAGATACGTACTACATCTACCCAGAAGGAACAGAATTCTCGGTCACCAAGCTCTCCTTGGCAACCGAGGAATTGTTCATCCATCACAGGAGTGCAGAAGCTGATCAGCGTCGTGAAAGGATTCTGGAAAGTTCAGCGTCGCTGATATAGCGGGCAGTATAATCCAGACCATATCTATCCAGCTGCCTTACGAATGCACGCATATGGCTCTCTGAACCTCTGAGTAGATTGTTGTATACCCAGATTTCCACTTCATCCTCACTTGCCTCTATGGAGCGTTGCAAGTCATAGATATCAAGATCCTCTATGATGGCTCCAACCAGGAAAGCTTCTTCGATGGATGTACTGCCTTGCGCAACCAGACTCTCATAGAGTTCGGCAATTTCGGTGTTGTGGAAGACCCCGATCTCTGAGGTACTGGCAGGATTGGCTATCTCCTTGTCTTTTAAGACTGCAGAAACCGCATCCATGTGCTGTTGCTCTGCATTTGCAATGTTGAGAAATACACGACTCCCCCACATATCATAGAGTGCAAGGTAGACATCCCTGGCAAGCTTCTCTTCTTCTGCCATATAGAGCAATCCTTCAGACCCGGTAGTTTCTACCATTTCCTCAGTCTGGGAAAGTTCAGCCTGCTGTTCGCTGATGGGTTGTGCAGAGAGGGTAGCACCCATTGCCACTACGAAGATTACGGAAAGTATCATTGTTTTACGCATTTTATTGACTCCTTTGTTTGTCGTTGAGCCAAGTATAGGGATGTACTATCTACTCTATAAGGAAACAAGGTAAAGGTTTGGTAAAGAGAGAGGAGCAAACTTCGAAAAGCTTGCTCCCCCTGATTCTTTTGGTCCGAAAGTGGTTATCGCTGAACGCGACCGCTTCCATCTCCCTTGCACAGTGCCTCAACCTCTGCCTTGGTGCTGAGATTGAAGTCTCCATCGATAGAGTGCTTTAAGGCTGATGCTGCCACTGCAAAGTTGATGGCATACTGTTCATCATCCCCATACTCACTGAGTGCGAAGACCAGGCCAGCAGAGAAGGAGTCTCCACCACCAACACGGTCAATGATATCCGTGATCTCATAGTGCTTGGAGAGGTAGAAACCACTCTTGCCGCTGAGTGCTGCACTCCACCCATTGTGGTCGGCACTCTTGCTCTCCCTAAGGGTAACGGCAACCACCGAAACATTGGGGAACTGGCGCTTCACCTCTTCGGTAAGATCCTTGTAGACATCTGTGTCCAACTCACCACTGGTAACATCAACCTTGGCCTCAATACCCAGACACTTCTGGATATCTTCCTCATTCGCGATGATTACATCAGCAAACTTGACCAATTCCCTCATTACCTCAGGTGCTTTCTTCCCATAGTTCCAGAGTTTCTTGCGATAGTTCAAATCGATGGATACGGTGGCTCCAGCTTCCTTGGCGGCCTTCATTGCTGCAAGACTACTGTCTGCTGCATCCTGGCTGATAGCTGGTGTGATGCCGGTAATATGGAACCATTGTGCATCAGCAAGTACTGATTTGAAATCAAAATCAGAAGGTTTACTAAGCGCAATGGAACTCTCTGCACGATCATATACAACGCTACTGGGTCTCTGGTTTGCTCCAGTTTCCAGGAAGTAGATACCGACACGGCCATTCTTGGTCATGGTAATTCCTGAGGTATCAACACCATACTTACGAACCTCACGTACTGCAGCCTCTCCAATGGCATTGGCAGGAAGTGCGGTCACAAACCGTGATTCCTTTCCAAGCAATGAGAGAGAGACGGCAACATTGGCCTCTCCTCCACCAAAGGTGGCTTCCAAAGCAGGTGATTGGAAGAACCGCTCATGCCCTGGGGACTTGAGTCTCAACATGATCTCGCCAAATGTTACAAATGTATTTCCCATAGAAGTCTCCTCCATATTTTTATACAGGAACAGTAATATCCTCTTGATATTTCAAATCATAGAAGGTATGCTTGAGTCTGTCAATGATATTTTGAAACATCGTTTCATATTTGGAATATCCAAGAAGGAGCAACGCATATGCATGAAGCACTGTTTGAACAAATCCATACGATCGGTCTGGTACCGGTGGTGAAGATCGATGATGCCAGCAAGGCCGAGGGCCTTGCAGGAGCCCTGATCGCAGGCGGCCTGCCCTGTGCAGAGGTCACCTTCCGCACCCAAGCGGCAGAGGAGGCGATCAAGCGCATCACAAAGGCCTACCCCGAGATGCTCGTGGGAGCAGGTACGGTGACCAACCTCGAGTATGCAAAGAAGGCAGTGGCAGCCGGGGCCAAGTTCCTCGTCTCCCCGGGCTTCAACCCCACCGTCGTGGACTGGGCACTGGAGAACAACGTCCCCATCGTCCCGGGTGTCTGCACACCCAGCGACATCGAGGCTGGCATCAGCCGTGGGCTTACCACCCTCAAGTTCTTCCCCGCCGAGGTGAGCGGGGGCGTGGACATGCTCAAGAACTTTGCAGGGCCCTTCCCCGACCTCCTCTTCATGCCCACCGGCGGCATCAGCACCAAGAACCTTGCCAGCTATGCCCGGCAGCCCAACGTCCTGGCAGTAGGCGGATCGTGGATGGTCAAGGCCGACCTCATCGAGGCGGAGGACTGGCAGGCGATAGAGGACCTGAGCAGGGAGGCGGTGCGTACCCTCCAGGGACTGGAGTTCGCACACATGGGCATCAACAACCAGGATGCAGCAGAGGCCGAGAAGACCATCAAGGGACTGGAGGCACTGGGCATGGTGAAAAAGAGTGGCAGCAGTTCCACCTTCCTGGACACCACCATCGAGGTGTTGCCCAAGCAGTACCTGGGGAAGATGGGCCACATCGGATTCAGGTGCTTCTCCATCGAGCGCACCCTCTCCTACCTCTCCCAGTTCGGCTTCTCCGTGAACGAGGAGACCAGCGCACACGATGCAAAGGGCAAGATCAAGGTATGTTACCTTGAGCAGGAGCTCAGCGGATTCGCCGTTCACCTGATCAAGGCATAAATCAAGATTTTTACATTCTATGCCGGTGCACGCCTCTAGCTGTACCGGCATTTTTCTTTAATACTTGCATTGATGAATATCCTGCAATGCAACACGCTTACGAGCGAACAAAAACAACACATTGAAGAGCTGTATGCACACTGCTGCCTACAGGAGCCACTTACGCAAGAGCTGTTTCTTGTGAGTGACATGAACGTAGAGCCAGAGAAGCCGTGCTTCTTCCTTGGGTATGAGGCAGCACAGCTGGTCAGTGTCCTGACAGCATTTTTCCCAACCAAAGAAGAAGTTGAGTTCACAGGCTTCACCCATCCAGAAAAAAGAGAACGGGGCTATATGACGGCTCTTATTGCTGCAGCACTCCCCCTCTTCTCACACGCTGCGTATACCCAAGCATTGTTCATCAGGGAGAAGGGTTCGCATAGTGGAGAGGAGTACCTCACCAAGCGCTATCCGACCATCGCACGAACAGAATATGTACTGGAGCTGAAAAGCAGCGCTTGGAAAACCAGGCAAACCACCGGTGTGCTTACTGAAGTTACCCCGCAAACACAAGAGATTGCAGGGAAAATCCTGAGTGAAATTTTTGAGCAGGATGAGCAGACCAGCAAACAACACCTAAACTTCCTTCTCTCCCGCCCCGATGGACAGGTATACCTCTACTATGTTGAAGGAGTGCCTGTAGGTACAGTGAATGTGCACCACCTAGATAAGGAGGTGGCAATGATCCATGCAGTAGGAATCCATAAGCCATTCAGAAGAATGGGTCATGGGGAGCGAATGATGGTATCTCTCCTCAATAAGCTCACACAGGATACACCTGTGGTAAGACTGGAAGTTGATAGTGACAACCCCCCAGCCCTTGCCTTGTATCAGAAACTCGGCTTTTGTACGCTGAACCGAGTTGATTACCATGCAATGATTTTTTGATAATGGTTTCAATTTGGCGGTTGGGAGGATTTACCTTGACTGCAGGAACTTGGCGGCATTAGCATAGGACATACATTGTTCTTTGTCTATCTAGATGGACATCATACGAAATTTTGGAGGAAAGCATGAAAAAAACTATTGCTTTGGTTTTGGCTCTCGTAATGCTCGTACCTGCACTGTTCGCTCAGGGTGGCCAAGAGGCTGCTCCTGCACCTGCTGCAAGTGAGACTGCTGCTCCTGTGGCGGCTGCTGCTTCAGGAAGCGTCAATGCCTATACGACGCTTGAGGAACCTCTTGCTGCAAAACTGTTCCAGCTGTTTGAACAAGAGACTGGTATTAAGGTTAACTTTGTTCGTCTCAGTGGTGGAGAGACGGTAGCCCGACTTGAGGCCGAGGCATCCAATCCCCAGGCATCCATCTGGGTTGGTGGCGTTGGTCTTGACCACATCACGGCAAAGAGCAAAGGCTTGACTACTCCATATGTAAGCCGCTACACGTCCAAGACCCCTGAGCAGTTCCGTGATCCGGATAACTTCTACATCGGTCTCTACGTAGGTCCTCTCACCTTTGTGACCAACCTTGACCGTGCAGCAGAGCTTGGAATCGATCCCCCAAAGAGCTGGGCCGATCTCCTCAAGCCTGAGTACAAAGGCTATGTCCGCATGGCAAATCCCAACTCCTCCGGTACTGCATACAACACCTTGACCACAGCACTCGATGTTTTCGGAACCGAGGACAAGATGATTGAGTACATGAAGGAACTGGACAAGAATATCGACCAGTACACCAAGAGCGGAAGTGCTCCTGGAAAGAGTGTTGCTACCGGCGAGATTCCTGTTGCTATCGGATACGCACATGACCAGGTCAAGCTCAAGGCAGCTGGTTCCCCAATCGTAATCACCGCTCCTTCTGAAGGAACCGGATACGAACTGGCCAGTATGTCCTTGGTAAAGGGTGGCCCGGATACAGTCAATGCAAAGAAACTGTATGACTGGGTTCTTTCCAGTCCTGTTGCCCAAGAGACCTTCACCGAATGGTATGTGGTACTGGTAGCTGAAGGTGCCGCCAAGCATCCTGATGCTCTGTCCATCAACGAGATCAAGACAGTCAACCAGGATATGGCTTGGGACGGAGACAAGGTCAACAAGACCCGTCTGCTTGACCGCTGGACCAATGAGATCGGAAACAAGAGATAATTACCAGTGGTAATTTAGCTTTTCCTACCACCCTGCAAGAGTTCTTGCAGGGTGTGTAGTTCCAACGGAATGAATCGATGTTTACAAAAAAACGCATCCTTCAGTTCTGCGCTGCAGCGCTGATATTCCTGCTGGCTGATTTCTGGATGTACAGCACACTCTCTTCTGATTTTAGATCATATGAAGCAGAGCGTAATTTCAATGAAATTGAGCTGTTCGCGCAAACAGTTCCCGACGAGAGGACCCCACAGGATTTTGCCCGTTGGGTTCCAACGGTTAAAGACATCATCCCAGGGGCGAGAGCGCTCTATCTTACCTTTGATGAACAGAGCTTCAACTTTATTCCTGAAAGTGGATCTGAGACGGTAAATGCTTTATTCCAAGCGTATAGCAGCACTCCTGAATTCCAAAAGGCCATGGAGAGTGTCTACTATCTGGAGCCAATGAAGCTTGGATCAACGTATCAAGCTGATTATGGCCTGGACCCTGGTACGATTAGCGCAGATATCATCAAAAGCCAGGTATATTTTGTACCCGTTGTTGATGAGACGGGGTATCAGGTATCCGGAGCTGCAATGATTCTTGTCCCTTCCAGTACTGCCACTGGATACAGCAACTTGCTCAAGACCCTGTTCATTGCCGCGGCAGTGGTGTTCTTGGGTATCCTCCTTGTACTTACCTTTACCCGCGATCCATTGACGGGATTCATGGTACTGGGATTATTTGGCATTGTCATGGTCTTTATCGCTTACCCCTTGATAGAGGCCATCAGGCTCTCCTTCATGAAAGATGGGGTATTCAGCCTACAGACATGGAAAGAGAGCCTCTCCCCTACCTATATGGTGGCACTGTGGGGCTCTCTGAGACTGGGTGTACTTACAGCTACCATTTCCACGCTGGTCGGATTCATGTTCGCTTTCCTGATTGAACGGACAAGTTTCAAGAAAAAGAAATTGATGACCACCATGGCAACCATGCCGGTCATATCTCCCCCGTTCAGTCTCTCCCTCTCCATCATTCTATTGTTTGGTAACAATGGACTGATCAGTAAACAATTGCTTCACCTGAATACTTCCATTTATGGCTTGGGTGGCCTGACCATCGTACAGGTAATTGGAATGTTCCCTATCGCATTCATGACGATCAGTGGGGTATTGAGGCAGATTGATTCCACGGTTGAGGATGCCTCCCTCGACTTGAGTGCTACCAGATGGCAGACATTCAAGGAGATAACCCTCCCACTCTCTGTTCCTGGCATTCTATCGGCTTGGTTGTTGGTTTTCACCAATTCGCTGGCTGATTTTGCAAACCCATTATTGCTGAGCGGTGACTACCGGGTACTCTCTACGGAAGCCTATATGTTGGTAACCGGTCGTAGTAACCTGGGAGCTGGTTCAGCGCTTTCCTTCATCCTCTTGATGCCAACCCTCACAGCCTTCTTGGTACAGCGCAACTGGGTTGCAAAAAAGAGTTATGTAACGGTGACAGGAAAGCCCTCCACCACGCTTACCGAACTCACCAACAAACCGGTCAGGGTTGCCTTGGAGACCTTCTCATGGATTTTCCTTGGCTTCATTGCCTCTCTCTATCTGACCATCGTGGCAGGTTGTTTCGTGGTCAACTGGGGTATCGACTACTCCTTCACCCTGGCTAACTGGGGGGAAGCAGTCTCTCGTGGATGGACCTCCATTCGTGATACGGTAACTCTGGCAGCCATCGCAACACCGACAGCAGGGCTATTGGCCATGCTTGCCGCAATGTTGATAGTGAGAAAGAAATTCCCAGGAAAACGATTTCTTGAGATGTTGATCATGACTCCCTATGCCATTCCTGGTACCTTGATCGGTATCAGTTACATCCTGGCATTCAACCGGCAACCACTCTTGCTGGTAGGAACTGGAGCGATCATTGTCATAAACTACGTAATTAGAGAACTACCGGTAGGACTGGAGAATGGCATTACTGCCCTGCACCAGATTGATCCTGCCATCGAGGAGAGCGCAGCTGACCTGGGTGCTGATGTACCTACAGTCTTCAAGACGATCGTCCTTCCCTTGATTCGTCCGGCATTCTTGTCCAGCATGTCCTACACCTTTGTACGGTCCATGACTGCTGTCAGTGCCATCATCTTCTTGATTTCGGCTCGCTGGAATCACCTGACCGTTCTGATCTTCAACTTCTCGGAGAATCTTCGTTTCGGTCTCGCCAGCGTCTTGTCAACCATCCTCATCGTCATCGTCCTCTCTGTCTGGGGTCTGATGCAGGTTGTGGTTCGTGATGACAAGCTCACCCAGAAAACTATTTCAACCCGCTAAGGTGGTGATGTATGGAAAAGAAAAGCGTATCGGTAAACCTTGAGCATGTAACCAAGAAATTCAAGGATGTAAAAGGAAAGTCTGATGTCATTGCTGTCAATGATTCTCACTTCGTCATTGAACCTGGCGAGTTGGTGACCCTACTTGGTCCTTCTGGTTGTGGAAAGACCACCACACTCAGAATGATTGCAGGGTTCGAGCTTCCCACTGAGGGTAAGATCTATATTGGAAACGAGGAAGTCACCATGCTCCCCCCGAACAAACGTGACACTGCCACAATGTTCCAGAGCTATGGCCTCTTTCCTCATATGACGGTCTTCGACAACGTGGCCTATGGATTGAAACTCCGCAAGATTCCCCATGAGGAAATCACCAAGCGGGTGAATGAGACCCTCTCCTTGGTCGGACTTGCAGACTATGGGGACCGTGCACCTTCCAAGCTTTCGGGAGGTCAACAACAGCGAGTTGCGCTCGCACGTAGCCTTATTGTCACCCCATCAGTGTTGTTGCTTGATGAACCTTTGTCCAACCTTGATGCATTGCTTAGAGAGCAGATGCGTGTAGAAATACGCAAAATCCAGAAGGAATTGGGGATAACCGCTGTCTATGTTACCCACGACCGAGTCGAGGCCATGAGCCTCTCAGACCGTGTAGTAGTCATGAAGGACGGATATATCCGCCAGATTGGATCCCCGATAGATATCTATGAAAATCCTGACTCACGCTTTGTCGCTGGTTTTGTCGGTAAGGCTGCCTTCTTCCCTGTTCAGGTAAAGAAACAGGAAGCAAACCTTTGGACCTGCCAGCTTGGAGAGAAAGAGGTTGCGGTAGAGCGTGCTGCAACCGATGTAGAGGTAGGAACTGAAGCGGTGCTTATGGCTCGTCCTGAATCACTGCGTGTTGTGGAGAAGGGAAAGGGCAAGATTGAAGGCAAGGTCAGGATGAATGTCTATCTCGGAAACAGCATGGAAGCATTCATCAACACCTCCTTCGGAGAAGTCCTGGTGCAGATTGACGACCCTCATGCAAAGAAGGTGTTTGGGGAAGGAGAAGAGGTCTCAATTGACTTCACTCCCGATCGTGTCAGATTGCTTAACAAGAACGAAGAGTAACCAGATAGTGATTGCTTAACGAGAACACAGGCTGTTTTCACAGCCTGTGTTTCTGTATGACAAGGTTTCTGTAAACTTACTTGGTATCGTTCTGCACTACCCAACAAGCTGCAGAATGTCCGGGTGATACTTCCTTCAATGGTGGGTATTCCCTTCGACACTTTTCTACTGCGTAAGGACACCGGGGATGGAAGTGGCATCCTTCAGGTGGATTGATGGGAGAAGGAACATCTCCCATAACAATCCGTTTCTTTGTCTCCCGTGCCCTTGGGTCAGTTGCAGGAAATGCATTGAACAAAGCTTGTGTATAGGGATGCACATGGTTGCCTACAAGTTCATTCTTGTCGGCAATTTCCACAATTCTTCCCAAATACATCACGAGGATTCTTGTAGCAATAAACTCAACGACTGATAGGTCATGAGCAATAAACAAATAGGTAAATCCATATTTCTTTTGTAGATCAAGTAACAGGTTGAGGATCTGCGCTTGGACTGATACATCCAATGCCGAAACTGCTTCATCACATACTATGAACTCTGGGTTGAGAGCCAATGCTCGAGCAATACCAATCCTTTGCCTTTGCCCTCCAGAGAACTGATGAGGGTATCGTGTGCGAAACTTTGGATTCAGCCCTACCTCATCCATCAATTCTGCAACACGATCCAATCTCTCTTCTTTTGTCCCAATCTTATGGATATCGAGTGGTTGACCAATGATCTGCGACACCTTTTTTCGTGGGTTCAACGATGAATAGGGGTCCTGAAAGATCATCTGCATATTCAGCGTCATGTCCTTCATTGCTGCATGATCTTTTGCAAACAGGTCCTTACCACGATAGAGGACTTCACCTGAGGTCTTGTCATGTAATCTCATGATGGTCTTGCCCAGTGTGGACTTTCCACAACCCGACTCTCCGACAACCCCGAGGATCTCTCCCTCGTACACATCGAGAGAAACACCATCAACAGCCTTCAGTATTGATTTAGTATCATCGGCACCTTCACGCTTAATCGTGAAGTATTTTTTAAGATCTTTTACTTCAATGATCTTTGTTTCACTCATTGGCATTATCCCTCCTGTACGTTCTGATAGTTGTGACACCATACCGAATGGGATTCGTTCAAGACAGTTTCCTGGGGAAACGCTTTGCCACAAATTTCTGTTGCATAGGCACATCTGTTCTCAAATGGACAACCTGCTCCAATACTTCGCATATCAGGAACGGTACCGGCAATCGCCTCCAGCCGTTCTGCTCCCTTGTATTTGGGATTGGAAGGCAAAGAGTTAAGCAATCCCAATGTATAGGGATGCCTTGGATCTTCAAAAATTGAGAATACATCGGACTCCTCAACTTTTCTGCCTGCATACATCACAACAACACGATCTGCCATTTCCGCTACAACACCCATATCATGGGTGATAAGAAGAATCGACATACCAATCTCTTTCTTCAAGTCATTTAACAAATCGAGAATCTGGGCTTGGATGGTAACATCCAGCGCAGTTGTAGGCTCATCAGCAATCATAAGGCCAGGCTCAGGAGACGCCAAGGCCATTGCAATCATGGCACGCTGGCGCATACCACCTGACAACTGGTGAGGGTAACTATGTACACGACGCTCTGGAGCAGGTATTTTCACCAGCTTGAACAAATCAATCGTCCTCTCAAGTGCTTCTGCCTTGCTTATCCCCTGATGAGTCATGAATACATCAGCAATCTGGGAGCCAACAGTGAATACTGGATTCAGTGCTGTCATTGGTTCTTGGAATATCATGGAAATCTGCGTACCCCGCAGTTTTTCAATCTCACCTTTTTTCAGTTTCAGCAGATCCTGCCCACGAAATATGATAGATCCACTATCTACTTTTCCTGGTGGCATTGGATTAAGTTGGTTGATCGAATGTGCTGTTACAGATTTTCCGCAACCCGATTCCCCAACCAAAGACAGGGTCTCTCCCTTACGGATAGTAAGGGAAAGGTCACGAACAGCATTCACGACACCGCGTTGGGTATCGAATGAAAAGTTGAGGTTCTCTATGGACAACAACAGGTCTTTCTTCTCTTCCATATTTCTCTCGTTCCTTCTAGTTTCTCATTTTAGGGTCAAGAATATCGCGCAAACCATCACCAAACAAATTGAACCCTAAAACAGCCAAGAGGATTGCAATACCAGGCAATGTTACAATCCACCATGCGCTTGTCAAAAATTGTTTGGAACTAGCAATCATCAATCCCCATTCAGGTGTGGGTGGCTGTGCTCCCAATCCTAAGAACGAGAGACCTGCCGAGCTAAGAATTGCTTCACCTATTCCCAGTGTAGCCTGGACAATTGTGGGGGAAAGGCAGTTAGGGAGAATCGTAAGGAACATCAATTCAAAGTTCCCAGCTCCCAAGGCCTTCTCTGCCAATACATAGTCACTCTCTTTTTCAGCCAACACAGAAGCACGTACCACACGTGCATAGCGAGGAACCTGAGAGATTCCTATTGCCACCATCGCATTGGTTAGTGATGGTCCAAGAATGGAGACAATAACAATGGTGAGCAGTATGTACGGGAATGCCAGCATGATGTCGATGAGTCTCATGACAATCTTGTCAAAAATCCCTCCATAATATGCAGAGGTTACCCCAATGATGATTCCAAAGAAAAGGGAAATTCCAACAGAAACCATACCAATGGTCATCGAGATTCTTGCACCATAGATAAGACGGGAGAGCATATCACGGCCTAGATCATCAGAACCCAAGATATATCCATTGGTGAACATTGGAGTCATTCGTTCAGAAATCTCTTGGACAAGTGGATCCTGTGGAGCTATCAAAGGGGCAAAAATTGCCATAATAACAAAGATTGTTATGATTCCTAACCCAATCATCGCTCCTTTGTTTTTCTTGAGGTGGTACCAGGTCTCCTGTAAGGGAGTCGGTTCCTTAATCCTTGGTATTTCCAATTCTTCAGTCTTTTTCATATACATCCCTTGTATCTCACTGCAATCTAATTTTCGGATTCACCACGGAATAGAGGATATCTACAACGAGATTAATCAAGACAAAAAAGGTGGAGATAAAAATTATTCCGCCTTGCACTGCAGGATAGTCACGAGCCCCAATGGCTACATATATCCAACGCCCGATACCTGGCCACGAGAACACGGTCTCCGTAAGAATGGCTCCAGAGAGCAATAATCCAAACTGAAGTCCAATGACGGTAATTACCGGTAAAAGGGCATTACGCAAAGCATAACGATATATTACTCGCTTTTCCTTGATACCTGCCGAACGAGAAGTCTTTATGTAATCCTGCTGCATCACTTCAAGCATACTACTTCGAGTAGTTCTTGCGATGATTGCAAGAGGAATTGTTCCCAGTGCAATAGTTGGAAGTATCAGATGTTGAATAGCAGAACCCAAATACTTTGGGGTTCCTTCCCGAATCCACATAATGATACCATCCAGTACATAAAAATTTGTGATGGGCGTGAAATAATACCGGATATTCATCCGTCCACCTGTAGGCAACAAGTCCAACCAGACTGAAAAAACCATGATCAGGACTAGGCCTAGCCAAAATACAGGCATGGAAACCCCAACCAATGCGCCCCCCATCGTTGAATAGTCTACCCATGTATTACGCCGTATGGCTGAAGTAACCCCAAATATAATACCTAATGTAGTAGCAAACAACATCGCATACCAAGCTAGCTCAATCGTCGCTGGAAATCGCTCTGCAATTTCTGTCGCAATTTGTTGCCCTGAGGCAATTGATTTACCAAGATCGAACCTAGCAATACGCCCTAGATAAAGACCATACTGCTGGATCAAGGGCTTGTCCAACCCAAGTTCTATACGCAACTGTGCGACCTGCTCTGCATTCGCCCGTTCGCCCAGCATTATGCGCGCAGGATCACCAGGAGCTAGAGCTATCATGAGAAACACGAGGGTGATGACACCAAATATAGTTGGAATCAACAAGGCCAATCGCTTTAAAATATGTTTGATCATACAATCCTCGTAAAAATGAGAAACATCAGACAATCACCCCCGACTGGGGGTGACTGTCAATGTATTCAATATTCAATACAACCGTTTATTTATCCAACCAGACATGTTTGAATACGCGCTTTCCGGTAGGATACAACACGAAATCGTTCACATAATCCATTGCTGGAACAGTTACAACAGAGTGGGCAATCGGTACCCAAGGAGCTTCCTCGTGGAAGACTTCCTGAGCAGCACGATACAATCTGTCACGCTCTGCCTGATCGGTGGTAACCTTTGCCTGTGCACAAAGATCTGTGAACTCTTTGTTCTTCCAAAGGGCAATATTACCAGCTGGAAGCTGTGCAGCAGGTTCGGAGAGAAGAACCCAGAGGAAGTTGTCTGGATCACCATTGTCACCAGTCCAACCGAGCATTGCACTCTGGTGCTCGCCCATATCAGTCTTGTCGAGATAGGTGCCCCATTCATAGGAGACAATCTCAGCATCAATACCAACCTTGACCAGCTGGGCTTGCATGATTTCTGCTACCTTGCGGGCATCTGGGTTGTAAGGACGTGCAACAGGCATTGCCCAAAGCTCCATTTCGAATCCATTCGGGTATCCTGCTTGAGCCAGCAATTCTTTTGCCTTCTCAGGATTGTAACCGTAGTCTTCGATATCATCGTTGTAGGACCACATCCCAGGAGGAATTGGGTTCTTTGCAACTTGTCCGGCTTCACCATACACACCATCAACAATTTCCTGCTGGTCAATAGCATAGTTCATAGCCTGACGAACCAGTTTGTTGTCAAATGGTTTCTTCTCGGTGTTCAATGCAAGGTAACCAACATTCAAACCAGCCTGCTGGATAAGTTGAATGTTTGCGGTCGAACGCATGGCAGGAATATCATCATTGGAGGGGAAGTCAATCAGGTCAACCTCTCCCTTCTGCAATGCCAACCAACGTGAGGTTGCATCGGGAATAACCTTGAGGATCAAGCGGTCAAGATATACAGGGCCACCCCAATAATTAGCATTTCTATCAAATACGATGTCAGAATCCTTTGTCCATGAGACAAACTTGAATGCACCAGTTCCTACTGGGTTATTCTTGAAGTCTTCCCCGTACTTGGCAACTGCGGTTGGAGAGACGATTGATGCAAAATCCATAGCCAAGTTGGCAATGAAAGGAGCTTCAACCTTCTTCAGATTGAACTGTACCGTGTAGTCATCAACAGCGACGACCTCTTTCACGATATTGTCCATATCCATATAGCCCCAATACTTCCACGGTCCAAGATCGTAGTAAGGATGGTCTTCCTGGAACTGGCGTTCAAAGGAGAATACAACTGCATCTGCATTGAACGGTGTTCCATCATGGAACATTACGCCTTCACGAAGATGGAAGGTGTATTGCAGACCATCGTCTGAAATATCCCAGCTTGTTGCCAATGCAGGCTGAACAGCGGTCTGCCCAGGAACAAACTCAACGAGTGTGTCAAATACTGCAGTAGTGGCATAGAATGATTCACCGTCTGTTTCACGGCCTGGGTCGAGACTGACCGAATCACCGGAACGACCAAAGACAAGAACTCCGCCCATCTTTGAATCATCGGCACTTGCCGGTGCTGCCTCTTTTGCGCCTGCTGCGAACAACACAACGGGGACAAGAAGCATCAGAGCACATAACATTACAATAGTTTTTTTCATAGAAACCCCCTTAAATTTGGTTCGTTGAACAATTATGTAATATACCGCATAATTATACAATCAATATTCTCAAATAGAAAGAGCCAAATTGCAGAGAATCGTAAAAACCAAGAAAAACACTAAAGATTAAGGATAGACCTAGGACAGATAACCCACCTTATGTCATCAATATCTTATTACTGTAAATTTACTTAGCATGTGACATATCACAATCTTTCAGATCCAAAAAAAAATATTCCATATTGATTTTTCCTAGGAAAAAACCTACCTATTCCCCTTGTATTCATATACAACTGTTGTCATATGTATAAAAATTGAGCTTTCCTTTTATGAAAAATTAAGCAATCCAAACCTTAAGCTATCCCTTTCTTCACTAAAGAAATTGAGATATCAGACATAGAAAGAGTAACCATATAGCATCAAACGCACTACTCACGTGTGAGAACAACGTCCTCTTCAATGACATACTCTTCAGCTACACCTTGCACCATTACATCCTGGGTCGTCAATGAAACATTACGTAGCCTAATACCACGTTCCTCTGTAGTAGGCAGCCCTTCATACATCTCACTTTCACTAACCGGTTCCAGATGGTCATTTGCCACCGTGAATGTACAGCCAGATATCACCAGATCACGGATGGGAGACTCAGGGAGCCCTACAATGAAGGCAGCACTGGATCTGTTATTGGAACTTGTGCATCCTTCAATGGTAATATGCTCGATATGGGGTGTTGTAGGAGTTACCGGTTTCCTCTCTAAGGAGAAATCTTCAGCATCCAGACTACCACAGCGGTAGTACATATTCACCGTGAGCGGACAGAGGTTGTTGTCCATCCTGATATCCTGGAAATGCAGGTCAGATATATGCCCACCCCGACCTCTTCGGGTCTTGATCCTGATACCTCTATCGGTACCATCAAAGAAACAGGAACGTACCACCACATCATGGATGCCTGCAGCGGTCTCACTACCGATAACGGCTCCCCCATGAGCGTGTCTCACGGTACATCCCTCGACAAGGATATCGCTGGTCTTCCGGTTCACGGCAACCCCATCCTTCCCGCTTCCACTCTTCAGGGCAATCCCATCATCTCCAACGTCGATCAAGCAATTCTTGATCGTCACAAATGAGCAAGAGTCAACATCAATCCCATCGGTGTTGGGTGCATCCGGTGGGTTTATGACAGAAAGATCCTTGAGAATGATGTTTGTACTGTAGAGGGGATGAACGGTCCAGAAGGGACTGTTCTGTATGGTCAGTCCCTCGATCTTCACATTATTACTTTCCCTGATTTGCACCAAAGGAGGACGAAGGAACTGACTCTGCCGTCCGCCTCCCCCACCACTCTGTCTCTCATAACCAGGGTTCAACTTGGCCAGTTCAGTCTCGATGGCTGAGACAGGGCCTTTCTGTGTATTTCGTTTCTGTTGAGCGGTAGCCCACCACCAAGGACCACTTCCGTCGAGGACACCCTTCCCACGAAAGATAAGACCATCTGATTCATTGATCAGCAAACAAGGATGCATACAATAACAGTTCACTCCTTCCCATCGTGAATAGAATGGCCGGTAGCGGTTCTCGTCGGCAATAAAGCGTATGGTTGCACCTGTTTCAAATTCCACCACAAGATTTGTTGCAGTGATGTGTATTGGGCCGCTCAGGTACTCTCCTGCCTCGATACGCAAGAGCCCCCCCTTTTGCAAGCTTTCAAATGCTCGTTTGAAGACTTCGCTGTTGTCAAACTGCCCGTCTCCGATGGCACCAAAATCAGCCAGCGTATATTCCTTGTTCATGCAATTACCTCTTTCTTTACTTTTACCCCCCTGTCTCCTACAATACCAGCTATGAAACAGTTAGGAATCAGAGCTCACGATCTTGGTACATTCGATACCATCAGCGACCTTGCAAGCGAGATTTCCCTCTATGGAGGCTCAATCCCCATTCAGCTCGCATTGAAAAAAGTTCTCAAGAATGCTCCTGATGCAGAAGACTACAGTGAGCAGTTCATCATCTCCGTTCGCGATGCACTCAAGGCGAAAGGTGCATACGTAGGAGTTTTTGGGAGCTACATCAATCCCGTACACCCTGACAAGGCAACGAGGGATGCAGAGCTGCGAAGATTTGAAAACCACCTAAAATATGCCAACCTCCTTGGATGCCCTTTGGTAGGGACCGAAACCGGCTCTTTCCGCTCTGACAACTCCTACCACAGAGAGACGGCAAGTGCCAAGGTACTCGACATCTTCTACCGTAGCATTGAGAGGCTCCTTGAAGCTGCCGTTAAGTATGATGCAATCGTCGGCATCGAAGCCGTAAGCAAACAGCATACCATCAGCACCATACCAAGAATGGCAGCCTTGATGGATAAGTTCGACAGTCCCCACCTCAGAGTCATCTATGACCCGGCTAATCTCGTCCCATGGATCGGGATAAGCGAGGCAGATGGCAGTGTTATGGGCACTCCCTCTTTTGCCGCCCAGAAAGACTTCTTCTGCTCTGCCCTCGATGCATTCGGGGACAAGATTGCAGCAATCCACGTCAAGGACTACAAACTCAACGATCAAGGTATAAAGGTTGGAGATCTGACGGTAGGAGAGGGAGTTCTTGACTGGAAATTCCTATTTGGGGAACTAAGAAGGCGAAATATTGAAGTCCCTGCCCTGCTCGAAGATCTTACGGTCTCTACCTTGAAGGAAACACTTGCATTGCTCTCTACATACTGAACCATGCCAGAAGAGCCCTCAAGAGCTTTTCATGGCAGGTTTTTGTATCTTTCCGTACTCTACAACAAGAGCGGCTGCTCGAAGGAGACAGGCCGCTTGTTGTCAGAAAGGACCTTGGAAAGGTAGTTGGTATCCAGCTCAAGTTCTGAAACCAAGCGAAGCAGCACCTCTTCCGGTACAAGATTCTGCTCACAGAAGAGAAATACCAGTGCCTTTTCCGCAATGTTTTGCGGAAGAAGAGCATTGAAGAAGATTTCTTCGTCTGTCTTACCCCGGTAACGTTCACAGAAGTTCTCATAGAGCATCGATTGCTCAATATCTCCCTTCAGTGCAGCAAGTTCATTTCTCAATGGTTTCTCATCCCCACGGGATGCAAGCTCACCCAGTGGTTTGAGGTGGAAGAAGGTATACTCTTTCCCGGGAAGGTAGTGATGTACATCACAACGAGCGGCATAGTTCGGTTCCAGGGAGCTATCCTTATGGGAATCCCCACCAACGATGATCAGAGGATCGAAATAGAGTGCCGGGCACTCCTTTCCTTCCACCTGATAGTATCGATAGGTATAGAATGCATCACTGATACAGTCTGGATGTTCACAATACGCAGTAAGTGGGATTACATCTGTTGCGATATCGAGCATCAATCGTGCAGTGGAATTGAACAGGTCCCGACGGAAATTCAGGATCAAAGTAGGGAATATAAACATAACCCCACGTTCATAACTATGATTACGGACCACATAGGCAAGCCGTTCATCAAAGAATGATGCTTCATCAATGATAAAGGTTCCCACAGTAGGATTGTCCTGTAGCACTCTCTCCAAACCAAAAGAATCCCTGATTCTCGCAATATTCTCCCCACAGCTTACATATCCGCTGCGGTAGCAGAGAGCATCCTCAGGATAATCGGTAAACCGGGTACCATCGATCTCGGAACGGATGAAGAAGACCTTTCGGCGATCAACCTGCCCACTGCTAGTCAGGTTTCTTACCTTCTCTCCCTTCTTCTGTGCAATGGCAGCATCCCGCCATACCCGTGCTGCAAACTCAGTCTTGCCCGAGCCCATGGGTCCTATCAGCAGAACCCTTCGCCCGGGCGAGGTGAAATCAAAATGCGAGAATGTTTCATGGACATCAAGCGTGGGAAACCCCAAGCTCTTGAGGAAATCGGCACTCTCAATTTTCTGTTCAATTCGCGCCATGCGACCCCTCTACAATTGCAATGCCGCTTGAGGCCCCGATTCTTGTAGCCCCTGCTTCAATCATTGCAATGGCATCCTCGTAATTGCGTACTCCTCCAGAGGCTTTGACACCCAACTCTGGTCCAACTGTCTTACGCATCAAGGCAATATCCTTTGCGGTCGCTCCACCGGTGGAAAAACCGGTAGAAGTCTTAACAAAGTCTGCACCGCTGGCTTTTGCCAACCTACAAGCACGCACTTTTTCCTCTTCATTCAAAAGACAGGTCTCGATGATGACTTTCAGGTGTGCATTTCCACAAGCCTTCTTCACTGCAGTAATATCATCCTGTACCAAATCATCATCATGGTTCTTCAAGAACCCGATATTGATGACCATATCAACCTCTTCGGCCCCAGCTTTCACTGCTGTCTTGGCCTCAAAGGCCTTACTTTCTGTAGCCATTGCACCCAAGGGGAACCCAACCACGGTGCAAACCTTTACATCGCTCTTTTCCAACAATTTAACACAGAACGGCACCCAACAACTGTTTACACATACTGAAGCAAAATGATATTGGGCTGCTTCCTTGCAAAGTTTCTCTATCATAGGACGAGTCGCAGAAGCTGCGAGCACCGTGTGATCGATGTATGTAGCGACATCTACTTGTTTCATTGGCATCCTCCCTAACATTAGGTACTACTGCTAGCTTACTCCAAAAATTATCTATGAGCAACGAGAATAGCATCCCAAGCTTGACGAAGGACCCTGCTCCCTATACCCTAGCATCATGATTCTTCAAACCATCGAACAATACTATACTTGGGCTCTGATCGCTATCCTTTTACTCAATCTTGCCCAACGAAAAATTCCGGGAACCTATAAAAAACGGTTTGCCACCATCTACCTGGCCTCCATCTTGCTTCTTTTTGAAGTAGGAGTGGTAGTCATACTCTCCAGGGATCTGAACCACAACCTCGGTTGGTTGGTAGCCATTATCTGTGCAGGGCTTCTCTTCCTATTGAGAAAGCGAGCCCTTCCATTCCGTTTCCACTGTGTTGAGTGTGACAAGCGACTTGATTTCAACCATATCATTGGTCATGACGACAACCTTTGCCAGGAGTGCCATTACAAGGCTCATCCTGAGGAAGCAAAGGCGGAAGAAGAAAAGAAGAAAGAGATTGCACAACCAGAAGAGGCTGAAGAGGATACACGCTATCGTGACGCGGCCTCTGTTGCAGACATTGACTGGGATCTGTGGGAACCTAAGGAAGTGTGTGTCATCACCTATCTGTTCAATGATGATCAAGTGCTCCTTATTGACAAGAAGACCGGCCTGGGCTCCGGACTGGTAAACGCTCCCGGCGGTCATATTGAAGAGACTGAAACCGCTCTAGAAGCTGCAAAACGCGAATTTACCGAGGAGACTGGTCTTGAGGTTGATGACCTACGCCTCGTTGGAAAGCTTAACTTCCAGTTCCGTGATGGTCTTTCAGAACGAGGATATGTCTATTTTGCTCACTCCTTCAGTGGAGAACTCCAAGAAACCGATGAAGCACGCCCCTTCTGGTGCCCGGTAAGTGAAATCCCCTATGACAAGATGTGGGAGGATGATATTCACTGGCTTCCTCTTGCCATGGAAGGAAAACGCTTTGAAGGTTCCTTCATCTTCGATGGACAGGCAATGGTAGACAAATTGGTCACCACCGAAGAGGACGATGAAGAAGAGCTCTGACCTGGCTCTCGGAAGCTGGCAATTCGGTCCCAGCCATGGGTTTTGGATCGGGAGCACCACACAAGCTTCCCGTCTTACTATCAGCGCTGCATACAAGGCAGGTATCAGGCATTTTGATACCGCCCCAGCGTATGGGAATGGCCTCGCCGAGCAACTGCTCGGTTCGGTTCTCTCTGGAAAAACAGCCACCATTGATACAAAATTCATGCCCAAGCACCCCAGCTTGGTGGCTCAAGATGTCCAGAAAAGCCTCGACCGTCTTAAGAGAACCTCGATCAATACCCTGTACCTACACTGGCCCAGCTCGTCGGTAGACCTTAGCCCAATCGTGGCATCTGCAGCATGTCTTATCGAGGAAGGAAAAGTTCAATCCCTTGGACTTTCCAATACCCCTCTCTCCTTGGTGCAAAGGTTGCAGGGCCTTCCCATCACGTTCCTGCAAATACCTTGTTCGCTCCTGTGGACAAGGGGACTGGAGGAGTATAAGGAGTATGCAGAGAAACAAGGCCTCTCCTTGGTGGGATATAGCCCACTGGGCCTTGGCTTACTTAGTGGCAACCATCACCTAAGGCCCAATGACAGCAGGGGGGATCTCTATGTTTACCAGGACAGAGCCTATTCGGTATTCATGGAATTGCTTGAGCTGCTCTCTTTCCTCGCAAAAGAAAAAGCACTGAGCATGGCTCAACTTGCCCTGGCCTGGGCCCGGAGCCAGGATTTTGCAAGCATCCTTGTTGGAGCACGTTCACCACAGCAGCTGTTACCGCTCCTGGATACCGATGTAATCAGCCTTGACGAAGGAGAGAAAAGGTTGTTGGATGAAGTGGCAGGACGATTAAGTGCATGCGCTCCCCCTTCATGGGACAATCTTTTCGGACATAGGTGGTAGCATGAAAATACTCAAGCAACGCTCACAGTGTGAGATTGAAGTAAAAAAGTCTCGATTCATTGCTATCGCTCAACCCATCAGTGAACTCTCCGAGATCAAGAACCTGGTTAATGAAACGAGGGCTGAACATCCAGGGGCTAATCATGTTGTTCATGCTGCTGTCGTTGGACCAAAGGGAGATCTCTATAGCTATAGTGATGACCACGAGCCAAAGAATACTGCTGGCAGACCCGCACTCGAGGTACTGAAAGGAAGTAGTGTCACCAATATCCTGATACTCATCATCCGTTACTTCGGAGGAACGTTATTGGGCACTGGAGGTCTGGTAAAAGCCTATGGCGATAGTACCAAGGAAATCCTCTCCATTATCAAGACAGAAGAATTGATTGAGAAAACAAGATTCTCCTTCACGATACCCTATAATCTCTATGAGCTAGCAAAGATTGACCTCGTATTGCTTCAAGCGGATATTGAAAGCGAGGAATTCACTACGGATGTATCCATCACAGGTACACTGCCGAGAATCAATACTGATCAATTATCTTCCAGAATTACAGAACTATCAGGCGGACAGTGCGAGGTTACTCTTACCGATTTGTAAGCTTTGAGAAGATCAAGGAAACCTCAGAAGGAGATTCCTCCTCTTCTTCCTTACTCTCTTCCCATAATCGTTTACCATCTATCATATCGGTGAGTTTGATGGCAATGGAGAGAGCTCTTTCCAAGGCACTCGGTTCTATCGCTTCCACGACATCATTGCGGGTATGCTGCACCGATGGTTTGCTACGGTCATCCCAAGCAACTGCAGTCAGGGTGGTGGCTGAAATACCACACCTGCTCGCTTCTGCAGCATCGGTGCCGCCCCACAGGCGTGGAATTGATTCACTTCTGGATTCATACCCCATTGAGCGTGCAATTTCCGTACAGCGCCTTGCCAAGGAAGCATCAAGCTGTTGGGTTCCATTCACATCCTTCTCCAGGAAGGTAATCTGGTCACTGTAGTAGACGGAATCAAAGTTCAATACGATAGGATCAATCAATGAGTCAGCCATTGACGTGTACCAATGCCTCGATCCCTGCAGTGCTGCTTCCTCCCCATCAAAGGAGCAGAAGATCAATCGGGTATTCCTGAGAGGCTTCCCACAATCCTTCCTCCAATGGAAATACCTGGCAAGCTGTACAGTCATCCCCACTGAGACAAGATTGTCTCCAGCTCCAGGAGATCCCTCCTTTTCATACATCGACCGCAGGGGAAACAACAGGGGGGTAGCTCCTAGGAAAAGGATAAGGAGAATGAGAAGCACAAGGGAAGGAATATTCGGCAATAACAAAACACTTGCAATAAGCTCAGAAAAAACCTGGACCAAGGCCAGTACTCCGCAAGCAACAAATAATCCAACCGGGAAGAGAACGTTTTTTACGTAGGATATCCACTCCAGCTGGTTGTATCGGTGTAAAGGTGCACTGTCATGATGTGAACTGAAAATAAGCGTGTGTTGTACATCTTCCTTTGGCTCCAAGATTCCATGGACATTCACCCCTTCAGCGTTGCAACGATTTTTTCGAGGAAAAGGTCGGTAAAGATAGAGTTCCCTAGTGGCGTAATAGCAAAAACCAATAAAAAGCAAAAGTGAAATCCAGGGCAGTCCAACCAACATAAGGACCACCAAAAGAGGATAGAGGATGATCATAATCGTGAAAGGTTGACTATGAGCCTTCGTATCGAGGGGGAATTTGGTCCTGGTTGTTTCATCACAGAAATGTTTATATGCATCCTCAATTGCTTCAGCAGCGCTATGACCTGCATCACTACCAGCTATCCTTGGCCCATAGAGATCAACAAGAGCCTTGGTGAAGGCCAGGGCAAGGGTAGCAAGCTTACCGGCTTTCAATGTCTCGAGTTTTTGCCTAGGTTTCTCTTTTTGGCCATCCACCAGCGTAGGTGGCTTCTTGCGTTTTCTTGGAAGAGGAAACTTCATGATTGTTTCATCATGACGAGTGCAACCTCTGCTGTCAAGAAAGCAAATTCTGTACCACTTGCCATGCATGTGCATCCCATACCATACTGTAACCACCTGTAATTGGGTGGGGATTGGTTCACTAGTCGTCTAAAACAGAAGAACCAATCCCTCTTGTTTTCTTGAGGTATGGACTATACCACAAAGGCAGGCAGGAAATCCCCTTCCTGCTTCAATGTGACAAAGTCCCTTTCATTACCTCAGGACAATATCACTTCCTAATGAGAACGCTATTTTTTTCTCCCATCAGAGTTCTTGACAAAGATTGAGGCACTCACTATAGTGGTAACCCGATTGATATTCTTGTAAATAGGGGAATATCATGTCTGTTTGGAGAGATGTCCGAGCGGTCGAAGGAGGCGGTCTTGAAAACCGTTGAGGCGCGAGTCTCCGAGGGTTCGAATCCCCCTCTCTCCGTTCATTCATCTATCTAGATGAATTTGTTTTTTTCTATATGGAGAGGTGCGAGAGCGGCCGAATCGGGCTCCCTGCTAAGGAGTTGACCTGGTAACGGGTCCGGGGGTTCGAATCCCCCCCTCTCCGTTTTTGTTTTTTTTTAGTATTGAGACCATAGCTCAGCTGGATAGAGCATCAGTTTGCGGAACTGAGGGTCGGAGGTTCGAATCCTCTTGGTCTCATAGTTCGTTTTGTATGAAACGGTCATAACACTGGGAGAGATGTCCGAGTGGTCGAAGGAGACGGACTCGAAATCCGTTGTACCGTCTGACGGTACCGAGGGTTCGAATCCCTCTCTCTCCGATAGCTTGGATATTTTTTAGGTTTTTACCGTTTATTTCGTTCCTTGGAGAGGTGTCCGAGTGGTCGAAGGTGCACGCTTGGAAGGCGTGTGTGCTGAAAGGCACCGGGGGTTCGAATCCCCCCCTCTCCGTTTTATTCCCAGTCAACAGATTCTGTGCTATGTGCATTCGCCCAACCCCGTCAGGACCGGAAGGTAGCAGCGGTAAGTGAATTGCCCATGAGACACAGGCGATTTGTTGGCTGGGTTTTTCTCTGTTATCACCTCTTCACCAGATTGGCACTTCTGTTCCTAGATAGCAAAGTATGGTATACTCGCAGGGTACGTTCACAGAGGAGCTCTCATGGCATATGAAGTAACAGCTACCAGGAAACGCCCCCAGTCTTTTGACAGTCTGGTAGGCCAGGAATTCGTGGTATCAACCATTAGACATGCAATCGAACAAGGAAGAATTGCCCACGCCTATCTGTTCAGTGGACCGAGAGGAGTAGGGAAGACTTCATCTGCCCGAATATTGGCAAGGGCCTTGAACTGTGAACAAGGACCTACAGCCACTCCTTGTGGCGTCTGTTCCAACTGTCGTGAAATCACCCAAGGCAACAGTGTTGATGTTATTGAAATCGATGGTGCAAGCAACACAAGCGTGAATGACATCCGGCAGATCAAGGATGAGGTCCTCTTCCCTCCCCAGACCAGCAAGTACAAGATTTATATCATCGATGAAGTGCATATGCTCTCCACCAGTGCGTTTAATGCACTGCTGAAAACCATTGAAGAGCCCCCTGCATACATCATCTTTATCTTTGCGACTACTGAACTGCAAAAAGTACCGGCTACCATACGATCACGTTGTCAGCAGTTTCATTTCCAGCTTATTGATCTCGATACCATCAAGAACTGTTTACGGGATGCTGCGAGTGATTTGGAAGTGGAAGCTGATGATGATGCACTGTTCTGGATCGCAAAGGAGTCCACAGGCTCCATGCGCGATGCCTACACGCTCTTTGACCAGGTGGTCTCCTTTAGCCAGGGACACATCACCATGGAAAAAATCAGCAGCAAGCTGGGATTGGTCGGCATTGATCAGATTGCACAAATAGTCTCTCATCTCTTGGAGGAACATACCGACCAGGCACTGCTCGCTGTACAGGACTTGTTACAGGCAGGAGTATCGGTGGAACAGTGTATCAAGGACTTCACCCTCTTCTTCAGAAGCTTGCTGTTTATCAAGGCAGGTTTGCATGATGATGCAATCCTCGGAGTACAATCCGACAGGATTCCCCTTGCCCTGAGAAACGCCTATTCGAGTGAACAGCTGGAAGCAGCCCTTGAGTTGCTACTCAAACTCTACCGGGAAATCAGGTACTCACTTAACCCACGATTTGAACTCGAGCTATTCATTTCCCGTCTTGGGAGCCTTCCTTCCCTTGTTTCAGCAACAACTCTCGTGAAGAAAATTACCCAAATGAGGGATGAACTACTCTCAGGGACAGTGAAACTTCCCCCCAAAAAGCTTGAGGTCCAACCTGACCTACTTGCCAACAGGGAAACCATCAAGCCCAAGGAGAAGACACCCCCTTCCAGCAGCGTTGCAGCACTTGGGCAGAGAAGTGAGGAACCCAAAGAGCAGAGTGTTCCTGTAAGGCCGGTGCCTGTACAGAGTCGCCCATTCACCAAGGGAGATCTCCCTGCCTTGGTAGGCAAACTCTCAAGCGCACCACTGCTCAGCCAAGTGGTACAGGCAATTACTGAGGTAATGAATGATGAGGGAGTATTGAATCTTACCTTCTCCACCGCCTTCTGCCAGAACAAGGCAGAAGAGAGTACTGAGAAATTCAGATCCCTGGTCAAGGAGATTTCAGGGTTTGATGGACCGATACGGTTCCACTGCCTTGAGACAGAGAAACAAGTAGAAGCCCCACAGACTGAAGATTCAGTAGTCTCAAAGATCGCCTCGATTTTCCGGGGAGAGATTACCCAACAAACCAATGAAATGTAAGTGAGGAAACACCGTATGGATATGAACCCTTTTGAACTGTTGAAGAATATGAAAGGCATTCAGGAGAATGTGAAAAAAATGCAGGAAATGCTTCCCACCATTACTGCAACAGGAAGTGCTGGTGCAGGTATGGTTGAAGTTACCATCAATGGAAAATTCATTGTCACTGACATCCATATTGAAAAAGATATTGTCGACCCAGATGACCTAGGAACACTCCAAGTATTGTTGAGTAGTGCCTTCAATGACGCATCAGCAAAAATCCAGCAGAAGATCCAGAGTGAAGGTATGAAATATGCCGGTCCTTTGGGTGGCTTCACCCCTCAGGCCTAGTCATGACAGCATTGGAAAACCTTATCCAAACCCTTTCCCGTCTTCCTGGCATCGGCCCGAAGAGTGCCTCAAGACTCGCATATCACCTGATAAAGACCGAGAAGAGCTATAACCAGAACCTCAGCCAAGCAATTGCCACTATACAGGAACGGATTTTCCCCTGTTCCATCTGTGGCAGTTTCACCGAGACCGATCCTTGTCCTGTATGTAGTGATGCTTCCCGGGACAGGAGCCTTCTCTGTGTGGTGGAAGAACCCCAGGATGTGCTGACCATTCAGTCCAGTGGGGCATATAACGGACTCTATCATGTGCTTGGGGGAGCGATCAGTCCACTCGATGGAGTTGGGCCCGAACAGCTCTCATTCTCCCGTCTCCTGCAACGTATCAAGGAGGGTCAGTTCACAGAACTGATCATAGCCACCAACCCAACTGAAGAGGGAGATACAACAGCTCTTTACATCAGACATATTCTCAAGGAATATACAGAACTCTCCATAACACGACTGGCCAGTGGACTGCCTATTGGAGGAGATTTGGAATATGCTGACAGAATTACCTTGGCAAGATCATTACGAGGGAGAGTGACGTTCTAGCGAATTCCACGCTCTCTCTTGATTGATTCATATGCGTCCTGGATTTCCCTGAATTTTGCCGTAGCATGGCCCAGAAATTCCTCCCCCATGCCTTTTGACGCAAGGGTGTCAGGATGGAACTCAATGCTGAGCTTTCTGTAGGCACGCTTCACTTCATCATCAGTAGCTGTACGTGGAATATTGAGAATTGCATAGGATTTGTCCGATGCATTGCTGCAACCACCATAGCGGTTACAGAGCATCTCAACAAAGCTATCACTCAAGCGGAATATCTTTGCAGCACGTCTGATCATCTCTTCTTCTGCATTGTTGATGACTCCATCGGCAGCGGCAACACGATAGAAGATATCGATCATCAACTGAAGGATGTTTGGTGCGTGGCTGAAGTTTTGATAGAACTGGGAAGCGAACTGGTCAAATGTCCCACCACCGGTAAGTGCGGTATCGAAAACCCGCATGGCAGCTTCTTCTTCACGATACCCCAAACGAAGATCCTGACGAATGAACTCCAGTACTTTCTGACGTTCATGCGATGATACCGAACCATCAGAAGAGGCTATCCTTGCAAGCATCGAGAATGCACCCACGAAAAAGAGCATCTGCTCCCTATCGAGGGTTGTATAGCTACTTCTTGTTGTTTGAGTGGATCCTACATCACCGGCCTTGTCAAACATATGGCCAAAAGCAATCCCAGCAATCATTCCCAAGGGGCCTCCGAACATGAAGCCGAAGGTACCCCCAAACAGTTTACCGAGCCACGCCATGACTTACAGCTTGTCGATCAACATTGAACACTTTCCGGAAGGAATCGGAAGAGTCTTCTTCTTTTTCTCCCCAAGAATCTCAATGGTGAAGTAATAGAGCTTTTCGCTCTCAAGACGAATTTCCCAGCCACGGTCTGTCTTGTTGCTGAGAATGGTGATCATGTTACGTTTCAAGGAGAGGTTTTCGATTCCCATGGCCTCAAGAGAGGGCATGACCCAATCGACAGTCTTTCTGGGAAGCGAAATTTCCAATCCGATGATGTTCTCGATCATCAGGGTAATGGTGACCACTCCCGCATAGGGCATCAATCTCCTGCGCGGGAAACCTGGAATCTCATTTGTCTTGGAGAAGCCTTCCTTGTTTGGAAGATACGCCTCCCACACATCCCCTATGGTTTCAGCATCGGGATGCAGGGTATCAAGCAGGAAATACATGTGCCTGATGGCACACTCCCTTGCAAAGATGAACTGGTTGAATTTCTCCAACCCCTTGATGACCATATAGGTATTGATGGGAACAACTCCACCACAATGTCCGTTACCCTCTTCGCTGAACGCGGGAGAAGAGACCGGCACACTCGGGAAAGGGTTGTCAGTCCCAAACTCCTTCGGGTCCTTGAGGTACTCAATCAAGTAAGCAGCACGTTCATCATTGGGAATTTCTGCAAGCATTGTCCAATAAGCACCGATGTACTTATTGTCAATACGGTTTTCCTTGATATCCAGATCATAGTAGAAATTGGTATCAGGATCCCACATCATACTGTTTATCCTCGTCTTCAAGGAGAAGTAAATCCGCTTGTAACGGAAACTCAACTCCTTGTCGTTGAGGATGTCACCGATTGCAGACATGTACAGGGCATTAACAGCAAGCTGTGCATTGAAGTCCAATGGGTAGTACACATGGTCACGGGGAATATTACCACTCTGGCATGCTTCGATGGGAACAGAGTAGAGCCCATTGGGCTTTTGGAACGTTGCCTGGATCCAGGAGAAGTATCGCTCCAGTACAGGAACGACCTCCTTCAGCCTTTTCTTGTTTCCAATCTTATGGTAAAAGCCATGTTCAACATAGGCAAAAAGAGGAGGGAAAATCCCTTCAGGGTTTGCTGCCGTAAAGACAGGCTTCCCATCCTCTATGGAGTACTCCCCACGAATAGCACCATTTGCTTCCTGTTTCTGGTAGAAATAGTCAAGCATAGGGAATGGAGAGTTATTCTGGTTGCTATACACCAGAAAAAGAGAAGAGAAACAGGATAAATACTGATTGAAGGTTGTCTGGCCAGGGTATGAAAGATAGGAACCGCTCATGCCATTGGCTTCGGTTCCTTGCTTCCAAAGTTCGTCTATCCATACCCAAGACCTGTCATACATGTCGACAAAATCTTGATCATAAAAATGTACGAACGGCACCATATCCTTTATCAAATTGGGAACTCCTTAGTTATCAGCTAAAACGAGAAAAACTACATAAGACGCGCATTGTTAAAGATAAACTCTCTTAGAGGAGAAGTCAATCATATTCAGGCAAGTTTTGGAAACACTTCTCTTTTTCGAAAACCAAACTTCCTGATTCCAAAGAAAATTTTTAATCATTTATATAATAGCTAATTATTGATAAATTGAAAAGGGCTACTTTTTAGTAAAACTGCAATATTTATCTGATTGTTCTGTATCGAGCTCAACATCTAGACACGGTTTGCCTAAAAAACCCAACTCTCAGCAAAACACCGGCAGGACTGCTTCCAAAAGCGTAACAGAAAACTCCATACAACCTTGAGAAATCTCCTCCCCATCAACATGTACAGGCATCGGATGATCACTGCTTACCATCTTCACTTCCTTTACTCTTGAGACACTGAATTCCTTGCGTTTGACCTGTCCTCCCTTGAAGAAGGTAAGCGCCAGAGGAACCAGTTTCCAGCTGGGAACAGGTGCATTTGCATATACCACATCAAACAAGCCATCATCAAAAAGCGCATCCGGACCCATCAGGAATGCTGAGCCCATTCTTCTTCCATTGCAAATGGAGAGTTGCTGTGTCTGGAGTTTTTGTGTCTCTCCATCCAAGGTAAGCTGAACAGAATACGGAGCTGGATAATGCATCAGAATCCTGATAAGGGCAAAGACATAGCTTGGAGTCCCCGAGACATGCTTGAAATCACTGGCAAGAAAGTTTACCAATGGCTCAAATCCGACACCAAGGCCATTTATGAAGTATCGTCCCTGTGGATATTTCCCACCATGTACAATACCTGCATCAATAGTTCGTTTGGTCCCATGGAGAATTGCCGAGCAGGCTTCCTTGAGGGATTTTGGTATCTGCATACCCCAGGCAAAATCATTGCCCCGTCCAATTGGTATTACCCCGAGGGTCGGTACCGGCAGCTGCTTCTCTGCTGCAGCCTTCAACATTCCATTGACCGTCTCGTTGACGGTGCCGTCCCCACCGGCAGCAATGATTGCATCACGCCTTTCACACGTTGCCTGCCATGCCAGCTGTTCGGCCCCTTCACCCTTCTTGGTATAGACCAGTTCCACATGATTACCATCTTGAGAAAGCAAGGTCTTGATCAAGTCCCCTTGCTTTTTTGCTCTTCCCTTCGCTGCATGTGGATTCAGAATAACGAAAAGCTCTCGCTCAGCCATGGCAGTACCCCTTATTCCTATTTACACCCAAGGACCGATGACCTATGATGAGCGTTGTGAAAACATACGCCCCTCGCACAGCATTTCTTCCTACAACACAAGAAGATTTGCAACAACGGTCCTGGGACCAAATAGACATCGCCTTTATCAGTGCAGACGCCTACGTCGATCACCCCTCATTCGCACTTGCCCTCTTGGCACGATTGCTGGAAAAGGAAGGATATCGTGTGGGTATTATCGCACAACCCGACTGGAACTCAACAAAAGATTTCCTTAAATTGGGCAAACCACGTCTTTGTTGCCTTATAAGTGGAGGGAATATCGACAGTATGGTCTCCCACTATACCGCCAATGTAAAACCGCGAAGTGAGGACGAATATAGCCCCGGAGGCAAGGCAGGGCTCCGCCCAGACCGTCCAACCTTGGTGTATACCGCGAAGGCAAGACAAGCTTATGGTAAGGATACCCCGATCATCATAGGGGGACTGGAGGCTTCACTGAGAAGGCTCAGCCACTATGACTACTGGAGTGACAAGGTACGTAAACCCATCATTCTCGATGCAAAAGCCGACCTTTTGGTTTATGGTATGGGAGAGAGACAGACCCTGGAAATAGTCCGACGTCTTGATAAAGGGGAACCAATCTCACAGCTCAGGAATATCAGGGGAACAGTGTATGCAGCAAATCCCAACACCTTTGAGATAGAGGCAGAACCAACAAGCATCCTCCCTTCCTATGAAGAGGTCAGTGAGCGGGATAAACAATCCAACACACCAACTGAAGCAGGGAAAAAAGCATACGCCAAGGCCTTTGGCATGCAGATGCTCCAGGAGAATGCAATAATAGGGAAACGAGTCATGCAATCCTGTATGCAACGCCTGGTTGTCCAGAATCCACCTGCTCTTCCGCTGGAGGAAACCTTTTTCGATTCCCTGCACGAACTTCCTTTCACCCTTGATGCACATCCAGACTACGAAAAAGCAGGGGGAATCCCTGCCCTGAAGGAAGTACAGTTCTCCATCACCAGCAATCGTGGGTGCTTTGGCTCCTGCTCTTTCTGTGCCATCACCAGTCACCAAGGAAGAATGATCCAAACCAGGAGCAAGGAATCATTGGTGCAGGAAGCAAAACGAATGAGTGAACATCCTGCATTCAAGGGATATATCCATGACCTAGGAGGACCAACTGCCAACTTCCAAGGCTTGGCCTGCGATAGACAGCAAATCTATGGGCCCTGCCCGGCAAAGGAGTGCCTCTATCCCAATCCCTGTGCCAATCTCAAGGACTACCATGGAAGGTATCTCGATCTTCTTGAAGCTATTGAATCACTTCCTAGGGTAAAGAAGGTTTTTATCAGGAGCGGTATCCGCTATGACTACCTCCTGGAAGTCTGTGACGAGAAGACAAGACAACGATTCATGAACCATCTTGTTCGGAACAATGTCAGCGGTCAACTCAAGGTTGCTCCCGAACATGTCAGCGACAAGGTGCTTGATGCCATGGGCAAGCCAAGGGCAGCCCTTTTTGACGAATTCACTGAACTCTACCAAGAAACCACAGAGAAAGCCGGGAAGAAGCAGTACCTCATACCCTACTTCATAGCGGCCCATCCCGGCAGTACGTTGGAAGATGCCATCACACTGGCCTTATATTTGCACAAACTCCACTTCATTCCCGATCAGGTGCAGGAATTTTATCCAACGCCCGGGACAGTCTCTACCTGTATGTACTATACTGGACTCGATCCCAGGCCTGGCAAGCGGTTTGCCAGCGTGTACGTCCCCAAGGGACGTGAGAGACATCTGCAGCGAGCCCTCCTGCAGTACAACAAGAAAGAAAACCGCCCCTTGGTTCTTGAGGCCTTGGAAAAAGCGCAGAGGAAGGACTTGTCGAGGATACTTCTCACAAGACGGTAAACTTGGTGGAAAAGACAATATCAGAACGTAGGGATTTCTTTCAGAAGATGGTGACCATAGCATTGCCTGTGGTCTTCCAAAGCCTGCTAACCAACTCCCTCTCCTTTGTCGACACACTGATGATCGGACAGCTCGGTGAGTCCTCCATTGCCGCAGTTGCACTGGGAAACCAGATGTTCTTCCTGATCAGCGTGTTGTTCTTTGGTGTCTGTAGTGGTTCAGCCATCTTCCTCTCCCAATACTGGGGGGCGAAGAATGAAACCAATATCCAACGGGTGCTGGGGCTCTCTTTTTCCTTGGCAGGAGCTTCAGCTCTGCTTTTTGCCTTGGCATCATTGTTCATACCCCGCCAAATCATGCATATATTCACCACTGAAGCAGAGGTGGTAAACCAAGGTATCGCGTATCTCAGGATTGTCGGTATAAGCTACCTCTTTACCGCAATCAGCCAAGTGCTTGCTACGGCACTGAGAGTCATTGGATATGCAAAAATCCCCTTACAAGTTGCTCTCTTCTCACTCACCCTAAATGCAGTGGGTAACTACCTCCTCATCTTTGGCATTGGTCCATTTCCTGAATTGGGTGTGGCAGGGGCAGCAATTGCCACCACCATAAGTCGACTGGTTGAGGTGATCGCTCTTCTGTGGATCGTCTACCACCGCCATCCTGTCATTGCCATTAGAAGCAGGGAGGCATTCCGATGGAATAAGACGTTCTTGCTGCATATCATCCCTACCAGCATGCCTGTGATCATCAATGAATTTTTCTGGGCTCTTGGAATGGCTACCTACAAGGTTGCCTACAGCAAGATGGGAATCGAGGCCATCGCATCCATAAATGTGGCTGAATCGGTGGGAAATCTTTTCTTTGTCCTGATGATGGGTATCAGCAATGCAACATTGATCATGATCGGGGTCAAAATCGGGGAAAAACAAAGACTCCTTGCTCTGCTCTATGCAAGACGGTTCATTATCACAGCCCTTTTGGTAGGGCTTGCCATGGGTATCTTTGAATTCCTCTTTGCCCCGCTGTTCACCTCCTTCTTCAATATCTCGGATAGGGTCAGAGAACTAGCTATCTACTGTCTTTCCATCAATGCAGCTTTGCTTCCGATCAAGAGCATTAATATGGTCATCATTGTGGGAATACTGCGCAGTGGTGGCGATACCAAATATTCCATGTTTGCAGAGATGTTCGGGGTATGGGCGGTCGGCGTTCCCCTTGCCTTCATCGGAGTATTCCTGTTGCATCTCAATACCTGGCAGCTCTACCTGCTCTTGGGTATGGAAGAGGTCACCAAGTTATTCATTGGCTTATATCGTATCAAGAGAGAGGCATGGATTAACGACCTGACAGCTACCTTTCATTGACCTGACTTGCGTATGAACGTATAGTTGTAAGTAAAGAGAGGTATCTACATGAGTCTACGAACCGTACTTACCAATGGGACTGTTGTAACTGGTTATGCAAAACTGAAAGACTGTGCCCTCTATATAGATGAGAAAGGGGAAATCGGCGACATCTTCAATATGAGAAGATTGTCAGAGAAACACTTCCCCAGTGACACCACCATGATTGATGTAGGAGGTTCCTATATCATGCCTGGTTTCATCGATTCCCATATCCACGGGATTGGTGGTTTTGGGACAGAGGACTGTAAGGCTTCCAGTATTCTGGGAATGAGCGAGCGACTCGCCGATTTTGGAGTGAGTGCATTCATGCCCACTGTATACACTGACAAGCTTGATGTAATGAAAGCCAGCACCAAGGCGATCGCTGATGCCATGGGCAGTGAACAAGGTGCAAAGATAATGGGCATCAATCTGGAAGGCCCCTTTATCTCCATGGAACGTGTTGGAGCCCAAAATCCAGAGGGCGTAATACCTGTCAATCTTGAGATTTTCAATGATCTCATTGAAGCCGGACAAGGTAAGGTCATCTGTATGACAGTAGCCCCTGAACTCAAACACATGCGTGAATTGGCATTGTTGGCAAGAGAAAAGAACATCGTTTTACTTGCCGGCCATACCAACGCCAGCTATGAAAATATCATGGAAGGGATGCAATGTGGAATCTTCCATTCCACCCACTTCTTCAATGCAATGAGTCGTCTTCATCACAGGAACCCTGGAACGGTCGGAGCAATCCTGATCCAAAGAGACATGCAGTGTGAAATTATCTGTGACGGTATTCATGTCCATCCTGAATTGGTTAAGATGTTGCTCCGTGAAAAACCACTGGACAACATTGTCATGATAACCGACAGCCTCAAGCCCACCAAACAGAGGACCGGTCCCATGTTGGCCAATGGAACGGAATGCACGGTGGGAGAAGATGGGGCTTTTGTCAGCATCAAGGACCCAGATCTGTTCATCGGTTCTGCACTGACCATGCTCCAAGGAATGAAAAATGCAGTCGACTGGGAAATACCTATTCAACAAGCAAGCCAGATGAGTTCCACAAATCCAGCACGTATCTATAGCTTTACCAAACAAGGGATGCTGGTTCCTGGCTACAAGGCGGATGTGGTTGTCCTGGATGATAACATGCAGATGAAAGGTTTGTTTGTCGATGGAAATCTGATCCGTGACCGCTTTGCCTGAAAGAACAATAAGGAGTAAGTGACTATGCAAGATGCAGTGAAGGGGTTGAAGCCCCAAGCACTCTGGAACTATTTCTCTGATCTATCCGATATTCCCCGAGAATCGGGAAATGAGGAAGGAGTACGTCAATTTCTACTTGCCTTTGCCAAGGCACATGAACTTGAGACCATTGTTGACGCAGTCGGCAATGTTATCGTGCGTAAGAAGGCTTATCCCGGATTTGAAAAGAGACCTTCAGTCGCCCTGCAGGGACATATGGATATGGTCTGTGTAAAAGAGGCATGGAGCACTCATGACTTCGAAAAGGATCCCATTGAACTTGTGCAAGATGGCGACTTTCTCAGGGCTAATGGAACCACCCTCGGCGGAGATAATGGTATTGCAATCGCGCTCGCCCTGGATATCCTTGCAGACAAAGAGGCAAAACATGGTCCCTTGGAGGCCATCTTTACCATAAGTGAAGAGACCGGACTGACAGGGGCTTTCAATATTGAACAAGACAAGGTACAGAGCAGGCTCCTGATCAATCTGGACAGCGAAGAAGAGGGAGTTCTCTATATCGGGTGTGCCGGAGGAGTCGAGGTTGATGTAACACTTCCTGTACAGTGGGAAGCAGTCCCTTCTTCCTTCAAGGCCTTCACACTGACTGCAGACGGGATGCTCGGAGGGCATAGTGGAGGAGAGATTCATAAACAGCGGGCAAATGCCATCAAGGTAGCTGCTCGTGCATTGAGCCAGATTCACTCCTGTATGGTCTTCAAGGCAGAAGGGGGGACCAAGCGAAATGTCATTCCTTCAGTCTGTTCTCTTTCTTTTGCAGTACCTTCTGGGGACATTGAAACTTTGAAGGCTTTCGTCTCACAGACCCAGCAGATGCTTAGTGACGAGTATGCAATCAATGACCCGGATATTCGCCTTACCTTGGAGGAGACGACTACCCCAAAGAAAGCTGTGGATGGAACCATCAGCAAGCAACTGCTTACCAGCCTGTACGCCGCCCCCCATGGGGTCGATGCCATGAGTTTCAGGATTCCAGGCATCGTGGAGACCTCATCCAATCTGGCCATTCTTCGGCTGGATGAAGAGGCTTTCCATGTAACCAGCAGCCATCGCTCCTCAGTACTCTCTGCGCGTGACGATATAGCCCGTAGATTTGCGTCAGTCTTCACCCTTGCCGGTGCAAAGACAACCTTTGTAGGGGCATACCCTGCATGGACACCAAACCCCAAATCAGCATTGACGGGATTCTGTGCAAAGGCGTATGAGGAGTATACTGGGAAAAAGCCGGAAATTACTGCCATCCATGCTGGTCTTGAATGTGGCATCATCAACAGCAGGATTCCTGGGATGGACTCTGTCTCCTTTGGCCCTGACATGTTTGATGTCCACTCCACCAAGGAACGTATCAGCATCCCCTCTGTTGAGCGTATCAGTGGATTCACCCGTCACCTGCTTTCAATCATCGAATGAGCAGGCCGATCATAGCGATAGGCGGGACCTATGACCAGGCTCCGCCTACATCTGCATTTCCTACCCTTCGGAGGATTTTTACCAATGAAGGGTATGTCTCAAAGCTTGAGCAGAGCGGTGCTTCCGTCATTCTTATTCCCCACACAAAAACCGATATTGATACCCTAATGTCCCACTGTGATGGTCTTTTACTACCAGGAGGACCGGATATTGAGCCATCATTGTATCACCAAAAGCGCCATCCTTCCTGTGGGAAAAGTGATGAAGAAAGTGATACATTCCAGATTACTCTCTACCATGCTGCAAAAAGAAAAGGCATACCGATTCTTGGTATCTGCAGGGGAACTCAGTTGATCAACGTAGCTGAGGGAGGCACCCTCTTTCAGGACTATATGCTGAGAGAGCACCACGACATAGTCCATCCAGATCTAAAACACTTTGATAAAGTAAGTCACCCGGTCACAATCCAGGAAAACACGAAGCTTGCATCCATCCTGGGAAGCGGCAAGGTCGGGGTCAACAGTCTTCACCACCAATGCATTGACGAGGTCGCCCCTGTTTTTCAGTGTACCGCAAGAAGCAGCGATGGTTGCATTGAAGCTATAGAGACTACCAGTGACAATTGGATTCTAGGGGTGCAATGGCATCCTGAGAGCATGGGAGATGAGATGCTTCCCCTCTTCAATGCGTTTGTTGAAGCCACGACCCATTAGGGGTTTTCAGGATCCCAAGCATCCCCCATCTGATACCCTACAATTGTTTGGGCATGATCAGCTATATTCTTAAATTTTATAATCTCTTCTTCTGAGGCCCCGTCAAGGGATATGACATCCTTCCCATCCATCCAGGAGTCCTTTCCATCGAAGAATCCCTCTGACCAAATACTCGTGCTGAGACAATACCCAGAAGCAATGAGATGTTGTAACACTTCAATTTTGGCAGTGCTATCAAGCTCGATAAAGCCTACTGAATTTTCGTCAAAATAGTTCTTGTTTGGCCTTTGGGATCGATAGAGGGCTGCCTCACGAAAAGCATCCTCACTAGGCCATGGATACGTATAGGAATCTTTCACAATATCATCCACATTTTCGTATGGCATCTCCCTCCATGTAGCAGAGCCTAGCCTGTCGATAATGGATATCACTGAAACGTGGTTCGATCCCGGACCAATCGAGGCCAGGTGATACGTGAAATCAGGACTCATAATCTTATCCAAGTACGACGCAGAAGGACTGCCTAATGCATTATCCCACTCTGCATTAGAGAGATTCCACCCGTGTTCCCGTGCTTCATTATAGGTGTGAATGTAGTAAGCATTAGAAAATGCTGAACAAGAACCCTTTGGTCCTTGATTACCAATGGGAGGAAAGTACTGGGTGTTACTTAGATCCATCTCAGAGGGGAGTGTCTTGTGGTAGAGGGAGCCCAGGGAAGCAATTGTTTTCAAACTCCGAATCTGAGATTCGCTCATAGGATCCAATCCTGTTGCCCGTATCTGACCGCCTAAAGACCTCTCCTGAGGTATTGTCTCTTGCCTCTGCATATCAAGGAGCTGTGTAATCTCTTCCTCGGTGAGTGAGCGTTCCTCTACATGGAAAGACGATGCCTGTAAGGTTCTCTCCCTATCTTGTGCAATGGATAGCTGATACGTATCCAAGACCCCTGCTGTCTCTATCATATAGGTTTCCATCTCCCCACTTTCAACGGTGCCAAGCGGGGCATCTTCCACATCCAGTGTTTGAACAGATGGAGAATCAGGGCCTTCGTACTCATCATAGAGCTCAATGGAAAACGATGAGACAGTTGCAGGATGAGTGATATCACTGGTGTTAACTATGCGAAGAAAGACATCGTGCATATCGAGATAGGGGGCAAATTCACTGATATCCATCACGATGGGGTGTTCCGGATATGGATTTTGCGTACCGGCAACCAATGATTCCTTTTCAAGATTCAGAAAGATGGATTGTAATCGTTTTTCCATGATTGGGTGCTCTGGATCTCCAATCCCAACTGAGACAAGACAAGAAGAGCGATCTTGATGTGCAATCTGGAATGAAGCAAGCAGAGAAGGATGGTAGACCTCCTCTGGGTTGTTCAATGTGTAGTAGACTTGCAATTTGAGCCGAACAGCTGCATCGAAAGGAAGGTAGTACGATCCGTCAGGAATATGCTCCCAACTGTTACCAACTCCCCAAGAGTTCACAATTTTGAAAGCCCCTCTAATTTCTTCATCCTCTTCAGCAGTGAAATAGATGGAATCCACACTCTGAGGTGGTGTCCAATTATTCTGCACGAGCAACTCTTGTTCCTCTGCTATACGATACCCGATGTAGTAGTGCCCCTCCAGTTCCAGAGAGGTATTGTAGGAGATTGTAGAAAAGTCAACTAAACTCATAAACCAGGAGGCATCCGTCGGCGGAGAACCATCTATTGATGCACCATAGGTAGCACCTGCCGCTAGTGGAAATTCATTGGTAGTGACAGAGAGAAACAGATGATCATCCTCTGTAATCACCGGGTCTTCTGATGCATAGAAATCCATGTCGATGGATCCATAAAAATCTTGGGTACCCTTGTTTATGAGAGTAGGAATTACAATGGTTCCAGTAAAGTCAGAAAAATCTACATCCAGAACTCCTGTATCTTGTTCATTGATAGCAGTACCATCAAACTGTGCTACATATGCCTGTCCTGCTACCAAATCATACCCATCGGTGCTCAGGACTTTTCCAAGGTCGTGAAGATCTGTCGATACAATTTGGTGGCGTACCCATACATGGTCTCCCGCCTTAATAGTTTCCAATGTTTGGGACGGTCCTTCACAGGAGAGCCAAGAAGCTCCACCATCCTTGCTGTACTCATAGAGCGGAGAGACGTGGTAGATGGTCCGTTCCGGGACATCCAGATAGGGATGAGAAAGTGGTTTGGAAGGAATTATATAATCAGAAACCTTCTGATGCTTCACCGCTCCATTGGTATCAAGAGCGATTGCTGAGAGACGGGTGGTTGTGTTCAGCTCAATGGGATCCTGATACCGTGGGCTTTCTTTTGTAGGGGTAGAACCATCGGTCGTGTAGTAAATTGCTGAAGCATGATTACTGGTAATGGAGATACTCACCTTCTGGTAATAGGTTCCTCCGTCTTGGGAGAATGCGAGTGGATCTGGAGAAAGAGGAATATCTTGCTTGCATGAAATACTAACAAACAGAACCAATAGACTGATAATGCAAAGAGAAGAGATTTTTATACGCATATGAACCCCAAACAAAAAGTATCTGTTCATAGCGTACAGGAAGGAGCATCACAGTACAAGAAAAGGTTGTCTCTCGTTCTTGAGGAAACAACCTTTTCTCGTATGGTTGCAGGTCAGCCCTTTATATCCCTGGCTAATGCCTTTGCCAGATCATAGGCCTTCTGCTTGTCTTCCTCAGTAGGAGATCCTTGGTATTCAACCACACCACGGCAGTCAAGCTTCATGGCCGAAGAGAATTCATCAAACTGCTTTTGTGCGCCACCAGACCATCCAAAGGATCCAAAGCGCAACGTTTTCCTCCCCTGTACATGGCTTCTTTCAAGAATATCCAGAACATGGTACATCGGGGGGAACATCTTGTATTCGTAGGTAGGCATACCGATGACCAAGCCTTCACTCCTCCATACTTTCTCCAGGACAAAGGACTCATGGTTCTGGGGAACCTGCAGAACATGGACAGGAATGCCCTCACTCTTCAGGCCATCGACAATTGAAGAGAGTAAGGCCTGGGTGTTCCCATACATACTCGACCAGACTACCGCTACCTCTTTCTCTCTGGGACCTTGCATATAGGTTGCCAGGGTCTTGTACCACTCGATAATCTTCTCAGGTTCTGAGCGCCATACAACCCCATGGCTCGGTGCAACCATCTTGATGGAAAGCCCATCAAGCTTGGCAATTCCACGAATTACAAAGGATGAGAAGGAAGAGACGATGTTTGCATAGTAGCGCTCTGTTTCACTAGCAATTTTTTCCTTCTCTTCATCGCTCAATTCATCATCAAAACAGTGTTCATAGCGACCAAAGGAACCAAAGGCATCACAACTGAAGAGGATCCCTTCCTCCTCCAGATATGTCATCATGGTTTCAGGCCAGTGGATGTTCGGGGTCATGAAAAACTTGAGGGTCTTCCCCCCAAGGTCAAGGGTCTCCCCGTCACTTACTGCTCGTACATTCTTCTCAATCTTATAGAAATGCTTTATCAGGGGAACAGCTTTTGCGCTGCAGAGGATTTCTACATCAGGATAGTGCTTGACGATTTCAGCCATTGCACCAGTGTGATCTGGTTCCATATGATTGATGATGATGTAGTCCAGATTCCCTTCTCCGAGGGAAAGACTCTCCAGCTGATCACCAACAGCTTTCAGCGCTCCATCCCAATCCTTGACCAAATCGACCAGAACACGTTTCTCACTGCCTTTCACCACATAAGAGTTCAGCATCACTCCATCAGGGATAGGCCATATTCCCTCAAATAGGTCCCGACTGCCAACCTTTGCGGCCACACGGTAGACACCATCTGCAAGTACATCAGGTTTCATAGTATTGAATCTCCTCTTCATACAAAGATACACAATTATACCAAATTTGTGAATGAAAGACATCAATGCCCTAGGGCAATCCCTGCACTCACTCGGGAATCAAAGGCAGAGCTGGGTCTCCCTTTGCATGGAAAATATGGTTCGCTGTACCTGTTTGTAGTCGTTCATATAATGCAGAAGCAGGGAATGGAACTCTTTTGAATGATTGAAATGTACCAAGTGAGCCATTTCATGCAGTACCAAGTAGGAGAGTTGCTTCTCGCTTAGGGCTTGGCATCGCAGGGAAAAATTCAGCCTGCCTTTTGCTGAGCAGCTACCCCATCGACTTTTTGAATCGCGTACCGAAAAGGGAGGAATGGGGAGATGCAGGATATCTGCCCAATAGGAAATCAGGGGAGTCAGCCTCTTGCGTGCCTCTTCCCGATAGTGTTCCTTGATCAGGCGGCAGACAGAAAGGGAGTCCAAGGGCTTTTTTGGATCATAGGTCACGATCAAAGAGGAATCATGTACCGTAATTGCGGCATGCAATCCAGGCTCCAATATAAGTGTGTAGTGTTTTCCTTCATAGGGAAACAACTCTCCAGTCTCATAGGTATGCAGTGCCTGTTGCTGTTTATTGATTGTATGAAGCAGTTTTTCCTTATTGCTGAGAATCACCCTCTCTACGGCAACCTTCGATATTCCGTAAGGGGCACTTACCTTCACCTTCCCATCTGCCTTGACCCGAACCGTTATATGTCGAATCCCTCTTCTATAGAGAAGGGTGTATGGTATGTTTTCTACTTTACCGTCTGTTTTCATTCTGCTACAGTATCTCTCATGCAACAAAGCAAGTCCATGATTTTACACCTCAACCAGGCGATTCCCTATCAAACAGCTCCATTCTCTGCCTCTGATGCGGAGGATGCTTATCAACAAATGCTCACCCATCTCGATGCTCAACCAGTAGGCAGTGAAGGATGCCTTGCTCTCTCTTCCGCCCTCTCCCTGCTCTTTGCTGGGGTACAGGAGAGTCCCGATGAGGCAACACGAGAGGCTGTTGAGAAAGGGCTCGCCCTGCCAAAGGTAGAGGCTCCTTTCTATCTGGAAGAAGGAAGCTATACATTCACCCAGCTCTCTCCCCCTTCTTCCATTGCCTCCTTATCCTCAGCAATCGAAAACCTCTTTGATGGTCCACCTGTCATCTACCTTAGGCTTCTGAAAGAGAACCCTCTTACCATCATTGCCCAGCTCTGGACGCAGCGTTAGAAAAAGAGAGGAATGAGAAGCGGAGCTACCAAGCTCATGATCACTCCATGATAGATCGAACCTACCATGGTACGTGTCCCAAAGTGAGAAGAAAGCAAGACCAAGGTGACATCCATACTGGTTGCACCGGCAGTGCAGACTGCAGGATAGTAATACCTCCTTCCCAACCTTCCAAACAGAGGAATGAGGAAAAATGAGAAACTCTCTCTCAGCAGATTGGACAGGAATGAGATGGAACCAAGAACCGGATACCCCAGATCGGTGATCAGGATACCGGAGAGAGAGTACCACCCAAAACCACTAAGCATCCCTATAACTTGGGAGAGGGTATAGGGAGTGAAAAGGAAAACACCAAAGGCTCCTACATAGGTGCCGAGTATGGTGTAGAGAGGGAGGAAAAACAGGCTTCTATCAGCAAACACCCCTTTGAAGCTTATCTTTCGATGAACCATCCCCATACCAACAAAAAACAACAGCACATAGAGCAGGTAGGTAACCAGGGAACTGTCAAACCAGGAGAAGGCATTCGTCCCCAGTCTCAATACCAATCCAAGGATTACAATGGAAACCAAGAGCAGAGGTTCCTTGATAATATCATACAGTCTTCTGATGAGACTCTGCTCCTTCCTCTTTGCAATGGCAATATGTTCAGAACGCAAGGAGGGTGTCAGGATGAAGGAAAAAAGCAGAGCAACTAGAATGGTACCGGCCACTCCAAAAAGGGTGATAAGCAACGCAGTAATGCCAATGGTCCCAAACTGTGAGGTAATCCCTTCGATTCCTCCAGTGTTCACCCCCATGAAAAACAACAGAAGCCAAACCAAGAACATCTGTGCATACGCAGAGACATGGGTAAACCGCTCCTTGCCCAAAAGATGTGCAGAACCCATTCCGAGAACTAATGCAAGGGCGAGTTTCGCCAGATAGAGAAGTGTTTCCATGTGGACAAACAGTATATCAATCACACATGACTGTCAAATTCCCTTGTTTCTCCGCTCTTCCTTCAGTATAGTTGACTGCATGACTGATGAAAAAATGAGTGATACCTTCCACCGACTTACACTCAACGATGGAAGAGAGATTCTCCTTGTGGGCACAGCCCATGTATCCAAAGAGAGTGTTGATGAAGTTGCACTGCTCATTGAGAGTGAGCAACCTGACCATATCTGCCTTGAACTTGACGATGGACGGATGAAAAACAGGGAGGAGAAATCCTCTTGGTCAGATATGGACATCAAGAAGGTCCTCAAAGAAAATAAGGGGTTCCTCTTGCTTGCAAATATGGCTCTCTCCTCCTTCCAGAAGAGGATGGGAGACCAATCAGGGAGTGCCCCCGGAGAAGAAATCCTCAGTGCAGCCAGACTGGCCAAGGAAAAAGAGATCCCCTACTCACTCTGTGACCGGGAAATCCAGGTCACGTTCAGCAGGGCATGGAGAAAGTCCAACCTCTGGAACAAGGCAAAACTCATTGCCACCATCATCAGTGCCGCTTTCAGTAATGAAAAGATTTCAGAGGAGGAACTGGAGTCCCTCAAAAAAGCCGATGTCATGCAAGGCATGATGGATGAGATGGCCAAGGAACTACCCTCGGTCAAGGAAGTGCTCATTGACGAGCGCGACCGTTATCTGGCAACCAGTATCTTCCTCTCCCCTGGTAATAAAAAGCTTGCCGTCATTGGTGCAGGTCACCAAGGTGGTATCATCAGGACGATCAAGGCAATCGAAGAGGGCACCATCGGTACCGACCTTTCAGACATCAGCACCACCCCAAAGGGTGGCAAAGCCGGAAAGATTTTTTCCTGGGGCTTTCCCATCCTTATCGTGGGAATCCTCTTGTATGGTTTCTTCAACCTCGGCCAGAGTGAAGGGATCAAGATGTTTGGGTACTGGCTTGCAGTGAACATGAGCTTCACCGCCATTGGTGCCATCCTGGCTCTAGCCCATCCCCTCAACACATTGGTGAGTATATTGTCAGCCCCCCTAACAAGCCTCCATCCTGGGATTGGGGTTGGAATGGTGAGCGGATTGATGGAAGCAACACTCAGAAAGCCAAAGGTTCGTGATTTTGAGCAACTGGGAGAGGATGCAGCATCCTTCAGAGGGTGGTATCGAAACCGTGTATTGCACACCCTCCTTGTCTTCCTCTACACCAGCCTAGGAGCCTCCATCGGAAATGTTGTCATTTTCCCCATTCTTCTCAGCATGCTTGGTTCATAAGGAAAGCTAACGAACATAGCAAGAGAGGTCGTATCGTTAGATACGGCCTTTTTTCAACTCTTTATGAATATATCTATTTCTTTTAATTGTATATTTTTATTTATTTGTTAGTATTGCTTACTATATAATCACTTTATTGAATTCATGAGATCTAGAGCTTCCTTTATCGTAGAGCAAGCATGTTGAACCAGTGGGGAACGCGAAGCAATCCTGGGTACGATTGAACGCTTGAATCCCAGCTCCTTGGCAGCCTTTTCTCGCTTCTCTGGAAACCCAACACCCCTTACTTCTCCAGCAAGGCTAAGCTCCCCATAGCTGACCAAGGCCTTGGGTATACTCTTGTTGGTCAGGGCAGACCAGAGGGCAAGGGCAAGGGGCAACTCGATGGATACCTCGCTGAGTTTCATCCCACCTGCTACATTGACATAGATATCCTGGTCACTGAGCCGTAGACCTGCATGTCGCTCCAAAATTGCAGCAACGCGGGTAACCCTGGCTGTATCAATTCGATCTGAATAGATGCGGGTATACCCATTCTTGGCACTGGTAGTCAGTGCCTGGATTTCCACCAAAAAGGTCCGTGACCCCTCGATAACCGGGGTATAGGATATTCCAGGGGGAATGTCCTTTGTGAGCCTATCGGTGATAAAGAATGAGGACGGATTTGCCACTGGGCTGAGCCCTTTCTCATGCATACTGAAAATACCGATTTCATCAACTGATCCAAACCGATTTTTTGCAGCTCGAATCAACCGAATTCCACTGGAAATCTGCTCAAAGTAGATTACGGTATCAACCAGATGCTCAATGACTTTTGGGCCAGCCAATACCCCTTCCTTCGTCACATGCCCGATAAGAAACAACGATATTCCCAACTGTTTACAGAGGCCAACCAAGGTAGTGGAACAAGATCGGATCTGGTTCACTGACCCGGCAGGGGAAGGGATCTCATCACTGGTAAGCGTCTGTAATGAATCAACAACGACTACATCAGGCTTTTCTTCACTTAAAAGACTTACCACCACTTCCACCCTGGTATCACAAAAAATGGAGATGGATGAAAGATTGAGTTCCAGTCTTTGTGCACGAAGCTTAACCTGACTGGGTGACTCCTCACCAGAAATGTAGAGCACTTTTCGTCCGCTTGAGCACTTCTCAAGTACCTGGAGCATTAAGGTAGACTTGCCGATACCCGGCTCTCCCCCAAGGAGGATGGAAGAGCCACGCATGACTCCTCCACCGAGTACCCGATCAAGTTCACTGATACCTGTCTCATACCGGAACAACGGATCAATCTCAACTTCCTCCAAACTCACAGGCTTGGTGGCTGTGCTGATCACAGCACGTTTGCCATCGGAAGGTTTACTTACCGCTTCCTCTTCAAAGGTGTTCCAACTTCCGCAGTCTGGGCAGCGTCCCAACCATTTTGTCTCAACCCTGCCACATTGGCTACAGACGTAATGAACAGCCTTCTCTTTCACAAGTATCTCCTTCTAATATATCTATTTAAAACTTTATCAACTCCACATCGAAAATCAAATAGGAGTTGGGAGGGATAACCCCGGGATATCCCATGGTCCCGTATCCGAGTTCAGGGGGGATAATCAGGGTCCGCTGCTCACCTACGGTCATAGTCTTCAAGGCCTCGTTCCAACCTTCAATTACTTGTCCGATTGCAAACTGTGCTGGGGTCCCTCGTTGCACTGAACTATCAAAAATCCTTCCATCAAGCAAGGAGCCAGTATAGTGTACGGTTACAGTCTGCCCGTGTTTCGGGCTTTTCTTTCCTTCACCGTCCTTCTTTACTACATACCGAAGACCTGTCTCTGTCACTTTTGCATCAGGCCAACGATTCTTCAGCTCTTTCTCAAGCTTCTCTTTTTCCTTAGCTTCACGGCTCTTGTTCTTCTCCTCTGCTGCAAGTACGTACTGGGTAAAGATCTCACGAGAGACTTCGAATGCCTCCGCATCCTTTCCTACACGTACAATCTCAACACGATTGAGCTTATCCCCTTGCGCAATGGAGTTCACCACATCCATGCCGTCTACAACATGACCAAAGACGGAATGCTTTCCATCCAACCAAGGAGTCGCCACATGTGTGATGAAAAATTGGCTTCCATTTGTTCCGGGTCCAGCATTTGCCATGGAGAGAACACCAGGTTCGGTATGTTTCAATGAATCATCGAACTCATCTGGGAACGTATATCCAGGACCTCCGGTCCCATTCCCTTTGGGGCATCCACCTTGGATCATAAAGTTTTCAATAACCCGGTGGAACGTGAGATTATTATAGAAAGGTTTTCCTTCCCCATTCACATTCAAAGCTCCCTCTGCAAGCCCTACAAAGTTTGCAGTGGTCATTGGAGCTTTCTTGCTCTCAAGGAATAGTGTGATCTCACCCTTACTGGTATGCAATACGGCATACAAGCCGTCTTTCAATTCTTTCTTATCCATTGTATCTCCTTACTTTCTTATAGTTCAAACAGTCCCTGATTTGGCATCAGCAACTGATACAGTCTTTCCAATTCTTCACTACTGGTAAAGGGAATCTCAATCTTTCCTTTTTCCAGTGACCCTTTAATCTCCACCTGCGATCCTACTGCATGCAGGAACTTATCCTCGATTGCGATAATCTCTGGAGCTTTCGCCAGACTCTTCTTGGCTCGTTTCTTCTTTTGATATGCAGCACGTTTTCCCATATTGAACTGGGAAGCCAACTGTTCCGTTGCCCGTACTGAAAGATCCTTCTCCAGTACGGTACGATAGAGAATTTCCCTATCAGCAGGATTCACCACAGAAAGGATTGCTCTCGCCTGACCTGCAGTAAATTTGCCATTCAACAAATCCTGCTGCATGGAGGAACTCAACTGTAAAAGCCGAATGCTATTACTAATGGTGGACCTATTTTTTCCCAGTCTCTTTGCCAACTCCTCTTGGGTTATTCCTGCTTCTTGAATAAGGTAAGCATACGCCTTCGCTTCTTCAATAGGGTTCAGGCTCTCTCTCTGAATATTCTCTATGAGAGAGACTTCCAATCGTTGCATCTGGGTGAAATCTTTTACCAGCACCGGCATTCGCTCGAGTCCTGCAATTTTTGCTGCCCGGAATCTTCTCTCCCCAGCCACAATACTATACAACCCGGGTGCAATCTCCTCTACCAGGATAGGCTGCAACACACCTTCTCGTTGGATCGATTGACTCAATTCTTCCAGTGCTTCCTGGTTGAAATCTTTTCTTGGCTGGTTTGGGTTTGCACGAATTTGTTCAACAGGGACTTCAAGAACACGTTGTCCTTTTTCTGCATCTGGTTTTGATGAGGCTAGGCCAAGGGCGGAGTCCAAAACTGAATCAAATGAATAGTCTTGCATCAAGGAACCTATTCCTTTCCCCAATCCATGTTTCTTATTGGTTTCTTGCGACACGTTTTGTAACCTCCTTGGCTAATGCCTTATATGCTTTTGCTCCACTGCTTGAACCATCGTATGCCGTAATCGGTAGTCCATGGGAAGGGGCTTCTGCAAGTCGAATATTTCGGGGAATCATAGTCTTGAAGACCAACTGAGGAAAAAACGAACTCACATCTTCAACTACTTCCTTAGCCAGATTAGTACGCTTGCTATACATAGTAAAAAGAATCCCTAGTACTTCAAGATCAGGATTAATTGATTTCTTCATATTCCCCACGGTTCTTGTCAACAAACTCAACCCTTCCATTGCCAAGTATTCACACTGCATTGGAATGATCACTTTCTTTGCCCATGCCATTGCATTGACCGTGACCAACCCAAGTGAAGGTGGACAATCTGCAAGGATGTACTCCCAAGAATCTTCCAATGACGATAAGGCTCGTTTGATAAAAAACTCTCGCTCTTCCTCCTCAACCAGCTCGATATTCAGACCAGCCATGTTGATATTGCTGGGTATAGCGTAGAGATTCTTGACAGGAGTCTGCTGAACTGCTTCCTCAGCGGGAAGCTGACCAGCTATTACTTCATATATACCAGGTTGCCTTCCATCAATGGAGGTTGCACTGGTGAGATTACCCTGGGCATCCAAGTCGATCAACAGGACCTTCTTACCCAGCCCCGCCAACGCAGCTCCCAAGTTAACTGCTGAGGTAGTTTTACCTACTCCACCTTTTTGGTTCAAAAACAGTATTGTTTGTGCACTCATGTTATTCACTATACGTAATAAATTCATTCATGTCACCCAATAAGGTTGTTAACTTGACCCTTCTTCATCTCTATAGTATCTTCAAGATACCGTATGGAGGATACTTACATGATAGAAGATAAAGTCAAAAAGGCACTTGAGGACATTCGTCCCTCTTTGCAAAATGACGGTGGAGATATCGAGTTCATCAGTTTGGTTGGCAATGATGTAACTGTTCGTCTTGTTGGCGCATGTGCTGGCTGCCCGATGTCCCAGATGACCCTGAAAGGTGGTGTAGAACGCTACCTTCGCAACTTTGTTGATCCGAATCTAACTGTGGTAAATACCCCAGATCTTTAGTATTCAGAGAATCAAGCATGATGCGTTTCACGTGAAACATTCGCGTGGAACGTATTTTTTTATACCCTGAATTATGTTTCGAAATACGCATTCTATTCGAATCAACTCTCTACCAAGATAATCGATGTTTCACGTGAAACAATCATAAAAAACCTCATACAATTCTTATTATTTTTAGTCGAACCACGATAACACTTCTTCTACCAATCAAACTCCATATACAAGAAGTTCGTTCTAAGATTGTATAACAGTAAATAGCTCACTCCCCATATTCAACTATACATACCCCAAAGATGACCATGCCTTCCAATTACTATTTCCTTCTGCTAGAAGTTTCACGTGAAACATCAGATGCGTAGGACAACATAAGTCAGACAGCACTCTCCCCTACCCTATCTTATAAAAGCTCTGCTCAATAAAGGCTAGTACACCCAGCAAAGCTCTGTATTGAGCACCCTTTGTTTCACGTGAAACGTAGCTGGTTTTACCATAGAGATATTCTTCGATTGAACAAGTAATATTTGCATTGGTTGGTTTTTTACCTTCGATTTTAAAATGTTTTCCAAATGTACCAAAAACAGCAAATCAGAGCGCTATTTGCAGGTATTTTGACCAATGTTTCTATATATCGATACAGATTTGTGTGGAGAATGGAGGAATTTTTTGGCAATAAAATGGGCTGTTTTCTCAATGGAAAACAGCCCACCATACTACTTAACAGATGTTTTATTCGTTATCTGAATCGTCAATTACCACATCTTCAGATTCATCATCATCAACATCTTGCACCACATCCTCTGGACTTGGTGCTTCAGGAATCTCTACTTCTTCCTCTTCATCTTTCTCAGTAGAAGCAATGGCTACAATGGAGTCGTTTTTCCACTTCATCGATACCACACGGACTCCGGCAGCATTCCTCCCTTGTACCGAGATGGCATCACAATGAACTCTCAGAGTCTGTCCCATCATGGTGACACACACAACATCATTTTCATCATTCACGCTCAGTACACCCACGATAAAGGTTGCCTTCGTTCCAAGACGGAAGATCTTCTGCCCTTGAGTTCCTCTACCATGTACATTGAAGCTGTCAAAGGTTACTTGCTTGCCCTGCCCATTTTCAGTAATCATGAGAATTCTATGGGAATCATCTACCTTCAACAATCCAGCAACCTGGTCATCTCCAATCAGGCGGATACCGCGAACACCACGGCTAGCTCTTCCCATTGCACGTACATCACTCTGACGGAACCTGAGTCCACGACCATTCTTGGTGATCAGCATGACTTCGTCACCTTCTTCAACCAGGTCACAGCTCAATAGCTCATCACCTTCATCAAGGAACAAGGCCCTGATACCACGAACCCTTGCATTCACGAAGTTGGACAACGATACCTTTTTCACAACACCCTGACGGGTAGCCATCATCAAGTACTTATCCTCACTGAATTCCTTGAATGCAATGATCGAAGTGATCTTCTCGGTGGTTTCCAGCTGAAGAATATTCTTGATACTGGTCCCCTTTGCAGTTTTGGTAGCTTCAGGAATCTGGAATCCCTTGATATAGTAAGCCTTACCTGCATTACTGACGAACATTACGTATTCATGGGTTGAGGCAACAAACATATGGTCGACGAAATCGCCGTCCTGTAACTTGGTTGTCCTGGTTCCCTTGCCTGCACGTCCGTGAGCATCATACTCCTCGACGGGAATTCGCTTTGCAAAGCCCTTGTTGCTGATCAACACAACAACAGATTCTTCCTTGATGAAATCCTCATCTGTTGCCTGTCCCAACTCTTCTCGAGCAATTCTTGTAAGTCTACGGTCCTTTGGAACAAGAGAGGAGGGAAGGGAGCGAACTTCAGATTTGACAACGTCCAGTATCTTCTGGTCGTCAGCAAGCAATTCCTGATAGTAGGCTATCTTCTGTTCAAGCTCTCCCAATTCATCCAATATCTTGGAAGTCTCAAGATGACTCAAGCGACCAAGTTTCATGTCGATGATCGCCTGAGCCTGGATATCATCCAAACCAAAACGTTCAACGAGACGATTTGCAGCTATCGTGTTATCATCAGACTCCTTGATGATCTTAATTACCTCATCAATGTTATCCAGACCAATTTTCAAGCCCCTGAGAATATGTGCACGCTCTTGTGCCTTCCGTAAATCATACTTGGTTCTTCTGATTACTACCTCAGTGCGATGCTCGATATAATACAGCAGCATCTCCTTGAGCGTGAGCAACTGAGGCCTTCCCTTAACCAGTGCAAGATTGTTTACATTGAAGTTTGACTGTAGGGCAGTTCGGCTGAACAACTGATTGAGCACCACCATCGGCTCGGATCCCATCTTCAGCTCCACCACGATCCTGATACCGTTACGGTCAGACTCGTCGCGTATTGTACTGATCATGGGGATTGCACCATCCTTACGGAGGTCGTCAATCTTCTTCACCAAATCAGCTTTGTTGACCTGGTAAGGTATCTCGGTGAACACGATCTGGTCATGACCACGGTCACTCTCCTCGATCTCGTACACAGAGCGCATGACAATCTTGCCACGTCCGGTGGTAAAGGCATCCTTGATTCCCTGCATGCCACAAATGACTCCACCTGAGGGAAAATCAGGGCCCTTGATATGTTCCATCAACTCATCAATGGTGATATCAGGGTTTTCAATGACTGCACAGATGGCGTCAGAGATTTCCTGCAGGTTGTGTGGAGCCATATTGGTGGCCATTCCAACTGCAATTCCACTACTTCCGTTTGCCAACAGGAAAGGGAATGAACCAGGAAGCACCAGAGGTTCCGTCATCGAGTCATCATAGTTCGGCCCGAAATCAACCGTCTCTTTCTGGATATCCTGCAACATCTCTTCGCCGATTCGGCTCATCTTAGCCTCGGTATATCGCATTGCTGCTGCCGGGTCACCATCAATGGAACCAAAGTTACCCTGGGGATTTACCACCGGGTAGCGCAAGGAGAAATCCTGTGCGAGGCGTACCAATGCATCATATACCGATCCATCCCCATGGGGATGGTACTTACCAAGCACGTCACCAACAATACGAGCACATTTCTTATATGAGGAGTTGGCTCTCAGCCCCATCTCATACATATCAAAGAGGATTCTTCTGTGGACCGGCTTGAGACCGTCACGTACATCAGGGAGGGCCCTGCTGACAATGACGGACATGGCATAGTTGAGATACGAGGTTCGCATCTCCTTTGCCACGTCTACAATTATTGTCCTATTTTCGTTTACTTCTTCCACGATTATGTCCTTATACTAGATATCCAAATTCGAAACATAGACGGCATTTGCGTCAATGAAAGCCCTTCGTGGCTCAACTTCTTCACCCATGAGCATACTGAAAACCCTATCAGCTTCCTCTGCATCTTCAAGAGAGATTTGGCTGATCATGCGTGTCTCAGGATTCATGGTTGTTTCCCAAAGCTGATCGGGGTTCATCTCACCAAGACCTTTGTACCGCTGGAGCCCGACCTTGTTTTCATCTCTTACATTGTGTTCTTCGAGAATCTTGGTCCTCGCTTCCTCATCATAGGCATAGAAAACCTTCTTCCCTATGGTGATCTTGTACAAGGGAGGCATTGCAAAATAGATATACCCGGCTTCAATGAGAGGTCTCATATACCTAAAGAAGAACGTCAGCAGCAATGTCCTGATATGTGATCCATCAACGTCTGCGTCTGCCATGATGATAATCTTGTGATATCTCGTTTTAGAGAGGTCAAAGGTAACATCATTGTCGAGATCTTCATCTTTCCCCATATTGTTGTACCGAGTTATACCGGCACCAATGGAGGAAATAACCGGCTGCAGCTTATCATTTCCCAATACCTTGAACTCCTGGGCTTTCTCAACATTGAGCATCTTACCCCAGAGAGGAAGAATTGCCTGGAATTTACGGTCACGTCCCTGTTTTGCGGATCCACCTGCCGAGTCACCCTCAACAATGAATACCTCACACTTTGCAGGATCCTTTTCAGAACAGTCAGCCAGCTTGCCTGGTAGGCCGCCACCTTCACTCTTCTTTCTGATCTGCTCTCGTGCCTTACGGGCAGCAACCCTCCCAAGTGCAGCACTGATGATTTTCTGCAGAATGGTTTCTGTCTGGGCAGGGAACTCATCAAAATAGTTTCCCAGCTTCTCATATACCATGGAGAAAACAACGCCGGTTACCGCAGAGTTACCCAATTTCATCTTGGTCTGACCCTCAAACTGGGGCTCAGGAACCTTGACAGAGATAACAGCGGTCAAACCTTCGGAAATATCACTCTGTTCGAGTTTTTCCTCATACTTCTTCAAGAGTTTTGGGTTCTTCTGTAATTGAACGTTGATAACCCGGCTCAATCCAGTCCTGAAACCAGTAAGGTGGGTACCACCCTCGCGAGTGTTGATATTGTTTACAAAGGTAAGCACCTTCTCATCGTACTTATCATTGTACTGCAGACCAATCTCCACCTTGATGTTGTCCCTTTCTCCTTCAATGGAGATGGGAGGATCAACCAAGACACGCTTGAATTCGTTAAGGTAACTTACAAAGTGGGAAATACCACCCTCAGAGTGGAATGTTTGTTCTTTTATCTCATCCCCTCTTCGGTCAGACAGGGAAATTGAAACGCCCTTGTTCAGGAAGGAAAGCTCCCTGAATCTATTAACCAATACCTCATAATTGAAAGCATTCTGCTCCATGATGGAGTAGTCGGGTGAGAATTTAACCACGGTTCCACTACGATCGGTATCTCCGATGCGTAGTACTTCGCTCTTGGGCAAACCACAGCTGTAGATCTGCCGGTATATTCCCCCATCTCGATAGATGGTAACCTCCATCCAGACCGAGAGGGCATTTACACAGGAGACACCCACTCCATGCAATCCACCGGAAACCTTATAGGAGTTCTTATCGAATTTTCCTCCGGCATGCAGTTGTGTGAGGGCAATTTCCAGCGAGCTTTTCTTCTCAATTGGGTGTGGATCGACAGGAATTCCGCGGCCATTGTCTTCAACTGTACAAACCTCTCTTCCCTCTTTATCAATATCGAGGTAGACACGGATTTCTGAACAGTAACCGGCCATCGCTTCATCGATGCTATTATCAACCACCTCATAAACGAGATGATGCAATCCATCAATGCCTGTGGATCCAATGTACATACCAGGTCGTTTTCGAACAGCCTCAAGACCCTTGAGGACCTGAATACTCCCGGCAGAATAACCATGGGAAACGGAAGCCATCTCTACACCATCAATGTGCAAGGACGGCTCCAACGTTCCGTTGTCAAAGCTCCCTTCATTCATTCGTTATATCCTTATGTAATAATAAAAAAAATACCTGTATCAATTCTTATCAAGTATACCAAAATTATGGGGGAGTTGCAAGCTTGCACACGAATTCAAGCCAATTTATTACTTCTTTTATTACAAGATTTTACAAACAACAGATTCACTTAGCTGTACAATACTTGCACCGTCTGACACTACAAGGTAAAATGGCCGCATGAGCGAAGCACAAAACATATACTATGAGTTCTGGCAGGAAACTGCCTCCCGTATCAAGGAGACCCTTCCAGAACAGGAATACCATACCTGGTTCAATCGAATTGCCTACCTACGATCAGATAGTCATAAGGTAGTATTGGCTGTAGCAAGCCAGTTTATTCTTGACACAGTAATAGCCCGTTACAGGGATATGATACGCAATACGATGATTGAACTAACTGGAGAGGACATCGATATTGTTTTTGAGGTAGTAGCACGTTCAAAAATTGAACAAATACAACAACCATCAAAAGAAAACAAGGAAACACCAAAGGAAACCCCCATTGTTACCATCCAACCAAAGCCACAGGTCAGTGAAGAAAAGACCTTGAAAATGAAAAAGGATTGTAATCTGAACCCTTCCTATGAGTTTCATACATTTGTGATTGGGGACAACTCTGCATTTGCCTATAATGCAAGCCTCGCGATTGCAAAGAATCCAGGAGTCAGTTACAACCCTTGCCTTATCTATGGTGGTGTAGGGCTTGGTAAAACACACCTGTTGAACTCCATCGGAAATTATATCATCAACAACACCCCTGAGCTGAAGGTTATGTATGTGACTGCCGAGATGTTTACCAATGAATTCATTGAATCAATCGGTTCACAAAGAACACAGCAGTTCAAGAACAAGTTCCGTAAAGTGGATGTGCTGCTCATCGATGACATACACTTCCTGCAAGGAAAGGACAGCACACAGGAAGAACTGTTCCATACATTCAACAACCTGTACGAGTCAAAAAAACAGATGGTATTCACCTGTGACCGACCTATCAGTGAACTGAAAAACATAACCGATCGCCTGAGTTCCAGGTTTGAGAGGGGATTGAACGTAGATCTGCAACCACCAAACTATGAAACAAGAATGGCAATCCTCAAGAAAAAACTTGTGGAAAGGGGCGGTTCAATGAGTGAGGAGATTCTCAACTACATAGCAACCAATGTATGTACCAATGTGAGGGATCTTGAATCATCACTAACCAAGCTTATTGCCTATAGCGAACTACTTGGACAGGAAATCTCATTTGACAAGGCACGGGAACTCCTTGGCATTCTCCCCTCCTTGGCTGCCAATTCAAACCAGACCCTCTCAATTGATACCATCATCAAGGTAGTGGGAGAGTACTTCAATGTAAGCAGCTTCGAGATCAAGGGGAAAAAGAAGAACAAATCGCTCATACAACCAAGACAGATTGCCATGTTCCTGGCAAGGGATATTACCGAATACTCCACTACGGAAATCGGTACAGAATTTGGAGGCAGGGACCATACCACTGTCATGCATGCACATGACCGGATTGAGTCCCTAATGAAAGGGGATGAATCGTTTGCAAACACCATCGTAAAATTGAAGAGGGACTTAACAAATGGTAAGCGGTAATATCTTGTGGACAACCACTGGATACCTTGTGGATAACTGCCAAAACCTGTGGATACAGCTTTTTTCCTTGTGGATGAAATGTGGGCAACTGGACAAGTTATCCACAAGATGACAAAATTTAAGCAGTGATTGGACAAGAAATTAGAAAGTTATCCACAGAATCTGTGCTATTATTACTATTATTACTATATTTTTTAATAATCTAGGAGTATCAATATGAAATTCGTCTGCAACAAAGATGACATCCTCAACGAGATAATATATTCAATGGATTTTACCAGTCAGAGAAACTCCCTTTCGATCACCAGCAACGTCTATCTGGAAACCTTTAATGGACGGCTCATCATCAAGGCAACAGATCAGAAATTGGGATTCAGTACTGAGATTGCAGTCGAGACACTGCAAGAAGGAAGAACCACTGTTTTCTGTGAAAAACTCCTGAATATTCTCAGAAGCCTTCCAAACACCAGAATTGACTTTTCATTGGAAGATGGAATGCTTACAATCAAGCCTGAAGAGCAAAACATTGATTTCAAACTGAGAACCATAGGTGCTGATGAATTTCCCTCCCTGGAGAATTCAGAATCATCTTCGTATTTCACGATTCCTCAGAAAACCTTCACCGATATGGCAAACCAAACCATGTTTGCCATCAGCGAGGATGAAACAAGATATTTTCTCTGTGGTCTGTATCTCGAAAGAAATGCAAGTGGCATGAACATGGTTGCCACAGATGGAAGAAGACTTTCCATTGTGGAGAGAACATTTGAAGAAGAGCTTCCCATGTTCCCCTCAATTATCATTCCACCAAAATTCTTTACAGAATTGAAAAAACTCTCAACAGATGAGGGAATGCTTGATCTTTCAATAACAGAAAACATTCTTTTTGCAAAAATTGGAAACAGGACATTCTATACAACCCTCATCAAAGGACAATATCCAAACTATCGTAGGGTAATTCCAGAAGTGCAAACCTATACCTGCACGATGAGAATCCAAGATATGCTTGATGCCTTGAAGAGAGTCTCTCTCTTGGTTGAGAACAAGGCAAAACGAATCTTCTTAGATATCAGTGAAGCTGGAGTGCTGCTTACCAGTGATGAAAGTGAAGTAGGAGAAGCCAAAGAGATCATTGCATGTCAGTATGAAGGTCCTGACAGCAAGGTTTCTTTGAATTACACATACTTGGTAAATCCATTGAAAGCCATGGAGGGAGAATATTTCTCCATCAACTTTACTGAGCCTACTCGTGCAATGACAGTAAAACCTGATAGTAATAGGGATTACTTTCATATCATCATGCCAATGCAACCGAATGCCTGATGCGTTTTACCCAGCTTTGGACCAACCAATTCAGAAATCTGGCCAGCGAGAAAATACCTGTCGATAACCGACAGGTATTCCTCATTGGACCCAACGGACAAGGAAAAACCAATCTTCTTGAAGCAGTATATACACTCTGTTATGGATCTTCGTTTCGTACAAACCAACTGAAGGAACTCGCAACTGACAAAGAAAAAAACTTCAAGCTTGAAGGGGTATACGTAACAGACGATGAACAACATCATACCCTTGTACTCGAATACAAAGATGCAAAACGGACGGTACTGCTTGATGGACGGGAAATCAAGGACAGGAAGGAGTTAATCTACAACATCCCCTGCATTGTTTTCAGCCATGACGATATTTTTTTCATCAAGGGAGAACCTGAACAGCGAAGAAGATTTTTCGACCAGATCATGAGCATGTACAATCCCCTGTTTTTTGATGATATGCGCAGGTATCGGTTGGTATTGAGACAACGAAATCTGGCGATCAAAGAACAACGCTTTGAACTGCTTCCCGTCTATGACATCCAGCTCGCCACCTATGGCATTGCAATCCAGCAGGAAAGAACACGTGCTGTATTCGAGTTTGACCAGATTTTCCCTGAGATGTATCGCTCTGTCTCTGGTCAGGACATTGACGTACATATCGAGTACCAACCATCATGGAACACCTGTGCAACCAAGGATGAGGTGATTGCTTACCTGGAACAGACAAGAGGACGTGATATGAACCTGTTGACTACTACCAGTGGAATTCATCGTGACAGATTCCAGGTGATGGAAGGTTCTCAAAATTTTTCGCAAACAGGATCTACCGGCCAAATGAGGCTCGCTTCACTCATTTTTCGTACTGCACAGATGGCATTTTTTGAGAAAAAAACCGGAGGAAAGCCCTTGATACTGGTTGATGATGTCCTGCTCGAGCTTGATCATACCAGACGAGCGGAATTTCTTAGGTTGATGCAATCCTACAGCCAGGCTTTCTTTACGTTCTTACCAGAAGAGCAGTATTTCTCCTCTCTGGCAGATGAGAACGCATTGGTGTATACTGTCGATCAAGGAAGATTTATCAGCCATGAAGGATAAGAAAACGAGACTGTGCAAGGAAGGAGAACCACTGGAAGCAAAAGCCGTGCTTGATTATGTCTTGCGCAGACTTGATATCCGTCCTGATAACCCAAAAGCAGCTGTTGGATTTGAGTGGCAGAAAATCATTGGAAACCGCTTGTATCCACACGTGAAAATTGTAGAAATCAAGCACACCACATTGGTTTTGAAAGCCGATCATCCTTCTTGGGCACAAATTACCATGATGCAGCAAAAAAAGATTCTTTCTCTGCTTGCAAAGAAGTATCCATCCCTAGGCATTAAGAGCATTCAGATGCTAAGCTCTTAGTTACTTGACGTAAATACAGGCAGTCTATATACTGCACCACTCGGGGGAGTATCCTCTGAATTAAGTAGAAACTATCCGCGTAAAGCGATGTAAAAATTGGAGATTATCTCATGAGTTACAAAGGAAAAAGAACCTACCAGCCCAGTAGAGTGAAGAGAAACAGGAAGTTTGGTTTTAGGGCTCGTATGGCAACAAAGGGCGGTCGCCTGGTTTTGGCCCGCAGAAGAGCCAAAGGCAGACACAAGCTGTCCGTATGTGATGAGAAGAAGCCTTTCTAAACAAGAAATTGTAAAACGTAAACCGGAGATTGACCGAATTTTCAAGACCGGCAGGCATTATTCCTGCCGTGGATTGAAACTTATTGTAAGTCAGAACCAACTGGATGTTGATAGGATTGTGGTAATTCCGGTCCGTCATTACGGTAATGCTGTCCAAAGAAACAGGATCCGTAGACAAATCAAGGAAATTTGGCGTACAGAAAAGCCTAGGATGGTCCCCGGTTACGATTTTGCATTTGTCGTTTATCCAGGAAAGGTTCTTGATTATGCATTCCAAAAGGAACAAATACTCTCTCTCTGCGATAAGGCTGGGGTGTTTAACCAGTCTTAAAACGCTTTCATAACACTCCTCATTCTGTTGTTCTGTCCTATCTTTCCTGTGATTGCTTTCTTCTCTACACATCCCCCCATCAGGAGCAGATATGGATAAAAATACCATTCTAGCCATTGTTCTATCCGTATTGGTCATCACCCTCGGAATGACCATCCAAGCCACCTTCTTCGCGCCGGCCACCCCTGAAATGGTGCCGACCATTGAACAAGTTGAAACCTCGAGTAACACTTCAGGCCAGAGTACCTATCTGGAGCCAGCCCAATCGAGTCAGGTTTCAGCCAATATCGCATGGGACAGTAGTCTCCCTGGTTCAATGGTTGCTGTTGGCAGCGAAGGCAATAAGACTCCCTTCACATTTGAGACAAACTATTTCTTGATTGAATTCAATCCCAGTGGTGCCTCAATTGCTTCCTTTAAGCTGAAAGATCACCTTGATGAAGGGGAGCCTGTTGAACTCTTGTTCAAGGATGCATCATCCAATGATGCTTTCTTGATGTATGCAGGAAATGACAAGACCAATCCCATCGATGCAACCTTCCGTTACCAGATCATTGGTAACCAGGTGCAATTCACCCAGGAGTTTGCCCTTCTCGAGGAAGATGGAAAGACCCCTGGAGCCCCATTCTCCATCACAAAGACCTACACTTTTGGAGAAGAGGATTATCTCTTCGAAATAGACGTAGAGACCAGAAACAGTGAGAACAAGGCCATACCTCTCTCCTTTGAGAATTATGCCTATACGCTCGCCTTTGAACCACAGATTGGTCCCTCTTTCTCCTCCCTCGATAATAACTACAACTATCGTCGTTTTTATATCAAGGAAGACGGATCTTCCAAGAAGGATCAGGTTAAGTTGAGCAATGGTGCATATGCAACAACCAAACCTCTTTCCTGGGTAGCGCTTGTCGGAAAGTATTTCTCTATGATTGCCATTCCTGATGCTACCAACTATATGGTTAGCTTGAGTGAAGTTTCAGATGAAGGTCTTCCTCTTCAGTCAAGCATCTATCTGAGCAGACCAACGATCAAGAGTGCAGCCCAGACGGATACCTTCAGGTTCTATGCCGGTCCGCAGCTCAAGGGTGATATGGTCATCTACAACGATGCTTCCCTGAATAGTTTTGGGGTATCGGGCTTGCAACTTGAGGCAGCGCTGGACAGCAGTTCATGGCTTGGATGGTTGGAGACAATACTGAAGACCATCTTGAATTTACTCTACCGCTTAATACCTAACTATGGTATTGGCATCATCATCCTTACCTTCCTCCTTAAGCTGGTACTCTACCCGATTACCAAGAAGGGTATGGAGTCAACTGCAAAGATGGCATCCCTCTCCCCTAAGATGCAGGAGATCAAGGAAAAGTATCCTGACAATCCGACCAAACAGAATGAAGAGATGGCAACTTTATACAAGAAAGAGAAGATCAACCCCATGGGTGGATGTCTTCCAATGTTGTTGCAGTTCCCCATCCTTATTGCTTTCTACGGATTGCTCAATAAGCACTTTGAGCTGAGAGGAGCGATGTTCATCCCCGGATGGATTCCCGACTTGAGCCGTCCAGATACGGTTGCGAGCTTGCCGTTCAACCTGCCCTTCCTTGGCAATGAACTGCACTTGCTTCCCATTTTCTATACAGTAAGTATGATTTTCTCAATGAAAATAACCCAGAACGCCTCAACTGCAGGTAGTCAGCAGGGCATGATGAAATTCATGACCTACGGAATGCCGTTGATGTTCTTCTTTGTGTTGTACAATGCTCCTTCTGGTTTGATCCTCTACTGGTCAGTGATGAATGCCCTATCCATCCTTCAGCAGTTGCATACAAACAAGAAGAAACAGCGTGAGGCAAATGAGGAAGCACAGACCAACGTGCAGCAGTTCCCTGGACCAAAGGGAAAGGGACGCAAATAGAAATTCAACTGCGGGGGATTTTCCCCCGAACGGAGTAGCATATGATGAAAGAATTCGAAGGACGTACTGAGCAGGAAGCTATTGCAAAAGCAATTGAGGAACTGCATATTGAGCGTGAAGATTTCGATGTGGAAATCGTTGAACCGGTCAAAAAAGGGCTCTTCAAGAAGAGCAATGTGAAGATCAGGATTCATTTTGACGATGGAAGCAATCTGGAACCGGATACATTTGAAGATGATGATGAGAGAGAACTGGAACAGCCTATCAACAGCGAACTTGAGGACAAGTTGCTAACCTTTGTGGCTACTGTCTTGGACAAGATGGGCTATGAAGGCAGGGTTTCCATTGGGTTCAGGAAGGAGCGTAAGCTTGGATTGAATATTGAGAGTGACAACTCAAATATCATCATTGGACGTAAAGGTAAGAACCTCGATGCCATCCAGCTTATTGCCAATGTGTATGCTGGGCAACTCGATCCTGACATGAAGGTTATCGTTGATAGTGAAAACTATCGCATGAGGCATGAAGAGCAGCTGATCAGAATGGCTTTCAAGACAGCTGAACAGGTACGGAAGAGCGGGAGAAGCAAGTTGCTTGAACCAATGAACCCGTATGAGAGAAGGCTTGTCCATACTGCACTCAATGACTTTGGTGGGGTAGAGACCAAGAGTGAGGGAGACGGGCTGTATAAACAGATACGAATCTCCAACGAGAGAAACTAATCCAACAACGGGAGCCAATCATGGTTCCCGTTTTTTAATGCTTGACAAATATTCAGAACAGAACTACTGTAACTAGTGTGCCGTATGGCACAAAACACTATATATTGTGTGTATAGGAAAAGGGAAGTTGGGTGTAGAAGCCCACGCGGTCCCGCCGCTGTGATGGGGAGTTCCGGGCAATATCCACTGGAGAAATCTGGGAAGGAGCCTGGGATGAAGAACCTAAGCCAGAAGACCTTGCCTGTACAGACACGCCGTCACGGAGCATGACATAAGGCGTGTGCCTCAGAGCACCCTCTTTATACGTCTTGTCTCCGCGAGGAGGAAACCATGCAACAGCAAGTGGTCAAAAGAGACGGGCAGGTGGTTCTCTGCGAGGTTCAGAAAATCATTGATGCAATCGAAAAAGCAGCGAATGCTGCAGGACAAAAAGTGGATGCCAAGATGGTTGCCACCATCGTTTTGTCCAAGACACAGGGAAGGGACAATGTAGAGGTGGAATATATCCAGGATCTTGTTGAAGAATCCCTGATGGAACAGAGTTATCAAGCAACCGCAAAAGCCTACATCCTCTATCGTAAGGGGAGGGAACGGGTAAGAGAGGGCAAGGCCCTTATCAAGGCAACGAATGAGATGTTCAGTGCCTACCTTGATGATACAACCTGGAGAGTCAAGGAAAATGCCAATACCAGGCGTTCTGTCAATGGTATGAACAACTACATCCGAGAACGATTCACTGAGCAGTACTGGTTGCATGAAATCTATCCTGAGACTATCCGTGAAGCCCACCAGAGTGGATCACTGCATCTCCATGATCTTGGCTTCTTTGGCCCATACTGTTGTGGCTGGGACCTTCGTCAGCTGCTCACCTCTGGCTTTGGAGGTGTTGATGGGAAAGTTTCCAGTAAGCCGGCAAAACATTTTCGGTCCCTGCTTGGACAGGTGGTGAATGCAACCTTCACCTTCCAGGGTGAGTGTGCAGGAGCTCAGGCCTGGTCTTCTTTTGACACCTACTGTGCACCATTCATCAGATATGATGGCCTTACCTTTCGTGAGGTCAAGCAAGCAATGCAGGAGTTCATTTTCAATCTAAATGTCCCTACCCGTGTAGGCTTCCAGTGTCCCTTCTCCAATCTGACCTTTGATATCACCGTTCCTTCCAGCTTGAGGGATGTCCCGGTCATCCGGGGAGGAGAGGTGCAAAAAGAGACCTATGGGGAGTTCCAAAATGAGATGGATATGGTCAACCATGCTTTCTGTGAGGTCATGGAGGAAGGGGATGCTTCTGGAAGAGTGTTCACATTTCCCATCCCTACCTACAACGTAACCAAGCAGTTTCCCTGGGAATCAAAGGTTGTGGATTCCATTTTTGCCATGACCGCAAAATATGGGATTCCCTATTTCTCCAATTATGTGAACAGTGATCTATCCCCTGAGGATGCGCTCTCAATGTGCTGCCGACTCAGACTCGATACCTCTGAGCTCAAGAAGCGCGGTGGGGGTCTTTTTGGGTCTAATCCCCTTACTGGATCGATCGGTGTGGTGACATTGAACCTTCCCAGGCTTGCCTATGAGAGCAAGGATGAGAAGCAATTCATGTCTGCACTCCATGATCTTTCCCTCCTAGCTAAAAAGAGCCTTGAGATCAAGCGAAACGTCATTGAGAAGCAGACCGAACGTGGCATGTATCCCTTTAGCCGATTCTCCTTGGAAACGGTAAAACAACGTAATGGGAGCTATTGGGCAAACCACTTCAGTACCATCGGAATTGTGGGGATGGAAGAGGCCTGTCTCAACCTATTTGGTAAGGAAGGATCCCTTACAACCGAGAAAGGACAGTCCTTTGCCCTTCGGGTACTCTCAACGTTAAGGGAAATCATACAAGGCTTCCAGAGTGAGACAGGTAACTTCTACAACCTTGAGGCGACCCCTGCCGAGGGAGCCAGCTACCGTTTGGCAAACCTCGATAAGAAAGCCTTTGGTGATATCATTACCGCCGGCGAAGATGTTGCTTACTATACCAACTCCTCCCAGCTCCCTGTAGGATATACCGATGATCTCTATGAGACACTGGAGAAGCAGGACGAACTACAGTGCCAGTACACAGGAGGAACAGTCCTTCACCTCTATCTTGCCCAAAGGATAGAGGACCCAAGGATTGCCAAGCAGTTGGTAAGGAATGTATGTACCCGTTACAAACTTCCCTATGTCTCCCTTACCCCAACCTTTTCTACCTGCAAGAACCATGGATATCTCGATGGGGAGGTTGAATATTGCCCGCATTGCGGGGAAAAGACCGAGGTATGGACCAGGGTGGTTGGCTATCTCAGGCCAAAGGAAGATTTCCATCCTGGAAAGCAAGAGGAACATCGCCAGAGAAAGTCTTATGCGGTAAAAGTATCATGATTGTCAGTGGTATTGAAGGCTCATCATTCCTGGACTATCCAGGGATGTTGAGCTGTGTTCTCTTTACCCAAGGTTGCAGCTATGACTGCTTCTATTGTCATAACCGTGCATTAATTGAATATAAGAATGGTGTAATTGGCTATCAGGAGATAGAGAGTTTCTTGAAGAAACGGGTGGGTTTTCTGCAAGCGGTTGTCATCAGTGGAGGGGAGCCCACCTTGCATGGTAGTCTCCCTCTGTATTTCTCCTTGGCAAAAAGCCTAGGCTATCTGACCAAGCTTGATACCAATGGAAGTCGCCCAAAAGTGCTTTTGGAATTGTTGGAAGCAGGGCTGCTTGACTACGTTGCACTGGATGTGAAAGCGCCATGGGCAAGGTATCGGGAAATTGCGGGGAAAGGAGCTGACCCAGCGAATGTGCAGCGATGTGTTTCTTTACTTCAGGAGTATCAAGTGATGCATCCTTCCTTCCACTGGGAGGTGAGAACCACATTGGCCCCAACCTTGGGTGAAGCTGATTTGCTGGAGATTGCTGGAATGCTGCCAGAAGTAAACCGTTGGGTACTGAATTTCTATCGCACACCGAAGGATTACAAGAAAGAGGATGGAATGAGGATCAACCAACCCGCTCTGATTGAGCGGGAGGTTGACTGCATGCAAGAGAGATTGCTTCTCTTGCAGCCTAATCTCAAGCGAGTGAGATAATCTGTTCCCAGGGAAGGTCGCTCTTGCCGAAGTGCCCATAGTTCATGGTCTTCTGGTAGATCGGCCTTTTTAGATCCAATGTCTTTATGATGCCAGCTGGGGTGAGGTCGAACTTCTCCCTTACCAGCTTTTCCAACTGTTCATCGTCCTCTGTTCCTGTCCCAAAGGTATCGACATACACGGAGATGGGATAGGGAACCCCAATTGCATAGGAGAGTTGGACCTCACAGGTTGTGCACAAACCATTTGCAACCAAGTTCTTTGCAACGTAGCGAGCCATGTAAGCACCGCTTCGGTCAACCTTGGAGGGATCCTTCCCGCTGAATGCTCCTCCTCCATGACGGCCCATTCCACCATAGGTGTCTACAATAATCTTTCTCCCTGTCAAACCAGTGTCCCCTGCAGGACCTCCCGTGACAAATCTACCAGTTGGATTAATGTACACCTTGGTTTTATCGTTCAACAGGCCGGTAGGTCCCAACACGGTTTCAATGACTTCCTTTGTAAGATAAGAGATAAGGGTATCACGACGGGCTTGTTCGGTATGTTGGTGACTGATGACCACCGAATCTATGTGTACTGGTTTCCCATCTTGGTACAACAGTGATACCTGACTCTTTGCATCGGGTCTCAAAAAAGGAGCTTCGCCACTTTTTCGTAGCTTGCTCGCCCTTTCCAGGAGTTGATGTGCCCAGTAGATTGGGGCTGGCATGAGAGTCTCTGTCTCATTGCAGGCATACCCGAACATCATGCCCTGGTCGCCAGCACCTTGTTGGCCGTACAGGGATGTTTCAGCTGTAACTCCCATGGAAATGTCTGGTGATTGGGTATTGGTAAAATCCATTACCTTGAGGGAGTGGTAATCAAAACCGATTCCCTCATCAGTATACCCAATTTCCTTTACCGTGGATCTAACGATGTTGTCTATGTCGATTGTTGCATTGGTGGAAAGCTCTCCTCCAACCACGACCCTGTCAGTCGTTGCGAAGACTTCACAGGCAACCCTGCTCTGTGGGTCCTGGGCAAGACAAGCATCCAATACGGCATCGGAGATCTGATCGCAGACCTTGTCCGGATGTCCCTCACTGACTGATTCTGAAGTAAAAATGTGTGAACCGTGTGTTAACATACTACACCCTTCCTTATGGAACTGCGGAAGGGGGAACTCAACTCAAATAGATTGATACGCTCCCCTTTTAGCAAGTTTCTTTATTGACGCCCGCAAGCCGGGAGGCTGACAAATCGACGTCATTGAAAAAGATAGTACCAAGAAACACGGTTTTTTACAAGACAATAGTAGGGGTTTACATAACAATAATTGTTATGATATATATAATGTTATGAAGATGGTATATATACAAGATGGAAAACAGTTGGAAATCTACATGCACCCCAAGCGGCAGCAGATTTTGCATGAGTTGAGTGTACAGGGACCGATGACAGCCAAGATGCTCAGTGATGCACTCGGAATGACCCCCTCCAGTGCAAAACATCATGTTTCCCGATTGATGGAGTTACAGGTAGTCGAGGTGGACCACACAGAATTGATCCATGGTATTACCGCAACCTATTATCGAAAACGATTGGTGACGGTGAGTTTCAGCTCTCTCGCTGAAGAGAAAAGAAAGCTTGCTTCCGATATGGTGACCAAACAAATCCACGATGACTTCTACAAGAAGGCTCAATCATTTACCGATGGAGAAGGTCATTTCCAGGCGGACCAGATTTCAGGTGTCATACATCTCAGTAAAGATGAGGCTGATGAGCTTTATAAGCGAATCAGAGCATTCATAGATGAGAAAGAGAAGAAAAAGGATGGGACTGAGCCATTTGTCTTCTCTCTGATGGCCTATCATGCATAGCAGTATGTTCCACCCCGCTCCTTACATGGCTAGCTTGTCTGCCTCCTATCTTGCATTGGGCGTAACGCTACCCGCCATGAGCCTGATTGTCATAAGCAAAGGATATCCGCTTGAGTATCTGGCTGTGATCATGGTCATATATTCGGTAGCGGTAATGGCAGCTGAAGTTCCCAGTGGTGTGTTTGCCGATACCTGGGGAAGAAAGGCAAGTTTTCTCCTTGGCCTTGTATTCTCTCTGTTGGGAACTCTTTGCATTCTGTTTGATTCCCTTATACTCCTTGGTTTGGGTTTTTTGCTTTCCGGGTTGGGAAGAGCCTTTGGAAGTGGGAGTCTTGACGCGAAATATATTGAAGACGGACAAAGAAACGGAAACAAGCTTGAGGACCTGGTATATGCACTGGAGATCAATTCAGGGATTTCCCTTAGTTTGGGAGCTCTGCTGGGAGGTTGGCTGCTTACCCTTGGAAAAGAAGGATCTTCCCTGACACAACCACTGCTTCTGGTCCGTATGGTCTTGTTGGTAGGGTCCTTGCTACTGGTAATCTTTTCCATCAGGGAAGAGGTCTCCCAGGATGTGAAGCGTACCTCCTATAAAGAGCAGTTTCGCTTATTCGTATCCACGCTACGCTCCTCTCCCTTTCTTGTCCTATATTGCGTCAGTGTTCTCTTTCAGGGAATGTTGTTGGCCTCCCTTGAGAGCTATTGGCAGCCATACCTGAAAAGGTTGCTTCTGGATGATTCCATGCTTTGGGTGCTGGGGATGACGACAGCCATTATATTCTCCATCAGCATCCTTGGATCGGTATTTGGCAAGAAGCTTGTGAGGTATGAGCGTCCAGTAGGCATCTATAGCATACTTTTCATCCTTGTCTACCTGCTGCAAGTTCTACTCTCCATGACCACGAGCATGGTATGGTTCTTGGGTGTGTTCTCCCTGATCTATCTTTTACTTGGGGTTCTCTCTGTGGTAGGAACCTATGTATTGAATAAGGTCTCAGAGGATACGGTGAGGACAAGCATGTTGAGTCTCTCCTCTTTCAGCCTGCAAGCAGGTGGAGTCCTTGCCAACCTGTTTGCAACCTCCCTGTTCCTTATTGGAGGAATTGGTTTGTTCTGGAGAGTCTCTGCCTTCGTGGGGATCATGGGAATTCTGTTCCTGACCAAACCGATGCTACAGCGATTTCCAAGATCCTGAAGCAAAGAGATCTCTGAGTTCTTTTGCTTTCTCCTTGTTGAACTGGGCCCCACGTTGCCTGATTATCTCACCGGCAAGGATGGAGGCGATTGTTCCTGATTCCTGTATTGAGTAGTCATGGTACAGCCCATAGAGAAATCCTGCGGCATATACATCCCCTGCACCAGTGGTATCGGTAGGTACTACTGGTCCCTTGACCGGAATATTGATGATTTTTCCTTCATGGCTTATGTAGGAACCTTTTTTCCCATTCTTTACAACGGCAGTCCTACAGAGCTTACCCATGGAACGACAACACTCATAAGGATCATAGTTGTCAAAGAGAATCCTTGCTTCTTCCCTGTTTGCAAACACAATGTCACACTCTTGGCTGATAAGGTTGAGGAAGGGCTCCCGGTAACGGCCAACAGCAAAGGGGTCTGCGAGATCAAAAGAGACAACTGTATGGTGTTCTTTTGCAATGTGCAAGGCCTTCTTGATGGCTTCTTGCTGGCTTCTGGTATCCCACATATAGCCAGTAAAGTGGAAGAAGGAGGCTTTTTTCACGGTGTCTTCATCCACATCTTCCATCTCATAGAGCCGGTTTGCTCCCAGGAATGTATTCATGCTTCGCTCACTATCTGGAGTGATAAGGATGACCGTAGAACCAGTCATTTCCTTGTCGGTTATAGCAAGCTGGTCAGCAACCCCAAGTTCCTTGAGGCGCTGTTGATAGATGTGACCATTCTCATCGCTGCCAATTTTACCAGCCAAGGTTGCCTTCACACCCAGTGAGGCAAGGGCTATAATTGTGTTGGGACAGGAGCCTCCACAACTGTAGGTTGTTTTGCGTTCCTTGGAGAGGAGCATGAGCTCTTCCATTCTCTGTGGGCCGATCAAGGCCATGGTACCCTTGTGGATTCCAAGTTCGGTAATATCATCTTCCTCAACACTGACAATGATGTCGATGAGGGGGTTCCCTATGCCATAGACCATGTGCTCACTTTCTTTCATGTATGGGTATTCTACCATTGCTTTCCACCTGTATTCAACAAGAAGCTTGCGAAACTATCGTGCCAAGGGTAGGATGGACGAGGAGGCAGCAATGGGTGCGTATCGTATAACCGGGGGAAACCCTGCGAGCGGAGAGGTGCAGATCAGTGGAAACAAGAATGGTGCACTACCGTGTCTTGCTGCCACCTTGCTGACTGATGAGCCTGTTCGATTGTTGAACGTTCCCGATATCGAGGATGTTCAGGTTATGGTCAAACTCTTGGAGAACCTTGGTTCCAAGGTAGTCAAAGAGGATGCCAATACCTATACCATCATGAGTGGGGGGAGAAGCGGTAAGCTCAAGAAAAAACTGGTCCAATCGGTGAGGGGTTCCATCCTTCTCTTGGGACCATTATTGGCTACCATCGATGAAGTTCGTCTCACACCTCCTGGAGGGGATGTTATCGGACTTCGAAGACTCGATACCCACTTTATCGGCCTCTCTGCGTTGGGTGCCTCTTGCCTGATCAATGAGGAAGGGGAGATTCATATCAAGGCAAATGGAAGTAGGTTGCAGGCAAATGACATCTTCCTTGATGAAGCATCTGTAACAGCAACAGAAAATGTTCTCATGGCCTCTTCGCTGGCCGAAGGACAGAGTATCATCAGCAATGCCGCAAGTGAGCCTCATGTACAGGACCTTTGCAGGATGCTCAACAGTATGGGATGTCATATTGAGGGAATAGGTTCCAACCGTCTCTATGTAACCGGTCAAAAGAAACTTCATGGCTGTGAGTTCCGTCTCACAGCTGACTATATGGAAGCTGGTTCCTATATTGGTCTAGCCGGTGCTACTGGAGGCCAGCTGTTGCTCAAGGGTGTCGACCCTGGGCATCTGAGAATGATTCGCCTGGGCTTTGAACGAATAGGGATAACCTTTGTTGTTGATGGTCCTTCTTCCATCCTTGTACCCAAACGGCAGAAACGGATACTTGCAAAGGAAGTCGGTGGCCATACAGCAAAGATTGATGATGCTCCCTGGCCAGGGTTTCCCGCTGATCTCTTGAGTATCATCACTGTATGCGCAACCCAGATGGAAGGTTCAATTCTGATCCATGAGAAGATGTTTGAGTCTCGCATGTTCTTCGTTGATTGGTTGATCAGGATGGGTGCAGATATCATCCTTTGTGACCCACATCGAGCAGTGGTCAATGGACCCAGCCAACTGCTGGGTTCAGAGTTATCCAGTCCTGATGTACGAGCTGGAATGGCACTCGTCATTGCCGCTGCTTGTGCTAAAGGTGTCAGTGTGATCCAGAATATCTATCAGATTGAACGGGGTTATGAAAATCTCTGTGGTAAGCTCCAAGCCTTAGGTTTGTCCATCGAAAGGGATACGTAACTCTCTGTTTTTACTGGAGTTCACTCACGTATCCACACCACTGTCCAGAAGTTATCCACAAGTTATCCACAAGCAACTGGAACCAAGGTTGATATCGGGTGCAGTTAAGACAGATTTCTAATAAGAAACAGGGGTTTTTATACGGTATTGGTCAATATGACAACTATATATATTGAAACAAATAAAACATAAGTTTACCAAACGGGTTTCATCGTGTTTTTATATAGGTTTAATGCACTTTTTATTGTTTAGTAAGGTGCTTGTATTTAGGACAAATAAACGAGTTATCAACAAGTTATCCACAACCTGTACACGTTGCACTTTGATGCAGTAACTCACCTTCTTAGGTGACTTAGCTCAGAATATGTGATGATGTGTTTTGTCCAATAAAATACCGCTGTCAGTGTAAAATCTTGTTTAGGATGATTAGCTGTGGTACAGTTTCCCTAGGAGGGGTGATGAAACGTAATTCATGGATACTCAGTACCTCTCTGGTGTTCCTCTCAACCTTGTTGTTGGTGATTTTTTCGTTGAGCACCCTGGGTGAAATTGAACGAGTGTATAAGGACCAGACTGCTCAAGGTACCGAAGCGTTGAAACGGAAGTTTCTCTATGATTCAGTCAATAACCAAATCAAGCGAATCGATACACAACGAGCAATCCACCAAGTGGAATATCAAAAGCAACTGGATCATATCACTTGGCATATGGATACTTCCTATGAGGCGGATATTGAAAGCTTTCCACAGGTGGTGGCATCCTTCTTTACCCAGGACTCTTCCTCCCCTTGGACTGCTGTGCTTTGGCAGCGGGAAACGGGTGAAGTTATTGTAGATAATAAAGGGGTTATTGTGGGATCAGAACCTCCCATTGATGTGGTGAATAGCCTCTTGCATGGGTTTCAGTTGTATGAATTGCACTCATATGCTCCTTATACGCTTTTTGTCGGAATTCCCCAAGTGGTGATTGATGAGGAAGTAAAGCAGTATATCGCTGATGAGATATATGCGAGTAATTATCCGGAAAATTCCTATATCTGGGTCAATGAGGTAATCAACTATGAGGGTGGTGACGAATATGCAATTCGGAGAATCCATCCCAACCTCCGTGATTCTGTGGGCGTATACCTCTCTACCAATATGACAGATGTACAAGGCAATACACCCTACAAGACTGAGTTGGAGGGGATTAACCAGGATGGAGAGCTCTACTTCACCTATTTCTTCAAGAAATTGGATAGTGATGTCATCTCGGAGAAGCTTACCTACGCACGGCTCTACAAGGATTTTGACTGGATTGTTGCAATGGGTATCCATCTTGATGATCTTGCCATGTATGTAGAGGAGACTGCAAACAAGAGTGCCGGTATTGTGGGTCAAATTACCCCAATATTTATTGGGGCAATTATTCTGCTCTTTGTGCTTCACTCTGTTCTGCTGGTAGTGTTGGAGCATCAGCGGAATAGGATCCAAGCAAAGAGCCTTGAGGATCAAGCGTACAAGGATCCGTTGACCGGAATTGGAAATCGCAGGAGTGGTTTGCTTGCCTTGAAAAAAGCATATCTTGAGAGCAGGAAGGGTAATGGTGCTGGGGTGATCTCAATTTTCGATATAGATTATTTCAAACATATCAATGATACCTTCGGACATGATGCTGGAGACAGGTGTCTGATACAGCTTACCAAAACATTGCAGGAGTTGGCCTGTTCAAAGGATGCCCTTTTCCGGTGGGGTGGTGATGAGTTCCTTATTGTATGCCCCCCTCTTACGGCTAAACAAGTTAACCTGATGGCAGAGTCATTGCTCAGTGCAGCAAGAACTGTGGAAGTGGAACATGAGACAACCAAGATAACACTGACCATATCACTGGGTCTGGTCTCTTTCCTGCCAAGTGATACATCTGAAATTGATACATTCAAGAGGGCAGACGGGGCACTCTATCAGGCGAAGAAAGCAGGAAGGAACAGATTTGTAACGCTTCTTTAATTTTTTCATTCTCAGCTTGACAAGTGAGCTAAGGAACGGTATAACTGGTATTGGTGTTAGATAAAGCTAACAAATAAGGAGTACCTATGCCGCTTTCCTTTGCCCAAGTTGGAGAAACAAGAAAAATTATAGGACTGCACGGGGAAGATGCAATAAAACAGCATCTTCTTGATCTTGGATTTGTTGCAGGAGAAGTCATTAAAATTGTGGGTAACAGTAGCCAAGGGATTGTTCTTTCCATTAAAGGTGTACGTCTTGCCTTGAATCGTGGGTTGGCTCACCGAATAAACGTTGCATAATATCGTTACATAACGAGGAGATAGAAGTATGACACTAGAATCATTACGTCCTGGGGACAAGGCAAGAGTGCTGTCCATCGGAACACAGGGTGCATTGCGCCGACGGATTTTGGATATGGGGATCACTCCAAGTGTGGTTGTGCAGTTGATTAAGGTTGCTCCTTTAGGCGATCCCCTGGAGCTGACGGTACGGGGGTATCAGCTGAGTCTGAGAAAGCAAGAAGCTTCTTTGATTGAAGTTGAAATCATATAGGACCATTTTTTTGCATATATAGTTAGTTATGGCTAACAATATAGAGAGGAGTAACCATGCCCACAACCATAGCACTTGCCGGAAACCCCAATTCAGGGAAGACCACGGTATTCAATGCACTAACTGGATCTCGCCAGCATGTAGGAAACTGGCCGGGAGTAACCGTAGACAAGAAAGAAGGTGTCTATAAGAAGGATACCAGATATGCCATCTTAGACCTTCCAGGGACCTACTCACTCAGCCCCTATAGCGCTGAGGAGATCATAACCCGAACCTTTATCGTTGAAGAGAAACCGGCATGTGTCATTGATGTTCTCGATGGCACCAGTCTGGAGCGAAATCTCTATCTTGCTCTGCAGATCATGGAGACGGGAGTTCCCACTGTTTTAGCTATCAATATGATGGATGAAGTTCGCCTGAAGGGCGAAGTTATTGACTGCAAGCGACTGGAAGCAGAGCTTGGCGTTGCTGTCATTCCCATAGAGGCAAGAACCGGCAAGGGTCTGGATCAATTGATGCAAGCGGTTATGGATACAATTGAGACCAAAAGATGCCCAAAACCCTTGGATATCTACCGCCTAAACGGGACGGTGGACGAGGACACCCTGGCTGACCAAAGGTATACGTATATTACATCACTGGTGGAGAAAGCTGTCCTCAGAAGTGCCTCTTCGGGAGAGATCAAGGAAAGCAGGAGTGATCGGATAGATAGGGTACTGACTCATCGCTTCTTTGCCCTCCCTGTTTTTGCAGTGGTGATGTATTTGCTTTTTGCAGCCACCTTCAGTGAGAACTTTCTCTTCATTGAAGGTCTTCCCAGCCCTGGAGTAGCACTTGCAACCGTCGTGGAGTCTCTCTGGGGGTGGCTCACTGAACTGGTGTCACTTGGGTTGGTATCTGCTGGAGCTGCTCCTTGGGCTTACAGCCTGGTGGTAGATGGTGTGTTGGAAGGACTGGGCGCCATTCTTGGGTTCCTTCCTCTTATCTTGGTGCTGTATCTGTTGATGAGCTTTCTGGAAGATAGCGGGTATATGGCTCGTGTTGCCTTTGTGATGGACCGGATTTTTCGACGGTTTGGATTGAGTGGACGATCTTTCATCCCTCTCTTGATGGGTTTTGGGTGTTCTGTTCCCGCCATTATGGCTACCAGGACATTGGACAGTGAGAAGGATAGAAGGATCACCACCCTGCTTGCAGGGTTCATGCCCTGTGGCGCAAAATTACCTATTTTCATTATGTTTGTCTCCATCTTCTTCGCCGATGGAAACAAGACATTGGTACTCTTCTTCCTGTATGCACTGAGCTTGGGGGTGTCGATCCTTGTCTCCCTTCTGATCAACAGGATTGCCTATAAGGGTCAGGTTTCCAATTTTCTGATGGAACTTCCCCAATACCGACTGCCTACCCTCAGGTCAGTGTGGATCCATGGGTACGAGAAGGTGAAGGGATTTATCCAGAAGGCAGGTACTGTGATTCTCGCAGCAACCATCCTGATCTGGGTGCTTTCTTCCTTCAATATGGCATCGTTCAACGGCCAGAACCTGGAACAGAATGATACGATTCTCTCAGAGATGGATACCTCATTCCTTGCATCAATGGGAAAGGCTGTTGCTCCTATTTTCAAGCCCCTGGGTTTTGGGGAGTGGAGACCAACTGTAGGTATAGCCACAGGATGGATTGCGAAGGAGATGGTCGTGGTGACACTGGCTCAGCTCTATAGTGAGGATGTGAATGAGGAGTACCTAACGCAGTACTTTGCTGGTATGAGTGAAGGTGATCTTTCTGATCTGGGATTCTCTGAGGGGATGTACTCAGCAGACGAGGCCTTCGATATCTATGCTGAATCGGTATTGATGGAAGGCGGTGATGAGGGAGGACTACGTACCCTTCGTCAGGATATTCGAACCAAGCAAGCTGCTTTGGCTTATATGGCCTTCAACCTGCTTTGCATGCCTTGTTTTGCAGCAGTCGGGGCTATGAAGCGGGAATTGAAAACAGTCCGACGTACAGCAGGAGCTGTTGGCATTCAGATGCTGACTGCTTACCTGGTGGCATTATTGATCAATATGATCGGATCATTGGTTTGGTAGGAGGAGACTATGATTAATTACATAATTGGATTTGGCGCTGCCATTTTCCTCTTGTCATTGTTGGCAAGGTACATCAAGCGAAGAAGAAGGATTAAGGCGGCTGGGGAAATGCTCTCCTTCTGTAGTGGAAGCTGTGCTTCCTGCGGCAGTCGTTCAGTATGTCAATCCTGATAGATATCATCATGCTTAACCAGTACGACCGGTTCATCTTCACTGTTTATCAGGCATCGCCTGATGGTGGAGAAGAGCTGGCGTACATTTCCCGGCCAATGATAACTCATAAGCAGTTCCAGTCCATGTTCATCCAATTGCTTCTTGCTTTTGCAGTGAAGCAGGAAATGATCGCTGAGCTGAGGGATATCTTCAAGATGATCTCTCAGCGGAGGCAGGGTGATAGATACCTCATTGATGCGGTAAAAGAAATCCTTACGGATTCGGTTTCCTTGCATGAGTGTCACGAGGTCTTCATTGGAGGCTGTGATGAGGCGGAAACGGGAGGTATACAATTGTGTATCTCCCAGACGTCGGTATTGTCCGTTTTCCAGGAGCCTGAGCATATAGGCTTGGAAGGAAGGAGAGAGGGTCTCTAACTCGTCGAGGAACAATGTCGATTGGTTGGCTTCATGGACCAACCCTGGGAGGTCTGTATTTCCGTCGGTAAAAGCTCCTTTCACATGACCAAAGAACATGGAGTTCCCTAAAGAACTGGAGAGGAGTGAGCAGTTGACCGATACCATGTTTCTATGGGGGAAGCTGAGGCGATGAAGATAGGTTGCCGCCAGTTCTTTTCCTGTTCCTGTTTCTCCATATAGATGAATCGAGCAGTTCTGCTTTGCATATCGAGACAGATCATTTCTCAGTCTCTGCATACAATAGCTATTTCCAACCAACCCACAAGGTATATACGGTTTCTGTTGTTCTCGACTTTCTGATTTTCCAAGGAAAGGATCCAGATGGGAAAACAAGGATTCGAAGTCAACGCCTTTCCTTTTGATAACATGAAGATTAAGAGTTTTATAATTCTGTATATCAAGTTGTTGCTCATTGCTGGTAAAGAGCAGGATAGGGATAGTACATTTTTGGTAAGTTAGTTGTTCAAGGACTGAACGTTGGCTTCCCTTGCTCATCCGCTCGTCTATGATAAGTAGTTTTGGGCTCACCGAGCTGCTATCCAGTGCTTCCAGAAGTTTATGGGAAATAGTAAATTCATGAAGAAAATCTTGGGTAAAATGGTGCTTGAAATGCTCCTTGAAACGCCAGTCCGATGAGATGATGAACAGAGACATGCAAAGACTCCCAATACATAATCATAGGAACACCCGAAATAGCAGTAGGAGCTTCAACATAGATGGGTTCGTGTTTTCCTTGGAGTAATATTGAAAGCTGTAATGACCGTTCTCTACTCTCTCTTTGAGAGGTGTACCGGTTTAGTTTTTCTTTTCTGTCATGATGGTTTGAATTGCTGAAAGAGCATAGATTCCAGCAGTTTCGCTGCGTAGGATATTAGTCCTTAAGAGTACAGGATGAAATCCCGCATCCTCAAGGAATATACACTCTTCTTCGCTAAAGCCACCTTCAGGACCCACGAGTAGGGCAATTGGGGTCTCCATAGGGAGTGATTCAACCAGATCATGGAGTGTTTTCTGAGTCTCTTGACGTTTGCTTTGATGGAAGAATAGTGCAGGACCACGATTGTTCCACCACTTGGGAAGTTCTGAGAGGGTGATGACCTCTGGAACCATTTCCGTGGAGATTGGGGAACCACTCTGTTGCAGGGCCTCCTTGACTTGTCGATCCAACCGTTCCAAACGATTTCCCAACGCTTTCTCGCTTTTGCTTGAAAGGTCAGGAACACAGTACCGACTTTGGACAAGTACAATCTCCCTTACTCCGATTTCTGTTGCTTGCCTGACTATCTGCTCTTCCTTCTTTCCTTTGCAGAGACACTGCATAAGGGTCAAGTTTGGGTAGGGCCCAGCATAGGAAGGAAGCGCATCGGTTGTTTGGACCGATGCATCTTCTTTCACTTCTTTACAAGAGAGTATGCACTCCTGTTTTTCGATTTTCTCAATGGTCAGTTGATAGGCTCTTCCAGCCTGGTCACGACCCAGAATGTGCTGGCCTTCCTTGAGCCGTAGTACCTTGATCAGGTATTGGCTCTCTTTCCCTCTTAATACAAGAGAGGGTTCTCCTTTGAAGGTTTTGGGAAGGATATACTGCCTCACGATCCACTCCTGATGAACTCGATTGCTCGTCTCAGTTGCCGGTCGAAAATGGGGTCGGCGATGGGACGATCTTCATAGGGCATCTTGGAGAGATACTCGTTTCTGATCAAAAGAAGCAGGATCTCCTCATTGATTCCTCTCTCCTTGTACTGCTCAGCAAACGCCCTGATATTCTCATCAGTTGGTTCTGGATTTTCCTTCACATAGGAAGAAAGGGCATTCTCTGTCATCAGTGTTTCAAAGAGCGGGATCTCCTCATCGGTGAGTTCTACATCATCCACCAGAATATCTGGTTCAATACCTTTTTCATGGATATTCTCCCCATTGGGGGTGTAGTAGTGAGCAGTAGTCACCTGTGCAAATCCTTCTCCAAACTGGAAGACATCCTGTACAACTCCCTTCCCAAAGGTTTTTGTGCCGATCAAGGTAGCTCGGTTGTTGTCCTTCATTGCAGCTGCAAAAATCTCTGCTGAGGAAGCCGACCCTGTATTGGTGAGGATGACGATTGGGAGTTCAAGCGGAACTTCAGGATCTCCACTGGAAATGTATCGCTGGTCCCGTCTTGTTCCCTTCTTTCCTTGGATGGTGACCAAGGTCTTCCCTTCCTCCAGGAAGATGTTTGCCGCTTGCATGGTTCCATCCACAGCTCCTCCGCCATTGTTACGCTCATCGATTATAAGGCCAACGATGTCCTCTTCCATAAGCTTCTGAACATGTTCTAGGAGTTGTTTCCCTGTCTGGGGAGTGAATTCGGAAAGAATGATGTATCCAATATCACCTTCGAGGATGCCACTATCCACAGTCGGAGTGGTGATCATCTCCCTCACAAGAGTCAAGTCAAAAGAGGTTCCACTCCTATAGACGGTAATGGTGACAGGGGTATTGGGTTCACCACGAAGAAGCATACTTGCTTCATAACTGGTTAACTCATCTACCGCTTCCCCCTCGATATGACTGATCAGATCTCCGGCACGTAAGCCCGCCCGTTGGGCAGGGGACCCCGGGAACGGAGAGACAATGGTGATCATGTAGGTGGATGGATCACTGGGATCCTTGTTTTCAGGAACTGGCTTGTTGAGGTAGGTTCCGATGCCTCCATACACACCTGATGTTTCTTCCTGGTACTCCTTCGCCTCGGTAGGCGGTACATAGAAAGAATAAGGATCATCGAGACTGGCGACCAGTGCTGTAGCAAGGTCATTGAACATTTTCTCTTTGTCGACTTCATTGATATAAATGGAATCCACGTAGCGGTACAACCGCTCCAAGGAGGCCATATCAAATGAGATTTGGTCTGCTCCTGATTCCTGGGAGGTATAGCCACCCGATAACGGAGAAGCAAGGACCTGCTCCACCGAGCCCCCTGCAAAGAGGGGAAGAATCATTAACAGTACTATGAAACTTAGGCTGAGCCTACGGGTATATATGCTTTTCATATACAGAATATACAGCATTGAAGGGAAATCGGCTAGGTTGTCGAGTATTGACCACACCAGCGAGGCACATTACACTTGCCCCATGACCTTATTCATCGAATTTCCCAATTGGATTTCGCCGGAAATCATACCCGGTCTGCCCCTCAGATGGTATGGTCTGATGTACGTGGTAGCTTTCAGTGTTGCCTACCTGATGATCCGTCTCCAGGCAAGAAAGGGTGAAATAGCGATCGATGCTGATCAAACACTGAACCTGGTGTTGTATTGTGTGATTGGCTTGATTCTGGGAGCGCGTTTGTTCAGTGTTCTCTTCTACGATGGTTCCTTCTATTATTGGACGCACCCTTGGATGATCTTCTGGCCTTTTAGGGGAGGGAGATTCATCGGACTTCCTGGCATGAGTTACCATGGCGGGTTGGTAGGGGCTGTCATCGGAGGCTGGATCTATAGCAGGAGGTACAAGCTCTCCTTTTTTTCCATTGCCGATACCGTAGCCTATGCAGCTCCACTTGGGTATACCTTTGGACGTTTGGGTAATTTTATCAACGGGGAACTCTTTGGAAGGGTCTCTACCAAACCTTGGGCGATGGTTTTCCCTGATGCTCCATCCTTTTCCTCCAACTATGCATGGGTACGTGAGATAGCTGACCAGCTAGGTATAGCCTATGAAAGTGGGGCTATGATAAACCTGCCCAGGCATCCCAGCCAACTCTATGAAGCCTTGTTCGAAGGAATTGTGCTATTCCTTTTCCTCTGGTTTGTGATCAGGACAAGAAGGAAGAAACATCCTGCAGGGTTCGGCTTGGTGTGGTATACCGCAGGATACGGGGCTGTTCGCTTTTTCATTGAATATTTTAGGGCTCCTGATGAGAACCTGGGGTATATCATTGCCCTGGGCAGTGAGTCAGACAATATTGCCCTATTGCAATCCTTTTTCAATTTTTCCATGGGCCAGCTCTTCTGCCTGGCCATGATTGTTTCAGCAAGCATCTTCGCCGTTTTCCTGAAACGGCGAGAAGGAGTCAAGCATGTCAGTAATTAACGAGCGGGTTGAAAAACTCCGCTCCCTCATGGATAAACATAACCTTGATGGATGGATTATCAATGGGACAGATCCACATCAGAGTGAATATGTGTGTGAGCGATGGAGGAGCCGCGCTTGGATGAGTGGCTTTACCGGAAGTGCAGGAACGGTCATCATTACCCAGAAGGATGCACTTCTTTGGGTCGATTCGCGCTACTTCATTCAAGCTCAACAGCAGATTGAGGGAACCTGTTTCCAGATGATGAAGATCGACACCCCTTCGTTCCCTGACCCCAGTACCTATTTGAAGGAACATCTGCAGAAGGACAGCAAGATAGGCATTGATAAAGCCACGTTGACTATACAGGGTGAGCAAGACTTGCAAAGAGCCTTCGGCGAAGACTTGGCACTGGTTCCTTCAGATGATCTGCTGGATTCTGTCTGGCAGGACAGAAACGAGGTTCCTGCAAAGCCGGTGACCTCTCTTCCTGATGATATTGCCGGGTTCTCACGTAGTCAGAAGCTCGCCATGGTTCGCTATGCCATGGTACAGAAAGGTGCCTCCTATACCGTTATTTCTTCCTTGGATGACATTGCCTGGATAACCAATCTTAGAGGAGATGATGTTCCCTATAGCCCTGTCTTCCTTGCCTATCTTGTAGTGGGGAAGACTGATGCTTGGCTGTTCACCAATCCAGGGAGGTTTACTGATGAACTCACCCAGGATGTAAGTGAAGATTTCACCATTCATCCCTATGAGGATGTGGCCACCACACTCAGGAATGTCCTCAAAGAGGATGATGTTCTCTATTTCAATCCTGAGAAGATCAACCTCCTTGTTGCAGAGACCTTTGGGGATTGTGAAACGATCACCGGTCTTGATTTCACCACTGACTTGAAGGCTTGCAAGAACGATACCGAGATGGAAGGGATGCGCAAAGCGCATCTGCTTGATGGGGTAGCCTTGGTCAATTTCCTTGCCCGTCTCGATACCAAGCATGGACGCTATACAGAAATTGCCATCTCTGACCTTCTTAAGGAACAGAGGTTGCGCAATCCCGATTGTATTGGAGAATCTTTCTCTCCCATCAGTGGATGGGCAGAGCATGGTGCAATGTGCCACTACAGTGCAACGGAAGAGAGTAATTCGGTGGTTGAAGGAAGTGGGCTATTAGTCCTCGATACTGGAGGGATGTATACCTTTGGAACGACCGATGTAACCCGGACGATTCTCTTCGGCGAACCCACTGAGGAGCAGATCAGGGATTATACGTTGGTGTTGAAAGGCAATCTTGCCATAGCATCTGCACGTTTCCCCGAGGGAACCTGCGGTTATCAGTTGGATGTCCTGGCAAGGCAGTTTCTTTGGCAGCAGGGATTGAGTTACTTCCATGGTACCGGCCATGGGATCGGATTCCGTCTCAATGTCCATGAGGGTCCTCACTCCATCAGCCCAAAACCTCTCTCTGTCCCTCTGAAAAAAGGTATGGTGGTCAGTGATGAACCAGGCCTCTACAAAGAGGGTCGGCATGGAATTCGGATTGAGAACATTGTAGCGGTCAGAGAGGACGTGAAAACAGAATTTGGCCAATTCCTGAGCTTTGAGGTCTTGACCATTTGTCCGTTTGAACGCAGATTGATAGATAGGAACCTGCTTTCAGCCCAAGAGATAGCTATGGTGGATGCATATCATCGCTGGGTGTATGAAGAGCTGAAACATCTCGTGGATCCACCTGCGATGGAATATCTAAAGGGTGCAACAAAGCCCCTCTAGGCATGGTCTGAAATGGAAATTACAAGGAGTTATACATAATGGTTGATGCATTGAAAAAAATGGGAAAAATTTCCCGCAAAGGTCCAGTAGTCTTGGTTATCATGGATGGCGTAGGCTTTGGAAAATACCAGGAAGGCGATGCAGTTGCTTCTGCATTGACTGGAACGCTGAACAAGCTGTACAAGGCAAATCCTTGGACCAAGCTTAAGGCCCATGGTACTGCTGTTGGCCTTCCTTCAGATGATGATATGGGTAACAGTGAGGTAGGCCACAATGCAATGGGTTGTGGAAGGGTTTTCGCCCAAGGTGCAAAACTGGTCAATGCTTCCATATCCACAGGAGCTATGTATGAGGGCCCTACATGGAAGAAGCTGATCAACAATGCAAAAGAAAAGCAATCTACTCTCCATTTCATTGGTTTGCTGAGTGATGGGAATGTGCACTCTCACATTGACAACCTCAAGGCAATGATCCTCCAGGCAAAAGAGGAAGGTGTCTCCAAGGTTCGTGTGCATGCACTACTTGATGGAAGAGATGTTGGTGAACTTAGTGCCCTCGATTACTTTGATCCGTTTGAAGAGTTCCTTGCAGGCATCAATGATGAAGGCTTCAATGCTAAGATTGCCAGTGGTGGTGGAAGAATGGTTATCACCATGGACCGCTATAATGCAAACTGGAATATGGTCAAGAAAGGTTGGGAAACCCATGTACTGGGTGAAGGCCGAATGTTTGACAGTGCTCATGAGGCTATTACTGTACTCCGTGAAGAGTCAAAGGCAATCGACCAGGACCTGCCTCCATTTGTTGTTGCAAAGGACGGCAAGCCGGTTGGAACCATCGAGGATGGGGATAGTGTCATTCTCTTCAACTTCCGTGGAGACCGTGCTCTGGAGATTACCAAGGCCTTTGAGGCTGAGGAGCTTACCGAATTTGACCGCAAACGTCGACCCGATGTCGAGTATGCAGGGATGATGGAGTATGATGGGGACTTGCATGTTCCTGCCCAGTTCCTGGTAACCCCTCCGGCAATAGACAAGACACTCGCTGAGTATCTTTGTGCCTCAAAGGTGAAGCAGTTCTCCATCAGTGAGACTCAGAAGTTTGGGCATGTAACCTACTTCTTCAATGGAAACAAGAGTGGAAAATTCGACAAGTCCCTCGAAGAGTATGTAGAAATCCTGAGTGATATCGTCCCCTTCGAGGAACGCCCCTGGATGAAGTGTGCTGAGATTGCTGACCGTGTCATCGATGAGGTTGAAAGCGGAAAGTGGGACTTCATCAAACTGAATTTCCCCAATGGCGACATGGTTGGCCATACCGGGAATTACCAGGCTGTTGTCTGCTCGATGGAAGGTCTTGACCTGCAGATTGGCAGGATTTACAAGTCGGTCATGGAAGCAGGTGGCGTGATGGTGATCACCGCCGACCATGGGAATGCTGATGATATGTTTGAGCATGCCAAGGATGGCAGTGTGAAGTACAAGGAGAATGGTGATCCTCAGTCCAAGACTAGTCACTCACTCAATCCTGTTCCATGCATTATCTGTGACAGCAACTACCAGGGAGAGTATGAGACAGAGCTCAAGAGTGGGCTTGGGATCAGCAGTATTGCAGCGACCTGTATGAATCTGCTCGACTTTGAGGCCCCAAGTGAGTACGATCCAAGTATTATCACTGTGAAATAAGTATTTCTGTGATATCATGTAACAGGGCCTTTGGGCCCTGTTGTGTTTTTTAAAGGGAGGAAACAATGGAATACAAAGCATTCGGAAAAACCGGTCATACATCAAGCAGGGTGCTCTTTGGAGCTGCTGCATTTTGGGATGTAAGCCAAAAGGAAGCTGATAAGACGTTGGGTCTTTTGCTCGATAACGGGATCAACCATATCGATACCGCTAGGAGTTATGGAGATGCTGAGTTACGCATAGGTCCCTGGATGAAAGAACATCGTTCCTCTTTTTTCCTGGCTTCAAAAACCAATAAACGAACCAAGGAAGAGGCTCTGGTTGAGTTGAAGGAGACCCTCACCCGTCTTCAGACCGATTACATTGATTTATGGCAACTTCACTATCTTGTGGAACCGGATGAGTGGAAGACCACGATGAGCGAGGGTGGAGCCTTGGAGGCTGCCATTGAGGCAAAAGAACAGGGATTGGTCCGTTTCATTGGCGTAACTGGCCATGGAGTTGAAGCCCCTTCAGCACATCTGAGAAGTCTGGAAGTCTATGATTTCGATTCAGTCCTCCTGCCTTACAACTATACCATGATGCAGAATTCACTCTACAGGGAGCAAACCCAAAAGCTTTTTGAGGTATGTAAGGAGAGAGATATTGCAGTGCAGACCATCAAGAGCCTTGCACGGGGAGAGCTTGGGAGCAAGGAGAAGGTTTATGCTACCTGGTATGATCCTCTTACCGATGAGGCTTCCATCCAGACGGCAGTCCATTGGGTTCTTTCCAATGAGCAGGTATTCCTGAACAGTACTGGTGATATTCGTATCTTGCCTCATATTCTCAAGGCAGCACAGGAGACGATCAGAAAGCCAAGTAATGAAGAGATGGAAGCTCTGGGGAAGAAAGAGGCGATCACGCCGCTATTTAGCTGAACCTACGTCCAGATGTGGTACGTCCTTGTAACCAGGATCAGGGTGCTTGTCCCTGCAACATAGAGCGCCAGGCCAAGGAAGTTGAACAAGGTGTTCTGGCTAATGGTTACCATGGCGTTTCCCACGATCATCAAGATAAATGCCAGACAGCGTGAAAAGTTCTGTCTGCTGAAGTGCTCTTCAAACATGGCAATCAGAAAGGTTGTCACTGCCAATACGTTGATCAAAATACAGATTCCCAAGAAGAGACTGTTGGTGACTTTTGCTTCCCATAGATAGGAAGGGCTGTTGACCGATACCGGAACAAGGATGGAGAGCATCAAGGCACTGGCAGCACCGAAGAATGAGTACTGCCAAAGCTTAACTGGGTTGATGGTCTGTTGGAAAATACCGGAAGCAAGAAAGAGAAATGATGAGAACAGCAGTGAGAAGTGGTAGATGACAGAGATGGTCATTGGGCTGATGATGAAAATCTGCGTGAGCGCCTGATATGCAGGAAGAATTTTCACATTCCCCAAGCTGAGCGTAAGGAGCAACAGGGGGAGCACCCGTGCCTCAGCCCCAATATTCGCCCTATAAAAAAAGCAGAGCAACAGCGCAGCTATCAAGGCAACCCAGAGATGAATCAAGGAAGGAAGAAGGTGCGACTGGGCTGTGGACCAAATGCCCTGTTGTTGCTGTAATGAGCTCACCATTGCATGGATAATCGTAATGGTGAGCATCAGGGTAATGACAGATTGGATTCCCAGAAATACGAAGCGTAGATTCTTTCCCATGGCGTCTTACTGTATGTCCCGGTAGGCACTTTCAAGGAGTACCCCCATCCGGTGACAGGTATATGTAGCTCCAAAAGCAGCAATGTAGGAATCAATGAGAATTCCCAGGCCATTAAGTATCGGCATAAGGGCTATCAAGGTCATTTCAGCACCATAAAGATCAATCTTCAGGAATTGCAGGGCTATGATGGAGATGAAGAAAACCTCATAACCAAGATACAGCGGGCTGGCAAAGGAGAACATTGCACTGGTGAGTGCAACGATGAGAATGACCTTGTCAGTAGGCATTGTTGCCGTTGCGGCATACAACAGGCTGAGAATGCTCAAAGTCGCAATCATAGCCGACCCTCCCCTCCCGATAAGCGTATAGAGGGGGAATGCGGTAGCACTAACCCGTTTTTGACATCCGAGATTATGTCTGGAGAGTGGAATGCTGATTGGAGTGGAGAAGAAAATGCTTCCAGTAAAAAGCGCTGCTAATGCTGGAGCCAGCATTCGGTAGAGAACCTGGTATGGATTTACCTTGAATCGGGTGGCAATGGCAAACAGTAAGGGCAGTATAAAAAGGAGTACTGCAAGCGTGGAGCCCAGCAACATCAGCAGGAATCTTCCAGCAACAAAGATGGTTCCTTCCTGTTGCAGGTGGCTGAACCAGTAGGAAGCAGCAAAGAAGACAAAGAGATGGCCTAGGATGGCAAAGGACCGCGTCAGGCGGAACATTGTCTCACTCAAGGAGTTCATCGTCACATAGGCTGGTCGGATAACCTCAACATTCGGCTTCAGGAAGTATCCAAAAACCAAGGCAATGATAATTACTGGAAGTAGGAAACTTTCAGCACTTGCCAATGTGTAAAATGGATTGATCGGGAGCAATGACTCAAAGAGTGTGGACAAGGACTGTGGAGCAAGGACTGAAAGGGACGTTGCATCTGTCCCTGCGCTGCTGCTTGCAGGGAAGTAGGTGGGGAAAAACCTGAACACGACTGCTCCCGAAATGGCGAGCAAGAGTGTAGAGAATAGACTCCAGAGGATGGTTGTCCGACTGAAGACAAATCCTTTACTATCCTTTCTCAGGGAAGCAATACCCGAAGAAAATCCAAAGAATACCAAGGGAATCAAGACAAAACCACCCAATTGTACCAACAGGGCAGTGATGGTGTACATCAGCTGCTGAAAAACAGTCGAATCCCCGAATAATAGGGTTGCAGCCAGCGCCAAGGCTGTTGCAGCTAGATAACTAATCCACGTCTTCATAGTTTCCAAGAGTATCTTAACAACTCTGGCAAGTCAATCAAACCGTAGGGATTACCCTAAAAGCCGATCAAGTTTATAGAGTGCTTCCGTCTCTGCTTCCATCAAGGTTTTTACATACTCCTGTGCATTGGTCATTCCCTTATGGATTGCAAGGGAGAGAGCGGAAAGATAGATGATCTCTTGCATTGCCTCCTTGGTGTACCATGTCACCCCTTGGTGTTCATTGACCTGGGCGTATGCCCTGAGAGAAGGATCTTCAAGCAGTGTGGCCAAAATCTTCCTAGGGTCATCCTCACTGTCGTCGACCATATGCGCACTGGCTGCTAGGATGGCAGCACTATGGCAAGCCTTTCTTGCAAGTTCCTGTTCAAAACCAGCCTCACACAGTTGTTTGGAGAAGAAACGGGAGAGCAACAGCTTGTCACTTGCCACCATTGCATCGCTTATGGTTGCATCCTCACTGAGGAAAGGCTTCAGGAAGAGCGCTGCAGCCATGACTGATTCCATCTCATCAAGAATCCTGGTTCCTTGCAAGAAGAGTCTGCTCTCTTCCCGGCTGAAGAGAGAACTCATTCTCTGGATTTCCTCAAGCATGGAACTTGGACTTATTTCCCTGGGAAAGGAAGGTAGTGACTTACGAGCCTCGGGGTGTAGGTTTTCCACAACTGCCGAGAGGTGTGTATATGCTTCTGCCAACAAGAGAATGAGCGTACGTTCTGTTTTGCTGGTTGCTTTTCCTTCCATCAGCCGTTTGACCTGCTTGTGGAAGGAAGGAGAAAGGAAGTGATCCATTGCCTTGTAGACTGGTTTGAGCCTGAGTGCAAGGATTTCCTGTTCAAAGTTTGCAATGCCTGAATCTCCCATCTGTTCATACAGAGCGGAGTAGATACCATCAGCGTCCTCAACTTCCCGGATATTCAGGTATACCTTGGTCTCAAACCCACGGAGGTGTACAAAGAATCCTTCGTCGAAGACCTTGAGGGAAGGTTTCATATAGGTTAGGCCATCGCTGAAAGAGTCGGTGATAACGTACCGCCTACCTCCCACCGTCAGGTTCAAAGCCTCAGCTAGACTGACTTCCACAAGGTGTTTGTCCCCGTTTGATTTCTTTACTTTTTGGGCAGAGGATTTTATCCATCCTTCCACTACATCATACTGGTTGTTGTATAGGACCAGGACTCGTTCGTGTTCTGTTCCATTCACGTAGCAGAATGCAGACTGTTGTACCTCCCCATCTCGATAGAGATCGAAGAGCTGGAAATTGTCAACGCCACTGAAAAGGTATCGCTTCTTCAGGAGTGGGAAGATTCTTCGATAATGCTCCCCTACCAGGTATTCGTTGGGTTTCTCATCCCAATATGCACGGCGGTATTCCATACCGTATTTTTCCCGGTACCCTTCAACCTGTCCGTGGCCGAACATGGGAAGCCCTGGCATGGTTACCAGCAAGGTACATACACCAAAGTACTTGTCCCCATCCCCAAACTGGGTGATGGCTGTCTCTTCATCAGGGTTGTTCATGAAGTTTACGAACCGCTTGAGTATCTCCGGGTCAAAGTTGAGTGTACTTTTTATGGTCTCGCGGTATTTCTGGTTTTCCTGGTTCTTGAGCATGTTCATAAATGCGCTGTTATACACGCGATGCATTCCCAAGGTGCGGACAAAGTATCCTTCCATCATCCAGAACGCTTCAGCAAGTAGCAGTGTGTCAGGCAACTCTTCATTGATCCTGTCCACCACTTCTCTCCAGAACTCCTTGGGGATTTGCCTGTTGAATTCAGCCTCGTCCATACCATACTGAGCACGTCCGGCAATATCGCCTCCGTGGCCCGGTTTCGGGTACCAAAGTCGTTGGATGTGTTTCTTGGCCAAGGTCATTGCAGCATCAAAGCGGATGATGGGAAAGTTGCTGGCAACATGCTTTATCTGTTGATAGACAGCCTCTCGTGTTACCGGGTTGAGGAAATCCAGCTGTGCAGTATCGTTCCAGGGCATCGAAGTGCCATCATTGCCATGGAAAATGTAGGTGGTTTCCCCATTTCTCAGATCCCTTCTCCTGAAGGTAACTGCAGCATCACTGCGATCGTAGTAATGATCCTCCAGCTTGATCTCAACATCCGGGTGTGAAGAAAGGTTTGGTCCATCATAGGTATAGGAAGGGAAGGGTGGATAACTTTGCTGGACGAAAAAGTCGCTGTGTTCAAAGACCCAATCCCCGTCGATTCCACAATGGTTTGGAACCATGTCACTGGCAAGCCTAATGCCTCGGCTGGCACACCTCTTTCGAAGGTTGTCCAAGGCAGGCCATCCTCCGATGACTTCTGCAATCTCGTAATTTTTCAAGGAGTAAGCGGAGGCTTCCGCATCAGGGTTGCCACAGAGGTTCTTGATTTTCTTGCTTGCGGTGCTTCTTTCCCAGAGCCCGATAAGCCAGAGTGCGGTAAAACCCCTGGTTGCAATATGATCGAGCTCTCGGTCAGGAATCTTATCCAAGGTATCAATAGGGTATTCATACTCCTTGGTCAGCTGGTCCAGCCATACAAGGGTGGATTTGGCAAGCATGATTACATTGGGCATCCAATTCCGGTCGGTAGTGAATGCCTCATACTCCTGGTCATAGAGGGTATAGTCGGGTACGACCATGACCGGGCTTCCCCCGTCTCCTGGGAAGTGTGGCTTCTCTTCTTCCTTGACCACATCGATTGCTTTCAGGAGCAACTCCTTCAAGCGTTGGGGAATCAGTTCCCCCCAGGTCTCAATGATGAACGAGATCTGGTCGGTCAGGGAATCAGGGTAGAGTTTTGCTGGTCTGGTGAGGAAGGAGAAGATGTCCTCGTCACTATTGGTCATCGATGCACTGGAGAGGGTATATCCCCCCATCAAAGCAGTGACAGCCTGGGCGGCCTTGGGGAAAGAGAGTCCTTCCGGGGATAGGAATGGCTTGGTTGCCTTCATGAGTGCTGGGTTTTCCTGCATGACCTGATGAATGAAATAGCCCCTGAGAGACTCCTCATAAAAGTATTCAAGTGGCAGTCCCTGCTCGACCAAGAGCGGGGAAGGAAACTCCTTCATGTAGAAGGCAAGCACTTCCTGGGCTGCGTGGTTCTTGTTGACCAATGTGGTTAGGCGGGTAAAGAAATCAGGTTCACTGTAGCTCAGGTAGTGGGAAAGAACACTCTGGTAGAGTTGATGCAGGACGGCCGAGGCATGGAGTTTTGCCGAGGAGATCCAGTCATTCCCTCCCTTTGCTTTTACTTTCGTATTGAAAAGATAGGCGAGTTCAGTTGCCTGCTTATAGAGATCACCAAGGTCGGCATCTGACGGAAACAACGCTGGAAAAAAATCAATTTCAGTCCTTGTGCGAACTGAAATACGAAAATCACGTGTAATCAAATCACGCCTCCCTGAGGGTGGTTGTATCCCTGGTAGTGGTACTCCAAGTATATCACGAGTGGCCATGGTTGTAACCACTTTCTTGGGAATTGGACGCTGTTAGACTAATGTATTTGTGACAGGAAGAGTAGTAATATCGTCTATTAGCATCTTTTTTGCTGAATCAAGAATCAAGGGAAGTGAAATCTCTTCTTCAGGGGAGAAGCGTTGTAAGACAAAGGAGGAAACGGTTCCATGCTTTGGTCTTCCGATTCCAATGCGAAGTCGAAGGAACAAGTCGTCCTTGATATGGCTCTTGATTGACTTCAATCCATTGTGTCCCTGAAGGCCACCACCACGCTGCATCCTGATTGTCCCAAAGGGAAGCTCCAGATCGTCATGGATGACCAGGACATCTTGTGCTGTATAGGAGAAGAAATCCATACAAGAGCGAACGGATTTTCCGCTTTCGTTCATATAGGTATGGGGCTTGAGCAGCCTGGTTCCCCCATCCTGGGCAATCAGCCCATTGAATTTCTGTGACCATGAGAGTGTTGGGTACATATGATCACAAACCACCCAGCCTACATTGTGCCGGGTTTTCTCATACGCTTTGCCAGGGTTGCCGAGAAATACCAGAAGTTTTACCATACCCTATCATACGGACAAACAGAAGGAGAGAAAAGGTGTACATACTCGTAACCTATGTTCCTGATTCTCATCTTGAGGTAGTAAAGGAGGCTCTCTTCAAAGCTGGAGCTGGAAAGATGGGCTCCTATGATTCCTGTTGCTACCAAAGTCAAGGAACCGGCCAATTTCGTCCTCTGCAAGGCTCATCTCCCTTCATTGGGCAGGTCGGAGAGCTTGCACAAGAGCGGGAGTGGCGTCTAGAATTGGTGGTTGATGAAGAATTTGCTGCCCCAGTGGTAGAGGCGCTCTTGGAGAGTCATCCCTACGAGGTCCCTGCTTATCATCTGATCCCGGTCTTGACTCTTGAAGGGTTGAGTGACGAATAGGAGCCCCTATGGCAAAGACAGTTTCCCAGATCAATGAGAAAATCAAGAAAGGTACGGTTGTCGTGGTCAGTGCAGAAGCATTTTCCGCGATGGCAAAAGAGAGGGACCTCAAAGAGCTCAGTGAAGAGGTGGATATCGTAACCACTGCCACCTTTGGTCCGATGTGTTCCAGTGGAGCAATCATCAATTTCGGACACTGGTCTCCCGGTATCCGTATGGAGGAAATCACCCTCAATGGGGTGAATGCCTACGAGGGGCTCGCTGCAGTCGATACCTACATAGGTGCAACCAGTGAATCCAAGTTTGATGCTACCTACGGTGGAGCGAATGTTATCGAGGAGTTGATCGATGGCAAGGATGTCCGCCTGCATGCAAGGGGAAAAGGAACTGATTGTTATCCTACCAAGGAGATTGATACCTATATCAACAAGGATACCATCAACGAGTTCTATCTCTTCAATCCCCGAAACGCCTACCAGAACTATGCAGCAGCAACTAACAGCACGAACCGGATCAGGTACACCTATATGGGTAGTCTTCTTCCCCGCTTCTCAAATGTAACCTACTCCACCAGTGGTGAACTGAGTCCCCTCTTGAACGATCCCTACCTGAGAACCATTGGTCTTGGAACCCGGATCTTCCTTGGTGGAGGAGAGGGGTATGTGGTATGGAATGGGACCCAGTTCAATACCAGACGGGAACGTACCCCAGAAGGTATTCCCACCCTGCCTGGGGCAACCCTTGCTGTCATAGGGGATGCGAAACAGATGTCGAGGGAGTATATCCGCTCTGCCTACTATGAGAAGTATGGTATCTCGATGTTTGTCGGTATCGGTATTCCCATACCGGTACTTGATGAGGAAATGGCAGCCCATCTAGCCATCTCAAATGAGAAGATCACCACCAATATTCTCGACTACGGGCAGGACGGACACCCCTCGGTCGGGACCTGTTCCTATGCCCAGCTTGCCAGTGGAGCAGTCACCTTGAGCGATGGAAAGCAAGTAAAGACTGCTCCCCTCTCTTCCCTTGCCAAGGCGAGGGAGATTGCCGATGTCTTGGCTTCCTGGATCAAGGAGAAACGATTCTTCCTCTCTGAGCCAGTGCATACGTTCCCTACTGATAGTTTTGTTAAGCCATTGGTTCCTCGCGAAGGAGGTGAGAAATGAAAAAGCGATATGCCTTGCGATTCTCTCCCACCTTGGTGGAGCAACCTATTGTAAGCAAGCTTGCCCGATCCTACGATGTGGACATCAATATCCTCAACGCAGATGTAGCCAGTGGCCGTGGGGGAAAGCTCATTGTTGAGTTGAGTGGAACTGAACAAGACTTGGATGCGAGTGTCATTTATCTCGGAGAGATCGGGGTTGTTGTCTCTGAGATGGTCAAGGAGTTGCTCTTCAACCAGGATGGGTGTATTGACTGCGGTGCTTGCACGGCTGTCTGTTCCTCCGGTGCCTTATGGATGGATTCTGAGGCAAAGCTGCAATTTGATGTATCACATTGTGTTGTGTGTGGGCTCTGTGTCCATGCCTGCCCAATGCGCCTGTTTGAGGTATCACACGAACGGGAGGCATAGAATTGTATCAGAGGAGAGCTTATCGCCAGAGCATGGGGTCTACCCGTTTCTCTTCATTCTCCCTTTCTATTGGGGAGAGTGATGTTTGGATTGGGTTCCAGGGGCCTGCCGATAAGAACTCCCTACAGGCTGAAACGACAACCCTTTTAAGACGACTGAGAAGGGAGCTTCTTGAATATGGGGATCCCAATCTGTTTACCAGCTTTGTTCCCCTGCAACCGAAGGGAGCCTTGCCTGCTCTTTTAAAGAGTATGTTTGATGCAGGTAATCGTTCAGGCACTGGCCCTTTTTCCAGTGTAGCGGGGGCAATCGCCGAGCGCCTTGGAAGGCATCTCAAGGAACAGTTTGGTCTCTCGGAGATTGTTGTTGAGAATGGTGGTGATTTATATATTGATGTCCTAAAACCTCTTCCCGTGAAGCTCTTTGCCCCAACTAGTACACTTTCAGGGAAGCTTTCCATTATAGTTGATCCTTCGTATGGCCCGATGGGAGTCTGTACCAGCTCAGGAAAAATTGGACACTCAATAAGTTTCGGTAGGGCTGATGCTGTTATGGTTGCATGCAAAGATGCTGCCCTTGCGGATGCGTATGCGACTGCATACTGCAACCGTGTCTCCGGGAAAGCGGATGTGAGGAAGGTATGCGAAGCGCTTACAAGGCAGGAAGAGGTCCTCTCCGCTGTAGTAGTTTTTGAAGACACGTTGGCCGTGGGTGGCCATTTGGAGGTAGGTACCTGACATGAATAGAAAAGAATACTTGCAGGTGTTGCTTGAAAAGAGAATCGTGCTCCTGGATGGGGCTATGGGTACCATGATCCAGAAGCAAGGTTTACAGGCCGAGGATTATACCTTGGAAGATATTTCGGCTCCTGGCTGCAATGAACTTCTCAACCTCAGCAGGGGTGATGTCATTTATCAGATTCACCAAGAGTACTTATCCTCTGGTGCTGACATCATCGAGACAAACACCTTCTGCGCGAATGCATTCAACCTTGCAGAGTATGGTCTATCAGGAGAAGTGGAACCTATCAACCTCGCTGCCTGTGAAATTGCACGTGAGGCAGCAGCAGACTATGAAGCAACCCATGACGGATATGCCTTCGTTGCAGGGGTTCTTGGTCCTACCAACCGTTCGCTCTCCTTCTCTGAGAAGGTAGAAGACCCAGCATATCGACAAAAAGACTTTTCCTCTTTCCTCACGATGTACCGTGAACAAGTTCGTTCGCTGCTGCAAGGAGGGGTAGACCTCCTCCTCATAGAGACGGTCTTCGATACCTTGGTGGCAAAAAGTGCCATCATTGCATGTCTTCAGGAGATGGAAGCACAACAGAGAACCATTCCTCTGATGGTAAGTGTAACCTTCAGTGACCAGAGTGGAAGGACGCTCAGTGGGCAGACTCTTGAGGCCTTTGTGGCAAGCCTTGCTCCCTTTCCTCTTTTCAGCCTCGGACTCAACTGTTCCACCGGGCCAAATGAGATGCTTCCTCTTATCGAGAAACTCTCTGGGCTCTGCCCCTTCTATGTCAGTGCCCATCCCAATGCAGGTTTCCCGGATAAGGAAGGAAATTATCAGCTGCAGGCACAGCAGATGGCAAAAGATCTTGCCCCTGCCATGCAAAAAGGGTATCTGAACATTCTCGGCGGATGTTGTGGTACCACCCCCGTTCATATCAAGGCATTAAAGGAAGCCTCTACTCAGGCTGTGGTTCGTCAGCTGCCTTCGATAGCTTCTTCCCTTGCCTTGAGTGGGATGGATGTTGTGCAGGAGATAGAGGGTGAACTGCTGTTGGTTGGAGAGAGAACCAATGTGGCAGGTTCGAGAAAGTTTGCCCGACTGATCAAGGAAGAAAAGTGGGAAGAGGCGCTTCAGATTGCCCGGGAGCAAGTAGCCCATGGCTCTTCTGTCTTGGATCTCTGTATGGATGCATCCATGCTTGATGCAGAGAAGAGTATGAAGAACTTCCTTCGCCATATCGCAAGTGACCCCTCAGTGGCAAAGGCAGCAATCATGATCGACTCCTCAGATTGGGAGGTTGTCTCCTCTGCACTGGGAGAGGTCCAAGGACGGGGGATCGTTAACTCAATCAGTTTGAAAGAGGGTGAAGAAACCTTCATTTCCCATGCCAAGCATATTGCCCGCTACGGTCATGCAATGGTGGTCATGTTGTTTGATGAGGAGGGACAGGCTGCTACCTATGAACGTAAGATTGCCATAGCAAAGAGGAGCTATTCCCTGCTTAGTCAGGCAGGGATCAGGGATGAAGATATTATCTTCGATGCCAATGTTCTCTCTATTGCCACCGGTATCGAAGAGCACGATACCTATGCCCGAGATTTCATTCTTGCCACCCGGGAACTTAAGCGGCTCTATCCGCGTTGCCATACCAGCGGAGGAGTGAGTAATCTTTCTTTCTCTTTTCGTGGAAATGATGCACTTCGTTCCGCTATGCATGCCCTCTTGTTGGAGCTGGCTGACCTTGATATGGCAATCATCAATCCTGCAAGCCTCATTGATGTTCAGACATTGAACAAGGAAGTTCGTTCCACCATTGAACAGGCACTGATGGCAGAGGGTGGTGATCTGGCAGATATCAGGGCTGAACTCATCAATCTTGCCTTGACCATGCAGAGTGAGGATACTCCCAAGAAGAAGACGGCTCCTCGAGCTGAGCGAAGTGCTTCTGAACGTCTCTATGATGCAGTGGTCTCTGGGGACCATACCTATCTTTCCCAGGACTTGGAGGCAGTGGAAGAAGAGAATCCTCTCTCCTTGGTGGAAGGCCCCTTGATGGATGGCATGAAGGAGGTGGGGCGTCTCTTCGGAAAGGGGAAGCTGTTTCTTCCTCAGGTGGTGCGGAGTGCGAGGACGATGAAGATTGCGGTTGATATCCTCCAGCCACGTATTACTGCCTATTTAGAGAAGAACTTGCATGAAACAGGGAATCAAAAGAAGCTTGCTGTCCTTGCTACGGTCAAGGGCGATGTGCATGATATCGGCAAAAATATTGTTGCGCTCATTCTCACATGCAATGGCTTTGAAGTCATCGACCTTGGGGTGATGGTCCCGTCTGCCGATATTTATGATGCAGCCATCAAATACCAGGCAGACATCGTCGGTCTCAGTGGTTTGATCACACCATCCTTGAAGGAGATGGAGGGAGTCATCTCCCTATTCGAGGAGAGGGGCTCCACCATCCCCATCTTTGTGGGAGGGGCAACCACGAGTGAGTTGCATACAGCGGTGAAGCTTTCGGTACGATACTCGAATCCTGTCATTCAGACAAAGGATGCTTCTGCCATGGCCTTGGCGGCCAATGAGGTGGTAGGTTCCAACCGCCTCACATTTTTTCATGAAGTAGATGAGCGCTATCGCCAACTCAGGGAGGACCATCAGGATGCAAAAGAGGTGAAGCATTCCTCTGTTGCTGTTGGATATGCTTCCTCCTTGGAAAGCAGTGAGCAAAAGCGCGTGGGAACGAATGCAAAAAACTATGGGGTGAGCACGCTTGAAGACATCCCTCTCTCTGATTTGCTGGAGCTCATCAACTGGAATATGTACTGCGCTGCATGGAAGGTTCCTCCTTCCAGCGAAGAAGGCGTAAGACTCATCAAACAAGCGAAAGCGCTTCTGGATGAGGAGAAAATCCGACTTCTCTTCGAAAGTGGATGTAAGATTGTTTATGGGGTGTTTCCTGCCAAGAGCGATCGATTGGCGGTACAGGTAGGTGAAAAGACCTTCTACTTCCTGCGTGATGAAAAGAGTGGCCTCTGTATTGCTGATATGATTGCAAAGGAGGACACTGTTGGGTTGTTTGTGACTACCAGTTCCCTTTTCTTGGCTCCCTATCTCAAGGAGCTGGAGGAGCGGGGAGATACCATGCGACACCTCTCTATTAAACTTCTCGCCGACCGCCTTGCCGAAGCACTTGCAGAGAAAGCGCAACAGTTGATTGTCTCCATGTGGGGAGAGCGCCTCCCCTCCTACCTTCGTCCAGCCCCGGGATATCCTTCTTGGAATGACCATAGTGAGAAGGGGACCCTCTTCAGTTTGCTTGATGCGACCGGGAGAATCGGGGTACAGCTTACCGAAAGTTTTGCCATGGATCCTCCCTCCTCTGTATGTGGGATGCTGATAGGAGGGGAGAATCTTCGGTATTTTGCCCTCAAGCATGTCAGTGAAGAACAGCTCTCCCTCTATGCAAAGCGGAAAAGTATAGATAGGCAGATGCTTGCCACGCTCCTCAGTGGTATGGAATACTGAAGCCATGCAAGTAATCGACATCCTCAATGAGGCAAAGAAACCCCTGTTTACCTTTGAACTGGTCCCACCCTTGAAGGGCGGAGATGTCCAAACCCTTCTGGAATCTGTTCGCACACTTAGTGAATTTGATCCAGCCTACATCAATGTGACCAACCACCAGCAGGAAGTGGTCTACGTGGAGCGGGAAGATGGGCTCCTGGAACGGCGTACCGTGCACAAGCGTCCTGGGACTGTCGCTCTCTCAGCCTTGATCCAATACACCTTCGGTATTCCTGTGGTAGCACACCTGATCTGTGGAGGGATGGATGCTGACCAGCTTGAGGATGCCTTGGTGGAGCTCAATTTCCTGGGTATCGAGAATATCCTTGCCCTGAGAGGAGATCCTCCAAATGGGGTGAAGCGGTTCGTGCCGGTAAAAGGCGGGTATGATCATTCAAGTGACCTGGTAACCCAGATTGCTCGTCTCAACGAGGGTATATATCTTGATGAGCAGCTCCAGAATGCTCAAAAAACCCATTTCTGCACTGGCGTTGCAGGCTACCCGGAGAAGCATGGGGAAGCTCCAAATCTCACCTATGATATTCAGATGTTGAAGAAGAAGGTGGACAGTGGTGCCCAGTATATTGTCACCCAGATGTTCTTCGACAATAGTGTGTACTACCGCTTTGTTGATGACTGCAGAAAGGAAGGCATTACTGTGCCCATCATTCCAGGTATCAAGCCCATTGGCAGCAAGCGAGATCTTGCCACCATTCCCCAGACGTTCCATGTTGATTTCCCCGATGAGCTCGTTTCTCTGTTGAATGGTGCAACGAAGCTCGCTGAAATCAGGGAGATTGGAGAATATTGGTGCATCAAGCAATCAAAGGATCTGCTCGCCCATGATGTTCCCGGTGTGCATTTCTACACCCTAGGAAAGGCAGACAGGGTAGCCAAGATTGTCAGGGAAGTGTTTTAACGACTACGCTTCACACCCATCTTCGGGCAGCGTTCCTCCTCAGGGCATTTGCTGCAGAAGGGGCTGATTGGTGTACATATGAGCTGTCCATATCGCACCAATAGTTCATTAAGAGGAATCCAGAATCTCCTTGGCATGATACCCATAAGATCTTTCTCTGTCTGCTCAGGGGTTTTTGTTTCCACCCATCCCATCCGATTTGCAATCTGGTGGACATGACAATCCACGCAGATGGCCTCAACCTGGAATCCCAGATTGAGGGTGAGGTTTGCGGTTTTAATACCTACCCCAGGGAGGGAGAGCAGCGCTTCCTGGTCATTTGGGACAACTCCCCCATATTGTTCAAGGAGTATTCTACTGATGGTCCTGATATTCTTTGCTTTGGTTTTATAGAACCCTGATGGGTAGATAGCTTTCTGGATTTCCTCTTCACTGAGGCTCAGCATACTCTCTGGGGCCTTCGCGAGCGCAAAGAGTCTTGTGCTTGCATCGAGGGTTACTTCATCCTTGGTTCTCAATGAAATGAGGGTAGCTATAAGCACCCGAAATGGGTCATTTTCCCTCTCTGCAATTACCGAAACTGAGGGTAGGATACCACCTTCCTTCTCGATTGCTTGTTTGAATAGTGTAAAAACTGAATCCCAATATGCATCATTCATAGGCATTCTCCTACCATGGAAAGGCAAAATAGGCAATGATTACTTGACCTTTTTACTATTACACTCTAGCGTATTTTCATGATAATCGTACTGCAAAAGAACATTGGGGACAAACAGAAGGAAGCAATCAGATCCTTCCTTGTTGAAAAGGGCTACACCGTCAAAGAAATCATTGGGCAGGAAGAAACTGTTTTTGGTGCGGTGGGCCAAAGTACTGTTGATATCAGGGAAGTGGAGATGCTTGAGGGAGTGGCCAGTGTGGTACCCATCAGCAAACCGTATAAACTCGCTTCCCGGGAACTGAAGAAAGAGGACACCATTGTGTCCGTTGGCAAAGTGAAGATTGGTGGAAACCGTATTGCCATTTTTGCCGGCCCCTGTGCAATAGAATCACGTGAGCAGATCATGAGCATTGCTGAGTCAGTACGAGAAGCGGGTGCTGTTATTCTCAGGGGAGGCGCATTCAAGCCAAGAACCAGCCCCTATGCCTTCCAGGGTTTGGGAGAAGAGGGACTGCAGTACCTCAAGGAAGCTGGTGAAACGTTCGGTATGCCGATAACCAGTGAAATTGTGAACCCTTCTGATGCACCAATGATGGCAAAGTACATTGACATGTTCCAGATTGGGGCAAGGAATATGCAGAATTTTGAACTCCTCAAGGCTGTAGGCAAGACCGGCATGCCGGTTCTCCTGAAGCGAGGACTTTGCGCCACCATTGAGGAGTGGCTGATGGCTGCAGAATACCTGATGAGCAGCGGTACCGACCAGGTGGTTTTGTGCGAACGAGGAATTCGTACCTATGAACGGGCTACAAGGAATACCCTCGATATCTCAGCAATCCCCATGGTGCAGAAGATGACCCACTTGCCGGTCATCGGCGATCCAAGCCATGCAACAGGGGTGAGGGATATGGTTTCCTCGATGAGCCTGGCATTGGTTGCCAGTGGAGCCTCTGGTTTGATCGTTGAAGTACACAATCATCCTGAGAAAGCCTTCAGTGATGGTCCACAATCCCTCTATCCTTCCCAGTTTGAGAAGTTGATGCGTGACATCCAGGCATTGAGTTCAGTGGTGGGAAAATCATTGGAACGTATTCCCCGCCTTGCCTCCATTACGGTTTCCCATACAAAGGAACAGGTTTTGGAGAAGGACCAGTTGGTGGTGGCCTTCCAAGGAGAGAGAGGAGCTTACAGCGAGCTTGCAATCCAGCGAGCCTTTGATGAAAGTACCAAGGTTCTTCCATGTACAGGTTTTGCAGATGTCTTTGAGGCAGTCATGGAAGGCAAAGCTTCCTATGGCATGATTCCCATGGAGAATACCTTGGGTGGTACGCTGTATGAAAATCTGGACCTTCTGGATAGACATCCAGGTATCGAGGTTGTGGGAGAGCAGCAAATAAGGATAATTCACAACCTTATTGCACTCCATGGGGCCAAGAAGGAGGAAATCAATGAGATCTACTCCCACCCGCAGGGGCTTGCACAGTGTACTGACTATCTTGCAAAGGAGATGGCACATGCCAAGGCAATACCCTTCTTCGACACCGCTGGTGCAGTCGCCTATGTAAAAGAGTGTGGTGATACTCATAAAGCCGCCATTGCCGGCCTTCCTGCGGCCAAGGTACATGGACTTGAGGTCCTTGACGAGGCTATCGAAAGCAACTCCAGCAACTATACCCGATTCTACATTATTTGCCGTGAAGAGCGAAGCAGTGTGTTCCGCTCTGCCAGCCAGGTCAATCGTGCTTCCTTACGGTTCACTGTTCCCGATCGCCCAGGATCTCTCTTCCAAGCCCTTCTGGTTCTTACCAAGCATGGCTTGAATATGAAAAAACTGGAAAGCCGTCCTATCCCTGGAAAGCCATGGGAGTACTCCTTCTTCGTGGAGACGGAACTTGGAGAGGCAGGTGCATTCAAGGTTGCACTTGAAGAGCTTGGTGGCATTTGCCACTCGATTCGGGTCCTGGGGACCTATTCCAGCACACTTTGACATGGGTAGGGAGCAGGGTTTCCTGCCTCATCGGCTGGTGATGGGGGTGTTGGTTTCACAGCAGGAAATGATTCCTCTCGTGAAGGAGCACCTTGTTGCGCGGTATGGGCCTCTCATGGATAGCACAGAGCCCCGTTCCTTTGCCTTTACCGATTACTATGACGATGAGATGGGAGGAAAACCCTTGCGGTTTTATCTGAGCTTTGCCCATCTCATCGATCCGTCCCAGCTATCTACGATCAAACGAGAGACCAATGCATTGGAGGCGGAATTTACCAAGGATGGGGGGAGGAGAGTCAATCTTGATCCCGGATTACTGAGTCAGGCCAATCTCGTTCTTGCCACTACCAAAAATCGTGCCCACCGTATTCCATTATCTGATGGCATCTATGCTGAACTCACATTGCTGTATGCAAACAAGCAGTTCCAAAGCTTTCCCTGGACCTATGCAGATTATACAAGTGAAGAAGTGAAACTTCTCTTCGTAACTTGGAGAGAGCAGTATCGAAGACAGCTGAAGCAAGAAGGTCTCTTGTAATGCTTATAAGGTGTGAGAGTAGTAATTTGTTGCCTCCTTCTCATACTCTGTATTGGATGTGAGGCAAATGTTTTACACGAACAACGAATAACAGTCACATTGCAGGATTCCCATCCTTGGGGGGAAGCCTCCCATCGTCCACTGTGGCATACCTTGGTGTATACAGATGGGGAGGGGACTCGCAGTTCCATACATCTTATAGAGGGGCAGAGGAGTATCACGCTCACTGTACCAAGGGATTCCTTGATTGTTTTCTGTGCCTATCCTCTCTCCTTTCTGCATCCTTATGGTGGTTTCTACCATCCGGGAGCAGACGATACTGTAACACTTAGCCAGGAACAAGGAGAGCTTGCAAAACTGCTTCTTGATTCCTATCAGTTCAATCCTGAGGCAGTGGAGCATATCAATGGAACCTTTCTGGTCGATGAGGTAGGGGATGCAACCCTTCTTGACGGGAATGCTCTGGTGGTTTCCTTGCTCAACGGGGAGGGAATTCCCCCTGATCTGAGACACTATGAGAAACTAGAGGTAGTTGTATCTGATATACCATCCGGCTATTGGGTTCCCGAGCGGCAAAGCCAGAAACCTTTTTGGAATAAATGGGGGGAAGCTTTTTCCTTGGAACTGGAGGGTGGGTTGCAACGTTTCCTCAATAGGGAGGGTTCCCTCTGTCTCTCACTCTATGTGGATCTTGAGAAGGGTGAATACTTGAGTAGTCTCTCAAAAGCGCCTCCCTGGTAAAAGAGCTTCCCATTTTTAGTATAAACCAGTAGAGTTTGGACATGGAATCCTTGCGTGAACTCTACAGAATTGGGTATGGCCCCTCGAGTAGTCATACCATGGGCCCGCGCTCTGCGGCACAACACTTCCTCTCCCTGCATGCTGACTGTCAGCGTTTTGAGGCTGATTTGTACGGAAGTTTGGCTGCTACCGGGAAGGGACACTTGACCGATAAAGCCTTGCGAGAGGTGTTTTTCTCCGCGGGAAAAGATGTTGAGATTGTCTGGTATCCAGAAATTGAGAAACCTTTCCACCCGAATGCACTTACAATCCGTTCTCTCTCTGATACAGGTGAAGTCATCTTTGAGAATACCTACTACAGTGTGGGAGGCGGAAAAATTGTTCTGGAAGGCGAAGATGCTGACCAGGCTGCAGAAGTCTATCCCAAGGCATATTCCAAAATGCGCCAGATCCTGAACTATTGCGCAGATGAAGGTATGCAGATCTGGGAGTTTGCTCTCCAGTTCGAGGATTCGGACATTCTTACCTACATGGATGAAATCTGGGGTGTGATGTGCGATGCAATCGAGCGTGGAGTGAATGCAGAGGGAGTGCTTCCTGGGGGCTTGAAGCTTCCAAGAAAGGCAAGCCAATTCAACTCCAAAGCTGGTGAGTTCACCGCTGCAATGGGAAATCCTGCATTTGCCATCAGCTACGCTCTTGCAGTCAGTGAGGAGAATGCTGGTGGGGGGAAGATTGTCACAGCCCCAACCTGTGGAAGTTGTGGGGTTCTCCCTGGGGTTTTATACTACCTGGCTAAACAGTATAAGTTCCCCAAGATACGTATATTGCGTGCGCTTCTTACCGCTGGGATTATTGGCAATGTGATAAAGACCAATGGATCGATCAGTGGGGCGGAGGTTGGTTGCCAAGGAGAGATAGGGGTTGCCTGTGCCATGGCTGGAGCTGCTGCTACACAGCTTCTTGGTGGCTCCATATTCCAGATAGAGTATGCTGCAGAGATGGGGCTCGAGCATCATCTTGGTCTTACCTGTGATCCAATGCGTGGTCTTGTACAGATTCCATGCATTGAGCGAAATGCTCTTGCTACCATGCGTTCCATCGACCATTGCACCTATGCCCTGCTTGGTGATGGGCGCCATAAAGTCTCTTTCGACAGTGTCATTGAGGTAATGATGGAGACTGGGCAAGCACTTCCTTCCCTCTATAGAGAAACGAGCAAAGGCGGCCTTGCCAAAGTGCTCGGTTAGGGATAGTATGTCATAAGATATTTATGTACTAATCTATTCTATTAAATTGATATAGATAGTTTTATGCATGTTTATGAGTATAGAATTAGATGAAATATCTCGATACAACTGACATAGGTATGATATGAGACGATGGATTCAATGCCTTAATCTCTCCAGGTGCAACCAAGCAATTCGTTTTGGTATCTGTTTCGTTGTTTGTATGGTTCTGTTTCATCCCCTTAGCGCAGCCATTTCCTTGCAAGACACTTCCCCCACAGACGTAGCATTTGTCCTGGTTGCGGCTAATGAACGCAATTCTCCAAAAGAAGTGTTTATCGCTGAATTGTATGTTCAAGCGAAACATCGTGGAAAGGGAAGCGTCTCAATAACCTACTCCCCTCTCACGGATGGTATCAATTCAGTGTTATATCAAATGGTCAGAGAAGATGGCAGGCAATTAAATGGTGGCTTTTGTGCCGAATACGAGGCAAGTAATCAACAGAGAAGGACCTACCGCCTCTGTTCGCTAAAAGCCCTTCTCTCTCGTTCCTTGCGGGAAGAGGAAATGCATCTAACAAGTACCATTATTCTTGATCTCTCTGTTGAGTTGTAAAAAAACAGGAGGCTTTAAAGCCTCCTGCCATGCTAGCGAACTACAATATTCACCAATTTATCTGGAACCACAATCTCCTTGACAATGGTCTTTCCTTCAATCCACTGCTGGATCTTCTCGCTCTCTTTGGCCATTGCAAGCGCTGAAGCCTTGTCCATGCCTTTAGAGACAGTCTGTTTGTCTCGGACCTTTCCGTTGACCTGGAACACCATCTCAATCTCATCATCGATGGTCAGCTTCTCCTCAAAGGTAGGCCAACTCACCTTGGTGAGACTCTCCTTGTTGCCGAGTTTCTCCCAGAGTTCTTCAGCAATGTGTGGTACATACGGGCCAAGGAGTTTTACCAAGGTCTCGGCTACCGCACTGGGGAACTCGTCGACCTTGTATAGCTCGTTGACCAATACCATCATCTGGCTGATGGCCGTATTGAAGTTCAGTGTTGCTGTATCGTGGGTTACCTTCTTGATGGTCTTATGCAGGGTCTTGTTCAATTCCTTGGAGGGCTCATCATCAGTGACGGTTCTCTCCTCAAAGAGTCTCCAAACCCTGTCCAGGAATCGATAGATACCGTTCAAACCTGTGGTTGCCCATGGCTTTGAAACCTCAAGGGGGCCCATGAACATCTCATACATGCGCATGGAGTCGGCACCAAATTCCTGGATAATCTCATCAGGGTTGATGACGTTCTTCAGGCTCTTGGACATCTTGGCAATGACTCGCTCGAGTTTCTGCCCAGTCTCCTTCTCGACAAAGACGTCGGTCTCGACTTCTTCCACCATATCGGTTGGGACAAGGCTCTTGTCCGGTCTCTGATACGCGTAGCTGGTAATCATTCCCTGGTTGACCAGCCGTTTGAATGGCTCACTGGTGGAAACCAATCCCAGGTCAAAGAGAACCTTGTGCCAGAAACGGGCGTAGAGCAGGTGCAGTACTGCATGCTCAGCTCCTCCGACATAGAGGTCTACCGGCATCCAATACTGTTCCTTTTCCTTGCTTACAAACTCTGTTTCATTGTTTGGGTCAAGATAGCGCAGGTAATACCAGCAGGAGCCTGCCCACTGGGGCATGGTATTGGTTTCTCGTTTTGCTGCTCCACCACAAACCGGACAGGTGGTATGTACCCAACTGTCAATTTTGGCAAGTGGGCTTTCACCAGTACCGCTTGGTTCATAGCTGGACACCTCGGGCAGCAGCAGTGGTAGCTGATCTTCTGGAATGGGGACTGTTCCGCAAGTTGGGCAGTGTACCAAGGGAATTGGTTCTCCCCAGTACCGCTGACGACTGAAGATCCAGTCACGTAACTTGTAGTTTACGGACTTGGTACCCACTTTCCTCTCTTCCAGCCAGGCAATCATGGTGTTGATGGCGTCTTCTTTGTTGAGGCCATCGAGGAAGTCACTGTTTACGTGGATTCCATCCTCAGTCCATGCTTCTTCCTGTACATCAACAGCACTCTTGAGTACTTCAATGATCGGGAGATTGAATTTCTTAGCAAATTCCCAGTCACGGGTATCATGGGCGGGAACCGCCATGATGGCACCCGTGCCGTAGCTGATCAATACATAATCAGCAATCCAGATGGGGATCTTCATGCCATTTACTGGGTTGATCGCATAACTGCCACTGAAAACACCGGTCTTGTCCTTTGCCAGATCAGTTCTCTCGAGGTCACTCTTTCTGGCAGTGGCTTCAAGGTACTCCTCCACCACACGCTTTTGCTCCCCGCTGGTAAGTTTGTCTACCAAGGGGTGTTCTGGGGCGACAACCATGTAGGTGGCTCCAAAGAGTGTGTCAGGGCGGGTGGTATATACTTCAAGGCTGTCGTCCATCCCATCAATCTGGAAGACGACTGAGGCACCCTCACTTCTTCCAATCCAGTTTTGCTGCATGAGCTTCACTGATTCGGGCCAGTTTACACTGTCCAGATCAGCGAGCAGCTTGTCTGCATATTCAGTAATCTTGAGAACCCACTGGCGGATGCTTTTACGTACAACCGTAGTTCCGCAACGTTCACACTTTCCGTCCTTCACCTCTTCATTAGCCAAGCCGGTCTTGCAATTGTCACACCAGTTGATCGGGGTATGGGACTCATATGCCAGTCCTTGCTTGTAGAGCTGGAGGAAAATCCACTGCGTCCAGCGGTAGTATTCACTTGTATGGGTAGAGACTTCCCGATTCCAGTCGTAGCTGAAACCCAGACGTTTGATCTGCTTTCGGAAGTTCTCGATGTTCTTCTCTGTGGTTACCTTGGGATGGGTGCCTGTCTTGATCGCATAGTTCTCAGCAGGTAGCCCGAATGAGTCGAATCCCATCGGATGCAGGACGTTGTAGCCGTTCATACGTAGGTAACGGCAGTAGATGTCGGTTGCGGTGTACCCTTCTGGGTGTCCCACGTGCAACCCTGCCCCGGATGGGTAGGGGAACATGTCCAAAACGTACACACGCTTATCGGCTGGTACGCTCTCGTCCTCGGTTACGGCAAAACTCTGGTTGTCTTCCCAGTATTTTTGCCATTTTGTCTCAATTTCACTGAAGGGATATTTGCTCATGGGAGCAATCATACCTTTGGAGTGCTGTTCAGTCAACGCATGAAAGCATTTCTCAGAGGGTTCCATCATCCACAGTGGGAGAAAATTCCACTGCTTCCATCCTGTTTCCCTTCATGGAGATGATTCTGAAGGTACCGAGCTGTGACTGTACCACATCCCCCTGATCGGGTATGTTCCCGATCTGGTCAAGCAGGTATGCAGCAACCGTACTGGTTTTCTGCTTGCATGCATCGGTATCGAGGTCCAGTTCATCCACTAGTTGCTGGAATGGTGTATCTGCCATAACAAGGAACGTGCCCGGGTTTTTCTCCCTCTCCACGATACGGTCAGGATACCTCCGTTCATGCTCATCATAGAGCTCTCCAAACAGTTGCTCGGCTACATCCTCCATGGTGACCACACCGCTGAACCCACCATACTCATCCAGAACGATTGCTTGCTGGAGCTTGGCTTTCTTGAAGCGGAAAAAGACATCATCAAGATGCATTTGTTCCGGGACAAAAATTGGTTCTCGGATAATGGAAGAGATCGGGCGTCCCATCTGTTTTTTCAGCTGCGTGCGAAGAATGTCACGAACCAGTACAATACCGATGATGTTCTCCGGACTTCCATGAAAAACGGGGATACGACTGAATCCCGCTTTTACAATGGAAGGGAATGCATCACGGATGGTGAGCTCGTCACTGATGCAAAATACATTGGTCCTATGGGTCATGATGGTTCTTACCTGGGTTTCACTGAAATGGATTGCCCTTTGCATGAGATCCGATTCATAGCGATCCACCAGACCGACATCCTCGGCTGCGTCGACCATATGCATCACCCCTTCAGTGGTGATGGTCGGTTCAGCGTGGGAGGCAAAGAATCTGGTGATAATCGCAGAGAAATGCCTGAGCAACCAGACCACAGGAAACAGTACTATTTCGAGGAAACGCAATGGATATGCCATGAAAACAGCAATTTTCATGTTATGGGTGAGTGCTAATTGCTTCGGTGTGATTTCGCCAAAAATGAGGATAACCAGGGTAAGTAAACCGGTAGCATACCCAACTGGCTGACTGGAAAAGAACTCGATGGAGAACGTGGTGACCAGGGATGATACCGTGATATTCACTACATTGTTTCCCACCAGAACGGTCGTGATGAGCTCTTCAGGCTTCTGGCTAAGTTTATACACCAATTTAGCCGCACGTTTCTTGCGGTTGTCCAGAATTTTGAGTTGCACAAAAGAGAGTGAGGTAAATGCCGTCTCTGTGGCAGAAAAGACTCCAGAGAGGATCAACAGGATGATGATGGCGGTTAGTTGTACGTGCATGTACACCTCCCAGCCACTGACAAACAAAACGGGTGTTCAATTGAGCACCCCATACTAGGTAACGGGTCTTCCATAATGAAGTCAGTATAGCAACAGTTTCACCCACCAGACAAGTGGAATAGACCAGGAGGGAAGGAAAAAGGTTTTCCGAGCAAAATGCCTTGGTTTATAGGGTGTAGACCATCTCACTCTGGGTAAGGAGAAGGGAGAATCCCATGTGGGTCAATAGACCATTGATCTCCACACAATCCTCTGAAATATTCAGGATTCCCAGTGTTGGCGTTTCTGTACAGTTTTTTGCTGCAATGATGGCCTGTTTGGCGAATCCTTGCCTTCGGTATTGTGGTTCAATATAGATTTGGGCTATTGAACCTTTAGTGTGATTGAAGCAAATAACCCCGCGTTTGACAGAGTCATGCACAATGTCATAGGCGGTAAATCCCCCACGGCTAATACATGCATCGCTGTTCTGCCAGCTGGGAATACAGTCTCCAGAAGGGATATTGATGCGCTCCTGTTTCTGCAACTGGACAGAGGATGTGCCTTCCAGCATCTCTTTCTTGATTTGGTAGCAAAGTAGGCTTCTCGTGATGGTAAACCCGTGACTCAGATACAATTTCTTTGCTCGTTCATTTGTGTCGATAACTTCCAGGAAGAAGGAGGTGAAACCACGTTGCTTGATATGTGCAAGCGTGACATCGATCAATTGGTGGGCATATCCTTTCCCTTGATAGGAAGGAATAATACCCGTTCCAGCATCATATGCGTATGTTCCCCTGATTGCGACCAGGATGAACCCCACCAGTGTGCTGCCATCAAATAGGCCGATGGAGTCTTCAGGGGAGTATCCAAGGGCATGAAGATGTGCTTTCAGTTGTGCCTCGTTCATATGGATGGGAACCTCATAGTTGCTGAAGGCCTCATTCAGGACTTGGGCAAGTGTCTCAATAGATATGTGGGTGAGAGGGGATGTTACCACCAGCGTTTCCTCCAGAAATAGTATGCCATCGCGAAGACCACCAGCATACAACACACCAACATTCCATAGAACCCCCACCTATAGGTTGCAAGGGGCATGTATGAGAAATTCATCCCATAGAGACCGGTCAGAAAGGTCAAGGGGATGAATATGGTGCTGATAATTGTCAGTACTTTCATGATGGAGTTCATTTTTGTATCGAGGCTGGAGAGATAGACTTCCATGATACTGCTGACTGTTTCCCTGAGCATCTCACACTCTTCAGCAAGCCAGAGAGCATGGTCTTGGATGTCGGTGAGCAATATCTTGGTATTCTTATCCAGAAAGGGGTGTTCCACTCTGATCATGGTGGCGAGGATATCTTTCAGGGGGCTGGTCATCCTCCTCAGCGAGAGAATCTTCGCCTTATGCCTGTGGATGGTAGGTGCATCGGTGGAACTCGGCGAAGTAATCACAAGCTGTTCCAACTCATCGGTCTCATTTTCCAGTTCATCAGCTCTCACCAGGTATTGGTCAACAACCCGGTCGATGAGTGTATGGAAGAGCACGCTGCTATCTCCTCCCTGCAATTTGGTCTGGGGATCTTCCAACTGACGTATGGCAGGGAGGAATACCTCACTTGCATACTCTGTGATGGAGAGCACCCAATGCTTTCCTAGGAAGAGTGAGAGCTGCTGGTCTTCGGTGGTTTCCGTTGGAAGAATTCTCAGCGTGATGGCAAGATACTGCTCATAGCTGTCGAGTTTCAGGCGTTGATCTGTGGAGAATACATCTTCAAGGCTGAGGGTTGAAAGGGAAAAAGCCTTTGCAACCTCGACGATGGACATGATATTGGACAGTCCACTGATTTGTACCCAACAATGTTGGTTCTCTTTCGGTAGTAAAAACCCTTCTGCCACCTCATACGACCCTGCTGAGTAGAGGTGAGTGCGAATTCTGGTCGCCTCGGGCTGTCCATCTCCCACAAAGACAAGGGATCCGGCAGCCAGTCCTTCCTTTTTCTTATGGAGGGGCTGGCGAGTTTGGTGCGTGTGATGAGGTTTCATTTTATTCTCCTACAGAGCGGTGAATCCAAGAACCAGTAAGAGTTGGGCGAGGATGTAACTTCCCATTATACTGGTATCATTTACGTGTTTCATTGCAAGACTGTCCATACCGATCATGGTATCGCTTATTATGAACAGTAATATTCCTATGATGCAGGGTAATGAGGCAAGGCCGGCCAACAGGGAAGCAAGCAGGAAAAGCAGCATAGTATATGCGAGGTATTTGGCAGACCCCTTCTGCTTCCCGATCAGACGATACAACAGGCTATAGGGAATCATAAGGCCTGCAAAGGCAATGGCTGTAAGAATCCAGTCCACTCCCAACGATAGAACATGGATGCCGTAGAAGATGTGGCACACTGCAAAACTAGCCATACCCCAGAGAAACAGGGTACCTTGATTCCCTTTGGTCAACAAGGCATCCCCGATGGTGGCAAAGAGAAGCGCAGCAAGAAGCAGGGGATAGTCCCCCTGTTGCATGAGAAATAGCATCAGGGTTGGCATCAACAAAACTTTTGTCAAATTTCCAAGAAATTGGTATCCTTCCGAGCGGAAGCTGAGGTGAGCAAAAGAGATGACAAGATAAACCAAGAGGATGTTGTTCATATTCACAGGGTAGTGCACTGACCTGTCATCCTGCAAGAGATTTATTCTGGTGACTATTTTGCCATCATTGTAGAATTCTGTTATAATGCACAGTCATGGCGAAGACAACATATGATGAATCGAAAATCCTTACGCTCAGCGCGTTGGAACATATTCGAAAACGTCCCGGTATGTATATCGGGCGGTTGGGAAACGGTACCCATGTCGATGATGGTATCTACATCCTTCTCAAGGAGGTGGTGGATAACAGTATCGACGAGTTCATCATGGGCTATGGTAGCCGCATCGTCATCCGCCTGAAAGAGAGCGAGGTGTCGGTGAGAGACTTCGGCCGCGGTATTCCCCTTGGGAAAGTGGTCGACTGTGTCTCAATCATCAATACCGGTGCAAAGTATAGTGACGATGTCTTCCAGTTCTCTGTTGGCCTTAATGGTGTTGGTACCAAGGCAGTGAATGCTCTCTCCTCGCATTTTCGGGTTACCAGTTATCGTGAAGGGAAATACAGTACTGCAATCTTTGAGAAAGGAATACTGATCAGTGAAAAGACTGGTAAGTCAGAGGAAGCCGATGGTACGGAAGTACTCTTCACCCCTGACCCGGAACTGTTTGGTGAGTACTCCTATAATGAGGATTTTGTCATCTCCAGGATCTGGAGCTATGCCTATCTGAATACAGGACTCACAATCAATTACAATAATCGTGCCTATAAATCATCCAATGGCCTGTATGATCTTCTGGATAAAGAGGTGGGCACGGAAAGTCTCTACTCGATCATCCACTACCAGAGCAAGCAGCTTGAGTTTTCCTTGACCCATGTAACCGGTTCGTATGGTGAGAACTACTTCTCCTATGTGAATGGCCAGCATACCACCGATGGGGGAACCCATCAGAGTGCATTCAAAGAGGGTATTCTCAAAGGTATAAACGAGTATTTCAAGAAGAACTGGGCGCCACAGGATGTGAGGGAAGGGGTGGTTGGAGCCATTGCTGTCAAGATCAAGGAACCGGTATTTGAATCCCAGACGAAGAACAAACTCAGCAATACCGAGATCCGGACCTGGATTGTCAATGAGGTAAAGGACGCCATTGTCGACTTCCTGTTGAAAAACACCACAGAAGCCGAGAAAATCAACCAGAAAATCCTTAACAACGAGAAACTTCGCAAAGAGCTGAATGAGGTAAAGAAGGGTGCAAGGGAGTCGGCCAAGAAGGTCAGCCTGAATATTCCCAAGCTCAAGGATTGCAAGTATCACCTGGGGCAAAGCAATGCCCACCAGGAAGCGTGTGATAACTCCATGATCTTCCTCACCGAGGGAGATAGTGCAAGCGGAACGATTACCAAGACACGTGATGTCATGACCCAGGCGGTATTCAGCCTCAGAGGGAAGATAGTCAACGTGTTTGGGAAGAAGAAAACGGAAATATACAAGAACGCCGAGCTCTATAATATGATGGTGGCTCTTGGTGTAGAGAACGGAGTGGAAGGACTACGGTACGGAAAAGTTATCATTGCTACCGATGCTGATACTGATGGTTTCCATATTCGTAACCTGTTGATGACCTATTTCCTGACCTATTTTGAGGATCTGGTGCTCGCCGGTCGTCTCTATATCCTGGAGACTCCGTTGTTCCGTGTACGAAATAAGACACAAACGGTATACTGTTACAGTGAGAAGGAGCGGAACCACGCCACAAGCCAGATAAGAAATGCTGAAGTGACCCGGTTCAAAGGGCTTGGAGAGATAGACCCGAAGGAGTTCGGACAATTCATCGGGGAGGATATGCGTCTGCTTCCTGTCTCCATTGCTGGAATGAATGAGATGCATAAAACCATGGAGTTCTATATGGGCAGCAATACGCCCGAACGACGCGAATTCATTATGGAGAATTTGATCTGATGACCCAGGCACACGCAATTTTCAAAGAGAACTTCCTGGAATACGCAAGCTATGTCATCAAGGAGAGGGCAATCCCCGATCTTGTGGATGGATTCAAGCCTGTACAGAGGAGAATCATCCATACGCTGTTTGAGATGGATGACGGTAAGTTTCACAAGGTTGCAAACGTAGTAGGGTGGGCGATGCGCTATCACCCACATGGGGATTCTTCCATCTACGAAGCCTTGGTAAACCTTGCCAACTGTGACTTGTTTATTGAGCGACAGGGTAACTACGGAAATATCTTGACCGGGGACAGGGCTGCTGCGGCACGATACATCGAATGCCGTCTTCTCCCGTTTGCCAAGAAGGTGTTGTATAATCCTGAGCTTACCGAGTTTGTGGAATCCTATGATGGAAGGAACAAGGAACCTGTAGCATTCCCAGCCAAGATTCCTGTAGTCCTCATACAAGGAGTTAGTGGTATTGCTGTAGGTATGAGTACCTATATTCTTCCCCATAACCCGATTGAGGTGTTTGACGGAATGGCAGCCTCATTACGGGGAGAGTCATACGAACTCTACCCCGATTTCCCAGGAGGGGGCATCGTTGATGTTGATGACTATAACGATGGACGGGGTTCGGTATCCATCAGGGCAAAACTGAACACCAAGGATCCAAAACGAATAATCATTGAGGAACTCCCCTATGGGACCACCAGTGAGATGATGATCCGCTCGGTCGAAGATGCAGCCAAGAAGGGGAAGCTGAAGATCAGCTCCATTACTGACTATACCGCCGAGAAGGTGAACATCGAGATCAGCCTTGCCCGAAACACCTATTCAAAGGAAATTGTGGATGCCTTATACGCCTATACGGCATGTGAGACGAAGCTCTCAGTCAATCCACTTGTGATCAGGGATAATACTCCTACAATCATGGGGGTGCATGAGATACTGGATTTCCATGCGCATCACTTGGTTGATGTCCTTGAAGCAGAGTTGAAGTTGGAGAAGGGTCATCTGTTGGACAAGCTCCACTACAGGACCCTGGAAAGAATCTTCATTGAAGAGCGGATCTATAAACGTATTGAACAGAAAAAGAGTGCTGAGGATGTGAACAAAGCGGTTGTCAGTGGGTTCAAGCCGTTTACAGAAGAACTGCTCCGCCCGCTTGATGGTGAGGATGTTGAACGTCTGCTCAAGATACCCATCCGACGCATCAGCTTGTTTGACATTGAGAAGAACCATCAGGAGATTGAGTCGATCAACGATCAGCTTGCAGCGATTGAGAAGAAACTTGCAGATCTTACCGGCTATGCGCTCTCGTTCATTGCAGAGTTGAAAGAGCTCATGTCCGATGAGGAGCATAAGCGTAAGAGTACGATCAAGAAGTTTGATATGGTCGATGTGAAAGAGGTCGCTGAACGCAATCTGCCCCTTCGCTACGATGCTGCCGCCGGATATCTTGGCTATGATGTAAAGAAAGGAAATACCCTATTCGATGTAAGTCCCTTTGACCGTATCCTGGTAATTCGCAAGGATGGTAATTATCAGGTGATTGATGCACCTGAGAAGGAATTTGTCGGGAAAGGGATGCTCTATTGCGGGCTTGCTGACAAGGACGAGCTTGCCAAGATTGTCTTTACGGTCATTTACCAGGAGAAAACCTACAAGTACCTCTTCATCAAACGGTGTCAGATTACGAGCTACCAGCTGAAGAAGCTCTACCCTCTGGTACCGGAAGGGAACTTCAAGATAGTCAAGCTGTCCACTTTCGAAAATGCTGAGATGAATCTTACCTATAAGAAAAAACCAGGACTCAGGATTCTGGAGGAGAAATTCTACTTCTCCGATTACAAACCTAAAGGGGTAAAAGCAAACGGGGTTCGCCTGGCTGTCAAGGAAGTGGCTTCCATACGGCTCAGGGCAGTAAAGGAAGTGGTACACGAAGACCAGCGGGAACCGTCGCTCTTCGATGATGAGATGGAGAGGGAATAATGGAGCAACTTGAAGGTCGGATCCTGTATGAGGACAACCACTTGATCGTGGTGAACAAGCGTGGTGGTGAGTTGGTACAAGGAGACAAGACAGGAGATAAAACACTCGCAGACCTTGTCAAAGAGTATCTGAAGGTCACCTATGAAAAGAAGGGAAATGTCTATCTGGGCATTCCTCATCGCTTGGACCGTCCAACCAGTGGTTTGGTGATTTTTGCCAAGACAGAGAAGGCTCTGGTCAGGATGAATGAGCTGTTCAAGGGCAATACCGTGAAGAAGACCTATTGGGCGATTGTGGATAAGGTTCCCAATGATACAGAGGGTACCTTGCTTCACTATATCATCCGCGATACGAAGGCGAATAAGAGTGTTGCGCTTCCTGTAGAGAGACAGAAAGGGAAGCTTGCGAAGATGGATTACCGTCTTATCGCTGCAAGCAAAACCTACTTCCTCCTTGAGGTATTGCTGCATACCGGTAGACATCACCAGATCAGGGCGCAGCTTGCTGCAATTGGCCTGCATATCAAGGGAGACCTCAAGTATGGTTTTCCCCGTTCCAACCCTGATGGGGGTATCTGTCTTCATGCAAGATCCATCTCCTTTGTTCATCCGGTACGCAAAGAAGAGATAACCATTGTTGCCGATCCCCCGCAAGATACCTTATGGGATGCATTCCTCTCTCAGCTCTAAGGCAGGAATTCCTTGCTTTTTGTATGGGAGCTTCCTAAAATGAAGAGAGATACACAGAAAATGGAGGATCTAGTATGAAGAAAAGACCGTTTGGTACGAATAAGACCATGGTTTCCGAGGTTGGATTGGGAACCTGGCAGATCGGTGGATCATGGGGTACCGTTGAGGATGAGACAGCCATGAAAATCCTCCAGACCGCCTCTGATGCAGGTATTACCTTTTTTGATACTGCTGACGTGTATGGAGACGGAAGGAGCGAGAAGTTCATTGGAAAATTTCTTAAATCCCAACGTGACTCCTTCTTTGTTGCTACTAAATTGGGACGCGGTGGAGATCCAGGTTGGCCTGGGAATTTCACTCCTGAGGCAATGATTCGCCACACAGATGCATCACTCTCCCGCTTGGGAGTTGAACGCTTGGATTTGATCCAGTTGCACTGTATCCCCCAGGATGTCCTAGCTGATGGGGCTGTCTTTGATGTCCTGAGAGATCTGAAAAAGCAAGGAAAGATTGCCGATTTTGGCGCAAGTGTTGAGTCCGTGGAAGAGGGATTGATCTGCCTGAAAGAGGAGGGAATTGCCTCTCTGCAGGTTATCTTCAACATGTTCAGGCAGAAACTGATCACCGATCTCTTCGGCAAGGCCAAGGAAAAAGAGGTTTCCATCATTGCCCGTGTCCCGTTGGCAAGTGGACTCCTCTCGGGAAAGATGACGAAAAATACCACCTTTGATGAGAGCGACCACCGTAACTTCAATCGCGATGGAGCTTCATTCAATGTTGGTGAGACCTTTGCAGGTGTTCCTTTTGAGAAGGGCGTTGAATTGGCTGAGGAGATCAAAACTATGAAGCCTGAGGGGATGACCCTTGCCCAGATGGCACTGCGCTGGATTCTCGACTTTGATGCTGTCTCTGTGGTGATTCCTGGTGCCAGCCGGCCATCACAGGTGCTGGACAATGCCGCAATCTCTGATCTTCCTCCTCTCTCAGCTGAGTTGCATGCACAGTTGGGGAAATTCTACGAGGAGCAGGTTGCCCAGCATATCCGTGGTCCCTATTAACCAATAACCTTCATTCATAGCTTGTATCAGGGCTCCTTTCCGGGGTCCTGAATTTCTATCCCAATAAAGTCTGCATCATTGTTTCTTGACAGATTGGGAAATGCGTCTTATTCTTCATATGTATGATGTATGATGTTATAGGAATTGGGAGGAGTATTCATGGCTGAACACACGATTGCCGCAATCTATACTGGAGCTGCCTTGGTAAAACCACTGTCGGATCTGATGAAAGAGACCCTTGGTGACTACAAGGTGATGAACATACTCGATGACAGCATGATTGCTGACATCATCGAGGCCGGGGGGATGACCAAGGCTGTGAAGAGAAGGCTCTATGGTTACTATGAGATTGCTTGTGCCTCGGGTGCTGAGCTGATTCTCAACACTTGCTCCTCAATCGGGGATGCTGTCTACGGTGCACGGGATTTCTTTCCCATCCCAATTATAAGAATAGATGAGCCGATGGCTCGCCGGGCGATAGAGCTCACTGATTCAATCGCCGTCCTGGCCACCCTTCCAACCACCTTGGATCCAACCATCCGATTGCTTCAGAGGTGTGCACAGGAGGCAGGGAAATCAATCAGGACCATCAGTGCATTGGCCGAGGGAGCTTTCCCTGCCATTACTGCTGGGGATGCAGAAACCCATGACCGACTGATTGCAGAGACGGCAAAACGGGTAGCTGATTCCTGTGATGTGATTCTTCTTGCACAGGGCTCGATGGCAAGAATGGAAAAGCCACTTGCCGATCTTACCGGCAAGACGGTGCTCAGCAGTCCTCGCCTTGGTGTTGAGCAGATCAAGGGACTGTTGTAGAAGGAGGAACCCATGGATCTTGAAGCTTTGCAAACGATGTCTTTGCAACTGAGAAGAGATGTCGTTGAGATGGTTTACCGAACAAAGGATGGCCATCCCAGTCCGAGTTTTTCAGTTGCAGATATTATTACCGCCCTCTACTTTGAGGTGATGAATATTGACCCATCCAACCCTGATAAGAGCGATCGTGATCGCTTTGTACTCTCCAAGGGACACGCTTGTCCTGTATTGTATGCTGCCCTCGCCAGGCGGGGTTATTTCCCGGTAGACGACCTCTATACCCTGCGATACCTACATTCCAAGTTACAGGGACATCCCTATGCACCAAAGACTAAAGGTCTTGATGCAACCACAGGTTCGCTCGGAAACGGAGTCTCCATTGGACTGGGCATGGCCTTGGCCGCTCGAATCCAGAAGCAAACAAATCGGGTGTATGTAATCACCGGGGATGGTGAGCTTGGGGAAGGAATGCTCTGGGAAGCAGCAATGGCTGCAAGCCATCAGAAGGCAGCAAATCTGACGGTATTCATAGACAACAACAACTACCAGAGTGGAGGGACAGTCGGTGAAGTATCGGGTCCCTATCCTATTGAGGATAAGTGGAAAGCCTTCGGTTGGTATACCCAGAGCATTGACGGGCATGATATTTCCCAGATTTTACAAGCGGTTGAGAACGCCAAAGCAGAAACTGAGAGACCTTCGGCAATCATCTGCAAGACGGTCAAGGGAAACGGTGTTTCCTTCATGGTGGGAGAAAACTCCTGGCATAAACGGGTCTATACCGATGAAGAATACCGTATTGCCATGAAGGAACTGGGAGGTGTGCTATGAGTAGTGTTGACAGCACGAGAATTGGATTTAGAGACGCTCTGATGCATTTGGCAAAAGAGCGTGATGATATTGTATTTGTTTCCACTGACTCTCTGAAGGTCGTGAAGGGTGAACCATTCTTGGAAGCATATCCTGATCGTGTCATTGAACTTGGGATATCCGAGCAGAACGGGGTGGGTGTTTCCAGTGGTCTTGCTTCCAGTGGCCTGTTGCCCTACATCTGTACCTACGCAGGGTTCTTGACGATGCGCGCTTGTGAACAGATGCGGACATTTGTCTCCTATCCCGCACTGAAAGTCCGCTTTGTTGGTGCCAACGGTGGCTTGCATGGAGGAAACAGGGAAGGGGTCTCCCACCAGTTTATTGAGGATGTGGGAATTCTCAGAACGATGCCTAATTTCACCATTCTCTGTCCTGCAGATGGAAACCAGGTCTATCAAGCGATGCTGGCAAGTGCTGATATCGATGGACCGGTATATATTCGGATCGGCAGTGGTCGGGAAGAGAAAGTCTTCCCCGATGGAACACCTTTTCCCTTGGGTAAGGTACGTACCATTGTTGATGAAGGAAATGATGTGGCGTTATTCTGCCATGGATTTGTTACTAATCGCGTCATAGAGGCTGCAAGACAGTTGAAGGAACAGGGGATCGGCGTGAAGGTTGTGGAGGTTGCAACCATCAAACCATTAGATCAAGTGGGAATTGCATCTATTCTTGAAAAGACTGGATGTGCGGTTACTATTGAGGACCATACCATCATCAATGGTCTCGGTAGTGCAATTGCAGAGGTGATTGCAGAGGGAAACCCTGCCTACTTGGTACGACTGGGATTGCAGGATGTGTACGGTGAGTCCGGCTTTCCTGATGAGCTGCTTGATGCCTACGGTATGTCTGTAGAGGATATTATCGAGGGAGCCAAGAAAGCCATCAAACATACAAAGGCATAATTCCTTAGGATTACCTGAGGATAGAAACAAAAGGAGATAGAAACACATGAAAAAGAAGATTGTTGTACTGGTGCTTGTCACCTTGTTGGCAACGGCTCTGTTTGCACAGGGGCAAGCAGAAAAGAGTGGTCCGACCTCTGAGAATCCATTGGTATTGCGGTATGCTCACATGAATCCGGCCTCCAGCCCGAATGGACTGCAGGCAACCTACTTTGCTGATAAGGTAGCAGAGAAGACCGGTGGGGCCATCAAGATTGAAGTGTATCCGGCAAGTCAGCTGGGATCCATTAGTGAGATGGCGGAAGCTGTTTCCATGGGTTCTATTGCGCTACACCATAACACCTATGGCGGATTGCAGCCGTTGCTTAATGACCTGGGTCTGTTTGACACCCCATACCTCTATCGGGATGTTGACCACCTGCTCAAGGCAACTGATCCTGAGACCAGTCCGGCACTCATGGAGTTGAACCAGAAGTTGATCGATACCAGAAACGTCAGGATTCTCTACTCCTTCTACTTCGGTACCCGTGAGTTGACTGCAAACTTCCCTGTCTACTCCCCAGCTGACTTGGCTGGAAAGAAGATTCGGGCCATTCCTTCCCCCATCTATCTTGCAGCAGTGGAAGGTATGGGTGCGGTAGCAGTTCCCATCGATTGGTCAGAAGTTCCCGTTGCCCTCTCCACCGGTGTTGCCGATGGACAGGAGAACCCAGTAAGTACACTGGTAACCAGCAACATCTATGAAGTACAGAAGTATGCCATGATGACCGACCATATCATGGGTAGTGAACCTGTAGTGATCAACGAGAAGGTATGGCAGTCCCTGAGTGACGATCATAAGCAGATCTTCAGAGAAGTTGCTCGTGAAACACGTGACTGGGCATCCAACTATGTACAGGAGAATGAGGCCAAGGACGTCCAGACTCTCAAGGACAAGGGTATGACCATCATTACAGCAGCTGATGGCCTGAAAGTTGATGAGTTCCGTTCTTCCGTCAGCAAAGTCGTTGATGAACGCTTTGGTGAAGCTTGGGGCAAGTACTACGAGATGATCCACGCAATCAAGTAGTAGTGTTTTCAGTGGTGGAGGCAGGATGATCTCCTGCTTCCACACATGTCTTCTAATACAAGGAATACTCCTATGCAAAGGTTCTTGAAAAAGATGGCTGGTCTGTATGAGCTGCTCGGCATCCTCTTCTTGTTGATGCTGTTCCTTTCAGTGCTTATTCAGATTGTCATGAGAAATATATTCAATTCAGGGTCGATACAGTTGGAAGAGCTTGCTCGGTTTTCCTTGGTCTCATTGGTGTTCCTGATGATACCAGTGTTGACCTGGAAAAACCAACAAATCATCGTTGATATCGTGGTATTATACCTGCCGGAAAACGTGAAGCGTTGGTTTTCAGCCATTACCCAGCTTCTGGTTATGGTCTTTGGTCTGTATGTGCTTAATGCCATCGTGACTATCATGGAATTCAATTGGAATGTACGAACTCCGGCTCTCGCAATGCCTAATGTGGTGTTTTACATACCCATCACACTGGGAGTGCTTGCCATGTGCATCTTTTCCCTAGCTGGTGTAATTATTACGCTTCGTAAGAGGGAGGGTCTCCAATGAGCGGTTCCATGGTGGTACTCCTGTTTCTGGTCTTGCTGACCACTGGGCTTCCTATTGCTGTGAGCATGGGAATTCCCTCTGCCTTGTATCTGATTGTGGCAAATATTCCTCCCAGTCAGTTGATTCAAAGAATGGTTACCAGTCTCAATTCATTTCCCATGCTTGCTGTTCCCTTGTTTATTCTGGCGGCAGGATTGATGAATAGTTCGGGTATTACTGAACGGTTGTTTGAGTTTGCAAAATTGTTGGTCGGCCGCTTGAAAGGTGGCTTGGCCCAGGTAAATATTGTTGCTTCTTTGATTTTCAGTGGAATTTCTGGCGCTGCCCTTGCTGATGTTGGGGGACTGGGGAACATCGAGCTGGAGGCAATGGAGAAACAGAAGTACCCGAAGACGCATGCTGCTGCCATTACCGCAGCCTCTGCAGTAATCGGCCCGATCTTCCCTCCTTCCATCCCCCTGATCATCTATGCGGCTGCCGCTGAGACTTCCTCTATGCAACTCCTGATTGCAGGGATTCTGCCTGCACTGATTATTGCCATTGCCTTGATGGTCCAAGTGGCCTTCTTTGCCCGGCGGTACAACTATCCCAAGGGAGTGGAGAACAAGTATTCGGCAAGGGAGGTTCTTACTATTGTAAAGAGAGGGCTTCCCTCCATGTTCATGCCATTGATCATGATGGGTGGGATGCTCTCTGGCCTGTTCAGTCCGACTGAAGTTGCTGCAATTGCTGTCGCCTATGCATTGGTATTGAGTGCAATATACAAGGAGCTCAGCTTTGCATCGTTTATCAAGACATGCAAGGAGACATTGCAATCAACGGCAAGTGTACTGTTTATCGTTGCCTCTGCTGCCATCTTTGCCTGGGTGTTGACGGTAGAACAGCTTCCTCAGCAGGTATCGGCATTGATGCTTGGTATTTCTGACAATCCGGTAGTACTCTTGATTCTTGCCAATGTAATTCTCCTTATTGCAGGAATGTTCCTGGAGTCCACTGCTGCGATTATGATTCTGACCCCGATTCTGTTGCCGCCTCTGATGGCCAGTGGTGTTAATCCTGTCCATTTCGGCTTGGTGATGGTATTCAACCTGATGATTGGAATGATCACCCCTCCCGTTGGCATGAGTGTGTATATGCTCAGTCCAATCGTGAAGCTTCCGGTGGGGAAGGTATTCAAGGCAGTCATGCCATACCTGTTCTCCCTCCTGGTGGCATTGGTGGTTCTCACTTATGTCCCACAGATCTCCCTGTGGCTACCGTCATTACTATTCAATTAGAGGTGTGTATGAAATCTACGTATTTTCACCGTGTGCATCAACAAACCGAAACTCGTTTCTGGATCAACAACCCAACCATGGAACAAGCCAAGCGGGCGATAGAAGAAGGTGCAATTGGTTGCACCACCAATCCGAGTTATGTTTCGAAGCTCTTTGAATCTGAAGAGGATATGCGTGTAGTGAGGCGGATGATTGACCTCCTGCTCCCCTATGAGAAGGATGACTCCGTGCTTGCCTCCAAGGTTCAGCAGATGATGGTCGGCCGTCTTGCAGATTTGTTCCTCCCCCTCTATAGGGCCAGTGGTGGCACAGAGGGGCTGGTTACCATCCAGGGTGACCCGTTTGCTGAGACAGATACCCGCTTGATTGTAAAGGAAGGGTTGGAGAACTATGAGATTGCTGAGAATATCTGTATCAAGATACCGGTAACCAAGTGGGGTATCGAGGCAATAAGCACCATGGTGGAACATAATATCCCCACGATGGCAACAGAGGTTATGAGCCTGAGTCAGACCATTTCCATTTGTGAAGCCTATCAGGAGGTGAGCCAGAAGAGTGGAAACACACCTCCTTTCTATGTCACACATATTACCGGTATCCTGGACGATCATTTCAAGCGTGTCATCAAGGAGCAACAGCTTTCCATTGATGAGGAGTTGTCCAGATATGCTGGTCTCTCCATCGCAAAGAAAGAGTATGAGATGATGAAGGATAGAGGGTATCCAGGAATCATGATTGGTGGAGGTGCCAGAAAACTTGAGGACTTCACTGAGCTGGTGGGTGGGGATTTGAGCATCACCATCAACTGGAAGGGAACTGCCGAGGTGTTGATTGAACAAGACAAGGAAGTGGTTGACCGGATAGACAGTACGCTCGATGAGCAGCAGATCCAGAGGCTCTGTAAGGAGCTCCCTGATTACCAGAGAGCCCTTGAGACTGATGGGATGAATGTTGATGAGTACTACGATTATGGCGGGGTTGAGTTGTTCCGTACCTCTTTCCAGAAGGGATGGAATGCCTTGCTTGCCTTGATAGCTGAGAGAAGGGGAAACAAATAATGGACGAGAAGAAACATAGAGGGAATTTGCATACTGACAAGAGAGTGGAGAGGGCGAAAGGAATTGAGCGGGTTACCTTGAGCTATGACAAGGACAGCATGATCTGTTATTTCTACCTTGAGAAAGGGTCCACGCTTGAGATGCATACCCACCCTGAAAGCCAGAATGGGTTCGTGGTAAAGGGGCATATCCATTTCATCAAGGGAGATGGCGAGGTTTTGGACCTTCATGCAGGAGATGCATACTATTTTGCTTCCATGGATCCCCATGGCTCCAAGATACTTGAAGATACTGAACTGATTGAGTGTTTCTCTCCCTCGAGGGATGATTACAAGGATTGATGATTCCTTGCTTTCATCAAGGGCTCTTGGTATGATACAGTGCTGTATGCAGGGGGATTCATTTCCATGGAAGACATGTTCAGGGTACGCGAAGGCCGTCCATCAGCGGTTGAATGGGTGATAGAGAAGATCAAGGAACTCTTGATCGACCAGAAGCTTTCTCCCGGGGATATGATTCCCAATGAAATCTCCCTTGCCGAGAGCCTGAAGGTTGGGCGTGGCACGGTACGTGAAGCCTTGAAGATTCTCTCAGCCTATGGGGTGATTGAGATCAAGCAGGGACATGGAACATTTGTTTCCAGCGCATCAAACAAGCGTCTATTCGATCCACAACTGTTTCAGATCCTTGTCCAGGACCGTGATTACAAATCATTGACCCAGGTCAGGCAGTTGCTGGAAGAGGGTATCGTCAAATTGGTCATTGAGTCTGCGAGCGATGAGGAATTGGCTTTGCTCGATCAATCAATGAAAGAGTTCCAAAAGGAGCTCACAAAAGATCAGGCATCTGCCCAGAAAGCAGGTGCCTTGGACTTGCATTATCATCGCTTGCTTGCTCGATTTTCCCATAACAGTATTGTTGAAAACATCTACACCTTTGTGATTGATTTGTTTACCAAAACCATCAACCCTATCCACGAGGGTGTTGATGAGGTGCATCAACAATTGCATCAGGCAATTATGGATAGAGATGGTGAAAAGGCAGTGGAGGCAGTGCGTTCTCATACTGCAATTTGGGTCTGGGCCTATAAGGAGACCCATCCAGAGCACTAATCGACCAGTACTACTCCCTCTCCATCGAAGCCGTTGACCTTAATGGTTAAAGGCTTTTCGCTTCTTGCATGAATGAAGTGTTCTGTCTCTGAGACAATCTGGAGGGTCTTGAGTTTCTCGTACCGCATTGAACCAGATCGATAGGCCGGGTTGATGGTCAGGTAGAGACACCCCAAGCTTGTCATGTTCTGGAAGAAGTGGGTTCCTTGGCTTGGTTCAACCTGGAATCCCTGTAACCCTGTCTCAACAATAACCTTGCTCCTGGATATCTGTGACCAAGTCACGGGGATACCCAGCCATGGGTCACAGCTGCCCAATCTTCCTGCTACCACCAATACATAGTCTTTCTCTGCAATAACCATTGCTGCATTGAGTTTGTCCAGTTCCTTTGCCATGCCTTTCATCGAGGAGGCCGTGAACTGGTCGATTTTCAAGTAGATGATGTCCTGTACATGGTCAATTTTGCCGTTTCCCATCACCACATGGGAATGGATGGCAGCACTCTCCCGTTCATGGTTGCTGATTGAGACATCGCTCTCCTCATTGCCTGCTGCAATCGGGCGAATCTGGAGAAGGCTGAACTCCCTCATCTTTGGGGCTGCACGGTTCAGGTTTACTGCAAATTCAATTTCTACAGGTTTTCCCATTGCCTCTGTACCCAACTGAAGGACATCCCTGACGATGGCGGCTAGGGGGAAGGCGTCATACTTAAGGATTCCGTTGAAGGTGATCACCTTCTCCCCTTCAGTCCTGACAGACTCGCTCAGCATGCCGCTTGCCAAGTCGTAGGTACTTGCAATGTATCTGATGGCATCGGGATAAGCCCAGGATTCACGGAAATTGAGCAGTTCCAGGTTCTCAAGCCCCCCTTCCTCAAGTGGATGGTACCCACTTTTCATATTCAGGGCGTAGAAGGTGTTCTGGCTGCTTGTCTGGTTGCCCCCCAGGAACTGGGCTGGCCGTTTTGGGTGTGTAGGGCTGAATCGCAGGGCAGAGCCATTGTCCACCACCGATTTACCGAAGCCAAAGCTGAGCATGCCAACCCCATCCTCAGGTTTCTCTCCTCCCAGGGGATAGTAGTTGAGGGATCGGGCAACCCCACTGATGTTTGGATACCAGTAAGGACCATGGTCGCTCCCTATGACCTGCTGGATGATGACAGCCATCTTTTCATCCTCGAGCATATGCTCGGTTGCCTTGAGGTACTCCTTTGCACTACGGAAGAAGGTGGAAGCCCAGACCGCGCGTACCGCATCACAGAGCTCCTGGAGCCTCGCCTCGTCAGACCCTTGGTTGGGAAGCATGCATGTTTCATATACCCCGGCGAACGGTTGGAAGTGGGAGTCCTCCAGAAGGCTGGAAGAGCGCACGCAAATCGGCTGATGGATGACCTGGATGATTTCCGAGAGGTTCAGGACCAGCTCATTGCTCAATGGTTTTGAGAGGAATATTTTAAGCAAGGTATCATCAGGAATATCACCTGAGGCGATATCGTTGAGATCATTTTCCTCGAGGAACTGGGTGAACTGGTCGGTGGTAACAACCACCGTTCGAGGGATGGAGAGGTATACATCAGGGTATTTCTCTGGAAGCTTTGCTGCACGTAATACCATGTCGATGAAGGCAAGCCCTCGTCCCTTTCCTCCCAGGGATCCCCCTCCGATTCGGCTGAAGAAGAGCGTTTCGTCATAGTTGTTCCTGCTGAATTGGGCAATAACTCCCTTGGTTCTCTCCTTGCGGTAGTTGCGGATGATTTCCGTCATCTGTTGCTGTACTACCTTTTCATCCCCGTTGGCGGGGATTTTCAAATCCTTGATCCTTGCTGCAATGGCGTAAAGGCTCTGTGCCCTGAGCCACCGTGAGAAATCATTTCTCCTGGAGTGGAAAGCGAAGCTTTTTGTCGGAACCTTGGGAAGGACCCTCTGCAGGTCGCGCATGGTCTCTGCGCGGGCGATCTCCTCCATCGTATCGGGATCTCGGAAGATAAAGGGGCCGAATCCGTAGTGCTTTGTCATGAATTTATTCAGTTCAAAAAGAAGTGCTGAATTGTTTTTCCAGAGGAAATACGCTCCTGCGTCCTCTGCCATCTCCTGGGCAGTGTTGTCACTGCTTTGGATGAGTATTGGAATCTCAGGGTCTTTTGCATGAACCATTTTGGTGAGGGACAGGCCTGCATACTTGTCCTGATCACCCTCCTTGAGGTAGGACATGTCGGATATGATCCCCAAGATATTGTGTTGATACTTGGTATAGAGATCCTGGGCCTCCTCATAGGTCCTGGCAAGCGCAATCTTCGGTCTTCCACGCATCCTGAGGGTTTTTCCCCAGTTGTTCAGTGCTTCAAGGATGGCTGAGCGATTCTGTTGGATCAAGGTGGTGTACATCATGGGAAGGTAGGATGAGTAGAACCGTACTGAGTCCTCTACCAGGATGATTAGCTGTACATCTGCTTCCTGGGTATCATGGTCAAGGTTCATCCTATCCTCTACCAGCTTGATCATGGCAAGGAAGATGGTGGGATCACCCTGCCAGTAGAAGAAATAGTCGATATCCTTACAGTCTGATCCCTTGATCATCTTATTTCTCTTGTGGCTTGAGGAAGGGGAAAGTGCGATAACCGGCATCTGCGGATTGCTTTTCTTGATGGTTGTAGCCAACTGTTCAACAGAGTCGGTCCCGAGGTCGAGCATGGTGACAACCAGGTCAAAAGACCTCTGGCTCAAGAGATTCAGCGCTTCTTCCGCGGTGCTGGTATGGGTGAACTTTGGTGGGTTGTTCAGCCCAAGCTGGGTGTATTCGAGGTATAACTCTTCCTCAACCCGTCCGTCTTCCTCAAGAAGGAAACGGTCATAGTCGTTGCAGATGAGCAGCACGTTGTAGATATGTTTCAGCATCAGGTTGCTGAATGGCAACCAAGTTGGGTCAAGTGTATACATAGCAGGTATTTTATCATGAGAGACGAAGTTTGCATATTGTTTCAGTGTATTCATAAAATTGATTGAAAATTCAATTTTTATGTATATTTTTGTACGATAGGGTAAATATAAAAAATATAATCATGTTTTTCGCAATTCGACGTTGACATATCGATATAGCGGGTTTACGCTTTTTGGACAAGCAACAGCGTGTTGCAGCACAGACCAAGGAGAATAATCTAGGTATGTATACCCTTGAATCAGTAATGAAAGAACTGGAGAGAAAGAATCCCGCGGAACCTGAGTTCATCCAGGCAGTCAGCGAGGTGGTGGAAAGTGTCCTCGACGTGGTCAATGAGAATCCTGTCTATGAAAAGCATCGGATTCTCGAGAGAATGACCGAACCCGACCGGGTATACACCTTTCGAGTCGAGTGGGAGGATGATGAAGGAAATCTTCAAGTAAATCGTGGATATCGTGTTCAATTCAATAATGCAATCGGACCCTATAAGGGAGGTCTCCGTTTCCACTCCAGTGTTACCCTGGGGACATTGAAGTTCCTTGGTTTTGAACAGACACTGAAGAATAGCCTTACCACGCTTCCCATGGGTGGCGGTAAGGGAGGCAGTGATTTCAATCCACGTGGCAAGAGCGATAGCGAAATTCTCCGATTCTGTCGTTCTTTCATGACTGAGTTACAGAAATATATCGGTCCTGAGACAGACGTACCTGCTGGGGATATTGGGGTAGGAGCTCGTGAGATTGGTTTTCTCTATGGACAGTATAAGCGTATCAGGGGAGAGAATACGGGCGTTCTGACCGGTAAGGGCCTTGGCTTTGGTGGTTCTCTGGTCCGTCCTGAGGCAACAGGCTATGGAACCATGTACTTTGCACAGGCTATGCTTGAGACGCATCAGGATAGCTTGGAAGGGAAACGAATTTCACTCAGTGGATTCGGGAACGTTGCTTGGGGAGCTGCCATGAAGGCGACTGAATTGGGAGCCAAGGTAGTTGCGATCAGTGGCCCTGATGGGTATATCTATGACGAAGAGGGGGTCGGTACTCCTGAGAAGTGGGCCTTCATGCAGTATCTGCGTTCTTCAAACAATGATGTGGTTGCTCCCTATGCTGAACGATTTGGAGCGAAATTCATTGCAGGAAAGAAGCCTTGGGAAGTTCCTGTTGATCTTGCGTTCCCCTGTGCCATCCAGAACGAGTTGGATAAGGAAGATGCAAAATCCCTCGTTGCGAATGGAGTCAAATATATTGTTGAGACTTCAAATATGGGTTGTACGGCTGATGCAGCAACATACTTCATTGAGCAACGTATTCCCTATGCCCCAGGTAAGGCAGCCAATGCAGGAGGTGTTGCTGTCAGTGGACTCGAGATGAGTCAGAATGCCATGCATCTCTCCTGGAGTGCTGAAGAGGTCGATGAGAAGTTGAAGGGTATTATGGGGAAAATCCATCAATCATGCATCTTGGAAGGATGGGAAGAGGATGGGTATATCAACTATGTGAAGGGAGCAAATATTGCTGGCTTCAAGAAGGTTGCCGATACCATGGTGCAACTCGGCTATTGATTGTATTGTCCCCTTCGGGGTGTGTATCAGGAGGGCCTTCCAAATTTCGAGGGCCCTTCATTTTTTTAAACAGCACTAGCCATCAGACAAAAATTCTCATGTGATCATATGTCATGGCACCTCGATGAGCACGAAATATGCATCTGTTTTCCACCCTCTGTGAGGGGGTGATTCTCTGGTGGTTCACGTATTGCCAGCAAGGAATAAGAAGAAATTTTTGACTCTCTATTTGGCCTATCCTGTCTGCACCAATACGCATTATTTAAGAGATGATACGTGATTACTATAAAACCCATATAACACTATATGTAGCGTTATGTAACTTTACATAGCGCTATAAATGTTGTATTGTCCGCTTGCCAAGTTCAGTTCGCCATGGTATGGTAGATGAGGGTCGACTAGGGTCGGCCCGCTCTCTTGCCTCATTTTTTTAGCAGGAGATAGGGTAAGATTGTCTTCAAGAATTGTGAATTAATTTTATATATAGAGGGATTACATGAGCGTTGCTAAGAATGAATTGAATCCGTTGGGTCGTAAGATTTTCCTTGACCGTTATGCACTGAAAGATGTCCAGAAAGAGACGTTGAAGGTTGGGGATGTTGTGGTTGCAGTAAGCAACCCAAAGACTGGTCAGCGAGAGATTGGGATGGTAAGCGAATTGAACGATGGAGATGCCATCACCGTCAAACTTGATGAAGGTACTATCTTGCACGTGAAACGTGAGGATGTTGACAAGCCGCTTGAGACCGACCCAGCACAGATGCTTGCTCGTGTAGCGAAAGGTATTGCTTCCCAAGAGAAGCCGGAGGTGCGAAAGCAATGGGAAAAAGAGTTCAATTGGCTCCTGGAGGACTGGAAGTTTGTCCCTGGAGGCAGGATTCTCACCGGTGCGGGAACGGATCAGAACCTAACCTATTTCAACTGCTACGTGATCCCTTCCCCGAAGGACAGTCGTGGTGGCATCATAGCCTCTTTGGGCCAGATGACCGAAATTATGAGCCGAGGGGGGGGAGTCGGTATGAACATATCATCCCTCAGGCCACGGCACAGCTACGTCAAGGGCGTAAACGGCCGCTCCAGTGGCTCGGTAAGCTGGGGCGGGCTCTTCAGCTTCGTAACCGGCCTGATTGAACAGGGTGGCTCCCGTCGTGGTGCCTTGATGTTGATTCTCAACGTCTGGCATCCCGATATTCTCGATTTCATTGAATCAAAGCGGGAAATGGGCAAGATTACCAATGCAAACATCTCTGTTGGAATTACCGACGATTTCATGGATGCAGTACGCAGTGATGGGGATTGGAATACCTATTTCCCTGATACCACCGACCCTGACTATAATGAAAAGTGGGACGGTGATATCGAGAAATGGAAGAAGAGTGGGCATAAGGTCCAGGTGTACCAAACAATGAAAGCACGAAAGATTTGGGATGCCATTGTAGAGAGTGCCTGGGCAAGTGCTGAACCTGGGGTTTTCTTTATCGATCGCTACAACAAGATGTCCAACTCCTGGTACTACTCCTCCATCCAGAGCACCAATCCATGTGGGGAACAGGGTCTTCCTCCTTGGGGGGTCTGTAATCTTGGATCCATCAACCTCAGTAGGTTTGTGAAGAACAAGAACGTGAATTACAAGGATTTGGGAAGGGCCGTCCGTTTGGCCGTCCGTTTCCTTGACGATGTCATTGATGATACCCCCTACTTCTTCGAGGAGAACAAGAGGCAGCAGCAGAGTGAGCGTCGTATCGGGCTGGGGACCATGGGCCTTGCCGATATGTTGATCAAGATGGAACTCGCCTATGGCAGCGAAGAGTCCCTGTCCTTTATTGAGGAGCTGTACAAGTTCATCTGTGTTGAAGCCTATGCAGAGAGTTGTGATCTTGCAAAGGAGAAGGGAAGCTTCTCTCTCTTCGACGCTGAGAAGTTGCTTGAGAGCGGCTTCATGAAGCAGATGCCGGAAGAGATCCGCCAGAAAGTCCGCGAGCAGGGCTTGAGGAATGTCACGCTTCTGACGCAGGCCCCTACTGGAACCACCGGAACGATGGTCAATACCTCCACTGGAATCGAGCCCTACTATTTCTGGGAATGGGAGAGAACAGGAAGGATGGGAACGAACATCGAGCGGGTAAAGGTGTATGATGATTGGGTAAAGGATAATCCCGGAGCGAAGAAGCCTGACTACTTCGTCTCTGCTATGGACCTTGCTCCTGAAGGGCATGTCAAGGTGCAGGCAGCAATCCAGAAGTGGGTCGATTCCTCTATCTCCAAGACAGGAAATACACCCAAGGAGTACACGATAGAACAGACAGGCAATCTCTATGAGTTGCTCTATGACCTTGGTTGTAAGGGTGGTACCACCTATCGTGATGGGTCACGTGATACACAGGTCTTGACGGTCAAGAAAGAGGAGAAGAAGGAAGCTCCTGTGGTGACCCGTTCCAGTGAACCAAAGCCACGGGTACGCTCCACAGTTCTGAGAGGAACCACCTACCGAAAGGCCACTCCGATCGGAACAGCTTACATAACCGTAAATTGTGATGGTCCGGACCCGAGTGATATTTTTGAGGTTTTCATCAATGTAGCAAAGGTGGGAAGTGATGTGGCAGCCGATGCAGAGGGACTTGGAAGACTGATCAGCTTGCTGCTTCGCATGCCTTCTCCCCTGACCCCAGACCAGCGTGCCCAGGCGATCATCAGCCAGCTTTCGGGGATCGGAAGTGGCCGCTCCATGGGATTCGGACGAAACCGGGTTATGAGCCTGCCTGATGCAGTAGCACAGGTTCTGCAACAGCATATCGGATCAACCGACTCCGACCGTGATGCCTCCCGTCTTCCTGATGAGGAGGATGAGGATGAAGATGTTGGTCAGCTGGACCTCGGCCTTCCTGCTTCCGGTAGCTCGGTGAAGCCCGATATCTGCCCGATCTGCGGTAATGTCACTTTTGTGAATATCGAAGGTTGCAAGAAATGTTTCTCTTGCGGCCATAGTGAGTGTTGACCAAAGATTCAGCAATCCCTACTCTCACTAGAGGGTAGGGAGCGCATGGGAAATACACGTATAACCCGTCCTCTTGTGGCGGGTTTTTCCTTGTACAGGGGTCTGGAGAGGAATGTTTATATTCTGTTCATAATCCGAATCATCAATAGGTTCGGGGATTTTGTGCAGCTGCTCTTGGTCCTCATTCTCACCGGCAAACTAGGGCTCTCTCCAGCCCAGGCGGGATTCTTTGTCTCATTCAGCGTTATTGCCACCATGGTTGGTCAGTTCTCCAGTGGGTATATTGCTGACCGATGGGGAAGAAAGACTCCTCTGGTAATCTGTCAGGCTGTGGTCAGTCTCTCATATCTTGCAAGTGCTGTGATGTTTGGTTCATTTCCTCATCTGGTACCGTATTTGATCCTTCTCTCCAGTCCTTTCCGTGGAGGGACCTCTCCCCTCACCAATACCATGGTTGCTGATTTCAGCCCGAGTGATCAGCTTTCTAGGTCGTTCAGTCTTCTCTATCTGGGGACGAATATCGGGGTTGCGCTTGGTCCTGTTGCAGCTTCCTTTCTCTATGCACGTTCGATCGTGTTGCTCTTTGTATTCTCCTCTTTCCTGATTTTCCTCTCCACACTTCTGCTACTGCTTGGAATACCGAAGAGTGAAACCCTCTATACCAAGGAAACAGCTAATTCTAACAAGAAACTACAGATGCCTCCCATCCTGATACTCTTTTTTATTTTGTTTGCCCTCTACGGCCTTGCCTATGCCCAGAATACCTTTACCCTGCCCCTCCAGTTTGCTTCTCTGTATGGGGAGGTGATTGGTTCAAGTCGTTATGCATTGTTGATGACGGTAAATGCCGTCACGGTATTGCTGGCCACAGCGTTCCTCACCACATGGACGCATAAACTGGGACAGCTCCCTTCCATGGCGATCGCCATGCTGTTCTATGTGGTTGGGTATGGGATGTATGCTGGTTGTACTGTCTTTCCCCTTTTCCTGGTCGCAACATGTATCTGGACCTTTGGGGAGATTCTGATGGCAACTAATGCCAATGTGTTTGTGAATGCCTATGCGCCTCCCTCTCTTCGGTCAAGGTGTAACTCATCACTTACCATTGCATCCAGCCTTGGACACTCCATTGCCCCAACAGGCGGGGGGTTGTTGCTGGCAGTGAGCGGATATGGCCAGCTCTGGGGTATCTCGGCAGGGCTTTGTTTTCTTCTTGGGTGCGGTTATATTGCACTAAATAAATACTTAAAGAGCTGATATATAACCTAAAGATTGGTAAAAATGGAAATCAATCTGGATAAGGTTGCAAACGATTCCTTATTGGTTTAAGATTGGAATCTGAAAAAATCTGGTTGGATTTTTTTTTGTTCGCGCAAAGGGTAGCCCACTCAGGGTTACATCAAATACTGTTATTATGGAGTGTCAAAATGGGTAACAAAAAAAGGGTTACTATTGACGGAAACACCGCTGCCGCGCATATTGCCTATGCCTTCAGTGAAGTAGCCGCAATCTATCCGATCACCCCGTCCTCCCCGATGGGAGAGTTCGCGGATTCTTGGTCCAGTACTGGGCGTAAGAACCTTTGGGGAAAGACGGTAGAAATCATGGAGATGCAGTCTGAGGCTGGTGCGGCTGGTGCCGTTCATGGTGCTCTCGCTGCTGGTGCTTTGACCACCACGTTTACTGCAAGCCAGGGATTGCTTCTGATGATCCCGAACATGCACAAGATCGCTGGTGAGATGACACCAACCGTCTTCCACGTGTCTGCAAGATCTCTTGCTGCACAGTCTCTCTCAATCTTTGGTGACCACTCCGACGTCATGTCCTGCCGCAATACCGGCTTTGCCATGACCTGTGCAAACAATGTACAGGAGACCATGGACATGGCCTTGGTCGCACACTTGGCTACACTTGAGTCCCAAGTTCCCTTCCTCAGCTTCTTTGATGGTTTCAGAACTTCTCACGAGTTGCAGAAGGTCGAGGAAATTTCTTATGAAGACATCAAGCCGTTGATCAAGGAAGAGTACATTCGCCGCTTCCGTGAAAGAGCAATGCGCCCAGAACAGCCAAGGCTGAAGGTTGCAGCACAGAACGAAGACGTCTACTTCCAGGGTCGTGAGACTGTCAACAAGTACTACGATGTACTACCTGAGATGGTCCAGAAGTACATGGATGAAGTAGAGAAGCTTACCGGTAGGGCATACCACCTCTTCGACTATGTTGGTGCAGAAGATGCAACTGATGTAGTGGTTATCATGGGTTCCGGTGCCGATACCATGGAGTGGGCCAGCGAATACATCAACAAGAAGGGTGGCAAGACCGGTGTTCTCAAGGTTCGCCTCTATCGCCCGTTCAGTGCAAAGCACTTCCTGGAAGCTCTTCCCTCTTCTGTGAAACGTCTTGCAGTTCTTGACCGCACCAAGGAGCCTGGCTCCCTCGGTGAGCCCCTCTACCAGGATATCATCACTGCTCTCAGCCAGATGGATAAGAGCGATATCAAGGTATACGGTGGACGATACGGTCTTTCCAGCAAGGACTTCACTCCTTCCCACGCAAAGGCTGTCTTTGATCACCTTGCAGGCAAGGCGTTCCACAACTTCACCGTTGGTATCAATGACGATGTAACCAAGAGATCTATTCCTGTACAGGACATGATTGACGTTTCTCCAGAGGGTGTGGTTTCCTGCATGTTCTGGGGTCTTGGCTCTGACGGTACTGTTGGTGCAAACAAGAACTCGATTAAGATCATTGGTGACAACACCGATCTTAATGCCCAGGCATACTTCTCTTACGATTCGAAGAAGAGTGGTGGTATCACCGTCAGTCACCTTCGCTTTGGTAAGGGCCAGCTGACCATGCCTTGGTTGATTGACCATGCTGACTTTGTTGCATGTCACAACCCTGCTTACATCGGTCGCTATGACATGCTTGCTCCTCTCAAGAATGGTGGTGTTTTCTTGCTCAATAGCCAGATCTCATCCGATGAGATTTTCGAGCACCTGACTCGCGAAATGCAGGAACAGATCATCGAGAAGAAGATTCGTTTCTACAACATCAATGCACTTGAGATTGCAGAAAAGGCAGGTCTTGGTACCCGTATCAATACCGTTATGCAGGCTGCATTCTTCAAGATCAGTCAGGTTCTTCCTGAGACTGAAGCCATCGATTTGGTCAAGCAGTACATCAAGAAGACCTTCCTCAAGAAGGGCGAGGACATCGTTAAGAAGAACTGGGCAGCAGTTGATGGTGCCAGTGAGGCTCTTCATGAGGTTGCTATTCCTGAGAAGATCACCAAGAGCTATGATCCTGCTCGCTTGATCCCTGAGGATGCTGACGACTTTGCAAAGGACATCATGGAACCCATCATGCACCTCAAGGGCAACGATATTCCTGTTTCCAAGATGTCTTTCGATGGAAGCCTGCCTACCGCTACTGCAAAGTTCGAGAAGCGTGGTGTTGCTCCCTTCGTTCCCCACTGGATTGCTGAGAATTGTATTCAGTGTAACCAGTGTGTACAGTCCTGCCCACACGCAGCAATTAGAGCAAAGCAGATTGAACCCAAGCATCTCGAAGGTGCTCCAGAAACCTTCAAGACGCTGAAGTCCAACACCAAGAACGAGAAGGATCTCCAGTTCAAGATTCAGGTGTACACCGAAGATTGTCAGGGTTGTGGTGTCTGTATTGAGACCTGCCCAAGCAAGGAGAAGTCCCTTGTATTCAGCCCAATCGCAACCGAGCGTGAAGCTGGTGAGATTGCCAATGCAGAGTTCTTCGAAGATCTTCCCTACGATGTGCTTGATGGTACCAAGGAAACCACGGTCAAGGGTCTGCAGTTCAAGCAGCCACTCTTCGAGTTCAGTGGTGCTTGTGCCGGATGTGGTGAGACTCCTTACGTCAAGATGGTCTCCCAGATTTGTGGCGATCGCATGATTGTTGCAAACGCAACTGGTTGTTCTTCCATCTACAGTGGTACCTTCCCAACCACTCCTTACACTGTCCGCCAGAGTGACGGCCAGGGTCCTTCCTGGGGCAATAGCCTCTTCGAGGACAATGCAGAGTATGGTTTGGGTATGCGCCTTGCTGTCGATTCCAACCGTGAGCAGCTGAAGATCTACATCGACCAGCTCCTTGCAATGGGAACCACCGATGCGCTCAAGAGTGCCATCGAGAAGTCCCTTGAACTTTGGGATGAGTCCTCCGATGCCGCCAACGATGCACAGAAGGCTGTTAAGGCAGCACTTCCTGAAGCAATCGCTGCTGCAAAGAGTGATGAGGAGAAGGACGTACTCGCCAAGATTGACGAGTTGAAGGACTACTTCGCTGACAAGGTTGTCTTCATCATGGGTGGAGATGGATGGGCCTATGATATCGGTTACGGTGGTGTTGACCACGTTGTTGCCTCCGGCAGAAACGTCAACATCCTGGTACTCGATACCGAGGTATACTCCAACACCGGTGGACAGGCTTCCAAGGCAACTCCGATTGCAGCTGTTGCGAAGTTCGCAAACGCTGGTAAGGAGATTGGCAAGAAGAACATGGGCTTCATGTGCATGACCTACGGACATGCTTATGTTGCATCCATCGCTCTTGGTTCCAACCGCTTGCATGCCCAGAAGGCTTTGCAGGAAGCAGTTGCTTGGAAAGGTCCTTCGATCATCTTCTGTTACTCCCCGTGTATCAACCACGGCATGAACATGCGTTTCAGCCAGGTTGAGGAGAAGAAGGCAGTGGAAGCTGGCTACTGGCCGCTTTACCGCTTCAACCCCGCACTCGAGGAAGGCAAGAGATTCAGCTGGGATACCAAGGCAGCTACTGGTTCTTACCAGGAGTTCATCAAGGGTGAGGTTCGCTACACTTCGTTGTACAAGACCAATCCTGAGAATGCTGAGGCACTCTTCGCCAAGGCCGAGGAAGATGCAAAGAAGCGCATGAGCTTCCTTGAGAAACTTGGTCCGTTGATGTAAGTATCAGCAAATTGTTCGATATTTCGGGGCTGTCGCATTGCGGCAGCCCTTTTAACGTATAAGGAAAAAGAGAAATAAGCGTCTTAAAACTCCAAAGTGTTTATCGTATGATACAGCTATGGAAGCATACCTGATTACCCTCACCCCAGAAGACAGCATCAATGATGCTCTTGTTAGATTCCCTGAAGATGGGAAGCCACTCATTATCACCCTTGAGAAGGGTACCTATACCGAGAAAGTAGTTATTGACCGGGCGGATGTAACCCTTGTTGGAGCTGGGTGTGAGAAGACACGGATTAGCTTCAGCGATGCTGCACGAATAGATATGATGGGAACCTTTGCCTCTGCAACCTGCACGGTAAAGGAAGCGAATTTCAGGGCGGAACATCTGACGTTTGCCAATGATTTTGACTATCCTTCCTTTCGCCATCTTGTGGAACAGGATCCTGGGAAAGTGAAGGGATTACAGGCAGTTGCTTTCAGAACCACGGATAGGGCTGATTCCACCATCTTGGAGGATTGTGCCTTCTTTGGATACCAGGATACCTTGTTGCTTGATGAGGGTACGCACCTACTCAAGAATTGCCAGATTGAAGGAAACATCGATTTCATCTTTGGGGGTGGCCTTGCTCTCTTTACCGATTGTACAATCCTCTCAAATGGACAGGGGTATGTTACCGCTCCCTCAACCCCTGGTGACCAATTGGGCTTCTGTTTCCACCGATGCCGGTTCCTCAGGAAAGAAGGAGTCCCGGATTATTCAGTGTATCTTGGTAGGCCCTGGCATCCAAAGGCTGATCCTACGATAGAATCCTTCACGCTTTTGGTAGAGTGCTACCTAGATAAACACATCCATGACTCCGGCTGGACTGAGATGCATGCCTTCCCTCCAGAGGGTGGGGAAGTGATCTTCACACCAGAACAATCACGGTTCTATGAATCTGCTTGCACTGGGCCAGGCTCCTCTTCTAAGCGTGAAAATCTTGGAGAAAATGAGGCTTCCTCCCTGGTTATGGCAATCGAGTCATTAATATAAGTCTTTGTTATTTGAGAAATTGTACATTTCCTATAATTGGGGGAGAAAAAATCTCTTGTATATAAGAAATATTTGCTGATATCCAAAAAAAACCAAGATTAACCAAAAAAATTTGCATGTACGACTCCCCAAGGCCGTGTGAAACTGGATACAGAGAAAATCCACTAGGAGGGTTCTATGAAAAAGTTTACGGCTATCATGTGCTTGGCACTCGCTCTGGTTACTCCCGTTTTTGCCCAAGGACAGGCAGAGGCTGGAGCCATTGAAATCGGATGTGCAATCTACAAGTTTGACGACACCTTTATGACCGGTGTTCGTAACGCAATCGTCGCTGCAGCAGGAGAGACTGATGCAAAGGTCGAGGTTGTTGATTCCATGAACATCCAGGCTACTCAGAATGAGAAAGTCGACCTGTTCATCACCAAAGGTATGGATGCAATGCAGATCAATCCTGTTGACCGCACCGCTGCTGGAGTCATCATCGACAAGGCCAAGAAGGCTGACATCCCTGTAGTATTCTTCAACCGCGAGCCTTTGGCTGAAGATATGGCTAAATGGGACAAGATTTACTACGTGGGAGCCCGCGCAGAAGAGTCCGGTACCATGAGTGGTCAGTTGGTTGTTGATTACTGGAAAGCCAATCCCAAGATGGACAAGAATGGCGACGGAGTCCTGCAGTATGTAATGCTGAAAGGCGAACCCGGACACCAGGATGCAGAGCTGAGAACCGAGTATTCGATCAAGGCATTGCAGGATGCAGGTATCAAGGTTGAGAAACTTGCTGAAGATACCGGCATGTGGGACCGTGTAAAGGGCCAGGAAAAGATGGCTGCTTTCATCGCCAGCCAGGGTGATGCAATTGAGGCAGTGTTCGCAAACAATGACGACATGGCCCTTGGTGCAATCGAAGCCCTCAAGGCTGCCGGTTACTTCAAAGATGGCAAGTTCATGCCCGTCGTTGGTGTTGATGCAACTGCTCCTGCATTGCAGGCACTCGAGGAAGGCACCCTGCTCGGTACCGTACTCAATGATGCAGTCAACCAGGGTCGTGCAACCTTTGCTCTCTCCTATGAACTTGCAAAGGGTAACACCCCCACCGATGCTTCCATTGGTTACACTATTACTGATGGCAAGTATGTATGGGTTCCTTACCAGATGGTTACCAAGGAGAATTATCAGCAGTTCAAGTAAGTGCTGAGATGTAGTACATACCCTCCGGGTTGCAAAGTGATCCGGAGGGTTTTTTCAAGAAAACTACACCCCCGATACAAATCGGGGAGGCGAGGGAAGTCATGTATGTACTAGAAATGAACCATGTCTCCAAATCGTTTCCTGGAGTCAAGGCTCTGGACGATGTCACCCTGAAGGTAAAGCCTGGGACGGTACACGCTCTGATGGGCGAAAACGGAGCAGGAAAATCCACGTTGATGAAGTGCCTCTTTGGGCTATACTCCATGGACGAGGGAGAAATTCGCTTCAACGGGGAGCCGGTTGCAATCAACAACGTAAAGGAAGCACTTTCCTTGGGTATTTCCATGATCCACCAGGAACTTCATCTCATCCCCTACCGCTCTGTGATGGAGAATATCTGGTTGGGTAGGTTCCCGAGAATTGGGGGATCCAAGAGTCCTGTGGTTGACCACCAGACCATGTTTGAAAGGACCGATCAGTTGCTGAAAGACCTGAATCTTAGCAGCATAACACCGACTGACTTACTACGGACCTTGAGTGTCTCCAAGGCACAGAGTGTTGAGATAGCGAAGGCAGTCTCCTATGATTCGAAAATTATCATCATGGATGAGCCAAGCTCATCGTTGACGGAGAATGAGGTGGAACATCTGTTTGCCATCATACGTTCTCTTCGTCAGCGTGGAGTTGCGATCATCTATATTTCCCATAAGATGGAGGAGATCCTCAAGATCTCTGATGAAGTGACCATCATGCGTGACGGGCACTATGTAGGGACCTGGGAAGCAAGTGAGCTTACCACGGCAACCATCATCAAACGTATGGTGGGACGTGATCTTACGCATCGATTCCCGGCCGGAGAAAGCAAGATTGGTAAGGAGTTGCTCCGCGTTGATAACTATACCTCCCCAAATCCGAGGAGTTTCAAGCAGGTATCCCTGACACTGCATGAGGGAGAAATCTTGGGACTCGGGGGTCTTGTTGGTGCCCAGAGAACCGAGGTGATGGAGGCAGTCTTTGGCCTAAGACTCCATAATGAAGGCTCCCTGTATGTGAGAGGGAAGGAAGTAACGATCAACAATTCCTATGATGCCAAGAAGTATGGTATGGCCCTGTTGACCGAAGAGAGGCGAGCTACCGGTATTTTCCCTGTCCTGTCTGTCCAGGATAACCTGGTGATAGCAAATATCAGGGCATATCGGGATAAGAGCGGATTACTCAGTTCGGCTAAGATGGCCGCAGATACAAAGAAAAGCATCAAGGATCTCGATATAAAGACTCCCTCAGCTAGGACCTTGATCAAGAGCCTGAGTGGAGGAAACCAGCAGAAGGTGCTTTTCGCTCGTTGGTTGCTTACCGTCCCTGATATCCTCATCCTTGATGAGCCTACCAGGGGAATCGATGTAGGAGCCAAGTATGAGATCTATGTCATCATGCGTGAGCTGGCTGCACAGGGCAAGGGTGTGATCATGATCAGCAGTGAGATGCCTGAACTCTTGGGTATGACCGATAGGGTCGTGGTAATGAGTGAGGGGCGTGTTGCCGGTACGGTGAACAGTAAAGAGACAAACCAGGAACAGGTAATGGAACTGGCGACAAAGTATGTCGGGTAGGAGGGTGAAGCAAATGCGTACGCAAGCGATAGGTAGTTTCCTCTTTGGTAAAAAGAGTTTGAAAGAGTTTGTGATGGACAAGGCAATCTTCCTCGTCCTGCTTATGTTGGTTATTGTGATCGCCATCATCAATCCCCGTATTCTGAGAGTACAGGTACTCAGGGATATCCTGATGATGAGCTCGACCAAGATCATCATGGCCCTCGGCATGATGTTCGTAATCCTCACCGGTGGCGTTGACCTTGGCGGAGGGCGTATGGTTGGTATGGCAGCGGTAATATCTGCCTCCATGCTCCAGACCTCTGATTATGTCAGGCGTTTCTATCCTGAATTGGGTCAGGTTCCCTTGCTCCTTCCCATTCTGTTGGCCGTAATTGTTGGGACTATTTTTGGGATGATGAACGGAATGATTGTGGCAAAGTTCAAGGTACCGGCCTTTATCGCCACGCTCTCGTCGATGTTGATCATCTACGGAGTCAACTCAATCTATTTCAATATGCCACCGAACAACAGCCAGCCCATCGGCGGACTACGCCCTGATTTCACCTATCTCGGGTCTGGTTCCATAGGATTTGTACCGGTGATTGTCATCTTTGCCGCCATTGTATCGATTATTGTCTGGTTCATACTCAACAAGACCGTCTTCGGTAAGAATGTCTATGCAGTAGGTGGAAATCCAGAGGCTGCAGCGGTTTCCGGTATCAACATCACCAAGACCTTGGTTGGGTTGTTCGGTTTGTGTGGTTTCCTGATCTCCCTTTCAGGTGTACTTGAAGCTGCAAGAACCGGAGGAGCAACCAACAACTACGGAAATGGGTATGAGCTTGATGCCATTGCAAGTTGTGTTGTTGGTGGTGTATCGACAACTGGAGGAGTAGGAACAGTCAGTGGCGTTATTGCCGGTGTCATTATCTTCAGTTTCATCAACTATGGTCTGACGTTTGTTGGGGTGAACCCCTACTGGCAGAACATCATCAAGGGAATCATTATTGTATCTGCGGTCTCCTTTGATATCAGAAAGTACGTACAGAAGAAATAGTCGAAAGCATTCTACGCATCCGAGGCAGGGTAACACCTGCCTCTTATTTTTTTCACTGGAATGTCTGGAAGAGTAGGTGCTGGTGCTCTTCACTGAACATGGACTCCTTGGTCACGAGTGCGAAATCCACCAGCTTATGTGCTGGCTTTTTGCCCTCCAAGAGTTCCACTGCTGAGAGGACACTGCGATACCCCAGGTTGAATGAGTTTACGACAACCAAGGCATCGATTACCTCAGCCTCAAGAAGTTGTATCTCATGCTGGGTATTACCAAAGGCAATGAAGTGAATCTCATGCTTTGGAGAGAGTGCAGCAGCAACACCATGTGCGGTATACTCCTCCAAGGCAAATATGAGGTTGATCGAGGGATCAGCTTCGATTGCATTTGCAGCAGTATCGCGTGCCAGGATCTCAGAAGAGAAGCTGTAGGCAATTGTGTTGATGTGTGCATTCTTCCTTTGCAGGAATGCTGATTCAAGGGAACCGATGAGATCTCTCATGCTGGTGGTATTCGGCAAGGATCCGATGATCAGGGCATTGATGGGTTCTTCTTCACCGAAGTGGCTGAAGGCGTGTTCAGCCACTTGCTTTCCGATCAATTGGTAATCAGCGGTGATAAGGAAATCCGGGTCTACCTGTAAGAGCCCGGTGTCTGCCAGCACCACCTTGATACCGGCGGATCGAGCTTTGCTCACCACTTGCTCCAGTTGTGTATGATGGCTCGGGGAGAGGATGATTGCATCGAATCCTTGTTCGATTGCTTCCTCTACGAAGGCTACCTGGCCAGCGTAATCTGATTCATTGACCGGCGCAAAGAACTCCAGTACCGCCCCTGTTGCCAGTCTTGCACTACGTGCCCCATTCTTCAGCGCCCCCCAGAATTCTCCTCCCTGCATCATGGTAATCACTGCAATACGGTAAGGCGTATCGGTGTCCTGCTGTTTCTTTGAACAGCTTGAGAACAGGAGCAAGGGTATAAACAGGAGAAGGATTGTTCGTTTCATCGGTGTACCACCTTGATTGGTTGTATGGGATCCTGCTCAGGGATGACCAGCCTTACCAGTGTTCCCTCGTCCAGTTCGCTGGATATCTCCAGACCATAGTCCGATCCATAGTACAGTTGGATTCTTTGATGTACATTTCTTACCCCAATTCCGGCACCATTCTTCTGCGAGGGACTGGACATGCTGAGTATGGTATTCAGTCTCTGCTCATCCATACCAACTCCGTTGTCCCTGATTTCAATGATCACCGCTCCTGGTTTTTTCTTGAATACCTTGATATCGACATATCCCATTTCCTGCAGGTACTTTATGCCATGATAGATGGCATTCTCCACGATTGGCTGGATGATCAACTTGATGGTAGGGAGGTTCTCAATTCCAGGTTCCATATCGATGGAAAACTGGAATTTGTCTCGATAACGAATCTGTTGGATGATGAGATAATTTCTCACATGCTCCAACTCTTCACCGAGGGTGATGATATCCCTGCCTTTGCTGATCGATATCCTGAAGAGTCTTGCCAGTGCAGTTACCATGGTAATGACACCATTTGTATCATTCTGTTCAGCCATCCAGACCACTGAGTCGAGGGTATTGTATAGGAAATGTGGATTGATCTTTGCCTGGAGTGCATCAAGCTCGAACTTGCGTTTCATCTCCTGGCTTTTGACGATGTCATCCATCAGTTGCCTGATACGTTGCACCATCACGGCAAATGTCTGGCTGAGCGCTGCAACTTCCTGGTTTCCCCCTACCGTAGGTGGGGATGAGAAGTCGCCACGCTCCACACTATTCATCAACCTTTCCAGCTCCTTGATCGGTCGGCTGATATAGGCAGAAGCAGTGCGGGCGATAAGGATGGTGGTGATGATGCAGAAGGCAAGGATGATGAACATGACGGTGGTGTACTGCTCGAGTCCTGCCATCAACTCATCCATGTACGCTACCCCGACAATTCTCCATCGAGCGTTGTTTACGGTATCTATGATGACCAGGCGTTCCCTCCCTTCAAAGGTATTGGTGAAGGTTCCGAATATGTGTTCCTGGACTGACTCCAGATCTTCATTGAACAGATCCGAGTTGATCAATTGTTGGAAGGGGTGGTACACGATTTTCCCATTATTGTCTATGAAGTAGACATATCCGCTGGACCCGAGTTTTGCACTTTGGCAAAGCTCACTTACCGCCCAGAAATTCATGTCAATGAGGAGCAATCCTTGGCTGAGCTCTCCCTGTTTGTTGGTGTAGCTGATCTGTTGGCTATAGGTGATGACCCATGGGTAACTGGAGGTGAACAGCTGTTGTACGTGAGGGCCGGTGAAGTAGAAGTTTCCTTCTCCTCCGATCGCCCTTGTGAACCAAGTCTGGCCTATGATCTCCTCTGTTGGCCGGCGTGGGGCATCGCTGGTGGAGAGCAGTGTCTCGCCTTCAAGGTCGAAGAGGACAAGGCAGACAATATCCTGGCGGCTATCAACGATTGACCGCAGGCGATTTTCAAGTTCTTCCCTGGGAAGTCTATTGGTCTGTTTGGCAAGATCGCGGGCATAGGTTGCGATAGTGAGAATGTCGTTGGTGTAGTAACTCAGATTGGCATTTACCTGCCGAACGATCTCTCTTGTTGAGACGGTTGCATTCTCCCTGATCTGGGAAGAGAACTGGCTGTAGAGGATTGCAGAGATCAGGAGCGTGAAGGAGATGGAGACTACCGCAATAGCAAAGGTCAGGAGGGTCATGATGGAGTACGGTTGCTTCTCTCTTTTCATCGGTTAGCCTGTCTGTACTGGCTTGGGGATAATCCCACATGTCGCTTGAAACTGAAACTGAAGTAGTTGGGTTCGGAGAACCCGACTGCCTGGGCGATTTCATAGGTTTTTCCTTCAGTCTTGACCAATAACTCTTTTGCACGGTCCATACGCATCGCAGTCAGGTATTGTACGAAGCTCAATCCAACTTCTTTCTTGAAGGTGGAACTGAAGTAGGATGGGCTGACCCCGATCATCTCACAGATTTCCTCAAGGCCGAATCCAGATTCAGTGAAGTGCTTGGTTATGAGGAATTTTGCCTTTCCTATGAACTGGATGTGTGAGTTCTCTCTTTGCCCGGCTATCTTCTCCCGGATCTCCAGACAGAGATGCGTGAACCAACGGCGTGCTTTACCCAGGGTGGTGAGAGATGCGAGCTCTGCAAAGAGGTTTCTTCCTTCATCCTCTGAGAGGGTGAAGAGGGTATGCCCATAGCTGTGAGCCAAGTCCTGGAGCGAGACAGCCAGGGAGAGGACGAGTTCCTGAATCTGGGTAAGGCTAAGCGATGCGAGGGCCTCTCCGAACAGGTTGGAAACTGCTTCACTTACCTGTTGGTCATTTCCTGTTTTTACGGAAAGTACCACATTGGCTTGTAGCTCCTGGATGGCCCCGAGTTGCTCTTCAGGGGACTCGCTTTCCAGGTCGCTGATAAATAAGAGAGACTGTTCAGGGTAGCAAGAACTATAGTTGAGAGCCCTTAGTGCCTGTCTGTAGGATTGGGAGATTGCTGATGGTCTGTGCACCTGGTTTCCTATTCCAAGAACAACAGGAAAGTTGTATTTCTCCAAATATGCCTGGACCTGCTCAGCTTTACGGTAAGTTTGTTTTTTGAACACTGAATCATAGTGTGCCTGTTTGTGGCTATTGGCACTGAAGATTATGGCTACTTGGTTTTCGAACTGAAACACCAGGGACCCTTCCTCTTTCTTGCATACCTCATCAACTACCTCGAACATTGCCAATGTCTGCAGTGGATCATTCTGGAGGTGGTCACTTTCGATGAGCGCTACCATGAATTCATCCTTCTCCAGGTCAAGGCCATACTCCCTGGCCTTGGAGATCAGGTTCTGGTCACTGGTGGCTTGGGTGGTGGTGAGAAGAGAGAGGAGAAACTTTTCCCTGATAAGGGGGAGTGCTTGCTGGTAGACCTCTTTCAGTCTTTTCTGGTCCTGTGTTCTTTTGATTTCTTGATCCAAACGAGTGCCTAAACGTTCCAATAGCCCACAAAGATCATCAACAGAGACTGGTTTCAGGACATATTCACTCACATCATAGTGCATTGCCTGCTGGGCGTAGGTAAACTCATCATATCCACTGAGTATCACGAGTGTGGTTGCAGGATGGGCAAGCCGTATTTCCTTGATCAGGTCCATGCCATCGAGGTAGGGCATTCTGATATCAGTGATGACGACATCGGGATGAAGGTCCTCAACCAGTTCAAGGGCTTCTATTCCATTCCCAGCTTCTCCCACCACCGAAAAGTTATACCGCTCCCATGGGGTACGGGAGCGAATTCCTTCTCGCACAGCAGACTCATCATCAACCAGAAGTATTGAATACGGCATAGCTATCATGGTAGAGGGAAATGAGGGAGTAAGCAAGTTTTTTAGTCTCCACACCACCAATCAAACATGACACTGACAGAGCGGTTCATCTCCTCCATGAAGGCACTGGTGTGCTTTCTCAGGTAGTAGTAATCTGCGAGTGTTCCCATGTTCTCATAGGGAAGCGAGTGTGTTGTCCTTCTCTGCTGTTCATGCTCCTGGTAAGCATGTGCCAACTCCTCAATATGGAGCTCCTCATATCGGTTTTCCATAAAGACGGAGGGGGCCGGGCAACGGGGGGTCAATTTGATGGGACCTTTTCCTTTGGGGTAGCCAAAGATAAGCATACATGCCGGGATGGTGTATTGTTTCAGTTCCAGGAGATCTCTCAGGTCCTCAAACTGCTCGATGACGTCCCCGATGTAACAGGAGCCTATAGCGAGTGCTTCTGCAGCTACCACTGCGTTCTGCGCTGCTATGATTGCGTCCTGCATGCAGAGATGCAGATCACCTAGGCCAGGTTTACGATAGGAGACGTTCATTTGCTCTTTTCCTCTCTCTACAGCACCGCTTTCTTGGAAATAATTCACCCACTTCTGCATGTCGGCGAGGAATACCCAGACCAAGGGTGCCTTACTGATCATCTCCTGGTTGTCGCATATTCCAGCAAGGGTTTTCTTCTTCTCGCTGTCGCTGACTTCAACGACTGAGTAGAGAGCCATATTCCCTGCCGTAGGGGCACGGAGGGTTGCCTGTTTCAGGAGCGAGAGATGCTCCTCCTCGATGGGTCGCTCCTGGAAGGCGCGGACAGTTCGTCGATTATTCAATAGTTCCAATGTTTCTTGCATGGAAAGAGTATACGGTACTGCGTTCACTTCTTCCAGTGGAGATATACAAATCAAGTGGAATGGTCTATCCTATACGGTATGAAAAGTGTGAAGGCATATCGCTACCGATGGTTGATTTTACTCTCTTTGATACTCCTGATTCTTTCGGTGGAGGTTCATTGGCTGAATCTCTCTCCTGTTGGTAGGGTTGCAAATGAATATTATGCATCTCAGTTAACGCTTACCTACGCTCGTCCGGTGGACTTGCTCTCGCTGACGTATCTCATTGTGTTTGTGGTGGCTAGTATCCCTGCATCTTACTTGTTGCACCGTCTTGGTATCCGCACTGCCACCTGGATAGCCTGCGGCTTGATCATATTCGGATCCATGACCAAGTGGATCTATCTTTCGACTTTTTCTCTGGTTCTCCTTGGCCAGTTCATCCTTGCGATTGGTCAGGCCTTGGTCCTGACCAGTATTACTGAGATTGTCAGCCGCTGGTTTCCCATCCGAGAGCGTGGTATGGCTGTCGGTATCACCAGTGCCAGCCAATACCTGTCACTTGCAGTGGTAATGATTGTCTCTCCGATCTTGGTTGTGACCAAGGCGAATGATCCCTCGTGGGGGAGCGGTTTTGAGGAGTTGATGCGTTTCTATGCGATTCTCAGTTCGACCCTTGCCCTTGCCGCAGCCCTATTGATACGAGAGAACCCTCCCTCTCCTTCTTCAGCTTTGCCAAGCAACAACAAGGTACACTACCGTTCCTCGTTCAAGGCAATCAATGCTATTTCATCCCTCCGAGGGCTGATGATTATTTTTGCAATTGGTTGGGGTGTTCTGATGACCTTGTTTATCAAGATTGATGAGATCAGTGAGTTTCTTGGTTTTGCTGATTCAAATGGATTTTTGGGGATTGCAATGCTTGCAGGAGGTATGGTGGGAGCAATTGTGCTGCCCGCCCTCTCAGACCGTTTTCGCAGGAGAAAACTTTTCTTTGTATTCTGTAATGTCTGTTCGATCCCGGGTATCCTGCTTCTGGTTTTCTGCCAGCAAATTGGTGCAGTACTGCTGAACAGTGAGGCCATTGCCTTGATCGGGTCCTCGATTGTCGGGCTCTCCTTGCTCTCAGCTATTCCCATCGGCACGCAGTATGCTGCTGAATTGGGGCAGGGGATCAGTGAGGAGGTCATCCAGGGAATGTTGCTGCTTTTCAGCCAAGCTGCCTGTGCAGCCATTCTTGTCTTCTCTCTGGTGATTACCGAGCAGTATGCCCCCATGTTGCTTGCCACCTTGGCCGCTCTCCTCGCTGCTGCAATGATCGGCAGCACCTTCCTTAAGGAGAGCAAGATGATCATCACAGAAGAAGAGCGGCTCAAAGAGGCTATCAATCAGGAGATTGTACATCTTCAGTAGGACTATTTGCCCTTTGGTTTCAACTGCTTATCAAAATGGTTGAATGCATGCACGTTCTCCAAGGGAAGGCGATCGCGTTTGCCGTTTTCACTCTCCAGGTGTTTTTCGCTTAGGTGGGAGCTGTCTCCTGGGTATCCTACCACCATCAGTACCATGATGGAGTCTTCATCAGCAATGCCTAACACTTCTTTTGCCAGATCGGCATTGAACCCTGCGATGGGGTGTACATACAGTCCTTCCTGTACAGCCTGAAGCTGATACGCCATCGCTGCCATACCCAGTTCAAATGGGGCATAATGGCGTTCACCAAGGGTCATTCCCCAGGCGTTGTTGGTTACCACCGCTACCAACGCTGGAGCCTTCTTTGCCCAGTAGTTACCCGGAGCCAGTGCTTCCTTGAGCTTTTCCAATACTGTTTCATCAGAGACGGTCACCAGTCTCCATGGTTGGTTGTTCATGGATGAAGGTGCGGTGTGCGCTGCTTCTGCTAGACGGACCAAGATGTCATCACTGATGGGTTTTGTATCGAGAGCACGATAGGCTCTCCTTTTCTCAATAATTTCTAACATTGCCATAGATTCCTCCATTTCATCTCTTTTCAATGTACTATGGTTTTCATTATCCGTGTACAGGGAATAAGGTTTTTCTTTCTGAGGTAACTATTTGTTTTCTATAGTGTGTTACTTCTGAGACAACTCTTTTGCTTGTTTGCCTGAGAGGTGCTCAATATCAATGGCGATAATGATTGCCTGCCTGCATTCCCTGACCTGTTCTATACGTTCCTGTTTCGGTCTGTCGCTCGCATATTTGTCAGTGAGGGCTGTAAAGGCCCTTGTATACTCATCTCCTTCAGCCAATCGTGCCTTCCCAAAAGCAATGACACTGGAAAAGTAGGTAGTGTACTCCTTGCTTACAATCTGGTCCTGGCCTACAACGGTGAAAGACACTTTCCTGTGGTTTGCAATGGCATCGACTTTATGCCCTTGCTTGGCGCTATGCATGTAGAGCGTATTGTCAAGGTAGACGTAATTGAGGGGAATTGCATATGGGTAGGAATCGTCCCCAAGGCAGGCAAGCGTACCATAGGAACCTGCTTCAAGTATGGCCATGGTCTCTTTCTCATTGAGTTGCTGCTTTGCTCTACGCATCGCTCTGAACATAAAAGGCTCTCCTCTAGATATGAAAAAACGGGGAAGGCAGTACCATCCCCGTTCTTAGAAACCCACGTGATTAGTCGCGGGGTGAAAAGTCAGACTTAGGAGCTCCACAGAGAGGGCAAACCCAATCCTCGGGGAGATCTTCAAAGGCTGTTCCGGGCTTGATTCCGTTATCGGGATCACCTACTTTCGGGTCATATACATACCCACAAAGATCGCATTCGTACTCTTTCATAGTTGTTTCCTCCTCCCCATAGCATAACGACATTCATGCCAAGGGGCAAGATAATTATTACTGATAGAGAGCCAGGATTTTATTCAGCATCTTGCAGAATTTCTTCCTGAAACTATCAGGTCCCAATATCTCCACTGAGTCACCACACTGGATGATTCTCAGATAGAGTTCGATCGAGTTCTCTGCATCCATGTTGCAGATAAGATCCCCACCTTCCGTTTTCTCGAACACAGGGGTTCCATGCACTACCGAGCGAAAGACGTTCATCGCTGATCGTTCCTTAAGCCTGAGGCTTAGCGGAATCATATCGATAGCTTCGTAGTGTTCCTCGGCTTCATGGAACTTGAATGGTTTAAGGTTGTCCGGGATGGTGTAGGTCTCATCAAGGATGATTGCACTGGTGATGGTGCTGATATCGATGGTAATGATCTCAGTGGTGTGGCGTAATCTCCCCGTCACACTGATAGGATGCCGTCCTCCGGTGTCTTCTTCCCGGAACCCTATGAAGTAGGGGGCAAGTTCTGTCTCAATGGGGTCGAATCCTTTTAGGCTCTGTACAACTCTCACAATACGACCTGATACCCAGGAGTCGATAAGCACTTCCAACACAGAGTTGAACTTGCTGCACTCCTTCTTCTCCTGTATCTTCCTGTCGATTTGCTCAGCGAGATTGACGACATTCTCACTGATCTTCGGGGCATAGGACCGCATGTTCATGGCAATCTTTCTCAGGCCCGATGCAAGGTGGGGATTCTGGTACTCACTGCTGGTTGCAAGCATCTCCGCGGAGAGGTTGAAAGCAAGGCTCTCGTAGACGCTGAGGGCAATGTTCTCATCGTCTTCCCTGCTTTTAATCTTGATGAGGTTGTTCTCCTCGTAGATGTCAATATACTGCTTCAATTCATCAACATATCTGCTGATCGTCGAGCGATGGACGCCAAGACGGCGCGCAATCTCGGCTCTCCTCAGTCCTTCCGGATGGGAGTGAAGCAACAACTCAAGTTGTGCAACGCGTTCGCCTTTCATTCAATACTTCCTCTCATTTGCACCATTCTGCAACAAAATACAAGTCAGTATACCATGGATGTCCCATCTTACAAGGCTTATTTGCACAAATGAACGCAGTTTTGCAACATCCCCTGAGAGTTGTCGAGGAAACGCACTCATGATAGGATATGCTTACTAAGGAGAGACTACTATGGAAGAACGTCTGACGAAGCTTGAAATGAAACTTGCCTATGCGGAAGAGACGATCGTAACCCTCGATTCTGTGGTCACCGAACAAGCCAAAGAAATCGGACTTCTGAAGAGTCGTCTTGAAGCATTGGAAAAGCGTGTCTCTGATGTGGTGGATGAAATGGGGGATGACGTAGCCCCTTCGGACCAGCGGCCACCCCACTATTAGGAATTAGATAAACAGATTGACTTTGCTCTCGGATGCGGCACCCATGTAGGTGGCAACGCCTCCTACCTCGACACCGTCAAGCAGTTCCTCTTTGGTGATGCCCATGATATCCATAGACATCTGGCAGGCCACCATGCGTACTCCTGACTGTATTGCATCTTCGAACATCTGGGTTACTTGGTCGACATGTTTCTTCTTCATGCGGCCTTTCATCATCTTTGCTCCTAGTCCTCCCATATTCATGCTGGAGAGCCCAAGCTCATCCATTCCCTTGGGAAGCATGCTGGAGAACATCTTCCCCATGAAATCCTTCTTGACCGGTGGTGCATTTTTCTTGCGTAGTACACTCAAACCCCAGAAGGTGAAGAACATGGTAACCTGTTTTCCTGAGGCAGCAGCTCCATTTGCAAGCACGAAGGAGGCGAGGGCCTTATCCAGGTCGTTGGAGAATACCACCATCGTTGCCCCATTATCGGGAGCGCAGATGGCAGGTTTTTCCCCTGCTGAGTCAGGCATTGAGCAAATATTTGCATTTCCCTTTTCAACAACTGCCTCAATAACCCCTTCTGTTGTAGTTACCGAAACAAGGTTGTTGCCGGTGAGTTTGCTCCAGGATTGGACATCAACGCCGAAACCAGGGTCGGAAGCCTTGATGATTATGCGGTCCCCCTCTTCAAGTTTGTCCATTTCCTTCTTGAGTCGGATAATCGGACCCGGGCACTGCAATCCACAGGCGTCTACCTTGAAGATTTTGTTCTCTGTTCTTCTACGGAATGAGCCATCTTCGTTGAGATTGTCAATTCTGGCACTCTCTTCCTTGATGTTCAGTACTGTCTTATGCTCAAGCAATTCGCGTTCACGCATTGCACTGTCATAGGTCTTGAACCCACCAGTAAGGTTTCTTACACGGGTGAAGCCATTCTGACGGAGAATCCGTTCAGCAAAGTAGCCACGTAGTCCCATGGCACAGTTGAGGATAATGTCGCGGTCCTTTGGGACTTCCTTCAAGCGGTCACGGAGATCGATATTGGGGATGTTCACAGCCCCTTCAATGGCACCGAGTTCGAACTCCTCTTCGCTTCTAACGTCAAGCATGAAGGTGCCGTTTTTCCGCGCCTCCTCTGCTTCATCCCAACTAATGGTGTCGCTCATGCCTTCGAGGACATTGACGGCAATGAAGCCGACCATGTTTACCGGATCCTTGGCACTTGAGAAGGGAGGAGCATAGGCTTGTTCGAATTCTGCCAGGTCATAGACCGTACCATCCTTCCCGATGAAGGCGGAGATGATGTCGATACGTTTGTCGACCCCGCCATATCCTACGGACTGTCCACCCCAGATTTTCCCTGTCTCTGGGTGGTAGAGCACTTTCAATGAGAGCTGCCTTACATTGGGATAGTACCCTGCATGATTGCCCACATGGGTGATAGCGCAACGATAGGGGAGAGAGGCAGCTTTCAAGCCTTTCTCGGTCAATCCGGTGGAAGCAACCGTCAGGTCAAAGATCTTTGCAATGCTGGTACCAATGATGCCGGTGTAAGGCTTCTTGTTCCCATCTACGATATTATCTGCACAGAGACGGGCTTGCTTGTTTGCAGGACCGGCGAGGGGGATGGTGACCGGGCTCCCTGAGAGCGGGCTTTCAAAGACAATAGCGTCACCTACTGCCCTGATGTCCTTGTCGTTCGTGGTGAAGTACTCGTCTACCTTGATCGCCCCGTTCTTTGCGAGTTCAATACCTGAATCCTTGAGGAATGCGGTATCAGGTCTCACACCAATGGAGAGGATTACCAGATCTGCATCGATCAAGGTACCTGACTGAAGGCGCACGCTAACCAGTGACCCATGATGCTCAAAGGAGGCTACTCCATCCTTCAGGAAGAGATTGATCCCTTTTGCTCTGAGGTGTTGCTGTACTTCCGCTGCCATGTCGTAGTCAATGATATTCATGACTTGGTCGAGCGCTTCCACAACCGATACTTGTAAGCCACGTTCCTTCAGGTTCTCTGCCATCTCGATGCCGATAAAGCCACCACCTACAACCACTGCACGTTTGGTTGCTGGACTGTCAACTTTTTCCTTTATGCTGTCGATATCGCTGACAGAGCGAAGAGACATGATTGCCGGGTGCTCTATCCCTGGGATGGGAGGCTTAACCGGGCTAGCCCCAGGGGAAAGGATGAGTACATCGTAGCGTTCATCATACTCCGTGTTGCGTTTCAGGTCCTTTACATGGATGGTTTTTGCTTCACGATCGATCCTTACAACTTCGCTTTGGATACGAGCTTCCACGTTCAACGATTCCATGAACTTGTCAGGGGTCATGACAAACAACCTGGAGCGTTCAGTTATTACATTACCGGCGTAATAGGGAAGACCACAGTTCGCGTAACTGATGTATTCACCACGTTCAAACATGATGATCTGGGCCTTCTCGTCCCTTCTTCTGAGTCTGGCGGCAGTACCTGCCCCTCCTGCGACTCCTCCGATGATAAGGTATTTCTTCTCCATAGTGTCTCCTAGTTATTGGGTGACTGAGTGAATTGTAGTTCGTTCGGAAGGTTGAGTTCTGAACAACTATAGGTTTGTACCATTTCACTGCCTGTCTCGGTCAGGGCAACGGTAAGACTTCTTCGATCCATGATACTCAAGGTTCTCTGAACAAGTTTACGATTCTCCAGACTATCCAAGATGCGGGTAAGCCGGGATGGGGAAAGTTCCAGTTCCTTTGCCAAGGCACTGGGTTCGCAGATTCCCTTGTTTACCGCACAGAGCAACAAGGCATCGTTGAATGAGAGTCCTGTTTGCTGCTTCAACTGGTCTTCGAAGTTGCGAAGGGAAGTCTGCAACTTTCGGATGGCGCAGAGATCAATCATGCAAACCTCCATAAGTAATTTTATTTAGCAATAATTGCTATGGACAAATATACGAGGAAGTGCTCTTCATGGTCAATATGTAGATAAAAAAAGAGTGAATTATTTTTCTGCTATGACATAGCTGAGAGCGAATAATTTGGTAATCGATAAAAAACCTGCAAATTTTACATAAAAATCGAGATATGTTCTGACAGAAGCGAGTACTTTTCACCAGTAAATAAATAGTGCTAAAGAAAATCGATAAATTTATATATGCAAATAGTATACTCCCTAGGTATATTGACAATTTCAGACATTCCAGCATATGCTTGTACCTAGGAAGGGATATGATTAGGAGAAGAATAGAAGGTTAGCTGGCAGGGATAAAGCCCTTCAGTCCCAGCGATGTCCTACTACTTTGATCTACTTGGTGTTGGGTATTTTTCTCCTACGCGATTGTCCGGTACTACATCTTGGTTCTACTTTTATTGCCAAGCAACGCGACTCCCTTGGGCCAGTGGTTTTCCCGACCACTGGCCTTTTTGGTAGTTCTGCATGTAGTGTAATTTGGAAATTTCCCTCAAATGGATGATCCACTGGAAGATTGAAATGAACCCCGAATGTTGGACAAGGACTAACATGAGGGGGGCTTTTTATGGGGGAAAGTAATCGAGAAAGAAGAAGGATGCTTGCAGATGTCTTGATATGACAAAGGTGTGGACCTAGTAGCAAAGGAATATGGTATTAATTCCAGAACAGTGAAGAGACTTTTACGAAGAGCCAGAGCCCATGGCATAGAAGGAGTTCTTCATAGCAACAAACTGTGGTCCTATTTCGAATTCTTCAAGCTGGAGGTCGTGAAATGCATCGAGGATGTAGTGTCAGTTGGATGTGCATGTGAAAAGTACAATCTGACGTATACTATAGCGAGAAGCTGGTATCACAAGTCTTCTGATGGAGGAACTGAAGCTCTATTCAGTGACAACACAACAGAGGAAAAAAAATGTCGGAGGCACCAGACAAGAAGGTACCATAACTTACAGCCAAAGATGAGCTAGCAGAGCACTGAGCGCGCAATACGGAGCTTGAGAAGAAACTCAAGGCATGCAGAGATGGAGAACGAGTTCCAAAGAAAATCGATACCTTAGTTCGGGAAAGAATCGAGCGCGAAAGCAAGAAGTAGCTGCGGTAATCGATGAAACAATGTCCAGATTCGACCTCAACAATCTTCTGGTTCTAGCGAATATGCCGAGGGCCACATTCTACCATACCATCAAGGCCATGAGGGAAGAGAAGAGGAGGATTCACTTAAGACGTATATTCTACGTCTCTACGAAGAGAATATAAAGGTCAACGAAACATTCGGTTAATGAAGGATTTGCGACCTCTTGAGGGTGACCTACGAGTATGCAGGGATAACCCATAAGCGTGTGGCAAGCCTCATGAGGGATATGGGGCTCAGGGGTTACATCTCCAAGGATTGGGAAGAAAGTACAGTTCCTACAAAGGGATGGTCGGCAAGATTGCCGACCATGTGGTCAAGCAGAACTCGAGTCCGGAGCATCCGAACCAGGTCTTGGGGATGGAGATCACAGAATTCAGCTTCCGGTATGCGGCGACCTGAAAGTCTACCTATCATCCATCAAGGATTTCTACAACGGCTCGGTCGTCAGTCATTCGTGCTCCACGTCAACGACCTCGAGGCTCATCATAGCTATACTGGCGAAGGCCCTGGATGCAAACAAGTTCCTAGAAGGGCTTGTCTTGCACTTTGACCAAGGATTCCAATACCAGCATGCAATGTGGTGTAACAGATTTGAGTCCAGGCGTATCACAAAGTCCATGTCCAGAAAGGGGAATTGCCTGGACAACAGCAAGGTGGAGACCTCCTTTGCGACCTGAAGAAGGCAATCTGGTTCGGAGATGAGAAGGACTACAAGTCTTCACAGGATTTGATTGCTACAATCAATGCCTACATCCGATGGTACAACAAGGAAAGGATTCAGCAATATCCAAGAGGCCTGTCCCCTTTACAATTTAGGGAACAGGCTCTTAAATTAGCTGGGTAGATTAGCAAGTCTAACTTTTGGGGTCCACACCAGAAAGGAGGGGGAGAGTGCTTTTTTCTATACTGATGCATTGTGAAGTTCTTGAAATACAAATTTTCGATTAGCTAACAAATATAAAGAAATTGATAAGTATTGCATTTTCATTAGATAGTTCTAAATTAGGGTTTATTTTTTTTAGTTCTGGACAAGAATTTTGTAATTGCAGCTTGTGGTTCTCCCGTAGTAAAGGCCAATCCTGCAGCATAGATGCTGGTTTCAACTGCACTGACAAAGTCTGTTTCAATCCATTTATTCACCAATTCCTTCTGCAATCTCAACGCAGTTGGGCTCTTTGTCATGAATTTCTCAGCCACTTTTTTCGCCGTAGCGAGTACGTCTTGTTTAGGAACCACACGATTTATGAGGCCCATATCCAAGGCTTCCTGGGGTGTGAACAACTCGCCGAAGTATATCAGTTCCCGTGCTTTGGCCAGTCCGACAAATGAATGGACAATGGCTATCTCGATACTGGCGGGTAACCCTGCATTGATCTCAGGGAAACCAAGTTTTGCAGAATCGGCGACTATAGAATAATCACAAATCAGTGGTATCAGACAGCCTCCGCCAAGTGCATTCCCATTTACTGCGGCAATAACCGGTTTTCTGCAATGTCGAATGGAGTCATTGAGATAATGTTCCAGCCACAGCATCTGTTCAGCATCAATACTGCTGAAATTCGCCATATCCTTCAAATCTGTACCTGCACAGAAGGCTCTGTCACCCCCACCGGTAAGGATGATGACCCGGTAATCTTCTGAATCATTTGCAGATTGAAAAAAGTACAATAGTTCTTTTTTTGTTACGCGAGTCAATGCATTCATAACCTCAGGACGCTGTATGGTCACATATGCAATAGCATCGCGTATTTCTACTTGTATTTCCTTGAAAGCTCGTTGATTCCCTCTATCCATCATCTCATTGCTTCCTTTGGCGTTGTATCTACTCAGAAAACCTCATTCCCATCGGTTCCGGTCGGAAAATCCGCTCATCCATTTGTTTCAGGTCTGAAGCAATTTCAATCTCGAAATCAAGCTTTTCAATGATATCGCTCTGAACATCAATCCCAGGAGCCGTCTCAATAAGCTTCACTCCCTGATTACCCAGCACAAAGACTGCCCGTTCGGTGATGTACATAATCTGCTGACCCTTTTGCCGGGCGGCTGCAGCATTTAGGGTAATACCTTCGATGGAAGTATTGAACTTCTTGTATTTTCCTTCTTGATTGATCACCAATTTCCCATCGACAATCGAAGTTTTCAAACCACCCGCAGAGAAAGTACCTGCAAGGATTATCTTGGGAGTAGCATATACAATGTCGTTGAACCCACCTGTCCCTGCAATGATGTTCTTGAATTTATGGTTATTTACATTCCCGTCCTTGTCGACTTCCCCCATTCCAAGGCATGTAACATCGAGCATTCCTGCTGCATAGAGGTCAAATGTACTGGTGCTATCAAGTACCAAATCTGGATTCATGGCAACACCGAAGACACCTGTCCATCCAGGTACCCCCCCAATTGGCCCATGTTCAATGCTGAATACCAAATTATCCAAGATACCTTCTTCTACGGCCACAGAAGGAAGATTTGCAGGTATTCCGAATCCAAGGTTCACCAAATTATTTTTTCGAAGTTCCAATGCTATCCTCCTGAGGATGACCTTTCTCTGGTCCAGAGGAAGTACTTCCTTGAGCTCTACAGGCTGCCGAATGTCACCCAGCACGGACTTGGGATGTCGGGAAATCTTGTCTTCGTCACGTTCATCGAACACAACATAATCGACTAAGCGTCCTGGTACCATGACCAGTCTTGGATGGACTGATCCACTTTTAATCTTTCGTCTTACTTGGACGATAACGATGCCTCCGTTGGCTTTTGCGGCGAGAGCAGTGGCAAAAATACCCTGTGATGTCGGTTCATCTTCCAAAGAAATATTGCCTTTTTCGTCAACGGAGGTCCCCCGAATTATGGCTACATCAACATTCAGTCGTTTATAGTAAAGCCATTGTTGACCATCGAGTTCTTTTCGTTCCACCAAATCTTCTTTGGTTATCTCATTCAACTTTCCACCGTTGTAATGGGGATCAGCCTGTGTATGCAACCCGACTCCAGTGAATAACCCTGGTTGTCCTGCTCCAGTGTTCTTGAGTAGGTTGTAGAAGGTTCCCATTGGTATGTTGTAGGCTTCTACCTTATTGTTGAAAATCAAGTCATTCATCTTCCGATTGGGCAGCATGGAGGCGAAAGACCCACCGATCAGTCTTTTTACAAACCCTTCATGGGCGAAATAGTCAATTCCTCTTCCTTCCATGGAGCCAAGGAACACGGGAAACATCACGGTAAGTTTTGACGGGCTTCCTTTTTCCTTGTATGATTGCTCCAATTCATAGAGAATGGTCTCAGGTTCCAAGAGATTGAGGTTACCTCCAATGCAAATTGAAGCACCATCTTTGATCATATTAACGGCAACTTTACCCGAAATAATCTGAAACATGTAACATTAACTCCTATGTATAGCCTGTACACTGTATTTAGACAAATAACGAAAAATGTATTTAATGAGACCGGAATGGCAAACCATAGTATTCATAAAATAGTATTTTTACTCAATATGCAGAAGCATTAATGATAAAATTAAATTTTATAACATATTAAGTGAAATACTTTTTGCATGAAGCAGGCAACCGTAAAAATATGTAATCGATTATATATTCATGTTTACCATATTATTCTGGCTTTGTAAAGGGAAATTTGTCGTCTCCTTCACCCCTCTCCTGAAGGAAAACGATACGAGAAAATTTTTCTTTACAAACAGAATTCAACATGTTAACGTGATTATATTCCATATATAAACGATTACATATCTATTTGGGGGGAGAGGGTGCTTGAAGATGTAAGAGTTCTCAGTTTCACTCACTATCTGCAAGGTCCGTCTGCTGCGCAGACTCTTGCTGACCTAGGAGCTGAGGTAGTAAAGGTTGAACCAACAAAAGGTGCACATGAGAGGCGATGGTCTGGATGCAATGCATTCCCAGGAGGCGTTTCTATGTTTTTTTTGCTGGGGAACCGCAACCAAAACTCTTTCGCAATCGATCTAAAGTCTGAAGCTGGCAAAGCGGTCATCAAACAGCTCATCCAAACCTATGATGTCATCATCGAGAATTTCAGACCTGGTGTCATGGATTCATTGGGATTGGGTTATAAAGAGCTATCAGCAATAAATCCACGACTGATTTACTGCTCGTGTACAGGGTATGGTTCTTCAGGACCAATGGTAGATAAACCAGGTCAAGATTTACTTTTGCAGGGAATGAGTGGGTTGGCCTCCCTCACTGGTAATCGGCAGGATTTGCCCTCTGCAGTAGGGACAGCAGTAGTGGACCAACATGGTGCAATTCTTGCCGCCCTCGGAGTTGTTGCTGCACTGTACGATCGGGCTCGCACAGGAAAAGGGCATAGGGTCGAAGCTAGTCTGCTTGGCAGTGCATTGGATCTCCAGCTCGAATCGCTTGCCTATTATATGAATGGGAATTGTGAACTCACCGAGCGATCGACTTTCGGGTTGAGCACAAGAATGCATCAATCCCCCTATGGCATCTATAAAACTGCAGATGGTTATATTACGTTGTTCCTTGTTCCGGTTGAAAAGTTGCAAACAATCTGTACTGAGGGAGTTTTTGAAGGGTTTACCCGTGCGGATCAAATGGACAGGCGATTGGAATTTGATGCAATTGTAGCACAGGAGATTGCGAAACAGACCACCAAGGAGTGGATGAAGATCTTTGAAGAGCATGATATTTGGTGTGGACCGGTCAATGGGTATGAACAAATGCTCAGAGATGAACAAGTCGTCCATAACGACAATATTCTCACTATGGAGCATCCAAAGGCTGGAAATATCAAAGTGGTAGGTCACGCCAATAAGTATGACGGTGAGTATATAAAAATTCGGAAGAACCCTCCTGAGCTTGGAAATTATTCATGCACATTGCTCAGGCAGGGAGGATATAGCGAAAAGCAAATAGAAGAATATCTTGCAGCAGGAATCATTGCAGGGGAGAGGACCTAGAAGATGAGCTATGACAATAATCTAGTAGGCGTGGAAATAGGTGAGAATATTGCGCTTCTCACACTGAACCGGCCACCTTTGAACATATTGACGCTTGCACTTACTGCAGAACTGCGGAGAACGCTTCATACCATCGAGAATGATGAAAGAGTGCGCGTTGTTGTTCTCAGGGGTGCTGGGGAACATGCTTTCTGTGCAGGTGCTGATATCAAGGAATTTCCTTCTGTTTGGGACGATGTCATCAATAAGAAACTCCTAAACGAGAATCTCGCAGTTGATGAGATTGAGTTGTTGGAAAAACCGGTGATTGCTGCTATGGAAGGCAATATCCTCGGTGGGGGGTGTGAGATTGCATTGGCCTGTGATCTTCGTATTATGAGTGAGGAAGGAAGGATTGGCCTTCCGGAAATCAATCTGGGAGTTTTTCCTGGAAGCGGAGGGCTCTACAGGCTGGCACGACATGTTGGGCTTTCTGTTGCCTATGAGATGTTGTACACAGGAAAGATTATTTCCGCAAATGAGGCAAAATCTATTGGGTTAGTTAACTACGTTGTTGGTAAGGGATCTGCCCAAGATAAAGCTTTCGAACTGGCTAGGGCTATTACTTCAAAGCCATTTGAAGCAATCAAATTGATCAAAAGAGGCGTAAGAGAGCTTTGGCAGAAGCCAACTGAGGAAGTGTTTCGTGCAAACCTCGAATTTAGCAAACAGATATTCAAGACGGCTGATTGTGCTGAAGGTGTAGATGCTTTCATTAAAAAACGAAATCCTCGATTTGAATAATAGGTTGGGTGTATGGATATTGTGACTGATGTGTTGATTATTGGTGCTGGAACGGCAGGGTTACGTTCAGCAATCGCTGCTGCTGATCAAGGTGTTTCAGTTCTCTTGATCTCAAAGTTAGAGATTGAGAAATCAGGAACAACCAATGCAGATGTAGCGGAGATGGCTGGATTTAATGCTGCTGGTGCGGGTAACGAATACGAAATTGAATTGCATTATCAAGATATGGTCAATGCTGGTCAGAATGCTCTAGACAAGGATCTTGCAATGATTGTTGCACAAAATGCACCTTCGGCAATGAAAGAATTACAGGATTGGGGTGTTGCATTTGAGGAGGAAAATGGGAAGCTATTCACATTCCAGAGCTGTTTTTCTTCATATCCAAGAACGCATGTTATCAAGGGGCATGGCAGACAGATAGCTGTATCCTTGCGTAGAGAGGTATTGAAACGGAAAAATATTTCAATTCTTACTAATGCCACAATCATAGGGTTACTGAGAGGCGACTCTCAGTGTGTAGGAGCTTATGGAGTATTGCACGGTGAAAAATTCACCATTCATGCAAAATCTACAATTCTTGCCAGTGGTGGCTGTGGTATGGCTTTTAAGCGCTCTTTCAGTCCTTCTGATGTTACTGGTAGCGCATATGAAATGGCGTACAGTGCTGGCGCTGTAATCCAAAATATTGAGTTCATGCAAATTGGTATTGGATTCTCCCATCCATTGATAAATATCTTCAATGGTTATCTTTGGCAAGGGCACCCCATCTTAAGCGATACTCATGGCAATGAGATATTCTCGAAGGTGTTGCCCAAGGGAATCACCCCAGAAAACGTCTTTGATGCTCATGTTTGGCATTTCCCATTTTCTTCCCGAGATACTTCCAAGTATCTAGAGATTGCAATCAATAGAACCATTGCACAGGGCCTTGGAAGTGCAAACGGTGGGGTATATGTCGATATGCGTCACATGAATGATGCTTATATAGGAAAACTTTCAAACGATTCAGGTATTGCCCACATGTGGCCGCTCGCCAAAAATTTTCTGCGTACTCGTGGTGTTGACTTGCTTACTCAAACTGCAGAAGTAGCGTGTTTTCAACATGCAATGAATGGTGGAATTAAAATTGATCAAAAGAGTGAATCCACACTATCGAGGCTATATGCAGTTGGAGAATGTGCCGGTGGCCCCCATGGCGCAGACAGGCTCGGGGGAAATATGTTCGTTACCAGTTTGGTTTTTGGGAGAATTGCAGGTGAGCAGGCTGCAAAAAAAAGCAAGCAGATATCTTTCTTACCAGAGATTGATAGTGCATCGCAAGAAGAACGAGAGGGAAAACAGATGTATCTTCATAAGCATTTGAATGTATTGCCTCTCTTGCGGGAACTGCAAGAGAGAGCCCAGAATTCTTTGCTTGTGGATCGAACAGAAGGTGGACTGGAGCAGATGCTTCAGTTCTCGGAAGCTGTTGAAGATATCGTCATGTCTTCTCCAGATGGGAAAACTCTTGAAACGAGGAACTACGATTTGATGAGTATAGCTAAAACAACATGGCTCATTAGTAAGAGTGCATTAGAACGGAAGGAGAGTCGTGGTAGTCATCACAGGTCCGATTATCCTAAAAAAAATGATAAGTTCAACAGAATTATTGAACAGGTAAAATAGAGCAAACCTTTTTTCAGAGGAGGAAAACATGAAAAAAGTATTGATAGTATTGTTAGTGTTGTTTATCGGAATGGGCTTTGTGATGGCAGCCGGGTCCAGTGAAACAGGAAAGGAGACGTATGATTTGAAAATTTCAACGTCTCAAACAGAACAGTCACTCATCTTCAAGGCTTATGATACGTTTGCCAAACGAGTGAATGAGAAATCTGAAGGTAGATTGAATGTATCAGTATTTGCTTCAAGCCAGCTTGGAAACGATGAGGACGTCATTGAACAGGCAATTCAGGGTGCTGGAATTGCTGTGAATACTGACCCAGCTAGAATGGGTACGTATGTCAATGAAATGGGTATTCTGATGATGGGCTTCTTTGCAGATAACTATGATGAATGTCTTCAAGTGACTCAGACTGAAACATTTGCAGGTTGGGAGGCGGAATTGGCAGCTGAGCATGGAATCCGTGTGCTGGCATTTAATTTCTACGATGGGCCCCGCCATTTTTTGACTAATAAACCAATCAATGTTCCTGCAGATCTCAATGGATTGACAATTCGTACCATTGGAGCCCCTGTTTGTATTGAATCCATTGCTGCTATGGGTGCAACTCCTCTCGCGATGGCATGGGGAGAAGTGTACAACGGTATTCAGACGAAAGCAATCGATGGAGCAGAAGCTCAAAACACCTCGACATATCCGTCAAAACTGTACGAAGTTGTCGATTACATGAGTAAGACAGGCCACTTCCAGTTGCTTCAAGGTTTAATCTGTGGTGAAAAATGGTTCGAAACACTTCCTGCAGATCTTCAAAATATGTTAATACAAACTGCAAGAGAAGTTGGTGCAGAGAGTGCACAGTGGGTACTCGAAGAGGCTGACAAGGCTGAGGCCCAAATGGTGAAGGCTGGTTTGACTGTTGGTAACCCTGACTTGACTCCTTTTAAGGTTGCTGTAGAAGCTGCATATCAGAAACTTGGTTACCTTGATCTCCGCAATGAAATTTACAAAGAGATTGGGAAGACCGAATAGGGTATTCTGATTACTAGTACTATTCGATGGAAATGCTTCTGATGGCATTTCCATCGATTTCATATCCTTGGAAATTGGGGAGGGTGGGAAAATGAATAAGGTAGATATAGTTATTTTAAAAATAGAGAAAGTCTTTACAGCTTCACTCCTTGCTGCGATTTCACTCTTGGTATTCGTTGCAGCAGTGACAAGAAGATTCGGATTCCCTTTAAACTGGGCTCAAGATATTTCTCTGCTCTGTTTCGCATGGCTTACTTTCATTGGAGCCGATTTATTAATGCGTGCTGATAGATTGATATCCATTGATATTATCTATAATCGTCTATCAGGAAGGGCTAAGAAAATACTTAGTATAATTTATGATATAGGAATGATCTACTTTCTTATCGTATTGGTTTGGTTTGGATTTCCTCTTGTCATGCAGAGTTGGAATAGGTTGTTCAATACTCTGAACCTAAGCTACGCCTGGTGTACCTTATGTGTTCCAGTTGGATCGTTGCTTATGTTGAGCACGGTTATTAAAAAATTAATTCAGGATATTAAGACACCAGCAGAAGAGAGAGGAGTAACCACATGAACTATGCGATTCTTTTATTTTTAGTACTTTTGTTTTTTGGAATGCCAGTTGCATTCTCCATTGGACTATCTGGATTATTCTTCTTTATGCTCACTCCAGATTTGCCATGGACAATTCTCGTACAGAAAGCCTTCTCTACCACACAGTCATTTACAATGCTTGCAATTCCTCTTTTTATATTCGCGGGTAATTTAATGAATAACACAGGTATTACAAGTAGGTTGGTCAAGTTGAGTAATGTTTTAACTGGTCATATGCATGGCTCAATCGGTCAAGTCTCTGTTGTTCTCTCGACATTGATGGGAGGAGTGTCTGGATCTGCTGTTGCAGATGCGGCAATGCAGAGTAGGATTCTCGGCCCGGAAATGATAAAGAGAGGTTATAATAGAGGTTGGGGTGCTGCAGTTAACAGTTTGTCGGGACTCATTGTTGCAACGATTCCTCCTTCTATGGGTTTGATTCTCTACGGTACGGTTGGTGAAGTGTCTATCGGACGTTTGTTTGTTGCCGGATTTGTTCCTGGTATCTTAATGGCAATTTTCATGATGATTGCAGTAACCTGGTCTGCTCGTCATTTTGGATATAAGCCAGATCATGATAAACCGGCGACTATCAAAGAAATGGGGAAAGCAGCTATGGAAAGTATCTGGGCACTACTCTTCCCGATTATTTTGATTGTCCTCATTCGGGGCGGTTTAATGACACCTAGTGAATCTGGAGCATTCGCTGTATTCTATGCATTGTTTGTAGGAACGATAATCTATAAAGAACTTACATGGAAAAAATTTCTGGATACATTAATCAGTAGTGTTAAGGATCTCTCTGTTATTACAATGATTCTCGGATTTTCTGGAATTTTCAGTTATGGTGTTGTGTATGACCAATTGCCAAGAACATTAGCTACCTCTCTGTTGGCATTATCAAGTAATCCCTACATTATGATGTTAATCATTATATTGATGCTCATGGTGTTTGGTATGTTCATGGAAACCACGGTTATCACGCTTATCGTAACACCTATTCTCATGCCGATTATTCAGAAGTTTGGGATTGATCCTGTACAATTCGGAATTATTATGATGACTACTGTAACCTTTGGGACTTCCTCGCCCCCAGTAGGAGTTTCATTGTATACTTGTTCTTCAATCATGGGGTGTTCAGTCGGAGAGACAGTGAGACAGTCATGGCCACTTTATTTGGCTGTTATTTCTACACTTATGATATGTATTTTCTTCCCAAAAATAATCTTGTTCCTTCCGAACCTAGTTTATGGTGTTGCTATGTGATAATATTTGACTTTGGGTGATATCTTTCATTACTCAGAGTCAAACTCAGTCAGGAAATTAGAAATGTCTACAATTAAAGATGTTGCTCGCTTAGCAAATGTATCAACGTGCACAGTATCAAGAGCACTTTCCGGAAAAGGTTATATTTCAGAGAATACAAAAAAGTCTGTTTTGCTTGCGGTTGAAGAATTGAATTATCAACCAAATAGCATTGCCACAGAGCTAAAGGCTGGAGTGAGCAATGCTATCGGACTTATTGTTCCCGATATAACAAACTATTATTATATGGAACTTGCTTCACAAATAGAGAAGACTGCAAATGAAATGGACTTGCTAATATATCTATGCAATTCAAACTATGATAGAAATAAGGAAAAGGAATTTGTCACTGAGCTCAGTAATCGAAAGATCCGGGGAATAATTGTGATTCCGGTTTCAAATGAAATAAACCACTTCCTAGAATTGCAAAAAAAAAATATTCCTTTTGTGTTCGTGAATAGAGCGTTTTCGGAATCAATGGAATTTTGTATTGTGGAAAATAATTATAATGCTGCCTATGAGATAGTAGAATATTTACAATCAAAACGACGAAAAAAAATCTCAGGTATCTTTCAATGTTTTGATAATATGATATATAGAGAGCGTTATGAAGGAATGAAACAAGCACTTTTTGATCATGGAATATATGTAGATGATTCATTGATTATTTTAAATGCAGAGAAAGAAAATACGAGTCAGCGAATTGAAGCATTGTTTAAAAAACCGGATTGGCCGGATGCAATTTTCACAAGCAATGATATGTTGGCATTTGATGTATACCAGGTTTTGTATAAGTTAGATAAGAAGATTCCCGAAGATGTAATGGTCATAGGTTTTGATGATACCTTGATGGCTCAGAAGGTGTATCCACCACTCACTTCTTATAGGATGCCAATAGATATAATCGCGAAGAAATCCGTTGAAAGTATTCTTCAAGGTTGTCTTAGTAGTAGAAATCTACCAATAATAGGTAGGCTGATAAAGCGAAGATCGACAGGAGATTAAAGATATCTATTACTAGCTAATGTCAAAATGGGATTTTAGAACCTCATAATGCATAAATTTTCAAAACCAATACTCACATGCTAATGTCAAGATAATTTCACCTAGAATTTTATCGAAATATTTTCCTGTCAGACTACGGGATTTTTAAACTTAACTCTTACAAGTATTCTTTACATCAACCATCTTTCACTGACGATAGGATTCACTATCCACAGAATTGATGAAGTACCCTGTCCAGCAGGGCACCTGTGAGTAAGGAACCCCCAAGGACTTCAGACCATTGTCCCACGGGGAGGTTGCTGGTGGTTATCAGTGTGCTGTGTTCATAGAGGTAACTTAACAGGGTAAAGAATCTGGTGGCTTGGTCACGGTTAATCGGAACATAGCCGATCTCATCATTGATGATACATCAGCTTGCTTTTAGCGCTCGACCCTGAATGTATTCTTACGTTGTACATCCGCATTCATAAGCATCTTTGTGAGTAGGTCCATCCTCTCAAAGCATAAGGCATATACGGCTTTCACCGTCTCGATTCTGAGTGCTATAGCAAGGTGTTTCTGCCAATTATCAAAGATATTCAATAATAGCAAAAGCAAATTATCACGAGCATTTGCAAGAAAGGCTTGTTAGCATGGACACCAGGTCAAGGTTGGTTCCTTCTCTTTCCTGATGAGGGAACTTGGTCATATTCCCTAGGTTGATTTGATGAAGTATGAGAAGCATATCCGATACTACAGCAGCTTTCCTTTCTTGCGGATAGATGAGTAGCTCTGTCAGCTTCTGGAAAAGAACTGGGTGATCCTTCTCTTAGAATTGATAGAAATTCGGTATGATTCGACTTCCAGAATCATATGCATGCAACTTCCTCCAGAGAATTGGCAACATTTTTAGCAACATTACTTTGGGGCAAGCCATCTAGAAAACCATAAGATATTGCATGGTTCCTGTCAGCCCAAAAAGGCTGGCAGGGTTTGCTCTGGTTTGTGGTTTATTTAACTCCAGTCATGTAGTCCTAAATCGACGTTGAAGCCAAATGGGGGCTACTTGCCAAGACTAGTTAGAGGTTTCGTAGTCTAGACGATTGCCTCGAACTTGCATAACGCATGTGATGTTATGATACTCTCTTTATGAAAACAATCAATTAATAGTAGCCAGAAAATTTTCAGGGAATGTCATGCTCTTCTTAGGGTATCTTGAGCGATTCTTATCATCGTTATAAGTGAAGATTTCAGGGTATTGTGCGACAAGTTTTGAGATTTCATTACTGATTCTGCCCAAATGTTGCCGTATAATGCTCAATGCTTTTTGTTCATCTTGTAATTCTATGGCTGTTATCAAATTGTTATGTGTCTCTACAACAGTGTCTGTCGTTCCGCCTACAGATGATAGTGATAAGAGACGCAGCCGATGTTCATTGGCAGTGAAGTTCACAGATAGTTCCCAGCAAGAACTTTTATTGATTGCATTAAAATATTCTTCATGGAAAGCATCGTCTTTATCAAGAAAAAGAACAATATTCTTGTTTTGGATTGCAATCTTTTGTTCTTCAATGAGTATTTTCATATTTTGGAGATGCTTTGCACTTGGACTGGTAACAAATTCCTTGATAGCAGATTCCTCAAGACTCTTTCTTAAAAAGCGCTCTTCACTTACTTTGTCCAAATTTATGAGAGATACGCGCGTTCCAATCTGGGGGAATATCTCAACAAGATTTTCTGCTGCAAGCCTTATCAAAGCTTCTCTCACGGGGGATCTGCTAACTTGGAGCTCTTCTGATAAAGTGAATGCACTCAATGAATATCCTGGCTTATATGTTAGGTTTAGTATCCTCGCTTTTACTGAAGAATAAACCTCCTCAGCTGTAGTGGTGCGTGTTTTTTTTACCATGATTTCCTCAATTACTCTTATTTCTATAATATAACAAAATATTCACTTATTTGCATCTTAATAATAATAAGATATCATACTAACATGTTAGAGGCAAGAAATACACGAAATATATTATACATTTAATTAATATTGTCTTGTTTTAATAGAACAGGTATGAATGATTATTTTTTTGGAATATATCTAAGAACTTATTAAATATATAATATAAAAAAATATAATGTTGTTGCATAAGGTAGATAAAAAAATGTTGACTGATTAATATAACAATTCTAACATGCTAGTATGTTATTGAAAATGGAGGAGATGGTATGAAAAAACATCTAGTGTTACTGGTCTGTGTGATGATTGTTTCTACTGTAGTCTTTGCAGCGGGCTCATCCGTGTAAGAGTCAGTCTAAAACTTTCCACCGATAGTCAGGAAAAATGTTTCCACTACATCGCCAATTGAATTTTTTCCACTTTTCCCAACCATCGGCTTCAAACACCTAGAGATGATTCTTCAGGCGATAGCTTTTACCTTTGATATTGATAATCTCGGCATGATGAATGAGTCTGTCTGCAATGACCTGGGTAAGAGCGTCACTACCAAACACCTCTGACCACCGAGAGATTGGAAAGTTGCTTGTCACCATGAGGCTTTTCTGCTCATAGCGGGCTGCCACAAGTTTGAAGATCAGTTTCGAGGCTTCCAAATCCAGATGGTCATACCCCAACTCATCAAGCACCAACAATGATGGATGCATCAGGCTTGCCATCACCCGTATCAGCTTCCCTACCTGCTTGGCCTCGACAAATTTCATCGCCAGGTCCGACATGATGATGTAATTACCAACAAATTAGACAATTCTGGTGATAGGTGGCAATTTTTTAGTTGCCCTACGCTGGCAAGTTTTCTGTTGACTTATAGTGGTAAAAATTCAACTGACTCTTACATCCGAATCTGCAAAATCGTTTACGTTGAAAGTTGGTACTGTATTGACTGAGAATGACCCTCTTTATAAAGGGTTGGAGCTTTTCAAGGCTAACGTGGAATCTAGAACCAATGGAGATTTGAAAGTTGAGTTGTATTCTGGATCGCAGTTAGGGGCTGATGAAGATGTTCTAGAACAAGCGAAAGTAGGTGCTGGTGTTGGTGTTATCACTGATCCAGGTCGTATGAGTAACTATATTAAGGAATTTGGTATTCTTGGTGGACCTTATATTGCAACTGACTATGAGGATGCTCTCAGATTGATGGAGACTTCTGTTTATCAGGATTTGGTAGGGGAATTCGAAGAATATGGGTTTAAGATTTTGTCTTTTAATTATTTCCAAGGAAGTAGAAACCTCTACACCAAGAATCCTGTTACTAAGCCATCAGATTTGAATGGACAAAGAATTAGATCTTCAGGTTCCGAGATTGTCACCAAATCTTTAGAAGCAATGGGAGCTAATACTACGGTTATCCCTTGGTCTGAATCTTATCAGGCACTTCAGCAGAAGGTTATTGAGGGTGTTGAAGTACACAACTCTGCAGCAGTTGGATCAAGTATCTATGAAGTTACAGATTATGTGGCTGAGACCGGCCATTTCCAGCTTCTGACTGGATTGGTTATTAGTAATAGCTGGTTCCAGAAGCTACCGGACGAGTATCAGCAGATACTTATGGAAGAGTCTTATAATGCTGGTAAATCTGCTTCTGAGACTGTAGCAGCAAATGATGCTGAGTATTTGCAACAGACAATTGATAGCGGCTTGACATTGACTCAGGTTGATAAAGCAGCTTTCATTGCAGCGGCTGAAAAAGCATATGACGAAGTTGGGTACCGAGCTCTGAAGGATAAAATTGACCAAGAGCTTGGCCGATAATAAGAGGTAGGTCAAAGTGTCAGTACAAAAGATTGAAGAATTGTTTGTCAGTGTAGGGCTCTCTGTGTTGATATTGCTAGTGTTTCTAGCAGCAGTGTTGAGATTCTTTGGAATTGATATGTCTTGGTCAACAGATCTGGCACAATTGACCTTTGCATGGGTCTGCTTCGTTGGAGCAGACCTGGCACTCTCACTGAATAAGCACATGGGTGTTGATATGTTGGTTGAGCTTTTCTCGGAGAGAAAACAACTTGTCATTCGCCTAGTTAACAGTATTTTAATTCTTGTTTTCCTTGTTTTTGTTTTTATCTATGGTGTGAATTTGTGTATTATAAACCGCCAAAGAAGTTTCCAGACATTGCCAATTAGTTATTCTTTCGCTACAGCAAGCGCACCCTTTGGTAGTGCATTGATGACCATCACTGTGGTTAAGCAAATTTCAGGATATATAAAGAATCTGTTAAAAGGCACACAGAGGGAGGAATCATAATGGTATATCTGGCTGTATTCTTTGTGTTGTTTTTAGCATTCGGTATGCCTGTGGCCTTCGCAGTAGGTATTTCAAGTGTATTCTACTTCATTGCAGAAGGAGTTCCGTTTCAAATTGTTGTACAGAGAATGGTAAGTAGCACTCAGTCTTTTTCCTTGTTGGCTGTTCCTTTTTTTGTACTTGCAGGGAATTTGATGAATGAAACAGGAATCACAAAACGACTGATAAGATTCTCGACAGTGATTACTGGTCATATGTACGGTGGTCTTGCACAGGTATCAGTTGTTCTAAGTGCTTTAATGGGAGGAATTTCTGGTTCTGCGACAGCTGATGCTGCGATGGAAGCAAGAATATTGGGTCCTGATATGGAAAAGAAGGGTTACTCAAAAGGGTTTACAGCAGCGATTCTTGCAATGGGGGGACTTATTGTTTCTACCATTCCTCCAAGTATCGGATTGATTCTCTATGGGGTTACCGGAGAGGTTTCTATTGGGCGATTATTTCTTGCAGGTATAGTTCCTGGTGCTCTAATGACTATTGGCCTTATGATATCCGTTGCATTGATTTCAAAAAAACGTGGATATATGAGGGAAACTGAGAAGCCAGCAACTTTTAAAGAGGTACTAAAGGGATTATGGGAAAATATATGGGCTATAATATTTCCTGTTATCTTGATTGTTGGTATCCGATTTGGAATCTTTACTCCGTCTGAGGCAGGGGCCTTTGCTGTTGTTTATGCTTTGATAATTGGTATTCTTGTCTATCGGGAGCTCACCTTGTCAAAGCTGATGGAAGTATTGCGTCAGACGGCTGTGGATCTGGCTGTCATTATGATAATTATTATCTGTTCAAATGCCTTTGGGTATGCTTTGGTCACTGGACAAGTTCCACAGACGCTTGCCCGCGGTATTCTTATGGTTACAAGCAATCAATATTTAGTGTTGTTGATAGTTATGTCGTTTGTGTTTGTTATCGGCATGTTTATGGAGGCGACAGCTAACGTATTGATCCTTACGCCAATTTTCCTTCCTATCGTTACCAGACTAGGATTTGATCCGGTTCATTTTGGGATATTGTTCATGATATTGGTGACAATGGGAGGGATGACTCCTCCGATAGGGGTCACCATGTATTCCACGTTTTCTATACTTGGCTGCCCAATAAATGTGTATACCAAGGAAGCTATACCATTCATTATTACAATTGTATTGCTCCTTGTAGTGTTTGCAGTATTTCCAGATATCATTCTGTTCTTACCCAATATGGTGTATGGAACGTAAAAAAAGAATGTAACTATTTTGAAAAGAAGAGGTGTAGGTATGAGATTATCATTTCAAGAGATTTTTGATGAAACCAAGCGAATTTTTATTAAGTACGGACTAAGTGAAGAAAAGGCTGACACATGTGCTCGAATTCACACTGAGTCAACATATGACGGAATCTACTCTCATGGAACCAATAGGGTTGCAAGGTTCGTAGACTATATTAAGAAAGGTTGGGTTGATGTTGAGGCAGACCCGACCTTGGTAAATGAATTTGGCGCTCTTAAGGTATATGACGGGAATATGGGTCCGGGCGTTCTAAATGCTCTTTTTGCGACTGATCAGGCTATAAACCTTGCAAACAAATTTGGTATAGGTTTGGTAGGTTTGTGAAATACTACACACTGGATGCGAGGTGGCTCGTATGGATTATATGCTGCCAACAAAGGCTATATTGCTATCATATGGACCAATACAGAATCTGTAATGCCACCATGGGGCGGAAAAGAAACCCGCCTAGGAAATAATCCTTTTGTCATGGCATTGCCAGGTGCTCATGGGAATCCCCCACTGCAGCTGGATATGGCTATCAGCCAGTATGCGTATGGGAAACTACAGGTTACACGCCTTGCAGGCAAAAAGCTTCCCTTTCCTGGCGGATTTGATAAGGGCGGCAATATTACTGACGACCCCGGTGCAATTGAAGAATCAATGCGTATCATGCCGATAGGTTATTGGAAGGGTTCCAGCTTTTCCTTCATGTTGGATTTGCTGGGAAGTGTCTTGTCCGATGGAATTGGTGCTGTTGATTTGGACAAGAAAGGTAAAGGTAGTTGTGGAGGTGCTAGTCAAATCTTCATAATTATTGATCCAAGCAAAACAAGTAGCAAAGAATATCTGGATGAACTGATTGATAAGGCTGTCGCACATGTTAAGAGCTCTGCGCCTGCTGAGACATCTACAGGAATTTTTACCCCTGGAGAAGATTATATTCAGTTCAGAAAAGAACATGACGAGAAGGGCATCTTTGTAGATGACTCAATCTGGGAAGAGATGAAGTCTCTGTAAAGGAACCTCCATGATACTAGATACCATTCTGCATGCTGATCGATATCAGCATGTAGATCCTGCTTTTGCTAAAGCTTTGGAATTTCTGTACCAGAATGCAGAAAACAAGGAGCTTCAAGATGGGAAGTATGAAATTATTCCTGATATTGCTACTGCCTTTGTCGCTACCAAGGATACAGTGCCTCTTGATAATACAAAGATGGAAATTCATAAGAAATTTATGGATATACATTTTATGCTGAAAGGGGCCGAATGCTGTGGGTTTACTACAACGTTTAAGGAAACTGTACCCTACGATTTAGTTCAGGATATCGCATTCAGTGATTGTGACGATGAGATGGCACTCTCTATTGTAGAAGGTTCTTTCTATGCTGTTTGGCCAGGTGAAGCTCATAGACCGCTCGTACAAATAGATGGGAAAACAGAGTCAATTCGAAAAATCATCGTGAAAGTATTGTTGTCGGATAAGGGGTTGCTATGAAGGCTATACGAATTGAAGAGCCTAAGCGTATTACAATAGTTGATTTACCGATGCCTGTTATTGAGAGAGAGGATCAGGTGATAATCAAGATTGCTGCTGCAGGCATCTGTGGTAGTGATGTATCTATATATATATGGGAACCAGTCCTGTTGTCACCTATCCAAGGATAATGGGACACGAAATGACGGGAGTTGTAGAGAAGGTGGGTTCTTCTGTCATTCATGTGGGGCCTGGTGATCATGTTATTATCAAGCAGACAGAGAGTTGTGGTTCTTGTTATGCCTGTACCCATGGGAGAGGGAATGTCTGTGTAGATTTGAAGGTTCGAGGTGTCACAATTGATGGTGGTTATTCACAGTACACCGTTGTTCCAGAACACTCAGTATACAAGATATCGAAAAAACTGGATTTATTACAGGCAATTCTTATCGAACCGTTTACAATAGCATTTCATGCCCTTGCGAGGGGGAGATTGGTTGCAGATGATACACTTTTAGTGTATGGGGCTGGAGCATTGGGTTCCAGTTTGATTATGGTTGCCCATTCGTTTGGATGCAAGATTATTGCTGTTGATATTGATGAGAAAAAGTTAGAGCATGCAAAAGCCATTGGTGCTGATATTGTACTCAATGGAAGAGTTGATACCATCCAGGATGATATTCGTAAGGCAAGCAATGGTTATGGACCTACTATCTGTATCGATAGTGTATGTACTCCACATTCAGTTGAATTTTTGCTTGAGGTTGTGGGGAACGCAGGCCGACTTGTTACTATGGGTTTTGACACCCGACCATCAGAGATTCCACAATTCAAGATTACTGCACGCGAGATTGATGTAATTGGTTCACGGTTACAACAGGGAAATTTTGAACAAGTAATTGAGCTATTTGAGAATGGTAGTATTAAAACTGAAGGAATGATTTCGCATATATTTCCATTCACCAAAGTACAAGAGGCTTTTCGTGTTATTGAAAGTGGAAAGTATCAAAAAGTAGTATTAGATTTTTCTTGATTTTCCAAAAATCAATCTTGTTGACTGCATAAATTTTGGGACCAAATTCCTAATGAAATAATTTTTAACAATGTTGCAATTGGTGTACTCAGAGAAATATCCAACATACTTTCGTTGATCATCGCTCTTCTGTATACTGCATGCCATGCGAAGAATACTCTGTTATGGTGACTCAAATACATTCGGGACCAACCCAAGTGGGGGTAGGTGGCATTACGATCAGCGATGGACGGGAATACTCCCCTCCCTCCTTGGCCCCGATTTCCAGGTTATTGAAGAAGGCCTCGGTGGACGGACCACCGTGTTTGATGACCCACTCGAGCCTCATCGCTCGGGTCGGGAGTTCTTGCCTGTTGCCCTTCACAGTCATCGCCCACTGGATATGGTGATCCTCTCCTTGGGTACCAACGATTGCAAGAAGTTTTTCAATGCCGATGGGCGGATTATCGCAAAAGCCCTGCAACAATTGGCCTCTCTCATCAAGACCCACCCCTATGGAGATGGCTATCCGGTCCCCCAAGTCTTGGTGGTTTCTCCCATTCATATTGGAGATGAGATAGAACAGTTTCCGTTTGTCAGTTTCAATTCCAACTCCGTCATCACAAGTAAACAGCTTGCTCCTGTCATACAAAGCATGGCAGAAGAGAATGATCTTCTCTATTTTGATGCAAGCAGTGTTGCTTTTCCAAGTAGCATAGACCAGCTGCATATGGACAAGGAAGCCCATCAGGCCATTGCGGAGGGGTTGTCCTCTCTCCTTCTCACATATTTCAATGTGCAGAAAGAGGAGCCTCAGGAAAAGAAGGAAGAGCGTACGGTTTCCCGCTCACTCAAGTTTCCTTTTTTCAAACGCTAGGGAGGAGTTTCAACACTGCCGCTACCGGCCAGTGGTCAGAGAGTACCTGTCCTGGAATCATAAAATGGGGGCTGCTTGCCAAGACCGGCTGTATCGCTCCTTGTATCATGATCTTATCAATGGCCTCTACAAGGAATGTTTCATGGGTGAGGAATGGGCAAGGGAAGGTGATGGGAGCGGGAAGCCCGAGAAGCGTGAAAACGTCTTGGAAGCCAGCCTGTTCATGGAAAATCCTGGAAGGGTGTATGGGATCGTTGAAATCACCACAGATGACCATTGGTTTTCCCGAACCTAAATGCTTCAATGCTTCTGCTGCCTTGTGGGCTTCATGGTGGCGGTAGTTCTTTCCTGTTGCCATCTCATCGGCATTCAGTTGATGGGTCAGATGCATTGTTGCCACAATCAGTGACTCTCCGCCCTTGGTTTCTAACTCGGCCCAAAACAATCCACGATCTTGTTCAGGCATATCAAGATCAATCCGTCCTAAATCCTGAATGGAAAACATCTCACGTTTTATGTAGATGCTGCTCTCCTTTCTCCAACCTGCCTCTTCTCCTTCCACTCGTTGGTATCCAGTGAGTGATACATCCAACACAGAGAGCGTCTGTGGCCGAACTTCCTGGAAACAATATATATCTGCATCAAATGTCTGCAGGAATGAGATGACACACCTCTCACGTTCCTGCCAATGTTCTGTATTCCACAGATTCAGAGAGATAAGGCTGAATTGTTCCATTGGTTACTCCTCGAGGTGATGTGGAAAATGTTTTTGGATCATCTGATATGATCCAAGCGTCAGGACCGTGACCCAAGCGATATCAATGTCAAAATGCCCGTTCATCAGTTCTGGACGGTCGAAATACTCCCAGTACGTATGATTCAGCTGTTCAGGTTGCCAGCCTAGGAATGACTCATCCCTTCCCAGTGGTTGTCTCTCTGTTGCAACCAACTGGCGGCAGGCATTTAACATAATCTTGGCTTGCTGTTCGTAGAACGGCTTGTTTGCATGCTTTGCAAAGCGAAGAAACTCATATGCTATAGCCAATCCATAAAAATCGAGATGGTGGTGAGCGACCGAAACTGAGGTCATGCCCATTGTGGAAAACCCAATCTGACCAAGAGGGCTATCAGGAGGCAAGTATGAGTCCTGTTGCCAGATCCACTGCACGATGAATTCTGCTGCAAGTTGGGCGCTCTCCAGATGACGCTTGTCCTGCTCCAACTCATAGAGATCCAAGAAGAAAGAGAGAAGAGCAATACCGGCTTCCTTGTCACAGGAGTCTGCATCGAGGGTGTCCCCATAGAAGGCTCCTTCAAATGCAAGCTCTGCGTAATAGGTATAGGCTTGGTGGACTGCGCTGAGCATATCGTTTTTCAAGGGATCATTGTCATTGAGGTGGGGGATCAACGTGGCAAAGAAGGATCCAATATATGCCCCATTGGTACCTTGGATATCCCCTGGTTTTCCCTTATCTGTCCACCATCTTCCAAATGAACCGGATGAGAGCTGTGCTTCGCAGTAGAAGCGAGCAACTCTTCTTGCAAGACTGATGTACTGTCCCTCATCAATGCCCAGCGACCTGAGGGAGAGTGAGAGGAGCACATAATACTTCATTGCCTCGCCATTGCACCGGCTGTTCACCATATATTGGAATTCTGGATGCTCTCCAATTCCCAGATAACCTCCCCATATATGTTTCTCCAAATCATAGTTGTCCTGGAAAATCCCTTCACTTTGCTCAGCTTGCAGGAAAAAATCACCAATACGCTTTGCAACGTGAGCAAAAAGCAAGGAATCATTAGCGAGTGAGAACCTTTGAGCCAGTTCTGCTCTTGCTCTCTGCAAACAAGGAAGAGTCGGGATGTACTGTGTATATTGGGCAAGTTCATAAGCAGCCTCAAGGCTCTTTACCAGGAAAGACGCAGAAGTATATTGATAAACATCCTGTACCTCCTTGTTCCCCTCCCCCATAATGAGATACCCCAATCCGTCCTCGCTTACGTGTACCATGTTGATCAAACGGGTGAGTTTATACTCCATCCATTGATCCCAAGGTAATCGATGAGGTTCGGTATTTTGTTTCTGCTTGGGAAGAAGTTCAACAAAATGGGTAAAGGCATGCATGCTGTTGCTCTCAGTTTGGGAAGCAAGGTAGAAAGCCCTCTCATAGGAGAGTCCACCTTGCTCAACGTGGAGTACTGGCATCTCCTGATCTGATGTATCGATAAGAGAGAGCTTACCTCGATAGCTATAGGGCCACTCACTGCCTGGGATTGAGATGATCAGGCTGTGGCGGTCAGCAGTCACCGAAGAGAGAAAGCGCTCTTCTGTTGCAGCCTCACTAGCACAGGTGAACACCCGCCTTCCGTTGGAAAGCTGGGCACAGCTGGGAATGCTCATACGGGTTTCAAGGAATGACCAGTTACTGGATTGCTCAGCTGAAGGGAAGCATCCTTTTCCATTAAGATTATCCTGATACCAGACTGCTGGAATGAAAATCTGTTCATCTCCACCGTCTTCCTGGCTGCTGAATGAAGCTTGGAGTCTATAGGAGCCAGGCTTATTCAGCTTCCAATGGCGGTTGAGCACAAGAAGGTCTCCCTCTTCCCTGATACGGTCAGTGATCGTTCCTGTTTGCTCGAATACTGCCGTCACCGTATGTTTGGTGATGGCAATCTCTGATGGACTTTGCCGTTTCCCTTCATAGGTGAGGGAATAGGAGAGAATGATCTGTGAGATGTCTTGTGTCAATGACACTTCATGTGATGAGATTTGTTTACAGACCATTTCTCTCTACCCCTTCAATCCACTGGTGGCAATTCCTGCAATGATCTTCTTCCTGAAGAAGATGTAGAAGAGGATCTGGGGAATGGAAGCTACAGCCGCTCCTGCCATGATCAAGGCGTATTGTGTGCCATGGGTTCCCTGGAAGTTTGCAATACCGACGGTAATTGTGTAGTTGATCGTATCGTTGATCACGATCAAGGGCCAGAGGAAATCATTCCAAGCATTGATGAATGAGAGGATAATAACAGTAGCCATTGCAGACTGTCCCAAGGGGAGGATGATCTTGAGGAAGATGCGGTACCTGGAGGCACCGTCAATAAAGGCAGCCTCCTCCAAGTCACTGGGAATACCCTCGTAGAACTGTTTCAGAATGAAGATTCCAATAGGGAGGGCAACACGTGGAAGGAATGCTGCAGCCAGGGTGTTGATCATTCCATAGGAGTTGAACTGCATGTAGAGTGGGACTATCAAAACCTGGAAGGGAACCATCATACCTCCCATAACTGCCCAAAACAGCAGATTGCGTCCTTTGAAACGTATCTTTGCAAAGGCATAGGCAATAGGAGCATCCACTATCAAGGTGAGCAACATGGCCCCGATGGCTACAATGAATGAATTTCCCATCCAGTTGAGAATATAGGTGGATGTGAAGGCCTTTGTGTAGTTTGCAAATGTAGGGTTCTGTGGCCAGAAGGAGAACGTCTTGGTAATGACCTCCTCTTCCAGTTTCAAGCTGGTGATCACCATCCACACCAAGGGGAAGACCCAGATCAGGATAATGAGGATTTCCAGCGCTCGTTTGAGAAGTGTTTTCTTGTTGTATCTCATGCGCGATCCTTCCTTCCAAGCAAGGTGTATTGCATGATGCTGATTCCCAGAATGATGATGAAGAGGATATAACTCATTGCTGCACTGTAGCCCATCTTGAAGTATTTGAAGCCTGTCTCATAGATGTATTGGACAAGTACCCTGGTTGTCCCGTGGGGACCCCCACCGGTCATGACATAGACCTGACCGAATACATTGAAAGAAGCGATGATCTGTAATATCAGACAGAGAACCGTGGTCGATCTGACCAAGGGGATGGTGATATGTCGTACGCTCTGGATATAGGAAGCGCCGTCGATTGCTGCCGATTCATACACTTCCTTGGGTATCTGCTTTATTCCTGCACTGAAGAGAACCATGTTGAAACCGGCTGTCCACCAGAGCGTTGTCAGTGAGACAGACCACATGGCCAGGCTTTCACTGGTAAGCCAGCTTATTGGATCTTGACCCAGGTTCATCAGAACCTGGTTGAATACTCCCCAATCCTTTTGCATCAGCCAAGCCCAAAGCGTACTGACTACCGTCATGGAGAAGATGTAGGGGAAAAAGAATACATTCTCCATTATGCCCTTATAGGGTGATGAGCCGGTGACTGCAAGCGCCATCAAGAAGCCCAGGACCAAAAGGGATGGTGTGGTAATCATGACGAACTGCAAGGTATGCCAGAGAGAAGAATAGAATTTGTCATCGGAAAACAGGGTAGCATAGTTCTCCCAGCCGATGAATTTGGCTGTGGAGAGAATGTCCCATTTGAAGAAGCTGATGTAGAGCCCCGACAAAAGAGGATAGATCATGAAGGCTAGGTAGACGATGAGAAAGGGAATGGAGAATACAATTCCGTCTCGAGTGTCTTTATTTCCTGGTATCATAGGAGGGCCCTCCATAGAGATTCCCCCCTCATGCGAGGGGGGTACGTAAGTATAATGGTTTAGTAGGAAGCAATGATATCCTTAACCGTCTGCTCCATGTCAGCAAGTGCTGCCTTGGGATTCTGGTTCTTGGTCACTGCATATTCAAGCTTGTCGCTCAAGGTTCCATAAATCTCTTCCCATGCCGGAGTGCGTGGAGTAGGGAGTGCAAAGGCTGCTGCAGCTGCATAATCTGCACGATAGGGCAGTGCCTGCATCTCTGCTTTCTCTGCTACACTCTTACGGGTAGGAATATGTCCTGCTTTTGCCCATAACTCACCATGGCTGGTCATCCAGTTGATGAAGGTCATGGCTGCCTCTACACGAGCGGGATCCTGGTTTTTCTGTACCGGGATAGCCAAGGTGTGTGAACCTGCCCATGCAGCTTCTCCACCCATGATTGGAGGAAGTGGTGCGGCAGCAAAGTTCAGTCCATCCTGGTTCTCCAAGGTTCCGGTTGCCCAAACACCATTGAAGTAGAAAGCAGCATCACCAAGCTTGAAGGTGTTCATGGCAGCATCGTAGTCCAGCTCAGAGGGGTTCACTGCATACGTATGTACCAAGTCCTGCAACCAAACAAGTGCCTTCTCGCCATATGCATTATTAAAAGCAGGGGCTGATGCATCATCAGTAAGTAAACTTCCGCCCTGCTGAGCGAGCATAGACATGAATAGACGACTCAAGGTATAGGCCTTGTAGACACCAGTTGTGTTGTCGATTGCCATACCCCACTTACCGGTAGCTTGTTTCACAGCCAAGGACGCATCGATGAAATCCTGAGCACTCTCGGGAACTTCAGTGATGCCAGCCTCTGCCAACAAATCGGTGTTGTAGTACATGACGATCGGATGGACATCGAACGGGAGCGAGTAGAGCTTGCCATCGAAACGGCAGGCATCCAAGGGAGCCTTCTGGAAGTCAGCAAGAACTGCTGCATCGACATAGGAGTCGAGGGCCAGCAAGGATCCACTAGGTACATAGTTCAAGAGGTTGCCCTGGTGAACCACTACTACGTCAGGAGCAGTCTTTGCAGAAAGAGCCGTAGTGAGTTTGGTGTAGTAGTTGTCAAACTTCACCATGTCATTTTTCATGACAATCTCATCCTGTGAAGCGTTGAATTCGTCAACCATTGCATCGAAGAATTCCCCATCTCCTCCGGTAAACAGCGACCAGAAGGTAATTTCAAGTGGGCCTTCCTTCTCTTCTTTTGCCCCTTGGGCAAAAAGCATACCAGTTGCCAATAGAGCGACCAAAGCGATCAATAAGATCTTGTTTTTCATGTGTACCTCCTTATTGGAACACAAGGTAGAATGTTATTCCTAACGAGTGGTTTCTCTGTATACCAACCTCGTAGGGAAGTCCGTTGTGGCATATTCAAGGTTTGGATCCTGAATATGGGATAGTAACGTCTCCATAGCCACGTAACCGAGTCGATATTTAGGAACATCCACGGTGCTTAGACTGGGTTGCATGAACTGGGACATGTATAGGTTGTCATAGCCAAATACTTCTATATCATCTGGTACTTTAAGGTTGTTCTCTCCCAGACTTTTGAGCACACCCATGGCGAGCATGTCATTGAAACAGGCAACAGCAGTGAAGCCCAAACCTCTGTTGAGGGCCTGGTTGGTCAAGGAGTAACCGTCCTCAATATGTCCAGAGGCTTCAAGAATGTACTCAGGGTTTACTTCCATTCCATTGTTTGCATACGCTTCAGCAACACCTGCAAGGCGGTCGATGGTATTGCTCACCTTCTTCGGTCCAGCCAGATAGAGAATCTTGGTATGTCCCTTTGAGATGAGGTGTTCAAGTACTTTCCTCTGGCCGTCACGATCACTGTGCAGGACACTGTGGTTGACCAATCCTTCAAGACGCCTTCCAGGGAAAACGAAGGGGACGGGCAACTTTCTGTACAGCTCAAGGTGGGAGGGGCTGTTGTCAAAAACCGGCATGCTGATGATCCCGTCAACCTTGCGGCAGAGGAACATCTTTATCAGGTCCGCTTCTTTCTTGACCGACTCTTCAGTGCTTGCCAAAAGGATGTGGTACTCTGCCTTGGTTGCCGCTTCCTCGATGCCTCGTACCACCTCGCTGAAAAAAGGGTTCGCTGAATCGGCAGAAATGATACCGACCATTTTAGAGGAGTTTGAGCGCATGCTTGCAGCAACAGTGTTGGGGATGTACCCCATCTCCTGTGCCGTCTTCTTGATCAGAAGTGTGGTCTGCTCTGAGATCTTTGGATCGGAGCGCATTGCACGGGAGACTGTGTTAATGGAGAATCCTGTTGCCTTCGCGATATCCTTCAAGAGTATACTCATAGGTTAAGGTTAACACGATGAACAGGGTATTCAAGGAAATACACCCATAAAGGGGGTGTTTTTAGGGCAAAAATAGGATTAACGTTAATCTATTGCACGCGTGCATCGATATAATGCTTGCTCTGTTTCTTGATTTTCTTCAGCTCTTTCTTCTGTGCCTTTGCCCACTCTTTTCGACTGATCAACGCTACTTGGGCAACGGGCCTACCACTGATGAACTGGATGATGGCACTCTCCGTTTCCTCTGTCCCTGTAGCCTTCGGGTAGTTGATGAAGCCATGGATGGTCTTCTTCACCTCGAGGTATTTTACCGGGGTGTCTGCTGAAGCCAATGCATCGGCATAGAGCATCCCATCATCATGGAGAGGGTCGTACTCAGCACCAATGATCAGGGTTTCGGGAAGTCTGCTATGATCTTTTGCGAGCAGTGGGGAGAAGTTTGGATTGAGGATATCCTTTGGTTCTCGTTGGTAGCTGTTGATGAAGAAAGCCATCTGTTTGTCAGTCAACGAAGGAGCATCCTTATGCTTTTCGTAACTATTGGTCCTCATTCGGCCGTCAGTTACAGGATAGAGCAGTACCTGACCGGCAATCGCAGGACCCTTTCGGTCACGAGCAAGGCGACTGACCACTGCAGCAAGGTTTCCTCCTGCACTGTCTCCGATCAAGAAGATTCGATCTGGGTCCGTCTTCCAATATCGGCATCCTGCTGCTGCCCAAACCAATGTATCATAACAATCCTCAACCGCTGTGGGGAACTTGTACTTTGGCGCAAGTCGATAATCGACAGAGAGCACTGCAGCCCCAGTAATATCGGCTAGATGAGCACAGAGGAAGTTGTAGAGATCCATGTTCCCCCACACCCAGCCACCACCATGGTAGAAGATGATCAAGGGGGTAAGGTCGCTGATGCCACGTGAGCCTTGTTTCTCAAAAAGATACCCACTGATCATCCCATCGGTAACCGGGATGATGAAGGTCTTGGTGGTGATGTTCTTCGCGCTCTTACCAAGAAGTTTGCGGATCACCAGATTATTAGGGATAGATATATCGTTAAGCTCCTCGATGCGTTTTGGTGTAAGCCCTTCAGGATCTGTTATTGCGATCTTGTTTATCAGGGCGACCATACGTTTCATCTTCGGAGACAAATCATAGTCTGCCATAGTGGTCACATGGTAGTATATCCACCAGTGTGACGCAAGTATTCGAGTCCGTACTGTTGGGCCATTTGTATATTCAATTGGTAGTTATCAAACACAAAGTTAGCATTATTTGCCACTATCCGCCATGGTTTCCCAATAATTCAAGAATAACAATGTTGTAATAGCTCCCACTAGGGAATGGGTTTATTTTTCTCCCAGTGTGATAAATATGCTCATAATCATGATAATCGGGAAGCTCACTTCAATTCCACTTAATGCAAGAGCACCGGAACCTGGGATATGATCGATATAGATCCTATCAATGAGGGTAGAGAGGGCATTGATCACTTGTGCCAGGATGGTAGGGACAGCAAGGCGATGCAACATTTTCCCTATTGATTCAGATCCAAGAGTGGTTGTCGTCTGTTGCATGCCCAAAAGAAAGAATGAAACAAGCAACGTCGCCTATCTAGTTTATTGCGCATGTATGAAAGGTGTTGCTATACTTCATGCATGAATGACAAAGTGATGGTATTGCCAGAAGTGCGGTTCGGATACGGGTTCATTCCCCCGGAATTTCTTCCGGAGGGAAAGGATGAGTATTATCTGAGGAACATCCAGAACAAGAAAGATCCGGGAAGCTATCGGCATCTGAAGGAAGAGGAAATAGCCCTGCTCGAGGAGAACCTGAATACTTCCCCCTGTTGGGATGATGTGCTGGTGAGTGATCCCTTCGATCCTTCCTTAATTAAGAACAGCGAATTCTATGGGTTGGTACGTATCGGAAGCATGGCGCGTCAGATAGTCAGTTTTCATGACTTCTCTGTGCCTGTAGGGATAACCAACAGCAGAATTGTCAGCTGTGATATCGGGGACAGCTGTGCCATTCTCGATTGCAGCTATCTCAGTCACTACATTCTAGATCATCATGTCATCATCTACCGTATCGGTGAGATGCAGACCACCAACCATGCAAAGTTCGGCAGTGGTATTCTCAAGGACGGCGAAGACCCAGAGGTATTGACCACCATGGATATCATGAATGAAGCAGGAGGAAGAACGGTTAGACCCTTTGATGGAATGCTTCCCTCCGATGCCTACCTCTGGGGTACCTATCGCGATGATGATGCGTTGATGAAGATCTTTGAGGCGTTGACTGACAAGACCTGCGACGCACGTCGTGGGTACTACGGATTTGTCGGCCAGCAATCTGTTATCAAATCATGCGATACCGTAAAGGATGTCTGGGTCGGGGAAGGGGCATATATCAAGGGTGCCAACAAACTCAAGAATCTCCGTCTCCGCTCAACCTTGGCTGAACCGATACAGATTGGTGAAGGTGTTGAGCTGGTAAACGGCATCATTGGTGCAGGAAGCAGGGTGTTCTATGGATGCAAGGCAATCCGCTTCATCATGGGGGACAACTGTAATCTCAAGTATGGTGCCCGTCTTATCCACTCCTTCCTTGGGGATAATTCAACGGTCAGTTGTTGTGAGCTACTGAGCAACCTTATCTTTGGGGGACACGAACAACACCACAACAACTCCTTCCTGATCGCCAGCCTGATCAAGGGACAGTCGAATATGGCTGCCGGTGCGAATATCGGCTCCAATCATAACAGTCGTGGAAATGACGGGGAGATGGTTGCCGGCAGGGGGTTCTGGCCAGCTCTGAGCAGCACGCTCAAGTATGACTGCAAGTTCGCAAGCTATGTTCTGATCGCCAAGGGAAACTATCCTCACGAGTTGAACATTCCCCTTCCATTCAGTCTGCTGGGATCAGACGCAAAGGAGGGGAGAAGGGTGGTAATGCCCGCCTATTGGTGGATGTATAATCTCTATGCCCTGGAGCGCAACAGCTACAAATACCGTAAGCGTGACAAGCGAAAGTTCATCCGTCAGCAGATAGAAACAGACTACCTTGCTCCTGATACAGTGAATGAGATTTTTACGGCCTGCGACCTGCTCTGTGAGTGGGTAGGGATCAATTACAACAGGACCCGGCCCACCTCCCAGGAGCGAAGTGACCTGATCACCCAAGGCCGTAATTTGATCACCACGAAGCCATCCGAGGTGCAGTCAATGCAAATGTACGTCTGGGAGTTGGAGAATAGCAACGAACCGGTTGAGATACTCAAGACGGTGGAGGCATACCAAGCGTATCAACAGATGCTTCGTTACTATGCTGTGAAGACACTCAGCGAGTATTGCACCACCCATGAAGTTACCATCAGTGAGTTTCAGCAGGCCCATGATGCAGTGCTTGAGCCTTGGATCAATATTGGGGGGCAACTTGTTCCTGAGTATCGTTTTGAGGCTCTCAGAGATGGCTTGAAGGAAGGCTCCATCACCTCTTGGGACGAAGTGCATGATGCCTATGGTTATTGGTTTACTCTCTATGAGGAGGATCGTGCAGTGCATGCCCTTGCAACACTGCATAGTGTCATGGGTTGCCATGCAGTCAATGAAGGGCAGTGGGAGCAGGTGGTTGATGAGGTAGCCACCATTCGCCTTGAAATCGAAAACCAGGTCTTCAAGACCAAGGAGAAGGATTTCAACAACCGGTTCCGCTTCAGTACCTATCGTACAGTGGAGGAGCGGGACGCGGTACTTGGCAGCCTTGATGACAATCCATTCATTCAGGAGTCAAAGCAGATCACAGAGCAGGTACTTTCCCAGATTCGGCAGGTTCGTTTCTCCTGAGTGTGGTGTAGGTGTCTTCTCCAATACTGATAAGGGTCAGGAGGAGTAACACCACACATGCGGCCTTGATGATGATCTGCCACCACTCAAGTGAGAGGTTGAAATAGAGCAAAGCCGTATTGTTGTAGATGTTCCATCGCGTTGCAACGAAGATGAAGTAGAAGACTCCCACTAGATCGGAGGCTGCACTGAAGCCAAGTACTGTTTTTGTCCATCTTGCGCGAGCCATCTTGAACATGGCAACAAAGAAGGCGATGGTAGTGGTCAGCATCCATCCTATAAGGTAAGGACGGAGTATATCGGCAACAAAGAGGGGGATACGTTCCCTGTATTGGGTATAGATTGCCAGTAAATCGCCTCTCATGTACAAGAATCCCAGGAACAGGAAGAAGAGCGACAAACCTACCAAGTCAGCAATACTGTCTCTCTTCTTGATCTCCCTGGTGGGTACTTCCTCAAGATTGCGTAGTTCAGTGAGATTCCAATCCTTTACATCTGTCTTCACCTGATACCTTTCAAGTATGGCAAAGGTGATCGTTACCCACAGGAATGCTCCTGATGCAGCACTGAAAATTGAGGCCAGAGCCTTTGCAATCATTTCAAAGATGGACAGATCGGAAGGGGAAAGGAAAAAGGAGAGTACCGTGAAGACCAAGGTAACCAGGGAGACTACCAAGGCAACAATCTTGAGTACCATGATATAGGTATCATAGGTAGATGGACCAATAAGGTATTGTTCACTGCCACGGTATTTTGCGGCCAGTGAAGAGGGGGATCCCATTGATAAGAGCGTCTGTTCGACTGCCTCATCACTGGGGACTTCTGGCAACATGTCGAGAATGTTTGCCGTGAGTTCCTTCTCTACTTCCATTCTTTCTGCAGGTTTTAGGTGACGGACTGTCTCTGCAATATATCGGTTGATGAGTTCATGCATGGCTCTCCTCCCCGAGCAACGCTTCAATGTGCGATTGTTGCTCTCTCCATTGGTTTACAAGTGCTGTGAAGATGTTCTTCCCTTCCCCAGTGAGTTGGTAGAACTTTCTCGGTCTGTTTTCGCTGGTATTCCAGCTACTCTCCAGGACACCTTGAGTTTCCAGTCTCCTAAGCATGGGGTAGAGCGTATTGGCTTCCAACTCTATGTGCTTCTCTGCAAGTATCTGCAATAGGGAGTACCCATACTGAGGAGTGGTGAGTTGGCTGAGAACACAGAGCGTCAAGGTACCTCTGTTGAGTTCTGTTACAAAGTTGGCTAGAAGCTCTCTACTATCCATATGAAACCTCGTACTTTTACAATAGTGTGTATCACACAGTATTGTCAAGAACAAAGCATATTCATGATACGAAAAAATTTGACGGTTCTCCTGAACGATGGTACGATGAGATTATGGTGGTGAAGAAGGGGAATAACCGAAGGAAATAACCCTGAGTAGCCAAAGAACCCTCCCGGTCGGAGGGTTTTATTATGGGCTTGGTTGTTACATTGAAAATTCCTCAAAGATAAGTTGATCAAACACCATTGATGCTGCTCCTGAGAGAACCGGAAATTTGCTCTGAGGAACTGATATGGTTACTGTTCCTATTTCTTCTGGTATTGTCGACAATATCTCTGATATTTTCATATTTAGTAAAGGGTTGAGTTTTTGAGGGATAATACCTGAGATACTATAATGGCGAATATCCAATACTGTTAAAAGATTAAAAATTACTGTACTTAGGTACGGAGCAAGGTATGATACTACTTTTTCTTTTTGTGAGGAATCTATATACTCATTTTTTTCAAAATCTATTCCAAATCTATTCTTCAGTGCTTGAAGATTGATACTTTTCTCTAAGCTAGAAATACCTGGAATTCCTTGTTTGGAATTATCAATCGGGGTCATGAGAAGATTTCCTATTTCCCCTGCTGAAAACCGCTCTCCTCTCCATAGCTTCCCTTTTGTGATTATACCAGATCCAAAACCGGTACCTAGTGATAGATAGACAAGGCTACTTTGGGTGCTCTTGTCAGTTACCAAATGTTCTCCCGCACAAGCAAGGTTAACATCATTATCAATAAAAATTGGAAGCTCAAGAGTTTCATGGATTTTAGGTAACAATTCTGTAAGACTAGTTGGCTTTGTAATGCGTAAAGGATTGTAGCTAACGATTTCATTCGTCTCAGGATTGATATTTCCTGGGAATCCAATTCCTACACCTAATACTGGCGCCTTCGACTGTTTTATTTGTACTTTTACAACCCTTATGACCTCAGAGAAATAATCAAGATTATCATGTGTAATAATATGGACAGTCTCATGGCTTAGTATTTCACCCTGCAAATTTATAAGTCCGATAATTACCCGACTTCCTTCAACTTCTACTCCTATTGCATGGTAAGCATCGGGATTAAATTGCAGAAGCTTGCTTCTCCTTCCTGGTCCACTCATTTCAGTATTGAATTCTCCAAGCTCAAGAATTACGTTCTTTTGAATAAGAAAATCAACCACTTTCATGGCAGTTGGGAAACTCATTTCTGTGAGCTTAGCTATTTGGGCTCTTGAGAGTTCTCTATACTGTTTGAATAAGTCGAATACTAATTTTCTATTTTTTGACTTAAGATACATTGGTTGATAAGGACCCATGTGATTTATACCCCATTGATGTTAGGAATCTATATAAACATACCATTTCAGTTTCATTATACAAGAATTCAGTCTACAGTAATATCGTAAATTGAAATACTCCTCCATATGGAGGAGTACAGTGTCATGTAATACAATAATTTATTAACTAGGAAAAAAAACGCCTGAAGCTCCATTGTGTAAACAGTTTCTGGCAGCAAATTCACTAGCCATTCTAGCAGCAACTTGAATGTTTCCTTCGCTTGTGTAATAGGCCTCAAGGTATCCTGCGATGTAAGCATCACCAGCACCTAGTGTGTCAACTGTTTTAATAGAAGTTGCCGGCTCAATATGCTTCTTCTTCTTGGTAATGATGGTTGATCCTCTTACTCCTTGCGTAAGGATTACCATTTTTGCACCACTTTCCAGAGCAGTTTCAATACAATCATCGGTATACCTCTCATTGAATTTTCCTGCAGAAAGAAATACAAAATCAATTCCAGGACAATATTTTTGTAATGCCTTTTGGTCGTAAGCATCAGAGAAATCTAGCGAGATTGAAATGTTACCCAAACTTTTAGGAATAATCTCATCAATTTCACTATGAAAACTTGTATGTAGTACATCATATTGTCTGATAAGAGAAATATCCTGCTCATTTAATTGTAGTCTGAGCATCTTTTGAACTACATTATCTCCATTGTTTCCTACAAAAGACCGATCTCCTGATGAATCAAGTTTGATAAAATTCCTTGCCATTGGACCTTCAGCAATACGGATTCTGCTGACATCAATCTGCTCACTAATAAGATAATTCCGAAATTGTTGTGAGCTTTGATCAGTTCCAAGTATTCCAATATATGCTGCAGATTGAGAGCCAGCACGCTTTGCCAATACTGGGACATTGACGCTGTTTCCCCCTGGATACAAGTGTTTTTGATGAACATACTCATCTAATACACAGTCGCCTACACCGATTATTTTCATAGCTTTAATACTTCTCTATTCCCATATAACGTCTTGATGAAATGGGATGACCCTTTAAGAAAGAGAGTTCATCACAATATTTGGCAGCAATAAAGTTTAAGATTAATGGTGCATAGTATGGTTGCAGCCATGGGGCAATATCATTCAATTCGAATGCTTTTGCATCAAGGACAACCAGTTTTGTTGTTTTTCTCTGCAAAAACTTGATTGCGCGTTCCTCAATCGTTCGTGTAGTTTGCAGTCCAAGCAAGGCAAATACAGCAGAGTGTTCATCGAACGCTTCAACTGCACCATGAAAGAATTCTCCTGCTGATAAACAAGATGAGTTTACCCATAATGACTCCATAATCAAACAATTGGATATTATGTATGCTATTGCGCTATCAATACCGGCTCCTAGCGTATATATCATAGTTTCATCTTTCATAATCTGAGCGAATTTTTTTGCAGAAGATTTCAGAGGCTGGTAAGCTAGATGTACAGTTGTCTCTAAAGTGGCTAAGGCAGATATAACATCAGTACTGTATGTTGTATTTTCCAATGCATCTATCAAACCGAACATGGTTCTATATACGATTGGAAATATTGATAATCCTAATGGATAAGGGTTCTGGGGGTTATCATAATAGTAAATGGGATAATCGGCAATTTTGCAAAGTCTTGACTCCGGATTTGTAGAGAACCCAATAACTGTTGCTCCCTTCGATTTTGCTTTCTCAGCTGAAAGAACCGTTTCCTCTGTACCTCCGCTTTGTGAATTGAGTATAACAAGCGTATGTTCATCAATTGTAAGAGGTGTTTCGGCGAGGAATTCATTTGCGTTGAATGTGCTACTCGTTACTTGCTTGGAAAACTGATTCAAAAGTTGACTTCCTGGAAGAATAGTTGCAAGCGATCCTCCACATGAAACGAAAAGGACTTGCTTGAGCCTTTTTTGGGTAATTTCTCTTTGCATGGTCTCAACTTGTTTGTCTAATAATAAAAATTCTTTTGTATACATTATCTCCTCCTAATGAGATATATATTTGGATATGGGATTCTTGAATTATCCTTTAATCCCAACCAAAGCAAGACTTTGTGTAAATTGTTTTTGGAGAAATACGAATACGATGATTATCGGTAGTATTGCACATACTACACCAGTCATTGAAATATTCATCCATTCATAATACTGGCCTTTCAGTGAATTTAATCCTACGGTGATAACATACATATCTAATTTGTTGGTAAGTGTTACCGGCCATAACAACTGATTCCACCATTCTCTGAAAAGAAAAATTATTTGTGTCGCAATTGACATTTTGGAAATTGGTATAATTATTCGAGCGAACATCCCAAAACGTCCTAGTCCATCAATTCGTGCTGACTCTTCCAATTCAATAGGAATTGAAAGAAAGTATTGCCGCATGAAAAATGTGAGCATTCCATTCGTAAGAAATGGAATTATGAGAGCTTTGTACGTATTAATCCAATCAAGATTTACACACATTATATAGATTGGAACTATAGTAATCTGCCCAGAAATCATCATGGTTCCAATAATGATAAAGAAAATAATGTTCTTTCCTGGAAATTTAATTCTAGCTAAGGCATATCCCGCTAATGTATTGATTACTACGTTACCGATGATGATTCCTACTGTCATAATTATGCTATTCCGATACCAAACTAGAAGTCCAGCATCGATTACATACCAGTAGTTCTCAAGCACCCACCGAGAGGGAGGAGCAAATGAACCAATATCAGCTTTGCTCAACAGTGATGTGTATAAAGCATAAATGAATGGTATTAAATACAAGATGGAAACACTAAAAAGTATGAGAAGGTTGAGAGGGAATCCTCGTTTTTTAATAGTTGTCATAATGTTATTGATCTCCTCCAAATTTTTTCTCTAAAATGTTTTGAGATATAGAAAAAACAAGAAGGATTATGAACAGTACAAATGCTGCTGAACTCGCATAGCCTGGTCTGAAAAATCTGAAATTTTGTGAGTAAAAAAAAGTTATGAGTGTGCTGGTTGTGCCAGCAGGAGAGCCTATTACACTTCCTGAGCGTGCAAGGGTAAAAGGCTCGTCAAATGTTTGCATGCACCACATCACGCTTAGTATGAAGGATAGAATTGTAGTATTTCGGACAAGAGGAATTACAATCAGACGAATTTTCTTGAAACCTTGCGCGCCATCCAAAGCAGCAGCTTCAAAAATTTCATTTGGAATTGTATTAATGGCATTAATGTAAAGAATGATAAATAGTCCAAGATTCTTCCATATCACAAGTAGTGCTACAAAACGTAACGCAGTTCTCGGATCGGCAGCCCATGTTACATTTGGTATATTGAACACTGTATGAAAAAGACGGGGCAATAGGCCATCCATTACAAACAGATACATCAAGGCCATTGTAAGGGCTACAGCAGAAGTAATTGCAGGAATAAAGAACAAGGTGCGTAATAGTCCCTTACCTTTGTTGGTGTTCTCAATATAGTATGCAATCAAAAATCCCCCAACAAGAAGACATGGCACACTTACAAATGTGATGAATAACGTGTTTCTGACTGCTTGATGAAAATTGGTGTCTGCAAGCAATTCATGAAAATTTCTTAAACCAATATTTTGGGGGTTGTTTAGGTCAAAGAAGTTTACTTCTTGAAAACTGAACAACAATGATTTTATTGCTGGAAAATAGAACCAGATAGCCATCATGGTTAGGATTGGTAATACAAAGAGGTACCCAGCTATATAGTCTAGTTTTTTGATTGACAAATTTTTATTACTCATTATATTCACTCAGAGGTTGTTCTTGAATATTCTTCCACAGCTCATAATATGAGATGAGCTGTGGATAAAATCTCTATACTTTCTTATTTCTTGTATCCATCAGCCGCCATTTTCTCTAGCAGTTTGTCAACAGTAAGATTCCCTTGATTGAAGATAATGGATTCCATGCCTGTGACTAAATCAGATTTAAACCTATTTGCAGCAGCAGGGTAATCAAATCCAGAACCAGTATCGGCAGTCTCCAAAACTATTTTCATTTCAGGATAGAGTTCTTCATACCGAGGAATGTATTTTGTCATTGCAGGAATGTCACCTCGTACTTCAACGAGATATTCATATGCTTCTTCAGATAGCATCGCACTGATTGCCTGCATGGTAGTTTCTTTTTCTTCGGTTGAGTCAAGCATGCAAAGACCCCATCCATAGACCGTAGATTTCTGAATATTTCCAGAAGGTATTGGGACGATTTCCCAATCAAAATCGACCTCCATATCTCTTAATGCAGGGATATACCAAGGTCCTGCAGTGGTCATAGCCACCTTTCCAGAAGCAAAAGCATCTGTATCACCTTTGAGTCCTAACTGGGCAGGTGTGGCTGCAACTTTGTGCTGGTTAAAGAGATCAGCAACAAATTGAAGTCCTTTACGGTTGGCAGGTGTATTTAAGTTTTTCGCAAAATCCCATCCACCATCCATTGCATGTACATATTGCGTAATGTGGTACTCATGTAAGTTGATACAGACCCCATAGGTACCTTTGCTCCTATCAGTAACGGCTTTTGCAGCAATGATCAGTTCATCCATCGTCGATGGTGCTTTTTCTATTCCTGCTTCTCGTAACATTGTCATGTTAACAGCCAGTCCGCTGATTGTTGTAGTTAAGGGAAGAGAATAAAGATTTCCCTCATAGCGCCAACCATTTACATTACTCTGGTCAAGTGAATCAAGAGCGAAACCATTTTCTTCAATCAATTTGTCCAAAGGTGCAAGTGTTCCGTTTACAATAAGTTCCAGCACTCCTTCATTATTCAGACCGATGATATCTGGTGCGGAACCCGAGACTATTTGTGCAGGGAGCATCTTCCACATATCCTCTTCGGAAGGATAGTATTCAGGCACAATAACAATTCCATCTAAATTCTTATTTGCTTCTGCAATCACATGCTCAAGCGTGTTTTTCCATGCCTGATCAGGCATACCAGTTGAGAAAACCACAGTCTTTGCCTCTGATTGTACTGCTTCCTTTGTGCCTGCAGAAAATAATGCAGCAGGGATAAGTACTATCAGAAGAACCAACAATGCAATCTTTTTCATAGAAACCTCCTAATGAATAACTTTAATAACTAAAGTTTATTTAATAATAGTAAAACATAACTTTCTCTCTTTTGCAAGGAAATATTTTTCTTACTTATGTATATTTCATATGGCCTATTGGGCATGGAAGAACTTCCTTCTTGTTATAATGATTGCCCCTTCTAACCAAAATATTCTTAAGTAGTAGTCTCGATACACAATCCTTGGATTGTCATGCAGCCTATATTAGGTGGAATCACCGCGTGGAGCAACCGTATATATGGTATTATCTTTACGCTGTTTGTAAAAATCTTTACATTGGTGATGGTCTAGTAAGGCTTGCTGTCATCTTACCTCCTTATTCGACTATCTTTGATTCTACTTACGATTAGTATAATTCCTAATATAGAGAATGGTTAAGCTTATGACGTGATTGTCTCTCTGCCGACTTCTGTAGTCTTTTCACTATCCTATTGAGTTGTATGAAACATTAGGCCGGAGTATCATCCATGCATATCCATATGATGAGGCAGGGGAGAGAATGTACATGGAAGACCAGAGAGAAAGGAAGAATAGCCAGCAAATACTGTTGGATGACCGAAGAGTGATTCGTCTTCTTGCCAAGCTATCCCTGCCAGCCATGATTGGGCTCCTGGTGAATACCCTCTACACAATGGTCGATATGTTGTTCGTCGGTCGGTCAGTCGGACCTGTCGGTCTTGCTGCTCTTGGAATTTCCATGGGTGGTTACCTGATACTTACGGCAACAGCGCTTATGATGGGCATTGGGGGAGCTTCCCTGGTTTCTCGACAACTAGGAGCGGGAGAGAAAGAGGCGGCAGGAAGAACTGCCTCCGTCAGTGTGGGCGGTATGCTCCTTATCTCAGCTACTCTTGGTGTGCTTGGTTTGCTGTTTTTCCCACAGCTAGCATCCATGCTGGGCTCTGATGCTGAGACCTACCCGTTGGTGCGAAGCTACCTGGGAGTTTTGCTTGCCGGATCTCCACTCATCACCCTCTCCACCGTTCTGAATGCACTCTTGCGTTCCCAAGGAAAAGTAAAAGCATCGATGGTCGCCAGCATCATCGGAAATGGGTGCAATATCCTGCTTGATTTCCTGCTGATCATTATCCTTGATTGGGGAGTGATGGGGGCTGCTGTTGCAACCGTGGTTGGCCAATCATCCTCAGCTCTGTTTGCCTTTTACATCCTCTCCTCTCGTCGTTCTGCATTCTCTCTCAGTAAGGGGGAAGGTTCTCCATTCTTTCAGTTGTTTGGTCGGATTATTTCCCTTGGATCCCCTACACTGGTGAGACAGCTTGGTACCAGTGTGGTGACCATCGTGGTCAACCGAAGCCTGCTTCTCTATGGTGATACCCTTGCCATTGCTGCCTATGGGATCATCTGGACACTGTTGATGTTTTTCAATATGCCGATTTCAGGTATTGTCCAGGGATTTCAGCCAATCGTAGGCTACCATGCAGGAGCAAAGCAGAATGAGGAGGTCTTTCGGGTACTCAAGGCCTCCCTACTTGTTACCTTTCTCATTGGATGTTTCTTCCTGCTGCTTGTTACCCTGTTCCCTGGTGTCTTTCTTCGCCTCTTTACCAAGGATGAGCAATTGCTGGAAAGGGCAGTGCCGGCGGCCAGGTTGCTGTTGGCCAGTCTGCCGTTCTTGGGTATGCAGAGTGTAGGAACAGCATTTTTCCAGGCGATCGGAAAGGCCTTGCCGGCACTCGTGCTCTGGATAGGAAGGCAGTTTGTTCTCTTGGTTCCCCTGATCTTGCTGCTTGGAAACTACCTCGGTGCACAGGGGATCTATCTTGCCTTCCCCATTGCCGACTTTCTCTCTGCTCTGTTTATTCTGTATTTGGTCTTTCGCCATCTCCATCAGGGAGCATACAGTACCACGTAAGAAAGTAGGCCATGATGCTTGCACCATCTAGACAAAATTTTTATACTGCCTAAAATTTTTCTTAAGGAGTGCCGATGCACAACCGTTGGATTGTCCTGCTTGCCGGACTGATTATGCAAACCATATTGGGGGGAATCTATGCTTGGAGTACCCTTACCCCATGGCTTGCAGAGAGTTATGGTATCAGCAACGGCGAGAGTGGGTTTGTATTCGGTTTGAGCATTGCTGTCTTTACCTTGGTCATGGTGTACTCCGGGCACCTGTTGGCCAGGAAAGGCCCAAGAATCCCAGCCCTTATAGGTGCTTTGCTCTATATGGCAGGGTATTCCCTGGCATCCCGTTCCCATGGTTCCTTTCCCCTCTTATTGCTTGCAGTAGGAGTTGTCGCTGGTTCTGGGATTGGCTTTGCCTATGTGGTTCCCCTCTCGGTGGGGATGCAGTGGTTTCCTCGCCAAAAGGGATTGATCACCGGACTCTCTGTTGGAGGGTTTGGAGGAGGGGCCATCATTCTTTCTTCCATCATTGAGGCAGGTAAGCTCTCCGGTCTTTCCCTGGATCGTTTCTTCCTCTTCTATAGTCTTGTCAGTGGATCGCTGCTCTTCCTTGCCGCGCTGTTGCTCTCTTCCCCCCCCGCGACCACAGGAAAGAAGTCAGGTGAGATGCAAGTGCATCAAGCCCATTCTGAGAAGCCTATGGTTCTCAGCATCCTCGGGATGTTCAGTGGAACCTTCGCTGGATTGCTTCTTGTGGGAAACCTTGCTCCCTATGCTCTCTCCAAGGGTCTTGCTGAGGAGATGACCGTGCTTTCAGTTGTCCTGTTCTCGCTTGGGAACCTGAGCGGTAGGATTATTTGGGGACATATCTTTGACAGGACAGGCTATCGTGTTATTCCTTGGTCACTCCTGCTCGCTTCTCTCTTCTATGTACTGGTACGAGTTGCATCGGGTGGCTTTATGTTTCTGGCAAGTGTACTTGTTCTGGGCTTTTTGTTTGGCTCACAGTTTGTGCTTTATGCAGGGTATCTCTCCAAGACCTATGGGGTAACATCGTTTTCCAAGCGATATCCCCTGGTTTTCCTCTCATACGGACTTGCCGGTATCATTGCCCCTGGCATTGGTGGTTGGATTGCTGATACCACTGGTTCCTACAATACGGCGATCATGGTCTGTTTGGTGTTGTTGTCTGTTTCTGGGTTGGTCCTGATTACTGCGAACAGGAAGCGCTAAAAACCAGTGCAAGGGGTACTGGACGCTCAGCTTCACTGTTGTCCTCATACCGATCAGCAATCTTCAGGTATCTTTTTCCTTCATAGATAATCTGTGACGACCCTCCACCATCAAGGTTGATGATCTCCTGGTAGTGTTGTCGGTCACAAAACTGTGCCAACTCGAGCAAGGAAGCCCCTGTGCTCTCCTTTCCCCTCTGGTAATTTCGCTTGCTTGCTCCTTCAGCCCAAACCAGCACAGGCTCTCCCTCTCTATTTGTTCCCAGTGCGATACGAGCAGCCCGAGCTGATGAGAACGGCAGTGGATAGACGGTTGGAGGAAAGGAAGTCTCAGCAACGAGTGGATTAAAAAATGGACAGCAGAGCGTGTCGACCATACTTAATTCCCTCATCATAGGTGGTCCTACCTGGATACCAAACTGGTATGCCTCCAACCCATGAAAGCGAACAGTGGTATCCTGAACTGCGATATCTTCACGCAAGCTGAGGACAAAACCAGCCATTGGCACTCTCGTATTTCCTCCCTGCTTAACTGCCACAACGGTATTACCGGTTATGACAATATCGGTACCACCACTACTTGGTGTGATACAGGTTTCGGGGCGGAAGTAAAAGATTGCATTTCTTTCATGTTGGTACTGCACAGAGTCGATCTCTATCACCAAATCAGTCAGTTCAACCTGTGTAGTGTGGCAGGTCCCTTGTGTATCCACCAAGAGGCAAGGCCGATGGTTCAGTGGTGGATTGAGTACCACTCCATCCTTGAGCGCGAGACCGTGAGGGGTCCCAAGTTCACAGAACGGGGAATCGAGGTCGGTGGGGTCCATCAGGAAAAAATGGGAGTTTACGACAAGGGGAAAGGCAAGGGAAGAGGGGAAGCCTACCTTCCCATCAATGGGAATGAAGGTGATCTCATCCTTTTCGCCCGAAACCACCTCAAGGTGATGCTCTGCCTCCAGCTGGTTAAGGAACAGCCTGGCAGAAGCATCCTTGCTTATCCATATTCCCTCCCAGTAGAGACTACCCTCATTTGCGAGCCTCTGGAGCTGCACTTTTGCGGTAATGTTTCGAGAGAAAAACCTCGTACTTTCACTATGAGTGAAAAAAGGAAGCTCGATATCCTCAGGTACATGAAAGAAGACCAGTCTGCCATAGGCAGAGGGGTCTTTCTCCACGATATTGAGCCGGTAGAGCCTGGCAATCTCCCTGATTACTCTTGCATCGAAACCAGGAGAGGCGAACTGCAGGTTTTTCCATGCAAACGCTTCTACTACCTGGAAACGTTGTATCTCCTTGTTTTGATGGGTCTCGGTAATGATGGTGTTTCTCATGCTACCCCTTGATGCCTGTGTTCATGGTGCTCTCGATGATATACCGTTGGCTGAACGCGAAGATGATGAGCAGGGGAAGTACGGAGAGTACACTTCCTGCCAGCAATAGATTCCATTTGACTCCATACTGGTTCTGGAACTGGGAGAGGGCAATGGTCACAGTATAGAGTTTCCTACTCGAGATATAGAGCATGGGGCGTAGCAGATCGTTCCAGTTGTTCATGAATGCGATGATGAAGAGGGTGGCGATAGGACTGGATGCCTGAGGTAGGTAGATGCGTGCAAACATCTGGTAGGCATTCACCCCATCTATGATCCCTGCATCAAAGAGCGGGCGGGGAACTTGGGCAAAGAACTCCTTGAGCATAAAGGTCCCAAAGGCTCCAGCAAGGAAAGAGGGTACGATCAAGGGGAGATAGGTGTCCATCCAGTTGAGTTTGAGAAAGAGATAATACTCGGGGATAATGGTCACCTGAACGGGGATCATGAGCGTAAAGATCAAGAGGGAGAAAATGAGATTCTTTCCCTTGAATTGCATGGTTGATAGCGCAAATCCAGCAAGTGAACAGACCAGGATCTGTCCAAATGCTGCCAATGCATAAACCCAGAGACTGTTGATGGTGTATCTGCCGAAGTCGTACTGGGTGAAGACTTCCTTGTAATTATCGAACACCTGGTCGGTGAAGAGAAGGTCGGGGATGAACTTCGGGGGTACGGAGAAGATGTTCTTCTCCGACATGAATGAGTTGGAGACCATCCAGAGGAAGGGAAAGATATAGAGAATCGCAACAACGGCGATCAGGAGGAGACGATATCGGTCTGCGTGTTTCTGTTTCATCGTCTTTCTCCTCAATCCAAGTTCTGGACCAGATGCTTCTTGATGTAGAAGTTGAAAATGGTCATCAGTCCCACGAAGAGCAGGAGGATGTAGGCAATCGCTGAAGCATAGCCTACCCGGTAGTAGACGAAAGCATTGAGGTAGACATCATAGACCAGGGTGTTGCTCGCGTTCTGTGGGCCTCCCTTGGTCATGGCATAGATCAGCTCGAAGTTCTTGAACGAGTCGATGATGGTGATGGTGAGTACGAAAAACAGGGTTGGCATCAGCATGGGTAGGGTAATCCTGAAGAAACTCTGGAATGCATTGGCCCCATCAACTCGTGCTGATTCCAGTGTATCCCTATTGATACCCTGCAAACCGGCGAGGAAGATGATCATATAGTAGCCGCTCATTTTCCAGACTTGCACCGAAGCTACGGTGTTAAGCACAAGACGGGTATCCCCAAGCCAGTATGGTGGGGTCAGCCCAATAGCCTCGATAAGGTTGTTCACCAACCCATAGGTGGGGCCGAGCATCCAGTTCCAGATGATTCCCACTGCTACAGCAGAGGTTACCACGGGGAGGTAGATGGCTGAGCGGAAGAAGGAAATTCCCTTGATCCGTACATTGATGAGCACGGCAAGGGCAAGTCCACAAACGATGGATCCAACAACGTAGATCAAGGAGAACTGCAAGGTATTCACTACAATTCCTATGAATTCCTCACTGGATAGCAGTTCCTGATAATTTCCGAGTTTGATGAATGCAGGGGAGCTCAAGAGATTCCAATCGGTAAAGCTGAGGTAGAGAGAAGAGACGATAGGGATGAGACGGAATACCAGAATGCCGATTACGGTGGGTATGATGAACACCCAGGGAGTGAGCTTACTGTGCCATCGGTATGGGGGGTGGGTCATGTGCTCTTCCTCACTAGTGAGACTGGTTGTCCGGTATTCCAGACAACCAGCTCATACACACTGTACGTTACTTATAATACCGCTTCAAGACAGAGTTGATGTTCTCTGTTCCCTTTGTAAATGCCTCGTCAAAGCTCATATGACTGTTGATGATGGCATCAATGGTACCGTTCAATCCAAGGGATTCTGAGCCGCCGTAGCCTCTCCATTCACTCCACCCCATGGTGTAGCTTGTGGTCATTGGACCGCTCGCCTGCTCTCTGAGGAGGTTCATCTCCTCGCCTGGCTGTTTGCTTGGATCGGCAAACAGGGGATCTTCTGCAAGTTTCTTTGCAGAGGGAATCTTTCCTGCCATGTAGACATCAAGGTTGATTCCTTCTCCTGCAACGTACTTGGCAAACTTCCAGGCCATTTCAGGATGCTCGGTGTTTGGTGCAAGAGCATAGCTGTCTGGCCATCCATAGGTTAGATTGCTTGGCCCCGCAGGTCCACTGGGAACCCGTGCAATGCCCCATCGCATGTCATCGCCTACATTCTTTCGGAGTGTATCGACGAACCAGGAACCATCGACCCACATCGCTGCCACTCCCTGGCTGAATACATCCTGCTGCTGGAAGCTGGTCATGTCCTTCTGGGGAGGGGCAACCTTGTCAACGAGAACAAGGTCAGTCAGCATCTTGATGGCATTCATGGCATTCTTGTCAGGATTGAACTGCATGGAGTTCTTGTCAATGAGTTTTCCATTGTTTGCATAGACCCAAGGCTCTATATGCGCATAGCGGCCATAGAACCAGTGTCCCCACTGGTCGGTTTTTCCGTCTCCGTTCTTGTCGATGGTGAGCTGCTTGGCTGCTTTCTTGAAGTCATCCCAGGTCCAGTCATCACTCGGGTAGGAAACCCCGGCTGCGTCGAATGCATCCTTATTGTAATAGAGCACTGTGGTGACCAATGCAAAGGGAATGGAGTAGTAGCTGTCAGTGTTGCTGATCTCTTTGCTGGTATCGAAAATGGATTGATAGAAGTTTGTGAAGGTGTCGTCATTCTTGATGAAGGAATCAAGATTGTACAAAAGACCGGCCTTCGCCCACTCCTCAATGTACCCTGAGCTCATCGTGAAGACATCAGGGAGTTTGTTCTGGTTGGCCTGAATGCGGATCTTGGTCCAATACTCCTTGGTTCCCACGATAGTGTTATTGATTGTTACCCCAGGGTTGGCCGCCTCGAAGGCGCTGATGATCTGCTCGTTCTGTTCAAGCAATTCAGGATCCCATGTCCACCACTCCAATGTGATTTCTTCTGTTCCAGTCTTGGTTTCTGCTCCACCTGCTGCAAACAGGAGACCCAATGTAAGAAGGACCACCAATGTCATCAGTAGTTTTTTCATCTCGACACTCCTTTCTCTGTAAACGAATTCCTATGCATACTTGCTTTCAGGATGGTGGTGAAGTATTGGGTCTCTCATTCCATCCTGTGTTGCGATTGGTTGCATTTTACCATTATATATTTAAAAAGGCAATCGCGAAGTGGTGAGGCTGAAAAGGTTTTTACTCCGGAAAGATACAGCAAACCCGCCTCTTATGAGACGGGTTTGTATGCTGGAGCCAAAGGGACTCGAACCCTCTACCTACTGATTGCGAACCAGTCGCTCTACCAGATGAGCTATGGCCCCCTGAACGCATACACAAAATTATCGCAGAGAAGGCAAACTGTCAACTCTGCTGTCCCTGAGATGCGGCTATGAAGCCACTGAAAAGCGGGTGAGGACGGTTTGGTCTACTCTTGAACTCGGGGTGGTATTGCACTCCGATGAAGAATGGATGGGATGCAATCTCCACAGCCTCCACCAAGGTTTCGTCAGGACTGGTGCCACTGATGACCAGGCCTTTTTCCTGAAGGATATCCCTGAACTCATTGTTGAACTCATAGCGATGTCGATGACGCTCTCTGGTACTCTCTGCTTGGCTATACACCTTGCTCATACGTGTGTCCGGCTTCACCATACAGGGGTAGGTACCTAGACGCATGGTACCTCCCTTGGGGATGTTACCCCGCTGGTCTGGCATCAGGGCGATAACCGGATGCTTGGAATCGGGTGCAAATTCAGAGGAGTGTGCGTCGATGAACCCTACCACATGGCGGGCAAATTCTATGACGGCGATTTGCATCCCGAGACAGATGCCAAGGTAGGGGATTCTCTGTTCCCTGGCATACCGGGCTGCAAGTATTTTTCCTTCAATGCCCCGGTCTCCAAATCCTCCAGGAACGAGGATTCCATCCGCCTCACACAGGAGCTCTTCTACCGTATCCTTGGTCACCTCTTCACTGTCCACCCAGTCGATCTGGACTTCGGCCCCATGTTCCCACCCACCATGCTTGAGTGCTTCCATCACACTGAGGTAGGCGTCGTGCAACTGGATATATTTTCCCACCAAGGCGATTCGGACCTGTTTCTTTGCACCTTCGATGCGTTTAAGCATTGTCTTCCACTCAGAGAGGTCAGGCTCCCTGGTTTTCAGTTTCAGCTCCCTGCAGACAATCTCATCGAGTTTTTCGGCTCTCAGCATCATTGGAGCCTCATAGAGTACCGGTACCGTTTTGTTCTCGATGACACAGTCGCGCTTCACATTGCAGAACAGGGCAATCTTGTCCTTGATGCTCTCCTCCAACGGTTCGTCACTGCGGGTCACAATGATATCGGGGAAGATACCACTTGCCATCAACTCTTTCACCGAGTGCTGAGTTGGTTTGCTCTTGTGTTCTGCGCTACTTTTCAGGTAGGGAACCAGTGTTACGTGGATGAAAATACAGTTGTCTTGTCCTACCTCATGCCCTATCTGTCTGATGGCCTCCAGGAAGGGTTGGCTCTCGATATCACCAGTGGTTCCCCCGATTTCGGTAATGATTACCTCGGCTTCGGTCTTCCTGTCCAGTGCATAGATTGCCTCTTTTATCTCCGTGGTTACATGGGGAATGATCTGGACGGTGGATCCCAAGTAGGCCCCACTACGTTCCTTGCTCAGTACGTTCCAGTACACCCTTCCGCTGGTGAGGTTGCTGTACTTGTTCAGGTCCTCATCAATGAATCTCTCGTAGTGTCCAAGGTCGAGGTCGGTCTCTGAACCATCCTCGGTCACGAAGACCTCCCCATGTTGGTAAGGACTCATTGTTCCAGGGTCCACGTTCATGTAGGGGTCGAGCTTCTGGGCTGCAATCTTCAGTCCTCTTGCTTTTAAAAGTCTTCCCAGTGATGCTGCGGTAATGCCTTTCCCGAGGCCCGAAACGACCCCGCCCGTCACAAAAATGTGTTTGGCCATATGTATTATTCTCCTTGTCTCTTGTTTCACATCTGGTAGGTCTTCAGTAGGGAGAGTGCAACGGCATACCGACTTTTACGCAGATCCATTGCCTGCTTTTCCATGTAGCGGTGTGCTTGTTGCTCATCCATACCAAGGTTTTCGATCAAGACCCATTTTGCCTTGTCGATGATCTTGATCTCTTCAATTTTCTTGTGGAGTTTCTCATTCTCTGTATGCATTGCTGTCAACCGGCGACGCATAGAGCGTGCCAGACTGAGCGCTTGGAAAAACATTTGGCGAATTACTGGCTTGCTGACCACAAGCACCCCTTGCTCGGAGAACAGTGCCTCACACTGTTCAAAGTACTGGTTACGTACTACAAGGATGGATCCTGCCAGGCTCTGTTGTACCACCATGACGGCCAATTCCTCCCCAGATTCATCCAACAGAGGAGCATTGATGACCACCAAGTCGAGTTCCTGGTCAAGTACCAGCCGCCTGGCCTCTCCTGCGCTCAGACAGTGAAGGAGCTCAATGGATCGGTCATGCTCTCGCATGAGCGAACACAATGAGTCACATCCTTTCTGTGTTGATGATACAACCAGCGCTCGAAGCATGGACCCTCCTCTTACGTCGTCAGGAAATAGGCTTTTCGACTCGCCTCAAACGGGTCTACAGCTGTCTCATAGGACCTCCACTCCGCTCCCTTTGCCTCAAGGAAACAGGTGAGCAGACGGTCAGGGATGTTGGAACGCACAAAATCGCTGTTCTTTGCCAGTTCCATGGCTTCGGCCAAGGAGGAGGGGAGCAGGCGACCTGTCTTCTTTTGGTATGCTGACCCCTGGTACTCTTCCTCAAGGGGAAGATCCCCCCTGATTCCTTCCAAGGCAGCACTGAGCAGTAGTGTGATGGCAAGGTATGGGTTGCAGGCTGGGTCGGCTGAACGAACCTCAATCCGGCGGTATTCCCCACTGGTGTAGGGAATGCGGATAAGCAGCGAGCGGTTTGCACGGCCCCATCCCACATATTTGGGAGCTTCGAAAGAACCGAGGCGCTCAAAGGAGTTTGCAAGTGGATTGAGGAAGAGGGAGATCTCCTGGATCCTATTTAGGATTCCAGCGCTCATCGCCGCCTCAAATTTGCTGTACTGCTCTCCCTCTGCCTTGATGGAAAGGTTGAAGTGTAGTCCACTTCCACTCTCTCCCTGCAATGGTTTGGGGAGGAATGAAGCGAACAAGCCACTACGGTCTGAGATGGTCTTTACAACTGATTTGAACGTGATGAAGTCGTCTGCTGCCTCAACAGGGGTTCCGTACTTGAAATCAATCTCATTCTGTCCTGGTCCTGATTCATGATGACTTCGTTCGGTATAGAAGCCCATCTGCTCTAGGGTCAGGCAGATCTCCCTTCGTACATTCTCCCCCTTGTCCAAGGGTGCAACATCAAGATAGGTGCCTTCATCCAAGGGTTGGTAGGTCGGCCTGCCGTTCTCATCGGTCTTGAAGAGATAGAACTCACACTCAGGTCCCACTGTGAAGGAGTAGCCTTGTAATGCGGCTTTTCTCACTGTCTCTTGCAGGAGGGAGCGCGTGTCTCCCTCAAAGAGGGTTCCGTCGGGTTTCTTGATCGAGCAGAAGAATCGCACCACACGGCCTTGGGCTGGACGCCATGGAAGGATGGAGAGGGTGGCAGGATCGGGAAAGAGCAACAGGTCGCTCTCTTCAACTTCAAGGAATCCTTTCACCGAGGATGCGTCAAAACTGATGCCACTGGAAAAAGCCCGCTCCAGCTCACTTGCCGAGATGGAAATATTCTTGATCTGTCCGAAAATATCGCAGAATACCAGTCGGGCGAACCGAACATCCTGTTCCTTGATGAACTGCATCACCTCTTGCTGGGTATTGGTCATCATCCTTCTCCTCCCTCTGTCATACATGGGTATACATCATCCGATAAGGTGTGGTGCTGTTTGCACTCAGTACAAAAAAATGGGATGCAAGCAACTGTTCTTTGTCAAACTCGAACAGGGTACAGTACTCATCCAGAAGATTGGAAAGAAGTGCTTTATCTTCTTCATCGGCATCACGTACTGCAACCTGTGGTGGCAACCCCTGAGGAAGTGTATCACAGCGTAAATAGATTGCGCCACCATGCATCCCCGTTCCACAGAAATAACCTACAGGAGCCTTTCCCTCCTGGTTCCTTCCCAACACAATGATGGTTCCCCCTGCCTGATACTCACCAAGAAAGCTGCCTGCCCGCTCTCCGATGATCAACAGTGGTTGCTTATCCTCAAATGCTTTCATGTGGATGCCACAGCGGTATCCTGCACTGTCGCGGATATAGAGTTTTCCCCCGCGCATTGCATACCCTGTCCCATCGCCTGTGGAGCCATGCACAATGATTGCTCCCTCATTCATGGTGTCCCCGGTTGCATCCTGGGCATTGCCATTCACAATAAGTGTCGCACCATCGAGATAGGAACCAAGACCATTGCCTGCTGTACCGTTAATGGTGATGATCTTATCCTTTTGGGCACAGCCAATGTAGCGCTGACCGGTAACAGATGAAAGGGTGAACTGCTTTGCCTTACTCTCTCGTATTTGTTCATTGAGATGCCGGTACTCCATCATTCCTACGTCTATCTGCTTCATTGTGCCCTCCCTAACTGTTCACTTCTCACCTTCTGTGCAAAAGCCATCAAGGCTGGCTGCTCGCTGATCATGGCGAAGTCTAGATTCCTGAGGTCAGTTCTGTTTCTGATCAGGTCAGTGTAGATGCCTCCGCGTGAGACCTGGTCCCCGATCAGGATGCATCCAACCAGGTGATGGTCCTTGATGAAGAGCCGCTTGTACCCACTCTCTGTGGTAAAGCAAAGATCCTCACCCTCATACACCCCAGCTGTGATGATGTGCAAGCCGAAGAACCCAATCGCATTCATGGCGATGGCTTTCTCAAAGCGTTGATCACTTCCGGCCATGGAATATCCAGCACTCTCGCCCTGCATGTATGCATTTGGCAATAGGGCAAGATTCCGTCTCTCTCCACTAAGGAGCTCCCATCCTTCACTGCAGTCTCCTCCGGCCCAAATATGTGCATCACTGGTTCGGCATGCTTGATCAATGAGAATTCCCTTGTTTACCGCAAGCCCTGCCTCTTTTGCCAACTGTATGTTTGGCTTGACTCCAACTGCCATGACCAGAATATCGAATCCTACAACCTTTCCACTGCTCAGGAGTGCTTCCTGGCCGCAAAATTCTCGTACACTGTCTTCAAGATGGAAACGAATTCCTGCTTGCTGAAGATGTGCTTGCACCCGAAGCGATCCTTCCTCATCAAGAATACTGGAAAGAATTCTCCCTGCCAAATCGACAACCGTTACTGATTGTACGCGCTCAAGAATTCCTTCGGCACACTTCAGCCCGATCAAGCCGGCCCCGATGATAAGCACCCTGCTCGTGGGATGCAGTTCTGCTTCAAGCTCCTTGGCATCAGATAAGGAGAGAAACGTGTGTCTTTTTTCTACCTCTTCAAGATTTTTCATTGGAGGAATGAAGGGAAGAGAGCCGGTTGCGATCAGTAGCTTGTCATACTGCATGACCACCCCGTCATCCAAGGTGAGTAGTTGAGACTCTGCTTCAATCTTCTCTACTTTTCTTCCTATAAGGAGACGAACACTATGTTTTTCATAAAAGCCTGCATCGCGGTAGGTCATCTTCTCTTCGTCAGTCTTTCCTTGGAGCAGGTAGGAGATGAGTGGCCGAGCATAGATAGGATGGTTCTCTTCCCCGATAACCGTAATGGAACCTTGTGAGTCATATTTCCTGATGGACTCAATGCAGCCTACACTGGTGATGGAATTTCCAATAATTACATATTGCATGCTAGCGCTCCTCATAAACGATGGCCTGGTTCGGGCATCCTTGTACACAAACAGGGAGACCATGGCTGTTTGTGGCACAAAGTTCGCACTTTTGCATCACTCCACTTTCACTTGGCATCAAGGCCCCGTAGGGACATGCCATGATGCAGCTGTAGCAACCGACACACTTCTCCTGGTCGATGACGATCAGGCCATCTTTTTCCCTGATGGCTCCCGCAATGCAACTCTTCAGACAGAGTGGTTCACTGCAGTGACGACAGTTCACGGCAAAGCTGACGGTTCCTTTCTGTTCTACCTGTATCCTTGGATGTAAAGGTTTGTCCTTCAATGCCTGGACCATATCAAGGAGCCCGCTGTTGGCGTATGCACAGTAGTACTCGCAAAGATGGCAGGCCAAACACCACTGTTCATTGACATAGATTCTCTTCATCGATCCCTCCTATGCGCCGGCATGCTTGATGCCGAGGATTTGCAGCTCTGTTTCGTTCAGGCCAATGCCTCTGAGCATCAACCGGTTTCCTCTGAGCGCCTCGATGGAGTTGATCCCCATCCCTCCCATCATCTCCTTGAGTTCGTGGTTCCAGGCTGTGATTAGATTTACCAATCGTTCACTTCCAATCTCTGGATTGAGTCGTTTGACCAGCTCTGGGTTCTGGGTGGCAATTCCCCAGTTACATTTTCCGCTATGACAGGTCCGGCAGAGGTGGCAACCAAGGGCAATGAGGGCACTGGTGGCTACATAGACCGCATCAGCACCGAGTGCAATGGCCTTCAGGACATCACTGCTACTGCGGATCGAACCACCTACCACAAGACTGACATTGCCTCGTATTCCCTCTTGGCGTAGTCGCTCATCAACACTGGCCAAGGCCAATTCGATGGGTATGCCAACGTTGTCCCTTGTCCTTGCTGGAGCTGCTCCCGTTCCTCCGCGGAATCCATCGATTGCGATGATGTCTGCACCACTACGTGCAATCCCGCTGGCTATTGCACTGATGTTGTGAACGGCAGCCACTTTTACGATGACCGGTTTGGTATAGGCAGTCGCTTCCTTGAGTGCAAAGACCAGCTGGCGGAGGTCTTCAATGGAGTAGATGTCATGGTGTGGTGCCGGGCTGATCGCATCACTGTGGAGCGGGATCATGCGAGTCTTGGAGATATCTTCCCCAATCTTGGAGCCGGGCAGGTGTCCCCCGATACCGGGTTTTGCCCCCTGTCCCATCTTGATCTCAATGGCTTCCCCTGCATTCAAGTAGCCGGGATGTACCCCAAACCTTCCACTTGCTACCTGGACGATGGTGTTCTTCCCATACTGGTAGAAGTCCTCATGGAGGCCACCTTCCCCTGTGTTGTAGTAGATTCCGAGTTCTTGTGCTGCAAGTGCAAGGGACTTATGGGCATTATAGGAGATGGAACCATAGGACATGGCACTGAACATGACTGGGATTTCCAGTTTCAACTGGGGAGCGGTCTTGGTGATGATCCTTCCCTGCGTATCCCTTGTTATGGCCGATGCTTTCTGTCCAAGGTAGGTCCTGGTCTCCATTGGCTCTCTCAGTGGGTCAATGGAGGGGTTGGTTACCTGGCTTGCGTTGACCAGCATCTTGTCCCAGTACACGGGATAATCCTTGGGAGTGCCCATGGACGCCAACAGGACTCCTCCACTCTCTGCCTGCCGATAGATATCCTGGATGACCTCTCCTTTCCAGTTTGCATTTTCCTTGAAGATGTGGTCAGTCTTGACGATTTTCAGTGCATGGGTAGGGCAGAGAGATACACAGCGATGGCAGTTGACGCACTTGCTCTCATCAGCTCTCATACGGCCAGTTGCTTCATCAAATGAGTGGACCTCATTCGCACATTGTCGCTCACATACCCTACAGGTTATACATCTATCTTGGTTTCTTACTACTTCAAAGTCCGGATACAGGTAATTGATGCCCATCTTGCCCTCCTTGCTGACTATCCAGGGTGACGATGACCGGCTTTCCTCCGCTTGGGTACCAGAGCCGGTCGGGTTCAGGGCAAATGACCCTGATGGCTGCTTCCTCACTTGCCAGGTAGACACGGTCGTCTTTCTCTGCAGCCACAAGGCTCCTGAGTTTGAGTCGGTCGTTGAGTGCCATCAACCCTCCGCTGAAGCCAAGGATGATGGAGAACGGACCGGTGATAAGCATGCTTGCAAAGGTATTTCTCAAATAGGTGAATACCTCTCTCTCTTCCTGGGATTTTCCTTCAATGGTCGACCAGAAGGGAGCTGCAATGACATTGGCTACCTCTTCAAAACTCAAGCCTTGTTTTCTGTGGAGGTAGTCGATCATATACGTGATAACCTCGGTGTCGGTCATCAGAGTACAGGCGTAGCCGAACATCTCAATGAAACGCCTATTTGCGTCATAGCTCGATATTTCCCCATTGTGTACTACGCTGTAGTCGAGCAGGCTGAATGGGTGTGCTCCTCCCCACCATCCGGGGGTATTGGTTGGGTAACGACCGTGGACTGTCCAACTGTATCCTTCGTAGTCATCGAGGCGATAGAACTCCCCAACATCTTCAGGGTAGCCCACTGCCTTGAAGACACCCATGTTCTTTCCTGATGAAAAGACATAGGCTCCGTCAATCTCCTTGTTCACCTTGATCACACACCGAGCGGTGTACTCGCTTTCATCGAGCTGGCTGGACGCCAGTTTGGTAGGAAGAGGAGTGACGAAGTAGCGCCAGATAAGCGGCTCGTCAGTGATTGCGTGCTGTTTGGTGGTAGGAATCTTGGAGAGGTTGATCAAATCGAAGTGTTCTTCAAGGAACTCCTCACAGCTTCGTTTTGCCTCACTTGAGTAGTAGAAGACATGCAGCGCATAGAAGTCAGCATATTCAGGGTAGATGCCATAACCGGCAAACCCCCCTCCCAGTCCGTTCGAGCGGTCGTGCATGACAGCGATGGAGGAGATGGCTTCTCGTCCGGAAAATCGTTTTCCACTCCGTGATATGATGCCACTGATGGCACAACCACTGGGAATGCGGACTTCTCCTTCCAAAGGTGTTGTGTGATGGTAGCCGTTCATAGGGCGTCTCCTTGGATACGAAAAAAGGCGCCCATCACAGACACCTCACGCATGCGAGGTACCTCTGATGGACGCCTTTGTCCAATTGAATATGCCTTATCATAGCGAAAATGCATTTGTTTGTCACGAGGGGAGGTGATTGGAAGATTTTTTTGTAAATAAGTGTTTAATGTTACATAACATAGCAAGAATGCAAATGGTACAATTTCAACATCTACTGCATGCAGAATATACTGTGAGTAGGCATGCAGGGAAGACGTTACAATACCATGAGACTCGAGCAGAATCGTTGAAAGAAGGGGATAACGATGGGAACCATAGATGAGTTAGTCCAATTGGATTTGCCTGCAATGCAGGTAAAAGCGCTTGCCGTCGATTTTGGGGGAGTCATGAGTGACTTCATTGATAGGGATACCCTTGGGCTTCTATCAGATATTGCTCAGGTGCCACTAGCAGTATTTGAAATTCCTTACTGGGAAAAGCGTGATAAGCTCGATTCAGGTGAGTATGACGCATATTCCTACTTTCATCAGGTGTTGATTGATTGTCGCAGTCCACTAGGGGATGATGAAGAGACCTTGGAATTGCTCATTACCATAGACATACTGGGTTTTTCACATGTGCGGCCTAGGATGGTGAAGTGGGTATATGATATGCGTAGAAGTGGGATCAAGACAGTGCTGGTATCAAATATGGCCTCAGAGACCTATGAGCATCTGGTACACGGTGCGTACTGGGCAGAGGCGTGCTTCGACCAATTTGTCATCTCTGGAATCCTGGGGGAAAACAAGCCCGAAGAGCCAATCTTTCGTCACACCATTGATCTTGTACAAACACCTCCCCGACACATTCTGTTCATTGATGATTCAGAGCCCAATATCAAGGCTGCCCAAGACATGGGTATGCAGACCTTTCTCTATCATCGATAACCATGGTTTGTGTCATGGTATCCGACATAAGTTTTGCAATAATGTCGAGTACTCCTCTGGCAGGTCGTATAGGATGGGGGCAGATAAGGAAGGATACAGATGCTTGGAACGTTGAACAAGGTCATGGATTACATTGAGGAACACCTCTCTGAAGAGCTGACGGCGGAAGAAATTGCCAGGACCTCTGGTATTGGAGATTATCATTTTAGAACGGTCTTCTACTATCTCTCCGGTGGAATTTCCCTCTCTGAGTACATCAGGGGGAGACGGTTATCCCAGGCTGGGATGGCGCTGGTCCAGGGAGAAAGTGTTACCGACGTTGCCTATGCCTATGGATACCAGTCCTTGGATGGGTTTACCAGAGCCTTTACAGCGTTCAGCGGCATGTTGCCTTCCGAAGTAAGAAAGAAGGGTGTGAGCAAAGCTTACCCAAAGCTTTCTTTCAAGATTACCGTAGAGGGAGGAGAACGTATGGACTACCGAATTGAAGAGAAACCGGCATGTAAGATTGCCGGGGTGAGTCGGCGGGTGCCGATGCAGTTTGAGGGAGTGAATAATGCCATTGTGGAATTGGCAAAAAGCATTACCGAGGAACAGAGAAAGGAGATGCACTGCTTACAGAACATTGAGCCGTATCATGTTCTGAATGCTTCCTATGAGGCAGATGCCAAGTTCATGAAAGAAGAAGGTTACCTGACCCATATGATCGGGGTTTTGACTACCAAGGAAGATATAAGTGAGCAGCTGGAATGGGTTGCACTTCCGGCATCGCTTTGGGCAGTGTTTCCTAGTGAGGGTGCATTTCCCCGCGTGTTGCAGCAGACCATGGCATCAATTTATGCACATTGGCTTCCTTCCTCAGATTTTGAACTCCTCGAATTACCTTCGTTCAGCTGGAGCGATATCGAGGGAAATACTGCGAAGAGTGAAATTTGGATTCCTGTGAAAAAAAGAGAAACCAAGATGCACTGATTGACAGAAGTGGTGACTCTGGTGTAAAAGGAATCATCAGCAAAGGCGCTGTGGTCCAGTTTGGGCTACAGCGCCTTTTTTGCGTTTCCGGCAGAAGGATTCTTGTCGGATTGGGGCAAGTGGGCAGTCGGGGCGATGTCTCAGGCAAAGCGCCCTGGCCGCCGAAGACCCCGTTTATGAATTATCGAGAGTGGAGGAACCGTATGAAAGAGCGAGCAGATCAGTATTTTGGGAGTATGGTGTTTGGGGACGAGAAGATGAGGGAGTATCTCTCTAAGGACACCTACCGCCAGCTGAAAGAGACCATCAGGGTTGGAAAGGAACTGAATCTGGAGATTGCCAACCAGGTTGCCCATGCCATGAAGGAGTGGGCTATGGCTGAAGGGGCTACCCATTACTGTCACTGGTTTCAGCCCATGACCAGTATCACCGCAGAGAAGCATGAGAGTTTTTTGGTTCCTTCCTCTGAAGGTGCTGCCCTTATGGAGTTCAGTGGAAAAGAGTTGATCAAGGGAGAACCTGACGCATCCTCATTTCCTTCCGGTGGCCTTAGGGCAACCTTTGAGGCTCGTGGGTATACTGCCTGGGACCCTTCCAGCTATGCCTTCATCAAGGAGAATACGCTCTGTATCCCTACAGCATTTTGTTCCTATAGTGGTGAAGTGTTGGATAAGAAGACTCCCTTGCTTCGTTCCATGGAAGTCATTAGCCGCGAGGCGATCAGGATTCTGAAGCTTTTTGGACGGAGTGATGTGAAGCGTGTGGTGACCACTGTAGGTCCAGAGCAGGAGTACTTCTTGGTGGATAAAGACCTCTACCTACAGCGTAAGGACTTGATTCACACCGGTCGTACCCTTGTAGGGGCACGCCCACCTAAGGGACAAGAGTTGGAGGACCACTACTTCGGCAATCTCAAGAGTCGCGTCTCTGCCTTCATGCAGGAACTGGATGAGGAGCTTTGGAAGCTTGGCATCTTTGCGAAGACCGAGCATAACGAGGTCGCTCCCAGCCAGCATGAGCTTGCTCCAGTCTTTACCACAAGCAACCTTGCCGTCGATCAGAACCAGCTGACCATGGAAATGATGAAGAAGATTGCCGACAAGCATGGTCTTGTCTGTTTGCTGCACGAGAAGCCGTTTGCCGGGGTGAATGGTTCGGGGAAGCACAATAACTGGTCTATTTCGACCGACACGGGACTGAATCTTCTGGAACCGGGAGACAACCCCAAGGACAATGCACAGTTCCTCCTCTTTCTTGTCGCGGTAATCGCGGCTGTGGATGAGTACCAGGACCTGCTTCGTGTTTCGGTAGCAAGTGCAGGGAATGACCACCGCCTCGGTGCAAACGAAGCACCTCCGGCCATTGTAAGCATGTTCCTCGGCGAGGAACTGACTGAGATCCTCGATTCCCTTGCTGATGGAACTGATTGCCCGAACAAGGAAAGATCCTCCATGCTCCTTGGGGTAAACCTCCTTCCTCCATTTCCCAAGGATACCACAGACCGAAACCGTACCAGTCCATTTGCCTTTACCGGCAACAAGTTCGAGTTCCGTATGCTTGGTTCCTCGTTCTCGGTCTCCGGTCCCAACTTTGTCCTCAATACGATCATTGCAGAACAGCTTTCCCGATTCGCCGATCAGTTGGAGAAGGCCAAGGATTTCTCTTGTGACCTCTCTGCATTGGTGAAAGAGACCTACAGCAAGCACCGAAGAATCGTCTTCAATGGTAACAACTATGCACCTGAGTGGGTTGAAGAGGCAAATAAGCGAGGGCTGTTGAATCTGGTTAGCACCCCTGAAGCCCTTCCTACCTTCATCCATGCGAAAAACATTGCGCTCTTTGAGAAGTTTGGTGTGCTCTCCTCCTCGGAGATGCATAGCCGGTATGAAATCGTCCTGGAAAACTACTGTAAGACGATCAATATCGAAGCACTTACGCTCGTCGATATGATGAGAAAGCAAGTGCTCCCTGCATTGAGCGCATTCAGCGGGATATTGGCAAGAAGCTTCCTGGATAAAAAAGCAGCAGTCTCCTCTCTCTCCCTCTCCTATGAGGCTGGGTTGATCACTGAGCTGAGTAATCTTGCCGATGGTTTGGATAAGGAAGTATCACTGTTGGAGCAGCAGCTTCTGGAAGCGAGGATGGTGGAAGATATAAGTAGTGAGAGCCACTTCTATCATGATACGGTCCTCTCCCAGATGGCACAGGTCCGCTCCCTGTGTGATACTGCCGAGCTTCTCACCGACCAGCAGTATTGGCCGATTCCTACCTACGAATCACTTCTGTATTCAGTGTAATACGTTGTGTTGCTTCGCTCTGGGGGCTTTCTGAGTTGTGTCGGGAAGCCCCCCCTTGTATTCTTTCATGGAAATTATCGTACAAGCCAATTGAATTCCTTCTCTTTGCACACTACCATGAGGAGTATGAAAACGAAGGCGAAACAAGAACAGAGTATTTCTCTTCTTGATGACATCTCAAGGTCGCTGTTCAACACCATTCCAGACCCTTTTATTGTGGTGGGTGAGGATGGAACGTATCTTGAGGTACTCGGAGGAACCGAGCGCTCGCTCTATGATGATGGAATTCCCCTCAAGGGTAAGAATATCTATTCATTCATGCCCAAGGATTTTGCTGACTTTTTCATGGACCAAGTACACCATACCCTGGAAGCAGGTATGCTCAACTCCTTCGACTACCAACTGGAGACCGAGGATGTAACCCTGACCACCAAGAATGGACCCGGTGGAAATCAGTGGTTTGAGGCTCGTATGTATCCATTGGAGAAACCGTATCAAGGACAACGGGCGGTGACCGTGATGATCATCAACATCACGGAGAGAAGGAACCTCCATAAACAACTCAGGGATCTCTCCAATGTGGATCCACTTACCGGATTGTATAATCGTCGATACTTTCTGCAACGTGTTTCTCTGCATCTGCAGGAAGCGGGAAAAGCCCACATCCTCATCTGTGATATCGACCACTTCAAGGAGATCAACGACACCCATGGTCACCTGGCAGGGGATGCGGTGCTTCAGGAGTTTGCAGCCCGTTCCAAGGAAGTTATCAAGCACAGCAAGGCAATTGCACGGTACGGTGGAGATGAGTTTGTCATCGCGGTGACAAACAAGAGTGATGAGGAGGCAGTACAAATTGCTGAAGAGTTGAGACTGAGGGTTGCTTCAGAGGCATTCTTCTTTCAGGATCTTGCATTGAATATTCATATCTCAATTGGTGTTGCCCGGGTAGAAGGCCCTGACCTGTCTTCCTCCTCCCTGATCAGCAAAGCTGATATAGCCTTGTATAAGGCAAAAGAGTCGGGAAGAAACCACGTGTGTTTCTTTACCCCCTCAATGAGGGAATCATGATGGTTAATGTATTATTCAACATTGCCATGCTCTTAACCCTCAGTGTCTTTTTCACTACCTATCCATTCAAGAACCCAAGAAAACTCTATTCCTATCATATCTTGGTCGGGATTGTTATCGGTGTGGTGGGCATCTTGGTGATGCTTAACCCGTTCATTCTCGAGGAAGGTGTTGTGTTCGACTCAAGATCCATCCTTATCGTTGTCTCCGGTATGGTTTTTGGATTGACACCGACGCTTATCGGAAGTGGTATGATAGCCGTTTTCAGAATCTTGAAGGGTGGGGTTGGCCTCTATGCTGGGTTGGCTACCATCATTACAAGTACAATGGTCGGCGTCCTCTGGCATCACTATCGCTATCAAATTGTGTTGGAGAGACGGCGCCATATCAATATAGAATTTTATCTTGTTGGTTTGGTTGACCATGCAATCATGCTGCTGTGTATGTTGCTTATGCCCTCTTCAGTAAGGATTCATGTATTTTCTGTGATGACTTTCCCAATCCTGGTGTTCTATCCAGTAGGAACGTACTTGCTCTGTCTTCTTCTCTTTAGTCAGGCTTATCGTTTGGCCGATATTGCTGCCTTGAAAAAAAGCGAACAGCAGTTCAAGACAATATTCGAAAAAGCACCGATTGGGATGTCTCTCACCAACCTGAGGACCGGCGAGATTCAGAGAATCAACCAGAGTTATTTGGATATCTTGGGATATACCAGAGAGGAGATGCTTGGCCATACGTGGGCAGAATTCTCACATCCTGAGGATGTGGAGATGAGTAATCAAGTTACAAGAAAGATGTTCAGTGGGGAAGAGGATTCCTTTACCTTCGATAAGCGCTTCCTGAAGAAGGATGGATCAACCATCTGGGCCAATCTATCCCTTTGTGTGTTTTCTGAAGAGAACCTCGTAGATTTAAGCAGTCTCTGCATGACTGTCGATATCACCAAGCGAAAGCTTGCTGAGAAGCGGATTCTTTATGCCTCTACCCATGATGCGCTCACCGATTTATATGACCGGATGGAGTTCGAGCGGATTATCAGCAATATGTCCCTAGAGGGGAATCTCCCTTTGAGTGTGGTATTTGCTGATATGAATCGTCTCAGGATCATCAACGAGGCCTTCGGGCGGGAGCAAGGAAATAGAATCCTGAAACAGGTCGCTACCCTTTTGCGGGAAACCTTCCCTGATTGTTCAACCCTTTTCAGGGTAGGGGGCGATGAGTTTGCACTTTTACTGCCTGGATATACTGCAAAGGAGTGTGAGCCCTGTCTCGAGGAGGTGGCAGAGAGAGTATCAACATTCAGGGTAATGGATGCTGTTGCTCCCTCGATCAGTTTTGGGCTCTATGTCGTGGAGGATGCCTCGTTTGACCTGAATGAGGCTGTGAAGTTGGCTGAGAAACACCTAGCCACCCAGAAATTGCTCGATAGTCCCCAGATGCAGGGAAAAGCTGTCTATGCCATCATCAACACCCTCCATGAGAAAAATAAACGGGAAGAGGCCCACTCAAGACGAGTCAGTGAACTCAGTGAACAGTTGGGAAGATCCTTTGGTCTCAGTGAGCGATCGTGTAATGAGTTACGAATGGTAGGCCTTTTGCATGATATCGGTAAAATCGCTATTGCTGAGAATATACTCAACAAGGATGGAAAGTTGTCCCCTCTGGAATGGGAGGAGATGAAACGACATGCCGAGATCGGCTTTCGTATACTCAGCTCAGTAGAGGATATGCAGGCATTGGCGCCCTATGTACTTGCCCATCATGAGCACTTCGATGGAACGGGCTATCCCAAAGCCCTACGTGGGGAGTCAATTCCCTTGCAATCCAGGATGATTGCGATCGCCGATGCCTTTGATGCGATGACCAGTGAGAGGACCTATCGTAAGGCAGTCTCCGCGGGTGAAGCGGCAAAGGAGATCAAAAGATGCGCTGGCACCCAGTTTGATCCGTTGCTCGCTAAACTCTTTATAGAACAGGTACTTGCCCTCTCCTATGACCAGCTCTAAGGGCCATTCCTTGACAGCACAAAGGTACTGACTTACCATGAAATTACCAGAGGAGGTGCCTATGGGAGTCATTACTATTTCCCGTCAGATTGGCAGTGAAGGAACCTTCATCGCCAAGCAAGTGGCCGAGCAACTGGGGCTTTCCTTCGTGGACAAGCAAGATATTGAGAAAGTCATGCATGAGTATGGCTTCAGTGGGTTTGACGAAGTCTATGACAGTCTGCCCACATTCTGGGAACGATTTGACCAACACCGGTATCGAACTGTGGATTTTCTCCTTGCGGTCATGCGTGCATTTGCCAAGGTTGGCAATGTTGTCATGTTGGGGCGAGGAGGGTTTGGTCTCCTGCAAGGCTATACTGACGTCCTGAATGTACGGATCAAGGCTCCGCTTGAGGTGAGGGTCCAGAGAAAACAAAAAGAGCGGGGTGGAACTGAAGAGCAGGCAAGGAAAGCACTTATTGACCAGGAGCTGGTGAGGACATCCTTTGTCCAGTCCGACCTGCAGTATAACCAACGAGATGCCTCTCTCTTTGATTTGGTCCTTGATACCGGTATTGTTCCACCGGAGACAGCGACGCTTTGGATTGCTGATGCCTATCAGCAATTGATGAAACGGCCACGAATAGATGCCAAAACCAGCCGAGCAGATCTTGTGGTTGACGATGTACTGCTCAAACTTGTTGAGAAGATGCTTGGCAGAGAGGCAAGATGAGAGAACGCTCACCCAGTGCAATCTTGATGGTCGTGGGGACTGCAATACTTCTGGTGTTGCTTCTTTCCCCGGTATTGCTTGCTGTGTTTTTCTTGCTTGCTTCCGGGGAGTTCCTCTTTGATTACCTGCTTACCGCCGAGCTTGGTTTGGTTGCCTGTGTTGGGGCCCTCTCCCTTACCATCGGAACCATGGCAAGAAGGATTCCTGCAATGTTGTTGTTCATCTTCCTTCCTTTGATGCTTGTTACGCTCTTTATCCTGATGGTACTCAGTGATCCGAGTCCCCTTTTTGCTGGGTTCATCCTGATTCTCTATAATCTTAGTCTCATAGGATTGGCATTTCATGGAATCAACAGCCTGCGACACTGACAGCGGCGCCATCTTGCGTTACAGTAGGCTATGGATGTAATCAAGACACTCTCCATGAAGGGGAGCACTACCTATATCGATTTGATCGAACCATTGGAAGAAGGGATAGCAGAAGTCCTCATTGCAGATGAAGATGGCATATTGCTCCATGTTCAGGATGCAACCTATGCGGTGGCGTTATTCAACCCAGCTGCGGCAGATACCTTTGCTGACGAGCTCTCTCATTGCAAGGACCCCATCTCAGTGCATACCGGACCAATTGTTCCTGCACTTAAGAAGAGAGGTCTTACTGTCTCCCTGGAGTGTGTCCAAGCTGTGTATCTTTTGGCACAACCACTTGCTGAAAATGACTCTATCCGTATCCGCCCTCTTGAGGAGAAAGACCTTCCTGTGGTGTTGCATCACTACAAACATGGCGATGAAGCGTATATCCGTGAACGATATGAGGCAGGGGTCATGATTGCTGCAGAGGTCGATGGCAATCTAGCTGGGTTCATGGGCAGGCATGTCGAATGTGCGATGGGTCTCTTGGAAGTGTTGCCCCAGTACCGGAGGAGGCATGTGGGGGAGGCATTGGAGAGAGCATATATCAATAGGTTGATCGCTCAAGGAACTACCCCATATTGCCACGTTGAGGTGGCAAATAAAGCCTCTCTGTCTCTCCAAAATAAGCTTGGATTGGTGTTTTCTTCTGAGCTGGTGTATTGGTTTAATTAATATTTATACATAAATTTGTGAAAATATATGCAAAGAGTCTGGTCAAAATCGAATATTTTTGTATAATTATACTAATATCGAGTTTTTGGAGGAACGTATGCTACAAGTTGGAGTCATTGGTGCTACAGGCTATGCAGGGTCACAATTGGTTGCCCTTCTGGTACATCATCCGTCTGTGGAGATTACCTACCTTGCCTCACACTCCTACAGCGGAAAGCGTTTCAGTGAGATATATCCCTCTCTTGAGGGAGGGTGTGACCTGGTCCTGGAAGAGGAAGATATTGAGGAAGCGAGCAAGCGGTGCTCTGTCCTGTTCCTTGCCCTTCCCCACGGGATGGCGAGTCATAAGGTAAACCGGGAAATACTGGAGCGTTGTATCATCATCGACCTCGGAGCCGATTATCGACTCAATGACAGCAGTGTCTATGAATCCTGGTACAAGACTAATCACGGGAGCAAGGATTTGCTCAGTGAGGCTGTCTATGGACTGTGCGAACTGCATCGTGAGCGCATTGAAACAGCAAATCTGATCGCCAATCCTGGTTGCTATACCACCTGCAGTATTCTCACCTTGGCTCCCTTGGTAGCTGAAAAGCTGGTTGATCCAGCTTCCCTGATCATTGACAGCGCCAGTGGTGTCAGTGGTGCCGGTCGCTCTGAGAAGCTTGGCTCACTCTTTTGTGAGGTCAACGAGTCATACAAGGCATACGGGGTGACGAATCACCGCCATACCCCGGAGATTGAACAGGAGTTGAGCGAGCTGAGCGGTAGTGAGCTTATGGTGCAATTCACTCCTCATCTGGTTCCCATGCACCGTGGGATTCTCTCTACCTGCTATGCCAACCTGAAGGATGGGGTCAGTGAAGCAGAGGTAACCTCGGCATACCAGAAGTGGTACGCTGACGAGAGGTTTATTCGTTTGATGGGATCATCTCTTCCTGAGACCCGATTTGTGAAGAATACTAACATGTGTGCCATCGGCTGGAAGGTTGATGAGAGAACCAAGCGTGTTATTGCAATCGGAGCGATCGATAACCTGGTCAAAGGAGCTGCCGGCCAAGCCGTGCAGAATATGAATATCCGGTGCAACCTGGGTGAAGAGACAGCTCTTGCCTCCACGGTTGCCAGCCCCCTGTAAGGAGGAACATGTGATGCAAATAGTAGACGGTGGCGTTACTGCTGCCTCTGGATTTTCAGCCAATGGTGTAGCCTGCGGTGTCAAGAAACGCAAAAAAGACCTTGCCTTGGTATACAGTGAGGTTCCCTGTAGTTTTGCAGGATCTTTTACCACCAACTTGGTGAAAGCAGCCCCGGTTCTCTGGGACCAGAAGCTGGTCTCATCTTCCCTCCAGGCACAAGCTATTGTGATCAATAGTGGAAATGCCAATGCATGTACTGCAGAGCAAGGAGAGAAGGATGCCCATGCCATGGCCGTGCATACGGCGAAGACCTTGGGTTTGCAACCTGAGGAGGTATTGGTATGTTCCACCGGTGTTATCGGGCTTCCCTTGCCCATGGATAAGATTGTTGCCGGAATTGATGATTGTGCAAAGGTTCTCGATGCCTCGAGATCGGGTGCTAGTGAGGCGGCAACTGCAATACTTACCACCGATACCTTCACCAAGGAAGTTGCAGTCTCGCTTGAGATTGATGGGAAGCAGGTTACCATCGGCGGTATGGCAAAAGGCTCGGGGATGATTCATCCCAACATGGCCACCATGCTCAGCTTTATTACCACTGATGCAACCATTGACAAGGCAGTTCTCCAGGAGTTGCTTGGTTCCTCCATCCGAGATACCTACAATATGATCAGTGTGGATGGGGATACCTCTACCAATGATACTGTACTGGTGCTTGCCAATGGAAAGAGTGGGTGTAGCACCCTCTCTCCATCCCACGGCGAGTGGGAGGCCTTTACCGAAGCCTTCCTGTATGTGCATAAGGAACTTGCAAAGGCAATTGTTCGTGATGGGGAAGGGGCTGGAAAGTTCCTCGAGGTAACGGTTAAGGGAGCAAAGGACAAGGAAACAGCCCAGATTCTTGCTCGTTCGATCATCAGCAGCAATCTGGTCAAAACGGCCTTCTTTGGCAGTGATGCAAACTGGGGACGAATTCTCTGTGCTATGGGGTATAGTGGAGCTGATTTCAATCCATATGCTGTTGACCTCTTTTTTTCCTCTTCCAAGGGGACGATACAGGTGGTCTCAGCAGGGACTCCCCTGGCCTTTGATGAGCACACAGCAAAGGGAATCCTGATGGAGAGGGATGTGCAGACACTTGCAACCTTGACAGATGGAGAGGGGGAAGGCACTGCTTGGGGCTGTGATCTTTCCTATGAGTATGTTCGGATCAATGGAGATTATAGAAGCTGATGAAACACAGGATGGCAAACGAGATCCTCAAGGCTGAGGTGCTTATCGAGGCGATTCCCTACATCAGGACATTCGCCGGCAGTATTGTCGTGGTCAAATATGGTGGTTCTGCCATGGTTGATGAGCAACTGAAGAAGTCGGTTATCCAAGATATTGCGATGCTCAAGTACATCGGTTTGAAACCTGTGGTCATCCACGGTGGGGGCAAGGAGATTACCAGCCTGCTCGACCGTCTGGGTAAGAAGAGCGAGTTCCTTGATGGACTGCGTGTAACCGATGCTGAGACAGCACAGGTAGCTGAGATGGTGCTCAGCGGATCCATTGGCAAGAGCTTGGTCAGTGAGCTGGAGCAAGTAGGCATCAGTGCCGTTGGCATCAGTGGAAAGGATGGAAGAACCCTGCTCTGTTCAAAAAAATTGGATGATAAGGGGCGAGATCTTGGGTATGTTGGCCATGTGGAGAAGGTAGACACCAGTCTCCTTGAGACCCTGCTTTCCAACAATTTCGTACCGGTTGTCTCCCCGGTTGGGGTTGATGAGGAAGGTAATACCTACAATATCAATGCCGATTATGCGGCAAGTGCCGTTGCAGGTTCCCTCGCTGCGCAGAAGTTGGTATTCCTCACCGATGTGGAAGGTATTCTCAAGGACAAGGATGATCCCTCCTCCATCATTCGCACATTGAGTACAAGACAAGCTGAAGAGTACATACAGGATGGTACGATCAATGGTGGTATGATCCCCAAGGTGCAGTGTTGTCTTGATGGATTGGAGAAAGGGGTGAGTAGTGTTCACGTACTTGATGGCAGGGTTCCCCACGCCATCCTGCTTGAGATATTCACCACACGGGGAATCGGGACCATGGTCACCAAGGAGGAACGCTCATGAGCATGCAAGAAACAATACAGACAGGCAAGCAGTACCTGTTGGATACCTACAGCCAAGTACCCGTGGTGTTTGCCGGTGGAGAAGGTATGTACCTCATCGATGAGGAAGGAAAGCGCTACCTCGACTTTGTCGGCGGCATTGCCGTCAATGCCCTTGGCTACGGAGACCCCGGTTTATCGGAGGCGATCAACAAGGTTGTTAGTGAGGGACTCCTGCACTGTTCCAACCTCTACTACAACAAGGTAGGGGTGGAAGCGGCAAAGGAACTTTGCTCGCTTGCCGGAATGGAGCGGGTATTCTTCTGCAATAGTGGGGCGGAAGCCACAGAGGCTTCCCTCAAGCTTGCCAGGAAATTCGGGCACCAGAGTGAGACCCCTCGTAGCGAAATCATCTCCATGGTGCATTCATTCCATGGGAGGACCTACGGTGCTATTACTGCAACAGGGCAGAAGAAGTACCATAAGAACTTTGCACCGCTTCCCCAGGGATTCAGCTATGCAGAGTTCAACAACCTGGAGAGCGTGAAAGCGCTCATTACAGACAAAACCTGTGCAATTATCGTGGAGCCTATCCAAGGGGAGGGAGGTATCGTTCCAGCTGACCCAGCCTTCCTGCAGGGACTACGCTCTCTCTGTGATGAGCACAATCTTCTACTCATCTATGATGAGGTACAGTGTGGAATGGGCCGCAGTGGAAAGCCTTTCGCGTATCAGGTCTATGACGTGAAACCCGATGTACTTACCTCTGCAAAGGCTCTCGCTGGTGGTGTTCCTTGCGGGGCGATGCTCACCACGGGGAAGGCAAGTCATATCTTCACTCCCGGAGATCATGCTTCCACTTTCGGAGGCAATGCCTTGGCAATGGCCGCAGTGAGAGAGATGGTCCGTCGTCTCAGCGATCCAGCCTTCACTTCCCATGTCCAGGAGATGGGGGAGTACCTGAGGGAGAAACTCTCTCAATTGGTGGTTCGCTATCCCGACCTTTGCGTTTCTGTCAGGGGAAAGGGTCTTATTAATGGATTGGTGCTTACCGTTCCTCCCCGGCAGGTCGTGGATGCCTGTTTTGCCAAGGGTGTGTTGGTGGCAAGCGCTGGAAGCGACGTACTGCGCTTTGTTCCCCCCTTGGTTGTTGAGGAAAAAGATATCGATGCTGCACTCTCTGTAGTGGATGAGGCACTTGCAACTTTGTAAAAGAGCAGGTAGTATCCTTCCAAGAACAAAGACGTTCCTACCCAAGTACTGGGCAAGGAGCGTCTTTTTTACGTTTGGAGGTATACGATGTGTGGATTTGTAGGAATGTTTGACATCCAGCGCAGCGCAAAGGCCTTTCGTTCCCAGATTCTTTCCATGTCAGGGAAGATTCGTCACCGTGGTCCCGATTGGTCGGGGGTGTATGAAGGGGAGAAGGCCATCATCAGTCATGAACGACTAGCTATTGTCGACCCACTCTCAGGAGGTCAGCCGCTGTATAGCGCAGACAGGAATGTGGTGTTGGCTGTCAATGGTGAAATCTACAACCACCAGCAGATCAGAAAGGAGTATGAGGGTGTATACGAGTTCCAGACACAGAGTGACTGTGAAGTCATCCTTGCTCTCTACCAGGAGAAGGGCCCTGATTTTCTTGAGGACCTGAATGGTATCTTTGCCTTCGCTCTCTATGACCAGGTGAAGGATGTGTACCTTATTGCGCGTGACCATATAGGCATCATTCCCCTCTATCAGGGGTGGGATGACCAGGGACATTTCTTTGTGGCGAGTGAATTGAAGGCCTTGGAAGGGACCTGTAGTGCAATCGAACTCTTTCCTCCTGGACACCTGTATTACAGTCCTGAGAAAAAGCTCAGGAAGTGGTACGAGCGCTCCTGGACCAGCTATGATGTGGTCAAGGAACATGGAGGAACGATCGAGATGGTCAAGGAGGCCCTGGAAGCTGCCGTGAAGCGTCAGTTGATGAGTGACGTTCCCTATGGGGTGTTGCTCTCAGGTGGCTTGGATAGCTCCATCATTGCAGCCATTACTGCAAAATATGCCCAAAAGCGGGTGGAAAGTGCAGACACAGAGGAAGCTTGGTGGCCACGTCTCCACTCGTTTGCCATCGGGCTTGAGGGATCACCTGACCTGAAAGCAGCCCGAATTGCTGCCGCCCATCTGAAGACTGTCCACCATGAGGTACATTTTACCATTCAGGAGGCACTTGATGCTCTCAGTGATGTCATCTATCATCTGGAAACCAGTGATATCACCACGGTAAGGGCAGCAACCCCGATGTATTTGCTTGCTCGCGTCATTCGCTCGATGGGTATCAAGATGGTGCTTAGCGGGGAAGGGAGTGATGAGCTCTTTGGTGGGTATCTTTATTTCCACAAGGCTCCCAATGCCAGGGAGTTCCATGAGGAGACGGTCAGAAAGCTCTCCAAACTCAACCTCTATGACTGCCTGAGGGCGAATAAGTCACTGGCCGCCTGGGGTGTTGAGGGACGCGTTCCGTTCCTGGACAAGGAGTTCATCGATGTAGCGATGAACCTGAATCCCGACATGAAGCTCTGCCCTGTTGTTGGGGAGAATAAGCGTATCGAGAAGTGGCTTCTCCGTGAGGCGTTCAAGGAGTATCTGCCGGATGAGATTGTCTGGAGGCAGAAGGAGCAGTTCAGTGACGGGGTAGGCTACAACTGGATTGATACCCTGAAACAGCTTACCAGCTCTCTGGTCAGTGATGAACAGTTTGCCTTGGCGGCAAAGCGGTACCCGATTCATACCCCCGCTACCAAGGAGGAGTACTACTATCGTACCCTCTTTGCTTCCCACTTCCCCAGTGAGAGCGCGGCACGCTGTGTTCCTCGTGAGGACTCGGTTGCTTGTTCCACAGCAACAGCTCTGGAATGGGACCGGGCATTCAAGGCAATGAATGAACCGAGTGGAAGAGCAGTAGCTGGAGTGCATGATTCAGCCTACGAGAAGTAAATGAACATGCTCAGATGAGCAACGACATTGGGCCTTGGTGTAATAGCCAAGGTCCTTTTTAAAAAAAATATCCATAGACCTCTTGCATAAACGTAACTAGTTGCCTATAATGCGTAACCAGTTACTAAATAGGAGACTGTAATGAGTGATGATGAGATGAAGGCAAACGTGTTTGGCTCACTTTTTCTTGTTGCTAACCGGTTGCAGGTCCTTGGTGACCAGATTGATGCACAGGTTTCCACCAAGCAGTGGTTACTTTTGGCAGTGTTGCTCTCCTGTGAGAATCAGAGGTGTTCACTGACTGAGCTCTCAAAAAGAACAGGGAGTAGTAGGCAGAATATTAAGAAGATGGCCCTCATATTGGAAAAGCGGGGATTTCTCAAGCTTACAAGATCAGATGAGGATAAGAGAACTGTGCTGCTGCAACCAACTCAGGCGTGTCTCTCTCATCTGAAGACACGGGAAGTGGATGAAATTGCATTTGTTGAGGCCATTTTTGTCGGTTTTGACACTGAGATGCTTAAGGTGATGCAGAAAAGCATTGCCCAATGGATGAAGAACTTGGCACGTATGGAGGATACGTATGGGAAGGAGGAGTAAGGTGGTCTTGAGCATTGTTGCGATAATTGTAGTGGTTTTATTGGTGCTATTGCTACCGCCTTCTGTACTGCAGAAGCGTTTTGCTGGTATTGAGCAGGAGTTCGTACAAAACCTGGAATCAAATAAAGAGGTGTTCACCCTCGAGGAGTTGGAAGGGTATCCCCTTCCTGTCCAGCGGTTCTTCATTGAAGGTGGATTTATTGAAAAGCAGAAGATGAGTGGACTCAAGGCCGTTTTCTCTGATGTTCCCTTCTCTCTTGGAGTGGATAAGCCTACCATCTCAATCGATTACACACAGATCAATGATGCAAGTGAGCCGCTTAGGTTTGCCTATATTGACTCCCATATCTATGGGCTTCCATTCCAGGGATTGGATTCCTTCTCCGGTGGAAGAGGTTCCATGGAGGGGTATCTTGCCAAAAGGATCAGGCTGTTCAACCAGAGGGGCGGTCATATGGATAAGGCCTGCTTGGTGACCTATCTTGCAGAAGCGTTCTTCCTTCCCTCTGTTGCCCTCAGTGACATGGTTTCCTGGGAGGCGATTGATGACACCCATGCAAAGGCAATGATGAAAGCTTATGGTATGGAGGTTTCTGGAATTTTTACCTTTTCAGAGAGCGGTGAGATGCTGAGCTTCTCTACCGAGGATAGAATGGCGGTTACCATGGATGGTACCATGGAAAAGGTTCGCTGGAGTGCTGAATGCGGTGACTATGTACTCCAGGATGGGCTTCGCGTTCCCTCCAGCCTTAAGGCAACATGGCACTACCCTCAAGGTGATCTGCTTTACTTTGATGGAAAGGGTGTCCAGATAACGTATTACTATTGATCATTTAGTGCATCAGTCGAGTTGCAAGGATTCCTTGGATCAGATCCCTGTTTTCGGTAAGGACAAGGTTGTGGTCGATTTCTACAGTAGGAAGTGGTTTTGCTACTTTCTGCTCAATGATCTGCTCCAATGTTTTTACCGTGTAATATCCTTGGAGGGTAGGGCTCTGGTGTATTACCGCTGAGAGTAGCCTCGTTTGCAGTTGGTGGATGGAGACGGTGTCCAGGTCGTGCAGGACTGTGATCATTCCCTTTGTTTGGGTGGTTTCCAAAGCCCTGACAAAGTCTGTGTTGAAAGCAGGGATGAGATACATCGCTTGTACCCTGTCTCTGTACTGTTGAACCAGGTTCAGGATTTGGTTGTCCTTGTAGCCCACCTGTAAACGGGTATCGAAATACTCAACGTGTATGGTGATCTCAGGAAAGATCGATTGCATGAGGGAGAGAAACCCATCAAGACGCATCTTGTTGATATCGGGTTCCTTATGCAGCGAGTAGAGTTCTTCATTGCATTGCAGGACGAGAACCTCTTTCTTGGGTGAAAGTTGTAGGGTTCTTGCAATGAAGTCTGCAGCAAGTCTGCCTCCCGCCTGGTAGTCTGATCCAATGTAACAAAGACGTCTACTTTTTGGGGCATCGACGTTGAAGGTGACATAGGGAATTCCAGCTTCCTCAATCCTGTGAAGAATGGTGCCCATGCAATATTTACGTTGATTGACCACTGCTATCCCATCAACACCTTGGCTGATCTCTCTCTCCAACTCCCTAAGGTAGGCATCAGTGTCGAGCTCTGGAATCCTATGGTAGTTTACTTTATAGTTGAATGCTTTCAACTGCGCTGCAGCTGCACGTACTCCTTTATCTACCTCCTCCCAGAAATACTCAGGCAGAGAGGAGGAAAAAAGTGCAATGGTTCTGGTTGTGTTTCTTACCAGTACCTGGCTTGCTCGATGGGGCTCATAACCCATCTCATTTGCATAGGAGAGAATCTTCTCTCGTAGTTCCTTTGAGACATACCCATTGTTGTTCAATGCACGGTTTACCGTCATGTAGGAAATTCCCAGATTTCGTGCAATTTCTTTCTGTGTAAGGCCCATAGCTCCCCGAATTTGGAAAATGATTTTCCTCATATTCGCACGAGAATGATTTTGTTGACAACCATATATTCGTGTGTTATACGTATAACATATCATAGTATTGGGACCTTGGAACCAAAAAAGGAGATTTTCATGAAAAAATTGTTGTTCACTCTCTTGGTCCTGCTTCTTGCTTTCTCCCCGCTCACTGCAGCAGGGCAGGAAGAAAAGGCCGGACCCCCGACTCTCAACGTTCTCTTCTACAGCCCGGAGCTGGCAGAGCAGTACAATGACATGGTAGCTGCGTATAAGGCAGAGACCGGTGTTACCCTGGATATCACGGTCCTTCAGACTGACTACCGTTCAGTGCTGACCAGTCGTTTGAATAGTGGCGATGTCCCCGATATCTTCATGAGTAGTGCCTATGCAGATAACTCAACATACAAGGACTATGTTTATGACCTGACCGATGAGGCGTTCATCCAGGAATTGGAACCATCCGCTCTCCAGGGTGTTACGGTTGATGGCAGGGTCCTTGGTTATCCATTCCTCGTGCAATCTCACTCCTTTATCTATAACAAACAGGTATTTGAGGAGAATGGGATTACCACACTCCCAAGGACGTTGAATGAGTTCGAGGCTGTTGCAAAGAAATTGCAGGCAAATGGTGTGCAGCCCTTTGCAACCGGCTTCAAGGAGTTCTGGGTTCTTCCCCAAACAGCATGGCAGGCCATTGCAAACGTTCCTGTTGAGAACTATGGCGGATATGAGAACTTTGTAAGCATGCTGAATACCGGCAAGCTCAAGTTCAAGGATATCCCCGAGATGAGTCAGGTTTTTGACCTTCTTGACCTCATTGGTGAGTATGGTGGCCCCAAGCCCAATGAATCAGACTTCAATGACCAGACCTCTGCCCTTGCCACCGGCAAGGTAGCTATGATTCACCAAGGTAACTGGGCTGAGGACTCAATTAGAAAGACCAATCCTGAAGTGGAACTTGGTTTCTTGGTTGGTCCTACTGGAAACAATGCAGCTACTGCTGGTCTTATGTTTGATTCCAACCAGACAATCCGTATTGCCAAGGATGGGGAGAATCTTGAGGAATCCCTTGCTTGGCTCGAGTGGCTTACCACGAGTGAGTATGGAAGAAACTGGATTCCTGGTCAGGTCAAGCAATTGTCCCCGATCAAGGGTGCAGCAGCTCCTGACTCCCAGATTGCTGAGTCCACAACAGCCATGCTGGGTGAAGGAGTTCCAGGATATCCCTGGTTCTACCAGATGTTCCCCACCGGAACCGAGCAACAGCTTGGTGCCATTCTCCAGGGATATTGTGCAGGTCTGACTGACCGTACGGAGACCTTGAATGCACTTGATGCTGCCTATACCAAAATTGCCAAGGCGGCTTTCTAGAGAAGCTTATCATCGACACTGGCCGGGAGGGTTTCCTTCCGGCCACTAGGTATACAACATGACACCATTGAAGCGAAAACAACTCTCCAGGGCAATGGTTTTTACCGGATTTACCCTGCCAGCCCTGGTTGCGATACTTATCTCTGTTGAGATTCCTTTTCTGATGAGCGTGTTCTCTTCCTTTACCAAATGGAATGGGTTGGATCGAGCTCAGACCTTCATTGGATTGGAGAACTACAAGGAATTAATACTTGATGACCTGGATATGTGGAAGGCCTTCGGGTTTACTCTCCGCCTGACACTTGGGTCGGTAATTGTAACCAATATCACAGCTCTTCTGCTTGCAGTCCTTCTGGATAGTGACCTCAAGGGAAAGAACACCTTGCGGGCTGCATACTACGTGCCGAATATCATCAGCCTGATCATCATCGGGTATATCTGGCGATTTATCTTCTCAGCTGGGTTTGAGTCTTTCTATCAGATCACTGGTTGGGAGTTTTTCATGTTCAGTTGGCTTGGGGATGTGAAGTTGGTTTATTTCAGCGTCCTGATGGTCTCTGTATGGCATTCTCTGGGCTTCTATCTGGTGGTCTATATAGCTGGGTTACAGACAGTTCCCCGCGATCTTATCGAGGCTGCCATGATCGATGGAGCTTCAGCGGTAGGCCGGTTTTTCAGGGTTACGTTGCCACTTATCATGCCTTCGATCACGGTGAGTGTTTTTCACTCACTCTCAAATGGCTTGAAAGCCTTCGATGTCATATTCAGCCTTACCAACGGTGGGCCAGGGAATTCGACGACCACTATTGCCTTGGATATCTACCGAACAGCATTCGTGATCAATCGCTTTGGGTATGGTACTGCCAAATCAGTCATACTATTCCTGATCATTCTTATCCTCTCTCTATTCCAGGTCAGGATGTTCAAGCAAAGGGAGGTTGAAGTATGAAAAAGCGCAGGTCTCTCGCATCCTCTCTTACCACCGTGGTGCTCAGCATCATCGCATTGGGATATCTGTATCCCTTGTTCCTTGTTTTGATCAACTCATTCAAGACATTTAGTGAGATTACCAGCAATGTACTGGCTCTTCCCACCCGACTTGTATTTGAAAACTTCACCAATGCTTTTAGGATCATGAATTACCCTCAGTATTTTATAAATACGTTGATTGCAACAGTTGTAGGGGTGTGTGGAGTGGTGTTGGTGAGCTCTCTCGCGGGGTATCGTCTCAGCAGGACGAAAACACGCTACAGTTTTATCATATTCATGATTCTTATTGCCCCAATGATGATACCGTTTCACTCCTTCATGATCTCTCTGGTAAAAGTCGCCAAAGAACTCCACCTCATCGGCTCTCCCCTTGGCTTGGGTGTCTTGTATTGGGGACTTGGAGCCTCTCTTGCCTTGTTTATGTATCATGGAGCAGTTAAATCGGTGCCCCAGGAACTGGATGACTGTGCCATGATCGATGGTGCATCACCACTAAGGGCATTCTTTCAGATAATTTTTCCACTGTTACAGCCGGTTACGGTCTCGGTTGTTGTCATCAACACCATGTGGATGTGGAATGACTTCTTGCTTCCTTTGCTCGTGCTCAGTGGCTCGAAGAAATCACTGACATTGCAATTGGCTGCATACAACTTCTTTGGTCTCTACAAAGTCGATTGGAACTATGCGATGGCAGGAGTTCTCCTGACCATTCTTCCAGCCATTATTTTCTATCTGAGCTTGCAACGGTACATCATCAAGGGAATGGTGGCAGGCGCGGTCAAGACCTGATCAAAACCGAGAATTAGGGAGATATATTATGAAATTCAGAGACGGGTACTGGAACATACAAAAACACATTCGCCATCTTCCCAAACGGGAGATTGTCGATGTCCAGAGGCTAGATGGAAAGATCATCATCTATGCCGCTGTCAAGCCGATTGAGTTTCGGGGAGCAACGCTGAATACCCCTGTGATCACGACTGAACTTAGCAGTCCCATGGATGGGGTTCTGCATGTCCGCACCTACCATTACATGGGAGCAAGAAACGATGGTCCCTTCTTTGAGTTGTTGAAGGACGATCCTACCTTACTTACCTATGAAGAGGAGCAGGATGGGCAGCTTTCGGTGAACGCTGGTTCTTTGCAGGCAACCATTCCCCTCTCCGGCCCTTGTGATCTGACCTACCAGTATGATGGCCGGCACCTGACCTCTTCTCCTGGAAAGCTCAGTGGACATTTCCAGTCTGACGACGGAAAAAACTACCAGAGTGACTATCTCAACCTCTCGGTCGGTGAGGCAATCTATGGTCTGGGGGAGCGTTTTACTCCATTTGTCAAGAATGGACAGGTGGTTGATATCTGGAATGAGGATGGGGGAACAAGTAGCGAACAAGCCTATAAGAATATTCCTTTTTACCTCTCCTCTCTTGGGTATGGAGTGCTGGTTGCCAACCCTGGAAAGGTATCATTCGAGGTAGGGAGTGAGGTAGTTACTGCTGTGCAGTTCTCTGTGCCCGGTGAGTGTCTGGATTACTACCTGATCGCTGGCAATACGGTCAAGGAAGTTCTCAGACGGTATACCCAGTTGAGCGGTAGACCTGCGCTTGTACCTCCTTGGTCCTTTGGCCTCTGGCTGAGTACTTCATTCGTGACTGACTATGATGAGAAGACCGTGCACCATTTCATCGATGGTATGGCTGAACGAAACATACCTCTTCAGGTCTTTCATTTTGATTGTTTTTGGATGCGGGAGTTCCAGTGGGTGGACTTTACCTGGGATGACAGGCAGTTCCCCGATCCCAAGGCAATGCTGAATGGCTTGCATGAGCGAGGGTTGAAGGTCTGTGTATGGATCAATCCCTATGTAGCCCAAAAATCGGTAATGTTCGCCGAGGGGATGGAAAATGGCTATCTGGTAAAGAAGAGGGATGGCAGTATCTGGCAGTGGGACCGCTGGCAGGCGGGCATGGGTTTGGTGGATTTCACCAATCCGGAGGCTTCCACCTGGTACCGCAGTAAGTTGGAGAGTTTGTTGGATATGGGCGTCGATACATTCAAGACTGACTTTGGCGAACGTATTCCAACCGAGGTTGTGTATTACGACGGAAGTGACCCTGAGAAAATGCACAACTACTACACCTATCTCTATAACGAGGCAGTTTTTTCGTTGTTGGAAGAGAAACGTGGGAAAGGAGAAGCATTGGTCTTTGCCCGCTCTGCAACGGTCGGTGGTCAGAAGTTCCCCGTGCATTGGGGAGGTGATTGCTCAGCTACCTATGAATCAATGGCAGAGAGCCTGAGAGGAGGATTGTCGCTGTCACTGTCAGGTTTCGGATACTGGAGTCATGATATTGGAGGGTTTGAGCAGACTGCCACACCTGATCTTTTCAAGCGTTGGGTGGCCTTTGGGCTGCTCTCGTCTCATAGCCGATTGCACGGCAATGAGTCCTATCGTGTGCCTTGGGATTTCGGGGAGGAAGCTTGTGAGGTGCTACGCTATTTTGTAGAACTGAAATGCACCTTGATGCCCTACCTTTATACAATGGCAAATAAGACACATCAGGAGGGCCTTCCCATGATGCGCGCCATGATGCTTGAATTCCCAGATGACCCAGCATGCATCTATCTTGATCGACAGTATTTGTTGGGAGAGAGCCTATTGGTTGCCCCCCTGTTCAACGACCGTAGCACAGCTTCATACTATCTGCCAGATGGCAGATGGACCCATCTTCTCAGTGGGGAGGAGGTAACAGGAGGGAGGTACTGCAAGGAGACGTATGACTACTTCAGTCTACCGCTCTTTGCACGCCCCAATTCACTCATTCCCATTGGAAAGGAGACTCAGTCATGTGATTATGATTTTGCTCGCGATGTTACCTTCCATCTCTTTGCCTTGGATGAAGGCAGGAGTGCTGAATCCCAGATATATGATGCGAAGGGGGAAGTCGTTGCAACGTGTACGATTGTTCATGAAGATGGAGTGTTCGGTGTGAAAGCAAAAGGGAACTTGGGCCCTTGGGCTGTGTTCCTGCACAACGAACACTCTGTGGAGACTGCCTCAATAGGAATGTTGGAAAAAACTGAAAAGGGGACTCTTGTCTCCTTCTCCGGTGGTGAGTTGGAAGCAACTATACAATAGAGATAGGTATAAACAGAAAGGAGCCGAGGTTTTTCCCCGGCTCTCTCTTTAGGCTATGGTGTTGCGAAGCACTCCCAGTCCTTCGATCAGTATCTCCACCGTATCACCCTTATGCATGCCGCTGATTCCTCCCGGTGTACCGGTAAGAATGATGTCTCCTGGGAGCAAGGTCATGATTCTAGATAGGTAACTCACCAGGAAGGGGACGGAGAAGATCAAGTTGCTGGTATTGGACTTCTGCATGGTCCTCCCATTGACCCTGCTCTCAATAACAAGGTTTGCTGGATCGACCTCATCGCTGATAAACGGTCCAAAGGGGCAGAAGGTGTCAAAACTCTTTGCCACGGTCCATTGTCCCTGCTTTGGTTGCAGGTCCCGGGCAGTAATATCGTTGGCACACGTGTAGCCAAGTATGTAAGATGATGCATCTGCTTCTGATACATAACGAGCTTTCTTCCCGATCACCACCGCAAGCTCTGCCTCATAATCGAGACGGTTGCTCATTTCTGGGTAGATGATCTCCTTGTTCGGAGCAAGTGCGGCTGTGGAGGGCTTCATGAATACAACCGGTTCGGTTGGAATGGGAAGCTGGAACTCCTTGGCGTGGTCACTATAGTTCAAGCCAATACAGATGGCTTTGGAATAGTCACAGGGAGTAAGCAATTCTACCTCCTCCAAGGAGAGCTTCTCACTGGTTTCTCTGTAGCTCGTAAAGGGTGAACCCTCGAGCACCTTGATGGTGGTATCGCTAAGTAGGCCATAGGAGACCTCTTCTTGGTGTTTGAATCGTACGTATTTCATAGCATAAGCATACCAAAGAGAGTGGACAAACACAATTGACAAACATCGTTTTTACCCGCACCGTAGGGAGTATGGAAACCTATGCCAAATGTCCCGCGCTTCGTGTCTGCGGTCACTGTCCACTCATGGAACACCCGTATCATAAGCAGCTGGAATTGCAGAGTACGTACTTGCGTACCCAGTTTACAGAGCTTGCCTCGTGTGTGGAGCCTGTAATTGGGATGCAGCAGATGGAAGGGTTCCTCCACTATGTGGAGGTCTATTTTGGGCTGGACTGGCGTGGGAAGTTTGCATCCGGGTTAATCAGTACGAGACAGAATCAATTCATTGCATTGAGGGCTTGTATGCTGAGACATCCCTTGGCTGAGCGGATACTGAGGAGTATCAATCGTCTTGCCTCAACCCATGGTATTGATACCTCTTTCCCTGCAACTAAGCTGACACTGCGTATCAGGAGCAACCAGGAGCAGGTGTTGCTGTGCTTTACGCTTCCTGAGCGGATAGATTCCACTTTTTCCTCTTTCCTCTATGCATTGAGACGGGAACATACTGAGATCGTTGGAATAGTTCTGAGTGACGGGGAGAGTAAACCCAGTACATTCTGGGGACGTTCAGCGATCGAGGAATCCCTTTGCTCCCTGAAATTTTCGCTTCCCCCCACATCTGATTTTCCCTCCTGCCCATCCCAGGCAGAGATGCTCTATATGAAGGCGATGGAGCTTGCCCAGGTACAGGATGGGGATATTGTGATCGACTGCTGTACCACCCATGGCGTACTTACCCTGCTCTCCATGAGAGAGGGGGCAAGTCAGAGTTATCTACTACAGGAGTTTACTCCCTATTGTGATGAGGCAGCTCTCAATGGCATTGAGCATGTGGAGCGTTTTGTGGGAAACAACGAAAAACATCTTCGTCAACTTGCAAAAAGGGGACAGCGCTGTGATACGCTCTTCCTCTCTCCATCTGAAGAGGGGTGTGAACGCTCTCTTTTGGACTCTGTTCTTGCCATCAAGCCAGGGCGTATTGTCTATCTCAGCAAGCAGGAGCGTACCCTGAAGAGGGATCTTCAGTACTTGGTACAGAGAGGCTTCTACCAGGTAGAGGTTATTCAAGGCGTTGATATGCACCCACATGGTGCAAACTTGCACGTAATAGCCTTGCTGAAGCAGGTGCTTGCAATTCGTCCGCTTTGGAGGAGAGAGTACCCGCTGATTGGGCATTTCTTGTATGAAGCAATCTATGTTGCTGAAGGTGAGGCCCCTCCACCATTATCGATCCTGGATGATCCTTCACTAAGCCATTATATCCAGGAGTTTGGCCGGGTAGGGGATTATGCATTGGCTGCAGAGGTCCATGACAAGGTAATAGGTGTTGTATGGGTACGGTTGTTTGACTCGCAAGACCCTGGATACGGGTACTTTACCAGTGAGACTCCCGAGCTGTGTATTGCAATAGAGGAGCCTTTCCGTAACAGGGGCCTCGGGAGACAGCTCATTGAGGAGATGTGTAAGGTTCTGATGCATGCAGGATACGGGAAGGTATCACTCTCTGTGCAGAAAGAGAGTAGAGCATACAAGCTATACCAAAGTCTGGGCTTCCTTGTCGCTGAAGAGAGAGGGGATGCCTATGTCATGGTAAGATTACTCCAAGGAGAACGTAGGTAGCTATGCAGATTGAATATGTAAAAAAGAACGGAATCGAGGTAGCCAAGGTTTCCAGTGAAGAGATGCTCTTCTCAGATGTTGATTCAGCCTTGGATGTGATGGCAAACGTTCGCTATGGGACTGGATGCAGTAGGATGGTTGTAGGCAAGAAGGATATAAACCCTGAGTTCTTCGATTTAAGTACAAAGATTGCCGGCGATGTGCTCCAGAAATTCGTGACCTACCAGATGCGGCTTGCCATTGTTGGGGACTTCTCTTCAGGATGTAGCTCAAGCTTGCGATCGTTTATCCTGGAAAGTAATAAGGGGAAGGAAATCTATTTCACGGATGAGGAAGAAAAGGCAATGAATTGGCTTATTAGCTAGGTTCTTTCTGCTGATTTCGAGATATTTAGTACTTCTTCCTCAAGATCATGAAAGCAAGCAGAAAACGGCTCATGAGATTTTCCTGTGGGATTTCTGCAGTTCTCTCTGGGCCTGAATTCTTTTCTCCTTCACCTTTGCTACATCCCGATTCTTTATGTAGCGCCTGCTCCTGTCCCAGAGCTTGAGGAAGAAGTACTCCATGTCCCTGTAGCCATAGCGACCGTGCAGACAGCGGGGTTAAGACTTGCCCGAAAACATATTCTTGAGTACTTTTGTGTTTGAACTATCAGCACGCCGGTTCTGGTTGACGATGTGTCGTAGAATTTGTTCGAATTCCGTACACGGGAGATTAGGGAGAGACCATGAGAAAACTTGCTGTAGGAGCTAGCGTTTTATCTATTATTCTTTTAGTACTCAATGTGGTCCTTTATAACAACATTCCACAAGTTATTCCTGTGTTGAGAGGAATCGAGGCAGAGAAGACGTTTCTCCTGAGCATACGCATACTCGTTATCAACATCCTTACCCTTGCAGCCTTCCTGCTTCTCTCAAAGAGCATACACCGCTCTCAACGAGATAATGAACTGAACTCCTACGGTTCATGGATATTGATCTTCATCATGGTCAAGATGCTCGTGGAATTCACAGGCTTGTTCTATAAGGGTTTCTTGATCCTCCAAATGTGCCTCCTGTTAGCGGGAGTCGTGCTACTGTTATTATACGGTTTGTTTCGGCACAGATATCTGTTCAGCAAAGAATTTTGGAAACCTGTACGATTCATCGCATCAGAAAAAGTCATCCTTGCGATACTCCTCATCGCATACATTGCTGTGAATATCCCTGTAGTATCCATTTTCTCCAACCAATAAGAACTAAAGGCGATAGTACCCAGATGACGACTATTGCTTCCTCAAGCTCTTCTATGCAAGCAGGAAAGGCTATGTCAGGAAATCTACGACTAAGAGAATTCGCCAAAATGTATGATTGAGCCTTAATTTCTCCAATATTCTCTGGTACAATGCAGAGAATCGCAAGGAGTTGTGCATGCTTAGCTTTCCTGTCCTATTCTTCAATCTGCTTTCCATTGGCATGCTTCTAGGAGTGCTTATTGCAGTTTGGAGGGTGCGAAGTAAGCGAGCAGCAAGCGAGTTGCTCATTGCCGTTCTCTTTATGCTTATCTGGTCGCTGACCTCGTTCGCCGAGATGGTCAGCTATACCTTTTTCTTCAAAGTACTATGGCGTAATATTTGCCAAATTGGCGTATTCTATACTCCTGTTGCCACCTTGTTGTTCTCTTTGGCATATACAGGATATTGGAGAGAGAAACAAAAACAGATCGGGAGGATACTCTATATCTACCAAGGAGTCGGCATCATCTTGGTAGGGACAGATTTCCTGCACCACTGGATTCGTCACTCGGTCTCCTTGGTCACCTCTTCCCAGTATTCAACGCTGGTGGTTGAGACCACGGTGCTTGCAAAATTTCTGATTTCAGGCAATTTCTTTCTCATGGTGTTCTCCCTCTCCTTGGTGATTATCTTTGTTGTTACCACCAGTACCTCCATGAGAAAACAAGCATACATATTGTTGCTGGGTATGGTGATTCCCTTCTTGTATGCCATGGCAAAGGTAGTGAGCAATGAACAGTTCCTCCAGATATTACCCATTAGTGGAGTCTTTGCCCTCTCTGGGCTTTTCCTGCTTCTTGGAATCTATCGCTTTGATCTACTCAAGCTTGCCCCATTGGCAAGAGAACAAGCGTTTCGGTTTCTTGGGGAGGGCATTGTCATCTGTGATGGAGAAGGGCATGTAGTAGACATGAACCCTGCAGCAAAAGAGCTTCTAGGAACAGATATGGATTTAATTGAGGAGCAACTATATCTCGAGACCCCTCGATGGGGTAACGCTGTGCGCCAAAGCGAAAGAACCTCTTTCGGCTTTGCCTTGGGAGGAAGGTCTCTTTTTGCTGAACTGTATCCGATTACCTCCAAAGCAACAGAGACAATCGGAACCATTACCCTGATCCAGGATGTCACCCTGCTGAAACAACGTGCAGAAGAGCTGCAACACCGGGCAGAGATTGACGGGCTTACAGGGCTCTATAACAGGCAAACATTTATCGAGAAGGTGGAGGAACAACTTCTACTGGCGTCCTTGCCGTCCCATCTTATCTATTTTGATCTTGACCACTTCAAGCAGATAAACGACCAGTGGGGACATCGCTCAGGCGATGCTGTGCTACATTCCATTGGTTCCATCCTTAAGGAGGAAGTTGACGAATCTTGCATTGTCTGTAGGTTTGGAGGTGAGGAGTTTGCCATTTTCAGTTCCCATAAGAGTAGGGATGAGATGATCTCTTGTGCTGAACATCTCAGGAAGTATGTTGAGTTGCACATATTCACCCATGAACAACACTCCATTCGTCTGACAGTTTCCTTGGGAGTATCTTCTGCAATAACCTCCAGTTTTGATGAGCTATACCGAGAGGCTGATTCCTGCCTTTATGAGGCAAAAAAAGCTGGAAGGAATTGTGTTCGCTACTGAAGTAACCCACTGGACTAAGTCTACGTCGCTCGCTACAGTGCTAGAGCCGGAAGGGAGAATCTGTTCCCTGTTCATATATAAATCTATGGTACTACTATGAAAACAAAAAGCAGCAATGCTTTATTCACAAAATCAGTTGTCCTGTTCCTTATAAGCCAAAACCTTTCACTGTTTGGTTCCTCAGTTGTAGGATATGCCATTATCTGGTACATCACCCTTGAGACCTCATCAGGAGTGTTCCTGATGTACGCCACCCTTGCCCAGATGGTTCCCCATCTCCTGATCAGCCTCTCCAGCGGGGTGTGGGCGGACCGCTACAACCGTAAGCACCTGATCATGCTTTCTGACAGTTTCATTGCCATTGCAACGCTGGGGCTTGCACTTTTCTATGCCACTGGGGCAAAGTCAATCACAGCCCTGCTCGCTGTTTCGGTCGTGCGGTCCCTTGGTAGCGGGGTACAGACACCTGCGGTGAATGCCATCATCCCCCAGTTGGTCAGTGAAGAACATCTTGTTCGAATCCAAGGGGTTAACCAGAGCATCAATTCAGTGCTGTTGCTCCTCTCTCCTGCCGTTGGTGGCATGATGCTTGGATTGTTTGATCTTACCTGGACACTCTTACTCGATGTTGTCACTGCTGTCTTTGCAGTGGTGACTTTCTCCTTCATCAAGGTGGGAGCAAGGAAGCGCGCAGAGGAAGGGACCAGTATGATCCAGGATATCAAGAAGGGTCTCTCCTACACATTCAACAATGTTCTCTTGCGTAATCTCCTGATCTGTTATGGCTTCTCCTTCTTCCTTATCACCCCTGCAGCAATCTTGACACCTCTGTTGGTGGAACGAAGCTTCGGTAGTGAGGTATGGTTCCTTACCGCAAATGAAATGGTGTGGACTGCGGGTACCTTGTTGGGTGGCCTGATCATCTCCCTGAAGGGGTCCTTTTCCAATAAGGTTCGTGCCATCGCACTCTCCTTGGTTGCCTTCGGGGTAAGTTTTGCCCTACTGGGAGTTGCTCCCACATTCCTTCTCTACCTCATAATCCTTGGACTTGGCGGTATCTTTGTTCCCGTCTTGAATTCTGCTGAGATTGTCATGATCCAGGAGATAACCGATGAAGACAAGATGGGAAGGGTGTTCTCCATTGTGCAGCTGCTCAGTGGCAGTGCAATACCGCTGGGAATCTTGCTCTTCGGCCCCCTGGCCGACAGGGTTCCTGTGGAGTGGCTGTTGATCATCTCGGGAATTCTGCTTGCTATCGTTGGTCTGATCTATGGTTCGACACAGAAAACATATCAAACGGGTAGTGTAACCAGGGAGAGCTGATCGTGCTATTGATCACATTGTGGACTGGTTTCCGTCAGGATCAAGCCTTTACTACCTTGGTTATGAATGTTTCAAGCAACACTGGGCTGAAATAGGTATTTGACCTTTCCTGCATGAATGCAATGGTCTTCTCCAACCCCACTGAGGGAAGATTGTCTGCATATGTGTTTGCAATGGCAAGGATTTGGGCACTCTCTGGAATCTCTTCCTGTTTCAGACTCTGTGGATATCCACTACCATCCCACTTTTCGTGATGATGCAATACTGCCTCTGCAAAGGGGGCATACTCCCCAACAGAGCGAAGGATGTTGTATCCAATCTCAGCATGTCTCTGCCATTCCATAACCTGGGTCCGGCTGAACTCATTTCTCGGTTTGGAGAGAAGAGAGGGAGTAATCGCAATCTTGCCTAGGTCATGATACAACCCTGCAAGTCTGAGGTTTTTCACCTCTTCCTCACGATATCCAAGCACCTCAGCAAACGCACTCGTCAAGGAAGCAACCAGATTACTATGTTCTTCTGCTCCTTCCTCCTGCTCAAAAAGTCTGGAGAGCAGGGTGTCAATTACCTGTTTCTTGAAAGTCATGCTCTCCTTGAGCTTGTTGCGGTACATTGAGTCCTCTGCAACCTTGAAAGTATCCTCGTAGCTCTCCTTGTTCTTTTCCTTTACCGCATAGCCAAAGGAGACAGAGAGCTGGATTCCCCTGATTTTCTCTTTCTCCAAAGCGTTGTTGATACGTTTTACGATGGCCTGTGCATGAAGAGCATCTGTTTGTGGAAGCAGAAGTACGAACTCATCACCACCAATCCTGCTGACAATATCATCATCCCTGCAGGTCTTGCGCATGATTTCAGAGACCTTGCGTAGCAGCTCATCACCAGCCTCATGCCCAAAAGCATCGTTGGTAAGCTTGAGCCCGTTTACATCGGCAAGTACCAAGGTAAGCGGGTAGTAGGGCTCTTCATCCAACTCCTCTTTTGCTTGCTCATAGTAGCGCCGGTTGGGGAGCGTGGTCAGGGGATCGGTCACACTCAGCGTCCGGATCTCATCCTGCTTGATCCGTTGGGTGGTACTATCCCTGAAGACAAGGACAACACCGGTAACGTTCTGGGAGGCACTGAGAATCGGGGCGGCACTGTCATTGATGAATCGCTCGTCTCCATCGCGTGCGATCAGAATGGTATCTTCGTCCAGTTCAACCTGTCTCTTGGTCTCCAGTACCTGTTTCACTGGATTTGGACAAGGGTGGCGGTCACTGCCGCAGAGAATCTTGAATACCTCTTCAAATGGCCGGCCTTTTGCTTCATCTGCCTGCCAGCCAGTGAGCTTTTCAGCTACCTTGTTCATGAATTGAACTTTCCCCTCTGCATCGGTGGAAATAACACCATCACCAACCGAGAGTAGTGTGGTTTCGAACAGGGTTTTCTCAAAGTATAATTGTTTTTCCATCTGCTTTTGGGCAGTGATGTCATCGATGATCATGGCGAAGTAGCCATATGAAGGGCTGAATGAAGAGATCCTGAAGAGTCGGTTCAAGTCACTGTTGAAGGCCTCAAATGTTTGTGGCTTCCCCGTAAGTGCCACCTCCCCATTGCTTGTGAACCAGTAAGGCTCTACATGCGGCAAGAGCTCTGTGATTCGCTTCCCAACCGAAAGCTCAGGGATGAGGCCGGTCTGTGTCTCAAAGTTCTTGTTTACCCTGAGAATACGGTAGTCATTGGGAGTTCCTTTTTCATCAAGGAGAATCTGGCAGTATGCAAAGCCTTGGTTCATTGCCTCAAAGAGTCTTCTGCTCTCTTCTTCGCTTTGCTCCAATGCTTCTGCCTGGAGGACACGCTCAGTAATGTCTGCGTGGGTTCCGCTCATGAGCAGGGCCTTCCCATTCTCATCGCGGCTTATCACTTGTCCACGATCGAAGACCCATATCCAATGGCCATCCTTGTGTTGCATTCTAAGATCGCAACTATAGAATTCACTCTTGCCGAGTCGGTGTTCAGCAAGCAGCTTCATGGCCCTTTCAAGGTCCTCAGGGTGAACAAAGCGGGAAAAGGTATCAATGGTGGTGGGCTCAAGCTCTGCTCTTGTGTAGCCGAGCATCTCTGCCCACATGTCATTGATCTTAATGGTGTCATCGCTGAGGTTCCATTCCCACGATCCTAGATTGGAACCCTTGATGATACTGGCAAATCGGTCGCGTGCCTCTCTCAGCTCCCTCTGGTCTCTCTCTTGTTGCCTCTGGTAGGCATCCAGCCTGTTGATCGCCCCAATCCCGGAAAGGAAGGCAATGATAATGACCAGTACCGGTCCAAGGAAGGTGACCTTCTGGTCAATGTCAGACCAACGTTCGACGTCTTTCTGGCGTATCTCCAGCAGTGCATACTCTTCATTCTCTATATCGGCAAGGATTGTCTCCAAAGTCTTGGCGATAGTTTCGCTATGTTCAAAGAGTTCCAAGATTTCTTCCTGCTCAGCTAAGAAGGTTGAATCTTCAAGAATGGGTTGGCGATACTGCAAAAGGGGTTGGACACTTTCATCGATCAACGTGTCAAAGGTAATTTTCAGGAGGTCAAGGCGTCTCTTTTGCTCAGCATTTTCCTTCAGAAGAATCCTTAGTTTCATGAGGCGTTGGTCGAAGGAGTAGGTGCTGACCCCGATGCTTTCCATGTAGGAGCGGTCTCCAGTAAGCAGGTACCCACGTTCATTGATGCGGATGTTTTGGAATGTACGTTTCAGCGCATTGGTTTCTGTGATGACTTTATAGGTATGGGTAACAATGCGATTGGTTTCAACCGCTTGGGATGTCAGTCTGTTCTTCAGGTACCCAATGAAGATCAGGGTAACACAGATAAGAAGGAGACCTATGATGAAACTGCCTCGAATGCTTACTCGTTTGGTCTTGCGCATATTGGTACTGCAATTCTACTAATGAGTGAGCAAAAATAACAAGGAATTAATGATAAATAAAGAGCAGGTTGGAAAGAATTATCATGAATGTATTGTTTCCAAGGGAAATAAAGATACAGTTTGTTATTAATAAAAATAATTATCAATAAGTACTTGATATTATTAATGAGAATGATTACTATTATTGCATACAACAAACCTATCACGTACCAAGGAGATTTCAGAAATGGACGAAGTACAGAATAATGCAACACTTCCTTTGATCGGAGACAAGGCTCCCGCCTTTCACGCAGTAACCACCCAGGGTGATATCAACTTTCCCGAAGATTACAAGGGGAAATGGGTTATCCTTTTCAGCCATCCCGCTGATTTTACCCCTGTCTGTACCACAGAGTTCATGACCTTTGCCTCCATGGCAGATGAGTTCAAGGCGATGAATACTGAGCTTATCGGTCTCTCCATCGATTCCCTATATGCACACATAGCTTGGTTGAGAAAGATTCAGGAGTTGGAATGGAACGGAATGAAGGGTATTGAGGTCAAGTTCCCGGTAATTGAGGATATCAAGATGGACGTTGCCAAGAAGTATGGCATGGTTCAGTCACAATCCTCCACCCAGGCAGTTCGTGCTGTATTCATCATCGATGGTGAAGGTGTGGTGAGGACCATTATGTACTATCCTGCCTCCACTGGCCGGAACTTTGATGAGATCAAGCGTGTGGTATTGGCCTTGCAGAAGGCTGACAAGGAGCATATCGCTACTCCCGCTAACTGGAGACCAGGGCAGGATGTCATCATCCCCACCCCAGGCTCATGCGGTACCGCCAAGGAGCGGATGGAAAGCAAGGATGAGAATCAATACTGCCTTGACTGGTTCCTCTGCTTCCGTAAAGAGAAGAAATAACGTACCACAGTAAAAAAAGCTACACAGCAACAGGGAGGGCATTTTCTGCTCTCCCTGTTAAATATTTATGGCTTATTTGTAACTGATGGCTCCCTTTGTGCATGCCCGCTCACATTCATGGCAGACCAGGCACTCGTTCTTGATGATACGATGTTTCTCATCCTTCACGATTGCCCCCGAAGGACAGACCCGCTTGCACCTTCCACAGTTGGTGCAAAGATCAGGATCGATCACCATGCGTTTTTTTGCTGCCCTGCTCGGGAGCGAAAGGATGGTTCCATAGGGACAAAGCCAATGATGCCAGAGTTCTTCTTCAAAGAAGAGCGAGAGGAAGCCTCCAATGGCCACTAGTGCTGGTAACACTGGTAGTTGTTTGCCTGAGCGCAAGGTCAAGACCATAAGAGCCAGGAAGACGACCAATAGCAGGATCCTCAGCACACCGTTCTTGAGGAAGGCCGGTGTTTTTATACTGCCCACATGAAACTTCTTCTTCAGGAAGGTGATTGGTTTCAGGAGGGTGTTTATGGGACAGATCCATCCACAGTAGAACCGGGAGAAGAAGAGAGAGAGGACAAGTGAGAGGAGGAAGATTCCCATCCACACCTGTACCTTGCCCCTGATGAGCAAGAAAAGGAAGAGCCCAAGAAAAAGAACCTGTACTGTCCGCTGGATGGTTTTCTTCATGACTTATTGTTCCTTGTATACCCTTGGATGGGGTGCTTTTACAATAAAGAATTCAACAGGTTCCTCATTGGTGTTGGCGATATTCATCTTGGTGTTTGCTGGAACATTCACGATTGCACCCTGATAGTAGTGTGCTTCCTGATCGCCAAAGGTAGCTGAGAGGGTTCCTCGTGCTATGGTGAGATAGACATTGGAATCACTGTAGTGCTCCGGGAGTGCTTCCCCATTGTTCAGAACCACATGGTTGATCATGACCTGATCATCGCCCACCAGTTTTTCAATGACTTTCTCGTCGGTTTTAGTGTAGGTATATACTGTTTCAATCATTCTTGACTCCTTTTATTGATTGGTATTCCTAGCATACCGGCATCTTCTCCATTATACTGTTACATAGGTCACACTTTTGGGGGTTTTCATGGATTTCTTTCCTTCAATTGAAAATCTTAGGCTGTTTAAGGGCTTTGATATGGAAATGCTCTCCTCCCTTTTTAGTGGAGGTGGGGCAAGACTGGGTTCCTATTCCAAGGGCCAGATGCTCTATCTGCAAGGACAGGTGTGTACCACGCTCGATGTGGTGGTAACAGGCAAGGTCTCCATCCAGAGTGTTGATGAGGAGGGGAAGGTTTTCAAGGTTCAGGTACTCGAACCAGGAGATGTATGGGGAGCGACCCTGCTGTTCAGTCGGTACAACCATTACCCAATGACGGTAGTCAGTGAAGATAATTCGGCTGTGTTGCACCTTCCCAAGGCACTGGTACTTGACCTCTGTGAGGCAAGGGTGGAATTCCTCGCTTCCCTTCTTGAACTGGTGAGCGACCGTGCCCATGAGTTGAGTATGACGGTTACTAAGCTCTCTGCCTTGGGTTTGAGAGAAAGTTTGCTTGCCTATCTGCAGAACCTGTCGGTAATCCAAGGAAGCAATACAGTTGTCCTACCAACTTCAAAGAAAGAACTTGCAGAGCGGTTGGGATTCGCCCGTACCTCGCTCAGCCGGGAGCTGGCATCCTTGGTGGAGGAAGGCCTGCTTAGTTATTCAGGGCGAAGGGTGGTGCTTCACATTTCTTCACAGAATTAAAGAGTTTATGAAGATTGCATCTCCCTAGTTGCCATCCCCCTCTGGTGTTGTTATTACAATAGGTAGAAACAACAGATTATGCAGATGGGAGGAGGAAATCCTATGAAAAGAATACGTATACTTGTATTGATGACTGTTATGCTTACCGTTGGGATGATTGCAGTGGCAGCGACTCCGACAGCAGAAGAACAGTATGCGACCATCCAAGGCAAGGACCTAAGCAGCCAGAGTCTTGAGGAGATCAGCAAGTCGTATGATAAACTCAATGAGGCAATTGCCAATGAGGCAGAGCAGGCTCGTAAGCGCTTGTATGAGGCTCGGTCAAAAGGGGACAGGGAAGCATACTATGAAGCTCGTGAGCATCTGAGCCTGCTGTCCACCTACCACATGGACCAGAATACGAGCGACTATCTTCTTGAAGAGATTCTCTCTCTTGATGAGCCAAAGAAAAGTGAATATGCGGCATGGTTGTATGAGCATAGTCCGTACTATCGTCCAACCCTTACCTTGGACTTCTCCTCTGAGGGAGAGAACTATCGCTACAGCTATCGGCAGCAGATTCGTAAGATCCCTGGCAGTGAGGTTGTCTTGCCATCCAGCGGACAGATGAGGATGAATTCAGCTCGCCTTGGTGTGTTGGCCGGTTGGGGAGTGACTCCTGATGAGGTCACCTACCAAGCGGGAGAGACGATCAAGATGAGCTATACCAACCAGACCCTCTATGCCATCTATCAGGAAGGGGTTCGATTTGTCGACCCACTCAGTGGGACTGATGTATTCATTGAAAGTGAGGATGTTGAGGTTCCCACTCCGGTTGCCGATGATGTGTCAGCCATCTTTGCCGGTTGGTATGACAAGAGCACCGGTACCTTGATCACTGACCCATCTTCCTATGAGAAGGTAGGAAAGGGTGGTTACTTCGAGGCGCTTTGGAAGCGACTTGCCATTGAGGATATCACCGTTCTCTATTATGACAAGGATACGCTACCCACCAATACCCAGATGAGCATGGGCTTCTCCTATGCCAATACCGGGACAGTCGACCTTGCAGGGCTTCGCGCAACACTGAGCAGTGAGAGCGAGTATGTGCGCGTACTCTCTGATGAGGTCTATCTTGGTACATTGGATGCCGGGTTGATGAGTACCAACAACAGCCGTTGGGCAACCAGCAATAAGCAACAGGTACGTGGGGAGAACAACACCTTCCGGTTCGTCATCGCCCCTGGTGCGCCATCAGGGACCGTTATCCCCTTTACCTTACAGGTGAAAAATGACAAGGGAGATACCTGGACTCAACGCTTCGAGAGTGTTGTCCGTTAATACTGCTCAGCTATATACACACCTTGTAGTTCTTTTGAGGTGCTCATCCCCATCGGGATGGGCACTCCTTTTTCTCTTCCAATTAAGTTGGCAAGTGGGGAGGAGTCGAGCGTACGTACCTCAGTGATCCCTCTTCCTTTAAGAAGTGAGAGCATGCTGGAAGCAGCATCACTGCTCAGGACCATGGTCTCTACAGCCTTTCCCTCGCTGATAAAGGCGTAACTACCCTCCACTGAGAGCACTTCATAACCTTCGGTGAGGAAGGACCATGCCTCGTTATCACGTAGGAGGGCACCCTCTTCACTGGTAGCTTTTCGGTAGATTGCATCCAGGTCATGGAAGGTATATTGGACAGCAAGATTCTCTCTCTCCCTGTTTTCTGCTTCAAGGGAGAAGGAGAGTACACTGGAGGTGGTGAAATAGCCATTTGCTTCATAGAAAGGCCTGACAGCAGGAAAGAGTGTGATGGGGTGGTCATAGGCTTCCCTGGTTGCTTCCAGGAGTTTTCCCATGATTCCCTGTCTTCGGTACTCCCTGTAGGTCGCAGCCCCAACGATGTAGCTTGTTGGATGTTCCTCCCCCTGTTTGTGATAATACAGGGGGAGTGCATGCAGTGCACTGACCAGCTTGTCGTCCTTTCGAGCGACAAAGATGTTCTGATAGGAGATTCGCGTTGCAAAAAAGTGCTCCAGGAAGGTTGGCTCTTCATCAAATACGATGAGCCAGAGTTGCTTGAGTTCCTGGTAGTCACTGGGTTTTGCACGTTCTATGATCATGGTTGCTTTGTCACCCGGTACTTCTCAACCATAAGGTCGGGTTTGTAGGAGAGCTTTGCTTTCCTGAGCCCAGCAATGCCGGCATCCTCTTGTCTGTTCACATAGTGAACATCCGAGAGATATTCACTGACGAAGAGCTGGTTGATGACTGAGTAGATTCCCTTGTAGGAAGTATCGGCCTTCTCAAAGTGTACGATAGCCATTTCCTCATCGATGATTTCCCCGATGGTAAATGCGGTGAGGTTGTGGTCTACACAGACAAGTATCCCTTTGAAATTGAGTTCATCCCAACCATCGAGAGCTCGTTTGAGTGCTCCCAGTTCATCTCTGATTTCCTTGGTCGTGCAATCCTTACCGTCAAGCCAGGTGGTGGAAGCCATCTTGTAACACTCATCACGTAGTTCCTTGGTGTTCAGGGGGCGTACTGAATAGGTGTAGTGCTTCTCAAATTGGTTGATATGATTGCGCTTACTCTGCAACTTCTTGCCAGAGAGCTTGATGAGTTTTTCACTCTCGTAAAGATAGTCATCAAGGTTCCTGACATGCTCAGTCTGGTAACCCATCGCTTTCAGCTGTTCAGCTTCTTTGGTGGGTACACATTCCAGGAGAAAGCGTTGTCCAGTTTCCCTGCAGTGTTCTTCAAGTTCCTTCATTGCGGAAGGAAGGTCGTCGGTGATGGGAAGCAGGAAACAATCGTCCTCTTCAAGATGCATATACAAGGCAGTATCAGTCTTGCAGATAGTGATGCCAATTGCATCTGCCCAGAGTGCAACATATGAGTAGTAATATTCATAGGCAAGGTGCTTGCTGTGATCAGGAAACAGGTGTTTGTCCGCGGGGGACGGTGTATAGAATTCTAACATAATACCTCTAATGTATTCGCATATATTCATACGTCCTTTTCTGAGGATAGTCAAGGTTATGCAGATAAGTAGTTGATGATAATGCAGAAATGAAAAAAATATTAAGAGCAATTAAGTACATATAATAAAAACAAATAATAGATATATTGAGGCATATAGGTTCTTGGTATTCTTTGTCTTGCTCTTTTCTCACATAAGTTGCAAGAAAGAGGTAAAAATAATTAATAAATGTTTTGACAGATACTTGTATGTGTTCTAGGATATTGGTATGACCATTAAACCACAAAAATGGTCTAACCAATTTACCATTATGTTATATAGGATGTATTGTATATGAAACAACAAAAGTTACGAATGAGCCGAAGGAAGGACTACATTGGTATGATCTTTGTAGCTCCTTGGCTTATTGGATTTTTAGCTTTTAAAGCATTTCCCTTGATTCTTTCAACTTTTCTTTCCTTTACACAATATCGAATCATTTCCGCACCTACTTTTGTTGCTTTTGAAAACTTTAAAATGGCATTCTTAAGTCCAGATTTCTGGAATTCCCTAAAAGTTAGTTTTGCCTATGTACTTCTTACTGTACCTTCTAGGCTAATATTTTCTCTTTTTATTGCTTACATTCTAAGCTCAAAAGTAAAAGGAATTGGGATTTTTCGTTCTATCTACTACATTCCCTCATTGATGGGAGGGAGTGTCGCTGTAGCGATTTTATGGCAGTACATGTTCATGGAAAAAGGAATGATAAATGCGTTTCTCGGGATGTTGCATCTTCCTCAACCTACTTGGCTAGCCGGTTCTTATACAGCGTTATTTGTAATTAGTATTTTAAAATTATGGCAATTTGGATCTACAATGGTAGTGTTCCTTGCGGCTCTAAAGAATATTCCTATAGCCTTGGTTGAAGCGGCTCAGGTGGATGGTGCAACTAGGAAAAGAACATTCTGGTCAATAATTATCCCATATATTACTCCTGTAATTTTCTTCAATATGTTGACCAATCTTGTTACTGCATTTCAGGAATTCAATTCTCCATACGTAATTACAGCAGGTGGCCCAAGTAAGGCAACTGAACTAATGTCGCTGTTGATTTACAACAATGCTTTTAAATATTTGAAGATGGGCTATTCCAGTGCTTTGTCAATTATCTTGTTCACAGTCATCACTATTGTAACTGTTCTATTGTTTAAATCATCGAATCATTGGGTTACCTATCAGGATTAGGGGGAGAGGAAACTATGGCATACTTAAAAAGAAAGCAAGTAGATAAAATTTTGAACTATATTATTTTAATTGCAATTGGAATAGTGATGGTTTATCCCTTCCTCTGGTTGATAGGATCATCATTTAAGACCTCCTATGAGATTTTTGCCGACCTTTCAGTAATACCAAAAAATCCTACTTTGAATGGTTATAAAAATGGATGGAGGGCAGCAGGTGCATCGACATTCTTGACATTTTTCAAAAACACTTACGTTTATGTGGTACTAAAAGTTTTGGCCACAGCTTTATCAGCTGTTGTTGTAGGATATGGGTTTTCCCGATTTGATTTTCCCTATAAAAAATCAATGTTTTCTGTTTTAATTGCTACGTTGTTATTCCCGATGACCGTTGTTCTCGTTCCTTCCTATATAATGTTCTCAAAAATTGGATGGGTAGATTCATATACTCCATTGATTCTACCTTCCTTGTTTGCTGCAGATACCTATTTTGTGTTTCTTATGGTGCAGTTTTTTCGATCCCTTCCCCGTGATATGGACGAAGCAGCAATCATCGATGGCTGTGGGCCAGTACGACGGCTTATTTATATACTTGTTCCTTTATTGAAACCTGCAATAGTAACTGTAATGTTGTTTCAGTTTATCTGGACAGGTAATGACTTTCTTGGTCCAATGATTTATCTCTCATCAGAACATCTCTTTCCAGTATCAATTGGATTGAAGATATCCATGGATACTTCTTCTGGAATGATTTCATGGGAGAACACGATGGCGATGTCAGTGTTGGCAATATTGCCACCTCTGATTCTATACATGTTTGCGCAAAGGAATTTTGTGGAAGGTATTTCCACAACAGGTTTAAAAGGATGATTTTGCATTTTGCAAAAGGAGGACGTATGAAAAAGAAGATGGTAATTGGTATAGCAATTTTAATTATTGCTACAATGGTGCCTGTGTTTGCTGCTGGAGAATCAGAGACTGCAGCATCAAAACCTGTGACGTTTATGTGGTGGGGGAATGAAACTCGTCATGCCGCTACAAACGCAGCCGTAGATCAATATATGGCAGCAAATCCTGATAAGAAAGTAACTACCATGCCAAACCCATTTGATGGTTATCATGATAAGATTATCATTCAATTAGCTAATGGAACTGCTCCAGACTTGTTTTGTTTTAGCACTGAATGGATGGCAGAGGTAGCATACACAAAGGATCCAGTTCTAAAGAATCTCTACGACCTTTCTGATTATATTGATTTATCAGAGTTTAGTGAGAATCTTTATAAAGGTGGTGAAATTAACGGTAGATTGTTAGGTCTTCCAACCGGAATCAGTGGTTGGACTTATACCTATAACATCAATAAGTTACAGGAATATGTACAGAAGACAGGTAATCCTCTTCCTCCTGGCCCAGGTGAGTCATGGACGTTCGAAGAATTTATTCAATATGGAAAAGATTTCCATGATGCAATGGGTCCATCTTCGGCATTGATTGCTACTACTAAAGATTCCCTTTCTCATTTCCTAGTTCATGTACTTAGTGAAATAGCAGGTGCTTATTATGTAAATGACCAAGCTCAGATGCAATTTACACGTTCTGATTTAGTGGAAACATTGAATTTGTTTGAAAGAATGACTGATGTTGGGTTGCTTCCAGCAGGTCGTCAGCAAGTTGAGTCTCTCTCCGGGACAACTGTAACTACTACAAATGTTGCAGCTGGTAATTGGGCTGGCTGGTATTGTTGGACGAGTAATGTGGCTGAGAATGAAGATACCTCAAATAGTCCTGTAGGAATTATGGCTTATCCGAGTTTAGGTAGACCAGAAGCCGATGGCTTATTTGTACGTCCAGCTCAGTTCTGGGCTATTTCGAGAGATTCTAAGAATGCAGAAGATGCTGCAAGATTGCTAAATTTCATTGTGAATGATCCAAAATCTATTGCAGAACTAGAATTGCAGCGTTCGGTACCTCCCACAGAAGCAGGACAGAAAGTGCTTGCAGATATGGGAGTACTCTCTGGACCAGCTTATGAAAGTACTAGATATTTAATGCAATCAGCTGATTCAAAGTATACTCCGTTTATTCTGGTGGCAGAGCTGACTGAAGCATTACGGAATGAGTATTCGAAATTTATTGTTGGAAGTCAGACAGTAGACAAGACAGCCGATTCTTTGATGTCACAATTTGATTCTATCTTGAGCAGAATTAGAAAGACTAATGGAATCGAGTAGGTAAGTCATTATGTGGAGGAGCTGTTGCTCCTCCACATCTATATTAATATGAAGGATGGGTAGGGGTATGGAGTGGTGGAAAAGAAACAACCAGAGATTGATTCAAACAAATCTTAGATCAAGCGATGCATCACTAGACCGTCAAGTTTTGATTGAACAGTTGAAAGTGCTAAATGCTAATGTTCTGTTGATGAATACTGGTGGTTTGGTGTCTTTTTATCCAACAGAGTTGCCATTTCACTATCGTAGCCCATCTCTAGGCAGTGGCGATCTGATAGGTGATATGGTGCACCTTTGTCATGAGCACAACATTAGGTTTTTAGCTCGGTTTGATTTTAGCAAGATTCATGAATCAATATATGCTGAACATCCTGATTGGGCCTATCGTTCATTGGATAATAAATCCGTCAACTACAATGGATTTGTTCATACCTGTGTTAACGGTGGTTTTCAAAAAGAAAAAAGTTTGGAGATTTTAAAGGAAGCACTCGATCGGTATCCTATCGATGGCGTTTTCTTCAATATGTTTGGATATTTCACCCGAGATTATTCCCATAATTATCATGGCATATGCCAGTGTGATTCCTGCAAAAGAATGTTTCATGATCGATATGGATTATCTCTTCCAACACAAGAAGATCCAAATGATCCAGTATTTATTACATATCAGCAATTCAAATTAGAAACTGTTCATGAAATGATGGATAATATTCGTAACCTTGTGAAATCATATGGTGAGAATATTGCAGTTTCGACCTATACAGATGATTGTGTTGACATTATCAAGAAAGAATCTAACACGGAAATACATCGACCCTATCCGCTCTGGGAGTATTCTGCCTCAGAAAACATTCAATCAGTTGAAGGGACATGGGATGAAAAAACTATTAGTAATGTTTGTATCAATGCAATAGGTATAGATTATCGGTTTCAAGGTGTTCCTACTCCTCAAGTAGAGATAAGGCTAATTCAAGCACTGGCAAATGGGTCAGGAATGGATTTCTGCATTATTGGGGTATTCAAAGAATATCCTGACCGAAAGAGTCTCAAGGCTGTAGAGAAGATTTATTCATATCATGCAGAAAATGAACAATACTATGGTAATTTCTCGATATTTGAAGACGTAATATTGATTAAGCCTGGTCCACATCCTACATCGTTGCAATTGGATGAATATCTAGGTTTGTATAGAATGTTGAAAGAAGCACACTTAAGTTTCCGAGTCGTTGAACAAGCGGCAATTAAACCTCATCATCTCAAGAGATGTAAATTAATTATTTGCCCTGATCTTTCAAATACCTGTACATTAATGGATATCTTGTCAACCAGCAAAAAGCCAATCATCTGGACTGGTTCCACCTGGAAGCAGACACCGAATCATGATTTTAACGCTTTATTCTCAATAGGTTTTGCAGGAGAAGTAGAGGATTCACGATGGTCCTATATTAGAAATTATCCACTAGATCTCTTTCCTTCATTATCGGATACCGATTGGACAATGCTTGATGGACCAATAGTAGAATTAAAGGTATTAGATGGATCCATTGGATGTATGGAGCAGATGACTGTAGGCACCTTTGGGCCTCCAGAAATGTGCCAAGGGAATATAAGAAGTGGAAAATATCTTGGGGCAATTACTCCTGATGGTAAGAGACAATTATTTTCAATTGGACTGGGAAAATTGTATAAGCGATATGGATATCCAGAGCATAAGTACTTAATACTGGATCGAATAAAATCTATTGTTCAAAACCCGGTTATCGAATTGGAATCAAATGAGCAGATCGAAGTTGTCTTTGGTGTATATTCTGAGGATGAGCCTGCTTCATATATTCTTCATTTGATTAACTTAGCAGGATTTAATGGTAGTACATTTTTCAAATCACAAAATCTTAGAAGTTTGTTGTTAAGGATTAGGTTGAGAGATGATGAAACAATTGTTTCGGTTGAATCTCTTGTCTCTAAACAAAATGTTGCATATAGTAAAGACAAATCGACATATAGCTTAAATCTGGATTTAGTTGATTCGTTTGAAGCAATAGTAATTCATTGTACCAGGAAGTAGATATGCTGGAACCTATAAAAACAAAGAAAATATATACTCTGATTATGCAACAAATTCAGGATTTGATTGACGAGAAACAGCTCAAACCTGGTGATCGTCTTCCTTCAGAACGTGATTTAGCAACAGCCCTTTCCGTGAGTAGAGCTTCTGTAAGACAAGCAATTACTGCTTTAGCAACAAAAGGTCTTCTTACAGTGCAACAGGGGGATGGTACCTATGTAACAACACCTTCTATGAAAGCTGATGCTTTGGAAGCATTGAGTGAGCAGCTGGTTGATCAACAAATAAGCCCAAATGAAATAGTAGAAACTCGACTATTGATCGAATGTGAGTGTGCCCGATTGTGTGCAATGCGTGCTACTCCCGAGATTTGTGATCAATTGGAGTCCTTATTGGAGCATAATCGTGAGGCACGTGGTGAACGCGCATCTTTGGAAACGATGAACAGGGATTTGCATGATATGATCGCCCTTGGTGCCCAGAATAAAGCATTACAGCGGATTATGTCAGATATTTGGACTCTCATGAATGAGAATATGTGGTATTTCTTAAAACAAAAAAGCAATGATAGGGATATGGTGGTTGAAAAGCATTTGCGGCAGCATAGAGAAATTGTCGAGGCAATTAAAGCACATGACCCACAACTTGCAAAGAAAAAGATGAGAGAGCATCTAACTGATATTGATAGTTCGTTGAATACGCTAATATCGTAATCTCATGTTATTTCTCTACAGCAGAGCTAAGATGAATATGGCTGATACTTCTAATTCAACACATCATTACATGATTGTGAATTAAGTAGAACTTCTCCATTTTTCAGACGCTTCAGGTTTTCCGTAATCACTCCAATTCCTTGTTCAAATTTCAAAGGACTCTGTGGAGTGCTGTGTGGGGTTATGACCATGGTGGGAAGATCCCATAATGGACTACTCTTGTCCAATGGTTCGTTCTCAAAGGTGTCACAACCAGCCCCTGCTATTTGTCTTGTACTGACAGCTTCCAAAAGGGCCTTTTCATCAACTATTGCGCCTCTGGATATGTTTATCAAATACGCAGTCTTTTTCATCTTTTCGAAAACTGAAGCATCAATCAAGTGATAAGTGTCTGTATTTAGAGGTACAGAGAGTACAATAAAATCTGCTTGTGTAATCAATGAAGCTAAATCAACTCCAGCTTGCTTGCTTTCTTGTCTGTCATATGCCGAGTTGTGTTCTTTCAAAGTTCGGCTATAGCCGACAGTTTTCATACCAAAAGACTTTGCACGTAGGGCAATCTCTGTTCCAATGGACCCGGTGCCTATAATGAGTATAGTTTTATTAAATAGGCACGAATATGGATTTAGATGATTTACTCCCCAATGATGGTCATGCTGAGATATAAATATGTCACGTGTTCCATAGGTAAGCGTGAAAATGAAATAGAAAACGTGTTCAGCTAAACAAATTGAGTTTCTTCCTGATCCATTAGTAATTATTCTTCCTCCTTCGAACATTGCCCGTGTAAGTATTTTTTCTATACCAACCCAATCAAAATGGATCCATTTTAAGTTTGGAGCATGTTCAAGATTTTGAATCGGTAATACTCCCCCTAAAATTGCAATCTCAACATATTCCAAGGCTTTAAGCGCTCTGTTTAGGTTTTTCTCAGAATTGTCGGGTACCACAGAAATTACAGAATATCCTGCTGTTGTTAGAGCATTCAGCAATTTCTTTTGGTAGAGTTGTGGGTATTCCACATATACCAAAGCATTTTTACTAATCTTCATATCTTTCCTTCAATTGACTATTGGTCTGACCAATTACATGGTGTTTGCAGCAGATGTGTTTGTCAAGGAAAATACTTGAATTGATGCAATGGATTTAGGAGTGAGAATATTAGGTTATTGAATGGAGAGCAATAGTGAATTGATGAAGAAAAATATAATAAGTATATACAATAAAAAGAATAAACAGGAATACTTGACATCCGATAACCCATACCTGTATCTTTAGCACATGAATACATCTATCAATCGCATTACTGAACTTGTCGCCAAGATGAAGGCAGACAATCCAGAACTTATCTCCTTGTTCCTTGACCAGAAGCTTGATGATGCGGCTTTGGTAGCTTCTCTTCGTGAAGAGATGGCTGCAACGATGCAACAGAGATTTCCAAAAGCATGGTCATATTACACTGGTGAAGGAAAGACCGAACAGGACTACTATACTTTGATGAGCACCTCGATGGCATACCTTAGGATGATGGACTATCTCGACCACGAGGGAGATGTCTATGAAGACTTGAACCTCCATGGAGAGATGGTGACCTCACGTCCCATTGCGCTCTTGAGACGCGTCTTGCTGGGACAAGAGACGTCGGTTCATCTTGATTTTCTTGAGGATATGGCTCATCTCATTGGTCAGCTGAGTGGAGTGGAGGACCGAATAATCCCCTCTAGAAGTCAGGTAGAGCAGTGGATGGATTCCCATCCAAGTGGGCTGGATCCTGAGGTGATCGCTTGGAGGACGAAGAACAAGGAGCGAATTGTTGAGCTCCTGATCAAGCGTATCGAGGATAGACGGAGAAAAAGCTCCTTTTATCAATTCAAGGATGACATGAGTCATGAGCAGAAGCGCAAGCAGGTGCTTGCTTGGTGGAAGGAGGATCGATTCCACTTGCACTTTGCCTCCAGAAGCACTGAGGAACTCAATCGTTATCTTGGCAACAGCATGGATGCTGAGACGCTCAGGGTTATGAAGGAGTCGGAGAAAAAGGGTATTCCCATCTTTGCCACTCCCTACTTCCTCTCTCTCATCGATACCCGACCAAGGGAGATGCAGGAGCATCCTGGAAGTGACCTTGCCTTACGTGCTTATCTCTTCTACAGTCAGGATCTTTTAGAGGAGTTTGGTTCAATCGTTGCCTGGGAGAAAGAGGACATTGCAAAACCAGGGGAGCCTAATGCAGCAGGGTGGTTGCTTCCTTCCCACAATATCCACCGAAGGTACCCAACGGTTGCCATTTTTATTCCTGACACCATGGGAAGAGCCTGTGGAGGGCTATGTTCTTACTGCCAGAGAATGTATGACTTCCAGGCAGGACGGTTCAACTTTGAGCTTGAGAAACTTCGTCCGAAGCGGACCTGGGAAGAGCAACTTGCCATCAATATGGAGTATTTCAGGAATGATCCCTATCTGTGGGACATCCTGATCACCGGAGGGGACGCTTTCATGAGCTCGGTGAAGTCCTTGCGTTCGATTCTGGACGCAGTACTTGAGATGGCGAGACAGAAGCTTGAAGACAACAAGAAACGCTCGCAAGATGATCAGTACGCACCCATGCGGAGAGTTCGTCTTGGGACGAAGCTCCCGGTCTATCTGCCCCAGCGAGTTACCAAGGAACTCATTCAGGTTCTCTCCGATTTCAAGGCCGAGGCACAGAACCTGGGCATTGACCAGTGTGTGGTGCAGACGCACATCTCCTCTGCCATGGAGATTACCCCCGATACCAGGAAGGCGATCAAGAGATTGCTTGATGCAGGTTGGGCGGTAACCAACCAGGAAGTCTTCACGGTTGCGGCCAGTAGACGTGGCCATACGGCAAAACTGCGAAAGGTACTCAATGATATCGGCGTCCTTCCTTACTATACCTTCACGGTCAAGGGATTCAAGGAGAACCGAGAGTTGTTTGCGACCAATGCAAGGAGCATGCAGGAGCAGCTTGAGGAGAGTTCCATCGGACAGGTTCCTCAGCGGTATCTCGCCACGCTTCGTCCATTCATGAGTGAGGCGGAGAAAATGGTTGAACAGATCAACATGGTTCGTGAGGGGGCTGAGATCCCATTTCTTGCAACAGATCGGAATACGATCAACCTACCGGGTGTGGGCAAGAGCAATACCTTTAGGACAATAGGCATCACCGATGACGGGAGGCGCGTCCTGGAGTTTGAGTTCGACCACACCAGGCCGCACAGCAAGGTGATTGAAGAGATGGGCTCTGTAGTCATCATAGAGTCCAAGTCGATAGCCCATTATCTGAGGCAATTGGAGAAAATGGGAGAGGATCCCGCTGAATATACATCCATCTGGGGCTATTCTGCTGGAAGCCTAGCTCCTCGTAACCCAATATTTGAGGGTGTGGTCCGGTAGTCTCAACCTGCTTATTCAGTCCCCTTGGTCTTTGTCAGGGGGACCTTTTTTTTCGCAGATATGTTTGTTCACAGGCTTGAAAGCAGACTGTCAGTGCCAATCCAACCAGACAACCCAGAAGTACAGCAAAAATACGCTGCAGGGCGTACGACCACATGGGCTTTCCCCCTTCTTGCAAGAGTACAATTACCAGTGCCGCAAGAGCGCTACGGGTAGCTGCAGGAAATTTCAGCAAAGAGCAGATAGAAATGGTGGCTATCACTCCGATTAGGAGACCCAGCAGTTGGTGAAGAGGGAGCATGAAGCAGAAGAGACCGACAAGTGCACCGGTGATGTTTGCCTTGATTCTCGCGATGGGAAGTGCAATAGAGTTGTCCCTATCAGGGGCGAGCACCAAGAGAAGACTGATAATGGACCAATGCAGATAGTACTGGGGAAATGCTTTGTAGAAGCCATAGCAAATGACGGTTCCGAGCAAGCATTTTGTGATATAGAGCACCATGACTGGGGATATTGGACGGTCTTTCATGCAGGCAGTATGGTAAGGATTCTCAAGCCAGTCAATGAATACGATGTCAGGGGTTTTATAGGATTCAGGGTGAGTCTCTGCAAACACATCCTAGGACTGAAGGCGATCTATTCCAAGGTGATTGAGGAAAGGGAGAAATGTAGGCTAAGCTATGCTTATGAGGAGGCACTATGCAACATAAGATAGTCATTTTGGATGGATATACGGAGAACCCAGGGGACCTGAGCTGGGATGGATTTGCAGAACTGGGAGATGTGACGGTGTATGACCGTACACCATCTGATTTGATCGCGCAGCGTATCGCTGATGCCGATATTGTCATTACCAATAAGACGCCATTAACAGGCGAAACCATCAAGAATGCTGAGAAGATGCAATATATTGGAGTACTGGCTACCGGGTACAATGTAGTCGATGTCATGGCAGCAAAGGAGAAGGGTGTGGTAGTCACCAACATTCCAACCTATGGGACAGATGCAGTTGCGCAGTTTGTGTTTGCCCTGTTGCTTGAAATCTGCCACCACGTACAACACCACAGTGATGCAGTCAAGGAAGGAAGATGGAGCAAGGCTCCTGATTTCTGTTTCTGGGACTACCCGCTTATTGAACTTGTTGGTAAGACAATGGGAATCATCGGATATGGAAGAATCGGACAGGCGACAGGAAGGATTGCAAAAGCCTTTGGTATGAAGGTCATTGCCTATGATTCCTATCAAAATCCTGAGCTGAAAGATGATTATGTCTCCCTGGATACCTTGTTGTCTGAAAGTGATGTGATTGCATTGCATTGTCCTCTTTTCCCTGAAACCGAGGGTATCATCAACAAGGAAAGCATCGCCAAGATGAAAGATGGGGTTATCCTGATCAATAACAGTCGAGGTCCCTTGATTGTAGAACAGGATCTTGCCGAATCCCTCAATAGTGGCAAGATAGCTGCTGCAGGATTGGATGTTGTCTCCTCTGAGCCGATCAAGGAGGACAATCCTCTCTTGCAGGCGAAGAATTGCCTGATCACACCCCATATCAGCTGGGCACCGAAGGAAAGCCGTCAGAGATTGATGGATATCGCGGTTGCAAACCTGAGGGGCTTTCTCTCCGGTGCTAGACAAAATGTGGTGAATGGCTAGCATCGGTGGCTCTGTTTGCCATCCTATAAAGGTGAGCAGAGCGTGAGAAGTCTTCAAGGCGTGTCTGTATAATGCAGTTTGAAATTTATATAATAGGGTTTAAAAAATATAATAGTACTGTAAGAAACTATAATTTTAGTTGACAGAAATTAAGACTCCCCTTACTCTATCCCTAGGAGCCATTTGTGCTTCTAGGGATAATGGTGTGCCCGTCATGTTGGCATTCGGCATACCATCTTCGTTATACCTGATCAATATATGTAATGAGGAGATATACAATGAAGATTGGATTTATCGGACTGGGGATCATGGGCAAGCCCATGGCAAAGAACCTGCTGAAGGCAGGGCATGAGGTGGTGTGTTTCGACCTGAACAAGGCAAGTGTTAAGGATGTTGTTGCATCCGGTGCAAAGGAAGCAGCCTCGGCTGCCGATGTGGCTGCTCAGGTGCCCCTGGTGATCACGATGCTGCCCAACAGCCCGCACGTGAAGAGTGTGGTGCTGGGAGAGAAGGGTGTGCTTGAGGGGGCGAAGGCCGGCCTGAAGCTGGTGGACATGAGCTCGATCGCGCCGCTTGCAAGCCAGGAAGTGGAGAAGGCCTGCGCCGGTAAGGGCGTGAGGATGCTCGACGCCCCCGTCTCCGGCGGGGAGCCCAAGGCTATCGATGGGACCCTTGCGATCATGGTCGGCGGGGAGAAGGAACTCTTCGAGGAACTGAAGGAGATCCTGCTGGTCATGGGGGCGAGTGCGGTGCACTGCGGGCCGATCGGTGCGGGGAACACGACCAAGCTTGCGAACCAGATCATTGTTGCACTGAACATAGCTGCTGTGGGCGAGGCGTTCACGCTGGTGAAGAAGGCCGGTGTCGACCCGCACCTGGTGTTCGACGCGATCAAGGGGGGGCTTGCCGGCTCCACGGTGATGAACGCGAAGGCACCGATGATGATGGAATCGAATTTCAAGCCGGGATTCAAGATCGACCTGCACATCAAGGATTTGGCCAATGCGATGGACACGGGCCACGGGGTGGGATCGCCCCTGCCGTTGACCGCATATGTGAGGGAGATGATGGAGACGCTGCACGCCGACGGGTTCGGGGGCGACGACCACAGTGCGCTTGCCCGCTACTATGCGAAGGTGAGCGGTACGAAGATCGGCGACTGAGAAAGGAGAGAGGCATGGATACGAGTTTCATCAAGGGGATCATACCCCCGATCGTGACCCCGATCACGGAAGACGAGAAGGTGGACGAGGCGTCGCTGAGGAAGGTGGTGGACTTTGTCATCGAGGGGGGATGCTCCGGCATCCTTGCCTTCGGGTCGAACGGCGAGTTCTACATGATGGAAGAGGGCGAGATGGAAGAGGCCCTGAAGATCATGGTGGAGCAGTGCGCAGGGCGGGTGCCTATCTACATGGGAGTGGGGGCGATACGCACGAGCAAGTGTGTGCGCCTGGCGAGGATGGGTGTGCGCCTTGGGGCGAGGAGCGTGTCGATCCTGCAGCCGATGTTCCTGAAGCCGACGGAGGAGGAGCTGAAGCAGCACTTCCGTACCATAGCCGCTGCAGTGAGCGAGGTGCCGGTGCTGCTGTACAACAACCCCGGCAGATGCGGGTACGCGATGAGCCAGGACCTGGTCCAGGAGCTGGCGCACAGCATCCCCAACCTGGTGGGGATGAAGGACTCGAGCGGGGACCTGACGCAGACGATGGAGTTCGTGAGGCGGAACGCCGACATCGGCTTCAAGGTGCTGAGCGGGAAGGATACGCTGATCTACTCGGGCCTTGGGGTCGGGGCGGTCGGTGCGGTGTGCTCGACGGCGAACTACCTGCCGCGTCTGGTGTGCTCGATCTACGAGAAGTATGTGGCCGGAGACATCAAGGGATCGCTTGAGGCGCAGCAGAGGCTGAACCCGATCCGCCTGGCCACCGACAAGTCGAGCTTCCCGGTGGCAACGAAGGACCTGGCGAACCTGGTGGGGACAAGGGTGGGCAGGCCCTACCTTCCCACGATGCCAAGCCCGGCCGCTCAGATGGAGAACCTCCGTCAGAGCCTCATCGATGGTGGCTTCGACGTCGTGGAATAACTCGTTTCCAGAACTAGCGTATACAATGAGAGGGTCATCAATAACGATGACCCTCTGTAAAATACTGTATATTTTGACTCAGATTACAGAACCGGAGTTGTGGTGAATCCCATCATATAAGAGATTCTGGAAGCAGTATCCTTGAGACGAGGAATGGCTCTCTCAATCTCTTCCACACTCATATTGGATACCAGGGCACTTACGCTGATGCCAGCAATAATTTTCCCATCCCTTCCTCTTACTGGAACAGCAGAGCAGTTATCTCCGTCGATGAACTCATTGCGGTCACGGGCGCAACCTTCACTGCGAACCTTTGCAAGCTCTTTCTTGAACGCGACTGGGTCGGTGATGGTCTGCTCAGTATACTTGGTAAGGCCTTTTTCCTTGAGCAGGGCATCCACCTGATTTTCTTCCAGTTCGCTGGTAAGTACTTTTCCCAGTGCCGTACAGTGAATGGGTAGCTGCCTGCCTGGGGTGAAATAGGTACGAGGAGTGCTCTGGGTGTCAATTCGGTCGAGCATAAGTACTTCACCGTTGTAGAAGACTGCCATATTGACGTTTGCCTTGGGGAATTGATTCCACAGAAGCTCAAGGTAGGGCATGGTAACTTTCCGAATTTCCTGGGAGTGAAGTGCACTTCTGCTGAGTTTGAGCGTCTTCAGGCTGATCGCATACAAGCCGGTGTATGGGTCTTTGGTCATGTACCCGGAACTCTGTAAGCTTGCCAACAGGCGAAAAGCCATATTGCTGTTGGTGTCCAAGGCGGTACAGACGTCCTGGATGGAGATGGGGCCACTTTGCTCAGCGGCATAGTCGAGTATCTGGAAGCAACGAGAAACAGCTTTGATGTTGTATTTGTCAGTGTCATTCGGCATGATAACGTCCTCTTTCCTATTTGAAATATATGCAAATTATTATAACACAATTATAGTATCGCATGTATCCATGAAATTATCAAAGGAAATACGATAATCATCTATGTAATGCCTATGAAAATGGTGTAGATAGCATTGATAACTACATAAATCCATGAAACTGTAGGTAATAAGCTCAAACATAGTTATAAAAAACTAAATACAAATTATAAAAACTATAATAAAAATTGACATATGAGAAAAAGCACTATAGCATGAAATAGATACTGCACACAGAATACCATATGCTAGATGCTTATAAGCTAGGAGGAGATATCATGATTCCGTATATTCAGAAAATGGAAGTCTTTCCCGTTGCAGGAAAGGACAGCATGCTGCTGAACCTCAGTGGAGCCCATGGGCCATATTTTACCCGTAATATTGTCATCTTGACCGATAGTCAGGGAAACACCGGAGTAGGTGAGGTCCCCGGTGGCCAGAAGATCACCAAAGCTCTTGAAGATGTGAAACCTGTGGTTGAGGGTTCCAAGATCAGCGAATACAAGCAGACACTCCTGAAGGTCAAGGAAGCACTCGGGAATGATGAAAATGACGTACGTGGTTTGCAAACGTTCGATTTACGTACAGGGATCCACGTAGTTACCGCAATTGAAGCTCCTCTTCTCGACCTTCTGGGCAAGTATCTTGAGGTTCCTGTTGCATCCCTTCTGGGGGATGGGAAGATCAGGGACCGTGTAAAAGTACTCGGGTATCTCTTCTTCATCGGAGATCGCAAGAAGACAACCCTTCCCTATTACGCTGATGAAAAGAACAGTGAGGACTGGTATCGCCTTCGTCATGAAGAAGCACTTGATGCCGACGCGGTGATTGAGCTTGCCAGGGCAAGCCAGGATCTCTATGGCTTCAAGGACTTCAAGCTCAAGGGAGGCGTGTTGCAAGGCAAGCAGGAGATTGAGGTGATCAAGGCCATGAAGAAAGCCTATCCTGATGCCCGTATGACCCTCGATCCTAATGGTGGCTGGTCGCTCAAGGAGGCAATCAGCCTCTGCAAGGATATGCACGGTATCCTTACTTATTGTGAGGATCCTTGTGGTGCAGAGAACGGGTACAGTGGACGGGAGGTTCTCAGTGAGTTCCGTCGTGCTACCGGCCTTCCTACCGCAACGAATATGATTGCCACTGACTGGAGACAGTTCGGTCACTCCCTGGAGTTGCAGAGTGTGGATATCCCTCTTGCCGATTGTCACTTCTGGACGATGAGCGGTGCGGTCAGGGTTGGTCAGCTCTGTGATGAGTTTGGCCTTACTTGGGGTTCACACTCCAATAACCACTTTGATATCTCCCTGGCTATGATCGCCCATGTAGGTGCGGCCGTTCCGGGCAATCCAACGGCAATCGATACACACTGGATCTGGCAGGAGGGAATTGAGCGTCTGAGTGTCGATCCGATGAAGATTGAGGATGGGCATATTGCACTCACCGGTAAGCCAGGACTGGGTATCGAAGTCGACCGAGCCCAGGTTGAGAAAGCGCATAAGCTGTATGTTGACCAGAAGCTTGGCGCACGGGATGATGCAGAGGGTATGCAGTTCCTGATCCCTGGTTGGAAGTTCGATCCCAAGAGCCCTGCTTTGGTTCGCTAAGGCGGTTCAGGACGGGACGGATTCTCGCCGTCCCGTCGCTAGTAACTGAAGGAAGAAATTGCATATGGATCTCGCGAATCTATGGAATCTGCAAGGGCAACTCTTCGCCTTGTTGGCGGTAGGGGCATTGCTTCGAAAAGTAGGGTTGTTCAGTGAGCACACAAAGGGGTTCCTGACTGACCTCGTGCTCTATGTGACCCTACCGAGCAGTATTATTCTCTCCTTCAGGATGGATGTTAGTAGGAAGATATTACTCTCCTTCTCCATAATCTTTTTTGTGTCAGTAGGAATACAACTGTTCTGTTTCCTGCTCTCCAAGGTGACCTATGGTAAGCAGGAGCAGGGAAAGAAGAGTGTCTTACGCTATGGGCTTTTGGTCTCCAATGCAGGATTTCTTGGACTGCCCATTGCAGGAGAACTCTTCGGGGCTGCAGGATTCATGTATGCATCGATTTACCTGATCCCCCAGCGAATAGTCATGTGGACCGCCGGTCTTTCCATTTTCAGCCCAGCGGCAGTCAACAGGAAGCAGGCTGCACTGAAAGTCATTCTCCACCCCTGCATGGTTGCAGTGTACATTGGGCTTCTTTGGATGGTGTTTCCGGTCAAGATTCCTTCCTTTATGGAAATGACGCTCTCTTCTCTCGCTAGCTGTACCACGGCCTTGTCCATGATGCTTATCGGCTCATTGTTTGCTGAGATGAAGAAAGAGCACCTACGTATCGACAGGAATCTTGTGAGTTTTTCCTTGCTGCGCCTTGGCTTTATTCCCTTGGTCTCATTCGTTGCTACAAAGCTTCTTGGCCTCGATCCACTGATCATCGGGGTCTCTGTCATCTTGGCAGCAATGCCTGGGGGATCTTCCACGGTAATCCTGGCCTCCAAATATGGAAGGGATACCATCTATGCTTCAAAGTTGGTCATTGTCAGCACGTTTCTTTCCTTGGTTTCTATTCCGATCTGGGGAATGGTTTTATAGCATGTGTGCGTTATAAGGAGCTGTATAAAATTCTAATGCCATTATACATAATCTAGTGCATATTCTCGTGGTTTATGAATTTGGGACGATGAATACAAAGAGTACTCATCAATGAAAAATTGGGGATAGGTATATATAATTAGTTGTATTATAAATACTAAATAATGATTAGATTATATTTTACTGATTTACTGGGATATATGCAAATGCTGTATATTCTTTCACAAGTTAGTTGATTATTTCATATAATATTATAGAAAAATCAAAAAGTTTTTGAAAAATATAATTTTTTCGTTGACATATGGAAAATCCAAGCTTAGGCTATTGATATGGATAAGGTGCTGTAACCGGGAAGTGGTATTTTGCCTGGAAGCGTTCATTGTTCATCTGTTAGGGATCTGGACCTGTAATAAGGATCCACATATTGAAATCCCCATCCGGGGATGCTTAGTTTAGAAAGGAGAGTATCGTATGAAGAAACTATTGCTTCTCTCGCTCTGTTTGATGTTAGCCGGTGGTGCGCTGTTCGCAGCAGGTGCCGGTGAGGAAGCTGTTCCCACTTTTGAAGGGAAGAATGTACGTGTTGTTATTGGTTCCACCTCTACCGGTGGTGATTCCTATTTGATCGCTGAGACCGTCAGCCGCTATCTTGGCAGGGAACTTGGTGCAAACCTGAAAGTTGATGCTGTAGGTGCAGCTGTTGCTCTTGATGCAATGCAGACCGTCAAACCCGATGGTAACACCATCATGATGTTCCATGACATGACCTATCTTGGCATCTCCTTTGGGGCATATGACGAGATGTACAGCCTTGAGAATATGACTGTTGGTCCTCGTATTGCACAGAATCCTGGTAGTGCATGGGGTGCAAAGGTTGAGGCTCCTTATGAGAGTCTTGCAGAAATTCCTGAGTACTTGAAGCAGAATCCTAGTGAAGTCGTCCGCATGGCTTGTGAAGCTGGTGGTGTTTCCCACGTTGGATTCATCGTATACTGGCAGTGGGTCATGGATACCTATGGTGCTGACATTGCTGACAGAATCCGTGTAGTTATTGGTGGATCCACTGGTGACAAACTCCAGATGCTCTGGGACGGAAATGCTGACGTAATCTTCGCTGACTACACCAGTCTTCTGCAGTACACCCAGACTGACGATCCGAAGCTTGCTATGAAGTATATGGGTCTCTTGGACAATATCGAAGGCGTTGATGAGGCCAGCTATGCTGATCTTGGCATCACCCTTGATGGAAAAGAGTTCCGCTTCGCCAAGGACTTCCTGATCTATCTGCCGAAGGATTTCCCAGCAGAATTGGTAGCTGAGCTTGAAGCTGCTATGAAGAATGTCAATGCTGACCCTGGCTTGAAGGCTGACCTGGGCAAGATGAACTTCCGTCCTGGCAAGTACCTCAATGTCGAAGAGAGCAAAACCTTCATCTATGATAAGCGTGACAGCCTCCAGGGCTTGATCGACAGAGCTCCGTCCTTGGACGATCTGGTTCTGTAAATTATCTAATTCCTAATGGTATACTGACTGCAGGACCTATGCCCTGCAGTCAGTCTATGAGGAGAAACCTATGCCGCATATTGATTACAAACTTTCAACGTCCCACTGGATCTTCCCTCCGATCATCATGGGAATCCTGGCCTTCTTTGCCATCATCATGCTGATCCAGCGTGCATTGAAGTGCAAGAGACAGGGAACGCCGTTCTTCAATTTCAAGAACTATCATTTCTTTGAGAAGGACTGGGATAAGGTACGACTACCAGGAACCTTGATCCTTCTTGTCTTGTATATTCCCTCTATGGAATTGCTCGGGTTTCTTCCTGCATCGATTATTTTTATCTTCTTATTCAATGTATTGTTTGTAGGGATTCACCAGCTCTCCTCCATCCCCGTTGCCTTCAAGACCAAGAAATTCTGGTCGAACCATGACTTCAGGTCCTTGCTGATCTCCCTGATTATTGCCGTGTTTTCTTCACTGCTAATCTGGTTCTTTTTCGGCCAGGTCTTCAAGATTACCCTGCCGTAACAGAGGAGGTACATAATGGAAATTTTTGCATTCGGACCGCTACAGATTATGATGTCTCTTTTAGGCGTAGTAATCGGTGTTGTATTTGGCTCCCTTCCCGGCATGACAGCAACGATGGCGATTGCCATCTTCCTTCCCCTTACCTATGCATATAGTCTTACCACCAGTCTGTTCCTTTTACTGGGACTCTATGTTGGTGGTATCTCAGGCGGTTTGATCCCTGCTATCCTGTTGAATATTCCTGGTACTCCTTCTTCTATCTGTACTGGGTTTGACGGATTCCCCATGGCAAAGCGTGGAGAGGGACTCAGAGCACTCAGGATTGGTATCACCGCAAGTCTGGTTGGTGGACTTATCAGTCTTGCCAGCCTCTGGTTCTTTACCCCACCACTTGCACGCCTGGCGATCAACTTTTCTGCCATTGAGAAGTTCCTTATCATTGTATTTGCCCTGACCATCATTGCTGCCTTGAGCAAGGGAAGTATGATCAAGGGAATCTTTGCCGGTTTTGCCGGTGTACTGATCTCCCTCATTGGGCAGTTTGCTGACAACAATACGATGCGTATGGTTCCTAAGTTGTTCCGTGTTGATTTACGCATGGGCTTCCAGCTTCTACCTGTCCTGATTGGTCTTTTTGCCTTGGTACAGATTTTCCAGGAGGCTGAGACCGGCATCAAGGAAGAGCATCAGGATATTGACCTGAACCATGAGACCCGTAAGTTCTCTTTCAAGGATTTCAAGGGACAGGGATTTAATCTGATTCGTAGTGGTCTTATCGGAACCTTTGTCGGGGTTCTTCCTGGTGTTGGAGGCTCAGCAGCTTCCTTGCTCTCCTATTCACAGGCAAAGAGCATGAGTAAGCATCCAGAGAAGTTCGGTACCGGATATATTGGTGGATTGGTCGCAAGTGAAGGGGCCAACAACGGTTTGACCGGTGGTGCCTTGATCCCCTTGCTTTCCCTTGGTATTCCCGGTGACAGTACCACTGCAGTACTTATCGGAGCCTTTATGCTTCAGGGAATCCAAGTTGGACCGCTGTTCATCACCAATAATCCTGATATCTGGAAAACAATCCTGGTTGCCATGGGTGTTGCAAATATCTTCATGTACATTGTGATGTTCTATCCGATTAAGTACATTGTTAAGGTCATCAACTTCCCTAAGGCGAGAATATATCCTGTCATCATCCTGCTCTGTACGGTCGGAAGCTACGCGACCCAGAACGGAAATATGTTTGATGTATGGGCAATGCTCTTCTTTGGTGTGGTTGGATACTTCTTTGCAAAGTTCAAGTACAGCATTCCCTCATTCCTCATCGGCTTCATTCTTGGTAGTGACCTGGAGAAGTACTTTGTTGATTCAATCAAGGGGTCTGGAGGGGACTTGATGACATTCTTCTCCCGCCCGATCGGGAACGTCATCTGGGTCCTGATTGTGATCTCCTTGGTATACGCTTTCTATGATGAGTGGAAGACAAAGAGACTGGCGAGGAAGGCAAAAAAATGAATGCATTGCTCCTGAAGATCGATCCCAGGGATACGGTAGCCATTATTACTGAAGCCTCCCGCAAGGGAGATGTGGTTGATGGTATCACGCTCCTCTCTGATATTCCCCAGGGTCATAAGGTGGCCCTGCAGGATATGCAGAAAGGGGATGAGGTTATCCGCTACGGAGTAGTGCTTGGCTATTTGCTTGAAGGAGTGAAGAAGGGTGCTTGGATTAATGAAAACTCCCTTGAGTTGCCTCTTCAGCCACCTCTGGAGGCGCTCTCCTTCAACGAGCCTGAGGATGTAGTGCTTCCCCAACCAAAACGCACTACCTTCCTGGGATATGAGAATCCAAGGGGGGGGTATGCCGGAACACGTAACATCTTTGCCATTACCACCACGGTACAGTGTGTCAGTGGGGTGGTGGACCAATTGGTGAAACGAATTCAGTCTGAATTGCTTCCTCAGTATCCAAATGTTGATGGAGTGGTTGCCATAAATCATGCTTATGGGTGTGGAGTTGCGATCAACGCACCTGATGCTGTTGTTCCTATCCGATCGATCAAGAATACCATCAAGAATCCCAACTTTGGGGGTGAAATCATGGTGGTGGGGCTTGGTTGTGAGAAACTCACCGTCGATAAGCTACTCAGTGATGAAGAGAATACCCCAGAGAATGTCATAATCCTTCAGGACTATCCAGGCTTCGGGCCCATGATGGATGCCCTGCTTGCGATGGCAAAGACCAAGCTCAAGCGTCTTGATAAGCGTAAACGTACCACCTTGCCTCTCGAGAAGCTTTGTGTTGGCATGCAGTGTGGGGGCAGTGATGCTTTCAGCGGTGTGACGGCCAATCCAAGTGCGGGCTATGCGAGTGACCTCCTTGTCTCAGGTGGTGCCACGGTGATGTTCAGTGAGGTCACTGAGGTCCGTGACGGTGTGCATCTTCTTGCCGAGCGTTGCAAGGACGAGAAAGCTCTCAAGAAGTTGGTTGCTGAAATCGGTTGGTATGATGAATACCTTGCAAAGGGAAGTGTGGATCGCAGTGCAAACCCTACTCCTGGAAATAAGCAGGGTGGTCTTTCCAATATTGTTGAGAAAGCGATGGGTTCAATCGTGAAGAGTGGACATGCTCCCATAGTCGAGGTGCTCGGCCCTGGTGAGCTTCCTACCAAGAAAGGGCTCATATTCGCTGCCACCCCAGCGAGCGATATTGTCTGCGGTCCCAGCCAGCTTGCCAGCGGAATGACCGTACAGGTCTTCATGACCGGACGTGGAACACCCTATGGTTTGGCAGAAGCTCCGGTCATCAAGGTTTCCAGCCGTAATGCGATGAAGAATATGTGGCAGGATCTGATCGATCTTGATGCAGGCTCCATTGCTACCGGTGAGGAGACTGTCGAAGTGGTTGGGGAGCGCTTGTTCAATCTGATCCTGGATGTGGCAAGTGGAAAGAAACCGTTCAGTGAACAGTATGGGCTGAACAATTTCCTCTGTTTCTTCAATCCAGCTCCGATTACATAATTTATATGTAGTTGTTTAGAGGATCCCTTTCTGTATTGAAAGGGGTCTTTTTCGTATTCATCCTTTTCTCATATTTTCCGAATGGTTTCTTCACACCCCTATGGTGTAGTATGGCCAGAAGCCAAGAGGCAAGGGAGCTACCCGGAAGAACTCTTGGTGGGAAGTACAGATTCTGAGAACGCCTGCCTGGCTACAAGGCAGGGTAGCAAGGAGAGAGATCCCTTGTCCTGTATCTGAGGTTGTCAGTGGGGCACCAGAATCACTTCCAGGATTTGAAAATTACCTTCATAAAAGATACCTCCACACTTCCCAATCCTGCCTAGCGAGGTAAGGGTTGGGTGGTACTATGTACTGACTGATAGTAGTAAATTATGGCATATTATTATGTTAAATCACATAATATATGCAAAAAGTGTGAAAATTATCACATAATTCGCAGAAAATATGTGATGTGCTTTTGCTTTCTGTCTAAAGTCATTCTATACTTAGAGGAGAGAAAGAGGAGGAATCCTATATGGAAAGAACTGCTATGAACTCTCTCGTGGCATGGAAACACTCTTTGTATCGTAAACCACTGCTTTTGCAGGGTATCCGTCAGGTGGGTAAGACCTGGTTGCTCAAGGAGTTTGGGAGACAACACTACGAGCGAGTTGCATATTTCAACTTTGATGAACATCCTGAATATAGGCAATTTTTTGAGTCCACCAAAGATATCAAACGTATATTGAACAATCTTCAATTCGTTGCAGGATTTCCTATAACTGAGGGCACTACGTTGATTATCTTTGATGAGATCCAGGACGCTCCAAATGTCCTAAATGCATTGAAGTATTTTCATGAGAAAGGGAATGGGTACCATGTTGCTTGTGCTGGATCCTTGCTGGGGGTCTCTCTTGCCAAACCATCTTCTTTTCCAGTTGGACAGGTTGATTTCCTGAAAATTCACCCAATGACTTTCAGGGAGATGCTCATTGCGGAGGACGAGAAAGATTTGGTGGCATATCTGGATTCCAAGGAAGATGGTGATCCAATCCCTGAGGCTTTTTTCAACCCACTGCTAGATCACTTTAAAAAGTATATTCTGCTTGGAGGGATGCCTGAGGTAGTCTCGCGGTGGGTAATTGAGCGAAAGAGTGAAAGCATAGACTCAATTCTCTGGTCGATTGTCCAAGCCTATGAGAGAGATTTTGCAAAACATCCTGAACCTAGAGAGTATCCAAAGCTGATGCATATTTGGCATTCTCTTCCCTCTCAGTTGTCAAGAGAAAATAAGAAATTCTTATATCAACTCGTTAAGCAGGGAGCAAGAGCCAGGGAGTACGAGAATGCATTGTATTGGTTGGTTTCGGCGGAGGTGGTCACCAAGGTAACACGATGCACCAAGCCTGCACTGCCCTTGTCAGCCTACGAAGATCTTTCATCTTTCAAGCTCTATTCCGCCGATATCGGTTTGCTCAGAAGGTTGTCCCAACTAGATATTTCCTCATTTCTTAACCCAGTCCAATTGTTTTCAGAATTTAAAGGTTCCTTTGCTGAGAACTATATTTTGCAGTCTCTCTCTGCTGCTTTCTCTGTGCCTCTTAGGTATTGGACAAGTAGCGACAATCGTTATGAAGTTGATTTTCTTCTGCAATACAAAAATCTTATTATTCCTATTGAAGTGAAGGCTGATAAAAATATTTCGAGTTCCTCGTTGAAGGCGATAAAGCGACTCCATGAAGATGCCTTTCCGCTGAGGGTACGGTATTCTTTGCAGAATCTTAAGTTTGATGGAGATATACTCAATATTCCGCTATTTATGGCTGACTGGAGTGAGCAACTCATAACTAGGGTTTTAGGGATGAAAACCGAGTAAAATGGATTCTGGGTAACATGGTTCGTTTGAGCTGTATTCTCTTGGTGGGAAGTACAGATTCTGAGAATGCCTGCCTGGCTACAAGGCTGGGTAGCAAGGAGAGAGATCCCTTGTCCTGTATCTGAGGTTGTCAATGGGGCACCAGAATCACTTCCAGGATTTGAAAATTACCTAATAAAAGATACCTCCACACTACCCAATTCTGCCTAAGAGGATTGGGTTGGGTAGTGACCTGCTCTCATTCTATTTTAATCACCATTGCAGACTGGTTGAAGCGAACATTCAGAATTCTAATCCGTTTAATCAGGGTCTCATAGTCTATGGATGGTCCATATATGATATTCTCCCTCATAGCTTGATAATCTCGTTTCCAATGATGAGAAATTGCAGTCGGAGGAATGAAATTAATATGTTCTGGTGCAAGCGAAGCATAATCAAACCCTTTGAGACCAATGTATTTTTTTCTATGAGTGACAATCTCATTATAAAGGTTTCTATCTTGAATCGCTTTGTGAGCTATTGGGGTATCCATCATTTTTTCAAGGTCATATAAATGGCGACTCATCCGATTTGTACGCATTTCACTGGTTGGTTTATGGAATTCTTCATGGAGAAGGAAGGCCTTTTCAAGAAAGGTTCGTTCGGCGGGAACAATCTTTACTGTGAAGGGTCTTGTGGAAAAAGGCATGGCTGGGAAAGTTTCGGAGATAAAAGATTGGATATCAACTCGTTCTTGTTCTGTTAGCTCTTTGAGATTCATGTATTGTATTCCTTTCATGTAGAATTAGCTCTCTGACCCAATAAGGTGCAAGGATTAGATCTTGCTTCAATTCTTCTTCATGTAATGTTGAAAGGATACCTTGAATAATTTCTCTGTGTTCGGGAGTAATATTACCGTTACCAATTTCTTTTATACTTGAAACAAGCAATTGCAGTGTTGGATTATGAAAGGATAAATTTTTAGCAGTGGTGCGCTTGAATACAATAATTCTTCCATCTTCAAGATTAATCTTTCTAGGAGAGCCATCTGTAAGGAAAACAGCAGATGTAGGTGCTTGCATGGTAAGTCCTAACTTATACAATGCATAGGAACCTGTAGGAATGATTCTTGATCTCTCCTTCATGGCTATAGCTGTCGCAATATCTTCTAGGGAAGGAGTTGCATAGGTTCCTAAGACGTTTGAAAAACGTGGATGTAGGTAGAGGCCAGGTCCCAAACGGATGATACGGTTTTGTTGCACCAGTCTCGATAGGATTATATGGAGAGCTACTTGGCCAATATTTTCAAATACATCAGGAAAGAATATAGTTCCTTCCTTCATGCTTTGTATCTGAGTTCTTACTTGTTCTGCTTTTGAAGGGATGTGGTTACGATTCATATGATATAAATATAGCAAAAAATTATATCAAGTCAAGTGTGAAATAGAGAGAAGCAAGAGTCGGGGGAATTGTCCCAACCCACTGATAAATGAATCGGCTGACCCTGCCACCTGATTTTACAAATATGTACGTACCTGTGTTATTATGGTATGACTTATAATCAGGATAAGCACAGGAGCGGAGTACCATGGAGTTGTTTCACGGACTGGCAGCCCTCTTCTCAGGCAAGGGCAGGGAGTTTCCACCTACCCTCTCAACACGGGCGCGCGTAAAAGGCAGGGCCCTTATTAAGAGATTCTATGCTCTCAACGGTATCTCCATTGTATTTCTCATGGAGAATATTCTTATCCTCTACGCCATTGCCAATGCTGTTTCCGATCCCCTGATTGCCGTACTTTCTTCCTTTGTCCATCTGACAATGCCATTCATGATCGTCGGCAAGCACCTGGTATCGAAGATCGGGGGGGCACGCACCTGGGCACTGGGGTGGTTCCTCCGCTACGTGTTCGCATCCTTTCTGATTGTTGCCCCGATGGCTGCTCCTCATGTGCCCCAAGCTGTAGTTTCTGCGATCATACTCGTTGCGGCTTTCGGTTTCGCGCTCTTCAGGAGCATGGGAGTTGTGGCGACTTCGCCGCTTGAGGGTGAGGTAACCACGCCGGAGAACCGGGGAGCTTTTCTCGCAGGCAACCACCTTCGGGTCACTACGACTCAGATTATTGCTATGCTGGTGATTATCCTCATAACCCGCTACACCGCAGAGATCTGGGTTTATCAACTGCTAATCACCATCGCTTGCCTTATCGGCCTCTATGCCTCCACGGTGCTCGCTCGGATCCCTGAATCGCAGATGCCGCAGGTATCCGCTCGTATACCGTTGGGGCAATCCTTTAGGCGACTGTGGGGTCAGAAACAGGCTCGCGGATTGCTGTTTGCTTGGAGCGGCGGTCTGGTGAGTTTCATGATGGTCATTCCCTTCATGATGATAGCGGTGAAGAACGGTTATGGGATTGAAGACTCCACAGTCCTGCTCTTTTCGCTCATTCTACTGATTGGGGGAGTCTTTTCTTCGGTGATCAATGGAATGATCGCAGACCAGGTAGGACCTCGGCCGATCCTTCTGCTGAGCACAGCAGGCCTCCTGCTACCTGCAGGTATGTGGGCCGTAGCTCCTGAGATTTTCAGTCCTCTGTTGGTGGGAGTGGCCTTCTTCATTGCCGGATACTGCAAATTCGGCATCATAGTTGGACTGAATCACTACTTTCTCTCTTCAATCGGTGATACCGACCGGGTCGGTAGCGCGCTTTTCATCCGTGTTTTCTCCGGTGTGGCTGCAGGTCTTTCAGGGACGGTCATCGGTGGTGGGCTGCTCTCCTGGCTGGAATTCTCTGGGTTTTCCGGGATGGACGGCTACCGTCTTTATTTCAGGATTATCATCGGGGTGCTGGTGGTGATGATTTTTCTTGTCCGATCGCTTGAGAAGCTCAATGAGTGGCCCCTAACGAATGTGATCAGTCTCTTCATGGCACCTCGGGATCTCTACGCCATCCATGTGCTCAATCGGCTACGCAACCAGGATGATAGCGGTGAGGATGCCCGGACCGTGAAACGGCTCGGGACCATCGGCTCGACCATCCCGGAGACCGAACTCAGAGAGCAGCTCGATTCTCCGCTGCTCACTGTCCGCGTTAATGCTTTGCAGGCGCTCGGGAACATGTCCTTCAGCAGAAAGACCGAAGATGCTGTGCTCAACCAGCTTTCCTGCGGCGAGCACACCACCGCTTGGATAGCGGCAGAAATTGTCGGCAAGCACCATATCGAACGGGGGGTAGAATTGCTTCGCTGGGGACTGGGATCTTCAGACCATTTTCTCCAGGGAAAGTGCATGGTTGCCCTTGTCCGGCTTGGGGACACTGCATCCTATGCTCAGATTGTCTCACTCTTCAAATCATCAGATAATCCAAGGATTATCATCCACGGAGCCAAGACCCTCTCGCTTATGGAAGGTATGTCGGCCCTGACGGTAATCCTCCGTAAATCGATTGATCCCGAACTCCCAGCCTCTGTCGTGGATGAGGTTCTCACTGCCGCGGCGGCGACCGTATCGCTGGAGCAGCGGTGGTACCACTTTCTCCAGAAGTACAATAAAAACCGGTATGTCGGGGCAACCGAGTTTATCTCCGATCTGGACGGTGTTGCTTTCAGTAAAGAGGATATTAGCTTGTTCGCCAAGATGGCGGGGCAGGAGCAGATGCTTCCCCATTTTACCAGGACACTGGAGAATCTCGCTGCTGTGAGCATCAGTCCTGTCGCTCTTGAGATGCGCAACCTGTTATCGGATATCGGGATTGATCATATTCCTGTCAAGACGGCCTTCTGTATCGCCCTGATCCTCTCGGCGGTTTCCGATCGGGCCCACCCCCTGACAGGGCTTCCATCCTGATCGAAAGTGTATATGGTACTGCCGTAAGCTGTTGTGGAATTGGCTAGGACCCTGTACTGACTAATAGTATGAGAATATGGTAGATTCTAATAACAAAGCACATAATTTCTGTAGAAAGGGTGAGGAGAATCACGTATTGAGCAGAATCCCCACAATGAATTATGTGATTATCGTACGTATATAATCCAGAAATACAAGTTTTTCTTGACATCTCCAACTAGGTATGCAAATCTAATAATCAGTGATAATCAGATTTGGTAGGTTAGTATGGATGTGTTGATCGATGGACTCTGTAGAGATGAAGAAGATAAGCTGGTTTTTTCTCTTATTCGCTATATTCGTGAGAAAAACTTGAAAGCTGGTGATAAACTGCCATCCATACGTGCGTTTGCAACAGAACTGGGTGTCTCCCAGAGTCAGGTGAGGTCAGGAGTCCTGAGGGCTGCATCGATGGGGTTGATCAAGATTCTTCCCCGCTCAGGTTGCTATGTAGCCGATATGGGGCTTTCGAAAATAGTGGGTCCCTTTGCCTTGTTGTTTGAGGCAATGTACATGAATGACCAACCTCCTTTGTTCCATATCTATGCACTGAAAACCACGCTGGAGAGGGGTATCGCCAAGCGAGTGGCAGATATCAGGACCGTTGAGGATCTTGCGGAGATGAAATTCATCTTGGAGAAGATGAGTACGGTAACTGAACAAGCAGATATGATTCGCCTTGATGAGGAATATCATGCCAAGCTTGCCAATGCAAGTAGGAATCCTCTCTATTTCAGCCTCATAACTGCTATCCACTCCATTCTTCGACCGTCACGGTTCCGGTACAAGGATTTTGTTTCTGAGTTTCCACAGTCTCTAAAAGATCATACTGATCTGTTCGAAGCAATCAAGGATCAGGATGGACAGAGAGCAGGTGATATTGCCGAGCGGCATAGCAATAGAAGGATGAGACGGTTAACCCAAGATTACTAAAACGGTTTATATTTTAGGTTTGTTTTATAGCTATACTCATAGCGTTAATTAAATTATTTATTCATTTTTCTTACAAATTATAATTTAAGTATAATTTTATTGACAATGCGTTGTTCAATGGTATACTTGATATAGAAAGACTGGTAATCACTGATTATCAGTTTGGGTCCTCAAGTGTTTGGGGAAAAGTTATTAATGTCCTTGTACAAAGAGACAGGGTCATGTGGAGGTTTCTATGACGACAAAAAGAGTGCTTGTACTACTCGCTTGCCTGCTGCTCACAACAGTTGCTCTGTTTGCAGAAGGTACCAAAGAAGAATATCCGAGCAAGGATATTGAGTTCATCGTAAGTTCTGGTGCTGGTGGCGGTACTGATGCAATCAGTCGTAAAGTCTCTCAGCTTGCAGAGAAAGAACTTGGTGTTGCAATCTACTTTGTAAACAAACCAGGTGCTGACGATGCAGTAGGCCCGAACTTGTTGATGGGTGCAAAAGCTAATGGCTATACCATTGGTAACCTCAACTATGGTTCGATCATCAATGCTCCTTTCACTGGTTTGATCAAGGGATATGATTTGGCAAAACTCCAGATCTTTGCTCTGATCACCCAGGAGCCCGATGCAATCATGGTTGGCAAGAATTCTCCTTACCAGACTTTTGATGCATTGATTGCTGCTGCAAAAGCAAATCCAGGACAGATTCGTGTTGCTGACCAGGGAATCGGCAGCCGTGTTAACCTGCTGGCTCTCAAGATTCAGGACACCTATGATGTACAGTTCAACTTGATCTCCTACCAGAGTTCTGCTCCACAGCGTGAAGCAATCCTCAATGGGGAAGTTGATGCAGCAATCACCAGCCTTGGTGACTTTGCTCCTCTGCTCCAGAGTGGCGATGCTGTAGGTATCATCGAGTTCAGCACCAAGCGTAATGGTGGCTTCCCCACCGTTCCAACTGCCATGGAACTCGGACTTGACGAGAGCCTGCTCTCTGGTTCATTCCTGACTGTTGCTGCTCCTGCTGGAACCCCTGAAGATGCAATTGCTAAACTCGTATCTGCTTTCGAAGCAGCTGCAACCAGCAAAGAGTTCAGCGATTGGGCTGCCACCGTTGGTGTCTCTCCTGACTTCAAGAGTGGTGCAGAGTTGAAGACCTTCCTCGACAACAAGATTGCCGGCGAAACTTCTGCTCTCCAGGCGTTGAAGGATCAGGGAATTATCTAAGTTAATAATTCAGTTTTTTGAAAAACAATGTACCTACCGCATGGCCCTAAACCATGCGGTAGGCCATGAAAAGTCTACGTCAACGAGCCATAGGCCGTGCCCTAGTTAGGAGTATCTTCCTTATGAAAACCATCAAGCCCTATCTGCAAGGCAAGGTACTAGTTCCCTTACTTATGCAGATCGCCCTTATCGTCTATGTGATAAGTGCCCTTCAGTTAGCTCCTCCTGTTGTAAAAGGATTGCTCTCTGAATCATCCTTCCCCTTCTTCATCTTCTTGATTGCCACCCCTGCAGCCATCAAACAGCTCTACGATGGCATTAAGGCAGTGAAAAAGGAGATCGGGGAGAAAGCTGAGGTAGTGCACCAGAAGAAGAGCATTAAACCGTTGCTTACCGTTCTCGTCATGGCAGTATTCGTAGCCCTGTTCGACATACTTGGTTTCACGGTGCTTGCCCCTCTGTATGTGTTTGCATTCATGCTCATCTTTGATGATAAGCCACAGCACATTGTCCGTAAGATCATTTACTCCCTCATCATTGGAGTCCTCGTATACATCATGTATGTTATCGCCTTTGATATTCGATTCCCGCAGATCTGGAGGTAGATGATGGATCAAATACTGCAAATTCTTGCAGGGACTACCGTGGTATTCCAGCCACTTTCCCTGTTGTATCTTTCCATAGGATTCTTTATCGGAATCATCTTCGGAGCACTTCCAGGACTGACCTCCATGTTGGCAATTGTCCTGTTGCTCCCGATGACCTATACCATGCCGATGACCTATGCACTTATCATGTGTATGGGCGTGTATATGTCCGGTATCTATAGTGGGAGTATTACCGCTATTACCATCAATATTCCTGGAGCTCCTTCAGCATTGATGACCTGTATTGAGGGCCATCCCATGATGCAGAGAGGCAAAGGCGCAAAGGCAATAGGACACGCAACCATTGGTTCTGCAATTGGTGGCTCGATCGGAGCCTTGCTCCTGATCTTTGTCTCACCTCTTGCGGTCAAGCTTGCGCTGAAGATTCGTACCCCAGGAAAGTTCTCCCTTATTCTCTTCGCTCTCATCGTAATCGTGATCGTTGAGAAGAAGCGGACAAAAGCCATTCTTACCATGGCCTTGGGCATTATGCTCTCGACTGTAGGTATGGATCCTCTCAAGTCGGTTTCCCGGTTTACCTTTGGAAACCCGAACCTGATCGAGGGTATCGACCTTACCACCCTGATCATCGGTGCTTTTGCCATCAGTGAATTGTTTGTGCAGTCCACGGTAAATAACGAGAAGTATCGCGAGATGACCTCGATTGCAAATGCTGTCAAGTTCAAGCGAAAGGAGTTCTTTCCCTCCTTGCATGAGATGCGGGAAATTGGGTGGCTCACTTATGTGAAGAGTGCCTTTACCGGATATCTTATCGGTGTACTGCCAGGGGCAGGGGCATCAATGGCTGGGTTCGTCTCCTACGTCGAGGCAAAGCGAGTCAGTAAGCATCCCGAGCGCTTTGGTGGAGATGCCATGGATGGTCTGGTTGCAGCGGAAACTGCAAACAATGCCATGTGTGGTGGTGCCTTGGTCCCGATGCTCTCCTTGGGTATTCCAGGAGACGGCACAACGGCAATCATCCTTGGTGTCTTGATGGTCTATGGAGTTGTTCCTGGTCCAGACTTGCTCGTGAAACAGATGCATGTCATGGCTCCCATGTATATGGCTCTGTTCGTCAGCGCTGCAGTCCTGATGCCGATTAGCTTGTTTCTGTTTGGACCCTATTACTTGAAGATTGTACGGATCAATCGCCTGGTGCTCTACAGTACCATTGCCTTGATCGCAATTCTCGGCGTCTTTGCAGCTACCTACTCTGCGTTCCAGATGGGTGTGGCTTTGGCTATCGGTATTGTCATGTACTTCCTGAAAAAGCAGGGCTATCCCAATGTGCCGTTCATTCTGGCGGTTATCCTTGGGCCACTCTGTGAGCAATACCTGAGGACTTCCCTGACACTTTCCAGCGGCAATCCGATGGTGTTTATTACCAATTTCGACAGCCTTTTCTTCCTGCTTCTTACCGTTGCATTCGCAATTCTGCTCCCACGGGCAAACAGACGTGCAGCTGAGTTGGAGAAGAAAAACCGGTCAATGGATGAGAACAAATGATCAAGAAAAACTGTAACGAAGTAAAAGAAAAGCTCCAGGCTGGCAAGCAAGTGCTTGCCGCCTGGGCACAGGCTGCGAGCAACATCACCACTGAGGTGTTGGCAGATGCAGGAATGGATGCGATCGTGATCGATATGGAGCACTCTCCGGTTGATCTTCCGACCTTGGTCACCCAGTTCCAGGCGATGAATGGCTATCCTGCTGTTCCGTTTGTACGGGCTCCTTGGAACGATTTTGTCATGATCAAGCGGATTCTGGACGCAGGTGCCTATGGGATTATCGTACCCAACGTGGAGACGGTGGAAGAAGCAAAGGCAGCCATCGCAGCGGTTCGCTATCCCTTAACGGGTATCCGTGGTGTTGCTGGCAGTACACGTGCAGCACACTACGGGAATGATACGCTTTCCTACTTCACCAAGGCAAATGACCTGGTGATGTTGTTCCTGATGATTGAGTCCCCCAAGGGAATGGAGAATCTTGATGAGATTCTCAAGCTGGATGGATTTGATGGCATCATGGTGGGGCCTGTGGACCTTGCAACCAATCTTGGATTCCTTGGGAACGCCCAAGCCCCAGAGGCGAAGGCTGCCTTGGCTGAGGTTGAGGCAAAGACCCTTGCCTCCGACAAGTACCTGATGGCCCTCGGGGCAGACTGGGATGCAGCAGAGAAAAAGCTGCAGCAGGGTGTGCATATCGTGACCTGCATGTCTGACACACTCTCCTTGGGAGCGTTGGCTCGTGGCAATGTAAAGAAGTTCAAGGAAGCAGGATTTTAAGGGACGAGGTAAGTAGATGGACTATTTTAAGCGTGTAGCAGCACTGACTCCTACCAAATTTTGGGTGAATAATGTAAGTCGTGAGGAGGCGTCTCTTGGTATTTCTGCAGGAGCCTCAGGGTGTACGCAGAACCCTTCCTATGTCTGGAAAATGCTCAATCATCCAGAGGAGAAGGAATATGCAACCAACCTTCTCAAAGAGACAATGCAGGAGACTGATGATGATAATCAGGTAATCTGCATACTCCAGAGGAAGTTGATCAAGGGAGTCTCAGATATCTTCATGGATGTGTATAACCGTACTCATGGGGAAGCCGGGTACGTCAGTATTCAGGGAGACCCGATCCACGAAGAGGATTATCAGGTCATACTGGATGAAGCCCGCCTGAATCGCGAGATGAATCCCAATATCATGATCAAGATTCCGGCTACCGAAAGTGGTCTGAAAGCGTTGGAGATTCTTCTCTCTGAAGGAACTCCGATCAATGCCACAGAGGTGATGGGAGTCGATCAGGTGATTGCCTTGGGCGAGATCTATCAGCGTGTCTTTGAGCAGACAGGAAAGAGACCTGTCATGTATTTCTCCCTGATCACCGGAATTTTCAACGAGTGGTTGAGAGGGGATGTACAGGAAAAGAATATCGATATCAACGCCGATGTGTTGCATCAGGCAGGTATGGTTATTGCCAAGAAGGTCTACCAGTTGAATCATGACCGTAATTACAAGATGGGCTTCATCTCTGGTGGTGCACGTACCCTTGATGACTTCTACGAGATGGTTGGTGGGGATGTCTGTGTGACAATGAACTGGAAGGGCAGCTGTGATGAGCTTATCAAGGAAGATAAGCCGGTCATTTCCCGTCTTTTCAATCCTGTACAGCCAATGGTTCTTGACCAGTTGCAGAACAAGCTTCCCCAGTTTAACCAGGCTTTCCAGGAAGGTGGTTTGACTGTAGAGGAATTTGAACACTATGGTCCTGTGATGTACTTCAGGGATAGTTTTATACGTTCTTGGGAGAGTGCCGTCGAATTGGTTGCCTCTCTACGATAACAATAAAAAAGGAGCGCAGATGAAACCCGTGGTACTGATCCCCCAGGATGTTGCTGAAGAGGGCAAGGATTTCCTCATCGAACGTGGTTATTCCATTCGCATGGGAAGAGGGACCGACAAGGCTTCCTTGATTGCAGATATCCAAGATGTTGATGCTGTACTTTTTCGTAATGAAGCCTATGATGCTGATATCCTAGAGGCAGCAAAGCGGGTTAAAGTGCTCGCCCGTCATGGGGTTGGGGTAGACAAGGTTGACCTGAAGAGGGCCGAAGAATTGGGTATCTGGGTCACCAATGGTGCTATCTCCAACTCCAATACGGTAGCAGAGATGACCCTTGGCTTTATCATTGCCTTGGGACGAAATCTGGTGGCAAGCAATGAGGCTGCTCATATAGCAGACTATGATTTTCGTGACCGTGTTATCTCCATGGAGCTTGAGGGTAAGACGCTTGCGCTCCTCGGGCTGGGGAAAATCGGTAAACTCGTTGCACAGAAAGCCCACTATGGGCTTGGAATGAAGATTGTCGCCTATGATACCAACCAGGCTCATCTTCCATTTCCTTCCTATGTTACGCAACTCAGTTCATTCAATGAAGCTTTCACAGTTGGTGATTTTGTCTCAGCTCACTATCCTGCAGGTGGAGAGAACCATCATTCGATTACCAAGGAGCAATTCTCCTTGATGAAACCGAGTGCCTACTTCATGAACCTTGCCCGTGGCGAGTTGGTAGTGGAGTCAGATTTGATCGAGGCTTTATCTGAGGGAAGGATTGCTGGGGCTGGTCTTGATGTTTTTGAGGAAGAACCCCCAAAAAGGGATAACCCACTGTTGGCTATGGAGAATGTCTTGTTGACACCACACAATGCTGCAATGACAGCAGAGTGCAGGGTCCGTATGTCGCTTCATGCGGCACAGGGCATTGATGAAGTATTGTCGGGGAAGGTTCCAACGTGGCCTATGAACAGGCCGGAACATCCTCGCAGAGTCAGGGAGGATGTATGAGCTATTTATCAAAGGAACAGATTGAGGAACTACGGCAATTTGACACTCCGACAGTCAGTAATGCAATAGAGAAGTTCAAGTTAAGAAGTAAAATTGAAGGGTTCACATCCCCCAAGATTAAAGCCATCTACCCTGACAGGAAGCCTGTGGTAGGCTACGCCTGCACTGCCAAGATCAGTGCACGGTGTCCCGGGACCAAGGAGAATGAAGAGACCCTTTATCAGTATTATCAGTCCCTTCTCGACTGTCCATCAGTCCCTATCTCTGTCATCCAGGATATTGATGAGGAGCCGGTTGGCTCATTCTGGGGAGAGGTGCAGACAACGGTTCATAAGGCGCTTGGATGTATGGCTGTCCTGACCAATGGCGGGGTACGTGACTTGGATGAAGCCTATGAACTTGGTTTTACCTATCATGCTTCCTGCGTTCTGGTCTCCCATGGATATATCCACATGGAGATGACAGGGACCCCTGTAGAAGTGGGTGGATTACTCGTTAACCCAGGCGATCTGATTCATGCAGACAAGCATGGAGCAATCGTGATCCCTGGAGAGATAGCTGACCAGGTTGCAGATGCTTGCAGACAGATGCAGCGTGCTGAAGGCCCTGTGCTTGATGGTTGTAAGACCGTGAAGGATGGGGAGTTGGAAATTGCGCAGTTGAAGCTCTGGAGAAAAGAGATGGCTGCGCTGAGAAATGCATAACAAATATATTTAATTGGAGAATACTACAATGAAGATTGGATTTATCGGACTGGGGATCATGGGCAAGCCCATGGCAAAGAACCTGCTGAAGGCAGGGCATGAGGTGGTGTGTTTCGACCTGAACAAGGCAAGTGTTAAGGATGTTGTTGCATCCGGTGCAAAGGAAGCAGCCTCGGCTGCCGATGTGGCTTCCCAGGTACCGCTGGTGATCACGATGCTGCCCAACAGCCCGCACGTGAAGAGCGTGGTGCTGGGAGAGAAGGGAGTGCTCGAGGGGGCGAAGGCCGGCCTGAAGCTGGTGGACATGAGCTCGATCGCGCCGCTTGCAAGCCAGGAAGTGGAGAAGGCCTGCGCCGGTAAGGGCGTGAGGATGCTCGACGCCCCCGTCTCCGGCGGGGAGCCCAAGGCTATCGATGGGACCCTTGCGATCATGGTCGGCGGGGAGAAGGAACTCTTCGAGGAACTGAAGGAGATCCTGCTGGTCATGGGGGCGAGTGCGGTGCACTGCGGGCCGATCGGTGCGGGGAACACGACCAAGCTTGCGAACCAGATCATTGTTGCACTGAACATAGCTGCTGTGGGCGAGGCGTTCACGCTGGTGAAGAAGGCCGGTGTCGACCCGCACCTGGTGTTCGACGCGATCAAGGGGGGGCTTGCCGGCTCCACGGTGATGAACGCGAAGGCACCGATGATGATGGAATCGAATTTCAAGCCGGGATTCAAGATCGACCTGCACATCAAGGATTTGGCCAATGCGATGGACACGGGCCACGGGGTGGGATCGCCCCTGCCGTTGACCGCATATGTGAGGGAGATGATGGAGACGCTGCACGCCGACGGGTTCGGGGGCGACGACCACAGTGCGCTTGCCCGCTACTATGCGAAGGTGAGCGGTACGAAGATCGGCGACTGAGAAAGGAGAGAGGCATGGATACGAGTTTCATCAAGGGGATCATACCCCCGATCGTGACCCCGATCACGGAAGACGAGAAGGTGGACGAGGCGTCGCTGAGGAAGGTGGTGGACTTTGTCATCGAGGGGGGATGCTCCGGCATCCTTGCCTTCGGGTCGAACGGCGAGTTCTACATGATGGAAGAGGGCGAGATGGAAGAGGCCCTGAAGATCATGGTGGAGCAGTGCGCAGGGCGGGTGCCTATCTACATGGGAGTGGGGGCGATACGCACGAGCAAGTGTGTGCGCCTGGCGAGGATGGGTGTGCGCCTTGGGGCGAGGAGCGTGTCGATCCTGCAGCCGATGTTCCTGAAGCCGACGGAGGAGGAGCTGAAGCAGCACTTCCGTACCATAGCCGCTGCAGTGAGCGAGGTGCCGGTGCTGCTGTACAACAACCCCGGCAGATGCGGGTACGCGATGAGCCAGGACCTGGTCCAGGAGCTGGCGCACAGCATCCCCAACCTGGTGGGGATGAAGGACTCGAGCGGGGACCTGACGCAGACGATGGAGTTCGTGAGGCGGAACGCCGACATCGGCTTCAAGGTGCTGAGCGGGAAGGATACGCTGATCTACTCGGGCCTTGGGGTCGGGGCGGTCGGTGCGGTGTGCTCGACGGCGAACTACCTGCCGCGTCTGGTGTGCTCGATCTACGAGAAGTATGTGGCCGGAGACATCAAGGGATCGCTGGAGGCGCAGCAGAGGCTGAACCCGATCCGCCTGGCCACCGACAAGTCGAGCTTCCCTGTTGCAACGAAGGACCTGGCGAACCTGGTGGGGACAAGGGTGGGCAGGCCCTACCTTCCCACGATGAGCAGCCCGGCCGCTCAGATGGAGAACCTCCGGCAGAGCCTCATCGATGGTGGCTTCGACGTCGTGGAATAAAACGAACGTAATTGTGTATTGCAGGGGGTCGTCCAGTTGGGCGACCTCCTCGTTTCCTGATTCAAATTTGACAGAATAGCGAAGGAAAGTGGTTGTGTGCAGGTCAGAAGCGTGATGCATTGCATGAACAATATCCACTATAGATAAAAAGAAAAAAGAAATATAAAATACTATTTGACTTAGGTATACCAATAGTATACAAAATAGAGTAGCAAGCTCAGGAACAAGAAGGATAGTATGGATAAGAAAGAAATTCTCGAAGATCTACGGTCAAAGATACTCACTGACCAATACCCACAAGGGACACCTCTCATTGAACGAGATCTTTGTGAAGTGTATGGAATTAGTAGAACTCCCATCAGGGAAATACTTTGGAGCTTAGTAACTGATGGACTAGTAGAACAACGTTCCACACGCGGATTTTCGGTCATAAAGTTTGAATTTAATCAGATTGTTGATATTTTCCAGACTCGTGAAGCGATAGAGGGTATGGCAGCGAGACTTGCTTGCAAACGTATGGATGCACAGGCCTTTGATAGACTTGGGAATTTGAGAGAGGAACTCGAAAACGTAGATATCTCTTCGGATAGTGCCCTTGGAGCTGCATTGGGTCGAAAGATGCACCAACTTATTTTTGAGATTGCTGCGAACTCTTTGCTTTCCGACCTTCACAAGAAAGTCGGTTATCTTGCAGCGTTGACCACGAACATGACCAAACGAAATTTTAAGACCGAATTGGAATCTCAGAAATATCACCTTGCAATCATTGATGCAATTCTGAAAGGTGATGAAGAGAAGAGTGAAAAGGAAATGAGAGATCATCTCAGGACTACCTGTAGAAATATCATATCATTTCTATATCCACACATTTTCATGAATATGTAATTTGCCCCGAAACCAAAGAGAGGAGAATGAGATGAGTTTTACACCACGTGGGATAATCGCAGCAATGGTCACTCCTTTGAGAGAAGATTACCGATTGGATGAAGAGGCAACGAGAACCCTTATTGATTTCCTTATCGAGGGGGGGATTCATGGATTGTTTGTAGCTGGTACTTCTGGTGAGTTCTACGGGCTTTCCCCTGAGGACCGCAAGCGTCTTCTCGAGGTCTCCGTTGAACAGAGTGCAGGAAGGGTCCCTGTCTACGGTGGAGTTGATGGGATAACCACACAAGAAGCGATCAAGAATCTGAAAATCGCAGAATCGTGTGGTGTTGAAGCTGTTTCGGTACTCACCCCAATGTTCATCAATCCAACCCAGGAAGAGTTGTATTTGCACTACAAGGCCATTGCCGAAGCAACAGATCTTTCGATTCTCGCCTATAACAATCCACCCAAGACGGGTATCTCGCTTGCCTCATCTACTGTTGCTCGTCTCTCTGAGATTGAGAATATTGTGGGAGTCAAAGACAGTAGCGGAGATTTTACCTTGATGAGTGAGTATATCAGACTTACACGGGGAAAGGATTTTTCTGTGTTGGCCGGACGTGATACCCTTATCTATGGTGGTTTATGTTATGGAGGAGCTGGGGCTATTACAGCTTGTGCAAATTTGATACCTAGGACCATGGCTGATATCTATGACAAGTTTGTTGCAGGGGACATGGAAGGGGCTCTTGAAGCACAGTATGCTTGCGCCCCTGTTAGGATGGCTTTCTCTCTCGGGTCCTACCCATCCATTCTCAAGGAGGGATTGAAAATACTGGGCATTGATGTTGGTCCCTGTTTCCCTCCTGTCGGTAGTATGAGTGATCAGTCCAAACAGAAACTTACCTCGATTCTACTTCCGTAACAGTGTTATACAAATAGTCCTTTATGCTTAGAGACGGTTTATTGCGCTTATGGCGATAATTGTTGTTATTATACACATTGCAAAGACTTATCCAGCTAGAAAATTGTAAAGAATTTGTTTGACAGGTAAAAGTATGTGGTATACATTTAATTTAAGATTGTATTCCAATGATATATAATCTACTAACGCATGGAGGGTCTTATGAAAAAAGGAAGAAATCTAATGGTGGTGGCAATGGTTTTATTGCTTACCATGGGCATGGTATTCGCCGAAGGTTCTGCAGAGGCTCAGGCCAGCAAGCCTGCAGTAGAGTATCTCACATTTGGAGGTTCTGACATTGGTGGCTTATGGTTTACTGAGGCAGCAACTCTGACGACACAGTGGAATGCAGATATTCCTGGAATCGTCTGGACTGTTGATACCCGCGGTGGTGGTACTGCAAATGCTTTCTGGCTTGCAACAGGAAAAGTCGCAGCAGCCTTGAATAATACTCCTGGAATCAGAGCGGCAATGGAAGGCGAGGGCTACTTCGAGGAGCATGGAAAGCAGGACTTCAGTAATGCTCGTGTTTTTGCTGCTCTGCATAGGTCCTATATGACCGCTGTTGTCAAATCCGATTCATCAATCAAGTCATTTGAAGACCTTAGAGGTAAGAGAATTGCTGTTGGACAACCTGGAAACTCAATCCAGACCGTTCTTCCCATGATCTGTGATGTGATGGGATGGGATTACGAAAAGGATTTCAAGAAAGAGTACATCGCTGACTATGATGCCTTCGATGCTCTTCGTACCGGACAGATTGATGCAGTCGTTGAGTGGATCGGTTTGGGAGCTGGTGCTTTCGAGGAAGAGTTCGAGAATGGTGGAATCCGTCTCTTGGCAATGAAGGAGGATACAATCTCCAAGTTGTCAGCTAAGTACCCGTTCTATGTAGGTGGAACAATTGCACAGGGTGCATACAAGGGCCAGCCTGAGACTTCCGTACCGTTCACCCAGGACTTCCTGACTGTACAGGCATCCATGAGTGATGATGTGGTCTATCAGATGTGTAAGGTACTGTATGATAGGCTTAATGATGGAACCTTGATTTCTACCCACAGGGCATTCAACGAAGCAGGTTTCCCCTCTTACATCGAGAAGATCAGTCTTCTTGAGCTCCATGATGGTGCCAAGAAGTTCTATGATGAGATTGGTGTAGTCCTGGACTAATTCCAAATTTTAATTGGCAATCACTTCTGTTGTTGCAGTGGTGATTGCCATTCTTTTTGATATTTACCTTGAGGAGTAATGAACATGAAAAAAGGGGAGTCTCTCTCTCAACGAATTGCAGGATATGCGTCTTTGTTGGTAGTTTTTTTTGCGCTATACCGTTCTCTGCCATTCACAACTTTAGTTCCTACAATCATTGCAAGACAACTCACCTTTCTCTTGCTTATGATCATTGTTTATCTTACCACGAAGCCTTGGAAGAATGCGAAAGGTATTCTCAGTAGTGCCATCAACACAATTTTTATACTTATGGGCATTATCTCAACGGTGTATCTGATTTGGCTCTGGAAATACCTTCCTTCCCGAATGATGCAGGGTACTCCTATTGATGTGATTTTCTGCACTATGTTGCTTGTAGTTGTCTTGGATCTGACGAGAAGAAAAACAGGTCTTCCTCTAGTCATTATTACTGTCATCTTTATCCTATATATGATGATAGGTGAAGGTTTCCCGATTCGAATTCTCAAGCATGAAAATTATTCTTGGGCAGAGACCTCATTCGCACTCGCTACAGGTGGTAGGGGCGTATGGGGAACTCCTTTGGGAACCATCGTTGATTTTGTCATTCTTTTTATCGCTTTCGGCAGCATTCTGCAAACCACTGGAATTATCAACTATTTCTTGCTTGTATCGATCAGACTTACGAAACGATTTAGAAGTGGCCCTGGTTTGGTTGCCCTAATCTCCAGTACCTTGCTTGGTATGATCAGTGGAAGTGCCGCTGCCAATGTCACAACTACAGGTAACTTTACCATCCCCTTGATGAAGAAAGCAGGGTATAAGAGTGAAGTTGCTGCAGGTTTTGAGGTTGCTGCCTCAGCTGGAGGTCAGTGGATGCCTCCAGTCATGGGAGCCGGTGCCTTTGTCATGGCAGGTATGCTTGGTATTCCCTATCTGGAAGTTATCAAGAATGGTTTCATTCCTGCTTTATTGTATGTCCTTTCTGTCGGAGCCATGATCGTGGCAATTTCTGGAAAGATGAATCTGCAACCAATCCCGGTAGAAGAATATGATATGTTGGATGGGGTCACCAAGAAAGAGTGGATTCTTACCTCCATTCAGTTAATGCTTCCCATCCTTGTGATGCTGTTCTCCTTGTTGAAAGGATTCAGCCCAGGTGCGAGTGCAGCATATTCAATGGTGTTGCTCATCATGTTAAGCTTCCTTCTCAAACCGAAGGAAACCTCAGCAAAGGAATTAGCTGTCAAAATACTTGATGGATTGAAGAAAAGTGGCTTCTCGGCTCTCTCTGTAGCCATGGCTTGTGCTTCAGCTGGAATCATTGTTGGTGCAATTGTCACAACAGGGGCTGCGGTAAAATTTACTGCGTTGATTGTGGGTGCCTCTCAAGGTAATGTTCTGCTGGCTATTGTATTGGTTGCAATTACCTCCTTCTTCTTGGGAATGGGAAGCCCTATCACTGCATCTTATCTCATTGTTGCGGTAGTTGCAGCAGGAGCATTGGAGCAGCTTGGTGTACCGTTGCTCATTGCCCACCTGATCTGTTTCTGGTATGCAATTGATAGCGAGGTTACTCCACCGGTCTGTATCAGTTCCTATGCTGCTGCAGGCATTGCCGGTTCCAATCCATGGAAGACTGCAATTCAGGGTTGGAAGACAGCCAAAGGCCTCTATATCATCCCTATTCTGGTTGCTACTTCTCCCATCTCACCGATATCATGGGTTGGTCGTACTCCATTTGAGATTTTCCTGGCCATATTCTCTGCAGCTCTTGGATTGGTTGTCTTCAGCTTTGTTATGGAACACTACTACCTGAGAAATCTGAATGTTATTGAAGAGGCCCTTTTCATCCTTACAGGGGTATTGCTACTGCTTCCTCAGATGACAGCAGACTTTGCAGGTATTGGTATGTTTGTGTTTCTTATCTTTTTCGTTAAAGCCACTAAATATAAACCGATACTGCCAAGTCGGAAACGGAAGCGCGTAAAGGCCTGATTGTATCCTTTTGTTGTATAAGGCTGACCCGTCCTTCTGGATGGGGCAGTCTTTTCTATCCTTAATGGATATTCCATACGTGCTGTTTATGATTCCTCGGCTGATGACAACACATCTGATTCAGTGAGAGATATAAAGAAAGCTGCCTTGCATGGAAGCAAAGCAGCTTTCTCTGTACCCTGGACTCTTAAACTAGTCTCTCAGTGAGTTGATTTCTTTCATGGCATTTGCCAATAGGTTGATATCCATATTGCTCATCCTGAGTTTCAGGCCAGAGGGGATCCACTTTCTGGTGAGTGCTTCTCCAGCGTGGAAGCCGAATACCTTGCCATGCTTCTTTGCCGCTTCAGCAACCTTCTGGATGGCTTCATCCATGATAGGGTGGTTGAATTGTCCGCTAATGCCGTAGGAGTTGGAAAGATCTGCCGGTCCAATCAAGAGTGCATCGATTCCCTCTACTGCAGCAATTTCATCAATATGCTCAATTGCTTCTTTCAATTCAATCTGTGCAATGGTCAGGATCTTCTTGTTCTCCTCTTCCATAAAGGCGAGAGGATCCTTGGAAGCATCCAGGTACCCAGTATGAGCTCCATTGCCTCCAAGGCCGCGCTCTCCAGTGGGAGCGAACTTTGCCCAATTGGCAAGTTTCTGGGCTTCTTCCCCGTTCCTGATCATGGGAACCATGATGCCGGTAACTCCACAGTCCAAGCATCTTGAAACATTTCCCTTTGAAAGTTCAGGAACTCGTACAAAGCAATCAATACCCCGTGTCCGTGCCATTGATGCAGCGTCTGCAATGGTCTCAAAATTGAATGCGCCATGTTCCATGTCAAACATGACAAAATCGAGACCGGCATTTGCTGCCAGCAAGACAATCCCAGGGTTCCGTACCATGCGAATCATGGTACCTACTACTGCTTCTCCATTCCGTAATTCTTTTACAGCCATGTTAAAATCCTTATTATTTACCCAACGCCTGGTTGAGTTGATTTGTTAGTTGCGACATTCTTTCCGATCTTTCTGAAGCGAAGCGCTCAACATACTTGAGGATCCACTCGGGACTCAGGTGTGCTTCATCAAGCACTTCATCCAGATTACCACCGCTTCTCCAACGGTCATCATGGTCACTCGAGAGTGAGTATTCTTCACTCAGTGAATTGAAGACCCAGTCCGCCATGGTCCGTTTTGTCTGGGTGGTGATGAAGGTGGAATCCACACGATCTGCAGGAGATATGATTGTCTCGCGATAGGCTGAGTCTTGCATTGCAAACAACTCAGTGCTTGTTACACAGACAATCTTCACATTCAGCTGTTTCTCTTTCAGGACAGGCAGGAGAGAGAGAATACTGTGCACGGCACTGGTTCCCTGTACATACAAGGTTCCTCCTCTCTCTTTTCCTTCCTCATAATCCCTGAGGATATATGCTCCCTTCGCTGCTGCAAAGTGAGAGGGTATACCGAGTTTCTCACGATCAGGGATGGGGTATGCCGGGCGGGTGACAAACAGTGAGATAATGGGAATATCACTCTTGAAAGCTTCAGCCAGAAGGACAGGAACCTCATTGTAATCCCAGGGGTGGAGTGTGATCATATGGTTCTTTGGGAACAGTTGATGTACTCCTACCGAGAAGATCCCGAAGTGAGTCCTGCTGTCATCGGCCGTCTCAGGACCCGAGTGGGCACCAACCCAAAGCACCTTTCCCACCTTTACATCACTGTCCTGTGCGTACTGGCTGAACAGACGCATTGGACCATATTTCAGATAGGAGAAGGAGGCATAGGTTGAAACAGCCCCGTAGAACCCATCAAATGAGGTCTTGGGGGATTCGCTTAAGTTCAAGCCTGCAACAGCTGCCATGATACCAGCGTTGGTGAATTCGGTAATCTCAGTTGGAGCCATGACTCCCTCATCACTGCCAACACGTTCATACCAACCATATCCTTTCGTGTCTTCCCAGTCAGAACCAAACCCAGAGAGGTTTGTAGAACCACTGAGGTCAGCAGAGGCTGCAAGGAAGAGCGGACGATTGTACTGTTTTCTTCCCAGTGCATTGATGTATGCACCCCAAGCTCCCATTGCCGCCCTGTTCGCCTTGCTCTCACCTGGTTTTGCCCACAGGCTTTCTGGGTAAGTCGATGTATCCCAGAACTGCGGGTCATCAAAGGGGGAGCTCTCCTGTAAACGATAGGTAGGGAGTGTTTCAGGTACAGAGTTTCCGATCTCCACCAGGCGATCGGCTAGGTAGCTGGTAAGCTCAGTATCTGCCTTCATGACAGCGACGACAGCCTCCAGGTTGGCACGGAATTCCTCTTGCAGTGTTTTTTCGTCTGATGGAGCGGAGCCATCGATGTTGATAAACTTGGCTCCATACTTTTCGGCAAAAGACTTTCTTAGTTCCCAATAGGCAGGGCTGTTCATTGCATGCGGAGCACCGTGGGATGCTGCATCATACTTTCCGTAGCCTCTTCCTTTACGGGTCTTGAACCAAGCCATCGAGGGGCGCTTTTGCTGTTCGTCAGCGGCAATTAGGGTTTTGAGAACCTCGGTTACCGAGGCAAAGTCAGAACCTTGTTCGGTTCCACATACTCTCCATCCATGGGGAGCAAACCAGTCTTCAGGGGTTCCTGGAACTACACTACTCGTAGTATGGCCATCGATGCCAAAGTCGTTCCAGTCAACCAGGAAGTGCAGGTTGTCCAAGGCCAGTCCCCAGGCAGTATTGAGCGTCTCATGGGTTGCCCCTGGGGTAAGTCCACCCTCTCCCTCAAAGATGAATACCTGTACTTCTCCAGCTCCGGCTCGCTTCAATGCAAACGCGGTTCCTGCTGCTACAGGGGTTCCATGCCCCGAGGGTCCGGTGTTGGTCTGCAGGAAGGATGTCTTTCCTGTTGCCTCAGCATGTCCTGAGAGTCCTCCATGGTGCCTGAATCCAAGCAGGTCTTCCCAGAGCAGGGTTCTCTCGCTTCCTCCCTTGACCAGGTACTTGGGATCCTTCGTCTCCTCATACTTGATCCTGAGTGCTTCATTGAGCACTGCAAGGGTAGCATAGACCAAGGGGATGGTGTGACCACAGCCAAGGATGAATTTATCAGAAAAGCGTTTATCACTATCCCTGATATCCCAGCGCATTGCTCCGCTGAGCATCAGGGAGAGTAGCATGTGGACTTTGGAGCGAGAACCCCCAGGGTGCCCGCTCTGACGATAGTTGAGGGGAATGTCGATGAACTGATCAACGAGATCAGCTGTTTTTTCCCAGTAAGCAAGACTTTTTTGATGTGTTGAAAACAATCGAGACATTGGTAATTCCTCCCTGCGAAGTAAAGAAAATATATGCGATATAATTGATATATCAATTATACTATGTTTTTTCCCAGCGTTGCTGGAATCAGCGAATCAGTGAATCTGCTGCAGGTCCTCCAGAATGGGGTTGTATGCATCGTAGATATGTTCCCGCATCTTTTTCTCTGCGTGATCGGGGTCATGTTGGAAAATTTGCTTCAGAAGGCTTTCGTGCCAATAGGGTTGGATATTAGCCCGTAGCCTCCTGGACCTTGTGGCATTGAAGATCAGCCACTGGAAGTTGTTTTTCTGTAATCCTGCCAGCAATGAAGGGAATCCAGTGAATTCTGCCATCTCCAAGTGTAACTTGATATGAAGGTGGGTCACTGCTTCTGTATCAGTCCCCTCATAGCGGACCTTATCCAACTCTTTTGCCAAGGAGAGGAGCTGTTCTTGCTGCTCTTCTGTGGCTTTGACTGCAAGTATTCTTGCTACTTGGCATTCAAGGGCTTCTCTCATGGTGAACATATCCATGACACGTTCAATGGTAGGAATGGTAACGATGGATCCCCAATGGGCTCGGTACTCGATCAAGCCATCCTGTTCCAGGCGTTTCATTGCCTCCAGGATGGGTATTGCACTCATACCGAGCTCTTGAGCGAGCTGACGACGGACCAATCGCTTTCCTGGCTCATATTCTCCGCTGATAATCTTTTCGCTTATCGCTTCATAAGCCTTTTCTGCTGCTGTTTGGTACAATTGGTCGCTTTTACGTATCATCTGCTCATCCTTTTCTTCCTTCAGGTATCGTTACCATGATAAGGCCAAACCGGAGATATTTCTAGTTAATCTTTGGTTGTGACATGAGCCCAAGCGCGAAGTAGCGTTCGTTTGGCGTTCGCAATGACCAATTCAGGATCTTCTCCCTCTTGTGGTTTTACCTCGAAGCTGACAACTGGCCTGTTCTCTTTATTCAGGAAACCGATTGACAGCAGATACTCCAAGTAAGCGGCTAGCTCTTCTACGTCGTTTTCACTGTTTGGGAATCCAAAGCGGGGGTGTTGATCCCCATACCCTGGTAGTGAGGGATCTTTCATTACACAGTTGCCCATATGGGCATGCACTATATACTCCTTCACAGGATCAAGTGATTCCTCAATGGTTTCATGCAGGAGTGGGATATGGCTCAGGTCAACCATGAGTCCGAACTCAGGGTAGTCTTGGCGAATTTCTTTTGCAAATCGGGAAGCCAAGTCAGCAGGTCCTATAAGACTTTTCTTGTCTATGTCGTAGTCAAAAACTTCAAGGGCAATTTTCAAAGATCCTTTTGAAGCAGCATAGGCGCAGAGTTCTTTTGTAGAAGAGACAAGTGCCTTGTATGACGCTTCCTGTGTTTCCTGTGCATAGGGTCCACTGAGGAAGGCAAGAGCGGTTGCTCCCATCTCGTAGGCTTCATCAACATTGGCTTTCAGCTGCTGAAGGGCTTTCATCCGTTTTTGTTCATCCAGGTCATTGATGTTCAGCTTCTGGGAGAGGAGGCATGGCTGAGCACCAAAGGTGACTGAGAGGTGTGAGACTTCTTTCATCTGCTTGACTTGTGCCCGTACTTCCGGGTCCTGAATCCAGGTAATCTCTGCCACTTCAAAGAAGGGGTCCAGGCAGATGTTCCGGAAGGTTTCTGCAACTGGCCCTTTCCCATTACTTACTGGATATGCCATGAAGTGAATAAGGCCGACTTTCATATAGTGCGATAGTGGTTCATGCATAGCGTGCTCCTTATTATATAGATGATATATCATATATACTATTAAGAAAACCCTTGATTGTCAAAGCTTTTACAAGGTAAGGCAGAGAATTTTCTCTACTTGTTCAACAAAATAGAAAATTTACGAGCTGTTGGACAGGATTTATGTCTTGTTTAAGAGATTAAATAAGGTAGTCTCATCCCTTGTTTTCATCGGATGTCCCTAGAGGGGAAGTTGCACCACTCTCAGAATTGCAAACAATACCTATGTAAAAGATAGCTCTGTACATCTCGATTCCTTTTCTGCACTCAATGAAGTCGGATGCTCTGCATTTTCATCCTGAGCAGGGAGAGGGAGCGCATAAGGGAGTAGTATTGCATCTGCATGTCATGGTCACATTGATTGTCTGCAACCAATGATGGCATCAATAAACACGCTATTTTCAAAAACCGAGAAGACCGCCTTGTACATTTTAGCGAAAACAACCTGTCTGTATTTTCCGCTGGGTAATCCAAGATCCTCTTCCAGTTGGAATTGGAAGGGATTATCCTTCAACGCAACAAGAACAGAACAGAACTCATTTCTCAATACTTTAGCAGCAGGGATGCTCACTTGGGCAAGGAATCTTACGTGACTGACAAGCATTTCATCGGCTTTTCTGGAGACAATAACTTCATACCCCATATTTGGCTTCTGCCTCTGCCACAATCAAGTCAAAATCCTTAAGGATTTCATCTCCACTTCTGCCGACATACCCGTTTATACGTTCATCTTCTGCAACAAGCAAATCTGCATACATTGAATTTTCGGAGGCCAGAGACAAACTTAATGGCACTGACTTTTCCCTCACAATCTGATGAAGAAGCATGTTGAAGGTTCCATTCAGTGTCATTCCAAGTTGATTGAGGATTTCCTCGGCCTGAGCCTTTAGTTCCGTATCCGTTCTCAAACTGATTGTTGTACTAGCCATATAGTTTCTCCCTATTGGAATTCTATCATTCCCAAGTGATATAGGCAATACAATGCACATACATTGCATAGGATAATCAGCCAATTATTACTGAAGATCAAGAAAATTTCATAATCATCTGCAACTGATTGCTGGTTAGGCTTTGTTTGGATGGGAAGTTCCCACAGGTATATGTAGTATCGTTCTACAAATTTTGCAGGATAAGCTTCTGCAATTAAAATTTGGATAAGAAAGTGCTTGTTTTAGGGTGCTTTTGGCAAGTTTTTAAGTATCTGAAATTATACAATGGTTAGCAGAGTAACCAAAAAATCGAAATAATGGTGGATGCAGTAACCACTTTTCTCAAATAATAGTTACTGCAGTGTACAAAATACAGCAGTAGCATGTTGATATTTGTACGTGTCGCTTTTAAATAGGATTAGCTGATACTGAAGTATGTATACAGATAGTAACTAATTAGTACAGTATCGAACCCCACCAGTTCCCGCCGGGAACCAGTAGGGCTTCTCTCTTGTGGTTAACCCTTTACTCCACCAAGCATCAAGCCAGAGACGAAGTGTCTCTGTACAAAAGGATAGATGATGAGAACGGGGAGCATTCCCAGGACCATGACCGCCATCTTCAGGTTGTTGTAGACATACTGGCCACCACCAAGGGATTCATCGGACTCGAACATCAGGGAGCGCAAGACCACCTGTAAGGTGTACTTGCGGCTGTCGTTGATGAACATGATCACCTCGAAGTATCGGTTCCAGTAGCTGACAAAGTAGAACAAAGTTACCGCTGAAATGATGGAGACTGAGAGAGGCAGGACAATTTTCTGGAGAATCATGAGGTCGTTGCATCCGTCCAGGGTAGCACTCTCCAGCAGTGAGACGGGAATACTGCCCATATAGTTCTTGATGATGATCAAATTGAACGTGGAAATTGCCACAGGAAAGATAATCGCTCCCATACTGTTGATAAGACCAAGGGACCGTACCACAATATAGAAAGGCATGATACCTGCATCAAATACCATCGTGAAGACAATTGCCTTCATGAGGATCGAACGACCAATGAGATGCTTTTGGGCAAGTGCAAAGCCCATGGGTACGGTAATCAGCATGGAGACCAACGTGCCGAAGAAGGCAACAAAGAGAGAGTTCTTGAAAGCTCCCATGTAGCCGCTGTTGAGCACCCTCCAATAGTTCTGCAGTGTGAATGAGTGGGGTACCAACAGATAGTCGGTCCCCATCACATCCACATCCTTTGCTACCGAGGTGATGAGTACATTCCAGATCGGGATGATGAATATCAGGCAGATGAACGCAAGCAAGAGTGCGTTGATAAGACGGAAGATTTTTCTTCCCCGTGTTTCTCTAATTGAATTCTGAACAGTCTTTGCCATGATGATTCTCCTACAGGATGGGTTCGTCGAGGAACTTTGCGCTGATCTTGTTGGTTGACAGCACCAGCGTAAGGCTTACGATGGACGTAAACATGCCCACAGCAATTGAATATCCCAGGTCGCCTGCAAGTACCCCTTCGCGGAATACATAGGTCTGCAGTACATCGGCAACGTCATAGACTGCTGCATTGTACATGACCAGCACCTGTTCGAATATCAGCAACACATGACTGAGATTGAGCAACAACATGGTCACAATGGTGGAGCGAATCGCAGGAAGGGTTACATGGACCAATCTTCCCCAATGCCCTGCTCCATCGATGGTGGCTGCTTCATACAGCTCCGGTTGTACCGTGGTAAGACTTGCCACATAGATGACTGCCCCGTATCCCATCTGCCGCCAGATATAGGAACTGATCAGGACAGGACGGAAGAACTTTGCACTTGCCATGAAGTAGATGGGTTCTCCCCCAAACTTGGTGATGATGTTGTTTATCAGCCCTGAGGACGGAGAGAGCAAGTTTACGAAAATACTTCCTACCACAACCCAACTGAAGAAATAGGGGATATAGATCAGGAACTGGATCGTCCTCTTCATTTTCAGGCTTTTCAGTTCATTGATCAGCAATGCTACAACCAAAGGTGCAGGAAAATAGAAAATTACATTTGCCAGGCTGATGATCAGGGTATTGCGAAATGCATTCCAGAAAATGGTGGAGGAGAGCAAACGCTTGAAGTTATCCAGACCCACAAAGGATACCGTTGACCTGAATCCATAATCAGTGAATCCCAAACTGAGACCCAGAAGCGGGATATACTTGAACACCAAGTACCAGATTACCCCTGGTACCAACATGAGGAGCAAGAACTTCTGTGTCTTGATCCTTGTCCAAAGGGGTGGTTTGGTTCGTAGCATCATCGGTTTATTTGCCATGCCATGACTCCTTAATATACGAATGTAGTGCTGGCTACCTTGTCTGCTCCAAGGTGCCTGCTGGTCGCATCAGGTTGACTTCCACCCGCATAGAGTGTGAAGGTCCCGTGTATGTCGTTTCTATTGCCTTGATTGTCTACTGCAGTACATTGGCTTTGTTCCAGGAGAAGTACAACCTCTTTCTGTTCAAAAGACTTCAAGAACACACTTTTTATACCACAGAGTACTGGGTGAGGGGGAAAATCGGGGTGGGAACTTTCCAGATAGAGCTCAAGTACCGTTCTGCTTGGTGTTTCTGTAGTATTGGTGATACTTACCCGTACGTTCACAGTCCCGTCCTCATGTACCGCTATGCCTACTATGCTATAGGCAAACGAAGCATAGGAAAGACCGAATCCAAAGGGGTAGAGTACATCCCCCTGCTCGCAATACCGGTAGGTCCTCTTCTGCATGGAATAGTCAGTGAATGGAGGGAGCTCGGCACTGCTACGGTAGAAGGTAACAGGAAGCTTCCCAGAGGGACTGAACATACCAAATAGCAACTCTGCAATGGCCCTTCCACCCTCTTGTCCAGGGTACCAACCCTGGATGAGGGCCTGTACATTCTCATACTGCTCAATCTCTGGATCGATTGCTCCTCCTGAGAGCAGTACTACGATGACAGGTTTTTCGGTTTCAGCAACAGCCCTCAGGAGCTTTTGTTGACAGAGAGGAAGCCTGAGATCCTTTTTATCACCTGCCCAGCCTCCATTTCCATCATCCCTCATCTCTCCTTCCACCGTCTCATCCAGACCAAGGCAAAGGACAGTGACATCGCTTTGACGGGCCATGAATGCAGCCTCACTGAGCCTGTCGTCTTCCTTTGCCAATCGTTCAACACGCTCCTTTGTGAGGGAAGATCCTTCGCTATAGTTAATACGTATTGTGTTCCCTGCAACCATACGGAGACCTTCGAGGACCGTTGTGTAGCGGGAAGATGTCCCATGGTAGTTTCCCCACAGGACTTTTCTGCTATCGGCATTTGGTCCGATGACTGCAATGCTTCTTGTCCTCTCCCGGTTGAGGGGAAGTATTGATTCATTCTTGAGCAGGACCAAGGAGCGGCGGGAAGCTTCAAGGGCAAGCTCTGCATGCTCCTCGCTATCGATGTCAGAAAGGCCTAGGTTGTCGTATGGAGTTTGTTCATCGAACATCCCCAGACGGAAGCGGGTGTTGAATACCCTCTGAGTAGCGGTCCTGATCTCCTCCATGGTGATATACCCTTTCTGAAAAGCCTTCTCAAGGCTGCGATAGGAACATCCGCAATTCAGGTCACAGCCACTATGCAGCGCAAGAGCTGCCGATTCCTCTTCGTTTTTGGTGACCTTATGGTTGAGATGGAAATCCCTAATCGCCCAGCAGTCAGAGATATACATCCCCTTGAAACCCCATGTATCGCGTAAGAGCTGTTTGATAAGAGTCGGGCTTCCACAGCAGGGTTCCCCATTGAGAGCGCTGTAGGCACCCATGACTGCATCGACCCCAGCTTCCTGGACGGCTGCCTTGAACGCTGGAAGATACGTTTCATTGAGGTCCTTTTTGCTTACCACCGCGTTGAAGGAGTGCCTTTCCGGTTCTGGCCCGCTATGGGCGGCCAGATGCTTTACGCAGCTTGCCGTCTTGAGTATGTCTTCTGAGCCTTGCAAGCCTTGTATGAAGGAGACTGCCAAGCGGGAAGTCAGGTATGGATCTTCCCCAAAGGTTTCCTGCCCACGCCCCCACCTGGGGTCACGGAATATATTGATATTGGGAGACCAGACGGTCAGTCCCTTGTAGATATCATGATCATGTTCTCTGTTATAGAGATTATACTTTGCCCGTTGTTCTGTGGAGATAACCTGTGCAATAGAGAAGAGCAGTTCAGGGTCAAAGAGTGATGCCAGGGCGATGGCTTGGGGGAATACGGTAGCTGTTCCGCTTCGAGCAGCCCCATGAAGTCCTTCGTTCCACCAGTTGTAAGCAGGAATCCCCAGGCGAGGAATTGCTGGAGCATCATGCCTGAGTTGGCTTATCATTTCTGGTACGGTCATCTGTTGTACAAGTGTCTGTGCAGTATCAGTCATGGTGTTCTCGCTGGGGGAGTCCGAAAGAATCGGTTTCCAGAGGTGCCTGGAAACCGATATGCAACGATAATACGCGTAGATTAACGAGCTGCGTTCAGTTCCTCAAGAATGGTTGGGCCATTGATCGAGTTCCAGAAGTTCTCGTATTCGGCCAAGCCCTCTTCAAGAGAGACGGTACCTACGATGATCTTGGTTGCAATTGACTCACGGGTGCTCTTGATGGAAGGAGCTACGCGGTCATAAGCAACAGAGACGCCCACCGGTACATCAGCAGCATGGTTCGGGCCAAGGTTGGCCTGCATTGCCTTGATATGCTCGATCTGCTTGGGCAAGCCCTGCTCAAGAGCAGGAGAAAGCTTGAAGGGCAGGTTCTCAATATCGATGTCAACAAAGGAATCACTGAGATAGTTCAAGGTGTACTTGTAACCGCTGTTGGCAGCTTTTGGAGTGGCTTCAATCTGTCCGTCTGCATTGAGGGTGAAGTGCTTGCCTTCAAGACCAATACCGAAGAAAGCAGGATACACTTCAGGGTCGGTTACGATGGTCTCAAGGACACGAACAACAGCCTCTGGGTTCTTGGTCTTGGAGGAAACAACGAATGCAGTCTGTGTTGCTTCATTCAAGCTGCCACCATACCCCTCAGGACCAACAATCTTGTAAACCAGGTGCATCTCGGTGTACTTGTTGGCAGCGGTGGTGTTCTGTACATAGTTGATATAGTTGGTTACATAGTCGATTGAGCTGGCTGCCTGGGCAGTATAGGTCTTCTCTCTCATGCCACTATTCTCGGTTGTGATGAACTCCTGGTTGAGAACGCCATCCTTATAGAGCTGGCGGAGGTAGGCAAGGGCATTCTTCATCTCTTCAGTCTGGAAACCATCGATGAACTGGCCATCCTTCTCATAGACACCACCCCATGCGCCGAATGAGTTGTAGAAGAACTGGAAGTTATCGACCCATTTGGGGAAGTTGAAGGGGATAATCCCACTACCAACAAACTTACCCATTTCGCGGCGGAACTCTTCAGCGGTCGGGGTTGAGCTGAGTTCAACTCCGTACTGCTCCATCAGGTCCTTTCTGATGAAGATGGCTTTGCTCTTGGGGTAGTTGTACGGTACAAAGTAGGTCTTTCCATCAATCTGCAGGTCCTTGAACAGGGAAGGGTCGAGCTGGCTGAGTGCCGGGCTGTTCTTGATGTAGTCAGTCAGGTCAAGAATCTGCTCACGGGCAACCATGGTCGGGATCTTGGTCATTGCCTGGGCAACGACAAACAGATCGGGTATATCCCCACTGTTTACCAATGTGGCAAGCTTGTCGGTGTATGAGGCAAGGGGTGGAATGATCGGTTCGATGATGGTGTCAGTCTTTGACTCGATCAAGTCAGTAATGGCTCCCTGCAGCTCAGGGTCGGTACTCAAACCATAGGTATTGTCTGCAGTGGCAAGGGTGATGGTAGCTTTTCCCTCGCTCTGGCTGTCCTTCTGTCCTGCTGCGCTTACGAATGCAAGACAGAGGACCAATGCTACGAGGGTCAGCAAGAAACGCTTGGTGTGCAACATAGGAATCCTCCTTAAGGTGATAAGGCCAAAAACATTCGGCCTCTTTGTAGCAAAGTATATGAGTCCTTTTTTATCCAGTCGTTAGCATAAAGAGAAAAATAGTTATCCTTTTTCGTATGTACGGTCTTGTTTAACAAGAGCCTCCTCTCCTAGAATGAGCAAAGACAATAAACAGAGAGAGGTTCCTGATGTATGTAAGAATTACATCCTCCGGTCGGTTCTATTACAAACAGGGGGAGGGAAAGGCTGAACACTACCATGTGAGCGATTACCAAGTCCAGCTGGTATACGCAGGAACCGCCACAAACTGGTTCGATGGGAAGGCCTATGCATTGGAAGCAGGTGATATTGTGTTCTGCAAGCAAGGCCGTCGCCATGCCTTCCAAGCCACCAGTAAGGAAGGGGTAAAGATGCTTGAGGTGAAGTTTGCCGCTTCTGACCCTCATGTGGATGAAGTGTTGCTGGGTATTGAGACCAAGTTTAGAGACCGGGAGAACCAGATCTACAGCTTGCTCAGCAGGATTGTGCTGGAAGGGCAACGTAAAGCATTGCATTATCGAGCGATGTCCTCTGCCTTGCTGATGGAGTGCTTGCTCTCGATGAACCGGCTCTGCCTCGAACACTCCTTGCCCATTTATGAATCGAGTCCCATCCACCAACTTCGGGAAAGCTCTCTCTCCGGTAAGTCTGAGCTCTTGAACATGGTTGACAAGTACATTGATGCACATCTTGACCTCTCTTTCAGTGTCCATGAGATGGCCCAGAGTTGTGGATATAACCAGGATTATCTCTACCGTGTGATCAAGAAGCAGACAGGATTATCTGCGATCAAGTACATAAATCTGATGAAGTTTGAGAAAGCCCTGTTCTTGATCCAGAATACGGAACAGACGCTGAGTGAGATTGGTTTTAGCCTAGGGTTTGAGAATCTGCAGTACTTTTCCCGGTTTTTCAAGCAACATGGAGGCATTGCTCCCTCTGAGTATATATCCAAGGTACGACTCACAACCCGTACTGATTACTAATCTACGAAAAAAGACAAATTCTCTTCTTATTCTGCCAACGACAAGGCCCTGTATAGGGCGTATACTTCTGTGCAAACAGGAGTCATGGCATGAAGAAAAAACGATATGCACAGGTGGGAACCGGAGGACGGGCCCGCATGTTCTACGAGGCAATCGCCACCCGATACCAGGATTCAAGCGAGTTGGTCGCTTTTTGTGATATGAGCCAAAAAAGGATGGATTACTCAAATACCATCCTTAAGGACCAATGTGGGCACCCTCCGGTGCCGACCTACAAGAGTGATCAATTTACCCAGATGGTCAAGGAACAGAGGCCTGATGTAATCATTGTAACCTCAGTGGACAGGACCCATGACCAGTACATCATCAAGGCGATGGAGTTGGGTTGTGACGTTATCAGTGAAAAACCCATTACCACAGACAGCGAAAAAGCACAGGCAATAATTGACGCCCAGAAGCAGTATGGCAAGACAATCAGGGTGACCTTCAACTATCGCTACGCTCCCCATCATTCGAAGATCAGGGAGTTGATCACCCAAGGAACCATTGGAAAGGTCTTTTCCGTACACTTTGAATGGTTGCTCAACACCCAGCATGGGGCAGATTACTACAGGCGTTGGCATAGAAACAAACAGAACAGCGGAGGCTTATTGGTACACAAGAGTACCCATCACTTCGACCTGGTCAATTTTTGGTTGGGCACCCAGCCAAAGACCGTCTTTGCGTATGGGGATTTGAACTTCTATGGGCAGGCAGCTGCAGAGAAGCGGGGTGTAACGCAGTTCTACTACCGCTGTCATGGAAGTGAGGTGGCCAAGCATGACCCCTTTGCCATCGACCTGGAAAGCAACCCCACGCTCAAGGGGCTCTACCTGGATGCCGAAGAGGAGAGCGGTTATATCCGTGACCGCTCCGTCTTCTCAGATGATATCAGCATCGAGGACACCATGGCTGCCCTTGTTCGTTACAAGAGCGGAGCAATGCTCTCGTACTCCTTGAATACCTACCTTCCTTGGGAAGGGTTCAACGTGGCTATCAACGGTTCGAAGGGAAGGATTGAATACACCGCACTGGAGAAGCCCTACATCAATGCAGGGGGGAAACAGTGCGACGAAGGGGCTACGGTCTATCATAAGGTCAGGGTCTGTCCCTTGCTCGATACTCCCTATGAAGTTGAGGTCGAGACCCGGGAAGGAGGGCACGGTGGGGGAGACCCTGCCATGCTGGATGATATTTTCCTGGAGAGCCCTCCTCATGACCCCCTTTCCAGGAGTGCGGACCACAGGGATGGTATCCGCTCGATTCTTACCGGTATTGCAGCAAACAAGTCAATCGCCAGTGGGCTTCCTGTTGATGTAGATGCCCTGCTTCATTGGTAAATTAGGAGATTCAAGTGAACGATATACTACTGTTCGAAGAGGATTTCTCTTCTTTCTCACTCGGCCCCTTCCCCTACGACAGAGAACATTCTGCCATGGGGGAATATCACTACTACCCTGATAAAGGGTATCGGGGTGTATGGCACGACCCTGTTGCCAACTATACCTATAAGGGGCCTACCTGGATTGTGACCAATCCTTCCATGAATAGCTGCCATGTCATGGAGCTTTCACGAATCCAGGAGCCAGAGGCCAAGGGTACGCTTCCCACCCTGGTATCAGGTGATACCGATTGGCGCGATTACCAGCTAACGGTAACGCTACGACCACTCTCCACGGACTTATATAGTGGGGTCTTGTTTCGATACCAGAGCAGTTTACGCCACTATGGTTTGTTTTTCACACGTGAGGGCCTTGAGCTTCATCGCGTAGACTTGCTTGATAGGACGGTGATAGGAGCGTGTTCCCTATCCTGGTCTCCAGATGATTTTCAACACCTTGTCATTACACTGGAAGAAAAGGCCATTTCCATTTTCCATGAAGGGGTGCTTGTCCTGACCGCAGAAGATGGTCGCTATGAGCGTGGTGCCATTGCCCTTTGTGGGTGTATGCCCACCCAGTACAAGAGCATCCGTGTGCACACGAGTGAAAAGGCACTAAGGATTCTCGAAGAGGAGAAACGTTCTCTGAAGACACGCTTGGAGCAGAAGAGATCACAGTATCCGGGGATGAAACTGCATCGGAAGATCAGTTTGGGGTCCTTTGGAGCAGGGCGGCAGATCCGCTTTGGCCATCTTGCGGGAACCGATGAGCAGTTCTTTGTCATTGCACAGCATCAGAGGCGTGTATACAAGGATCGCTATCCATTCATCAGTTGCCTGACCGCAGTAAGCCTTGAGACAGGAGAAGTACTCTGGCAGGTAGGAGAGAGCAGAGAGGATGAGGATGTTATCCACCTCACGACCGACCTTCCATTCCAGATCTATGATATAGATGGTGATGGTGCCGATGAGGTCATTGCAAGCTGGGATTTCAAGATTTTCTTCCTCGATGGAAAGACGGGAGCTGTGAAGTTCCAGATGGACACTCCCTTCAATAGTGAGCCTGCTGATACCCTATGTGGGGTGGAATTTGGTCATCATGCCTTTGACCGGCTCAATGTCGATTCCATCAGGATTGTGAATGTATCAGGGAAGGACCGTCCCAGTGACTTGCTTGTCAAGGATCGGTATGCTCGCCTTTGGCTGTATGACAACCAAGGGAATCTTCTCTGGACCTTCTCCCACAACAATACCGGTCACTTCCCCTACGCCTATGATTTCAACAAGGACGGGAAGGACGAGATTTTCAGCTGTTACAATATGATCGACAGTAAGGGGAACCTTCTCTGGGAGCTTCCCATCTCCACCGACCATACCGATGAGATCGTTATCGGGCCAATCGATCCTGATGAGGAAGACCTTCTGGCAATTGTGTCGGGCTGGGAAGGATTCATGTTGCTTCGCCCTGATGGTACCATCCTTAAGCGGACCATCAACGGTCACGGTCAGCGAATCAGTGTAGGGAACTTCCTGCCTGATAAGCGTGGATTGGAAATTTGTACTACCACCTACTGGGGCAGCCAAGGTATTGTGTATATGCACAACTGCAAGGGTGAAGAGCTATGGCATCGTGAGATGCGTAGCAATGGAGCGGTTATCGCTCCGGTTAATTGGGATGGCTCTTCCCGGGATTTGATACTGCTCAGTGCAAATGTGAAGAGTGGAGGCTTGATGGATGGAGAGGGGGATGTTGTTGTTTCCTTCCCTGATGATGGGCATCCTGAGCTGTGCTCTGAAGTACTTGATGTCACCGGTGATGAGCGTGATGATATCATCGTATGGGACCAGAAGGAGCTATGGGTGTACACCCAGGACAGGGAGCAACCAGAGCGTGAGAAGACGTATGTCCCTGTAAAATATCCCATGTACAATGCATCCAACTACCGGGGGGAGTACTGTTTCCCCAGGTTTGTTAAAAAGTCCTCAGGGACGTGAACATTCTTAGTACCGGTCCCAGAATGGCGGTTCATCATGCTTGCCTGGGATGTAGATCCTATCAGAGTGGAATGCGCTGATGACCAGGGGAATAAAGAGGATATCACCATAGCTGAAGGGGTAGAGCATCTCTCCAAGGAAGTATGCCGATAGGATGACCATAAGGCTGAAAAGCAGCGATGAGGTAGGCAGTAGGCGGTAGAGGCTGAAGAGGATTGCCAGGAAGGGAATTGCAGCGAAGATTCCGAATGCTGCAATCATCCATAGGTATGAGTTTGGAAGGCCTCTGCTTGCCAGGAAGGACGGGGTGAACCCACTTAGCAGCTTCCTGGGTGTCAGTTCATTCAGGAAACTTGTTGCTGCACTGAGTCTTCCTGTATTGGTAAACCCCAATTTCCCAAACTGAGAGTAACGATAGAGGTGGGGGACAAGGAGTGCCAGTGCTATGATGATCATGATCAAGGCAAGGAGAAGCGGGAGACGATAGTACTTCAGCCAGTGGGTTCCAGAATCGACATAGTAATAGGCAATGAAGCGAATGTTGATAATGATGATTACCACCAAAAACAACATTGATATGATGATCGCAGCTCTTCCTCTGGCACAGTAGGAAAGTACTACGGATACAAGTGCCGGCCAAATGGCTGGTCGGTATCGTTTGTTGTAAAAGTCCGAGATATAGAGCAACCCCTCTCCCAGGAACATGATGCTTGCTATGTAGGTAAGGGGAGCCTTTTTGATGCCGCTAATGGTGGGAAGGTCTGTCGTGGTCGTGCAGACTGCGACGGCAAGTAGCACCGAGGTGATGATGAAGAAAATCCGGAAGGTTTTCTTGGACCAGCTGGAGTATATGAGCAGTATGCCGATACTGAAACCTGCCAGTGAGTAACCCAATCCACCCAGGAGGGATACTCCTGGCCCTTGGGTGACCTTTCCATAGATCAGGAGAAGGACCAACATACCACCGATAAGATAGTCAACCAATTCCATGGCTTTCCGTTGGGTTACCACAGTCATAATGGTACACAGGGAAGCGAGCATGAAAGAGATGATCGCTATATTGGGGATAGTGAAAATAATATCAAGCAACAGTAGCAATAGATAGGAGGGGAGCAACACCTGTAGCAGCAAGGGAGTAGAAGGAAGTGTGTTCTCGGGTTCCTGCATCAACAGTCTGTATTTCATGCACGCTCTCCTGTTCCCTCCTCAACTGAGGAGGGACAGTGTATCTTTTTAACGGGAGGAAGCTTTCGTCAACAGCTTAACTTCTCGACCACTCCCATTACCGGACATGAGTGCAGTCAGGGCCTTGTCGTGTGCCTTGATAGCTTGTCGCTCCTGATAGGAGGGTTTCCCTGCAATATTATTCAGTACAACACCAGAGAGGGGCAGGTCGCAGAGTCCAAAGGTGTGAAGCAGCGCCTTGAGCATCTTACGCGACCCTATGAAGCTACGGATGTTCAGGATCAATCCATTGGTGGCTCTAGAAACTGCAAGCAGATTCGAGGCAGAGCGGAAGGTTGGTCCGTCGATAAGTACCACATCAAAGACAGCGGAAACACTGCCAAGGTACTCAACAAACTGTGGGCTGTTGAGGATCTGCCCCAGCTCCTTTGGACCTGCATCTATCGATGCAATGGTAAGTTCAGGGTCTTCACCAGCAGGTTTACACGGCTTATCGAGAGAGAAGGTTTTCAGGTGGGCCGCTGAAGCGATTTCCACATGGCTGGTAATCTTTGCGTAGAGGCGTTGGTAGTTCATTCCCTCGTTCGCGGTACCAATGACAAGAACCTTCTTTCCACTCTTTACCATGGAGAGTGCTGTATTGAGTGTGGTATAGGAAGTTCCTTCCCCATAACTCAAGCTTCCCAGGGTAAACACATTAGTGTTCGGGGCATACATCATAATACCTGCAAGGTGTGTATAGGCACTTCCTGCAGCTGAATCAGGATGTTCGAGTATTTCCATCTCGGTATTGATATCCTTGCTTCCAGGGGGGATGGTGGTAAGCAGCTTTCCTTCTTTGCCCAGTATTCTGGTAAGGGACTGTTCATCGTCAATTGTGTCGGAGAGGTATTCAGCAAGCAGTGTGGCGAGCAAGGCAAGTGCTGCTCCCAGCAGTACACCCACTGCCAGGATAAGGAGGTTGTTTGATTCCCCATCCTCATTTACCAGTTTCACTGGTTCCACTTCCTGCATTGCAGTACGCTCTGAGGAAAGGAATGAGTCAAGAGATCGTATCTGAGAAGTCAGACTTACGGAAGTACTGGTCTCTCTGGAAACCTCATTACGGAGTTCTGAGTATTCGAGCTGGAGGTTGGTAACAGTTTTCAGCTTATTTAGATATTCGCTTTCCAACCCACTAAGGATTGAAAATTTCACACTTGATGTGATGCTACGCGTTCTTGCAAGGGCATCAAGTTCCTCGAATCCTTGGGAGCGGAAAAGCTCAGAGAATTGTGCTTCCAAGTCTGTGAGAGCAAGTTCCAGTTCCGGGTTACGTACTACGTTCTCTTCAGATGTATTTGATTGTACCAGCAATCGAGCGATTTCATCATATAGGTACTGTCTATAAGCATCTGAATACTGAGAGGTTAAAAGAAGGGTCTGCTCATCCTGTACCCCAAGAGATTGGAGAGTTCCCTCCAAAGATGTTTCAGGAGCAATTTCAGCAACCTCACCAAGCTGAAGCTGGATAAGGGAGAGAATTCGCTGATATGCCGATTTATTTGCTTCCAAAGAGAGAATGTCCGTCTCTTCCTGGAAAGCAGCTAATGCTGCCTTGCTTGATTCAAGAAGAGTAGTACTCTCTTCCAACTGCCTATCCAAGGCATCATGCTGCAAGGTAAGGTCAGTATTTGCAAAGGCAAGGAGGGATGCAGAAAATTCACTGGTAAGAGCATTCAGAAAATCTTGGGCAAATACTGGGTTGGAGTGTTCAAGTGAGATGGAGACTGAATTGGTGTCCTTTATCTCACTGGTGGTGATTGCTTCCTGCAGGCCTTTGAATTTCTTTTTATCAGTGAGCAGGTCTTCATAGGTGGAGCCATCCTTTCTCTGGTAGGAGGCAAGGTTCAGCTTTCCTAAGGCACTGCGGACTGTTTCATCACGCCTGAGGAATTGGAGTTCAGTAGTTATGTTCCTGATATCACCTCTGGAAGTATTCCAGGCAGTGAGGTTCTTGATCGACTCCACGCTTACCGTGGTTGTTGCGGTATAGGTGGGATCATTCATCAAGATATATCCCACACAGGCAAGGACGATGATACCAAATACGATCAGAAGCAGTTTAAAATGCTTCAATACAATGCCAATAAGCTCACTTATGCTGATTCCTTCGTCCTCGTACAACGTTTCTTCCATACCTGGGTTCCCATTTTCCTATGCAAAAATTTGTGAGACAATCTCGCTTTCCCGACGAAATTCTCTCTTGTGCAAGAATTGCTCTACCAACAAGCATACTTGGGTGTAAGGTACGAAGGTGTGCATAGTAACCTGTTGTTAGAGTGATTCCTTAAACCATTAAACGATACCATGTACAGGGGTGAAAGTAAATATAGATTAGAAAAACGATTAGTTATGATACCGCTGAAATTGTATGGTTTGTATTGGAAAAATGCCTTGAAAGATTAGTAATGTGCTTCTGGTTATGATGGGCAAGACACTATTGACCGGCACGCTTTCTCACCTCACAATGCTATGCATGAAGAAGTGGAAAGCCCCAGAGAAGAAATCATTCCGCCAGGCCTTGCGGGAAAAGGATAGTGCAAGAATCGTGCACTATGTCCTACGTTTCATTGTTGTCTTGGTACTGGTCGCCCAGCTCTTCAATCGGAACTATGAGAATGTTTTCCTTTGTGTGCTTACCCTTTTCCTGTTCGCCATTCCTTCCCTGATAGAAACCAACACCCGTATCGACATACCGGACACCTTGGAGAACATCATCCTCTTCTTCATCTTTGCCGCTGAGATACTGGGGGAAATGCGCTCCTACTATGTGACCTTTCCCTTCTGGGATACGCTACTGCACACCTTCAACGGATTCCTGGCAGCAGCAATCGGGTTTTCTCTGGTCGATATTCTCAACCAGAATGAACGGTTCTCCATCCGGCTCTCTCCCTTCTTCGTTTCCATTGTTGCTTTCTGCTTCTCCATGACCATTGGTGTGGTTTGGGAGTTCTTTGAGTTCTTCATGGATGTGGTTTTTCGCTTGGATATGCAAAAGGATACCGTTCTTACCACCATTCGCTCAGTCACTTTAGACCCAACAAATAGCCAGAGGGTTATCACCTTAAGCGGTATCGAAGAGGTTGTGGTCAATGGAAAGCCATTGGGAGTAGGTGGGTACCTGGATATTGGGCTCTTCGATACCATGGAAGACTTATTTGTTAATTTTATTGGAGCACTTGCCTTCAGTATTGCCGGCTATTTTTATGTGAAGTACCGCTCCAAGAAAGCTGGGTTCCTTAGGCACTTTGTACCGACATTGGGGGAGAAGGAAGAACCCAGGTAAAGAGACTGTTCAGCTATTTCTCAGTTTCCTGATTGAACGGTTGAGCTTTGGCCGGAGGATCAGTTTGTAGGCCAGGGAGTGTGTTCTTCGCTCTGCCTCCCGGTGGGAGATAAAGAATGCATCAGGGTCATTGAAGGTGTGAAGGCTCTCTCTGATCGCCTTACTCTGGATCTCCGTCTCCTCTTCCTCCCAACTGATCGGGGGATTCCTGAAGTGGGTCACGGCTATCCCGTAGCCATAAAAGCTTCCGATAAAGTTGGCAAACTTTTGCTGGAGCTTTTCCAGATAGGGGCGGTCAACAATATGTCCTCCGACCTCAATCCACTGATCTTGGTAATATAATTCTACCCATGTATGGTGCAGATGTCGTGGACTGAAAAGGAAAGAGACCTCACCAAGTAATCCACGGTGAATGACCTTGCTGATCATAGCAGCTTTTAATCGGCAAGGTACTCCCACTGCACGAAGCAGTGCCATCAGGAGCGTGGTCTTTGTAAGGCAGTTGCCCATACCTTGGGCAATCACCTGTGAAGCAGGCACTGCAAAGTGCTCACCATACCCAAAGGGGATGGCATCACGAACAAAGGTATAGACTGCGGCAATACGACTGCTCGAGGAAGGGAGGGTAATCCAGCCCTGCTTTTGGATGAGTGCTGCGATAGTAGGATGTGTATAATCAAGGAGTGCTGTCTGTTCTGTATATCGTTGCTCGTCTAAATCCATCAATACCTCTTTTGGTTACCAGTATACGCCCATGAGCGTATAGTTACCAGATATGAGTATATTATGAGTAATCCGTATAAGCATTAGACAGAAAGATAAAGCTGTACTACGATACAGAGGAGGAGATGGTAATGGATACACTACATGCACTGATGAAGGGACCACTCCCTTCACTGTTTTTCTGCATTGGCAACCCGGTGGTGGGAAACCCCACCCAATATATGATGGAAGAAGCCTTTCTGGATATGGACTTTCCTGGTCAATACATCACCTGTGAGGTGGAGAGTGACCAGCTGCAAACAGCATTGGAGGGTTTGAAAGCCCTGCATGTTGCCGGTGGCAACGTCACCGCTCCCTTCAAACAGAGGGTCTTTCCCTACCTGGACAGTTTCACTGAGAGTGCGCGACTCAGTAATGCGGTGAACTGTATCACCTTGCAATCGGATGGTACCTACCAAGGAGACAATACCGACGGAAAGGGGTTCCTGCAGTCGCTGAAGGAGCAGGTCAGCAATCTCCGTGAAAGGCGCGTGGTGCTCTTCGGCTCAGGTGGAGCCGCCTCAGCCATTGCCGTGGAGTTGGTCCTCTCTGAAGTGAAAGAAGTCATACTGGTAAACCGTACCAGAGAGAAAGCAGAAGCACTTGCTGAGCGTTTACAGGGTGTCACGAATACAAAAATATCTACCCAAGCTTGGGAAGGTACCTACCAGATAGAAGAAGATGGCTTGGTGGTGGTGCAGGCCACCAGTGTTGGGCTATTTGATGAGAATAGCTGTATCGATGTTGCATTCTCCCAGGGACTACGGGATGTCATTGCCTGTGATGTGGTATTCAATCCCACCGATACAGCTTTCTTGAAGCGTGCAAGACAAGCAGGTGCAGCTACCCTTGATGGACTGGGAATGTTGGTGAACCAGGGTGTACTTGGCATTGAGAATTGGACCGGAAGAGACGCCGATGCAGAGGTGATGAGGTCAGCACTGGAAAAGGCCTTTTCACTCTGATGACAAACAGATATCAAATACTGTACTATGGGCGACTATGAACTACTACTTCATTGCTTGCAGGACAGGAAGAGAAGAGTACGTGAAGGCTCATCTGCTCAAATTCTTCAGTCGTGAACTTGAGGAAGATGAGGTGATGGCCTTCATTCCCATGCGTCGTATGATCGACCGTCGCAAGGGAAAGAAGATCATGACTGACCATCCCATACTCCCTGGGTACCTGTTGCTCTCCAGTGAGGTGTCGTTACAGGATTTTAGTCGGGATGTACTGAAGCTACCTGGTTGTTATGGATTCCTGAGAAATCTGAACAAGACCATCGAACTGCAAGGCCCTGATTATGAGTATGCTGCTTGGATTATGCACAATAAGGGTACCATCAGGCCATCGAAAGTAGTCTATAAAAAGGGTGAGCCGATTAAAATTATCGACGGGCCGATGCAGGACTTCATGGGTACGATCGTAAAGGTCGACTATCGTCACAGCAGGGTCATGGTTGAGTTTCAGTTTGCAGAGGTGATCAGGCGTGTGAGTATGCCGGTAGAGTTTGTTGAATCCAGTAGGTAGCTGGAAAGAGGGTTTTCTCTACGATTCATTTACAGGGCATGAGCGGCATGGTATAGTAGCGCTACCCGAGCTCCTGTGTCACAAGAAAATTTGTGCTACACGTTCTGCATGGGAGCAGAAGAAGATAGAGACCAGGGGTGATGTTGTATGAGTGAAATGGTGAAGAGTCGTTATATCCGCTGGGTTGTCCTGATGGCAATGGATGCACTTTTTTTGTTTGTTGCCGGACTGCTGGCTTCCTGGGTGGTTTTCCAGTCATTACCCTTCAATTTCGATTCATTACTCTATTTTAATATTCTTGCCACCATCCTACTCCTTTTCGCCGTTCGTTTTTACCATATCAGAATCAGTGAGAGCTCCCTCGACCTGCTCGGTCGTGGTTTGACCGCGTTTATTCCGGTAACCATCCTTGGTGTACTGCTTATTGGCTTTTACCTTGGATTCCGTAGTGATTGGATCCCATTCATCGTCAGTACCGACATCTTCGGCTTTCTCCTGGTGATGGGGTTTCGTGTTTTTTACCGGTCGGTCTTGGTGTTCAGAAATAAACAGAGCAACAACCAGCATCCTCGAGCTGTTATCTATGGGGCAGGGGAGTTGGGAAATACCTTGGTAAGACAGTACCAAAAGGGAAAACTTCCCTACCATATTGTAGGATTTGTCGATGATGAAGTGCATCTCCACGGTACCTATATGCTCGGGGTGAAGGTCTACGGGAGTGTGAAGGATTTACCACAGGTGCTTCAGAACCTGAAGGCCAAGACACTGATCATTGCCATTACCCAGATTGACCAGGAGAGAATGCTTCTGGCTGTCGATGCGGCAAAGGAAGCAGGTTGTGATATTAAGGTTATCCCTTCCCTCTTTGAGATGCAGGAGGGCCAGAAAGAGCTGGACCTCAGAAATCTTGACTATGCAGACCTTCTTGGTCGTCCCCTGATCAGCATCGACAAGGAGCCGATCAGGCAGATGGTCCGGGGAAAACGCGTTCTGGTAACGGGAGCGGGAGGAAGCATCGGTAGCGAGATCTGCCGGCAGTTGCTTACCTATGGTCCAGAGCAGCTCCTGCTGCTCGATATTGATGAGACAGAGCTCCATGATCTTTCCCTGCGGCTACATAACTACCAGAAGGAGTGGAGTGACCTGGTCATACCCATTGTCTGTGATATCAAGAACCGAAAGAAGATTGACCGTATCATGACGCAGTTCAAACCACAGTTGGTCTTCCATGCTGCAGCCTACAAGCATGTGCCACTTCAGGAGCTCTATCCAGAAGAGGCCATCACGACCAATATCAATGGCTCCTATGCAGTGCTTAAAAGTGCCAAGGAGCACCAGGTTGAGAAGATCGTGGTCATCTCCACCGACAAGGCGGTGAACCCGACCAATGTAATGGGAGCTACCAAGCGGGTGGTCGAGTTGATGGCCGGCATGCTTAACAGCAAGGAGACAGAAATTGTCTGTGTACGCTTTGGCAATGTACTGGGAAGCCGGGGAAGCATGCTTCCCCTCTTCATGGACCAGATCAAGGCAGGGGTTCCCATAACCGTCACCCATAAGGACATTATCCGTTACTTCATGGCAATTCCTGAGGCAGTTGGCTTGGTATTCAAGGCAGCCAGTATGGCAAAGGGTGGAGAGGTGATGGTCCTGGATATGGGCCAGCCAGTCAAGATCTATGACTTTGCAGAGAAGCTCGTGAAGTACTATGGGGATAGCAGGAGCCAGGTCATCGTAACCGGTCTGCGCCCGGGAGAGAAGCTCTATGAGGAACTTCTTGCCAATAAGGATACCACCATTCCTACCGAGGAGAAGCTGGTCTTCAAGGCAAAGGTGAATAACCACACCATCAGTGAACTCTCCTTCCTGAATCACTACCTCACATCCTTTGAGAAGTCCACTCCTGAGGTGATGCTGAAAATGCTCCATGAATTGGTTCCTGAGTTCAAGGATCCAAAGATGTAGGTTGTTAGGCCAAGAATGAATGAAAAAGATTTTGCATTGTTGGTAGAGAGTATACAAGAAGGTGGGAAAATTCTGAGAAAGGAAAAGAAACCTGCTCGAACCTTTATATTCTCACCCCCAGATATAAGAAATATTCGTAAAAACGCTAAGGCGACACAGGTTGAATTTGCTTCAATGATTGGTGTCAGTGTAGCTACACTGAGGAATTGGGAACAGGGTAGGAGAACTCCAGAGGGGCCTGCTTTGGCCCTTTTAAAAGTGGCATCCGTGGATCCTCAATACATCAAGAATATTTTGAACCAGTAAAAAGTATCTCAAGAACTACATAATTCAGTTCATTTTCCATGGTCAGCTACCAGACAGAAATACAGGATTGTAGTAATATTTCTGTATGAAAACACCTATTCGTTCCTTGGTTGTCCTGTTTGTTCTGCTGGCCTCTCTCTCTGCCCCTCTGTTTGCAGTGGGAAGTGAGTATTCCCAGGCCTTGGGTGTCCAAGGTGGACGTTTGGCTGGGGTTGGTATCAGCTACCAGAAGTGGTTGGATGACTTTGGCTACCAGGTAGCGGGTGGTTTGCTCTATCACCCCCAGATGGAATATGGCGACGACGAGCTGGTCTACAACATCGGGCTTGAGTTGCAATTTCCCTTGGTGTACCACGAGGCAAACTCCTGGCTTGCTGGAACACTCTACCTGGTGGGTGGAGTACACCACCAAGGATACAAGGAAGCGGAGCTTGTCTCCTTTGACCCTGATGTATATCGCTCTGGGCCTCTTACCCTCAATATAGGCATTGGAGGAGGCGTAGGGGTGGAATCCATCTTCTTCAAGCACTTTGCCATCAGCACAGAGTTTGTCTATGTGGGGATGTATGAGATCACCTCTTCCACGTTTGTGGTAGATATGTATCCTCAGGTAAGCCTCAGATATCGGTTCTAGTGCCAAGAATACCTGACTCTCATCTGCAAGAAAGCCGTACCATACTCGCAGCAAAGATGATACACTGGCCTACATGGAGAAGATTGTAGGAAGGGCTGATGTAGCAAAGGCAGCAGGGGTAGCGGAGTCCACGGTCTCCCGTGCACTCAACGATTCCCCTCTTATCAGTGATGAGATCAAGAAGAAAGTACGACTGGCTGCAGAAGAGCTGGGATATGTCCCCTCACGGACTGCTACGCTCTTTGCAAGTAATAGAAGCTTTGCCATCGGCTTTGTGGTTCCCTACTACAAGAAGATCTTGCCCTTTACCCGTTCCTATTTTCCAGCACTCCTTGATGGATTGTTGCTTGGAACACTGAACCACAACTACAATGTTGGGATTATTTTTGAGAACTACCTAGGCAAGTACCGAAGTTATCGGGACCTTATCACCAGCCATAGCTATGATGGACTGATTTTTGCCATCACCAAGGACCAGTTTCCCGAGATCGAACCCCTTATCGAGCACAACCTTCCCTTTGTATTGGTGAACAACTACCGAGAGGGGGCTGCAAGCATCTATGCTCGTCCTGATGAGGGTATGAGGAAGGCGTTTGCCCATGCGCATGAGCTTGGGCACCACCACATCGGGTATGTGACGGGGGACCTGCAGTTCAAGAACGGCAAGGACAGACTCCAGGCCTTCGAGGAACTTGCCTCTCACTACCACTTACAGACAACGATTGTAGAAGGAAACTTCTCCAGGAACTCAGGCTTCAATGCATTCAGGCAGTTTGGGAAGAAGGAGTCTCTGATTATGACTGCCAGCGACCGACAAGCCTTTGGCTTTCTCCAGGCCTGCAGTGAACACTCCAAGAAGGTTCCCCAGGATATCTCCCTTATCGGGTACGACAACTTCCAGCCTGCTGGTACCAGTACTCCTCCCCTGACTACAGTCGATCATCCGATCATGGAGATGGGTGCTGAAGCAGTGCAGATGTTGATCGGTATGATCGAGCACGGAAAAGCAGCCGAACAGCGATGGGCAGAGACTGGTTTCGTGGTGAGAAAGTCCACCCGACCCTTGGGAGAATGAAGAATGAATCTTGTCATAGTGGGCTGTGGGGGAATGGGCTGGTACCAAGCAAAGAAGTTCCAAGCTCTGGGAGCCCAGATAGTAGGCGCAATCGACCATAATGAGGATCACCTGAGGGGTTTCTGCGAAAATTTCGGGGTGGAAGAGAGCTATAAGAGTCTCGATATGATCTCCCGCTTCTCAGCCAAGGCTGATGCCCTGAGTTGTTGTCTCCCTGATTGTTTCCACGCCCTCTGCTGTGAGGCAGCGGTGAGAGTAAATCTGGCACTCTTCTGTGAGAAGCCGCTCACCGCAACCCAAGAAGAGGCTGATTTATTGGCAAGGCTTCCTAAGAGCCGCCCATTCATGGTTAATTTCTCAAAGCGCCATACGCCCTCTCTCTCTGCAGTACAGGAGGCTCTCTCCCATGGTTTGCTTGGCACGTTGGAGAATGTCACCATCTCATACCTGCAGAGCTGGTACAAGAGCCATGTCTGGGGAGACCCCGAGGAGGTTTTCCGTTGGAAGTGGAGACTGCTAAGCGAATACAATCGGGATGGTTGCCTCTCTGATCTTGGTAGCCACCTCCTTGATCTGCTTTTTCTTCTCTTTGGAAACGTCCACTTTGAGAAGAAGACCCTCGCCGTCACCTCCCCTGCCTTGGTTGAGTATGGTGCCTTGTTAAGTGTTGGGAACCATATCCCTTGCACATTGCACTGCTCTTACCAGGACCCCACGTGGGATGATTCATTGCAACTTGCCATAGAGGGTAGTGGAGCCACGCTCACGATGAATACTTCCCTCGATAGGAAGCAGGTGGTCATTGTCAGCAAGGACGGTACTATCACAAAGCTGGAGGGAAATCGGCCTGTTTCGACCTATCAGAAGTTTTTTGATGCCGTTAAGAGTGGGGATTCTATCCCCCCTTCGTTTGAGGATGGATACCGGGTCCAGAAACTCTTGGAGGAGATGCGATGAAGAACATACAGCTTGGGGCACTGCTCTTTGCCAATGAGGTTACCTCCGCTAATCTTGAGAGGCTGAATGAAGCGGGGTTCGAAACCCTCAGTATCTGCTTTTGGGAGACCCTTGGAGAAACTGATCTTGCAAGTCTTGCTCGCACTACGGAGGAAGCAGGACTTCCGGTCAACGCAATCTCTGTTTGGGGTAACCCCTTGGCCAATGAGGAGACTCTCCGCGGTGTGCAGACACTCATTGAGCAGTCATATCGTTTTGGGCATCCGTTTGTCTCAACATTTGCAGGCCGTGTTCCTTCTAGAAGTGTTGAGGCATCGCTTCCCTTGTTCAAGGAAGTATTCAGCGAATTATTACAGCAGGCCCATCGCCATGATTGTAGGGGCTTGCTCCTGGAAAACTGTAGGATGGGAGACCTCTGGAAGCGTGGTTCCTGGAATATTGCCATCAATGATGCAGCGTGGGATCTCATCTTTAATACCCTTGATGATCCCCTTCTTGGCCTCGAGTGGGAGCCGTGTCATCAGGTGGAGGCACTGCTCGAGCCGCTTGCCCAGCTGAGACGTTGGAAGGAGAGGGTTTTGCATGTGCATGGAAAGGATGCCCATGTTGATCATGCCCTCCTCAGTGAGATCGGGCTCTATGCTCCAGGGAAGGCAATCAAAGCTACCTTGCCTGGCTGTGGTGATACCGATTGGGAAATTCTGATGCAAATCCTTCTTGACGGAGGATACCAGGGAAGCATTGATATAGAAGCGGGTGGAACCTCGTTTTTCAGCGATTTTGAGGAGAAAGTTGCATCCCTAGATTACCTTAAGAAGTGTCGCCTTAGTCTCCGATAGTCCATACGCGCCCTTGCAAAACTCAAAAAACATGGTACGATTATCACGTGCGAAACACATACGTGCGATGCTTTTCGGGATGTTATGCACGCACGTGCATAGGAGGAAAACATGGAACGAATTGCCTATGGAATGATTGGAGGTGGAAAGGGAGCCTTTATCGGGGATGTACATCGTAAAGCCATCCGCTTAGATGATCTTGCCGTCTTGAAAGCCGGTTGTTTTTCCCGGGATGTGGAGAAGTCAAAGGCTTTTGGGGCAGAACTCGGTATTGCAAGTGATCGTCTCTATGCCGACTACCGTGAGATGGCGGAGAAGGAAGCAAGCAGGGAAGACGGTATTGCCTTTGCTGTTTGTGTTACACCAAACGCTTCCCACTTTGACATATGCAAGGCCTTCCTCTCCCAGGGGATTCATGTTGTCTGTGACAAGCCCCTGACCTGGACTATCGAACAGAGCGAAGAGCTGGCTGAAATCTGCAAGAAGAAGCACCTGCTCTTTGGTGTTACCTATACCTACACCGGATACCCTGCTGTGAAGCAGATGAGAAAGATGGTCCAGGATGGAATGCTTGGGAAGATCAGGTTTGTGAATGCCGAGTATCCACAGGACTGGCTGGGTAATCCCGTCGATGAACATAGCTCCATTGCTCCCTGGAGAATGGACCCCAAGGTATCGGGGGCAACAAACTGCCTTGGTGATATCGGCAGCCATATCGAGAATATGGTAGCCACGGTTACTGGTAAGAAGATCAAGAAGGTATGTGCACGTCTGGACAGCTTGGTTGAGGGCAGAACGTTGGATGATAATGCCTCTGTCATGGTTGAGTACGAGGGAGGAGGCAAGGGACTCTATTGGTCAAGCCAGATTGCCTTCGGCTATGACAACGCCCTCCGTATCCGCATCTTCGGTGAAAAAGGGAGCTTGGAGTGGCTTCAGGAGGACCCTGACTACTTCACCTTTACCCCCTGCGATGGGCCGAAACAGAGATGGAGCCGTGGTCGTGAGGCGTTCGACCCGGTAGCCCAGCAGTACTCCCGTGTGCCGGCAGGACACCCCGAGGGTCTCTACGAGGCATTTGCCAATATCTACAAGCCTTTCATCCTGGCACTTGGGAAACACCTTCGTGGAGAAAAACTGGTGCCCTCCGATCTTGACTTCCCAGGAGTCGAAGAAGGGCTTGATGGCGTGAAATTCATCAACCGGTGCCTGGAGAGCAGCAAGCAAGGCTCTGTTTGGGTCGACCTATAAGAAATCATAAAAAGGAGCAAATCCATGGCTAGAATGGTAACAATCTTTACAGGACAGTGGGCAGATCTTCCCTTTGAGAAGATGTGTGAGACCGTAAGTGAAATGGGGTATGACGGGGTTGAGATTGCCTGTTGGGGTGATCATATGAACGTTGAGAAAGCTGCAAAGGATCCTTCCTATGTAGCTGACAAGAAAGCAATCCTGAAGAAATACAACCTTGGTTGCTATGCCCTGGGAAACCACCTTGCCGGGCAGTGCGTCGGAGATGCCTTTGGTGATCCCCGTCTTGCTGGTTTTGCCCCCAAGAGCCTCAAGGGTGATGATAAGGCAATCCGCCAGTGGGGAATCGACCAGATGAAGTACACCGCCCAGGCAGCAAAGAACATGGGTTGCTCGGTGGTTACCGGATTCATGGGTAGCCCGATCTGGAAGTATTTCTACTCGTTCCCTGCCAACTCAGAGCAGTTGATCGAGGATGGCTACCAGGAGATCTACGACCTCTGGACTCCGATCCTTGATGAGTTTGACAAGCAGGGCGTGAAGTTTGCTCTTGAGGTACACCCCTCTGAGATCGCATATGACTATTACAGCACCCAGCGTCTCTTGGAGAAGTTTAAGAAGAGAGAAGCTCTTGGGATCAACTTCGACCCAAGTCACCTTCAGTGGCAGGGGATCGATCCCGCACTTTTCTTCCGTGATTTCGCTTCCCATATCTACCATGTGCATATCAAGGACAGCTTGGTGAAGCTGGACGGCAGGAGCGGTATCCTTGGTTCCCACCTGGCCTTCGGCGATTTGAGAAGAGGGTGGAATTTCGTCTCCCCAGGTCACGGGGATGTCGACTTTGACATGATCATCCGTGAGGCAAATGCCGCAGGATACCACGGGCCCTTGTCCGTTGAATGGGAAGACAATGGCATGGATAGGTTGTTTGGTGCGAGTGAAGCACTTGAACTGGTGAGAAGAGTTGATTTCGAACCCTCGAATGTTGATTTCGATGGAGCAATGGAGAATTGATGGACGAACCCAAGATCCTTCTCAGTCTGGAAGGTATAGTCAAGGAATTCTCATCTGTCCGTGTCCTGGACCGGGTCTCCTTCTCCATACGGGAAGGAGAGGTAATGGGGCTTATCGGGGAGAATGGTGCTGGTAAATCCACGCTGATGAAGATTCTCAGCGGAATCTACCAGAAAACTGAGGGAACCATCCGCTTGGATGGCCAACTTACCAATATTCCCGACTATATCACGGCAAAGAAACTGGGGATTGGTATCGTTCCCCAGGAGTTCAACCTGATCAATTACCTGACGGTATTCGAGAACATTTTCCTCGGAAACGAGATTCATAAGGGGCTTCTCCTGGATAAGGCAAAGATGCGGGAGGAAGCGAGGGCTCAGCTTGAGCTTTTAAAGATGCCCCTTGATGTGAACAAGTATATCAGTGAGCTCTCTGTTGCAGAGAAACAGATGGTGGAGATTGCAAAGGCCATGATTCTCGATACAAGGGTCCTGATCTTTGATGAGCCGACCACCACCCTTACCCCGGTTGAGGTGAAGACTTTGTTCTCCTTGATGCGAAAGCTCAAGGAGAAGAAGGTCACCATGCTCTTTGTAAGCCATAAGCTGCAGGAGGTCATGACCATTTGTGACCGGGTTACCGTGCTCAGGGACGGGAAGCTGGTAAGTGTGGATGAGGTAAAGCATGTTGATGCAGATACCCTTGCAAGAAAGATGGTTGGGCGTGATTTCAGCCAGGTCTTTCCTCCCAAGAAGGATAGGAGAGCAGAGGATCTTGTGCTTGAGGTGAAGGACCTGAAGAGTGAACCCATGGTCAAGGATGTCTCATTCTCCCTCCATCGTGGAGAGATCTTGGGATTTGCCGGTCTTGTCGGCTCGGGTCGTACCGAGACGATGGAGGCGGTAATGGGACTCAGGAGAATGGAGTCAGGGGAGATTCACATCAAGGGAAAACCGGCTAAGATTCGCAGTGCGAAGGATGCTGTCTCCCTTGGTCTTGGCTATATCAGTGAGGACAGGCAGGGAAAGGGAATTGTCATGAACTATGACATCACCAAGAATATCAGCCTGATCTCCCTGAAGGATAAATATCTCAAAGGGCTTCTGATCGACAAGAAGGCCGAGACAGCTGCCAGTGATCATTACATTGATGAGTTCAATATCGTGGCTGCTTCGAAAAAGTCGGAGCTGCGGTTCTTCAGCGGGGGAAACCAGCAGAAGGTGTATCTTGCCCGGTGGATGGATACCGATCCTGAGATTCTTATCCTTGATGAGCCTACCAGGGGAATCGATATCAACGCAAAGCGGGAGATCTATGAGTTCATTCACCAGCTTTCTGAGGCGAGGATCAGTTGCATCATTATCTCATCCGAGATGGAGGAGATCATTGGGATGTGCAACCGGGCTTACGTTATGCGGGAAGGAAAGGTAGCTAGCTGCTTGGATGAGGAAGAGATTACTGAGGAAAACATTGTATTCAATGCGACAGGAATCAAGAAAGGTGTAGAAAAAGATGGGTGAAAATAAACTGCTGTCTTCTGTGAAAAAGTTCAAGTTCAAGGACCACTCCCTGGGGATGGCGTTCCTTATCCTTGTGGTGATCGCCACCATTCTCGGGTGGCCCAACTTCCTGAAAATGAGGAACTTAACGAACATTCTCAGGCAGATTTCCTATACAGGGATCATTGGACTGGGGATGACGTTGGTAATCATCAGTGGGGGAATCGATCTTTCGGTAGGCTCCATGACCGCTTTTGTGGGAGGGATTGCAATCTACTTCCTCAATCTCTTCGGCCCAAGTTCTGTATGGGGTATTGTCCTGACGTTCCTCTTCGCCCTGGTGCTGGGATCGCTCTGCGGAGCGCTAAACGGAATAATGGTGGCGAAGTTCAAGATGGCTCCCTTTATCGTCACCCTGGGTACCATGTCGATCTTTCGCTCCCTTATCCAGTACATCTCCAATGCGGGTACCATCCTCTCGGAGAATATGGACTATGGGAAGCTTGGAAGCGGTATTTTTCTTGGCCTACCTATCCCGGTTTGGTGCTTCCTTATCGTAGGATTCTTGCTGCATATCATACTGAACCATACGAGCTTTGGCCGGTATCTCTGTGCAACAGGAAGCAATGAGCAGGTAGCGAAGTATTCAGCGATCAATATAACCATTGTGAAGTGGCTCCCCTATATCATTACGGGATTTACGGTAGGTATGACCGCTGTGATGTGGTCGAGCAGGCTCAACTGTATCAACCCAAGCGACGGTGCTGGTTATGAGATGGACGCCATCGCAGCTGTGGTCATCGGGGGAACCCTGATGAGCGGAGGAAAGGGAAGTATCATCGGTACCATGATGGGTGCGGTGATGCTTGGAATTATAAACAACATGCTTGTCATGGGAGGAATCAGTGCCTTCCTGCAGCAGGCAGTGAAAGGGTTTGTCATTATTGTTGCGGTACTCTTGCAGTACAACAACGGTAACAAATAAAGGTTCAATCAAGGAGGATTGGAAATGAGAAGAGTTTTGATTATCGCTCTCTGTATGGTCTTTGCCACCGGTATGATCTTCGCCCAGGGTGTCTCTGAGGGCGCTGCTGGTGTTCCCAAGATCGGTATTGCGGTTCCCTCTCCTGACCACGGCTGGACTGGAGGTATCGGCTGGTGGGCAGACAAAGCTGTCGAGGAACTGAAGGAGCAGTATCCTGGAAAGTATGAGTTCAAGGTATTGCATGCTGATGGGTATGCAAAGCAGATCTCCGATGTCGAAGACCTCATGGTCTGGGGCATGGACTATCTGGTTATCCTTCCTCATGAGTCAGCTCCCCTTACCCCTGTGGTAAAGGAAGCACACGCCTCCGGCGTTAAGTGTATCGTTGTAGACCGCGGTCTGACCGATACATCCTTCGGCTACATCAACCTCGCTGGTAACAACTCTGAGATGGGAAAGGTCTCCGGTATCTTCGTGAGAGATTACATGAAGGAACATGGCCTTACCAAGTATGTTGCCATGGGTGGTATGCCTGTTGTAATCGATGGCGAGAGAATGAATGCATTCTTCGACGAGATGCAGAAGGAACCTTCTTTGGTCAACCTCGCCGGTGGAAGAAACTATGACTTCGCCGACTGGTCAACCCAGAAGGGCCTGGAACTGATGGAGAACTATATCCAGAAGTATCCTGAGATCCATGCAGTATTCTGCCAGGATGATGATGTCATGACTGGAGTCCTTCAGGCTATCAAGGAGAGTGGCCGAAAGGATATCAAGCTGGTCTTTGGTGGTGCAGGTTCCAAGGCAGCGTACGAGATGATCATGAACGATGACCCGTTGGTAAAGGCAACAGCCACCTACCACCCGTCAATGGTCTATGATGCCATCATGTACTGTCTGGATGTCGCAGAAGGCAGAAAGTCTGATGCATTCCACACCGCTAGCAAGCCTACTTCTGTAGTGCTCCCCTCTGTCTTGGTTGACAAGAGCAATGTAATGGATCATTACGACGCAGGTTCTGTATTCTAGAAACAAGTAGATTATTATCAATTGGAGGGTCACCACATGATGGTGACCCTCTATTATGTGGTAGCTATTCAACCAGGAATAAATCTTCCAGTGCAACAAGCGTAATTCCCTCAATCTGGGCATTGGCTTTCACTTCTTCGGTAAAGCCTGATTTACTAAATAAGTAGTAGTAACGGTTTTCAATGTGGTGGAATAGTTCTGCCGAGCGGAGGAAGTCTTTATATTCATCCATTCCAAATAGTTTGTTACGATATTTACATTCGCACAATATTGCTGATCGCTTGTGAGCGTCAAAAGCAAGGATATCTATGTCATCTTCCTTTTTTGTGTTTGGATTACCGCCCCACCACCTTCCCATGGTGTGGGGGGCAAAGGGTAGTTTTCTTTGCTTTGCGAGTATGGTGAGGTATTGCATGCAAATATTTTCGAACACGCTACCCATATAGTGGGAAAGATGTTCAACTATTTCCTGTGCGGCTTCCTCATCACCCAATAGCTCATAGTAGCTCTTATTTGAAAAGATGAAGTGATACCAGAACAGAAAGAAATTATCGCTAATTTGATAGATGCTCTTTTTGCTGGAGTCTTTCTCACCGCTTGGAGTTACCTTATCAACCAATCGCATGTTCTTTAAGGTTCTGATGTACTTGGAACATTTGGTTTGTTCCTCGTGGATTTTCTGGGCAATTTCGTTAAGTCTGCTCGAACCTGTAGCGATAGCCTCAAAGATGCTGTTATATACTCCAGGTTCTCTCAGTTCCATTTTTAGGAGATTCTGGGTTTCCTCCTTAAGGAATGATCCTGTTCGAAGAATGTTTTTCTCAATATTCTTAGTAATGGTTTTCTTGTCATTGAAAGCAGCAAGATAACAGGGGACGCCTCCGAGAATGCCGTAACACAGGAGTTTTTCCTGTATGGAGTAGTTAGGGAAGAAACGAGCACTCTCTATATAATTAAAACATTGTAGTTCCAAGCTACTGGTAGCCCTTCCGTAGAGAGGGCTTTTTGCACCCATGACCTCAGATTCCATGAAGCTAATACTTGAACCACATAGTATTAGAAAAATATTCTTATGCTTCCATTTCTTATCAATTGCATGTTGAAGAATGGATTTGATTGAGGGGTTTTCTTCAGCAATATAAGGGAATTCATCAATAATCAGGGTAACTCGTTCCTCAGATGCTTGATCAAATACATAGGAGAATGCTGCATTCCAATCTTCGAACGCCCCATAGGATGATCCAGAAAAATGGAGTTGTAGTGTCTTTGAGAAGTCTGAGAGGTTCAGCCTGTCATTTTTGGCTTGTGCAGAATAGAATATCACATTTCTTTTCTTGCTAAATTCATTCAAGAGCGAGGTTTTTCCAACACGTCGTCTGCCATAGAGAACAAGATACTCGAAGGTTCCGGAAGCATGCAGTTCTTCAAGCAATCCTAACTCTTTCTCCCTTCCTATAAACATAGTGGTGCTCTCCTGCTTATTTAATATACTTATGAGTATTATACTCGTAATTCCCTAAAATGCAAATAGGCATATCTGTAGCATGGTGAACAAAATACTGTATTCAATCTGCCAATGGTACCCACAGTTTTTTCATGATGCAAAAGTCTCCGGTGAAATAGCGCAAAAGTCTCCGGTGAAATAGCGCAAAAGTCTCCGGTGAAATAGCGCAAAAGTCTCCGGTGAAATAGCGCAAAAGTCTCCGGTGAAATAGCGCAAAAGATACTAAAGTAATATTTTATAGATAGATATCGTCTTGTGTGACTGAAGGTATGTTTGTACATTTGTTGGTATGTAAACCATGTTTCCAGAAGGTCAGAAATATACCATATTGAGTGGCAAACGGATCATTCTTGGCATTCACTTCGTAAGGTTATGTATTCTTTATCCCAGACCTTATAGATTCCCAACTCATACAGTGTCATCTCATCTTCAAATAAACAGTACATCTCTTCAAGTGCAATACGCTCGATTTGGAACAATGCTTCAAATTTATGGTGTATTGTGTCTTTAACTGTTTCATCTGATTCCAGTGATAAGCCAGATAATAGAATGATGACCTTAAGCTTATACTTTTCAGTAGGTGCAATTTCTTCTTCAGGGTCTAGTAAGAAGAAGAGTCTCTTAATACATGGAAACTCGTTATTGAGGTGTGTCAATTTCTGGTCGATATTTCGCTTGGTCTTAAGAATCTTGTTGAATGTATCGGGGAACGCTGGGCGAGTATACTTTTTGGAGTACCAATCCAGAATAATATCCATCTGATCTCTTGGTATTGATGGGTTTTGTATTTCCAACCGGATATCTGCTAATCGACTTCTCTCAATTGTAAGTCTTCTGTTTATATCAAACTCTAGAATGATTCCGGTGGGCATTCTTTGATGTAGCTTCCTTGGGTTTTTCCCAAAAGCGAAATTTGACTCTATGGATCCAATCTTCTTTGCGCAGAAGAATTCAGCAAACGGTTCCTTGTCTAGACTTGGATTGATGAGGTCGCAGTCCTGGGAATATAGAACCAATACGTCTGAATCTTTGATATATGAAAAGAACTCAGAGGAGGAAAGCAGTTGGTCTTTAAGATCATTCTCAATAATTACTCCCTGTTTCCAATTATTGTCTTGTATTTTGTTAAGGTTCTGCTCACTCATCCAAAGAAATACCGTGGTCTAGAAGCGCAACTTACTAAGATTATAATCTAAGGTTGCTTCATTTGGCTTCCTGTCTTTTGCGAGTCTGGCTAATCTGTCATGGGTATTTTTTGATCGCCGGATCAGATTTGCTAAGATATCAGATAAATCTTCATAATCCTTACTAATATCTGTGCTTGTTAAGAATATGTCTAATAATGATTTATTATACTTCTGGATATTCTGATACAGGTATGTACGGGAAATCGGAATGCTCGTATCAGGTAGGGTGCCTATTAATTTGTAGATACTACTGATCTTGTATGCTTTCTCTCCAGTTGGGGTTGTTTTTCCGCTTAACCAGTCATAGATACTCACTCTTGATACAGAAAAGATTCGCGCCCATTCAGATTTATTGAAGGAGAAGAAACTGCTGATCTGTGCAAATTGCTCTTGATAGTCTTTCGTTTCAATAGACTCAAGTCCAGAGCAATTTTCATTTTCAATGGTATTCTCGAAAATGAAACTATTTGAGATACAAAACCTTGGGAAATGAGAACTACCCGCATACCATCTAATAATCTCGTTACTATACTTGCTGGTTGTAATAATCGAATTGGTAATTTGGATTTGGTCGTAACCTGTTGAGGAAACCTGTTCTTGTGAATATCTTCCATATTCAGCAACAGAGGATTGCCAGCGATCGAGCAGAGTATTTGGATACATTTCTTTATAAGCTACTATTACTTCCATACTTCTTTTGCCTTTTCTGAAATTACACTAGTAAAGAATACCTCTTCTATGGCTGCATGCAATTCCCCAAAGATGGAGTCCAATTGTTCAATGACCTCATGCTTTTTTGCTGCTTTCAGGAGAATGTAGTGATCAATATCAACAAAGGTGACGAGGTTTATATCCTGAAAAACTTCCGGAGCTCCCAATGGGAATTTGATAATATCCTGGGGATATTTATATCCATTGAGGTTTTGCATAATCCTCAATTGGAAATTGCTCAACATTTTTATAGACTCTATTTGAACACCACGTTGTGTTGAGTAAGCAAATAAGGCATTGTCACTCCATGATACCGATTCTGGAAATTGCATTCCATGAAAATGCTCATGTAATACTTCTTTCCAAGAAAGGTTCTCTTTTTCTGGAATTGCATTAATATACCTTAGACCAAGACGAGTGATGGCTGAGATATCAACAATGGAATCTAAACTGTTCACCGCCTCGATAAATTTTCCAATAAATGCCTGGTAATCATACCCACTGCAGTCAGTGATTTGGTAGGTGAGGGTATCCTTGTCGATGAGAATATTCTCAGAATAATCATTGGATGAAAAAACCCATTGCTCTAACTTCTCTGTTTTAATTTCGCCATGTGGGCCTGTTTGAAAGTTCTCACCTTGTAGCACATCAAATAGAGGAAAATCTTTTCTCCTCAACAGATCTTGTACTTTTGGGATATATTCTGCAATTTGCATAATTGGTGAGAACTTTAGTTGGATGAGCACGGCGGTAAGTGGGCCATTCGATAACGTCATTTTCGTGCTGTTCATACCTAGCCTCCAACCACACTTTACACCATACTTTACACATATGCAAGGCATACTAGCGAAGATGTGTTGGTCTTGAACTGCTTGTTAGGTATTGTTATCTTTATATAATTAAATAACTTGATATTGAGTTTCCTTATCTCTCCAACTCCCTTGCCAGCAGGCATGCTCCATCGAGAGCAGTTCCTCTGCTTTCAATGATGACAAGGTGTTCCAAGCGTTCAGCGAGAAAGGTTTCGAACAGTGGACGCACGATTGGGTCGTGTTCCAAAACACCGCCCGCTACCACCAGTTCATTGTTTCGGATCTCAGGATTCTGCACCGCCTCTATTAAGGTGGCCAACTCCCTTGCAGCTTGTTCGAGGATAGCAAGCGCCAATGGGTCTTCCTGTATCGCAAACGTGGTCACAATCGGGGCGAGGGAGGCAATATCAGCCTTGCTTGCCTGGTGGTGTACATAGGAAACCAATTCCTCGCTCTTCTGCAGGGCGCAGGCTTCGAGGAGACTCTCCAGCATACTTGTGGGAAGGTCTCTCCTCTCGAGGGAGCGGAGGGACCGCTTCAATGCCTGGTGAGCGATCCAGTAAGCAGAGCCCTCATCCCCGAGGAGGTAGCCATAGCCACCTGATCGCATAGTCTTTCCGTCCTTTGTCCTGCTTAAAGCAATGCTGCCTGTTCCGCTGATCAATGCATATCCCTCAGGGCCACCAAGCCCACCGGCCAGGAGAATCTCCCCATCGCTGCAGAGCATAATGGGAACAGAGGGAAGCAGCGTCTCCAGGATGCTGGAAAAAGTGTTTTTCTCGCTCTCCCTTCCCAGTCCTGCCGAGCCGATGCATCCTGCCTTGAACGGGCCAAACTCCTTGACCTGGTCAAAGAGCTCGCGCAGATGCAGGGCAGCCTCTTCGGGTTTTCCTGTGTAGAGGTTGGTCGGTCCACCGGTTACCAAGCGTACCCGATTCCCCTCTGCATCCTGAACGGCAAGACGTGAGCGTGTTGCTCCTCCATCAATACCAAAAGTAAAGCCTTCTCTCAATGTACCACTCCTCTGCTGTCCAGTGCCCGGTTCAAGCTACCTTCACTCTTCTCAAGCAAGTTCTTTGCCTCCTCTGCATTGACGGAGAGTAAATGCATGAGGATGGCGACACGGATGCTGCCGTTGCTCGCCTCATAGAGTGTTTCCGCTTCCTCCCTGCTACAAGCAGTCACCTCACTGATCAGGCGCTTGGCTCGGTCAACCAGCTTTGAGTTCAGGGGAAGCAGGTCAACCATCAAGTTATTATACACCTTTCCGATTCTAATCATCGCCGTTGTGGTGATCATATTCAGCACCAGTTTTTGAGCTGTTCCCGATTTCATCCTCGTTGAGCCGGTGATGATCTCAGCATCGACTGCTATGTATATTTTATGGTCAGCATGGTCGAATACCGCTGAGTACTCGTTGCAGCTGATCGCTCCAACCTTTGCCCCCAGCTCCTGCGCCCAAGCCATCGCCCCGATGACATACGGAGCCTGACCGCTTGCCGTTATTCCGACCAGGACATCATCCTTGGTAAATCCTCTTTTCTTTAGCTCATCAATACCTGCCTCTGGATTATCCTCAGCCGACTCAATGGCAGTGGTGAGGGCTGGAAGCCCCCCTGCGATAACCCCCTGGACCATGGTGGGTTTCACCCCAAAGGTCGGAGGACACTCTGAGGCATCCAGTACACCAAGCCTTCCTGAAGTCCCAGCACCGATGTAGAAGAGCCTTCCTCCCTTCTTGAAGGAGATAACGACATCGTCCACCAGGGAAGCGATTTCAGGTAGTTTCTGGGCAACGGCGAGGGGGACCTTCTGGTCCTCCTTGTTGATGATGGTGAGTATCTCAAGCGTGCTCTTGGTGTCGATTCGGTAGGATGCCGGGTTTCTCATCTCTGTGGTAGGTAGATTGGTATGGGACATGGATTCTCCTATTTGACCGCACCTGCGGTCATTCCCTTGATAAAGTACTTGGACATGAACAAGTACAGGACCAACATGGGCAGTATTGCTATGGATAGGCCGGTAAAGAGTAGGCTCCAGTTGGTGCTGTGCTGGCCAAAGAATGTCGAAAGTCCAACAGGCAAGGTCTTTACCTTATCTGACTGCAGGAACACCAAGGGGAAGAAGAAGTCGTTCCAGATCGGTACTGCATTGTAGATGGTTACCAGGGCAATGGCCGGGGCAACCATCGGCATCACCACACGCCGGTAGATGGCAAAGTCATTGCATCCATCGATCTTGGCAGCATACTCAAGTTCCAAGGGTATTCCCTTCATGAATCCAGCCAGGATAAAGACAGTGGAGGGAAGTCCCATCGCCATGAAGATCAGGATGACCGAAAGAGGTTTGTTGATAAGCCCCAAGGTCTTGATCAAGAGGAAGAGGGGGATGATCGCTGCCTTCAAGGGCAGCATGATCCCACTCAGGAAGAGCATGTAGACCAGGGTGTTGAGTCGGTAGGTGTAGCGGCTTATGCCGTAGGAGGCCATGGAGCCGAAGAGGAGTACCAAGGTCATGGAGATGGTGGTTACCAACAAGCTGTTGGTGAAGTACCGGGAGAATCCCTTGTCGATCCACACTGTCTTATAGGTGGAGAGACTGAACTCTTCAGGAAGTGAGAACGGGGTGGTGAGAATGGCACGGTTACCCTTGAATGAGGAGAGCACCATATTGATCAGGGGGTAGAGGATAAGCAGCACATAGAGCGACATCACAAAGATGGCTATAGATATGAAGAGCTTCTTTCCTGTGGAGGCACCACGGTAGCGGAAGTCGGTGATCATAGCTGTACCTCCCGTTTTCTGGTTACAAAGATGGAGAGGAGTGAGACCGTGAAGGTCAGCATGTAGATAACCAATCCGATCGCAGAACCGATGCCAATCTCCGGGCTTCCTGCGTCGATCGAGCCAAAGGCCGTTCGGTAGAACAGCGTCCCGATGGTGTCAGTGGAGTAGTTCGGAGCTCCGTCCAAACCGGTCATCGTATAGATCTGCTCGAATACATTGAGACTCCCGATAATGGTCAGTACCGTAATGATGGTGATGGAGGGGATGATCAGGGGGAAGATAATCTTCCAGAAGAGCTTCCACTCTCCAGTTCCTTCCAGGTATGCAGCCTCCATGCACTCCTGGGGGACGTTGTCGATGGCAGCAAGGAAGACGAGGGAGGGGAATCCTACCCACCTCCAGATATTCACCATAATAATCGAAGGTGTTGCCAGATGCTCAAGTCCCAGCCAGGGGCGTTGGAGCGAGGCAAGACCGGCTAGTTTCAGAAAGCTGTTCACCAAGCCGGAGGGCTTGAGGTACATACCCCAGAGGAACCCTACCGCTACGATGGAGAAGAGGACAGGAATGAAGAATACCCGTTTGAAGAACTGGGCACCAGGAAGATTGCGGCTCAAGAGGTAGCCGAACATGAGCCCTAGGGTATTCTGGATAAGCGTGGTGGAGAGGAACCAGGTAAGGTTGTTTCCCAGCGCGTTGAAGAAGCGTTCCTGGTAGGGAAAGGTGGTAAGCAGTCGCTTGAAGTTGTCCAGTCCTACGAATTCAAGGCGAACCAACTGTCTCCATGAGAAGAGGCTGTTGAAGAGCGACATGAATAGGGGAAGCAGGATAAAGACGCCCACAACCAACAGTCCTGGGGTAATGAAGAAGAGTATCCAAAGTGTCTTGCTACGCTGTATTTGGTGCATGGGAGTTCCTTGGTTGGGTAATACGAGAGAAAGAAGGAACCCCTACAGAGGCTTACGCCCCTGTAGGAGAAGGAATGTGTTATTTCTGGAATGGCTCGTAGTAGGAGGCAATTCCATCCTGAATCTGCTTTGCAGCTTCACGAGGAGTAAGTGTTCCTGCCATTACGCCTTGGGCTGCTGCCTGCCAGAGGGAGCTGCCGGTTGGCTGCTGATAGCGGAATCCAACGAGGAACAGGTACGGGGTTGCATGTTCCTGCAACTCCAGGACACGGGCGATGAAGGGCTCAGAGGTTGCATCCACTCCGGGAACGGAGCTGACCATCTTCAGTTCACTGACCATAGCGCCGCCAAACTCCTTGGAGGAGAGGAACTTCAGGAACTTGACTGCTGCTTCCTTGTTCTTGGCGTTTGCATTCATGGCGAAGTTCATGTCAGCATAGACTGAAACGTAAGCAGGATCGCTCTCTCTCTGGCCAGGAACGGCAAAGACGCCCCAATCCAGGTCAGGATTCTGTGTATTGAAGTAGGCTGCTTCATAGGATCCAGCGATCAAGTGGGGGGACATTTCGTTGAAGAAGTTCGATCTCATATCCTCATAGCTGATACCCATGTACATGTCAGGAAGGTATTTGGAGAGTGCTTTCATCTCTTCCACCATGCGGATGAATGCGGGGTCCTGAAAATCCTTCTCTCCCTTGATCACAGCATTGTAGAAGTCGGTTCCACCATACCAGCCGGGGCCCATACCACCAAGCATGGTTTCCAGACACCATCCGTCCTTGGCTCCATTGCCCAAGGGGATATAGCCGGCTTTCTTTGCTGCCTCGAAGTTGTTGATCAACTGTGCCCAGGTCTTGGGAATAGAGAGACCGAGTTCTTCGTAGATGTCCTTGTTGTAGTACATGAAGACGGTCTGGCTGACAGCAGGACTTCCGTAGATCTTACCATCGGTGGGGCTGGTAGCGCCCAGGAGGGCTGTTGCTGAGTAGTTCTTCAGCTCTGGCATCCACTGCTCGAGGGGTTCGAGGAATCCACTGTCTGCAAAGGTCGCCAAGCCACCATAGGCTCTTCCCTGGAAGACATCAGGTCCAGCTCCTCCGGAGAGTGAGGCTGCCAGGATGGTGTTGTATTCAGTGTTCTTGTGGGCTGTCTGGACAACATCGATGTCTGGGTTTGCTGCTTCAAAACGGGCGATCTGGCCTTCATAGAAGTCTACATCCTCTGGTCTCCAGGTCCAGAACTCCAGTACGGTTTTCTCTGTTTCTGCGGCTGCGGCTTCTTTGGTTCCTGCGCCGAAGAGCATGCCGGTGGTGACCAAGACAATGCAGAGTACCAACAGTGCGTGTTTTTTCATAAAAATCTCCTTTTGTGTTGTAAGCAAAGTAGTTGCTTTCATATCCATGTTCAGCCCGGTTTAGGCTGTTGTCAAGGAAAATCAAAAAGAATTTTCATGTATTTTATTTCATTTCTGAAAAATATTTTCACATTGCCTGGAAGTATGGTATGCTTTTCCCATGAGTGGATGTTTATATGTGATCAAGCAGGTGTTGCCTAATCTGGCACCCAGTGAACGGAAGGTTGCCCAGTTTCTCTTGGCAAATCCGATGCAAGTAGTCTCTATGGGAATCCAGGAGGTTGCCAGCAGTAGCACAAGCAGTGCAGCTGCGTGTGTGCGCCTGGCCAACCGTCTCGGCTACAAGGGGTTTACTGATCTTCGCATGGCCTTGGCCAAGGAGGTCTTCTCCTCAGAGCGGCCAAGTGAACAGACAACCACCGAGAAGATTACCGAGCAGACTACCACAGGGGAGCTGGTCCACATGGTGGTCTCCTCCACCTGCGAAAGTCTCTCTGGTATTGAGGAAGTGGTGGATGCCGGAGCCTTGGAAGCCTCCGTTGAGGCAATCCTAGGAGCAAGCCATGTGCTTATTGCAGGTATCGGGGCATCAGGTATTGTAGCCTATGACTTCCAGCAGAAGCTTGCCCGCCTAGGTCTCCATGCAGTCTACACTGCTGACAGTGATATGCAGATCGTGGAGGCCTGTGCCCTGAGGGGAGAAGGGGTCTTGATCGCCATATCTTACTCAGGGGAGTCGAGCAGTGTGCTCAAGGTAACCAGGGAGGCAAAGAAGAATGGGGCACTCGTCATTGCTATTACCCGTATCGGGGGGAACTCCCTCTCGCGCCAAGCGGACTACACGCTCAATGTTGTGAACAGTGAGTCGCTCTTTCGAGAGGGGGCTACACTTTCCCGATTCGCCCAACTTTTGGTGGTGGACCTGATCTACACCATGATCCTTGCCAGACGCCACACAACTGTCAGTGCCTTGCTTAAACGAAGCTGGGAGGCAGTTGCCCATGTGTCTGGGTAGGATTTTCCTGGATTCGGATTATGTACAGATACGTTGTTGTAAAACTTCTTTACTCCTGATCTTTATGGCTAGGAGTAATTTTTATGGGTAAAAACATTCGATGAAAGTTGTAAACTCACTTGTAAAATTACAATACATGTATCTCAAGTTTCTCAAAAACAGGAAGTGGTAAGGCATGCAGTATGCAAAATAAATGTAAAAAATAATTGACAGATATGTAAGTTAGATGTATAAGGTAAGTATACAAATAGTATTACATATTTAAAAAAGTGAGGAATGGAGATGGGAGAGAATACATATTCTGCTCAGTCAATGAACAAAGCAGAATTAGTTGAATCAGCAAAGCAGATTAGAGCCGATGTAGTACAAATGATTTATGATGGAAAATCAGGACATCCAGGCGGGTCTCTGTCAATTGCAGATATTTTGGCTGCATTATATGGAAAAATCATGCAGCATGATCCAAAGAATCCTGAATGGGAAGGCCGAGACCGATTGGTTCTCAGTAAAGGACATGCTGCTCCTGCTTTGTATGCTGCTTTAGCTCAATTTGGATATTTTGATGCCGAAATTTTGAAAAGCTTTAGAAAATTTGGGAGTATCTTGCAAGGTCATCCCGACAGCAAGAAGGTCGCTGGAGTTGAGGTATCCACTGGATCCCTCGGTCAAGGCTTGTCACTTGCTGCAGGTATGGCTTGGGGCTTCAAGCAACAAGGTAAAGATTCAAGAGTATACTGCATCCTTGGGGATGGAGAGATTGAAGAAGGCCAGGTATGGGAAGCTGCAATGGCTATTCCTCAATTTGGATTGAATAACGTAACTGCAATTTTGGATTATAACAACCTACAAATCGACGGCACAGTTCCCGAGATTATGGATGTAGCTCCTGTTGACGATAAATTCAGGGCTTTCCGTTGGAGAGTGGAAGTAATCGATGGACACGATATGAACGCAATCGTTGATACTCTACAAAGGTCAAAGACTTCAGACCAACCCACTATGATCATAGCAAAGACCATTAAGGGAAAAGGCGTAAGTTATTTTGAGGGAAAGGTATCATCCCACCATATCGCAAACATGACAGATGAAATCTTAGAGAAAGCACTGAAAGAAATCGGGATTGCGTAAGAGGAGTTAGGAAAGAAATGAGTAAAAGAGCTACAAGAGAAGCCTACGGGCAAGCATTGTTAAAATTGGCTGGAAAATATCCGAATTTTGTAGTATTGGATGCAGATTTGTCTGCTGCTACGAAAACTAACGGATTTGTTGCTGCATATCCCGAAAGATCATTGAATGTTGGTATTGCAGAACAGAATATGGTTGGTGTGGCTGCTGGTATTTCCACAACTGGTTTGATTCCTCTTGCTGGTACTTTCAGTATCTTCGCAACAGGAAGAGCATATGACCAAGTAAGACAATCAGTTGCATATTCCAACTTGAACGTTAAGATTATTGGAACCCATGGAGGACTGACCGTAGGCCCAGATGGAGCAACACACCAGCCCGTTGAAGATATTTCCATGATGCGTTCCATGCCTAATATGACTGTTATCGTTCCTGCCGATGCAATTGAGACGGAAAAAGCGATTGAAGCCGTCATAAAGACTCCTGGTCCATTTTTCGTTCGATTGGGTAGAGAAGCAGTACCTGAGATAATGCCTGAAGACTATTCTTTTGAAATTGGAAAGGCTGTTACCATGAGAGAAGGAAAGGACATTACCATTATTACCACCGGTGTTATGACAGCAAAAGCGGTGGAAGCAATCGAAGCATTGGAAGCAAAGGGTATTGATGCTGAGATCATCAATATCCATACAATCAAGCCGATTGATAAGGAAGCAATCATCAAGTCTGTTGCAAAGACGGGGAAGGTGATCACCGCAGAAGAGCATTCAATCTATGGTGGATTGGGCGATATGGTAAACCATGTGATCCTCAGCAATTCATTTGATAAAGTTGTCCAAGTTGAGAATATTGGAATTGAAGATACTTTCGGGCAAACTGGCTCTGCCGATGAGTTGCTCCAATATTACGAATTGACATCAGAAAGGATTGTCAAGGAAGCAGTTGGCTTGCTACAATAATCGTAATAATAACCTGTGTGTATAACTAAATTTATAAAGGGAGTGTGGTCATTATATGGGAGTAACTCAGGACAGGGCGAACAGTAAGCTCAGTCTAGCAGAAAATGTATATAGGGAACTCTTCAAAATGATCGGAAGTCCCGAGTATAAAATTGGTGAGATCATTCCTTCTGGGAATGATCTTGCCAAGCAGTTTAATGTTTCTAGGCCTACCGTAAATAAGGCAATACAACAACTGAAAGTAGAAGGGTTTTTGGAAGGTCGGCCAGGGGCAGGGACTGTTATTTTAAGCAAACCTCTAACCAGTAAGAAAGATCTTGTATTTGGTTTGATCTTCCCCATGTCAGGAATGGAAGGTTTTTTTACACCCCTGGCACAGCAGATAATTGCCTCTTCTGAATCCCACGGATTTAAAGTGATCTGGGGGGGGCAATTTGCAGAAAATACCCTTGATGCCGTAAATGGTGTGGAAAGCATGGCTGATTTCTATATAGATCAACAAGTTTCCGGTATTTTCCTTTCTCCGAGAAAACACGTAAAGAACTCCAAGGAAGTGACTGAAGCACTTCTTAATAAACTTTCAGCAGCAAATATTCCTGTAGTGTTGGTCGATGATGACTATGTGGAATTCCCTGGTTGCAGTACCTATGATCTTGTAACCATCGATAATTTTAGAGCTGGATATAGACTTGCTACCCATTTCTTGGATCAGGGTGTTGAAAGAATTGATTTCATCACGAAGCGCAATTCAGGTTCTGCCGTATTTTTAAGATTACACGGAATTCAATGTGCAATGCTCGATCGAGGAATTATTCCTTCTCCTGCGTGGATTCATGAAATTGATGAGTCAATGAAAAATGTCGGGCAGATGTTAAAAGCAAAAGGCGCTGAAAATATCATTTGTCATAATGATATGGAAGCCGTTAAATTACTACAGAAATTGCTCGAAGAATTGTTCAAAGTTCCTAAAGATTTTAGATTGGCTGGGTTTGATGGATCTCAGCTTTCTGCACAGGTTTCTCCAAGGCTGACAACCATCGAACAACCTTGTGTGATTTTAGCAGAATACGCAATTGAATTGATGAAAGAACGCATTAAGCGACCTGCTTCTCTCCCTCGGAGGATATTCTCTGATTTTAATCTTCTTGAAAGAGAGTCCTCAAAATATTCTGTGTAACCTAAATTTTAATCATGCAAAACTAAGACTGTACTGCAAATATTGCAGTACAATCAGGTTTTGATCATATTTACACCGATAGACCTGAATTTCTCTACTGCTGCCTCCTCTGCATTGGAATCGGTGATGATGGTATCAATCTCATTGCTATTAAATATCTTTTTCATTTTCACCTGGTTGATTTTCGTGCTGTCTATCACACAGATAATCTTTCGTGCATGCAATGCTACGGTCTTTTTTATAGCTACCTCTTCGGGATCTCCAATTGTAAAACCATTGACTTCATCAACCCCATCACAGCTGAACAAATATAGGTCAGGGCAGATAGTAGACACAAAATCGATTGCTGTTTGATCGATAAAGGCTTCCTTGATATGGTTTAGTTTTCCTCCAGTCAGATATAAATCGATGTTTGCATTTCTGCTGAGAATACTAGCAATTGCAAATGAAGAAGTGATGACTGTTAGCTCAAGCATTGAGTCGAGTATCTTCTTTGCAATACTGACCATGGTGGTGCCGCTATCGAGGAAAATAATTGAATTATTCCGAAGTAGATGCTCGACAACATACCCGGCAATTTCTTCCTTTTGCTCAATATTCATGGTGTAGCGGGTATTCATCCCAATATTGTAGCGAGTGTTTTCATTCAACACTGCACCACCATATGTTCTAGTTAGAACACCTGCTTCATCAAGGTATTTCAGGTCGTTTCTAATGGTGGACTCACTGACGTGCAAGATTTCGCAAAATTCTGTTAGCGAAACTACTTTATTAGAAATAATAAGCTGCTTGATTTTCTGTCTACGAGATTCTGTCTTAGACATCTTATCTTGGTTTTCCATGAACTCCCCTATGTAATACAAATGTATAGTATACAAAGCTGTGCTGTCAACAAAGTTATCGAAATTTGTATTTTCTAGATGATAATAAACCGAAGTCGTGTAAAAATAACAAAAATAAATGTTGACATCGGTAAAAAGTAGAGCTATTATCCTTAAATATAACAAAAATAATTATTGATTTAATAAAAACGCTAAGACGATTTGCATTTTTCTTTTAGGACTAAGGAGTAATCATGTTACAGGATTTATACAAAATAAAGGAATCAAGAATGTTGCTTGATGTTTCACTTTGGTCTGGTGACCTCGTTAACATGGAAGCCAGCATCAGAAAGACTGAAAGTATCGCAGATATGTATCATTTGGATGTAGCAGATGCTCATTTTGTACCTGGCCTACTATTTTTCCCCGACTTTATTAAAGCTATAGATCAAAAAACCAATATTCCTTTGAACTGCCACCTCATGATGGAAGATCCGTATCCAACGCTTGATGATTTTATTGATGCAGGTGCTGATATCGTTACCGTTCATGTTGAGCTTGGTAAAGAAAAACTAGAGAAAATAATTGCCTATTTGAAAAGCAAGAAAGTTGCAGTAGGCCTTTGTATTACCGTTGAAACAGACGTGCACGCTCTGGTTCCCTATTTTAGTCAGATTGATCATATCCTTTTGATGGGTACCAGAATTGGGATCAAGGGTGTAGGGCAGGATGAAAACACTCCTATGCGAGTAAAAGTATTGAAGCATTTGCTTGAAGAAGCCGGATATGCAGAGAAAATCATTCTCTCTGTGGATGGTGGTATCAGGCAACATACCGTACCTGAGCTCAGAAAGAATGGAGCTGATATGGTTACCCCAGGTTCCTTGGTATTTGGCAGTGAAAACTTGGACGAGACTGTCGCATGGTTGAAGAGTCTCGCTTGTGAGGTGTGCTAGATGATTGTTGCTTTGGCTGGACTTCCCGGATCTGGGAAGAGCTTCTTAGCAGAAGAAATACTACGGAGAAATCCCGGGTTTGTACTCTTTAATAAAGATACAGTTAGAGATGTATTGTTTCCTAAGGGGCTGACAGATTTCTCCTCTGCACAAAACGACTTGTGTATGCAAGTGATTTTTCAAGCGATTGAATATCTTCTGGCCAAAGATCCCAAACATGTAATTTTTATCGATGGGCGAACGTTCTCTTCTAAAAAACAAGTTGATGTATTGCTTGAGTTTGTAAACCGGATTCACGCACCTTGTAAATTTGTGTACTGCACCTGCAGTGAAGAAACAGCAAGGGTGAGAATTGTAAAAGATCAGGACCAGCATTTGGCGAAAAACAGAGATATGGATCTTTATTATTCACTGAAAAAGAATGCCGAACCTTTGACAGTTCCCTTTTTACAGCTTGAGACAGATAATCCGGAACTTCTTGATGAAAGAGTAGAACGAGTCCTTGCCTATATTGGCATGAGTGAGAGTGGGGAATAAGGGATATGGATAAAAAATATTTGCTTGTAGCTGATATTGGAGGTACGCGCATTCGCATGTCATTCGTTGGCCTTCATACAAGCGAAATTCCTAATAAAACACAAGAGTACTGGACTTCAATGCTCAATGGTTCTGATGCTTTGGCCGTGCTCAAGCGCTTGCTACATGAGTATATCGAGAAAAGTGGTATCTATCCGATTGGTATAGTCATTGGACTACCTGGAGTGGTTGCTCCTGATAATGATCAAGTTCTTATGTGTAACAATATTCCCGCCCTTACTGGACATATGCTGGCTTCTGAGCTGAGGGGTAATCTTGTATGCCCTATTTATATAGGACACGATACAAAATTATTGCTTGCAGGGGAACTGTCCACACTTTCTGGATACGATGACGAAATCGCATTGGGCGTGTTTTTTGGAACTGGCGTAGGTGCCGATGTGCTGATGAGAAATAAAGAATGCTCAATATTTGAATACGGATTAGAGCTTGGGCATTTACCGCTGTCACTGAATGGAGAACGCTGTGTATGCGGGAAAATCGGTTGTGCCGAGACCTTCATCAGCGGTCATAATCTTCAGACTATCAGTGATGCGTTCAATATTCCTATCCAAACAGTGTTCTCTCATTGGGAAGAAGATTCAATGCTTGCCTTACGGTTGAAAGAGTTTGTGGATTACCAAGCTATGGTGTTGGCAATTGCGGTTTCAATCATCCAGCCAACGCTTCTGATCATAGGTGGTGGGATTGTCTCTATGGATGGATACCCAAAAGAAGCGCTGAAGAAAAGCTTAAACATCCATCTGTTGAATCATATTCCAAGACGGCGGTTGTCAATTGTTTGGGGACAGCATGGAAATAAAGCGGGATTTTATGGTGGTGAGTATCTCTTTAGGGAGAGATTTGAAAAATAGACAAGAAAAAAGTTACTGATAAAGATATATGAGTAGCTTTAGGAGGAAAGCTTATGGCTTTAGTTACACTCAAATATGTACTTGAGAATGCACGTAAGAACAAGTATGCAGTTGGTTCATTCAATTTCTTTGGGCTTGAGAATTTAAGAGGCATTGTCAAGGCGGCAAGCGAAAATAAAAGTCCCGTTATCGCCATGGCTTCAACTGGTGCTGTTAAGGTGATGGGGGAAAAAGTAGTCGTCGTTGCAGCTGAAAAACTCAGTGAAGAATATGGTGTAGACATCGTATTGCATTTGGATCATTGCAAGGATGATCTTGAAATGCTTAAACGTTGTGTTGATAACGGATTTACCTCAGTAATGATTGATGCTTCAGCTTATGATTATGAAGAGAATGTCAGGCAGACTCGCCTTGCCGTTGAATATGCATCGAGAACTGGGTGTTCCGTAGAAGGAGAAATCGGCCATATCGGTGGGGTGGAAGATGAGATTGTAGTTTCAGAATGCGAAGCTCTCTTCACCGTTCCTGAGGATGCAGCTCGATTTGTAGCAGATACCGGTGTCGATGCTCTAGCCGTTGCTGTAGGAACGGTTCATGGTTTCTATAAATTACCTCCTAAACTTGATTTTGATAGGATCAAAAAGATTCATGAACTTACTCCAGTTCCATTGGTACTGCATGGAGGAACCGGTGTTCCTGATGATGACTTCAGAAAGGCGATTCCTTTGGGTGTTTTGAAAATTAATGTTGGAACGGAATTAAAAGTGAATGGTTACTTCAACGTGATGAAGGACTTTACTCCGCAGGTTAAAAATTCTGACCCGAGAAAAGTAGCATTGAAGATTGTTGACAAGTGTTCAGAGATTGTTACTGAGAAAATCAATGTGTTTGGGAGTGCTGATCGGTTGTAATAGGATTAAAGGTATTATAAAAGCGGTCCGATAGTGTTAAGAATTCACTTACAAATATTTTATATATCTGATAAATAGCAAATGTAGATTAGTAAAATAAATGATAAAAAAATTTTACATATTTACATTTATAATGTAAAATACAAAATATGACTTTCGAATGTTTTGAGCAGGAGATAGTAACTAGAGATTCATAGTGTTAGAACGAAACGTAAAGGCCAATCAGTCTTTGTAGAATCTTTAGTTACTAATTTTGAAAGGAGGGATTCGGGTGGAGACAAAAATGACATCCTCTGAGAATGAAGTTATTCTGGATATTAAAAATATTTCAAAACGTTTTGGCGGTACTCGTGCTCTCAGAGGGGTTAATCTTGCGGTACGAAAGGGTGAAGTTCATGCCTTGTTAGGTGAGAACGGAGCCGGAAAATCAACGTTGATGAATATCATTATGGGACTCATCAAAGCTGATGAAGGTGAAATTTTGTTTGAAGGGAAACCGTTCCATGTTTCAGGACCTTCAATCGCTATCAGAAACGGTATTTCTATGATACATCAAGAACTGAATGTTGAACCATTCCTAACGGTTGCTGAAAATATTTTCTTAAAGCGGGAACATACCTACGGAAATTCGCCTTTTCTAAATCAAACCCGTACGAATAATGAGGCGAAAAAAATTCTTCAGAGCTTTGGGCTGGACATTAATCCGAAAGTTGCCATGAGTAAGTTGACGGTAGCCCAGGCACAGATGATTGAGATTATCAAAGCAGTATCATATAACTCCAGACTGATCATTATGGATGAACCCACCTCATCTTTGGATAGTGAGGAAACGGTGCGTCTTATGGATACTATTAAGAATCTGCAGGAGCAGGGAGTATCTATCATATACATATCACATAGATTGGAAGAGATCTTTGATATTTGTGATGTTGCTTCCGTCTTCCGCGATGGGCAGTACATTGACACCAGAGACTTGAAGGATGTTACCAAGGACGAATTGATTGCCTTGATGGTCGGGCACAAGGTTGGTCAATTATTCCCCAAGACTGATGTGGTAATAGGTGATGTTGTATTCCGAGTAGAGAATTTCACTGGAAAGAAATTCCATGACATCAGCTTTAAGGTCCGCTCTGGCGAAATACTGGGTTTTTCGGGATTGGTCGGTGCTGGTCGTAGTGAGACTATGTGCGCGATATTCGGTCTTGACAAGAAAAGTACCGGCAGGGTTTTCTACAAAGATGAAGAGTGGCATATTACGAGTCCTAAAAAAGCAATTGAATACGGGATGGCAATGGTTTCTGAGGATAGAAAGAACTATGGGTTGGTACTCAAACGTTCAATCAAAGAAAACATAGCACTTCCAAATCTTAATTTGTTTATGAAGGGGTTGTTTCTTGACCAGAAAAAGGAACGAAAGTCTGTTAAATCGATTTCCAGACAGCTTAGTGTTAAGTCTGCAGGCTTGGAAGTTCCTGCTTATTCGCTAAGTGGTGGAAATCAACAGAAGGTAGTCTTGTCAAAATGGCTCATGACGAAACCCAAAGTGCTCATCTTGGATGAACCAACTCGAGGTATTGATGTTGGTGCTAAATCAGAAATTCATAGATTGATGTCTAAGCTTGCAGGAGAAGGAATAGCAATTATTCTGATCTCTTCGGAGTTACCGGAAGTCATGGGAATGAGTGACAGGATCTTGGTCTTCTCGGAGGGCAGGATAAGTGGCGAAGTGAACCGTAAGGACATCTTGGATGGGACCGTTACGGAAGAAGGTGTTCTTGGTCTTGCGTTTGGACAAAAGTTGGAGAATGGGGGAAAGGAATAATGGAAAATGTAAAGGGAGCAAAGAAAAGCAATTTATATGTTGGAGGCCTTATAAAGAAAGATAGTCATGAATTCCGAATTTTAATGCAGAAATATGGAATTGGTTTGATTCTTCTTGTGTTGATCATCATTATGATGATTATTTCTCCAACATTCAGAACAGGACGTAATGCTATCAGTATTCTGTTGCAGGTGTCTATCAACGGTATCTTGGCCCTTGGAATGTCTTTGGTTATCACCACCTGTGGAATTGACCTTTCCATTGGTTCCATGTTGGCCCTTGCCAGTGTTACCGTCGGTCTTATCCTTCCTGCTACAGACAATATCTTTCTGGCAATCTCGTTGGCGATTCTGCTCCCTACGATTTTCGGAGTTGTTAATGGTTTGTTAATAGGTGGATTAGATATGGTTCCTTTCGTTGTTACCCTCGCAACGCAGCTGGTAATTCGTGGTGTTGCCTATGTAGCTTCGGGTGGTGGTAACTTGGTGCTTACCTCCCAGACATTCAGAAATATTGGAAATGGGAAAGTATTGGGGGTTATACCAAATCCTGTTGTAATCTTTCTAGTTATAGCCTTGATGATATACATATTGATGCACCATACAAAATTTGGACGATATGTCTATGCGACTGGTGGCAATATTAATGCTGCAATTGCTTCTGGTGTCAATGTATTTGCAATCCGATTGGCTGTCTATTCCATCATGGGGTTTTGTACCGGTGTTGCTGGTGTCATAATGGCAAGCCGTATCAATGCTGGACAACCAAACATTGGATTGGGCTATGAGCTTGATGCTATTGCTGCCGGCGTTATCGGGGGAACAAGCTTCCTTGGTGGTGTAAGTACCGTAGCTGGTGTTATGATCGGTATTTTGTTTATCGGTGTTATTTATAACAGCATGAACCTGCTCCAGATTAGTTCCTATTATCAGACAATTGCAAAAGGTTTACTGATTCTAGGAGCAATCATGTTGGATATGTACATCAACAAGAGAAGAGCTTAATTAACGGGTTTTGAATCCTTCTAAAGGATTAAGAAAAATAAAGGAGAAAAGAATGAAAAAAAGTGCCATCCGAATGATCGTTTTGATGTTAGTGTTGGTCTGCGTATCGGCAGTCGTAACTGCGGCTGGAACACAAGAAGATCAGTCAAAGGTTATGATAGGGTATTTAATGAAAAATACTACTGACACCTTTACAAGATCTTTGAACGATGCTGTAGAAGCAAGATTGCAGGAATTGGTAGATGAGGGCATTATCGATGACTACGTCAGCTTTGATGGAAATACTGACCCCATCATGCAGGTAAACCAGACTGCTGACCTTATCAATATGGGAGTTGATGTAATTCTCGTAGCTCCAGCTGAAGCTGAAGGTAGTTCTCCAATTCTTACCACTGCAAAAGAGAATGGTATTCCTGTAGTTGTTGTAAATTCAAAGACCAACAACACTGACGAACTTGCAGCTTCTTTCGTTGGTTCCAATGATGTCGATGGTGGAAAGCTAATGGCTGAATTCGTGAAGTCCAAACTTCCTAACGGTGGTGGATATGCTCACTTACAGGGAGTAATTGGTAACTCTGCTCAGATCCAGAGAGGCGAAGGCTTGCATGCAATTTTGGACGGTGATCCAAACTGGACCATGCTTGCTGAGCAGACTGGTGAATGGCAGGGTGAGAAAGCCATTAAGTTTGCAGAAGACTGGCTTGCTCTGTATGGCAACGACTTGAATGCAATTCTTTGTGATAATGATGACATGGCTACCGCTGTTAAAGGTGCTACCAATGCAGCAGGAAGAACTGATATCGTCGTTATTGGTATCGATGGTACCAAGACTGCTATGGCAATGGTACAGTCTGGTGAAGCTGATGGTTCAATCCTCCAGGATGCTGCTGGCCAAGGTATCCAAGCTGTTAATGCTTGTGCTGATATTATCCAGGGCAAATCTGTTGAGAAATCAATCATGGTTCCCTTCGTATTGCTGACACAGGAAAATGTTGCACAATACATGTAATTGGTAGAAAAACTCTCTATCTGCCTTGTTGGGATGTATGCCTGATGGGGCAGATTCTTTTGCACCAGAAGGTAAAAGCCTAAGAATGTGTAGTAAACGATATGTCTCCTGAAATCTCGTAATAATTTTAGTTATGCTTTAAGAATCAAGACTAAAGATAGTTAGTGTACGATTAAGTTCGCAATTTGCTTAAGGATTTGAATAAAAGTCACTGAGTGCCCCATGTTGTTTGTTAGCAGATGAACAGGAGGCGTTAGCCTAATGACCGAGACCAAGGATACCATATTTTTCGAAATGAAACTAAAGGAGTTCCACTCTGTATAAGACTCAATGCTGGCTAGCTCGAGTGGATGACAGCACGGCTCATGGAGCTAGAGATCGCGGATAGATGAAATACGTCCAAGGGTGTCTATGAAGAGTCTAGGACTGCCAATCGCAGCGGGTACCGTACCCGTACGTTCAGCACCTGCTTGGGAAAACTGTGCATTCTGGTCCCCAAGTTGCGCAACGGTGGCTACATGTCCTTTCTGAGGAGTGTTTAACTGGGAGAAAACATGGAATTCATGAGAAGCCACCAAGATATACTCAAGGTGTAACCATCCCCTGTTGATCATCCCATCTGCTTGTGCCTTGAGGTGAGATACCCTTGATAACTCTGTATACGTCTCGCCTGGAATCACCAGCCTTCCTGGGTAGAGTATTTGGAGAATGTGCTCCTGCCTGACCCAAAAGAATGCTGACAAGCAATCCGTGTCAAAAAAAATGGGATCAGTCAACATATTCTTCCTCAGAGCTTTCAAGTCCAAATACTATGTCTTCTCTGAAAGCATCGAGGAGATAGGATTCATACTTTCCTGTTGATATTTTATTTTCTTCATACAGTTTCTGTACTTTCTCAATGTAATATCCCAATGTTGTTTTTTGCTTTTCTTTTGGCCTTGGTTCATAGAGTGTTAGTTCATAACCTAGGTTCAATGCAGATTGTTTGACGTTTTGTTCCATTGTTCTGGATTGAGCAAGCGAAATGAGTTTTTCTTCACGCAGGCGAAATAACATGGCTTTCCTGCTGACCTGGAAATGCTGTTCAAGTCTGACCACATCGTTGACGGTAATGGTGCCTCTGGCATTTTCCTGTAGTGCTGCAGTCTGTTCGGCAAGTGCTACAGGGGGAACAAGGAGGTAGGATGCGAATCGGTCAGCATTTCTCTCCTCAATATCTCCAGAGTCAATTGCTGTGGGGCAAATGGTGGTATGTTTGGTTTGGTTGAAGAAATAGTGATAGATTTCATGAGCAAGAGAGAATCGTTGTCTTCCGAGTGTTTGTGTTGAATTAATGGCAATAACTGCTGATGTAGGACTTTTTATACAGGCCCCGCTGATATATTCACCAAAAGGGTATATTACCAAGGTTACTGTAGGAATTCCCCTGACCAGGGAAAAGATATCAATGGGAGATGTTGAATCCTCTCCTACATACTTTCGTATTTGTTCTGCCTGTGTTCTTAGTTTCATTTTGTCCATCTGCGTACTCACCTGTCTATGTCATCCATCGCCATTTGGTTCAATACAACAGCATTGATTGCTGCCAATGCCTCCAAATCTTCTGTATTCATATCATTTGCTCTGAAAGAGAATTGTATTGAAGAATCACACGGTTCCCCAGATAGGATTGTGCTTACAGGACAACAATACAATGTAGCGAGTTTTTCAAGTGTACTTGTGGTCATTCCTCGGTCGCCACTTTCGAATCTTGCGATTAAGCTTTGATCAACGCCAAGATAATCAGCAATATGTTTTTGCTTCAATCCTGATTGTAATCGTAGTTCTTGTAGCCTTTTTCCGATTGAATCCATATCGATTGTCATTTCCTACTTCCTCCCCAATCCAAGTGTTGGTACCATTAGTATACCACCGAATGTCATAAAAGTGTACATAGATATTTTTAATAATATGACAAATGAAGATTGTAGACATGGCATATAGACAGCTATTGGCTATCAACTCTCATGTAATCAAGAGCCTAGGGAGTCTCCCTCTGGATCGAGTTGGTATTGCTTCTTAGGTCGCCACACAACTGTCAGTGCCTTGCTTAAACGAAGCTGGGAGGCGGTTGCCCATGTGTCTGGGTGAGTTGACTCGATACTCTGCGTATTGTCCGTGTAGAAGAGGAAAATTACTTTGCGTATTGTAACCATATAGCGTGAAAAATACTTTGCGTATTGTCATTATTCTGGTATATTAATCTATAGAGGGTAATGCAATGGAACTAGAAAGAAAGATATATGATAAATTACTTGCATGGAAACATACTTCGAATGGAAAGACTGCTCTATTGATTGAAGGTGCTCGTAGAACCGGCAAATCTACCATCGCCAGTAAATTTGGGAAAGAGAACTATGACTCATATGTTTTATTGGATTTTGCGATTGCATCTAAAAAGATTAAAGATAACTTCCATGAGAACCTGAATGACCTCGATACGTTCTTTCAGATTATCTCCCTCGAATATAATGTTCAGCTTTTTAAGAGAAAAACCTTGATCATCTTCGATGAAATACAAAAATTTCCAAAGGCGAGAGAAGCAATTAAATATCTGGTTGCGGATGGAAGATATGATTATTTGGAAACAGGATCTTTGATTTCAATCAAGGAAAATGTGGAAGATATTCTTATTCCTTCCGAAGAAGAGAAATTGAAAATGTATCCATTGGACTTTGAAGAGTTTTTGATGGCAGCACAGGAAACTGTCTTGTTAGGATATATCAAAGAGTGTTACGAAAAGAAAACCCCTCTTGATGAAAAATTCCATCGTAAGGCGGCAAGGTTGTTTCGTGAATACTTGCTCGTGGGAGGTATGCCACAGAGTGTTGTGGCTTATTATGAAAACGATAAGGATTTCCATAAGGCTGATAAAGCCAAACGCCAAATCTTATCCCTTTACCGGGATGATATAAAGAAAACGGCAAGAAAATATAAATCAAAGGTTTCTGGCTTATTTGAAAACTTGCCTGGATTTCTTTCAACACATGATAAGAAAGTGGTATTGCGCAAAATCGATGGTAATAAGACATTTGACCAGTATGATGACCCGCTGTTCTGGCTCGGTGATTCTATGATTTGTAATTTAAGCTACAAATGTACAGATCCAAATGTAGGTATGTCATTGCATAAGGATACGTCATCTGTTAAATGCTATATGGGTGATACTGGTCTATTGGTTAGCTTGGCGTTTTCTGAAAACCAGATTTCCTCGATGAATCTCTATAAGCAAATTATGGATGGTAAGTTGTCCATAAATGAGGGGATGATACATGAAAATGCCATTGCACAAGCGCTTGTCGCAAAGGGTAAGGACCTCTATTTTTATACGCACTATTCCCAAGAGAAACGAAGAAATGACATTGAGATTGATTTCCTTGTTTCAGATGAGGGTGATACAAGAATAAAGCTGTTCCCCATAGAGGTGAAGTCTTCAAAAAACTATACAACTGTATCATATGATGCTTTTAAAGCAAAATTTGGAAAGAAGATAGGTGTATCATATGTTGTGCATCCCAAGACATTTCAGATTGTAGACGATGGCTATAGGGTCCCCTCCTATATGTTCTTTTGTCTCTTTTAGGCTACTTAGTGCCCTGCTAAACGAAAAGGGGAGGCAGCCACCCATGTGTCGGGGTGAAGTGAGTGGATACTCTGCGTATTGTCATTGTAGAAGGGGAAAATTACTTTGCGTATTGTCAGTAGATTCACATTCAAGGGCTACTTTATTTGCTTGATAGTACTGTCTTCAGAATAGTATCCAAATTATGCTTTCTCCCTCCGCAAAGTATGATGTAATCATACTTATAGGAGATAGGATAGTGTTAAAAACACGGGAGTATGTGATCTATGAGCTGTCCTCATATGCCTCCCCGTAGGCAAAACTCACTCAGATGATAAAAAAGGGTGAGATAATTCAGATTGTCCATGGAGTGTATGCTGATAGCCTTTCTGATCCACATTTCCCTGTTGGTGGTATGATCTATAGTCCGAGCTATATCTCCTTTGAAACAGCGAAGGTTTTCCTCCATCTCCCCTCAAAGAACTTCATGTTTTGAGGTTGAATGCTCCCTCTGCTTGGGCACAGGCACTACTATTCAGGCCATAGGATTTTGCTACAGCTCTCCAACTGCTTATATGGGTGAGTATCTCATCGAGCATATGTGTTGCTTCTTTTGAAGAGAGTTTAAAGAAAGGGGCTCCTGCAAGTGCGACACGGAAATCGAGTGAGTGGTCTGCCTCATCAATTGCCAGGCACAATGCCTTTCCGTTCGGGTTTGGGTTGATGTCGAAGGCAGGAGAGAGCTTCCATCCTTGAGGTGTCAGCAAGAATCCGTGGTTCCTCAGATGGTCGTCGGTATTGGAGACAGCGATGGTGAAGAGAATTCTTTTAAAAAGCTGTTTCAAGTCAGTATCTGGTTGTGCACCCATCTGAATGATGCATTCCACCAGATCCAGATAGCTAGCCTCTTGTCCATCTGTTTTGCCTGTCAATGTCATTGCAGAAGCAAAATGAATACGCTCATGACCGTCTGAACGATCAAAGCGTTTTGAGAGAAAGGTATCCCCTCCAGCAGAAAATGTTTCAAGTCTTGCCTGTGGCATATCAATACCACATTTCACGGCAAGGTCATGTATGACCATTTCCCAAGCTCCGCTATTGAGCGTATCATGCCGGGATGGGAATTTGGCTATCCAGAGATTTCCTTTCTCATCCACCACTGTTGCTTTGGGGCGTGCGCCTCCCAATGAAGAACCTGGTAGTATCAGATGGTGTATCCACGGTCCTTCAGTCTCTTCATTTTGCTCAAACAAGGATGTGTGGTGTTCCAGCATACGCAACTCAGTCCATGGCGGGGTGGCTAATGCTGTATGCTTGGCAAGAAAGGACGAGCTCTCTGGAAGCTTGTAGCGAAACGCTCCCATACGAGAAGCATCATCAACCCCAAGAAGATACTCTCTCTCCTGAAGCTTCTGCATTGCTCTCTTTTCTTCTTTTGCCAATAAGGCCTCTCTTCTTTGCATGAGCACGCGTCCCCAACGATCAGGACAAGAATCTAGGAAAAAGCCAAATCCTGTTTTATCGGGTTGCTGATATTGGTATCCTCTGAAAGGCTGGATGTCTGGATCGATTTGGTATATGGGTGCATAGCTATGCAGCCAGTTGTTGTCATAGGTGAATGAGAATACTTCTCTCTGTCGTGGGGATTGCATCTTTAAAGAGCCTATGAGGACAGGTCCGTTCAGACCTACCCAATCGGCATAGACTTCAATCGTGTTTGCCATGAGTTTTCCTCTTGGTTGCGCGCTTGCCTACGGGAAGCTTCATATCCTGAAGTGTTCTCCCCAGTACATCATCCTTGGCAATGAGAAGCAAATCATCAACAAGACCGATGGCAAGGAGTACTTGTACATATGCTCCCATCGAGACGGAAGGTGAGCCCTTCTCGATTGCCCAGAGTGTTGCCCGGCTGATCCCCGCCCTCTCTGCAACCAGGGTTACAGGGAGTTCTCTTCGTAGTCTGGCTAGTTTTATCTGTACACCCATCTGAGTGAGTTTTCGCTGTGCTGAGGGTAACAGCGTGATTGTTTTCTGTCCCATAGAAAAAGCTTAGGTTCTTTCTATCGAGTTGTCAATGAACTGACAAATTAATGTTCAATTATAAAAACAAATTGAATATATAGTCTGTAATATTGAACATTATTAGTTCTCATATCTTTGCATCACTCTTTCCCCATAAACCTATCCGCATGGAACTCCATCAAGTTCTTTCCCAGTAATTCTGCAGCTTTCGATTCTCCAATGAGGTGTTCTCCAAGAGCACGATACACGAGTCTGGTAAAGAGGGAAGTCTTTTCCAGTTGGTATGGTTCTCCCGGTTCTTGTTTTCTCCAACCTCTTGAGGAAAATAATTTACATACCTTCGTGTATTCAGTTTGTGATATGATCCCTGTATCGAAAGCCCTTCTTATACAAGCTTGCATGCTGATGCCGTAACGATGTTTCAGATGGTAGAGCTCAGCTTTCTCCAAGGTATGCCTTTTCTCTCCAATCTCTCTCTTAAGTGATTCGAGTGGAAGAAGAAGGGCTCCTGCAAAACGATGGCAACAGCGCTCTTCATCAAGATTACTATCCAACAAACCTGATAAAAGATGATGTGCAAGTTCATGTGCCATCGTGAATCGTTGGCGTGTTCCATCCCCATTGTTTTGGCACACAATGATTGGCATGTCCTCAATTACTGCTTGTAATCCATCGCACATGCCTTCAGTCGCATATGAAATCATGATGACTATATACCCATGTTCTTCCAGAAGAGCCGTAAGATCAGTAATGCTTTGTGACCCAAGTCCCCATTTCTCACGGATGGTATTTGCATACATTTCTATATCTTCATAGGAATGCAGGATATTTGCCGGTAGGTCCAAATTAGGTGAATCAATCGGAAAGTTTGGCCAGAGGTTCTTGAGCTCCATCCAACGTTCTGCTTGATCTAATACTTCAGCTTCTATCTTGTGTAATGTCTTCTTTGGAAGGGATGCTCTTTTCCTATACTGTATCTCACCCAGTACTATCGTATTTGGTCGGAAAAAGTACTCACTTTTTACCCCTAGAGTTTTTGCGAGACGAATGAGCACTGGAGAGGAAGGCATGCTTTCTCCATGTTCATATTTTTTGATCATATTTGCACTGACACCAACGCTGTCTCCAAGTTCCTTCATTGATAATCCGGAAGCAGAGCGAGCACGTCCAAATCGTTCTCCAAACATGATAGGCTTCTACTTTGGTTTATATAGAACTACTTTATTACAAAAACGTAAACCATTAGAGTAGAATTTCTGTTGAGCTTGTTACTTGAGACCAACAGGTGACAATCAGTCACTGAGACAGCGCTCTCAGCCCTTGAGGTATCATGTACTGTTACGTATCCCGAATGCTGTAGTATTCAATACAAGGCAGGGAATGCAGCAATACGAAGGGTGGTAAGTCCATAGGGTATAAGTATCAAGTCTTCAGTACTCTCATCATCATACTGCACATTGCCAGTTGGTACTTTCCCGGCACTGTTGTGTTCTATGCCCCAGTTCTGTACCAAGGCACCCTTGGCCTTGATGGTAGGTATATGTGAAACTCCTCGATTCTCAATCGTCATCTCCTGGTACGTGAATGTCCATTCATCCCTCTTGGAGAGCAGAAGCCCATAATTCCATACCTGGGTAGGTCTGAACTCCTTGTCGCTGAATCTACCCCGTTCTACCAGAATACTCTCCTCTGCCTCGATCGGTAGTGCATAGAGCAGAGGCCCCCGATAGACAAAGATTCCTTGTGCAGTCTCCTCAATTCTGATATCTGCACCAAAGTGAATTTCCAATGTCTGGTCAGCCCAGGTTTCTGTCAGTTGAATCTGGTGGTTTTTGGTTGAGGCATGCATGGGTCTTCCATCCATGGTAATATCCATGGAAGTAGCCCATGAGGGAACCGTGAGGGTAATGGGAAAAGCTGTCTGTCTTTCACTGTGAATGTGTATTGTCACTGTATCAGAGAACGGATATTCCCCTGTGACGGTGACCGTAACTTCCTGGTCATGTAGCTGGATTGGAGCATAGCTGATACAGACATACCCCTGGCCATCCTTCATCCAGAGGTTCTGCACAAATTTCGGCCAACCTTGATGCATATTTGCAGTACAACATCCAAAGTTGGGTTCAAGCCCAAAAATATTTGAATCGTCATGATTGCTGTACCATTGACGCTTGGCTACTGTGATGCTTATTTGGTTAACCTGCTGATTGTATTGATGAGAGCATCCATCAGCAGAGATGGTTGTCAGCAGTGCATTGTAGGCAACTTGTTCAAACCAATCAGACCAAGAGAGGTCTTTGGTGATTTGCATGATTTGCTCCAAGCTATAGAGCAATTCTACCACCGTACAGAGCTCAGTTCCCTGACTGGGCTCACGTCCACTGAGATGCTCGTCACAACCATACATTCCATTACCTTGCCCATGGTACTCCATGAGCTTGTTTTTCCCATTCCTCAGTGTCTCCAGGTACTTGGTATCTCCCGTTAATTTGTAGCGGTAGGCTAGGTACTTGAATGACATGGCAATATTGACTCCATGGCTGGTGTGGTACAGCTGAAACAGTTCCTCACTCCTGTCTCTCTCGAGCAGTGTTGGCTGGTATTCATCCTGAGATGCTTCATCCATGGAATCGATATACTCTTGCCATGGCATGTACTCCCATATGGGTTTCTTGATCGGGAAGTCATGAAAGAACGTGTACCAATCGAGTGAATGGTCAGCGAGATCTGCAGCAAGTTTCAGTAATGCTTGATCTTTCGTTTTGTCATACAGAGAGAAAAGGGAAGGGCATGCTTCCATTGCGCGTGCAAAGGACCACATCTCTAGTGGTTTCTTCGTCAGTTGGTCCTGCATATAGCTTGCAAAATGCCCAAGAAGTGCACGTACAGCCGCACCATGCTCGTTATCCTTGTGTATGGCTGCATAACTCACCAATGCTTTCATCATGACAAGGCGGGGCCATATATCGGTATTGCTTGAGGGACCAAAGTAACCGTTGTCAGAGGAGGAAGCCAGTACACTGTGTATCCAGATTTCAACCTTCAGTTTCAACCGCGTTTCACCAGTCAGGTATGCAAGGGGGACTAATCCATCGAGAAAGTAGGGACCACGTTCCCAACTCTCTCCATCCCCACCAAGCCATGCACTCTCGGGGCCTACATCTTCCCATATCTCATCAAGATGTCCGCTCAGTCCACTTGCCAGTGTTTCCAAGCGATGATGCAGCCACCCTCGTGCTTCGATCTGGTTACAGGGTAGTGTCCTGTACTCTTCATAATGCTCATGTTTCATTCTTTGATTGCTCCTGTCGTTAACCCTTGTAGGTAATATTTCTGAAGGAAGAGAAAGAGAAGTATGGTGGGTATGATGCTCACCAGTGTGCCTGCGTTGATAATTCCCCAATCACTCTGGAATCGTTGTTTTCCAAAGTTCATGATTCCTACCTGGATGGTCTTCACTGAATCGGAGCTGCTGAATACAAAGGAGAGCACGAAGTCATTCCAAGTCTCAATGAAGAGGTACACAATACAGGAGATGATCGAGGGTATGCTGAGGGGAACATATATTTTCCAGAGGATGAATCTATCAGAAGCACCATCGATCTTGGCACTTTCACGCAAGGCTATCGGCAACTGGGAGAATGAGTTTTTCAGCATAAAGACGCAGAACGGCAGAAAGAAGGTCGAATAGATCAAGATGATTCCCAGTTTCGTATTGAATAGGCGCATTTTGGTCAGCTGGTCATACAGGGGGACCAGGAGGGACTGGAAGGGAATCATAAAGACAGAGAGGACCAGGAGAAAGAACAACCGGGAGCCCTTGAAGGGAAGGATTGCCAGGCCATAGGCACAGTAAATACTGAGTAGCACAACCAACACAATGGTTGAGATGCTCATAATCAACGTGTTTTTACAGTAGGTAAGAAAGACACCATCCCCTGCAGCAAATAGTTTTTGAAGCTGTTCAAATGTCGGGTGGAAGGGAAACAGTTGGGGAGGGTAGTCCAACAGTTCCGTAGAGGGCTTGAGAGCGGTAATGAGGTTCCAGTAGATGGGGAACAAGAAAACCACAATCATGATCGTTAGGAGGATGCTACCGAGCAGTCTCTTGCCTGTATGTGGGAATCTCTTAGTCATTGCCGTACCCTCCTAACTTGTTCTGGTAGTAGCTGAGTGTGACAAGGACTACGAGAAAGATAACAGAAATGGCTGCACTTCCACCAAGGTCATAGAAGTCGAAAGCAATTTTGTTTATGTACATGATGATGCTTTGTGTGGTCCTCATAGGACCTCCGCCTGTCATGATCACAAACTGGTCGAATCCCTTGAATGAACCAGCAACAGACATGATCAAGGCCAACGCCAGTGTTGGGCGGATCAGGGGGAGGGTGATGGAAAAGAAAATTCTTGGGTTGCCAGCTCCATCAATTTTGGCTGCCTCAGTAATGGATGGGGAAATTGAGGAAAGTCCTGCAAGAAGGATGACCATGGAGAAACCAAGGGTTTTCCATGCAACTGAGATGCTGATCCAGAGCCTGGCAGACCATGTGGAGCCAAGCCAGTTCTTTCCTTCGTTGAGTATGCCTGATACCTTCAGCAGGTAGTTGAGAATGCCGTAGGTATCGCTGAGTATCCAAGACCAGATATAGCTGGATGCTACCAGGGATATTGCACAGGGGATAAAGAGCAGGGTCCTGAAGAGAGAGGACACTCTTCCTGGTTTACTGAGTAAGACTGCAAAGAGCATGGCAGGGAAAAAGATCATCGGGGTGACCAAGAGACTGTAGATCGTGGTATTTCCCATGGACGCCCAGAACTCTTTTGCCTGGAAGGTCTTCAGGTAGTTTGAAAAACCAACGAAGGTACTCTCACCGAGAATTGCCCACTCCATCATGCTCATCTTGATGACATTGACCAGGGGCACAAGAAAGAAAATTACCAGGAGTACAGCTACCGGGAGAACGTACTGTATGCCTTTGTTGTTTGCTCGCATGGTGGACTCCATAGATGGAGCTCTCTTTGCAGACAAGCTCCATCTAGTTCTAGGACGACAATTACTTCAAGACTTTCTGGATCTCTGAGGCACAATCGGAAACTGCCGTGTTTACGGGTATCTTTCCAAGGAGAGCTCCCTGGAGGTGGTACAGCACAGCATCGTAAATCTGGTTGTATTTGTAGGAGAATGGGGTCTTTGCATTCTCAAGGATCCGTGCGAAATCCATCATCTGTGGAATCTCTTGGTAGTATTCATTGTCGTACAAGTCAGAGCGAGGCAGAAGAGCCATCTTAGGGGCATAGTTGGTAAGCAGAACCTTTTCACTGTAGGCGAATTCGATAAACTGCTTAGCCGCATCATAGTTCTTGCTTTGCTTGGTTATGCCGATCATATTCCCTCCACCAAAGGTGGCAGGAGTACCTCTATTGGATGGAATGAATGCTACGCCGAAATCGAGGTCGGGTGCGTCCTGTTTCAATGCAGTGATATTGAAGTTGCCACCCAGGCACATTGCAAGCTGTTCTGCGACAAATGCGTTGTATCGGTCTCCACCGGACCACTGTGCGGAGGAGGGAGGGGCTACTTTGTAAGTGTGGATCAAGTCATACCACATCTGCAGGGTTTCCTTGACCTCAGGTGAGTCAAATACCACCTCTCCCTTGTTGGTGAACATGTCGCCGTTGTTTCCCCAAACAAAAGGCATGAACCAGAACATGTAGGAGCCTGCATCATTGCCTACCAAGGCAGTACCCCATTGGTCGATGGTTCCATCTTTGTCCTTGTCTTTGGTAAGGAGTTTTGCAGCCTTGATAAACTCATCCCATTTCTCGGGTGGGTTCTCGGGGTCCAATCCTACTTCCCTGAACATGTCCTTGTTGTAGAGGATGACCGATAGGTCGATCTCGTAGGGAAGTGCATACTGCCTCCCGTCCATTGCTCCGATAGGGAGCATGCCTTGGGGAAGGTACTCCTTGTAGGGCATGGATTGGTAGAGTTCCTCCATATCAGCAAAGGCCCCGATAGAGATGAAATAGGGGAATTGTACCAAGTCCAGGCTGTAGATGTCCGGTGCTGTTCCGGCGGTAAGGGCCGAGATGAACTTGGAGACTTGTTGTTCATAGGGGATCAATTCAAATTTTGCTCGAATTGGGGAGTTAGTTTTCTCCATTTCAGCATTGAAGAGTGATACGACTCCTTCCATTTCAGCATTTCTGTCCCAAATGGTGAGAACTGTTTCTGAGCTCTCTTGTGTTCCATTTGCAAAAATTTGCATGGGAAGGATTAAGAGGATCAGAAAAAAGACTAAAACGTGTTTTTTCATGGTTACTACTCCTTTTGTAAAAACCTGTGATACTATGTATTGTAGAGCATCACAAAAACCCTACAAGTGTAACTTTGAGGGGAAAATAGCGAGGAAACCGACTTTTGAATCATATGGGTAGTTCGGATTATTCGTTTGGTCTCATTTCTGAAATCCAGGCTCAGAATGCCGGTGTTTTCATGAGTCGGGGAGTTGGCTCCCACCCGAGAAGAATCATTACCAGTTATGAACTCATCTATGTGAAGCATGGTGTTCTCGATATTCGGGAAGGAAGTGTGGAGTATACAATCAGGGAAGGGGAGTCCTTGCTCCTTTGCCCCGGGATCCTTCATGAGGGGATAAAGCCCTATCCCGAGGATTTACAGTATTACTGGATACATTTCAGTACCCAGAAGACAGGTATTTCCTATGGATGTAACGAGAAGATTCGTATCAGGAAACATGCAAACATTGCAAGGACAGTCAGGATGGAACAGCTCTTCCGTTGGTTCATCAATGACCAGGAGACAGGGGTCTTGGACCCCTTTGTCGCGAACTTGATGATTTATCAGATGCTCAATGAGCTGGAGCTCTCCTCTGAAGAGAAGGATGTGAAGATCTCCCCCTTGGCAATCCAGACCTACCGATTGATCAAGACCCGTTTCGCCGACAGTGCACTTTCCACGCAAGCCTTATCCGAAACTTTACATTGTAATTCCGACTATTTGGGGAGAATCTTCCACCAATCCTACGGTATGACCATCTCTTCATGCATCCATAAGACACGGGTTCACTATGCGCAAACCCTGTTGCTGAAGAATACCATGAACGTAAACGACATTGCCCTTGCCTCTGGATTCTCCGACCCTGGCTATTTCAGGACTGTCTTCAAGCGCATGGTGGGTGTGAATCCCAGTGAGTACCGTTCCGCATATGAGAAGCTGCATATTAATACTGAGTAGTGGGTACCAATAGATTGATATTGCTCGGAACATATAATCCCCAGCGCTTCTGGAATGTTGCACGCTCCTGTTTGGTTTCAGGGGTGAGATACCGTATGCTTTTCTGGATTTGCTTTTCACAAGAGATAAGAAATTGCTTAGATATTTTTGTACCAGGGAATAGTGAAAGGATGTATCCGGCCTTTTGATAGAGGAATTGGATATCATAGCATGACAGATAGTGCATGAGCTTTCGTTCATCTATATAGGTTACCAACGATAGGCATGCAAGAAGTTCCTCAAGGCCACTTACCTTCGTAAAGTCTTTTATGGTATCGACAATGGTTCGCTCCAAATCTGTGACACGTATTCGGCCATGAGTTTCTACTCCATCAAGGAAACTGGAAGCAATATACATATACCTATGTCCATTAAAATCGAATGGAGTGAATCTTGAAGAGGATGAGATATTCACATCATACAGTACTTGATTTGCCATGCCATGCACTTCAAATGCACTATGGTGGGAAATATAGGAATCGGTAGATAGGCAAGATCCAATCTCATACTGATTGCATACCGGTTCTCCTGTTGTTGGGTCAATCGCTGTAAAGAGATTGCGCTTGATGGAAACAATGTAGGATTTCTTTTTGTAAGAATAGAGGAGGCTGTCAGCTGTTCTCACATTTCCTGTTATTCGAGCAACATCATCACGAGAAAAACATCCAAGTTTCAGAAGCTGCATGTAGTAGTGCATAATAGTTCCTTTCTCTTTTGATTATTGCATGTTGTTTATAACTCAGGTTATAGGTCCTTTTATACCCTACAGGGTAAAACTATATAATTAACCCTATAGGGTATATTTACAATATATACCTTATGGGGTATGCTGTTTTTGTGGAGGACCTATGCAGAACCTAATATTGACCCCGTTCCAACTTGCCTACTATCTAAAAAGTAGACGAAAGAGCTTGAACCTCACACAGAAGCAAGCTGGAGAACTTGTGGGACTGTTACCCAAGACCATATCTGCCCTGGAGTCTCATCCAGAGCGATGTTCCCTTGAAAGCTTTTTCAAGCTTGTCTCTGCTCTGGAGATTGAGATGCTTCTGCAACCAAAGCCACTCCCAGATGAAGAGACAGAGAAGGATGAGTGGTGATGAAACATACCTTGGATATATGGATGAACGGTAAACATGTAGGAAAATGGACGCGCTCAGGATCAGAGCAATCCTTCAGGTATGTGGAGTCGTATTTGAGAGACCAAAATGCTCGTCCTCTTTCTCTTTCTCTTCCGCTTGGACCGGTTTCCAAAGAAATAAAAGGCCCAGAGGTAGCATCGTTCTTTGACAATCTACTCCCAGACAATGCTGATATAAGACAGAGGATTCAAAGGCGGTATGGACTTTCTTCGAGCTCTCCTTTCGACTTACTTTCTGAAATAGGTCGCGATTGTGTTGGTGCTCTTCAGATATTACCTGAAGGAAATGCTATTCCAAATGTTCATGTAATCGAGGGAGAACCTCTCAGCGAAAAGGAAATTGAAAGGGTTCTTCATGAGAGTTCCACGGGATCTCTTCCTGGTAGGGCGAATGATGAGTCGCTACGTATTTCGATTGCTGGGGCACAAGAAAAAACTGCATTACTTCGTAGTAACAATCAGTGGTGTAAGCCAATTGGAGCAACTCCAACTACGCATATCTTTAAGTTGCCATTAGGAGAGATTGGTGCTCTTAGAATGGATATGCGGCAATCCATAGAAAATGAATGGCTATGTCTCAAAATTCTTGAAGCATTTGGTCTCGATGTTGCTAAAGCAGATATTGCCGTATTTGGAACGCAGCGAACGCTTGTTGTTGAACGTTTTGACAGGAAACTTTCTTCTGATGGTTCTTGGTGGATGAGGCTTCCGCAGGAAGATCTATGTCAGGCTCTGGGAGTTTCTCCTGAAAAGAAATATGAGCATGAAGGAGGGCCTGGTATTATTGAGATCATGCATTTCTTGCTTTCATCGAGTAATCCACAGCAAGATAGAAAACTATTTCTGAAAACGCAGCTTCTTTTTTGGTTGCTTGCAGCCCCGGACGGGCATGCAAAGAATTTTAGCATTTCTATTGGGAAACAAGGCCGATACTCGTTAACACCTCTGTATGACGTTATGTCTGTATATCCGCTCATGGGGCTTGCGTCTCAAATGATTATCCCAGAGAATCTCAAGATGGCAATGACTGTAGATGAGCATTATGAGTGGAACAAAATACAAAAAAGGCACTGGGAAGAGACAGCTAGGATATGTGGTGCTAGTAGTAGTATGAAAGAGATATTCACTGAGGTGCTTGAGCAGTTGCCTGGAGTAATCGATAGGACCTCTGGACAGCTTCCTGCTAACTTTCCGAAGGAACTTTCAACTCCCATCTTTGAGGGAATGAAAAAGGCTGCATTGAGGCTGGAGTAGGGGGTATAAGCATTTCTTGTAAAGTGGTGTTTCTCTCGTTTTTGCCATCTTTCTTGAGGCCATCTCCTCTCCTTCTCATGGGCAGTATCAGAAAAGTAATTCTGCATCGTTAGATAAGGAATAGCTCCATACCTTCCTTGCATTAAAACAGATGCTCATCGGTGAGAAACTGATATAACCCTATATGCCGTACTCCTTCAATGGTGTCTTGGAAGTGAGGGTCCATTGTTACCACGAATTTTGGATACGAATCACGGATGGCGAGTAGCGATGCAAATTCTCTTTGTACAGTTTCTTCACTTTCTAATTTGAAAGCAACCTGCACGTACAGTTTATGATGAGGTTGCTCTGCAATGAAGTCGACTTCCCGGGTATCCAGCTTTCCTATGTATACCGTGTATCCCCGTCTGACCAACTCGTTATACACGATATTCTCCAATATGCCGGATATATGCCTGTCCCTATATCCAAAGACGGCATGTTGAAGACCGGTATCGGCAAGGTAGTACTTTTCTTGTGTTTTCAGTAGTTCTCTGCCTTTGATATCATATCGTTGGACTCTCGTGATCAGGAAAGAGCTAACCAATGCATCGAGGTACGTGTAGACGGTATTGATATCAACCTTTCTTGCTTGGCTCTTGAAATAATCGGCAATGAGTTTTGCAGAAATGGTATTCCCGACTGAGTCAGCGATGAAGTTCAGAATCCTCCGTAGTAGCTCGACATCCCGTATTTTGTATCGCTGGACCACATCACGAAGGACGATGGAATCGAAGATATCGTTGATGATCATATATGTAGCTTTTTCATCGTAATCGGAGGTCAGATGAACAGCAGGAAAACCTCCTCGTCTGATATAGAGCCAAAGCAGATTTTCTTGTGTATCCGTCTTGCTTGATCTGAATTCCAGCATCTCGCTAAAGGACAATACCTGCATCTCTATATGAATGAAGCGGCCAGTAAGTAGGGTCGAGAGCTCCGATGAAAGAAGCTGTGAGTTTGATCCGGTGATATACATGTCAATTTGGAAATCGAGGAATAGTGAGTTTACTGCTTCTTCCCAATCTTCCACTATCTGTATTTCGTCGAAGAACACATATGCAGGGCTCTTCATTGTCTTGAGAAGTTCTGACACATAGTTGTATAAAGCGAGTGAAGAGCGTAAGTGGTAGTACTTCATGCTCTCAAAGTTGATTGAGATAATCTGCTTGCTCTCTACTCCCTCTTCGGTTAGGAGTTGTTGTATGAGCAGCATCATGGTCGACTTTCCACATCGACGAATCCCTGTGATTACTTTAATGAAGGGTTTGTTTATAAATGGTCTGATCTTCTCATAATACAATGATCGACTGAGCATGAATGAGCACCTCTTATAAAGATTATACCCAGTAAAACTAGATAAGTAAAGAAAGTTTTTATGGGTATAACCCTAAAAACTCTGGAAAAACTACCAGTCCTTATGGGTATAACCCAATAGTTTTCTCATATAAGAGGACAATACCAGCTTAATCTATTGAAGTTGAGTATCAGTATCGTTCAAACGTAAGAAGATGTTTGATCAGTAGATGTACTGTTGTAGATGATTCTTCTTTGGCTGGAGAAAAGTGATTGAGTTGACTATATATCCGTTCAGCACGTTCGATTGCAAGTTGATAGCGAGTTTTATGTGTAGTTGGATCTATGCCGAACAAGAGAAGAAACAGCTCCTGTGTGATAATCTTACAACCATTGCCATCATAGAATACGCCCATAGGATTTGTTGCTTGATTGATCAGTGTATTGTAATCATTTCGATGGAGAGCACCCCCCTGATGATCACTAAAATGTAAAAGAATCCAATATTCGAAGGATTGATTTGAATACGCGACATGAAAACCTTTTGATAATGCTACATGGATAGCTTCGTTGAAATCTTCTGAAGGAAAATCGTCCTTATCAAAGACGCACCATACTTCATCATATTGTTTTTGTTTGGCAAGGAATTCTGCGCGTCTGACTAAGGAAATTGTATTAAATCCTTCCCCCACTGGATGTATCGTGGCAGATTTGAATTTTAGGGCATTGAAATAGGATGGTTCAGTATTCTTTCCCTCACATACAATCAGAATGGTTGGGAGAACGGAAAGCCCTGGTCGTTTTCTTGTAAGATTGCGTTTCTCTCGTCTTCTCTTTTTCTCTATCTCTCTTGAGGCCATCTCCTCTCCTTCTCGCAGGCAGTATCAGCAAAGTAATTCTGCATAGTTAGATAAGGGATAGCTCCATACTTGCCTTTCAAGTATTTCGCCTCATAATTATCACCTTTGCGAGCATGATTTGATTTGAAATCTGCTAGGGAATAGAGATGGGCGGCCTCAAATCTATCCTTCTCTACAAACCAGATCTGATCTTTTCGAAGCATATTGGACTGCAGGAAGATTGAGTTTTGAGCAGTAATCACTAATTGGGCTCCTTTTGTGTTGATACTCGGGGTGTTGAAGAGAGAAAACAGGCTCAGTACAAGATTTGGATGGAGACGTGCATCAAACTCATCGATGAATAAGGTTTTTCCTTCCTCAAGGGTGTCAAGAATAGGTCCTGCAAGGTAGAAGAACTTTTGTGTACCGTGCGACTCATCCTCATCCATAGAGAACTTCGTCTGACCAATGACTTTGTTGTTTCTATCATACAGGTAGTGCACTGTTTCACATTCAGTATAGACTTTGACTCCTTCTCCTTTTACTTTTTGCACCAGTTGCTCTTTTACTTCAACAGGAATAGCCTCTCCCATTGCATCAAGGTCAAGGACCTTTGAGTGTATGTCTTGGATAGAGAGGTCAGCTTGGTTTAAGAGCTGCATAATTTTCTTATGGAAGGCTACTTTGTCATTCATGGCCATGGTATAGCCTTTGTATCCATACTCTCTGATACTTGAAAGAACCGATAGGTTGTGAGTGAACCATTGAATGACTGTGCTACAGATTTCATCGTTGAACTGAGCAGCAACCGAGAGCATGAGTGCATTGTCGCGAACCATGTTTTCACTCTCTAGCAAGATTCCTTTGCGAAATAATTTTTGGTGGGTCTCAAGTGTCTTATCCAACGTATCACGATAAAAGATTTGGTATTCCCTTGATTCTGGTTTGTAAAAGAGCCATTCAGCGATTACTTTCTCACTGGTTACTTCAAAGCCATATCGATAACGAGCATCCTTATGGAGAAAAATAATCTCAAACTCGCTTGGCTCCTGTCTTGTAGACTCAGAGAGAAGAAACGGCTTTGTATCAATTACATCACCTTGCTGTCCTTTCTTTGATGACTCAAGAACAAACTGTCGCATAAAAGCCAAGGAATCAAATAGTTTTGTCTTTCCAGCCGCATTTGCTCCATAGACCACTGCTGATTTTACTACTCGCAGTTTTTTCTCAGGAATTTTCTGGACATTCTCCCTCTCATAGGTTTCCTTGTCATAGTTTGAAGCAACGAAGCTCAAGCGGGCAGTATTCTTGAATACGGTGTAGTTCCTGACGGTATATTCTAAAAGCATTGAGTATTCCTTTTTTAGACATAAATACGGTTAAAAATACTATTACATACTTATTATTGCATTATAATATGGCATTTTGCAACAGAAAAACGTATAAAAACCGATTTTATAGGAATGCGATTTTACCAATAGGTCTATTGGTTCAACATGGTTAGATAAGAAGTCGTTGTGCTGGCAACATCGTGGCCATTCGGTTATGCTCCCGAAAGGAACTTGCATGTTCTGTTTATGGGGGAATGCAAAAGACTGCATTGACCAAGGCTGTTTCAAACAAAGCATCATCATGGCGCTTATGATCAAGTACATGTGCACACTTTTGGTTTATGGATTGTTCAGAAGTCGTATAATCGGTATGTAAATAGACAACATTATAAACTTGACCTGAGTTTATTACTACGTCAAATTACAGAGTATAGATATGTAAATATTATATTTTATAAACTGGAGGCTCTATGGCTACCCTTGATTTTGCGTTACCCGAAGGATTGCTCGTAGATAGAGCGTGGCTAAAAAGTCGTGGAATCGAAAATACTACCGTGGACTACTACCTTCGCTCTGGCAAGCTTGAAGCCGTGGTACACGGTATCTATAGAAAGCCAGGACCTCCGTTGAAATGGCAGAATGTGGTGTATTCACTCAATCTCCTCGGTTATGATGTCCATGTCGGACACATGACTGCCTTGACTTATCACGGGTACGCCCACTTTCTGATGCTTGGAAAGTTACCGAGTATCAGACTACTCAGTCCCCAGAGACTTCCTACGTGGGTGGAAAAAGTAGGGACCATTCCCGGATTTTCCATGATGAAGGCAGGGCCGTTCCCAGACGTTAAAGTCGGAATGACTGAAGTGCCTTTCGGCACTTGGGATTGGCCAATATGCTACTCCTCTCCTGAACGGGCATTCATTGAGCTCACCAGTACAATCGATTCACAAGAGCAAATCTTGCAAGCGAGTTTGATGATGGACGGAGCTGTAGATCTCCGGCCGACGCTGTTGCAGGAATTGCTGGAATCCTCCACCAGTATCAAGGCAAAGAGATTGTTTCTCTGGCTTGCAAGGACTGCAGGGCATACTTGGTATCAATATATCGACGTATCCAAGATAGATCTGGGTGTAGGCAAGCGTCAGATTGTGCCAGGCGGTAAGCTTGATGCAGAGTTTTTGATCACAGTCCCCAAGGAGGCCCAGGATGGACAACAAGAACCCATATTTTAAGCAAGTTGCACTCTTGGTACGTCTCTTGCCTCTCATAGGCAGATACTCATGCTTTGCACTGAAAGGAGGGACAGCAGTCAACTTGGTTTTCCGGGATATGCCACGTCTCTCAGTAGACATTGATCTCGTATATGTACCTGTTGCTGAACGTATGCAGTCGCTTCAAGATATCACGAGGAGTATGAGAGGTATCGGTAGTGCCATTGTCGCACAGATACCAGATACTAAAATCCAATATTCTTCGTTACATCATACTGATACGGTAACTCGGTTGATTGTTGAGGCTGACAGATCAGTCGTGAAGATTGAATTGTCACCGGTTTACGAGGAACGGTATATGAGCCGGCTGTCATGCAGATATCTAAGAGCGCTGAGGATGCCTTTGGTTTTGCAGAAGTCCCCGTTGTCTCCTTTGAAGACCTGTTTGCAGGTAAGATGATGGCTGCATTGGACAGGCAGCATCCACGGGACCTCTTTGACATACAAGGTCTTTTAGGACATGAGGGGATAACAGAAAAACTAAAGGAAGCTTTCATTGTTTATCTGATCTCTCATAATAGAAGGATTGTGGAAATTCTCGATCCGAGGTTGTTGGATATTAAGCAAACATATGAAGCTGACTTCTCTGGAATGACAAGTGGTCCTACCACATTGGTGGAGCTTCAAGAAGCAAGATACGCATTGATTAAGACTGTACACGACATGCTCGATGAACGCGATAAGCAATTTCTCATTGGTTTTAAAGAAGGACATCCTGACTGGTCCTATTTCAGTGTTCCTCATATTCAGCATCTTCCAGCTGTTAGGTGGAAGATGCATAACCTTGAAAGGGTTGAATCGTCAGAAAGACAAAGAATGGTGAGAAAACTTAAAGAACATTTAAAATTAACAATCAATCAATGATGGCCAGGAAGAAACTAGGTAATGGTGTAATCATGTGTCTATTACCCATGATCGAAGATGAGGTTTTCTATCCATCAGAGTCATTACTTTCCTTCCCGTAATTCTGCCAGTCCTCAGCAATCGGCTTCCAATCCACTGTTCTATTTTTATTTGTCCAGACATTCCAGTACTCAGGATCATCAGACCTTGGTCTAAATTTCTTTTTCAAATAATTCATATGGACTAGAACGGGGAGTTCAGAAGCCCATCCCAATAAGATTGCATTCTGAGAGGGTAATGAAGGTAATTCACGTAATAGCCCACGCAAATTATCTGGTACTAATCTACTTACAAGCTCTTGGTCTCGATCATTGCTTATACGGTGTAACAAGAAACTGTTGCATTGTGATAAAACTGTTGGTGATAATTCGCTAGGTCGTTGAGATGAAAGAACCAACCCCAAGCCAAATTTTCGTCCTTCTCGGGCGATTTTTTCAAAAACTCTTGTACACAACTCAGTAGCATTTGAATCTTCGTTTTCATTGTTATACCGCTTAACAAAAAGATGGGCTTCCTCCATTACCAGGGTGGTAGGTAATGTTTTCCCATTGTTAAATTTTCGATACCGTTGTAATGCTTCTAAAGTTATACGTGCAATTACTGCAGTAATAATGTGTATTAATTGTGCTGGTATCAGAGATAAATCAATTACCGTAATAGATCCTTCAGTTGTATTGCTTGGACAGATATACTCATCCAGCCATTGCTCGAGAGTAGTGGTTGTGTCTGAACAAATGACTCTTTTTAATATGGAATCAGATAAAAGACTACGAATACGCATGAGCATCGTTTCTATATATTCTGAAGTTCCCAAGAGCTCCGCATTTGCTTCAATACTATGTATAAATTCTTCTCCAGTAAATGGTCTAGGGATGTCAGCATCAATAGGCAGAATATCTTGTGACGATCCTCCAAATGTCTCATGCGCTGTACGTGTAAGGGATAATAATTCATTTACTTCAGACCGGGTGTAGTTAAAGTTAGGATATTTATTATTTGAAGTTGGTTTTCTTGTCGATAATAAACTGTCCAATTTTTTTTGCAGATTAAATATTGCGGCGTTTTCTTCTTCATTGAAGTAACTATTTGTGACAATGTGATCTCTCCATGCTTCAACCATCTGTGTAAAATTTTTTGGACAAGGGAAGGTACCCCATGGATGGCCCTTACTTATTGATATGGTGAGTGATGATACAAGGGTTCTTAGATATCGTCGCATATCATGACTTTCTAATCCTGATGGCTGCTGAATTTCTCCATCTCTGACAGATCTCAAGGCTTGAGTAATTGTAGGCCGTTGTGTCTTTGCGCTTGCTTGGCTGATAGCAGCCCATTCAGAGCTATTAAATAACCATAAAGGTACCTTGAGTTGCTTGATATGATTTTCAAGGTTGGCTTCTACTCCAAATTTTTTGACATGCTGTAGCCCTGAGAAGGCAGTCGAATACTCTCCATTTGGATCCAATATGATAAAACGCGAGTTAGAGGAATTGCCTGTTTTTTCATCCTCTAAAGGTTTAGATGCAGCCTCAATGGACCAACGTATTACCCCTGCAACTGAACAGGACTTTCCACTACCGGTATTCCCAAGAATTGCAAGATGTCGGCCAAACAACCTATCTGGATCAATTGATACAGAGGCATTCCCAGCAAGAGGGCTCGTTCCTATGATGACTCGACGAGCCTCTCCAGATTCAACAATGGATTTTAATTGGATTTCTGTTGGTAAATAAACAGGATCGCCGACAGTGGGGAATATTTCAATACCACGATGAAAACAATAGATTGGCTGATGATCTTGGCGAGTAATACTTTCTGTAAGGACCCCTAATGGATTGATACTCATCTTTCTTAAAGGATAAGGTAAATCGATAATTCCAAAATCTTGAATACCCTTTCTTTTAGGATATTGAGATCGTTCAACTGTTATCCATTCGATTTGAGAAACTATAAAACCATTTTCCCCTGGTATAAGTACATAGCTATTGATACGAGGAAATGGTTTTGGCGAACCTGTATTAAGAGCAATCGAGCTCGGAGCTTCTAAGTCGAGCAATACTTTTATCTCACTTGGTGAAACAAAATCTATACTACCTATTCTCAATGAATCAGTATTAGCGAGTGGGGTTGTCATTGACATCACCCCCTTCTTGAGGTTTCTTTGGTTCATGAGGTTGTTCATACCGTTGGCGTAATAAATCAGCCATGCGTATAGTGGTTCTATCGATTGAAGGCTTTGGTAAGAAACAATTGACTAATGAAGAAATATTGCCTATATCAGGTCCTATGATTAATGAAATTTGAGCAGGCCTTCCAACGCGTTTATAGAAATCCATAATCCTCTCATTCGAATCTCCATATGCAATAATAATTAGATGCGTGGATGGGATTGTGAGCATATCCCGGATAATACGATTGAGGTGATCATCTCCAAAGCTATATCCATAGATTACCAGAGTACTATTAGGTCGGCATAATGCAGCTGCAAAATCCCTAAATAACTCTACGAAGGGATACTCAGAAGTCTCTCTATCTTTTGAAGCATTTGGGTAGATAATTGTCTTAGAAGGTGACGCATTGATACCAGGAGCTTCTAAATATGGTTCGATATGTAAAGCTCCGAAAGGTAATCCAATTTTCCTAATTTCATTATTTGATTGTACCCAGTCGATTGATCCATGGAGTTTCGTATAATGAACAACACCTTCTAAGTAGCGAGGCTCTCCTCTAATTCCTGGTGGGTTATAGTGCATGTCGATATCCATACGGGAAGATCGGAAAATTGGAGTTAGGGAACCCACAAATCTATCAATCAGTCTGATTCCTGCAATATCTGCTGCAGCTTCGATTAGTCTATCATAATTAGTTGTAAAAATATTAAGTCTGTCGCGCGTTCCTGTTCGGCTAGCGAAACTCATAAGAAATAGTACAAGTGTATTGAAAGCCATAGTTCTCGTAGTTTCATTGGCTAATATTATTCGATTCTCAATATTCGAAATATTTGCTACAAAATTTTTAATAACAGAATCTATCTCTTCGCTCAACTCTTCAATAGCCTCAGCATCATCGAGAATCTTAAGACCAGCAAGAAGCTCATTCATTACTCGAATGTAATCTTCGATATTTGGAGTATTCCCTCTACAAGTAAGTTGAACACTTTCAGTAGCTTTCTTTTCGATTTGAATTTTATAACGTGATTTAGGTGTAAATGCACCCATTCCATTATTGCTATCTCCACATGCCTCACGTTCAATTGCTGTAGTTAATCCGCTACCGACTAACAAGGCGAGGTGTTCAGACTGAAACAGAGATGTTAGCCAAGGTTCTATCCTTTTTCTCAAATCAATATCGGTAAATTGACTTTCAGAACACCAAGTGGCTGAATCACCTTCAATAAAAGTATATTTCTTTTCATCTTCGTAGTCCGTCGCATAAAATCTTAAAATTTTTGAATCATCGCGTACTTTTAAAGTATTTAGTTCTTTAGAAAGCTTGGTGTTCGGACAGCTGATAGCCATTTATTGTATCTCCATAAATAACAAATAATGAAATTTTCTTATTGCATACCCCCACAGATGCCCAATAGGCAATTGTAAAAACATGCAATAAATCTTCATGCTACTCAACGTGCGGAAGTATAGGAACTGATACACAAGCATGCCAATTAGCTATTATTCTAACATGGGGTCTCATTGAATGCACTCATTAGTTTGTCTTAGATTTTTATCAAAAATAATCACTAATAATTTAATTGCGCTTTTCAATGAATCAGTAAGATAAATAGATACTTAAGAAGACAGGATTGGATGAACTGGTTATTAGGTGTTCTGTTCTGATAGTTCTGATATTATTAAGAGATAAATTTATGTTAGTTGATGATATTTGTTTGCCAGTCAAGGTAGCCTACCTTGACTGCACTGCTGGATATGGAAAGACGTTAACCCTACAATAATTTATCCGAGACTGCCTCAGAAGTGTGCTCGAGTGCTTCTCTTGCAGGTTTTGACTCTTCATAGAGCGATTCACACAATAATTCAAGCAGAAAGTAGAATGGCAGCTTTGTCCCTAGCTCTGCCTGAAGGGCCGGCTCCCTGATTGAGGTGATCAATGCACTATCTGCGAGTTCCATAAGTGGTGATTTCACATAGTTGGTGAACACAGCAATATGGACATGTGCCTGCTTTGCAAGTCTGGCTGTATCCAAAATACTCTTCGTGGACCCTGAATAGGAGAACACAATCAGAAGATCCTTAGGGCCGAGCATGCTGATCCTGTAGCCCTGTGCATGCTCGTCCGATTCTATACTCGTATTTGCAAATCCCATACGCAGGAGTCTGTACGTCAGCTCCTGCGCAACAGGGTAGGAGCCTCCAACCCCAACCACCAATATCTGTCTCGCGTTGATTATTCGTTGTACAATCGTAGAAAGCACTGCTTTATCACAGTTTCTCGCGGTTACCAACAGTTGCTGCCTGGCAGTACGCAGCATGTTCTCCATCCATGAGGTCCCGAGTACTTCCTCGTCGTTAAGAGGTTCGTGCTGATGGTTTTCCCCTGCCAGTCTAATCTTGAAATCCTGAAATCCAGAGCACCCCAGTTTCTTGGTAAACCGAATGACACTACCATAGCTTACCCCGCTCTCTTCAATCACCTCAGTAATTGACTTGAACACAATATTAGGAGTTTGCCTGAGATACTCAATAAGTTTCAGATCGGTGGCACTGAAAAGATGTTGTTGTGTTTCAATCGCATCCCATATCAACATACCGATTATTCTACTCTGTTTTGGTAATCTTTGTCGAATACTTGGGGACTCCCGTCTGCTTGTTTTTCCCGCATGCATACGCAATCATCAATGACTGGAATGTCTCCATGACAGCCAAGGCTGCTGCTATGTCATTTCCTGCAGGGCAAGCAATGGTAATTGCTCCCTCCAGGGGCTCAAGTCCTGATGAGTCAATGACAATGAGAGAGCAACCGGTCTTCTGTTGTATACTGACGAAACTTTTCGCGAGAATACCGAGTTCGCCACTTTGCCTGAATACCACTACTACAGAATTGGAGGAAAGGACCTCGAGCGGTCCATGTCGCAACTGGCCGGTCTCATTGCAGAGTATTGGCTTCCCGCCGAGTTCTTCCCCTCCAAGTGCAAACAACTGCGCAAGGGGACTGAATAGACTTCTTCCTGTTGTAACAATACTGCTTTTTGAATGCAGCAAGGCTACCGCAGCGTGCATTGCTTCCAAGTTGTCTTGTTCAAAATCGACCATGGTCTGTATTGTTTGGGTGGAAAGTATTCCTAAGTCTGCGCAGATGTATGCCATGCAAGCAAGTGTCAGCGTGACACTTCGAGTGCCAGCGAAAGCCTTCTCGGAGCCACCAGGTGCAATAATTGCCTTCGTAGCTTTCCCGATGGTGCTCTCCTTATTCAGCGTGATACCATATAAAGTAACCCCCTCAAGGTGTTTCAAGCACTTGACGGTTTCCACTGATTCTCCCGACTGGCTTGTTAGGAGCACCAACTCTGAAGAAAGTGGGATAGGATCATAGAGAAATTCTGAGGCAGGAATGGCAAGTGCATAGATACCTGCTCTTCTCAGTTGAAACGCGAACAGTTCGTTCACCCAGTGGGAAGCTCCCATGCCCAGCATAATGATGCGCTTATTCTGTCTGATGGAATCAGCAAATTCCTTGATCGCATCACCCTGTGTTACATTGGTGGCCCTTACATCATCCATCTGACGTTCCATCTCGAGAAGAATTGATGCAACACCTGTAGCATCTGTAAGCAGTGGTGTGTACCTGGTAATAAAATCTCTCATAATCCTGTCCTTATTCTATAATGATCTCTACAAATTCTGTATTGTTTGGGCAGCCATTACAGCAGCACCATAACTTCCCGATAATGCCCCATATCGTGCTTCAACCAATGTGGTTTTTCCGTAAACAGGAAGCATGGCATTCAGTCTCTGCTGTACGTGGGGTAGAATGTATTTTCCAATGAACTGATGCATGCCTCCGCCCAGAATCACCACTTCAGATGCGAAAATCATTGCTAACGAGGAAATTGCATCGGTTGTCGCCGTGACCATCCGATCCAGAAATTCCGTAGCTTTTTCCCTATCCTCTCCCTCAAGTATGGCCTCTGGTGTCATCCCATACGTAGCTGATGCATACGCGTTTATTGCTGTCCCAGACATTACATGTTCAAAGCAGTTCGTCCGAGAACAATAACATTGGCCAGGAGAAGAAATACTTACGGTCATATGGCCGATTTCAGGATGAACTCCCCCAGGTGTTCTGAAGAGCTCGCCCTGCATCCGAAGGGATACCCCGACACCAGTGCCGAAGGTAATCATCATCGTGTTCTCTTGCGTAATCCCGCAATAATGAATCTCACCCACGTGGGCTGTATTTGCGTCGTTCTCCACCAGGACAGGGATACCAAGAGAAGGAATAAGCCGCTCTTTCAAGCTCTTGCCTTCAAATCCCGGTAATGTGTAGGGGTTCTGGATGGTACCGGTATGGATATCCACCGGACCAGTACAACCGATACCTACACTCTGGACCTTTTGCTTCTCTTGATCCTCATATGCATGGACTATCTTGGTCATGGTATCCAAGGCTTCGTCTGGTCCACCTGGTCCCAATGTCTCAAAGCTACCAGTGTGTAATACTGTGTAGGAGGAATCGATCAGCATATGCTTGATACTTGTTCCTCCGATATCGAATCCTACAAATAGACTCATTCCTTGACGCCTCCCATTACCAGTCCTTTTATGAGCGAACGTTGGAACAGGAAACCAATGATGACCGGTGGTGCACTTGCCAGTACTCCTCCTGCTGCGATCAGGCTGTAGTTGGATTGTCTTCCCGATGCAAGGTTTGCAATGACTACCGGTAAGGTAATTGCTTGCTTGCTGTTCGTATAGAGCATTGCATAGAAGTATTCATCCCACGCCATGATGAGAGCGAGGAGGGCAACGGTACCAAGGGCAGGAAGCAGCAGTGGGAGCACCACCATGGTGATTCTCTTGAACAAGGATGCTCCATCTATGATTGCTGCTTCTTCCAGCTCAAAAGGAATGTTGTCTATGTTCTCCTTGATCAGCCAGACACAGAAGGGTAATACGATTGTGCAGTAAACCAGCGCCAAAGCGAATGAATTATCAAGCCATCCTATTCTTGCCAACATACGGTAGAGCGGGAGTGCATAAGCCACTGGGGGCAGCATGAAGGTAAAGATTGCCAAAGAGAGTATAATGTTCTTTTTCCCCTTATACCGGGAGAACACCCAGGAAGCTGGGATTGTCACCAGGATTGAAATGGAGACTGCAATTAATGCTGTTTTTAAACTGTTTCCCAGTCCATGAAGGAACAGTTCTCCTCTACTGTTGATACCCATCGTAAGGAGTTCTTGGTATGACTCAAAGTTCAACTGTTGTGGTATCCATCTCAGTGGTTTTGCGGTCAGATCGGAAGAGGAACTGATGGACATGATAATCAGCCAGAGAAATGGTGCAATGATATAGATGAACAGCACGCCGGCGGCAAGATAGAGAAGAATTCTTGAAGCTTTGATTTTGCGCATAGTCTCTCTCCTCTACTTCTTCTTGGTTAAAATTCGCATATAGAACAGTATGAGTATCATGATCAGGGAGACCATGATTACCGCGAATGCTGCTCCTGAACCCATGCGGGAGTTAGTGAAGGCTTCTTGGTACACAAAGATGCTTCCACTTCTTGTCTTATTGGCAGGTCCTCCCTTGGTCATGATATAGATGATGTCGAAGACCTTTACTGCCTCAATGATCCGTAACACCAGTGCAACCTGCAAGGAAGGGATGAGATGGGGAAGGGTGATGTACCAGAACCGTTGTATCGCGTTGGTACCATCAATCTTGGCGGCTTCCACTTGTGAGACGGAGAGTGACTGGAGGGCTGCCAGGGCGATGAGTGCCACGAGGGAAAAGTTCTTCCATACATCGGCAAACATGATAGACGCCAGGGCCTTGTCTGCACTGCCCAGCCAGCTTATGTATGACTCAAGGAGTCCTAGCTGGGTAAGCAAAGAGTTCAATGCCCCATATTCTGGATTATAAATAAGTCTCCACATGATGGCATTTACTACCGTGGGTACTGCCCAGGGTAGAATTAGGATAGCGCGTAGGAAATTCCGCCCCCTGAACGGTTCGTTCAAGAGCATTGCTACTGCAGTTCCGAGTACCATCTCAGAAGTGACCACCACGAGGGCGAAGATGAGTGAGACCTTTATGGCCGACCTGAAGCCTTCATCATGTATCGCCTGGGTGAAATTACTCAGACCTACAAACACGGTCTTATCAAGTCCCATGAGTGACGCATCGGTGAAGGCAAGCATGATCGTACGTATGAGCGGCCAACCGATAACCGTTCCCATGATAACTACCATGGGAACGACCAACAAGTTGTAGTATCTTGTCGATGTATCAGTCATTGGGTTACATTGCTCCAACTTTCTTTACAGCTTCAGTAAGTGCTGCCTTGGGAGTCATATCGCCATACAGAGCTTTCTGGATATGTTCCTGGAATATTGCACTTGCTTCCTGATACTTCGGTTCGCTTGGGCGTACGTTCATGATGGAGAAAGCAAGCTTTGCTGCTTCTACCAGGTCTTCACGTCCCTTGGCAATCTCAGGATCATCATAGGAAGCTTCCCAGACTGGGAGCTGTAGGTCGGAGTAAGTGTCCTGGACCTCTTTACTGGTCAGGTGTTGGATATAGGCAAAGGCTTCATCGGGGTGTTTTGTCTTGTTCACCACCGACAGTCCCATCGATCCACTCATTGCAGCAGAGTCCTTCACCCCTTTCGCACCAGGCAGTACCATTACACCAACAGAATCCTTCTGCAGTGAACTCTCGTTCGGATCGATGGCAAGTGAGTACATGTATGCCCAGTTGAGTGTGAATGCCGCATCCCCACTTGAGAATACACGACGGACATCTTCTTCAAGATATTCCAGGGAGTTTGGATTCAAGAGACCCTCATTCTTGAGGGATACAAGGAACTCCAGTGCGGGAATTCCGCTGGTGTCCAAAATCCAGTTCCCATTTGCATCTTGGAAGGATCCACCGAACGCCTCAAGGAAGTTGGAGTAGACACAAATCAGTGCTTCGGCCTGTGCGAGGCTGAAAACGAATGGGTATTCGACAATGCCTTTCGACTTAAGGGCCTTTGCCATTGTTACCATTTCTTCTACTGATGCAGGTTCCTTTGTGAACCCTGCTTTCTCCAGCATATCAGCGTTGTAGAAGAGATACATGGTGTCAAGGAACCAAGGAAGGCCGTAGACCTGGTCGTTTTTCGTTGTTACATTCCATCCACCTGCAAGGACGCCGTCCTTGTAGCTTTGGGGAATGCGACTTGTGATATCCAGCAACAGGTCCTTGTCTGCGTATTCTGCATACCAAATGTCATCGACAAGCACTGCGTCATATGGGTTGTTTGAACCATATGCAAGCAGTGTCTTATTCCGAAGCTCTTCATAGGGAACGAACTCGGTGTACACCTCAATGTTCGGATTTGCCTTCATGAAGTCCGCGGTCATGTCGTTGACATTCTGCTCAGAGTAAGCTGCCTGAGCCATTCCAAGAAACCTCAGTTGTACAATATCTGATGCTGTTTCCTCTTTTGCTCCTGCTGCAAACAGAGTACTGATGCTAAGAATCAGGACAAGGCTGATTGCTAAAGTAGTCAGTTTTTTCATTCTATTTCCTCCTTTGGAAAATCGTGAAAAGTTAGGTAATTCTGGATAAGAATTACTACCAAATGAATTGTATATCCGCGTAACTTAATCTGTCAAGGATATTTTATCCATTTTTATTCTGAAACACCTGGCCTCAGAATTCTGAATGAAAGGTATCAATATCTCAGGGCAAGAGCTGAACCCAGGAGGCGTTGCCTCCTTTTCCTCCCCAAGGGACGGGGTATCTCACCTTGCTTTCACTGCACTCGCTCGGGAGAAGAACCATCATGATGGTTCCTTTCCTCTCGCTCCGTTGGGTAATGAAGCAACTGTAGGATTTGGCATGGCAAATCCTACAGGGAAAGCTGGTATAGAGTCTTGAGTTCTATTCACTAAAAGGATTCTCCTCTACATGGTAATCAAGTAGAGAGATTGAGTAAATTTGCTAAAACAAAAGAGCAGTTCATTGCAGAACTGCTCAGGTGTAACAGTCAAACCAACAACGCACTAACCTGACACTCCTCTACCCGATATGATTGGGGCCGGAGTGTGAGATGCGTGAATTTCAAAGTTATGATGATCAAGAATCAGTTGTTCTCTATAGGCCTCATGGCCTGGGAGAGCCTGTTCATCTCATCGGTGACAAGCTGCAGGTCCTCCGCCTTCACATTCCAGGGCATCAGCGGCTCGATCTGTTCGCCGGTGAGCTCAAGGTTGTCGTATTTGGCAGCCTGCATGAAGAGATAGGCAAGATAGTTGCGGGGATTCAGTCCCTGTCTCTTGGCTGTCTCAATGAGGCTGTAGAGCAGACAGGAAGCATCGGCACCATCATTGCTGCCGTGGTTCACCCAGTTCTTGCGTCCCTGAATGTAGACTCTGATAGATTGCTCACAGTCGTTGTTGTCGATTTTCAGCTCTGCATTCTCGAAGGAAAGCAGGACCTTGTCCCACTGGTTGAGAGCATAGGAAACCGCCCGTTTCTGCACCAGGTTGATCAGGGAGGTGGTGAGGGCCGCATTCTCAAGCCAAGCATGGAAGTCGTTGAGGATCGGCATCGAAAGAGCTTTCCTCTCTTCTATGAATGCCTCCTTGGACATCTCCCCTGCGACAAGTCTTGCCCGAAGCTGGGAGTCGATCTTGTACAGCCTGGCGATCCAGGCGATGGCGGGCCCTGCAAGGTTGTGGTCCTTGGTGATCTTCTCGCAGTCCTTGAACCGTCTTGCAACATGGGCAAGGCAGACGCACCTATGGGCCTTGCCAAGGTAGGAATCATAGGCTCCGTAGCCGTCCGCCATCACCCATCCGGTGTAGTCGGTGAACATCGACAGCGGAGGGCCACCGCCCCTGCCGTCAAAATACCGGTACCAGGCGAGGTGCTCGTTGCACACCGCCCACATGTAGTTCTTCGTCTTTTCCGAACCCTGTTTTTTTGTGGTAGTTTCGTCCATATACAGAGCAGCTTGTGCGAGCACCTTCGCCCTGAACGATTCCTCGGCTGCCTTGATGCGCTCGAGGATTGCCAGCCCATAGTTGCTCATGTCCTGCCTGCTGATGTCGATGCCGTCAAGGCCGAGGGCCTTGCTCAGCCGGTTGTGCGGAACATGCAGTCCGTATTTCTGGTAGGCGATCTCGGCCAGCAACAGCTCACCGACCTTGGTCTTGGGAAGGAAGCGCCGGGAGCATTGCGCGCTGAGCACGAGCTCCTCATCTTTGCATTTTACCGTATACTTTCGGTTCTCGACCTCTACCAGTATGACGGCGTTGATGCGTTGGAAGTACGAGGTGTGGGTGGATGGCATCGGGCGTACTGAATAGCCCCTGCTGCGGTAATCGTCAAGCACCGACGCCTCGACATCGTTGACCAGGTTCACCACATGTGAGGCTCCTGCAAGAGGTTTCCTTCCGACACTCTTCTTCCTGTACCCATCAATGGATTGCTGATTGGGTGAATCATCCTCTCCGGCAGACTGGGGCAGCATCTCGGGGGCGAACAGCGGCAGTGTCTCCCAATCGGGATTCTGCTTCAGCTGCTCGCTGGATTTGCCGAATTGTTGCTGGATGAGCAATTGCAGCGTCATGTGCATCTGCTCGTTCTGTTTCTGCAATTGCTGCATCATCTGTTGCATCTGGGTGAACATGAGGCTGATCTGGTCGAAGCTCATGTCCCTGGTGGGGGCAAGGGGAGCCAATACCGAGGCCGGGCTTTTCAGCCCGTCCACCAAGATCTCGACCGTCCTTGATTTCCTGTCACCCTTGCTTTTCATAGAGATAAGTATAGCAGAAAACAGGGTTTAAGTATACTACTTGTAGACAATTAGATGCACTTTCAGACAGCTTTCCCAGGTCGCATCCGTACATTCTCCCAAGGGGTGAAACGACGGAAAATGTCTATACCGTCAAGCATTGCAAGCAGGTCTTCCCCACTGATTTCCTTCACCCTCTCCTCACTGTTCGGCCAGGCGAAGGTGTAGCCGCCCACCAGTTTCTTCTGCAGCAACAGGAACCCTGTCTTGTCCCACATGACGCACTTGATGCTGTCACGCCTCCTGCCGCAGAAGATGTACAACCCTCCCAGGGTGACGTCCATCTCCATGATGTTGGTGATGACCGACACGAATCCGTTGATACCGCGTCTTAAATCTGAGTATCCAGGGAGCAGATAGATCGGGATGCCGCTCATGTCAAGCATTGGCTGCCTCCTCGATCCGGATCTTCCCTTCTTCATCAACGAGAACGTTCCCTGCTAGGCAGAATCGGTACTGGTCCGACCTGTTCCAGGGAATAGGGTCAAACCGCTTCCTTGGCCTTCCCCGGCCACGTTTGACAGAACCGATGATCTCAACCTTGTATTGTTCGGTATTCTTGTTGGTTTCCATTTTGCACCTCCGGATACGAGTCTATCGGTGCTGGGACCTCCACATCAGTGCGTTGTTGGTTTGACTATTACGCTCAGGTAATCGTAGTAGTGTTTTTACAAAAATTGAAACATTTGCATCAATACGTGCGAATCCTATTGATACAAGTCTCATAGTCATCTTCCTGGAAGAACAACTCCTGTTTTCCCAAGACAAAGCCTTCAACTCCGCAATTGTGGTACAGGTCTGAGATGACCTCCTTTGTGGCACCTCCGTCCAAGACAAGATGGTAGGAGAGGTTGTGCTCTAATCGGTAGGTGTGAAGATCAACAAACTTCTGCCGGGTATAGGGCATGAATGATCGGCCGGCAAACCCTGGGTTTACCGCCATGATCATCACATAGTCAGTGATGGGAAGCATGTCCTTCACCATCTCCAAGCTTGTTGAGGGGTTGAGGATTAGTCCGGTTTTCTTGCCATGCTTTTGGATAAGCTCAAGAGTAGCCGATGGTATCAATTCACTCTCTGGATGAATGTAAATGATATCAGCACCAGCTTCAGCAATCATCTGGATGTATCGGTGTGGGTTCATGACCATCATATGGCAGTCTATGAGCTTCTTGCTTCCTGCATCTGTTATTTCTCGTATCATTTGCAGTTCTCTTACTGACATACCGAAATTGGGGACGAAGGTTCCATCCATGATATCTACGTGGAAGATATCCATATCTGTTTTATCAAGTTTGGTTACTTCCTCAGCAATATGCATGATTGGAAGATTGAGAATGGAAGGGCAGAGAATCTTTTTGTCTTGCATGGTAATACTCCTGGTGTGCTTGGTGATTCAGATACTGGGTTTCTCTGGGAAAAATGTAGCAGCAGGGTCATCCAGCCATGCATGTTCCTTAACCAGATGGTAATCAATGTTTTTCCCATTATCCTGTAGCTTCTGTGCCCAGAAAATAAATCCAGCATACCCTGGAGCGGTGGACTGGGAATGGGTTTTTCCGTCTTCGATGCCTACCAAATCATTATGCTTTACCTTAAAAACCTCGTCACCTTGCTCGGAGAACCCGTACCCTGACTCAGGGAGGAAGCGGTAGTAATAAATCTCCGGCTCAAAATGGAGGTGGGGTGGAAAGCATGCCCAACATCCTGGGTAGTTTACCAGTTCACCACAGAACAAGTTGGTCTCCTGGCAGGTATTTCGGTCAAAGAAAACGCGTTTGATCCTTTTTGTCTTACCATCAAGTACTTCTTCTCCCACCAATTCCTCTGAAGCAAGGTCTTCAGAGCTATAGAATTTGGAAGCGAAGTGAGCTGCATTTTCTGTTGAAACTACAATCAGTTCAGCATCTTCCCCGCCTCCTGTTATCCTGCAGACACTCTCACTGTTCAGGTGCAGTGCCGTTGGTGATTCATGAAAAGGGTCTGATCGCTTAACTGTTATTTTCTGTCCATCCCAATCATAGGTAACAGAACCAGAGAGGAGGACCACCAGCTTCTCTTGTTCAGAATCCAGTACCACTGCATGGTCTGTATTTACTTTCGCAATGGCAAAATTCAAGCCCATCAGTTCAGGATTCAATGAGTCTATTACCAGATGGTTAAGACCATAGGAAAAGGGAGAGATATGTGAATATTTCATGTAAGTACATCCTTATGAATGCATGGACCATACAGGTATCCTTGCATTGAAAGCGTTGCCTACATATCAATACTTCAATAGAGTTGTTGTCCGTTTGCTAAGAAATATTCCGGGAATTTTTCCTTGAGCAGTTCCAGGTCCCTGCTGACATCATAAGCAAGGTGCTTGCTGAGAACCTTGGTTGCTTCAACGAGGTTCTGGTCTCTCAAGAATGCAAGAAGATCAGTGTGTTCTTGTATGATTCTCGGAATATCAAGGTTTTTGTAAATCAGCATACGTACTCTATTGAAGATTGGCATGTAGGGGTCAATGAGAAATCCGACCTCTGTGAGACCTGCTCCTTCAAATAAGAGCGAATGAAAGGCATTATCGTCTTCAAGGAATTGCAGGTAGTCTTTCTCTTTTGCAGAAGCCTTCTGCATCTCAACACATCTATGGAGCGCGCTGAGTTCTTGTTCTGTAATACTTCCACAGGCTCTCTCCAACATCTTGATCTCAGCAGAAAAACGCAGGAAGCTCACTGCCTTAACCTTCTCAACATTGATGAGGGAGATTTTGGTACCAACTTGTGGAATGATGGTCATAAGAGATTTCTTCGACAATTCAATGAATGCATCATGCACAGGAGTCCTACTGGTATTCAGTTCCTTTGCCAATTCATTCGCACTAACCAATTGCCCTGGGAGAAGGTTCAGCGTGACAATGTTGTATTCCAGAATTCGTTGCACATAGAACCGATTGAGTTCATAGGGTTTTCGCTCAAGGTTTCTTGGAATTATCAACGTATTGTTCATGCAAACATCCTTTTCTCAGGGTATTGGTATCTAACAGTAGCAATATTGTATCACATAAGAAGGTTGGGCAGTCCTGTTACAATTCCAGGGATTACTGACATCAGGACCAGCATCACCAAGAGAGGAATCAAGAAGGGGACAGTCGCTTTGACCATCTTATGGAAACTGATCTTTGCCTGGTCTGCAGTGATGAACAGTACAATCCCAAACGGAGGAGTAACCAGTCCGATCATCAGGTTGAATACCATGATAACTCCGAAGAACAGAGGATCAATACCAAGCTGGATTGCTGGAGCAAGCATAACGGGTCCAAAAATGGTAATAGCTGCAATCGACTCAAGGAAACAACCGATGACCAAGAAGAACAGGTTTACCAGTAGCATAAACAGTATGCGGTTGGAGGTCAGCCCAAGAATCCAATCAGCGAAAGCAACAGTAAGGCCCGAACGAGCAAGTACCCAACCGTAGAACGCTGCTGCAGCTACGACCAAACCAATGGAGGCCGTATCGCGTGCAGTCTCCTTCAGAATCTGCAGGAGCAGCTTCCATGTCATCTCCTTGAAGATGAAGACACTGACCAGCAAAGCGTAGAGCGCTGCAATTGCAGCAGCCTCGGTAGCAGTGAACATTCCACTCCAAATACCGGAGAGAAGAATGATTGGGGTAAGGATGGGAAAAATTGCTGACTTGAAGCTGTCCCAGAAACGTGCCCAGGTAGGGAAGGTTTCTTTTGGATAGTTTCTTTTTCTCGCATAGAAGTACACCATGATCATGAGTACTATGGTGAGAAGGATACCTGGAACGATACCGCCAAGGAACAACTTTCCAACAGAGACTCCACTGATCGTAGAGTACATGACCATGGGGACGCTTGGAGGGAAAATCGGTCCAATCGTGGTTGAAGCAGCAGTGACAGCTGCGCTGAAGTCAGCATCGTATCCGTTTTGTTTCATTGCCTCTATTTCGATCTGTCCAAGTCCAGCTGCATCAGAGGTAGCGGTTCCGGACATTCCAGCAAACAACAAACTTGCAAAGATGTTTGCGTGTCCAAGACCACCTGGAAGCCAGCCTACGCATACGTTTGCAAAACCAAAGAGTTTTTTTGTGATGCTCGAGCCATTCATTACCTTCGCTGCAAGGATGAATAGGGGAATTGAGAGCAGTAGGAAGTTCTGCAGACTATACGACATTTTCATTGGAAGGATGGTCATTTCCATCCAGGCACCGATGTCGCCAATATTGACCATATAGCCAATAGCACCGGTGAGCAACAAAGAGAACCCTACAGGGATTCCCATTGCCAGGAGTATGATCAAACCGAGAGTGAGAATAGCATACAACATGGTTACAGTCCTTTCCTAATTCGTGATGCAGTGTTATAGAGCGAGAATCCCAGCATCAATAACGTTCCGATAAGCATTACCAGATAGAGGTATCCTGATTTCATCCATTCAACTGTTGGAATCTCTATGGCCCAAGTTTCAACGGTTCGTTCATAACTTCCGAGTGCAAGGGTTACAAGGATGAAATCGACAAAGAGGTCATTGAGAAGATCCAAGAAGAATCGACCTTTGCCTTTGGTCATATCGTGTAGTGAGTTGATCATCATTAAGCTACTATTCAGCAAGACAACTGGGGTCAAGAGGAATACAACTGCAAGAAAGAGAGCACGTCCTACTTCAACTGTCCAAGTGGAGGGTATTGAGAATACAACTCTTGCAGCTACTTGGATGATGATGGTAGCAAATAGTACTGCTATCATGATGGCTCCAAGCATATCGAGAAATTTTTCAAGTTTTTTTATCATGGTGTCCTCATAAGTGAGGCATATGCACAGACGTGCATATGCCAATTAGCGTTCATAAACGTATGCAGCTTACAGTGCCATGATCTCCTGGCGGAGTCCGGGCAGCCACATTGAGTCATCGAATTCAGCCATGACAGGGTCTGCAAGTTTGCGGAACTCTTCCATGTTGGGCTCAACAACCTTCATGCCAGCTTCCTTGAGTTTCTCAATGTATACAGCATCTGGATCGGGAACTTCGGTACGTACTTTCTCTGATGCATCAGTCCATGCCTTGAGAATCAAAGCCTGGTCTTCTGCAGAGATTTTATCGAACCACTTCTTGGAAATCTGGTAGCGAGCGGTTGACCATACGTGGCGTGAGAGGATCAAGTAGTCCTGTGCCTCGTAGTACTTGTAGCTGTAAATGGTCTCAGGTGGGTTCTCCTGTGCATCGACAGTACCGGTCTTCAGTGCCATGTATACCTCAGGGAAATCGACAACGGTTGGGATAGCTCCCATTGCTTCGAATACCTTGATACGGACAGGCATTGAAGGAAGTCTGAACTTCAAACCCTTCAGATCCTCTGGGGATTCAATTGCCTTGTTTGCCGTAATCATACGTGCTCCACGAATCATGTACCCTGCGGTGATGATTCCAGTTTTCTCACTTGCCTGATTGTTCAAATCAACACCAATGGTGTTCCAGAACTTATTCAGGTGATCAAGGTCACGGATAACGAACGGTTCTTCAAAAACGGTGAACTGTGGAGCATACAGAGTAAGGTCCATGATACCCTGTGCACCCATCTCAATGGTACCTGCGGAGAGTCCTTCAACGATCTCTCTTTCCCCACCAAGTGATCCACTTGAGTGAATAACAATCTTGATTCTGCCATCACTCTCTGATTCAACCTGCTTCTTGAAATTGGTGATAACTTCATGAATAGGTCCTTCTGGTGCAAATGCCGAGGCAACGTTCACCGTATAGGACTTAGCTCCTGCTGCTTTCTCTTCGCCACCTTGGGCGAAAGCAGAGGGGAGCAGTACGACTGCAATAAGTAAGAACATAGCGAGTTTCTTCATACAATCCTCCGAAAGTAATAAGTACAAATGTCTTTCATTTGTTAATTGAGATGCTAGCATGCCTGTATTCAATTTGCAAGAATTAATTGTATAAACTGAATAATTTCTCTAACTAGTGTATATAAAATGATACAAATAAAAGAAAAGGATAATTTTATCAGATATAGTAATTGTATACTATTTTAGAAAAATGCCCATGCATTGTTAGGAACAGAGGATATGTTTGCTCTCTAGATAGATAAAAAGAGCTATCTAGATAAGCGATGTCACAGTTATTTGGTGTCTAGTAATCTGTATATGATCAGTTTAGGCCTATTCCGGCAGCCCTTCAAAACGGTGGATATGCTCCAGGTCATGATCCCAGGAGGCCTTATCGGAATTGAAGATATGGGCATTGGGACGAAGGGATAGCTCGCTGTCGAGGCTTCCGGCTGGTACTACCAGCAGCTTTCCCCCCATCTGGAGATTGGGGAGTGCTGACCCGCCTTCGGTGCAGAAGCTCTTGATATGCCCGCTTCCCTGAAAGTCAAAGGTTTTCACCAGGTTCTCTCCTGAGAGCCACCTGAGATGAGCGGAAGATGAGAACAGATTGGCTGCATGGGCTGAACCTGTATCCTTACGGCATAGGTTGCAATGGCAGAGAAAGAAAGACTCAAAGTCGCCTTCTACCTCAAATGTCACTTTTCCGCAGAGACATGAACCTTTGTGCTTGTGCATCGGCACCTCCTTGCCTTCCCATGGTGCTTGGTTCTGGGAAGCTTGTCCAGTAGTAAAAGGGCACCATAGCGTGATGACAAGGGAATAACACTGCCCTTGCCTAAGGGTTGTTTCCCAAGAGACCATATAAACAGGAGGGATCTTCTTTCATGAATGCATACTTGGTCATGAAGGATACTATGGAGTGATCCGGTACATCCTCACCCCACCTTTTCCATTTCTCTTTACTTCATACATCGCACTATCGGCATTACGGACCAATGATTCACTGTCGCTACTGCTTTCAGGGTAGAGGGCAATACCAATACTCGCTCCTACCTGATAGGTACCGCCTTTGGTAGTCATCACCTCTTGGAAGGATGCGTGGATGGATGCGGCAAGTCTATCGACATCGGTTCTTTCTTTTACTTCTGAAAGGACCAGGGCAAACTCATCACCACCGAGGCGGGCAACGAAATCTGAGGGACCGATGAACTTCAACATGGTCCTCAGTAGTGAACACTAGAATGACTTTGATTTATTTGTATTAATTGATATGGGGCTTTCCTATGTAAAGTGACATAAGGGATAAGGATTAAAATAGAAGTTGAATATGAGCAAGAAAGATTCTGCGGATAGTTGGAATCAGTAAGGACGTTTGTACTATTGTAGTTGCATGTTGCTTATGATTCTAGCAATTATTAAAATAACTTGCATCTCTACTGTTTCATTTTGACCCCACAAGACGACAAGCAACTATAGGTAGCGGAATTCATGGATGTAACATTCGACTGTCTTGTTTTGCACAGTTATAGAGACTGAATCTGTATTTTAACATTGATTTATAGGTTCCCAATAATACGTTACAGATTAGGATATTAAACTATCAGAGTTGATAATACCCGGGGATAGCGGTGCAAATGTATCACATAATTTTTATTGAGAATCTAGATTGTCTTAAAAGTATCGAATAATGCCAACTTCACCTATTTGGTTAAACTGAGGACTTGAAAGATTGTATAATTATATATATTTGTCGTTGTATATGTTTCCCAAAAATTGTTCATTGAGCCGCAAAAACAGCCGGGTAGAAATATCTTATACTTGAATATCTACAGGAGTGGAAGATTTATAATAAAATGTTGAGAAGTGATTGATCTGGAAAACTATGTATCACAGGAATCTCACTTCGACAATATCGTAAGAATATCCGTAAAATGCACATGGGCAAGTTCAAGAATGCGTTTTGCATCATGATTCTTTATTGCCTCAAGGATTCCCTTGTGTTCTAGTTGCGCAGACTTCATCATCTCAGGGTTTATCTTGGTGATCAAAAAGAGTTGTTTGTCGGTAAGTTCATACAGATTGTAGATGAGGAATGAGTACATCTTGTTCTTTGTGGTATCGGCAAGTGCAAGATGGAATTCTATATCATATTTATTGTAGAGCTCAGGATCGCCTTTTGCGCCATCCATCTTATCAATCAAGGACCTAAGTACCTCATAATCTTCTTCCGTGGCACGCTCCATCGCCTTAAGGAAGACCTGAATTTCCAATGATTCACGTACTTCTACGATATCTTTGATTGACGTCTTGTTTTTCTCGATGATCTTTTCAAGGTTCTGGGTGAATTTCTGTTTGGTGAAATCAACAACTCTTGCGCCCTTTCCCGGAATGATTTCTATTATACCTCGCTCAGCAAAGCTCTTCAGGACTTCACGGATAATATTCCTGCTTGCTCCATAGCGGGCAACCAAGGTACGCTCAGAAGGAAGCTTCCCCCCGACAGGGATTGCTTTTATCTCTTTCTCTAGTATTTTCGAAAGTCGTTCAGACAGATACTCAGCCACGATTCCTCCAGATTTACATAAACTCACCAAGCGCCTTTGTATTGAATGGTAATGGTGCTGCTCTCAGTCCCCATTCGCATTGATTCCTCAATACTATACCCCATCAGTTGAGCACTCATGAACCCAGCAATATAACTATCCCCAGCTCCCATCGTATCAATTACTTTACAAGGGATTATACCATACGTGAAGAATTTTCTTCCATCAAACACAATACTTCCTTTTTTCCCTAGGGTAACGACCACCAAGCGAGCTCCCAAGCTCTGCTTCTCCTGCATGAAGAGCTCAATGGTTTCTTGCTTCTGAGGATCATCCCAAGAGAAAAAAGCACAGTCAACAAAAGGGGCTATCTCGGTATACAGGGGATCCTCAAGTTTGGTCGCAAAATCAAATCCGATCAGTAATTTCTCATTTCTTCTTTTCATTTCTCCCAAATAAGGATGGGCATTGCCCCAGAACCCCGAAATAAACATATCGGAGGAGGCGATGAAGGTAAGAGCATCCTCTGAGATGGTAAACTGCCTATGCACTCCAGGATCATATCCACAGAAAATCCTATCTTGGTTTTGCAGCTTCACCTTGGTGATAGCAGTTCTCCCCTTGGAGACAACCTGTACCATAGAGGTATCGACCCCCTTTTTCATCAGCGAATTAACAATGAGATTCCCGTTCCAATCATCCCCAACAAAGCCGACATACCCAACATCCTCGAAATATCTCTTACAATATACCGCTACATTGACAGGGTTCCCACCGGGAAATCTTTCATCTGACTTAACATAGAAATCGACACAATTGTCTCCAGCCGTAACCACTCTCATACATCGTCCCCCTCTCAAACTAGCATCATTACCACGGGTATCGTGATCATCGAGAAAAATAGACTCAACAACATTGTTTCATTCACATAGACAACATCCGCCCCGTATTTTTGTGCAAATATTACATTCAGTGAACCAATAGGGAGAGCAGTTAGCAGCACAATGGTACCAATCATCTCCGGTCTCAGATTGAAACACTTGAGAATAAGCAGCGTTATCAAGGGATAGACCAGCAACCTGATAAAACACACAACATATGCGAACTTGGACAAGAGGATTCGTTTCCAATTCACCCCTACCATCCACGCACCAACTATAACCATCGAAACGGGGCCGGTCATGTCCCCAACTGCCTCTAGCGTCGCTTGGATGACCTGGGGAAGCTTGATGGGGCTGATAAAAAGGATGATAGCCAAAATGGAGGAAATGGTAAGCGGATCGCTTACGATCTCCTTCCAGGAAATTGACCTGGTGTCGGCCCCAAGTAGCTTAACCCCAAAAGAAAACAGAAATAAATTGTATAGCAAATTATACACAGCCGCATACAAAAGCCCTTTAGAACCATATAGAATCATAGCCAATGGAAAACCCATGAACCCCGTGTTGGCAAAGACAGTCATGGTGATGGACACTCCCACCTTTCCTTTTTCCTTGATTACCCATTTAAAAAGCAACCAAGAAATAAGCAGTGTAAGAGAGTAGTACGCTCCCACGATCACTACCGTGAAGGCTAACGACTGGGCCAATCCGTTTGAAAAGTACTGATTTCCAGAAGCGAGAATGGAGAACGGAAGGATCACAGATAAAAGCAAATTTGAAAGCCCACTTATATGTTCCGATGACAATATGTTTGTCCTCTTCAGATAATATCCTAAGCCTATCATCAAACACATCTGGACTAGAGATGATATCAACGTCTGCAAATACACTTCCGTATCTCCTCTTCAACCAAACTTTCTATTTCTCAGCCTTCACCTGTGCTGCTTTCTTCTGCACAGTTGCCATCACCTGCTCAGGTGTCATGCTTCCGCCGACCATCGCCTGGATACCAGAAAGGTATACCGCCACAACTTCGCTATCAGTTGCATTATCAAGCCAAAGATTGATTGAACTTGCTTTCTTGATTGTCTCAGCAATCTGCATCTGCTTCATATCGGCAGATTTCTCATTTATGGCACCAATGACTGTACTGAACATTTTTGCATCCTTGACCAGCTTTTCTGCATTAGCACTGTTGGTCAGATACTTCAAGAACGCAATACAGGCATCGGGATACTTCGTTGCCGAGGAAACCATCAGACCTTGAGGAGCCCCAGTGAGTGCATTCTGATCGCCCTCTGCTCCAATGATGTCAGGGAAATCAAACCATGACCAGTTGAACGTTGCCGGCATGATGTATTGAACCTGATTAAACTGCTCGTAGTAGATCGCCGCCTTTCCGCTAACGAAGTCGTTGATACCGACATCGTACGTCACACTGTTGAATTCCGGTGTGAAGTAGGGAACCATCTTCTGAAGATACTTGAGAGCCTCGACATATGCTGGATTGGAATAATCACCTTCCAGAGCATAATCCTTTGCTAGAACATCTGCAGGAACCACTCTCTGGTTCAACGTGGTCATATAATGCCCGGTTGCCCAGTCTTCAATATTTCCCAACGAAATGGGGATGTATTCGCTCTTCTTCAAGACTTCTAAAACCTGCATAAACTCATCCCAATTCTCAGGAACCTTAAGACCAAGATCGTTGAAAATATCAATGTTGTAGTAGAATGCCTTTCCATCCATCATGAGAGGAATCCCGTAGATCTTTTCACTGAAGGTGAACGGTCCAAACTGATTCTTGATGAAAGAATCATACCAAGTGCCATCATTGGTAAGCTGTTGGGTGATATCCAAAGCCCTGTTACCATCTACGAACTGCCTAGCATACTCGCCACTCCAAGCATAGTAGATATCAGGGGCGCTACTGCTGGCAAGCCGAACATTGATCTCTTGCTTGTAGTTCTGATTGTTCGCGCTGGAAAGTGTTACCTTGACATTCGGATTCTCTTTCATGAAATCTGTAGCGACCTGTTCAAAATACTCCTTCGTGACACCATCGGAATATCTGGTAAAAACTTCAATCTCCTGAATACCGGAACTGGATTTCTCGGTACTCCCACCCGCAAAGAGCATTGATACTGATATGATCAATAAAACCAATGCCACCAAACCTTTTCTCGTCATTTTCATACATTTCTCCTTTGGTATTTTTCTATGTACATCAATATTCAACGATATGCATGTATCTTCTGATATCCAGTGAATGTTCTCTCTCAATGGAAAGCTTCTTGCAGAACAGTCGGCTGACATTGTTCAGTATCAGTGTTGTCATATATCCGACATACTCGGTATCGATGCCGGATACGTCAAACTCAGAGGCGTCAATAACAAAAAGGTTATCAGTATACTTTTTGCAGAAACTTACTGCTCGTTCCTCGAGGGCACGACAGCTATCCATACCCATGAATAAGATAACTGGACTGTCCTTCTCGATAATCTCAAAAGGCCCATGGAAGAACTCTCCTGCATGGATGGGAATAGCATTGATCCACTGCATTTCCATCAGGTAGCAGTTGCATAGTACATAGGATTGTGAATAGTTGCTGCCACTGGAGAGGGAATAGATTACCTTTGCATCCTTGAATCGTTTCGCATAGTCCGACACACGTGCAAAGAAGGCCTGCTTTGCATACTGGATGACTGGCTGGATCCTTATTAGGCTTTCACCCATCTTTTCAAGGTGGTTGGTGTTTTCCTGATTATCTACAATGCCGGAACTCAGCAGGTACATAGTCCCATAGCTGGTATCAATGGCGTCAGCTGTTTCATAATGTCCATACTTGACGAAGAGTTCTCCACCAGATTTCTGTAGCGGGGAACCATCGACCATGGCAATAGTAATGACCGTAGCACCTTTCTCTTTTGCAAACACAGCAGCCTTCACCGTTTCAGGAGTTGCCCCCTCCTGCGAACAGAGGATGACAATGCTCTCTGTTCCCAGGGACTTGGGATTCGTGTAAATGAACTCATTGCTATTATAGTGTTGAGGAAAGAGTGTGGTCGAAACAGAATCGACAAAAAACTTGCTAGGCATCATCAATGCTTGGGATCCACCACACGAAACAAAGAAAATTCTTGAAAATTTTCTTCCTTGGATTTGTTGCAAAACTCTACGTACGTCATTCAGAGACATAATTCCTCCTATACTCAAAGCCACTTGATATCGACTTTGTTCTGCATTGCATCAAAGTTTGGGTATACAGAAAGGTTCTTAGCCAATACTTCGATCATCCTCTTCCCATACGCTTCAAAATGGTCACCAGCAATATGGGGTGTAATCTCCAGTTTCTCTGGATTCCAAGTCCAAAGCTCATCACCCTTTTCCAAAGGTTCCTTCTCAAAGACATCCAGAGAAGCGCCTGCCAATGCACCTGAAGCAATGGCTACCTTTAGGGCTTCGATATCGACTAATCCACCTCTTCCACAGTTGATGAGGAACGCTCCGTCTTTTACGACGGAGAGCGTTTCTGCATTAATAATGTGATGAGTGTTCTTGGTAAGCGGCATGGTAAGAACTACGAAGTCACATATGCTAAGTAACTCCTTCACCTGGTGCGGTTGGAAGAAATGCTGGACTCCTTCTATCTCGACCGGAGCAATATCCATACCCAGAACGTGCATATTGAAGGCGAGTGCTCGCTTCACAACTTCTCGACCTGCCATTCCAAGTCCTAGGACTCCCAGTTTTGTATCCCGAAGCTCTCCCATCCTTGTTTCGGTATCCCAAGTACCTTCAAGCTGTTTTGTCCGGTATACAAAGGTTTTTCGTACATGGTTCAACATGGCACAGATGACATGTTCTGCGATATTGCTTGCATTGATGCCACGGCTGTTTGTTAATTGTATGTTCCTCTCCTGTAGCAAGGAAGAGGATAGATACTCCATGCCTGATTGCCCGATATGAATCCATTTCAGATTTGTCATTCTCTCAATGCGATCCTGGCTTAGATCATACCCATACGATATGACAACCTCGATTAGGGCCAGCTCGGAGTCAGGAATACAATCAAGTTTCGTATGTACCACTGCATTCGGTACAAGGGAATCCATATACGTTTTTTCGTTTTCATTCAAACCAAGCGTAGACACCATCATATGCGTTCTCCTTGCTTATCCCTTGACCCCACCCATAGTGAGACCAGCGATAAAATATTTCTGGGCAAAAATGTATAAAGCAATTATAGGAATTGCAGAAATAACTAATCCTGCAAGAAGTACCCCCCACTCGGAGTACATCTCCCCTTGGAAGGCCAACAAACCGATCGGAATCGTCTTGAGCAGATCGTTCTTGACGAATACCAGGGCAAAGGTAAATTCATTCCAAGCGTAGAAGCTTGTCAGGACTACGGAGACCATAAAGATAGAGGCACTGAGGGGAATGAAAACCTTGTAGAGGATTTGCAAGTCGGTTGCCCCATCAATACGGGCAGCATCGAGATACGCCTTATCGATGTTCTTGAAGAAGGCGAAGATCAACATGAAGGACATGGGAATCTGGTATGCTGTGTAGATCAACACTAAGGCAAGCCTTTTATTATAGAGTTGCAACAGCTGAATCTCCCGATACAACGGGAAGATACTCACGATGGGAGAGAATAGTATTCCCATGATTGCGAGAGCCGTGAAGAAGTTTTTTCCCTTTATGTCATTTATAGTCAAGGTATAGGCCATTAATGAACAGGCAACCAAATTCAAAAGCACTGTTCCCAAGGTGACCACAGCACTGTTGATGAAGTAGCGTGAAATACCAGTGTCCCATGCAACGGCATAATTATTCCATTGCCAACTCGAAGGAAGGCTCCAAATATTGCTGAAGATTTCATTGGTTACCTTCAATGAGCTGATACCCATCCAGATCATCGGTACTAAAATAACCGCTAAGAACAGCACGAGAAAGAAGGTTATTATGAAGGTAAAGAGGTGGTCAGTAGGAAATGTGGCCAAATGGTTCAGTTTTTTTCTCAGTTTCATTTCAGTCTTCCTTCTTTCTGGAAGCCAGCAGCTGAAGTGCGTAGAAAAGGATGGACATTACTAGGATGACCATCGAGATTGCAGATGCATATCCAACTTTCCCATGGGTAAAGGCATTCTTATACATGATTGTGCTGAGCACCTCACTGGAACCGTGAGGCCCCCCATTGGTCATGACAAACACCTCATTGAAGACAAGGAGGCCTCCGCTGATATTAATTACCAAGGATATCTTGATCATGTCAGTAATGAGAGGAACTGTAACATTCCTGAACATATTAATTCTTGAAGCTCCGTCAATGATGGAGGCTTCATACAATTCCATCGGAATGCGCTGGATTGCCACACAGAACAGCATCATTGTATAGCCAACACTTTTCCACTGCGAGACGGCTATGATGGAGTATATGGCAGTCTTGGGGTCACCCAACCAACCTTTTGTAATTGTATTGTTTCCAAGCATACTCAGGAAACTGTTGAGAATTCCATCGGTTTTGAAGACAAACGAGAATAACAAGCCAATAACGGTCAAAGATATTAGTGAGGGGATAAATAAAACTGTTCTGAAAAGTGTTGCAATACCTTTTTTGTGGTATTGTTCAATCTGAGCAGCAAAGAGAAGCGCTAGTCCAACTTGAAAGACAAGTGAAATTACTATGTACCTGATATTATTCAGTAAAGAAATCCAGAAGAGTTCATCAGAGAATAGATTCTTATAGTTGTGAAATCCAATGAAAGATCTGGTTCCCTTGAATAGGTCCCACTTCAAGAAGCTATAGAATACATTGCTCGCAACAGGGTAATACATGAAGAGAAGTAACAAAGATATGGCAGGGACCAAATATACATATGGTAGTATTTTTTGTCTTCTAAACATCGGCTTCCCCTTTTTTCCATTGGCACTACCGGTAGTACCAGTTAATTAAGTATCAGTCACCCTCTTCGTATTGTCAAGCATAATCTAAAAGTTGATTGTCAAGTTGATTGTCACTTGCTGGCTCTAATAAAATTTCTCCCAATCATTTCTTGTGTGATTCCGATTGGGGAGCATGAAAATAAACTAATGATAAAACGTCCTTTGGATTCTTCTCTTGTAGAAATCCATGATAGGATATTCAATATATGGCCGCTTTTCAGCATATCTCTAACTGTCTTTTGAACCAGAAGCAGTTTGTTATTACACATAGAAAGTGAATACAGTATTTTGGCTAGTTTTTACCAACTGGTTGCTGGTATGGAGAGGTTTCCCATATTCATTTACCACTCTACTGAGGTTTTGAATGATTGGCTGTCCTGGCTCAATACCCAATAACATTGCCTCTTCTTGTGTAGTCATATGGATACTTACTGCATTGGTACTGTTTGTTGGTTCATGGCCATATCTTCTCAATACATCATAAAGTGACTGTTCCATATCTTCTTGGAACAACATGGTCATATGAGGGGCAAATGCATTATACTCAATGACTACTGGATCTGTATCTGCATAGCGAAGTCGTCGTATCGCAATGATCTCACTCCCTAAAGGCAGTGAGAGAAACAGAGCCACCTCGTCAGGTGCTGTCTCATATCGGATACTTAATACCTTTGCTGAAGGCTTCAAGCCTTGTAATTCACAAATTTTTGAGAAACTGATCGTTTTTCTAAGAGGGGCTTCTTCCCTGATAGGGGCGGCAACAAAGGTTCCTTTTCCTTGTATCTTTAGTAAATGACCCAGATCGACAAGGCGTGCGAGAGCATTTCTCACTGTGATACGTGAAACATTATGCAAACGCATAAGCTCATTCTCAGAGGGGATCCGTTCCCCCTGTTTCAACTTACCCCTTTCGATATCCGACAGGAGTATCTCAGATAGTTGTTGATAGAGAGGAATCATAGAATCTGAATCAATTCGTCGTGCCATACAAACCTCTAAATACAGTATAGACGAATAGAATATGATAAGACAAGTTACAATTTCTCTAATAATTCTAAAGACTGTTTGTTTGGTGGTCTTCTTAAAGTTAGAACGATATTTAGTAAAAGGCAATTAACTACCTTATTTTTATATAAGATTATTTTGAAAATAAAATAAATATTTTTTAATCGTTAGAATATTCACGTTCCTTATGGAAGAAATTACCACAAAAATGAGTACAAGTCCAAAAAAATATTGACAATTAGTTTCTTCAATGTTAATTGTATTAATACAACATAAGACAAGACAAGGTGGCAAAAAAAGTGGAAACGATGGGAGTTCAAGCAATCATAAGGGAAATCATCAAGACACTCACAGCAGAGAAACGAACAATTCGACGTGTTTTTTTCACAGCCTGTGGAGGCTCTTTGGCAGGCATTTACCCAGGGATGTATCTCCTAGATAGAGAGTCTAAGACCATAGATGCAAGACTCTATAATGCACGTGAGTTGGTACTTTCTCCTCCTATGGCATTGGACGAAGAAACACTGGTCATTGCCTGTACACTTGCGGGAACCACTGAAACACTTGAAGCATTGGACTTTGCTAAAGCCCATGGTGCAAAGACCATAGGTATATTTGGCCAGGATTATACGTATGAAAGATCATCAGTCGATTATATCCTTCGTTTTAAGACGATTGCAGATATAACCACTCCTATGATCCAAACAAATGTAGTGGTTTCGCTCCAATTGGGTTTCGCACTTTTAAATGAAAAAGAGGACTATTCCTACTACGATGAAGCCGAACAAGCATATACTCTACTTGAAACACTAGCGAAAGAAATACGCTCCTATTCCCAGAGTAGGGCTAGGAAGTTTGCAAAACAGTTTGCTGAAGCGGACTTTCTTCATGTGATGGCATCGCGTGCTTCCATGGGGGAAGCGTATGCCTTCGTTCTTTGTTCGCTTATGGAAATTCAATGGATAAACAGCTCTGTACTGAATAGTGCAGAATTCTTTCATGGATCGTTTGAGGTTCTTGATAAAAAGACACCTATTCTCCAATTGATAGGCCTTGGGGAGGCTCGCCTTGCAGATGAAAGATCCACCGCTTTCCTGCAAAGGATGGGAGAGAATTATTTCCTGCTCGATGTAAAAGAACTATATATCGATATCCTTCCTCCACATGTTAAGGAATATTTCCAGCATACAGCATTTGACTTGGCTCTTCGTGAATTCATTACTCAACTTGCAATCGAGCGGAACCATGACAAATGGGCTAGACGGTACATGTGGACACTCAAGTATTAGTGGAGAGAAAGGTGATGGTGAAGATTGCAGCCCTTGGAATCAACGTGGTGGATATCTACCTGCAAGAGGGCATGATGTATCCAGGAGGTAATGAATTTAATATTGCCTGGCATATACATGCTTTAGGGGGAGAGTCTGCGTTTATCGGAGTATTCAGTGAAGACAAAGCTGGACAGATACTACGTTCGATTCTTATTGAAGAGGGAATTGATATCTCCCAGTCAAGAACGTGTTCCGAAGGCTCTTGTGGATATGCATTAGTTGAGTTCAATGATGGAGATCGTGTATTTGTTGACTGGAATAAACAGGGAGTCACAGACCAATTTCCTATCGCAGTAACAGAATCGCTGGTTACTTTTCTTAGAAGCTATGACCTTACCTGCATCAGCCACAATTCTCGTTTTGTTCCAGAGAAAGTACAAGCATTATTTGATGCTGGAATCAAGATAGCCTATGATTTTTCAGATTTTTTCCATACGACCGAAATGCAAGAACTTTGTCCCTTCCTGGAAGTTGGATTCTTTTCATTGAGTCATGAAATGGATGAGGCTGTAGTAAAACATACGCTTGCCGAAGCCTGTAAACAAGGCTGTAAGCTTGCAGTGGGAACCCTTGGTTCCCGCGGTTCTCTCGCCTTTGATAGTGAACGGTACTTTTTTCAACCAAGCATTGATAGAAAGAGGGTTGATACCATGGGAGCCGGCGACAGTTTTATTGCTGCATTTCTCACAGCATTCCTTGATGAGAACGTAACAGTTAGCAACGCCCTCTTGCAGGCAACAGAATATGCAACCAAAACCATCGGATTCAAAGGATCCCTTGGTTTTGGGTATCCCATCGATAGAGAACATATAGAAAACTATATTTCACTATAAAAAGGAGTTAGATATGAAACGAGTTATCATTGCTATTGTATTGGTATTTTTGCTGGTCTCACCCTTATTCGCCGGAGGGGCGAAGGAAGCAGGTTCATCAAGCGACAAGATTACCCTGTCATTTCTGAACAAGTATCCTGAGGCACAGTATCTTGCCTACTTTGAAGGAGCTGTCAAGGATTTTGAAGCTCAGAACCCTGATATTGACATCGTCTTAGAGAGTGTCAGTGATCAGGCTATCAAAGACAAGCTGAGCGTCATGGCTGCTGGAGGTGAGATGCCAGACATCTTCTTCTCTTGGTCCGGGGAGTATTTGAAGAAATTTGCACGCTCTGGATTGATTGCTGACCTCACGCCTTACCTTGAGCGTGACACAGCTTGGGCAGATGGCTTTCTTAGTGCTTACTTGAATAACAGTACCTTCGAAGGAAAGACCTACGGTATCCCCTACAGGGGTAGCATAATGTTCATGTTATACAATAAGAAAATCTTTGCAGATTTAGGTCTCCAAGAGCCCAAAACGTACGCAGAATTGCTTAGTGTCTCAGAGGTTCTGAAGAACAAAGGCTATATCCCAATTGGGTTTGGAAACTCTCAAGCTTGGTATAGTTCTTGGTGGATTGGAACGCTTAATGCATTATTAGTCAGTCCAGAAAACCTCAATCGGGACTACAATCCAAATACTACTGATTTTTCTAACCCAGCCTATGTTGAAGCACTTCAGTACTTCATTGACTTGAATGAAAAGGGTTATTTTGGGAAGAACGTCAACTCCAAGGATTACTATCAAGTACGTGAAGAGTTCATGGCTGGACAGAGTGGCATGATCATGGACGCAACAGCCCAGTTCTCCATTTATGAGGATGGAAGTAGAGATGATTGGGGATATTTCAGATTTCCCGCTGTTGTAGGAGCTGCTGGCGATCTTGGTATGAATACTGGTGGAGCTGAAGTGTATGCAGTCTCTTCTACCAGTGAACATAAGGAAGCCGCTGTCAAGTTCCTGAAGTTTATGACTACAAAGGAGCAAGCATTCAAACAAACAAAGGAAAGTGGGCTTCCCAACTGTATCGTTGGTGCTATTACACCCGAAAATGGATCTGAGAAGCTCATTGGCGCACTTGAAATTGTCAATGAATCGATTACAAATGTGGCTGATTGGCTCGATACTGCGGTAGAGTCTCGTGTCGCTGATCAGTACATGTCTTCCGCTCAGGAGTGTCTTTCTGGCAAGAGTGCACAGGAAGCTATGAGCGAAGTGAAGGCAGTTGCTAAGACCGTTCGCGAATCGATGAATCAGTAAGAATTGGAGTATGGCCCCTCTCAGCGATGGGATGGGCCATATCCTTAACAAGGATTGGTATGAAGATACGAAAAACCACCATAGCGTTGTATGTCGCGCCATCACTCACTATGATAACGCTCTTTCTCTACATACCTGTAATTATTAATGGGGTAAACAGTCTATTTAACTTTGGCCTGCTGAATCAGACTCGATCTTTTACGGGAATCGAGAACTTCAAACGATTGTTCGCTGATGAGGTGTTTCATATTTCTCTGAAGAATAACGTATCATTCATGATTATCTCTTCAATTTTCCAGATAGGTTTTTCTCTAATCATTGCTGGTATTCTAGATCACTCAGGATTTAGGAGATGGCAAAGATTTTTCAGAACCATTTACTTTTTGCCTTCTTTGTTGATGGTTACTGTTGTGGGATTGGTGTTCAGAATACTCTACAGTCCTAGTATTGGTTTGGTTAACCCCTTGTTAGAAGTAATGGGAATCACGCACGATAATCTTGATTTACTTGGCAACGTATCTTCTGCAATCTACGCTGTGATCGCCATGTCTCAGTGGCAATACATCGGCTTTACTGTGATGTTGTTCTGCGTTGCTATGCAAAGTATTCCTTCCCAGTTGATCGAAGCAGCTGAAATTGATGGGGCAGGGTCCGTTCGAAAGTTTTTTCAAGTAGTCCTTCCTCAAATCAGAAGCATCATTGCAATCAATTGGATTATCATTATAAGTGGTTCAATCAAGGTTTTTGACGAAGTTTTTGTGACAACTAGTGGTGGTCCCGGCCGAGCTACAGAGACCTTGGCAACCTTTCTCTATCGCTCTGGATTCAATAATGATGAGATGGGATATGCCTCAGCCATTGCACTTGTGCTATTTCTCGGTACCTTTTTGCTCGGTTTGATTCAGATGAGGGGCTATGAAGTGGAGGAAATAGGGTAATGAGAACCAGAAATACACCTGCAACACTCCTAGTCAAGATAGTCATCATGTTCTTCCTAGTTGGATTTGCACTTCTTATCTTGATGCCTTTACTATGGATGATACTCACTGGCTTTAAGACGAATAGAGAGCTTTTTCTGGCACCATGGACAAAACCTGAGGCCTTTCACTTTAATAACTACGGAACAGCTTGGAAATCAGGTATAGGCAACTATTTTTTCAATAGTGTTATTGTCACCGTATTTGCTACTGCCCTTACTACAACCGTAGGGTGTCTTGCTGCCTACCCATTGGCACGAGTGAACTTCCGGGGAAAGCGGATTATCATCTATGCTATTCTTGGTGGTTTGATGGTTGCTCCCCAATCAGCAGTGATTTCATTATTTACTTTAATTAGGCAGCTTGGCCTGTATGATCAACGTCTTGGACTGATACTAGTAGAGAGCACCTTCAATATTTCTTTCTCTACCTTTTTGATTATGGCTTATTATCGTACTATCAGCAGTTCTCTGGATGAGAGTGCCTATATCGATGGTGCAAGTTCATTTAAAATTTTTATCTCAATTATCGTCCCTCTGAGCCAGCCCATCATTGCTTCAACTATTATTGTCTGTGTACGAAGCATCTGGAATGAGTTGATGTATGCAAATGTGTTGATGTCGAGTAATAGCAAGAAGACAATTCCTGTTGGATTGGTGAATATGCAAGGCTATACCACCACTAACTGGACGCAGCTTGTAGCAGGCATGGTCATTACCTCACTTCCTCTTGTGTTACTTTTCTTGATAATGCAACGCCAGTTTGTTCGAGGATTGTCTGCAGGAGGGGTAAAAGAATGAAGCGATCGCAAATTGCACTCGGCAATTATCCCTATCCATTATACCCTTTTACTCAATTTCTCGATGACACAATCTCTCTTGGTATTGAGAACATAGAGGTTTGGGCTGCTTCCCCTCACTTGGGGTTGGATGACATGGGTATTGAGGAAGTTTCTAAACTAAAGCATGAAATCATAAGTAGGGGATTGCGTGTTATTTGTGTCACTCCTGAGCAGTGTGCCTATCCAATCAATATTGGAAGTGAGGATGAGACAATCAGGAAAAGAAGTCTGCGGTACCTGCTTTGGGCCTTGGAAAGTGCAAGTCTCTTGGAGAGCCCTTTGTTTCTCGTTACCCCAGGAAATGGGTATCGGAGTGTTGATCCGGCAGTGACATTTTTTCGTACGGTAGAATCTCTGCACCTGCTCGATTCATTTGCCCAGAAACTTGGAGTCTCCTTGGTGTTGGAACATCTCACAAATACTACTACCAATGTTGCTATCCTAGCAGAAGAACTTTTCAATCTATATGACAGTGTTGCGTCAACTAACATGCATTGTATGGTTGACACTGATATGGCATGGAGGTATGGGCAGACTGCTGAAGCATATATCAAGGAAGCAAAAAAGCGAAACACAATGCTTGCACATGTGCATCTCGTAGATGGGATGCCAGGAGGTCATCTGGTTCCAGGAGATGGCCTTGTTCCCCTTTCAACAAGCCTTTATGCCTTGCAAAGTGCAAGGTATGAAGGAGCAATGACGTTTGAAATTACCAATGAACGGTATTATGACAACCCAAAGATGGCATTGCAACGATGTCTCGATTGGATTGACCCATTTATTACAGATTAACGAACCTCATCAGGACGATGAGAGGAAGAGGAGTCAAGGATGGATAGGAAACGGGTAAACGCATGTATTGAAGAGATTGTGAAGGCTAGAAAGGCCGATGGCGGTTTGAAGCAAGTATTCTGGGTAGCAGCTGGGGGGTCAAACGGTGGTTTTTTCCCTGCCCAGTATTTTATGGATCGAGAAAGTAAGAGCTTGCGCTCACAGAGCTTCACCAGCAATGAGTTCTTCCTTGCTCCCCCCTCCAGCCTAGGAAAAAACTCGTTGGTCATACTGTGTTCCATGCGAGGCACTGCAGAAACCTGTGATGCTGCATCTCTTGCAAAGGAGAGAGGTGCTACTACCATAGCGCTCTACATCGAGGAATCGAAACTTACCGAAGTTTGTGACTACTCGTTTGCCTATGAAAGCATTTCCTATGACGAGACAGAAGCCTCTGAGATGAATGCGAGTTATGGATTGTTCCTTGCTATGGTACTTTTGAAAAAATTGGAAAATTATGAGCATTTTGATTTAGCAATCGAGAGTTTTAGTGTACTCGACCGTGTGTATCGAGATGCTTGGAATTATACCCTCCCCTTGGCAAAGAAGTGGGCTGAGAGAAATAAGAATGAGTCGGTTATCTGGGTGTTAGCTGGAGGCCCGGCCTATGGAGCTGGGTATATTTTCTCTATTTGTAATTTGGAGGAGATGCAGTGGATTTCTTCTCCAACAGTCAATACCTGTGAGTTCGTGCATGGTCCGTTTGAATGCACTGACAAGAATCTTCCCATGTTCATCCTCATTAGCGAAGGGAGGACCAGACCTGCTGATGAACGAGTGCTCGCTTTCTTAAAGAAGCATACAGATCAGAATATCTATGTTTTGGATGCAAAAGAGTTGGGCTTGAGTAGAATTGATAAGCGTGTCAGTGAATATTTCAACCATCTGCTCTTTTCTCCCATTCTCAACAATGTGTATCTCAGGGCATTGGCTATCGCCAAGAATCATGATTACCACTATCGCAGGTATATGTGGCAAGAAAAGTATTAATAGAAAGGCCAAATGAAGCAGGATGCCTGCAAAATTCTTGTAGGTATCCTGGTGGAAGAGATACAGAACACGCATTTTAATTACTCTCTCCAAATATGCTAACCTATCAAGCATCATGTCTTGTACCATTGGGAGGAGATTTACGGTAGTACATATCACTTTTGTACGATAATACTGAGTTTTAACTATATATATTGTACTGTCGGCGGTTCTTGCTAGTATCTCAGTACTTTCCTCAGTTTTATGGAAGAGGAAAATACTGATGTACACATTGAAACGGTTGATAGAGACATCTATCATGATGGGCTTCTGTAATATGTGTTGTCCACAATCTATGAGTGGTCCAGTAAGGCAATTAAACTCATTACCACGTCTTATAGATGGAATAACATCTGTAACTTAGACCTGTAACAAATAAAAACCAAAGAATGATGCGTGGTGAGAAATGCTTCTTTGCTTGTATCAAAACGACCGAAATCTGGTGATATAAGTTTTAAATGACTTCCTTATTTGCCCTTCCGATCAGGAGGAGAAGGTAGGAGAGGTTGTGCTCCTATCTTGCCTATTCCGGCAGCCCTTCAAAACGGTGGATATGCTCCAGGTCATGATCCCAGGATGCCTTATCGGAGTTGAAGATATGGGCATTGGGACGAAGGGATACCTCGCTGTCGAGCGATCCGGCTGGTACTACCAGCAGCTTTCCTCCCATCTGGAGATTGGGGAGTGCTGACCCGCATTCGGTGCAGAAGCTCTTGATATGCCCGCTTCCCTGAAAGTCAAAGGTTTTCACCAGGTTCTCTCCTGAGAGCCATTTGAGGTGAGCTGAAGAGGAGAACAGATTGGCTGCATGGGCTGAACCTGTATCCTTACGGCATAGGTTGCAATGACAGAGAAAGAAAGACTCAAAGTCACCTTCTACCTCAAATGTTACTTTTCCACAGAGACATGAACCTTTGTGCTTGTGCATCGGCACCTCCTCGTCCCTCTATGGTGCTTGGTTCTGGGAAGCTTGTCCAGTAGTGTAAAGGCAGGTTTTTGAAAGAACAGCGAGTTGCCTTGGCAAGAACTGACTCACCGCTTCTTATCTCTATAGAGTTCCTTGTCAGCTTTACGAAGCAGTTCTTCTGCGCTCATGTCTTCCTGCCAAGCTGCAAGCCCTACACTTATTGCAAGGTGTGTGCCTCGTAGTTCTGGTACAGTGATAGTTTCGATCTCTGCCTGGATTTCCTCTTTCAGAAGTTCAGCCTTGGCAAGTGAACTGGTGGGATAGAGGATGGTGAACTCGTCGCCACCGTAGCGGAAACACTTACCTGCAAGCTGGGTTGTCTCATCCAGTCGTTTTGCAATTTGGGAAAGTACAATATCTCCAACTCTATGGCCGTACGTGTCGTTGATCGCCTTGAACTTGTCTACATCCAGCATGAAGAGGAAGAATGGGATCTTCTGCTTGATCAGATGAGCGAGATACCGTGAGAAAGACCTGCTGTTTTCCAACTTGGTCAGGTAGTCACTATGGATACGGCCATGGATGAAGAGGATAATGAAATATAACACCGCTGAGGTGGTGACGATAAACAGAGCAAAGCAGATGCCCAGTATCCAGGACACTCGTGCATAACGAACTTGGATGGCTGAAGACTCGTAATCTACGCCGACCCATCCCACCAGTGTGTTGTCACGATGGTCGATGATCGCACTGTACCCGGTGAGGTACTCACCCCAAATGGGGTCTTCCTCAATTTCACTAGCGACAGGTTTGCCTGTGAGGTACACTTCCTTTTCCAGGGGGTTCAGTGGGTCGATACTACCGAAGGGAGAGAAAAACTCACTTGTGGGGTCTTCCCCGTCCAAGATATAACGATTGGTCTTTTCATCCACATACGCACCAGTGAAGACAAAGTCGACATCGGTATGGTTCTTTATCTCTTGGAAGATGGTATTTCGACTCAGGTAATACGCTTCCAGTTCGCTTCCGACCAATAAGCTTTCAGCCTCAGAAAGTGCACGGTATTCGCTTATCTCATCAGTCAGGAATGCTGAGATGGTAACGGCAATATCAATCGCTTTTTCCTGTGTTTCCTGAACCAGGATCTCCTTGGTCTCCTCATACACATAATAGGCAACCGGAGCAACTGCGGCAGTCACCGAGCAGAGGAGAAGAAAGATTAGTTTGCGTTTGAATGACATGGAAAAGAGCAGAAACCACATACGATACCCCGTGTCAAATGATAGTACCTAACGCTATCATGGAACGCGGGATTTAGGAACCCAATAAGAATTATAACACAAGAAAGATATGTATACCCTATCAGTATTTGTATTGAAACTATGAGGTTTTAACAACCATTTGCCCATTGATATACCCTCACCCCACCTTTTCCATTCCTCTTTACTTCATGCATCGCGCTTGGTGAAAGCGATGCAGAATTCTCTTCTGTAGGAGTAATGTTTTACACCAAATAAGATTGGTCTTATATCTCCTTGTTTAAATGGGTTCGTGCATATGTATAGATAAGTATAACCTTGAACCGATCACTGTCCTGGTGAAGAGGATTTAGAGAAAGAACCTCTTTGATCTGATTGATCCGAAATATTACGGTATTTCTATGCACCTGTAGTTGCGTTGCCGTAGAATAGATATCCATATCATTGCAAACCAAGGCTTGAAGCGTCTCATATACAACAGGATTTTCTTGAAGATAGTGTACTGCATATCCTAAAAAATGATCCAAGACAGATTTGGGGATTATCTGAAGAAGATAATCAACTAGATGGTCTTCAGCAAAGATAATACTACCCGATTTGTTCGAAGTATTCTGTTGAACCACAGCCGGAATTGATCTCAAACTCTGTCCATACTCAAGCACATGTTGGGCATAGAGACCTACACTGACGGAGACTATTACTGGGTATGTATTAGCAAGCGTAGCTGCGAGAGCCTGCAGCTGGTTTTCCAACTTCTCCCGAGAGAAAAAATCTGTTTCGGCATACGGGCAGTAGACTATCCGACTAGTACCCAGAAGTCCCACAATATCCTGGTTCTTATTTGTCATTCTGGTTCTGATTGTACGAATCAGTGCATACAGCAACCTAGAATCAGCAAGCGGCATTCCTTCACGGTCCTTGATATAGAGAAGACAGACCAGTCGATTCAGTGAGAGGTCTATTCCCAGTTTGGTAGCCAACAACGAGGTATAGGTGATATGGCTAGCGCTGGAAGCATAGAACAATTGGTCAATAAACAAGGCATAGTCACTTTGGAATGCATACCGGCTGCTTTTGTCGACATCCTTTTGCAATGACCCAACCATCTTTGCAAGCGAATCTACCATATTTGCAGGAATAAACACATCTGGGAACAGACCTTCCTGCATAAAAATAAAAAATTGAAAAGCCTCAAAAGGCAGGCATATTTTATAGAACGACTGCTCTTCACATACTACTGTGGAGGCTTCCTTCCTATTGTTATATGTACAAAACGATGCCCAGCGATATTTATCTTCATATCGATCAAATAAATACTTTCCTTCTGAAGATATAGCAAGTATCGAGGTTTGAGGGAATGAGAGGCAAAGCGTCTCATAAAATGTATCGAGATTGTTTTTTTGCATGATCAGCCTTCTTTGCACGGATAATTTTTTTTAATAAATCTTGGTTGGATGTATCCACATACAACTCTTTGGCAAAAGCCCTCCATTCCAATTCCTGCTGGTGAGAGACATCAACCAATTCCATCCCTTTTTCTTCTACTAATGTATTGCAACATTGCGCATTGAAAATTTGTTGCTCCCTGTAAATCCATTCGGTGGTCTCTTCCATTGCCGAAATTATAATGGCTCGTTGAGGTTCCGAAAGCTTTGTCCAGGTTTGCTGAGAAATAAGGCAAGCCTCAGTACTGAGGTGGAATTTTAAAAGGGTGATGTACTTTTGGTATTGGTAGAACTGCATTTCCAGAATGTTACTGTAGGGATTTTCCTGACAATCGATAATTCCTGTTTCTAAGGATTTTGCAACATCACCATAGTTCATTTGGATGGGAATCGTTCCAAGGTTTTTAAAATATTCTGTCATTGTATCGTTGTACATGATGCGCATTTTCTTTCCTTGCATATCGTAAGGTCTCTGAATGGGAGCATCTCTAGAAGTAATATATCGCCATCCCATTGACCAGAGACCCAAACACTTTGCTCCTATAGCTACAAGAGGCCCATCCAATTCTGGAATAATAAGGTCCTTCATAAGCTGACGGGCTTCTTCATAAGAATCAAAGAGGAAGGGCAATTCGAGAAGAGCGGAACGGTTATTTGTCGCATTGTTCAATGCACTGCTTGCTACCACAACAACATCCAAGGACCCTTGGCAAAGCAGTTCAAAGAGCATGTGATTATCCCCTGAAGTAGAAATGGTATGAATGTTTAGTACCATATTATCGCCACTTTTCTTTGCAATGACCTCAGCCATTTTTTGCATTCCCTGATGCAACACACTATTGGGTTGTATAATGATCCCTACATGAAGATCGATTCGTTTATTCTGATATAATGCGTAGGAACGTAAAATCAATCGATCCTTATCATGGTACAGAGGATTTATATCCAACAAAGATTTCAACTTGGTAAAACGTTGGAGTACTGTATTCCGATGCAGGCATAACTCCTTAGCACAACATACCAGATTGGTATTCCTTTTTGTTAAGGCCAGGAGAGTTTCCCTGCATGCAGGATTTTCCTGCAGTAAATGATCAAAGGGTTTGAACCGAGTCTTCAAGTATGAATGAGGGAGCAAGGATGTCAGGTACTCAAAAATATTCTGGTCCAAGAAAATACAGGGTTCCTCTCTTGTATATAGATATGCAAAGTTCGATTGTAGAAACATTGCTTCTTTGTAACTCTGTTTCAGAGAAGTTAACTGCGTATAGGGGGTGCCGGCCGTAGCTTGAATGGTAATCCCATAATGTTGCAAGAACATTGTTTTCAAATAGGCAACAAAAGAAACAATTTTCTCCTTGTAAAAAGGAAACTGCAAGGATTCAACTTGTTTGTATATTATAAATTGATCGGCATTCAAAGGACCATATATATCTTCTTTACTAAATAGGTCAGAATCTTGCATCATCTGGGTATAACTGGTTTCCAGAAAATTGAGGTCAAATTTGGTAGGCAGACTTTCAGGATAGGATAAAAAGAGAAGGATGGCACATCGAGGTGTCTCCTCTGTGTAGCCAAGTTCCGAAAGAAAAGTAGCTATCTCCGGGTTGGTTCCACTGGTATTTGCTAACTGGTTTACCAACATGGTACGGATGTTGAAGGGGTGGTTAGGCACTACTTCGACATGAGACTGCATATGCAAGGTAAGTAGAGAAGCGATGAACTGGCAGTATGCCTCGGCATTGGCTTTCAGCAGGAGAATATGACATATTGTTTTTCTCTGATAAGAAAAAGTGAAAAGAGTTGCCAGCATGTCTCTCGCTATTTGTGTCGGATTTTCGGATGATGCACAGTATCTAATAATTTTTTGCAGCTGCGTGGATGCCTGCATCTGTGTCAATCCAAGTATGTTCCATTGTAAGTCTACAAGAGCAGTAGGGATGTCAAAAGTAGCTTGCAAAAGGGAAATGGTAGTCTGAACATCATTGTGGGTTAGGTACATTGCCACCTCATTTTGGTAGTAATATCTAGTTTAAGCAGTCTATCATATATAAAAAACCTATAATACTGTGCTGTCGATACAAAAATGACCGGATAAATCTAGATGATTTTATGAATAGTCGAAGCTTTTTACGTATATGCAGGTATTTTATTTAATATACTCGCCTTTTGCTTTGTGCTGTAGATACAATAGAACGGAGATAATTTTAGACAATGAGGATAATTGTGGGTTACCCCGACGCTTGACTATAATGACATTATTAAAGAAAAGAGGAGAAATACTATGAAGCGTATGAAAACTATTGCCCTGTTTGTTATCCTTGTTGCTCTTTCTGTAACTTTCATCGGTTGCAATAAAAGTAATCTGACGAGTTCCACTGATAACCAGCAAATACCAGAAGAAAGTGTAAAAACTGCAGAAGGAGATATTGATTACACCAAAGGTGACAAGGTCACTATTAAAATTGCCCACGTAAGTCAATCTGGAGTCCCTATTGATGTGGCATCAAAACAAATTGGGGATATCCTGTCAGAAAAAACCGGAGGACGTATTACTGCAAAAGTGTTTGCAGCATCAGCACTGGGAAATAACACGGAACTTTTAGAACAACTGCAAGCCGGAACATTAGAAATGGCCATCTCTTCCGTTGCCTTCTTAGGAGCCTTTACGGAAACAACAAAATTGCTTGACCTTCCCTACCTGTTCAAATCCAATGCAGCAGCAGAAGAAGTTTTGGACGGTGCTGTAGGGCAGGAAATTTTTGCTGAACTCGAAAAAGCAGGATTCCATGGTTTGGCATGGTTGGCGACCGGATGGAGACATCTCACTGCCAACAAAGAAATTCATGCACCTGCAGACTTGAACGGTTTGAAGGTGAGAGTAATGGAAAACCAGATGCATATTGATCATTTCAATGCTTTGGGTGCTTCTGCAGTACCGATGGCTTTTTCCGAGTTGTATACTGCCTTGCAGAATAAAACTATGGATAGCCAAGAAAATCCGTTTGCCAACATAAATGGAAGTCGTCTTTTTGAAGTTCAAAAATTTATCATTAAGACTGGCCATATCTATGACACCAGTCCATTGCTTGCCTCAGCACAATGGTGGGGAACGTTGAGCAAGAGCGATCAGGATTTGATTCAAAAGGTAATATCTGAAGTACTTGTTTTCGAACGCACATTGTCTGCCGAAAATGAAACCCAATTGGAAAAAGAGTTAGGGTCAAACGGAACGAATGTGGTAATTACCCTGACATCTGAGGAACGGGCAAAATTCAGAGAAGCTGCACAGGCAGTGTACGACAAGTATGCCCCAACGATTGGTGCTGACTTGATCTCACAGGTTGATGCTGTGAATGCCAAGTATTGATTCCTGAGCGAGTACCGAGAAAAGAAGGTAGATACCCCGTCCTTTGGCTCGGGGTATTGATACCTTTCATTTCATAATATCAGGTACATGTATGATTGCTGCCTGCAATAAGTTTTATCAGTAGGGTAGCCGGCAGCACTGTGAAAAGGGTAGGAATATGAATGAAAAAGCCTTTTACAACAATATAGAACGATATTTCATCATTATTTTGTTTATGGGTATGACAGTAATTACTGCTACAACCGTACTAACAAGATTCTGTTTCAACTACACACTCTCATGGGCCGAACAGTTATCACGATTCCTTCTCGTCTGGATATCCTTTGCGGGAATCAGTTGGGCAGGCAAAATTGATGTCCATATGAGAGTTACTGCAGTCAGTTTATTGACAAAGAAGCATCCGTGGTTTTTTAAAGTAATTTTACTGATCGGAGATTTCATCAGCGTTATCTACAGTCTGTATCTTACCTATCGGATTTATCTCTTCATGCTGATGGTAAAAAAGCAAGGACAGATTCTTTCATCCTTGCCTTGGATCCCCAAATGGGTAATGTACCTTGCAGGAGTATTGGGAATGACCGGTTTGGCTATACGTATTATTCAACGCAGGACAATCTGGTTCCTGGAAAAAAAGAATCGAATATTCAAAGGAGAAACACTATGATAGGCATCATGCTAGGGGTTTTGTTTCTTCTCTTGTTCCTCACTGTTCCTATCGGCATCAGCTTGGGGATAAGCTGTATTGCCGCCTTCTCGGCAGCTGATTTGGGAAGCAATATGATAGCCATGTTGGCTCAGTCCACCGTTACCAGCCTTGATTCATTTTCCCTATTGGCCATTCCTTTTTTCATGTTGGTGGGGAGCCTTATGGAAAAGGGCGGTATAGCCAAGAAATTGGTGGATGTAGCTGAAATGCTTACGGGATCCATGGCAGGTGGATTGGGAATGGCAGCTATCGTTGCTTCCATGTTCTTTGCTGCTATCTCAGGATCTGGGCCCGCAACTGCTGCCGCCATTGGAGGCATCATGCTGGGGGCAATGAAATCACAAGGCTATAGTCGTGGCTATGGTGGAGCAGTCATTGCAGCTGGTAGCACTATCGGCCCGGTAATTCCTCCCAGTATCCCTATGATCATGTATGGAGTCACCGTCGGGGTGTCTGTAAGCTATCTTTTTATAGCAGGTATTATCCCCGGGATTCTTATGGGTGGGGTCTTGATGCTCTACAACTACTATGCATCGAAGAAGCGAGGATATCGTGGTGTTGAAGCCCAAGCAAGAAGTAGCAGAGAGAAGCTTCGGGTGTACAAAAAAGCCATTCCGGCCATCCTTATGCCTATCATTATTCTTGGAGGTATCTACTCAGGGGTGTTCACTCCTACCGAATCTTCTGTAATTGGTGTGGTATATGCTCTTGTTGTCAGTGTATTCGTGTATAAATCGCTTTCTTGGAAAGATTTTACCGGGGCTTTGTTTGATGCAGCCATTACGTCAGCAACTTTGATGATTCTTTTTGGAGCAGCCAATACGTTCGGAAGAATCCTCACAATGTACGATATTCCCATCATGATAACCGAAGGGATGCTTGCCATCACCAAGTCTAAGATTTTGATTATGCTTATGATCAACATTGCATTGCTTGTTATTGGTATGTTCATAGATACCATCTCCTCAATTGTATTGTTCGGACCAATTTTTGCACCGATTGCTATTGCTCTGGGCTACGATCCCCTGCACTTCGGAGTCATCATGGTCGTTAATCTCTGTATTGGTATGATTACCCCGCCAATGGGTGGGAATTTGTTTGTTGCACAACGAGTTTCGGGCAGCTCCTTTGAAGAAATAATCAAGGATACTTTCCCAATGATCATTGTTATGTTCGCGCTCTTGGCCTTCTTGATTGTATTCCCAGACATTACCTTGGCCCTGCCAAGATTAATGGGGTATCGAGGTTGAGTGTTGTAGCCAAAAGTAAAATTACATGGAGAAGAAAATGTACAAGAGTGTTGAATTATTAGTAGGAAGCAAGCTTTTGCGGGGTTGTGTAAGAGCTCCTGAGGGGGAAGGTCCCTTTCCTGCTGTTTGTTTTTTCCACGGATTTTCTGTAGATAAGATTGGTCTGATGAGACTTCATGAACTTTTTGCAAGAAGATGTGTCAACGAAGGATTTGCCTGCGTACGATTCGATTTTTATGGGTGTGGAGAGAGTGAAGGCGATTTCAATGAAATGCGATTCTCAGATGAGGTGGAGCAGGCAAAAGCTATCTACTCTTGGACAGTGGACCAGAATTTTGCAGATGCCCAGAATGTGTTTCTTGCAGGCCATAGTATGGGTGGTGCCATCGTTTCGATGATAGCCCCACTGCTCCAACCGAAAGGAGCAATTCTTTGGTCACCTGGGAACTCTGCTTACTATGATATCAGTGAAAGGGTCCATGCCATACCCGGCCATTATAAGGATTTCTATGATATCGGCGGGTTGGCTCTTTCAGGTGCGTTTCTCAGTGAGATACGTGCCATTGATATGGTGAAGGAAGCAGAAGGGTACAATACAGAGGTGTTGTTGATCCATGGAGAGAAGGATGAAAAAATACCTATCTCTTCTATAGGGCTTTATCTTGACATGTATGGAAAAAATCTGACGACGGAGATTATCTGGGGAGCAAATCATCAGTTCAGTTCTCTTGACTGGAAACAGCAGGTATATGACAAGAGTATCGAGTATCTTAAAAGAAGGGTTTCCCAATAGTAGAGAACCAGGCATTGTTTACTTGCCCCATAGGCAGGAAAGCAATGTCTGAATTATCCTATCGCTAGGTCATTTTCTCGACCTAGGTAAGCCTAAACAGCAGTCATCATCTTATTGGAGTGCCAAACGTTACTCTTGAAAAAGACAAGGAAGGCTATGCAGAATCTTCTCTTAAGAAACCATGACGTAGTGATGGCAATTTCGAGTATCATGTAAAGATCCTCACCCCACCTTTTCCATTCCTCTTTACTTCATACATCGCACTATCGGCATTACGGACCAATGATTCACTGCCGCTACTGCTTTCAGGGTAGAGGGCAATACCAATACTCGCTCCTACCTGATAGGTTCCGCCTTTGGTAGTCATCACCTCCTGGAAGGATGCGTGGATGGATGCAGCAAGCCTATCGACATCGGTTCTTTCTTTTACTTCTGAAAGGACCAGGGCAAACTCATCACCTCCCAGGCGGGCAACGAAATCTAAGGGACCGATGAACTTCACCAAACGATTCCCTACTGTGGTGAGGACCACGTCCCCGGCCTCATGACCGTAGGTATCGTTTATCTCCTTGAACCCATCCAGGTCAATGTAGAGTAGGGCAATGGAGGGGCCTCCCTCTGCTCGCTCTGTTACCAACTGTTCCAGCCGTTCGTAGAACACCCTTCGGTTGGGCAACCCTGTGAGCGTATCATAGTTTGCGTACTGCTGTAGCTGCAGCTCGAGGGTCTTTCGCTTGGTCAGGTCCCTTGCCGATCCTACGATATAGGCTACTCGTCCTTCCTTCATGATCGGGGTAAGGGTGGTCAACCAGAACCGTTTTCCTTCCGGAAGCACCAAGGTTTCCTCATAGGTGATGGAGTGTTCAGCATTGACGCACTTCTGGTAGTTTCTTGCTACCACGCCCCCCATCTCCTTGCCAAGGAGATCTTGGGGGCTCTTATCCCTGATTGCCTCCTGCGTAATACCTGTCTTGATCTGGTGAGCACTGTTGTTTCGGATGAAACGGAAGTTCCCGTCCTCAGTAACACGCATAAGGAACATGGCATCTTGCGTACCATTGAACACCTTTTCATACTCATCTGCTAGTCGCATGAGTTCCTGCTCTGTTTGCTTCAAGGCCGTGATGTCTGTGTGGGCTCCGAGCATTCTTAAGGGTTTTCCGTTCTTGTCCCTGATCGCAAGGCCTCTACAACGAATCCAGATTGTGGAACCATTCTTGTGGGTATAGCGTACCACCTGGTCATAGGGGTACTGGGGATCGGCAAGGTGTTTGGTGATGTTCTCTTTTGCCAGTGCCAGGTCCTCTGGGTTGATGATGTCCTGCCACTCAGCAGCAAGGTGCTGCTTCTCTGCTGGGTCATAGCCAAGAATTTCCCAGAACTTGGGGCTCATCCACTCATTTTCCATTTGCTCCATGTCCCAGTACCACATACCGTCCAGTGCTCCTGATTGAATGAACTCAAAAATACTGGTATCTGATTTAACCAGAGCGTATAGTTCTCTGTGAAGGTAGTGTTCTCTCATGGATCGTCATCCCCTCCGATAGTACGTAATACTCTTTTCATTATACACACTCCCAGAGGACTTCCTACCTGCCCACAGCCATGATTGCTGAAGCAGGGGAGCGATAGGTGTAATTATCCTACACTTGGACTCTTCTCTACAGTCATCTCCAAGGGGTGGCAGGGGCGGGTATCTTCAGAGCATGACCAGATGAACTTTGCCCCTGTTGCTACCAAGGCTCCCGTCTCTAGTGCATCTTGTAATCCAAAGAGCAATCTCTTCTCCCTCAGCAGCTTCAGTGTTTGCTCATCGCTAGGTGCTATCACAGGGTAGAGGTTCTGTACGCTGAGAAGCTGGGAAGCAAACGCTTCATCAATGACACCATCAGGAAAAGGAGCGAAGAATGCGCAGTCGGGGTGTGCCAAGCACAGCGCGATGATTATTCCTTTGTCTTTAGTTTTCTGGTTCTTTGGCTTTTGGGTAAGGCAGTATACGTAGGTGCCGGCTAGCTTCCCCTGCCTGATGGTATCGTCACAGGTGTTGTCCATTCTGATCAACCAGGGAATGGTGCAATCCTGTTCGACTTCCTTCTTCTTTCGTGTCAGGTATGCATTCAGGATACAGGTATTGAAGAACCGCTTGAATACTGAGGTGTCGATGTCCTGCCAGAAGGAGAGCAGGTATTCATACCAAGGAGATTCCTTGGTATCAAGAATACCCTGTACTTTCTCCCGGAGTTCCTTTGAGGACTCGGCCATATCAACCGATTCGATGAACTTCAGGAGTTTCGGCAGGTTTTCTTCCGGGTCACCTTCCAGGTAGCGCCAAGCCATCTGGGCAATCATCTCGGTTCCACGACGTTTCAGTAGGTTTGTCATACACTAGAAGATGCATAGCGTTTCTCTCGTAGGGTATGGTCAGAATTAGGAATCTGTCCCAAAGCTTGACATATATGTTAATCTGTCGGTCTATCCAGCAGGCGCTGGATACGCTTCGTCAGTGCCAGTGATGCTGAACAGAAGCTTTCAAGAAAGGTCTCAGCGCTTGTTGGAGTGGTACGCTCCAGCCATCTGCAAAGTGAGGAGAGAAAAAACTCACTGACCAGGTAGGTCGTTTCATCCCTGTCAAGCGAGGACCCCTGCTCCATGGACAGAGAGCGCAGTACCATTGGTTGCATCTGATGGGCAAGATACTCCCGAAACGAGCCTGGGCCTGTAACCCTTAGTGCACCTGCGTAGAACGATCGTTCTATGGCAAGTGCCTTACACAGCTCAATTGCCAGGGACAGTGATACGCTATTGCTTGCTACGTTCTGTCTAATTGGTCTTCCGATCTCTTCCTCGAAGATCCAGATAACCAGTTCATACTTGTTCAGGAAGTGGTAGTAGAAGCTTTTGCGGTTCAGATCACAGTCCTCACAGATGTCTGTGACTGTAATTCTCTCGAGCGGTGTATGCTCCATTCGTTGTTTCAGTGAGGCAGCTATTGCTCGCTTCGTAATCTGGGAGTTGGCCATGGAGATAATATGGTCCCTAAAAGAGTCTATCGTCAATGAAAAAATAGACAGGTGTATATCTTGACTGTCTTCTAGAGATATGTCATAAGAACTATTGCTTGTAATTAAATCTCTAGAGGGCTGTATGAGAGTTACGCGAAAAATTGGATTAATCTGTACCATTATCATAGTTTTATCACACATAACACTGTTCGGTAATGCAATTACCTATGACATAGCAACGGGTACCTTACAAGATTTCGCTATCAACTACAATGACAATCCTGACGATCCTTCTGCCTATATGAACAGTACGCCGGTTTGGGACCACCCGGGTTTCCTTGGTCGTCTGATCTACACGGGAGAGCCCACGCAGCTTACCTTTTTCAACCATGGGCCAACTACCGGCGGTTCCCGTTTTTACTTTACTGGTACCGATTGGTCAGCTCAGAGTAGTACCGGTTACTACAGGGAGTTCTTCATTGTCGCCAGGGCAAAGGGGCTTCGCCATAGCCCGTCCAATGCTCAACATGACTTTTCACAGTCCAATACGGTTATTACCGGTCCTGGGCAGATGGTTGACATCCCGTATGGGGCAGGGGATGAATTGGTGGCCATCGGTCAGTGGGGGTACAATGCCCAGGGGCAATATGCTCAGTATACTGGAAACAACGGCTATCAATATTTATATCCTTACCGGTATATCTGGATTGACCTGACCATTATTCGCACACGTAATGCCAACAGGAACCGTTGGATAACGTACTATGAGTCTGCGCTCTGCATCCAGTCGGATGAGGAGGCTTCGGTTCTGCTTACGCTCTCAGGAGAGGATAACAAGGGATGGGGTTGGGGGCAGATGCCAGAATCCTTTTCCTTCAGTATCGAGAAGACTGTGGAAGATGGGTTTCCTTTCTCCTGGTTACAGCAGACCAGCACCATGTACAATGCTTTGGAGATTGCCAAGGTTATCTACCGTGCAGAGGATTCTGCTGCTTCCATTCGCTTTGCTTCTGATGCTACTGGCTACCAATCGCAGTTTTTCTTCAGGAATCAGTATGGGGATGTCTTTCCGTTCTCCTTGGCCTTTGATGCCTCAAAGCCCAATCGAACGGTAGTGCCCATTACCTCGTCCCAGACGTTTGAGACAGCAGTGCAGTCAGTGACTTCTCCCATTGATGGCAACTCCACCCACCAGATGCATGTCCTGGAAGGTGGGGTCAAAGCTTACCTGCCCATCTACCAAAACCCTCCCATGGGGTTGTATACCTCCACGGTCTATGTATTTGTTGAGCCGGTGGAGTGAGTAAATCTATTTGTCTATCTTGAAATAGCCGAGCCTAGGATATAGTTGATTAGTACACTCTTTTTTACGCCTTGTTGGAGGTTGTGAGGAAGTTTGTTTTTGAATGCTGTGAAAATTAACTCTACATTTATTTTCCCTGAGTGATATAATTATACTTTACGGTGATATTACTTAAAGGAGTTTGAAGAATGAGAGAATTACTAGAGATTGAACGCTTCGTACATGCAGGCATAAATAGGAAGCGTGTTGATTGTCATCAGGTTGTGCGATTAACTTCAGCGTTTACAACATATGTTAGTACGTTCACAAATTCCAAACGCTTTTCTGGCCCAAGTACTTACTTTCATAGCGAAACAATCAGAATACTTCGGGACACATATCAGTATGATGCCGCATCAGCAATAAGAGATGACACTTTTCTTGACTCATTATATGCAACTCTCGCTTGTTGGGGATTGCACAGAATGGGTAAGCCAACTAATCAGATGGTTGAGAGAGAATGTTTTGTAGATACAATCAGAAAACAAGAAGATTCCATCAGAAAATTGCAGGGAAAGCAAATCGAGGGTTTATCTGAAGAGGAAGTCGATGATTACGGAAAAGCGCTCTGGGAAATTATTAGTAAGATTAAGATTGCCAATAATGATGCAAGGCTGGTTGCAGGAGCAAAAACCTTGCATCATTTGCTTCCTTTTCTGCTACCTCCCATTGATCGCGAATATACTTTACGATGCTTCTTTGGCAAAAAAAATGTCACGAAAGGTTCTACTATGTTTAAACAGCTATTCCGTTGTTTTTATCTGATAGCCCAAGACAGCCATGAACAGATTGAGATGATTATGAACGATAGCGATTCTTTTAATCTAATGAACACAAGTTTCACCAAGGTTATTGATAATGCAGTGGTAGGCTATCTTCTCCCAAGAGAAGTCTCAAAGTGAAAAAGGCTTCTTTAAAACATCCTCCCATGGGGTTGTATTCCTCCACTGTCTATGTGTTTGTTGAGCCGGTGGAGTAGGGTAAATCTATTTGTCTATCTTGATAGAATCATATACTTGGGTAGTCTGCTCTCTTATGGCGTGTTGTCTGTACTCACATGCCGGTGTGTTACCGCCATAGTCTGCTCAATAGCCTCAATGGATGCATCAAGGTTCTTGGATACCATGAGGGAGTAGAGCATATCTATTACTGCCAGCTGATTAATTCTTGAAGTACTTGCTCCCTGGCGGTAGATCCTCTCTGAAGCGGGAATGACAATGCTGATATCAGAGAGACGCCGAAGTGTATTGTCACTATCCATGGTCACTGAGATGATCGGGGTACCAGATCGTTTGAGCTGCTTGGCTGCAGCTACCATGGTATCGTTCTCCCCAGAGTAAGAGAGAATGCAGGCACAATCATCCTTTCTCATGGTTGATGCTGCAGTGAGCTGCAGATCGGTATCATGTGTGTAGAATACAGAGATGCCAAGCCGCACCAACTTCTGCATGAAGTCGAAAGCAACAACCCCTGAAGCACCGACTCCGAAGAGAAATGTCGAGTGTGCTGACTGAATCAAGGAAACAGCCTTTTCCAACTCCTTTCCATCGAGACAGCGCTCGAGTGCATTGAAAGAGTGCTGGAATCGTTGAATCACAGAGTGAATGACCACAGATGGAGAGGTCTCTGAGTCAAGTTCAAAGTCCGGGACATATCGTTCATCATAATTACCGAAAACATCTCGAGCCAGACGTAGCTTGAAATTGCTGAAACTGGTGAAATTGAGGTGTTTGCAGAAGCGAATCACCGCTGCCTGGCTGGCACCGCTTTGCTTCGAGAGTTCACGCACATTGAAGTGAACCGTTTTCTTGGGTTCTCTCAGTACATACGAGGCAACCTTCTTCTCAGAGTCACTGAGAAGATCATATTGGGCGTTAATCGCATATAAAGCCCCTTCTACCTGTACTTTCTCTTCCATGCATGCTCCCTTTCCTATGTGTCGTTCTCAGCAGATTGTTTGGAGTGGTAGAGCCGTATCATTTCTGAAATCGGACCACTGGATTGGCTCTCCAATGATCGGGCAGTCTCAGCATCCACTCCCAGCAATATCATCACTATAGCAAGTTTCGGTCTTCTCCCAGATGCTTCAAAAGCGGTACTGGCTTCCTCATAGGAACACGCTGTGGCTTGTTTGATCAATCGCTTGGAGCGTTCCACCAGTTTTTTATTGACTGGAGTAAGATCAACCATGAGATTTCGGTAGACCTTGCCAATCCTTACCATACTTGCAGTGGTAATCATATTGAGTACCAATTTCTGTGCAGTTCCTGATTTAAGACGGGTGGAACCTGTAATTACCTCTGGTCCCACATCCAAGAATATCGCATGCTGCGCCTCTGCAAATGTCTGGGATTTTGCATTACAACTGATAGCCCCAACCACTGCTCCCAGATTTTTTGCATATTCCATTGCACCGATCACATACGGAGCTTGTCCTGATGCGGTAATGCCAACCAATACATCCTGCTTGGAGAATTGCAGTGCCTGTAGCTCCCTGACTCCTTCCTGATAGTCATCCTCCGCGTTCTCAATGGAGCGAACTAGTGCTTCCTTTCCTCCTGCTATCAAACCCTGGACCATGGTCCTTGGTACTCCAAAGGTTGGAGGACACTCAGAAGCATCCAATACCCCGAGGCGTCCACTGGTTCCCGCTCCTATGTAAAACAAGCGACCGCCGTTCCTGAAAGACGTTACAACATCAGATACCAAGGAGGCAATGACAGGAAGTTGTTTTTCTACCACAAACGGGACAGTTTTATCCTCATCATTCATGATCTGCAGAATTTGTAGTTCTGAGAGCTCATCAATGTTGGAGGTGTTGGTATTGCACTGTTCAGTGGTAAGTGAGTTCAAGGTCTCTTCTGTGATCGGTACTTGCATATGCTATTTTCTCCCGGTGTCCGGTTATGTACGTATAAGGTATTTGTTTCACTGTATCACTTCTGGTTGTGTGTTGTAAAGAAATAATATTTCAAAAACATTTGCGTTCTAAAATTATATGTCATATACTGGGTGAAGCGAGAGGATTATGAACACAAACGACTTGATTCATCGATACAGGAAAGAGACAACCCACCGAATTATCGGCCTCATGTCGGGGACGAGCTTGGATGGTGTTGATGCGGTTCTCGTGACCATTACCTCAGACACAGAAGGGCATGTAGAAAGAGTGACCTTGGAAGACCAGGTCGCAATTCCCTATACCAATGACGTAAAAGCGATGGTGAATCGCCTCTGTGTAAAAGGGGCTGCAGACATTGAAGACCTCTGTTTTGCCCACTTCGGTCTTGCCCACTGGAACGGGGAAGCGGTCAACAGGTTGATCTGGCATAGTGGAGTGGAACAAGACTCCATTGCTGCCATTGGTATGCATGGACAGACCGTGTGGCATGCTCCAGTTCCAAGAACTTTCCCAGGACCCGAAGGATCATTAGCCATTACAGGAACCCTGCAGATAGGCAATGCCCAGATGGTCGCTACTCTTACCGGTCTTCCTGTCATCTCCGACTTCCGCTCTGCCGATATGGCAGAAGGAGGCGAGGGTGCTCCCCTCGCTCCCTATATCGATTACCTGCTCTTCCACCAGGAAGGGAAGGGTATTGCTGTACAGAATATCGGAGGTATCGGGAATGTGACGGTGCTGCCACAGGGAGGGGATGAGGAAGCAATCTTTGCTTTCGATACCGGACCAGGCAACATGATCATCGACCAGATAGTTGCACTTGGTACAAGCGGGGAGCAGCAATATGACGATGGGGGTGCGATTGCAGCGCGTGGTACGGTATCTGAAGAATTGCTCGCCCAGATGATGAGTGACCCCTATTTTGCAAAGAAACCCCCTAAAAGCACCGGTCGTGAAGTCTATGGATCGGATTATAGTGAACAGGTATTAAAACAAGCGGAATCCTTGGATCTCAGTTTTGAGGACATGGTAGCTACCGCTACCGCTTTTACCGCAAAAACCATTGCCAGTTCATACACGGATTTCGTGCTCCCTGTAACTACACTGGATACCGTAGTGGTCAGTGGAGGAGGGGCGAGAAACAAGACTTTGCTCTCCATGATCAAGGGCTACCTGCCAGAGGATATTAGCGTACAACCATCAGATGAGGTAGGAGTACCGGACCAAGCCAGAGAGGCAATGGCCTTCGCCTTGATGGCGCATGAGTCACTGATGGGAAGACCTTCCAATATTCCGAAGGTAACCGGAGCCAAGAGAAGAGTGGTCCTCGGAACCATTACCATGCAACAACTCTGATATTTGTCAGATGAGAATAACAAAAGGAGTCAATTTATGAAAAAACGTAATCTGTTTTTGGTCTGTGCAGTAGCATTGCTGGTTTTTGCAATGTCTTCTGCTTTTGCCGCAGGTGTGAAGGAGGAGGCTCCGGCAGCACAAAAGTCATCTACCCTGACCATCGGGGTTAGCCAAGAAGCTGTGGGACTGGATCCCCATATCGTAACCGCATTCTCCTCCATGCGTAGAATCGATTTGCTGTACAACCGCTTGGTTCGTCTCAATGAAAACATGGAAGTGGTTCCTGATCTGGCAGAGTCCTGGGAAATCCCAGATAACCTGACCTATATCTTCCACCTAAAGAAGGGTGTCAAGTTCCATAATGGAAGAGAGATGGTTGCCGACGATGTGAAGTACTCACTCGAACGTGTACTCGATCCTACAACCGCAGCTCCCGGTCGTTCCTATATTGCTACGATCGACACCATCGAGGTTATGGATGACTACACGGTGAAGATTACGCTCTCTTCTCCGTTGGCTTCATTGCTTGATGCTTTAACGTCCAACAATATTTCCATTGTCCCCCGCGAAGTGGTGGAAGAGAATGGGAACCTGCAGAGAGTTGTTTGTGGTACCGGTCCCTACATGCTCGAGGAGTGGGTTGTTGATAACTCCATGACGCTGGTGAAGAATCCTGAATACTTTGAACCCGGTCTTCCAAAGACCGAGAAGGTCATCTACAGGGTCATCCCTGAGGAAGCCTCTCTCTTGGCTGGAATCAAGTCAGGTAACTTGGATATTGCAACCATCAATGATGGTGCTACCATTCGTCAGGCAAGCGCCGACAAGAGTGTCGTGGTTAAGAGCAAGCCAGGAATGAACGTCAGGGTATTCAGCTTCAACAACCAGAAAGCTCCTTTCGATGACATCCGCGTCCGTCAGGCTATCGCCCTCGCCATTGACCGCAGCGAGATCCTGACCATGGCTGAGTATGGCATGGGTGCCGCAACCGGCCCGATTCCTATCTCCGCTAAATATTGGGCAATTCCCCCTGAGCAGCTTCCCCTTGGAAAGACTGACTATGCAAAGGCAAAGCAGTTGCTCGCTGATGCAGGATATCCCAATGGGCTTAGCTTCGACATAGTTTGCTCTTCTACCTATGAGGGTGGCTTGGCAGTTGCCCAGGTCATTCAAGACCAACTGAAGAACATCGGCGTAACAGCAAACCTTGATGTCGTTGAATGGGGTAATTACATTGACCGTTGGGTAAAACGTGACTTCAGTACCATGGTTGAGCTCCGCGGTGGAAGCAGCGAACCTGACCGCTTCCTCTATCGTTCCCTGCACAGTACCGGTGGAGTAAATAACTTCATGTATGCTGACAAGGAGACTGATAGACTGCTCGACCTTGGGCGAGAGCAGACGGTTGTTGCAGAGCGTAAAGCTACCTATGACAAGGTACAGGAAGTACTCGCTACAAACGTTCCCTTGGTGTTCTTGTATTCTCCTAATGAGAATCAGGTAACCAGTCCCGCTGTAGAAGGCTTCAAACTCGTAGGAAATGGTAGCCTGTTCTATGTGACACACGCTGAAGTAACAAAATAACGAGTATTTTCAGAGGACTCCTTCCTGCGGGGAGGAGTCTCTCTGCAGTATGACATCCAGAGGTGTTTTGTGGGAAAATATATTGTCAAGCGACTGCTTTCGCTTATTCCAGTACTTATTGGAGTTTCCTTGATCGTGTTTTTCATGGTCCGTCTGATCCCAGGTTCTGCTTTGCAGATGTACATGGGAACCCAGGTCGAGGCTACTCCTGAACAGATGGAACAACTCAAACGGTTGTTTGGGGAAGATAAACCTATCCCGGTACTCTATGTTGAATGGGTAGGGGATATCATGCGGGGTGACTTCGGGTATTCCCTGAGGACCGGACGGCCAGTGCTTCCAGATATTCTCAGCAGGCTTCCGATCAGCTTGGAGCTGACCCTTTACTCATTAGTACTTGCCTTGCTTATTGGCATACCGCTTGGAATACTTTCCTCACTAAAGCAAGATACTTTTGGGGATTTCCTCAATAGGATCATAGGACTTATAGGGCTCTCCTTGCCCCAGTTCTGGCTCGCTGCCCTGTTGGTTATTGCCTTCTCTTCCTCGCAGGGTTGGATACCCATGGGTAACTATGTCAGCTTGTTCGAAAACCCACTCCAGAATCTGAAGATGTTCTTCCTCCCTTCCCTTGCGATCGGATTTGGGTTTGCAGCCGTGGTAATGCGCTACACACGAAACAGCATGCTGGAAGTCCTGCAGATGGATTATGTAAGAACTGCAAAGGCCAAGGGCCTTCCCAAGAGGAAGGTGATTATCATCCATGCACTGAAAAATGCCATCCTTCCTGTCATTACGGTAACAGGATTCAATGCAGGATACCTGCTTGGTGGCTCGATTGTCATTGAGGAAGTATTTGCACTTCCCGGTATGGGCAGGCTGGCCCTCTATGCGATCAACCAGAGAGACTATCCAGTGATCCAGGCGATCATGTTGGTCATCGCATCCCTCTTTGTATTGGTCAATCTCGTAACGGATCTGGTCTATGCAATGGCAGATCCCCGAATTCGATTGGTTGATGAGGAGAAGTGATGCTATGAAAACACCAAGAATTGTACGAAACAAAATAGCACTCGCAGGGCTCATCGTCATTCTTCTCTATGTATTGATGAGCATCGTCTCGCTCTTCTGGTTGCCCTTCGACCCGGTTGCAATGAACTCAGCGGAAGTCCTGCAAGGACCGTCCCTCGCCAGTGGTCATCTCTTCGGTACCGATGAGTTCGGGAGGGATGTCCTCTCGAGAATCATGAAAGGGACCTCTGTCTCCTTCATCATCAGTGTGAGTGCGACTACCTTGGGTGCTGTAATAGGCATCTTCATGGGCGTGTGGGCAGGGTACCTTGGAGGCAAGACCGACAATGCAATCATGCGTTTTGCAGATATCCTCTTCGCCTTTCCTTCCCTCTTGCTCGCCATCTTTATCATGGCAATACTGGGGGAACACACCTATAACGTGGTATTGGCGATTGGTATTGTCTACATCCCTCAGTTTGCAAGAATCAGCAGGGGATCAATCATTGCCTTGAAGGGCAATGAGTTTATCCGTGCCGCGAAGTCAAACGGAGCTGGCAGGACCTATATCCTGAGACACCATCTCCTGCCCAATATAACCGCTCCCTTAATCGTCCAGATCTCCTTGTCGCTCTCAACAGCCATATTGCTTGAATCGGCGTTGAGCTTCCTGGGACTTGGAGTACAACCCCCGGACCCTTCCTGGGGAAATATGCTCAGCAGTGCCCGAAAGGTCATGATGTTTGCACCGTGGACAGCAATCTATCCTGGACTCGCCATTGTCCTGTTGGTTTTAGGATTCAACCTCTTGGGTGATGGCCTGAGAGATATCCTGGACCCGAGACTACGGAACGTCAGGTAGGAGGCGCTGGGTATGCATGAAACAACCATTTTACAAGTAGAAGGCCTGGTTACCGAGTTCAAGTCTGAACGTGGTATCGTCAACGCAGTAAACAAGGTTTCCTTTGACCTGGAGCGGGGACAAACACTGGGAATCGTAGGAGAGTCGGGTTCCGGAAAATCAGTAACCAACCTCTCCATTCTCCGCCTGATCGAATACCCTCCTGGGAGGATTACCGGAGGGAAGGTCCTCTTCCATGACCAGGACCTGCTCAGCGTGAGCGAGAACGAAATGCTTTCCATCAGAGGGAAGCATATCTCCATGATCTTCCAGGATCCGCTCACTTCCTTGAATCCAGTGATCAAGGTATGGAAGCAAATTGCTGAGACCTTGATGCTCCACCAAGGGATGAAGAAGCAAGAGGCAAAGAAGCAGGCCATTGAGCTGCTCAGAATCATTGGCATCCCAGACCCCGAGATGCGCGCTGAGTGTTATCCCCATCAGTTCTCAGGGGGAATGCGTCAGCGTGTCATGATTGCCATGGCGCTCTCCTGCAACCCTGATATTCTCATTGCCGATGAACCGACCACTGCCCTGGATGTTACCATCCAGGCACAGATCCTTGATCTCATCCGAGAGAAGAAGGAACAGTATCAGACCTCGGTCATTATGATCACACATGACCTGGGGGTCATCGCAGAGATGTGCGACCAGGTATGCGTCATGTATGCCGGTCGTATCGTGGAGCGCGCTGGGGTGGAGGCGCTCTTCGGGAGCCCGAAGCACCCCTATACGAGAGGGCTGCTTGAATCCATCCCTCGTATGGGAAACGTGGGTGCTCAGCGGCTCCATTCGATCAAGGGTTCCCCTCCTGATCTAGCAAACCTTCCTCCTGGTTGTCCCTTCCGTGACCGTTGTGATAAGGCGATGGACATCTGTGCTTCCAAGCTTCCTCCAGAGGTTGTGCTTCAAGAGGCAGAGGGAGAGAGAACCGTCGCATGTTGGTTGTATCCGGAGGAGAGTAAGCATGGCAGAGCGTGAGACATTGTTGGAAGTAAGAGACCTCAAGGTCCATTTCCCCATAGAGAAAGGCATCATCTTCAAAAGAAAGGTTGGAGCTGTGCGAGCGGTGGATGGTATTTCCTTCACCGTCCAGCAAGGCGAAGCCTTGGGATTGGTCGGAGAGTCAGGCTGTGGAAAATCTACCACCATCTTGGCAATCTCCCGCCTGGAGCGGATTACCGGTGGAGAAGTCTTGTTCTCCGGTGTTGATCTTGCCAGCTTGAGTGAGAGTGACTTAATTAAGGAGCGACAGAACCTTCAGATTATCTTCCAGGATCCATACTCTTCCCTCGATCCCCGAATGCGTGCGATCGACATTGTCGCTGAGCCCATGAGGATCTTCGTGAAGAAGGGCTTGCTCTCCTTGAGTGAGGAAGAGATTAAAGAGAAAGCACTCTCCCTCTTGGAGCGTTGTGGTCTCTCTTCCATCTACGCAAACCGCTATCCGCATGAGTTCTCCGGTGGACAGAGACAGCGTATCGGAATTGCCCGTGCACTCTCCTTGGGGCCAAAGTTGATCCTTGCAGATGAACCGGTCAGTGCACTGGATGTTTCCATCCAGTCACAGATCCTGAACCTGCTCAAGGACCTGCAGAAGGAGTTTGACCTTACCTTCCTCTTCATCGCTCATGACCTTTCGGTTGTTGAATACTTCTGTGACCGTATTGCTGTCATGTATCTGGGCAATATTGTGGAGATGGCCTCCAGCAAGGAGCTGAATGACAACCCCTTGCACCCCTATACCAGGGCCTTGCTCTCTGCTGTTCCTGTTCCCGATCCCATTGCAGCAAAGAATAGGAAGCGAATGATTCTGAAAGGCGATGTTCCCTCCCCGTCAGCAGTTCGATCTGGCTGCCCGTTCTATGAACGGTGCCCGAAGGCCATGCCAAGGTGCAAGGAAGTAAAGCCAGCGTTGAAAGAACAGGGGGGAAACCACCAGGTAGCGTGCTTGTTGTATGAGGAGTCCTCTGATGCTTGAAGTGACCGCAGTTCCTGCAAAGCTGATGCTGAAAACTCCCTTCCATATAGCTCACGGTAGTTCTGACTACCGTGAGAATGTGTTCCTGCAAATCAAAACAGACCATAAGACTGTGTACGGGGAGGCTGCCGTCGTTCCCTACTATGGGGTTACCAAAGAGCAGATCCTTGCGGACTTGCAGCGTACCATTACCCCAGAGATGATACGAGAGAACCAAACACTGGATGTGGTCGATTCATTCTCTTACACCATGAGTGCCTGTGCATACACCACAGCCATGCTTGGCTTGCAAGATAAGGCTCCCGATCAGCCAAAAAGTAATTCCGTACGAGGCTCCTCCTTTACCATCGCCTATACCTCCGACATGCAGCGCATGTTGGATGATATTGCGGGTTGTGGGTTCTCTACCATTAAGTTGAAGGCAGGCTTTCCCGATGATGTGAAGCGTATCACGTTGATCAGGGAACGCTTCCCTGACCTACGTATCCGCCTTGATGCCAACCAAGGGTGGAGCTTTTCAGAGGCTTGTTCGATCATTGAGCAGTTACAAGACCAAAATATCGAGCTGATAGAGGAGCCTATTGCAGGCAGCCCGGAAGAGCTGCAAGTTCTCTCCTCGCTCAGTAACATTCCCATTATTCTTGATGAGACGGTCCAGACCCTGGACGACCTTACGCGGTATGCAGGTAGTGCCAGCGGTATTGTGGTGAAACTCGCGAAGAGTGGAGGCCCTCAGGCAGCTAAGAAGCTCATAGAGGAAGCTGAGAAGCATTCTCTCGATGTACTGCTCAGTTGCATGGTTGAGTCCTCTCTCGCGGTTACCAGTGCCCTCACGCTCGAACCTCTCTGTAGGTGGATTGATCTCGATGGCCCAATACTCCTTGCTGACGACCCGTTCTCTGGATTGACCTATAGGAATGAGCTTCCCTTTGGTGTTCTGCAGGAACTCACTCCCTCGTCCAAACTCCTCGAGCTCTTCGCCTCCACACCTCCCTTTATTCTGGAGAAATAAAAAAAATGCAGATACGTCAGCTTAAAGAAGAAGATATTCCTGTATGTGCACAACTTGCCAAGGATCTTCCCTTGGGTAAGACCTACGGGTTTACGGTAGAAGGTTGGATCAGAAAATTGACAAAGGCACGCAATGAAGAGGGGAACCTCCTCTTCGTTGCTGAGGAGGAAGACCGACTTGCCGGGTTTGCCTGGGTACATACCCATGGTGCATTCCTCGCTGCCCCCTATCTTCGCTTCATTGCCGTAGACCCTAGCTTCCAAGGGAGAGGGGTCGGTACCCTGCTCCTGAAGGAGTTTGAAGAACTGACTCGCGATCTTAAGAAAAATTGGTTTCTTCTTGTCTCAGAATTCAATATTGGAGCACAGCAGTTCTATGAGAAGCACGGCTACCAGAGAGTAGGGGCCCTTCCTGACTTTGCCAAGGAGGGGATTACCGAGGTAATTATGGTAAAGAAACACACGAGAAGAAACTAATGAACACGACACTCGATAATCTCAGCCCCATCCTAGCTGAATACATACAAGAGCAGTACTTCTCTGCAGTTGCCGTAGGGGTCTATCAAGCAGGGGAAGCAAAGATAAAGACGTGGGGCACCACAGCGTGGGGTGGCCCACCTCTTGCTCCCTCCCATCTCTTCGACCTTGCATCCTTGACCAAGCTCTATACCACCATGGCAGTTCTGAAACTCATGCATGAACAACGGTTCCAGGAACATACCAAGATTATCGACCTTCTCCCTATTGAGAATCTGCAACTCAAACAGCAACTAGGGCATTTGACTGTTGCTGAGTTGTTAACCCATCACTCAGGACTTCCCGCCTGGTACCCGTTCTATACACGAAGAGGGGAAGATTTTCAGACCATTCTTCAAGACTTACTCAAAGAGCACCCACGTACCGATACAATGATCTACTCCGACATCAACTTCATGCTTCTTGGCCTGATCGTCAGTGAGACAACAAACGTGTGCTTGGATCAGGCAATACAGACATTGGTCTTGAACCCACGCGGATTAAAAGATACTACCTACCGCCCGAGCCCTTCGCTCTGTGTGGCTACCGAGTATGGGAACCGGATAGAGAAGCAGATGGTCCATGACCGTGGACTCACCTTCGACGGATGGAGAGATGAAACCACTCCTATCAAAGGCTCCTGTAATGATGGTAACGCCCACTACTATTTCCATGGTGTTTCCGGCCACGCTGGGTTATTCTCATCCCCTCAGGATGTGCTTACCTTTGGGAAGGCTTTTCTAAGTGCTGACCATGCGAAACTGGATGCACGACTCTATAGCAACACGATCAAAAACTGGGGAGAGGGCAGAGGCTACGGGATACAGTTCGGAGAACTCTATCCTGACCAGGGTTTTGGTCACACTGGTTTTACCGGTACCTACCTCTATGTGAATCCAAAGAGAGATATGGTAATTACCATCCTGACCAATCGACTGCATACGCGTACGGTGAGAAACATTAATTCAATAAGACTTGAGATAGTGGGGAGATTGCTGGGTTCATGAAACTATCTTTGGATCCCAGCAATCTCCCCAGTTTCGTCAATAATAGTAGAGCGATGTTTTCACGTAGCGTTGCTTAACCGGCAACGTGTCCAATTGTACTTCCTGAAACAACCGAGCAACAAACTCAGTGAGTCGAATCCCATACGCCTGGCAATAGATGCCCAGCGTCGTGGTCGTCGGGTAGTTCTGGTTTCTCCGTCCCTCTCGTAAGCTGATCGTACTCTTGCAGAATGGTGTTATCTCTTCCAGTGTATCTTGGCTTATCCCACACTCCTTACGCAGTATCTTAAGCGTCCAGGCCACATGAGACGGCATTACATCCAAGATTAACTTCATCTGCTGTTCAACAGAAAAGCCATAGGTCTTACCTAATGCTGGCTTTCTGTTTTCTGTTTTCTGTTGGGTGTTGGGTGTTGGGTGTTGGGTGTTGGGTGTTGGGTGTTGGGTGTTGGGTGTTGGGTGTTGGGTGTTGGGTGTTGGGTGTTGGGTGTTGGCCGCGCGAACCGACCTCTGCGTAGTCCAGAAAGGTCAGCACGTTGAATTTCAGTGCGTGACAGAGTCGTAGGATCGTATCCAGCTTTGGTCGCCAGTCGGGATTTGTAGTGATTTCGGTAATCCATCTGGGATTCGATCCGGTTCGCGCGGCAAGTAATGTTTCGTCTACGTTGCTTTCTTGCATTGCCCATACGAGTGCTTCTTGGAATTGCATATACGTAACCTCCAATTTTATTAGGTACCTCCTAAGAGGGAGCGGTTTGCGTATTGCTTCAGGGAATTTGGGAAATGATTTTCTTTATAACGGTAGAAATGGGATGGGTTTTTCCCGTTTCAAGTAAATTTACATTTGTAAGTTTTCTGTAAGAAAAAACTGACAAGGTTTTGCTTATGGTAAGATTCTCTGTCTTATAAGCAGAAGAATCTGACAGATTTACGTCAAAATTGTAAAGAAAATCCTAAATCTGAGTTGATGGCAACCAGAAGTAGTGGTAGTATTGTTTCAAGCGTGTGAAGTGGTTAAGGGTAACAACTAGAGACTTCTTGTGTCATAGCTGTAACGTACTACTTCCCTAGCAGGTTTTTCTTCTTGAAGGAAGTTTTTCTTCCTGGCTCGAAGATGTATACCGAGTATGTTCCGGCAGCCGGTATATAACGGGATGGTATTACTGGTTCCTGCATTACCTTCAAGTGGTATGTTGTGGCGAAGCTGTGCATCCTGTTCCCTGCTATTCCTCGCTAAAAACAAGGCAATATAATCAAAGCCTTTCTTCGAAGGGTTTCCCCTTCGAAACAGAGCTACCTATATTCTACGTTCAAAAAATGAACAAATTGTTCTGACATAACTGTATGCAAAGCGAACCAACAACCAAGGAATTTTCCATCCTATCCTACATTGAGCAAAACTCAGATGCCACTCAACGAGAGTTGTCTGAGCATGTTGGTGTGTCCTTGGGGATGATCAACATTTTGTTGAAGCGTTTGGTTAAGAAGGGCTTGGTTAAAATAGAGCGACTCCAGCCCAATTCCGTTAAGTACTTCCTGACTCCACAGGGTATCGCCAGTAAGTTAGAGAGGACTTATGGGTATATCGTGAGGACGTATAGGGAGCTCTCTCTCTTTAAGGGGAGTATCAAGGGAGTATTGCACTCCTTGATCACCGACAGGAGCAAAGACAGGGTGTGGTTCTTTGGACCAGATGATGATTTTGTTTTCGTAGTACGTGAATTGCTCGCTTCTGACTTTCCTGAATTGGAAGAGAGGATAATTATGGAGCAGGACCAAGTAAAAGCACTCCTAAAGAAAGAACCTAATCCAATATTACTTACCTGGAATGCTGATTCCTTCTCTTTCATTGAATCACTTGGGGTAACTCCTGTGCATATACTTAGTAAGGTTACTGTGCTTGAGACAAAGGACATGGAAGGATAACGGTGCCATAAGAGGAGCTAGGTAGTGAACCTAGCTCCAACCGACCAGGAGGCTAGTATCCTTCCAAACTAATTAAGGAGGATATCGGTGCCAGAAGAGGAGCCAGGTAGTGAACCTGGCACCAACTGACTCTGTCCGGGAGGCTTGTATCCTTCATGATAACTAGGGGCTTTTAGATGAATAAACGAGTCTATCTTTCATCTCCAACCATGCATGACTTGGAGATGAAGTATATCCAGGAAGCCTTCGATACCAACTGGGTAGCTCCACTGGGGAAGAATGTCGATGAGTTCGAGAATGAGATGGCCTCCTTTATTGGAGTCAGACATGCAGCAGCACTCATTTCTGGTACTGCAGCTCTCCATCTTGCCTTAAAGCTTTGTAAGGTACGACCAGGAGACCTCGTCTTCTGTTCTGACCTTACTTTCTCAGCTACCGTTAATCCTGTTTCCTATGAGGGTGGTGTTCAGGTATTTATCGACAGTGAACGAGAGACTTGGAATATGGATCCTAGAGCATTGGAGCGGGCATTTCAGAAATTTCCGAAACCCAAGGCTGTTATTGTTGCAAACCTCTATGGAATTCCTGCTCTGTTGGAAGAGATTAAAGAGATTTGTGACCACTATAGTGTTCCTCTTATTGAGGACGCTGCAGAGAGTTTGGGTGCTACCTACAGAGGGAAACAGACTGGAACGTTTGGTAAGTACGCTGCGCTTTCTTTCAATGGTAATAAGATTATCACCACCAGCGGTGGTGGAATGTTCTTAGCTGATGATGAAGCTGCAGTGAAGAAGGTGAGATTCTGGGCTACCCAGGCAAGGGATCCTGCTCCTCACTACCAACATAGTGAGATAGGGTACAACTACCGCATGAGCAACATTGTTGCTGGTATTGGTAGAGGCCAGCTCGTCTACCTTAATGAGCATATCCAGAGGAAGAAGCAGATTTATGAAACCTATAAACAGGCTTTCAAGGATCTGCCTATTTCTATGAATCCTTATAGTAAAGAAAGTGAACCAAACTATTGGCTCTCTTGTTTGCTGATTGATAAAGACTGTCCGGTTACTCCTACTCAGATTCGTGAAGCCTTGGAGAAAGAGAACATAGAGAGCAGACCAATCTGGAAGCCCATGCATCTCCAACCTGTATTCCAAGGACATGAGTATGTCACTGTAGATGCTGATACTGATGTAGGAGCAGAGGTGTTTGAGAGGGGATTGTGTTTGCCGAGTGATGTGAAGATAACTGAGGAAGAGATGGAGAGGGTGGTTGATATTGTGAAAGGGTATTTTTTGAAATAATGAAAATGCTGCAAAAGAATCAAATAACAATTCTTTTTACTTGTATTGGAAGAAGAGTTGAATTATTAGAAGCCTTTCGATCAGCTGCTTTTGATTTAAGTATTGATCTTACCATCATTGGAACTGATGCCTCATCAACAGTGCCTACATTTTCCTATTGTGATAAAAGTTATACTGTTTGTAGAATCGACAATCAAGAATACATTCCAACTCTCAAGAGAATCGTTCAAGAAAACCATGTTGATCTAATTATTCCAACTATTGATACTGATTTACTCATTCTTGCAGAACATCGAGATGCATTTATTGCCCTTGGATCTAATATTCTTGTTTCTGATAAGGATAAAATTCAGATTTGTAGAGACAAGCGATTAACTCACTCCTTTTTTGCTGAATGTGGTGTTTCTACACCACACACTGTTGATGATGTTAAAGATTACCAGAATGGCTTTCCTTGCTTTATTAAGCCAAAGAATGGTAGTTCCAGTATCTATGCTTATAAAGTTATTACTCGTAGCCAACTTCTAGAAAAAGCACAAGAGGTGCCTGAGTACATTATTCAACCGTTTATAAAAGGAACGGAATATACTGTGGATGTGTTCTGTGATTTCTCAGGGAATCCGATACATATTATCCCCCGAAAACGTTTGCTTGTGAGAAGTGGTGAGGTTCTTGTAACTGAGATTTGCAATGATGAGAAGATTATATCTGAATGTAGGCAAATAATTAGAATTTTTAAGCCTCAGGGACCTCTTACAATACAGTTGATTCGGGATGAAGCGGGCCAAGACTATTACATAGAGATAAATCCACGTTTTGGGGGAGGGAGTCCTCTTTCAATGAAGAGTGGTGCAAACAGTGCACTATCTCTACTAACCTTGTTAGCTACAGGTTCTGCTGATAATTCTCAAACTGATGTAGCTTCAGCTAATGGGATGGTTTATTCGCGATTTGACCATTCAGTTGCTGTGCATGCAAATGATTCTATACCCACTATTTCAAGTTTTCATGAGCTTCTTCCTCAGCTTGAACGTATGAACGTTCAAGGCGTGATTCTTGACCTTGATGATACTTTGTATGCTGAAAAAGAGTATGTAAAGTGTGGTTTTTTATATCTCTGTGATACTGAAGACTGCATGAAAGGTGAATTTGAACGACTTTGGCAATTTTTTGAGGAGGGGGTTGCCCCTATTGATAATCTTCTCAAAGAAAAAGGCCTTTATTCTGAGACATTAAAAAAGAAACTGCTCACAGCATATCGATATCATGTACCTACTATTCATTTGTATTCAGGCGTTCTTGATTTTCTAAGAGAATGGAGAGATTGTAATCCTCAGAATAAGCTGGGTTTAATTACAGATGGTCGGGTAGAGGGGCAGAATAATAAGATTGATGCTTTAGCAATCAGAGCAGAATTCGAAGAGATAATCATTACTGATGAGTTAGCTGGTTTTCAAGGTGATGTGAAAAGGTTTAGAAAACCTAACCCATTAGCTTTCCAGATAATGCGAGAACGCCTCGGAATTGACTATTCACAGTTAGTATACATTGGTGATAATCCAAAGAAAGATTTTCAGGCTCCATTGAGGCTTGGAATGCAGGTAATACAATTCAGTCCAGAAGATGGTGTCTATGCATAAGTACAATAACGAATTTTGTTGAGAGATATGTATAAGTTTTTTTTAAAACGATTGCTCGATTTTGTTCTTTCTCTACTTGCATTACTGATTCTTTTTCCCTTGCTTGTTGTTCTAGGTATCCTTGTGAGAGTATTTCTAGGAACTCCTGTTTTGTTTGTCCAACAACGGCCTGGTGTAAATGAAAAGATATTTAAACTCTATAAATTTCGTTCAATGACTGATAGAAAGGATATAGAAGGGAATCTGCTTCCTGATGAAGAACGATTAACTAGATTTGGGAGATTCTTAAGAGCTTCCAGCCTTGATGAGCTGCCAGAGCTTGTAAACATCTTGAAAGGTGATATGAGTATCGTTGGTCCACGACCTCTTCTGGTGCAATACCTGGATAGGTATAACAATTTTCAGAAGCGCAGACATGAAGTTCGTCCAGGTATTACCGGTCTAGCTCAAGTAAATGGAAGGAATGCTCTTAGTTGGAAGAAGAAGTTCCAGTATGATGTCTGGTATGTAGATCATGTTTCATTCGTTCAGGATGTAAAGATAATCCTGCAGACTATTAGGGTAGTTCTTTCCCATTCAGATATCTCAAGTAGTACTAGTGCTACGATGGAAGAGTTTGGGGAAGCGAGCAAATAGAAATTATGTTATAAGCAAAATGACTATCAGGAGAACTCGACTGAATTATGTGTCTAGAATTGAAGATGGGATAAATACTAGATATTGTGTTGGGATTTTAGATGAAAAAAGTTACTATAAAGAATATTAAGAGAATAAAGTATTTGGAGTTCCTCATTCCTGAAAAGGGAGGTGTTTTTCTTCTTGTCGGAGAAAATGGAGCAGGAAAGACAACTTTGCTTACTTGTTTAGATAGAATTTGCAATCCGAGAGCATATGCAACTGGGTTTTCAACATCTAAGAAGAATACAGAAATAGATCAATATATAGGTGCCGAAGTCCAATATGAAATAAATGATACTAATGTTTCTTTCAGAAAAGGTTCAAAAAAATGGATGCCTACACCTAAAAGAGGAGCTTCTGAGTTACTTGAGAATTTTGGATTCTCAGATTCAGTTTTTATTAAAGCTGATTCGCGTAGGATTGATGCTAGCCAAGAAGAAATTGCAAAAGGAAGGATCGAAGCAGCAAGCCAAGATTTAAAGACAGCATTGAATAGTCTATTTCAGACAGAAAGATTTGATAAATTACAAAGACTAAAAATCCCGCATGGGAGAGGGGTAAAGCCAACATTTATATATGTATTGAAAGACACAAGAGGGCGATATTCGGAGAAGCGTTTTAGTACAGGTGAGTTAGCACTTATTCGGTTAGCAGAGAATGTTCTCACTATAAAAGAATCTGCATTAGTGCTTGTAGATGAAGCTGAAATGGCTCTACATCCTCGTATACAAAGACGACTGATAAATTTCTTGTCAGAAAAAGCTATTGAAAAGAAGCTTACAGTTATCATATCCACGCATTCAGCGACTTTAATTCGAGAAACTGATAAAGAACATCTAATATTGTTGGAAATGAGTGAAGGCAATGTGATAAATGCCATATGTCCGTGCTACCCTGCACGGGCAATTGGTGGAGTAGATTGTATTGAGAATAGCGGTTTTGACTGTATTTTTTTTGTTGAAGATGAGATGGCAAAGATTTATCTTGATTTACTTATCAAGAGGTTGAGAAATGATATTGCAAAATTTAAAACTTTCTCTTATGCAATTTTTCCTGTCGGCGGATATTACGAAACTAGCAGGATTGCAGTGGATACGAAAAATCGAGTATTTGAAGGAAGGGCAGTCTATGCTGTTTTAGATATTGATGCGTTTGATAATTTAGAAGATAATCCAATTTTTCATAAACTATATAATAAGCACCAGGATATAATAAAATCTCTTGGGATCACACCGGAAGTTTGGTTTTGTGAGGAATTAGAAAATAGTAGCGATATTATCAAGTCGGGAATACGAAACAGTTTTCATTGCGAACTAGAGCATATCATCCATCATGAAGAATACCTCAGTTGTTGTTCGCTGAATGAAAGGAAAAAAGCAAAGAAGAAATTTTCTTTTCTTGTAGAAAAAGTATCTAGTAGTGCCAGTTATAGCGAAGAGAAAACTAAACATTTGCTTGTTGAAATTTTAGTAAAAGCTAGACCTTTAGGTGATTTACAGAAAACCCTAATGCCAATGTTACAGGGGTTATGATTTGTTAACGTTCTGATTTGTATTTTACGATAGTCCGGTATCGAGACCTTGTCATATTCAAATTCTGAATAGGTAGGTTAAGATGTTATATGGGTAGTTGTGCAATTGAGATTCTTGGGACTGCTCTCACTCACCAACGAAAGGGTAGCGCTGCATTGGCCAGATTTTCCTTGCAGACTATGGGAGCAAGACCAGAAGGGTTGAAGAGCCAATAGGCGCCAATGGAAAGGTGTTTCTTTTATTACTACCTAACTGTTCTTCGTATCAGAAAGAGATTACAATAGTATATTTTTGAATTAACCATATAGGAATTCACATGGCCCGAAGAGAACATCATGTAGTTCCCAATCCCAACGGAGGTTGGGATGTGAAGAGAAATGATTCTACGAAAGCTATCATTCATACCAATACGAAACAGGCTGCAGTACAGCAGGGTAGAATACTGAGCAGACTTGAAGGAACAGAATTCATCATACATGGAAAGGATGGAAGGATTCAGAGTTCGGATAGCCATGGGAATGACCCGTATCCGCCGAGAGGGTGAGAGGGGTGTATCTTCTATGCTGTTTAAAATAGGTATTTAGAATTATGGTTCAAGTTTTTAACCTAAGGGTAGTTTTTATATGACAATAACTCTCGCTATACTATTCTGGATATCTGGATTTTCTATTTTCTATTCGATGATTGGATACCCTCTTGTTCTAATTCTATTAGATAAGCTATTCAAACCGAAAAAGCATGCTCGTGATTACTCTTATATACCTTCAGTGACGATCATGGTTGTTGCACATAATGAAGAAAAAGTTATTCAAGAGAAACTCAAGAATGTGTCTGAGTTAGACTATCCTAATGACAAGATAGAGATTTTGGTTGCTTCTGATAATAGCACCGACGCGACCAATGAGATTGTTAAAACTTTTATTCAGGCCAACCCAGAAAAAAGAATACGGCTATTTGAGGTAAAGGAACGAAAAGGAAAGACAAACGCGCAGAATGAGGCACAAAAGACTGTACAGAGTGAAATTCTGGTTATGACTGATGCCAATGCAATGATCAAGGAAAATGCTATCAAAGAATTGGTATCCTTGTTTATTGAACCTTCCATTGTGTATGTTTCTGGGCGTCTTTCCTATGTAAATTCCTTGGATAATTCAACAAGTTATGCTGAGAGTTCCTATTGGGATCTTGATTTGAAAATGAGAGATATTGAATCAAGGTTCCAGACAATTACAGCTGGGAATGGAGCCTTATATGCAGTAAGAAATTCTGAATACATTGATTTTGATCCTATCCGTTGCCATGATAGTGCAATGCCTCAATATTATGGTTTGCATAAGAAGAAAGCTCTTTTCTGTCCTACTGCAATTGCCTATGAGAAAGCAGGAGAGAATGACGGAGACGAGTTCAAGAGAAAGATTAGGATGGCTAGAGGTATCTTGCGTTCAGTCTTCCCTAATCCAGCAATGCTCAATATTTTTAGATTGAAATGGTTTAGTTTCTTCTATTTTGGACATAGAGTTGTGCGTTCAGCTTTGTTTCTTTCCCACATTGTAGTGTTTTTAGCAAGTCTGTTTCTTGCTCTAAATGGGCAAACCTTTTACTTGTCAATGCTTATTTTTCAACTGATAGTGTATTTCTTAGCGCTGCTTCCAAAGGTTGGGATACAAAATAAGCTTATTAAGTTCATAAGTTACTACTGTATGACAATCCTTGCTCAGGCAATTGGAGCTTATAGAATGATTACTGGTAAATCAAAGCCATTCTGGGAGAAAGCGGAGAGTACGAGGTGAAAATGTCATGCCAAAATTTTGATGGAGTAATTAGATGATTAAAGATTTTGCAGTACTGATGACTACTTGTGATTCATATTATGATGTAGCTATGAACTTTTTTCCGATTTTAAAATTATATTGGTCAAACTTCAGTGAGAAAGTGTATATTCTTAGTGAGATTGGAGAATATGATTATCACCACGAAGATGCAATCGTTATTAATGCAGGAAACAATAAATCATGGTCGAGTAGACTAGAGTATGCGATATCCAGAATTGATGAAAACTATATACTATTCATGATGGATGATTATTATTTGGGAAATAATGTGAGTTCAGAGAATATCAAGGATATTATCACTTTTATGAAAGATAATAATATATACTATTATTGTTTGAGAAATATGGCAAAGACTAATAAATTGTATCCAAATGGAAAAGCAGGCTATATTGATGCTGATAGGAAATATGGTATGTCTCTACAGGCAGCAATATGGCGAACTGATTATCTAAGGAAGATTGTTTCAGGAAATAATTGTTCAGCTTGGCAAATTGAAAATCTCATGAACAGAAATATTAGTGAAAAAAAAGAATTCTTGGAAAATGCTGCTGTAGATGTGAGGAATTTATTAAATATTCAGAATGCGGTTATAAAAGGGAAATGGGTTCCAAAAGTAATCAGATTTTATAGAAGACGAGGTTATATAATTGCATTAGGGAAAAGAGAGATTCTTTCGATAAAAGAAAGAACTTGGATATTTATTGCGGGGCGAGCAAACAAAATATTGCCTCCGAATATTTCAAGAATCTTAAAAAAGAAAATGAAAAAATTTGGGTTCAAATTTGTAACTGAATAGGATGATAAAATGCAAATAAATCAGTTCGACGGAAAAACATTGCTCATTACTGGGGGGACTGGAAGTTTTGGGAATGCTGTTCTAAAACGGTTTTTAAAAAGTAATATTGGTGAAATAAGGATTTTTTCAAGAGATGAATTGAAGCAAGATAATATGCGAAGATTTTATCAGAATGAAAAGATTAAGTATTATATTGGAGATGTTAAAGATTATGAGTCTGTTAAAAATGCAATGAATGGAGTAGATTTTATATTTCATGCAGCAGCATTAAAACAGGTGCCTTCGTGTGAGTTTTTTCCTTTAGAGGCGGTTAAAACAAATGTTATTGGAACTGAAAATGTACTTTCGGCAGCCATTGAAGAAAAAGTGAAAGTAGTTATTTGTCTTTCCACCGATAAAGCTGCCTATCCAGTGAATGCTATGGGCACTAGTAAAGCAATGATGGAGAAAGTAATTATCGCAAAAAGTAGAAACACAAATGCAACAAAAATATGTTGTACGAGATATGGGAATGTTTTATATAGTCGAGGTTCGGTTGTTCCCCTTTTTCTATCTCAAATAAAAAAGGGAGATCCATTAACAATCACTGATCCTAATATGACTAGGTTTATTATGACACTAGAAGAAGCCCTGGATTTGGTGATTTTTGCATTCGAGAATGGTGAAAATGGTGACATACTTGTACAGAAGGCTTCTGCAACGACGATTGAAGTATTGGCAGAAGCTGTTAAAAGGCTATTTAAATACAATGTTCCAAATAAAATTATTGGCACTCGTCACGGAGAGAAGGCCTATGAAACACTATTGACAGATGAAGAGTGCTTTTCTGCTATTGATATGGGAGATTTCTATAGGGTTCCTTGTGATAAAAGATCATTAAACTATGAAAAATATCTGGATGAAGGAGTGGTTCGAAATGGTCTACACCAATTTAATAGCAATAATACGAGACTTCTGAATATTAATGAAACTATGGAAAAATTATTAGAATTACCAGAAATTCAAGCAGAAAAAGATTTATGGAATTGAGAGAAGTAATAAAGTAATGAAAGTTCTTATAACAGGAAGTAATGGATTTATAGGAAGTAACCTTAAGAAGATTTTAACTTCACGTGAAAATGCGATAAATATATTTGAGTTCAATAGATATAGTCGATTAGACGAATTGAAGGAGTATTGTGCTGAAGTTGATGTTATATACCATTTTGCAGCTGTTCTAAGACCTCAAACTCCTGCTGGTTATGAAGATAATATTATACTTACCTCGGAACTGTTGCGTCTGCTCAAAGAGTCTGGGAATAAATGTCCTATTATGTTTTCTTCATCTATTCAAGCAGTATTGGATAATCCGTATGCAGAAAGCAAACGAAAAGAAGAAAAAATGATTATTAATTACGGCTTAGGAAATAAGGTAAATACTTTCGTTTTTAGATTACCTAATTTATTTGGCCGATTGAGTAAACCGAATTATACGAGTGTGATTGCTACTTTTTGCTATAATACTATCAATAATTTTCCAATTATTATAAATGAGCCTGGACGGAAAATTGAATTTGCAGAAATTCAGGAAGCTCTATCCGAAATAATTGAAATAGTAGAAAGCAATGAAGACAAAATGGCTAATAGAATCATTTCTATTAATAAATGTTATTCTGTTAGCCTTGGTGAATTAGCATATTATATGGGAACTCTTAAGAACACGGAGGGACCACAGCTTAAGAGAAAGGATAACTTTTATGCAAAGTTATATGAGACTTATCTATATTATAAAAATGGTGCCAATAGATTGCTATGCTAGGAATAATAATTCTTAACTATAATACGTGGGAAGAGACTGTTGATTGCATACAATCAATATTGAATTATCCTCCTAGATGCATTTTTAAAATTTATGTTATTGATAATAACTCCTCTGTAAAGCTTGATAATAAACAAAGGCAATTTTTTGAGGAGATTGAGAATCTAGAGTTAATTTTATTACATAATAATTGCGGATATTCAGCTGGGAATAATGTTGGTATAAAGTATGCAATTCAGGACGGATGTAAGCTGTTTCTTATCACTAATAGTGATATTATATTCGTAGACAACTCTATTCAGATAATGATAAATTATATTGAGGCGAATTATTTTGTGGGTATTGTTGGACCTCAAATATTTAATGGTGATGGGGAGTTTCAACCATTTTATTTATTGTCCAAATTAACAGGTTCTGGAAAACTGAAAAATATGTTTTTAAGTACTCCCTTTAGCATTTTTTTTCAAAGATTCAAGAAGAGATTTATACTTGAAAAACTATTGGACCAACCAAGAAAAGTATTCAGTGTAAGTGGTTGTTGTTTTTTAATTAATCGTAAGTGTTTAGACATAATATTTCCTCTTGATGAGAATACCTTCTTGTATGAAGAAGAATATATAATTGGATCAAAACTAGAGAATAGTACTTGGGAGGCTCACATAATACCTTTTACTCACGTTAAGCACTTACACGGAATCTCAACAAAAGGCATGTCCCAATTTGCATATGATTGCTTTATTAATAGTGAACAATACTACCTTAAGAATTATCTGAAAACAAATATCTTTTTAAGGAAAATTATTTATCTTATAAGGAAGCAGCTAAGTTTAATACGTTATGGAAGACTGTAAAGTTTTCTGTCAAATCGCTTTCCGAATTGAGTCCGTGTGAATAGATACTTTTATTAGGTTAGTCCGTTTATAGAAGGTAGCTGTAGGATAAAAATATTCACATGTGCATAGAGTTGATTTTCTCGATCAATTTTAAGAAATCTATTTGCATTACAGTATAGCCGCAGGGTGATAATCCTTGAGAATCACATACCATGTAGCTATTAGTAATATAGACACAGAGTAAATTTGGGAAGCTTATGCTTTGTTCAATGGGATTCCATTAGGCAATAATGGCAAAGGGAGATAAAAACATTTTCTTGGACTCGAGAAGGAAATGTATTCATGCGAACGAGCAGGATTGAATCAAATATTCTTAGAAGATAGTTCATCTGTTCCAAATTGACTAATAAATACTGCTGTCCCTTATTTTCTGCATCATCATCGGTCTGTCAAGATATCTATACATTTTGGAGACCATGCAACACTAGTATTAAAAGCAGGCTAATAATGAGGAAGATTATAGTAAAATGAAAGAGATAGAGGACCGTAGCATCTGCGCTGGTATCGTGCTCTTTAATCCAGAGATACCAAGTCTAATAGATAATATTAATGTAATCTTACATCAAGTGAATGAAATAGTGCTTATCGACAATGCTTCATTGAATATCGAACAAATAAATCTTTCGTTATGTGGTTACCCTAATGTTTATATTTTTCGAAATGAAATGAATCTTGGGATTGCTAAAGCATTAAATCAGATATTTGAATGGGCAAGTCAAAAAGGGTATGCATGGGTATTGACTTTAGACCAAGACTCTTTTTGTTCACCAGTACTCGTCAGAGAATACAAAAAATATATTAATGAAGGGGTAGGAATTCTTAGCCCCATAATACATGACAACACAGATGAGTATGCCTTACTAGCTAAAATTGTAGAAGAAATTACGTCTATCGATGAATGTATCACAAGTGGTAGTTTAACATCTGTAACAATTTGGGAAAAGGTTGGAAAGTTTAATGAATTGTTATTTATTGATTTTGTTGATTTTGACTTCTGTATTAGAGTACGGTTGCAAGGCTATAAAATATTACGTGTAAATAATACGTATATTAATCATCAATTAGGTTCAAAATATAAATTGATTAGACTTCCATTTGGTATGAATTTTAAAATTTATAATCATTCAGTAGAAAGGAATTATTTTTATGTTCGAAATAATATATATTATATTAGAAAGTATTGGAAGCATATCAATAAAACATATCACATTCTAAGGCTAATACATTGGGAGGTAAGGAAAATAATTTTCGAACCTCAAAAAATCCAAATGATAAAGTCAATTATTCATGCAATTAAATCGAGCTCAAGTATTTACAAAGAAGGGATCTAAAATGATTTTGGATACTCAAAAACTAAGCATCGCAGTAGTATTTCATGATGCAGACTTATATAGTGGTGCAACTAGTTCAATGCTTGACCTGATAGAGACTTGGGTTCTTGAATCGTGTTTCAATATTATTGGAATTTTCCCATATAAAGGGTCAGCTGTTGAGAAAATGAATAGTTGGGGTTGTGATACTATTTTGTTTAATTATCCTCAGTTTCGGTATAGTGTCTTGGAACCAAGAATTAGAACCATCATTGCTTTCCCCTTGAGAATCACTAGACTGATTTTAAATAAAATACTTATTAAAAGCTTTCTAGCTAATAAACTTAAAAAGTTTAATCTATCATTAATATATTCTAATACAGGCACAATATATACGGGTATGTGGCTAAAACAAAAATTACAGTTACCGCACATTTGGCATATAAGGGAATTTGGTCGAGAAGATCAGAATTATCAAACAATTGCTTCAGATAAATATCATAGAAAAATTATATTTGAAAATAGTGATCGGGTTATAGTGATATCAAAAGCATTAATGTCTTTTTTGATCAAAGATAGTAGTAGTTCTATTACTGCAGCTAAAGTAAAAATTGTATATGATGATATTTCTTTCAAGTACGATAACTATTTTGATCATAATTGGAATGAGAAAAAGATATTAAATATTTTAATTTGTGGGTCGATTATTTCCGGAAAAGGACACAAACAAGTAATCGATGCTGTTTCAATCGTCAATAAGGAGTTAAAACGCGTTCAACTTAAAATTGCAGGTACAGCAGACGGTTCCTATTATGAGGAAATCAAAAACTATATTCACGAGTTAGAACTAGATGAGAGTGTTGAATTTCTTGGGCATGTCGATGATATGAACTCACTTCGGAGGTGCTGCGATATTGGGATTGTTGCTTCCATAAAAGAAGCCTTTGGACGAGTTACAATTGAAGGGATGCTTAGTAACCTCGTGATGATTGGTTCAAATACAGGGAGTACAACTGAATTGATAACACATCAAGATACAGGTTTACTATACAATCAGGGAGATTATTTTGATTTAGCAGAAAAACTAATGTTCTTATATAATAATCGAGAAGAGATGTATCGAATAGCAAGGAATGGTTATATTTCAGCCTTAAATTTTATTAATGGGAAAGCAGCAAGTAGGATAAGTAATTTAATTTTTGATGTGATAAATGAAAAGAAGAATTAGTAGATTAAAAATTAACTATTTCTATGTAGTTTCATTAAGGATCCTACAAGTAATAACCCCTTTTATTACTGCACCATATATTGCTCGTAAATTCGGGCCAGAAGGCATTGGACAGAACTCATATATTTATTCTATTGCTTACTATTTTGTAATTTTCTCATTACTTGGAAATCAAAAATATGGTAATAGAGAATGTGCAAAAGTAAAGGATAACACAAGAAAACTATCAAATGTCTTCTGGGGAATATACTCAGTACAGCTTACATTCACTTTCATATTTACACTATTTTATATATTAATTTGTTTTTCTTTCAGCGAAGAAATACAAATAATTGGTTATATTTATATAATTTATGTTCTTTCCGCAGGCTTTGATATTAGTTGGTTTTATTATGGTTTGGAGAAATTCCAATTTATCTTCATAAGAGGAGTAATAATCAAATTATTGGGTGTTGTTTCAATATTTCTTTTTATTCGAAAGAATGAAGATCTTTGGATTTATGCATTGATTATTTCGCTAAGTGCCTTGGTTAGCAATGCATTGTTATGGATAACCCTTAGGAAAACCCTATTTTCGTTTGTGCAAAGTTTGGAACATATTAATTTTATAGATTACTTGAAACATCTCAAAAGTTCTTCTGTATTGTTTATTCCTGTCGTGGCTGTGAGCATATATAAAATTATGGATAAAATAATGTTGGGAGGAATGGCTGGGATGAGCCAAACCGGATATTATGAAAATGCTGAGAAGATTATTAACATTTTACTAGGGATTCTTACTTCGTTGAGCACTGTACTGCTACCTAAGATTTCATATCTTGTAGGCCAAAAGGAGTATGGTGATATCAAGTCTCTTTTTATAAAATCTATCAACTATACAGTTTTTCTTGGAGTTGGGATGACTTTCGGGATAATTGCTATTTCATCAAACTTTATCCGCTTGTTTTTTGGTGCAGAATTTCTTGACAGTATCCCAATATTGAAAACGCTAGCTCCAACTTTGATTACTATAGGGTTAGGAGATGTAATAGTTAATCAATACTTGATTCCGAGAGACGAAAATAAGCTGTTCATTATTAGCGTTTCTGTAGGAGCTTGTTTAAACCTGATTTTAAATATTCTTCTAATCCCAAGATTTTTTGCATTGGGTGCTGCTTATGCCACTTTATTTACTGAAATAGTAGTGTTAGGTATACAATATAGTGTTATTAAACATACCTATCCACTGAATCAAATTTTTGTAAATACTTGGAGAATAATCATTTCCTCATTCCTGATGTTCTACGTAGTAAAATCGATCAAAATAATGTATGGCAGTATAGTGTTGACATTGATTGTACAGGTAGTCTTAGGTGTTTTTTTATATTTTCTTATTTATACACTTCTATATTTGGTGCCATCTAGACAAAGTTGAGTTGTTCAAAATAATATTATATGAGCCTAAATTGCAAATTCAGGGATTGTTATTACAGCGGTCATAACTAATATGGTTGTCATTACTAAGTATCAGAATATGGTTGGATAATGAACTAAGCAAAAACAGCCACATTTCGAACTAATAAACAGGGTATGTCTGCATTGGGATGAAAATTTTTCAATGTTGGGGCTTTTGGATAGGATGGCATCATGCAATTTATTTTACCTTATCTATTATTTGGTATTGTTTTATTTACTTATCATGAAAATAAAGATTTTTTTAACCCGATAGTCATTCTATTTTCAATCTGGGGGGTGATTGTATTTCTTTCCTCATTAAGATTGTATGGTATGTATGTTACTTCGCAGAGAACCTATTATATTATTACTCTAGGGTTGTTTTGTTTTTACTTTGGGTATTTAGTCTCTATGAAATTAAAAATTGACAACTTCAATGAATTATCTTCTACTAATATTACAATTCAAAGGGAATGTTCAATTAATTATACGTTTGTTTACATATTTTGTATTATTACTGTAATACTATTATTTCAAGATCTCAGAATAATCATATTCCAAAGAGTTAGAATTGGAGAGATTCGAAATTTTGCTTCTACGCCAACAAGTGCTCTTTATTCCAGCAGAGGGAGAATTAATGGTATTCTAAGAATATTAGTGGTGAACCCTTTTTTATATGTAATATTGCCAATATTTGGGTTAACATATTGGAAAGAAAAGAGATATATGATTCTACAGGTATTAACTTTTTTGGTCATAATTCTCCAGTTTTTTACTCTTGGTGGACGTTTGTTTTTTGTGTTATTTGTATTTCATTTTTTATTAATCAGAAGTGTTTATATTCCACGAAAAAAATTCATTATCACGCGTGAATCCATTCAGTTTTTTTTATTAATCGTACTTGCTATCGGATTATTCCTAGTTATTGCAAGATTACGAGGAAACCAAGATTTACTAAAAACATTATATATATATATATCTGGATGTGTACCTCACCTTGATGTTAGAATTAAAATCATTGATTATGATAACATATACACTATGGGCCTCGCTTCTTTATCGGGATTATTTTCTGTAATATTTCAATTTCTTGATACTATGAATATCCTAGAAAAGCCTTTCTTCTGGGTTCTTACGCAAAGTAAGCTATTTGTTGAAAATGCTGTAAGCATTGGAAGTACCACAAAAATCAATGCTTTTGTAACACCTTTCTTTTATCTTTATCTTGACTTCAGAGTTTTCGGTGTTATTTTTGGTATGGGTGTATATGGATTTCTTACTGGTAGGCTTTATAGATTGATGCGAACATCAAAGAATTACGTTAATGTTTTTTTGTATTCGCTAATTCTTCAAGGCCTTATGCTGTCGATGATAAGATTAGAATTTGCTAACTCTGCATATGTTATATCATTGTTCTATTCATTGATTCTTTTTAAAAAGCAATCAAGAAAAATCACTATTAGAGTATAAGAAAAAACATGAAGACTCGTCACAGTGTAGAAGGTTTTGTTCATTTCATTGGACTGATGAGCCTACGCTTACTTATAAGGAACTAGTATGAAAGGAATCATCCTGGCCGGCGGAGCCGGTACGCGTCTCTATCCCTTGACCCTGGTAACCAGCAAGCAGTTGCTGCCTGTCTATGACAAGCCGATGATCTACTACCCGCTTTCCACCCTGATGCTTGCAGGGATCAATGACATCCTGATCATCTCCACCCCTGAGGACACCCCCCGGTTCGAGCATCTCCTGGGGGATGGCAACCAGTTCGGCGTCCATTTCTCCTACAAGGTACAACCATCCCCCGACGGCCTTTCCCAGGCCTTCCTGCTGGGCGAGGAGTTCATCGGAGATGATGCCTGTGCCATGGTGCTGGGGGACAACATCTTCTATGGGAACGGGTTCTCCCCGCTGTTGAGACAGGCTGTGGGGGATGCAGAGGCAGGAAAGGCAACGGTATTCGGTTATTACGTCCCGGATCCCGAGCGCTTCGGGGTGGTGGAGTTCGACCAGGAAGGAAGAGCCGTATCCCTTGAGGAGAAACCAGCAAATCCCAGAAGCAATTATGCCGTCACCGGGCTCTATTTCTATGACAGGCGGGTGGTTCAGCTTGCAAGGCAGGTAAAGCCCTCAACACGCGGGGAGCTCGAGATAACCGACCTGAACCGGCTTTACCTGGAAGCAGGTGACCTGCATGTCCAGTTGCTGGGCAGGGGTTTTGCCTGGCTCGATACCGGTACGATGGACAGCCTGGTGGATGCAGCTGACTTTGTCCGCATGATCGAGAAGAGACAGGGAATCAAGATATCGGCCCCTGAGGAGATCGGGTTCCGCAATGGATGGATCAGCAGGGAAGAGCTCATTCTAAGTGCTTCCCGCTATGGGAAGAGTCCTTACGGCGAGCATCTCAGACAGGTTGCTGAAGGCCGAATACATAATTAGGATTGCTTTATGACGATACTTATTACAGGTGCTAATGGCCAGTTTGGCAGCGAACTGAACAACATACTCCAGAGGGGATCCAGTGAACTGGGGAAACTCCCTCCTGTTTACGCAGGGTGCGAGGTCCTCGCAGTCGATGTGGACGAGCTGGACATAACCTCGGTGGATGCGGTGGACTCCTTCTTTTCCCGGCACAAGCCCGACCTTGTCTTCAACTGTGCAGCCATGACCAATGTGGATGGCTGTGAGAGCGACGAGGAGACTGCCTACCGCATCAATGCACTCGGACCAAGGAACCTGGCCATCGCCTCCCAGAGGCATGGCTCACGCCTGCTGCATGTCTCCACCGACTATGTCTTCAGGGGGGATGGGGAGAGACCCTATACCGAGCATGATACCCCCAGTCCCAATACCGCCTACGGGAGGACCAAGCTTGCAGGGGAGAAGGCGGTGCTCGACTCATGCGGTAACAGCTGCATCTGCCGTACCGCCTGGCTCTATGGGTATGTGGGAAACAACTTCGTCAAGACAATGCTGCGCCTGGCCAGGGAGAACGGCAGGCTGAAGGTGGTAGGCGACCAGGTGGGGAACCCCACCAGTGCCGTGGACCTGGCCTACCAGCTTGCACTGCTGGGAGCCTCCACGGAGACCGGCATCTTCCACTGCACCTGTGGGGGGGAGCCGGTAAGCTGGCATGCCTTTGCAGAGAGGATCGTAGAGAGGGCAGGGCTATCGGTCCCGGTGGAATCCTGCACCACCGATGAGTTCCCCCGTCCTGCCAGGCGGCCTGCCTACTCCGCCCTGGAGAACAGGCATTTACACGACACCATCGGAAACAGCATGCGTGACTGGAGGGAAGCCCTGGACAGCTTCATGGAACATTACCTGGAACAGGAGAAGACCATATGAGCAAGACCTACCTGGTGACCGGAGGGGCCGGCTTCATCGGCTCCAACTTCATCCACTACATCCTTGAGAGGCACCAGGACATCCTGGTGGTGAATGTGGACAAGCTCACCTATGCTGGGAACCTGGAGAACCTGAAGGCTGTCATGGATGATGAGCGGTATGCCTTCATACAGGCCGACGTCTGTGACCGGGAAGCGATGGGAAAGCTGTTCGGGCAGTACCACATTGACTATGTGGTCAACTTCGCCGCAGAGAGCCATGTGGACCGCTCGATCACCGACCCAGGGGTATTCGTGAGCACCAACGTGATGGGGACACTGAATCTCCTGGATGCCGCGAAGGGCTCATGGAAGACAGGGGAGGATACATACCGGGAGGGTGTGAGGTTCCTGCAGGTCTCCACCGACGAGGTATACGGATCCCTCGGGCCTGAGGGGTTCTTCACCGAGACCACCCCCCTGGACCCGCACAGTCCCTACTCGGCAAGCAAGGCCTCGGCCGACCTCCTGGTGAAAGCCTATGGGGATACCTACAAACTTCCGGTGAACATCACCAGGTGCTCGAACAACTACGGCCCCTACCAGTTTCCCGAGAAGCTCATCCCGCTGATGATCAACAACTGCCTGAACAAAAACAGCCTTCCCGTGTACGGGGACGGCATGCAGGTCCGTGACTGGCTGTATGTGGAGGACCACTGCAAGGCGATTGACCTGGTGATCCGGAAGGGAACCCTCGGTGAGGTGTACAACATCGGAGGGCACAACGAGAAACCCAACATCGAGATCGTGAAGAGCATCATAGCCTATGTAGCTGAGAAGGTGGACCAAAGTATAGATGAGCGTCTGATCAAGCACGTTACCGACAGGAAGGGGCATGACCGACGCTACGGCATAGATCCCACCAAGATCAGGGAAGCGTTGGGGTGGGAGCCCGAGACGATGTTTGCAGAAGGGATCAGGAAGACCATCGACTGGTACCTGGAGAACAGGCAGTGGATGGAGCATGTGACCAGTGGTTCCTACCAGCAATACTACCGGTCGATGTACGCAGGCAGATAACAAGGGAAAGAGAGAAACATACAATGGGACAGTTCACATTCACGGAGACAGGGATAGAAGGGGTGTTCATCATCGAGCCGAGGGTGTTCGGGGATGAGCGAGGCTACTTCATGGAGACCTACAACAAGGCAGACTTCCACAAGGCCGGTATCATGAATGAATTTGTGCAGGACAACCAGAGCAAGTCCCGGAAAGGAGTATTGCGAGGACTGCATTTCCAGAAGCAGTTTCCGCAGGCCAAGCTGGTCAGGGTCACCAAGGGCGAGGTGTACGATGTTGCAGTCGACCTGAGGATAGACAGTCCTACGTACGGCAAGTATGTGGGAGTGGTGCTTTCGGCAGAGAAGAAGAACCAGTTCTTCATCCCAAAGGGCTTCGCTCACGGGTTCCTTGTACTCTCGGAAGAAGCCGAGTTCACCTACAAATGCGACGAGTTCTACCACCCCGAGGATGAGGGTGGCATCAGGTGGGATGACCCGAGTATCGGGATTGCGTGGCCGGACGTGGGTATGGAGTTTTGTTTGAGTGAGAAGGATAGAACGTTCTTGGAACTTATTCATTTAGAAAAGTAGAAGTAATTGTGAATGATTCTGTAAAGAGTATTTTTCATAAGCTCTATTATTCTGTTTCTGCGAATTTCCTAAATTTAGTAATATCGATTGTCGTATCTTTCATTGTCCCTAAACTCCTTGGTCTTGAACAATATGGATACTGGCAACTATACCTCTTCTATGTGGGGTATACTGGTTTCTTTCATTTTGGGCTAGCTGATGGTATTTATCTTCGATATGGTGGAAAGTATTACGATGAACTAGACAAACCAATGATGCATTCACAGTTTTGGTTGGTTGCAATCTTGGAAATTTTTATTTTTATTGGGATTACTTTGTTCTCGTTGTATAAAATTGAAGACCCGAATAAGTCTCTCATTCTTATAGCTTCTGGTTTTAATTGTATTCTTTTATTACCTAGGACTGTGTTACAATTTATACTACAAAGTACAGGGAGAATTAAAGAATTCGTTAGAAATTTAATGGTTGAACGTTTGTTGTACGTTGTATTGATGTTGAGCTTATTAGCATTATGGGATCGTAAATTTGAATACATGTTACTTGCTGATATCATTGCAAAGATAGTTGCACTTATTGGTTTGGGATATGTGTGTAGAGATATTGTATTTGCAATAGGTGTTAATCTTTCTACGGGAATCCATGAATTCTGGACCAATATCACTACAGGAGTAAATTACTCTTTGCCAATATTGCTGGGATGTTGATTATTGGAATAGTACGCTTTGGAATCGAAAGAAATTGGGATGTTACTACTTTTGGAAAAGTATCTTTTTCTCTCAGTATCTCGAATTTTATTCTTACCTTTATTGCTGCCGTAAGTATTGTAATATTTCCAATTATTAAACGTAGTGACGCAGATAGATTGCCAACCGTTTATGATACGTTGGGGTCTCTCTTATCTGGTGTCATGCTGATATTTTTAGTTGCTTATTACCCAATCCAGAAGATTCTCCTTCTTTGGTTACCCCATTATTACGAGGCAATTCAGCATTTTGCAATATTGTTTCCTATTTCAATGTTTGAAGCTAGGACCTCATTACTGATCAACACTTCTCTCAAAGCTTTGAGAGAAGAAAAGGCGATGCTCTTCATTAATGGCTTCTCTGTACTCCTCTCATTAGTAACCACTGTTATTGTTACTGTGTTGTTTAAAAACTTAACAGCTGCGGTGATGTCAATTGTTGGTTTACAGATAGTTAAGTGCTTAATCCCTGATTTCTATTTACAGAAAAAGATGAACATGAAGATATCCTTTGAAGTATTATGGGATGCTCTAGGTGCAATTATATTCATATTAGGAAACTGGTTTATTGGTGGTGTGCAGGGATGGGGCATGTATATTGTGTTCGTTGTTTGTATTGGTATCATTAGAAGAAAGGAATTTATTAATCATCTAAAATTAGTTAAAGAATTTATTGCATGAAGTCTGATCCAATCGGATTGCATCAAGAGAGGTTATAGAACAACTATTATACAAGAAATCACTTATGTTCCATGTTGTTCAAATATTTATGGGTTAGAAGATTGATAAAAGTATTAAGACTGTAGTGGTCTTGGTATAATAATTTCCTTTGTTGACTTAAGTACATAATTATCGGTCATACCTGAGATGTAATCAGTTAGTATTCGTTGAATCTGGAAAGATTCTTTCTCATATAGGGGTTCCATTTTTTTTATATATCTTCCAAAAGCCTGTGTGATTTGAAGATTGCCTTCAAAATCATATTTGTCATAATCAGTTCCATAGGAACCAAATATATCCCTTAGATGCTCATAAATTGTACGTATCATGGGTTCAATATGTTTCTTGTATTCGATAATTCTTTTATGAGAGTAAATTTTTTCATAGTTGAAATCTGAAAGTTTCTTGATCATTTCAAATGCTTTGTTTGAAAGTTGTATCTTTCCAGTTCTTTTTGATTCATTGATTAAGTCGATAACCAATTCATTAATTATTTGTCCATTATATTTTCCGATATAATCTTTGATTATTTCTGGGAGCTCATCGTGAGTGATTAGATTGGATATTAAGGCATCTTCAATATCGCGACCTAGATATGCTATTTTATCTGCAAACCTAACAATGCACCCCTCATAAGTGCTTGGGATAGTATCTCTTTCTTTAATTTCTTCAAGTTTCTTTAAGTTTGGATATGGTTCAAGTGATTGCTCAAAGCATTCACCATTGTGACTAATAATGCCATCCTCAACAGCATAAGTAAGGTTAAGTCCTTTTCCATTATTGGCTAAGTACCGAACTACTCTGAAACTGTTCATCTCATGCTTAAAGTCAAGTCCGGTACATTTTTTTAGAGCATCCTCTCCTGCATGTCCGAATGGTGCGTGACCGAGATCATGTCCTAATCCAATGGCATAAGCTAGTTCACTATCAAGGTGCCATTCTTCTGTAGCATTAAGACCCTTACACACTGTTGAGGCTATACTTGCAACATGTAGAACATGTTCAATTCTGGTACAGATATGGTCGTTCTCAGGAGAAAAGAATACTTGTGTTTTGTGTTTTAGTCGCCTAAAAGGCATCGAATGTATTATTGCAGTTTGGTCTCTAAAATAATGACCACGTACATCTTCTTCACGATTTTCTGCTCTCTTGATTAATATCATCGTAATAGTCAAACCAACAACGCACTGATGTGGAGGTCCCAGCACCGATAGACTCGTATCCGGAGGTGCAAAATGGAAACCAACAAGAATACCGAACAATACAAGGTTGAGATCATCGGTTCTGTCAAACGTGGCCGGGGAAGGCCAAGGAAGCGGTTTGACCCTATTCCCTGGAACAGGTCGGACCAGTACCGATTCTGCCTAGCAGGGAACGTTCTCGTTGATGAAGAAGGGAAGATCCGGATCGAGGAGGCAGCCAATGCTTGACATGAGCGGCATCCCGATCTATCTGCTCCCTGGATACTCAGATTTAAGACGCGGTATCAACGGATTCGTGTCGGTCATCACCAACATCATGGAGATGGACGTCACCCTGGGAGGGTTGTACATCTTCTGCGGCAGGAGGCGTGACAGCATCAAGTGCGTCATGTGGGACAAGACAGGGTTCCTGTTGCTGCAGAAGAAACTGGTGGGCGGCTACACCTTCGCCTGGCCGAACAGTGAGGAGAGGGTGAAGGAAATCAGTGGGGAAGACCTGCTTGCAATGCTTGACGGTATAGACATTTTCCGTCGTTTCACCCCTTGGGAGAATGTACGGATGCGACCTGGGAAAGCTGTCTGAAAGTGCATCTAATTGTCTACAAGTAGTATACTTAAACCCTGTTTTCTGCTATACTTATCTCTATGAAAAGCAAGGGTGACAGGAAATCAAGGACGGTCGAGATCTTGGTGGACGGGCTGAAAAGCCCGGCCTCGGTATTGGCTCCCCTTGCCCCCACCAGGGACATGAGCTTCGACCAGATCAGCCTCATGTTCACCCAGATGCAACAGATGATGCAGCAATTGCAGAAACAGAACGAGCAGATGCACATGACGCTGCAATTGCTCATCCAGCAACAATTCGGCAAATCCAGCGAGCAGCTGAAGCAGAATCCCGATTGGGAGACACTGCCGCTGTTCGCCCCCGAGATGCTGCCCCAGTCTGCCGGAGAGGATGATTCACCCAATCAGCAATCCATTGATGGGTACAGGAAGAAGAGTGTCGGAAGGAAACCTCTTGCAGGAGCCTCACATGTGGTGAACCTGGTCAACGATGTCGAGGCGTCGGTGCTTGACGATTACCGCAGCAGGGGCTATTCAGTACGCCCGATGCCATCCACCCACACCTCGTACTTCCAACGCATCAACGCCGTCATACTGGTAGAGGTCGAGAACCGAAAGTATACGGTAAAATGCAAAGATGAGGAGCTCGTGCTCAGCGCGCAATGCTCCCGGCGCTTCCTTCCCAAGACCAAGGTCGGTGAGCTGTTGCTGGCCGAGATCGCCTACCAGAAATACGGACTGCATGTTCCGCACAACCGGCTGAGCAAGGCCCTCGGCCTTGACGGCATCGACATCAGCAGGCAGGACATGAGCAACTATGGGCTGGCAATCCTCGAGCGCATCAAGGCAGCCGAGGAATCGTTCAGGGCGAAGGTGCTCGCACAAGCTGCTCTGTATATGGACGAAACTACCACAAAAAAACAGGGTTCGGAAAAGACGAAGAACTACATGTGGGCGGTGTGCAACGAGCACCTCGCCTGGTACCGGTATTTTGACGGCAGGGGCGGTGGCCCTCCGCTGTCGATGTTCACCGACTACACCGGATGGGTGATGGCGGACGGCTACGGAGCCTATGATTCCTACCTTGGCAAGGCCCATAGGTGCGTCTGCCTTGCCCATGTTGCAAGACGGTTCAAGGACTGCGAGAAGATCACCAAGGACCACAACCTTGCAGGGCCCGCCATCGCCTGGATCGCCAGGCTGTACAAGATCGACTCCCAGCTTCGGGCAAGACTTGTCGCAGGGGAGATGTCCAAGGAGGCATTCATAGAAGAGAGGAAAGCTCTTTCGATGCCGATCCTCAACGACTTCCATGCTTGGCTTGAGAATGCGGCCCTCACCACCTCCCTGATCAACCTGGTGCAGAAACGGGCGGTTTCCTATGCTCTCAACCAGTGGGACAAGGTCCTGCTTTCCTTCGAGAATGCAGAGCTGAAAATCGACAACAACGACTGTGAGCAATCTATCAGAGTCTACATTCAGGGACGCAAGAACTGGGTGAACCACGGCAGCAATGATGGTGCCGATGCTTCCTGTCTGCTCTACAGCCTCATTGAGACAGCCAAGAGACAGGGACTGAATCCCCGCAACTATCTTGCCTATCTCTTCATGCAGGCTGCCAAATACGACAACCTTGAGCTCACCGGCGAACAGATCGAGCCGCTGATGCCCTGGAATGTGAAGGCGGAGGACCTGCAGCTTGTCACCGATGAGATGAACAGGCTCTCCCAGGCCATGAGGCCTATAGAGAACAACTGATTCTTGATCATCATAACTTTGAAATTCACGCATCTCACACTCCGGCCCCAATCATATCGGGTAGAGGAGTGTCAGGTTAGTGCGTTGTTGGTTTGACTGTTACATATCATCGGTACCAGGAAGAATTGTCACATTTTCCACAAAAAACGCCCTTTTAGGCCCCTGGAAGCGTGATTTGGCGATTTGAGGTACCGGGTAGAACTGTCACATTTTCCACACAGTTTGAGAGATGGGTCTTGCGAGACTTGATCAGAAAATGTCTATTAAAGTGTATGCAGATTATTGTACTAAGACAAATTCAAATTGGATCAGTTTATTATCGGTACCAGGAAGAATTGTCATATTTTCCACAAAAAACGGCGTTTTAGGGCACTGAAAGCGCAATTTGTCGATTTCAGGTACCAGGAAGAACTGTCATATAATCAAAGATTACTGGAAAGGGATAAAATGGCTGAACAAAAAATATGTTGCTATCTAGACTTATTAGGATTTTCAAATTTTACAAAATCAAAAGACCCTCTAGTATATTGTAGCGTATTGGAGAATTACGCTCAGGTTTTACAGCAAAAGCTAAACAGTTTTTTGACGGTAAGACCATATCAAGCCTTTGAAAGTTTTATTCCATTTTCTGATGGTATATTCATTACCGCAGCTATCGACAGAGGAGATTTATTCTTTCAAGAGTTGTCCGATTTTTACACTACATGTGTGAGATGGAACATTGATGAAAGTTTTTTCAATCAAAATTCTAATGATCCTTTCTTGCATGAAACGGATGAGTTTGGAACAAATCGAAAAATAACTCGAAAACACTATCTAACACTCTTCAGGGGCGGTATATCAATTGGTGATGTAGAATACTTTTCTCAGAAGTGTATTTTCCCAAGTTTTACTAATGCAAATGTAAATAATGTTCCTAATGTTGCAGGCAGTGGAATAACCGCTGCTGTAAAGCTGGAAGAGACAGAAGGATTCAAGGGTGGTAGAATTCTTGTGGATGCTGCCGTGCTCTCGCATTTATCCGAGGGTACTCGCAATAAATATATTCTTGAAAACACCAATATCAAGAATAAGATGGGAACTGTGGAAAGTATTGATTCTGGTGAAGTTCTTTGGGCAAATTCCCTTATTGAGACAACTAATGATAAGAATCTTGTATTTTCAGAATTCTTAGACTTTGTTAATTATTTTCTTCGTATTTATAAATATTATGACAAAAATATATCCAGTGAAAACAATGATAGAATTTGTAATGTTTACTATGAAACACTCAAAATAATTATTCTTACGATGGACCGGTTTTGTAATATTTCCAATATTACCAAATCTGTGAAAGAATATTTAAATATTCCGTTCAATAACGAAATTTTGATTAAAAAGATATGTGATGAAGTTTGTATTTGAGGTACCAGGAAGAATTGTCACATTTTCCACAAAAATCGGCATTTTAGGCCCCTGGAAGCGTGATTTGACGATTTGAGGTACCGGGTAGAACTGTCACATTTTCCACACAGTTTGAGGGAGAAATCTTACGAGACTTGATCAGGAAATGTTTAATAAGCTGTGCGTAGATCAAATGTTCTAGCGAAAACTACTGGGCAGCTACTAATACGGCCGATTCAGAAATTCAATTTTTTTTAAGCCCATAATTACAATATTGATAACAATAATATGGTTAGATCAGCTATTACCTCACAAGTACTCATCTTGAGACTGACTTGCTGAATATCCAACAACTCCAAGAATTCTCACAGGCTTTCCCTTTTCAGGCCATACTTGCCCAGGCAACATCACTTACATGGTCTCGAGATTTTCATCGAACCAATGAGAAATCAGATGGAATCGTCACTTCTCTGCTATGGCACTCTTTATTTTTTCCACTGCTTTGTGTGCATTTCATCTTCCTGTTCAGAAACATATCCTGGATTCCATTTTTCTGTAGCTCGTGGATGATTTCTATGATAACGTTATAGCAATTAGAAGGATCTCTGTGGGGAATAGCTTCGCATTGATTCTGAGGACAGCTGTTGCTTCAGTGATTCCTGTGTTTTTATATCAATAGGAATCCATTCTGCTTATACCCCGGTTCCAGTTTGAATATGACTCTCGTAATTGCCCTGGATGTTTCGGCGCTTGGGTGTATGTGAGAGGACAGGCAGGATAATTGCATCTGATCAGCACTGTTTGGCGGTATGATCGGATGGACTAGTCATGGGTGAGCATTATCGGTACCAGGAAGAACTGTCACATTTTCCACACAGTTTGAGGGAGAAATCTTACGAGGCTTGATCAGGAAATGCTATGAGTACGTTATAGTAGACACTTTCTTGTGGACAGGAGCTCGATTTGGAGACACTTTTTCAGTGACTGCAACCATACTGGTTTACAACTCCATCCAGACTTATAGTCCATCTCTATTCCCTTCCTGTCAATATGAGGCTCCATAATTCTCATCCTGCGTCCTGCATGTTGCTTCATGTGCATGAACCGCTCCTCTGTAAAGAAGTATCGATCTTCCCCCTAGGATATAACAACAGGGTATGTGCCTTTGGGATTCCTGAGCCGGAATTCAACGGGTGACATGAATCCCAGGCTCTCCTTGGGGCGTGTTGTGTTGTAGTATTCGATGAACTCGACGACCGCTGCGATCACATCCTTCTTGGGCACCTTATGGTTCTTTACGTTGCTTTTCCCGAATCGGCAGTAGAGGCATTCGGTCTTGATTATGCTGTTAAGCGATTCCATCGCCGCATTATCATAGCATACCTCTCCCAGGCTTATGCGTATGCCGAGCTTCTCCAGGAGATCCCTGTATGCATACGACAGATATGTGGAGCCGAGGTCGCTGTGCAGAATGGCGCCTTGGGTATCATCGATCTTCCCGGCCAGGATGTCGACAGTATCCGTGCAGAGCTTGGAATCAACCATCTCCGAGATTGCGTATGCAGGAATCTCCCCGTTGAACAGATCCTCGATGGAGTTCAGGTACATCATCTGCTCAAGACACGGCAGGTAGGTGATGTCCTCAACCAGCCGTTTGAAAGGCTCAAGGGAGAAGAACTTGCGCTGAATGAGGTCAGGAGGAAGAGATTCCTTCATTTGTTTCCTCCTGAGGTATATCTCAGCAGTATATTTCTTCGGCCGGACCGTGGACTGCAGACCTTTCTCCCTCATGATTCTATGGACTCTTCTCTGGCTTGTCTTAATTCCGGATTCGGTCTGAAGCAGGGGGGCCATCTTGCGGTATCCGACACTGAAATGATACCGCTGCTGGATTTCATCTACAGCCTCAGCTATAACCTTGTCTTTCAGTGCCCGCGTCGATTTATGACTGCCGTAGTATTTGTAGAACCCGCAACGGGAGACACCTGCGACTGCGCAGAGCCTCCTCACATTCATTCGTCCTCCTTGCTCAATGCACAGCCCGATTGCGGTGAAGAGCTCTTTTTTTTTACCGGCCCGCCTCGCTGCTTGAGGATCTCATTGAGTTTCTCCAGGAACATGACCCTGTCTTTCAGATACTCGTTCTCCTTGGCCAGTGCCTTGCACTGCTTCACCAGATGTTCGTCAGCCTTCTCTTTGGTCATCTGGACCTCCCATACAGTATCCGGTGGAGATGATTCCTTCTCCAAACTGGCTTTCTGCTGGGAATAGTATAATGCCAAAAGCTCTTCTTTGCTCCTATACCAGGATTGAACGCTTGCAAGATTCTTGTTAAATTCCACGGAAGCACGGTGGATGCTCATTCCTCCATCTATGGCCATGATGCATTGTATCTTGTCCTGTAGGGGAATCTTGGATCCTCTCCTCCGAACCTGTTTGACCGGCCTGTCTGGGTTGCAGGACAACGCATAAGCGGCTCTCAGCTCGTCCTTTTTCCTCGCCCAACGATAGCAAACATCATCATCGTGAATGCCCATGCTTCTGGCTGCACTGGCAACCGTTCGCTTTTTCTCGAGTGCATCGAGAAACTTAATTTTCTCTTCAAGCGTGTATCTTTTGTAGTCCATAGGACCTCCTTCTGTCTCCAGAAGCGGCCTATCCACAAATGTGTAAACTAAATCGTACTCAGACCAAAATGTTTAATAAGCCGTGCGTAGATCAAATGTTCTAGCGAAAACTATTGTGGCAGCTACTGATGATGTCCTGTTATCTGCTGTCTAGTGTCCCGATTTTCTTGGAGGATATACAAGTAACTGACATTTTTTTCAAGACACAGGATAGAATGGGTTGAAATGGAGGTAGATAATGGGTATTAAAGAGGATGGGTATACTGAGAAAGTAGTTGCATTTATTGATGTTCTTGGTTTTAAAAACCACATATATGAATCGATAAATACAGATAATTCAACAAATGAAGTAAAGTTTAATGAAATTCAAGCTGCTCTCAATATAATTATTGAGATTGCTGATGCAGATAGCTTGATGAATATGAATAGAGAGGTGACACAGTTTTCTGACTCAATAATCATTTCTTTCATGGTTAATGAGAAGAGTGAAGTGTTTCATACCTTAATTGAATTACTTCATATGAATATGGAATTATTACGTTATGGGTTTTTAATTCGTAATAGTCAAACCAACAACGCACTGATGTGGAGGTCCCAGCACCGATAGACTCGTATCCGGAGGTGCAAAATGGAAACCAACAAGAATACCGAACAATACAAGGTTGAGATCATCGGTTCTGTCAAACGTGGCCGGGGAAGGCCAAGGAAGCGGTTTGACCCTATTCCCTGGAACAGGTCGGACCAGTACCGATTCTGCCTAGCAGGGAACGTTCTCGTTGATGAAGAAGGGAAGATCCGGATCGAGGAGGCAGCCAATGCTTGACATGAGCGGCATCCCGATCTATCTGCTCCCTGGATACTCAGATTTAAGACGCGGTATCAACGGATTCGTGTCGGTCATCACCAACATCATGGAGATGGACGTCACCCTGGGAGGGTTGTACATCTTCTGCGGCAGGAGGCGTGACAGCATCAAGTGCGTCATGTGGGACAAGACAGGGTTCCTGTTGCTGCAGAAGAAACTGGTGGGCGGCTACACCTTCGCCTGGCCGAACAGTGAGGAGAGGGTGAAGGAAATCAGTGGGGAAGACCTGCTTGCAATGCTTGACGGTATAGACATTTTCCGTCGTTTCACCCCTTGGGAGAATGTACGGATGCGACCTGGGAAAGCTGTCTGAAAGTGCATCTAATTGTCTACAAGTAGTATACTTAAACCCTGTTTTCTGCTATACTTATCTCTATGAAAAGCAAGGGTGACAGGAAATCAAGGACGGTCGAGATCTTGGTGGACGGGCTGAAAAGCCCGGCCTCGGTATTGGCTCCCCTTGCCCCCACCAGGGACATGAGCTTCGACCAGATCAGCCTCATGTTCACCCAGATGCAACAGATGATGCAGCAATTGCAGAAACAGAACGAGCAGATGCACATGACGCTGCAATTGCTCATCCAGCAACAATTCGGCAAATCCAGCGAGCAGCTGAAGCAGAATCCCGATTGGGAGACACTGCCGCTGTTCGCCCCCGAGATGCTGCCCCAGTCTGCCGGAGAGGATGATTCACCCAATCAGCAATCCATTGATGGGTACAGGAAGAAGAGTGTCGGAAGGAAACCTCTTGCAGGAGCCTCACATGTGGTGAACCTGGTCAACGATGTCGAGGCGTCGGTGCTTGACGATTACCGCAGCAGGGGCTATTCAGTACGCCCGATGCCATCCACCCACACCTCGTACTTCCAACGCATCAACGCCGTCATACTGGTAGAGGTCGAGAACCGAAAGTATACGGTAAAATGCAAAGATGAGGAGCTCGTGCTCAGCGCGCAATGCTCCCGGCGCTTCCTTCCCAAGACCAAGGTCGGTGAGCTGTTGCTGGCCGAGATCGCCTACCAGAAATACGGACTGCATGTTCCGCACAACCGGCTGAGCAAGGCCCTCGGCCTTGACGGCATCGACATCAGCAGGCAGGACATGAGCAACTATGGGCTGGCAATCCTCGAGCGCATCAAGGCAGCCGAGGAATCGTTCAGGGCGAAGGTGCTCGCACAAGCTGCTCTGTATATGGACGAAACTACCACAAAAAAACAGGGTTCGGAAAAGACGAAGAACTACATGTGGGCGGTGTGCAACGAGCACCTCGCCTGGTACCGGTATTTTGACGGCAGGGGCGGTGGCCCTCCGCTGTCGATGTTCACCGACTACACCGGATGGGTGATGGCGGACGGCTACGGAGCCTATGATTCCTACCTTGGCAAGGCCCATAGGTGCGTCTGCCTTGCCCATGTTGCAAGACGGTTCAAGGACTGCGAGAAGATCACCAAGGACCACAACCTTGCAGGGCCCGCCATCGCCTGGATCGCCAGGCTGTACAAGATCGACTCCCAGCTTCGGGCAAGACTTGTCGCAGGGGAGATGTCCAAGGAGGCATTCATAGAAGAGAGGAAAGCTCTTTCGATGCCGATCCTCAACGACTTCCATGCTTGGCTTGAGAATGCGGCCCTCACCACCTCCCTGATCAACCTGGTGCAGAAACGGGCGGTTTCCTATGCTCTCAACCAGTGGGACAAGGTCCTGCTTTCCTTCGAGAATGCAGAGCTGAAAATCGACAACAACGACTGTGAGCAATCTATCAGAGTCTACATTCAGGGACGCAAGAACTGGGTGAACCACGGCAGCAATGATGGTGCCGATGCTTCCTGTCTGCTCTACAGCCTCATTGAGACAGCCAAGAGACAGGGACTGAATCCCCGCAACTATCTTGCCTATCTCTTCATGCAGGCTGCCAAATACGACAACCTTGAGCTCACCGGCGAACAGATCGAGCCGCTGATGCCCTGGAATGTGAAGGCGGAGGACCTGCAGCTTGTCACCGATGAGATGAACAGGCTCTCCCAGGCCATGAGGCCTATAGAGAACAACTGATTCTTGATCATCATAACTTTGAAATTCACGCATCTCACACTCCGGCCCCAATCATATCGGGTAGAGGAGTGTCAGGTTAGTGCGTTGTTGGTTTGACTGTTACTTTAATTCGTGGGAGCATTACAACAGGTAAATGCTTTCATAATAAATCTAGAGTTTTTGGACCTGCAGTAGTTCAAGCTTATGAACTTGAACAAAAAGCAAATTATCCAAGAATTGTGGTAGGTTTAGACGTTATTAAAGCCGGTATAGCTAATCATGCAAATCATCATACCCTACAAGATGAATTTGAGTATTTGAAAGATCTGATTAAAAACGATGTAGATGGACAATGGTATTTGGATTATTTCTCCACAGCATTTTCCGAAGTAGATGATGAGCTTATGGTTTTTGATTATATCAACAACTTAGAAAGAATCATCATCAACAATATCGATAGATATAAGAATGATAATAGAGTTTTACCAAAATATCTCTGGATGAAAAGCAAATATAATGAAATGGTTACTCCAATGATAAACCAAGACAATATTGACAGATTTAAAAAAAACCCTGAAATAAAACAAGGACTGGAATCTTTATCCTTGATCTTATAACCTGACTTTGACAGCAGAAATACGTAAAAAAGCTTGCAACTTATATCGGTACCAGGAAGAATTGTTATTATCGGTATCATCGGTATCATCGGTACCAGGAAGAATTGTCACATTTTCCACAAAAATCGGCATTTTAGGCCCCTGGAAGCGTGATATGGTTACGCTATAGTTTACACTTTTTGAAGTGACGGCGCGCGCTTTGGAGACACTTTCTCCTCGACTGCCACCGTTGTGGTTTACAACCATCAACACCTATATCGTCTTGCCGTTTTCCTGTTCTGTCAAGCCTTTCTCCTGTTCCACAACCATCGGGTAGGTCCCTTTCGGATTCCTGAGCCTGAACTCAACGGGAGAAAGAAATCCTAGCCGTTCCTTTGGTCGTTCTGTATTGTAGAACTCAATGAAGGCTTCCACTGCCGGGATGATATCTCGCTTGGGTATCCTTCGGTTCTTTACATTGCTCTTGCCGAACCTGCAGTAGAGGCATTCAGTCTTGATGATCCCATTGAGGGACTCCATCGCCGCGTTATCGTAGCAGATTCCTGTCTTGCCCAGGCTCATCCGGATCCCGAGTGCTTCCAGCAATGATCTGTAGGCATAAGACTGGTAGGTTGAACCTCCATCACTATGGAGAACTGCACCTGCAATACACTTGATCCGGTTCATGAGGGCCTTTACCGTATCTGTGCACAACTTGGTATCCACTGAATCAGAAATGGTGTATGCCAGGATTTCCCCGTTGTACAGATCTGCAATCGCATTGAGATAATAGGTCTGCTCAATGCAGGGAAGATAGGTAATATCCTCCACCATCCGCTTGTATGGCTCAAGTGCGTAGAAATGCCTCTGGATGAGATCAGGAGGAAGTGATTCCTTCATCTTCCTTCTCCTGATGTAGACCTCATCGGAGTATTTCTTTCTCCGTACAGCGGACTGCAGTTCCTTTTCTTTCATGATCCTGCGGATACGCCGGGAACCCAGTTTCTTTCCTGTGTCCTTCTCTAGAAGCGTAACCATATGCCGGTAACCAATACTGTCGTGATGCTCTTCCTGCAGCTTCGAGATAGCCTGGCCAATCACATCGTCCTCCTGCAGTTTCTTTGAATCACGATGCTGGTATTTGTAGAACCCGCATCTGGATACTCCGGCAACGGCGCAGAGCCTCCTTATATTTCTCCGTCCTGAATAGGTGAGGCATCGCTCGATTGCAAGGAAATATTCTTTTTTTTTGCGGGACCGGTACGTTCCTTGAGGATCTTGTTCAGGTTCTCAAGGTAAGCAACCTTGTCCTTCAGGTATTCATTTTCCTTGGCCAATGCCTTGTTTTTCTTCACCAGTTCCTTGTCGGATTGTTCCTTGTCCATCTGGACCTCCCAGGCAGCCTCAAGCGACGGCGTATCCGATTCACTGGGGTGCTGCTGGGAATAGTATAGTGCCAAAAGCTCATCTTTGCTTCGATACCAGTTCTGTACGGAGGATAGGTTTTTGTTGAACTCCAAGGAAACTCGATGGATGCTGAGTCCTGCATCGATTGCCAAGATGCATTGGACTTTCTCCTCCAGAGGAATCTTCGAACGATCGCATTTAACCTGTGGAAGGGGATCGTGAGGTATGAGCGACAATTTGTATCCTGCCCTAAGCTCATCCTTCTTTCTCACCCAAGAATAGCATACTGCTATGAGTACGTTATAGTAGACACTTTCTTGTGGACAGGAGCTCGATTTTGAGACACTTTTTCAGTGACTGCAACCATACTGGTTTGCCTTTCATCGGTACCAGGAAGAATTGTCACATTTTCCACAAAAATCGGTATTTTAGGCCCCTGGAAGCGTGATTTGGCGATTCGAGGTACCAGGTAGAACTGTCACATTTTCCACACAGTTTGAGAGATGGATCTTGCGATATCATCGGTACCAGGAAGAATTGTCACATTTTCCACAAAAAGCGGCATTTTAGGGCACTGGAAGCGTGATTTGGCGATTTGAGGTACCGGGTAGAACTGTCACATTTTCCACAGCAATGCCAGAGAATATGGGAATTGAGAGAATCTCCTTTTCATGCCATACTTGCATGTACTATCGGTACCAGGAAGAATGTAAGCGCACTATAAATCACTATTCAAATCCTGTCTGAAAACCAATAACCTCTCATCTATGGAGGCGAACAATGGATATCAATCTTGAGGATTATGATTTTTACATCAAGCCAGGGGTAACGGATATGAGGAAAGGATCCCCCAGCCTGGCATACATCGTTCAGAACGAGATGAGACTCGAGCCCTTTTCCAAGTCGGTGTTCTTGTTTTGCGGCGGAACCAGGAGAACGATAAAGGCAATTGTCTGGGACCGCAACGGCTGGGTCGAGATCATCAAGCGGCTTGAATGTGGCTCATCGTTCAGATGGCCCAACACCGAGGAAGAGGCGCTCCAGGTGGAAATTCCAGACCTGCTCCTGTTGCTGAAAGGCTATGATGTCTGGAGAAGGTTTCCCGTTCTCAATCCAAGATATGTAGGCTAAAATGATGTCCTGAAATACCTTATTTATGCCAAATCTATTGAGCAAACCTTCGTTTTCTGCTATCATTCATCCATGGACGATATGAAGATCACGAAGGAAAACCTAGCCCGGATGTCACGTGAGGACCTTGCTGCATTGGCTCTCAACCTTTCTTCGATCGTTCAGAAAAAGGATGAGGAAATCGCTAATCTCAGGGAGCTGTACAAGCTCAGGACAGCAGAGCGATACCTCCCCTCATCCGAACAGATCGGCTGGTTGTTCCAGGAACTTGAGATCCTGGATGCAGTGCTTTCGGAAATTCCCGGGAAAGAGGAAGCCACCGAGGTTGCGGCACACAGCCGGAAGAAGCGCCCAAGGGTCAATGCCTGCACAGCACCTGCCGGAACCCCTGTATGCGATGTATTCCATACCGAGGGATGTGACGATGTGATCACCGGCAATGACGGTATTTCCTACAAGCGGGTCGAGGACAAGGTGATCAGCAAGATTGCCGTCGTTCCCCGCAAGATCGTGGTCGAGCGCCATCACTATCCCCAGTACCGCACACTTGATGTGGAAGCGGACAGGGACAACAACAAGAGGATCCTCTTTCCTTCCAAAACATCGACGCTAGGGGCATCCCCCAGCCTGGTGGCGGGTGTGGTGGTCAGCAAGTTTGACGACCACCTTCCCCTGTACCGGCAGGAGGAAATCTTCCGCAGGGATGGCTACTTCCTCCCAAGGCAGAAGCTGGCCTCCTGGGTGATAACCTACTACGAGGAGTTGCTTCCCTTTGTGGAGTACCTCAAGAAGCGGGTCTACCGTTCGGCATTCATAAGCAAGGACGAGACCAGGGTCTCGGTGCTGAATGTGAAGGGCCCTTCGGGCAAGGTTTCGAAGAACGGGTTCATGTACATAACCATAGGCGACACCTACGACGTGCAGACGCGCAAGACCCAGAGTCTCGTGCTGCTGGACTACATCCAGGGCCGTTCACGTGAGGTATTGTTCGAGGATATGACCAAGCATGGCTACACATCCCACCTGATGACCGATGGGCTCAAGGGATATCTCACCTATGACAAGCATTGCGTCTGCTGGGTCCATGCAGTACGACAGCTGAAGAAGATCCTCAAGCTCAACAAGCATGACATGCATGCACTGGAGATTGTCAAGGAAGTGGCCAAGCTCTATGACATCGATGAGCAGTACAGGAAGATGCTCCGTTGCGGGGAAATCTCAACAGAGCAGTTCCTTGCCGCCAGAAAGCAGGAATCCGAAGAGGTCATCGACAATGTGTATGCCATGGCCGAGGACACCCGCAGGCAGTACTCCCCGAAAGGGGCGATGGGAAAGGCCCTTGACTACCTGTACACCTACAAGCCGTACATGAGGACCTACCTGGATGTTGTCGAGGCGACCCCTTCGAACAATTCGTGCGAATTGGTGGCCAAAGCATTTGCGACAGGTCGCAAAAATTGGCTTTTTTCCCAATCCGTCGATGGAGCAGATGCCTCAGCCTTCTTCTACTCAATGATAGAGACGGCCAAACGATCTTCCCTCAATCCAATGGATTATGTGGAGGCCCTCTGTACCTTCGGTCCCGGCTGCAGCACCGACGAGCAGCGTGAGGCCCTGCTGCCGTGGAACATTGATCTCTCAATACTGGATGAGCTGAGAAACAGGCGTTTGAATGCTAAACCTGATCCACAGAGAACCACGGTATACAACTTCGTTGGCGCCACTAGATAGAGCTCTCAATCCGTATGCCTTGAAGCAATTCCAGGAAATTGCCTGACAGGCTTACCTCGATTTTCGCACCAAAGACATGCACTACCAACTTCTGGTCCCCAGCCGGTTGTTTATCCAATGGCTTACCCAAACCGACGAAGGGAATGATAGGCTTGGGGTCGTAGTCTTCCTCATAATACCCATATGTATGCATCCACTTGTAGAAGATGCTTCTTCCTATTCCTGCGGTTTGAGCGTATGACAAGAAGGATCCTTTTCCTTCTTCTCTGACGGCTTTTGCCCGCTCCAGGTGAGCAAGCTTCTCTTTCCTTGTATAGGTGTGATAGTGCATCGATTACTTCTCCTTTCCTTGATTGATGATTGTGTTCATTCTATTGAAGGAGATTCGGTTGATTAAGAGCGATTTATAGTGCGCTTACGGAAGAATTGTCACATTTTCCACAAAAAACGCCCTTTTAGCCCACTGAAAGCATGATTTGGCGATTTGAGGTACCGGGTAGAACTGTCACATTTTCCACACAGTTTGAGGGTGAAATCTTAAGAGACCTATGCTATGAGTACGTTATAGTAGACACTTTCTTGTGGACAGGAGCTCGATTTGGAGACACTTTTTCAGTGACTGCAACCATACTGGTTTACAACTCCATCCAGACTTATAGTCCATCTCTATTCCCTTCCTGTCAATATGAGGCTCCATAATTCTCATCCTGCGTCCTGCATGTTGCTTCATGTGCATGAACCGCTCCTCTGTAAAGAAGTATCGATCTTCCCCCTAGGATATAACAACAGGGTATGTGCCTTTGGGATTCCTGAGCCGGAATTCAACGGGTGACATGAATCCCAGGCTCTCCTTGGGGCGTGTTGTGTTGTAGTATTCGATGAACTCGACGACCGCTGCGATCACATCCTTCTTGGGCACCTTATGGTTCTTTACGTTGCTTTTCCCGAATCGGCAGTAGAGGCATTCGGTCTTGATTATGCTGTTAAGCGATTCCATCGCCGCATTATCATAGCATACCTCTCCCAGGCTTATGCGTATGCCGAGCTTCTCCAGGAGATCCCTGTATGCATACGACAGATATGTGGAGCCGAGGTCGCTGTGCAGAATGGCGCCTTGGGTATCATCGATCTTCCCGGCCAGGATGTCGACAGTATCCGTGCAGAGCTTGGAATCAACCATCTCCGAGATTGCGTATGCAGGAATCTCCCCGTTGAACAGATCCTCGATGGAGTTCAGGTACATCATCTGCTCAAGACACGGCAGGTAGGTGATGTCCTCAACCAGCCGTTTGAAAGGCTCAAGGGAGAAGAACTTGCGCTGAATGAGGTCAGGAGGAAGAGATTCCTTCATTTGTTTCCTCCTGAGGTATATCTCAGCAGTATATTTCTTCGGCCGGACCGTGGACTGCAGACCTTTCTCCCTCATGATTCTATGGACTCTTCTCTGGCTTGTCTTAATTCCGGATTCGGTCTGAAGCAGGGGGGCCATCTTGCGGTATCCGACACTGAAATGATACCGCTGCTGGATTTCATCTACAGCCTCAGCTATAACCTTGTCTTTCAGTGCCCGCGTCGATTTATGACTGCCGTAGTATTTGTAGAACCCGCAACGGGAGACACCTGCGACTGCGCAGAGCCTCCTCACATTCATTCGTCCTCCTTGCTCAATGCACAGCCCGATTGCGGTGAAGAGCTCTTTTTTTTTACCGGCCCGCCTCGCTGCTTGAGGATCTCATTGAGTTTCTCCAGGAACATGACCCTGTCTTTCAGATACTCGTTCTCCTTGGCCAGTGCCTTGCACTGCTTCACCAGATGTTCGTCAGCCTTCTCTTTGGTCATCTGGACCTCCCATACAGTATCCGGTGGAGATGATTCCTTCTCCAAACTGGCTTTCTGCTGGGAATAGTATAATGCCAAAAGCTCTTCTTTGCTCCTATACCAGGATTGAACGCTTGCAAGATTCTTGTTAAATTCCACGGAAGCACGGTGGATGCTCATTCCTCCATCTATGGCCATGATGCATTGTATCTTGTCCTGTAGGGGAATCTTGGATCCTCTCCTCCGAACCTGTTTGACCGGCCTGTCTGGGTTGCAGGACAACGCATAAGCGGCTCTCAGCTCGTCCTTTTTCCTCGCCCAACGATAGCAAACATCATCATCGTGAATGCCCATGCTTCTGGCTGCACTGGCAACCGTTCGCTTTTTCTCGAGTGCATCGAGAAACTTAATTTTCTCTTCAAGCGTGTATCTTTTGTAGTCCATAGGACCTCCTTCTGTCTCCAGAAGCGGCCTATCCACAAATGTGTAAACTAAATCGTACTCAGACCATTGATTAGAAAATGGTTACTAAACCATATGCAGATCAAATGTTCTAGCGAAAACTATCTTGACAAATACCGTATAATTTATGGCTTAATGCTTGTGTTGTCAACCGTAAGGAAAAATGTCATCTGAGAAAGTTATTGTGAAATGACAGGATTCTTGGAAAAATTCCAGGGGTATGAGTATTGTGAGGCAGCATAAGGCCAATGTTTTGGGCTATTATCGGTACCAGGAAGAACTGTCACATTTTCCACACAGTTTGAGAGATGAATCTTGCGAGACTTGATCAAAAAGTGTCTATTATCGGTACCAGGAAGAATTGTCACATTTTCCACACAGTTTGAGAGATGAATCTTGCGAGACTTGATCAAAAAGTGTCTATTATCGGTACCAGGAAGAATTGTCACATTTTCCACAAAAACCGGCGTTTTAGGGCACTGGAAGCGTGATTTGACGATTTGAGGTACCAAATAAAACTGCCACATTTTCCACACAGTTTGAGGGAGAAATCTTGTGTAAGCGCACTATAAATCACTATTCAAATCCTGTCTGAAAACCAATAACCTCTCATCTATGGAGGCGAACAATGGATATCAATCTTGAGGATTATGATTTTTACATCAAGCCAGGGGTAACGGATATGAGGAAAGGATCCCCCAGCCTGGCATACATCGTTCAGAACGAGATGAGACTCGAGCCCTTTTCCAAGTCGGTGTTCTTGTTTTGCGGCGGAACCAGGAGAACGATAAAGGCAATTGTCTGGGACCGCAACGGCTGGGTCGAGATCATCAAGCGGCTTGAATGTGGCTCATCGTTCAGATGGCCCAACACCGAGGAAGAGGCGCTCCAGGTGGAAATTCCAGACCTGCTCCTGTTGCTGAAAGGCTATGATGTCTGGAGAAGGTTTCCCGTTCTCAATCCAAGATATGTAGGCTAAAATGATGTCCTGAAATACCTTATTTATGCCAAATCTATTGAGCAAACCTTCGTTTTCTGCTATCATTCATCCATGGACGATATGAAGATCACGAAGGAAAACCTAGCCCGGATGTCACGTGAGGACCTTGCTGCATTGGCTCTCAACCTTTCTTCGATCGTTCAGAAAAAGGATGAGGAAATCGCTAATCTCAGGGAGCTGTACAAGCTCAGGACAGCAGAGCGATACCTCCCCTCATCCGAACAGATCGGCTGGTTGTTCCAGGAACTTGAGATCCTGGATGCAGTGCTTTCGGAAATTCCCGGGAAAGAGGAAGCCACCGAGGTTGCGGCACACAGCCGGAAGAAGCGCCCAAGGGTCAATGCCTGCACAGCACCTGCCGGAACCCCTGTATGCGATGTATTCCATACCGAGGGATGTGACGATGTGATCACCGGCAATGACGGTATTTCCTACAAGCGGGTCGAGGACAAGGTGATCAGCAAGATTGCCGTCGTTCCCCGCAAGATCGTGGTCGAGCGCCATCACTATCCCCAGTACCGCACACTTGATGTGGAAGCGGACAGGGACAACAACAAGAGGATCCTCTTTCCTTCCAAAACATCGACGCTAGGGGCATCCCCCAGCCTGGTGGCGGGTGTGGTGGTCAGCAAGTTTGACGACCACCTTCCCCTGTACCGGCAGGAGGAAATCTTCCGCAGGGATGGCTACTTCCTCCCAAGGCAGAAGCTGGCCTCCTGGGTGATAACCTACTACGAGGAGTTGCTTCCCTTTGTGGAGTACCTCAAGAAGCGGGTCTACCGTTCGGCATTCATAAGCAAGGACGAGACCAGGGTCTCGGTGCTGAATGTGAAGGGCCCTTCGGGCAAGGTTTCGAAGAACGGGTTCATGTACATAACCATAGGCGACACCTACGACGTGCAGACGCGCAAGACCCAGAGTCTCGTGCTGCTGGACTACATCCAGGGCCGTTCACGTGAGGTATTGTTCGAGGATATGACCAAGCATGGCTACACATCCCACCTGATGACCGATGGGCTCAAGGGATATCTCACCTATGACAAGCATTGCGTCTGCTGGGTCCATGCAGTACGACAGCTGAAGAAGATCCTCAAGCTCAACAAGCATGACATGCATGCACTGGAGATTGTCAAGGAAGTGGCCAAGCTCTATGACATCGATGAGCAGTACAGGAAGATGCTCCGTTGCGGGGAAATCTCAACAGAGCAGTTCCTTGCCGCCAGAAAGCAGGAATCCGAAGAGGTCATCGACAATGTGTATGCCATGGCCGAGGACACCCGCAGGCAGTACTCCCCGAAAGGGGCGATGGGAAAGGCCCTTGACTACCTGTACACCTACAAGCCGTACATGAGGACCTACCTGGATGTTGTCGAGGCGACCCCTTCGAACAATTCGTGCGAATTGGTGGCCAAAGCATTTGCGACAGGTCGCAAAAATTGGCTTTTTTCCCAATCCGTCGATGGAGCAGATGCCTCAGCCTTCTTCTACTCAATGATAGAGACGGCCAAACGATCTTCCCTCAATCCAATGGATTATGTGGAGGCCCTCTGTACCTTCGGTCCCGGCTGCAGCACCGACGAGCAGCGTGAGGCCCTGCTGCCGTGGAACATTGATCTCTCAATACTGGATGAGCTGAGAAACAGGCGTTTGAATGCTAAACCTGATCCACAGAGAACCACGGTATACAACTTCGTTGGCGCCACTAGATAGAGCTCTCAATCCGTATGCCTTGAAGCAATTCCAGGAAATTGCCTGACAGGCTTACCTCGATTTTCGCACCAAAGACATGCACTACCAACTTCTGGTCCCCAGCCGGTTGTTTATCCAATGGCTTACCCAAACCGACGAAGGGAATGATAGGCTTGGGGTCGTAGTCTTCCTCATAATACCCATATGTATGCATCCACTTGTAGAAGGTGCTTCTTCCTATTCCTGCGGTTTGAGCGTATGACAAGAAGGATCCTTTTCCTTCTTCTCTGACGGCTTTTGCCCGCTCCAGGTGAGCAAGCTTCTCTTTCCTTGTATAGGTGTGATAGTGCATCGATTACTTCTCCTTTCCTTGATTGATGATTGTGTTCATTCTATTGAAGGAGATTCGGTTGATTAAGAGCGATTTATAGTGCGCTTACGCTGCTCCAGCAACTGATCCCATTTTTTCATACGTGTCAAGAAATCTGATTTTCTGTTCAAGTGTATACCTTCTGTTCCCCATGGAGCCTCCTCCTGTCTCCAGATGGCCACCACTCAGAAAGTGTCTACTAAACCATATGCAGACCATCACGCTAATCAATATTGATAATAGAATCACTGAAAGAGTTTCTACTGTACCATTGGGTATAATGTCTCTCATGGGACCATCTTCTGTCTCCAGAAGAAGACTATCTACATATTTGTAAACTAAATTGTACTCAGACCAATAGAGCAAAAATTCAACATAGGATTTTAAATCTTTATACAATGCGTTTAATTTATAACTTGAATAAAATTAGAAAATTAAGACTATTCTTGCGATATAATATCGATATTTTAATTAAGCAACTATAGCAAAGATATATGTGGTAATATAATCCTGCATTTTTTACAGAATAGATTTCCCCTTAATGCTTAAGGAGGCTGAGACGTTATGGCTAATATCACACGTTTAACAATGTTTGCTCTTATTACATCATTAGAAAATGATTTGCGTACATTAATACAATACTTCATGGATGGTATAAATGGTACTACTATAAATGGAAAAGAAATTATTCCAATGGGTATTTATGAAAAAGCAAGAAAGCGGTTCGAAAATTGTGAAAACAATTTTGATGAATATGACGGTAAGAGTTTGCTTGATTATTTAGATTATCAAGAGTCTGTAGAAATTCTTTCCCGCAATGCTAACTATCTGCAAACTCCATATAGAGAAATTTTTAATGATAAGGAATTAATAAAAAGGATAGTAGATATCACTCCAATCAGAAATAGAATAATGCATTCAAGACCACTAGAATATTCTGATTTAGAAGACTTAAAAAACTTATGTAACTATATTTTTAGAATTGACAAGAAACATAAAAGTTTTTCTGAACTTTGGGAGGTGTCGTCGGCTATACAAAAAGATCCTGGAGTTTCGTTAAACTATACTTTACCTGAATTTGAAGTAGTAGAAAATTCAATTCAGAATAATTTACCATTACCCGATTTTGATGATACTGGTTATATTGGTAGGTCTGATTTAGTAGAACAAATAGTAAGTCTTTGTAAAGGATCTTTCCCTGTGATTTCGATACTTGGTGATGGAGGTATTGGAAAAACTGCTTTAGCCTTAAAAGTTGCTTATAAACTTGTCGATGATCCCTCTAGGCCATTTGATGCTGTAATATGGACATCATCAAAAACTACTCAATTAAATTTATACGAATTACACGAGATTGATGGAGCTATTAGGACTTCTTTGGAAATGTTTAAGTCGATTTCTGATTCGTTAGCTTACCAAGCGGACAATCCCATTAAAAATATTCTTGAGTATTTATCATATTTTAAAATATTATTGGTCATTGACAACCTTGAGACAATAATTGATACGAACATTACAAATTTCTTACAGCAATTACCCGTAGGAAGTAAAGTATTAATTACATCAAGAATTGGATTGGGTAGATTTGAATACCCAATTTTTATACAACCATTGAATATTCATGACTCTGTACAACTTTTAAGAATCTATGCAAAAAATAGAGGGCTTAAATTAATATACCAAGAGAACCATGCAACACTAAGTGGTTACTGTAGAAAGATGAATTCAAATCCAGGGTATATTAAATGGTTTGTTGCTGCTGTGGGTGCAGGGAAAAGTCCTGAAAATATATTAGCAAACCCCAAAATTTTTCTTGATTTCTGTATGTCTAATGTATATGAATATTTATCAAATGATTCTAGAGTTGTAATCAATACATGTCTTAGTTCAAATAGAGAGTTGAATCTAGCAGAGATTGCCTATATTTCAAAATTAGAACCAGAAATTTTAAGTTCATCAATACAACAATTAATAGCTACAAATATGGTTATAATGAATAATCATAATGGCGAGACTCTTTATGGAATTACCGAGTTTGCTAGGAAGTTCCTCCTAAAAGCGCACCCGGTTCTGAGTTCGGAATCACGAACTTATAAAAGTCGTATTAATCAAATGAATTCAAAAAACGATTGTGATAATTGTATAAAGAATCACTATATGCGAGAGACAATCATTTTACGAGACGAGCATGATAACGCGATTGCTAGTCAGTTGAAACAAGCGCTCAAGTCAACGCATTTAAGAGATATTGATAAGGCAAATAGTATCATCGAAAATGCATTAGTTTTAAGTCCTGGATATTTTGAAGTGCATAGAATTAATGCATATATTAAATCCCTTCAAGCTTCAAGTTCTGAAGCAGAAATTGAATATAAGACAGCAATAAATTTAGCCCCTGAACAATCGCATCTCTATTATCACTTAGGCTGTTTTACACAAAAAGAATTAGGAAACTCGAAAGCTGCACTCGAATATTTTAGAAAGGCTGTCGAATTGGACCCTAATGCATTTGATCCAAACTTTGAAGTAGCTAGAATGTTATTATTTGCAGGGCTTTATGATGAGATCATTCCAATAATTAGTAAGCTTAGAACAACCTTGCTTAATTCAAAACAGACAATGCTTATTGAATATCTTTTGATGCAGATTGAATATAGAAAAGCGGATGAACATGTTTTAAGAGGGGCCGATAACATTCAAGATGCAATTATGCATTTGGACAATCTACTGGAGCTGAATAAGCGTGTACCACAATTAAATAGATCTAGAGCAATGAAAACTCTTCTTAAAAAATGTTCAGGAATTGTTAATCTCCTTATATCATATGCCGCATCTTCAAATAGGAAAACAGAAGTAGGTACAGTAGTAAGAAAGTGGTTGGAATTATCTGGTAAAGATAAAGCTTATCAACATGCACAAGTTAACAGAATGCTTGATAATACTTCTGGTTTTATGTTGCTTGATACGGATGAGGAGCTTTTTTTTCGTACAGATTGGTTTCTAGAGGAAGTTCCAAAACGAATAAATACTGGAGATGATTTCTTGGTAATTATTCATATTGATGGGCAACAGAGGCGTTCAGCACGTTATATAAAATAGAGAATTTAATTTCTTTGGATGAGATTTCTGTTGTTATCGGCATTATTATCGGTGTAAGCGCACTATAAATCGCTCTTAATCAACCGAATCTCCTTCAATAGAATGAACACAATCATCAATCAAGGAAAGGAGAAGTAATCGATGCACTATCACACCTATACAAGGAAAGAGAAGCTTGCTCACCTGGAGCGGGCAAAAGCCGTCAGAGAAGAAGGAAAAGGATCCTTCTTGTCATACGCTCAAACCGCAGGAATAGGAAGAAGCACCTTCTACAAGTGGATGCATACATATGGGTATTATGAGGAAGACTACGACCCCAAGCCTATCATTCCCTTCGTCGGTTTGGGTAAGCCATTGGATAAACAACCGGCTGGGGACCAGAAGTTGGTAGTGCATGTCTTTGGTGCGAAAATCGAGGTAAGCCTGTCAGGCAATTTCCTGGAATTGCTTCAAGGCATACGGATTGAGAGCTCTATCTAGTGGCGCCAACGAAGTTGTATACCGTGGTTCTCTGTGGATCAGGTTTAGCATTCAAACGCCTGTTTCTCAGCTCATCCAGTATTGAGAGATCAATGTTCCACGGCAGCAGGGCCTCACGCTGCTCGTCGGTGCTGCAGCCGGGACCGAAGGTACAGAGGGCCTCCACATAATCCATTGGATTGAGGGAAGATCGTTTGGCCGTCTCTATCATTGAGTAGAAGAAGGCTGAGGCATCTGCTCCATCGACGGATTGGGAAAAAAGCCAATTTTTGCGACCTGTCGCAAATGCTTTGGCCACCAATTCGCACGAATTGTTCGAAGGGGTCGCCTCGACAACATCCAGGTAGGTCCTCATGTACGGCTTGTAGGTGTACAGGTAGTCAAGGGCCTTTCCCATCGCCCCTTTCGGGGAGTACTGCCTGCGGGTGTCCTCGGCCATGGCATACACATTGTCGATGACCTCTTCGGATTCCTGCTTTCTGGCGGCAAGGAACTGCTCTGTTGAGATTTCCCCGCAACGGAGCATCTTCCTGTACTGCTCATCGATGTCATAGAGCTTGGCCACTTCCTTGACAATCTCCAGTGCATGCATGTCATGCTTGTTGAGCTTGAGGATCTTCTTCAGCTGTCGTACTGCATGGACCCAGCAGACGCAATGCTTGTCATAGGTGAGATATCCCTTGAGCCCATCGGTCATCAGGTGGGATGTGTAGCCATGCTTGGTCATATCCTCGAACAATACCTCACGTGAACGGCCCTGGATGTAGTCCAGCAGCACGAGACTCTGGGTCTTGCGCGTCTGCACGTCGTAGGTGTCGCCTATGGTTATGTACATGAACCCGTTCTTCGAAACCTTGCCCGAAGGGCCCTTCACATTCAGCACCGAGACCCTGGTCTCGTCCTTGCTTATGAATGCCGAACGGTAGACCCGCTTCTTGAGGTACTCCACAAAGGGAAGCAACTCCTCGTAGTAGGTTATCACCCAGGAGGCCAGCTTCTGCCTTGGGAGGAAGTAGCCATCCCTGCGGAAGATTTCCTCCTGCCGGTACAGGGGAAGGTGGTCGTCAAACTTGCTGACCACCACACCCGCCACCAGGCTGGGGGATGCCCCTAGCGTCGATGTTTTGGAAGGAAAGAGGATCCTCTTGTTGTTGTCCCTGTCCGCTTCCACATCAAGTGTGCGGTACTGGGGATAGTGATGGCGCTCGACCACGATCTTGCGGGGAACGACGGCAATCTTGCTGATCACCTTGTCCTCGACCCGCTTGTAGGAAATACCGTCATTGCCGGTGATCACATCGTCACATCCCTCGGTATGGAATACATCGCATACAGGGGTTCCGGCAGGTGCTGTGCAGGCATTGACCCTTGGGCGCTTCTTCCGGCTGTGTGCCGCAACCTCGGTGGCTTCCTCTTTCCCGGGAATTTCCGAAAGCACTGCATCCAGGATCTCAAGTTCCTGGAACAACCAGCCGATCTGTTCGGATGAGGGGAGGTATCGCTCTGCTGTCCTGAGCTTGTACAGCTCCCTGAGATTAGCGATTTCCTCATCCTTTTTCTGAACGATCGAAGAAAGGTTGAGAGCCAATGCAGCAAGGTCCTCACGTGACATCCGGGCTAGGTTTTCCTTCGTGATCTTCATATCGTCCATGGATGAATGATAGCAGAAAACGAAGGTTTGCTCAATAGATTTGGCATAAATAAGGTATTTCAGGACATCATTTTAGCCTACATATCTTGGATTGAGAACGGGAAACCTTCTCCAGACATCATAGCCTTTCAGCAACAGGAGCAGGTCTGGAATTTCCACCTGGAGCGCCTCTTCCTCGGTGTTGGGCCATCTGAACGATGAGCCACATTCAAGCCGCTTGATGATCTCGACCCAGCCGTTGCGGTCCCAGACAATTGCCTTTATCGTTCTCCTGGTTCCGCCGCAAAACAAGAACACCGACTTGGAAAAGGGCTCGAGTCTCATCTCGTTCTGAACGATGTATGCCAGGCTGGGGGATCCTTTCCTCATATCCGTTACCCCTGGCTTGATGTAAAAATCATAATCCTCAAGATTGATATCCATTGTTCGCCTCCATAGATGAGAGGTTATTGGTTTTCAGACAGGATTTGAATAGTGATTTATAGTGCGCTTACTTATCGGTATTATCGGTACCAGGAAGAATTGTCACATTTTCCAGAGCGCCAGTTCGACGCCATATATATAACGGAGTGAAACTCCCTGCCCGAAAAGCCGCATGCATGGTCACCATTACCATGTTGGCAAAGGAGAATGTGATCTGCCCTTTATTGGCCGGGCCGAGTGGCTCTTGGGTGAATGTCGGTGCTGGGCGCTCGGAATATAATGAGCTTTTCACCTCGGAGAACCCTTCTTCGGTCTTCTCCCTAGTATATCCTTGGATGTTGTATACATAGTTCTGTGGCTTCTTTGGGGAAGGGTTCCTCCCGGAAACATTGATCTTGTAGCATTGGTTGCGTCTGTCGTTCATCGTTTCTTTTTGCCCAGCATTGTGCAGAAGGTTGTATTTATTTCATAGGACCGCCGAGCCGATGCTTACGATTTTGTGAATAAGGAAGATGACCACATGTTTGGTAGCTGGATCGAACTCTCAAAGGTTGAAATTTGCCGTAAATCTTCTGCATATTGATTATGAATGATATTCAATTACTTGTAAATCAAATCTCCCCTCAGCCAATTTGCAAAGAGGATATGCTTGATCGAATGGTTACCTATCAAATATCGGTAAAAAATAAAGCAACCTCTTTTTGTAAGATGAGTGACGCACTTGAACAAGTCCGGACAGGAAGTATTTCAAAGAACAAGATTGTAAGAATGAGGAGTCTTAATCCTAAAGAAGAAGAGTACGGACAAATAAAAGGAGGATTACCTGGTTTTACCTTTGCAGGATGTTTTTCTGAACGAAAAAAGTCTGGATGTGCCGAATATCAATATCAATCAATTCTGGATTTCGATGACCTTGAAGACGAAGATTTCTCTAAGTATTATAAAGAACTGGGCCGATGTCCACATATCTTTGCTTATTGGATGTCGCCTAGCGGAAGGGGTATTAAAGCCATAGTTCCATTTCAATACCTGGGCTCTCTGCTGAATATGAATAGTGAAGAGAAAAATATTCAGCATGGTCATGCGTTCACTCTATTTGTACAGCATCTTAAAAGCGAACACTCGTTAGATTCTATCGATGAGACTGGGGTGGATATATCCAGATTTTGTTTTGACTCATTTGATCCTGACATTGTAATCAAGGATGAGGTTGTCCCTTTTGTCGTAGAACTTACAGCAGAAAAGCAGTCTCGCGTACGAAAAAATGCGTCACAGACGCAAATTGTACCATCCTGGAAAGAGCTACGAAAAATTCAACGGCCCTCTAATCCTTGGAATCGGAGGCAGATGAAGTCTATTATCAAATATCTAACAAAACGAAATATTTCAATCACATCGAGTTGGTCAGAGTGGTTCAAAGTTGGGATGGGAATTGCAAATACGTTCTCCTATTCGATTGGTGAAGAATATTTTCTTAAACTGTGCCGTCTTGATGGGGAAGGACATTCCGAAAGTCAAAGTAAAACCAAGTTGGCTGAATGTTATGCGTTAAGTGAAGCAAATGAAGATAATCAGGAGACGGTTGGAATGGGGTCTATTATTTGGATGGCCTCTCAAAAAAATTGGGGAATAAATCGGAGGAGCCTGTAGAGAAGGATAGCTGGTATGAATTTCATAAGGAGTACTGGCGGGTCGAGTATTAGCTGTGTGGAGTCACACGCTTGGTGACTATATCTTTATCGTCATCCTTATGTTACATCTACAGCTTCCTCCGAGTTTTATAATGAACAGTTATATAGATCGAAATCTGGCAATTAAAAAACTCATTTATAAGCGTGTAACGTTAGCTACCAGAACTAACGATTGTCTTGTTGTGCAACGATACTGCAATAAGATATCGCGAAATAACGAAGCAAATTCAAAATCTGAGGTGACACCCGATAATGTAACAGATATAGTTCTTAAAAGAATAATGCCTCCTAGGAGAAGGTGGGTTACGCTCGGCCAAAAGAATCGATTTGTTAAAGACGATCTTAAATATAGTGAGGGAAATCTTAATCCTGGTTTTGTTCCTATTTCAACTGTGAGGAAGAATTATCAACGCATCTCTATGACAATAAAGAGAGATAGAAAGCTTTCCGTTACCCCTCAGTACCTAAAGAAGTTAGATCAATTTCTGGATAATCTTGAAAAAAGAGTGTCTCAAAATACATATGATTTGAAGATTTCAGAAATCATCCCCGAGGTGAAAGATCCCACCAAACCTAAAGGGAAGAAAACTCTTCGTCCGATTTGCGTATTTCGACTTGCTGATGGGATTATTCTTCAACTCACCTGTGCTAAACTAACAAAAGGGCTAGATGCATTATTTCAACCGTGCTCGTTTGCGTTTAGATGTAGAAGACAGGATGGGTCAATACCTAATCATCACGAGACGATACCAGAAATTTTAGCGTACAAAAAGAAGCACGAGGGAGAGCAAATCTTTGTGGCTGAGTGCGATTTGAAAAAATTCTTTGACTTGATCAATCATAAAATCATAATTCAAGAACTTGAGTCTGCACTTGTATCTCCTTCGTGTACCGTAGCGCCTAACGATGTCCCTGTTATACAGAAACTATTTTATGCATATCTTAAGTCGTATGATTTCAGGAAAACGGTGAAACCTCTGAATGATAGTGAGGATTACTTAAATGCACATGGTCTTCGTCATGGGGACGCATTTGAATGGGTTACTGATAACGAATTGAAGAGCATGTATGGAAAATATCCTGAGGAGGGTATTGGAATCCCTCAAGGAGGAGCTCTTTCAGGGTTTATTGCAAATCTCATTTTAAATAAAGTAGATACTGTATTGATGCAGCAAAATGACCCAGATCTCTTGTATATGCGCTACTGTGATGACATGCTTATGCTTCACACGGATAGAGTAAAACTTGAAAGGGTATTTAGAGAGTACCAAGATCTTGTATTACAACAACGATTATTTATACATCCTCCAAAGAATGTCGATTCATATTCAAAAAAGTTTTATGCCACGAAGTCTAAAAAACCATATATGTGGGGTAAGGCAGAGGAAGGAAATGTTCCTTGGATCTCGTTTGTGGGGTACCAAGTCGGCTTTAGAGGAGAAATCAGAGTTAGGGCCCGGTCAATTGAGAAAGAAGTTGCGAAACAAGAAAAGATTGTGCAACAAGTACGCAAGATTATCAAAGAAGCAAAAGGCCCAAATAATATTCGCAGAATTAATAATTCAGTACTACACCGAATGATAGGAATGTCTGTTGGGCGTATAGCCATATATAATCCTCGCCCAGACAATGACCTTTGCTGGGCGAATGGGTTTAAGGAGCTAACTAAGAATCCATATTCAATTAAGCAAATGAGATATCTTGATCAGAAGCGTCACTTGGCAATGAAAAGACTTTACGCTTTTTTGAAAAAAGGAAAATGGGAACAGTCAACTAATGAAGAAGATGACTCCCAAAGAGATGGACGCAAAAAACAACCTATCCTTTATTTCGGTAAACCGTATAGTTATTGTGGATGGCTTGAGTTAAAAGAGAGGAGTCATGAAGAATAGACGTAACATAAAGCGAGAGTTCTACCTCTCATCAACTATGGAATATTGCAATAATCGAGTAGCAGACAATATCGAAGATACTTGGTATTGCTATATGTCGAGTGATATGTATGAAAAAATCTTCCATAAAAAGTTGAAAGCATCAAAGCGGATTCCATGGAAGAGAAGGGTCGTGAAGATTTATTCTACCGAAACCAAATTGGTAATCTATCGGATTTGGAAAGGATCTCGGCAATTCGCTAAATCAAAAGATATCGTGTATGTGGATCGTGATGCATGTTTCATGCTAACTGAAACTCCTGATGACTCAAAAGTGGCGCTTGTTTTATCTCCTTCCTTCAAGGTTTTCTTTTATTGGTGTCATCACGATCCGGTTATACGCGTGTCATTTAAGCTAGGATTTGTTTCAGTCCTTATTGGGGCTGTCGCATTGGGTATAGCTTTGATTTGCCTCTGAGGATTTTCTTTTCCAAAAAAAGCAAAAAATTTTCAAGGAGTAATTACATGACCAAGACAGAAAAACACAATTCCTTCTCGCAATTGAAAAGATTTACTGATGAAAATAATTTACAGGATGACATGAGTAATATTCTGTTTCCTGCGAAGATATTCATTAAGACATCAACAAATGAGAAAGTATTTAGCTCTACGGTTCGAGTAGAATATCAAGGTTATAATGCCTATGGAGCATTAAGTATTCTTGATAATGCAAATATTATTGATAGCAATCAATACCCAACAGAATTTTCTGCTGAATGGCAGCAGTACTCAATTACTGATGCAGGCAATCTTTGTAGTAAGCGCACTATAAATCGCTCTTAATCAACCGAATCTCCTTCAATAGAATGAACACAATCATCAATCAAGGAAAGGAGAAGTAATCGATGCACTATCACACCTATACAAGGAAAGAGAAGCTTGCTCACCTGGAGCGGGCAAAAGCCGTCAGAGAAGAAGGAAAAGGATCCTTCTTGTCATACGCTCAAACCGCAGGAATAGGAAGAAGCACCTTCTACAAGTGGATGCATACATATGGGTATTATGAGGAAGACTACGACCCCAAGCCTATCATTCCCTTCGTCGGTTTGGGTAAGCCATTGGATAAACAACCGGCTGGGGACCAGAAGTTGGTAGTGCATGTCTTTGGTGCGAAAATCGAGGTAAGCCTGTCAGGCAATTTCCTGGAATTGCTTCAAGGCATACGGATTGAGAGCTCTATCTAGTGGCGCCAACGAAGTTGTATACCGTGGTTCTCTGTGGATCAGGTTTAGCATTCAAACGCCTGTTTCTCAGCTCATCCAGTATTGAGAGATCAATGTTCCACGGCAGCAGGGCCTCACGCTGCTCGTCGGTGCTGCAGCCGGGACCGAAGGTACAGAGGGCCTCCACATAATCCATTGGATTGAGGGAAGATCGTTTGGCCGTCTCTATCATTGAGTAGAAGAAGGCTGAGGCATCTGCTCCATCGACGGATTGGGAAAAAAGCCAATTTTTGCGACCTGTCGCAAATGCTTTGGCCACCAATTCGCACGAATTGTTCGAAGGGGTCGCCTCGACAACATCCAGGTAGGTCCTCATGTACGGCTTGTAGGTGTACAGGTAGTCAAGGGCCTTTCCCATCGCCCCTTTCGGGGAGTACTGCCTGCGGGTGTCCTCGGCCATGGCATACACATTGTCGATGACCTCTTCGGATTCCTGCTTTCTGGCGGCAAGGAACTGCTCTGTTGAGATTTCCCCGCAACGGAGCATCTTCCTGTACTGCTCATCGATGTCATAGAGCTTGGCCACTTCCTTGACAATCTCCAGTGCATGCATGTCATGCTTGTTGAGCTTGAGGATCTTCTTCAGCTGTCGTACTGCATGGACCCAGCAGACGCAATGCTTGTCATAGGTGAGATATCCCTTGAGCCCATCGGTCATCAGGTGGGATGTGTAGCCATGCTTGGTCATATCCTCGAACAATACCTCACGTGAACGGCCCTGGATGTAGTCCAGCAGCACGAGACTCTGGGTCTTGCGCGTCTGCACGTCGTAGGTGTCGCCTATGGTTATGTACATGAACCCGTTCTTCGAAACCTTGCCCGAAGGGCCCTTCACATTCAGCACCGAGACCCTGGTCTCGTCCTTGCTTATGAATGCCGAACGGTAGACCCGCTTCTTGAGGTACTCCACAAAGGGAAGCAACTCCTCGTAGTAGGTTATCACCCAGGAGGCCAGCTTCTGCCTTGGGAGGAAGTAGCCATCCCTGCGGAAGATTTCCTCCTGCCGGTACAGGGGAAGGTGGTCGTCAAACTTGCTGACCACCACACCCGCCACCAGGCTGGGGGATGCCCCTAGCGTCGATGTTTTGGAAGGAAAGAGGATCCTCTTGTTGTTGTCCCTGTCCGCTTCCACATCAAGTGTGCGGTACTGGGGATAGTGATGGCGCTCGACCACGATCTTGCGGGGAACGACGGCAATCTTGCTGATCACCTTGTCCTCGACCCGCTTGTAGGAAATACCGTCATTGCCGGTGATCACATCGTCACATCCCTCGGTATGGAATACATCGCATACAGGGGTTCCGGCAGGTGCTGTGCAGGCATTGACCCTTGGGCGCTTCTTCCGGCTGTGTGCCGCAACCTCGGTGGCTTCCTCTTTCCCGGGAATTTCCGAAAGCACTGCATCCAGGATCTCAAGTTCCTGGAACAACCAGCCGATCTGTTCGGATGAGGGGAGGTATCGCTCTGCTGTCCTGAGCTTGTACAGCTCCCTGAGATTAGCGATTTCCTCATCCTTTTTCTGAACGATCGAAGAAAGGTTGAGAGCCAATGCAGCAAGGTCCTCACGTGACATCCGGGCTAGGTTTTCCTTCGTGATCTTCATATCGTCCATGGATGAATGATAGCAGAAAACGAAGGTTTGCTCAATAGATTTGGCATAAATAAGGTATTTCAGGACATCATTTTAGCCTACATATCTTGGATTGAGAACGGGAAACCTTCTCCAGACATCATAGCCTTTCAGCAACAGGAGCAGGTCTGGAATTTCCACCTGGAGCGCCTCTTCCTCGGTGTTGGGCCATCTGAACGATGAGCCACATTCAAGCCGCTTGATGATCTCGACCCAGCCGTTGCGGTCCCAGACAATTGCCTTTATCGTTCTCCTGGTTCCGCCGCAAAACAAGAACACCGACTTGGAAAAGGGCTCGAGTCTCATCTCGTTCTGAACGATGTATGCCAGGCTGGGGGATCCTTTCCTCATATCCGTTACCCCTGGCTTGATGTAAAAATCATAATCCTCAAGATTGATATCCATTGTTCGCCTCCATAGATGAGAGGTTATTGGTTTTCAGACAGGATTTGAATAGTGATTTATAGTGCGCTTACTCTTTGTATTAGAGGCAACCATACGAAAAACATTAAAATTGGAGAATACGAGGTAATTATTCAAATCGATAAGTAGTCAACTATCGGACTATTATCGGTACCAGGAAGAATTGTCACATTTTCCACACAGTTTGAGGGAGAAATCTTACGAGACTTGATCAGAAAGTGTCTGCTAAGCCGTGCGCAGATCAGTGTCTATCAACACTTACGTAGATCATTAGCTTAATAGAAAAACCCATCAAAATTATATTAACCGAGATGATAAAGAAAACACAAACTAGCGAAATTATCCCAGATTGGCTTTCATACATAGATGCCCTTGCAATTTTATTTGGTGCAATAATCTTTATATTTTTTTTTGCATCCAAGATGCTTCAACAGGATTCTCTAAATTACTATTGTTCAGCTTTAGCTCAAACGAGCGCAGGAGTATATGCTTTTATTATTGCTGCATCAGCTTTTTTGAATATATTTAAGCAAGCAAGTCGATTCAGATGAAACATTTCTTGATGCAGTGGCTTACCTAAGAGTCAATTACTATTATAATATTATTAAGTCAAGTCTATTTTGTTTTCTATCAATAATTTTGGCACTCAGTTGTATATATCTATATCCTTGTTTTGCTGATAATCAGCTCCACATAATTAATGTATTTTTTAGTTTGGCATCTGCTTTTTTTTTGTTCAATTGTTGTACTGCTTTTTACATGTTATTTATATTGCTTCACCGATGGTGTTGCAAAGGACTAGTGACATTATAAGAAGCAAAATGGATACCAGTGACCAGCTGACAATAGAAGAAGAGAAAGATGTGGCGCTTGAGTCAAAGTCTATTAAAGATTATTTTTCTGACTTTTATAAACTTGAACAAATTATTAAAAGTTCTGTTGAATCCCCTTACCAGCATAATTACCCACTTTACAAAGCAATAGATATCTTATATAAGTCAGGGACAATCGATTATGGGTTGACTCAAGAATTGAACGCAATCAGGAAGTATAGAAACTCGGTAGTTCATGGTAGTAACCCAATAATTTCAAAACACGCTTTGGAAAATTTAAAAAAGGTTAAGTCAATATTAGAGAATTATATTGATAAACCAGCCGATTAGGCATAAGAGATTTTTGGTATTATCGGTACCATGAGTTCAACAGTGCATCCCTGCCACTTGACCTGAACAAAGCCTGCCACAAAATTATGCAATCCCTGCCAGTAAGAGCTACTGACAGGTAAATTGGAAAGTATCAAGGTTTAGCTGAATGTCTGGAACGCAGGTCTTGTCCTTCAAGTCTCAGTATGTATGAAGAGGCCGTGACCCTTCCCAGGATTGCTTGCCCCAAGGCAACATTACCGATTATATCGGTATCAGGAAGAATTGTCACATTTTCCACAGCAATGCCAGAGAATATGGGAATTGAGAGAATCTCCTTTTCATGCCATACTTGCATATAGGAGCGTCAAGAAGCATGGAAATGAATAACGATATCCGTTGGGTCCAGCGTCTCTCAAACTACTCTCGGGCTCTCTCCCAGTTGGAAGCGGCTGTAGCATTGGCAAAGCAACGACCCCTCAGTGCATTAGAGCAACAAGGAATGATACAGTCATTTGAGTATACCCATGAATTGAGTTGGAATGTACTTCGTGATTACCTCAAGGACCAAGGCACCCAGCAACTCTATGGATCAAAGGATACCGTCCGTGCAGCATTTGCTGTTGGCTTGATACAAGATGGGGAAACCTGGATGGAAATGATCCGTGACCGCAACCATAGCAGTCATACCTACAACCTCGAAGTCGCCACTGCAATTGTCGGTCGCGTAACCGACTCTTATATCCACGCATTTATGAAGCTCAGGAAAACCTTTGAAGGTCTTGCCAATGAAATCAAGACCTGATTCAGTTGCTTTCGGGCTGAAACCTGAAATATTCCAGCAACTCTCTACAATATTCCAAGCATATGAGAACATTGATTCAGTAGTGCTGTATGGTTCCAGGGCAAAGGGAACCTATCATGATGGATCGGACATTGACCTCACCATCAAGGGAGACCTCATTACCGATTCCCTGGTAGGGAAGGTTGAGGAGGAAATCGACGATCTCCTGCTTCCTTACTCATTTGACATCTCATCATGGCAGCAGATTGATAATCTTGCATTACGTGAACACATCGAGCGTGTGGGTGTTGTCATTTACCAAAAGCAATGAATTTCAGCATCTCTTCGGAGATGTTTTTCTTAGGTTGTATTATATCAATATTGATAACAATATAATTACTTGCCTGTTTAACCTGTTTGACACTCCATCAGGTAGGGGAGGCTGCTTCATGACCCTCTTTCTTCAGCCCACTAATACTATCGGCACCAGGAAGAACTGCCAGACTTACCGGATATTCAAATAGTCCAAGACCTCTTTCAGGTTTTCCCTCTTCACATCATCCTTCTCAGTCAACATCCCTTCCTTGGTCTCTTGATGTTTTGAAAAGAACGCAACCATCTTGATGATGTTCCTATCAATGAAAGACATCCTATTGAACACATAACGACCACCAACAGGGAACACCTTAATCGAATTCAGAATAGTAGAAGAAAAACTATCTTCCACTACCTTTCTGATAACCTCCCTATTGCTCGCTCCGCTTGTAAGGATGACGAGCACCTTCTTGTCCTTTATCGAAGGCCAGATTTCTGCTGCATACTCTCTGATTGAAACAAAGCCAGCATGAATACTTCCTGCCAGCACAATCACATCAAAACCATCCAGATTCTTTGGACACGCTGTTAGAGGGTACAGGCCAAAGCCCGTATCCTCAGCCAGCCATTGAGCATACTGCTTCGTCGATCCGTATTTTGATTTATAGATTACGATTCCCTTCATCCATTATTCTCTCTATGCCTATAAAAACCAGGACTACTTACCAACCCCTGTAAATGTAGCATCCTAAACAGTCGCAACAACTCCTGTCAATCAAGAACATCATACCCTAGCAATCCATCTCCCCAACCATTCATCCAAGCCATTCATACCTGGAGGATGAGCCACCAAGGCCCATCCTCCAAAGGTGAGTGACATTAGTATTTCTCATCCATCGGTTCTTTCTGTTCAAGACCCCATATAGCTCGGTTCTTGCCGAAAACCAGGCACGTTGCCACACCAATGACACCCATCACTGCAAAGAGAAATGCCGCTCCTGAACCCTTGCCCGAACCAAACAGGAAAATTAAAAGGTTATTCGTGGCATGTTCTGATACAAAAGGCTCGAATACCTTGTCGACCAGAAATCCCCCCAGTAAATACCCTACTGGTATGGTGCAGAATTGCAACGTATTCCTTGTAGCATACACACGGCCTTGCATCTCAATAGGAATATGGAGCCTCAGGATGGCACCCAGGTTCGTTCCCATAAGAGGAATGGCAATCCATCCGAGTATTGCACCTATACACCACACAGGAATTGATTTCCCGAAAGCAAGCATGAAATTCTCGGCACTCATCGAGAACAACAGCGACCAATAGATGACTTTCACCCTGCTTTTGGGTGCCCTGATGGCAGAAGCTACGATACTCCCCACCAGTGTTGCAAAACCGGTCACCATGGTAACCCAACCAAGTGCTGTTGCACCGCCTCCTGCTCGAGAGAGCAACATGGCAGGAAGTGCTGCATTGTAGGCAGAAGCGGTCAGATTGATGGCAGAGAGGAAAAGTATCAGGTTCAGGATACCGCGATTCTGTTTGAGATAGCGAATTCCTTCCCCTGTGGCCCTCAGAACCGATTCCTTCTCAGCCTTGGAAACAGCATCCTGCTGAGGGATCTCGATGAAGGACCAAAGGATGATGAAGGCGAAGAGAAACGTTGAGACATCCACAAGAATAATCGCCTGCATGCCTGCAAAGGCATAGAGAGCAGTGGCGATTATTGGTGTGAGCATGGTATTCAGGGCATTGGAAAAGGATTTCAGACCACTGACTTTCTGATAGAACCTACGGGGGGTTATCAGGCTCACAGCAACCTCCGAAGCCGGTTGTTGTACCGTGTTCATCATCCCATTTATCACATTCAGACCATAGAGATGCCAGATCTGCAGTTGGTTTGTCTGCAGCAGTACAAACACAACAATCGTGCTGATTGCCGCCAGGCTGTCACAAACGAGCATGGTCCGTTTCTTGTTCCAGCTATCGCTGAGCGCCCCTGCGAACATGCTGAGAAGAATATACGGCGCATACGAGCACACAGACAGCAGCGCTGTTGATAACGCAGAACCGCTTTTCTCGTACAGATAGAGGACCAGTGCAAAACTGGTCATTGAACTCCCGAGTTGAGAGCATGACTGGGTAATCCAGAGCATGAGAAATGCCTGTAGATCCCGGTGAATGAGTGTTTTTAAGTTCATATTGACTTTGCTTCCTTACTTGTTGAATTTGGTAGGAAAATGCAAAGTCCTTTGGACGAGAGAGGTTACGACTCCATGCAGCTTCGTCCTTGTCAGACCTTGCATGGAGATGAAGCAATGCAGAGCATATCGTATCCTCCTTTTGAAAGGAGTATAGCAAAGAGGGAAATGTATGTCATCAGGATCTGTTGCTGGAAGGTCGAGGCATATGTTGTTAGCCTTGCTCTGAAATCGAGAACTTTCTAGCCCTGCTCAGAAAGCACCTACCAAACCGTACATAGATCAGAACCTCATGAAGGGAGATACTGAAAAATATAAGCAAAGCAACTCTTGGTATAATGCTCACCAGTCATCTTCTCAAGAACCTTTTCCTTGTTTATCCTCGTACCATCTCTCTTGATAAAATAGGTATCAAGGTCGTTCTCAGAAATGGTGAAGTTTTCTCCTCTTCTCTTAATCACACCTGTCAATGCATAGTCATCATCCAGAAAAGCCAAGGTGGAGTCACCATGGCTATTGTTGCATATGAGAAAACCCTCAGGCTTCAGATATTTCTTGCAGTCCCTGGAAATGAATCCTGCATAAAAGGAAAACATGATATCAAAGCTGTTCTCTTCGATTGGAAGAGGTTTTGCATAATCAGCCATATGCCAAGAGACTATGGGACTCTCTGTATAGGTTTTATGCTCTTCCAAAAACTGTGAGACCTTCTCATCTTCGAAAAAGGACTTCATCCTTCGGTCCATATCAATATAGGTCATATCCCGAATAAACATTGATGGTGTTATATGGACAAACGACCCAGGGTACAACCCCTTGGAAGGTTGGAATTTTTGAGCCAGTTTCAAGAATAGTTGCTTCCTCTCATCCTGTTTGTCGATAAAGAATCGTTGATATAAGCTTGGTATAGAATGATCAGTCATGGTAAACCTCTCTATCAAGCAACAGGCTGCGGTGAAACCACACCCAGAAGCTGTCCCCAGTCTCCTCCGGCATATACCATCCTGATGCCGGAACTGTTTCTGCATCTTCCTTGAAAGTATAGAACAGTATATACGTATTCACCAACATGTACCGTACTTCAGGAAGTGCAAGATGGTATCGGTGCCAATACTCATGTTCTTACGATGCTTAGCCTCTTCTCCTAAATAGCAATAGTAATAATAAGCATAATATATTAATCCCACGAACTCACCTGAACGTACCCCACTACAGGAAAAGAGCCTATCCTTATAACTCTTCCTATAGATACGAGCCAGTACAATCATTCGTGAAGCCAGAGATAACAACCGGCTCCTGTTTGACAAAACAGTGGCTTTGTGGACAATGAGATTTCTATACAAATTATATGTAAGTGCTCAATGAGGTTGTCATGCAGAAACTCGTATTCTCTCTGTCAATAATTACCATAGGACTGGTAATAGGGTACATCAGCCAAAGGCTTGCCCTTGCTGGCAAGATCAAAGCAGATGCCTCTCTTGCCAAACAAAGGAAAATCCTCCAGAGGGTAGTACTGCTCTGCCTCAATCCAATTGCCACGATAGGAGCCATCTGGATCCTTTCGTTCGACAATGTACGCATAACGCTCATGCCTGCAATAGGAATCCTTGCAATGATAACAGGAGGACTCGCAGCCCTTGTCATTGGAAAGCTCATCAGACTGAAACCAAGGCAACAAGGAGCCTTTCTCAGTTGTGGGGCAATGTCCAACGTAGGGTCGATCGGAGCGCTTCTGGTATTTGTCTTCTTGGGAGAAGCTGCCTTTGCACTGGTAGCCATGTACAAGTTGTTTGAGCAAATCATCTCCTATACCATCTGGTTTCCCGCTGCAAAAAGCTATTCACCTCACTTGCAGCAAAAAGAAAAGAGAGGGAAAGCTCTGAAAATTCTCGCTGACCCCTTCGTTCTCGTTACCGTTGCAAGTATTATCATCGGTCTTGTGCTCAACACCCTAGAGGTACCCAGACCTGCATTTTACAGCAACCTCAACGCAGTGATCATCCCATCAGCAAGCCTGATCTTGCTTATCTCCATTGGAATGGCAATGAAATTCGGCAAGATACAGGCCTATCTCAAGCCAGCTCTTCTTGTATCTGCGATCAAGTATCTGCTTGTCCCGGTTGTGGTGACAGGAACAGCCTATCTCCTCGGCCTTGGAAACATCGATAACGGGCTACCGTTGAAGGTAATCCTCATTCTTTCTTCAATGCCGGTTGGATTTACCGCGCTGGTACCTCCCTCAATATATGATCTGGATGTCGACCTTGCAAATGCCGGATGGATGGTAACGACAGCACTCCTTGTGGTGGTCATCCCCCTACAGATGCTCATGTTCAAAGTCATGTAACAGTAGAGAAGCACCCCCTTCAGTAATTATCAGTACTAAGAATCACTGTCCCCGTTTACACTCAGCAGAGCAATAATAACCACGATCTCTGCAGTTCATGCTCACTGTTTTTCATTTCCTAAAGAAATATCGCCAACTTCTGAAGCAAAACCCCACCTGCCTGCTCTTTCTCTATAGAAAGGAGGAGCAACACAGTGGCGACCGTCATCAGAAGTCTCGGAATCAACGGAATAGAAGGGTATCCACTTACAGTGGAAGTAGCGATCATAGCAGGCCTGCAGGCAACCACCATCGTCGGCCTTGGTGATGCAGCAGTGAAGGAAGCAAAGGACAGGATGGAAGCATGCACAGAGGAACTCTCCTATGCCTACCCATCAAAGAAGGTTGTGGTAAACCTCAGCCCCAGTGACATCCCCAAGAGGGGAGCCTATCTCGATCTTCCCATGCTCCTCGGCCTCCTGGTTGAATCGAAGCAGGTCAGGCCAAGGATCGAGGGCTGGCAGGAAATAGCCTGTGTCGGAGGAATCAGCACCACAGGAACCCTCGTCGGGTTCAACGGCGTGCTGCCCATGGCAATCCAGGCACACCGCATGGGATGGAAGAAACTCATTGTACCAAAGGACTGTGCCAATGAGGCTTCCCTGGTCACGGGACTGGAGATCATCGCCTGTGGTACCATCACAGAGGTAATCCAATACCTGGAAGGCCGGTTGCATCTCTCTCCCCATAAAACAGACCAGGACCCCATCTTTCAGGAAAAAACCAGCAATGAAGGTGATTTCATCGACGTCGTCGGACATGACGACATCCTTCCTTACCTTGCTGCCGCTGTTGCAGGGAATCACAACCTTCTCTTGGTAGGGATACCTGGAGCTGGAAAGACGCTAATGGCCCGGTTGCTCCCCACCATCCTCCCCCCAATGAATGAACAGGAAATATTGGAAGTCTCCTCCATCTACAGCATAGCAGGGGAACTTGACGGCCATGAGCTCAAGAGAAACAGACCCTTCAGGGCTCCCCATTACAACATGTCCTCCCATGCCCTCATTGGAGGGGGGCCACAGGCAAAACCCGGGGAAGTGACCCTTGCCCATCGGGGCATCCTCTTTCTCGATGAACTACCCGAATTTGGACGGAAAACCCTCGAATCCCTCCGTCTCCCCCTTGAGGACAAGCGAGTCACCATAAGCCGGGTCAACCAAACCAACCGCTACCCCTCAGACTTCATGCTTGTTGCAGCCATGAACCCCTGCCCCTGTGGATACGCAGGCACCTCACGTTGTGAATGCACCCCCTATGCCATCAGGACCTACCGCCAACGCATATCAGGCCCCATCCTCGACCGCATCGACATGCAGAAGTACGTCGGCCGGGTGGAATTCAAGGACGGCCACCTCATGAAAGGCAACACCAGCTCCAAGGACCTCAGGGACTCGGTCATGGAGGCGCGTGAGCGCCAGAGACACCGATTTCGGGGAGGAGGGGAGCCTATTACCACCAACTCCCAGATGAGCAGCTCCCAGCTTAGAAGGTACTGCACCCTCGACGACAAATGTGCCGCTCTCCTCCAGAAAACCTATGAGAAGGACCAACTCTCGGTCCGCGCCTGCTACAAGACCCTCAAACTCGCTCGTACCTTTGCCGACATACAGGGAAGTGCCACCATTGAGAGAACCCATCTCATCCACGCACTCTTCTCCCGCGACCTGGAAAAGGAGGCTGCCCACCATGCATGACCAAACAATCTACTGGATCTGGCTCAACGAAATGAGGGGCATCCCCCTCAGGGATAAACGGAAACTCATCTCAGTTCTCTCTACTCCTGAGAACATCTTCCACGAGTCCACCACTACCATTGCCGACATACTGGAAACAAAGAAACAAAGGAATGGTTCCGTCGCTGAAAGCAGGAGGGAACCCTATGGGGCCGTCTGGAAAACACGCAACCTTGCCGATGCTGAGACCATCCTTGCCAACAATGAGCAACACTCCATCCATCTCCTCTCCCCTGATCACCAGCACTACCATCCAATCTATACAAATGATACCAAGGCACCCCTGGTGCTTTACTACAAAGGCAGGCTCTCCCCACCTGAAATACCCATCACAGGTGTCATCGGGTCTCGTGCAAGCACATCCTACGGGAACCTGGTGACCAAGGCCGCAGTAGCAACCTTGGTTGAAAAGTGGACCATTGTTGCCTCAGGGCTCTCCTTCGGTATTGATGCCCTTGCCCATCAGACCACACTTGAATACAACGGTATCACCTATGCCTTCATCCCTTGCGGCCTGCACAAAGCCCAGCCGGCATCACACAGTGAACTCATGGAGCAGATTGCCGATACCGGCGCAGTCATCACCCCCTATGCCTATGGCAAGGAAGCCTTGCCCTTCCGCTTCATAGGAAGGAATGCCGTACTTGCCACCTGGTGTGACACCCTCCTGGTCGTCGAAGCCCGGAAGCGGAGTGGCAGCATGCATACTGCCCGCAGTGCCCTGAAAAAGGGGAAACAGGTACTGGCCGTCCCCAACACCCTGCTTGAACCAAGAAGCTCAGGCACTAACCTCCTGCTCACTGAAGGAGCCAAGGCCTACTATGACGACCAACTGCAATTCGGTGGCTGTTACAACAGCATACCCACCTCCCATCCCGATGAGGAGGACGTCATACTGGCCCTGAATGGCAACCCCCTCACCACCAGCGAGATTGTGGACATGGTCCCTGATCTGAGCCTCTCTGTCATGGAGTGCCTTACAGAAATGGAACTCTCAGGGAGGATTGTATTTCGCCCGGATGGCAGGTGGCACCTGGTAGGAGGCCTTTGATCATATGCCCAGGAGGAAGAGGAACGACACCCCAGGGACCATTCATCACGTCATCCAGCGAGGCAACAACAGGAACTACATCTACGAGAACACCCGTGACAAGAAGGAGTTTCTCAGTCTTCTTTCCACCGCCTTGACCAACCACGGTGCACTCCTGCTCCAGTACGCCCTCATGGACAACCACTACCACCTCCTCATCAAGGTTGGTAGTGTCCCCCTCTCTTCCATCATCTGGTTTCTCAACCGTCATTACAGTCTTTACTACAACAGCCGGTACAACCGCACCGGAACCATCTATGGAGACCGCTACAAGAGCTACCTTGTGACGGAGACCCATAAGCTCTTCAGCATCATCCGCTACATAGTCCAGAACCCCGTCAAGGCCGGCCTTGCTGCCACCCCCTCTGCATACCGATGGAGTGGTCACACGGAAGTGTGCACTGGAAATACCTATATAATTGCAAGGACAACCTTGCTCTCCCTTTTCTCCCCAGACCCCTCCTTGGCACTGGATCGCTACAGGGAGTGCACCGAACATGAGAACTGGACTCCACAGGTTGGTTTTGCCACCATCATCGACAAGAGAGAGGAAACCAGGGAACGGCTCTCCTGTCTTCTGGATCGGACACTCGCAAAGCGGAACCTTGAGGATCTTCGTGCCATGGTTGTCTCAGGAGCAAAATCACCACTCTCCAGGGAACTCAGGAACCTATTTGTCCATGCTGCAGTTACTGATGGCCATGCCCTCAGGGACATCGCCAGCTTTCTTCATGTAAGCCATGAGACTGTGAGGCGGCTTAGCAAGCAAGAGGCAAGGTAATCTTATTGGTATCTCTCAAACAACTGTTTGCCTCTTCTTCCAGTGCGTGACTGCATGGAACACCACTTCCTCGAGGCCAGTAGCATCAATTCTCTTGATACTGGTCAGAAACTGATTTACATCCTTGCTTCTCGTTTCGACCACGAGCGCATCCCCATGGTGGCACTGCCTTTTCCACTCGACATCAATGAAAGAAGGATAGTACGTATCCAGATGCTCATAGGGAAAGGAGGCCATCATCCAGTCAATATAGCTCAGGTTGTTCACATGCCTGTTGTAATCATAGTCATAATAGTCCATGTGCACCTTGTCCCTGCTCACAACCCCTTTGGAGAAATCCTCTTGTCGAGGGAACTTCGGAAAAGCAGGATCGAACCACCTCTCGTTTGTAGGCGGATAGCGCAACCTGCTCTCAAGGTATGACGGCTTTTCGGGTCTTCCTTGTTCCATATTCAGGACAATCCAATGGTTGTATGCCTCAAACAGAAGCCCTCCACCCACTTTCTTTGCCGTAACAGCACGAGGGAAGAAGAGCCTATGCCCTTCTTGACACCACGTCTCAGCCTCGAGTCCAGTCCTCCATGCAGCAAGGTGGTGTATGTACATCCTGGTCCTGTAGATCATCCAAGCCCGATGATCACCGTCCAAGAGCGCTCTATGCCCGCAACCAAACATATCGGCATGTATTGCAGACATTTCCTGGTTGATCGCAAAGTACTTCACTGGCTTCACACGGTAGAACGTATCACAATCGACAACCCGTATCCGGTCGCTCCCATACCCTACATTGTTGACATCAATATCCATATGCTTACCTTCCAGTTCACAGAGCCAGCTTTGAAACAAGCATTTCAAGACTGGTATGAACTTCTGACAATGCTCTTTCGGACTTAATAATCCTTGCCATGTACTCACGCTCGAGCTCCTCGACAATGTCTCGTTGCCGCTCCAGCGGAGGAAGACCAATCTTGAAATTTCGTATACGGTCGAAAGGAATGTTTCTCCTGCTCACATACCTTTCCTCACGTACCCTGTAATCGGGGCTGTTCAGGTACCAGTAGAACAGATATGCAGGAAGCAATTTTGTCTTATCAACCCTGATCAGGGCTACGCCAGGCTCCAGATAGTAGAGATCATCGCAATCTATCACAGCGGCATGACCCAGGGAGCCGACATAGGTGAACAGGATATCTCCTGTATGGAGAAGCGCAGAGCTGATCTCATGCAGGACCGTATCATCAAGACGTTGTGCATCTGACAGATCGAGGCGACCGTTCTTCACATTGCATCCTCTCAGGGCAATACATGCACCCGAATCAGCATACCTCACAAACTTGTTATACTTGTAACCAGGAATCTTCGAGACTTCCGCAACAGCAGAAACAGGGAAGTGGGGCGCATCATGAATGGAAGCCATGAGTTCCTCCAAACGTATCGCCAAGCGTTTTCTCAACAGGGAGATCCTCTTTTCCAACAAGCGCTCAGACGCTTCAAGGGAACGTATTGTCTCACTTACCTGCTTCTGTACTCCCATAGGGGGAACCCTGATCATGGCATCATTGGCATCGCTGCAGCGCAGTACTCCCTTGTGGTTGGTTCTCTTGAGCCATACCCCACGAGCCCAAGCCCCGAATGCATGCAGCAGGTACTCTTCTCGTACCCCTTCCTGTGGGACAAGGCACAAAAGGTTTCCATCTACAGCCGAACTCTTAGCCAAGATCCCCCTCCTGCCCGATTTGATGCTTGTGGCATGTTTGGGAATAAGCACCGTATCCCTGTCAAACATCCTTGCAGTGGTTACCTTCGGTGAGATCCTGAGCACGGACGAACTGACGAGGAGGCAATCACTGGAACTGTTTGCAAGGTCAGATATCCTCACATATTCAATCCCTTCAGGGGAATCAGTGAATGCATGGGACCTTATGTTCTTGCCTCCTTTGATGGCAGCCACATTGCCAACAGGAAGGAGAGGGGCCTTATCAAGCTTCCTGCCCAGCGAAGCAAGAGCGGTAGGGGGGACAGCCAACGATGCAAGCTCACTGTCTGTCTTCTCAATGGCTGTGATAAGCGAATTTTCCCCTTCCCCTTCGCAAGGGTGACTACTCTCAACATAGTGGAAAGGCCTGAGATCACACCTGTTTTCCATGACCTCTTTCCTGTCCACAAGGCAAGCATAGTGGGGCACTTCCTTTCGTTCGTTGTATATGTGGGATATCTCACTGATCAGTATGAAGGAAGGCCTCTTGTCTCTAGTTTGTGAAGATGCATCGATGAAAAGAATGGTGTCCTCCCTTCTTCCCTTTCGTATGACAAGCACATGGCGATGCATCGTGTCTGCATGATGGCCATAGGCCGGGAGTCTGATGACGGCATCGACAAGGTTGTTATCCAGAAGCCAGCTTCGTATTGTCTTCTCAGCCCTTTCCCGGCTCAGGGCCCCTTCGCCCAGGGCAAAGGCTGCCGTTCCTCTCTCACTGAGGCATGACACTGAGTGCATGACGTATGCCAGGTCAGTCTTTGCCTTCGGAGCCAGGACTCCTGCAGGACTGAAACGGCTGTCCTTTACAAGAGAGGAATCCTCATCTCTGGCCCATCGCTTCCTCACAGGGAGTATGCTGGCGATTGCGTCAAACGTACGTCCTCCAAAGGATTCGAAAGACGTCAGTGAGTCGCCATAGGCCAATGAGAAACGAGTTGGGTCGAGATGGATGAGAAACATGAAGAAACGGGCCATGTTGTACTCTGGTATCATTTCGCTCTGGCCATACAAACAGCCCCCCTCGGCAAGGCGGAAGCGTGCATGGGATAAGAGCACACCTGTTCCACAGTAGGGGTCATAGAATGACTGTATGGACTTACTTCCCCTGCTCACAAGGAGTATAAGCAAGTCAGGTACAAGCCGTGCTTCGAATATCCCGTCTCCTGTTGCCTGAGGCCTGGAATACTGGTCAAGCAGGTGCTCAAAGGTACTTGTCATATCGGAAATGGCCTTTGGACTGATACTTGAGACGGCCTTCATCAAGGTGTATAGCTTCTGCTTTCTTGTTCTGGGAACAGCACCCAGTTCAATTTCATCTTTAGCAAGATGACTTGAGAGGTTCCTGAAGACGCTCTCACTTGCGTATCCGACCGCTGATTCCTCAATATCGGAGAAGACCCATTCCAAGGTCTTCCCCAGATCCCCATCTCTTGGGGCATCCCGATACACATTACAGAAGAGACCGCTTGGAGGAATGAAGAACCCAATTGTGGAAGAGGCTTTCGCTGTAAGCGCTTCTGCCTCCTCGTCATCCATGGTTCTGTATCGCTTCTGATGCAACACCAGTTCCGGTTGATCTTCTGCGAACTGCTCCATTTCCTGGGAGAGATACCGATAGATAAGCATTGCAATGATGTATCGACGGGAGTCCCAACCAGGAAAACGTTGCTCCAGAACCTCGGCTATCTTCCATGCCCTGGCGGAAAGTATCTCTGTGTTTTCTCTCACTTCACCTTCAGGCAATCTCATATCGCTTCGAGACCTCAGCACGACGGACCTTCTTGGATGAGGTCATGGATAGCGGTTCATCAGCCACCGAGACCATCTCTATCCTCTTATAGGGAAGAAGGGTAGCGTTGACCTCTTTGACTATCTGCTCCATTCTCTCCTGTATCGCTTCGGCAGTCTTTCCTTCGGCAAATGCCTGGGAGGGGAAGATGATGACCCTCACATGCTCACCGGCGCTTTGCTTGTCCTTGATGTACCCAATGACACACAGCTGCTCAATCTCTGTGTAGAGCTGGAATTTGTCCTCAATCTCTTCTGGGAAAATGTTCTTCCCTCCCTCGCTCACGATCACTGATTTTGCCCTCCCACTCAGGAAAAGGTAGTTCTCCTCATCCACCTGTCCAATATCCCCTGTATTGAGCCATCCATCCTGGTCAAGAACCTCAGCTGTGGCCTCGGGATGCTTGTAGTATCCTTTCATCACCTGGGGGCCACGAATGAAGATCAGTCCGTTTCCATCCTCGTCAGGGTCGACTATCTTGCACTCGGTACCTGCAACCACCTTCCCGACAGAGGATTCCTTGAACGCATAGATGGGATTGAGATGTGTGATGGGCGAGGTCTCGGTAAGACCATACCCTTGTACGAAATCAATACCGAGTTCGTTGAATCCCCTGAACGTCGATGCAGGAAGCGGTCCACCCCCGCAAATACAGATCCTGTTGGTGTCGAGCGAGAGTCTCTTGAGCAGGAACTTGAACCAATGCTTTCCCACGTTGAGGCCAAACGTTCTCTTGAGCCACCCAGAGATGCCCATAAGGCCCCGTATGGTTCCGTATACAAGCCTGCCCTTTTGTTTCAACCCAGCCATAACAGCTCCATACATCTTGTTGAAGAGCATTGGAACGCCGAGGAACATGGTTACCTCTCCTTCCTTCAGATCCTTGAGCATCTGCGATACAACAAGTTTCTTGCCGAATACCACGGATGCCCCAACACCCACAGCTTCAAGAAATACCGCAAGGAGCGTATAGGCATGGTGTATCGGCAGAATTGCATAGAACACGTCTGTCTCGAAAATATTCATGTTTGCCTGCGAGAGGAAGATGTCTGAGACAAGGTTCCTATGGGTCAACATGACTCCCTTCGGAGTCCCGGTTGTCCCGGAGGTAAAGAGAATCTGTGCAATATCATCCTCACCACATGGTTCAGGCTCGACATATTCGGCGCTCTTGTGCATGATCCATTCAGCCGGCCCGTTCTCCTCAAGACATGCAACTGCCTTCATGGGAAGTTCTGAAGCAACGTTCTTCAGTCTGTTGCTATCGGTAAGCATCGCGACAGAATCGGAGAACTTTGCGAGTCGTATGAAATCCTCATCGCTTAATGCATTGTCCAAGGGTACCACAGTGGCTCCTGCGAATATGACAGCAAAATATCCGAATCCCCATGCCACGCTGTTCTTTCCACTGACAATGACCTTGTCTCCCTTTCTGATACCAGAACTGAGAAGCCAAGAGGCAATTCCTTTCACGATGGGAAGGGCTTCACTATAGGTATAGGAAACAGGTTTTGGAACGAACTCTTTCCAACAGACCCGACTGCCAAAGCGTTCGACGGTTATCTCAAAAAGTTCCTTGAGGGTAGGCCACGTTGCATGGTACATCGTGCCCTTATAGGGATACAGCTTGTCCCATGGTGTGAAGGAATCTTTTGTTCTCATGGTTGATCCTCCTGAAGATGAACACGCCCCCCTTTGCAACGAAGGACGATGATGACAATCATATGTCCATAAATTCTTTACACGTGTCTATAATGTTTCGTATTACACTCAACCTGTCAACGACCTCCATTTGAACTAACACATGTAATTACAGTTTAGCTTTAAGTGTAATAATAGAGGCATGGTTGTATCAGATACACTTGAGACAAATCACTTCATTCTCCACTGAAGGTGAGAGCATCATGAGTATCAGGTGGTGAGAGGAACCTAACCCGGGTGACGTCCAACATCTTTTCTATCCACATCCGACGCCCTTGCCCTTTAGGGCCATTGCCAGCTTTCTTCATTTCAGCTATGAGACTGTGAAGAGGCTCAGCAAGCAGAGTGCGGAATGATCACAGAATCAAACACATGCTATCTGCTTGGAAATTCTTGATGGACTTTAAACTGCTCATCCAGTATAACTATAAACGCTGCTTATGAGTTTTCTGCAACAAGGATGAGGAATGCTAGATATTGTCATATGCGATGATGATCCCGGCCAGTTGGAACTGCTTGCTTCCTTCACAGCTGAGTATATGCAAAAGCATCATATTGGGGCTTCCATCCAACAATTCCTGCATCCGGATGCACTCTTGCGAAGCTGTGAAATGCAGCGGTTCCATATATATATCCTGGACATAGTAATGCCCATGTTCAATGGGATTGAAGTAGGCAAGACCATCCGTGAGCACGACCAGTCGGCATTTATTCTCTATACCACTTCTGAACCTGGCTTTGCCCTGCAATCGTTTGAGGCCAAGCCCTTCGACTATCTTCTCAAACCGATTGATAAACAACTATTTCATGAAACGCTGCATCTGGTAGTGGCAAAACTCGCCAAAACGGATGATGGTACCTGGGTAATTAAGACCCATGAGGGAATGAGAGTCCTCAGGCTATCGGAAATACTGTACTGTGAATATAGAGACCATACAGTCACCTATACGCTTATGGGAGCGAAAACCCTTACAACGAAGGTCATCAAAGGGTCTTTCTCAAACCATATCGAATGCTTATTACAAGACGAACGTTTTTTACGGCCACATGTCTCTTTTGTTGTTAATATGGATTACATTGAAGGGTTCTCCAAAACCAAGTTCACCCTACGTGGCGGATACATGGTTCCTATTACAACCAAACATTACCCTGTAGTACGGGATACCTATATGAATTATCTAGCAAAGCAGAGACATATATAATGCAGGATCTTATCAGCAACAGCCTTCGAGGCAGCGTAACTTCCATTATGAATGTCCTGCTGCTTTTCACCCTGGCCAAGTCAAAATATGGAATCAGGAGCACGCTCCTGATTGCTGTCTCGTTCTTCATAATTAACGTAGCCAGCACTTTCTGGTTCTATATGTTTGGAGACCTTACCGGCCTGTCACGCTTCAACATTGTGATGTTCATCGTCCTGGGTATCTGTCTCAAACCTCTGTCAAAGACAGGGGTCATGCAGTGGAGCTTCAATTTTCTTACCACCGTAAACATCATGATGATGATCATCATCCTTAGCTTCCATCTGGGGAAACTATTTCCTTACCCTCAGTACGCACATACACTCATCCGACTCTTCCTCTATCTGTTGACACTTTTCTCGTTTCAGCGGTACCTGCTCCCGTTCTACAACGCTTTCACCAACAACTGGAGAATCTTCTCACTCTTGGTGATCTGCATATTTCTCAATCTAGGCTATTACTTCTACGTTACCGCGGACATCGAAAACACCTTGCTCTCGGCCAAGTGGCCACTCTTGCTTCTGGTCATGCTGTCCCTGGCTGCCTATGGTACTGTTTTCTATTCACTGAGAAGGCTCACGGCTATGCATGCCCTTGAAACCGAGCATCTACAGAACCAACATGAGCGGACGCTTCTCTCTCAAGCAGCCGCTACCATGACAGAGCGCTTGCAGCTCATGGACAAGGTAGCCCATGAACAGAGCTTGGTTTCCCATGACCGCAGGCATTTCAACAACATACTCCTTGAACTCCTGCAGCAAGGAGAGATCGAAGAAGCCATCACCTGTTTGCACAGACAGAACGAGATCAAAACACATCCTGATACAATCTATTGTGAGAACAAGGCTGTAAACGCTGTAGTCAGCTATTATCTGGATATGGCTGAGCAGAAAGGCCTTCTCACGAATGTCCGTCTTGCAATACCAGCCCAATTACCCTTTGACTCCCTCGAATTGGCCCTGGTCGTGGCAAATCTACTGGAAAATGCCATCCAAGGAGTCTCACTTCTTCCCGAAGAGAGAAGAGGACTTATAAAACTGTCTTGCCACCAAGTCGGGCGGTTCTTGCTTGAAATCTCCAATCCCTGCATGGAAACGGTAACCCTTGGCCCAGACGGGTTTCCGTATTCAGTGCAGGATGGCCATGGGATAGGAACCAAGAGTATTGCAGCGTTCGCTGCCAAACATGACGCAGAGCTTCTCTACCGCATTCTGGACGGTCAATTCAGCGTACGACTCCTTATTTAGATTTTGTCTTCACTTTTTAAGTAGAAAACTACGCTTTCCAAGTATATATACTTTTTTCTCTTGCAGAGCTTGCTAAGGTACTACCCATTCAATTCTACAACGTCTCATGCATATTCTTTTGCCTTTGGCAGAGAATCAAATGAACACTGTCTGAGAAAAGGGAGTTCTATCATGGCGTCCAGAGTTAGGACTATTACTTGCACAGTGCTTTTATTTCTTCTTTCTTGCCTCTCGGTATATGCCTCAAACAGTGCCGTACGAGTCGAGATTATACCCAGTGAGTCAGAATACGCATTTTTCCGCTATCAAACAGGGGAAGCGGAAAAAGATGTTTGGGTGGATGTGGAGCTCTCCAGTCCAGTACAGATACTTGAGCACTTTGACAGTAAGCAAGACCGACTTTTTATTCAGCAATCCAAAGACGCACAAAACTGGAGTAGGAGTTATGCATACCGATACATCCCAGAAGAGCGAATATGGGAAATCATTCCAAATAACCCAATTGATACAAGCATAGTCGATTCGATCGAATTGAAGCTGTACAACCTTTACCCAATACATACGAGCGCCACCTACTACGCCTATGTGCTCGGCACAGGGATGAAAATGAATTTTGCCCTGGATAAACAAAAAACCCTTATCGGGTATGGGGAAGTTGCCTATAGTAGAGGGCCTTCGAATTGCGATTGGGTAGACCTGATGCAAGCGGCCAATATGTCAGTTGGATTGGGATATAGATATAAACTCACTGACAAGCTGCAGGTTGCCCCGGAATTCGGGTATGGATTGGTACTGCATCTGCTGAATGCTGATTTTGATCAAGATGGAACAAAGTCCTTTGAGACCTTCATCGACCAACAGGTCCGCCTCTCGGTGAACCTCACCTACGCACTCTCTGATACGTATTCTCTGCTCATCGCCCCCCTGGGCGTTTTGTTCTTCGAGAAAGGTAATTTTGGTACGCTCATGGGCATTCAAGCTGGGCTTCGATACAACTTCTAGGAGATCATCATGAAACAACCCAAAACAGCACTGCTTCTTTGTCTTTTCATGTTCATCGCAACCTTGCTCTTCTTCTCCGGTTGCAGTGACATGTTGGAGAGGTTGGGGAACATCAGCCTGACCATAGTTTTAGATACTCCTGATGTAGAAGTTTCCTCCTATAGCCTGGAGGCAGTACACACCAATACAACATCACGCTTCACTATAAACAATATTGCACCACCTCGACATGCTCTTTCAGAGCTAAAAAGTGGAGTATGGACTGTTACGGTGACTGCCTTCAGTGAAGAGGGTGATCAGTTGGGTGTCGGTACCCAACAAGTCGATCTCAAGGAAGGACAGATAGTAGAGAAAACCCTCTTGGTCGTATTCAGCCAGCCAGCCCCGGAGACATCAACCTTGGCTTTGCTTGCTCCCAAGCGTTTCGACAGCGCTGATGGCCAGTTGACAGGAACCACCACCCATATGGAGTACAGACCACTCTCATCCTCAGCGGATGAACCGTATACAGCCTGTAGTGAAGGGACAACAATCCTAGGATCAGGAACCTACCAGATCAGGTACGCCGCTGCACATGGATTATACCCCAGTGCACCCTGTACCGTTACGATACCAAACTACCAACCGATTCAGCTGACGGTTACACGTCCAGCGCTGACCGTTTTGGACAGAACCTATAACGGCACAACAGCTGTAAGCGGTACTGTTACAGCCGGAACGCTTGTTGGCATTCAAGGAACGGATGATGTAAGGATAAGTGCCCAGGCAAGCTATGATTCTGCTGGGGCAGGAGCAAATAAGCCTATTACGGTAACCTATATGATAAGCGGCCCTGATGCAGGGAATTACCTCAAGCCGGTTGATGATACCTCCTATAGGGGGAATATCACCAAGAAGCAACTCACGGTATCAGATACCACCATCACAGCGAACAAGATGTATGACGGCAATAACACCGCCCAGATCAACTCCACTGGTACCCTCGCTGGTATAGTCACCGGTGACAGCGTCACCGTGACAGCGAGCGCAGCATACACTGACAAATCTGCAGCGACAGATAAAACAATCACGGTCAGGTACGCACTCAGTGGTGATGATGCAGATAACTACCTCGAACCATCTGATGACTCCTCCTATAGCGGGACTATCACCAAGAAGCAGATTACAATATCAGGTACCACCATCACCGCAAACAAGGAGTATGACGGCAATAACACCGCCCAGATCGACTCTCTCGGCACCCTCTCTGATGTAGTGACAGGCGACAGTGTCAACGTGACAGCGAGCGCAGCATACGCTGACAAGAGCGTAGGAAGTGGAAAGCAGATTACTGTCGGCTACTCACTCAGTGGCTCTGATGCCACCAACTACATCAAGCCAGTTGATAATTCTTCCTTCAGTGGAGAGATTACCAAGAAGCAGCTCACAGTTTCAACAACTGACCTAACGACAAGCAAGGTCTATGACGGTAGTATTACAGCCTCCATTTCCACTGTAGCATTCACAGGTAAAGTTTTGAGTGAGGATGTCACGGTGAGTGGTTCAGCCTCCTATGATTCTGCTACAGCAGGGACCGGTAAACAGATAACCATTACTTACTTCATCGTTGGAGATGATAACGAGAACTACCTCAAGCCAGGGAACCAAACAGTAACGGGTGACATACAGAAGAGACTCCTCTCGGTCTCGGGAACAACCATTACCACGGACAAGGAGTATGACGGTATTAATACCGCCCAGATCAACTCCTTCGGCACCCTTTCTGATGTAGTGACAGGCGATAGTGTAACATTGTCAGCAACCGCAACCTATGCTGACAAATCTGCAGCTGATGGTAAAATAATTACGATCAGATACAACATCAATGGCACTGATGCCGGGAATTACCAAAAGCCTGCTGATGACTCCTCCCGTAGGGGGACTATCACCAAGATGCAGCTTACGGTATCAGGTACCACTATCACAGCGAACAAGGAGTATGACGGTAATAACACCGCCCAGATCGACTCCACTGGCACCCTCTCTGGTGTAGTGACCGGCGACAGCGCCAGGTTGGATGCAAGCGCAGCATACGCTGACAAAAATGTAGCTGATAACAAAACGATAACGGTCAAGTACGAGCTTAGTGGAGATGATGCAGCCAACTATCTCAAGCCTGCTGATGATTCCTCCTATAGGGGGACTATCATCAAGAAACAGTTCACGGTTTCACAGACAACCGTTGCCTTAGAAAAGGTGTATGATGGTTCTCGTTCTGCAACAATAAACTCATACGGCACGTTTGCAGGTATTATTTCTGGTGATTCGGTAGCGATACAGACTACAGCCACCTACGATACGAAGGATGTAGGAACAGCGAAGCCCATTACCCTCACGTATACCTTGAGCGGAACAGACAAGGACAACTACTTCTCACCAAGTAACTCGGTTGCAACAGAAACGGGTGTAATTACACGAAAGCAACTGAATGTGTCGAATCTTGCGCTTACTTCCAACAAGGTCTATGACGGTACTACCTCTGTAGAGACCCCCACATTTTCACTTGTTGGGAAGGTTTCCTCCGACGATGTGACCGTGACGGCAACAGCTGCCTATGATACCCCTATAGCAGGAACAGGCAAACAGATCAGCATTACCTACTCCATCGATGGAGATGATAAGGAGAACTACCTCAAACCAGCTGACAGGAGCACAACTCCATCCTGTGCTATTCTAAAAAAGGAGCTTACGATAAGCACTCCTACCTTTGAAAGTGTTACAAAGACCTATGATGGTACAACTGCCGTACAGGGTACAGTCACTCCAGGTTCGCTCTCTGGTGTTCTCGAAGGGGATGTCGTTACCGTAGAAGCCAATGCACAGTACGGGTCTGCCAACGTTAGCTATTCTTATAGTGGAGGACTATTTAATCAGATCACAGTTAAATACACATTGGACGGACCCGATGCAAGCAATTATGCCCCACCAGTCTGGGATAGAAGTTGGGGAGCCATTGAACGTAAGCAACTGAGTGTCATTGGTACCCTATTCCCTGCATCAAAGGTGTATGATGGAACTTGCACAGTACAAATCACCTCAGAGGGAACACTGTCTGGAGTCATTGCAGGAGATAGTGTATCTCTCTACTCTGTCTTGGCATCCTATGACACGGAGTATGCAGGCAGTGACAAGGCTGTTGCCATTTCCTATACCATCAGTGGGACTGATACCAGTAATTACTACCTGAATAACGATACAAGCAGAAAAGCCTCTATCACCCAAGCCGTTCTGACTGCAACGGTGGGAGATTATACGCGGGCATACGGGGCTGCTGAGCCTGCCTTCTCCGTCAATGTCACCGGCTTTGTGGGCGGAGAGAGCGCTGGCACTTTCGCGTCGTATTCCCCTCCTACGGCAACAGCTGGAACAACATCTACCTCTGCTGCAGGAACCTACACGATCCGTATAACAGAAGGAAGTGCCCGCAACTACAGCTTCGATGTTGGTGATACGGGAATGCTTACCATAGAAAAGCCTGCCGGCCCTGCCATCAGCGGTACCATAGATGCATATTTCCCCAATTCAAATGAAGATCAGACGATCATCAATGTAGCCGGGTTCTCCCCCAACCAAACAGGAATCGAGGCACACATTGCCTACTATGGGGTTTTCAATCTCTTTTATTCAGATCTAGTAATCGATAGTCGGGGAAGGGCGGTACTCTACATGCCTACAGCTGCAACAACTGCGACAAAGATTCGGTTCAGGGTGAAAGAGACAAGCTCCCATGCACCAGGGCCTGCAACAGAGATTGCTCTCAGTCCAAGACCCCTTGCAATCGGAGACTATTATGCAGGGGGTATCGTTGCCTATATCTCAACAAGCTCCGATCTTGCCGAAGAGACAGATGGTTTAATAGCAGCAAAGAGTGATCTCTCGCCTACTGGATTTCCTTGGTCGAGTAGCACGACTACCGTAGTTGGAACATCAGAGGGTTATGGAACAGGATTATCGAACTCCAATAAGATCATGACCTCGACGGGAGCTTCATCATTCTCTTTTGCTGCATATAATGCCCGTTATTACTCAGCAGGAGGGCATAACGAGTGGTTCCTTCCTTCAAAGGATGAATTAATCAAAATTCGATCGGTATTTGCTGAAATTGGTAATTTTACAGCGACAGGGTCCTACTGGAGTTCAACGGAAGTAGGTATGCCACCATATAATGGTAGTACTGCATTTGCGCTAGAATTTGATTCCAATATTGGTTCTTTTGCTACGAAGACTTGGGCTTTCTTGGTCCGACCGGTACGCTACTTCTAGCATAGCAGCAGCTGTAGAAAGTACACGAAAGAGGAAATGCTGATCAGTGTACTCGTATTTTCTCCTGATTGATGGTAGGGCTATCCTGCAATAACGACCATGATTTTCGCTCCTTATTTCAAGATAGATTTGCAAATTGAAATAATATTGTTGCAATAAGGTGTGTTGTTTCAATTTACCGTGGAAAAGATTCGGGCAATGGTGAATAGGGCAGGGTCGTTTACTTCAAAGCTGTATGAGGAATTGGCGTACCAGTCGTTCCTTCCCCCCTTTCCACCGAGTCTTCCTTTCACCACGGTGGTGAAAGTTCTTGAAATAATGAAACGATGAGGACGTTTTTGCGAATTGTATTCACTTGTTGAGCTAGGGAAGCACTGCAAGCCAAAACGGGAAAACGTATAAGATTTGCTGAGAAGACTGGTAATCTTGACAACTTCATCTCCATTACATACTATATGACTAAAATAGAGTAAATAGTCAAATAGGAATGGGAGAGCTTCATGCCTAGGGCCTTATCAGAACAAGAACGAGCATCGATACAAACCAGACTAAAGGCTGAGGCAGCCCAGTGTTTACAGACATTGGGAGTAAAGAAAACCACTGTCGATGAGCTGGTGAGGCGGGTGAATATCCCCAAAGGGACCTTCTACCTGTTCTATCCCTCCAAGGAATTGTTGTTCTTTGACGTGATCATGGAACTCCATGATGAGATCCAGGACTCCCTGATAACCACACTACAGAGTACAGCGCAACCCTTAGGTGTGGAGACCCTCACTGCCATTCTTTTTGATCTGTTCAAGCATATAGAGGGTTCCTTTCTTGCAACCCTGATCCAGAGACAGGATTTGGAATTGTTGATCCGTAAGCTGCCCCCCGAGGTAATTACCCAACATGCACAGACCGATGATCTGAACATGGACCGATTCCTGTCGTTCCTTCCCGTACAGCTTGATGAAGCACAACTGACGATTTTCAGTGGTGCACTGAGAGCAGCGTTTCTTATGATGCTGCATACAAAAGAAATCGGGGCCAGTGTATTTGATGATGTAATGCGCCTATTGCTGAGAGGAATCGTCTCTCAGATATTGGAGGAAGGAAAGCAATGATCACCGTAGAGAATCTTAATTTCAGCTATACTGCCAAACCCTTTATAGAGAGTATGACATTCTCCGTACAGCCTGGGGAGATATTTGGCTTTCTTGGTCCCTCCGGTGCCGGAAAAAGCACCGTACAGAAGATACTCACGGGCCTGATCCCTTCCTATAAGGGAAATGTAGTAGTGAACACTGTTGAGCCGAGGAGATGTGGTTCAGCGTTCTATGAACATATTGGGGTGGATTTCGAAGTTCCCAGCCTGTTTGAAAAACTATCAGGGAGAGAGAATCTCTCTTACTTTGCCTCGTTGTACAAGCACACACTTCCCATCGAACCATTGCTTGAATCAGTGGGACTGGCCGCAGAGGCAGATAAGAAGGTCTCTGCCTATTCAAAGGGCATGAAGAGCCGTCTCAATTTCATCAAGGCCTTGATTCATTCCCCCTCGATTCTCTTTCTTGATGAACCAACAAGCGGCCTCGATCCCTCGAATGCCAGGGTAATGAAAGACCTGATCCTTCAGCAGCGAGAGAAAGGCACCACCATTCTCCTGACCACCCACAATATGTATGATGCCACAGAGCTTTGCGACCGGGTTGCGTTCATCGTCGATGGTAGTATCCGCTCCCTCGACAGTCCGAGAAACCTGATCATGAGTAGGGGAGCGGTTACCGTCTCCTACTCATATAAAGAGCAGGGTACTGAGTACCAACGTTGTACGCAGTTGAGCTCAATTGGTGAGGATACTGAACTCTTGAACGCACTCAAGGAGAACCGTCTTCTCAGTATTCACAGTAGTGAGCCTACGCTTAACGACATCTTCACCGAGCTTACGGGGAGGAAACTGCAATGAGATTCCTCTCTGTGCTTAAAGGTGATATCCGCTTCCAGTTTCGCTATGGCTTCTACTTCATCTACGCTCTCTTTACCTTGCTCTATGTGCTCATCCTGCAGCTGGTAGGCGAGCAATGGCAGGCAAGGGTGGCAGTGCTCATGATCTACAGCGATCCTGCAGTTCTTGGTCTGTTCTTCATGGGAGCGATCCTGCAGTTCGAGAAGGATGAGCATACACTGCACAGTCTTGTTGTTTCTCCTTTGAGGCCAGGGGAGTATGTACTGTCCAAGCTCTGTTCCTTGTCCATCATTGCAACGCTCGTCGCTCTCTCCATTGCAGGGTTTGGAACTGTGGTAGCGCATCCTGTTCTGGTAGGTGGCACCATTTTCATTGGTTCTTGCTTGTTCTCCTCACTGGGTTTGATTTTAGCTACGAAGACGGAAACACTCAACCAATTTATCTTTGCCACGATTCCCTGCTTGCTGGTTATCTCCATTCCAGCCGCGTTCTATATCCTTCGCCCAGGTTCCCCGTGGTTGTTGCTTCATCCCGGTATCAGCATTATTGAGCTCTGCTTGTCTGGTGAGTATCGTGCACTCGCGGGTGTTTCGCTTCTGCTTTGGACCTCTGGTGTGCTGTACTACACAGTCCAGACAACCAAAGCATTCTTCAACACACTAGGAGGGGTAAAGCGATGAAGCGGGTACTCCTGTCGTTCAAACTGGTCGTTCGTCAGATAGTGACAGACGGTATGTTGCTGGCTGTCTGCTTTGCTTCAATTCTTGCAGGAGCATTCTTCAGGTTTGCCATCCCCTCCCTGGAAGCACTGCTTTGTTCCTACTTCGATGTTGCCTTTGTCCTGCAGCCATACTATCGGCTGTTCGATCTCCTGCTGATGATACTCTCCCCCTATATGTTCTGTTTTGCCTCAGCGATGGTCATGCTTGATGAACACGAGCAACAGCTGACACGCTATCTCTCTGTAACACCGCTGCAAAGCCATGGGTATCTTATTTCCCATCTGGCAATCCCCGCAGCCATGGCGGGATTTGCCTCCCTTATCCTCTTGCAGTTCTTCCATCTCACAGAGTGGAGCCTCTCCCAGCAGATCGGCATGTGTATACTCTCTGCCCTAACGGGAGTTGTTGCAGGTTTGATTATCTTCTCGTGTTCGCATAATAAGATTGAGGGAATGGCAATGGGGAAGCTTTCCAGTCTTATTCTTTTGGGATTACCTATTCCCTACTTGTTTCATGACAGGTATCAGTATCTTTTCAGTCCCTTTCCCTCCTATTGGATGGCTCGTTTCTCAATAGAGGGATCCCTGTTGTTCTTCCTGTTGTCCCTTGCTCTCTCATTGGTAATAATCCCGTTTCTCTATCGCAAGGTATTGTGGAAGATGGTCTAGGTTTTGGGGTAGGTACTGCTGAGATCCAATGCTGGGGGTTACTGTGACCTTTTCTACCCCGGAAGTCACGAAGGTATTGAAGCATCTCAGGGGTGAAATGAGTCGAGAGGATTTGCAGGATGCAGAGCCTTTGCGAAAATTCTATATGTAGCCAACCCTGGGTATCAAAGTTATAGAGATGACAATTCCTGAAAAACCCACAAGCAGCAAGAAAAAGTACCGGATCAGTGCAGCTGGCAAGCAGATACTGGGAAACGCTAATGAGATGAACGCAACCAAAGGGAAGCCTTAGCTGTCAGAATTCTCCTATATTGGGCAGCTCATGATTACAGCGCTATCCAATTGGTCAAGAAGGCAGAATCGTTGTCCACAGGACTGGATACTGTCCAGAGAATTAGAATAGATGAAATAGTATTTCCCTATATGCCCCACTTGATAGATGTGGCACTATTGCCATATTTGTGAAACGAAAAATACATTCATTGGATGATTGTAAGCAGATAAAAAAGTATAAATTTTAACTACCAGGATGCAAGTGGCATTATCATCACTTACCCAATGCTGTTTTCATGAGGCGTCTGGTCTGCCCTACCAGGTAAAGTGGTAGCGTTACCAAGGTATAGCGGTAGTCGGACTTTGGTAGGGGAGATTTCACCGTCTCTACTACCGGGGTATTGGTGGAAAACCGTAAAGCCATGGAACGTTGTTTTGTTTCCATGAACACATGCAAGGATTTTAAGGTACCTGTTTTCCCGGATTTTACCTCGATGGGAAGGATGGTATTGCCTTGTTGGATGAGGAAATCAACTTCTGCATTGGACTGGGCTTTCTCCCGGTTCCAATAATAGAGCTCGGGGTTCATGTAGCCAGGCTGGCTATAGAGCAGGTGCTGACCAATGAACTGCTCTGCCAGGGCTCCTTGGCATGAGAAAAACAGACCTTTGTCTTGGACAATATCTGCGATTGATAATCCTTGAAATGTCAGATAGAGGCCGATATCCAGTAGAATGCCTTTAGAATACTTCTGGTTGATTTCTGTCTTCAAGGGGAGATTGTTTGCACTCGAATGATAGGTTCTATACAAAATCCTTGCATACTCGAACAAGGTCAGTATCCTGTCAGTGACCGTGCTGCGGTCCTGGGGGAGCAACTCGACATATTTGATTTTCTTTCCGACAGTGCTCCCCAGTTTGTCAAACACTTCCTGTAGTTTTGAAATATCTATCCGTGTTTGATATTTAGCAAAGTCATCACGATAGGTATTGAGGATGGAGTATTTGATTTTATCAGCTTCTCGCAATGATCTTGTTTCCCTATATACGCGTATTACCTCTGGCATTCCTCCCAATAGGTAGTAGGTCCGAAGATGTTCCAAAGCCTTCTCATGAATAACTTGAGGAATCTCCTCTCCCAATGAATAGGTTTGTAGGTACGATAGGAGCTGGTCGGCTCCCACCGCCTCCAAGAACTCCTCGAAATGCATGGGTCCCATGAAGAAGTATTCAATTCTTCCTACAGGCATGGACAGCTTATACTGTTCAAGTGCAAATTCAAGGAGAGACCCTGCTGCAATAACAGCAAGAGCGGGAACCTTCTCAAAAAAATATCGCAAGGAAAGGATTGCAGCAGGATTGGCTTGAATCTCATCGAGGAAGAGTACTGTTTTCTCTGCATCAATCTTCACATTCTGCAGGATTTCCAAGGATTGAATGATCTTGATTGGATCATTGGATGCGAAGAGGTTATGCAATGTTTGGTTTTGCTCAAAGTTGACTTCAACCAATTGGAGGTTGTTCTTCTGGCAGAACATCCTGACCAATGTTGATTTTCCCACTTGTCTCGCACCCCGGATTATGAGGGGCTTACGATAGGGATTCCTATACCATTCCAATAGATATGCTTCTTCTCTTCTTTTCATACTCTCAGTATATCATATAAGTTGCTAAATGTAAGGGTATAAAATGCAACATGAATGATAAAAATAAGGGTAAAAAACTACATGCGAGGTGATATTGGATAGGAAAGTTGAGGTATGGCCTTCTAAATTCGGTTATAGTGGTACATTCTTCTAAAAGGTTGGCTATCCATGAGTAACGGAGCCTACTTGCAGTACCCTCCTCTACAATCACAAATACTATTTTCCTACGAGTCACAGTACTCTCCAGCCTCCCTGAATGAAAGTGCTATTTCAGAGTTATTTGTTTGCTCATATAATTCCTCACTTTGTTCACCAAGCATAATGTCTCTGTAGTAGAAGTCTCGGAGATTGTGGTTCTCTTTGACGTTTATCAGACGGACAAAACGGTTTTAAGGATTCGTTGTCGTGAACGCAATAAACCCGCGATCCAATGTTTCAAGTGGACGAAGATTGTGTGATGTGAAAATCACCTGTCCATTGGCTAGCAGTAAGCAATTCAGGATTACTGAATGGTTGTCGATGTTGCTGACCAATTTCTATAATCTGACACCCAAGTCCCTGATCATATGGAATAAATCGGTTGTTCTTACATGGAATTTCTCTGCGATGTTTGGTATCTTTGGAGTTCCACTTGGATTACTTGTATTAACATTTACAAATTTCTCAAATGTGACAATGGTATATCCATACACTGCTGCTGTTGTAATCAACCAAGGGTCAGCGACAAGGCGCTTGCCGCCCTTGTCCCCACCGAGAACGCCCTCCAAAACGGTGACACCACCGAAATGGGAACCTTGTCGATAAAGACGAACCGCAAGGAGCTCAATGCCCATCAGGTGTATGCGATCTACAAGCAGCGCCAGGCAATCGAGCAGTATTTCAAGACGTATGGGGATACGATGAACTACGACGACAGCTATCTCAGGAACAACGAGTCCTTTGAGGGATGGCTTTTCTTGAATCACCTGTCCCTGATGATGACTGTGGATGTAATCGAGGAAATCTATTTGCACGGAAAGGAAAAGGACATCTCGTTTGAAGACCTGAGGCAGCTGCTCACCAAGGTACGCGCAAACAAGTTCGCCGGTGATTGGCACCCTTGCAAGAAGACCCAGAAGGTCATCTCCCTTTGTGAGTCTCTGGATATTAACATCAGCGAGATCTCTGTCCCTTACAGAAAGTCAGCAACCTAAATTTTGTAAGTTACAGCTTAATAGACCAGAATTTAAGGAAACTCCAAAAAGAATGTATTTAGCAAATCAGCTCTAATCTATTTCTATAGGTATCTATTGATTCTCTAGTACTAGACAAAATTGACATGATTGCCTACATTGTGTTTGTGGGATATCCCACAAGGGAGCATGCAAATGCAGATATTAGCAAAATATGATGCCTCCGTTGATATGAAAAAACGAATTACCTTGCGAGGCAGTAAGTATTCTCATTACCATGTAGAGGAACTAGAGGATGGCCGGATCATTCTTGAACCAAGAGTTTTGGTCTCTCCCTTTGAGATTTCCAAGAACACACTCTCTATGATGGATTCCTCTGTGAAAAGCCTCAAGCAGGGTAGAGTTTCAAAACCGGTTGATCTCTCATCCTTCTCCCCAGAATAAGGTATTATGTCAATGTTTACTATTAGGCTGGGGATTCCTGAAATGGAAGATTTTTGGACATATCTTTTACAGAGAAAAGAGAATGGCACTCTTACAGTAAGTGAAAACCTCCTATACAAGAAAATGGGAAAAGCCATGTGTCTTTTAGCAAATAACCCAAGGCGTCCAGGTCTTAATAGTCATGAAATTGAGGCTTTAAGTCGGCGGTATGGAATAAAAGTCTGGGAATCTTACCTTGAGAATAAAACAAGCAGAGCCGGCAGGATTTTCTGGATATATGGCCCAGACAAGCAGGAAATTACCATAATAGGGCTCGAACCTCACCCGGAGGACAAGAAGAATTCTGGATATGATAGAGTAACCTTGTCTGCTACAGGGAAAGAATAATCCTGCTGATAGTACAACAGAAAGCCTGCATCATGAACGACCTGCGTTTAGTGGATACCTTGTTTGTCCTGATTCTTCCCTATACCTTTAAGGCTTTTGCAGTGTTCATGCTGCGTCAGCAGATGATGAACATACCGGATGCGTACCTCGATGCAGCTGCCATTGATGGAGCCTCATTATTCAGGTCATTTATCACGTACTTTCTGCCATTATCTGCAACTATTTAAAAGAATTATTCAAATCCTAGTTATAACTGAGACGGGAATTTGAGTTATCATGACATGAATAACAGAAAGCGGTTAAGAAATATATTTGAATATAGTAACAATTTACTCACATCAGAATCAATCAGAAATATTCAAAAAGCAATACTTAAAGTGATGCATTCTAGGGAGATTGTGATTGAAACTTTACCTACGAGTAATATCATGATTGGGCCAAATAGTAGTATCTCTGATTATCATCTTTGGACTTGGCTTCGCTGGGAGCAAGAGGGAAACTGTATACCTCCTATTGTTCTTGGTACTGATGACCCAGGAATATTCTCTACCAACATTCAGACAGAATATGCAAGGTTATATTGTCATATGGTATACGAAATGAATTATCCTCATAAGGAAGCCATTTCCATCCTTTCCAGATTTGAGAACAATGCAAGGATTTATCAGTTTGCAGAGCACTCTTAAAAAACCGTAGAGGACGACCTTTCATGAAATTCTCTCTTTTTCCTTGACAGAACCTATCTTCCATTCTAATAATTACTTAAACGCATAAGTAGAGGTTCCCGATGATCTGTACCGGTAATGAATACATAGCAATCCCTGAAATAGAAGAGAACAGTGACGTACTCAGCATTAACGTCCTCTCCATGGCTCAACGTGGCATGATCGAATTTCGGGGAGGGGAGAAACCCTTCCTTCACCTCGGACTCTCTGTCAACGGAACTCCTTCAGAATTTTCATCATTCACCCAGGACCGTTACTGGATACCAACCTTCTCTTCAGAAACCCCCTCTTATCGCGCTACCTACCAGATACTTTCCCCGAAAGACCAAAAAGGCTTTGTGCAGGTAATTACGATACAGAACAAAACAGAGCAGTCTCTTGATGCAAGGATTACCCTAACAGGCTCTATCGCTGAAGTCCTGCATACCGTTAATGAAAGCAAACCCTTCGAAGGCAGCATGCACGCCTATAAGACTAACTGGTCAAACTGTCCATGCTTTGACATCCGCTCAGGATTCCCTGTTTTAGCGCTTGCCCCGATTACCTCTAGCAGAAGTGATTGGGTTTTTTGCGAGGATCCTTCTATCTCTTTCACCATGGATTCCCCATTGGAAGTTCCTGCTTTAGGAAATGCACAGTTTGCCATCTACTGGGGAGTAGGGTTTGAGGAAGTCTCAGCAGTCACCAGTGCACGGGAATTTTCCCGGCAAGGAGTAGAGGCCCTCTATAAAGAGCAAGTTCTGTATCTGGACTCCATCATCAGGCCAACCGGAGACAGAGAGATGGACAAGACCCTCTTCAGCAACCTGCTCTTTGCCATCCACTACGCAACCGGAAGAACCATCGACACCGAGGAACTCGTCCTGGTGACCAGCAGAAGCCCGCGCTACTACGTAAGCGCAGCCTACTGGGACCGGGACTCCCTGCTCTGGTCCTTCCCGGCAATCCTGGAAGTTGACCAGGAACTCGCACGAGAGATGCTCTACTACGTCTCTACCAGGCAGAAGAGGAATGTAGGGATCCACAGTAGGTATATTGATGGAACCATCCTTGAACCAGGCTTCGAGCTCGATGAGCTCTGCGCCCCCATTCTTGCCATCGACGCATATATCAAGAAGACTTCTGAGCCAATACTGGAAGATAGTGATATCAAGTCCCTCACCAATCGCATCATCGGTAAATTGGAAGCAGTTGAGACTGAAACAGGACTCTATAAGACCTTCCTCCAGCCAACCGATGACATGCATGTCTACCCCCTGCTTACCTACAACAATGCCTTGGTCCATGCAGTGTTCTCCATCCTTGCCTCCTGGAATTGGAACGGGAAGACCTCCCACTGGACAGAAAGAAAAGAAGCTGTGAAGCGTGCGATCGAGATGCACTTGGTTAAAGACCACCATGGTAAGAGACAGTACGTCTGGTCTACCGATGGGAACGGGAACTATGACATCTATGACGAGCCACCTGGCAGTCTCTTACTCCTCCCTCTCTTCGGGATTACCTCCTTCACAGATGAAGTGTACCTGAATACGGTCTCTACCATCACCAACCCTGCCTATGAGTACTCATTTGCAGGAACCAAATTTGCTGCGATTGGGTGTCCGCATGCACCTCATCCCTGGATATTGAGTCTGGCGAATGAAGTCAGGGTCTTGCATACAGAAGCTGCTATCCAAAAGCTCCTGCATGCACCAATGGACCATGGGATCGCCTGTGAAAGCATTGATGAGCACAGTGGGTACGCGAGTACAGGTGAGGCATTTGCCACCTGCGCTGGATACCTCGCCTATGTCCTCATCGGGGAGATGAAAGCACGTGGAAAGTGGAAAACATAATACCTACCTGCCTTGGCAGATTGAAACAGACATAACCCAGCAGAATGAACGCTTCTGCCAAAGTATCTTCTACCAAGGCAATGGAAGGTTCGGCCTCAGGGCAGTATTGCCCGGCGATACCTATACAAGCGAGAACCATGGGGTCTACAAGGCTAGAGGGTTTGAGTACATCAAGAGCGGCATTACAGACATGGTCAACTTGCCCGACCCCTTACGCTTGTCCGTCTTTATTGATTCAGTACCACTCACCAATAGTGGAAGCAAACAAACACTGGACATGAAGCGAGGGGTAGTGACCCGTACCTGGGAAACCGATCAGTATTCCTGTACATACTCCAGATTGGTCTCTTTTAAAGAGAAGGACCTGGTTGGTCACCGAATTGTCTTTAAGGCAAAGAATCGGTTTGCTTTACTTGTAGACGATGCAATCGACAATTCTGTTATGAACCTCCCGGTCAACGATGACCAGACCGTAGAGAATGAAGAGAGTCTTGTTTTACTGAAGAAGTGCCGATTCTCTTGGGAGGATGGAATCTTATTCATGGAAGGCTCTAGTGTCCATGACGCCCTCTCTTTCACCTACACCAAGCGTTTTAAATCCTCTGTTCCTGGGAGTGAGGGTGGTAACCTGAAGCACTATGAAACCGTCCTTGAAGCTGGCTCGTCCTTCTTCTTGGAGGCAGTGGTCAGTTTGGAAGGAAAGAGCTTGGAAGGATATTACTATGAACGACTCTACCAGGAATCAAAAGAAGAACTCGCCCTGTTCTGGGAAGAACATGACATTATCCTCAATGGACCGGTGGAAGACCAGTGCGCCATTCGCTGGGCTCTCTTCAATCTGAAGCAGAATGAACCAGAGCAGGGCTGTTCCATCGGGGCCAGGGGACTTACTCATAGCCGTTATAAAGGTTGTTACTTCTGGGACACAGAAGTCTTCATACTTCCTTATTACCTTTACACCAATCCAGTAGTCGCCAAGAATATCCTCTCCTACCGTGTAGAGACGTTCTCATCAGCCAAGGCATATGCTGCTTCCTTGAACCTGAAGGGGGCACGGTATCCTTGGATGAGTGCTCTTGACGGCTCAGAGCAGTGTGAATCGTGGGATACCGGAAAGTGTGAAGTCCATGTCACTGCCGATATCGTGTGGGCGATGGATCAGTATGTACAAGCCACCGGCGACCATGCATTTGAAAAGAAGAGCCTCGTTGAAATCTACCTGGAGACAGCACGGTTCTGGGCCTCACGATTTACCTATATTGATCAAACAGACCGGTATGAGATGCTCTTTGTAAAAGGCCCCAACGAGTATGGCGGGGTGACCAAGAACAATACCTTTACCACCTGCATGGCCCTACATACGATGAAGCTGGCTCTCGCAGCTGCAGAGAGAGGGGCACTCATTCTCTCTTTAGAGGAAAGAGCTGAGTTTGAGGCAATGATCAGCAAGGCTGTCATCCTCTACAGCGAGGAAGAAGGGACCTACCTTGAGGATGATCTGTTCCTCTTGCAGGAACCTTTCGATCTGAAAGCCCACAAGACGAGTGGTAGGGCTCTCTACCATACGATCTGCTTCGACCGTCTCCAGCGGTACAAGGTAGTAAAACAGCCCGATGTCTTGCTGCTCTATCTCCTGCTGCCCGAGTATTTCAGTGAGGAGGAAGCACAGAACGCCTGGTCACTCTATGAACCCATTACCAGCCATGACTCCACCCTAAGCTGGGGTATGCATTCCCTCATTGCCTACAAGCTTGGCTTGAAGGAGGCAGGCGAGCACTATCTCAGGAAGGCTATGTTCCTCGACCTTGAGGAGCTCATGGAGAACACGAGTGGGGAAGGGCTGCATATCGGAGCCATGGGAGCCTTCCTGCAGTCAGTGCTCTTTGGGGTAATGGGACTGAGCTTCACTGGCAGTGTCTTATCTTCTCCTTCCTTGCCTGCTTCCTGGCAGCAGATAGAGAGCAAGATCACCTACAAAGGAGAGCGATATCGGGTGGTTTGTGATACAAAAGGTAGCCGCTTGGAAAAGATTTCATTGACAAATGAGTAAATGAGTTCAATACTTAACTTAAACGCATAAGTGAGGCAATGAATGGCAACGAAACGGATTAACATGAAGGACATCGCACAGGAAGCCGGGGTTTCGACGGCTACGGTCTCCTACATCATAAACAAACGTTCAGACCAGGTCATTGCGCCCCAGACCATCAAGAAAGTGGAAGAGGCTATCAAGCGGTTGGGCTATGTTCCCAACCTGGGAGCCAGGGCTTTGGCCTCGAGACACTCCCACCTGCTTGGCCTCTTGATCCCCCAGACAGAGAAGGAGACGAAGCTGATGTTCTCCAACTCCTTCTATGGTACCTTCCTCTCAAACTTTGAGTATGAGGCAAGGAAGAAGGGCTACAACATCCTCATCAGCGGAACCTCTGCCGATGAAAGCTATCTGGATGTGGCACAGAAGAGAAGTCTTGATGGAATAGTCATCGTTGGAGTTGAGCTTGAGTCGGACATCAAGGGGTTGAAGAAGAATGGAATCCCTGCCGTCCTTGTTGATTCCTACGGAATGGACAAGGAGCTCAGCTCAGTCACCATTGATGATGAGAATGGGGGATTCCTTGCAACCGAATACCTGATCTCGATGGGGCATAGAACCATAGGGATAGCTACCGGGTATTTGACCAAGGAAGGTGTAAATACAGAGCGTTTGAAAGGGTATAAGCATGCGCTTTCAGCCCATGGATTGTCACAGGATGACAGATATGTCTACTCAGGTACCATCTCCTATGAATATGGGATTGAACTGGGTTTATCCTTGGCAAAATCCCCTGATAGGCCTACTGCTGTCTTTGCCACTGCTGATATTCTTGCCTTTGGCTTGGTCAAGGGACTGAAGAAGGGAGGGCTGAAGATTCCTGAGGATATCTCGGTGGTCGGATTTGACGATGGGTTCATGGCAAGCAACATGGAACCTGCTCTCACCACAGTGCGTCAGGATGTGGATAGTAAAGCGCGTATTGCTGCCCAGTTGGTTATTGATGCGATAGAAGAGAAGGAAGGTAGTTCGAATATTGTACTACCTGTCTCTCTGGTGGAGCGGGAATCGGTACGGAAGTTGGTAGTAAATTGATAATCCGAAGCCGTGCGGGGCTTCGGATCATCGGATTGAGTCATACTGGTGTATCACTGCAAATCCAATTGTAGTGAGTTCGAAGCGGTTTGTACAGACAAGAAATGAAGATGCCTGTACCAGGAGGTTTGTTGTAATGAAAACAACGAGAAACGTTCTCTCACTCGCCCTTGTTCTGGTTCTCGTATTGCTCCCTGCTTTTTCAGCAGGAACAAAAGAGGCTGCTCAGGGCACTGTTACATTGAAACTGGAACAGTTTTCCGGTTCAGAAGCGACACTCTCAGGAGAAGCCCTTAAGGGAATGATTGCAGAGTTCGAGAAGCAGAATCCAACGATCAAGGTTGAGTTGCAGACCATTGGTTACGATGATTATTTCACCCAGCTTCAGAGCAAGGTGGTTGGGGGCAACGCAGCAGATGTGTTCGAACTCAACTATGAGAATTTTGTTGCCTACGCAAGCGAAGGTGCCCTAGCAGATGTAACGAAGCTACTTGGGGATACCAGCGGTTTCAATAAGACCGCCCTCGATGCCTTCAATTACCAAGGTGTGCAGTATGGTGTACCGAACTCCTTCAGTAATGTGGTCCTGTTCTACAACAAGGCGCTCTTCGACCAGGCAAACCTGGCTTATCCCAGCTCTGACTGGACCTGGAAGGACATTGAGGTTGCCTCCAAGAAGATCATGGCCCTCGGTAAGAATATCTGGGGCTTCTACAGACCTTTGACATTCCATGAATTCTATAAGGGTGCTGCGCAGAATGGTGGATCTCTGATGAATGCTGAGAGAACAGCCTTCACCGTCAATCTTCCCCAAAACGTTGAGGCAGCTTCTCTCATGGCAGGCTGGCAGAATGATTCCAAGATCATGCCAACCGATGCTGATATGGCAGGCATGGGCGACTGGGACCTCTTCAAGAGCGGCCGACTGGGCATGCTTGTGACCGGCATCTGGGCCTTTGGGGATTTCGCCGCCAATTGCCCGTTCGACTGGGATATCGCTATCGAGCCAGGTAACGTGCAGAAGGCCACGCACTTCTTCTCCAACTCCTATGTGGTGAGTGAGACCAGTAAGCATCCCGCTGAGGCTGCAAAACTGGCAGTGTTCCTTGCAGGAAGCAAGGAAGCTACCAAACTCAGGGTTGAAGCATCGTGGGAACTTCCCCCGGTAACCTATCCTGAGATCATTGACAGCTATCTCTCCATCACTCCTCCTGAGAACAGGGAAGCGGTATTCGCCTCTCTCGACTACCTGGTAACTCCACCGGTAAGTATTCAGCAGGCAGAGATGCAGGCAATCATCCAAAGCTATTTGGGTCAGATTGTCTCCGGTAAGCAGAGTGCAAAAGCTGCCCTTGATGCATGTCAGAAGGAACTTGAAGCCAAGATTTCTTTGTAACCAAAAACTAAGTGGCATGGCCTTCTTGGCCATGCCTCTGGAGGTCTTATGAGTATCCAGGGCAGAAGGGGAATCAGAGTTGCTCTTCCCTATCTACTTCCGAGCCTGCTTGGTGCCCTTCTTTTTGCCATACTTCCGATCATTATCTCGCTGATGTTGAGTGTAACCAACTGGTCAGGTATGTCCAGGGTGCGTTTGACTGATGGGTTCCTGAAGTTTGTTGCAGAGCACTTTGTAGGATTGGAGAACAGCAAGGCAATCTTGGGTGACGCTGAGTTCTGGAGAGCCTTGTCCCATAATCTCTACTTTATTGTCCTCTATCTTCCCTTAATGCTTGCCCTGTCCATGACCGCGGCTTTGATTATCAATGCACCGAATCGTGGGGCCAATGTCTACCGGGTTGTGTACTATCTTCCCGTGCTCACCAGCTGGGTCGCCGGTTCCTTGATCTGGAAATGGTTGCTCTCTCCGGTATACGGGCCGATCAATAACGCACTTGCAATCATAGGAATTGAAGGACCACTCTGGCTGCAGAGCGAGGTCTGGGCAATGCCATCCATTGTGCTGGCCTCAATTTGGAAGGACATGGGTTTCTATGCCATGATCCTCCTCGGTGGCTTGAAGAGTATCAACGTAGAGTACTACGAGGCTGCAAGAATCGACGGAGCATCAAAAGCTCAGGTATTTGCTCGCATCACCTTGCCGTTGCTCTCCTCTGTGCTCTTCTATGTCTCGATGCTCTCTATGATCAATGCATTCCAGCTTTTTCCCCAGGTCATGGTTATGACCAAGGAAGGCAATGCCGGGCCGAATGGGGCAACGATGGTTATGGTGGAGCGTATCTACAAGTATGCTTTCCGATACGGAAAGATGGGGTACGCAGCCGCATACTCCTGGATTCTCTTCGTGATCATCATGGCATTTACCTATATCCAGAAACGAGGGGAGAGAAGGTGGGTCAACTATGATGTATAAAATACATGCGAAAGTCTTCCTCTATCACCTACTAGCAATTGTGCTGGGAATTCTTGCAATTATCCCCTTTCTCTGGATGATCTCCACCTCGCTGAAAAGTGGGGGGGCACTGTTGGTCGTTCCCATCGAGTGGTTCCCCAAGGAACCCACCTTCCAAGCCTACGAAAAGCTCTTTGCCCTTACGGGGATGCTCCGCTCCATCGGTAACTCGCTGGTGGTAACTTCTGGTGCGGTGCTGGTTGCACTCTTCTCTTCTTCCATGGCAGCCTTCGCCTTCTCAAAGATTCGCTTCAAGGGGAGCGGGTTTCTGTTCATGCTCTTTATTGCTTCCATGATGCTTCCCAGTCATGTTCTTTTCATACCGCTCTACTTGATCATGAACGACCTGCATCTGGTGGATACCTTGTTTGCCCTGATTCTTCCCTATACCTTTAAGGCCTTTGCGGTGTTCATGCTGCGTCAGCAGATGATGAACATACCGGATGCGTACCTGGATGCAGCTGCCATTGATGGAGCCTCATTATTCAGGTCATTTATCACGATTTTTCTCCCGCTCTGCAAGACAGCCCTCGCAACCTTGGCGATCATTATCGCCATGGATGCCTGGAATGACTATCTCTTGCCGTTGGTTCTTATGACCAGTCCCAAGAACTATACGCTTCCTATCATACTCAATGCCCTCTCCGGGCAGTTCAAGACAGCGTACGACCTGCTTATGGCCGGTTCCCTGATTTCTATAGTCCCGCTTCTGATCATCTACATTGGTGCTCAGCGGTATTTCGCCAGTGGTCTCCAAATTGGAGGAGTAAAAGGATGAAATCTATCTATTTGGATGCAAAGGCATCCAGTGTTGTTATGGCTGAGGAACTGGACAGTGTACGGCTTCAGTTCAAAGGGACACATCTCTGGGGGGCAGGGGAGCATTTTGATCGTGTTGAGTTCCTTTCACACTCCAGAAGAAACGAGGTGGAGGAAGTATTTACCCAACAGGGTACCCATACCTATCTTCCTCAGCCGTTGTTCCTCTCTGATGAGTATGCTTTTCTTGTACAGAGTAACCGTGTCTTTACCATCGAGTCGCAAGGGGACGAGGATGGTATTCAGCTCACCTTGCAAGGAGCATTTTCTCCTGAAGACTCTCTCGTTATTGCAACCGGGACGCCCAAGGAAACCCTGAAAAAGCTACTCTCTTACCTTGGAGGGGTAGCCCTTCCCCCACCATGGGTGTTTGGAGAGTGGGCAAGTGCAAACCGATGGAGAAGCGAGCAGGATGTGCTTGAAGCCTTGGATGCTGCACGCTTGCATGGGTTTCCCATTTCAGTCTTGGTAGTGGAAGCTTGGAGTGATGAATCGACATTCTATACCTTCGGCGAGGAGCCAGGACTCTGGCCTGATCCCAAACAACTTGTGCAGAAGCTGAACGATCAAGGAGTTCACTTCGTTCTATGGCAATGTCCTGTCTTCAAGGCCTTGGAAGAAGGTAGGCGTGACTCGCGTCATGAGGAGGACCTCGCTTACGTTCGTGAGCATGGACTCGTAGTACTGAACAGGGATGGAACCCCATACACCATTCCTGAAGGAAACTGGTTCGCTGGCTCCATGGTTCCCGATTTCACCAACCCAGAAACACGAGACTGGTGGTTCTCCAAACGAAAGTATCTGATGGATATGGGGCTTTCGGGGTTCAAGACTGACGGAGGGGAGTGCATCCTCGCAGATGATGTCCTTTTCCATGATGGCTCAACTGGGAAGGAGATGCGTAACCGCTACCCTCAGAGCTATATTGAGGCGTATCAGGAGTTCATCGGCCCAGAGCGTATTACCTTCAGCCGAGCTGGATATCTGGGTGCACAAGGTTCTATGCTCTTCTGGGCAGGTGACCAGCTCTCCCGGTGGTCGGAGCTGAAAGCAGTTCTGAATGCGGGTCTTAGTGCAGCAATCTCAGGAATCTTCTGGTGGAGCTTTGACATCGGCGGGTTCGCCGGTCCAATGCCCTCCATGGAACTATACCTCAGAAGCTATGAACTGGGTTCTCTGGTTCCTGTGATGCAGTGGCACTCTGAGCCGGTAGGAGGACAGTTCAGTGAAGTGATGAAGAGCGAAGATCGTATCAACGACCGAAGTCCATGGCGTATGGCTGAGCTGTATGGAGAAGCGGTGCTCTCCATTACCAAACGCTACAGCGCCATGAGAAATGAACTCAGGTGGTATCTTGTCAGGGAAGCAACTGTTTCCAAGGAAACATTGCAGCCGATGATGAGGCCTATGTTCTATGCATTTGGTAGTGTATACGCTGATATCTACGACCAGTATCTATTGGGTAGTTCTCTGTTGGTTGCCCCCATTCTGGAAGAGGGAAAGAAGTCACGTGCTGTTACCCTTCCTGACGGTTCCTGGTACGATCTTTTTGCAGGAATGACCATTACCGGCCCCTGTACAGTAGAGAGAGAGTACCCCATTGGACAAATTGGGATATTCATCAATACAGAGGATGCTGAGTTTGAGAGACTGAGGGATTCATTGGCCACTCTATGCGTAAGATAGACTGCTGACGATAGGTTTCAATTGTAGCCTTATATGTGCATCAAACTAATTCAGTTAATTAGTTCGATGTTGATATTATCCATAAGAACAGGATGAAGGACTTGCTTTCAAAGGGTGGATTCTTGAATCTTATCAATGGATAACAACGGCCTGCCTTTCTCATGTATTGCAACTTGCCTTGGAACTGAGTAAAGACATTCAGTTCTATTTATAAGCCTTACTTCTTTTCGAGAAATATATTAAGAGTAAAACACAGAATACCATTGAACATACATTTGAAAAGATCAATGGAAAACTTCCCGAAAAGAGGGATAAACAGAGTGCTATGAAATAGATGATAACTGAGACCCATGTTAAGCCCATTAGAGTAAGATAAGAGCGAAGATTGAATCTGTATAATCCTAATGCAATAAATATCTGGATAATTAGAAAAGGAATGATAACAATATAAGTTATAATCATGTCATAGAAGACAAATAGACTAATAATTGTGATGAGAATTCCAATCCAAACTCCAATATATGAAAAGAAAGTAGCATATCTAAAGGGAAGGCCATCAATCACAGTATTCCAGTGCACTTTTCCGTCATCAGTGGTGCTGGTTATTGGACTAAGTATATCATTGTTATGGTCGTTTTTAATATTTATCTTAGATATTGAGGTTGTCTTTATTGGTGAAGAGCTTCTTGGGCTTTCTTGTTCAATATCTAAGGTATCGTATGATTCTTTGGAATATGCAGGATCATTAAATTGAATGTGCATGGACTGGGGGGATGTTCCAACTGTTATTTCAGTTTCTTCAGATTCTGGTACACTGGGTAAGGTTGCCTCTTTCTCATCAAGAATTTGATTTTTTGTACCACAGTAAGGGCAAAAATTTACAGTTGTAAGAAGATCTCGTCCACAATTCAAACATATTATATGCAAACACTCCCCGCATTGTGAGCAGTAGTTTGATTCTACGGCACAGTAAGCACCACAGTTAGGACAAATCATTGATACTCCTATCAGAAACATTGCTATGAGTTAAATTACCATTTTTCATTGATTCTAATCTTTTTTGGTTGTCGATGCTAGCTAGTATTTTTCTTTTGTTGTTCCGCGGGTAGTGATAAAAAAATGGTTTTTTAAAAATAGATAAAGAAGCAGGAAAAAGAGAAGCTCATGGAATACGATTTTGCTTTCATAAAGATTGAGAGAGTGAGGGAAATTCAAGACGGGATGCATACCTATTCCAGAGGGAATCACAATGGGATTCCTCCCCTGCAATAAATAGGGCTGATAAGTATCAACGATCAGCTTTTAGAGGCCTATTGATAAGGAGTCTAAAACAAACTTAAGGGGACATTTCTTTTTAAAAGAAGCCATTGTAAACTGTGTATTATTAAGTCCACATGATTCTGATTGAACACAAGAAGCCGTTCAATGGGTATATATAGTTCTACTGCTTTTAGGAAATGGGTACCTTTCGTGTACTTAGTGATACCCTTTCAGAAATGAGGAAGTAACGGTCTACTCCCTCAAAAGTGAAAAGAATAACAGAGAAATTCGTTTACCCCATCAAAAATGATGGACTATTTATGGTTCATAACCTCTTGGATAATCTCTGACTCTTTCGTCTCTTATCATTGTCTTACTCCGGTGGTATGCTTGTGTATATGGATGAGAAGCTCTTGCAGTTCTTTTCCTCTCTGAACCGCTCCCGCTTTGTGGATGAACCCTACAAAGCCCTCTCTTCCCTTGACCGTCCACTTCCCATCGGACATGGACAGACCATCAGCCAGCCAAGCTTGGTTGCCTATATGACCGAGCAACTTGAACTGAACAAAACCCAAACAGTACTGGAGATCGGAACGGGCAGTGGCTACCAGAGTGCCTTCCTTGCTGAGTTTTCTGGTGAGCTGTATACGGTTGAACGAATCAGCGAATTAAGCAAGAAGGCAGAAGAGAGACTAAGTTCTTTGGGATATAGGAACATCCACTACCGAGTGGCCGATGGCAACCTTGGCTGGCCTGAGCATGCCCCGTTTGACCGGATCATGGTAACCGCAGCACCAAAAAACATCCCAAAACCACTGCTTGATCAGCTTGCTCCTGAGGGTATCATAATCATTCCGGTTGGCCCCGAGGGGTGGCAGGAACTGCTCAAGGTAACCAAGGATAGACATGGCAGTGTATCAGAGAGGAAACTGCTTGATGTCGCATTCGTAGAATTGGTACGAGAATAGACTAATATTCTATATAATGTACATAAAAATTAACAATCTTAATAATATCTATTAAAAATATTAAAAAAGTTAATATATAAATATTGACTTTTATGTTATTCCCTCTTAGATTGAATACATCTAAGGAGTCGTTATGGAACACAGTTGGCAAAAGTTGCTCTCGATGACCGGGGGAAAGAAGTTCGTAATAACCCAGGTACGGGTACCAGAGGACAACATAACCATAGAAGGAAATTTCCAGCTGCCTCCCTTTGCAGAGCTCAGCATGGAAGACCAGATTTTCATTGCAGCGTTCATCAAGACCAATGGATCGATCAAACAGATGGAGTCGATCTTCAATATCAGCTACCCAACGGTGAAGAACCGCCTAAATCGCATTGCTAACCAGCTTGATATCGTGGATGTCACGGTGAAGGTTTCCAGTCCGATATCAAGTGTCCTGGACCGGATTGAGCGGGGAGAGATTACTGCCAGTGATGCACTGAAGGAGATGGAATAATGCTACCAATGCTTTTAGATTGCAGGGTACAGGGGGAGAAAAGACCCCATAGATTCTGGTTTCCCTTGGGACTCATCTACTTGCTGTTTGTTCCTGTCCTCATACTTGGTGCGGTTGCATATTTCATCCTTCTACTTATTCCAGGGACAGCGAGGCAGGCTCGCTCTTACTTTCCCTTGATCAAGGCGCTGCCATCACTCCTGAGTGCTACCATTGGAACGGAACTTGCGTTTCGATCGAAAGACAAAGATATAGAGATTCACATAATCTAGGAGAAGAAAAAAAATGAGTGAAGAAAGACTAAGAATATTGCATATGCTCAGTGAGGGGAAACTTACCCCCGACGAAGCGGAGAAACTGCTCTCAGCCATGGAAAAGGACTCTGGGAAGATGGAAAGCATCAGGGAAACCCAACCAGGAGATATCCGGGGGAAGTACCTCTATGTAAAAGTAGAACCGAAGGAAGGGAAGTCCAGTGAGCGGGTTTCGGTCAAGGTCCCCCTTGCACTGGTCAAGGCTGGGTTGAACATCTCCAAGTTGATTCCCACCGAAGCTCAGGACAAGATCCAGGAGTCCATGCACGATAGCGGCATTCCTTTTGACTTTGGGGCAATTGATGCACAGAACATGCAGGAGATCATGGAAGCCCTTGAGCTGATGAGCATCGACGTGGACTCTGATGAGTCTACGGTACAGGTGTTCTGCAGGTAGGAAAAGGGAAGAAGGGTGCCTTTCTCTGGGCACCCAGCCTTCCATATATCAGGATTTCGTATCATAAGGAATCCTGAAGTAGTCCAAGTACTGCCTAAACGTATCCTGCGCAGCGAGGCATCTATCGCGAAGGAATCCCTTTTCTCTCTTCCATTCACTGAGACCCCTATAATAATAGAGCTTCATATCATCGGTTATGATAAAGGGAGTGATGTTTGAACGGAGGCACTCCTTGAACATAATCAATCTTCCGACCCGTCCATTACCATCTTGGAATGGATGAATGAGCTCAAAGTGAACATGGAATTCAAGGATATCATCAAGTGTCTTTTCCTCGATTGAGTGATAGGAGGCAAGCAAAGCTTGCATCTGTTCTGCGACCTGCTCAGGAGGCACTGTTTCAAAACCTCCAACCTCATTGGGGAGTTTTTTATATGCTCCTATGCCAATCCAATCCTTTCGGCTATCACTGGTACCTGTCTTCAAGATGGCATGCAGTTGTTTGATAAACGCCTCACTAAGCGTGAATGTTGCTCGATCAATCATCAGGTCAATGCAACGAAAATGGTTCGCTGTCTCTACAATGTCGTCGACTTGCAAGATGGTATTCTCAAGACCGATGGTATTGGTTTCATAGATATACCGAGTTTGTTCATGCGTGAGCTGGCTTCCTTCCATGTGGTTTGAATTATAGGTCATGTCTATCTGGAGTTTCTGGTAAATACCTCCCTTCCTCCTGGAGTGCTTCTCTTCCTTCAGGCGAGCCAACAGAGAAGAGGAAGTTCTCTGCGATGTCGTTTCTTTTTCAGGCTTGGTAGCTCCATCAGGAATCATCCAGGTTTTCCCTTTCAGGAATGCTCCCTCAATTCTGCCTTGAGCACAATAATTCCTCACCCCTCGTTCGCTCATGGACCATCTTTGAGCAATTTCTGCGACTGAGTAATACCGCATAAGATCCTCCCTAGTAATAGTATAGCATACTATCGGCATAAATTTAGAAATTTATAAAAAAATAGTATATACATGCCGGAATATAGCAGATACTCCTTTATGCGGGTATCACGCAAGGGAAGCGTTTCTCAGTCAAAGATAAGAAACATGCATTGGAAGCAAAGTTCTATGTGGACGAAAGATGATGCAGTTTGCAGATGCATAATAAAAAGTATGGGTACTTGCGATATCTCTCATTAGAGGATTCTAGTCGAAGGTAAAGGTTCTGTCCTTATTGCACAGCTAAATAATCTGGAACTATCTTCCCCAGAATAACTACATGGATGGCGGTTGACATTATATCTCCTGCTGGTAAAGTGGTACTAAGCGTACCAGATTAGAAAGCATTGATATTATAAGGTTTTACGTAAACTTGAGTATATTGCTTTCTATTCTCTGTAGTATGCATACAACACCTTGGGAGATGTCATTTCATGTTTAAGAAAGAAGCTCCATTGCCATCGATTTATGTATCCCTGATTCCTCTTGTCATTACAGGCATAGCCTTGTGGGTTTCCATCTTCATGCTGGACACCCAACCCCATTTTGCACTGTTTCTTGGTGCGACTACAGCCGGAATATGTGCATATGCAAGTGGTTGTTCTTGGGAAATAATCAGGGAAGGATTCAAGGGGGCGATCAGCAGGACGATACCCGCGTTGTTGATTCTGCTGATTATAGGGATACTCATAGGGGTTTGGATTTCCAGTGGTATTGTCCCGGCGCTGATGTATTTTGGATTTAAGGTACTAACAGCCCGATGGTTCCTCCCGCTCATCTTCCTTTTCTGTGGTTTGATGTCCTTGATAACCGGGAGTTCCTGGACAACAATCGGAACCATCGGAGTAGCTGCTGTTGGTGTCGGTGAAGGACTGGGCATCCCAGTTGCCATGAGTGCAGGTGCTATCGTCTCCGGGGCCTTTTTTGGTGACAAGATTTCTCCCATGTCTGATTCCACCAACCTGACCTCTTCAGTGCTTGGTGTTAATCTCTTTGATCATATCCGGCATATGCTCTATTCCACGATTCCGGCAATGGCCCTCTCTTTGGTTGTGTTCACCATACTGGGATTCACTGTCTCTGAAGGTGGAGCGATGGGGGAGGTGGCAACCTATACAGAAAGTATCCAGGAACACTTCAACTTCACGTTCTGGTTGTTCATACCCCCACTAGCAGTTATTATCCTTATTTTTCTTAAGGTACCTGCCATCCCTTGCCTCATAACAGGGCTTATTCTTGGGGGAATTACAACGCTTCTATTCCAGGGAGGTAGTCTGGAGCAACTCTTTGAAACCATCCATAGCGGTTACGTGAGTAACACCGGGAGTGAGGAAATCGATACATTGTTCTCCCGAGGAGGCATGGAGAGCATGTATAACGTGGTCATCCTCGCCCTCATCTCTCTTGCCCTCGGCGGGATTATGGACCGGACAGGGATGCTCCACAGTATTGTCCTGAAACTATCCCGGTTTGTTGGCACGGTCGGTAATCTGACGGTGACCGTCATCTTTACCTCAATCTTGATAAATATATTTAGTGCAAACCAATATCTCGCTGTCATACTCCCAGGGCAAATGTACGAGGAAAATTATCGTAGCCAGAGGCTTAAACTGAAAAACCTCACCCGTACCTTGGAAGCCGGAGGTACCCTCACCGCTCCCTTGATTCCATGGAACAGCAGTGCTGTCTTTGTGTATTCAGCCTTGGGTGTATCAGCGGGTGCCTATGCTCCCTATGCAATATTCTGCTGGTTGACTCCCATTGTGGTAGCAATATTCGCCTATGCAAATCTCTCTATGGAGCGTGTAGCTCCAAGAGAGACAGAACCAGAGGATCAGCAATAGTCAGCAAGATTGGAGATTTCTTGGTCTTCATATGCCACATACTTCTGAAAAGAGGACTTGTCAATATGGGACGCCCATGGTACATTGAAAGTAGGGAATTCCCTACTTTGGAGGATAAAATGGCACAGCAATTTATTGACAATGCAAAAGTGATGGCCAAAGGTCAGGTGACCATCCCCAAGGACGTTAGGACAGCTTTGGGCATCGGAGCCGGGGATCGTGTGACTTTTCTAGTGGATGGAGGCAATGTGAGGATTATTAACTCAGCCCTCTATGCAATGGAGATTCTACAAAATAAGATGGCAGGTGAAGCACAGAAGGCAGGCTTGGAAGATGATGAGGATGTGATGGCTCTTGTGAGAAGCCTCCGCTCTGAGAATATTGAATGAAAGTTCTTATTGACACGAACGTTTTGATTTCAGCAGCACTATTTCCCCACAGCACACCAGCACAAGCTTTTTGGAAAGCCAATACGTATCCATTTCAAGCTGTTATTTGTGAGCAAAACCTTGACGAGATGAAGCGTATTTTTACAAGGAAATTTCCTGATAAGCTTCCAGCCCTAGAGTCGTTCATCTATAACTCTCTTCTTTCAATTGAGATAGTTGATACTCCTGAAAGACCTGTAAAAGAGGAAAAGTTGATACGCGATATAATGGACAGACCTATATTGCGTAGTGCGATAGTCTCTGACGTGGATATCATTCTGACAGGAGATAAAGACTTCCTTGAGTCTGGGATAGACCGCCCTCGGATGATGACACCATCGGATTTTATGTTTGTTCATTCGTCATCTAATATCTGACTCCAACATATCTGTGGTAAAAGTATAGTAGCGTCAGAGTAGATTGCATCATGCGGAAAATTATTGTTTTCCTTATGTTCTGTATTGTATTCATGCCAGTATTCGCATCGTCTCCAGAGTACCATACGGGGATACTACGAGTATCGGCCACAGTGATTGTAATTATCAAGTTCTATAGAACGTACACCAAGAATCAGGGAATATTGACAAACATAGGGTTTGTCTCTACTCTATCCGCATATAAAGTAAGGAGAAGGCCTAGTAATGACAAAGGGGCAAATGGAAGCGCAAATAAGCGAAGCAGTGAGTACCTTTGAAATCAATTACATGGGTCGTGGCCCGAAACAGATAAAGACAACGATACTTCAGGATTTGATAATCATTAGACTCAAGGGCTTCCTAAGCCAAGTTGAACAGAAGCTGGCAGAGAGTGGTCAAGGAGTGGAATTATTGAAGCAGATCCGAACCAGCTTGTTTGAAAGTGCGAGTGAGTATTTCAAGCAGACGATCAAGGAAGTCATCGATGTTGAGATTGTGAGCTTGCACTCAGATGTGAGCACACGAACAGGGGAGAAGATTGTCATCATTACCTTGGATAGGAATCTTGAAAAGAGCTTTTCCAAGTAGGATTTCACGTTTTTACAAATAAGCAGAGGGTCTCTTGATCCTCTTGGAAGATAACAGGAAGGGTTATAAACCAGTCTTGAAGTAGTCCAGTGTTTATCGGTTATTACCGATGGATGCTGGATTTTTTTTGTTCTGAACCAAGGCGAGGAAGAGCGGGTGGGAACATTTCAAAAGCATAACACCATGGACAGGAGATAGGATCCTGGCACATGGAAAGGGGAATACTATGAACAAATACATTGAAAGAATGGTATTGCCTGCAGAATTGCAGGCAATAGTAGATAAGGGAATGGAAATCACCGTTCCTGAGACCAGAGAGGAACTCCTGGAACTCGCCATGGGGGGCAAAGGCTGCAACCACTTTGAAGTAGCGTATGATGTGCCAGGCAAGGGGCGCATAGCCGAAGTTTCAGTCGTCAGGAGCAAGAATGGTGCAGTAGTGAATTATCATGATGCCTATATGCGACGTCGTGATCCAGATTGCATGTTGATCGCAGACGAAGGAGCAACAGACAAGCCTCGATACAAGGATCGATATACGACAGATTTCTCTTCACTCAGGGAAGAGACCTTTGCGTGGCTTGCCACCACAGATTTGATCTTGATGCCGTTCTCTACAGGGCTTGATACCAAGGAGATTCCCTCCCTCTTGGTAGCTCCAAGCAATGCTGGTTTTTTTGCAGGTGGGCTAGCTGACTTGCAGAAGTTTATTCCGGCGGCAGAAATTCCTGAAGGATTCACCCCTGAGGCAATTATCTATCTTGCCCCCACATTCAGACACACCCATTTCAATGGGAAGCAGATGGTTGTCCATAACAGGTTGGATTTCCTCTACGAGATGTTCGCATACAACCTCTATCCTGGCCCAAGTGCAAAGAAAGGGGTGTATGGACTCTTGCTGACCACAGGAGAGAAGGAAGGGTGGGTTACCGCCCACGGTTCCACTGTCAGGGTCATTACTCCCTACGATAATATCATCACCATCATGCATGAAGGGGCCAGTGGTGGTGGCAAGAGCGAAATGATCGAGAAGATCCACCGAGAGATGGATGGAAAGATTCTGCTCAGTACCCACACAGAAACGAAAGAGAAAACCTATCTTGCCCTGAAAGAGCCATGTGAGCTCCGCCCAGTTACTGATGATATGGCCTTATGCCATCCGGATCTACAGAATTCGAGTGGAAAGCTGGTCGTGAAGGATGCTGAGGATGGTTGGTTCCTTCGGACAAACCACATTACCAAGTATGGCACCGACCCATATCTGGAGGAGCTGTGTGTCCATCTTCAGGAGCCCCTTATCTTCCTGAATTATGAGACAGTTCCTCTTTCAACCTGTCTTATTTGGGAGCATACGATGGATGCGCCAGGAAAACCCTGTCCCAATCCCCGTGTGATCATGCCAAGAAGGCTGATCCCGAATATTGTCAATGAACCGGTTGAAGTTGATATTCGTAGCTTCGGGGTGAGAACCCCACCTTGCTCGAAAGAGAATCCCACCTACGGGATTATCGGCATGTTCCATATGCTGCCTCCCTCCCTTGCATGGTTATGGCGATTGGTTGCTCCAAGAGGGCACGATAACCCAAGCATCAATGATACTGAGGGTATGAGCAGTGAGGGAGTTGGTTCCTACTGGCCTTTTGCTACAGGAAGGATGGTTGACCAGGCCAATCTTCTGCTTAAGCAGATTGTTGACTTTCCTGGTACCCGGTATATCCTGGTTCCCAATCAGCATATTGGGATCTACAAGGTAGGGTTCATGCCCCAATGGATAGCAAGAGAGTACCTCTCAAGACGGGGAAGTGCAAAGTTTCAGCCACACCAATTGAAGCCCTCCAGAAGTCCGCTTCTTGGGTATTCTCTCGATAGTGTGAAAGTGGACGGGGAGTATATCCCCAAGGAGTTGCTCGAAGTAAACCGACAGGGAGAGGTAGGGGCAGAAGGATTTGATGCAGGAGTCGAAATTCTCTCTTCCTTCTTCAAGAAAGAGCTTAAGAAGTTCCTCACCCCAGCGTTGAATCCTTTGGGCAGGAGCATCATTGAGACTTGTTTACGGGATGGAACACTCCAGGAGTACCTGGACCTTGTTCCCATGAAGATCTGATGGTATGTGGTGCAAGGCAGGGATTTTCAATTTCTGCCTTGCTTCCTATTCCTGGTCAGGGATTGTGTTATGTAAGAATGCATCTTCTTACATTTCATCCTCATCAAATTCCACTTCTGCTTCAGCTTTCTCATGAATTTCAACCCTAGCATGGATGTCAACTTCATTGACAAACCAGTTGTTTGCACGACAAAGCTGCATGAATTCAGCAATTCGGTTTACTCCCGTGATTTCATGTAGTGTGATTACAACACCGAAATGTAAGCCTTTGCCTGACTTGGTTTCCAAACGTTCCTTGGTCTTGATGCTGATACCCCAATTGGGTGACGATTCGCTAAGTCGTATTCTGGGACGGTTTCGGGCCTTTATCTCTTCATGAAAATGTTTCACGGTATCCCATTTTCGGTAATCCCGCCGTACTTCCTTTTCAAATAGACAATGGGCTTCGTCGTCTCCCTGAGCATTATTGTTTATTGCCTTGATCTTGCCCTCTTTTTTTAATCTTCCCAGATGTATGTCCATTTCGGTATCGGTATAGTCAACTCCTTGAGAACGGGAACATTTTGGGAAATAACAGAGTGTGGCTTTTGCAATATAGGGGAACTGGCCATTGTGAAGGGGAACTGGAATGGTATATGCATAGGTTTCATATGCTTCAACCACACCGTGTACTACAAAGCGTATTTCTTCATTCGGAGATGTCAGAACATCTTGTATCTTGGTTGGAACAACACCGAAGCCGATCAAATTCTGATTGTTTGAATCGATCTTCCATCCTGCGGCAGAATCAAGTAGTAATGCTTTTGCAATCTCTCTTGGGAATCCCATTACATGTATGAGATAGGCCAATTTTCGGGTGATCCAAGGAGCTGCAAATGAAGTACCCAATTCCTTCACCCTTCCACGGTTTGAGTAGACTATCATGCCATCTTGGCTGTCTCCTCCAAATACAGCGACATCTGGTTTGTTGAAAAAATGTAATGCAGGTCCCTGGCGAGCATATTCCACAGGATTTCCTGCCAGAGTCACTGCATTGACCACAACCGAGTTGACTGAATCGGCAGGAGAACCAATTCTTGGACGATCTACATGACGATTTCTATTATTTGTGCCGGCTACCACGAAAATGATGTCATACAAGAATTGGAGCTCGTCGAGAAGAGCTGCTTCAGGAGAGATGAAATTCTGGTCAGTTTCCAAATGTGATCCGAGGGATATGTTCCATACCTTAATATCTCTGTTCGTTTCTACGATAGAACGTATTGCTTTCATCAGATAGGCAGAACTGTTTCGTGTATGCTTGGCAACGCCAAAGTGGCGGACACGAAAACGGCCACATCCATCATCAAGATGCTCATTGAGAGTAGGTCCATCGACAAGGATGGATGAGACAGCGGTTCCGTGCGCGTAATCTTCATCTTCAATAAGATCAGGGGATATCATACAGTGATACTCCACCCATGAAGAGAAATATGAGGATTGGTCGAAGAGCGTGTCGATGGCGCCAATTACTGGTTCATTAGTAGGCTCAGGGATAGAGAATTCTGATGAGAGGGGTCTTGTCCCATCAAGAGAACGTGCATCAATTCTTCCAAAATCGGAGACTGTCATGGCAACAAGATAGGGGGCTTTGCTAATAATCTTATGATATTGTTCGGGAGTTACCATCCAGGTAAGATCGTCCAGGATTCTGATGGGTTCTCGTTGCAATCCAAGATTCTTAAGAATTTTTTCCCGATTTATCCCGGTATCGTAAAGCGTGATAATTTGACTCCCCGAAATGGACATAGTTCGTTCTTCAACGTTAAAGAAATCAATGTACCAAGCATCTTTCAAAATCAAACAAAAGGCAGACTTGCTTAGGCCATGTGCAGTGATTGCTCGTCCTTTCTGGGTTTTCCAGGAAATCTCTTCTCTTGAAAGCTTTCTCTTGAGTCTTTGTTCATTATTGTTCAAGATATCCATCTCTTCAGCAGTGATTGTGTTGTTGAATTCCTCTGCTAGTAATTGAGAAACTTGCAGAAGTTTTTCCAACCCGCGCTCGATGGTGTGAATATTCACACAATGCGTAAAGATATGTTTGGGGGGAGTGGTTTCGGTAAATTTGGCACCTACAATAGTCCTGCTGGGTGATTCTGATCCATTGGAAAGGATTTTACCCATCCTATTACTTTTTGCTACGATATCTTTGTAGTAGATGGAGACAAGTGGTTTGAACGGACTGGGGCTTTCTCTCCAATAGCGATACACCTCTTCAAGAGACTGAGCCAGTCTCTTGGTATCTGAGACAGCGACGCTAGATCTTGCGGGGAGCGTAGCAGGTCCTGGACGGCCTGGGTTGGGAGCGTGGTTGAATGTTCCTTTTAGTTCCAGAATTTTGTTCATCGCGTAACTCCCAGTAGTTCACGTGATACTTGGCTCTTCGAAACTTTTGTAAGGATTTCTGTATCACGCACAGAAAATCCCATCATTTTGAGCTCTTTATAATCTCCTGAAAATCCTGGTTTTACCTGTTTGAATAATCGTGCAAGATAGTCGAAATCCTCATGGGGGTTGCTAAATGCAATGGTAGTCTTAATGAGATTTTTCAATTCACCCGGATAGGGAAGAGGGTCCATCAGGGCAATGATTTTCCTGAACAGTCGGACATTTCTTCCTTTAAATCTGAATTGCTGTAAGAGGTCCTCAAGAATAGTCTCTGCGATTTCCCTTAGGTCCTCATTTGTGTAACGAGCAAAATCAATTACTTTGTCAAATCTACGAATGAGAGCCTTGTCAAATGATTCATACAAATTTGTCGTTGCCAGCAATACGATTCGACTGCTGAGGTTATCAAGTCCCTTCAACACAGCGGATGTAGCCCTGCCCATCTCTCGCAAATCACGTACACTCGTTCTATCAAGAGCAATTGAATCCAGTTCATCGAAGAGGATAATGATTTGTTCTGGATAGGGGACATTGTTTATTTCATTAAACAGTTCTGCAATATTTTTCGAAGTTTGTCCCATCTTGCTATCTACAAGCAAATCAAAATCTACTATAAAGAGTTGTCGGTTTAGAATTCGAGCGAGCTGCTTTGCACTTTCTGTCTTTCCGGTTCCTGGGGCCCCTTGAAACAAAAACTTATTAACCCCTGCGCCATAGCTGACAGCATTGACAATACCCATCAGTTCATCCTTGATGCATTCTGGGAGTGGTAGCGTAGTAGGTGGACATTCAACCTTTCTAAGATAGTCCAATTTCCCATTCAGCACTTGTGGTATAAATGTATTCTTGTCAGATAATAACGCCATGATATAGTCACCAAGTTCACTATCGTTGTTCCTGTTGAAATCTACAGCTATCTCATATGCTTCATCACGGAAAGCTCCGTCATTTCTTTCGGTATAATACTTTATCAAGTTGATTACATTCTTCTTTTTCATTGTATTTATTCCTGCTCATACAGAACTCTTTATAATTATCTATGGACAGATATGCTTATTTTTGGGACACATATATGAAAACAACTATAACTATACACATAATTATATGTTCGTGCAAGTTGAAACTCGAGGCAATGAAGAAAGCCCCTTATATGCATTGATGGGAATTCAAGAAGTATAACGTTTGCTTGTTCTTTAAAGGAAATCCTTTACAACTAGTGCCGTAGAAGTATATCTGGTGCTTTCCAAGAGGTTTCTTTCTTGTACTATTCCAGCCCCTCATTCAACAACACATAGTGGGCATGGTCTTCCCACTTCCCATTGATCTTCAAATAGTGTTTGCTTGTTCCCTCATAGAAGAATCCTCTCTTCTTCACAACTTGGATTGACCTCATATTCCTCGGCATGATGTTCGCTTCAATGCGATGAAGGCGGAGGTCGTTGAAGGCAATTTCTACTACTTTAGCAACGGCTTCAGTCATGTATCCGTGGCCGGTGGCTTCTTCATCCAATTTGTAGCCAAGAAAACATGACTGGAATGGTCCACGTACAATGTTTGACAAGGTGACATTCCCAATGATTCTCTCTTCTCCCTTTGGTGTGAGATAGAGGCTCAGTTGTTTCTCTTGGGAGTCGAGGAGGATTTCCTGCTCGATTCTCTGGAGGATTGCTTCCTCGCCATAGTATGTTTCATCACGCAGGGGCTCCCACGGAGAAAGGAACGTTCTATTCTTTACCAGAAACGCTTGAAGATTTTTTATATCAGGGATGGTAACGGTTTTCAGATACAATCGTTCTGTTTCATAGCATTTCATACAATCCTCCTGAAATGAGAGCTGGTACCACTTGAAGAAGTGGTACCAGATTCCAGTGATTGATGCAATCTATGAATGATGCAGAATATCCTCAGGCGAGCTCTCCAGCCGCCTTGATCTTTACTCTGCTGGTGTTGCCAGGATAATAGGCCAAAGGAACATCCTCTACGTCAATGATCTCTACTGTTTCCCTCAATGCTCCGCTTTGAACAGCCAAGGCAATAGCTTCCTGTTTTGCTGCTTCCATTGCTTCAGCCCTGGGAGTCTTGTCAAAAGAAACAAGCTTTTCATATGTTCCACTCACCTTGCTGATCGCAGAGCCAATGGCATTGGCGATACCAAAGTGGGGAGGAGTCTGTACACACTTGGCTCCAACAAGGTTCTTGGGGATAATGAGCGAGCCTCCCCCGACCAGTACCACGTCCATCTCCTCGGCGGAGATCTTGATGGCATCGAGGTGATCCTCGACCAACAGCTTGATGGCATCCATTCCCTTCTGCACAAATGTTGCATCGAGGTGTGCCACCCTGGAAGGGTCCCCAAGCTTCGCCAACCCAGAAGCCACAGCCAAATCTGTTGCGGTGATGGTATCACCACCGAAGATCAGAGCTTTCTGTGTAATCTCATAGCCCACACTCTCCGGTCCTACCGTTACACTCCCATCATCCTGTTGTTTTACGATTGAACCACCACCCAGCCCGATGGAAATGACATCCGGCATTCGGAAATTGGTGCGCACCCCTCCGATGGTAACGGCGACTCCGCTTTCACGAGGGAACCCATTCTGGATGACCCCAATATCGGTTGTGGTACCCCCTACGTCTATCACCACCGATTCCTTGATGGAGCACAGATAATCGGCACCGCGGATACTATTGGTAGGGCCGCAGGCAATAGTCAGTATTGGATAACGGCGCGCTTGTTCCATGGTCATGAGCGTTCCATCATTCTGTGAAAGATACAGCTCAGCATTCACCAACCCTTCCTGTCTCAAGCTGAGGGCGAATCCATCGGTAAACGTCTTGGCAACCTTATGGAGTGCCGCATTGAGAATGGTTGCATTCTCTCGCTCGACCAAGCCCATGGACCCAATCTCACTGGAGATGGAAATATGGGTGTCTTCTCCCATGATCTCCTTGCAGATAGCAGCAGCTTCCCTTTCCTGGTCGTCGCGTACCGAAGCAAAGACACAACTGATGGCAACCGCTTCCACACGTCCCTTGAGGGAGGAAAAGAAGGCTTTTGCTGCCTCTCTGTCCAGTGGAGCTATCTCCCTGCCATCATATTCATACCCGCCACCTATGATTGTCGTTGCAATTGACACTTTTTGGAGTGGCTCCGCCCAGTCGATCATAGGAGGAATGGCCACTGCTGCTGGAGCACCAATTCTCAGGATACCGATTTTTGCCAGATGCTTGCGTTCAACAATGGCGTTGGTACACTGGGTCGTACCCAGCATGGCTTTTGTGATTAAGGATCGGTCAATCTTCGATACTTCCAGAATAGTTTGGAGCGCAGAGAGGATTCCTCCTGAGATGTCCTTACTGGTTGGTTGCTTGATCTCTGCAATAACCTTGAGATTATCGTCGATCAAGACGGCGTCGGTGTTGGTCCCTCCAACATCAATTCCCAGACGGTAATGCATCACTTTGCCTCCTTGAAGCGCTCCTCGAGCGGAATATAGTCTGTGTCACACCCAAAATAACGTGGTCCCACCAAAGCCAGTCCCTTTTCGGTGCGCCACATGGGAAAACAGGGCAAGCCCACGACCAGTACGCGTTTGCCATACTTGAGGGCATCGGTGGTCACAGGGAGGAATGTCTCCGTATCGACGAGGCAGATTAAATCTGGTACCGTGGCGACATATTCGCCATCGACTATGGCTGTCAGGTTTTCATTCTGGAACTCAACTTTTGCCTGCTTTCCCTTGCAGTCGGCAATTCCCTCAAGGACTACCGTTCCGAAATTGAATGCTCCCCTCGTTTCCCTCACCACGTCACTGATCTTTCCCTTGAACAATCGATACCCACCGGTAAATTCGAGGAAGTGCTCTTCAGGGAGTTTTTCAGTGCTTTTCTTGACTGACCGGATTGCTTCTCCCAGTTCCTGAGACCGAGTGACGATATCCTTTACGCCATACTGTTTGACGGTTCGCCCATCCATTGGATACAGCGCTACCGCCACCGATCCTCCACAGCTCATGGTCACCGCCCGGGCAAGTTCTTCCGTCCACTTGTTGGAGATGGTTTCAAAGATGACGGCATTCCCTTTCTCATCGGTCAATGCCATGGGGGAGGCGCTCACATCCCCTATGGAGAAGGTTACCATCTGCAGTTCAGGAAAGGCTCTGCCCATTCCGTCGACATCCACCAAGGGAAGACCCAGGGAAGCTGCGCATACGATGGGGAACATGCTGTTGAACCCCCCTGCTTCCATGGGCATGAACGCATATACTTTTTTCCCGAAATACTTACTTACCAGATCATAGAGAGCCTTTGCCTCGCGTCCATTGGCTGCTTTCTCTGCGAGCACGGTTGGGGCGCCCATCATTGCCATGGGGACGATCAGGGCATCATCAGGTATCTCATCCACGCTGAGCAGCGTTACCGGTCCATGTTCCTTGATGGCTCCCATTGCCATAAGTTTGCCGATATAGGGATCTCCACCACCTCCAGCGCCCAGTAACGAGGCACCTAGGGCGATGTCTTCAATCTCTTTCAATCCGATCAATCTCATGCTTTCACCTTCTTGTTCTTGAACAGTTTGTTGAGGAGTATATAGCTGACCATGGAAACCACGATGCCATTGATGGGGCCGATGAAGAATACAGCGATATTGCCTGTTACATAGGCAACAACGGCACCCAATACAAAGGCGATGATTCCGTCAAGCGCGAAGCCTTCAGTGATGATCACCTGATCCTTCTTGCCCTTTCCGATTATCCAATAGGAAGCTATGATCACACCAGCAATTGGGGGAATGAACGCGGTAAGGATGCTGAGAAAGGCTTGGAACTTGCTCATCAAGCCGATTGCGGCAAGGAGGGTTCCCAGGGACCCTGCTATGGCTGTAGCAATCTTGAACTTCTTTTCGCCTACCCCAAAGAGGTTTGAGACGGCAATACCACCACTGTAGGCGTTGGTCACGTTGGTTGTCCAAGTGGCCAGTACCAGGGCTACCAGACCGAAGGCGGGAACGCCTACTGATGCAAGTACGGCAGAGATGTCATACTGTCCCGTTACGATGGAGAGGACTGCACCAATGAGGATCATGAGCAGTCCCACCGGCAATACGCCCAAGACAGAGGACTTGATTACATCACCACGGTTTTTTGCAAAGCGTGAGTAATCCCCACTGATGACCCCACCGAGGGCAAAGGTTGCAACGGTGAGACTGATACCGGTAACCAAGCTCATCGGGGCTGCTGGTTGATAACCGCCAATGATTGAAATTCCGTCATTCTTGGTGAATGCGGCAAACACTCCATAGGCCATGACCAACAGCAAGGCAGGAACCGCAATATAATTGAGATATTTCAAGGCTTTGTATCCGTACATTGCAGTAAGCAGCATCAGGATACCCCATACAAGCGAACTTACCGGTACAGGGATATTAACCCCTGTCATGGATGCGACCATGGATGAGAACGAGGAGCCGCACACAGCACTCTGGATCCCAAACCATCCGATACATGCAATGGCAAGCATCAGGCTGATGATATACTGGGCACCTTTTTCTCCCAGAACTGCTCCAGCCATCGAGACGGTAGGTAGTCCCGTGTCACACCCCTCCATGCCCATGAAGCACATGTAGGTACAGACTATTCCATACCCAAGCAAGACACAGAGAACGACTCCCCCTAGTGTGAATCCCATGCCGAGAATTCCTCCGATCATCAGACAAGGTACGCAGATCATGCTACCGATCCAGATCATGGCCAGACTGCCCCAGCTCTGTCGCTGTGAGGCGGAAATTTCAAACCCTGTGTTGTGCTCACTCATATAGCCACTCCTAGCAAGTAATTAAGATTTGCTTGGAGCATACAAGGGGATTACCGTTTTGTAATTATCAATAGAACCCAAAAATTTGCTTTCATCTTTGTCCAAAAGGACAAAATCAGGACTCTAATATCCTTCTGACTCCTAAGGCAAAAGCAAGAAAGGAGTTCAGAGGGAAGGCTGTTATCTCAGAACCGAACAAGGTATTGAGCTTTTGTACCCGATACTTCACAGAGTTTGTATGGAGATTGAGCTTATGAGCAGTCTTTGCAATCGATCCTTGGCAATCAAGCAATAAAACTGCAAGTGTTCTGAGACTTTCGGCATCTTGTCTTGTTGGACGAAGACAGTGGAGTTTGGTCTCGATGGAGAGTTGTCCCTGTTCGATACACTCCAGACAATCCTTGGCGAACGCTACATCCTGGGCTGTGTAGAGACGTTTGTCAGGAAAGATGGAATGGCACGCTTCCTTGGTCTCTTGGATGGTAAGGTATGAGAGTCGTACCTCTGTGGTGGTCAGGGTGTGTTGGATGGAGAATACGGTTCCCTTCAGCTCAGCAAGATCCTGCGCGATGGCATCACGCTCTCCAAGGCAGGCTCCATCGGTAAAGGCAACGATTTGTTTCTCATAGCTGTCACAGATGCAAAGCTTGTAGTTTTCCTTCAAAACTTCCGCAAATCGGTTCCTATACAGTTCCTCGGTAAATCCTTTGTTTTCAGGAATGAGAACCCACATTTCCTGGAGCGCTGCCACGTCAATGTGGAACAGTTCACCCAGCCTCCGCATCTTGATCGGTTCATCACGCAGGATGGTTCTGATCATCTCCTCTGAGATGAACTGGTTATGCTGAGGATTCCAGATATTTACAAATAGTTGTACGACTTCATCTATCTGTCGCAGTTCCTCCTGTGACAGTACGGTCCCATCGGTCGTGATGACATACAGAAACATTGCTGGGCCCTTTCTGGCGGTAATTCTCCGTTTGTTTTTTTTCCATTCGGGAGGGAAGCGATGGGTATCCAGTGCTTTGACAAGGATAGGTTCTGCGGCTAAGGGGTAGGCAACTGCATTGAGCAGTGTATTGTTTTGGTCGGTGAGAATGAAGCTGGTATGCAATCGATCCCGCAGCATGGAGAGCAGTGTATCCATGGTCCTCAAGTGTTCAGGGAGTCTTGTTACTTGGTTCAATAAGTCACCAGAGAAGAGACTCTGTTCTGTTCGGTCCTTTATGATCGCTTCCATAACGGGGGTGATGACCTCGCTGTAGCGATAACTGATGTTACCCTCAGGCATGACGATAAGGGCGATGCCATTCGCATTGGCCACATCAAGTACCCGTTGGTCAAGTTCTTGTACGATTATTCCAAGGTAGTAGAGAATAACAGCGACTTCGCCATAGTTTGCTAAAGCCTCTAGGATATTGCATTGTGCCTCGACGTCTGAGCGTATGTTATACCAACAGGTAAGTGCAATTTCACTGCCGATGAATCGATTCTTCTCGAAAAATTCATCAAGCAAGGCTGTGGGCTCGGCATATTCCAGGACCGAGACGGAGGTCACCGGACGTGCAAGGGCTTCATGGCCTGCAACTACGGTTGCATCCTTGAGACAGGGAAGTTCCAACAACTGGGATAGCATAACACTCATGGTGCTACGCTAGTGAATGTTGTGTTGCTTGTAAAGTGTTGGATGCTTCTCCTCAATGAAAATACTGTGAATACGAGGCATCATCATGTGCACCGTTTTTTGGAATAATCAAATACTGTGTGGGTGTAGGTCATGTTATACTTCCAGCAACCTTTTCTTGGAGGTACGCTTAGATGACTGAACACAGAGATATTATCATTGTAGGTGCAGGAATTTCTGGACTAACCGCGGCAACCTCCCTTGCCATGAAAGGACACTCTGTCTTGCTTCTGGAGAAGGGAAAGGTCCCTGGAGGGCTGGTGAACTCATTCACCCGAGAGGGGTTCCTTTTCGATGGGGGAGTGAGAGCCCTGGAGAATGCTGGCATGCTTAAGCCCATGCTCCAAGAGCTGGAGATTGATCTTCCTCTTCTGCCAAGCAACGTATCTCTCGGTGTTGAGGACAAGGTCATCAATGCAAATTCCAAGGGTAGCTTGGAGGCATATAGGAATCTTCTTCTGGAGCTCTATCCTGAGAGCAGGGATGATGTAGATAAGGTCATCAAGGTCATCGGCAAGTTCGATGTGTATATGCAGGTTCTCTTTGGGAGTGATAGTCCATTCTTCAAGGATGCAAAGCGGAATCTTCCTTACTATTTCACTACATTCCCTCTCTGGTTCATGCGCTTCCTCGCAACCGGGGCAGCGATCATGCGAATGCGAATGCCGATGGAGCATTTCCTCTCTGATCTTCTTGAGAATAAAGCCCTCATCGATATTGTCTCCCAACACTTCTTCAAGAAGACTCCCGCCTTCTTCGCCATGAGTTATTTCTCCCTCTATCCTGATTACTTCTACCCAAAGGGAGGGGTAGGCAGTATTCCTAAGGCTTTAACTGAGCGCCTCTTGGCGCTCGGCTCAGAGGTAAGGACAGAGACTGAGGTGACTCATGTGGATGCATTCGGTAAGACGCTGACCGATGGGAAGGGGAATGAGTACAGCTATAAGAAGCTTATCTGGTGTGCCGATCTTAAGCATCTCTACCGGATGGTCTCTTTCGAGGGTTTTACTGAGGAGGAGAAGAGAGGAATTGCCAGAGAGCAGGAGAAGGTGCTCTCCTGCCATGGGGCAGAGTCAGTCTTTACCCTCTTCCTTGCAGTGGACTTGCCTCCTTCGTACTTTGCAGGAATTTCAGAGGGACATTTCTTCTATACCCCGTCAAAGCAAGGCCTTGGGGAACTCAACCACTCTGAGCTTGCTGCCATACTGGAAGGATGGGAGGATCTGGACAGGGAAGCCTTTTATACCTGGCTCTCTGCATTCTGTCGCTTGAATACGTATGAGATTTCCATCCCTGTGCTTAATGACAGCAGTGCGGCCCCAGAGGGAAAGAGTGGACTCATTGTCAGTTTCCTCTTTGACTACGAACTTACACGAAGGATTGAAGAAGGCCGTTGGTATGAGGAGTTTGAAAGCCGTATCAAGGAGATGATGATTGCCTCCCTTTCTGCTTCGGTCTATCCAGAGCTGAAAGAACATATTCTTTTCTCCTTTACCGCGAGCCCTCTAAGTATTGAGAGAAATATTCACAGCAGTGAAGGCGCTATTGTCGGCTGGTCATTTGAACAGGATATTCCCATAGAGGCTGGTATGCTCAATATGAAGAAGGCTGTTCTTACCCCCATTCCTGATGTCTATCGTGCAGGGCAGTGGACGGTCAGCCCGGCTGGCCTTCCTACGTGTATCATGACCGCAAGGATGGCAGCAGACTTGGTGCATACTGGCTGAGCATGATCTGATTGATCATATCCCTGGGATCTCTTTTTTGTTCACATATGAGCAGTAGCAGACAAACTCTGAGAAACAGTGATGATACCTGGGCACGGTAAGCCTGTATGCTGCCATGACGAATAATTGGAAATGTGTTCAGGATTATCGTGCCTTTACATGAGGCCGCTACCGTTGTGGTTGGTCCTACTAAAGTTTTAAAGTCTCATGATGACACTTTGGATGACACTTTGGAGCTAAAAATACTTTCGCTGATACAAAAGAACCCCCGAATCAATCAACGTGAGCTTTCTGATCAGCTTGCAACCTCTCTGTCTACAATTAAGCGCGTTATGACCGGCATGATACAGGCCAATGTGCTTACACGTAAAGGCGGTAAGCGCTATGGCCACTGGGAAATAGAAGTAAAAGAATAGAGGGTGGTATGAACACGTGAGTATGTGCTTTCAGGAAGCTACTCTTCTGCTGGGAATGACTTCAGTATCAAGGTTTCAAACATCCAATCGGTACAACATACACGCCATCTTCTCTACGGTGGGCAAATCCTGTTCCTGTCAGAACCATGAGAAAATCTGGAATCTTCTGATTTGAAGCTGCTATTTTCTTTGCCAGCCTTAGAATATTAGTAGCCCCTTCTTCAACACGATTCTGCCCAAGTTTGATTTCAATCAATCCATATTTTCCGTTTCTGCCATGGAATACTGCATCACATTCAAGGCCCGCCGCATCGCGATAATGGAGAACATCCGCATCAAGTACCTGTGCATACACTTTGAGGTCTCTTACACAAAGGGTCTCAAAAATCAAACCAAAAGTCTGTAAGTCGTTCAATAAATCTTCCGGTCCCATCTTCAGGGCAGCCGTTGTAATTGAAGGATCTGCCAAATATCTGGTATTCGACTGTCTAATTGCTGTAGCGGATCTGAAATTTGGATTCCAAGCCTCTGTTTCATTGGTAATGAAAAGATCCTCAAGAACTTTAAGATAGTCAGCAAGGGTATTTTTTGAAATATCAAATACATCATTTTCTATTGCTGTATTTGGGGCATCTGAGGTGGAAAATCTTGAATATGACTGCAAGACCTTTCTCATCTTCTGTGCAGATCTCCTATGTCCATCAACATTTCTGATGTCACTTTCACAGATTTCATCAATATACAGGTATGCCTGCTTCAAGGATAAATCCTTGCGCATTCTCAATGCTTCCGGCCAACCTCCCCGAGAGCAAAGAAAAGCGATGTCAGCTACAGTATGCTTACTTTCTCCATACACTTTTTTCACTCCCTTCCATAAAGTGTCAATCGACACTTCCCCGGTTGAATCTCCAGACTCCCATAAACTCATCGTATGCATATGGATCCTTCCAATTCGACCAGTCCCGGAGTGTGCACGAAGCGTTTCTGCAGCCTTTGTCTGTGATGTTGAACCTGTAAGAATAAATTGTCCAAAGCCAGTACGCTTATCTACTTGATTTCTTATCGTGTCCCAAAGCAAAGGAACCTTTTGCCATTCATCTATAAGAATTGGGGTGTCTTCAGAAAAGAGTCGGTCAGGATTCTCTCGTACCAAAAACTCCGCCCTTTCTTTCTCAGAATTAACTGACAAATCAATCAGGCTTTTGGCATGCCTTTTAGCAGATGTTGTCTTCCCAGACCACTTGATACCTTCAATGAGAACGGCCCCTCTCATGTGAAGAACATCGTGCATATACAGGTCAATCAACCTAGGCAAGTACTCTTTATTGGTTATTATCATATAGGTATTCTAAACCATTAAATCGTATCAAACAACTAAAACTGACCCAAAAAGTAGAAAATAATTGGGAGGATTAGTAAATATAAATTGACCCAAAAAGTAGAATAAAATTGGGAGGATTAGTATCTTCATTCTATGATCAGCAACAATTCATGCTTGTTTCATACCTCTTACATACTTTCTTCATGTATTCGGGGTTTAATCAAAGCAACAGACCATAGAGCGGATGGAACGCTTCCTCTGAGTGGCCTCTTCCTTCCAAGGGTTTGTTTGGGAATGGTTCTGAAAGACAGTATCTTTGTACCGGATCTGGGAAACAGGAATAGACTTTGTCGTTTCTCCCTCATCTTTGGGTACAGGGCTTCCATCCAGAATACATACCTGGGAATGAGGGCACTTGCCCGATTTTATTCAAGGTCGACTTTCTTGGAAGTCTTCTATATATATTGCCTCCTTAGGGAGGTTTTTCTGCCTTGGGTGGTAAGCAAACTGCCAACTTCAGCTGTCCTACCCTCATGGTAATAGGATCTGGTGAACAGGGGAGTATCTGTAGTATTTCCAGCCGTGTAAAAAAATGACAAATCCACCATTCGGATTTTGCGTTGTCGCTCTATAGGATACTCCCATTTTTCCCGACAAGGTCATCAGGCAACCCCATACCCCCCCCGTCTCAGCAATCCTTGTACCATATATGGATGTACCCAAAGAATGGTTGACACCATTCCTTAAAATCTCTTGTGATACCAACCCCTAATCTCCGATATGGATACGGAAAATTTCTATTTGACGCAAACACTAATAGCGTATATCATAATATATGTTAATTAGGAGTGGCAATTTCAATGAAAAGAGATGCATATATCAAACGTACCCTGAGGTTGAATAAAAGACTCGCTACCAAGTCGCAATTCCTTTTAGGCCCTCGTATGACAGGAAAGACCACCTACATACGCAATGAATTGCAAGACAGCGTGAGCCTTAGCTGGAACTTGCTTGACGGTAGGCTTCGGATGAGAGTACTCTCCGATCCAGGCATACTCAAGGAAGAAATTGAAGCTCGCGACTTGCATGATTGCCTCGTGGTGATCGATGAGATTCAGAAAGCGCCACTGCTGCTGGAGGAAGTGCAATTTCTCATTGAAGAGAGGAATATCCGGTTCCTGCTCACCGGTTCAAGCGCAAGAAAACTTCGTTCAGGCGGGGTCAATCTCTTGGGAGGAAGAGCCGGTCATATCACCATGCATCCTTTGGTATTCCCAGAGATACAAGACACCAACTATACTTTGGAAAGGATTTTCCAGTCAGGCTTATTGCCCTCAGCCTTCTGCTCTGAACATCCTGATGAGGAACTTAACGACTATGTTGCTTTATACCTCAACGAGGAGATACAGGCAGAGGGAGTTACAAGGAAACTTCCCCAATTCTCACGATTCCTAGAGGTAGCCGCCCTATCAAACACACAGATGATCAGCTTTACCAATATTGCCAACGATGTTGGTGTCTCCAGACAAGCTGTTACCGGTTGGTATCAGGTCCTCGTTGACACCCTGATCGGGTATGAACTCCCTTCCTTTACCAATGGAAAGAAGAGAAAGACCTATGGGATGCCTAAGTTCTATTTCTTTGACCTTGGAGTAGCCAGAGCTCTGCAGAATGCTCCTGTTCCCACCTCAATCCAGACAGAATATGGTGCATTTTTCGAGCACTATGTGTTCATGGAGCTACGTTCCTACCTCGATTACATCCAGAGCAAAGAAGTCCTTAGCTATTGGAGGACCACAAGCAACTTTGAGGTTGACTTTGTGCTAGGAGAGAAAGTAGCAATTGAGACCAAAACCACCAAAAAGGCAGATACCAAGGATTACCGAGGACTGAAGGCTTTCATGGAGGAAGGGATATGCGATCGATACATTCTGGTATGCTGCGAAGAGCGGCCAAGGAAGTTGGGAAATGGTATTGAAGTCATGCCTTGGAAATATTTCCTACAGCTTCTTTGGGATGGGAAGGTCGTGTAGCCAATTCATGAAAAAGCCTGGAGTATGGGAAAGAGGGAGGTCCATCCCGTTTCGTGTTGTTTCTGAGCAACAGATCATTTTAGGGGCCTTGCTTATGTTGATAGAGTGCTGAAAGTAAAGAGAATCTTTACAGTAAGCTATATGACAATCCTCTATAGACTGTTCCAGATTGAAGAAGCTCCTTCCTGTTCTGATCTCATTATCAGGTTTCGACAGGACTATTTCGACAGATATGGACATGATTTAAAAGGATATTTTGAACTAGATTCCTTGAGAGCAGAATCTCCAGACTTGGTTGCAAAAGAGGACCCTCATGGGCTTGATTTCAGCGACCTTATGGAGGAGCGTTTCGCTCATTTTGTACGAGAAGCTTATGAGAGGGAGATTATATCGATGAGCCGGGCTGGTGAAATGCTCAATCTATCTATCATGGAAATGCGAGCCCTTGTTCGTACATGGAAGGAGTTATGAACAGTGCCGGAAGCAACCGTCTGTATTTAGGAAGTTTTAGCATATACTACCAGCGCCCATCACCTCTACCCACTCAGAAATGATGAGGTATCCTAATTCTACGTCTTTTCTCTTTTAATAGAGCTTTCCTGCTTTGCATACCATGCCACTTCTGTATACGCTGTATGCCATGGAACTCCCTTACTTTACCGGTATGGCAACTGGTGCCAGCCTTATTATCGCAATTGGTGCGCAAAATGCGTTCGTTCTTACCCAAGGTATCAAGAAGCAACATCGTTTTCTTGTTGCACTTATCTGTTCTCTCATGGATTCAGTGCTTATTGCCTTGGGAGTTGCAGGGGTAGGGAGTATTATCAGCCAATCACCCCATCTGCTTACCGTTGCTGCCGGCGGAGGCGCTCTCTTTCTTTTTGTGTATGGCCTGAAGAACTTGTTGACCGCACTCAAACCTGTTGAGGGTTTAGCGGAGACTGAACATAGTGAAACAAGTAGAGCCCAGATAGTGCTCACCACCTTGGCAATTACTCTCTTGAACCCCCATGTCTATCTTGATACGGTGGTGCTCCTGGGAAGTATCAGCAGTACCTATGTTGGGCAGAGTAGGTATCTTTTTGCAGGAGGAGCTGTTTCGGCGTCTTTTCTCTGGTTCTTCCTCTTGTCCTATGGGGCTGCAGTTCTTGCTCCTCTTTTCAAGCGGACAATCACCTGGAGAGTTCTCTACAGTCTGATATTCCTCATCATGTGGCGTATTGCCTATTCCTTGTTGGAGTTTGCAGGAATTCTGGATGCAATGCAGAGCCTTCTCTAAGATAAATGTATTTGATTCTTCTCATCACAAAGATACGTGATTGGTACTTTACAACAAGTTGTTGTTGGATAGCGAAGTCAAGGACATTCTTCAAAGATTTTCTAAAGAGAATCTATGGGTTGGGAAGTCTATCATCCAGTTACATATGCATAGCAAGAATGATTACATGATTTTTTCTTGAAAATCTTATGGCAAAAACTTTTATTCGATTACCTTGGTACATATGATTTGCTTCTTGTTTTTGTATGTGATATTATGATTAACATATCATGTTAACTAAAATATTAGATTGGTGGGGTGATCAGCAATGAACGATGAGAAACTAACTAAGCATACATATCAGTTTGCCCCAGACTATGCAGTTGCTCCTGGAGAAACCTTGGCTGAAGTTCTAGAAACCCTTTCAATGACACTGAAGGAGTGTGCAACACGGTGTGGTCTGACAGAGCAGTCCATGATTCGAATCATCAAAGGACTACAGCCCATCACCTATGAAACAGCAGATAGGTTGGAAATGGTCACCGGTGTTCCCGCCCGGATGTGGAATACTTTGGAACTTCAATACCAAGAGCAACGAAGGAAGATCAAACAGAAGAAAAGTTATGAGCAAAGCATCGATTGGTTGCATGGTATTCCTACGAAGGAATTGGTTGTTCGAGGTATAATAGAGGCATCTACCTCAAAGGCAGATATGGTAGGGGAGTCGTTACGATTCTATGGGGTAGCTAGTGTTGATGCATGGAAGGATGTCTGGATGGATCCAAAAGTTGCTGCCAGGCGTTCTGATTGTTTTGAGACAAACATAGGAGCAGCTTCTGCTTGGATTAGGATAGGAGAGCTACAGGCACAGGATATTGTATGTGCCCCCTATAATACGGATAGTTTTAAAGCAGTATTGAAAGAGATACGGGAGCTCACTACCAGTGAACCTATACAGTTTTTGCCTAAGATGAAAGAGTTGTGTGCTTCTTGTGGTGTTGCTCTTGTCCTGGTTAAAGAGATGAAAAAGGTCCCTTGGAATGGAGCATCAAAGTGGTTGTCTCCTTCCAAAGCGATGATATTGGTTAGCCTTCGAGGAAAAGCAGAAGATCTTTTTTGGTTCTCCTTCTTTCATGAAGCCTACCACATACTGCATGGCGAGAAGAAACGACTGTATATTGCTGAGGAGAGAAGTACTGATCGGCAAGAACAGGAAGCAGACAGGTTCGCAGTGAATATCTTGATCCCTGAAGCATATAATAAAACCATTAGTCAAATTATCTCAAGAGAAGAGGTTATTGCTATGGCAAAGCAACTGGGGGTCAGTCCCGGGATCGTGGCAGGGCGCTATCGTCACCTTACAGGGAATTGGTCATATTTCAAGGACCTGACAAGGTCCTTTGACTGGGATGACCTCATGTAGTATTCTCAATTCTCGTGACATCAATTGCCTATTACATAAGGAGTTTTACTGTGGCATTTCCAGAACAAGAGTGGAAGAAAGCAAAGAAAATGTGCAGGCTGAATGAAGAAGATATCCGCATTGCAAAACAGATGGGACTTAATCCCAAGAGTCTGATCAAGAATATCCCGTCCAAAGACCAACAATGGAAACTACCGGTAAAGGACTGGCTCTGGAACATGTGGGAAGAGAGGCAAGAGAAGGCCAGGAAAAAGCAGGCAAAAAAACAGGCTGCTACCAATACAGAAGATGATTCCAGAGAATAACAAAGAAGGTGAGAGAACATGGAAACAATAGCTAAGTACAATCAGGCAAGGAAAGCCCTTTTACAGATGGATCAAAACATCTTGGTAGATGCCTTACTTAAGTTGGCTCTTGAGTCTCCCTCTGTAGCAATGATGGTAGAAGGCATGGTTTCCTCGCAGGAAAAACGCATCGCGCTGTTTCGAAAAAACATTCATGCTATTACCCACCAGGGACGGAGGAGCTCTCTTTCTGGAGAACAGATTCTGGATATACTTACACGATCCCTAGAGTTCTTAGACCCAGACCAGATAGATCCGATTCTAGGGCTGGAGCTCATGGAGTTGTTTTACAGCACAGACGAGTGGGCTCTGAACTCCACAAATGAGCTCGATTTTGAGTTTGATCTTCTCTACACTGATGACGGATATTCCAAGTTTACTGAGTTCGCTGAGCGCTGTGATGACCCGCTATTTGTCCAGCAGGTGGTGAATCGAATCCTTGCGTCTGATGACTATTGCATGCGAGGGAAGCTGAGTGAGGTGGTATTCAAGGTCTAAGAGCAAATACTATCAGCAGGATGTTGGGATTTGATGTTCGAAGATTCCTTGTTCTTATAACCTATCCATTTGCTGAAGGAACACCTTTTCACTCCAATAATCCAGAGAGGGTTGTTCTAAGATAGGAACGAATCGTCTCACATCGTTTGCTGCTTCCTGCCAATCAATCTGATTAATCTTCTGAGAGAGGGAATCTCTCAGCCATTCCTGATCAATATGGATACCCATCCCTTTCCATGGCCCAGATTGGTGCAATGCCTGTCCTAAATAATGATAATTGACCGAAGTGTTGCGTGCCGTGTACCAAAGAAAATCATACCAGTCTCTTCCTTTTGTATAATTTCTGCAGAGTAAAGCATGGATTTTACCAGCAAACAAGGATGAGGGATCTTGTATAGCAATAGGAGAGAGATAGGGAAATCCTATATAGGTGATTTCATGCCTACTGCCCGGGGGTGGATTGGTATCAATCTCCAGTTTAATACGAATCTTCTTCACCATTGAGGTTTTTCCGACATAGTTCAGTTGGAGGACTTTACCTACTGCATCATCTTTGAGAAAAGCAAGTCTTACAGTACTATCAGTGCTGTGTCTGTCGGTTATTTCCATGTCATAGCCAAAAGAAGCCACATCTGCAATTACTTTTTTGAGATATGGTTGCCATGCAAAATTTGGGTTTGGGTCCATGAGAGAAAAAGCCAGATCCTCACTAAACCTATTGAGTCCATGAAAGATACGAAGACAGGTACCTCCTTGGAATATTGCTTCTTGAAAAAAGCCAGCTCTTCCCAATGAGGCAAGAACTGCTTCCTGGGTAATCTCTCTCAAAGCTTGCATTTCTTCAATCTCCGAAGAGATTGAATAGGTAGTCATTCTCTGTTCAATCATTCGAATGCTCATGAGTGCAGTTCCTTTTTTAGTCCATCTAGGAATCTATTGACCTTGCGACTAGTATAATTTCCTTCCAATTCTTGAAAATCTTCCACCGATATCCCAAGAAGGCTTTCTTCATCAACACGTAAAGATTCAATGAGTGGAAGTGTTGAGCTCCAATCTACTTTGTGAAGATAAATATAATCGGCAAGTGCTTTCAATGGAGTTGCTTGAAACCACACGTTTCCCTGTTCATCCTGGAGCCTTTCAACACCTGCAAATAGTGTTCTTTGGGGAACTCGTTCGTAGGTAAAATGACCGACAGGGGTTAAAAACTCAGTGGGAGAACGAGATGTAACAGCGGTAATAGATCTGACAGCTTCCGGAATCCATCCATAGTTGCTGAGTGCTGATTCAAGACTCACGTAGGATTGAGTAATAATCATTTGAGACACAGTAAATGGATTAACATGAGTTTTTCTATATAATGGGGACAGCGTATACAGGCCCCGTTTGATTCTAATAAGATCGCCATCAGCAATTGCACGCTTTACCAATGCATATCGTGCCTCTGGAGATTCTGAGGTTAGTGAGGAAATTTCTAATGTGGTGAATACGGGTGTCTGAATATTTTCAAGGATTGCTTTCACCAGCCTGTTCATTCATAGAACTCCATCAATTAAATTTTTGATAGAAACTGTCATAAAATGACAGTTTTACTATAAAATAACACTTAGAAGATTACAAGACATTGATGTTGATAGAACTCCTTTCCCTTTATCATCTGTGGAAGTAGCATATTCAGCCCCAAAAATCGTGAGATTACAACTCAACCAGAACCAAGAGACTCAGGTCTTTCCCCCTCTCTTGACCTTCTCCCTTGAACACTCAATACTTGATATTGAGAACAATATTAATGTTAGAAGGAAAGCGTATATGCAAGATATAAATGCCTTATTGGAAACAGCCCTCAAGGAAGCAAAGAACCTGAAGCCAGGAGAGAGCTTCCTGGTGAAAGATTTGTTCAAGGGGTACCTCTGGAACAGGATCCCCCGGGGTGACCGTCTTCTGCTTGGATCTCTATTCTTGAGCCACGTCAGTATGCATGACTGCCAGATTACGGTCAGTTTTAAAGGTGCATCAGGGCAGCAGCGGTATCAGAAGAAATGAGTCACCACAGAGTCTAGGCTCAGGAAGAGGGTTCCTGCACCACAGCTTCATTCTTTTCAAAGCCTTTGGAAATTGTCTGCCAAAAGGTTGTTGTGTTTAGAAGTCATGTTTCGACCTGTTTTCAAATAAAGATTATAGCCATCAGAAAAGCGTGAGTTGTGTTGGTTCCTTTGGGAAAGGAAACTCCGCTAAATAGGTAAAAATTTTCCTGGTGTCATGAAGGATGTGGTGTCTTTCACACGTTTGGTGAAAAATCTCCATAAGTTGTTGGTTGTTTGGGCTGCTGAGAACATACTGTGTTTTGTAGGTCTTGATGTACCGTTCCTTCATGCCGGGAAACAATTTGTCCAGCTGTGCATAGAAGTATTCTCTGTTGCCTTGGCGAAGTGTCATTCCCATATTGAAGCATAGGACTCCTTTGACTTTCGCTTTGATGCAGTAGGATAGGATTCCTTCAATGTTTTCCCTGGTATCATTGATGAACGGGAGAATGGGGCTGAGCCAAACTATGGTGGGAATATGGGCCTCATGCAATATTTGTAAGGCTTCAAATCGTTCTCTTGTGGTACTGACATTTGGTTCAAGTTTTCTGCATAGCTCCTCATCATACGTGGTAAGCGTCATCTGCACGACGCATTTGGTTTTCTCATTGATGGCTCTAAGCAGGTCCAAATCCCTGAGTACCCTGTTCGACTTTGTTATTACCGAAAATCCAAAGCCGTATGCATGAATAAGGGATGCTGCTTTGCGTACGTTCCCAATTTGCTCTTCAAGCGGTATATATGGATCTGTCATGGAACCGGTGGAAATCATACAGGGCTCACGTTTGGATCTGAGTTTCTGTTCAAGCAGCTCTATGGCATTGGCCTTAACTTCGATGTCTTCAAAGAGATGGTCTATGTGATAACAAGCACTTCGTGAATCGCAATAGATGCATCCATGAGTACAGCCCCGATAGAGATTCATACCATTTCTCTCAGAAAGAATTCCTTTTGCCTGTACGAAGTGCATGCACTCTACCCCCTCTTCCTTCTCCCATTTCCTGATGGTATTCTATCATATAAACTTGCCATAGCATGTCAGGTTTATACGCATGGAGGTGTGATGAAAGAGTCCCGTCTGTTTCAAATTCTCTATTATCTCATGGATCATGAATCCTGTACGGCTGAGTATCTCTCAAGAGAACTGGAAGTTTCTCTGAGAACCATCTATAGGGATATTGACCGTCTCTCTGAAGCAGGTATCCCTGTCTATACAACACAAGGGAGGGGTGGTGGTATCAAGCTAATGGAAGGGTTCTCCCTCAAGAAAGCTCTGCTTAGTGGTGAGGAGAGGGAAATGATTCTCTCATCACTTGAAAGCCTTCAGCTCGTGGGAAGGAACTCAGATGCAATTCTACGGAAACTCTCCTCGCTCTTTCAAATGCAACAGGACCACTGGTTGGAGGTAGAGTATTCACAGTGGGGAGGTGGAGCCTGGGATCCCCGACGCTTTGCTTTACTCAAGGAAGCAATTCTCTGTCTTGAAGAGGTTGATCTGGAGTATTACAACGCTCAAGGGCAGCACTCCAATCGAAGAGTTCGTCCATTACGTCTTCTGTTCAAATCCTATGCCTGGTATCTCAAGGGTTTTGACTGTGACAAGGAAGCTTTCAGAATTTTCAAGCTCAGCAGAATTGTACGCATTAAGAGCACCGGAAAATCATTTGAAAGGATGGAGTACCCAGCTATCATGAACCGGCAAGATGTTGAGATGATGGAAGTCAGGTTGCATTTCTCTCCTTCACTGGCTTTCAGGGTATATGATGAGTTCGATCCTTCTGCGATACATAAGGAGATGGATGGATCATTGGTAGTCGCTTCAACGCTTCCTTCTGGCCAATGGTTGGAGGGATACCTGCTCTCCTTTGGTGCCGGTGTTGAGGTGCTCTCCCCTCAGTGGCTACAGCAGTCCCTGCTTGCTGAGGCTAAGAAGATTGCTTGTATGTACAATACCTGACAGAAGGTGACAAGTTTCATCTGCTACCGTATATCCATATCGATTAAGGAAGGCTTTTCATGGCGTATGATTTTAAAAAGGAATATCGAAAGTTCTATCTTCCGAAACAGCAACCCAGCCTCATAACCATTCCGAATTTACAGTTTATCGCTGCAGAAGGGGACGGGGATCCAAATGAAGAGGGAGGGTTGTACCAACAGGTAGTACAGCAACTCTATACCGTGGCTTATACCCTGAAAATGAGCTATAGAAGTACATACAAGATCGAGGGCTTCTTCGAATATGTTGTTCCCCCTCTTGAGGGCTTGTGGTTCCAGAAGGGGCCATACCAAGGGTTCGATATTACAAGAAAAGATCTACTAACCTTCATCTCGATGATCAGAATACCTGATTTCATACAGGAAGAGGATGTGGAGTGGGCCAAGGAGGAAGCTTTTCGGAAGAAAGGAATCGACTGTTCGAGGGTTCAGTATCGTACATATACAGAGGGGTTCTGCGTCCAAGCACTTCACATTGGTTCGTATGATAGTGAGCAGACGACCATTGAGGCGATGCATGCCTATGCCTTACAGGAAGGGTATATCCCGGACGTTAGCCCGACACGTCTTCATCATGAGATCTATCTTACCGATCCCCGTAGAAGTAGTGTAGACACCTTAAAAACTGTTGTCCGGCATCCGGTGCGAAAAGCCTAGAGTATCTTGCGTTTTCCCACATCAATTCTTATGCATTGGTGTGTAGTCAACTTAAAACTGAAACAGTGTATGCATGACTGCCAGATCGCTGTCAGCAATAAGGAGGCGTCAGGACAGCAGCGGTATCAGAAGGACTAAAAAATACCAAGGAAATCACAAGGTAGGTGTGGTAAGATAGAGGACATCTATACTTGTGAGGTCTGTATTATATGCACTGTCTCATCCTCTGCGCCGGCTATGCTACCCGGCTCTATCCTCTAACAGAGAACTTCCCCAAGCCCTTGTTGCCGGTTCAGGGGAAGAGTGTCTTGGACTGGATTCTCTCTGATGTTGATACCATTCCTGGAATCGACCAGTATGTAATCATTTCAAACCATAAGTTCTATGACCACTTTGTCTCTTGGAAGGAAAGTGCTTCGCTCTCTCATCCCATCACCATTCTCGATGATGGTTCAACCAGCAATGAGAATAGGCTGGGAGCAGTGAAGGATATCCTTTTTGCCATCGATCAGCTGGACCTCAAGGAGGACCTGTTGGTCTTGGCAGGAGATAACCTTCTCGACTTCTCTTTCTCGGGGTTTGTGTCCTTCTTCAGAGAGAAGCAAGGGACTTGTATCATGCGTCACTATGAACCATCCATTCCCCGGCTCCAGAGAACCGGGGTTGCCTCCATCGATGACTCAGACAAGGTCATATTGATGGAGGAGAAGCCCAAGGAGCCAAAGAGTAACTGGGCAGTACCCCCTTTCTATGTCTACAAGAAGGAAGATATCCCCAAGATCAAGCAGGCAATTGCTGCTGGCTGTAACACTGATGCCCCGGGTTCTTTCATTTCCTGGCTGTGCAATCAGACTTCTGTCTATGCGTACCCAATGCCAGGCAAGCGGTGGGATATAGGGAACCTTGATGATTATGAGCAAGTGAAAACGGAGTATGAGGGACCGAAGAAATAGTAGCTCGCTACGCCTAGCGGGCCTCCTGCTTTTTGCATAAATTTGTACCATGAGCTTTAAAAGTGCGATACAATACTTAAGATATTCATTAGGGGAAACAGATTACCATGCCACATTCCTTAGAAAAACAGTTCACCTCTTTGTACCCTTGGGCAGAGAAGAAAGACATTCATACAGCCTATGCTCCCTACCGGGTATGCCCGCTGGGTGCTCATATTGACCACCAGTATGGCATTATTACCGGTTTTGCCTTGGATAAGGGCGTATACCTTCGCTTCCTTGTTTCCACTGATGGCGCGGTAAATATTGACAGTATGAACTTTCCCGAGCACGTCTCTTTTGATTTGCAGGATATTGGGGAGAGGCAGGGAAATTGGGGTGATTACGCCAAGGGTGCTGCATATGCACTTTCCCAGAATTATGAGTTGAAGAATGGTATCAAGGGTGTGATCAAGGGGACACTTCCCATCGGGGGGCTCTCTTCCTCTGCTGCAGTGGTATTGTGTTACCTTAATGCTCTTTGCCTTGCAAACGGTATTGAACTCTCTGCCTCTGAGCTGATCAAGACAGCGTTGTTTGCTGAGAATGGGTATGTAGGGATCAATGTAGGGAAGCTCGACCAATCGTGTGAGGTGCTGTGCAAAAAGCAACATCTCTTGGCTCTCGATACCCGTGACGATTCCTTCTCCCTGATTCCTTCTTCTCCTTCACTCCCCAAGTTTGAGATTGCCATTTTCTACTCGGGTGTTTCCCGGGTACTCGGAAGTGGCTACAACACACGGGTGGATGAGGCAAAAAGCGCTGCTTATAGCCTGAAAGCCTTTGCTGGTATTGAGTATGGCCTCTACAAGGATACAAGGCTCAGGGACGTTCCTGCCTCTGTATATGATGAGTTCAGGGACCAACTCCCGGAGGTGTTTGCAAAGCGTGCCATGCATTACTTTACTGAGATGGACCGCGTAGCGAAAGGTATTGAGGCCTGGAAGGAAGGAGATTTGGAGACCTTCGGAAAGCTGGTATTCGCTTCCGGATACAGTTCCATCCATGCCTGGGAGACAGGGTCTCCCGAGCTGAAGGCCATCTATGAGATTTCAGAACATGTTCCTGGTATCTACGGCTGTAGGTTCAGTGGCGCAGGCTTCAAAGGGTGTTGCATGGCTCTCATTGATCCAGCGTACAAGAAAGAGATAGAGGAACAGGTTACCAGAGAATACCTACAGCAATTTCCCCAATACAAGGACATCTTCTCCGTCCATTTCTGCAAGACTGATGATGGGGTGAGAGTGGAGTAGAGGAAAAGAAACCCTACACCATCCTCCTCCCCTCACTATGCCCAGGATCCATCTCAAGCACCTTCTTGAACGCCTCTTCTGCTTCCTTCTTGTTGTTCTTGCCTAGGTTGCCAAGGCCGATGAGGAAGAGACAGTGAATTCTGTTTCTCTTTGATAGGTCTTCAGTGAATACCTGGAGATCAGGGAGAGAGACTGCAAAGTAGTCGATGCTCACCTCATCATCCATATGCTCCTTGCCATACCTTAAGAGCTCATCAAAACTGTTCATTGCTTCCTGTTCTCTTCCAAGCTTTCGTAGTGCGAGGCCCTTGTAGAGAATCTGATGAGGACTCTGGTCGTAGTAGTACAGGGCACCAGTGGCAGTCAACAATCCCCGTGTGGCCAGATTCCAATGATGTACTGCAAGCTCATGGTCATATTCTTGCTCATAGAGGCACCCCAATAGGTAATGAACCTCATTATCCTTATTACCCTCAAGCTTACCCTCATGAAGGTTTTCCGGGTAGGTAAGTGCTTGGTTCAAGAGGTCTTTTGCTTTTTCAGGATCAGATTGTTTCTTTGCCAACTCCACATGGGTAATGACATATTGTGTTGCAATCTTGCCTTCCCCGCCTTCCCAAGGATGGAAACTGTATGAAAGCTCCAGTTCTTGTGCCCTCTCATAGTTCTTTGTCAGGTTCAGCAAGGTAATATACTCAATCATCAAGTCATCACGGCGGAATACCAAATCCCTATGCTGCTCCAGGAGGGTTTTTCTCTCTTCCGGTTCTCTCCCACATTTCTTATACAGCTGGTCGAGCTCAAAGAGCAGGCGGTCGTCCTCAGAATCCAGAGAAAAAGCACGCTCAAGAGCCACTCTTGCTCTCTCTGGGTCTCCTTCCTGGTTGAAATATACCAAGGAGAGACAGCGAAGCGTCTTTGCATGTTCTGGGTTGCTTTTGTTGGCTTGTTCCCATGATTTTTTTGCTTTTTCGTGTTCTCGTTTATCATACCAGTACATACCAAGGAGGTAATGCACTTTCCAAAGGTTCTTATGGGTACTTGCGAGTGAGGTAAGGATCTTTAAATCATCAAGGGTGTTCGGGAAGTATGTACTGTCCTCCAGGGCTTCGGCCTGTGTTAGGAGTCTCTCTGTTTCCCTGGGTTCAGTGCTGTAGTATGCCTTGGAGTAGAGCACCATGGGATTGGTAACTTCCTCTTGTGGGAGGATCGAAAAAGCCTTCTCATACATCCCAATCTCCGCGTATAAGCCAGCGAGGGTCAAGAGACGATAGGAGCCAAGGGAGCAATCGTCATACATGTTTGTTGTATTTTGCTTGTTGGTTTTTATACCTGCTCGTAAATCATGCGCAAGAATATCAAACGAATCGATCTCGAGGGTCTCTCTGATGAGCTCTTCTGCCCTCTCCCTGTTTCCTCTCTGCAACTCTGCAAAGGCAAGGTAATCACGTGCTTTCAGGTTGTGGCTGTTTCTAATGAGGGATTTCTCCAGGAAGGTTACGGCCTCACTGTAATGTTTTTTTCTCAGTTCCAGGATGCCTAGGTAGAGAAAACCCTGCTCCTGCTGCTTTCCGTCCCAGATAGCCTTGTAGAAGGCATCATAGGCTTCCTCAAAGCGTTCTTGGTGGAACAGACTGAGACCGAGAAGGGTGTGTGCCTTGCTATCAATTGGATTGGGGTTATGCTTGGTTATTCGTTTTATAGCAGAGCGGAAGAGGTCTTCGCTTTTCTCAAATAACCCTCTCTTCAGTAACAGTTCTCCATATGCAGTAGTACATCGGTAATCCATTGGATCGCGCTTGAGTGCTTCTTGGTAGTAGGGTTCACTTCTGAAGGTAGCGTGCCGATATTGCTCCAGGTGAACCGCAGCCAAGTACAATTCTTCTACAGTATCAATGTTCTTGGGGGCAGGGATTGCTCTTGCTGGATCGGGAATATCGGGTGTTTGCTCTCTGGTTTGTATGTTTGAGGAGAGCAATCGCTCTCCATCGTTTGCATAGAGCGAAATGGTATGGGCCGTTTCTGGCAACGTTGCCAGAAAGCACTCAGCTGTCTTGAGTATGATTTGCTTATCAAAGAGAACATCATCGGAAGACGAAGTTACAACAAGTCTTAGGGAGACCTTGCTGCTCGCATAGAGTGAGAGCTTCTTTTGTTCGTCCAGGGAGAGTACTACGTCTTTGGTGGCGTTGATCACCCTGGGTGCCTGCTTGTAGGGAAGGAAGTACTGGGTGAACGTCTTTTCCTCCCCTGGTTCGAGGAACGTGAAGTCAGGCTGGTTATCGGTGAAGACTCCAGTCATCAATTCTACATAGGGGCCATTCTCATCAGTGAGGTTCCTGTCCCATGCCTTGCCGAAATCACCACAGCCCCATGTCCACTGTTTCTTGCCAGGAGAGATATGGTGGTCGGCGATATGGAGAATACCTGTCTGCTTCTGGTGGTCGTAGCTTCCCACGAAGTCATAGTCACTATGGTAAGCCATGTATGAGGTGGGAACCGGGATATTCTTATAGCGAGAGATATCGACTCCCTCGCTATAGTCATGCTTGTAATAGATACCTGTGGCTATCGGGAATGTCGATACATCCCGTTTGCCATGATCCATGACGGCATGTACATCAGGGGGGAAGATGGACTGGGTGTGGTCATTCACTGCAATGGCTGGGTTCGCCCACCAGAGAAAGGTTTGGGGGAACTGGGTTGGGTTGTACAACTGACCGGTGATCTCGACATAGGCCTTGTCATCATAGAGGGTGATGGTGGCGGTGGATGTGGTTCCATACATCCTGTCAGTGTCATGTAGCTGGATGCTGACCGAGTGGTTGGAGGTATCTTCCTTGGTGCGGTAATCAACCGGCATGAAGGTGGTTGGGCGGTGATGCTGGGGCCAGTTGAATTCGATTCCTCCGCTGATCCAAGGCCCTAGGAGGCCCACCAACGCTGGCTTAATCACCTCATTGTAATAAACAGCATCCTCTCCAGTGGTCTTGTCCAGGATTCTGTGAATTCTTCCACCAAGACCGGGCAACACCATGATTTTCAGATAATCGTTCTCCAAGAATACGGCAGAATACGGTTGGTCGGACTTGGTATCGCCGACCGACTCAATGATGGGGTAGGGGTATACTCTCCCACTACTGCCCTGATAGACCCTGTTCTCAAAGAACATAGGGTTTGCATTGGGCTCTCCGACCGTGTAGGTGGGTATTGTTACCATTTCTTCCCAGATTCTTGCGTGCATGAGAGTATCCTCCTGCCTGTCATTGTAGCAGGGAATGGTGGATACGTATTAAGAAAAGTTGCTCATTGATTTTGATTTCTTGCTCTTTTTTTCTGCATTGTCTTTCTCATAAACATGGACTATTATCATATATGAAGTATCGAGTAAAATACATTTAGTTAGGTTGTAACAATGAATTACCATAGTCCTGGGGTATTAGAACCTTCAAAAATTTTTCTTTATAGTGCCAGCAGTCGCGCACGGTCTCTTTTCTATTACTTGCTCTGCATTGGTCACTATCATTGTAGCGCTGAATATCTTGTTGCGCGACAGCGCTATGACAGTTTCCTGTTGATCTACACACTCTCCGGCTCTGGGTATGTCCTCCAGGGTGGGGAATATAGGTCGGTGGGGACAGGAAGCATCGCCTTGCTTGACTGTTATCAGGCGCATACCTACAAAGCATCGAAGGAAGGGTGGGAGATTCTCTGGATGCATATAGATGGGCCAACCTTGAGAAGCTGGTTTTCAGAGCTCTCTCTCGGGGGCGAACCGGTCATACAATTGCTTCCATCAGCGTATGTGGTTGAGCGCAACCTCTACCAGATATTCTCCGTATTTGACAAAAAGGAAACGGTCAATGAAGCACGGATTTCACAGTTGATCACAAATGTGATGACTGAACTCTATCTTGCCCGGTTTGCAGGCGAGAAGACCTCCAGCGTGGATGCCATTGAGGAAGTTCTTACGTATATATCGATGCATATCGAGCAATCATTGAGTGTCGAGGACCTTGCCAGGCGTGCAAATCTCAGTCCTTACTACTTTTCCCGGCTCTTTAAGCAGAGTACCGGGTTTTCCCCACATGAATACATGCTCAACCACCGGGTGGCGAATGCCAAATACCTCTTGCGTACCACTGATTTCCCGATCAAGAAGGTTGCTTCCTGCTGTGGGTTTTCCACAGCAAGTTCCTTTTGTACGAACTTCAAGAAACGGGTAGGTTCGAGTCCGCTGCAGTATAGGGAGGGGGAGAAGCAACATGGCAAGAATTCGTGAGAAGGGAGAGGGCTTTCCCAAGGAGAAACTCTATGTGATCCCACGCAGTATGCTGGATGCATTTAATGCCAATCCAGCTCTACGTGGGTTTGTAATCTCTGATGCAGGGTATTTCCCCCATGCTCGATACCACCTCCGTCAGCGTCTGCATGGGTGCGAACAGAACATCTTCATCTACTGTGAAGAGGGCGAGGGGTTTGTCAGCATTGATGGAGCCGTAACCCATCTTTCCAAAGGACAGGCCATTACCATTCCAGAAAGAACTGCCCATCTCTATGGGGCAAGCAAGGATCACCCTTGGTCGATCTACTGGTTTCACTTTGCAGGTGATTTCTCCCCGACCTATGTCCCTAGAGCGCTTTCAGGGAGGGGTATAAAGATTCCGCATGCTTCCCAGTCGGTTATCCTGGGATTGTTCACACAGGTGTTCACCCCGCTCTCCAGAGGCTACACCCATCGCTACCTGCTTGCAGCAAGCAGCGCTGCTGCCCTGATACTCTCTCTCTCCTATGAGCAGGAGTATTTTACTACCGATACATTGAATGTTCCCGGGGTGCGGGTTATTGAGGATCTGATCGCCTATGCCCAGAGTCACCTGACCGAGGAGATAACCCTTGAAACGTTTATCTCACGATCCCAGTACAGTCCAAGTCGGATAATCCAGCTATTCAAGGAGGTGACCGGCTACTCTCCGATGGCTTTTGTACAGCACCTGAGGATGCAGCGTGCTTGTTACTATCTCGATGCCACTCCAGAGCCGATTAACCGCATTGCAGAGTATGTAGGATTTACTGACCAGTTCTATTTTTCTCGCGTTTTCAAGAAGATAATTGGGGTATCGCCTAGGGAATATAGAAAGGTTGCACACACATAAACCGATTTAAAAGAACAAATAATATGAATCATACTAGCCATAATAGATTAACTTTTGCTGTGGTTCGTGATTATCATTTTGTCCATAAATTTATCAAGAGTTCCATAGACAGTTCGCATAACCGCTCCTAGACTAAATACAAAGGAGTAGTAAAACTATGAAGAAATGCTTATCAGTATTACTTGTTTTGGTTGTAGGCGCTTCACTGCTTATGGCAGGTGGAGCAAAAGAAGAATCCATAACCCCAAAGAAGGGGGAGACAGTAACGATCAAGATGTGGACACACGATGATCTGTATCGTCAATTCTTCCAGAAACGTATCGACATGATGAATGAGAACAATCCTGACTACCAGATTGCACTCGACGCACAAATCATGCCGAATACGATTACCAGCTTGATCACCGCATCGCTTGCTGGGGAGGAGATGCCCGACTTGATCGGTGTTGAGCAAGGCTGGTTCCCTACCTTGATGGAGGACAATAATGTAGAGTCCTTCCTGGTTGACCTAACCGACAAGATTGGGGACCGCTACGACGATTATGTTCAGGGCCGTTGGGCACTGTACACCCATGAAGGGAAGATCTACGGGCTTGAGAGTGCGCTGACCGCTTCTGTGTATTACTATCAGCCGGCTATCTTCGAGAAGTACGGTGTCGACATTCCCACAACTTGGGAAGAGTACATCGAGGCAGGAAAAGAGTTGGCTAAGCATGGAGTCAAGATTGGTGTCATGGACAATGATGCCTCGGGAATTTTCTCCCTGATGTTCCTCCAGCGTGGCGGACAGTTCTTCGACCAGGAAGGAAACCTTGTCCTTGGTGAAGGAAAGAATAGGGAAGCAGCAATCAAGGTACTGGATATGCTTCGTGAGGCACTTGATGCCAATTCACTTGAGGTTGTCTTGGGCAATGAGTTCTGGGGTTCCTCCATCCCAACAGCGTTCTCAACGGGTAAGGTAGCCGGTATGGTTGCTCCTGACTGGTACAATACCTCGGTATTGCAGCCTGGTGTTGAGAGCATGGCAGGAGATTGGCGTGTAGCACCGATGCCGGTCTGGGAAGACGGCAGTGGTTACCGCACCAGTGTCTGGGGTGGTACCGGATTCGCCATTACCAAGAGTTCAAAGATCAAGGACATCGTGTGGGATGTGCTGGATGATGCATATATGTCCCTTGATGGTCAGCTGGATCGTTATAAGACGATCAACTTCTATCCCACGATGTACGAAGCTCTCGATTCCCCAGCGGTAACCGAGGAAGAACATCCGTTCTTTGGTGGTCAGAAGATCGGTGCAGTATTTGCTGATGTGGCGTTGGAGACACCTCCACTATGGCAGAGCCCAGCCCGTCCGTTCCTCTTGCAGGCAATGGTGGACAATCTTCCCCTGTTCATCGATGGCAATCTCTCATCCAGTGAGTTGGTTGATACATTAGTTGAAATCACTGAACGTGATGCACAGCTGTAAGATTTGGATATTTCTGTGGGGGAGGAGTTCGCTTCTCCCCCCTTGCTCTCTTTTTTGCTAGGAGGTGATGATGCGCACGACGTTGTACAAGAGGACACCCTATTTCTTTATACTTCCAGCTTATTTGGTGTTCCTGGTCTTCATGTTTGGTCCGATGATATTCTCTTTGGTGGTCAGCTTTTTCAATTGGACCGGGATCAAGAGTCCTGAGTTCAATGGGTTGGATAATCTGAAGGGGATTGCCACCGATTCGGTGTTCTGGCTCTCTGTCAGGAATACCTTACTCTACAGTGCGGTAAGTCTTTTCGTCGTGGTTCCGCTCTCTCTTCTCCTGGCCCTTGCGCTTGATTCGCCCCACCTCCGTGGACGACTGGTGGTCAGGGCAATCTATTTTGCTCCTATCGTTACTTCTACGGTGGCAATCTCACAGACATTTCTGATGTTGTTCAATACAAATTTTGGCTTGATCAACAAGATGCTTGGTGTTCCCATCGACTGGTTGGGTTCACGTACACTTGCCTTGATTCCTGTCATCGTGGTGATCATCTGGCGCTGGTTGGGATTGACCAGTATTTACTTCTTGGCAGGGCTGCAGGGAATTGACCGGGAGCTCTATGATGCAGCGAAGGTTGATGGAGCAACAACCATGCAACGATTTTTCTCGGTAACACTCCCACAGCTCCGTCCGATCACATTCTTTGTCTCCATGATCATTCTCATTGGCTCGATGCAGATCTTCGATGAACCACAGATCCTTACCGGGGGTGGTCCTTCCAATGCAACCAGGTCAGTGGTGCAGTACCTCTACCTGAGAGGGTTCACACAGTTCCGCTTTGGCTATGCATCGGCAATTGGCCTGGTATTGTTTATTGCCATTGCCTCATTCTCTGCAGTGCAGATGAGGTTGAGAAAGGAGAGTGACCTATGAGAAAACACAGTCGTCTTTCAGCCGGTGCCTGGGTGATGAATATTGTGGTATGGGTTGGTGGTGCATTTATGCTGCTTCCCTTTATCTGGATGGTCAGCTCGTCATTCAAGACAACCGAGGAGATTTTCCAGCCGGCAACGTTCCTGCCCAAAAGCCTTGATGGCGGCAACTATGCAAGGTTGTTTTCTTCTTGGCCATTTTCTCGCTGGATTATCAACAGCTTGATCGTTGCATTGTTTACCACTGTACTGGCATTGGTGATCACAAGCCTGGCAGGCTATGCGTTCGCAAAGTTTCGCTTCAAGGGACGGGGAAAACTGTTTGCGGTACTGCTTTCCTCAACCATGATCCCCTTCCCCATTCTGGTGGTTCCCTTGTTCGTGGTTACCAGTAGGCTTGGAATGACCAATTCTCTGATTTCCTTGATGCTTCCCTTCATCGCTCCTCCCATTGGGATTTTCCTGATGAATCAGTATGCATCCTATGTCCCTAATGCGCTGTTGGATTCAGCGAAGATAGATGGTGCAGGGGATCTGAGGATATTCTTCCAGATTGCCTTGCCGATTATGGTGCCTGCCTTGGCAAGTTTGGGCATTATCACGTTCATTAACAGTTGGAACAACTTCCTCTGGCCCTTAATAGCCATTCGGCAGGAGTTGTCCATGACCCTCCCCATTGGTATGGCGAACATGCTTACCGGGGTATCGGCAGGGTCAGCGCCGCCCTACGGGCCGGCAATGGCTGCCTCGACGTTGGTTTGCATCCCTACCGTTGCAATCTTCCTCGCAGTGCAGAAGTATTATATACGAGGCCTGACAGCAGGTGCTGTCAAGCAATAAGGATAAGGCAGATTACATGAGAGAAAAGATAGATCTACGTGGTCAGTGGCAGGTGTTTCTTGATGAAGAGGATAGGGGATTATCTGAGAAGTGGTATGAACCGGCTTCCTTGGTGGGCAAACATGCACACCCAATAACGCTTCCAGGAAGCCTTGAGCTAGCGGGTATTGGGAGCCCTATAACCAGCAAGACTGAATGGGTAGGTTCGCAGTTCGGTAGTGAGTTTTTACGAGACCCACTCTATGAGCCATATAGAGTGGATGATGCTTTTCGGTTCCCCTACTGGCTGCAACCGGAAACACGGTTTATCGGTCCGGCGTGGTATGTAAAACATATTACCATTCCAAAGCATAACAATAATTCCTGGCAGTTGGTACTCGAGCGTCCACACTGGGAGACTCGTGTATGGGTGAACGGAGTATTTATTGGGTCCTGTGACAGTCTGAGCGTTCCACACCGCTATGATCTTCCTTCACTGGAAGATGAGGAAGTAGTGTTGGTCATTCGGGTTGATAACCGGATGATACACGAGGTTGGACCCAACGCTCACAGCATTTCCGATCAGACCCAAGGACCGTGGAACGGGATTGTTGGGCAATTGGCACTGCTGCCTGTATCCTCTCTGTCTTTGGGGGAGGTCAGTGTATATTCGAATACAAAACGCAATGCTGCACTCTGTACGGTTGTTATGGAGAATCACGGAGAGCAGGAAGCTGAGGTTGCATTACAGATTAAGAGACCAGGGAAAGACGCTGTCACACTCAGTAAAAGTGTGAGGCCAGGAACAACTACTTTCCATCTGGAACTCACCGAGGTTCCTCTCTGGGATGAGTATGCACCGAACCTTGAGGATGTTCAGGTCCTGCTTGAGTCAGGGGAGAGTGTTGTTGATGAGAAGTCCTTCCAGATTGGCCTCAGAAGTGTAGAGGCCAAAGGAAAACATATATTTGTGAATGGGAAGCAGCTATTCCTCCGAGGGACGGTGGAGTGCTGTGTTTTTCCAAAGACCGGACATCCTCCTATGGAGGAGGAGTATTGGGAGTACCTCTTCTCCCAGAGCAAGGCATATGGGTTGAACCATGTCCGTTTCCACTCCTGGTGCCCACCTGAGGCAGCTTTCAGCGTTGCAGACCGTATGGGATTCTATTTACAGGTAGAGTGCCCGATCTGGAAGAACCAGGGAGTGGCGTATGATGAGAATAAGTCCTTTGATGATTGGCTCTTCACTGAATCTGATAGGATTGTAGCTGAGTACGGGAACCATCCCTCATTCCTCTTCTTTGCCAGTGGGAATGAGCCTGATGGCCGCGATAAGGAAATTCTGGGACTTTGGGCAGCTACATGGAATGAGAAGGATGCAAGAAGGCTGCATACCTCTGCATCTGGATGGCCTGCCTTGGAAGAGAATGCATACCAGGTAGTACCTGAGCCCCGCCTCCAAGCCTGGGGAGAGGGATTGGATTCCAGGATCAATGCAAAGGCACCTGAGACCTGTAGTGATTACACAGCTATTTGTGAAAAGTATCCTGGCCCTGTGGTGACCCATGAGATGGGACAGTGGTGTGTCTTTCCTGACTTCTCTGAGATGAAGGAGTATACAGGGTACCTGAAGCCACGCAACTTTGAGGTTTTTGCCGATATCCTTGACCGGCGTGGACTCTCTGGTCAAGCGGATCAATTCCTGCAAGCCTCGGGGTTCCAGCAAGTGCTTTGCTACAAGGAAGAGTTGGAAGCAGCGCTGAGGACTGGAAACCTTGCTGGGGTCCAGTTGTTGGCTCTCACTGACTTTCCTGGCCAGGGCACTGCCCTGGAAGGTGTGTTGAATGCTTTCTGGCAGGAGAAGGGCTACTGTAGTGGAGAGCAGTTCAGAAGGTTCTGTGATGATATCGTCTTACTTGCCAGACTTCCCAGGCGGTACTATATCGCAGGTGAAACACTGGAGGCAGAGATTGAGCTGGCAAACTTTGGTCGCAATGCAATCGAGCAACCGAAGGTAACCTGGAGTTTGAATGATGAAAAAGGATGTCAGGTACAATGTGGTTCTCTCCCAACTGAGCAGGCTGTAGGCAGGGGATTACAGTCCCTAGCAACCCTTTCTCTATCCATTCCCGAACTCGTTACTGCTCAGAAGCTAACTCTTTCTGTTACCTTGGAGGAGCCAAGTAAGGAAAACTCATGGAATATCTGGGTGTTCCCAAAAGAGATGGACCTTGAGCCAAGGGATGTGCTGGTAACGGATTGTTTGGATGAGAAGAGCCGTGGTGCGCTTCTTGACGGGAAAAAGGTTCTGTTACTCAGCTCTGGAGAACCGGAGGTGGCTTTGGGTTTCTCCTCTGTGTTCTGGAATACCTCCTGGACTGGTGGACAAGCACCCCATACCCTAGGGATGGTAGTGGACGCTGAGCATCCGGTCTTTTCTGAGTTCCCGACTGAGGATCATAGTGATTGGCAGTGGTGGGAGTTGGTACATGGCAGCAGTGCCATGGTTCTTGATGATCTTCCCCATGAGCTGTCCCCCATGGTACAGCCGATCGATACGTGGTTCAGGAGTCATAAGCTTGGATTGCTGTTTGAGTGTATGATTGGTCCGGGTAAGTTGATGGTCTGTAGCATGGATGTGAGCTCTGATCTGGAGCGCCGGATAGTTGCCCGGCAGATGTACCATTCAATACTTTCTTATATGCAGAGTGATCAGTTTGCTCCTAATTGCAATCTTACGCTCGAAGAAATTGCTTCATTGGCACGGAATGAGGATAAATGAAATGATGAAGGCAGCAGTTCTCTATGGGAAAAAAGACTTACGTCTGGAAAAGGTTCCTGTACCAGAGCGGAAGGAACATGAGGTCCTGGTGCAAATCCTAGCCAATGGCCTTTGTGGGTCGGATATCCACTTCTTTACTGAGGGAAAACTTGGTCCCTTTGTGGTTGATGAGCCCTATATACCAGGTCACGAAGCAGTAGGAAAAGTGGTGGAAGGCCCTGGCTTCTCTGTAGGTGAGCTGGTGGTCATTGAACCAGGCATTCCCTGTGGGAAGTGTGAGTTCTGCCGTAGTGGACGGTATAACCTTTGCCCTAATGTCGTCTTTCTCTCTGCTCCTCCGGTCAATGGGACCTTTGCTGAGTATGTGGCTATTGATGGTTCTATGTTGCACCGACTTCCTGACGGGGTGTCGTTGGAAGAGGGTGCGTTGGTTGAGCCCTTGTCGGTCGGTATGCAGGCATGCAACCGTGCAGGATTAAGGCCGGGCTCCTCTGTGACCATTGTGGGTTCCGGCCCGATTGGCTTGATCACCATGCTGGTTGCCCGCTCTTTTGGGGCAAGTAAGATATTCATGATTGATGTGTTTGATTCCCGCCTGGAAAAAGCGAAGGAACTGGGGGCTGATGGTGTTATTCATGCAGGGAAAGACTCTACAACTGAGCAGATTCATTCCTTAACCGGGGGAAGAGGTGTTGATGTTGTGTTTGACACCTCCGGCTCCAGCAAAGGAGCTGCATCCACACCATTTCTTGCAAAGCGGGGTGGGGTGATTGTTCTGGTCGGTTGGCCAGAGGTTTCCTCTTTTCCCTTCTCCATGGAGACAGTCATCGAGAAAGAGCTGGATGTCAGGGGAGTGAACCGCTACTGCAATACTTTTGGCCCAGTACTGTCTCTCTTGGCTTCCAAGGCTCTCTCAGTTGAAGGTATCATCTCTCATCGGTTCCCCTTCGACCAGGTAGTGGAGGCATTTACCTTCGCATCCGAGCATAGGGGAGAGGTCAACAAGGTGGTGATTGGGTAGGAAAACAACTATTGTTAAAGGAGCTATTCGTGCAGACTAAAGGTAACGTGAAATGCATGCATATATATTGTAAGGAGAATCTGTAATACTCTGTCTTATATATTCAGAACATAATGGTATTGGACATTTCAGGTTTTTTTAGCCTGACAATTACTTAATCACTGTCATGGTTACACACAATTAAACTATCTGCAGCTTTAACAGCAGATAGTTGCTGAAATATGACTGTTTCTTAGATCAATTCTTTCAATGCGGAAACAACCTTAACTACATTTTCCTCTCTTGCTGTGTGTCCCATAAGACCAATCCGAAAGATCTTTCCAGCCAAATCACCAAGTCCAGCACCAATTTCAATATTGTATGTATTTCGCAAGTCGTTACGGACTTTAGCTTCATCGACTCCTTCAGGTACTATCACTGCATTTAACATTGGAAGTCTGAATTCGGGCGCAACGAGCATTGCAAGACCAATACCTTCAAGTTCTTGAGCCAACATGTTGTGGTATTTCATATGTCTTGCATACACAGCATCCAAACCTTCTTCAAGAATCAGGTAGAGTGATTGATACAACCCATAGAGCATGTTTATGGGAGCAGTATGATGATATACTCTCTTTGCTCCGTTCCAATACTGGATGATCATATTCATATCAAGGTACCAGTTGGGCACTTTGGTTTTTCTGTTGGTTATTGCTTTCACTGCTTTTTCTGAGAAAGACACTGGAGATAGACCGGGAGGGCAAGACAAGCACTTCTGTGTCCCACTATATAGTGCATCAATGCCCAGTTCGTCCGTAGGGACCGGGATACCTCCCAAACTGGTTACTGCATCTACAAGGTATAGTGCATCAGTTTGATGGACCAGCTTCGCTACTTCTTGAATTGGGTTTCTAACACCGGTAGAGGTCTCAGCGTGGACAATTGCAACAATCTTGTACTTTTTCTTTTCTAGTTGCTTTTTGACCATTTCTGGGTCAATTGGCTTTCCCCATGGAGCATCAACAGCATCTACTTCTGCACCAAGGCGAGTTGCTACATCGAACATGCGGTTTCCAAATACACCATTTTTTAAAATAAGAACAGTATCATGTGGCTCGATTAGGTTTACAAAGCAGGTTTCCATCCCAGCAGACCCTGTTCCTGATATAGGTACTGTCAATCTGTTCTGGGTAGCCATTACTTTTTGAAGCATTTCCTTGATTCCATCCATAATCTTTATAAACTCACTGTCCATGTGTCCTAACGTAGGAAGAGACATAGCTCTATACACCTCGTCAGTCACACAGGATGGCCCAGGTCCCATCAACGTAATAGTTCCAACTCTATCAAGTAAATTTTTCACCATCTTTCCTCCAGTAGAAGATTTGCAGCATGTATCATTAGAAGAGATTGCCTCTTTCTGTAAATTGTAATGGTTCCGGTTTTGTGGTAATGGTAATATTAACGTTGGTTTCTGCTTCATGGAGCATTGCTTCTGAAATCATGAGAGTAGAAAGATCTCGAGTATTTGCTATTCGGATAATTTTTGGATTTTTTTTATCGATACCAACACATGTGGCTATAGCTGTCTGGATTGCTTCCATATGACTTTTACACATGAGCGGAATCTTCACGCCATGAAGTACTGTATTGGTAATTGCGTTGATATACATACTTTGTAAGTCAGAGTGGTCGATCATATCTTGAGTAGTGATATCCGCCAAACCAACTCCGTAGCAATTACCGTGAGAGTTCTGAGTTATATCAAGTACCGCGAGTTTTTGAGCAGAGAATGTAGGTTTGCATAATTCTGTTGGGAAACGCCCCGTTACATTCGGATCCATCCCTTCTCCGCTTATGTCTTTTCCAAGTCTATCGACGATCAGGACATCGCAAGCAGGAAAATTGATTCTTCCCATCTGGCTTTTTGCAATTTTTAGCAGTTTTGGTTCTTCTTCCAATATTTTGGTAGGCGGAAGAACTGCTATATGCGAAGTATGCTCATAAGCATTCTCTAGTAATCCGATGCCGAGAAGAATAGGTGCTTTATTGAGAATAGTCTTGCCGAAAATCTGGATGTTATCCGCCATTGCATCAAAACCTTGCTCATGAACTGTCTGTGCCCCTTTTGCTTTCCCCATTCCTATTACGAGCATTTTAAGTATCCCGCTTTCATAAGGCCCTTGGAATGCGGTATGAGCTTTGATTCTGTTGATCGCAATAATATGATTAGCTTCGTATGCATGTTTATCGAGATACGTCTGCCGGCCGTCTTCTGTTAAACCAATAGGTACAGTTTCCATGCTGCATTGCAATGGTGCGCCAATATTATTCTCAGTGATCCCATAGCCTTCCAAGATTTCTCGCTGTCCGATTTCTGAGGATCCCCCATGGCTCCCCATTGCAGGAAAAAGGAAAGGAAGCGCTCCTTTCTGCTTAAGAAATGAGACAAGAGATCTGAGCAATGGAACGCTATTGGAAATACCTCTACTTCCACAACCGATGGCAATCGTGTCACCTTCTTGGATTTTGTAAAGTTGTCTGAGAACATCAGGTTTTTTCAATTCGTCTAGTAGTGTCCCAACAGGATCTGATAAGCAAGTATCATCAAAGTGTTGATTGACCGAGACCATGTTCGGTAAGGGAAACCACTGGTTTTCTGACGCAAGACTTGTATTAAATTTGGAAATTCTCATGATATGTATCCCTCGTACCAGTGGTTTCCTCTGATGCTCTACAATATTTCTAGTTGAATGTTGCAATATGTGTTAAATCATTTCCCATATTACAATCTACTTCACGATCGACTATTACATCGATAACGTAAGGTCCAGATGCTTTTTTTGCCTTTAAAAGGGCTTCCTTCAGATCGTTATACGAAGCAACTCTTTCAGATTCACATCCAAAGCCTTCACTAATTTTCACATAATCAATGTTGTCGAGATTTTCCTCCATGGATACTTCATGTTCATACTTGTAAGCGTATTTCTGATTCTGTCTGATCAAACTTAAATATCCATTATTCATTATAATAACCACAATTGGTATATGATATTTACTTGCAACTCCAAGCTCTTCAACAAGGAAGGTGAACCCAAAATCACCCATCATGCAAACTGTTTTCTTGTTATTTGCACCAACGCTTGCTCCGATAGCAGCAGGTATATCGAAACCCAGTGTCCCAGCTCCACCACTTGGAAGATAGACCCGAGGCTTATTGATTTTTTGATATTGTCCGCTCCATATCTGAACAAGACCACAACCGGTGGTGAATAATGCATTATCTGAAAATACTTCATCGACCATTGCAAATATATTTTTTGGGTCTATTGATTCACCTTCAAATGTTGTTTTGAGAGAGGATTGTTCCTTCATAGGAGCTATTTGTTTAACGCGCTGGCTTCCTGCACGTTTTCCTTGAGCTCTTACGATTTCAAGCATCGCTTTAAGAGCTTCAAGAGCATCGCTCTCTATCCCAATTTCAGGTTTGATAAGTTTCCCAATCTCTTTAGGGTCGACATCGATGTGAATGAATTTCCTTTCACCTTTGTACACATCCAGAGCACCTGTATGTCGGTCTGTAAATCTGCATCCAATTCCAAGTACTACATCTGAATCAAGGAATATGGCATTCCCACTTGAACTAGCACCAACTTGGATACCCACCATTCCTGCATTCAAATAGTGATCTTCAGGAATAAGTCCCTTTGCCATGTAGGTTGTGATTACAGGTATCTGCATCCATTCAGCAAATTTTAATAATTCTTCTTCAGCATGGGAAAGTACAACACCCCCGCCAGCGATGATAATCGGGTTCTTTGCATTATCGAGAAGAGTTACCGCTTCTTGAAGGAGTTGGGTATTGGGGCTTTTTCGTTCAATTGGCAATGATTTATAAGAATCCAGGTCAACGTGTACATCTTTCATTTGAACATCTAGCGGAAGATCTAAGAGTACAGGCCCGGGTCGTCCTTCTTTTGCTGTCCAAACAGCGTCTTTGAGAATTTCGACGATATTCTCAGGGTCTAATACACAAACTGCTTTTTTTACAACGGGTTTAGCCATAGAAACAATATCGATACATTGAAAAGCATCTGTTCCTAGTTGATTAGCTTTTGCCTGCCCGGTTATCGCAATAAGCGGTATTGAGTCTATGCTAGCTGTGTACAGACCTGTAAGAAAGTTTGTTGCTGCTGGCCCAGATGTACAAATAGCTAGTGCTATACGCGATGAAGACCTATAGTATCCATCAGCAGCGTGTACAGCTGCTTCCTCATGCCTCATCAGGTGATGCTTGATCAATGACCCTTCCAGATATTTATAGACTGGATTAATGCTAGCTCCTGGGATTCCAAAAGCATGTTCTATACCCTCTTTTTCAAGGATTCTTACGATTGCCTCGGCTACCTGCATAAAAAACTCCTTACATGCGAATTTTGAATAGTGAAATTGTGTTTTCAATATTGATTTTAAACCAATATTTTCATTAAGTCAAAATTAAAATGTATAAACTTTAATTAGGAGTTATTACTAATACATATTTGAGAAAATTACAAATATTTTTTGACAATATCGAATATGTGAGGTATTGTGAATTTAAGGAATGTAATTTCAATATACAAAATTAGGTTTTAATTTGTACTCTCGGAGGAGTTATGATACAGCACAAGAATGGCGAAAGCTATTGGTATGAAAAGCCGTTGAGAATCCTGCAAACAGTCTTAAGAGAAGTCGATGCTGTAAATTATAATTCAACTGCCGTAGTGGAGTATATGAAACAAACTTACTCAAATGTTTTAGTAATCAATGCAGGTGGAATATTTGATTTTTTCCATAATCCATTGCCAACAGCTCATATTGTTAAGCAAATGGGTGGGCGAGATATTCTCAAAGAAATCAGTAGTGCCTGTAATGCAGCTGGAATCAAAGTCATTGTGAGAGTCGATTTCCGCGGAGTAACTGATGAAGTGTTCAAGAAGTGCCCCCCTGACTGGTTTGGAAAGCAGGAGGATGGTAGTCCGTTGTTGACGAAGAATACTGTTACTCCATTGGTTGCACCCTGTTACAATGCATACTACAGAAATGAATATGCAATTGAGTTTATCAATCATCTTCTCTCCAATTATTCAATTGATGGAATTTGGCATAATGCACTTCTAAGTGATCCTATATGTTACTGTGATCGTTGCAAAGATAGCTTTAAAAAGGCTACGGGGAAGGACCTTCCTGTTGAAAGGGTAAGCGAGAAACAGGATCTAGCAGATTACTGGCAATGGAAATCAGTTAGTGCAAATAGAAATATTCAGAGTATTCGAGATGCTGTGAAACTACATGGTGGGGATAAGGTATATGTAGCAGAAGTCTTTAATATGTTTGATGTGGACAGAAGCCAAAGAACTGGTGTTGACCTAGATCAGATTGTTGATGTTTTTGATTTCTTGGTTTGTGTTGCGTTCCTAACAGAGAATGCAAAATATGTTTCGTATTCCGATTTAGACTATCCTTCAATTCTTCTGCGTTACCTAAATTCATTGAGTGATAAGAAACAACCGGTTGTTCTTTTCGGCGGAAATGGGACCAGCCATCGATTAGTGATGGATCCTCCACTAGATACAAGAATTTGGCTCTGGGAAACAGTATCATTGGGCGGTGGAATGTGGAACTGCGTTTTTAATGGGAATCATCCAGGCCTTACGCATGATAGACGGAATGCATTGATTCATGTTGATGCCTATCGATTTCTTGCAGAGAATAGCGAATCCATCAATGGAATGGCTCCCTATGCTGATGTTGCAGTACTTTATTCAAAAAGGAATAAGGATCTTTTTGGTTCAGAAGATACACTCGTTGATTCTTATAATCTTGAGATTCAAGGGATTGAAAGAGTGTTGCTTGAGAACCATGTCCAGCATAAGATTATCTCTGGAGGACAACTCAATCCTCAGAATCTGAATGATGTACGTGTTCTCATCTTACCGAATGCAGCTTCACTCACAACGGAAGATGTTTTGGTAATCAAGGATTTTGTGAAAAGAGGCGGCAATCTTGTATCAACCTATAAGAGTTCTCTTTATGATGCAGAAGGTAATCAGCTTAAGAATTTCTCTCTTTCTGAGGTTTTTGGGATAGCTTACAGCGGGAGTGACGAAGACACGTATAAAGATGCATATCAATGTATCGAGCAAGCTGATCATCCACTACTTGCTTCAATTCATGATACAGAATTTATCATTACGGGTTGTCTTACAGCAATATGTAACAAGGCCTCTAATGATGCTATTACCATTACGAGCCATGTACCTCCGGTAGTTAACCAACCTCCAGAGAAAGCATGGCGAGAGGTCTATAGAACCGATTATCCGAGTATTATCGAAAACTCATATCATAAAGGTAAATCAATCTATTTTGCCAGCCAGCTAGGTAAGTGTATTTATACCCATGGACATACTGATTTTTCGACTGTTTTCTCAAACACTCTTTCCTACTTGCTAGATAATAGCTTTGTGCTCGAGACGAATGCACCTTCGACCATTCACATGAATCTTCTATGTAAGAAAGAGTCAGAAGAAGGGCGTCGGTACATATTATCTCTCATTAATCATTCTACTGGATTACATAGATCGGTTAGAGAAGTGCTTGCCATATCAGATATTGAAATCCGTATAAAGGGTTTGGGCTGTTCACAAGTGAAAATGCTCTTTGGGGACAAATTCTCATGGAGTATCGATCCACAGGGGATAAAGATCCATATTGAGCGTCTGCAAGAATTTTTCTCAATTGAACTTTGGTAGTTGCAAAACTCTTGTTAAGAGTTGTGAAAAATAAGGAGGACTTATGAAAAAGAGATCGTTATTGGTAATCGGGTTATTGGTCATTTCCATTGCCTTGTTTGCTCAAGGTGCAAGTGATGCTGAGAAACCTGGTGAGATCAAAACCGTGCGATGGGTTGTCTGGGATGATCCTGCTACAAATGGACAGAATCAAATTGCTGAAGAGTTTATGAAGTTGAACCCAGATCTGAAGGTTGAAATTGAGATGATCCCATTTGACAGGTATGAGGATAAAATCCGGACTGTCTTGGCCGCTGGTGAGACTCCAGACTTAGTTCAGATTAACGATGACTTTGTAAACATGTACAGATCTCGTGGACTGACTCAGGGCATCAACAAGTATATTGAAGCTGCTGGCGTTAATGCTGATGATTATTACAAAAGCCTGTGGGATTTTGGAATGGTTGATGGTGAAAAATATGTATTTACACCAGCAGTTAAAGTCCGCATGATTTTCTACAACAAGGAAATGTTGAAGAAAGCAGGACTTCCTGAGCCTCCTCAGACCTGGGGTGATCCTAGTTGGGATTGGGCAAAGTTCCTTGAATATGCCCAGAAACTGACAATTCGTTCTGGCGACCAGACTACTCAATGGGGCTTCGCAGCTATGGGTGATGGTGGATTTGAACAGACCTGGATTGCTACCGCTAACGGTGAAGGCTTGTTTGGTGCAGATTCCTTGACTGCTGATGGAACAAATGCTGCTGCTCGTGAGGCCATTCAGTTTGCGGCTGATTTGATCCACAAGTATAAAGTTCATCCACTTTGGGGAGAATCAAATACTGGACCAAAATGTCAGAATCTCTTCCTCTCAGAGCAGGCAGCTATGTATTTCTCTGCATCGAATGCAATCGGAACCCTCAGAAAACAAGCAAGTTTTGATTGGGGTGTAGCACCAATTCCAGTGCAGAACGCTTCCAAAACTCAGTATGCCAACAACGAACCGAGTTTGGTTTGCTACGGTATCCCGAAGAACGCTAAAAATCCTGAGGGGGCTGGTCGTCTGATAGCTTATCTTGGTTCTGACCTTTCCCAATCGATGTATGCAAAAACCGGTAATATTCCAGCAAACATTGAGTATGCTGAGAATAACTTCATTGAGCCAAATATGAAACCTGATAACCAACAGGTAATTCTCGACGGCGTCAACTACGGCAAGAGTGTAAACTTTGGCGAGTATACTGACATGGCAAAGCTCATGTTCAGGAACTGGCTACACAAAGTCTGGGCTGGTGAGATGGGCGTAGATGAAGCTATGGATAATGCACGACCTGAAGTTGAGAATGCATTGGCTGGTAAGTAAAACAGTTACTTCAGGGGGGATGAGAATGCTCATCCCCCCCTTTATGAGGAAGGTTATTGCAAATGAAACTACAAAATGGAATCAATGATCAAACAAAGGATGCATGGTTCTTTATACTTCCAATTGTATTAGGCACGATTTTTTTCAGTTTTTATCCCGTAATATTCTCATTGGTTGCTAGTATGTCCAATTGGGATGGCTTTGAAAGATGGGACTACATCGGTTTTGAGAACTTTAAGAAACTTATGAACGATCGGTATTTTATTATATCGGTAAAGAATACTTTTGTTTTCGCTTTTGTCAGCGTCCCTATCTCGATGGCTTTTGGAATGCTTGTTGCAGTAGTAGTCAATAAGAAAATGCTCTTTAATACATTCTATAGAACAGCTTTTTTCATCCCCTCCATAGCGTCTACAGTTGCGATAGGGTTGGTATTTGGTTTAATCCTAGTGCCAAACGCTGGTCTATTGAACTCAATTCTCTCCCAGATTGGAATAAATGGTCCCGATTGGTTGGGAACATCCAAGTGGGCCATGCCATCGGTTATTTTTGTACAGGTATGGTTGGTAACCGGATATAATATGACTGTCTATATAGGGGGATTACAGGGAATTCCTGATACACTGTATGAAGCTGCAATCATTGATGGGGCATCAGAAAGTCAACAATTTTTTCGGATCACAGTTCCTCTTCTTTCCCCAACAAGCTTCTTTCTAATGATTACCTCAATCATTTCCTCCTTCCAGGTATTCAATCTCATCCATGTCATGACAAATGGTGGACCAGCTTTTGCTACCACAACATATATACATTATCTGTACTTGAATGCATTCAGCTACTTTAAGATGGGATATGCTTCAGCTCAAGCATGGGTTCTTTTTGTTGCACTAGTTGTGATTACACTCTCTCAAAAAGCAGTCGAGAAACGCTGGGTCTATTATTAATACAAGGAAAGGTCACCATGATACAAATAGATATAAGAAAATTGAAAACTAGGTCAGTGTTTAAAACACTGGTAAAGCATATACTCTTAATGGCTTTCTCAATAAGCATGCTGATGCCTTTTTTTTGGATGTTATCCACAGCTTTGAAGGAACCTTCCCAGGTGCATGCGTATCCCCCGATTTTTATTCCAAACCCAATTAGGTGGTCAAATTTTCCAGAAGCATTTAGTGCTGCTCCATTCCTGAATTTCTTTATGAATACAACGTACGTATCGTTTATGACTGTTATTGGTACATTAATTGTCTGTTCTCTCGGAGCATTTGCTTTTGCACGGTTGAATTTTAAACGAAGCGAGACAATCTTCAATATTTTGCTATTTACTATGATGATTCCTTATACCGTAAGAGTCATTCCTTTGTATTCAATGATGCGTGCATTCAATTGGATAGATACCCATTGGGCATTGATAGTACCTCCGGTCGCCTCCAATGTATATGGGCTGTTTCTGCTAAGACAATTTATGAAGAGTATTCCCATTGAGATGGATGAGGCTGCAAGAATTGATGGAGCAAGCTCATTCATGATTTTTCGGATGATTGTTCTTCCCTTATCAAAAGCTGGTATGGCAACACTTGCATTGTTTCTTTTTAAAACAAGTTGGAACCAGTACCTTCCAGCTCTGGTCTATATCAATACACCAAGAAAAAATCTGATTACGGTTGGGTTAACAATATTCCAAGGAGAGTTTGAAACAGCTTGGCACTTGATGATGGCCGGAGCAGTTGTTGCAGTTCTACCTGTGATATTGATCTATTTGGCCATGCAGAAATTTTTTGTGAAAGGAATCGCTACAACTGGGGTAAAGGGGTAAATAATGAAGAAAGCTTGGTATACAACAACATTCAGATGGGCACAGACAAACATCACTGAGATTGATTCCATTCGATATGACATTCCATGGTGGAGAGAGCAATGGAAAAAAACTAAGGTCCAAGGTGTAATTATTAATGCAGGTGGTATCGTTGCCTATTATCAAAGTGCATTTCCTCTAACATATACTTCGCCCTTTCTTGGGGAACGTGATCTGTTTAAGGAATTAGTTGATGCCGCGAAAGAAGATGGATTGGTCGTCTTGGCTCGAATGGACTCAAATCGCGTCGATGAAAAGTTCTATATGAACCATCCAGACTGGATAGCCATCGACTCTGAAGGCAAGCCTTATACAGATGGGGAGAAATATATAACATGTATACACAGTCCATATTATCGTGACTATCTTCCCAAAGTACTGCTTGAAATTGGCGAAAAATATTGCGTCGATGGATTTACTGACAATAGTTACAGCGGGTTGGGACAAGAAGCCATATCCTATTCTCTCTATGCCAAGAAAAGGTTCAGGGAAGCTACAGGATATGATTTACCAAAGAACAAGAACTGGGATGATCCGGCATTTCAGGCCTGGATTCGATTCAGTTATCAGGAACGATCAGGGATCTGGGCACTAAATGATAAGACAGTACAAGATGCATTTGGCCAAGATTGTCGCTGGGTAGGAATGATAAACGGAGATGTGGTTGTCCAGAATTCTAGGCTGCGGGATCTTGTGGCGATTGGGGAGCAAGCCCCCATTGTTATGCTGGATTATCAATCAAGAACAAATCCGATCGGATTTAGAGAGAATGCAGTTTCAGGAAAGATACTACATGAATTGGTTGGCTGGGACACCTTAATTCCAGAAAGTATGGCTATGTATCAACATGCAGAGGTTGCTTTCCGTTTAGGTGCAAAACCACCTGCGGAAGCCAATTTCTGGGCTGTCAGCGGTTTTGCTGGTGGTATCCAACCTTGGTGGCACCACATAGCTGCTTACCATGAGGATCGGAGAGCCTATAAGACACCTCTCCCACTTTTGCAGTGGCATGAAAAGAATGAAAGATATCTAATTAATCGCACTCCTGTTGCTTCTGTTGGCGTGGTGTATTCAACAAATAGTATTGATTTTTATGGTAGGGATGAAAAATACTTAAAGTTTACCTGCCCGTTCGAAGGGATTAACCAATCTTTGTCAGATGGTCATGTACTTTTCAGGGTGTTGCATAGCAATATGATACCTACCTCACCGGAGATATTTAAGGTTCTCATATTTCCGAATCTTGGGGCGATGTCAGATGATGAAATTGCCAGGATTAAGCAATATGTTGAGAATGGTGGGTCGGTTATTATGACTGGAGAGACTGGTGCATATGATGAAAATGGAGCTCAGAGAGAGAAATACCCGTTTGAGGATATGTTGGGAATATCTTATTCATTTGTACATCATGGGACAGAAAAGCCAGCAATGAATACATGGCAGACTTGGGATCAGCACTCATATGTAAGACTACATCCTGAGAATAGAGGTGCAATGGAGGGGCCACATATTGAAGGGGAGCCTATTGCAGAAATACCTAGGCATCGTATTCTTGAGTCTTTTGAAGAAACAGATATCTTGGCATTTGGGGGCAGGGTAGAGTGTGTGACGAGTGTTGATCCTGGCAATACGGTTGGATTAACTTTTATTCCTCCTTTCCCTGTATATCCACCTGAGTTCTCATGGATGCGGTATCCGGATAGCAATATTCCAGCACTCATCGCCAAGGATACAGAAAATGGAGGAAGAATAGTATACATGCCTGCAGATTTTGATAGGCAGTATTTTCTACATCACCATCCAGATCATAAACATATATTGTTAAACTGTATCCAATGGGCATTGAAAGAGAATCCTTTCCGACTTGATTATGAGGGAGATCTGGACATCGATTGCAATTTGTATAAGCAGGGTGACGAGTATGTATTGCATTTAGTGAATTTGACCGGTACATGCAAGCAGCAGGTTGAGTCTTATGTGCCTTGTGGACCGATTACTGTATACATGAAGATTGAAGAACAAGATGCATTTGCTATAACTACTCTTGTTGGTATGAACACGTTGCAGGCGGATACAGCAAAAGGAGAACTCAGTTTTACAATCCCGAAGATTGAGTACCACGAAGTGTGCTTAATAAAGAAGCGGTGAGACTAAACTGAATAAAATGTAGCTTTATAAAGAATAATAAAGAGGATGCTATGAATTTACACAATGACTGGATTAAATCCAGGATGACCAGTGTGCATATGACAATTAGAGACGTTGATTGTCAAGATTTTGATGTTGATGCTTTTATTGATGCAATGCAAAAATTGCACATTGATTTTTTCAGCTTCTTTGCAGGGGGATACGTAACGACGTATCCATCTGCATTGGAATACCAGAGAATCAGTCCATATCTAGAAAAGGGAAAAGACTTGGCTGCAGAGATTGTCACAAAAGCAAGGGCTGCAGGAATTGTTCCAATACCTATGGTCGACTTAGGCATTCTTCCTTCAAAAGCTGCAAAGGATCATCCTGATTGGGCGCAGTTGGATATAAACGGGAATATGCGAGTTATTGACGACGAAAATGTACAAGCATGTCTCCTAAGTGGATGGCAAACTGAGTATTCGGCACTTATCGTTAAAGAGCTTATTGACCGTTATCCCCAAATAGGAGGTATGAAGTTTGGGGGAAGCAGCTATGGGTTTAGCGCCAATATTTGTTACTGTAAGAATTGTAGAGAGGGTTTTTATCATGCAACCGGGCTTTCCTTGCCAGAAAGTGTCGACTGGGATTCAGATACCTATCATGAGTATGTGAAATGGCGATATGAGCAAACTGCTCTAAGAGTACAGCAGTTATATGAAATGGTTAAATCACAAAGGGATGATCTAATCGTGATGGGTAACTCTGTCTGTTTTGGTAATCCAACTTGGACAATCTCGAGTTCTCTTGACCAAGAAAAAATGGTTGAATACCAAGATATTATTCAGATAGAAGCTCAAGAAAGAGTTTTTCATACTACAAATCGTGATTCTCTTGTTTGGCAGAGTCTTACTATGTCGAGTGAAGAAGCTATTTATATGCAATCGTTAACGGATAAGCCCGTAATCATTGTTGCTTCATATTTTTTGGCATGGCCCTGGAGAAGAACTGCCATGGAGTATGCGGAACAGAAATATTGGTTATATCAGATCATTGCTAACGGGGCAAATCCGATGATAAACCTATCTGGAGGGCCCCCAGCTGTACACGAAGATAAGCGTGGATTTAAAGCTCCACAAGAAGTATTTGACTTTTATACAAAATATAGAAACTACTACGAAGCTGATAGCCCGATCGCAAAGATTGCCATTGTGTATAGTCAATCCTCTTTAATCTATTATGGAAAAGAAAATGCTTTTAAATCTTATGTAGCTTGCTTGCGAGGTTTTGAGCGAGTGTTGTTAGACAAGCATATTGCATTTGATATAATTTCTATTTCTGATTTAAAGAAGCAAGGCAGTAAGTATTCAAAGGTTATCCTTGCTAATACTGCATGTATGAGTGATGAGGATTGTGCAAGCGTCAGAGAGTATGTAAAGCTTGGCGGGGTTGTTTTGGCAACTGCCCATACATCTCTATTTGACGAGTTTGGAAAGAAAAGAAGCGATTTTGGCCTAAGTGACCTTTTTGGTGTCAATTATCTTGGTTCAGATAAGAAACTTGGTGTCGATGAGCGTAACATTGAAATGCAGACCTATGGTGTCATACCAGAGGATTCTTCTGCTTTCCCTTCATTTACAGAAGTGAAAATTGTGCCTGTAGACCACTTTGCTTGTACATTCAGTTTGGATGAAGCAGAACTAATTCTCAAGCTGTCACCTACATTCAGGGTTTTCCCGGAAGGTCTATCGTACCCTATGTCTCCAATAATGCAAGGCGATGCATTGGCTGTAAAAAGAAATTTTGGAGATGGCTTGGTGTACTATTTTGGATGGCCACTAGGAAGGGAATATTATGAACTAGGGCAAAGTGATATCTGTAATGTGATCATGGATGTTCTGCAACCAGATAACAATGGCTTTACAGTAATTGGACCAAAGAGTGTAAATGCATTTTTCAGAGAGCAGAAAAATAGGATAAATATCCATTTGGTCAATCGGACTGGTGGAGACAGGTTCCTTACTGAGATTGTTCCAGTATGTAATATTGAAATAAGATACTATGGAAGAGAGAACATTCGTCGGGTTTTCTCAGTACAGTCCAATCGGGAAGTGTCTATCCAGAAACATCAGGATTCAATTTCAGTTCTTCTTCCAAAGCTTGATGACTACGATATAATTGCCTTTGAGATAGATAGATAGATAGGAATGTCAGAGAATTCAAGGGTACTTCTACCCAGAAAAGCGAGAATGAGTTTTAACTATTGTAACTTTGAAAGTATTTGTTGAGTGAAAGTTATGCTGGGTATATCTCGAAATAGTACACTTCCTTGCTGGTTTAAGGTGGTGACTGCAATGAAGTTATGTATTTGAATGAGTTTTATATGCTTATAATTTCGGAGGGGGGGATATGTTGGTTATAAAGGAAGGTGGGCATAGGCTTTTTGAACATGACGAAGAGACTGCCAGAGTTGTCAGTGAAATGCTTCTAGATCTCGAAAAGAATGGGATGGATGGAGTAAGAAGGTACAGCCGTAATCTTGATAATTGGGATCCTCCATCCTTCGAGCTTTCTACAAAGGAAATCAATGCTGCCATATTAGCCTGTGAGAAGCAATTAATTGATGATACGCGGTATTGTCAGGCTAATGTTCGTCGTTTCGCACAAGCACAGTTGGAAACAATGCATGAGATGGAAACGGAAATCATTCCTGGAGTAATCCTTGGACATAAGCATATCCCAATCGAGAATGTTGGAAGTTATATCCCAGGTGGTCGATATCCTATGTTTGGGTCTGCACAGATGAGCATTATTCCTGCTAAGGTTGCAGGTGTTAAGACCGTTGTTGCTTGTACTCCTCCTTTAAGGGGTGGTGGCTATTATCCTGCAACAGTTCATGCAATTGCAAATGCCCAAGCAGACAGGATTTTTATCCTAGGCGGGGTTCAGGCATTTGCTTTAATGGCTTTCGGTATGGGTTTTTGCGATCCTGTCGACATGTTGTGTGGGGCTGGAAACAAGTATGTTGCAGAAGCAAAGCGTCAATTGTTTGGCCGATGTGGTATAGATTTGCTAGCAGGGCCAACTGAGATTGGAATCATTGCTGATGATTACTCAGATCCAATGATTGTTGCTTGTGATCTGCTTGGGCAAGCAGAGCATGATCCAAATAGTGGTCAAATTCTGGTATGTTTTAGTGAGAATCATGCAAAAGAAATAATCCAAGAATTGGAACGACAGTTGAAGGTTCTTCCGACTCAGGATATTGCATCTCAATCATGGAGAGGGAATGGACAGGTTATTGTAGCCGAATCTCCTGAAGAAGCTGTCTCAATCATGGATCATTATGCTCCAGAGCATTTGGAGTTACTTGTAGAGGATGAGCAGTGGTTCGATTCGCGTTTGAAGAATTATGGATCATTATTTATTGGGGAAGAAACCACTGTAGCATATGGTGATAAAAGCATTGGTACCAACCATATTCTCCCTACAAGCCGTGCTGCACGATATACAGGTGGGGTGTGGGTTGGTAAGTTTCTAAAAACTGTAACATATCAAAGAGCGACAAAATCTGCTAGTATTGAGATTGCTCATGTCACAAGCAGGCAATGTAGGGTTGAAAAAATGGTGGCTCATGCTCTTTCAGCTGAAGTGAGGATTAAGAAATATGAGAAGTTGTAAATTATTGCAAAAAGATTATTCTATCATGATAATCAAATGATTTTGAATGCGCGTTACACCAACTAACACTTTTACAGGAAGTGGGTTATAATTTTTTTATAGAAAGGAAAAGGCAGTTACAGTGAATAATCATGATAGTATCAATAAAAATCAATCGTTGAAGAAGGCGCTCAATATTCTTGAGATTATGGCTGATTATAAAGAGGGCAGTGCACGATTACAAGATATTGCACAAGACTTAGGTATGTCTCCTAGTACTGTGCTTAGATTCCTGAATACGTTCATTGAGTATGGTTATATCAATCAGGATGCTCTCACTTCTCGTTATTATCTTACCTTGAAATTGGCAGACTTAGGAGATCGAAACAGAAGAAATTACCCATTTCATCAAGCACTTCGGAAATTTCTTAAGGAGATTGCCTCGACGTTTAATGAATCGGCTTCACTATGCATAGAGAGCAATATGCAGATGGTATACATTGCCACTGAAGACGGTCCTTCTCATATGTTACAAACACTTTCGCGGATTGGAAGAATTGCTCCTATGCATGCTACAGGTGTTGGTAAACTCTATTTAGCTGAATATGCTGATAGCCAATTAAGGGGTTATGTCGATAAGATGGGGCTAAAGCGATTGACCGATAACACGTATATAAAATTAGAAACACTGAAAGAAGAACTGAATAGCATACGACAACAAGATTATGCAATCGACAATGAAGAGTGTGAAATGGGAATCAAATGTATTGCAGTCCCCATACGTGACTACACAGGTAAAATTGTTGCGGCAATGAGTTTATCTGCTCCAATCACTCGTTTAAATGCGCATAGAACCATGGAGATCATTCTGTATTTAAAAGAATTAAGCAAACGAGCTTCAGTCGAGCTTGGTTGGAAATCTCCTATCGATGGTTCAATGTTGAATTGATTCTTCCTAACTATAGAAGATGATATTTGTACTCTAAAATTCATTGAATATTTGAATAGTATAGCAGAATTAATGTTGTGTTTGACACCTCCGGCTCCAGCAAGGGAGCCTCCTCCACACCGTTTTTTGCTAAACGGGGTGGGGTGATTGTTCTGGTCGGTTGGCCAGAGGTTTCCTCATTTCCCTTCTCCATGGAAACAGTCATCGAGAAAGAGCTGGATGTCAGGGGAGTGAACCGATACTGTAATACCTTTGACCCAGTGCTGTCTCTCTTGGCTTCCAAAGCCCTCTCTGTAGAAGGTATCATCTCCCACCGATTCCCCTTCGACCAGGTAGTTGAGGCATTATCCTTCGCCTCTGAGCATAGGGGAGAGGTTGACAAGGTGATGATTGGGTAGGGATATCACTCTTATGATAAAAATTAGGGTAAATTTGAATCTCTGATTGCAATTTATAAAGGTAGCATCAAATAGCGTAAACAGCAGTGGTGATTATCATGAAATACCTTTATGGGTGTTATCTTATTTAGCAGGGAAACAACGCTCATCAATTATACCTAATTGAATCTCAGCTTTAGCGACAATACTATCCATGTTCAAGCCCCAGATCATATCAGTAGCTCGTTCTCCCTCATGATACACTTTCCCATGTTTGCGATAAAATTGTTTTAAGGTTGTTTTTCCATTTCCTTCACGGGGTATTGCTTGGTTTGGAACTTCTAGATAGTTGCAGATACCTTCCATATCATAGAGAAAGAGATCTTCAATCATAGCACGCGAGGCCAAATCAATAACCTCCACGTTCTTTCCCTTTAGTTTTCTTCGTAACATGAGCCAGTCTCCTTCATGGAATTTTGTAATATCTTCATGCGGAGAGTCTGTGTCATAACACAAAAAGACAGTCCATTTGATACCAGAATGCTTTTTCTTACAAGAATTATTGAACCAATCGGCTGAGTGTGCTACCTGAGTAATTGTTTTGACAGAATTCATACGAATGATTACAGAATGTGAATCAGAAATTGACTCTGAAATGAATTCGTTGACTTCATCATCAAAGCTGACTGAGAATGAAAATTCTGGGTGTTTTCCGCTAAATTGGCTGATAAGAATCTCATAAAATGTTTGTTCAGTATCTCCTTCGAAGATGAACGCAACACCACTTGTATAAGGATCTTTCATGTTCCTCAACCCTTGATGTATTTCTTAAGGATGTAATTGGACTTGGAATCGCCAGACATCAAGTCAAACAGATACTCACCTATTGAGAGTCCAAGATCTTGGGATGTATTGACTAACGACTTTGCTCTGGTCTTGGCAATGCTCTGGAAAGAAGCAAGCCCTGTCTCGTCAGGAATGCCAATATAGATATTCTCTAATTTTACGTATTGGACAAGATATGGAGAGTGGCTTGTGATAATCAAAGAAATATCTCCTAGATGCTCGTTTAGTAGTTCCAGGGTCTGCTTTATGAGTCTTGGATGGATACTGGTCTCTAGTTCTTCAATACCTATAACGTGAGTAGTCGAATTGCTGGAGAATAGGATGGCCATAATCCAGAATAGCCGCTTTGTCCCTGCTGACAACATAGTGATATCAAGTGGTTGATTCATATGCTTGTACGTTACAAAGATTTTCTGAATCTCATTCTTCCATTTGAATGGAGGGGTGACTGCATTGGTAGTATACTTCACTTCGTTATTTTCCATTGCATACATTTTAAACAACTCATCAGGTGGATCAAATTTTGCTTTCACCACCTCGATGTCGCTTATTTCAGGGAATAGGGTTGTAATGGCTTCTTTGAATAATGCAAATCTATCAGGAAACTTATCTTTGAGAGCATTGAGTAATTTGGGGATATCATTTGTATCAGAGAGGGAGTCATATGAATCACTCATTTCAAACGGGAGATCCTGATATTGACTATCCATATCCAGAGATACGCAAGTAATAAAGGAGAGATGTTTTATCAAGCTGAGCGCTGAGGCATAGGCAATGTCATCAATAGAGGACAAGGTATCAACAGCAAGCTGATATGGGCCTAAAATGATATTTCTAAAAGCATTTGTGGATTTCGCTTTTCGATAACGTCCTTCATTTCTCTTCAGGTATTTTGTATATTTTACGCTCTCGGTTTCTCTCATTTCCAACCATTCATCGACAATCCGTTGCCCAGAAGCATCATCACGGAACCAGGTGAAAGAAAATCCATACCGTACATATTGATACTCGCCCAAAGAAGGTTCATGGAACTCAATCTCAAATAGAAAAGGGTCGGCTGCAGAATACGGATTCAAAGGTATTCCTTTTGTCCAGGATGTCATTTTCTTGCGGCTTTTTTCTCCAGCACTCAAGAATGATAAAGCAAAGTCAATTCCTTGGAGAACATTGGACTTGCCATAATTATTCGGAGAAACAAGCGCTGTAATACGATTAAACTCAATGCGTGTCAGTTTTAGATTTTTAAATCCTCCAAGGGATATGCTTTTTATTTTCATCATTATCTTCCTTATTGCAATCGTAATAAACCATTTAGTGTATTATATTTTAAAAATCACATTATATCAAACAAAAAAACATATCAAAAAGCATTAAAAGATATAACTTGAGAATATTCTGAGTATGAAATACTTCGCCTACTGTACCGTACTTGTGTTGTAGTATTACAAGCTTTTTAACAGTGAAAGATTCTGTGATCGAGCAGATTGTTTCCTTTGCTACTCCAGTGCCATTTCTCTTGGCTTCCAAGAATCTCTCTGTAGAATGAATCCTCTTGCCGTCATGCTGTTTCTTACTCAAAGATCTGATTCCCCTCTCTGGCAGTCTAATCTGGAAAAATGAGCTGGATGGTATTCAACGAAGGAATGGCACCATATTTCCCGAGGAGGTAATTCTTTTCATAGTTCTCATCTTTACGAATCTTGGTACCTGCTTCTGGTTTGAAGTCCGCGAGGGAGTAGAGGGTACTTTCTCCCACTGTGCTTTTTGCAGTAAACCAGATCTCGTCACGACGCAGGCTCTTGTTTGAAAGATGCCACGAATCATGTGTTGTGAAGATTAACTGAGCATGATTTGGATTGGTGCTTTGATCTGAAAATAATCTTATGAGATTACGGACAAGCAATGGATGTAATCTGGAATTTAATTCATCGACAAAGAGAACCGTCCCATGTTCCAAAACATTCATGAGAACAGGGTAGAGAGAAAACATTTTAATGGTACCAGCGCTCTCCTGTTGTAGCCCGATTCCGATTAAATCATCACTATCAACTGCTTGGTGTAATGATTCAATATGAATACGTTTTGGAGAGTCATCTTCTTCTGAAGGAAGTTCTTCAATTTTGAACCCTTTTATTGATTCATCGAATGAGGCAAAGAATTGTAGTACTCGATCTTGGATTTCCTTTTCTCTAAAGTTGATTGGGAGTCTATGGCAAAGGAAAAAGTTTTCGCCAGGGTCTCCATAGTCAGTGGTTTCACATAGGTAGAACCATTGTGCGATTGTTTGGCACTTCTTCACCTTTAGTTTATTACCCAAAGAGATGACCAGTACCTCTGGCTCTAACGCTGTAAGCAAGTTGTTTGTATCAGTCTTTGTAAGTCCGGAGAAATCATTTTCTTTCTCATTACGGCCTCTATAGAAGACAATCTTGCTTTTTCTTGCAGTCTTAGCCTTCTCGTTCAACCACTCTTCAACGATCCCTTTTTCGTCAACTGAAAAGCCGTAGTTGTAGGTTTTTAAGGTACTGGGATTAATACAATATACTTCAAAGGTTGCAGGCTCCATATTCTGTGTAGTCCAGGCAAAACGAGGAGGTTGTGGGAAATTTGAGGACTCATCAGATGTTTTCGCTGTATCAGAAGACCCCCCATATTGAAAAGAACTAACTATAAGATGTCGCATATAGGAAAAGGCTTTGTATACATTTGATTTTCCACTTGCGTTTGCCCCAAATATTGCACTAACAGGTAGCACTTTCTCATCTGCGAGTTGCACTACATGGTGTGAAAGTTCAGAAATACCAGTAGCTGAAAGATCAAGCGAAACCTCTTTGTGAAAAGATTTATAATTAGAGAAATTGAATTGTAATAGCATTGTGGTAGTTCCTCCATGTATTTAAACTATGCAACCCATTTATGCATAAATAAACATAAAATTGAGAAAATATCTCAAATTTACGTATATTATGTTTGAAGTGAGGTAAAACAGCTGATGCTTTCCATCTTGTTGAGAAGCCTTTCTTGAAGAAAGGCAGATACGTGCGTGGAACGTACCTGCCAAGAGATGAGAAGAGAGGATTATTGGGTGTCTATCTCTGGTATTCCCTCCAAAGTTCATCAGCAACTGGCTTCCATTTGTCAGCGATCGGCTTACACTTTGTATAGAGCTGTTCTACTGATTCTGAGTCGATAGGTTGGGTGCTTTGTGCTCCCGACTGGTTGACCATATCTACTAACAACTCCGGATTGTCAAACATGGGACAGGGGCGGAACATATTTGCGTTACACGGCTGATGATCTCGATATGCCTTGAACAGTGGATTCTTAAGAGCCTCCAAAAGGGGTTTGTCATGGATGGTTTCACAGGCATAGTGAATGAACGCACATGGTTCCATGTCACCATTGGCATTGATGTGCAGATATCGTCTACCACCTGCAATGCATCCTTTTACATAGTTGCCATCATTCCAGAAGTCCAGGACAAAGAGTGGTTTTTGGGTACGTATTTCCCTCACACGCTTGAGCATGTATGCTCGTTGGGAGGTGGAGGCAACCAAGTCGAGGGTGGCACCTATCCCAACAGGAATATAGGTGAAGTACCATCCAAAGAGTGCTCCTTTTGCTTCCATAAACTCAATGAACTCATCAGAACCCACGTACTCTGTATTGTGTGCGTGGTAGCAGGTAGAGAATCCAAAGGGCAATCGCCGTTCACGTAAGAGGTCCATTGCCTGTATGCATTTCTTCCAAACCCCACTTCCCCTTCTTGCGTCGGTCATTTCCTCAGTCCCCTCGATGCTGATTATTGGGATGAAGTTTCTTACACTCAGTAGGTCTTCCGCAAATTCAGCGTCGATCAATGTTGCGTTGGTAAAGGCAGCGAAGATTGCGTCGTTGTGTCTGTGGGCAAGCTTTATCAGGTCATGTTTACGAATCAACGGTTCGCCACCGGAGAAGAGATATGCATACGTGCCCAGGTTCTTTCCTTCAGTAATGATGCGATCCAAGGTTTGGAAGGAGAGCGCATCAGTTTTTTTGTACTCGGCGGCCCAGCATCCTGTACAAGAGAGGTTGCAGGCAGAAGTTGGGTCCATCAGGATTGCCCAAGGGATATTCATATCCATCTCTGTGCGGGTTTTCTCCAACTGTTCAGCTCCAAACCAAGCAGCATTGAAGACAAAATTCATGATTATTTTTTCAAGCACATCCCGGTTTGTATTCTTGATGATTCTCATAATCAAACCATACCCTCCCGAAGAGGGGTCTTGTGTGATGCTCTTGACTGTTTTCCATTGGTTTTCTTGTATTCTCCCCGTTGCTGCAGCAATGGGTTGTGCCCAGCTCACCAGCTTGGGAAGATTCTTTTCCGGGTCTGCACATACAAGTCGCAGGCCTGCTCTCAGAACGGTCTCGGGAATTGTTTTCATGGTATATCCTATGAAGGGAGAAAACCGAGTTGCTCGGCTCTCTCCCCGTTTCATTGCAAGGTTATTCGATTGTTTTCAAGGAAGTGGAAGCAAGAATAATCATTACTATAGAAACTATACGAAGGTTCCATGCTGCCCAACCTACTATGGATGAAATCCAGGGGACGATGAACAACAATACGCTGGCAACAATGAGAATCCATTGCACTGATTTTGATTCAGGGAGTGAAAGAGCAATTACAGCACATAAGACAATTGCAATTGCAATCACAACACTGAAACCAGAACCTCCTGAGTAGGCGTAGAAGAGCGGAGAAAGCGCCGCATACAATCCCAGAACTGCAATTACCCAATCTTGGGCCCGTTTAAATTTGTCCATGTGTACCTCCAAGTACGTTTGGTTTTGTTTTGTGTTTGAAACGTATCATTGAGTGTCTTATCGAGGTACTGTACGAAGGTACAGTTGTGGTACAGTAATGGTTTGTTGCCTCAACTGAGGTTTCAAACTATACTTACTTACCATATGAAAGGGTATGAAGCGGCTGAAGCAACTCTCTCTTCTGTCTCACGACGAGCTTTGGTAGAAAGGCCTCGGTTGGATGAGAAGCTTGCGCTCTCACTGCATTACCAGAGTACTCTGGTTCATGCACCCCATGGCTATGGGAAGACGACAGCGATTGCTCAATTCATTTCTTCAGCGGGGATTAGTCATGCATATATGCAGTGTAGTCCCCAAAATAATAATCCTAATGTGTTTGCCACCCATCTCAGCCGGATGCTTATCTCCCTGCTTTCTCGTGTCGAAGAGAGTGCTGAACCAGCTGATGTGCAAATCAGCCGAATGGTTGCACTTTTGGGTAAACAGAGCGAACCGAAGTTTCTGATTTTCGATGATGTTCAGTTTCTGCACCATAAACATATCACTTCTTGGTTTACATTCCTTGTAGCATATCTGCCTGAAACAGTGCATCTCATACTTATTGGGACAGATGTTGCTGTCTTTCCAAAAGCCTCAATGCATCGCGATGCAGTGTTGCAAATCACTAGGGATGATCTTGCTTTCACACAGGTGGAAGGAAGACGTTTAGCAGCGTACTTTGCAGATGATATTGATGACGAGACATTGACGCTTATGCTTGAAAACACCTGGGGATCCCCACTGTTGCTCAAAGCCTGCTTTGCCAAAGGGGCGATTCAACATGATGAACAGGTGAAAGGGAGAATCCATGAACTTGATCCGTATTTCCTACCTATATGGGAGGAGGTTCCAAAGAAAGCGGAAACAGCACTCGTGTATACTGCATTGCTTGGAACGTATTTTCTTGGGAAGGAACATGAGAAACTCAAGGCAGGGGTAATGCTCCTAGTGGAGAAATCTCTGTTTGTTGAAATGACAGGTGATGGTGAGGTTCTCATTCACCCGCTTTTTCGTTCCTATGTACTCAATCGTGTGAAAGCAGGGAAGAACAGAAGAATAGAGCATGCCGTGGCACAGGCAGTTGCAGATCTCGGTGCAGCGACCTTATATCGAAAAGCGATATCGATAGCCCTTAGCATTGATGACTATGACTTGGTTGCCAGCCTTCTCGATGAATACTGTGCAACATTGTTGTCAAATGGGTATCTGGATTTCGTCACTGGTGCAATTGAGCAACTACCCCAAACTCCCGTAGAGCAGTATGCATCATTGTTGTTACTAGAAATTCTGAGCGGAATCCGCAAGGGATGGACTGCCAAGCATGTGATGGACAGAATTGCCAGGATACAGTCATCCAGGCTAAGGAAGAAAATGCAGGAGGTTGATCTTCTGTCCATCCTTGATGGGATAGACTTCTTGCTCCAACGCGATTTCTATCATGCTGAAAAACTGTTGAGCAAGCTTCCTGATGAACTGACTTATCTCCGTCCGCTTATCAGCGTATTCATCGCTTCCTTACCTCTTGGACCGGAGGAAGATCTTGAACAGGTCTATCACCATCTACAGGAGACGCTACGAACCATTGGAGTCAAGCAATACGACGCACTTTCCATCGTGCTGCTTGGGCAAATAGGTTCTATCCAACTCGAACTCTTGTTGTTTGAACAAGCAAGGCAATCCTTTGATGAAGCTCTGAGATTGGGATATGAAGAGAAATCAGGGTATGCCACTTCCTGCAGCATCGCTTGGATAGGTAAGGGGTTGCTCTCTCTATATTCAGGGATGAGAGAGGATGCCGAGGAGTATCTGTTACGAGGACTTGCTTCTGCAAAGGGATACTCATTCTATCTTTCTCTCCATGCACAATTGGCACTTGTTGAGTTCTATATAGTGAGTAGTCGTCATGAGGAAGCGGTACGGTTGCTTCGCGATGCAGGCAAGCAAGCCTATGAGTACGATGTCACTTCCATAGATGACCGTTTCATAGAGGTGATGTATGCCATGGCACAGAGACGTGTTGGTGACATTCCTGCGTTGGAAATGTGGGTACATAAGCACCAGGAGGAGGAAGCACAACAGGATACCCTTTTTGACCTCTTTGTGTTGGAAGAACGACAAGTGCTTGGGTACTACCAGATTACTGGGCAACAGGAGAAAGCTGTTGCTCTCTATGCTTCTTTGCAATCAGAGCTCAAGAAGAAACATCGGTTGTTGCTCTCGATGATCCTCTCAATGGAATTTGGTGACTATGAATCTCAACAAGTAGATTTCTCAAGAAGCCAGATCAGCGAGAAACATATCTCTGTCTTGCAGGAATTGTACGGAGTCAAACAAGAAGGAGAGGATCAACTCCTGACTGACCGTGAGCAAGAGGTCCTGCATTTGATCGGAAAAGGCTATATGAATAAGGAGATAGCAGGGATGATGCACATAACCGAACGAACAGTGAAGTGGCATGCCTCCAGGATCTATGAAAAGTTGCAGGTAAGCACTCGAACGGAGGCGGTTGCCGAGGCCCAAAATCTAGGAATTTTATAGTAGCTGTGATTGGTAAGGTAGCAAATGTCTCATGAGGTGGAATCTGTTTGACTTCTTTCTTTTTTTGCTTATAATGGAAAGTAAGAAAGAAAGAAAGAAAGAAAGGAATTGCAAGCATGACTACCATTGAAAATATTGATATTGAATTCAAAGAACTTGATAGGGAGTCCCACAGAATCCCCCCCTCAGTTGTTAAAACATTGGTTGCCTTTCTTAATACCGAGGGCGGTGATCTCTTTATTGGGATACAAGACAATGGAAATGTCTGTGGTGTTCATGATGCAGATGATACATCCAAGCGTTTGTCAAGTTTGATTCATGATGCCATTCTTCCCGATGCATCTCCATTTATATCTCTCAGGATAGTCACGTTGGAAGAGAGACGGGTTGTCAGGGCATCCGTAATGGTAGGAACTGAACGCCCGTACTATCTTGCTAGAATTGGTCTCAAGCCAGGTGGTGTCTACACCCGGCTCGGTAATGCATGTGTTCCTATGAATGAAAGTGGCATTCGAAGTCTGCTTCTGGAGACATCAGGAACTTCGTTTGAAGCATGCAGAAGCTTGGAACAAGATTTAACATTCATAACTTTGAAAGAGGAGATGGATAAGCGACAAATTGTCTTTGGTTCAGCCCAGATGGAAACCCTGAAAATGATAGGCTCGGATAAACTTTTTACCAATCTTGCCATGTTGCTTTCCGACCAATGTTCGTATACCTGTAAGGTGGCTGTATTTCAGGGTCGGGATACTGCAGTCTTTCGCGATAGGAAAGAATTTTCTGGATCTGTTCTGAAACAGCTTTCAGATGTGTATAGATTTCTTGCTACTCACAATAAAACAAAAGCACGATTCAACGGGCTGTTGCGAGAAGATACCTTAGATTATCCACAAGAAGCTATTCGTGAAGCACTATTGAATAGCATAATTCATCGTGACTATCTATTTTCAGGAAGTACGATTATCAATGTATTTGATGATCGTATTGAATTTGTATCTCTTGGAGGTTTGGTGAGAGGCCTTTCCATGGAGGCCATAACAATGGGAGTTTCTCAGTCAAGAAATCCTAATTTGGCTTCAGTGTTTTATCGTCTACAGTTAGTGGAAAGTTATGGGACTGGTATTCGAAAGATTATGCATCTCTATAAGGAATATCTAAGAAAACCTGAATTTAAAGCTGCTGAAGGTGCATTCTCCTGTGTCCTCCCAAATAGCAATGAAGAGGGCACGTATACCCAGAAACATGAATATCATGAGGATAGCGTTGGGGAGTCTCTGAATGCGGAGAAGGCATCCATTCTATACCATGCTAAAGCAAGAGGTTCCATTTCCAGGAAAGAAGTGGAGGACCTTGTTGGGCTGAAGACAACAAAAGCATTTAGACTTCTCAAGGAGCTGTGTGCTGAAGGACAACTCACTCAACAGACTTGTGGGAAATTCACCCGATATATTCCCCTTGGGGAGTAAGGATCAACACTGTTCTTCAAGCATGTCCTCGTAATAAGATGACCTAATCGTGGTTGCATTCCCTGTATTGCTCCGGCATACTAGCAGGGAAGGAGTCAAGTATGAGTTCAAAGCAAGATGGATTTGAGGTAGTAGCTGAGGGAGTAAAGCGGAAGATTCTCTCCTATAATGAAACAATCATGGCAGTACAAGTCCACTTCGAAACAGGTGGAGTTGGTTCCGTTCACTCCCATCCTCATACTCAGTTGACCTATGTATTAGAGGGCTCTTTTACCTTCACCATTGATGGAAAGTCTGTAGAGGTTTCAAAGGGAGATACCCTTGTCTTTGAGCCAAATGTAAAGCATGGGACCACCTGCCTGGAGAAGGGAGTGGTTCTGGATGTATTCACTCCATACAGGGAAGATTTTGTGGGGTGAGTTCTCTTTAGGAAGACTATCACACTGTATAAATTGGAGAGCTCAACGTGAGTTGAACTCTCCATGATTTCTCTACTGTGATCAGCTATGATACGATATTCTTCGGTTTCCCTTCCATGAAGGCCTTTAGATTATCTACAGCCAGAGCCATCAGCCGTTTTCTTGCACTTTCTGTTGCCCATGAAATATGGGGAGTGATGTAGCAGTTCTTTGCCGTAAGCAATGGATTGTTTGCCTTGATTGGCTCTGTCGAAACCACATCCAAACCAGCACCAGCGATATGTCCGCTATTGAGTGCATCAGCCAGATCCTGTTCACAAACAAGAGGGCCTCTGCTTGTATTGATCAAGAAACTACCCTGTTTCATGATCGAAATTTTCTCTTTGTTCAGGAACCCCCTGTTCTGATCTGTAAGTGGGCAGTGTAAGCTAATGAAATCAGAGGACGAAAGCAACGTATCGAGATCAACAAAATCAACGCCTGTCTCTACATCTGGTGCAGAGATGAATGGATCATAGGACATAACGTTCATCCCAAAGGAGCGGGCTATTTGCGCTGTTGCTTTTCCGATTCTTCCATAACCAACGAGACCTAATGTCTTGCCCTCCAGTTCAATAAGAGGGTACTCCCAGTAGCAGAAATCAGGGCATGTCTGCCATTTACCCTTTGCAACCCCTTGGGCATGTTCAGCAACATGCTGGGTAAGATGCAATAGGTGGGCAAATACCATCTGGGCCACTGAGCGGGTGCCATAGGTAGGAATATTAGTGACAGTAATTCCTCTCTCAGCAGCAGCTTGTACGTCAACAACATTAAAACCTGTTGCCAGAACACCGATGTACTTCAGCGAAGGAAGTCTATCAAGTGTCTTTGCCGTAATAGGGGTTTTATTGGTGAGTATATAGGTGGCGTCTTGCGCTCTCTCGACGATACAATTTTCGTCAGTTCTTTCATACACACAAAGTTTTCCCAGACTTTCAAATGCGTCCCAACTCATATCTCCTGGATTCAAGGTAAATCCATCTAAAACTACAATTTTATCCATACGTATCCTCTCTATCTTGTTTAGCCTTTGCCTGTGCACATACTATTTCTTTGAAAACTTCTCTTTTACTTTTGCGAACATCCCCGTACTACTGAGGATAGTAGCAACGATAACCAAGAAGAGGAGAAGCGCTACTGGTCGCTGGAAAATTGGAGCCAAGCTTCCCTGTGATACCATCAAAGCTCGTCTTAGGTTCTCATCACACATGGGGCCCAGTATTACGCCGATCACCAAAGGTGCAATTGGATATCCCTGTTCTGTAAGAACATATGCAATAACACCAACAATGAGCATCAAGTATAGATTGAACTCATTCAAGCCTATTGCGTAGGAGCCAATAATACACAGAAGTCCAATAATCGGCATGAAAATCGAGGTGGGGATTTTCAGAACTTTAACCACCTGTTTCGCAAGTAGCATTCCACATATCCACATAGCTACTGATGCAAGCAGGAGAATAGCGGTGATGTTGGGTATAAATTCTGGGTTTTCAAAGGTAAGCATTGGGCCAGGGTTAACCCCATGAAGCATCAAGGCTCCAAGGAGCATTGCTGCAGGTGGACTTCCCGGAACACCAAGGCTCAGCAAGGGAATCATCGCTCCGCCAATACATGCATTATTTGCTGTTTCCGTACAAATAACTGCTTCTACCGATCCATTACCATATTCTTCAGGATGTTTTGAGGCTCTTTTTGCAGTACCATAGGAGACCCAACCTGCGATATCCTCGCCAATACCCGGTACAGATCCTATCCCCACACCGATCATACTTGACCGGAGAATTACGGGTATATGCTTGAAGATGGTCTTGAAGTCCGGAAGTATCTTCCCGATACTTTTCATCCCGGTAACTGAGAAATTATCCTTGAGAACGCTCATGATTTGAGGGATTCCAAATGCACCTATAAGCACAGGTACTACTTCAATACCGCTATCAAGTTGAGAGATACCAAAGGTGAATCTTGGGTACACTTGCAGACTGTCTCGTCCAATTACTGATAGAAATAATCCAAGGAATCCTGCAATCCATCCCTTGTAGACAAGATCAGGGCTTGTGAGTGACCCACTGATGATAATGCCGAAAAGTGCAAGAAGGAAAAACTCGAAGGAAGTGAACTGCAGTGCCAGCTCAGAGATTACCGGAGACAGGGTGATCACAAAGAACATACCTATGAAGGTTCCAATGGCTGAGGCAGTGGTCGTGAGCCCCAAGGCTCTTCCTGCAAACCCCTTGCAAGCTAATGGATATCCATCCATTGCAGTAGCTGCCGATGCCGCTGTGCCAGGGATATTTACCAAGATGGCTGTGTATGATCCTCCATACACTCCTCCAACATAGATGCCCATCAAGGCAATCATGGCCGTAGAGGTATTCATGCCATAGGTGAGCGTGGTCAGTAGTGCAACACCAAGGGTGGCGGTTAGTCCTGGGGTGGCACCAAATATGATACCCATGATCACCGACCCGAAGAGAACGAGTAAACCAATAGGATCTGTCAGCAAATAGCCAATTTGTACTAAAAAAGAGAGCAATGATTCCAACATTTGCATACCATACTCCTATCTCAATGCGTAGTAGATTGAATTGCAGATTCTGTCAAAGAATAGTCCTTCTACCGGTAGAGGAACGAGAAGAGCATATCTAAATACTGCTGTCACGATGACAGGAACCGCAATTGACAACAGAAGTACAATTCGTAATTTTTTCTTGATCTCTGCATCTTTTATTGCTTCTTTTCGTAACACGATGTAGATGGATACAGTCATCACGAACACAATAATGTCGAGAGTAAATTCAAAAGTTTGAACAAGGAGTACATCAAGATTGCTCCAAGCAATACTACCGAGTATCAATGTCCATGCAATAAGGAGTTTTGCAACGTTCCTGAAGAGAGTGGCTTGATTTAAATAGAACATACCCATAACGCTCAACAAGAAGAATATCAATGAGATGAGAAAATCAACTCGAGGGATAAGCAAGAAAATCAGAATGAAAAATTCCAGAACAACGATGGAAACTCGGAACTGGGATATCTGATTTGCCAGTTTTGCTGAATTCTCAACGCTGTCAGAGCTTAATGCAGTATGACTATTTTTCTTTGATGCGAATGCAATCACATCATCTATGACTCCTTTTGCTCCCTTGCTCACAATCGAGTTGATGAGAAGGATGCAGCTGAGTATCAGCAAACCAATGCCGATGATCAATGGGAGAAGGGCTGGTGAGACATACCACGCATTTTGGACTCCCCCATAATTACCTTTCATAGGCATGCGGGAAGCTCCAATCAAAATTCCAATAGAAGTACAAATTAGAATCAGGCTGGTGATGAAATCTCGCTTTCGCATGGTAACTTTGTCTTCAATCATAGATTGTTTTCCTTACGTCTGGATTTCAATAGCAGGTGTGAAGATACTCCTGCGGTTCAGATTTATGAAAAAGCCATGGGCAGGGTTAAAAAACATTCTGCTCCATGGCTTTTCATATACTTACTATGGTCTTTCAATGCCCAAAGTTTCTGGGTCTACAGTTGCAGATCCAAGATCTTTCAGCGTATAACCGAAGACTGCTTCAAGATTCTTGAAGATCGCATTAGCCTCTGGTCCTCTTTTGCCTGAAAGCACATAGAAGTTCTTCTTTCCGAATTCCTTTACTGCTTCGGACTGCATAGCCTTGTCAAATGCTGCATACAACGTATCTTTCACGTTCTGTGGTGCTTCAGCTTTTACTGCAAAACCAATTGCCTGTGAAAGAGGAAGATAGTTGCTGAGAGCAGGGAATGCATCAAAGGTAGATACCAAAGTGGTACCATCAAGATCAAATGCATCCTCAACAAGAACACCCAGAGGTCTCAGTTTTCCAGCCATGATCAGCTGAGCTTGTTCAGCAACAGAGGTGATGACAACATCGACTTCCCCAGTCATTGCTGCATTCTGTGATGGTGCAGAGCCTGGATAAGGAATGAAGTTGAATTCAATTTCTGTTCCTTGCTCAAAAGCAAGCAAGTTCAAATGGTGTATAGATCCTGCTCCACCTGCTGCTGCCTTGATTGATTGAGGATTGGCCTTAGCTGCTGCTACAAGGTCTTCAATCGTCTGGTAAGGAGTATCAGGGGTGACAGAGATTACATCAGGTGATCCTCCAATAATGAAGATATCCCAAACGTCCATTCTGTTTTCCCAGCCACCCATTACACCTGCGGTAACATTTGACTCTGAAAGACCACAAAGCGTATATCCATCAGCTTTCTTGGAAAATGCATCGAGCATGCCAATCGATCCCGATACACCACCGGTCTTGTTCACGACATTGACGTTCACGCCCAATTCTTTTGACATCTCTGCCATAACCACACGGTTACAGACATCTGTACCACCACCTGCGCCCCAAACAACCACTGTTGTGATGTCACGCTCAGGATAGGCTACCTCACCTTGTCCTTGTGCAAACAATGGGAGAATCATCACCATTGAGACAATAAGTACCGAAACAATCATTTTTTTCATTTTGTTCCTCTCCTTTTAATTTCTCATGAAACGATTGATTTTCATAGGGAATCAACAATTTCTCAACAGGAATTGTTCTTCAATGAATTTCCACGTTTTCATGTAGTTTCCTTCATTCATCAGCTGTGCAAGCAAATCTCGGTCACAGTCGGCAACGAGATTCCAAATTTTATTTGTCCACCTGGCATTGGCTGCAAAGGTCTCTTTCGGATCCATTCTGGTGGGAGACGTGTCAGAAGTGAGGTAATCGGAGTATTCGAATTCCTGCAGATAATAGATGAATTCGATGTATTCCAGGAAATGTTTTGATGCCACCATGTAGTCCCAATCCCATGCTCCATCATTGTCATTGATATGCACGTAGTAGGGGAACTTGCTCGAAGCAATAAGGCTCAATGCTTCAGCTGGATTCTCTTTTCCATACATGGAATGACCAAAGTCGAGCGTAATACCGATATTCTCATTTCCAATTTGCTCTAACAGATAGAGGGCTTTTGACGCTGAATCGATATAGCATTTGCCTCTCACTTCATTAGGCTTATATTCGATAAAAAGTGGCATCTCAGGCTTGTATGTTCCTGCTTCAGCGAACCCTTCTACTAAATATTTCCATGCTTTTCGATAATCCTGCTGGAAGCTAAATTCGTAACCATCACCGAGAGGGCAACACTGTACTTTATTGGCTCCAACCTGTTCTGCGTAATCTTTTGCATCACAGATCATTGATACAGCTTTCTTCCTGATTTCTGGATCTTCAGATGTGAGTCCACCCAAAATGAACTCAGGCTCATTCTTCACATTGACATTGATTGCAGCTATTTTCAGAGAATATTTTGCTAGCAGCCTTTTCAATTCATCACTCGAGGGAACCTCGTATGGATAGACTACCTCAACACCATCAATATTTTCGATTGTGGAAAGTAATGCAAACTTTTCTTCCAATGTTTTGGGGGTGTTGTATGATCGGAATCGATCAGTTGTCTTTCCCAGAAACCCAGTAATCACTGCGCTTTTTACTACCTTGTTCATTTTATACTCCTTATTTCCTTGCGAGAGTGCTCTCGATAGCTTCAGTGATGCATCGTGCTGAAAGGCCGTATGCGTCCAATACCTGTAAATAGTCTCCACTTTCTGCAAACGTATCGTCCAACCCAATATGGGAGAAGGGGACTGTACAATCGATTTTTGCGAGGTAATGAGGGACGGCATATCCCAAACCGTTTTTCTTTTGATGATTTTCAGCAACAACGACCGCTCCGGTCTTTTTCACTGAGGCAAGAAGGGTCTCTTTGTCAATTGGCTTGATGCTGTACATATCGATTACCTCGACAGAGATTCCTTTTTCTTCCAGGATGGAGGCCGCTTCCAAAGATTGAAAAACCATATCCCCATAGGTAACAAGTGTGATATCACTTCCTTGTCTTACCACATGGCTACCCCCAATCTTGAAGGTGTATGAATCATCATAGATTTCATACAGGGGATCTCGCATAAGACGTACAAAGACAGGACCTGGTGTTTCCAAGGAAAGATCGAGAATTTTTGCCGCAGAAGCAGAGTCTGCTGGGCAGAGTACTTTCATGTTGGGGAACGATGAAACAATTGCCATATCTTCAGTTGCTTGGTGTGTTGCACCATCAATGGCTGCTGTTACTCCACCATGTGAGGAAAGAAATTTCACATTCAAATCTGGATAACATATGTAGGTGCGCATCGACTCAACAGCTCTCATGGAAAGGAATACACCATATGAGCTTACGATCACTGGCCTTCCATCAGCTGCCAAGCCTGCTGCTGCACTTACCATGTTTGCTTCAGCGATACCCATATTGAAATATCTGTTGGGAAATGCTTGTCCGAAGAGGTATGTATAGGTGGAGTACCCGATATCTGCTTCTAGGACGACAAAGTCTGTGTGGTTTTTCCCATATTCCACCATCCGCTCACTAAATGCCTTTCTTGTCGGCTTTGTTGCTTTTTTCATGATTATGCCTCAGTTCCTTTGATTTCAAGAATTGCTTGCTTGTACTCCTGCTCATTTGGAGCCTTCCCATGCCACTCGCGGATGTTTTCCATAAAACTGACGCCTTTTCCCTTTATTGTCTGCGCCACTATGCATATGGGTTTATTCCTTTGCGTCAGCCTTGCTTTCTCAAGTGTTAGGACAATATCCAGCATGTTGTGGCCATCCATTTCCAAAACATCCCAACCAAATGACCTAAACTTGTCGTTGATTGACCCCATTGGCATAATCTCATCAGTAAAGCCGTCCATTTGCAGTCTGTTCCTGTCAATAATTGCAATTAGGTTGTGCAAGGAGAATTTTGCCGCTGCGGCAGCCGCTTCCCAGTTCTGTCCTTCATTGAGTTCCCCATCTCCAATTACGACATAGGTAAAGAAGTCTTTTTGGCTTAGTTTTCCTTCCAAAGCCATGCCTACGCCAATACTGAGTCCATGTCCCAATGATCCTGTGGTCATGTCAATGCCTGGGGTTTTCTGTTTTACTGGATGTCCTTGCAGGATACTGTCAAATTTTCTTAATGTATCGAGTTCTGCTATAGGGAAATACCCTTTTAAAGCCAAGCAAGCGTACTGTACCGGACACGCATGACCTTTTGAGAGTACAAAGCGATCCCGATCTTCCCAGGATGGATTGTTTGGATCTACACGCATAAAATCAAAATAGAGTGCAGTGACTATATCGGTAGCGGAGAAAGCTCCACCTGGATGTCCTGATTGTGCTTTGTAAATCATATCCACAATGTGGAATCTGACGTTTTTAGCTTCAGCTTCCAATCTTTCAATTCGACTGTTCATTGGTTCGTTGGAGATTTGTCTCATGCCATTCCTCTTCATATTTCAATCGTTATAACTGAAATTATTTTGTCTACACAGTTTTGTATACAAAAGTATGTTCACATGGTTTTACTCTCCTGTCAATAAAAATTCGTAATTATGTATAAAAAATTTTGTATACATAATAAAGAAAACAATTGAACTTACCCTCGCTATACACTATAGTGACTCTATGTATAAAGTAATTGCTGAAGACTTGAACCAACAAGTGTATGAATCATTAAGGTATATGATCCTTAGTGGAGAATTGGTCCCTGACCAGAAGCTTGTGCAAGAAGAGCTTGCACAACGATTACAAGTGTCCAGGACACCACTTCTTTCAGCTTTTGCAAAGCTTGAACGAGAAATGTTGCTCATCTCTATTCCAAGAAGAGGGTACTATGTCCGCTCGGTCAATCTGAATGAATTATTGCAAATTTATGAAATACGCCTACGTCTAGAACCCTTGGGGGCTTGTGAAGCAGCGTCTAATGTTGATGAAAAAGAGATCCGTGAACTGATGAGGAAGACCGAAGCATTGAACTTATTGGATGATGAGAAGTTGAATAATCAATTTCGTTCGTATGATTATGCTTTTCACTCAACTATTATGCAAATGAGCAATAATCCATTTTTGGAAAAAATGGTTTCTTCCTTCAATCTAGTGACTCTTGGAAACCTAACCGGAATGTTGCGCAATGTGCGAGATAGTCTTGCCGAGCATACCGTTATTCTACGTTCAATCCTAACACATGATCCAGAGAAGGCCGAACAAGCAATGTTTAAACATGTTGAAGTTGCGAAGAAGCGAATTGAGCAGTATATTTTGGAAAAGGATTGTTCATGATTCCTGTTAAGAAAAGCTCCCTGAAAGATCTTGTATACCAACAGATCAAGTTAATGATTTCAAACAAGGACTTATTGCCTGGTGATAAAGTCAATAGGAAGCAGCTGGCTCAGCTTTTAGGGGTCAGTCAAACTCCTGTACAAGATGCCATTGTAAGACTGATTCAGGAAGGGTTGTTTGAAGATAAGAAATCCAATGGAATATATGTAAGAGTCTTCACTAATAAAGATATGCAAGATATTTTTGCCTTACGTGCAGGCATTGAAGGTATAGCATTACGCCTCTGTATATCCAAAGGATGTGAAGAGATTGAAGACCTCTTCAAGTTGTTTGATTCCTTTACGGTTCCCATGACTGATTCTGAAGAGATTGCAAGATACCAGAAAATTGATAGAATGTTTCATGAGCAAATCATTTCAAGATCAGGCAATGAATTGATGAAGGATTTCGTAAAAGATTTTAGCTTTATTTTGCGATGTTATCACAAGGGGTTGTTGAGACATCCTGATGAGACATTGCCCGAGCATCTTGCAATTATCCAAGCTGCCCGGGAGAGAAATCCCGAGAAGGCTCAAAATCTCTTGATCGCTCATCATATGGCTTCCTATGAGAGACTATCTGACCTCTAAGAAGAGATAAAGGTCCATACTATGCTCATATTCCCAAGACACCTGCATGGAGTAGGGAGTGGTCCTGGATGTATTTACTCCCTATCGGTAAGATTTTGTGGGGTGAGGTAAGTACTTCTCATCATAACGTTAGTATACAAATGACAGTTCAATGTCTTGATTATAATCACCGAAACTGCATCCAAATAGATTGAATCCTCCAATATACTTAGCTTCCTCCTTGTTTCCAATGCGGAGTGATATAGTGTCATTGATATCTAAGTGTAAATCGTCGATAGTGATGTCAGAAGCATGTTTTGCATTAATTCGTGTTAGTTCTCCAGAAATTGATACAGTTACTAATTTCCCATATTGGGAAACCCCATCATCCCACCATACTGGATTAAGCTTTCCTCTTCTTGCCCCATAGTCGCCAGGACTTTGCCAAGTCCCGCACTCTATCCCGTTAATCCAAATTGTCAAATCTGACTTCCAGTCTTCTTTGAAGTTTGGAGCCTCAGAACATGCCTCAAACGTAAGAATCAATTCCTTTGGTAGCGTTTGATGTTCGACTGGAAACGGGAACTTATATTCTACATATCCACTGGAAGTCCATAATACTTTAGCATTTACCCTCTCAGGCAAATAAAAATTATTGGGGCGATCTTCATAACCGATAATCCTCTGTTCATCAGCGAGCCCACATGTTGGTGTTACTCGGCAATCGGTATAAGCTCCAATGGGCATGGAGACGGTAGCCACCTGATTAATATTTGAGGCTTGTCCAGAAAGTTTAATATTTACATAATCATTCTTTCTACTGCAAATTTTCATCGACCCCCGCTTGCCTGGTAGTTGCTTGGTCTGGATTAGGTCAGCTTTTTCTAGTTCCCTCACATGTAGTGCAGCACTAGATGCTGGGATATTAATCAATTCAGCAATTTCTTTAACATTATAGCTGTTATAATACAGTAGTTTCAGAATTTGTATCCGTTGAATAGATGAGAGTGCATATCCAACTCGACGTAGTTGTTCTTCATCATCAGCCATAACCATCAGCACTTTCGACATGGAGTTCTCCTTCTTGAGCCATTGTTGTGTTATGGAAAACAGTATAGCATTTTCTTTTAGATAAAGAACAGGATAATTATTGGTAAATCACGTTTGATTGTCTATTAAAATAATATTTATGTTTAATAACAACTCGATATATGCAAAATAGCCTAAAATGAAACAAAAATATTGACATATATGAGGTTTGTGATACACTTCAGTCGGTAAAGAAACATAATCTATGCTTTATAGCAGGATTACGAAAAGGAGAAATGAAATGACTATGTTCAAACGAATGGTGGGTTTTGTGTGTCTGGCACTACTTCTCGTGCTTCCCCTGTCAGCAGCAGGACAGAAGGATTCACAAGAAGATGGTAAGATTAAATTGACATTCATGGGCTGGGGAACCGATGCAGAAATTGATACCTATCAAACCATGATTGATACCTTCGAGCAAGATTATCCAGATGTGGAAGTTGAATACATCGTTGTTGCTGATAATGAGTTTGATACCAAGCTCCAGGCAATGATTGGTGCGGGATCCGCCCCTGACGTGTTCTACTGCCAGATAGATAAGTTCATGAAATATACTGCAACAGGTAATCTGCTAAATATTACCTCGTACGTGGAAAATAATGAAATTTTCAATGAAGATAATGTATGGTCAAGCATCATTGACTTGTATCGGTATGACGGTGAGATGTTAGGAAGTGGTGATGTATATGCGTTGCCTAAAGATGTAAGTGTCTTCCCCATTTTTTACAATGTTGACCTCTTTAATGCCGCTGGGATCGTACCTCCTTCTGCTTCTGATCCATGGGATTGGAATGACTATCTAGATGCAGCAAAGAAGCTCACCACTGGTACTGGTGATGAGAAAGTATATGGTACTGGAGCATATTCACTAGAATCTGCAGTTTGGTCCAATGGTGCAGAGTTCGTGGACCAGGAGACCCTGAGCCAGGTGACCATTGATGATCCTGCCTTCATCGAAGCTTTGCAATGGGTTGCAGATCTAAACCTTGTGCATCATGTAGCACCTTCCATTTCTGAAAGTGCATCGTTGAGTGACTATGACCGCTTCAAGCAAGGCAAACTTGCAATGGTAGGGGCAGGAACCTGGAGTCTTGGTGACTTCTGGCAAAACTGTGATTTCACCTTTGATGTCATGAATTGGCCGGTAAGTCCCCGTACTGGGAACAGCGAAATTTGGTTTGGTAGTGCAGGGCTGAGTGTATCCTCTCAGACAAAACACCCTGAGGAAGCTTTCAATCTTGCTGCATATCTGGCATTCAATGAAAATTCACAGAGAACCACATATCAGAAAGGTCAGGCAATTCCTATGCTCAAGGACATGGCCTATGAGGAGTTTGCCAAGTTGGAACAGGATCCAGAAAACAAACAGGTTCTTTTTGATATCCTGGAAAACCATGCTCGTGTTGCAACCCAGTCAAAGACTTTCACCCAGGAATGGTTTGCTGATTTCAATTCCAACGTTGGTGTAGTCCTTAACGGAGAGAGAACTGCTGAAAGTTTTTGCAAGGAGTTCAAGCCAGGAATCCAACGGATGCTTGACGATAGCATTGCACTGAGCAAAGAATTCTCTTTGTAAGTTCAGGAATTATTGAATATTTAAGTCTCCCGCACTTGAATGCATGGGTGCGGGGGATTCCAATAGTAGGTTACTATGAAGCAAATAAGTTCCATGAAACGTAAAGAGGGTATAGCAGGAGTGTTGTTCATTGCTCCAACAATTATCTATTTCCTTGTATTTTTTGCATTGCCTCTCTTTGTTTGTGTATATGCCAGTTTTACCAACTGGAATATTCTTTCTCCCAACAGGAGTTTTGTAGGTTGGCGTAATTATTCGAAATTGCTCTCAGATCCAAAATTCTGGACTGCCTTGAGCAACACCTTCTATATGCTGATACCCATTCCTTTGTATCTATTTTTTGGGTTGCTGTTTGCCTATGCCTGCCATAAGAAAATACCATGGGAACGACTCTTTCGAGTTATCTATTATTTGCCCTACATTTCATCCATTGTGGCATTGGTTATCATATGGAAATGGTTGTTCAATTCAGAATTTGGGTTGGTAAGCCATCTCCTTTCCCTGTTCGGTGTTGGTCCAATTGATTGGTTGAATGACCCGGTATGGACCAAGAGAATGATTGTGCTCATGATCACCTGGAAATTCATTGGGATTATTTCTATATATTACTTGGCTGTATTGAAGAGTATTTCAAAAACGTATTATGAGGCGGCAGAAATTGATGGTGCAACTAAGACTCAACAATTTCTAAGGATTACCTTTCCGCTCATAACACCAACCACATTCTATCTCGCGGTTGTCGGGCTTATTGGGTCCTTGCAGACATTCATAGAGATTCAATTATTTGTTCCTGATGGAGGACGTGGGTATGGTGTTGCTACCATTGTATATTACATCTGGCAAAAAGCGTTTCAGTCGAGTCAAATGGGGTATGCAAGTGCCACAGCAACTTTGTTTGGAATTTTCATTCTTCTCTTAACAGTCTTGCAACTTTCAGTTGCCAAATGGTGGGTGTATGAAGGCGATTAATAATAAGGAAATAAAACATTTTCTTCTTAGGTACTCTGTCTGGGCTATTCTTCTATTGGGAGCCTTGACCATGATTCTTCCTTTTGTTTGGATGATTAGTACTTCTCTTAAGCATGCCAATCTCGTATATACCATTCCCCCGACTTGGATCCCCAATCCGGTGGATTGGGAGAATTATCGTGCTGTATGGGAGGTTTCGAATCTAGCAACAGGTATTTTAAACAGTGCAATTGTTTCTCTATCAGTCGTCTGTTTTGCAACTATAACATCCTCGATGGCAGCCTTTGCTTTCTCCAAGTTATACATCCCATACAAACAGGTGATTTTTACCATATTGCTCACTACTATGATGATTCCTGTGGTAGTGTTGCTCGTACCTCAATTCATCCTGTATTCAAAGATGAAGTGGATTGATACGTTGTTGCCTCTGATTGTCCCTGCTTCTCTCTGTAATATAAATATGATTTTCTTCTTGAAGCAGTACCTGAGTGGGCTCCCAAAAGACTTACTTGAGGCAGCAAAAATTGATGGAGCCTCGTACTTTGGCATTTATTGGAGAATTTATCTCCCTCTCATGAAGACTGCGATTGTTGCAAATACCATTCTTCTGTTTATGGCAACATGGAATGACTATTTTGGTCCCCTGATCTTCACCCATAGCAGGGATAAGCAGACAGTACAGGTGGCAATAGCAATGATGAACTCGCACTACGCCCAGCAGACTGATATCCCGCTTGTGATGGCTGCATCCCTTATCGCAGTGCTTCCTGTACTTGTGCTCTTTGTGCTTTGCCAAAAATATTTTGTTGATTCCTTCGCAATGACAGGAATTAAAGGATAATTGTAATGCAAACCTATACAAATCCTCTTTCTCACGACGGGTCACGTCCAGATCCATTCGTCTTTCGGTTTGATGGAACGTATTATCTCTATGTAACCCACCCACAAATTCTCTGCTGGAGTTCTTCTGACCTAGTCTCTTGGAAGGAAGAAGGTCCCGTCATTTCGGAGAGTCTTTTTGGAGACCTGGTTCCATTTGCTCCTGAGGTAATCTATATAAACGGTTGGTTCTATATGTATACATCCCCATCAGGAACTGGACACAGTGTTCTACGAAGTACATCACCAACAGGACCCTTTACTCTCTATGCTGAAGGACTAGAAAGAAGTCTGGATGGATCTCCATTTGTTGATGATAACGGGAATCTGTATCTTTATTGGGCAGATGACAGAGGGGTACTTGGGTGTGCCATGCAGAGTCCTTCAGAGCCAGGCGAAACGGTAGTGGTGTGCAAGACTGACATAGGATGGACAGAGGGACCTCAAGTGATCAAGGATGACGGTCTTTATTATTTGACATATTGCGGGAATCACTATCTCAGCAAGGGATATCGTATTTATTGTGCAGTAAGTACCAACCCTTTAGGGCCGTATAAGAATGTTTCTGCCCAACCAATTTTAGTACAAACAAATGGACCTTGTGTTGGTCTGGGCCATTGTTCAACGGTTTGGGGGCCAGATCTTCAAGTACGTTATATGGCGTACCATAATCTAAACAAAGACAGGAGTCGTGATTTTAGTATTGCCCCCGTTTCTTTCTCCCCAAGTGGGGTGAGTGTACTGGGGCATTGTGATTACCAGCAACCAGTTCCAAATCTTCCTGATGTAACTACGAAAATTATTTCCTCCAATCAACAGGAATGGAAACCTTATAGGGATTATGATGTTACAGAGGCGGTGGGAGAAATTTCATTGATTTCTGCTGTACTGCCATTTGGAGTCTGTTTTGGATTGTTGACTGTTTCTATAACTGCTGAACAAATGCTTATTGTTAGAAACCAGACGCGTGTGCTGTATACAGGGCCTCTCCCTTTTAAAGTAAAGCCAACTGTTTCTCATACGTTTATATTGCGATCGCATGATGGAATAGTAACGATTCAGCTTAATGGATTACTACTTACAACTATTCAGGTTCCCCAGCAAAATATTGGTCCAGTTGGGAGTATTCCTGGATGTGATGAGAGGATAATCAAACATGTACAGCTCTCTTATGGGTCTTCAATGCAAGCCTTCGAAGAGCTTCCGATTCCTCTTCCTGCTAGGGTAAGAGCACGTAAATCATGCGTTTTGAATGTTCCTCGTTCTGATACCTATCTTGTGCATAGAACTTCACTTGATAATGATTTGGATGTGGTGCGACAAAATTGTGAGAAGATTCATCTTGAGAAGGGTATCAAGACTTTACGCTGCGGAAGTCCTGAACAGTATTTGCTTATTCACAGACGTGCTAGAAAATTGAAGGCCTCTCAACAATGGAAGCCTAAAGGCTCTTATGGGAAATATGTGTGTGGGGATACCTATACAAGTGCGTTCAGATTGAATGCAGTAATTAAGCGAAACCAGATGGGGCCAGATGGAGCTTTTGGTGTAATTTTCCGGGTGACAGATTTGGCCGAAGGTGGAGAAGGCAAAGATCCCGTTCTCGGACGAAATTACTTCAATGGTTATAGTTGTATGATCAGCGCTGAAAACGTCACTTTGTACAAGCACATGTATTGCCAAGAGACTCTGGTTGAGGTTCCACATACTGAGTTTCTTGGTAAACCTCTTTCTATCCTGGTAATCGCAAAAGAACAAGACATTCAGATTTTTTTAGAAAGCAAGCTGGTCATTACCTACAGAGATTCAGAAAATCCATTTCTATATGGAAAAGCTGGAATACGATATGTTAGCTCGCTCATGGATAGTGCTGAGGTTGCACTCACCTGTTTAGATTAATAGGAAACAATTTTGGAGGAATATATGCAAGTTGTCCCGAGGGGAGAGTACCCGAGACCGAATTTTATCAGAGAGCACTGGCTCTCTTTGAATGGAACCTGGGAGTTCTCATTTGATCAACCGATTTTTAATAGCCAAATTACTGTTCCCTTTGTATATGAAGCAGCAATGTCGGGGATTGGTGATACTGCATTTCACGAAACGGTATGGTACCGTAAGAGGTTTATGCTTGATAAGCAATATGATGGGCATCGGGTTATACTGCACTTTGGGGCTGTTGATTATTTCTGTGAGGTTAGAGTTAACGGAGATTTAGTTCTGACACACGAAGGTGGCCAGACTTCTTTTTCAGTTGATATCACCGACAATGTACAGTTTGGGTCTGAAACAGTTGTAATGCTCAAAGTCAATGATGACCCTTACGATATGGAGATTCCTCGAGGAAAACAGTATTGGGAAGAAAAGCCCAAGAGTATTTTTTATATGCATTCCTGTGGCATTTGGCAAAGTGTATGGATTGAGTATGTACCCCAGAGCTATATTGCTTCAGTGAGGATTACCCCGTTATTTGATGAAAAGGCTGTAAAATTTGATTATCGTCTTGTGGGGGAGAAAGACCATGTTTTTGAGACAGAGCTCTTCTTCGAAGGTCTTTCGATTGCTTCCATTGCAATAAATACGAAAAGTCTAAAGGGTAGCTTCAAGATATTATTGCAGGATACAGCACAACGACATTGGAATTTCTATGAAGATATGGCTTGGTCCCCTGAAAACCCAAGGTTGTTTGATGTCAATTTTAGGTTGAAAGGTTCTTTTTCTGTTGCTGATGAGGTGCAATCATATTTTGGAATGCGAAAGATTTCCATTGAGAATGGTATCTTCATGCTGAATAATCGACCATATTTTCAACGGTTGGTCCTTGATCAAGGGTACTGGCCAGAATCATTGATGACAGCACCTTCAGATGATTCATTCGTTGAGGATATCAAACTCGTCAAGGCGATGGGGTTCAATGGAGTAAGAAAACATCAGAAGGTAGAGGATCCTCGGTTTCTGTTCCATGCAGATAAGATGGGGTTGTTGGTTTGGGGTGAGATTGGTTCAGCGCATAACTATTCGGTCTCCTATGCTTCAAGAATGTACAAGGAATGGATGGATGTTCTCGTACGTGACTATAATCATCCATGTATTGTTGTTTGGACTCCATTAAACGAATCATGGGGTATCCAAGAGGTATTGACGAGCAAGGAACAACAAGCTCATTGTAATGCTCTCGTGCAAATGACAAAGTCAATCGATGGTACAAGGCTTGTTGTCGATAATGATGGTTGGGAGCACACTTGCGGTGATATTTGGTCAGTACATGATTATGAAGGGAATGCAGAAGAGTTTGCAAAGCATTATCTAACAACCAATGCTCTTTTATCATTCAAACCCGCGGGAAAAGAACATTTTATCAATGGCTATACATCGAACGGTAAACCGATCCTAGTGAGTGAATTTGGTGGAATCAAATTCATTGAAGAGGGTAGTGCAGATTCTCAGGAATCCTGGGGGTATACCGCTGATACAACTGCTGAATCTTTCGAGAAGCATCTTGCTTCGCTTTTTAAGGCTCTCCAAGCGAGTAGTATTGTACAAGGCTACTGCTATACCCAACTTACTGATGTTGCAACAGAGAGGAATGGATTACTCACAGAGAAGAGAGAACCCAAAATTCCGGTAGAATCTATGAAGAAGATCAACGAAGGATAGATTTTTGGTATTTGACATCTAATAAACAAGACTTTGTCTTCTATGATGTGGTGGCAGGAGGCTTCCTGTCACCACACTGCTATGAGTGGGCAAACTAGATACTATATGGGGTAGCGTTTGGCGCGTAGAACAGATAGCTTGTATGATTTTTCAAATGATTATTTGGGTCTATCTCACAGAAGCGATGTCATATACAGAGGGAGATAGATAATATCCTCTTCTATCTTTAGGTCACTGGGATGTAATACATAGCGAGTATGTAGTTGTGCTGCAAACTTTGCCTTGAATTTCTGCAGAGATTTTAAGGAATAATTCTTGCTGGATTTTACCTCAATAGGGCTTATGTTGTGTCTGTTGCTAATCTTGTTTTTTGCTATCAGGAAATCAATTTCCATTCGTGAAGAGGTATCCTCACGTGAGGAATTATAATAAAAGTACAGCTTATGTCCCCCTGCTACCAGCATCTGGGCCACAATATTCTCTACAATCATTCCAAGATTTACTTCAAGCTTATCGAAGAGTATTTTCTTGTATAGCTCTTCACTCACAATTCCATTTTCATCAAATGCGTGACTGATGAGTAGGCCTGTATCTGCCATATAGCATTTAAGAGTCATACGGTTCATGTTTAGTCTCAACCCAATGGTTGGTGCGCTGGAATTGTAGCAGATGTTCACAATCATGGCGTCATTTAGCCAGAAAAGAGCATCCTCATAATCACGAAGACGTGCTTCTTTCTTTAACGAGGATACCGTGAATTTCCTATCATGCTTCTGGAGCTGCGCAGGAATATCATCGAAGATTTGCTCTGTTTTCATTTCATAGCCCTTGGCATGTTTTATAATATCAGCACGATACAATGTGAGAATATCTCGTTTAATTCGGTCTACCCGATCGAAGTCACGAGTCCGTATATATTCCTCAACTGCTTGTGGCATTCCTCCTACAATGAGGTATTGCCTGAAGTAGTCCATGGCTTTTCTATGAAGGACCTGTCCCATCGGTTTCTTCTCTGAAAAACATTTTCTTATGTAGTCCATAAGTGTTTCATTTTCTAGAGCCCATAGAAACTCCTCGAAATCCATCGGATACATACTCAAGTGACGTTCTTCTGAAGGAATGACAATGTCTTGTACATTGGTCTTGATGCTCATAAGGGAACCTGTCTCTATATAGTCATATCTTCCATCTCCAACAAGATATTTTATGGCTGCCCGAGCTTTTGGAAAGAGTTGAACCTCATCAAGAATTATCAGGGTCTCTCGTTCATACAACTTTACATTATAATAGTTTGATAAGTATAGGAATAAGGTATCTAGGTCATTCAGATAGTTAATGAAGAGCTCCTTGACTTCCTTGTTCACGCGATTGAAGTCAATAACGATATAGCTCTTATATTCTTCCTTAGCAAACTCTTCAACTATATAACTTTTTCCGACACGACGAGCTCCATCGATGAGAAGCGCAGTACGGCCTTGTTCTTCTTGTCTCCATTTCTTCAATGCACCTGAAATTTTTCTCTTCATCATGCTGTAGCCCTATAAATCACGTACTCAAGGATTTTGAAATCATAAAACAACACCTTTACAAGAATTATTATAACACTAAATTACACATTTTCAAGGTTTTTGAAGTGCGAAAATTACACGTTTTCAAGGTTTTTGAAGTGCGAAAATTACACGTTTTCAAGGTTTTTGAAGTGCGAAAATTACACGTTTTCAAGGTTTTTGAAGTGCGAAAATTACACGTTTTCAAGGTTTTTAGGCCTATAACACATTTAACTGTATATATGGTATATATATAATATTTAAAATACGTTATGTACTATATCTATAGCCTGAAAATCCTCGTTTTCTGCAACCTCATTTCTTTCCCAATTCCTTCAATGCCCTACCAGCTGCCAGTTTTCCCGTCATGACTGAGATGGGCAGCCCAGAGGGGCTGAAACTCCATTGCCCTGCTTGGCTTATGTGAGGAAGTGGGGTAATGACAGACTTGGTAATTTTCTTCATCGAATGGATAACAGGAACCTCTCCCTCGGTGAATGCCCAACCAGTGATAGCTCCCTCACTATTGCTTGTCAGCTTTTCGATAGTACGCGGGGTGGAAGTGAAAGCATCCAGAATATGTTCTTCCAGTCCTTCATAGAGGGAGGAAGCAAGTGTTTTAATCATGTGCTCCTGGGAGAACTGCTTAGCCTCTTCATACCAACCATCATCCTCAATACGTTTGAATAGCTCATAGGAAGCCAGTGTGCTGATAATGATAGCAGTTTTTCCAGGAGGAGCCAGATTCAGATCCCTGAGAGCTGGGATGGAAATCTCATAAGTAGTGGTTTCCAGATATGCCTTGAGATACTCCTTGATCACTTGTTTATCATGGATTGTAGGATCCAAAGCTTTTATGTCTACCGTACTCAGTCCCTTGGTGTTAGGGGTATAGAACAAGTGAGGGGTAGAGCGTTCCTTGAAATACGATGGAGGAAGATCAGTTGCAACAAAGAGAGAGAAGATGGAGTCCCCTCCGTGCTTTGTTTCAAGCAGGCAACTTGTTTTCTCTATAGTATTTTGCATTTTTGGATCACGTAGTGGATTAGTTTTAAGAATTCTGTAAAGCTGCTTTAAATCTGCTGCCCAGATAAGATGATCATATTTGATACGACCTTCAATAGTCTGTTGTTCCACATCTATCTTTGTGACAGGGTAGTTCAACTGGATGTCCACATCATGGGAGCGAAGATAGTCCTCCAGTGCTCCAGGAAGAGCTCCCGTTCCCCCTATGGGGTACTGGTACTCGAGATACAGCCCAAAGTAACTCAAGGCAAAGAAGGTTGGGGTATCTGCAAAGAAATGCTGGGCGATGATGTCTATCAAGGCCTGGTTGTTGGTGAATTTTTGCAAGTGTTTGGCTACCGGCTCGTTCAGCTTGCCAATTTTCCCGATGGTTTTCATATACTTGAATAACCAAGGTAAAAGGGTTTTTCGTACGTAGGAGAAATCATCATAGGAGTCGAGGAACATTGGGTTGTCGATTCCATACAATACATCCATATAGGTGGTGATCTTCTTGATCTCCTCCATGATGGCAGCAATGTCTTGCTTGTTCTGGGGATACAGGTTTTCAAGCATTGCTTGGTAGCCGACAAAGCTCTCTTTGCTTTCTACCACAATCTTCTCATCGCTGGCTGCAAGGGTGACAGGACTTCTTACCCATGGAATTTCGATATCCAATTGTTTCAGCATTGGGAAAATAATGCCAGAGTTTTCAATAGCCCGAATCCCTTGATCATAGATAAACCCATCTCGTTCGAAGGAATTAACCAGTCCACCAAGCTTCTCTTGCTGCTCGCAGAGTAGGACTGAGCACCCAGAGCGGGCACAATATGCAGAAGCCACCAATCCAGCAATCCCACCTCCGACTACCACAACATCATAGCGTTCCTTCATAGCGCTTTCTCCCAGTGAAGTTAATCTAATGCCTTTTTATTTCTTTATGTTACCTTAGCATTAAACTTGAAAGCGGGCGAGAAAAATTCGTAGTACTGTATTCAAGAAATTTGATAGGACGCCCAAGTGAATGGTTGTGCCAGAAACTGGAGAAGTAAGACATGGTTTCCTGTAATGTAACACATCCATGTATTTATTTCTTGGGTTACTTCATCAGCATGCCGCCGATAGTTGGATGTTAGGATATATCAGCTTGAATGCTTTCTTGAATGATGAAGTAGAGATGTATAATGTAGAAGAGAATGGGAAAGTAATTCTAACAGAAAAGGCTTGCCAATAATATTGGGATCAGAACGGCCATACATTATTGCATTCAGATAAACTGTTAATCCGTGAAGGTTTTTAGTTTTTTGGGGAAATTGGGTTGTTATCTTCTATCTAAGAACACTGCTTTCCCTGTTAATACGGCTGGTTCTGCTTCGTATACATCTTGGGGGTTACCTTCCAATATGCCTTAAAAATAGTTCTAAAATATTTCTGATCGGAGAAACCCAGTTGTTTTGCTGTCTCATGTATGCTTTTATCTGACTGGAGGAGCAATTCTCCAGCTTTCTTCATTTTTTGTTTTGTTACATAGTTTTGAAAGGTGCAGCCACATTGTTGTTTGAATAAGGTACTCACGTATTGACTGGTAAGATTGAAATATTCGGCTAGATTGGTTAATGAACAATCTTCACAAATATGATTTTCTATGAATTGGTAAGCATTTGCTGAAGTAAAGCGAGGTGCTTTATTCCTCGCTTTGGCGAAATCGGTAAGTGTATAATCGAGCCATACAATAAACCATGTTTTTAACTCCTCAAATGTAGGGATGTTGATGATTTCAAATACCTCCAACCCTCGTTTGATTCTTCGGGGTTTCAGAACATAATGATCGAAAATGACACGTTTGATATCTCCATACAATAGAATTGCTTCACACTGTATATTTGTGAATGAGGCGGTAGTAGCTCGGCATATATCAAACCACTTTAATACGAGAGGAATAGCATCACGCCCTTGTCTGTATTGCATGCTGCTAATAATTTCATGCTCAAGCATGATAATATCGTCTGGTTTCTCATAATGTTGATCACTAATATCCTCAAAGTTGGAACAAGGCGTGAACAATCCATCAACGTATAATGTTTCATAAGCTTCAAAAAATGATGTATATATACCCACCAGCCCCTCTTGTACCGTACCAGTATATACTCGAAATGCACTTCGATCTGTATGGAGAAAATATGTATGTATGTGGTTCTGCAATTCTTGTGCATTATGTTTTGTGTATAAAACTACTATCGCGCGTTCTTCACTGAATCTGTATGCAAGACAATTCTTGTCTATATCAATAATCTGGTGATAGATATATGGAAGTAAGTTTGTCCTTTGCTTTGCTGTCTCCACAATACACGCAAAAAAATGATATTCAGGAAATAACCCCAAGATACCTTCGTCAAGTTTTGTTGCACGTAATGGATTCGTTAATGTTCTTAAGAATGAAAGTGTAACAGAGAATGGCAGCTGTTTCTCAGCAGGCATGTCGCAAAACTTGCTTATATTATCAAAAGCCTCCAGAACGGATGAAACATGACTAGCTGATGCAAGATGGCAATTGCCAACACAAATGAAAACACAATTTTCTAAAAGTTTTTTGATTTGAGAAACAACAGGGTGCCGTTCGAAATCTTGACAAATAATGAGTACGTCAATTGATGAGTCTGGAAGAAAGCCAATGAGCGTGTCATGTTTCTTTAATTGCGAAACTTGAATATTGCTATACTTCTTCAAAGTGGTTGTTCTGTAGTGTTCGTTACTGAGTAACATCACTTGATACATGTATTAATTATATCATAGGTATTTGAAATCTTAAAATAATACCCAACTTTTATAAATTTTTTCCCCTTCTGTTCATCTTCTCTAGAGCCTACCATAACAGACAAAGGGATATTGTCCCTGGTATTTGTTAAAGGGAGGAATGTTATGAAAAAAGGAATTGTATTGTTCATAAGCCTGATGCTGATGTTCTGTGTTGGTACTATTTTTGCTCGGGGTACATCTGAAGGTGTAGGAGGGAAAACTACCGTTACAGTTCAATCTTGGCAACATGGGTTGGGGATGTACAAGGGGCTAACGGACGACGACTCGCAAAGTCGAGCAATCGAGGAAGACTTTAAGGCAGCGAATCCTAATGCTGATCTTTCTTTCAAGCTCTTAAGAACTGAAGATCACATGCAATCACTCCGTGTAGACTTTGCAGCTGGAACTGCTCCTGATGTAATCGGACTTGCGTCTGGTTCAGTTTTGGAAGAGTTTAAAGATCGATTGGAACCTTTGGGGAGTTATGCAGAAAGAGAGTGGGGAGCAAATTGGCAGAATAAGTTTACCCCTGCTTCTTTAAGTACAATTCTTCTCTCAGGAGATGAAGTATTCGCATTTCCCAGTGCAATGAGTGCCTCCGGGTTTATCTGGTATAACAATCACTTGATGAGAAGGGCAAATGTACCTGTTCCTCATGATTGGGTACAACTGGAGAAAACTACTTCTGGATTAAGGGAAAATGGCTTGATTCCTCTCATGTTTGGAGGCAGGGATGAGTGGCAAAATCTAGATATGTTCATCGTAATTATGGGAACAATTAATAAAGAGCTTGCGAATGAAGTCTTTGCAAAACAGGCAAGCTGGACAGAGAGGGATGTAGTTAAGGCTTTTGATTATTATCAGAAACTCTACAGTGAAGGAATTGTCCAAGATGGAGCAATCTCAACGACTATGTATAATGAAGGATATTCCTTGTGGAGAGACGATGATGGCAATAGTACCATACCGATGATGTTTAATGGCTCTTGGGAACTTGGTACTTTAAAGAAGGAGAATTCCTTCTATGAAACCTTCTCAAGCAATGATATTTCCATTGCAACATTTCCTGCTATTGAAGGAAACAGTGCGATTGCCTTATCTGCACCTGATGTAACGTGGGCTATAAACATTGATTCCGAGAATAAGGATGCTGCCTGGGATTTCATTAAATGGATTAGTTATGACATGCAGCAACAAGTTGTAGATTCCTTGGGTTTCTTCAGTGTTCTTGTTGATTCTCCTTCTCCTTCTGTTGAGCTACCAGAGGACTATCGGGCTTGTTATGATGTCATCGTTTCAGCAATTTCGGGAGAGAGAACACTTGGCTTCAGAACATCACTGTATTCCGACGTGAACCAAGCATTATATGACACTCTTCAGCAGCTTGCAGCGGGACAGATTACCCCGCAGGAAGCCGGTGAAGTAATGCAGAAGAAAGTTGGTAATAAATAAAATTGTGATAGAGAGGGGAAGTCAGAAATGCTGGCTTCCCTCTCTAGTAAAGGTGTCTCATGATAAAATATAAGCATTCTGCAAGAACTGGATTGCTCTTCGTAGCTCCCTTACTATTGTTCTTGCTTATTTATATGGTTTATCCAGTAATTTATAACATACAGATAAGTTTCTTCAATTGGAATGGTATAGCAAAAACAAAGGATTTTGTGGGTTTTGAAAACTACAGGACGCTTTTCTCAGATAGTGTATTTTCAATAACCACAAGGAACTTTTTTTATTTTGCAGTTGCCACAGTATCCATACAGTGTGTTTTGGGTCTTTTGCTGGCAAGTATGTTCCGCAATGCATACTTTGGCAGGGATATGACCAAAGCAGTGATTTTTATGCCTGCTATGTTAAGTCCTATCATCATTGGCTCAGTGTTCTTCCGGTTGCTTGATCCTAACATTGGGTATTTGAAGGAAGTGTTGAAACTATTTGGTATTAGAGGTCCTTTATCGGACCCACAGCTGGCGATTTGGGTAATAATCATGGTGAATATTTGGCAATGGACTGGTTATTCCATGACTCTCTACTATGGAACAATTGTTTCTATCAGTGATGATATGTTTGACTCTGCAATGATTGATGGAGCAACCCAACGACAGATCCTTCGGCACATCATTGTACCATTCTGCAGAGGCACAACGTATAATTTAACAATTGTCGGAGTTATTGGAGCCTTAAAGCAATTTGATTTAGTTGTTGCATTAACCGGAGGAGGTCCAGCTAATGCAACCCAGACCTTTGCGACATATCTCTATCAAGTAGCTTTTGTGAATTTTCGACAAGGATATTCGAGTGCAATTTCCATGATCATGTTTTTAATCGCATTGGTCATTACCATTGTGCAGTTACGTGCGTATAACGCAAAATCGTTGGAGGTGTAGTATGGTAAAGCGCACGAAAAAAACGATTTTGGGAATATATTTAGTAAGTTTTATAGGATTAGCAATCATCCTGCTTCCGCTCTCCATTTTGGTATATGGGTCTTTTCAAGGAGGAGGTATTCAAAACTATGTAGAAATCCTAACCAAATATCATATCTATACATATTTCATGAACAGTCTTGTTGTTGCTGTCATGACAGTTGTTGTAGTGGTTTTGTTGGATGTTCTGGCCGGTTTTGCCTTTTCCAAATTAGATTTCCCCCTTAAGCATTTTTTCTTTGTATTTATTCTATCTGCGTTGCTTCTTCCAGGAGCCTCAATCTTGGTGCCAATTTTCCAGATTAACTCGCGTTTAGGATTAATTAATACCTATCTTGCACTGTTGGGACCCTATGTAGTGACGATTGCTCCTTTTAATCTTCTGATGATGAAAAATGGATTTGATGAGGTCCCGAATTCTGTGCTGGAAGCAAGCTTACTCGATGGCTGTTCAGCGGGGCACTCCATGTGGTCCATCGCGCTTCCTATGTGTAGGCCATCATTGGTTATGGCTTTTATTTGGACAATGCTTTCCAGCTGGAATGAATACTTATTTGCTTTTGTAATGCTTCGCAAGGAATCCATGATGACCATTACCGTTATACCAAATAAGTTCCAGTCAATGTATGGAGGGCGCATGGGTATGTTGTACAGCGCACTATTCCTCATTTTGCTTCCAAGTATCATTGTGTATTTTTTCATGCAGAAGTTCATTGTTGTTGGCTTGAATGCTGGTTCAGTGAAGCAATAGAAATCTAAATATTGGAATATTGTAAGAAGGGTAGGTATATGACAGAACAAGAATTTAAAAACAAGATGACAGGATGTTGGATGGGTAAGAACAGTGGAGGGACGTTAGGTGGTCCACTGGAAAAAGGCTATGGGGAAAAAGAGATGTTTCATGTCGATTGGTACCCCTCTTTGCCTGAAGGAGGGATACCTAATGATGATTTGGAAATGCAGTTGGTGTGGTTGCAGGTACTTCGTCAAAAAGGCCCAGGTTTCACTGCTCACGATCTTGCTCAATCATGGATGGATAGCATCAAGTATAATTTCGATGAGTATGGATTTGCAAAGGTGAATATGAACAAAGGGTTATTACCTCCTGTATGTAGTTGGTACAACAACCCCTTTAAGGATTGTATGGGTTCTCCAATCAGGAGTGAGATATGGGCATGCGTTGCTCCAGGACATCCAGAGATTGCTGCATACTATGCATTTATGGATGCTATCTGTGATCATGGAGGAGGGGAATCTGTTTTTGGGGAAGTATATAACGCAGTAATGCAATCTATGGCTTTCTTCATAGATGATCCTTTAGAGCTCACAAAGATTGGATTGAAGGCAATCCCAGAGGACTCTCTTACAGCTGCTTGTATTAGTGAGGCAATGGAACTTCATAGTAGAGGAGAGGGATACGAGGATGCAAGACATGCATTGTATGAAAAATTCTATGATCCGAATGCTCAGTACTCACCTTTGAACCTAGGGTTTCAGACTATAGGTCTGTTATATGGTACAGACTTTGGTGATGCCATGTGTAAGGCGGTTAATTGTGGGTATGATACAGATTGTACAGGAGCTACTGTTGGTGCAACACTTGGGATCATTCTTGGATATGATAAACTTCCAAGTCGGTGGATTGAACCACTCGGAAAGAATATCACTGTGAATATTGCTACTGGTGGGATAGAGAACCTCGAGACTCCTACTGAGGTTGATGAGTTGACAGAACAAACCTATGAAATGACCAAGAGAGTACTTGCCTATTGGGGGAAAGGAGATCCTACTGCAATTACCAAGGAGTTGGCTCTGGAAAATTGTAAAAAACTTGATCCAGCTTGGCTCGAATCCTATAAAAGCAATACAATTGAGTTCAATACTGGCGGCTTGAAGCTGGAGCTATCCTATCAAGATGATGCAGCCATCATTGGTTCCCGACCTTCAACTGTTACGCTTTCGATTACCAATGAAAATTTTGGCTCAGTGGATGTGAAGGCTTCCTTAATGCTTCCTGAAGGTTTTTCTACTGAAGAGGAAATGGCAGTAACTAGGTTGAAAAAAAGAGAGCAAGTCTCTTGTACCTACTTGATACGTGCCAATTCTCAGATGATTAAGCAAAGCAATGTAGGGTTCGTGCAGCTGCAAATGATGAATAGACCTATTCCTCAAGCTATTCCACTGGTGCTCTGTGGTGGAAGAAGATTCTTCATCTCTCCATTCTTTAAGGGAAAACGGTTGGAGGACGCTACGACTGTTCCTGAATCAGAGATATTTAGTTCTTTGCCGGTAGCTTTCAAAGAACATTGGACTGTTGATAATGACTTGCAACCATCTTTTAGTGATACTGGGGTAGTGTATTATCTCCACGAAATTTTCGTTGAACGCCAAATGGATGTATACATCGGTGTGCCTACCAATGGCAGAAGTGCTTTCTTCCTCAATGGTTCTTTCGTGCATGAGACTACCAAGAATGTTCCCTTTAGACCGAACCTTGGTGGCGTAGGGGAAGGCGATTCAGCTAATTATGCAAAGGCTCATCTAGAGAAAGGTTGGAATCAACTTCTTATCAAGCTAGAGGCACTTGGTCCTGATACTATGGCTCATCTTACACTTAGTTCTTCAGATGATACATTTATGTTGCGTAATTGTGGTTATGTCGATGGTATCAACGAGGCGATAACTCGTTTGAGATAATTGCAGGTAAATCACTCCTGTTTCTCAGGGGGAGGGAAGTAATGACAACACCTTTCCTCTTCCTGAGATTTTACCTATTGATGCTGAACTAGATATGCTTTCTTTGCCTCATCCAAACTGATTGAATTTTTTCCTTCGGTGCTATTTGGATGTGCATTTTGGTACGGATCATCAATCCATCCGCAGACAGGACATACCTCATACTCCGAATCGATAGGGATACTATAGTGTTTACAGCAGGCACATGCACGAAAGGCTATGGATTTTCCAATTTCTTTGTCAATATTTCCAACTGCTTCTGCTCTTCCTTTCTCTACTATGTCTTGTTATACTAAATTGAAGTCCATTTGCTTAGGTCCAAAGTACCTTGAATCAGTTCCTCTTCCTCCCATATAGTTCTCTCCTTTTTCTTCTTTTGTGGAAAACGATCGGTTTGTATATAGATGACATTGCCTTCCATTTCTGGAAACGGTTTGTCAAAACACAATACAAGCCCGGGCTTTATTTGCCTAAGCATTTCACGATATCCAAGTAGAAAAGCCTCTTTGCAATGCTTGCACTCCCTTCTTCAGTCAACACCGATGCACTTGTTGCAAACAAGGCTGTTCTGGACAAGATTGGATTCGATTATGATCAGAAATGGTCATTTGATGATTTCTTTGCCTTCAGCGAGAAACTGAAAGCAGTTGATTCCTCCCTGTATTTCGAGAATGGCATGGCTGCTAGTGACATCCACATGTATTGGTTCCTTGCCTATATGGTACAGAAGACAGGGCTTCCTTTTGCAACCGATTATACCCTGAGCTATGATGAGGCAACTGTCACGGAAGCGTTCCGTTTCCTTGAAAAGTATTTTGCATCAGGCGTCGTTGAACCGCTTGGTACCTTGGAACTCTACACCGGAAACTACCCACAGAATCCTAAATGGGTAAATGGAGAGACAGGTGTACTCTTCGGCATGCTTTCCACCTTGGAAAACTATGTGAATGCAATGGGTGACTACAAAGATGATGCAACTGTCATTCGTTTGCCTATCATGGAGGGAGCAAAGGATCCGTACTACCAGACAAAGGTCGGACAGATTTTCTCCATCGCAGCATCAGTTGAAGATGCTGAAGCCCTTGAAGCTGCGAAGTTCATTAACTGGATGAATACTGATGAGGAAGCCGGTGTGTTGCTGAAACTCTCCAGAGGTATCCCTGTCAGTGAAAAGCAGAATCAGGCTCTCAGTGAAGCAGGTTTGCTTAGTCCTCTGGTAATGCAGGCGATGGAGTATGCCAACGAAGCAGGAGCCGGGATTGGGCAAGGAACCTTGATCAGGAATAACGAAATTTCCAGAATTGGTGCCGACATGATCAGTTCCGTTGCTTTCGGGCAAAGCACTCCAGAAGAGGCTGCCAAAGAGTATATCAAATTGGTCAATCGAAAACTCCAAGAACTGAAAACTGCCCAGCAGTAATCTTCATAACACAATCTTGTGCGGAGTGGGGGAAACCCCACTCCCTTGATAAGGTCTACCCATGAAACAAAAGAAGCTAAACGGGCGGTTGCCCTTCAGCGAAGGCTACCTATACATTTTGCCTTGGGCCATTGGATTCCTTGTATTTGGGGCATATCCGCTCTTGGCATCGCTCACGTATTCCTTCACCAATTTTTCCATGTTCAATACACCAAAGTTCATTGGTCTGGATAACTACATATACATGTTCACAAGCGATAGAGAATTTTTCCCCTCGCTTTTCGTGACCTTTAAGTATGTACTGTTTTCAGTACCGATGAAGATAATATCAGCTTTGTTTTTTGCAATGTTGCTCAATCGAAGCATCAAATTTATCAATGTATTCACCACGGTGTACTATTTGCCTTCCATCTTGGGGGCAAGTGTCTCCATATCCATCTTGTGGCGATTCATGTTTTCTCTCACTGGTCTGGTAAATACTGTTCTTGGGAAGATTGGAATTCCAGCAATTCCTTTCCTGGAACATCCCAAATATGCATTGTTCACTATCAGCTTGCTGGTGGTTTGGTCTTTCGGATCCTCGATGGTTATCTTTCTGGCAGGGTTGAAGCAGATTCCCAAGGAACTGTATGAGGCCTGTCGTATCGATGGGGCGTCAAAAACGAAAGAGTTTTTTGCCATCACCCTTCCCTTGATCACTCCCTCATTATTTTTCAATCTCATCATGCAGTTGATCAACTCTTTCCAGTCTTTCACCAGTGCCATTGTCATCACGCATGGAGGGCCGATGGGGTCAACCTATCTCTATATGATGAAGCTGTACGATGAGGCTTTCGCCAATTTCAAGATGGGCTATGCATCAGCGCTTTCCTGGTTCTTGTTCGTCATCATCCTTATTGCAACGATGTTTGTGTTCAAGAAGTCGAACAAGCACGTGTACTACATGGAATAGGGGAGAAAGAGATGAAAACAAAAACGAAACGAGGTAATCTCACTATTTATGTGTTTCTTACCTTGATGGGCATCATCATGGTGTATCCCCTTATTTGGCTTTTCTTCAGTTCCTTCAAATCCAATAAGGAAATCTTTAGTGGATTGGGTATGCTCCCAAAGATATGGAATTTCTCTGGTTATATTGATGGTTGGGCAGGTACAGGCCAATTTTCTTTTGGGCATTTTATGCTCAATACGTTTAAGATGGTACTTCCTACAGTGCTTGTTACCATGGTTTCTTCTACCTTTGTTGCATATGGGTTTGCTCGGTTTGAGTTCAAACTGAAACCGCTTCTCTTTGCTTTGATGCTTTCCACCATGATGCTTCCAAATGCCGTCCTGATCATCCCTCGGTATTTATTGTTCAGGGATTTTGGATGGCTCGATTCTTACAAGCCATTCATCATTCCACAGTTGTTTGCATTCACTGCTTTCTTCAATTATATGATGATCCAGTTTATTCGTGGAATCCCGAGGGAGCTTGATGAATCGGCAAAGATTGATGGTCTTGGCTCGCTGCGAACATTGGTCTTGGTTATTCTTCCCCTCTGTAAGTCAGCTCTGTTTTCAGTGTTCATCTTTCAGTTCATGTGGACTTGGAATGACTTTTTCAATCCATTGATCTATATTAATAGTGTCGCCAACTATCCGGTAGCCTTGGCGCTTCGTATGTCCATCGATGCCCAGGCAGCAATTGAATGGAATAAGATTCTAGCCATGTCGTTTGTTTCAATTATTCCTATTGTGGCTTTATTCTTTTCTGCTCAGAAGTACTTTGTGGAGGGGATATCCACGACCGGCCTAAAGGGGTAAGCAATGCAAGAAAAACCAAATATTTTGATGATTTTTACCGATCAACAGCGGTGGGATACGCTTGCCTCCTATGGTAATACAGAAATAAAGACACCCAATCTTGATCGGTTGGCCCAAGAGGGTGCGTTGTTCGAGACTGCCGTGACCCCTTGTCCTCTCTGCATGCCTGCACGGGCTTCGGTCATGACTGGGAAGACAAATTCTGCTCTTGGATGCATGGAAAATATCTATCCGAGAGATGTCGATAACCGAGAAACAATCGCTGGGATTCTCAGTGGAGAAGGCTATCATTGCCAGGCTATTGGAAAAATGCATTTTTCCAATACGCCCTATGCTGAGAGTTATGGCATGGATCATATGATTCTCTCAGAGGAAACGCGTGGTGTAAGAACTGCAAGTTCTCAAAAAAGCGTAGTACTTGATGATTACGACAAGTTCCTTGAGGAACACCATGCCTGGGGTTGGGATAAGCCGACTGAGATTGGCTACAATGAAATAAAACCACTACAAGCTCCTCTCCCCAAGGAGTTGCACGTCACGCAGTGGTGCGGGGATAGAAGTGTCTAGTGGTTGCAACAAGAACGGCCTAAAGACATGCCGTTCTTCCTTTGGACTTCTTTCGTAAAGCCTCATGTTCCCTATGATTGCCCTCAACATCTGCTTGATCTCTATGATCCAGAATCCTTGGAAGATCCCTGGACTTCCTCAGAGGATGGGTGTGCTGAGTATCCCTATTTTGACTCGTATAGGGAAGGAAAGGAATTTGATCTCTACTCAGAGAAAGCGATCAAACGCGCGAAGGCATATTACTATGCGAATATTACGTTCATTGATGAACAAGTGGGCAGAATCCTTGATACCCTCGAGCAGGAAGGACTGGCTGAATCCACCTTGGTGGTTTTTACTTCAGATCATGGCGATTTGATGGGAGACCATCATCTTTGGTATAAATGCTTTGGTTTTGAAGGAAGTCTCAGAGTGCCTCTTCTTGTGCGATGGCCAAAGAAAATTGCTGAAGGAACTCGATATACAGGGCTTGCATCCTTGCTCGACCTGTTTCCTACATTGCTTAGTGCTGCTGGTGTTAATGATGCCCAGTATAAGCGTCCTGGAAAAGATCTCATGACGCTACTTTCTGGCGAGAATCAGCATGAAGCAGTCTTGAGTGAGGTGATGTTTCCTCCTTATACGATGTGTCATGTACGTACCAACCGCTATAAGTATCTCTTTTACCAAAACGGTGGATTTGAGCAACTCTTTAATGTCGAGGATGATCCAAAAGAACTGAGGAACCTTGCGTCTAATCCTGCTTATGCTGATGTCAAGCAAGAGATGAAACAGTGGGCCGAGACCTACATCCAGGAACAAGGAGGGGAAGATTTTCATCTTGATGCAGAGAATCATCTTAGAAGTGAGCCATACCAGGCACATAGGGAGTCTCAGGAACGACCCTTTTCCCGGATGCCATGGGATCTTAGATTGCCTCCTTCTTTCTGCAAGAATCCAGGGCACTTCTATGAGGATGCGAACGCTGATTGGTTGGATGTATTGATCAAAAATGCATTCTGATTAATGTTCATTGAACGCTTGCAATAGTCAGCTTCCGTCCCCTATGCTTTGCCTAAGGGGGCGCCAGTTATGATGTTATTGCATACGTGTGACCGATGTACTCAGGAAGCGGACCATCATATTGAGAAAGCTGATAAAAAGGTGTTGCATCTCTGTTGGGATTGTTATAATGCCTATCTCTGTGAGCGGCTGGGGTTGGATGTATCCACGTACTCCCACCCGAAGACCATTGCAGTGGATGGTCAGCGGTTCAAGGTGAAGGCAGAGGTATATGAGGACGGGGTGACCTACTATGCCTACAAGGGGAAAGGAAATGCACTTAAGACCATCTCCTTCATGGCTCCATTGGAGATGGATGGTATAACTGCCATGGAGGAACTCAAGGAGCGAGTGAGCAGATTCCTGATTACCCCAACCTTGATAGACGAGATCTTGCTCGCCCCCATGGGAGTGTTTGGCATCGAGTACGATGAAGATGCTCTCGATCAGATGGCCTTCATCATTGATGGTGAGCGATATGATAGTGAAGATTTTCTTGAGCTGTTACAGGATTATCGTGGAAGCAATTTCATCTACGTAACTGAATCGAGGCTCCCACCACCTGATGCCCAATTCTTTGGGCGTGAGGATCAGTAAGTTCAAATACAAAGAGAAAGAGAAAGAGAAATATATCCATCGATGGGGTAGCCAATGCAGATAGGATGTACAAAGAAACTCGCAGAATACCATCACATACCAAAGTTCGTGAGGTCCCGTATTAATTGCCTGGTGATGTGCGTAATTTGCACCCGAGCGGGTATAAAATATGCTTAAGTGATTAAAAATATACCCGAACGGGTGTAATATTTGATTATATTTGGTCTTTCTATCGGCCAAGTATTTATCTAGGATTTCTCTCCCTAGGGGGCCTACTTCCTTGCACACGAGTTTGCTACCACGGTATGATTGACTTCGTTGGAGGCATTATTGTGGCAACAAAGCAGAAGAAACTAGGAACCTTTGACAGTGTACACCTCTTGATCGGGGGAATGATCGGCAGTGCCATCTTCTCTCTGTCTGGAATGACCATCCTTAGTGCAGGACCGTCGGCGATTATCTCCTGGGTTCTTGGCGCGCTTATCCTGCTTGCCTATGGCTTGCAGACAGCAGAGCTTGCCTCACGCTATCCCCAAAGCGGAGGGGTCTTCGCATTCCCAGCCTTACTCTTGGGTAAAACAAGGGAGCAAGGTAATCTGTGGGGGTGGATCTCAGCGTGGGCCTATCTCTTTGGGTGTATTGCAGGAGCTGCCTTCTCAGCTATCTATATTGGTATTTACCTCTCTGTTGCATTTCCTACCATGGGGGCCTTGCAGGTACCGCTTGGGATTGCAGCAGTCCTTTTTAGTGGAGTGTTGAACGCAGTACGATTCCGCATTACCGGAAAAGCTACAACCGTGCTTACCCTGTTTCTTGGACTCACCTTGCTGATCTTCTCTATCTCTGTATTTTCAAGTGGGAGTTGGGACGCTTCTCAGCTTACTCCTTTCTTTACACAGGGAACTGGGGGAGTTACAGGGTTTTTGGATGCACTTCCGCTTGCCATGGTAGCCTATGGGGCTATTGTTGCCTTGTCTTTTCTTGTTGGGGAAGTAGAGAAACCGAACCGGACTGTTCCAAAGGCGATGGCCATTGCCATGGCCGTTGTCTTGGTGCTCTACTTGGTAGTATTGGTAGCGACCTTGGGGTTGGTACCTTCATCCTACCTACAAGAGAATGAGGGGATGCGATACATTCCTCTCTACGCTGCAGCATTCAGTCTTCCTGGGTTAGCCTTCCTTACTCCTCTGATCTCCATCTCAGCAGTACTGGCGCTTCTCACTACCATGATCGTAACCATGGCCCTTGCAAGCCATACCCTGCAAGCTACAGCAGAGAAGGGTGCTCTTCCTCATTTCCTTGCAAGAACGGGTAAGGAGAATGGAGCCCCACTGACTGCAACAGCAGTAGTAGTGCTCGTAACTGGTTTCTTTGCCGCATTTCCCCAACTTACCAATCTGTTAATCAACCTAGGAGCTCTTTGTAATGTTATCGTGGTAGCAATCGTCTGTGTAACGGTCATTGAGTCAAGAAAACAACACCCAACCAAGGAAGCAGGGTTCTTCCATGCACCAGGAGGGAATATCCTTCCCATCCTGACACTGGCTGTGTTGGTTGCCAGTTATGTACCGAGTGTCATACAAGGTGGATGGCAGCTCTGGTTAGCAACGGTCATCTACTATGTAATTGGACTTCTTTTCTACCGAAAGCCGAGGAGGCAGGTATGAATGTAGCATTTGGGCATTTTGATGGGGTGCATCGTGGGCACCAAGCCATCCTTGCCCACAAGCCAGAGAAAATATATATACAGCCAGTTACCGGTCAAGCTGTGCTTACCACCGATGAAGAGCGTGATGCCTTGATCAGGGAGTATGTAGGCCAGGCGTGTAGCATTATTCACGTTGATAAGCGTCTGGAAACCAAGGGTTTCGACTCCGTGATTGTGGGAAGCCATCACCCTGGGCTTGCCTCGCTCAAGGAGCACAATGAGAAGCTTGATCTCATTAATCCTGTGCTCTACAAGGATGAACCGATTACTGCTGACCGTATAGCCGATAGTTTACTCAGGGGAGAGATTGAAGAGGCTGAAGAGATGCTAGGGCATCCCTTCACCATGACAGGGGAAGTGGTCTACGGAAGACAGCTGGGGAGAACGGTGGGAATGCCCACCGTTAACATGAAAATTGCATCCAACAAGCTTATCCCACGTCATGGGGTGTATGGAACGATTACCATCGTAGATGGGGTAAGATACCTTGGTGTTACGAGTATCGGTCCCCGGCCAACTGTTGATGATTATCCTACTATTACCATTGAGACCTTCCTTCTTCATTTCAACCGTGACCTCTATGGTCAGGTTATAACCATGGAGATCAAGAACTTCATTCGTCCTATAACTAAGTTCGAGAGCCTTCAGGCTGTCAGGGAACAGGTGGACAAGGATGTGTTGTTTGTGGTGGAGAAGGGGTTGGAGTAGGTTTGTATTGTTTTCTGGACTCCCTACCCATCTCATGATACCGTCATAGGGTGAGGTAGTCGAAATGAAAGTAGCGAAGAAATCCCGTGGGTCATTTACCATGCCAGGTGAAGCTGGTTATGAAGAACTTTCTCTCACTCTAGCGGAGAAGTGGGGAGCTGATGTTATTCGCGATTGTGATGGGACCAAGCTCTCTCCACGGTTGCTGGAAGCGGGGATGGATGTGTATTCCACCATCTGTATCATCCGTGAGCATAACGAGTTTGCCTCAACCAATCCTCAGTTCCAACAGCAAACCTTCCTGGAGAGTGAGCGGGTAGTAAGTACTTCTAAAACAATAGAAATTCCATTACTTTCACGATACTTTTCTGGGCAGTTTGAAGTGAATGAAGCATCGTTACCGTACTGGCAGGTTCTTGACCGAACAACTGGAGATGAGATTTTTGCTTCATCATGGCAGTATAATGCTACGACCAAGTCAGTCACCATTGAGGGTTGCATCCCCTTTCACCAGTACAGTGTGAACTTCCTTGCTTTCCGCATCTGGGAAGAGATAAACATGTACAATCATGTAACCAACAACTGGAAAAGCGAACCACTTAGGCAACTGGACCCCCGGTACCCCGAGGTCCAGAACTATCTGAGTTCTTATCTGGTTCGCTGGTGCGAGGAGCACCCAGAGACAGATGTGGTACGTTTTACCTCCCTCTTCTACAACTTTGTATGGATATGGGGGAGTGATGAGCGAAACCGGAACCTCTTCACCGACTGGGCTTCCTATGATTTCACAGTCAGTCCGCTTGCCTTGGACCAGTTTGAAGCAGAATATGGATATCGCCTCACTGGTGAGGATTTCATAAACAAGGGGAATCGAAAACCTTCCCATATTACCTGGAATAAACGAATGATGGACTACCTCTGGTTCACCAATGCCTTTGTCTGCTCGTATGCCAAAGAGCTGGTTGATATTGTGCATAGCTATGGCAAAAAAGCCTATGTATTTTATGATGACAGCTGGGTTGGAATGGAGCCACAATCAGAGGCCTTCCAGACAATCGGGTTCGATGGGATCATAAAGTGTGTCTTCTCTGGTTTCGAGGTTCGTCTCTGTAATGCTGTTCCAGGAGGACTTACTCATGAGTTGAGGTTGCATCCCTATCTCTTCCCTGTAGGACTCGGAGGAGCCCCCACATTCAAGGAGGGAGGCAATCCTGCGCTCGATGCGCAGAAGTACTGGGTGAACGTCAGAAGAGCGATGCTTAGGGCTCCCATCGACCGAATTGGCTTAGGTGGTTACTTGCACCTGACTGAAAGCTTCCCTAATTTTGTTGAAACCATTGCAGATATTGCTGACCAGTTTAGGAAGATCAAGGAGCTACATCAGATATCAGAGGTATATACTGCTTCATTGAAGATTGGAATTCTCAGCAGTTGGGGAAAGCTCAGAACCTGGACGTGCGGTGGGCACTACCATGAACACCCCGAATTGGATTTGATCAACATACTGGAAAGCCTCTCTGGTCTTCCCTTTACCGTAGAATTCCTAAGTTTTGATGAAGTTACCAAGGAAACCCTTGATTCTCTCAATATTGTGGTCAACGCAGGCTTCGAAGGGAGTAGCTGGAGTGGGGGAGAGAACTGGGATAATGCTGAGGTAGTTAGGTTACTTACCCAGTGGGTCTATGAGGGTGGAACCTTTTTAGGTGTGAATGCACCCTCTGCAATTAATCATTCATTTAGAATGGCACATGTACTTGGCGTGGATAGTGATGATGGACGGAGATTATGTCATGGACAGTGGGAAGTGAATGCTGCACAAGATTCAAAGGCTCAATTCAAGATACATCCCAAGCAAGGTATTTACCTGATTGATGGTGATACCACTGTGCTGCAAGCACAGGATGGATTACCAACATACACAGAACGAACTTTCGGACAGGGTAAGGGTATATATCTTTCAGAGTATAGATATTCTCCTGAGAATACTCATACTCTACGTTCAATCCTTGAACAAGGATTGAAAATAATGCCACTCTTTACCTCTGATAATCCCAATATTGATTGCGCGTACTTCCCGAAAGCTAAGACGCTTGTACTGGTGAATGGAAGTGAGGAGGAGCAGAAGGTACGTGTAAGAACTTCTGAAATGAGTGTAATCGAGGAGAGATTTTGTGCGTTTGAGATGAGAGTACTTCATCTAGCAGAATGAGATTTAAAAGAACTCTTTTCAGATATCTGATATAGTTGGTGATTAGTCCCTGAGGCAGCGGCAGGGTATTCAGTAGAAGTAGGAGAATCATGAAGTTTAGTGTAATTATTCCAGTGTACAATTGTGAGCGATATCTTGATCGAAGCGTGCAATCCGTACTAGAGCAGAGCTTTGCTGATTGGGAGTTGATACTGATTGATGATGGCTCAACCGATTCTTCTGGGAAAATATGTGATGATTATCAACAAAGAATTCCAGAAAAGATACAAGTAATTCATCAGGAGAATTTAGGGGTTCTGTATGCCCGAAGAGCAGGAATGCAACAATCTCATGGTGAGTATATATGTTTTCTTGACTCGGATGATTCCTGGCATATCAATACACTTGAAATATTGAATCAATACCAGCAAGAGTACAATCCTGACATTATTTTCTTTGGCTACCGGAAGGTAATAGATCTAAAAAAAATTGAAGGGCCAATTGTACTATCCACAGAAGTTACTTCAATCGAAAAAGATGCTATGTCAGTTGTGCATAAGAAAGTTATTGAAGGTGCAATTTCTTGTCTGTGGGCTGAAACATTCAGACGATCATTGATTGATTGGAGCCGTGACTATTCGCCTTATAGAAAAGTCTTTAAAGGTGAGGATTTGCTTCAAAATTTGGCACTAATAGATAATGCAAATAGTGTACTCTTCATCCCCGATGTTTTATATTCTTACTTTCAATATGAATCTGGACTTACTCAGCGAAAAATTGATCAGGCATACCTTGATTCCCATTTGATAGTGCAGAATGTATTGATGGAATATGTTGAAAGCTGGGGCATACCACAAAAAGCAGGAATACAATTATTCGCAAATGTCTATAGGAATGTTTTGAAATCACTTATAACTAATTCACTATTTCAACCAAGATATTCAAGACAAGAGTGTATCTGGTTAATAAAGTATCTTACTACTGGAGAGATGGGAAGATATTTAGATGATGTTAAGATCGTTTGGGATAAGAAAGCAGTAGCTATCGCTACCTGGTTGTTAAAAATGAGACTATATTGGGCTCTCTGTATCTTCGTGTATATTTGTCGTATACTCTACGCGATACGTAAAAGTATGACAAATATTTTGGTGAATAGTAAAAAAGAGGTCTGATTGTGTCGAGGACAGCCAATTCATTAAGAAATATCAAGGTTGGTACTATCGGACAACTCTTCAGCTATCTGATAAATTTTGTTACTCGGAAAATTTTCATTATATATCTTTCAGTTGAGTATTTAGGATTGAATGGTCTTTTCTCCAATATTCTTACAATGCTTTCGCTGATGGAGCTTGGTGTTGGAGCTGCTATTGGCTATAGCATGTATCGCCCATTAGCACTTGGAGAAAATGAAAAAATCCAAGCGCTTATGCAACTGTATAGAAAAACGTATACTTTGATAGGGGTGTTGGTTCTGGTTATAGGTTTGAGTTTAACTCCTCTACTTCCTTTTTTCTTAGGAGAGGTTCCAGAAATCCCAGATATTAACCTTATATACTCACTATTTGTATTGAATTCTGGTTTGAGTTATTTTCTTAGTTATAAACGGACAATACTAATTGCTGATCAGAAGAAATATATTGATACTACCTTTCAATATGGATTTCAAATAGTCAAAGCCCTTGGACAGATTCTTGTATTGCTAATAAGTGGTGACTTTATTCTTTTCCTTCTTGTTATGATTGGAGCAACACTAGCAGAGAACCTTGCTGCTAGCTATAAGGTGAATCAGCTATATCCTTACTTGAAATACAAGGAAAAGAAATCATTAGGTGAGTCAGAAAAATTAAAGATCAAGAAGAATATAATTGCTCTGACATTTCATAAGATTGGTACAGTGATTGTAAGTGGAACTGATAATATTCTCATGGTTAAGTTTGTGAGTTTAGTAAGTGCTGGCATATACTCAAACTACTTCATGGTTCTCAACGCTTTGAATAAGTTTCTTGGGGTAATTTTCAACTCACTTATTGCAAGTGTGGGTAATTTAGTAGTCGAGAAAGAAAAAGCAGGGAGCAAACCGTTCTTTGATCAAGTGAATTTTTTCTCTTTTTGGGTTTTTGGATTTTGTTCCATATGTTTACTCTTGTTATTTAATCCATTTATTAGCCTATGGTTGGGGCCGCAGTTCCTATTTGATATGCCTGTTGTGTTTATAATCGTAATCAATTTCTATCTAACAGGCATGTTGCGACCTGTAAGGACTTTCTACGCTTCGATGGGGCTATTTTGGTTTGATCGCTACAAACCCTTGTTCGAATCTGCAATAAATCTAGGGTTTTCGATCTTTCTTGTTCAAAAAATCGGGCTTATTGGAGTATTGATAGGTACTACTATTAGTACAGTTACCACTATTTTTTGGTTTGAACCTTTCGTATTATTTCATTATGGATTTGAATTACCGATTGGAAACTATTTTTTTAAGTATTTTAAGTACACGATAATCACGATTGGAGTGGGCTATTGTACCTTTTTTCTTGTTACTCTTGTTTCTATTACTAGTCCATTACTGGATTTTTTAGTTTCAATGATTATTTGCGGAAGTGTTCCCAATATTTTATATACTTTGGTATACTACCGCTCTAGGGAATTTGATTATGTACGAGCACTTGTAAGAAAAATTATTCCTAGGAGAAGTAATACAAACGTATTGGAATAGTATTATATACACTTGAGGAGTATCTAGTTGAGTGAGGATGTAACCCCTATTATGGATGAAGCAAGCAATGAACGTATACAAGTTTCATTTTCTTTGCAATTTTTATTGTTTGTATCCTTGCTTTTCAACGTTTATGATGGATTTTTCGGTTTCCCATTTAGGAAACCTTTCTATGCAAGCCTAACCTTGGTTTTATTGGTTCATACTTTTTTTGCTTTACGAAGTAAAGTGACGTGGCAAGACTTTGCCATTGGCTTCACATTATTCTATGCATTGGCGTATTTTCGGTTTGGTTCATACGTTGGAGAAGTTTCTACATTTCTTAATATGCCGTATCTCTTGGTTGGATTGTCTCTAGGTCTTCTTTATCGTTATGCAGTATTTCCTCGGTATTTTTTCTTAGTAATTTCTTTTTTTGTATTGTTACCGTTTTTCTATGTTTTCCATATTTTGAATGCTGAGCCAACGGGGCAATTCTATTCAATGAATAGGAATGCAATATCACGATTGTTGCTATTTGCCATATCACTGCAGATTCTTGATGATTCTTTGCAGAGACACACATATGTCATCATGTTTCCAGCTATTGCAACGGTATGGATTTCTTTTCTCTCTCAGAGCAGGACAGGTTTTTTTGTATCGGTAGTGCTACTGTCTCTTCTTCTCTTATATAATGCTTTTCAGTGGTACTTCAGGCTTAGATCATCTGAACATTGGGAAAAGATTAAGATTTGGTTATTCTTGCTATTTTTTACAACTCTGGTTGTTCTTGGCTTTATAGTTTCAAAATTATTTGACAACTCTCGGTTTGTTTCTGATGGTTTATCTAGTTCAGGAAGGATTGAAATATATAAATATTTCTTGTCTTCCTTGAATATCAGAACATTAATGTTTGGGTTTTTCCCTGAACAACATCCGAATCTTCATAATTCATTCTTAGCCTTGGTTTCAATGTACGGAATTATCGGTATTGGATTTAATATTATCATAGTTGGAGCGCTGTTTCGATTAGTAAAAGTATCGTTCATTCAATTTGGATTGCTAGCTGTATGGTGTTTATACTCTTTACCGGAAACAGCAGCCCCTTTCAGTATTGGCTTTTTCTCGTTAATGCCCCTATTAATGCTTGCTTACCCTCCCAAACGAATGAATAAGCACATTTTCCCCTTAATGGGAAAAAAAGAAACAGCTTAGAAATTTATATATATAGGGTGTATAGTATGTATTCATTTACTAAATCATAGATAGAGGAATCATAGTGGGAGAGAAATTATCCATCTCAATTGCAATGACTACATATAATGGTTCAATGTACATTGAGGAGCAGCTTGCTTCAATTTATCATCAGACAAGGAAACCTGATCAGGTCATAATTTGTGATGATGGTTCCAAAGATGATACTGTTGAAAAAATACATGCTTTCATTGAAAACAATGCCTTGTCCGAAACGTGGTCTGTATTTTTCAACCCAAAGAATCTTGGCTATGTAGAAAATTTTTTACAGAGTGCAAGGAAATGTACCGGAGATTTTATCTTCTTCTCCGACCAAGATGATATTTGGGCACTAGATAAGTTAGAACTAATGGAGCAGGTGTTCCTACGTTATAATCCTTCAGCAGTTGTCTCTAAATATAGTATGATAGATTCTGAGGGGAAGCCTCATAACACGCTTTACTCGTTCTATAAAAACGCACCAAGTATAAAAAAATTGGGAAGACTATCTCAGAAACAATACTTGCGCCTTCTCTGTAGCTCTGGCAAAGCCTTAGGATTTAAAAGCACATTACTTGATGAGTTAGAAGACCAAGTACATACTCATAATCTCACTTACGATACTCCTATTGGGGCTATCGCTCTGTTTCATGAAGGATTTATGATTCTTCATAAACCGTTGGTTCAGTTTCGGGTACATACTGCAAATGCATCGGCTCCTTCAACAACAATTTCTCATCGCACTAGCAACCGTGAACATTTGATTACTAGTGTTCAACATATCTTGAAAATGCACACATTTGTGTATGAAGCATATAATAATAAGTTGTCAAAGAGAGATTGTAGTCAATTACTGAAATCGATTGCGCAACAGCAAAGTAATCTAGTAGCCTTGCAACAAGAGTCCTTTCCCCTATCATTTTTTTGTAAAAATATTACCTTTAATCCTGCCGTGAACAAGGTTTTTTCTCTATTGGTAATCTGGTATGGTATAAAGTATAGGTTGCAGAGATAGACGGAGAGAATGATCATTCGGCTTAGTCTTTTCAAAATAACTTTGTATCTAATAGATGAGGAACTAGTATGAAAGGAATCATCCTGGCCGGCGGAGCCGGTACGCGTCTCTATCCCTTGACCCTGGTAACCAGCAAGCAGTTGCTGCCTGTCTATGACAAGCCGATGATCTACTACCCGCTTTCCACCCTGATGCTTGCAGGGATCAATGACATCCTGATCATCTCCACCCCTGAGGACACCCCCCGGTTCGAGCATCTCCTGGGGGATGGCAACCAGTTCGGCGTCCATTTCTCCTACAAGGTACAACCATCCCCCGACGGCCTTGCCCAGGCCTTCCTGCTGGGCGAGGAGTTCATCGGGGATGATGCCTGTGCCATGGTGCTGGGTGACAACATCTTCTATGGGAACGGGTTCTCCCCGCTGTTGAGGCAGGCTGTGGGGGATGCAGAGGCAGGAAAGGCAACGGTATTCGGTTATTACGTCCCGGATCCCGAGCGCTTCGGGGTGGTGGAGTTCGACCATGAAGGAAGAGCCATCTCCCTTGAGGAGAAACCAGCAAACCCCAAAAGCAACTATGCCGTCACCGGGCTCTATTTCTATGACAAGCGGGTGGTGGAGCTTGCAAGGCAGGTGAAGCCCTCCTCGCGCGGGGAGCTCGAGATAACCGACCTGAACCGGCTTTACCTGGAAGCAGGGGACCTGCATGTCCAGTTGCTGGGCAGGGGGTTTGCCTGGCTCGATACCGGTACGATGGACAGCCTGGTGGATGCAGCTGACTTTGTCCGCATGATCGAGAAGAGACAGGGAATCAAGATATCGGCCCCTGAGGAGATCGGGTTCCGCAATGGTTGGATCGGCAGGGACAAACTGCTTGCAAGTGCCTCCCGCTATGGGAAGAGTCCCTACGGCGAGCACCTCAGGCAGGTTGCCGAAGGCCGCATACACTATTAGGATACAGGCATGGTAATTCTTATAACCGGGGCCAAGGGCCAGCTTGGCAGTGAACTGAACAACATACTCCAGAGGGGATCCAGTGAATTGGGGAAACTCCCTCCTGTTTACGCAGGATGCGAGGTCCTCGCAGTCGATGTGGACGAGCTGGACATCACCTCGGCAGATGCGGTGGATTCCTTCTTTTCCCGGCACATGCCGGGTCTTGTCTTCAACTGTGCAGCCATGACCAATGTGGATGGCTGTGAGAGCGACGAGGAGAGTGCCTACCGCATCAATGCACTCGGGCCCAAGAACCTGGCCGTCGCCTCCCAGAGGCATGGCTCACGCCTGCTGCATGTCTCCACCGACTATGTCTTCAGGGGGGATGGGGAGAGACCCTATACCGAGCATGACACCCCCAGTCCCAATACCGCCTACGGGAGGACCAAGCTTGCAGGGGAGAAGGCCGTGCTCGACTCATGCGGTAACAGCTGCATCTGCCGTACCGCATGGCTCTATGGGTATGTGGGAAACAACTTCGTCAAGACAATGCTGCGCCTGGCCAGGGAGAACGGCAGGCTGAAGGTGGTAGGCGACCAGGTGGGGAACCCCACCAGTGCCGTGGACCTTGCCTACCAGCTTGCACTGCTGGGAGCCTCCACGGAGACCGGCATCTTCCACTGTACCTGTGGAGGGAATCCGGTAAGCTGGCATGCCTTTGCAGAGAGGATCATCCAGCAGGCAGGGCTATCGGTCCCTGTGGAATCCTGCACCACCGATGAGTTCCCCCGTCCTGCCAGGCGGCCTGCCTACTCCGCCCTGGAGAACAGGCATTTACACGACACCATCGGAAACAGCATGCGTGACTGGAAGGAAGCCCTGGACAGCTTCATGGAACATTACCTGGAACAGGAGAAGACCATATGAGCAAGACCTACCTGGTGACCGGAGGGGCCGGCTTCATCGGCTCCAACTTCATCCATTATATCCTTGAGAGGCACCAGGACATCCTGGTGGTGAATGTGGACAAGCTCACCTATGCTGGGAACCTGGAGAACCTGAAGGCTGTAATGGATGATGAGCGGTATGCATTCATACAGGCCGACGTCTGTGACCGGGAAGCGATGGTAAGACTGTTCGAGCAGTACCACATTGACTATGTGGTCAACTTCGCCGCAGAGAGCCATGTGGACCGCTCGATCACCGACCCAGGGGTGTTCGTGAGCACCAATGTGATGGGGACACTGAACCTCCTGGATGCCGCGAAGAGCTCCTGGAAGACAGGGGAGGACTCGTACCGGGAGGGTGTGAGGTTCCTGCAGGTCTCCACCGACGAGGTATACGGCTCCCTGGGGCCTGAGGGGTTTTTCACCGAGACAACCCCGCTTGACCCGCACAGTCCCTACTCGGCAAGCAAGGCCTCGGCCGACCTCCTGGTGAAAGCCTATGGGGACACCTACAGGATGCCGGTGAACATCACCAGGTGCTCGAACAACTACGGGCCCTACCAGTTCCCCGAGAAGCTCATCCCGCTGATGATCAACAACTGCCTGAACAGGCAGGGTCTTCCCGTCTATGGGGACGGCATGCAGGTCCGTGACTGGCTGTATGTGGAGGACCACTGCAAGGCGATAGACCTGGTGATCCAGAGGGGTACCCTCGGTGAGGTGTACAACATCGGTGGGCACAACGAGAAACCCAACATCGAGATCGTGAAGAGCATCATATCCTATGTAGCTGAAAAGGTGGACCCAAGTATAGATGAGCGTCTGATCAGGCACGTGAGTGACAGGAAGGGGCATGACCGGCGCTACGGCATAGATCCCACCAAGATCAGGGAAGCGCTGGGCTGGGAGCCCGAGACGATGTTTGCAGAAGGGATCAGGAAGACCATCGACTGGTACCTGGAGAACAGGCAGTGGATGGAGCATGTGACCAGTGGTTCCTACCAGCAATACTACCGGGCGATGTACGTAGGCAGATAACAAGGGAAAGAGAGAAACATACAATGGGACAGTTCACATTCACGGAGACAGAAATAGAAGGGGTGTTCATCATCGAGCCGAGGGTGTTCGGGGATGAACGTGGCTACTTCATGGAGACCTACAACAAGGCAGACTTCCATGAGGCCGGCATTGATTGTGAGTTCGTACAGGACAACCAGAGCAAGTCGAGCAAGGGCGTGCTTCGGGGGCTTCACTTCCAGGAGAAGCATCCCCAGGCAAAGCTGGTCAGGGTCACCAAGGGGGAGGTCTACGATGTGGCCGTTGACCTGAGGGAAGATAGTCCCACCTACGGCAAGTATGTGGGGGCTGTACTCACTGCAGAGAAGAAGAACCAGTTCTTCATCCCCCGTGGCTTCGCCCACGGGTTCCTGGTCCTCTCCGATGAGGCTGAGTTCGTCTACAAGTGTGACGAGTTCTACCACCCCGAGGATGAGGGTGGCATCAGGTGGGATGACCCAAGTATCGGGATTGAGTGGCCGGAGATTGATACCCCGTTGATAATGAGCATAAAAGACCAAAACTTAAAAACATGGTCTGAGGTAATGCAATGAATACTAATTTGAACATTACCTACATAGATTTTGGTCCGGCATACGGTCAAAACAGCAATAGTGGGATTGAAAGAAAGAAGCTTGCTCAAATCAAAGAACTCAGTAAGCTTGGTGTTGTAAAACGATTGACATATAGTCCTAAAGGGAAGCGTGGTATTCTTAAAGAAGCTTCTAGAATGCTCCCCTTGGCCCCCAGCATGTTTTATTTCAAGTATTGTCCTGAAAAGCTGGATGGTGTGGATATCGTATATTACCGGAAGGCGTACATTGACCGGTATGCGATTAAACTTCTTAGAGAGATAAAGAGAAGAAATCCAAAATGTATTATCCTCTTTGAAATTCCTACATACCCATATGATAAAGAGAAGTCCGGTTTCTTGCGATACCCCCTCTTATTAAAAGACCGATGGAATAGGAAAAAACTTCATCACTATATTGATCGAATAATACTAGTGGCCGCCAAAGATCCGGTTGTATTCAATGTACCAACAATCACTATCAGTAATGGTATAGATTTTTCCCGCACAGCGTTACGTAAAGTTTCCAAAGAGGAAGATGGTAAAGTTCATGGCATCGTAGTTGGTAATTTTGAATTTTGGCATGGTCTTGATCGGCTTATTGAAGGGCTAAAAAGGTATTATGCAACAAAGCCTGAAAGGTTATTTGTGCTGCATGTAGTTGGTCCAACTGAAAATGCAATAAAGCTTGATAAAGACATGGAAGAACTTGTTTCTAAAGGGTATCTAATTTTTCATGGTTCTATGCCTTTTGATAAATTGGAAAAGGTTTATGATAGTGTTTCTCTAGCATTTGAATCATTCGGACTCCATCGACGGACCCAAGGACAGATTAATAGTTCCGTTAAATCTCGAGAATATGGTGCGAAAGGTTTACCAATAGTGAGTGCAAGTAAAATTGACTACATTCCTGTAAATTTCCCATATTCCATGAAAGTGGATGAAGATGAGTCGCATATTGATATTAAGTCAGTCATACAATTCCATGATAAAGTCTATGAAGAAGATTACGAAAGGGTGGCATTGAGAATCCGAGAATTTGCCAATGATACATGTTCGTCAGAGTCAATGATGAGGCCTGTTTTGGAGTACTGTCGTGAAAATTCTCAGTGAATTTGGAATTAATACCTACGCTTGGTTTATAATAATGACTATGTAACATATATTAAGAATATTGAAGGAAAAAATGCAAAAAGAATCATTGATACAAAAAATTGAGAAATACCATGTGTTAGTTGGGGTCATTGGCCTTGGCTATGTCGGTCTACCCTTGGCTGTCGAGAAGGCAAGGGCAGGCTTCAAGACCACTGGCTTTGATGTCCAGCAGAAGAAAGTGGACATGGTAAACCAAGGCATCAATTATATAGGTGATGTAGTCCAGGAAGACCTGGCTTCCTTGGTGAAGAATGGGATGCTCAGGGCAACCAGTGATTTCTCCTTTGTGAAGGATTGTGACTTCATCGCCATCTGCGTTCCCACTCCTCTGGACGAGCACCAGCAACCTGACATCACCTATGTACGGGATTCTGTCATGGAGATAGCCAAATATCTCAAGAAGGATTCAATTGTTGTCTTGGAGTCTACCACCTACCCGGGGACCACCGAGGAGTTGGTGAAGCCCTTGCTGGAGGAAGGCTCCGGCCTTGTCTGTGGGGAAGATTTCTATCTCGGTTTCTCGCCTGAACGTGTCGACCCAGGCAATCTGCTGTACAAGACGAAGAACACTCCCAAGGTAGTCGGAGGCATCGGGAAGGATGCGACCGAGGTGATTGCAGCAATGTACCGTGCGGTGCTTTCCAGTGATGTGACCGAGGTTTCCAGCCCTGCGGTGGCAGAGATGGAGAAGATTCTGGAGAATACCTACCGGAATGTGAACATTGGCCTGGTAAATGAGCTTGCCCAACTCTGCCACGAGATGGGAATCAGCATCTGGGAAGTCATCGATGCGGCAAAGACCAAGCCCTACGGATTCCAGGCATTCTACCCCGGGCCGGGCCTGGGAGGACACTGCATCCCCCTCGATCCCTATTATCTCTCCTGGAAGGCTAGGGAGTATGGGTTCCATACTTCTATGATAGAGAGTTCGATGATGATCAACGACCGAATGCCTGAATACACTGTGGAACGGGCCTCGAAGATACTGAACAGGTTCAAAAAGGCACTCAATGGTTCAAAGATATTAATGCTGGGGGTTGCCTACAAACAGGATATTGATGACTATCGGGAGAGTCCTGCGTTGAATGTCATAGACATCCTCGAGAAGCAAGGAGCAGTGGTTACTTATCATGATCCCTGGGTGGCAGAGTACCATCACAAGGGAAAGGTTGTGAAAGGCGAGAAGGAACTGAGTGTGAGCCTGCTGGAGGAAGCCGACCTTGTCATAATCACCACCGCGCACAGCAGCGTTGACTATGATCTGGTACAGAAACATGCAAAGGCCATCTTTGACACAAAGAATGTCATGAAGGCCATTGCCGGCCGAGACAATATCGAGGTGCTGTGATGAAATATGCACTGATAGGCTGCGGGAGGATTTCTCCCAACCACATAGCTGCCGCACTGGCAAACAAGCTTGAGTTCGTTGCCGTCTGTGACATCAACGAGCAGATGATGGAGGACAAGATCCTCAAGTTCAAGCTGGATGAACAGAACGTGACAAGGTATCACGATTACCGGGAGATGCTGAAGGAACAGAAACCGGATCTGGTCTCCATCTGCACAGAGAGTGGCAAGCATGCATCCATCGCCTTGGATTGTATTGAGTCTGGAGTTAATCTCATCATTGAGAAACCCATTGCTCTCTCCATCAAGGATGCAGATGCCATTATAGAGATGGCAAGGAAGAAAAAGGTAAAAGTATGTGCCTGTCACCAGAACCGCTTCAACAAATCGGTGGTGAAGATACGCGAGGCAATGGAACAGAATCGCTTTGGGAAAATGATGCATGGGACCGCCCACATTCGGTGGAACCGAGGCAGGGACTACTATGACAGGGCCTCCTGGCGTGGGACATGGGAGCAGGACGGTGGTGCCCTCATGAACCAGTGCATCCACAATATCGACCTGCTCAGATGGATGATGGGAGATGAGATTTCAGAGGTGTTTGCCTATACCGACAACCTTACCCATCCCTACATCGAGGCCGAGGATCTTGGTCTTGCCTTGGTGAAGTTTGCCAATGGTTCCTATGGAATCATTGAGGGGACCACCAACATCTACCCCCAGAACTTGGAAGAGACGCTCTACCTGTTCGGGGAGAAAGGGACCGTGAAGGCTGGGGGGCAGTCCGTGAACATCATCGAGGAGTGGCGTTTCGCCGACCTGTTGGATGACCCCGAAGAGGTCAAGACGACCTACCACGAGAACCCTCCCAACGTGTATGGGTATGGTCACACCCCATTGTTTGCTGATGTGATTGAGGCAATCAGGGAAGACCGTCAGCCAATGGTAACAGCGGAGGCTGGGAAGCGGGCACTGGAACTGGTGCTGGCCATCTACAAGTCTGCAGCCGAAGGAAAGCCGGTCAGGCTTCCCCTTGAAGACTGTGCGACCATTGATTTCACAGGGAGGTTCTCCTGATGGATTGGTATGTACACCCTTCTTCCTATGTAGATGATGACGTGGTCATCGGCAAGGATACCAAGGTCTGGCACTTCTGCCACATACAGGGCGGAGCAAGGATCGGTGAAGGCTGTTCCCTTGGACAGAACGTAAATGTCTCGAACAACGTGGTAATCGGTAACGGGTGCAAGATACAGAACAACGTTTCCCTGTATGAGGGGGTAACGCTTGAGGACCATGTATTCTGCGGGCCTTCCTGTGTATTTACAAACGATCTTACCCCGAGGGCAAAATACCCGAAGGGGAAGGCAGGCTATCTGAAAACTCTCGTACAAGAGGGAGCTTCCATTGGGGCCAATGCCACCATCGTCTGTGGGATAACCATCGGTAGATGGGCACTCATCGGCAGTGGGGCTGTAGTCACCAAGGATGTACCTGATCATGCCTTGATGACGGGGGTGCCTGCAAAACAGAAGGGATGGGCTTGTGAATGTGGTTCCATCCTGGATGAGTCCCTGCATTGCAAGCATTGCGGCAGGCAGTATGAGCAGAAGACAGGAGGCCTTGTCGAGAGGCAGGGGAGTTGAGTATGGAATTTCGTGATCTCAAGAAGCAATACCAGGTACTGAAGGCGGACATGGACAAGGCCGTCATCGAGGTGATGACAGAGTGCAATTTCATCAATGGCAGGCAAGTCAGGGAGCTGGAAGAACAGCTTGCTGCATATGTTGGGGTGAAACATTGCATCACCTGTGGGAATGGCACTGATGCGCTCTCCATGATGCTTATGGCCTGGGGGATCGGCCAAGGTGATGCAGTATTTGTCCCGGACTTCACCTTCTTCGCCTCCGGGGAGGTGGTCTCTTTCGAGGGAGCAACCCCTGTGTTTGTGGATGTGGACCCGGATACCTACAACATGGATCCAGCGAGCCTGGAGCAAGCCATCCTTGCGGTGGAAGCTGAAGGGAAACTCAAGGCGAAGGTGGTCATCCCTGTGGATCTGTTCGGCCTCCCTGCAGATTATGACAGGATCAACGAGATTGCCCACAGACATGGCATGAAGGTGCTGGAAGATGGTGCCCAAGGATTTGGGGGATTGTACAAGGGAAGGAAAGCTTGTTCACTTGGCGATGCTGCGACCACTTCCTTCTTCCCTGCAAAGCCTCTTGGCTGTTATGGCGATGGTGGGGTAATTTTCACCAACAGTGACCAGGAAGCCGAGTACCTGAGATCGATTGCAGTGCATGGGAAGGGTTCCTATAAATATGACAATGTCCGTATTGGCTGGAATTCACGCCTTGATACCATCCAGGCGGCAGTCCTCCTGGTGAAATTCAAGGCGTTCCAAGCATATGAGCTGGAAGCAGTGAATAAGGTGGCTTCCTGGTATACAAATGCATTGGGGGATGCTGTGAAGACTCCAGTAGTCCCGGAAGGATGCTATTCCAGCTGGGCACAATACACCATACAACTGGGCGATGAGAACCAACGGACTGAGATCCAGGGGAAACTGAAAGAGCAGGGGATTCCTACAATGGTGTACTATCCCAAACCGATGCATGAGCAGACAGCTTTTGATGGACTGAAGCAATATGTCCAATGCCCGGTCACGGAGAGGTTGTGCAAGACGGTGGTATCATTGCCATTGGATGGGTATAAAACGTACGAATCTTGTGTAACTGTTTCTACAGTTATTAAATCGTTTGCCTTAATGGTGTGAAGATGAAGAAATTATTATTGCTAACCGATCATCTTCCTTTTGGAAATGGCGAGTCTTTTCTATATCCAGAAATTGAGTTTCTCACACGAAGATTTAATATCACAGTTGTTACCACCGATACACAATCAGATATTTCAAGCAGTTTTATCTGGGATTTTCCTGTACACAGGATTCACAAGATTCCAACTTTCTGGGAGACGTTTCAATCTACTCTCCAATTTTTCTTTACAAAGGATTGTATTAAAGAACTTAGGATAATTTTTCAAGGGAAGAAACAAGTTTTGCAGCGTTCATTACAGAGTATTAAATATTATGCAAAAGCACAGAAAATTGCAAAACAGATCGAAAAGCTTGGGATTATTACTGAGCAGGATATTGTCTATAGCTATTGGAATAATTACAAAGTATTGGGGATGGGGCTTTTACTTAAAAAATTACATTATAGATCAATACCCATTGTCTCTAGGATTCATGGATATGATTTATTCAATGAACGAGTAGAAAAGGGAAGTCGTCAGCCATTTAAATATACGCAGGATGAATATCTTACTGCTCTATATTTTGTGAGTGAAAAAGGCTTGGAGTATTACCGCAAAACCTTCGGCTTTAATGCTGGTTGTATTTACCGAGTATCACGTCTAGGCGTACATGGAACATCGGGGTTAATTCCTTCAAATAATGATATTGGGCTTTCTCTTATTAGTGTATCTCATGCCATTCCCTTAAAACGAGTAGAGCTTATTATTTCTGCGCTGGAGATGATAACAGAGTATGAGGTTTCCTGGGTTCATTTTGGTGATGGGGAGAGCCTGAATTCTTTGATTCAATTGGCAGAATATTCATTGAAACCAAAAAAGAATATCAGCTATGTTTTCAAAGGGCATATTACAAATCTGGAGTTACATACCTATTATGAAACACATACGATTGATGTATTTATCACAACTTCCTCAACGGAAGGGTTGCCAGTATCGATTCAAGAGGCTTTCTCCTATGGAATACCCGCCATTGGCACATATGTTGGCGGCATTCCTGAAATGATAACTGATGGATTAAATGGTTTTCTACTCAATGAAAATCCAACAGCATTAGAGATAAAAACACAAATAGACAGGATGTATAAGGTTAAGCAAACTGAAGAAATCGTAGAAATGAAGGAACATGCCTTTGTAACGTGGAAGACAATGTTTGATGCAGAAAAGAATTTCAGTGAATTTGCCAAGATGTTGCATACATTATGCTTGGATAAAGGAAGTAGTAATGGATGATTACATTAAAAAACATCCCCTACATGACCTCATTTCTGTAATTGTTCCTATCTACAACGCTGAGAAAACGTTGGACCGTTGTATCACGAGTATCATAGGGCAAACCTACCAGAATCTGCAGATAATTCTCATTAATGACGGGTCCACAGATGGGAGTCTCTCTATATGCAGGAGATACGCTGAAGACGATGCCCGAATTAAAGTAATCAATAGCTCCAACCAAGGCGTCTCAAAGGCAAGGAATCAAGGTATGGATTCGGCCGAAGGTTTTTACTGGGGGTTTGTCGATTCTGATGATTGGGTTGAACCAACCTTTATCGAAACGATGTATTCAGCAATGAAAGAAACGGAAGGCTGTTGTCTCTCTGCACTTGGCGTTGTCTCTGAAAGTTGGAAAGAATACCTAGAAAGTCTATGTAAAGGAGAGAAACGTCGAGTTCTCTCAAAAACAGAAGGGTTAGATGAAATTACAGCGAAGTTTGGACTCAGAGGATACCTGTGGAATAAACTCTTTTTACCTACACATAATCGTCTGAATCCTGATATTAACGTTTGCGAAGACTTGGAATTTATCGTTCGATATTTATACCATCATCAATCAAGCAAGATTGTTGTGGCAAATGCATGTTTATACCACTATGGAATTATACGTCCAGACACAATCTATTCTGATCGGTATAGTTTTCAACGGAATTTTACTGCTTTTCAAGCATATGAAAAAATTATTGAACAACTTCCAAATTCAACTCAGTATCTTCGCGATAGAATTTTTTCGCATACTACCGAGCTGGCTTACAACATGCTGGTTACCTGGTATAGCTTGCCAAAGTCTGAGCGAACAGAAACAAAAGCTATAGAAAACAAGATTCCTGAAGTGAATGTAAAATTCCATGAGACGTATGAGAACACGATGAAGCAGTCATCTTCCATGGTGCGAGCCAATTACTTTCTGCTAAAGGTATCACCATCATTGTTGATTCCATATTTACATTTAAAATTTCATATAAAGAAGCTAATTGGAAGAACGAGAAAATAGGGGTGCTAGAACCAGAATGTATGAAAGACAGCTTCCATTCTGGATATAATAAGCGAGCTGTGTGAAATGATGTATTTTTGGAGTACGATACTGATATGAAGAATAAAACCATTCTCATCCTATCCAATGATGTAGATTACTTATATACGTTGAGACTTGAAACAATTGAGCGATTGCTCAAGGAAGGTTTCTCTGTGTCGCTCTCGGCTCCCTCCAATGACCGAGTTGATTTTTTTGAAGAATTAGGGTGCACCTTTTATCCAACTGAGTTTACTCCGCGAGGAAAAAATCCATTCTCAAATCTGGCACTCCTTCTAAAATATGTGCGGATGATTAAACAAGTACAACCTCATGTGGTTCTCACCTATACGATTAAGGCAAACATCTATGGGGGATTGGTATGTAGAATGTTGCATGCCCCTCAAATTGCCAACATGACAGGGCTAGGAAAAGCTTTGATGGGTAAGGGGGTTCTGCAATCAACAATCCAAAGATTGCTTCGTATTGCTTTCAAGCGAGCGAGTACGGTATTTCTGCAAAATGAGCGTGACTTGAATTATTTCTTGGACCATAAGATAACCAACAAAGAGCAATCAGTACTGATTCCAGGCTCCGGAGTCAATCTTGCTCGCCATCCCTTGGAGGAGTATCCAGAGGATGATGGGACTATCAGACTCATCTTCATTGCTAGAATCATTAAAGATAAGGGCATCGAGGAGATGATGGCAGCGGCAATTAAAATTCACCAAATGCATCCTAATGTTACCTGTAATATTGCTGGTTTCATTGGAGAAGATGAGTATGAGGCGCAGCTTAAAGCTTATGGAGAGACTGGAGCTGGTTCTTATCTTGGATTCCAGAAGGATATACATGCATTAATCAAGAGTAGCCATGCCGTAGTACTCCCTTCCTACCATCTGGAAGGCATTGCGAATGTACTTCTGGAAGGAGCTGCCTGTGGGCGTCCTGTACTCTCTACGAACCACATTGGGTGTAGAGAAACATTCGATGATGGAGTATCCGGGATCATGTTCGAGCCACGATCAACTGAATCATTAATTTTAGCAATTGAGAAATTCGTTGCTATTCCCTATGAGAAAAAGAGAGAGATGGGACTTGCCGGAAGAAAGAAAGTAGAGAAAGAATTCAACCGGCAGGTCATTGTAGAAGCGTATATGCGGGCGATTGAGAGAGTTGGGATGTAACCTTAGATAGAATGTTATCTCAATCCCTGCTACTCTGCCTCGGAATCAACTTGGACTGTAACACATGCTTTGTCTTGGCATAGGAACCTGTACTGATGACCTGCTTGAGAATACTTACCCCAATGATGCCCTTCTCCTCTAAAGGAACCTCAAAGGTGGCAAAGGGGACATTCCAGAATGAAGAGAAATCTCTGTTGCCAAACATCCGTACCAACAAATGGATTTCATACCTCAGATTCTACAGAGAGGGGAGAAACCCTGCCAGTCTCTCCCCATACTCCAGTATCCTTGATTTTTGTCAGATCAATTCCAGCTCAGCATCGAACTCCCCGTCAAGCGGGTAGATGGGCCTGGAGAGCTCCCTGTAGGGCAGGCGGGTGAAGAGCTCGTCGGTGCTGCCGGTGGTGAGAGCCATCATCGACCGCTTTGCAATCGAGCGTATCTCCGGTTCCAGGTAGCCCAGCTTCACCACGATTGCCTTGCACCCTGTCGGCTCAGCCCCGAGGATCCTCATCATCTCAGGGTCGTAGCATCCTACATGCTTGCTTGCCACCACCACATGCACCCCTTCGACCTCCAGGAGGGCAAGGTCGGCGTTGTTCGCCCCTTCCCACTTCCCCTTGAGGGAGATGACCCTGGCCTCAGCCTCGATGGGGCTGCTCTTTTCTTTGTCGAACTTCGCTCCCAGCGAGCAGTGGAAGGAAGCACCAATCCCCTCGCGCAAGGCCTGTGCCACCACAGGGGGGTCATAGAACCCCTGGTAGAGCAGGGGAGGGTCAAGTGTGGAGAGGACGGGGTCGTCCAAGATCAGGCGCAGGAAGTTCGTCACATCCCCGCTCCCTCCTGCTGTCGGGTTGTCCCCGCTGTCGCTGATGACCACCGGGTACACCCCCTCTGCAATCGACTCCTTGGTCGCCCTTATGGCATCGCCCGGCATCCTGGTCTCGTTGTAGAACCCGAACTCGGCCCTCCGGCCCCAGAATATGGCAGCCAGTTCCTTTGCTAGCTCATCGGCTCGTTTTTGGTCGTCCTGGGTCACCACCACCGCATGCACCGCGTTCTCCCTCTCATCCGCCCAGGGGAAGCCGAGGGTGTAGGAACAGGCAAGCACGCCTTCTTCCTTCTCCCGTTCCCTCAGCCCCTGGATGAGGCTCCTCATCGGCTCCACGCTGGTCTCGCTCTGTTCCCCGGCGATGAGCATCGGGATCCTCACCATTGCCATGGTGGGTCTCTTGCCTGACTCCAGGGTGCGGATGACCATCAGGGCGGCGTGGATGCCGGTCTCATAGGTATCGGTATGCGGGGCGCACTTGTATCCCACGAACCCGTCCGCTGCATTCCTCATGCGCCTGGTAAGGGTGGCATGCATGTCCAGGCTGGTGAGGATGGGGATGGCTGGCTGTATGAGCCTCACCGCCTCAAGCAGGTCGCCCTCGGCCTCCCCGATGCCCTGAACCCGCATGCTGCCGTGCAAGGAGAGGCAGATGGCATCAAGCTCCCCTGCATCCCTCAGGTCCTGCAGCAGTTCTTCCTTGAGTTCCTGGTAGTATGTTCTGTCCCACACCCCGTTGGGCACGGCACGAGCAACCAGGGAGGGGATGACCTCATAGCCTGCGGCGATGAGGGTGTTGATGATCCCGCTTGCTGAGCTCTCCTTCTTTGTGAAAAGCTCCTCCTTCCGGCTCACCCAGATCTCCTCACGGGAGGTGATGATGGGGTTGAAGGTGTCGGACTCATGGTGCAGCCCGCCCACGAAGACGCGTCCCTTCATCACCTGCCCCCTTTGTGGGAGACCACGGTCCCCACCCGGCCCTTGTCGGTGTGCTTGAGGCTGAACTCCGTCTGGCGGAGCATTCCGCCCATGTAGATGTGGTCGGGCCTGTAGGTCATGCGGGACTCGTAGGTGCCGTCCAGTGCCACATGGTACTCCTTGGCCCCCAGTGCTTCCTGGATCCTGGTGAAGTTCCTTTCGGTGATGCCGCAGCCCGGCATGACGATGATGCGCTCGCCTGCCTGACCAATTAGGCTTTTCAGTGTCTCCAGCCCCTCGGTGACGGTCTCCTCCAGGCCGCTGGTGAGCACCCGGTCGACCCCGAGCTCGATGAGCTTCTCCAGGGATCTTGAGGCATCGCGGCTCATGTCGAAGGCACGGTGGAAGGTGACCGAGCAGGGGCGTGCGATCTCGATGAGCCGTCTGCTGCGCTCCATGTCGATCTCCCCGTCGGGGGTGAGGATACCGAAGACGATGCCGTTAGCCCCTGCCTCACGGAAGAGCCTTGCATCCTCCTTCATCGCCTCGAACTCCAGGTCCGAGTAGCAGAAGTCGCCGCCTCGGGGGCGGACCATGACATTCATGGCTATGGTGGTGTGGGCCCTGGCTGCCTTGAAGGCCCCCAAGGATGGGGTGGTGCCCCCCTCGAACAGGTCGGCGCAGAACTCCACGCGGTCGGCCCCGCCTTGCTCTGCTGCGATTACGCTCTCGATCGATTCCAGACAAATTTCAATCTTCATTATTATTCTCTCCATAGCAAAGACAGATCATTTGGTGGCATGTGAAAGAAGGAACCGTGAAGCGGACGCTTCCGTTAACAAATGTAAACAGAATTTTCTCCCCGGTAGGAACCAAATAGACCGAATGAATAGGTTGTTCGACTCGTATTTCGATATCTGATGCAGGGACAGGAAGATGATCTTCTACTACTTCCATATTCTTGCCGCGTACTACCTTTGAGCCGTGAAGTATATGCACTACATAACGGGAGAGTCCTTTTTGCTCCATGATGGAGAGTTCAACTTGAGAAGGATAGGAGGTGCTGATAATAGGTCTCTCTAATAACTTCTTAAGCGATTCAAGCACCAGATATTTTGCTGCAAGATTACCCTTCAATGCGTACTCTGAAAAGAAGTTCCATACAGCATAGATAGTTTGCTCATTTTGTACCATTCCGGGACCTTTCCGATCCAATGAACTAGCTGTGTGGTAATGTGAGGAAAAATGTTCCACACTTCGGTTGAAGAAAGATTCCTGTATGAATCCGAGTATAGTAGAGGAATCTCCTTCAAGTATTTCAATTTCTTGGCTTCCTTGATACATGACGAAGGAATCACTAGAGAGAGAAGTCACCGGAGAACATGGTTCAATATAGTTGGGAATCGATTGGTTTTGTCCTTTCCAGTATACCCCAAAACGTTTAGAGAGCTTTCCATTCTCCTTGATGCCACTTATACCCGTCGCGAGAATTTTTCCTCCATTTTGTAGATATGTATCCAAACGATTTTCAAGTTCTTCGCTCAAGGCGATCCGATCAGGAAGGATGATAACTTTATACGGAGTAAAGGAGTCGCTTGCTGACAATATATCAAACAACAGATGTCCTTCTTGTAGGATCCTAACAGCTCCGATATCACTGCTGCCTTGTAAGAGTGATGCATTTACCCCATCAATATGGTAGTTGCCTGCTGACTCGGTAGAAAGAACCCCAATCTCCGTAACGGCAGTTACATCGGTGCACCAGGGTTGCTTTGCTTCCACTTCTTGGTAGATGGTGCCAATAATGGAATAGAGTCCATCTTCAAGTTTTCCGAATGGATGCATTTGGTCTCCGATGGAACACCCAGCACCATTTGCAAGAAAGCGAGATACTTCATATCGCATTCCATTTGGATGTTTGTACCCTCCAAAGTCACCCCATCCAAACTGAAAACGGCCTGTCATACCGAGGTAGGGCTTCCCAAAATGTTGTACAAATCTTGAGGAGAGGAGAAAGTGGTCGTATCCCCATCCTCCGGAGGGTAGTGATTCCAACTCCAGATGAGAATTTACATGCATGAGGTCAAGTCGACCACGATTGATATGACCGCTGTTGTGGAAAATTTCGATGCCCGGTTGCACCCTCTCCACAGTCTTTTTGACTTGTTCGATATAGTGTATATAGGTGTGCTCCCAGATTGATTCCATTTTGGAAGCATCGCTTGGATCTATTCCTTGTTCTTGGGCTGTTTGCATGCATGATGCACAGTAGCAGGTACGTACTCCTACAATATCGAGGAATATGCCATCGACTTGATACCTGGAGAGTACTTCCTCGATTTGATCACAAATTCGTCCAAGATACGGGGTATTCATGCAAAACTGATGATACCCTGGGGTAAAAAAGTCGGTTGTGGAGTCAAGCTTCTGATCTTGCTTTCTCATCAGATACTGGTTCTGAGCAAGAGCTATCACCTCGTCATACCCTACAGAGAGATAAGCCTCCACTGATATTCCCAATTCCTTCGCAGCACTAAGCATCTCCCCGAACAGGTCAAATGAGAGATGAGGATGCATAGGAAATTTATTGGAAGGATAGTACATCCATCCATGATGGCATTTTGCACATAAGGTGATGGAATCAACGTGTGCAGCCCTGAGGGCTTGTTTGAATTGGTCTTTTGAAAAGTCTTTCCCAATGCCCTCGATTAATCCAGAAGTATGGAAATCGAGGTGGATATGACGGAAAGGGATACTATACATGGTTAGTTACGTCCTCTGTTGAATGAGGGGGGAGGCCCCCCTCATTCAACGAATGATGATTTGCGAGAATGTTGTTAGCTTAATTTGATCCGTTCTGTCTGTCGTAAGCTTTCTGGTTCAATGCAAGGATTCCCTCAAGATCAAGTTTCGCGAGACCTTCCACATATTGGTTCCAGTCTGCATCCACATCCCAATTACCCGTGATGAACTTCACCAAGGACTGGCGAACATAGTTGGCATAAGCTACACGCTTGGAAGCAAAAGCCTGTTCCTCGTCCTCAAGGAAACGCAGCGTTGGGATTTCCAGTTCTGGTCGTGCATACGGTTCATACAGTTGCTGTGTGATCTGGAACAACAAGGCTTCAAGACCTTCAGCACTGTGGAGATCAGTATTAGGATCAACTGATTCCCCATTTCTCATTCTGGACGTATTGGCCCGGACTCCCAACATTACAAAGCAATCGTTCTGGGGATCCATATCATTCCAGGGTTTCAGCAGTTTATAGATTGCCTGTTTTCCATCGAGCCCGACTTCCCCCTCTTTTGCATATCTCCAACCTTCTCCCTCAAAACCGTAGTTAGACATCAGGGTGCCTTCATCGGAGTAGAGGAAGTCAATCATACGTGCAACAGCTGCGGGGTTTTTACTATCTTTGGAAATTGCAACATTACCAATGACAGGAGCCTGCAAGAAGTAGCGTACAAATTGTGCTCCTTCTGGTCCCTGCAATGGAGCCATTGCACGGTAGTTACGATATCGATCACCACCAACAATTGAGAACATACCGCCATATCCACCAGCTACTACTCCTACTATTGGATCTTCAGGACCTTCTACCAACTGGGTCAATTGATCGGAATCCTGTGAGTACGTTGCAGGATAGATCAATCCCTCTGAATACAGTTTTGCCAAATAGTGCAGTGCATTTTTGTAAGCAGGTGTGTTCACCATGGTTTTGATTGTATCGCCTTCACGATAGAACCCTATTGCAGTGTTCACATTGGCATCCAGCGATGCCACTAGATTGGTGTAGGTAAATGCATTAATCAGGAACGTCTCAGGATTGTTGTTCCATCCGGAAACTGCACCAGCCATGGGAATCTCATCTTTTTTGCCATTCCCATTAGGGTCACGATCACGGAATGCAACCAAAACTTCATACAGTTCATCGGTGGTGGTAGGCATATCCAATCCAAGTTCTTCGAGCCAGGGTTCATAAATGAACATTTTCTGAGACATGCTGCAGTGGTAGCATTCATTGAAGTCTGGCAGACTGTAGATATTGCCATCAGGAGCGGTCAGGAATTGTCTGCTTCCTGGTCTCTCATCCAACAACTTGGAAAGGTTAGGCATATACTGGTCGATGAGATCATTGAGTGGGAGGAACATCTGCTCCTGCACTCCATAGGTCATTTCCTGCGATACGCCTATTCCTTGCTCTTGGTTGCCCAAGCCAAAGAACACATCGGGATAATCCCCTGAAGCAAGGATGATATTGAGTTTCTCCTTGACTGCATCACGGGGGATGGTTTCCCAGTCAATGGAGACCCCTGTTTTCTCTGTCCAATAGTTTGCAAATCTATTCGTTTCAAAGTTCTCGATATAGACTGGCTGTAATGTCAGAAATGACAAGGTCACTGGTTTTTCGACGACCGGATAGGTTCCTACCGGGGTTACTGATACAACTTCGGCATCCGATGCTGCATCCCCTTTGCCTTGTGCTGCCAAGCTGAAGCTGACCAACAGCACCAGAAGCATGACCAAGGCGACATGTTTTGTTCCTTTTTTCATGATACTCCTCCTAGGATATCGTTAGGATGATTTTTCTCATCCCTTGATTGAACCGAGCATTACCCCTTTTACAAAATATTTTTGTACAAAGGGATAGATCATTAATAGCGGTGCAGAAGAGACAACAATCAGTGCATATTTCATGACATCAGCCATTCCTTGGCGACGCGCCATCGCAACCATGTCTGCACCCATGGATACATCTGCCTGATTGATAATGAGAATGTTTCTTAAAATGATTTGTAAGGGAAATTTGTCGCTGGATTTTAGATAGATCAATGCATCAAAGTACGAGTTCCACAAACCGATGGCATAGTAGAGTGCAATTACTGCGATGATGGCCTGCGAGAGCGGGAGCACGATTGAACGAAGCATACGCATATCGCTTGCACCTTCGATGACTGCTGCCTCGAATAATTCTTCAGAAAGTGAGTTCTTGAAATAGGTAAGGGTAACCATTAAGTTCCAGACACTTAAAGCATTTGGAAGCATGATAGCCCAACGGGTGTCAATCAAGCCGACACTTCGTACTACAAAATACGTAGGGATCAAGCCACCGGTAAAAAGCATGGTGAAGATGAACATTCCAGTAAAGAATTTTCTTCCTGGTAGGAACTTTCTGGAAAGAGGGTAGGCTGCCGCGATGGTAAGAACCACACTAATGACTGTTCCTCCTGCTGTATAGATTATGGAGTTCATATATCCGCCAATAACCTGTTTGTTCTTGAACACCGCCTCATAGGCTTTCAGATTAGGTTCCACAGGAAACAGCCACACCCTTCCCGAGATGATAGAATTCGCGCTGCTAAAAGAGCTGCTTACTATATAGATGATGGGATACACCACTGCTATTGTGCAAAAAAACAAGAATAGTTTGTTCACAACATCGAATGATAGATCCGAGAATGAATGTTTCCTTACCATAGACTGGTATCTCCTAATTTTTGTGCAACTCTGTTTACGGTTAGCATGAGCACAAGGTTGATAATTGAATTGAAAAAGCCGACTGCTGTAGAAAAGCTGAAGTCGCTGTTGATCAAACCGATCCGGTAGACATAGGTTGAAATGATTTCACTCGTTTCTAGATTCATCGGATTTTGCATCAGATACACTTTTTCGAATCCGACACTCATGATGTAGCCCATATTCAGGATGAGCAGAATTATTATGGTAGGGCGTATGCCTGGAAGATCGATATGCCATATTCTTTGCCATTTTGAGCAACCATCAACACGTGCTGCATCATAGAGCTCCGGGTTGATACTGGTTAGTGCTGCAAGATAGATAATTGCATTGTAACCAGTCTGTTGCCATATTCCCGACCAAACATACAGATGCCGGAATGCAGAGGTTGAACCAAACAAGTTATCTCCACGATATCCAAAGACCTGCAATACCTTCGTCAGTATTCCTATCCTGGGATCAAACATCTGCATCATCATGGAAACGAGTACCACAGTGGAGATGAAGTAAGGAGCATAGGTAAAGAACTGCACAGTTTTTCTGGCCCGTACATTGGCAAGTTCATTCATCCCTATTGCCAATAAAATTGCCAATGGGAAGGATGCCAAGATGGTATAAACGCTCAATACGATGGTATTACCGATAATCGACCAGAAATTGGGTGACGTGAAAAACGCCATGAAGTGCTTCATGCCTACCCAGGGACTTCCCCACATACCCTTGCTCACCCGAAAATCCTTGAAAGCCATCTGCAACCCAAGAATCGGGAGATATTTGAATATGATGAGATTTACCAACGGGAATAGCAACAACAGGTATAGTTGCCAGTGTTGTATCATCAGCCGGGATTTCTTCTTGTACAAATCATTCATATGCTCATATCCTTATGTTGAAACGTTTCCACTTATTGCCAAAAATTCTCACTTACAGTACTGCTACAGAATCGCCCTTGATCAATCGGGTCTTCAGTAACATTTCTATCGGTGTTCTGTCTTCAATATTTGGATGTTCAATCTGCTGCATCAGGAGATTGACCGCTTGTTTGCCAATCTCAACGATTGGTTGTTCAATGATGGTAATGGGAGGTCCGAGGATAGGGATGGCCCCGATATTGTCAAAGCCAATAAAAGAGATATCCCTGGGAAATTCTATTCGATTGTCACGGCAGTATCGAAGTACACCAATGGTTGTGTAATAGTTTGTAGTGAAAACTCCGGTTATTTCTCCCGTTCTATTCTCCATGATCTTTCTCATGGCATCGTACCCATCCTTGATTGAAAACTCCCCATCATAGAGTAAGGAGCTGTCGATGGATGATCCGAATTCTGAGAAAAACCCTTGTGCACGAAGATATCCAGGTCGGTGCCGCATCTGTGTAATGACCGCAACGCTGCGGTGTCCGAGCCCATAGAAATACTTTCCAGCTTGTTTCCCTGCCTCAAAATCATCACTTCTGATAGTGTCGAACTTTGAGTCTGAGATGTTGCTGTTTATCAGTACCAAGGGGACATCAAGTTTTCCGTAGGTTTCTGCAGTTGCTTTACCATTCGAGGGGAATACTATCAGACCATCTACATCGCGACGAACCAATAATTTGATCTTCTCCCTCTCAAGATTATCGTCTCCCCGTGAATCACACGTAATGGTGTTGAACCCGTGGTCATATGCGACTTGCTCAATGGTTTGAACCAACATAGTGGCAAAGATATCTGTCAAATCAGGGATGACTACACCAATAACGAAAGATCTATTGGTCTTAAGCCCGCGTGCCAATTCATTCCGCTCATACCCGAGTTTCTTTATTGACTGGGCAATTCTTAGTCGGTTCTCTGTTGTCACAGGCTTGTCATTTAAGTAGCGAGATACAGTTCCTACACCGAGGCCAGCATCTCTTGCTACATCCTTGATAGTTGGCAAAATTGTATTCTCCTATTCAGTTGAAACGTTTCCACTTATCAGTATGGTAAAATACCTTTATTCAGTTGTCAATTAAAAAACATGGAAATTATTAGGAAAGGGAGAGAAGGGTTTCGGAGATGAATTTGGTAGTAGAAAGGGGCGTACAGTTAATTCTACCAGTAATGTAGATTGTAAGAATCCACCTGTATACTTACTCGCAAGCAGTATTGTCTTCATTCGTCTTGAGCTCTTGAATTTCCTTCAGTAGCAACCAGAACCAAAAAAGCATCCCGATAGGGCTTAATATCTCTCTGAAATTGTGGTTTTATTCTTTTTACATGGCTTGCCATATCAATGAATCCTCAATTGGTTTCCATGAAAAACAGGGATTGCTCCAAATCGGCCGCTCAAGTATCCCTTTTCATAGTTCAAGCCTGTGGTAAGTTTGAATTCTACAAGGTTGCAGAGGTGGCTTCCGTGACCAGGGTCTTTTTCGATCAACCATATTTCATCACTGCGGAATATATCTGCATCCAGCAAATTGGTGTCATGGGTACTGAAGATCAATTGATTACCCACTTGGGAATTTGTTGTTTCCGTTATGAAATTTTTAATAAAGTATTGAGCAAGCAACGTATGGAGACTACGCTCCAATTCATCAATAACAAAAACAGTGTCTTCCCCATGGATGAGATCCAACGCAGGAAGCAAATGAAGCATTCTGTTCATACCACTGGAAGCCAATGACATATCAAATTGAATATGCTTCCCGTCCTGCCTTGTATATCCGGCCTCCAGCTTGACCATTTCAAAGCCATCTGCGGTCTTCAGTACAACACCATGCGGGTTCGCATATTCATCATTCAGGGGAACAGCTTCGTTTTCTTGCATCTCCTCAAACATTGAATGATATTGTGCTGCTTCAGCATCTTCAAAACGGGAGCAGAACTTATCAATATCAAAAGGTTTGCGTACTGAGTCCAGTTCATCAATATCGAGGTCCATCTCCTTGATCCGCTTATTTATCTTCTGTAGGGTTTCAGACTGATCATGCAACAGTAACTCAAGTGCTTGTACTTTGCTTTCAGGCATGATGATGAAACAATGGTCTGAAAACCATTCAATAATAGGAGCAAGGATTTTGACATTTCTATTGACTGCTTCACGAAGAAATAGCTCTTTTTGATTTATTCCTTCCATAATAAAGCCAAGGTAGTTTTTACCTTTGGGTGTTGCAGAGATAAGTGCTTGTCCAAATGTAGCCACAGGCTTTCCGTTCTCATTATATCGTTCAAATAGGAGACTTGGTTTTGACGAGAAATATGCTGAAAGCCATTCTTCCTGCACCATCTTCTTGTAGAGCGAAAAACCATAGTTGTACACAATGTCATGATACTTGAATAGAATTGAAAATCTCGTGGGTTCATTTTCCTGTATCGTGTCAGCTAACCTGAATGGAGTGACAGAAGGATATATGTCTTGTGATACGCGCAATTTCATGAAGAAAAGAGCATCGATGAAAGTAGTTTTGCCACTTCCATTTTTTCCATAGATAACTGATACGGGAAGTACATCTACTTTCTTATTCATGGGGGAGTGCAACACATGTTCGCTCTTTTCCTTGATTCGTTTTGCAGGAGCAAGATTAAGCAATGCTTCCTCTTTGAAATTCCTGAAATTGGAAACGGTAAAGTTGATTAACATAGATGTTTTTTCCTTTTTGGGTATGTTTAGGATGAAATGATTAATCCGGATAGTCACAACAAGATAAGGTTTTAAGAGCAAATACCTTTTTAAGTAGAATAATATTAGTAATTATCATTGAATTCCCATACAAATTACGAATAGAAAGCTTTTTCTTCATGAAGAGATCTTCATACAAAGGGAGGCATTCGTGATTACGATATTGGACGCCTGGTATTACTACGTACACCACATCAATTCGCTTTCTATAGAAGCACTGGATACAATAAAAAGGGGAGAAACCCTGCCAGTCTCTCCCCATACTCCAGTATCCTTGATTTTTGTCAGATCAATTCCAGCTCAGCATCGAACTCCCCGTCAAGCGGGTAGATGGGCCTGGAGAGCTCCTTGTAGGGCAGGCGGGTGAAGAGCTCGTCGGTGCTGCCGGTGGTGAGTGCCATCATCGACCGCTTTGCAATCGAGCGTATCTCCGGTTCCAGGTAGCCCAGCTTCACCACGATTGCCTTGCACCCTGTCGGCTCAGCCCCGAGGATCCTCATCATCTCAGGGTCGTAGCATCCTACATGCTTGCTTGCCACCACCACATGCACCCCTTCGACCTCCAGGAGGGCAAGGTCGGCGTTGTTCGCCCCTTCCCACTTCCCCTTGAGGGAGATGACCCTGGCCTCAGCCTCGATGGGGCTGCTCTTTTCTTTGTCGAACTTCGCTCCCAGCGAGCAGTGGAAGGAAGCACCAATCCCCTCGCGCAAGGCCTGTGCCACCACAGGTGGGTCATAGAACCCCTGGTAGAGCAGGGGAGGGTCAAGTGTGGAGAGGACGGGGTCGTCCAAGATCAGGCGCAGGAAGTTCGTCACATCCCCGCTCCCTCCTGCTGTCGGGTTGTCCCCGCTGTCGCTGATGACCACAGGGAACACCCCCTCTTCGATCGACTCCTTGGTCGCCCCTATGGCATCCTCTGGCATCCTGGTCTCGTTGTAGAACCCGAACTCGGCCCTCCGGCCCCAGAATATGGCCGCCAGTTCCTTTGCTAGCTCATCGGCTTGTTTTTGGTCGTCCTGGGTCACCACCACCGCATGCACCGCGTTCTCCCTCTCGTCCGCCCAGGGGAAGCCGAGGGTGTAGGAGCAGGCAAGCACGCCTTCTTCCTTCTCCCGTTCCCTCAGCTCCTGGATGAGACTTCTCATCGGCTCCACGCTGGTCTCGCTCTGCTCCCCGGCGATAAGCATCGGTATCCTCACCATGGCCATGGTGGGTCTCTTGCCTGACTCAAGGGTGCGGATGACCATCAGTGCGGCGTGGATGCCGGTCTCATAGGTATCGGTATGCGGGGCGCACTTGTATCCCACGAACCCGTCCGCTGCCTTCCTCATGCGCCTGGTAAGGGTGGCATGCATGTCCAGGCTGGTGAGGATGGGGATCGATGGCTGGATGAGCCTCACCGCCTCAAGCAGGTCGCCCTCGGCCTCGCCGATGCCCTGAACCCGCATGCTGCCGTGCAAGGAGAGGCAGATGGCGTCAAGCTCCCCTGCATCCCTCAGGTCCTGCAGCAGTTCTTCCTTGAGTTCCTGGTAGTATGTTCTGTCCCACACCCCGTTGGGCACGGCACGAGCAACCAGGGAGGGGATGACCTCATAGCCTGCGGCGATGAGGGTGTTGATGATCCCGCTTGCAGAGCTCTCCCTCTTTGCAAGGAGCTCCTCCTTCCGGCTCACCCAGATCTCCTCACGGGAGGTGATGATGGGGTTGAAGGTGTCGGACTCATGGTGGAGCCCGCCCACGAAGACGCGTCCCTTCATCACCTGCCCCCTTTGTGGGAGACCACGGTCCCCACCCGGCCCTTGTCGGTGTGCTTGAGACTGAACTCCGTCTGGCGGAGCATGCCGCCCATGTAGATGTGGTCGGGCCTGTAGGTCATGCGGGACTCGTAGGTGCCGTCCAGTGCCACATGGTACTCCTTTGCCCCCAGTGCTTCCTGGATCCTGGTGAAGTTCCTCTCGGTGATGCCGCAGCCCGGCATGACGATGATGCGCTCGCCTGCCTGACCAATTAGGCTTTTCAGTGTCTCCAGCCCCTCGGTGACGGTCTCCTCCAGGCCGCTGGTGAGCACCCGGTCGACCCCGAGCTCGATGAGCTTCTCCAGGGACCTTGAGGCGTCGCGGCTCATGTCGAAGGCACGGTGGAAGGTGACCGAGCAGGGGCGAGCGATCTCGATGAGCTGTCTGCTGCGCTCCATGTCGATCTCCCCGTCGGGGGTGAGGATGCCGAAGACGATGCCGTCTGCCCCCGCCTCGCGGAAGAGCCTTGCATCCTCCTTCATCGCCTCGAACTCCAGGTCCGAGTAGCAGAAGTCGCCGCCTCGGGGGCGGACCATGACATTCATGGCTATGGTGGTGTGGGCCCTGGCTGCCTTGAAGGCCCCCAAGGATGGGGTGGTGCCCCCCTCGAACAGGTCGGCGCAGAACTCCACGCGGTCGGCCCCGCCTTGCTCTGCTGCGATTACGCTCTCGATCGATTCCAGACAAATTTCAATCTTCATTATTTACTCTCCTCTTCCAGGACTATATGTAGTGTATGGGCACCCAAAACCGGGCGCTTGAGTGGACTCCCCACTGTATGGACGATGAACTCATGCTTACCTATCTGCAAGGGAAGAGATGTAATGAAACAATCAGTGTTTCGTCCCTTTTGTAAGCTACTGTAATAGGGTTTTCCATCCACCTCAAAAACAAGCTTCTCCTCATGCTCCAGTGGTTCTGAGGTTTTCCAGGAGATAGAGAACTTCTTGTTCTCCTCTAGGGCAATCTTCCAGTGCAGACTCGTGGGGATAGGGCGGTAGGAGTAGTACTCTGTTCCAGTATAGCGGTAGACGACAACCGGTTCTCCACAGTCGAAGGAAGGCCCTTGGTATTCCTGTTCTGGAACCTGAAGGGATGTTGTCTTCCTCTCGAGAGGATTTCCTTGCAGTTCTTCTCCAATACCTTTCAGTACTGCTTCTTCAAACTCCTGGATTGATCCATCTCCCATCAGGCCAATATTCAACAGGTAGTTTCCTCCCTGTTCGACTACCTGCCGGGCAGTTGCACTTAGTTCCTTGATCTTCTCATGCTTGTCGCCGCGTACCTGCCAACTACGGTAGCCCCATGTCTCCTTATAGATGGAAGCAGGAGTCTGCCAAGGACAATCAAGCGCTACAGCCGGTAGTTCATTGTCTCCCATGGTAAGGAAGTCCTGATAGTCGTTCCAGATTCTTCCATTGACCATGCAATCAGGTTGCAAGTTCTGGACCAGTTCATAGATCTCTCTGGATTGTTCCTTGCTGGGAGCTCCCATATCCATCCACAGTTCACAGATGGGACCGTAATCGGAGAGCAGTTCAGTGAGCTGCTGGATATTGAGCCTTTGGTGCTCAGGGGTAATGGTGTCACTATTGTGGCTGCTGATCGGGAGAGCCTCTGGGAAATGCCAATCAATCCAGGAGAAGTAAACGCCAAAAGCAAGACCGTGGAGTCTGCACGCCTCACTCAGTTCAGCAACAACATCCCTGTTGCTCTGGTAGCTGGTGGTCTTGGTATTGAAGAGGCAGAACCCATCATGGTGCTTGCTGGTGATTACCAAGTAGCGCATGCCAGCTGCCTTGGCTGTCATGACAATGTGGTCTGCATCGAAATGATCAATGGTGAATTGTTCGGCCAATGCCTCGTAGTCGGCTTGGGGAAGATACCCATGACTGAGTATCTGCTCTGAGTATCCCCGTTTGACCACTTCATTCTTCCACACCCCACCAGGAATGGAGTAGAGGCCAAAGTGGATGAACATACCAAACTGGAGATCCAGCCAGGCTTGTGTTGCTGATTCTTTCATCTCTGTTGCTCCTTGGTTAAAGCATAGGGGTGGAAAGTGAGAAACAACAGAGTCAAAAGTTATATGAGCTCTCCTTTGAGGCGTCATTTTTTTAAACTTCGACCCAGTTTTTAAAAAATGACGCCTTTTCTCATGATAAAAAGCGGCTTGCTTTGAAACTTGACGCTATGGCGATTCTGACTTCCGTGAGACGATTTTGTCATGAAGAAGCAGTTGAACCAGCCACCACAATTGAGCCTGGGAAGGAAGATGGGACGCCATTGGCAGTTCTACGTTATCGTAGCGCTCCCCATCCTCTATTTCATTGTGTTCAAGTACGTCCCCATGTATGGGGCATTGCTCGCATTTAAGCGATATCGCGTAAGCCGCGGCGTATGGGGAAGCCCCTGGGTAGGGCTCTATCAGTTTGAGAAGTTCTTTAGTAACCCCTCGTCCTTACAGATCATGTACAACACCTTCAGCTTGAGCATGTATGCCCTGGTTACTTCAATTCCACTGGCAGTCATCCTCGCCGTTGCATTGAATGAAGCCCGTTCCAAGCTCTGGAAGAAGAGCGTGCAGATGATCACCTATGCACCATACTTCATCTCCACGGTCGTCATGGTAGCCATCCTGATGCAGTTCCTTGACCCCTCCATGGGCCTCTTCAACACAGTGAGGGGACTCATGGGAAAGGATTCCCTTAACTATATGGGGGAGGCGGACTACTTCAGGCATATCTACGTCTGGTCAGAGCTTTGGAAGAACACCGGCTATAATGCGATTATTTACCTAGCGGCTTTGACCGGTATCAGCCCTGAGCTGTATGAGGCAGCCAAGGTCGATGGTGTGAACAAGTTCCAGAAAGTCTGGTACGTCGATCTTCCCTCCATCAAGAGTACCATTGTCATTATGTTCATCATGAATATGGGCTTTGTCATGAGCCTAGGCTTTGAAAAGGCCTTCCTCATGCAGAACCCACTGAATATTGAAACTGCTGAGATCATGTCCACCTACGTATATAAGATGGGCTTGATCAACAGTGACTTCTCCTACTCCACGGCCATTGACCTGATCAACTCAGTGATCAACGTTGTCCTGATTCTCACATTCAATCGGCTTGCCAAAATGAACAACAAGGAAGGGGGGCTCTGGTAATGCATTATAAACAAAAAGAGATGCTCACAGACAGAATCTTCTCCATCGTGGTCAATACCTTCCTGTTCATTAGCCTGGCTATTGTACTCTATCCATTGCTCTACATCATCTCCTGCTCACTGAGTGAGCCACAGGCTGTGATGGCGCGCAAGGTTTGGCTCTTTCCGGTAAACTTCGACCTGGTAAGTTACAAGGCAGTCTTTACCAACAAGCAGATTGGAACTGGATATATGAACAGCCTCTACTATATGGTCACTGGAACAATTATCAGCGTAATGCTCACCATGTTGATCGCCTATCCGCTCTCCAGAAAAGAGTTCTATGGACGGAAGTTTGTAACCAAGTTCATCCTATTCACGATGCTCTTCACCGGTGGAATCATTCCCCTCTACTTGGTGGTTCGTCAGCTCGGTATCTATGATACCCGGCTTTCCATCATCCTCCCCAATGCGATAACCGTATGGAATGTCATCATTGCCCGTACATTCCTGCAGGAGAATATATCTGATGAACTGTATGAGGCCGCTGAGATAGACGGATGCTCTGATATCCGCTTCCTCTTCACCTTTGTATTCCCCTTGAGTGGGGCAATTGTGGCGGTCCTTGCTCTCTTCTATGCAGTAGGGCAGTGGAACAAGTACTTCGATGCACTCTTGTACCTTCAGGACCAGGCCTTGTATCCTCTGCAGATTGTGCTTCGTAACATCCTTATCATTAACCGAAACACCCCGTCCATGACGACTGATGTGGAGGCAGCGATACGGTCCCAGGGTCTGAGCGAGACGATTCGCTATGCGGTAATTGTTGTGGCGAGCTTGCCCCTTCTGGTCATCTATCCGTTTGTCCAGAAGTTCTTCGTCAAGGGAGTCATGATCGGCTCCGTCAAAGGTTGATCGTACCGGATGCATACAATGACATCCGATACCAAGGAGGACATATGAAAAAGCATTTCTTGATTGTGTTGTTGGTTGCTCTGTTGCTGCCCGCAACTCTGTTTGCTCAAGGTTCCAAGGCTACAGCAGCTGAGGACGCAGTTCAGTATACCCCGGCAGGGACTTTCCCCATCGTGGAAAGCCCGGTAACCGTGGATATCATGGTCGCACAGCCACCCTGTGTCGAGGATTACAACACCAACCGCTTCACCAAGTACATGGAAGAGCTGACCGGTGTGAAGGTGAACTACATCATGATCCCCGAGCAGGCAGCCACCGAGAAACTTGCCCTGGTTCTGGCCAGTGGCGACTACCCGGATGCATTCCTGGGCTTTGCAGTAAGCAATGAGCTCGAGACCAACTATGGTGCCATGGAAGGGCTCTTCCTGCCCCTCAATGACTACTATAGCAAGGATTGGATGCCCAACATGATGACGGCATTCGATGAGTTCCCTGGAGCTGTTGGATTCATGACCAATATCGACGGTAACATCTACTCCTTCCCCCGCTTGGAAGGCTGTTATCACTGTTCAAACCAGGCAAAGATGTTTGTCTACCAGCCCTTCCTCGATGCTCTTGGTCTTGAGACCCCAACCACTACTGAAGAGTTCTATCAGGTGTTGAAGGCTATCAAGACACAGGATCCCAATGGAAACGGCAAGGCTGATGAGATTCCCCTTGCAGGTTCAATCATTGGTTGGTCAGACCAGGTTGAGCGCTTCCTGCTCAACAGCTTCATCTACTGTGACCTCGACACCAACATCAACAGTAATGCCGATGACAACGTTGGCTACCTGATGGATGGAAAGAAAGTCGACACTGCAGTGAACAAGGACGCTTACCGTGATGGTCTTGCATACATCAACAAGCTCTACAAGGAAGGCTTGATCTACAATGGTTCTTTCACCCAGGATTCCAGCCAGCTGACCCAGTTGGTAGAGAGTTCCACTGAGCCTGTAGTTGGCTTTGCAACCGGTGGTTGGAGAGGTCAGTTTACTACCATTGGTGGAGACCGCTTCCCTAACTTCCAGGCAATCGCTCCACTTGAAGGCCCTGATGGCGTGCAGTATGCAGTTGCATTCCTCCAGAACCCTGAAGTAGGCCAGCTGGTACTCAGCAGTGAGACCAAGTATGCCGAGGCAATTGTCCGTTACTTCGACTACATGTACAGCCTTGAAGGAACCCTTCAGCAGCGTAATGGTTTCCAGGGTGAAGCTTGGGATTGGGCAAAGGAAGGACAGGTTGGTCTTGATGGCAAGCCGGCAATCTGGCAGGAGTTGACTCAGTGGAACGACAAGGATCCTCAGAACGATACCTGGATACAGACCTATGCAGCAGCTATGACTCCTTCCCTGAAGAATGGTCTTGCTTCTGTTCCAATGAGCAAGGATAACCCTGACTACTACAAGCCGGACAACAACGAGAAGGTGCTCTTCGATGAGACCCGTGAACTGTACAAGCCACATGAGGATACCTCCGTTGAGGTTCCCAAGCTTAAGTTCACTGCTGATGAAAACGAGGAGTTCTCCACTGTCAAGCGCGAGCTCGCCAACTACATCCGTCAGAGTGCGGTTAAGTTCATGGTCGGTTCCCTTGATGTGAATGATGACAAGGTCTGGAATGACTACCTTGCCAACCTCGAGAAGTTGCAGTTGTCCAAGGTTTTGGACCTGATGCAGACTGCCTACGACCGCCAGTACAAGTAAGGTTGTAGAGAGAATAGAATCAGCGCACAAGGCTGTCAAAGGCCTTGTGCTTTGAATTGGGAGAAGTGGAGCATGGAGCAGAGGAAACCGAACATCGTGTACATACTTGCTGATGACCTCGGGTACGGGGATGTCTCGTCCCTTAACCCAGGTTGTCCCTTTGCCACCACCCACTTCGACCGTCTGTCAAACGAAGGTGTGAAATGCACCGACGCCCATGCTACCAGTGCAGTGTGTACTCCAAGTCGCTACAGCATCATCACCGGTAGATACAACTGGAGAAGTGAACTCAAGAGCTCAGTACTTGGAGGGTTCTCTCCACCCCTTATTGATACAAAGAGAAAGACCATTGCCCAGATGCTCAAAGGGAGGGGATATTCCACCCATGCAGTAGGCAAGTGGCACTTGGGAATGGATCTTCCCAAACAAGATGACTTCATTGAACAACCAGATTTTGCAGACAGCCATACCATAGACTACAGCAAGCCGATCAAGGAAGGTCCTGTTTCTGTAGGGTTTGACACATTTTATGGCATCAGCGGATCGCTGGATATGCCTCCCTATGTCTACATCAAGGATGAACGCTTTACCTCCATTCCCACCAAGGTTACCAAGGGGGAAGGGATGGGGTACTGGAGAGAAGGGCTTACCGCCGACGATTTTATCCATGAAGAGGTGCTGGACCATCTCACAGACAAGGCCGTGGAAGTAATTCAAAAAGAGAGTGACCATCCCTTCTTTCTGTATTTCTCACTTCCAGCTCCTCATACCCCCATCCTTCCTGCCAAGGAGTTTCGGGGAAAGTCCAAAACCAATGACTACGGGGATTTTGTCCTCCACTGTGATAGTGTTGTTGGGCGAATCCTCTCCGCGTTGGATGAGGCGGGATTGAGGGAAGATACCTTGGTGGTTTTCACCAGTGACAACGGCTGTTCTCCATCGGCCGACTTTCCTGCCTTGGAAAAGGCAGGGCATAACCCGAGTTACCATTTCAGGGGAATGAAGGCTGACATCTATGAAGGTGGACATCGGGTTCCTTTGCTTATGCGATGGCCAAAGGTGATTGAACCGGGTTCCACATGTGACCAGATTGTCTCACTCTGTGACCTGTATGCCACCATGGCTGAGTATCTGGGAGTGGATCTGGCAGCAGAGGAGGCTGTAGACAGCTACAGCATGCTTTCCTCGTTCAAATCTCCCTCAGAGCCGACTCGTCCATCTCTCGTGCATCAGAGCATCGATGGCTCACTCTCTTTGCGTCGAGGGCCTTGGAAGCTGGAGATGTGCAAGGGTAGTGGGGGATGGTCCTTCCCCGTCCCTGGAAGCAAAGATGAAGAACAGCTTCCCTCTTTGCAGCTGTACAATTTGGAAGAAGATATCAGGGAACAAGAGAATGTTGCCTCAAGATTTCCAGAGATAGTACATGCATTGAAAGCAGAGTTACGTGCAATTGTGGAGCAAGGACGGAGTACCTCTGGGCCGATACAGGCCAACGATGGGGTAGCAATCTGGGAGACAGTTTCCTGGTTGCAAGACTAACCATGGCTTACTTATTTATGCTATACTGCTTCCACTTATGAGAAAGATTGAGCGCAAGATTCCTGATTCAAGAACCGTTGTTCTCTTCCTCACTACCTTGGTTTTGTGCTTTATCATCCTGATCATGAGTCAATACTGGATGCTGAGTACGGTACGAAGGGACAAGCAGGAACAGACCTACTCCATGTTGCAGCTGATACGTTCCACCACTGATCTTTCACTGGACCAGATGTTCAAGCTCAGCCAGACACTGTTGCTCAATAATGATATTGCCACGTTCATCTACCAGAACCAAGTGCCTGTAGGATCAGAGGATATCCAAGCCCTTATCGACGCTAAGGCTTTGTTGCCTACTTCCACAAACATCAATGCCATGTTGAGTGAGATATACGTCTACTCGGATAAAAGTGGCTATATTCTCTCCTCACGCAATGCGTTCCTTGACCCTGAGAAGATGTATCCTTCTTTGTTTGCCTTTGAGAATCTCAATTACCGACAGTTCAAGAGCAAGTATCTGAGTGCTCCCTTTACCCGCAAATTTTTCCCTGAGACTACAGCTCTGGTTCATGGTCGTCAGCAATCAGTCATTCCCTTGGTCCAGACATTCCCTTTGAATATTCCCGGCTCCAATGCTGGAAAAATTATGTTGTTGCTGGACAGCAGCTATATTGCCGGCCTCCTCCGTGAGCAGGTAGAGGGGATGAATCCGACGGTATACATAACTGATAGTGAGGGTACGGTAATTACTTCTTCTGGAGACCTCTCTCTAATTATGGAAGAAACCTACGAGGATGGACAGCATCGTATCTTCATTGATGGTCAGGAGTACGTACTCTCTGTCACCAGCTCTGATCAGAGTGGACTTAAATTTTATTCTCTCCTTTCTCTCAAGGAGGTCAGGGCGATGCTCAGCCCACTGTGGGTACTGCTTACCGGGGTGATCATTGTGATGTTCTTACTCTTGGGGCTGTTCTCTGTGTATATCCTTGCCCGCAGTAACCGGCACTGGAATGAGCTTCTTGGGCTTGCCGAGGAGGGCCAGAGGCCGCTTCCCTACGAGCAAGCTGTGGGATATATCAAGTCCATTGTTGAACAGGACCGTTCCCTGGTCCGTCAGGCTGGAGGGACGCCGTTTATTACCGATACGTTCTTCCGGCGCTTGATTCACGGAAAGATGCTCGGTACTGCCGAGATTCAGGCAATGCTCAAGCAAGTACAGACGGATATTGACCTGACTCGTCCTTTTACCTATCAGATGGTACACATTGCCATCCATGATGTACATGACTTTCTCTCCAGTGAACGGTTGGAGGACATTGACTTTACCCGTATTGCAGCACAGAAGCAGGCCCAGCGTGCTTTTGGAAAGCAATATTATCTCTATATGGACTATGCATTCTCTATCTGGATCATGCTCTGGCATGTAGATTCCAGGTTCCTTGAGACCCAGATAGACCTATTCTGGAGAGAGTTTGTCAATGTTGCTCCCAGCACTACCAGCATGGCGGTCAGTAGCCCAAAACGTAGCCTGGATGACGTTTTTAGTGCAACAAACGAGTGTAGCGAGGTTCAGCAGAGCTTGGTCAGTGAGAAACAGGTTGAAATAATGCGCCGCTATCGTGACCTTTCCTTGAAAAGGGAACCCTACCACTATACTGCAGATATGGAGCGTAAGCTCAGTGGTGCGGTCTTGCGTGGTGAGCGTGATGCACTAGAGGAGATTCTCCAGACCATCGAGCAGGATAACTTTGTGGCTCGAAGCCTGGGGCCGGAGGAGCACGGGAACCTGCTCAAGGTGCTCTATGCTACTGCAATCAAGCTCAGTCAGGGGATGAGGATGCCTCTACATCAGTCAGTTTTCACCACCTTTGCAGAGGCCAAGCAGTTCTACCTCTCCCAGGCTCTTGCGATCAACAGGGCGAAGAATGACAAGGATGAGATATTGGTCCAGAGGATTGTTTCCTATATCCAGGACTACTATGCAGATCCTTCTCTCAATCTCTCCAATATGGCAGAGCACTTTGGAATGAAGGAAAGCTTCCTCTACCACTTCATGCAGACCAGGATGGAGACATCATTTGCCCAATATGTGGAGACCTATCGGCTGGAACGTTCCTTGGTGCTCTTCAGTGAGAAACAGATGACCATCGGGGAGATTACCACCCTCTGTGGATACTCCAACCCTCAGACATTCAGGAGAGCCTTCCAGAAACGTTATGGCATGCTTCCCTCAGATTACCAGAAGACGGTGTTGTATCAGAAGAAGTAATCTTCATATCAGTTACAACTTTATCTTATCAACTTTACAGGTATAGATGCCGAAGGTGTTGTTTTTGCTCCAAAAGACCTAGGTGATGATATATACTGGAATTGGAAGATAAACAGGTAATTCTGATGTATATTGCTGTAAGAGAGATAAGTGACGACAATTTTCTGTCATGGTAAGCTTTCAGGGGATGTAATGAAGGAGTATTCAAGACTATGCAATTATCAAATGCAACCTATAAGAAGTTGGCGAATAAGATACATATTCCTTTATATGATCGATCCCAGCTGAAGCCGGCAATTGTTCATATCGGGCTGGGCCACTTTCACCGTTCCCACTTCTGTTATTACCTTCACACCCTCCTGCAGCAGGGAATCACCAACTGGGGTATTGAAGAAGTGGATCTAATTGCTACCACAACCAAAGAAAGAGCAGAAAAACAGGACTATCTCTTTACCTTGTGCAGCAAAGACCCACAAGGAAGCGAAGAAGCGTGCATTATCGGATGCATTCTAGGCTACACTGAGGGGTGGAAGTATCCAGAGCGGGTAAGTGAACTCATTGCACGGGAAGAGACCAAGCTGGTAACCCTGACAATTACCGAGAAAGGGTATTGTTATGATGCTGAAAACCACTCATTGGACTGGAAGCATCCCGCCATTGTGCATGACCTAGCCCATCCGACCACACCCCAAAGTGCCGTAGGACACCTTGCATTGGCATTGCGTATACGCAAAGACCCGCTCACCATTGCCTCGTGTGACAACATGCCGTCCAACGGTGCTGTCTTGCGTATATGTCTCTATCAGTATTGCCAACGTGTCTTTCCTGAGGTCCTTCCTTTCTTGGAGCAATCAGTCTCATTCCCCCTTTCCATGGTTGATAGGATCACTCCCAATACCACCAAAGCGGACACTGCCCACATTGCAGATACCTATGGGTATGAGGATACGTGGAGTGTGGTCAGTGAGGACTTTCTACAGTGGGTGATTGAGCCAAAAGGGTTGGAGGGGCTACCCGATTTCAGCAAAGCCGGAGTAATCATCACAGATCAGGTGGAGTCCTATGAGGTGATGAAAATCCGGTTGCTCAACGGCAGTCACTCTGCCTTGGCATATCCAGCGTACTTGTTGGGCTATTCACAGGTTGCTGAGGCTATGTGTGATGAGCATCTCAGGAAGTTCATCCGTGAGTGGTATATGGATGAGGTGGGAAAGAGTGTTCCCTCCATCGAGGGATTCGATCAAGAGGCATACAAGGATCAGTTGATTGCACGTTTCCAGAATCCCTCAATCAAGGATACGCTCTTGCGTCTTGCCCAGGATGGGTCGAAGAAGTTTACCAATGCCCTGACCCCAGCACTACTCTTCGCCTTGAGGAACCAGCTTCCTCTCGGTTCAATGGTCCTTGCATTGTCTTTCTGGATTTGTTTTCTTGAAACTGTTGATCCTTCACTGATTGATGATGGACAGAAACACGAGCTGCTTGTTGCGGCACGAGTGATTGAGTCTGATACAAAACGGTTCTTCTCTCTGATCGGCCTTTCTGCTGAGCAGGGTTCTATGCTTCGAAATCCCTTGCTTGCCTGTCTTGAGTATATCCATCATGACGGGGTACTTGCTGGGTTTTCTACTCGTACCTGAAGCGAACCTTTCTCGTCTCTTCCTCTTCTCCTGTCCTTTGGGCAATGAGGGAGTAGAGCTCAGGTCTTCTTGCCTTCATCCATCTCTTGCCATTACTGGTAGGTATGAGAGAAAGGTCGAGTTCTGCGATTACCATGTCATTGCCAATTGCTTTCGATTCAGCCAAGACCTCTCCATACGGGTCGAGGATCATGGCATTTCCGGTCCTGACTTCATCATCGTCCCTTCCCACACCGTTGCTGAAAAGCAGGAACATGCCATTGTCATGAGCACGGGAGGGGAGCCAGCGCATCAGCCAACCTCGCCCCTTTGGACCTTGGAATTCTGCCAAGAGCTCATCAGCTCTGGTCTCCCGCTCTTCCCAGAGCTGTGGGTCAATTGTCTTCATCCCCTTCGGGCTGGCGGAGTTGCATCCCCCGCTCTGGTGTGGAGCAAGCAAAACTTCTGCCCCTAGGAGGGAAGTCATACGAGCATTCTCGATGATGTTGTTGTCGTAGCAGATGAGTACCCCGAGCCGTACCCCCTCTGGGGTATCGAACACGGTGTAGGAGTTACCACTTTCCATATGGGCGCTGATGAATGTATGCAGTTTTCTATGCTTGTGGACTGAGCCATCACTGAGAGCTACTACATAGGTATTGTACAGAGATCCATTCTCTGCCGATTCAATGAGTCCTGCACCGATGGTCATCTTGTATTTGGTCGCCAGTTGTACAAGCTTCTGGGTGGAAGGACCTTTAGGAACTGGCTCTGCGAGTAACTGGATATCCTCTTTACTGAGGTTCCTTACATGCCAGTAACCGGTGATGCACATCTCTGGGAATACGATGAGCTTCACACCATCTTTCCTGGCTTCATCAACATAAGCAGTAATGATTTCAAGATTATCCTCTTTATTCCCAGGTGTATGCTGGAACTGAACTGTCGCTGTTTTGTACGTTTCCATGTCTTTTCCCTCCAGATTCTGTTACTATACTATACCGAGATGCGTAATGCAGCTCTTACCATTACAAGGAAGTTTGGAGGAAGAACCTATGCGTCTGACGATTGCGGGGACTGGATATGTAGGGTTGGTCGCAGGAGTCTGTTTTGCCCATGTAGGGCATCAGGTAACCTGTGTTGATATCGACGAACAGAAAGTTGCGATGCTGAACAAGGGCATCAGTCCCATCTATGAGACCGATTTGGAGGAATTTCTCCAGGAAGGACTCCAAAAGGGGCTTCTCTCTTTTACCACTGACTACCAGAGTGCCTATCGTGATCCTGATGTCATCTTTATTGGGGTAGGGACCCCGGAGCTTCCAGATGGGTCGGCAAACCTCAGCTATGTGGCATCAGTTGCACGGCAGATTGCCGAGAGCGTTGAGCGTGACTGCCTGGTTGTGGTCAAATCGACAGTTCCTGTCGGTACCAACGACAAGGTCGAGCAGTTCATCAAGGACTCCTTGGTTCATCCCGTTCGTATTGAGGTTGCTTCCAATCCAGAATTCCTTGCACAGGGGACGGCAGTACATGACATGATGCATGCCCAGCGTATTGTGATTGGGATCGAGGACAAGCACTCTGAGACAATACTCAGAGAACTGTACGCTCCCTTCAGTCTCCCTATTGTGGCAGTGAGTCGTAGAAGTGCAGAGATGACCAAGTATGCCTCCAATGACTTTTTGGCGCTCAAGATCTCCTACATGAATGACCTGGCAAACCTCTGTGAACTTGTTGGTGCAAATATAGAGGATGTAGCCCTTGGCATGAGCTTGGATCAACGTATTGGATCCCGCTTTCTGAAGGCTGGTATTGGGTATGGAGGAAGCTGCTTCCCCAAGGATACCAAGGCACTGCAATACCTTGCCGCCCAGTATGGCTACAACCTGAGAACGGTAACCGCTGCCGTAGATGTCAACAATGAACAGCGCTACAAACTGTACAGAAAGGCTGCCAATCGCATGATCACCTTTAGCGGTATCAAGGTCGCGGTATTGGGTTTGGCCTTCAAGTCAGGTACCGATGACCTACGTGAATCTCCAGCGGTCTACAATATTCCGCTCCTCCTTGAGCAAGGAGCAGAGATTACTGCATTCGATCCAGTGGCAGAAGAGAACTGTAAGCGTCAGTATCAATTTCCGATGGAGTATGCACAGACTGTTGAGGATGCCCTAAACGGTGCACAAGTATGCTTTATCTTCACCGATTGGCAGGAGATCAGGGATGTGGGACCTTCAGCGTTCAAGTCCTTGATGAGGACTGCACTGGTATATGACGGAAGAAACCTCTTTGACAGCAGGGCAATGCTGGAAGCCGGGGTGGAGTACTACAGTATCGGAAGATAACAAAGCAGTGAAGAGAAAGAAGAGGGGGCTCTCGCTCTGGCGAAAGACCCCCTTCCTATTTCACGATGATTCTGTTCTACCGTAAGGCAAACTCCACCATGTGTTGTTTTGCCTGGGCTATATTGCCTTTGCTCATTGCTCGTTTTACCTTGTGAAGCAGGTCTTTCCCCTCAGCTTCGCTCAGGGTGTTGTCGTCCAAGGTCTGGGTCAAGTTGATACTCATCTCCAGCACCCCGTAGGCAGTTTCAACGTTCCCCATCTGAATGTGCTCTATCAAGGCTGAGTCAAGCATTTCAATCAGGAAGGGAGTGGTCATAACCGACTGGTCCGTTGAGTAGAACAGCAGGTCCTGTGGTATATATTGTGTCATATGCATCTATCCTTATAGAACGAACAAGTATCGACCGAGTGCCAATGATTAATCGTTCTCCCCATAATATCTGCATAAATGATTATTTTTTCAAGTAGTAACAGTGAATGTTGCTTTCTTGGCCTTTGAGTGTGAGCGTTTCGGTCTTGCCGTCCTTGCTTTGTGAGTACACGACATTTACTGGGTAAGGCAAGTTTTCGATGGAAAGCAAGAAGCCTTCCTCCTCTTGGTATATAAGAGCACCAGAGAGAGGGGGAACGTCAGCAAACTGCAAGGAGAGTGAGAGTTCTTCATCCGGGTTAGTCTGGCGATCACTGAATACAATGGAATCCAGGACCATATTGTGTAGTTCATCCAATCCCTCTTGTGTGCCCTGTGCATCATCAAGAACCCAGCTCGATCCGATGAGACGAACCGTTACATCAACTGCCTCTTCTGGGTCGGGAGGGGTGATCGGCTGATAACTGCATCCGTAACAGCCAAAGGCGAAGATGAAGAGTACCACCAGGGCGAATCCACTGAGGACTATGACCTTGGTTCGTTCTGCCTTTGTCTCTTCCTGTTTTTCTTTCATATGCTGCTCCTTTTCCTGTTTTTAGCCAGTATGGAACAGTGAAAGGGTTGGCATAAGTTGTAAAAAGAATCGATATGCTTGTATTGCTGAGAGTTAGTGGTGTAAAGGTCTTGTTCGTATCGTTTTGGTTGTGGGTATACCTGTTTCTATACCATCCTTAATTTGTCCATGATTATGAGTTAGGAGTACAGATATACCAATTGGCACGCTCAGCAATCGGGATAACCTCCACCTGCCTGAAGCACTGCTTCATCTCAGAGAGACAGTCACGCATCTCTGTCTCTGCATGCTTGATGAAGTGGAAGTAGTCACCTCCTTCCAGCCATTCAATAAGGCTGGTAAGGGGAGCGCGGTTCTTGTTGTAGTCGTGGATGATCACTAGGTGTTTGGCAATACGGCTCATCTCTCTGTAGAGCTTCTTTCTCTGTTCCCTTTCCATTCCATGGGCGACGTAGCTGGCAATGGCAATATCGAACTGGTTGTCCTGGAAGGGGAGCCCATCCAATACATCTGCTTCCTGGAATGTAATATTGTCCCTGCCGGCTTTCTTTTTTGCGATTGCAAGCATCCTTGATGCTGGATCTATACCGGTTACCTCAAGATTTAGGTCTGCAAGGGCGCTGCAAAAGGCTCCGGTACCACAGCCAACATCGATTATGCTGTTGTAAGAAGAGAGATCAATGGTGTCTTTCATCCCTAGGATGTTCTTCGCATACCGCTTCTTCTGGTAGCGAAAGAACAGACCGTAGGTGGGAGCTATTGAATTGAAGAGATGGGTGCTACGTTCTTTGCTCACCTGAGTTCACTCCTTCTGTTGTATGCTTACGCTACTGGGAATCTCTCCTGCAGTCAATCAGTTCCTGTTGCTCTGAATTCCTGCTCGTGATAGGGTTAGGTATCGCACGCAATGTCGGGAGATTCTCGCTATGTATGATGTTTCTAGTTCAACACTTCTGGTTGCCTTTGGATTGACCATTTTTGCAGGATTGGGTACAGGGGTTGGCTCTTTGATGAGCTTCTTCTCCAAAAAATTCAATCCACGTTTCCTCGCCGCTGCTCTTGGATTTTCAGCAGGAGTCATGATCTATGTGGCGATGATTGAAATCTTCGTCAAGGCTCGTGAAGCGCTTGAGTCAGCAATGGGGCCGAAACAAGGGTACTGGATGACCAGTATTGCATTCTTTGCCGGTATTGCCCTTATTGCCATCATTGACAAACTTATTCCTGAATATGAGAACCCACATGAGATGAAAGGCGTTCCTGGTGACTTGAAACCAGTGAAGGCAGGCGATGATGCCCGCCTGATGCGTATGGGGTTCTTCAGCGCGCTTGCCATTGCAATCCATAACTTCCCCGAAGGCTTGGCTACTTTCATGGCAGGGCTTTCCGATCCAAGCTTGGGTATCAGCATTGCTGTAGCTATTGCAATCCATAATATTCCTGAGGGTGTAGCTGTTGCAGCCCCGATCTACTATGCGACCAAGAGCCGGAAGAAAGCCTTCTGGTTGAGCTTGCTCAGCGGCCTCGCTGAACCGGTAGGAGCTGTCATCGGCTACTTCCTCTTGCGTGCTTGGTTCAATGATATCACCTTCGGGTTTGTATTTGCTTCAGTGGCAGGTATCATGGTTTACATCAGCTTGGATGAACTGTTGCCAACTGCCGAGGAGTACGGAGAACACCATATTGCAATTGCCGGGGTTATCGCCGGTATGATGGTTATGGCATTGAGCTTGGTTCTCTTGGCTTAATACACAGATATTTCTTGTTGCATGCAGCTTTCTTCGGAGAGTTGCATTTTTTTATTGACGGATGTCTAAACCAGAGGTACCATACAGTGACTGATTAAATGATTAATCAAACACTTTAGGAGGATTGTATGAAAACAAACCAAACGAAGGGAGTAGTGCGTCTACTGACCTTCCTGCTCGTTCTCTCTCTTGCCATGGGTATGGCATTTGCTGCAGGTGCTAAGGAAGAAGCTGCACCGAGCGGCCCTGTATCGATGACCATCGCCACATGGACCAGCAACCCTGATCAGATTGCTCTGCTCGACTCCTTTGTACAGGGATTTGCTGCACAGAAGGGTATCGAGATTGATGCTACCTTTGAATCCATTCCTTTCGCAGAGTACAACACCAAGCTTTCCTTGGAGCTCCAAGGTCAGAATGGTCCGGACTTATTCTGGGTTCTTGAGACAGCAGCTCCTGCATTCATTGAAAGCGGATTGCTTGCCAATCTGAATGATGGCATGAAAGCCTATGACCCCCAGGATATCTCCAGTGATGCTCTTGAGCTGTGGAGCAAAGATGGGAATGTGTATGCAATACCTTTTTCCACCTCTCCCTTCTTCATCCTCTACAACGAGGACCTCTTTGCCAAGGCTGGGGTAAAAACTCCTGAGCAGTATGCAGCAGAGGGTGCTTGGGATTGGGAAGCCTTCAAGATGGCAAGTAAGACGATCAAGGAGAAGACCGGTGTTTGGGGATTCCAGACAGTTGATGGACAGGGCTATGATGCCCGTATCCTCCATAACCTTGCACCTATTGTACGTTCCTATGGTGGTGATTTCTGGACTGATGATGGACAGGTTCTGATCAACAGTGATGCATCTGTCGCTGCTGTACAGCTTTTCCATGATATGGTTTATCAGGATGTTTCTGTTGTCCCTCCGGGGAACCAGAGTGACTTCTTTGCAGGGAATGCTGCCATGACCGTTGGTCAGATCAGCCGTGTTTCCAAACTCAACGATGCCGCATTTGCATGGGGAATTGCACCAATGCCTTCCGGTCCTGAAGGGGAGTCTCCAGTTATCGGGCAGGCTGCCATCGGTGCTCACTCCAAGGGTAAGCAGGCCTCTCTCGCCAGTGAATTGGTTGCCTATATGACCAACAAGGACTCAGTTGCTGCAATGAGTGGTATTTGGCCTCCAGCAAGAAAGTCTGTTCTTGAATCAGAGGCATTCCTCACCAGTAACAAGAGTGTAAGCAAGGAGCAAATGCAGAATGCAGTTGCTGCATCCATCAAGACCGGTCGTGTACTTCCCAGTCATGTGAAGTATCCACAGATTGAGGTGGAATCGAAGATGGTCTTTGACAAGCTCTGGCAGAAGAATGCCAATGTAGGTGCAATCCTTGATGAGGTTGCTGCAGTCTACGCAAAGTACATCAAATAGTAAGTAAGGTGGGTAGGAGTATGGACGAATGAAACAACATTCCTTGAAAGCAAATCATCGGCGGGATGCCATCATTGGATGGGCATTCATAACCCCACAGATGGCAGGATTCGTGTTCTTCGTCCTGCTCCCACTGGTTTCGGTGTTCCTGTACAGTGTACAGGAGAAGAATCTGCTCTTTGGAACAAGTGTGTTTAACGGACTTGAGAACTTTCGTCTGCTGTTTGCTGACCCACTGTTTTCCAAGTCACTGGTAAATACCTTGATCTTCAGTGCAGGTGTGGTACCACTCAATCTGATCTTCAGTCTCTTGCTCGCTCTCTATCTTGGGGGGGGGAAGATGGGAACCAGGTTTGTGAGGGGAATCATCTTTTTGCCTGTGGTCACCAGTGGGGTGGCCTGGGCAATTGTCTGGAAGTATCTCTTGCAAGGAGGGGACGCAGGACCGATTAACTGGTTCCTCTCACTTATAGGAATAGAAGGACCGAACTGGCTCTTTGAGAAAGGGTGGGCGATGGCCAGCGTCATCGTCAACAGGGTCATGAAGAATTTGGGAATGAACGTGCTCATCTTCATGGGTGCTGTACTCAATATGCCCGGCGATGTCATTGAAGCCGCCCGCATTGATGGTGCAAAGCGCTTTACACTCTTCTTCAAGATAAAGCTTCCTCTGCTGATGCCCACTGTCATGATGGTTGCTATTGTTACCATCATAGGATCGATGCGTGTCTTTGATACCATCAAGTTGATGACCGATGGAGGGCCCGAAGGGTCCACCATGGTAATGGTCTACTATATCTACCATCAGGCGTTCCGTATGTTCGATACAGGCTTTGCATCAGCCCTGGCTGTAGTACTGTTTCTTATTGTACTCGTCTTGACCGCCCTGCAGTGGTTCTCCAGAAAAAGGATCTCCTTCTATGAATCGTAAGTATTTGAAACAGGCTCCCTACGCCTTGCTTGTTGCATTGCTGACCCTCTTGTTCGTCTATCCATTCTGGTGGATGGTTGTGAACTCACTCAACAGTAGTGCTGAGATATTTGGAGTGCCAAGATTGCTTCCGACCTCTTGGGCTTTCTCGAATTATCTTGATATTTTTACTGTTCAGCCCTTTGCACGACACTACCTCAATACATTAGCTGTCGCCATCGTAGGGACTGCAGGCAATGTCCTGCTTGCAGCATTGGCTGGGTATGCATTTGCGAGAATGCGGTTTCCCCTACGTAATGCTGCATTCCTGCTTCTGCTGACAGCCCTGATGATGCCTATCGAGGTAACCATCATACCCCTTTTCTTCCAGATGCGAGGATGGGGAGCCCTGGATACCTTGATCCCCCTGATGTTGTTGCCAATTTTTGGTAGTCAGGGAGCTTTCTCGACATTCATGCTCAGGCAGTTCTATGTAACGGTACCTAATGAGTTGGAAGAGGCTGCGAGAATCGATGGGTTGAACCCTCTGGGCATCTTCTTGAAGATTATGCTCCCAGTTGCCACCCCTGTACTCAGTTCTGTTGCCATTCTGGCATTCATCGCTGTTTGGAATACCTATTTGGAGCCACTGGTATTCATCAGTTCCCTGGAAAATTTTACGCTCCCACTCTCTTTGACCAACTTCAATGATACCTATGGGTTACCTCAATGGCATTTGCAGTTGGCCGCAACTACCCTGTCGATTCTACCGATCATGTTGGTCTATCTGCTGTTCCAGCAGAAAGTCACCGATGCCATGGTAAACACGGGATTGAAATAAATAAGGATAATTACATGAATGCACTCTATGATACACACTATGATTTGATTGTTGTCGGCGGAGGAATTGCCGGTAGCATGGCAGCTACTGCAGCCGGAAGGCAAGGACTCAGCGTGTTGCTCATCGAGGAAGAAGGCTTCCTCGGGGGAAGTCTCACTGCCGGTGGAACAGGTCCCATGATGACATTTCATGCAGGTGAAACCCAGGTGGTTCGTGGCTTGCCCGATGAGATGATACAGCGTTTGATGGCAAAAGGTCTCTCTGTTGGGCATATCCCTGATTCTACGGGGTATACCTACACAGTCACCCCTTTCGATGCTGAAGGTATGAAACGAGAGTTGGAATTGATGGCCCAGGAAGCAGGAGTGAAGTTGCTCTATCATACCACAATTGTGAAGGCAGAAACTGATCATGGAATGCTGAAGAGTATTAGCTGTCTCTGCGCTGGAAACCTCTTTACTCTCTCGTCTTCCTATTTCATTGACGCTTCTGGGGATGCAGATTTGATTGCCATGGCCGGTGTCCCCTTTGAACAGGGCAGGGAAGAGGATGGAAAGGACCAGCCTATGACAATGAACTTCAAGCTTGTTGATGTCGATATCCAGACGATCAGGAACTTGATGGATACGAATGTTGAGCTGTTTCCTTTCCTAGCCCCAAAACCTGGAATTCAGCATAGGGCAAGCAGACTTTCTTTCTCGGGGTTTCAGGATATCATGCGACAAGGTATGGAAACAGGAGAAATTACCTTCGATCGTGATATCGTGCTTTGCTTTGAGACCAATGCCAAGAATGAGGTCATCGTGAACATGACTCGGGTCCTGGAGAAGAATCCAGTTGATCCCATCCAGCTCAGTGAAGCAGAGATGGAAGGTCGGCGCCAGGTTTGGGAGCTGTATGGATTCCTGAAAAAACATATCCCAGGCTTTGAGCAGGCAAGAATGACCTATAGTGGACCACGTATCGGGGTGCGAAGTTCTCGCCGTCTGAAAGGGTCTTATAGGATCTCTGTAGAGGATCTGCTTTCTGAGAGAGTTTTTGATGATGCCATTTCAGCTTGTGGGTATCCCATCGATATCCACTCTCCTGACGGGGCTGCAACTGACTCCCGCTTCCTCAGGGATGGGGGGTATTACACCATCCCCCTTAAATGCCTGCTCAATGAACAGGTGAGTAATGTATTGGCCGCAGGAAGGAACATCAGCTGTGAGTTCGCAGCACACGCAAGCCTCCGCGTCAGTCCCTCCAGTGGAGCTATCGGGCAGGGAGCTGGTACCGCAGTTGCAGTAGCCATCGAGACAGGAAAGGACCTTTTTCATATACCGCTGGACGTTTTACATGCTAAACTGCGTACTGCAGGAGCATTTTTAGGATGAAGACGTTCAAACGGGTCACGCTGCAAGATGTCGCCAGAGAGGCCCATGTATCATATGCATCAGTCTCTGCTGTCCTCAATGGTAAGGACGGCAAGAGTATCCGTGTGGGGAAACAGACCAAGGAGAAGATTCTTGAGTGTGCTGAACGGTTGGGCTACGTGCCCAACATGGCAGCAAGAAAGCTCAAGAGCGGATCAACTACCTTGATTGCCGTCTTTACCTATGAGCCGATGTTTCCTGTTGAGTCGGAGAACGAGTATTACCGGTTCTTCGTCGGGATCCAGGAGACTGCCGAAAAGTTGGGGTATGACATCCTGATCCTGAACAACCGGCCTACTGAAGAGAACTCGAGCAGAATTGCGCTTGCCGATGGAGCTGTCATGATGGGTGTGAACCGCGATGACAAGGGCGTTGAACGCTTGGTGAAAGCCCACTTTCCCTTGGTGTTTGTAGGAAGGCGTGAGGTTGCCGACGCATACACCCATTGGGTGACCTTTGCCTACCAAGAGGTTATTGAGAAGATGGTTGACCATCTCGTCTCTGTATGTCGGAAACAGTGTCTTGTGTACGTTGAGACGAAGGAACAAGAGAGGGAACCACGAAAGGACAAGCGTTCCTTCTTGCTTGCTGCTGCCGAGAAACGAGGGATCACCGTTCATGTGGTTGAGGCCGATGAGCGCTATCAGTTGAGCCAGAATGATTTCGACCTAATCAAGGAGTGTCAGGTGGCAGTCTTTGATCGAATTTTCTTGCTGGATCCTTTTGAGCGTGATTTACAGCGTATGGAGATGAAGCTTGGACAGGATGTCTGGGGGGCTGTATTGGAAGATGACTGGTTGGGTGGACATGAGTACTGGACGCGTTGGTCAAACCAACGCCTTGAACTCGGATCCCTCGCTGTGGAGTATCTTTCTCAGCTACTGGAAAAACGCTCACTTGAGAGTGCAAGGAAGTTTACTCCCTTGCATTTGGTGATAAGTGAGAGTTCAGCGTTTCCAGAGTAAAACCGCTTTGTCAGAATTATCGTACCCCAAACAAATCTGGATCCTGCAACAACAGGTCCCTCACAGCCTCATAGGCTGGCTGGGTCTTGTGGTAGCGCACTGTTGCATCCCCAAACGTTCCTTCCTTGAGAATTCCTTTTTCTCTCAGATAAGGTTCCACTCGAGGAAAGTTTTCTCCTACCTGTGCTGTATGGTTCTTGACCGGGGTAGGGATGAGATTGCCATCAGCAAGTCTGGTGAAGAGCATATTCATCGTATCACTCAATCTGTCAGGAATGTCCAGCCACTCTTCAACCCCATGGAAGAAAGTGTCCCGATTGAGTCCCACGCCAACCAAAAGAATGGTTGCATTGCGGTCGAGCAACTTACCCCACGATCCTGTACGACCACAGGGAGTGTTCTGCATATGGTCGTCGGCAATAAAGGCTTCAGCCTCTGCCCCAAAGGCTGCTACCGAGTGGGTTGGATGTGCGCTTCTGTGGCCTCGTCCATCCTTTCTTGCCAACTCAGGGATGATGCCGATGCAACTCTCGGTGTCATTGACACTGTAATAGGGTTGATTCGAGTTCACATTGTTCCAGGTATGGGTGGGAAATACCATCAATCCGTCTTTCATATAGGTAACCATGGCATCGATTACGGTCTTGGGACCTCCCTCAACTTCTCCTAAGCTTTTATATGAGAAGTGAGCAAGTACCGTTCCTTTTGGATCAAGACCCATCTGTTCCAGGTCCCTGATTAAACTCTGTTTTGTATGCATGGTGCCATCATGGCATAGGAGGATGGGCAAATCAAGGAGCAGTTTTTCAAAGAATCATAATGACAATGCAAGCTTCAAGGAGTAGAATACAAGAAATGAGGATATATCTATGAATCAGAAATTTGACCAACTCTATCATGACTACAAAAACACGCTTCTAGAGAGTATATTGCCCTTTTGGCTTCAATATGGGTTTGACAAAACATATGGTGGCTTGTATACAGGTTTAGACCGTAATGGGACTTTGCTCGAGACGGATAAGTCGGTTTGGTTTCAAGGCCGTGCACTATGGGTATATGCAACAGCATACCGTCAGATGGAGAAGCGGAGTGAATACCGCGAGGTGTGTGATTCCTTGGTATCTTTCATTGAAAATCACTGCTTTGATCCCGTAGATGGACGGATGTATTTCCGGGTAAGCCAAGAGGGAAATCCGGTAGTGAAGCGCATTCGCTACGTATTCAGTGAAACATTTGCCATCCTTGGCTTTGCTGCCTATAGCAGGGCCTTTGATAAACCTGAATATGCAATGAAGGCATATGAGTTGTTTAAGAAGGTTGAACGGTATCTTCAGGAACCAGGTATGCTTGTTCCCAAGTTTGAGCGAGAGAGCAAGGGGTTTGGTCTTCCCATGATTCTTCTCAATACGGTCAGTGAGCTGAGAGAAGCGCTTCCTGAGAAGAGCGAAGAGCTGAATCGTGCCATCGATGGGTATATCAAGGAGATTGAGGTTTTCTTTGTTCGTCCAGAGCTTAAGGTGGTTGTAGAGCAGTGTAATCCTGATGGGACGTTGCAATTGGATCATTTCGAAGGCAGATTATTAAACCCAGGGCATGCTATAGAAGGCGCATGGTTCATCCTCGCTGAAGCAAAGAGGCGGGGTGGTGATACCGAACTTACGCACCTTGGTATGACGATGCTGGACTGGATGTTTGCCCGTGGTTGGGATGGGGAGTATGGTGGGATCATCTACTTCCGTGATGCCCTTGGAAAGAGTGCAACCGAGTACTGGCATGACATGAAGTTCTGGTGGCCTCAGTGTGAGGCAGCCATTGCAAACCTACTTGCCTACAGTATGAATGGGAAGCAGGAGTATCTGCATCAATTTGAACAAGTAGACAAATACATCAAGACATATTTTCTCGATGAAGAGTATGGTGAGTGGTTTGGGTATCTCCATCGAGACAACTCACTCTCCACACCGTTGAAGGGAAATATGTACAAAGGACCATTCCACATTCCAAGAATGTATCTGGTAGCCTGTGAAATCCTTGATGGGCTGAGGCAGTAGACGGTATTGTAGAAGCTTTCACTTCCTCCCTGTTTTTTGAGTGTTTGCGATGATATGATGAATAAAACGGGGCCATCTCATGTGGATGGCCTCTCCCTGTAATTACAGATAGAGAGGATTAATAGAATACATGAATTGTCGAAAAATTCAGGTAGATATTCAAGTAAACCGGTGATAAAGATGACGAGACCGGTGATATACTCAAAATAACCGGTGATAAAACAGAAAACCGGTGATATACTATAGAAGTACATTTGAAGTACTAGGCAACATTTCCTCTCTATACCTGATAGGTCGTTGGTTGTGCGGAAACCTATTGGTTCAATGCATTACGAACCAATGATCATATTCCCTGAGGAGGTCAATCTGTGGATATGTATGCTTTGCTCGAAACACAAGAACACGAAAGGCTTGAATTCAAAAAGGCAACCAGGAGTATTCCGCGTTCCCTCTGGGAAACCTACGCTTCATTTGCGAATACCTATGGCGGAATTATTATCTTGGGAGTTGAGGAATCAAAAACCCATGCATTACGATACACAGGTGTGGAAGATGCAAAAGCTCTCATACAAGATATCCACAGTACACTCAATAATGTAAACAAAGTAAGCAAGAATATTTTGAATAGTGATGCAATTCATACGCAAACATTTGAGGGAAAAGAGATAATTATTATTGAGATTCCTCGAGCAAACCGAGAAGATAAGCCAATTTTCATTAACAATGACCTTTTTGGGGGAACGTACCGCAGAAGTGGCGAAGGAGACTATCATTGTACGAAGGAAGAAGTACAGTTGATGGTTCGTGATGCGAGTTCACACCCTTTGGATTTACATCTGCTTGATGGGATGGATCTTTCTGTTCTTTGTTCAGATACCATTACCCGATATCGAAGGAAGCTTGAATTACTCAAACCAACCCTTTCTTGGAACAATCTTTCTGATGAGTTATTTCTCTATCGATTGAATGCGGTAGGGAAAAGTGCAGAGGATGGCCGATATCATCCGACAGTTGCAGGATTGCTCATGTTTGGGTATCAAAATGAGATTGTAAAAGAATGTCCACACTATTTTCTGGATTATCAAGAGCAGATGGATCCGGGTACGCGTTGGACAGACAGGATAGTATCAAATGCAGCTACTTGGAGTGGTAATATCTTTGACTTCTATACATTGGTAATTCCACGCCTTGAGTTAGGGTTGAAAACTCCCTTTTCTCTTTCCGGAATGACGAGGGTCGACGATACTGCACTTCATCATGTGATGCGTGAATCCTTGGCTAACACGTTAATTCATGCAAATTACTATGAAAGGCGCGGGGCAGTGATAACGCGTTATCCGAAAGGCTTTACTTTTTCAAATCCGGGCATCTTGCGTGTTCCAAAGGAAGATGCAATCCAAGGAGGTTTATCTGATCCTAGGAATGCAACGCTATTTACCATGTTTACACTCTTGAATATTGGGGAGCGAGCAGGGAGCGGACTATCAAACATCTTCTCCGTCTGGAAGGCTCAGGGTTGGAAAGAACCCATTCTGGAAGAGTATTTCCAGCCTGAAAGGACCACCTTGCAATTAATCATGGAGGAGCCTGTTCGAATACCAGATATTGTGGAAGAACGAGTAAGATATCCTGAGGATACCGGTGATAAGGCACAACAGCAACGACAAAAGATACTCACATTTTTAGAAACAGTAGATTTTATCACCAACAAACAGGTGTGTATTTTGCTGGAGGTAAATAGAAGCCGAGCCTATGATCTCCTCTCTCAGATGGTTTGTGAGTCTCTCTTGATAGCAGAGGGAGATAAGAAAGGACGCAGGTATCGGCTTAGTAGAATTGATAGTTGCTAACGGTTGCTTGCCTAGAATTGCGTAACAGGATATACAATAACCAATGGATACACGCAGAGCCCACCTTACCATGATGATCAAGCCAGCCTCAGCTGCGTGCAATCTTCGCTGTGATTACTGCTTCTATTTTGATGAGGCAGATAGCCGAGAGGAGGGTATCCGTCCATTGATGAGCCACGCCGTGGCTGATGCAATCATCACTAAGTGCTTGGAAACAGCAAAGCATTGTTCCTTTGTTTTTCAGGGTGGCGAACCCTCTCTAGCGGGGTTTCCTTTCTTTGAATACTTTGTGCGTAAAGTTGCTTCAAGCAAGAAGGAAGACTCCCTGGTTACCTATGCCTTCCAGACCAACGGTATGCTTCTTGATGAGAAGTGGGCAAGGTTTTTCAAAGAACATGATTTCTTGGTAGGAGTCTCCCTCGATGGGCCTCCTCGTCTTAATGACCTTCATAGAAAAGATAGGGACGGGGGAAAAAGCGGTAGGAGCGTGTTGCAGGCTATCTCGTACTTGGAGAAGGAAGGGGTGAAGTTCAATATTCTGAGTGTAGTCACCAATGAATTGGCACAGAATATTGGCATGGCTTATCCCTATTTCGTGGAACATGGACTTACTTACCAACAATATATCCCATGTATGGATATGCTGGAGGGAGAGAAACAATTTCTCTCTGCCTCCGCTTATGGACAGTTCCTGAAGGATCTCTTTGATCTCTGGTTCTCTTCCTACCAAGCGAAGAGACCTGTCTCAGTCAGGTTTTTTGATAACCTTGTTGGAATGATAGCCGGTTATCCCCCCGAGGCTTGCGATATGGCGGGGGTATGTTCTATACAGTATGTAGCAGAGAGCAATGGAGACATATATCCCTGTGATTTCTATTGTCTCGATTCTTACTGCCTCGGTAATATCACAGAAGATGAGTTTGCATCGCTCGACAAGAAGCGATCTATCCTTCGATTCATTGAGGACTCTCACAATTCAATTGATGACTGTGCTTCCTGTCCTTGGAGAGCCCTTTGCAGAGGTGGCTGTAAACGGTATCGTAGTGAGGAAGGGTATCGCTTTTGTGCTTCCATGAAAATATTCTTTCCCTATGCTATAGAAAGGCTTGAATTGGTTGCTAAACAGATGCTTGCATTGTAGGAGGAGAGATGGCTGATGCGCTGATTCGTGAGCATAAGAAGAGACCAGAGATCAATCTCAAATTCTTCTTTAAACTCTTTTGGACAACATTCTCCCTGAGTCTGTTCACCTTTGGTGGTGGGTTTGTCATCATCAGTCTGATGAGAAAGAAGATGGTGGTAAAACTCGGCTGGATCAACGATGAGGAGATGCTTGATTTCATCACCATTGCCCAGTCCTCTCCCGGTCCCATAGCTGTCAACGGTTCCCTGATGGTGGGGTATCATCTAGCTGGTGTCCCTGGGGCTTTGGTTGCTACCTTGGGTACCATCCTTCCTCCCATGATGATTCTGACGCTTGTGAGCCTTGGCTATAAGGCAGTGCAGGATAACCTTTGGATTGCTGCAGCCTTTCATGGAATGCGTGCTGTCGTTGCGGCCATTGTCCTGCAGGTTACCTGGGCCTTGTTCAGGCCATTGCTGAAGAAGAAGCAAGTACTCCCAATCCTCCTCTTTATCCTCAGTTTCAGTGCATTGTTTATCTTCAAGGTAAACATCATGCTGGTCATGGTAAGCATCGTAGCCTTCTCGATCATTCAGAGCTTGATTCTGCTCCAGAAGGAGAAGAAACTATGAGCATACTTCTTACGCTCTTCTTCAGCTTTTTCCAGATAGGGTTGTTCAGCATTGGTGGCGGGTATGCAGCTATGCCTCTTATCCAAGCACAGACTGTCGACATTCATGGGTGGTTGACCGCAACGGAATTTGCTGACTTGGTAACAATCGCTGAGATGACTCCCGGTCCTATTGCCATCAACTCTGCAACGTTTGTCGGAATGAAGGTTGCAGGAATTGCCGGCGTCGTGGTGGCTACCCTTGGAAATATCCTACCATCGGTCATTATTATGTTGCTGCTCGCACATCTCTACGCAAAGTACCGAGAGCAGACGCTGCTCAAACGTGTGCTCGAAGGGGTACGGCCGGTAGTGGTTGCCGCTATCTTTACCGCTGGGCTTTCCTTGTTGCAACTCGCGATTGGACACATGGGTCAGGTTGACCTCTTCGCACTTATCGTATTTATTCTTGCCTTTATCTGTTTGAACAGTCGAAAAATCCCCTTGGGCCCAATTGTCTTGCTCATTCTAGGAGCCATCAGTGGTATTGGGTATGCTGTAGTAACACATGCGCTTCCTTAGGTATCCTTCCTCCATAGAAAAAGTCTGATTGACAGTGACAGGAAGTATGAACAATTGGCATACTAGGTTACGAAACGATACTATATGAATAATTGTGAGGGGTGGTATGAAACTAGGAGTTATTGCAGACGATTTTACCGGGGCTGTGGATATTGCCGGCTTCTTGGTATCTGGAGGCATGAGAACGCTCATGTGTGCCAAGCCTGTTGCAACAGGGCAACTTCCCGAAACTGATGCGATTGTCATGAGCTTGAAGATCAGGAGCATTCCTTCCTCGGAAGCAGTAGAGGAGGCTCTCTCAGCACTTGCTTTCCTACAGGAAGCTGGTTGTGATCGTTTCTACTATAAATACTGCTCAACCTTTGATTCAACCGAGAAAGGAAACATCGGTCCCATCAGCGATGCGCTCAGGGATGCGCTTGGGCTATCCAGCACACTTATCTGTCCTGCGCTTCCCGTCAATGGAAGAACTGTGTACCACGGGTACCTGTTTGTCGGTGACCAGCTGCTCAGTGATTCCCCAATGCGTCATCATCCACTCAATCCAATGAGGATGTCGAAACTCGCCGATCTGCTTGCAATGCAGAGTCCATCTACCAATGGCCATGTGTATTATGACGTTGTCAAAGAAGGGGTTTCAGCAGTAAAGAATCGCATCAACGTCCTTGAAAAGGGCGGGGTGAACAATATCATCGTTGATGTGATCAACGATGGGGACCTGTATACGATTGCCAAGGCAACCGAGGATATGATTCTTGTCACCGGAGGCTCTGGCTTGGCCCAGGGTATTGGGGTGGTGAGAGCTGAATCCATTGGAGAGGCAGGTACCGCGAAGCCTGCATTCCTTCCCAAGAAGACCCAAGCAGTGGTTATCGCTGGTTCTTGTTCAGCGATGATGCAGAAGCAAGTTGCCTACTATAAAGAGAAGGCAGAGAGCCTCAGTATTGATGAGCAAGCTTGTGTGGACGACCCCTCTTATCCTGAGACGCTTGCCCAGTGGGTACTCGCCCACCAGGGAAACTCCCTTGCTCCCATGGTCTTTGCGACCCGCTCGCCAGAAGAACTGCAGCTCAACCGAGAACGGTTCAAGGGAGTGGAGTTGGCAGGAATAATTGAGCAGGTATTTGGGAAAATGACAGCTATACTCGCACAAGAAGGGGTCGAGACCTTCATCGTTGGAGGGGGAGAGACCAGCGGAGTGGTTGCCTCCACCTTGGGGGTTGATGCCTACCTGATAGGGGAGCAGATAGACCCCGGAGTATCGTGGGTGCAGTCCTTGGACAGGAAGTTCCAACTGGTATTGAAGAGCGGGAACTTTGGTTCTGAATCCTTTCTAGAGAAAGCCCAGGAGTGTTATGATGAATGAAATTGAGATGAAACGTGAGTTGGTTTCCTTCGCCTCAAGTCTCTATCAACGAGGATTTGTCGTGGGAAGTGCGGGGAATATCTCGGTGAAACTTCCTGATGGCACCTACCTTGCCACTCCAACCGGGTCTTCCTTTGGGATTTTGAATGAAGCGGAGGTGTCCCACTTCAAGGAAGATGGGACACTGCTTGGAGGAAAGGCCCCTACCAAGGAGGTTCCGTTCCATCTAGCTTGTCATGCTGCTCACAGTGAGATCCGTGCAGTGGTTCATCTGCACTCCACCTATGCAACCTTGCTTGCCAGCACCAAGGACCTCAGGGATGGCAGCCCATTTACCCCATTCACACCGTATTTTGTCATGAAGGTGAACAAGGTAGGGATACTTCCCTACAGAAGGCCAGGTTCTCCACTGATTGCAGAGGATATCCGATCCAAGCCTGGGTTCTCCACTTACCTCATGCAGAACCATGGGTTGATCACCACAGGGAAGACGCTTCAGGAAGCAGTATTTGCTGCTGAGGAATTCGAAGAGAGTGCAAAGCTCTGGTATCTGGGGCAGGGATTGGATATCAGAAGACTGAGTGAAGAAGAGATGGCAGAACTGCAATAGCAACCAAGGCATCTGTACTCATAGCGCATGATTATTGCATCGTAGATAAAGAACTACAAAAAGTTTCTGTTTATTCTTGACCCTATAGTAACTATAGGGTTTATCGTACAACCATCAAGCCGGTAAGGTGGTAGGTGATGGGTAACCAGAAACTTCTTACAAATATTCGTTCTCTCGTGAGTTGCGATGGATCTGATACGGTGTACTCCGATTGTGATCTCCTGATCGACGGATACAAGATAGCAAAGATTGGAAAGAATCTTCCTCAAGGTGACGCCCAGGTCATCGATGCAAGCAACTACATTGTGTATCCAGGATTGGTGAATACGCACCATCACTTCTTCCAGACGTTTGTACGAAACCTGGTAACCATTGATTATCCGAATCTTCTTGTGGTCGACTGGCTCGACAAGATTTATCCCATTTTCTCCCAGATTGACAGTGAAGTTATCTATTACTCGTCTCTCGTTGCCATGGCAGATCTCCTCAAGCATGGCTGCACCACTGCGTTCGACCACCAGTATTGCTATACCAAGAAGACTGGCAAAGAAGCTGTTGACCGCCAGATGGAGGCTGCTTCCCTGTTGGGCATTAGGTACCACGCCGGGAGAGGCTGCAATACCTTGGAGAGGGAGAAGGGCAGTACCATCCCTCTGGAGATGCTGGAGACTACCGACGAGTTCCTACTTGATTGTGAACGCTTGATGAAAGCCTATCATGATCCAAACCCCAACAGCATGAGCCAGATTGTGGTTGCTCCCTGTCAGCCAATCAACAGCTACCAGGAAACCTTTGAGGAGTCTTTGGCATTTGCACGCAAGCATGGTCTGAGGCTTCATACCCACCTCGGAGAGGGGGAAAACCCCATCATGATGGAACGCTATGGCAAGAGAACGCTTGCTTGGGCAGAAGAGATTGGGTTTGTTGGAGAGGATGTCTGGTTTGCCCATGGATGGGAACTCCAGAAGGATGAATATGATGTAATGGCTAAGACAGGGACAGGACTCTCCCACTGCCCAGCTCCTGCCGTCTTGGGTGGTTTTCCCATCATCGATATCCCAGCAATGGAGAGAGCAGGCATGAATGTTTCGCTTGGCTGTGATGGGTCTGCCACCAATGACAGTTCTAACCTGCTCGATTCCTTACGCATGGCTTATTTGGCTCAGTCCTACCATAGCAAGAGCCGGGGAGGAGCCCCTTCTGCCTACGAGATGCTCAAGATGGCAACAGTAGGTGGCGCCAAGACACTGGGAAGGGATGATATTGGTTCTCTCGAGGTTGGAAAGGCTGCTGACCTCTTTGCCATTGACGCCAATACACTCCCACTTGCTGGAACCTTGCATGATCCAGGTAATCTCCTTGCTCGAGTCGGTTATACCGGCGAGGTAGCCATGACCATGGTCGGTGGAGACATCAAATTCAAGGACGGCGAACTGGTAGGGATCGATGAAGTACGCTTGGCTGTTCAGGCTGAGCAAGCCTGCGATGAGAGGCTACGCTCTCTATTTCCCACGATCTTCCGATAAGTAGTGCATTAACAGGGGAAACCCTTTAGAGGAGTAACGAACATGAAAAAGACATTGCTGGTAGCTTGTTTGGTTTTGGTACTCGGAACATCGCTCTTATTTGCTGGTGGCGCAGCTGAGAAAGATGAATCAGACGGAAAGATGAAGGTTGCGCTGTTGCTCTCAGGGCCGGCCAACGACCAAGGATGGAATGCAGTAGCATTTGCTGGTCTGAAAGAGGCAGAGGAGAAATACAATCTCCAGACTGCATACTCAGAGAATGTGGGAATTGCTGATGGAGAGGCAGCGTTCCGTGACTACGCAGCCCAAGGGTATGACTTGGTGATCGGGCATGGTTTCCAGTTTGGTGAGCCGGCTGTCAGGGTCTCCTCCCAGTTCCCCGATACAAAGTTCATGGCAATCGAGTCAAACGCCTACAGCGATAACGCTGCCAGTTATGTAATGGCTTGTGAAGAAGCTGGATACTTGATGGGAATGCTTGCAGCTTCCATGTCAGAAAGTGGCACCATCGGTATTGTTGGTGGCTTTGAACAGCCTTCAATCGTCAAGGTTCTGGAAGCGTACAAAATCGGCGCAAAAGCTGTGAACCCATCCATCAAGGTCTTGGAAGCATATGTAAGCAGCTTCACTGACGTAGCACTGGGAAAGGAAGCAGCACTCTCCATGGCTGACCAAGGCGCCGATGTACTCTCCCACTGCGCGAACCAGGCAGGGACCGGAGTGATCAAGGCAGCTGAGGAGCGTGGGTTGCTTGCAACCGGTGATTCCTATGACCAGAACTCCATCGCCCCTGATACGGTAATGGCGTCCACTATTTATAGTGTACCAGCCTTGGTCCTGACTGCGGTTGAGAAGGTAAGTACCGATACCTACGTGGGTGGGGTATTCAACCTTGGTATGCAGGATGGTGTTGTAGATATCTCAGGATACAACAGTTTTGAGGATACGATTCCCCAGGACGTCAAGGATATGGTTGCCTCAACCAGGCAGCAGATTCTGGATGGAAGCTTTACCGTCCCATTGATCGAGACACGTACCAAATAATCGTAGAATATGACGTGCTCCCTCTCATCAGGGAGCACGCTTAGTTTGAGGAGATGGCATGGCATTTCTGGAAATGATCGACATTGACAAGGCATTCTTTGGCAAAAGCGCCAATTCGAAGGTCAACCTGCATGTAGACCATGGGGAGATCCATGCCCTGCTTGGTGAGAATGGGGCAGGCAAAACCACCTTGATGAACATTCTGTACGGGATTTATCAAGCAGATAGTGGTTCTATTGTCCTGGATGGAGTCCCCATTCAGATCAAGAGTCCGAAGGATGCCATCAGCCATAAGATTGGAATGGTACATCAACATTTTACCTTGGTTCCCACCCTGACCGTCAGTGAGAATATCACCCTTGGGTTGAAAAGTCCTGGGTATCCATTTGTCAAACGCAAACAGGTCGACGAGGAGATTCGCACGTTAAGTGAACGCTATAACCTCGCAGTCGATCCTACGGCACTGGTTAGCTCTCTATCAGTTGGGCAGCAACAGCGGGTGGAGATCATCAAGGTGCTCTATCGGGAAGCACAGTTGCTCATACTCGACGAACCAACAGCAGTCCTTACACCCCAAGAGGTGGAGAGTCTGTTCGATATTCTAGGACGTCTGAGATCAGAAGGGCATTCAGTAATCATCATAACCCACCATATTGCTGAAGTTCTCTCACTAACCGACCGGATAACCGTCCTCAGGGGAGGTGAGAAGGTAGGGGACGTCAAGTCAAAAGATACGAACGAAGCAGAACTCTCACAGTTGATGGTTGGGAGGAAACTCAACAGGATGGTTCGAACCAAATTACCTTTCTCCTATGATCGTGAAGGGTTGATCGCCATTTCCATACAGGATGCTCAGGGGTCCGTAGGTCCCCTCTCCTTGCACGTTCCCCCAGGAAGGATTGTCGGGATTGCTGGAGTTGATGGAAACGGGCAGAAAGCGTTTGCTGAGTTGCTGCTCGGAATCAGGAAAATCAAGGAAGGCTCCCTGACGTTGGATGGCAAGCATTTGGAACACCTCGGGGTAAAACAACGCAGGGCGTTGGGTTTTGGATATATCTCTGACGACCGCTTGCTCGATAGCCTAGTTTTGGATATGGATATGCAAGAGAATCTCCTGCTTACCCGTTTTCGAGGAGGGGAGTGTAATCATCACCACTTCATTGCTCGAAAGAAGCTTCGTGAGCTGACTGAACAGGCAGTTGAGAAATACGCGATCAAGAGTGGATCCTTGGAGCATCCCGTACGGTATCTCTCGGGGGGGAATCAACAGAAGTTGATACTTGCCCGCGAATTGGCTGGAAATGCCAAGGTGGTCATTGCCTGCCAGCCTACACGAGGTCTGGACGTAGGTTCGACCGAGGATGTACACAAGACACTGTTAGAGCTCAGAAGACAAGGCTCTGCCGTTATTTTGATCTCTTCTGACCTTGAGGAGATACTGGATCTAAGTGACAGCATAGCTGTGATGTATCGTGGACAGATCGTTGATGTGATCGAAAGCGAAGGAGATGTTGATTTGACCTATCTTGGGCTATTGATGGCAGGCTCCCCTGCAGGGAGGGAGGCATGAAACGGTCTGTTTCCAATCTTCTCTCGCTCACTGTGGTGACCGGTATTGTACTGGGTGTTTCACTGCTTCTGATCGCCATGGTAGGGAGCAGTATTCCCTCATCTATCTCCAGTTTTATACGGGGTATTGTGGGGTCAACGTATTCAATCGGGGAGGTCTTGGTACGAGCAACGCCCTTGATGCTTGCTGCCTTGGGTGTTTCAGTCGGGTTCCGTACCGGGTTCATCAATATTGGTGCAGAGGGTCAGATTTACCTAGGGGCAATTGCAATTACTTGGTTGGGGATGACGTTTCCTTCATTGCCTCCAGTGCTGATGATCTTTTTTTCCATGTTGGTTGGGTTTTTGGCCGGCGGACTGTGGTCCGTGATCCCTGGTATCCTTAAGGCCAAGTTTGGTCTCTCTGAGATCATCAATACCATTATGTTGAATTACATCGCCATCAACTTGGTGGGGATCTTGGTACGGACGAGTCTGAAGGATCCCTCCTATCCCTATCCAATGTCACCGATGTTGCCTCCCGCTTCCTATTTCCCTATGTTGCTTTTGCCTACACGCCTGCATGCAGGATTCCTACTCGCCCTGATTTGCGCCATTTTGGTCTACTTGCTGATGTTTAGGACGTCAACGGGGTTCTGTATGCGGGCTGTGGGCCTTAATAAACGAGCTAGTGTATGTAGCGGTATTTCTGTGAGGAGTCACATGGTATTTTCCGCATTGCTCAGTGGAGGCCTTGCTGGTTTGGCTGGGGTTAGTGAGATTGCTGGCTTACACCATCGCTTGATCGAAGGAATCAGTCCAAGCTATGGATACTTGGCTATCGTGGTTTCCCTTCTGGGAAAGAACCACCCATTTTGGATTATCCTTAGCTCGTTGGGCATCGCGGCGTTGCAGGTTGGATCGATGGCAATGCAGCGTAGTAGTGGTGTTCCTACATCTATTGCCAGTATCATCATGGGGTTGTTGGTCATTATGATTTTGGCACGGAAGCAGTTCTTTAGCTTCAAGGAGGCGTAGGATGAATCCTGTAACTCTTACCCTGATCACAACCTTTTTAGCGGCAACCATCCGAATGGCAACTCCTATCGCACTCGCTGGATTGGGAGAGACCGTAAGTGAACGCGCTGGGATAAGCAATATTGGAGTAGAAGCCATTATGCTCAGTGGGGCATATTTCAGCTTTTGGGCGATGTTCCAGACTTCCAGCGTAGGGCTTGGTCTGCTTGCCGGCATTGCCGGTGGTGTGGCCGCCAGCATGATCCATGCGGTACTGAGCATTCACCACAAGGCTGACCAGACAATTGCTGGCCTTGCCTTGAACTTTCTGTTTCTGGGCTTGACCAGTTTCTTGTTCCTGATTCAGTTCGGTAAGACTACCACGCTTCCTTCCATTGAAATTATCAACCGTGTAAAGCTTCCCTTACTTCACAGGATTCCTATCATTGGGCCAGCATTGTTTGACCAAGATCCTTTCGTATATATGTTGTTCCTCTGTGTGATACTGCTGTTGGTGTTGTTCTATAAAACTGAGTGGGGAGTCATTCTCAAGGCAGTGGGAGAGAACCCACGGGCTGCTGATACTGCGGGTATTAGGGTGAATATGGTTCGTTATGGGGCTGCCTGTATCAACGGGGTGCTTGGTGGCCTGGGGGGAGCCTACCTTTCAACAGTGAAACTCGGGTTCTTCCAGGAGAATCTCACCAGCGGGAAGGGGTATATTGCTTTGGTTACGGTCATTCTTGGGCGACGGAATCCTCTTGGAGTCCTGGCAGCTGCGATGGTTATTGGCTCAGCTGAAGCTCTACAGATACGACTGCAGACAATGGGCTCTGCGATTCCTTCTCAGGTGTTTGCGATGTTCCCCTACCTAGTGACAATTTTGGTACTGCTTTTCTCCATAGGAAAGAGTCAGGATCCTGCCTCCCTTGGGGTTCCGTATGTACGAGACAAGCGCTAATATTGCTCCATGAAAGACTTTTTCACCATTGGGGAATTGGCAGATTTGTTTGCCATCGATGTGCAGACGTTACGCTATTATGACAAGATTGGATTGTTGGTTCCTTCCCATAGGAATCATGCAAACGGGTATCGTCTATACAAGTTTGACCAGGTCTACCAGGTAGCTTCCATTCGGTATTTGAAGCGTTTGGGGTACTCCTTGGAGCAAATCCGGGAGTATTTGGATAGCAGAACGCTCGATCATACCATTGAACGATTGCAAGGGCAGTCTTCGCTTCTGAGGCAAAGATGGCAAGAACTTATTTCCATCGATTCGGCAATCCAGCGAAAGATTGAGTTTATCAAGGTGCAGCTTCCTCAGGTGAGTCTGCAGGAGGTACAGGTGAAGACATTCCCTGACCGGTACTATCTAGATATCGGTTCAGAGGAGACTCTTTACGGATCGGATGTATTCTACTTTCACCCAACCTTGGTGTTTTATCGGGAGAATACAAAACAGTTTGGGGCGTATCTTTTCGAGTACACCCCTGAAGAATCAGAGATGCCTTCAATCCATGATGTGTCAATTATCAAGGGAGGCTCTTTTCTCTGTGGGTACCATAAGGGTTCTTACGAGACAATAGAGACAGCAATTGACAGAATCAGGGAAGAGAGAGGGGAGTATCGTCTTGCTGATTGGGAGGTCAACTTCAATATTCTTGACCAGTTTGTTGAGCGGGATAGCAGTAGATTCATCACTGAAATCCAGATTCCGATTATTGGGGAAGAGTAGATCTATATGTATGTGAATTCAATGTTTAAATTCACATATTCATGGCCAAATGTGAATGTTGAGATGAACAGAAAGAATCCCCACGAACAGTAGGTTCTATGGGGATTGGCGTAGAAGAGTAACTATCTATTATTCCGTTGGTTCAGGAGTAGTGAAATCTAAAGAGACTGTCTTAGGTGTTGTGCTGTCAATTGTGAAAGATCTGGTTCTTGTATCTGTCACATCCAAATTGTCTTCACCACCTTCTTCATTTTCGACCGTCTCATCAGAGATTGTGTGTTCGATGACTGTGATCTCCCAAGTACCAAAAGATAGAGTATCAAAGATATAGATTTCTGTTCCTTCTTCAGGAGTAGAATCAGGGAGCAAGTCGGGAGAATCATTCTTGATTATATAAGTGCCTTCACCTGATGCTGAAGGATTGTCAGGATTTGATATTTCAATTTCATAATTTGCAGCTTCTTCGTTGTATGTAATTTCTAGCCAAATCTCCCCTTGAGATTCTAAGATGATCTCCTCCTCACAACCGATCAGGAACAAGGTCATTGCAATCAAGCAACCGGCGATAAAGTAGAGAGCGGATAGGTCGTCTCATGGGAAGCCTCCAAGAGGGGATTTTTATTCTAATAGAACAAGCATGTTTTTATGATAAGTCACCTTTCTGTTATAGCGCAAGGTGAGATTGCTCTAGTTGAAGAGATTCCTATATCCCAAACATCTCCACGCATAACTGTTTTCCTGACTTTGTCTTAAAAATCTCCTCATATACCTTTCTAATTGCTTCAATGCCTGTTTTCTTCTCTTGGAGATTAACCAAGAAGTCACTTTCAACGAGGATCTGGTAGTCGATTCCTTCGATATTTGTGTAGGTGTGGTGATGCCCTACCAAGAATACTACTCGTTCGATCATTGAAGAGGGAAAAGCAAGCTTTGTCAGGAGGGCGCTGGCAAGAGGAGATCCTTCCTTCTCCTGCAAATCACCTCTGCTGCTCCCGTACTTTTCCAAGGACACCTTTATACCAATATCATGCACAAGTGCGGCTGCTTCTAAAGTTACTAATGTTTCCTCATCAAGGCCTTCAAGTAAGCCAATCGTCCTGGCATAGTCGTGGACCTTGGTTAGGTGAGCAATACGTTCAGGATTACCTCTTTCATAGTTGAACATCTGTTCATGGAGCAGGGCGATGAGGTGGTCTGTGTTTTGCATTTGTTATGACTCCTTATCGTCAGTTTGATAGATAAAGCGTGCAAAGGAAAGCTCTTATTCTATGTGTGGATGTACGCAAAGCCTCTCTACCCAGTCTACAATGATGTAGAGCAGCAAACCAAGAAGACTGAGTAGCATGATCGCTGCATACATACCTGTGTACTGGGCCATGACCCAGTAGTTCATGATCGAGTACCCCAGTCCATGGGATGCAGCATAGGTCTCGCTGATAAATAACACAGAGAGAGAAATGCCCAGTGTGATGCGCAGGGAAGAGAATATCCGAGGCAGGATTGCGGGCCAGATGATATCTTTCAGGACCTGTTTTCTACTTAGGTGATATGCTTCTGCCAATTGGAGAAATTCAAACGGGATTTCCTTAACCCCATCCCGTATGGTTACTGAGGCAGGGAAATAGATGATGACGGAAATCAAGATGATCTTGGAGAGGTCTCCAATACCCAGCAATACCATGAACACCGGCAGAAAAGCAATCTTTGGTAGTGGATAGAGTAGATAGAGAACTGGGGAGATCAGTCGGTCCAATGCAGGGACTCTCCCCGCGATCATTCCTGTGGGAATGGCAAAGAAGAGCGCAATGAACAATCCCGAGAGTATTCTGTAAAGGGAATAGAGAAGATGCAGGTGCATCTCTTGAGGGATGAATTGTCCTATGGCATACATGAAGACAGTATGGGGAAATGGGATAACGGGCGAGGCAACAAAGAATGCTGCTATGTACCAGAGTACAAGTACTACTAACATCCCTCTAAGGTACTTCATTGCATAGCCTCCATATGATGGCGCAACGTCTTCTGCATAGTGAAGAACTCATCACGAGTGCGAAGGTTGGCTTCTCCATGGAACTGGTTATGCAACTCGTAAGAAACCCCTTTGTTAGTCATCATAACAATCCTGCTTCCCATGAATACTGCCTCCTGAAGGCTATGTGTTACAAGAATCAGTGTTATGCAGTGGTGCCTTACATACTCCTTGATATCATTTTGGAGCATCTCTCGCTGCTGTTCATCAAGGCTTGCAAGTGGTTCATCAAGCAATAGTATGTTAGGTTTCCTAATTAATGCTCTTGCCAACGCCACACGCTGCCTCATCCCTCCGCTGAGCTCATGGGGATAGTGTTGCATCACAGCTCCCAGCCCCATGGACTGTAGCAGTTCTTCAGCCTCGTCAGTCTTCTCCCCAGGAAGGCCGAGCAACACATTGTTGATGACGCGTTTCCATGGAAGAAGTCGGTCCTGTTGGAACATGAGGGCTACACCCTCAATTCCAACAGCTCTCTGTATGGTTCCTTCAGAGAGTGGCAACAATCCGGCAATAGTGTAGAGCAGGCTGGTTTTTCCACACCCGCTCGGACCGATGATGCTGACCATCTCCCCAGCCTTCACATTCAAGGAAAAGTGCTCAAAGGCAGTGGTCTTGGGATAGTCAAGCTTGGCATCGGTGAGGGAGAGTATCATAAGGCGTTTACAAACCTTGTATCAAAGAGTTCCTTGGCACCTGCTGAATACTTGGCTCCGGTTACGCCCTCAGTCCAGGAGATGATCTCATTCGTGAAGGATTCGCTTGGAAGGGAAGGCTCATGGTACTCAGGAAGGCCCATGGTCTCACGTATTGCTTCCGGCAGTGCCTGAATTGCATTCATGAGAGCAGTGCGAGCAAGCTCAGGGTCACGTTGGATATCCTTGACTGCTCTACCGTATGCCCGATGAAATCCGGCAATCTGGCTTTCTTTCTCTTGTATTGCCTTTTCGGTGAAAGCAATGATGTTCAGGCTCTCTTCCGGTATCCCTTCAAATGTGAGCTTCTCCAAATTCCTGAGTGCCCCGATACTGGCAAATGGTTCAGGGAAGATGCCTGTATCCAATTGAGAGGAGACGACAGCTTCCAAACGGGCAGGAATTTCATTGATGAACACCTTTTTAACGTCATATCGATCTCCCAGGTATGCATCAAGGAGATAGTTGGTCACGCTGATTTCCATCGTTCCAGCCGTTATCGTTGTTCCCTCCGTAAGTGGGCCGGATGCAAGCAAGGGGAAATCTCCGTCTGTCGAGAGCGTACCGATCAGGCGAAAATCACTGGTGCTCTGGGTGATAAGGGCTACCAAGTCACTCATGGCTCCATCAACCTGCTGTGTCTGCAGTGCTGTCTGGCGATGCTGGCCGTTGGTGAAGAGTACCAATTCAACATCAACCCCTTCCTCTTCGTAGTAACCTGCTTCCAATGCATGGTAGAAGGGGGCTGCATCAACTGCACTCATCATTCCAACTTGCAGAGGGGTTTCTGGTTCCGACTTTTCTACTGTGCTTGTTTGCACAGTGTTTTGCTCATCCTTTGTACATCCAGTGGTAACGAGTACCAAGGAAAGGATGAGCATGAACATGATTTGTTTTCTAAGTAGTTTCATAAGTGAGAAAAATGTATCACACCTGTCTAAACTCTTGCAATGATGGTGCTGAACATAGTGTTGAATTGTTCATTATTTGAACAAAAGCAAATAGATCCAATTTTAATAATAGACAATAAAAATATACCAAATAAGGAATGAAATAGATTGATAATATATAGCTTGAGACATATGAGACCCCCTGACGAGGGTCTCTTCATGTGTTTTGATTCAGGTTGTCGAAAAAGGATAGGATGAAATCACTCAGTGCTGTCCTTCTAATTACTTTCAGCTTCCATCCTATTGCTGGTAGAACACGTATGCAGGTAAATCGGTAAATCAGAGTGGTTGATAAAAGGGGGCTCAAAACGCTCCTCCTCCCCGATAAGATGGTAGGAGGAATGACCCTTGATTGCAGCTACAAAATCGGCGATCGATTGCAGGGGCTCACCGAATGCCATTCCCTTGAGGGTGGGGCCGATCTTGTCAGTGGTATGGATGTCGCTCCCGCTGGTCATTGCCAGGTTGAACGCTTTTGCATATGCGTAGGCTTTCCTGTCAAACTCCGGTTCATTTTCTCCGTTCACCACCTCTATCCCGTGTACTACGTGTGGGTAGAGGTTGATCGCCGAGAGGTAGGATCGTTCCCTGAATGGGTGTGCTTGAATAATGCATCCGCCATCAGCATCTACCCTCGAATATAGTGTTTCATGATCCCATTCCATAACCTCCGGATTATCCAACAACCATTGTTTGTCCAATCCATAAATAAGGTATTCATCATTGCCAAATGATGTTTCCCAGCCGAAGAACACTGAGAAATCAAGTTGATCTCCTAGCAGTTTTGCATGTTCATAGCCTTTACAGAAGGCCTCAACCCGGCGTTGCCAGCTCCAGGAAGATGGTATTGAGGTGTTCCCATTGAAGAAATGATCGGTAACGATAAGGCCTTGGTATCCTGCTTTCTGGTAAAGAGGTACATAGTCTGCCCCACAGCTCAATGCACAGGCACTGGCCTCATTCGTATGGAGATGTGTTTCGTATCTGAATTGTTCCATGCTTATAGTGTACACCTTTTGATCAGTTCCATGCACATACGGCCATTGTTGTAGGGCCCCTTCCAGGACCATACCAGTGCTCTTTGGTCAGTGATGTTCCCTTGTGAGTCAACCATGTACAACCATTCACTGTGTTCTCGCTTATCAACGAGGTGCTGCATGACAAAATCCCAGACAGAGGTTGCAGCTTCCAGGTACTTCGTCTGTTCCGATTTTCGTTGATATGCCGAGATGAACCCGAGGATTGCCTCAGCCTGCACCCAATGTACCCTTTTTGCCCTTGCTTCCCTGTTATGGGTTTCATCCATTACTGAGTTGTCCCGGAATGCTCTATCTAGCACCTCCTCGGCAAGGATGTCACTGAGATCAACCAATTCCTTTGCATACCTGCACAGGGGGATTCTGCTGGCCAGATTGCTGAGCATCCAGCTTGCCTCAATTTCATGTCCATATGAACGATAGGAACTGGCGCGTTTCATGGCATCATCGAAGTATATCGTCAACGTTTTCTCCTCATTGTCATATACTGTGTTGATGAAGAGTGAGCTGATCTCGTCAATCTTTTCCAAAAGTGATGCATCTTCCTGCACAAGATAGAGATTTTGATATGCCTCAAGGAGATGCAACAAGGTATTCATGGTCTTGGTACCACCATAGGAGCCCTTTGAGAATCGGCCGTCTCCTGCTCCCATTATAGAGAAGTCCTGACGAAGTACCTCATGGTAGCCAACGGTATCCGTGAAATGTTGGTCGATCATCTGCCTTAGCTGTATTGCCCTCTCAAGAGCTTCCATTTTCCCTGTGAGTCGGTAGTAGGAGGTGAGCGCGAGGATCCCATGGGCGAAACAGAAACTGCTCTTCACCGTATCTTCCCTCTCCCCGTCATGGGAGAGGGACCAGTAGAGTCCCCCATAGGTTGCATCGAACGCATGGCTGAGCAGAAATTGATAGGCATGGTCAGCCGCATTGCGGCAAGCCTCATCATGCAGAAGAAGGGAAGCCTCACTGAAGAAGTAGAGGATCCTGCATGTTTGTACCACACCCTTCGTTGCCTTCTTGTAGCAGGTCAGGTCAAAGCCTACGTTCCCGTAGAAACCGCCGTACTCCTCATCCTTCAGTCTGAGCCAGAATGGAATGATGACCTGGGTGAGATGACGCTTTGCTTGGATTCCAAGGGTTTCTTTCATTCTTTAACTGCTCCTCTGGCAATGCCGTTGTAGATGTACCGTTGCAGGAAAATGAACGCAATCAGTACGGGAATGATCGTTATCATGACTCCTGCACAAATATAGTTATACTGGTTTCCGTATTCACCGGTAAAGGTATAAAGAGATGTGGAAACCGTAACGTATCGTGTTTTTGATTGCAAATAGAGGTTCGCAAGATAGTACTCCTTGTAGACTGCCACTCCTTTGAGGATAAGGACGGTGACGGTGGCAGGTTTTACCAGAGGAAAGAGTATCTTGAAGAAAATGGTGAAATATGAAGCTCCATCGATGTAGGCTGCCTCGTCGAGAGAGTGGGGTATGCTCTCGAAGAACTGGAGAAATATGTAAATTGCGATGATATCCGTTCCGGTGTAGAGCATAACAATGCCTGGAATTGAGTTTACCAACCCGAGTGAGGTCATGATCCTGTAGGTGCTGACCTGCATGGTCACCCCTGGAATAAGGTTGGCCACCAGGAATGCTCCCTTGAGAAAATTCCTTCCCTTGAAGGAAAAACGGCTAAGGATGTAGGCTATCATCGTCCCTGTGATGATAGATCCGGCCAACGTGAAGATTAGGATCAGGGAGGTATTCCAGAATGCAAGCATCATCTTTGCTTTTGTCCAGGCAGTAATATAGTTTCCTAAATACATCCAGCTCTGAGGAAGTGCCAGTGCACCGGAAAACCCAAATTCCTTTGGTGTCTTGAATGAAGCAAAGAGTACTGTAACCAGTGGGAGAAGGGATACGAATGCCCCGAGTGTAAGCGAGAGATAGGTGCAGAAACGAAGCACATACTGTGTCTTGGGTCTCATAGGATTCCTCCCGATTTTTCAGAGAAGAGAAGATTGTAGAGAAACTTTTGGAGAATTGTCCCTATGATGATGATCAGGAGCAATACGATTGCCATTGCAGAGGCAAGCCCAACCTTGCCAGCTTCGTGTGCAAGCTGATGCATGAGCACCACGAATGTGGCTGTTCCGTTCATGCCGTTTGTGATGACATAGGGGCCCTCAAAGGCGCTAAACGATCCCTTGATCATTAGCATGATGTTCAATGTTATGATGGGTTTCAGCATGGGGAAGATGATATAGCGGAATTGCTGCATCCTTGTTGCCCCGTCAATTTCTGCTGCCTCATAGAACTCCGGGCTGATGGACTGTATCGCCCCAATGAACAACACCATGCTCTGGCCCATATAGCGCCAGATTGAGGTTGCTGCAATGCTGTAGTTGTTTATTGAACGCTCCCCAAGCCAGAATGGCAGGAGTTCCTTGTCAAAGCCAACAAGGGCCAAGACGGAATCGAGGACCAGGCCTCGTGTGTAAAAGTAGCGGAAGATGAATCCCATTGCGATGCCGCATACAAGGAAGGGGAAGAAGAGCGTAGCCTTGAAGAAGTTCCCGCAGCGTACCTTGAAGCTAAGGACTGTCGCGAAGTACAAGGCAAGGGAGAGTTGGATGACTCCAGCCCCCATGTAGTAGAAACTGTTGAGAATGGCTGCCCTTGTATCTGTTCGTGTAAAGACGTCCTGGTAGTTCTTGAAACCAACGAAATTCCGTGGGCCAAGATACTTCATCTTGAAAAAACTGAACTCAATCATTTTTGCGAAAGGAAGGTAGGTGAAGATGATGAGAAGAGCCAGAGGAGTGAGGGTGAAGGTGACAATGACCATCCACTTCTGTACCTCTCTCCTGTCCAGGATTGATTGGAGTTTTGTCTTCTGAAATGTATCCATGTAGTGTGCCTTAAACCTTTTTCAGTAATGCTCCCCTGTCGAGGGACAGGAGAGCGATGGACCAACTTCCTAGAGCTGGGTTGATCTCTTATTTATAGCGATTCATCGAAGCGTAGTCTTCTCCGATTATTGAAACCTGTGCGGCTGTCCAACGAGCATTCCAGTCAGCCATAATGGCATCGAAACTTTCATTGGTCTGGCCCATTGCAGCTTCCACGACCCTGGCCTTCTCAGGATACTTACCAAGATACAGCTCAGACTCCGAGTTCAGCTCATCAAAAAGACCGATATCATCTGGATGGGGAGGGGTGTCCAGCACCAGGGTGACATTCGCTTCCTGTAGTGCGGCAAGAGTCTTAGGATATGACTCGCCTTTCATGATGGGAGTTCCGCCTGCATCGAATGAGAAACCTGACTCCTCGGTCAGATAGATGATGTAGTCTCGGGCCACCTGGTAGCGTTCATCACTTATGTTCTTGTTGATCGCATAGGCATAGTCTGCAGCGATTGTGGCATACTGCTTCCCGTCATTGTTCCAGGGGAATGCAGCAAAGACGATATCGGATGGGTTCTCTGCAGTCTTTTGTGTGTCGGCTGTAGCCCATGATCCAATTACCGTTGCTGCAACCTTTCCCTGGGCGAGAAGGTTCTTGCAGGTATCCCAGGTCGATGTAGCAGGATCCTCTTCCACCAATCCTTCAGCCACCACATCATAGAGCATTCTCATAACGGTATTGTAAGGCTTGCCTGATGAGAACGGGTTTTCCATATAGATCAGCTTGTTTTTGTAGTTTGCGTCGCCGGTAAGACTTCCCCTGGCGTTCCACTCCCAGTCTGCAAGCCTTGATCCTGCCCCATAGTTGCAGTAAAGGGGAATTGCATCGGTATTTGCCCGCACCTTGCGAAGTGCATCGAAGAATGCCTGGGGGGTTTTGGGAATCTCTGTAACACCGGCATCACGCAATACCGCTGTATTGTAGAGCACTCCATAGGCAGTGCCTGTTGAAGATATGCCGTAGACATCACCGTCGATGGAGAATGCGGAGGCAAATTCGTACTTCTTATCAAAATCAGAAACCCTTCCCAGTGGTGCAAAGAGCTGGGGAAGCTGGGTCTCGCTGATGAAGTTATGAGGTATCATGCACATGTCTCCCCAGTTGTTGCTTGTCCAGCGAATCTCAATATTGCCCTTATAGTCACCGATTGGTTCATAGACAATCTTTACATTGGGATATTTCTTGTTGAACTCTTTCTGGTAGACTGAAAATTCTTCTTCCATTCCTTGCTTGTGGGTGAGAAATGTCAGTTCCATGGAGACATTCCTGTCTACCTCTTCCATTGAAGAGATATCTCTTGGCTCTGCTGGGGCAGTTTCGGTTTTACCTCCTGCGAACAGCATGCTGGAGAGCATGACGCTAGCACAGAGCAACAGTGTGATACACTTTTTGATCATAGTCGACTCCTTTTGTTAAGTTTGTGATAACTTTAATTTAAGTTATAAACGAAATTTCATGGAAAACAACCTTATGTATAGAAAATTAACAAAGTTTTATTACAAAGGTAGGTGGTATGGATGAAATTGGGGATTTTTACAGGGTTTTGACAGGAAAAAAAAGCATGCAGATAGTCAAAAACTACCTGCAACGAAGGTAGTTTTTATGACAGGTCATCCGACTGTGATTGCTGGGCTATGGAGGGAGGTGTCAGGGTCAACCAAATTTATTCAAGGAATCCCACTCTGCCGGGGTGATTCGGGAAGAGGACTGGCGAACATGTAGTGATCCACTGATAGTCTTCCTCCCAAAATGAAATTCTGGGTTCTCAATCTTGCTTACAATGCTTTGAGCGGCACTCAATGCCATAAGCGGGATATCGACTGAGAAGGTGGTCAAGGGAGGATTGGAGAGTGTTGTGTACAGATCCTCGTCAAATCCTACAATGGATGCCTGCTCTGGGACCTTCAACTCGTGCTCCTGAAGATGCTTCATCAATCGATATGCTGTTTCACAGGTGCTGCATACATAGGCAGTTGCTTGTTCTGAATTGATAACCAGATCATTGCGTTCACCAAAATCTGAATAGTCATGGATGACCAATGAAGGATCCATGGTAAGACCATGCTCCATGAGTGCTTTGTAGTATCCCAGGTAGCGGTCCATCACAACAGTGGAATACATGGGATTTCCCACGAATACGATATGACGGTGACCGAGGCTGATCAGATGGTTGGTGAGCGAATATCCCCCATATACATTGTCGCAGATGACAGCATCTGCGTGATAGTTCTCATAGAAGAAATCAACAAAGATATAGGGTAGCTCAACACTGAGGAGACGATTCACATAGCTAGGTCTCATCTGGGCAAGAAGAATAAGCCCATCCACCTTGCTGTCCTGCAATATCCTGGGGAGTGTTCCCTCTTCCTCCTCATGATGTGCAACAAGTTCCACGATCCCGTAATATCCATTCTGGAGTAACTGCCTGCATATTTCCTGTTGGATACGCATATAGGCACAGTCCCCCTTCATATGCCGTTCACTGATGAGAATACCTACATTATGGGTGGATCCCTCTTTATTCTCCTTGGAAACAAGGTGTTTCCTGTATCCCATCTCCTTGGCTGCCTGAATGATTTCCTTGCGAAGTTCATCACTCACCCCCTCTTTACCTGAGAGTGCTTTTGAAACGGTTACAGAGGTCACCGACAATTTTTTTGCAATGTCTTTCATGGTCACTGGTTTTTGCATGGTGTATCCATAATAACGCAACTCAAGAGGAAAAAGAATAGAAAGGAGGTAACTTTATAGGTCTGGAAGGGAAGAATTCATGGAGAGGGAGTAGTAACTTGTTGATTATTTCTGACAGCATGACACTCATCTTCTAGTACATCTTCGCGAGATACAAAAGAAAAGGCAACTTCCGAGCGGAAGTTGCCCATATACTCCTCAGACTATTCTTGGATCAATATCTGCTTTGTAGTCGATTTCAGGGAAACCGAATCCATGGATATGCTCATACTCCTCCAATACTCCGTCCAAATCCCCTTGCAGAAGCGGTTGCCCTTCCTTTTGGAGAGCCCACCGGCGTTCCACCTCATTCTGGACCTCTTCAAGCATCTCCCAATCATCTACCCTGAGTCGTCCTTTCTGATCGGTTGGAATCTCTTCTTTGGTGTAGAGCTGGCCCAGGAACAATCGATAGATCTGCTGTGTGCAGTGCTCGTGGATGTTCTTCTCTTTCATCACTTGATAGAGCAGAGCCATGTAGAGTGGTACCACTGGGATAACTGCGCTTGCACGGGTAACAAGGGCTTTGTTTACGGAAACAAAGGCTTTACCTCCAATGGCTTCGAGTTTATCAGTCAATGCACTTGCACTGTTCTCCAGGTGTTCCTTTGCCTTCCCGATGGTCCCTTCCCGATAGACGGGGTAGGTTATCCTGGGACCAATGTAGGAGTATGCAACAGTCATGGCACCCTCTGCGAGCAGTCCCTGCTCAAGCAGATAGTCAACCCAGAGGCTCCAGTCCTCTCCCCCCATGACCTTGACAGTATCCTGTACTTGCTCATCAGTAGCCGGGTCAATGGTCGCTTGTTTAACCACATCATCATCCAAGTCTACCGACAGGGCAGTGAATGGCTTGCCTATGGGCTTGAGTACCGAACGATAGGTCACCCCAGTAACAGGATCATTCCTGAGTGGACTTGCAAGGCTGTAGATAACCAGATCCACTTGCCCAAGTTCTTCCTTGATTTTCCGGGCAGTCTCTTCCTTGATCGAGGTGCTGAATGCATCACCGAAAACAGAACATGCCTTCATACCATCCTTCTTGGCTTGTTGCTCGAAGGCCATGGTATTGTACCAACCAGGGGTTGCTGTTTTTTTCTCGGCTGGTTCACGTTCGAAGGACACATTAATGGTGTCAGCTCCTCCGGTGTAGGCAGCTACGATCCGGCTGGAAAGACCATATCCTGTGGATCCTCCAATGACGAGCACTCGCTTTGGAAGTAATTCCTGGGTAGGATTGGAATAGCGCGTGTCCTCCCCGTTCTGTGCCTGGTTTTTCACCCAGTCTATTTGCTGTTGGACATACCGCTTGCACCCTTCGGGGTGAGCGGTAAGAGAGACATTACGCATTACTTTTTTCGTGATGATCACAACTAAATCCTTTCTTGTTTGCTATTGACGATGCACATCCAGGATGCTTCAGCTGCAACATTCCCGTTGATGGTAATGGTTCCCTTCTGACGAACCATCACTTTGCTTACTCTCACATTATGTACTTCAATGATAGCACAGTCGTTAGGGCGTACCTGGTTTCGGAACTTTGCCTTCTCAATGGAAGCCAACACGAAGAAGGCACCATGAGGAAGAATCCCTGTCTGGATCAGCCCGGCACCGCCGCACTGTGCCAAGGTCTCCACAAGAATGACCCCAGGTACCACCGGGTAACTTGGAAAGTGCCCCTTGAAGAAGAAATGATCTTCAGTGAATACACGTTTTGCAACGGTGTGTTTCTCATCAGCCTCGATCAATTCATCGAGGAACAGAAAAGGATCTCGGTGAGGAAGTAGTTCCTCTGGCGTTTCAAACTGTTCTGGCATGGTTTCTTCTCCTTAGTTTTCCTGATAGGCCTTAAATACAAGCACACCATTATGGCCACCAAAGCCCAAAGAATTGCTGACAGCATAGCGAATTGTACCATTCATTCCTTTGTTCGGTACATAGTCAAGATCACACTCACTGTCTGGATCCGTCTGGTTGAGCGTACAAGGGAAGTACTGGTCCCTAATGGCCAATAGGCAGATGATAGCCTCAACAGCTCCTGCTGCCCCAACCAAGTGACTGGTCATGGATTTGGTTGATGAGACCTTGAGCTTATACGCACCATCGCCGAATACCCGCTTGATCGCCTTGGTCTCCATGGAGTCGTTAGCCGCAGTACTTGTGCCATGGGCATTGATGTAATCAACCTCATCAAGACTTGCCCCTGCCATCTCGATCGCCTGTTTCATGGCTCGGGCAGCTCCTTCCCCGTCTGGATTGGGGGCGGTGAGGTGGAACGCGTCACAGGTCATGCTGTAGCCGGCGATTTCACCGAGGATGGTTGCCCCGCGCTTCTTGGCATGCGAAAGAGATTCAAGTACAAGCATCCCAGCTCCCTCTCCCATGACAAACCCATCACGTTCCTTGTCGAACGGTCGGCTGGCAATCTTGGGTGTATCGTTGTACTTGGTAGCCAAGGCCTGAAGGCGGCAGAATCCAGCCACGCTGAGCTCGGTGATTGCAGCCTCCGTACCACCTGCCAGTGCCATATCAACCAGACCAAAGCGGATCGAGTTGAACGCATCCCCGATAGCGTCGGTTCCGGATGCACATGCTGTGACCGTGGTGCGACAAGGTCCTTGTATACCGAAGTGAATTGCAATATTCCCAGCAGCCTCGTTGCTGATAAGCTTGGGGATGGTTAGGGGAGCTACAGCGTGTGGGCCTCTGTCAAAGAGCTTTGCAAGGTTCTCCTCCGCAACTTCGAATCCTCCAATACCGTTTCCAACATAGACGCCACTTCTGTAGGGGTCGAAGGAACCTTTCTCCAGTTTTGCTTGATTCATTGCCTGTACGGCAGCGTGAGCGGCAAACTTGGTAAAATTAGCCATACCTCTCAGCTCCTTACGGTCGAGTAGGTCAGAGGGATCAAAATCCCTGACTTCCCCTGCAATCTTGGCTGGATAGTCGGTCGTATCGAACCTGGTGATCTTATCGATGCCACAGGCTCCTGCCTGTATCTGCTTCCAGAACTGTTCCACCTCTGTCCCCAGTGGATTGACAGTTCCCATACCGGTTACTACCACACGTTCCATCTCTTGACTCCTTACATTGCCATCCCACCATCGACAGCCAGAACCTGGCCGGTGATGTAGGATGCTTTATCGCTTGCGAGGAAGGCCACGCTCTGGGCAACCTCTTCCGTATTTCCAATTCTTGACAGGGGAATCTGATCTTTGATCTGGTCCTTCAACTTCTCTGAAAGTACCTCAGTCATGGCAGTCTCAATGAATCCAGGGGCTACCACATTGACCCGTACATTTCTTCCGGCAAGTTCCTTGGCAAGGCTCTTGGAGAATCCAATAATGCCAGCCTTGCTGGCTGCATAATTGGTCTGTCCACCATTACCCACAATCCCGACCACGCTGGAGATGTTTACGATGGCTCCTTTTCGCTGGGTTGCCATCAGTCGACCGATCCTCCTGCAGGTGAGGAATACTGAAGTAAGGTTGACGGCAATAACATCATCCCAGGCTTCATCTTTCATCCTCATGATCAATCCGTCACGGGTGATGCCTGCGTTGTTTACCAGGACATCGATGTATGTTGCTTCACTGACCACCGCTTCCAGTGCGGAGGCAACACTCTCCCTGTCTGCCATATCACAACTGATGTGATTTGCTTCCAGTCCTTCTGCCTTGCTCCTGGAGAGGTACCAAACTTCGTATCCTTCATTCAGCAATGTCTCTATGATTGTTCTACCAATTCCCCGTGACCCTCCGGTCACCAGGGCGTGTTTCTTTTCACTCATGATTCCAATTCCTTCTTGTAATTCCAGATTGCATCCTCACTGCCGAGATTTCGGCAAGGGATTTCCGCATTACTGTTCTTCCAAAGCCCGCTGAGTACCGTTCCAAACCCGGTTTCAGCTACCTGTGCATGCTTCTCCTGTGCCAAGGAAGAGAGATGCTTCATTGCCTCCGTCCAGCGCACAGGTTTTGCCAATTGCATTGCCAGATGCTCCTTTGCTTGCTGAGAGTCCTTGATCACATCCCCATCCACACTCGAAATCACCAAGGAGTGGGGATTCTTGAAATTGAGTGTTTGCAAGTAGGAAGAGAAGGGTTCAGTTGCTCCCTCCATGAAGGGGGTGTGGAATGGACCGGAAACCCTCAGGGGAATGACTCTCCTCGCTCCCTTTGCCTGCAGGACTTCCTTACCTTGGGCGATGCTCTCCTGCAAACCAGCGATAACTACCTGTGTAGTGCTGTTGTCATTGGATGCATACAGTCCTGGGATTTGTGCTTCTTCCAGGGCTTGTTCAACTGTTGCATAGTCCAACCCAATGATGGCTGCCATCCCCAGCTTTCCCTGTGCCTCTTCAATCTTTCTTGCTTCTTCGTCCATCAATACTGCCCGTTTGTTGATCAAGGAGAAAAGCGTTTCATCATCGAGGATGCCTCCTCCTGCAAAGGCAGAGAGTTCGCCGAGGCTGAACCCACTATGGGCAGCAAATGAGAATCCAAGCTCGGTAAGCCTCAGGTATGCACTTCGACTGGCAAGGGTTACCGCAAGCTGAGTGGCTACAGTCTGTTTCAATTCCTCTTCGCTGCCTTCAGCGAGCAATCGGTATAAGTCCAGGCCACTGACATCACTTGCGAGTGCAAAGAGATCTCTTACCTGCTTGCTTGCATCATAGAGATCCAGGGCCATCTTCGGTTTCTGCGACCCCTGTCCGGGGTAGAGTGCTATCAATACGTCCATGTAAGTAGAGTTCCTCCGTAGGTCAGTCCTGCTCCGAATCCAACCATCAGAATTTTATGGCCCTTCTTGAGCAATCCTGCTCTGTCCATCTCCCTGAGTGCAAGTGGGATGGATGCCGCTGAGGTGTTGGCAAATCGATCGATGTTCATGTAGAACTTCTCTTCTGCGATTCCGTACCGCTTGGAACAGGCCTGGATGATTCTTCGGTTTGCTTGGTGCGGGACAATCCAGTCAATGGAATCCAGATTCAGATTATTTCGTTCAACCAGTGCCAGGATGGTATCTCCAATCGTTCTCACCGCAAAGGAGTAGACCGCTCGGCCGTCCATCTCGATGGCATGTGTTTCAGGATGGATGGTCAGAGCCTTGGTCCCGGCGGCTTCAGCCTTGAGCAAGGTGTCGATGAGACCCGTTTCCTCTTGGTCTGAGCATTCAAGCAAAGCGCATCCTGCTCCATCTCCAAAGAGTACGCAGGTGTTTCGGTCTTTCCAGTCAACTACACCTGAGAGTTTTTCTGCTCCTACCACGAGGGCATTCTTCATGGAACCCGTGGCGATCATGGCCCGGGCTACTTCCAAGGCGTAGATGAAGCCGGTGCAACCGGCACTTACATCCAGAGCTGGTCCGGTTATGCCGAATTGTTCTGCGATCATACAGGCAACAGAAGGAAACCCAGGATAGTCCGGGGTAGCTGTTGCACAGACAATACCATCAATGTGGGATGCTTCCAGGTTGTAGCTTGCAAGGAGATCCTCGATGGCTTTGTAGGCGAGATTGCTGGTCGTCTCTTCTTCACCGGCAATATGTCGTTCTCTGATCCCAGTGTGACTTTGGATCCACGCATCACTCGTGTCGACCATATGGCTCAGGTCATTATTAGTTACCACCCTCGGCGGCGCGTAACTGCCAAGGGCGGTGATGTGTATCGATTGTGGAGGCTTCAATGGCTCCCTCCTTGGGTACATAACATAGGTATATCATTATTACAATTTTGAGAATAATGTCAATATTGACACTATAACTCCTTATTGTTATGATTAAATTCGTATGGATGCATTTGTTAAAGCATCCCATCCCCATCTTGTTATGAGGAATATTATGGATAGTATTGAACACATGGACCTCCGTGAGGTCCTTACCCTATTTGATTCCAGTACCCTAAGCGAGCTTGAGCTTTCCTGCTCACGCTTCTCACTCAAACTGAAAAGACCCGTTGCTGGCCAGGCCATCGCCCAACCTGTTACGACCATGACACCGACCGTTCATGAAGCAGAAACAGCATCAACTACTCCAACCAGCACAGCAGAACTGGAGACCATCACCAGTCCAATTGTGGGGACCTTCTACCTAACCCCGGCTCCTGATGCGCCTCCATATGTGAAGGTTGGTAGCAAAGTGGAGAGCGGGGACGTTATCTGCACGATTGAAGCAATGAAGCTGATGAACCAGCTTGAGAGTGATTACTCATGTGAAATTGTGGAAATACTTGCCAAGCCTGAACAGCTGGTGGAATTTGGCCAGCCTCTTTTCAAGGTCAAGAAACTATGATCAAGAAACTGCTCGTCGCAAACCGTGCAGAGATTGCAGTACGTATTATCAGGGCGTGCCGTGATCTGGGAATCAAAACTGTTGCTGTCTATTCCACTGCCGATGCCCTGGGTCTGCCTGTTTCCATGGCAGACGAGGCTGTCTGTATTGGAGAAGCACAAACAGACAAGAGCTACCTGAATGTACGGAATATTATTACCACTGCCTGTGCACTTCGCTGTGATGCCATCCACCCTGGGGTAGGATTCCTCTCAGAGAATGCTGATTTTGCAAAGCAGGTGGAGGATGCAGGGCTTGTGTTCATTGGTCCTGAGAGTAAGACGATTGCATTACTTGGGAACAAGGTTGCTGCAAGGCAGGCTGCCCTTGCTGCTGGAATTCCCATCACCCCGGGCAGTAGTGAAGCGCTTGTTGATCTTGCAGATGCAAAGAAAACTGCCGAGCAGATCGGTTACCCCATCATCCTCAAGGCTGCTTCAGGTGGTGGTGGTAGAGGTATGCGTATTGTAAGGAAAGAGGAACACCTCGAGCAGTCCTTGCAGCTTGCCCGAAAGGAGGCGCTCGCCTTCTTTGGGGATGCCTCGGTGCATATGGAACGGTTCCTTGAACAGCCACGGCACGTGGAAATCCAGCTCTTGGCCGATGGTCAGGGCGGGGTGGTACACCTAGGTGAGCGAGACTGTTCAGTGCAGAAGAATCATCAGAAGCTGCTTGAAGAGAGTCCATCTCCAATCCTTGATGAAGGCCTGAGAAAGGCGATGTGCAATGACTCAGTGAGACTATTCAAGGATTTGGGCTACCGAGGCGCTGGAACCGTGGAGTTCCTCGTTGAGGGGGAAGCATACTACTTCATGGAAGTGAATGCACGCCTACAGGTCGAGCATCCGGTAAGTGAACTGGTAAGTTCCCTTGATCTGGTACAGGCACAGATCAGGATAGCACAGGGGAATAAGCTTCCCTTTAAGCAAAAAGATATCCGTCTCTCTGGATACGCTCTTGAGTGTAGGATCAATGCACTTTCTGCTGGGGTTATCACCACGCTTCAAATGCCTTCAGGTCCCTTTGTACGAGTGGATTCCCATCTTGAGGCCGGATCCATTCTCAGTCCTTATTACGACTCAATGGTGGCGAAGATCATCATCTGGGCTCCTGACAGGGACCAGGGCATAGCCGTAATGCTCAGGGCCTTGGAGGAAGTGAACATCCAAGGGGTAACCACCAACTTGGAAGAGCAAAAACGCCTCATCGCCTCCAAACAGTTCAGGAGTGGTCGCTTCACTACAGACCTCTACCAGAAGGTTTGTGAACAGGAGAAATAACCAATGTCAAACGAAGTTTTGAAACGATGCCCCCAGTGCCAGAAAGATGTACAGGTAGGGGAGCATAAGATCTGCCCATATTGCAATTTTCATTTTCCGCTTACTGTACAAGAACGCCTTGATCTCTTTGCAGATGAAGGATCGTTCAAGGAGATGAGTAGTGGAATGCAGTCGATGAACCCCATCTCCCTTGCAGGGTATGAGGAGAAGCTGAAAGAGAACCAAAAGAAATCCTCGCTGAGTGACGCTGCCAGCATCGGTCGATGTACAATTGAGGGAAAGCCCGTGGTTGTCGGTATTATGTCCTTCGCTTTCATGGGAGGCAGCATGGGTTCGGTAGTGGGAGAGAAAATCACCCAGGCCATGATCGAGGGAGCTCTCAGTGGGGATCCTGTGGTTATCTTCACCGCAAGTGGAGGAGCCAGGATGCAGGAAGGAATCTTCAGCTTGATGCAGATGGCAAAGACAGCCAGTGCTGCCGCGCTCTTGGAAGAAACCCGAACCCCACTCTTTCTTGTCTTGACCAATCCCACCACCGGTGGTGTGACAGCCTCCTTTGCTATGCTTGGGGACGTCATACTCGCAGAACCCGGGGCAATTATCGGATTTGCTGGACCGAGGGTAATCGAGGGAACCATCGGAGAGAAGCTCCCTGAAGGGTTCCAGCGCTCAGAGTTCCAGCTTGAGAAGGGTTTCATCGATTCCATTGTTGAGCGCAAGAAGCTGAGAGAGACCCTCTCCTTCCTGATTGAAACCCACACAAGGAGGGCCTAATCCATGGCAGACAAGAAGAAACCCGTACTGCAAGAGACGGTAGAACATATTGAATCCATTCTCAGCACCAGCCAGACTTGTGAGGCAAAATCATCATGGGATTGTGTGCTTCTCTCCCGCCAAAGTGGAAGAACAGGAGCAAAGGCCTTCATCAACATGATCTGTGACCAGTTCATGGAGCTGCACGGGGACAGAACCTATGGGGATGATCCTGCCATGATCGGTGGCATTGGAATGGTAGGGGGCAGGGCCGTCACTTTCATCGGAAACCGGAAGGGTGCCAATTTCAGGGAGAATGTTTCCTGCAACTATGGAATGAGTAATCCTGAAGGATATCGTAAGGCGTTGCGTCTTGCCAAGCAGGCAGAGAAATTCGGCCGTCCCGTGGTCTGTTTCATTGACACCCCTGGAGCATACCCCGGACTTGGGAGTGAGGAGAGGGGAATAGGGGAGGCAATCGCCCAGAACCTGAAGGTGTTCTCAACACTCAAGACTCCAGTGCTCTGTTTTATCATTGGAGAAGGTGGTAGTGGAGGAGCCTTGGGTATCGGCATCGGGGATAAGCTCTACATGCTGGAGAATGCTGTATATTCAGTCATTACCCCTGAAGGGTTCGCTTCCATCCTGCTTCGTGATCCATCGAAAGCCAAGGAGGCGGCTGAGGCCATGAAGATGACCAGCCGGCACCTGAAGGAGTTCGGGGTCATTCATGACATCATTGAGGAAAAGAGTCCAAAAGAGACAGCTCAGTTGATCAAGGAAACCATAATTCGTGACCTTGACAACCTCTGCAGCAAGCGGCCTGAGCACCTGGTACGATACCGGTTGAAAAAGATTCGTGGTATCGGGGAAGTCAGTGGGGGAAAGGAGTGGTGGCAACCGCTTCTTGAGGTTTTCACCAAGACCCAGAGCTTCCGCTAAATGGAACGTGCATTCTTCTCAAGGTCCCGGATGCCGGGAATGAAGAAGATGGCAGTCAGCAGGGAAGAGAGCAGATCGGAAATCGGTGCTGAGTAGAGGATCCCCTGCAACCCAAAGAAGTGTGAGAAGAGCAGGATGGAAGGAATGAGGAAGAACCCCTGCCTAGAAAGGGTGAGCAGGAGTGCAATCCTGCTCTTGCCAATTGCTTGGAAAAAGTTTCCTGCGATAATCTGAAACCCTACCAGTGGGGTGAGCAGGAACCAACGTGTCAGGGCAAAGGTTCCGAGCTCGAGCAGTGCCGGGTCACGGTTGAACATTGCCACCATGGTGGTCGGGAAGAATCTTGTAGCTAGGTATCCTACCATGATCACAGCGGTGGAACTGATAATGCCAAGCTTGGTGGCATCCTTAACCCGGTCATACTTCTTTGCCCCGAAATTGAAACTGATCAGAGGCTGTACTCCTTGCTTGATGCCGATAACCGGCATGATAAGCAGGGTGTGCAGGCTGTTGACGATTCCCATGGCTGAGATACCAAGGTCCCCTCCATACTGCAATAGGGATTTATTGAGGATGATGTTCAGGAGACTGTTGGTTATCTGGAGTACAAAACCGGGCAATCCGAGGCTTATGATCAAGAGGGTATTGTGACGGCGGGGACGGATGGTGCTTAGTTTTAGCTTCACCCTGCTACGCTTTCCCAGGAAGTAGGAGAGTACCCAGGTAAAGGAAACCATCTGGCTGATCACCGTAGCAATGGCAGCCCCTGCCATACCCCAATCCAAGGCATAGATGAAAATGGGATCGAGTACAATATTGGTTCCGGCACCAAGGAACATGGAAAGCATGGCAATCTTTGGGTTTCCATCAGCGCGAATGAAGTTGTTCATTCCCATATTGGTTACCTGGAACAACGCTCCAAAGAAGATGATGCGCATGTAGCTGCTTGCGTAGGGAAGTACCTGTTCACTTGCTCCAAAGAGGATGAGAATATCGGTAAGAAAGATCTGCCCGAGTACCAGGAAGGTGAACCCACTGACCACAAGCAGGAAGAAGGCATTTCCCATCACTTCCTGTGCTTGCCCTTGTTCTTTTTGTCCCAGGCGGATGGAAAAGAGCGTAGCTCCCCCAATACCAAACAGTACCCCCATCGCCATCAGGATGATCATGATTGGAAAGACAATAGTAATACCGGCAATCCCATCAGCCCCGAGGGATGGGCTGTTCCCTATGTAGATCCTATCAACAATGTTGTAGAGTGCATTGACCATCATCCCTACGATGGCTGGAACACTGAAGCGGACCAACAGCTTGAAGATTGGTTCAGTGCCAAGAGGGTTCTCTTTTTCGAGGGTGGTGGTTCTCATTGTGCCGGCTCCTCTTTCAGTGCTGTAAAGATGGATTCCAGATCACTACAAAGCCTGTTGTAGGTATCTTCGCCAGCAAGTTTACTGATGTGTTCACTCCAGCCACGGACCACAGGAACTACTGAAGATTCCAGTGCTTTTCCTTTCTCGGTGAGATAGATGCGGTTGCATCGCCTATCCCTGTCATCATGCTTTCGTATGATGATTCCCTTCTCTTCGAGGGCATGCACGGTACGTGTGGTTGCCGCCTTATCGATATGCAGCCACTGGGAGAGTTCCTCCTGTGTCCTTCCTTCCTCACGATAGAGGCTCATGAGGATTCCCACCTCAGCGCTGGTTATCCCATAGGCCTTCAAGCGGGCATTGAGATACATCTGCTTGTTTCTGTGGAGGATGGCGATCAAGCGCCCAAGACTGGTGTTCATATATGGATATAATAAGGAAAATAGTTGATTTGTCAACTATTAATTGCAAATCAATCTTTCAGGCTTGTTGAAGAGTATTCCTGGTTACTTCTTTCTGGTATATCGCTCGCTGCCGAGTTTTTTCTCAATGATGCTCCAAACTTCTTCACAGTTTTCTAGTAATGACAGGGGGAGCAGGAATGCTCTGTCTTTCGTAATAAAGAGATATATAGCATCCTTTTCGTAATATGCGTGATAGACATCCTTCCATTGATAGCGTACCTGTTCCTTATCATTGGAGATTTCAATGAAATCGGATTCTTCTGAAAACTGGATGGTGTATACCAATCGGGGAGGGTTCAGGTCCTGAAGCTTTACCTGTTTTTTCAGTGATGCAAAAAAGTTTACAAAGTAGACAACCGGAACCCCAAGACCTACCAAGAGTAGGACAGACCCAAGCATTACCGCTCCTTCTACATGGTGCATTAAGAAGCTAATAAAGGCTGAGACTGACATGATTGAGGCAAAGATAACGGGGCTCTTATAGAGTTTGAGTCGTTTGAGGATATTGAAGGTCAGAAAATGCCTAAAGTTGCTCTCGCTTAAGCGTACTGCTATGGTCATGGAGTTACTATAGCATAAAAAGGTGAGGTTTTATTTGCTTTTTGGATTCTGGATGATAGTATGAAATCACATATACATGGAAACAACTACCAGAAAAGGGTTTCATCTGAATCTCTTTCACAGAATATTTCTGTTTCTCATCGTCTTTGTCCTCTGCATATTTCTGCAGCTGGGTATTTCTGCATATAAAGAAAAGTACATAATGAACCCAATTCAGAAGAGTTCAGGTAATGTGCAAACAATCAGTATCCTCCTTAATTCGGTGAGACATACCAGGGATATTCTCTCCTCTTACCGCTGGGATTTTGGGGATGTTGCTGCCCTTGTTGCTAATCTAAGAAGGGAGAGGGATGTAGCAGAGAAAAACCTTGCCAAGATCGATACGTCAATAGCGAGCATTGGTGTAGAGCAGTATCTTCTGGTAAGCGCAGTAGATACTACGCAAAAAAACTGCAGTATCTATCTCTCGCAGATGCAGGATCACCTTATCAAAAACAAGATCGACGAAGCTTCAGAGCTGTATTACTCTGATCTTGAGCCCTGTCTGAACCATCTGTATCGCTATACGCAGCAACTCATAGAGAGAGCAATCATGGATAACCAATCTGCCTATGACCACCTTATCCAGATCAATGAGAAACTCGATACTGTATACACCTTGACGGTGTTGGTGATGCTCTTGTTTGGCTTCATAGCTTTCAGGGAAGTGATCCGGATGCTCTCCATCGTACAGGAGATGGCAAGATCTTCGAAGGCGATTACCGCTGGGGACTATGACAGGCCGGAGATCCTCGAGCATCGTAAGGATGAGATAGGCGACATGGCTCGGGCTTTCAATGAAATGAAGCATGCAATGAGGAACCAAGTACAATTGCTGACGGCAAACAATGAGATGGAGAAGGAGATTTACAGAAAGGATACAGAGGCCCTTGCAATGCAAAACCTTCTTGAACGGGAGAAGCTTCAGCTTTTAAGAAGTCAGGTCAATCCACATTTTCTCTTCAATACCATCAATATGATCAAGTATACCGCGCAGGAGGAGATGGCTGAGAAAACTGATGCCTTGCTCTCATCCCTTTGCCGTCTCTTTCGATATTCCCTGGCTGATAATGAAGTATTGGTCCCTCTCTCCAGGGAGATCAAGATTGTGGATGAGTATTACAGTCTCTATAAAGCTCGTTTCAAGGAGAAGGTATCGCTTGTATGGAATATCTCTCCCTCTTTGGTCCTTACAGAGACCCTTGTTCCTTCCTTTTTCTTCCAGCCCTTGGTGGAAAATGCCTTCAAGCATGGACTTGGTCCCAAGGAACAGCCAGGTACTGTCTACCTCTCCCTTGAGGAGGAAGAGGGAATGCTCTCTGTACTTGTCGAGGATGATGGGGTTGGGATTGAGGAAGAGGCCTTGAAGGTGATTCGCTCCCAGCTTCTCGACCCACCGATATCTGGAGAGCATATTGGTCTCTATTCCGTTGCCGCCCGACTGAAACTTATTGATGCTCGCTGTATCTTTAAGGTGACATCGGAAAAAGGGAAGGGAACCAAAATTACGATCAAGATGCCTTTAATGCTCAACGATGAGGAGGAAACAGATGATTAAAATCCTGATTGCCGATGATGAAAGCATCGAAAGAGAGATTCTTTGCAGGATACTCTCTGAAAACCCTCTTCTGGAGCTCTATCAGGCGGAAAACGGGCGATTAGCCGTTACCTTTGCTGAGTTGTTTGATGTGGATGTTGTGCTTATGGATATTGAGATGCCAGCCTTGGATGGAATTGAGGCCTCCAAACAGATACTGAAAGCCAAGCCCTATACCCGAATTGTTTTCATTACAGCCTATAGTATCTTTTCTTACGCTTGTGAAGCGGTAAAGCTGGGAGCCATTGACTATATTCTCAAGCCGGTGGACAAGCAGGATGTCCTTAGGGCCATCAAGCGAGCGGTCAGCCAGGTCGAGGCTGAGCGTCAGCTCAAGGCGGTAGTCCCGGAAGTGGCAAACCAAGACCTCGAGGATGATGAAGGGACCGAAAAGGCAGCCTTGATGATGTCCAAGGTAAAGAAATACCTAGAACACAACTATATGAACTATGATCTCTCCTTGGACTCAGTAAGCTCTCTCTTGCATATCAATGCCTCCTATCTGAGCTGCATTTTCAAGCGTTGCACTGGGGTGAATTTCATTGATTACATCACCAACCTCAGGATCTGTGCTGCAAAGGAATATCTCTCAGATCCTTTCAAGACGATTACTGAGATTGCCACAAGTGTGGGGTACGATAGTTCCAGTTATTTCAGTCGTGCGTTCAAGAAAAACACGGGGTATACCCCAACTGAATACAGAAAGCATATAGCACGGGGAGGAAGCAGATGAAGAAGTTGGCATTCATCTCATGCATCCTTTTGCTGGTTCTCTGTGCTTGCCAGAAGGAAGAGACAAGCCATCCTGAGCTGGTACTCCGTCATGCCGATAATCAGAGCGATGGGTATCCTACGGTAGAGGCTGCGAAGTATATGGCACAATTGGTGAAAGAGAGAACGGACGGAAAGATAGAAATCCGTATCTATCCGGATAGTACCTTGGGTTCGGAGCTCAGTGTCATGCAACAGATGTTCTATGGTGGTATCGACATGTCACGCTTTTCCTTGGGAACCCTATTCAAATACTTCCCAGATCTTTGGGTACTCCAGTTACCCTATCTTTACTCAGACAGTGAGCATATGTGGAGGGTGCTTGATAGCGAGATTGGGGATATGTATCTCAATGAAGTAGTTGGCAATGGGTTGTTGGGATTGGCTTGGTACGATGCTGGGGCCAGGAGTTTCTATACAAGAACACCCGTCTCCTCTATTGCTTCTCTCGAGGATCTGACCATCCGCGTGATGGAGAATGACATGATGAGCCGTACCATCGAGCTTCTCGGTGCTGAATCTATCCAGATTCCCTATGGGGATGTCTACTCTGCGTTGCAGAAATTACGTATTGATGGGGCGGAGAACAATCTTCCTAGTTATGTTTTTACCGGTCATAACCAAGCCGCTCCCTATTTTTATCAGGATGAGCATTTCCGGTTACCGGAGGTTGTGGTGATGAGTGTGTATGCTCAGGAAAAGGTAGCTGCTATAGACCCGTCATATGTCGAGATCATACAGGAGTGTGCAAAGGAAAGTGGTTTGTATGAGCGAAAGCTCTGGAAGGAAGAGGAGAGCAGGGCTTATGAGGAAGCGGTACGCTCAGGGGTGGTTTTCACTATTCCCAGTGAGGAGGACTTGCTTGCACTGAGGAAAGCCATGGAACCGCTGTATCAGGAGCTCGGGGAAAAGGAGCGGGAGATTGTTGAGAGGATTGGAGATATGTAAGATTTTCCTTTTCAATTTTTTTGATAGTTTGCACTTTCTTTGACTGCATCTTGCGCCCACGGTTTTCCTCCCTTACATTTTTTATAAACCTAGGAAAAATAGGTCGAATTACTTTTAGGAGGCGACTATGAAACGTGTATTGTTTGTTCTCTTGGCACTCTTGCTCTGTTCATCAATGGTTTTTGCTGCTGGTGGAAAAGAAACCGCGGAAGCTGGGGTTGAAAAAAACGTAAAGCTCGTATATGCAGAAGTTAACCCACTTGATTCCATCGTTGGAAAGACAGGTCTTTATTTCAAGGAACAGGTGGAGAAGCTCTCTGATGGTACAGTAACCATTGATATTCAGGCTTCTGGTGTCCTTGGTTCCGAGAATGACGTTCTCGATTCCATTCTTGGTGGTGGTACATCGATTGATATGTCAAGAATCTCAGCTTTTGCACTTACCAGCTATGGTGCTGAAAAGTCAAAGCTTCTGTCCATCCCATTCACATTTGAGAACAGGGAACACTTCTGGGCATTTGCCAATTCTGATCTTGCTCCTGAATTCCTGAATGAGCCCCAGGAAATTGGTCTACCAATTCGTGGTGTCTTCTATGGTGAGGAAGGTTTCAGGCATTTCTTCGCGGCTAAACCTATTTCCAGCATTAAGGATCTTGCTGGCATGAAGCTTCGTGTGTCCAACGACCCGGTTATGACCGGCATGGTAAAAGGCCTTGGAGCTTCTCCTACGGTTGTCTCTTTTGGCGAGCTGTATTCTGCTCTCCAGACCGGTGTTGTCGACGGAGCTGAGCAGCCGATTGCCAATTACAAGGCCAATGCCTTCCAAGAAGTTGCTCCAAATCTGATTCTCAATGGGCACACCCTCGGTGCTATCCAGGTGGTTATCACTGATACTGCTTGGAATAAGCTTTCTGAGAAGCAGAGAAGTGCCATCATGGAAGCTGGCAAGCTTGCACAGGCGTACAATGCTGAGATCAGCGAGAATGCAGAGAACGAAGTTCTTGCAGGGCTCAAGGCTGAAGGTGTGAATGTGGTTGATGTTGCTGATAAGGCCCCATGGGCAAATGCTACCAAGGCTGTAATCGATGAGAATACAAAGAACCAGGCAGCACTGTATCAGAAAATCAAGGATATGAAATAAAAGTTTTTAGTCAGATATTGGTGGGATTGCAGAGTCAATCCCACCTTTTTAAGTCTCAGGAGATGAAACATGCCAAAGTTCTTTGCGAGAATGGATAAAATCAAGCTGGCGTATGACTGGACCGATAAGATTGTCATGGTAATTTGCAAAGTTTTGCTTATTGTCGACATCCTCATCACCAGTTATGCAGTAGCCGGACGTATGCTTAATGAATACATACCGTTCCTGAAGGATCCTTCTTGGACGGAAGAGGTGGTCTTGACCTGCATGGCCTATATGGCCGTTCTCTCGGCCGCCCTTGCAATCCGTAGGGGTACCCATATCAGAATGAGGGCCTTTGACAAATATCTCCCTGAACTTACGATAAAGATCCTTGATATTCTCTCGGATGTCGCGGTTTTTAGTCTTGGGGTGGTAATGATTTATGTGGGGTGGCGATATGCCATCACGATTGGGAGCAGGGGTTTTTACGTCTCCATTCCTTGGCTGAGTCGTTTCTGGATGTATTTCCCAGTACCTCTTGCCGGACTTGCCATGATCATCTTTGAGATTGAGGCTATGTATAACCATCTAAAGTCCTTCTATGTGAAGGAAGAGGAGAAAGCATAATGGACGCAAATAGTATTGCAATTACGATTCTCCTGGGAAGCTTCTTTCTTATGATCTTCCTTCGTTTTCCTATCGCATATGCGGTTGCTCTTTCCTCTATTTTCACCATGCTCTACCAAGGTTCCAGTCTTAATGATATCAGCCGTCTCATGGTTAAAGGCATAAGCTCGTTCTCCCTGATGGCGGTTCCTTTCTTTATTACGATGGGAGTGTTGATGGGCTCTGGTGGTATCTCCCAGAAGTTGATTGCCCTTGCCAATGCCTGTGTAGGTTGGATGAGGGGAGGCCTGGCGCAGGTTAACATCGTAGCATCCTACTTTTTTGGAGGGATCTCCGGGTCAGCCGCCGCCGATACTGCATCCCTTGGTTCCATCTTGATTCCCATGATGGTCGACGAAGGGTATGATGCTGACTTCTCTACCGCTGTTACGGTTACCAGTTCCTGTGAAGGACTTCTTGTTCCTCCCAGTCATAACATGGTCATCTATGCCACCACCGCAGGTGGTATCTCTGTTGGAAGTCTCTTTCTTGCCGGCTACCTTCCCGGCGCACTGCTTGCCATAACCTTGATGATTGGCTCCTATATCTTCTCGGTAAAGAGGGGATATCCCAAGGGAGCAAAGTTCAGTTTAAAGAACTTCATAATCCAGCTCGGAAAATCCATCTGGGCTCTGGCTGCGGTTGTCATTGTTGTCGTCGGTGTTGTTGCAGGTGTATTCACTGCTACAGAATCTGCTGCCATAGCTGTAATCTACTCCTTGATTGTTTCGGTATTTATCTATAAGGGCTTGAATTGGAAGGGTGTTTGGAAAGTTCTCGACGATTGTGTAGGTACCCTTGCTATCGTGCTTATCCTTATTGCTACCTCTTCTGTCTTTGGCTACATCCTTACTACACTCAATGTTCCGCGTCTTGCTGCTGAGGCGATTACCAGCCTTACCAATAACAGGATTCTCATTATCCTGCTGTTGAATGCAATTCTCTTGGTTCTTGGAGCGATCATGGATATGGCACCGATTATTCTTATTGCGACGCCGATTCTGCTTCCTATCGCAACCGGAGTTGCAGGACTTGATCCCATCCAGTTCGGGATCATGGTGGTACTCAACTGTGGTATCGGCCTCTTGACACCACCGGTTGGAGCAGTCCTGTTCATAGGTTCAGCTGTCGGTAAGGTATCTATGGAGAAGGTGGTAAAGGCGACCTTCCCGTTCTACCTCTGTATGATCATCGCACTGCTATTGGTGTCGTTCATACCTGAGATTAGCCTCATCCTACCGAAGATTTTTGCAGGGTATACCCCGGCAAATATGTAGAAAGATACGATAATCCCTTCCTTTGAACCAGAGTCTTTGCTCTGGTTCAATTTTGGCCTTACCATAGCCTTTTGGCTGGCATTGCTGCATAGAATTATGTCTTATCCGGCACTCGATCCACTAGGTTCGTGATATACTTACAGTATGCAAAGACCAACGATTGCCATCATGTATGATTTTGACAAGACCCTGAGTACCAAGGATATGCAGGAGTATACATTCATCCCCAAGCTTGGGATGTCTGCCGAGGCATTTTGGAAAAAGGCTGACACACTTGCGGGAGCGCAGGGCATGGACAGCATCTTGGCATATATGAAACTGATGCTAGATGAATCCAGACGTCATGAACAGTCGATCAGAAGAAGCGATTTTGTTTCACTGGGGGGGAGCCTTGAATTCTTTCCAGGCGTACTTTCGTGGTTCGATGAGGTGAACAAGCTCGGCTCATCAATGGGCTTGGATATACAACACTTCATTATTTCCTCAGGCTTGCGAGAGATCATCGAAGGATCAGCCATCGGGGACCGGTTCAAGCGAATTTATGCATGTGAGTATTTCTACGATGAGAACGGGGTGGCCACCTGGCCCAAGCTATCGGTCAACTATACAGCCAAGACACAGTTCTTGTTCAGGATCAATAAAGGGGTACTTGATGTGCATGAGGACCAGGCGTTGAATGCCTATACCGCCGAGGGTGAGCGCAGTGTACCTTTCAGGAATATGGTGTATATCGGAGATGGGCTGACCGACGTCCCCTGTATGAAGCTTGTGAAGCAGAATGGTGGAAAGAGCATTGCTGTCTATGCAAAGGGTAAGGAGGCAATCAGCTATCGGTTGATGAAGGAGGACCGTATCAACTTCTTCACTGAGGCCGACTACACCAAAGAGGGAGAGCTCTACTCCTTGGTGAAGACCATCCTCACCCAGATGCAGGCAGAGAATACCCTCACCGAGTACCAACGAGGCATGAAACGCCTTGCTGGAATCTAAAGTCCCAGTCCTTCTTGCATCAGGGTGGCAAGTACCTCCATCCCTTTCTTTGTAGGGTGTAACCCATCAGCGAGAAGCCCGTCTCCGGCCTTGATCGGATAGCTTGCAAGGTCAATGAGGTGGGCTCCTTCCTGTCTCGCAACAATCTCTTTAATACTTCTTGCCAAGTCTAGCTGATTCCAGTGATGGATGTTCTCTTCATCAAGGGCCCTGTCAATTCTCTGCAGTGGGGTACAGAAGTACAGCGCACTTGAAGTATGTCTGCGTACCATACTACTCACCAGTGTTTCATATGCTTCCTGGAATACCTCGATGGTGGTAGGTTCTTCTGCCTGTCCCCAATCGTTGGTTCCTCCGAATACGATGATGATATCACCGGCCAGCCGCTGTTGTCTTTTCTCGTCCAGGAAGGAAGAGGAGAGGGGGCGGACTCCTGTCCTGCTTATCCTGCTTCCTGAGTAAGACTCATTCATGAGGAGTTTCAGCCCTGTACGTTCTTGGAGGAGATACCACCAGGTATGCTCCACCTGTGTTACATCCACTCCCTCTCGGGGGTAGAAGAGTTCATTCTCCTCAGGGACATATCCTGCAAAGGTGGAGATGGAATCGGCAAGGATGGAAAAGGTCTGTGTCTTCATGCGGGTAGTGTATCCTACAGCTTTTCCCGCTACAAGAGTCTGTGGTATGCTGGGTGGGGAGGCTTGCATGGATACGAAAATTTCAGTAGTTGAGGAAGGAGCTCTTGAACGGGTTGGATCAGTCTTTGTCGAGGCATTTGGACATACCCCGGCGTTGTTGGTAGCAGATGGTATAACACTGAAAGTCGGTGGGTTCCCTGTTTCCAGATCGCTTGAGAAGGCTGATATCCAGGTCAGACAGTTCATTTTCCCTTCTGAGCCGCAGCCTTATGCTGATGAGCATGCAATTGCACAAGTTAGGCTGAGCCTGGAGAGGGACAACAGTATTGCAGTGGTCCTTGGCTCTGGAACACTCAACGATATTACCAAGCGTGCAAGTGCTGAGTTGGACCGTCCCTATATGGTTGTCGCCACAGCTCCTTCTGTTGATGGATATACCTCCTATGGCGCAGCAGTCTCGGTAGGTGGTTTCAAGCAGACGCTTCCCTGTGCTGCCCCTATGGTGGTGCTTGCTGATACCAAAGTACTCCGTGAAGCTCCCATGGACATGATCGCGAGTGGTTTTGGTGATTGCATGGCAAAGTACACTGCCGGTATGGATTGGATTCTTGCAGATCTGGTTGGGGTTCACCCAATCCGCAGAGATGTATGGGACATGGTCCAGATTCCGCTGAGAAAAGTCTATGCCCATCATGCAGGGATAGCACAAAGAAGGGGGCGTTCCATCGGTCTGCTTTTCGATGCGCTTTCAGCAAGTGGGTTTGCGATGCAAGTGATGCATGACTCACGCCCTGCCAGTGGTGCTGAGCACTTGATCAGCCATATTTGGGAGATGGAACACTTGAGTAAGGATGGGCTTCCGGTAAGCCATGGCTTTAAGGTCTCCATCGGTACCCTGACCATTACCTACCTCTATGAACAGCTCAAGCAGTTGGATCTTGCTGGTATCCCGCTCACCGGTGCAGAGAGTTGGGAGGAACGCGAGCAATCGATTACGGCATTCTTCCCCGATGAAAGCGTAAGGAAGCAGACTTTGGCCATCGCAAAAGAGAAATTCCTTGATGGGGACGCCTTGCTTACCCGAAGAGAGGAGCTTGTCGCACTGCTCCCTGCCCTGATCGAGAGAATGGATGAGCAACTACCTCCGTACCAGGAACTGAAAGAAGCAATGAAGGAGGTTGGCTGTCCGGTTACTCCTGCTGATATTGCAAGTAATCTGGAAGGGCTCCGCCATGCAGTTACTGGTGCTCAGATGATCCGAAACCGCTATACCGTGCTAGATCTCTACTACGAATTGGGACTGTTTGACCTAGCCTTGGATATGCTCTCAGGAATGTAGTGATTCTCCAGCTGAAAATCATCGTACGGCAAAGTACTTCTGATATTTGCTGGTAGGCTTGTCTGGTATGGTCATCTGGAGTTTTCCAGATGCGAGTAATGGCGTGAGGAACGTTTTTCTAAAATGTTCCCTATGTTCTATGCCAATATATCCCTGCATCTCTTCCCTGGTTCTTGGAACAGAACAAAATTCTAGCAACATTTTCAAACGACTATCTTGCGCGGTGTCTTGCGCGGTGTCTTGCGCGGTGTCTTGCGCGGTGTCTTTACTATCTGGATAGTTGGTATTTTTTAATACTACGCGAAAATCTGATGGAGTGGAAAAAAACTGGGGCTTCATTTGTTTCGTGTAGCCTGAAAGTTTCTCAGTCTCATTCAGTATCTTGGTCAATCCGCTACCCCTTCTTTCCATAAATTTCATTCGATGGAATAAATCAGCAATTACAGGATTACGTCTAACAGAACCGATAGTGCTAATGTCATGATCTTGTATTGCTCGCCCATCATACATGCCTCCAGGTGATTGGATTTCCAAGCGGTCATCAAAAATATCAATATGAATTTCACTTCCAAGCACAATATAATCTCGATGGATAATTGCATTGACGATGGCTTCTGTTACTGCTCTGTCTGCATAATCGGGTTTATCAACTCGATATAAAGCTTCTTTAACGAATCTCACTTTAGTATTATTCCGAATAAAGTCAGTACAGTTACGTAATAAACTAATGAGGTTTCCTTCATATTCCTTATCGTCTATTGCATCTTCAAAAATAGATCCTTTATCCAAACCATTCCAGTGTGTACAAAAAATTCGAGAATTCCTGATAAGTGGTTGATCAGCAACTAATTTACCAGCGTTTGTGAGATAACCATTCTTATCAGTTAATCCAAACGATATGTAATCAGTTGGATTAAAATGAGTTCCTGTCTGTTCTAGGTACGTGGCTTCTAGTAATGTAAAGCTATAATCTGCTTTTTTGGCATCAGTGATTAATGAATCAAATGAGCGATTAGTACCTTTGAGAATCAATTCGTTCAATATATGGTCGGGTGCTACCACGCTTTCATTTCCAATCCGTATATAGGCCTCTTTTATTCCATCTGACTTATAGTAATATGGTGTCGAACGACCGGCAAGGATTGTCAACAAAAGTACATCACACTCATCTTCTTTTATTGGTGATAGTACAAACTGGGGTAAAGGGGTAATTCGTTCTTTTATTAGTCGACTAATAGTTTCAGCATCATTTTGAATATCATTGAGGCCAATAGGCTGCTTATTATTTGCAACACCGAAAACAAGTGTTCCTCCTATCGAGTTAGCAAAAGCACTTACGCTTTTGAGCCAACTTTTAGGTTTCCTTGTTTCAAGTGCTACCTTGAAATCACATTCAGTAGATTCAGCAACAAATTTTTCAATCATAATTTTCCTTAGACCCTTCTGTGATTATAACATACAATACTATTGGATTGGTACGTTGCTTTATTACTAACTGGTCAAGAACAATCATATGGAAGGAGCTTCTAGCAGTTGGTGACTCTTTAAGTTAGACAACCAGTAAAGGTATCAAAATGGTCAATCACTACCATGGATAGCGGATTTCTTTTGCTTGTTCTATAGGTTGGTAAGTCAAGGAAAATTTAGCGATTTCTTTATTTAGGGGAATAGAAAAAAATAAAATTGACCGCGGTCAAAAAAAATGTTGACCTAGCACAAAACCCCTTTTAGGATAGAGAAAAAGAGGGGAATTTTCATGCACAGTATAGTTCTTATCAAGCAGGTTCCACAGACCAGTGATGTCCAGATGGACAAGGAGACCGGTACCATGATCCGTAGCGGTTCTGCTGCCATCCTGAATCCATTGGATGTGTATGCCTTGGAAACGGCGTTACGAATCAAAGACCGCAGTGGTGGACGCGTGACGGTCATCACCATGGGGCCAGCGAGTGCTGTGAAAGTACTCAAGGAATCCATTGCCATGGGGTGTGATGATGTCTATCACCTGAATGACCGGGCCTTTGCAGGCTCCGATACCTGGGCAACCTCCTATGTACTGGCAAAAGCCATAGAGAAAGTTGGCATTCCTGATCTGGTCATTACCGGGGAGCGGGCAACCGATGGTGATACTGCCCAGGTTGGACCGGCAGTGGCTTCATGGTTGGACCTGCCGGTGCTCTCCTATGTTGCATCAGTAGAGGAGATTGATTCAAAGAACCTGATAGCCGAGCGTTTGATCGAGGAGGGGTACCAGCGAGTTAGGTCTCCTCTTCCTGCCCTCCTTACCGTGGTCAAGGAAATTGCCGAGCCTCGTCTTCCCACCCTCAAAGGAAAGAAACGTGCCATGGCCACAGAGATTATCACATGGAGTGCCTCCGATCTGGATACAGATCCAGCATTCTTGGGGCTGAAGGGATCTCCAACCCGGGTGGTAAAAATTGAGACTCCCAAAGTAAGCAGGCAATGCAGCATGGTGAAGGTAGAGGATGATGCTTCGCTTCATGTGGCAGTCGATCAATTGTTCACCTTCCTTGAGGAACGTGATTTGTTAGGAGGACGCAATGCATGAAGTTTGGACAATAAGCGAATGCCATCAGGGTAGGGTAAAGGATGTTTCATATGAGCTGTTGGCACGGGGAAGGTCTCTCGCCGATACCCTCAACGTGAGACTGGCCGCAGTTGTCATCGGTTACAATGTCAGATTGGATGACCTGAAGCGTCTCTCCGTCCAGGGAGCCGATATCATCTACCTTGCCGATGATCCTTCTCTCTCTTCGTTTGTCTGCGAACCGTATGCTGAGCAACTTCTCCGTCTTATTACTGAGAAGGAGCCGCAGATTATCATTGCAGCAGCAACCACCTCTGGAAGGACCTTGATGCCCTATGTGGCAGTCAAGGCTCATGCAGGGTTGACTGCCGACTGCACCGAGCTGGCTATCGAGGAAGGAACGGGGAATCTCTTGCAGACCCGACCTGCAATAGGTGGCAACATCATGGCAACGATAAAGACCCCGAACCACCGGCCGCAGATGGCTACCGTTAGGCCACGTTCTACCAAGCCGCTTGAAGCAAGGAGTGACCGTCCTTTCGTGGTGGAAGAGGTAGCTGTACCTCCCAAGCGTGAAAAGCCCTCTGTCGAGGTATTGGGACTAAGGGCTCTCGAAGGTCAGAGTGGATCCATCGAAGAAGCAGATATTGTCATCTCTGGGGGAAAGGGACTCAAGAAACGGGATAACTTTGCCCTGATCGAGCGTCTGGCCAAGGCGTTTGGTGCAGAAGTAGGTGCGAGCCGGGACGCAGTGGACCGAGGTTGGGCTTCCTATCCTCATCAGGTTGGCCTTTCAGGAAAAACCATCTCTCCCCGACTCTATCTTGCTGCCGGTATCTCTGGGGCCATCCAACACCTCGCAGGTATCAAGACAGCCAAGTGTATTGTGGCAATCAACAGTGATGAGCAAGCCAATATCCTTGGTATTGCTGATTTCGCCATCATCGGGGACCTGTTTCAGGTACTCCCAGAGATTGAGAAGCGCCTTGAGCAGAGGAGGAAGGCATGAATACCAGCTATACAGCAATTACCCCATCCATTCTTGAGGAGCTGAAGGTGATTGTAGGGGAGCATAACCTGTTCACCGACACAGAGCGGATAGAAAATTACAGCCATGACGAGACCAGCAGGGAGCAGTTCAGCCATATGCCGGAGGTAGTGCTTACTCCCGTCTCTACTGAGCAGATCAGTGCGGTCATGAAGTTGGCTGACCGGTACACCATACCGGTAACCCCACGTGGTGCTGGCTCTGGTCTCTCTGGTGGTGCGATTCCAATTCATGGGGGAATTGTGCTCTCGGTGGAGAAGATGAACAAGGTGCTGGAGATTGATGAGGCAAACCTTACCGTGACCGCTGAGGCAGGGATTGTAACCAATGAGCTGAACGAGCGGCTTAAACAGACCGGGCTTTTTTTCGCCGGCTATCCGATGAGTCTGGAGACATGCTTTCTTGGAGGTAATATTGCGGAGAACGCTGGCGGTGGGAAGGCCGTGAAATACGGAGTAACCGGGCGCTATATCCTCGGTATGGAGGTCGTTACTCCCCAGGGAGAAGTGGTCCAATTGGGAGGAAAGGTGACCAAGGATGTCAGTGGGTATGATCTCAAGCAACTGTACATCGGTTCAGAGGGGACCCTTGGCATTATCACCAAGGCAACCATCAGACTCCTTGGCGTGCCCACCTCTGCCTCTAATCTCTTGGTTCCTTTTAGGACTGCCCAGGATGCCATCTCTGTCGTTCCCCTGATTATGAAACAAGGGATCATCCCCACCAGTATTGAGTTTATGGACAGAAGTTCTCTCGAGATGTCCTGCTCGTATCTGAATGAGAGTCTTCCTCTTGTGGGAGTGGGGGCGATGCTGCTCATTGAGATTGATGGTACTGATGAAAGCCAGGTTGAACATGATCTCATCCAGGTTGGTGATCTCTGTTCCGATCATAAGGCGATGGAAGTCTATATTGCAGAGGACGCCACAACCAGGGAGAGAATCTGGTCCATTAGGCGGAATATTGCCGAGGCCATCAAGGTCTACAGTCCTATTCAGAGTCTGGAAGATGTGGTTGTTCCCATTGGCTCCATTCCTTTGGTCATTCCCCGTCTTGAGCAGCTCTCCAGCAAATACAACATGAAAATTCCTTGTTATGGCCACGCCGGAGATGGTAACCTTCATGCAACACTGGTGAAGAATCCCGAAAGTTCCATGGAGGAGTGGTTGGAGATGGAACCACGGTTGCTTTCCGAGTTCTATGCATTTATCGTAGGGGAGCTTGGGGGGAAGATCAGCGGGGAGCATGGTATTGGGCTGAAGAGGAGGTCGTTCTTCAAGGACGTGACTCCAGGGGCGGAGTACCAGTTACTGTGTGCAGTCAAGCAGGCGCTTGACCCAAAGAATATCATGAATCCTGGGAAGATTCTCCTATAAGGAAGGGTAATGGCCAAGAAATCAAAGGGGACAAGCAAAGCTGAGGCAACCAAGCGCTTGATATTCGAGAGTGCCCTGACGCTCTTCAAGCAAAAGGGGTTCAACCAGGTCTCCATCCAGCAGATAACCGACTATGCAGGTACTGCAAAGGGGAGTTTTTATACCTACTTCTCCACAAAGAGCGATATCATTGTACAGGAGTTCTGGGCCATTGATGCCTACTATCGAAGTATTGAGGAAGAGGTATTAAAAGAGAAAGATGCAGCGCTCGAGCTTCTAAAATTCACGGAGTTGCAGCTAACCTATGTACGTGATGTTATCGGGGTTGAGATGCTGAAAGTACTCTATGCCAACCAGGTGAGCAACGAGGGTTCCACCAAGGTCATTACCGACCAGTCCCGATTCTGGCATACCTTCATCAGAAGCATCATTGAGGAAGGACAGAGATCAGGTGAGTTCAGGAAGGACAGGGAGAGCTCCTACCTTGCGGTGCTTTTCAATAGGGCCATCAGGGGGCTCTTTCTGGACTGGAACATCAGCTCAGCAGGATTTGACTTGGTTGAAGAGGGATTGTCCTATTGCAGGAATTTGTTGATTCCTGCTTTGTTGGCCAATAAATGATTCCTCAACATCTTAGGGTGTTGTTATATCTCATTTCCAGAAAGAGATCATATTGTGTTAGGAGAAAGGGGCGAGCATATGGATAAAATTGGTGTAGCCATCATTGGCTCTGGTGGCATTGCAAAAGCACACGTGAAGGGGTTTCTTGCGTTGGGGAATCTCTGCGAGGTAAGGGCCCTCTGCGATTCCTATCCGTCGAAGGCTGAAACATTGGCACAAACCTATGATCTCAGTAGTTCAGTTGCCATAACCAAGGACTATCATGAGCTTCTATCCCGTGATGACATTGATTTGGTATCGCTCTGCTTACCTCCTTCCCTGCATTGTCAGGTGACGGTTGCTTTCATGGAAGCAGGAAAGCATGTCATTGTTGAGAAACCGATGGCTCCTTCCCTTGCTGAGTGTGACCAGATGATCGAGGCCCAGAAGAGAAGTGGTAAGATTCTCTCGGTTATCAGCCAGAATCGATTCAAAACTGCTGCCATGCGTGTGAAACAGCTCTTGGATGAAGGCGTATTAGGCAGGGTGCTCCTGGCCCGTGTGAACTCAATGTGGTGGCGTGGCTCTGCCTATTACGACCTCTGGTGGCGTGGGACCTATGAAAAGGAAGGTGGGGGTTGTACGCTCAACCATGCTGTACACCAGATTGATATGCTCCAATGGCTCATAGGCGTTCCTGACCAGGTTGTGTCGGTCATGAACAATGTGGGGCATAGTAACAGTGAGGTTGAGGATGTCTCCCTTTCAATCCTTTCTTACCCAAATATGGTGGCTGAGGTAAATTCCTGCCTGGTCGAGCATGATGAGAAACAGGAGTTCTTACTTGCCACTGAGAAAGCCTCAATCGGTATTCCTTGGTATGTGAAATCAGCCAAGCAGTTGCCTAATGGGTTTATCCAGCCCAATCCTGAGACTGAAGTGGAACTGAATGCATTATATGAATCGCTTCCTTCCCTTAAAACGGAAGGGCATGAAGCACAGTTGGAGAATATTCTCCAAGCAGTAATGCATGGGACAGAACCGCTGGTAACAGGAGAAGAAGGAAGAAAGGCTGTACAGCTGATTAGTGCAATGTACAAATCTGCAACCGAGCATACGAGCGTCTCATTGCCTCTTGCAAAGGATGACCCCTTCTATACCACTGAGGGAATGCGTGCAAGATTGGTGCGGTACAACAGAAAGCTTAAGTCAGTAGAGAATCTTGAGGAGTCTGGCGAGATCAGCCTAGGGACGATGGGAAGGTAAAAAGGAGGACGCCAATGCAGAAAATGGATGGACAGCAGTATGCCCCAGAGGGTAAGCCACAACCGGTTTGCAAGAGAGGCGAATTCGTTGTCGGTGTTATAGGACTTGATCATGGCCATATCTATGGGATGTGCAATGGGTTATTTGAAGCAGGGGCTGATATTGCCTTTGTGTATGACCCAGATGCAAAGAAAGTAACATCCTTCCAGGAAAAGTTCCCATCAGCGAAGCAGGCAGCTTCCAAAGAGGAAGTGCTCGAGAATCCATCAGTCCAGTTGATCGCCAGTGCTGCGATTCCCTCAAGCCGCGGACCCTTGGGACTGGAGGTGCTTGATCATGGAAAGGATTACTTCTCTGACAAACCTCCCTTCACCACCCAGGAACAGGTAGCCGAGGCTCGAAGAAAGGTTATTGAGACTGGTCGCAAGTGGTTTGTCTACTACAGCGAACGCCTCCATGTTGAAGCGGCTGTCTACGCTGAAAAACTGCTGAGTGATGGAGCAATAGGTGATATTGTCTCAATTCGTGGTTGGGGACCTCATCGTCTTTCAGCAAAAAGCCGTCCAGACTGGTTCTTTGAAAAGGAAAAGTATGGGGGTATTCTGGTAGATATTGGGAGTCATCAACTCGAACAGATCCTGCAGTTCAGTGGTGCAGAGGATGCCACATTGATCTCCAGCAGAGTGGGAAATCTCTTTCACCGGGAGTATCCAGGACTGGAGGATTATGGAGATGCCTGCTTTACCACAAGCAATGGAGTTCCCTGCTTCTTCTCTCTCGATTGGTACACTCCCGATGGTTTGGGCACCTGGGGAGATGGACGAATGTTTATTGTGGGCACCAAAGGATACATAGAGCTACGCAAATATATCGATGTTGCTGCCTCCAAAGAGGGCGATCATGTGATTCTGGTAGATGGAGAGGGAGAAAAGCCTTTTCACGTAGGTGGAAAAGTTGGGTTTCCGTATTTTGGTCGTTTGATCAGGGATAGCCTCGACCGCAGCGAGACGGCAATGAAACAGGAACATACCTTCAGGGCGATAGAGTTGGCAATCGAGGCAGAAGAGAAAGCGGTGAAAATTCGCTAGCCTATGCGATATGCGTTGATCGGGTGTGGGCGTATCGCATGCAATCACCTTCCCTCTGCCCTAGCGGTTGGGATGGAGGTGGTTGCACTCTGTAATATCAATTCACAGGCAATTGATGCCCTGCTCTCTGGACTAGGACTCCAAGATCTGCCAATAGAGCGATATCAGGACTATCGAAAGATGCTTGACAGCTGCAATCTCGACATGGTTGCCATTGCCACTGACAGCGGCAGCCATGCTGAAATTGCTCTTGAGTGTCTCTCTCGTGGGATCAATGTTCTGGTTGAGAAGCCAATGGCACTCAGTCTCTCAGATGCAGACAGCATGCTGCAGATGGCAAGGAAGCAGCAGGTAATGCTCTCTGTCTGCCAACAGAATCGGTTCAATGACGCATCTCAAAAGATCCGCTCTGCATTGGATGCTGGCGCTTTTGGCTCTGTGAGTCATATCTCACTCCAGGTCCGATGGGCCCGCAGTAAGCCCTACTATGAGCAAGCTTCCTGGAGGGGCACCTGGGAGAAGGATGGAGGAGCCTTGATGAACCAGTGCATTCATGGACTGGATCTGATGCGATGGTTTGCAGGAGGCAAGATTGACACTGTCTGGGGCAGATTGGCAAACCGCTGTCATCCCTACCTAGAGGTAGAGGATTTGGGGGTAGGCCATGTAGTATTTTCCAATGGGGTGATCGGTTCCTTTGAAGGAACCACCAATGTCTTCCAAAAAGATCTGGAGGAACGTTTGATGATCATTGGAGATCGTGGTACCGCTGCCTTGGGGGGAGAGTATGGGCAGCATATTGAAACCTGGGATTTTTCCGACCCCAAGATTCAAAAGCTTGGTGGATTGAAACAGGAAGAACCTTTTTCCTCTGTCTATGGTACCAGCCACCAACGGGTGTATGAGGATTGCAAGCGATCAATAGAGGAGCACCTCAGCCCCTATGTTTCAGCTCAAGAAGGACGGGATGCCTTGGAGTTGGTGCTTGCCATCTACAAGAGTCACTTGGAGAAAGCCCCTGTTTCTCTTCCGCTTTCTGATTTCTCCACCAAGGATATGCATCTTTAGCCTTGTTCCTCAGGTGTTTGTAGAATCCTGGGAAGGGTGGCATCACTATTGTGTTCAGGATCTGAACGTCTCAGCAGGAGCTGGGAGCGATGGTTGGTATCTTTCCTGAATGCAGAAGGGCTCATCTCACAGTATTGGTTGAAGACACGATTGAACTGGCTGAAGGAGGGGAATCCGCTCTCCTCACAAATCTGCTGGATGGGTTTCTTGCTGTAGAGCAGTTCATTCTGTGCATGTCGGATACGGATCATCTGCAGGTAGGTGACAAATCCAGCTCCGGTGACCAGTTTGAACTGTCTGGAAAGATAATAAGGGCTGATGGAGAACCTTTTTGCAATTTCAGGAAGACCAAGTCTCTCATCAAAATGAGTATGCATATAACTGGTGATTGCATAGATTTTCTCACTGACCGAGTTTGTGTTTGCTTGCTTGACGTACTGGTTCTGTCGTTTATGGATGTACAATACCCACAGCAGTTCCATGAAACTTTGGTGGATCATCATCTCAGCATTGAGGGGGTGCTCAGTCCCCAATTGGTAGATTCTGTTCAGCAGTCGGTGGATATCTTCAAGTATTTTACCATCAAAGCGAAAAATGGGCACTGCCTCTCCAAAAAGGGAGAGCAGTCTCTCCGTCTGCCGCTCGAACCCTTTGGGGTGTTCCTCGATTCTGAAACCGATGACCAGGCGGGCCTTTGGTTTTGCATGCTCCTCATAGGTGCTCTTATGGAGTAATCGTGGTTTGAGCAGGACAATGTCTCCCCGCTGCAGGGAGAAGTACTCTCCCTCTATGACATGGCCGGCGCTATCGTCAAAGAGAATGTAGACCTCCCAATAGGTATGGAAGTGTTGGAACTCCATATTCAGCCGCCTCTTCTGGTAGTCAAAGACATAGAAGACCGGATCATCAACCCGGTTTACCGTAATGACCAAGGATGGGTCAAAGAGTAGTTCAGAATACGCATGCCTCATGTGTGTATCCTACCTCAGTTCGCATGAAATGCAAGAGATTCACGGTAAGAGAGCAAGAAATACGTGGATTTTGCAAAATTGTCATTTCATACTATCACTAGGAGGGATATCCCATGCACTATCTACGTTATCCACTGCAACAAGCAAGGCATATCAATCGGTTTCTGATATCAGAGATCCATGAGGAGCCGGTAAGCGGCACCCCGGTAAAAATAGAACAAGAAGCGAATGTCTGGGAAGGTTCGGTTGGTTCGGCCAGCCATACCAATCCTGTACGTGAAGCTTTCGTTGCTGGAAGAAGAAAAGCTGAAGATGGGTATCCATCCTTCTCTGATAAACAGGTAGGGGGAATGGTAACCCAACAGGGTACAAGCCATGTCCTCTCTGCCCATTTTCCCTTTGACGATCCAGTAATTGCCCTCTCAGGGTTCTATCCAAACCCAACGTGGATCAGCGCTGTTGCTCTGACATACTTGGAGAGTGAGAAAAAGCGTGAGGTTGTATGTGAACTTGCTGTTGCCGGAGGAGCTCGTCTCTTTCTCAATGGGGAAAAGATTTTGACCTTCACCCCCCATCTGAGAAACCAGATACAAACCACAGAGGTGACCTTGCTCCTGAATCGTGGGGACAATGAACTGGTGGTCTTTTGGGACGAGTTTGCTGAACGCGACAGCGATTGCTCGTTCTCTCTCACCTGTACCGAAGCACAACCCTCCTTGGTGCAGAAACTTCCCATAGCTGACCGCTCTCCACAATTGGTGCTTGCTGTGGAGAATGCCATCGGTGATCTCAGTTGTTTGAGCAATCATGTAAGGGAAGGGGATGTTGTGCTCTTCTGTCCCAACCCGTATGAGGATTCGGATTTGGTGGTCTCCCTCGTTGGGGCTACCGAAGAGAACTACATGGTGGGTGACCTCTATCGTACTGAAGCTGTCTTCAAACCAGGAGAGAGGACCGCTTCCCTCGGTCCATGTGAGAACCTGCCGATCGGGTATCTGCAGTTCGTAGCCAAGACTACCGTAGAGGATATGGAGATCCGCTATAAGCTTGCCTTCGAAAACTTTCCGCTCTCCTTGGTTCCCAAACCAAAGAAAACAATGGATGAGCGTAAGATGCAGGCATTCTCATTTCTTGCCAGCCACGGGGAGCGTAATGGGAACAGGGCGGTTGCAATCCTGCATGCAGGAGGGCCGCAACAGGAGTTTGAACATCTGCTTAAGCGGCAGATCACCTTCATCAACAAACGTAGCGACTGTAGTGACTTCTATCTTTCCTACTTTCCCCATATTCTGAATACCTTCCCAGATCACCCCTATGTGACAGCGGAGCTGAAAGAGGCGATGAAAGCTTGTTTGCTGAACTTCCGCTACTGGCATGATGAGCCGGGAGACGATGCCATGTGGTTCTACAGTGAGAACCATGCGCTCATGTTCCATATCTGTCAGTTGCTTGCCGGAGAAATGTATCCAGATGAAATTTTCACCAATAGTGGTATGAGCGGGAAGGAGATGCAAGAGAAAGCGATCAAGCTGCTCAGACAGTGGTTCGACACCTTCTTCTCCATTGGTTTCACTGAGTGGAACAGTCCCCCCTACCTGCCGATCGATGCGCTTGGATTTGCCTCCTTGTATGCCCAGACATCAAACAGCGAGATGAAAATGCTTGCGAAAAAGGCGATGGATTACATCTACTACATCCTTGCTGTCTACTCTCTTGATGGCATTTTCAGCACCACTGCTGGACGTACCTATCCCAAGGAGTTGTTTGGCAACAACTCCAACTGTCCATCCTTCATACACTGGATCGGCTATGGCATTGGAAATACCAGTCATGCAGGAAAGGGCGTTACCGCACTCTGTTTCAGCGACTACCAGGCGCCAGAGGAGTATCGCCAGTTTTCTCAGGTTCCTGAGGGCAAGGCCCTGATCAGTCAATCGACACACGGCTACCAGGGTCATGCCGATGTCTATGCCTGCAAGACGGCATACTCTCTGCTCAGCAGCGCCAACAACTTCCGCATTGGAGAGCGTGGGTTCCAGGAGAATCCAATCCACCTCCTGTTCTCTGCCACAGAGCAAATCTGGGTGAATCACCCAGGGGAACATGCTCTGTTCGGCCACGCACGTCCCTCCTACTGGGCGGGTAATGGAACCTTGCCAAGGGTGAACCAGGTAGAGAACTTTGCAGCAATCAGCTTCTGCCTCTCTCCCTCCCATCCTGTGGATTTTACCCACATCTATCTTCCAACCATGGAATTTGCAGAGTTTCAGCAGCGGGATTCCTGGCTGTTTGTACGTGCCCACAATGGTGGGTACGGAGCAATCTACTGTTCTTCTCCTCTCAAGATGGTCACCTTTGGCCCCAATAAGGAACGTGAGTTCATCGCCGAAGGGAGGAGTGCATTGTACCTGTTGCGTGTAGGATCCTCTGCCAGCTTTGGCTCCTTCCAGGATTTCATTGCAGCTATTGAGCAAGCCCCGCTGAAAGCGGATTCCCACTCCTTTGTTCTTGAGGACCCCAGCCTTGGAACGCTGGAGGGGGGCTATGGACAATCGTTGCATGTCAATGGAACGGGCATACACTACTCAAGGTTTGATCCTGTAGGACAGAATAGATGGATTGTTGAACGGTAAAGCAAAAAATGCAATCTTTATTAGGATATTTGGACAAAACACTTGTAGATTTATAGGACTCAACGATTACACTGACAGTATGAGCAGTAGCTCAACACATTGGAAACTGATATTCATACAACAGGAGGTATGATATGAAGAAAGTATCGATTCTCGCATTGGTGGTTTTACTCCTTGGCAGCATGGTTTTTGCTGCAGGGTCCAAGGAAGAAGCTGCCCAGGGTCCCCAGGCTCTCAAGGTGATGCTCAGTGAAGAGCCCTCAAGTGAGGATGCTTTGCTGAACACCATGAAGGATTGGGCGGCAGAGACCGGGAACACCCTTGATGTTATGGTCATTCCCTACGAAGACCAGCTCACCAAGTTCCCCTTGATGGCACGCAACAATGACTTGCCGGATTTGATCGCCACCACTCGTCTTGCTCGCCTCTATCCAGATGAATTCATCGATTTGGGCGAATATTTTGACATGTCCATCTTTGAACCGATGGCTGTGGAAATCATCGTGCAGGATTACAGCAGCGACAAGAAGGCAACCCTTCCCCAGCAGTTCACGATTACCAACGTGTACTACAACAAGGATGCTTTTGACCGCGTCGGGCTTTCCGCTCCAACGGTAGACGATCCCTGGACCTTTGAAGAGCTTGAGAAGAATGCAAAGCTCCTCAAAGAGAAGGGCGGGGTAAAGTATGGTATGGCAATGGACTCCTCCAGAGCACGCTATGACAATCTGATGTATGCAAACGGCGGATCCATGGTGGAGAAATCTGGTGATTCCTTTGTGGTTGCCATCAACAGCCCACAGAACATCGCTACGCTGGAAGACTTTGTTGCATGGAACAACTCCTTCATGCCCAAGGCTATCTGGGCTGGCGGCACCACCGACAACCCGGCTGACTATTTCAAGAATGGGGATGTAGGAATCTACTTCAGTGGAACGTGGAACTACAACTCCTTCTACAACCAGATTCAGGGAATGAATTGGGGCGTTATGCCTTCACCAGTTGGTCCTGAAGGCCCAAGTGCCATCCTCGGTGGCAGTGGACTTGGTGTCCCTGTGAATGCCAAGAACAAGGACCTTGCAGTCGACTTCCTCAAGTGGTTCTACACCAAGAAGAACTTCCAGACCTATTTGAACCGTGACAAGGGACTCTCCTCCCTCGTTGGGGTAACCTACTCTCCAGCAGACCAGCAGGTTGCTGAGGATTACAAGGTACTGCAGAGTGAGGTTTCCAAGGTCTCCTATGCCTTCAGTGTCGATGAGAGCTCGATGTGGAGAAACTTCTACGACAACGAGTATCGTGACGCACTCCGTCAGGCGGTCAATGGGGACATCAGCCCTGCAAAGGCACTCAATGACTTTGCTGAGCTGCTCTCCAAGAAGTCCGGCTGGCCTCTCAAGTACTAATGTACGTGGTGCTGGGCTGTCTGTGACAGCCCAGTATCTCTCTTACCCCTCTACCAGTATGTGTGTCGATCATGATTGTATGCACGTACTGTCAAACGGATGCACTACTTATGAAGACACCCTATGTAAAACGGCATGTCAAAGCGTTCTGGTTTTTCATTGCGCCTTGTCTTATCCTCTTCTCTGTCTTTTTCTTGTTGCCGCTGGGGTTGAGTGTCGGTCTGTCCTTCACCAACTATGATGGGTGGAAGACCATGGATTTCATCGGCTTGAGCAACTTCAGTGAGTTGATCCGGGACTCCAAATTCTATGCTGCCTTGGGTCGTACCTTCGGGTATACCCTCTTCAGTCTTCCCTTCAAGGTGATCGTGCCGCTTTTGATCGCTATCCTGGTAACTAGCAAGCGTGTTGCCATCAAGGGGCTTGCCCGAACCATGGTGTATGTTCCCAGCCTTCTCAGCCATCTGGTTGTGGGTATTACGATCAACTGGATGTTCAGCGCCGAGTATGGCCTGATCAACTACCTGATCCAGACCATCGGTGGAGAGCCCATGCAGTGGGCACTCAACCCAAGGCTTGCCACCTTCGTCATCAGTTTTGCAAGCAACTGGGCTTCTACTGGATTCTATATGGTTATTTTTATTGGAGGTATCAACAATATCTCAGGGGATATCTATGAAGCAGCAGCCATTGACGGGAGTTCTCCTGTACAAACTTTTTTCTATATGACTCTCCCGATGCTAGCTCCCACTACATTCTTGGTGACGCTTCTTTCTACCGTTAATCTTTTAAAAGAGTACGCATTGGTCCAAGGTATCACGCAAGGTGGTCCAGGCCTGAACACAACATTCATCATTCAATTCATTTTTGATAAAGGTTTCAACCAGATGCAATACGGTTATGCATCCGCAATCTCTCTGTTGGTCATGATCATTTTCGCCTTTATAGCCTTTATACAGTTCAAGATCAGCAATGGAGGGGACAGATGATGAGACGCATATTACCCAAGCACAGCTGGCCTTCTATCCTGACGTTCCTGGTCTCTCTCCTGATGCTTTTTCCCATCATTTGGCTGTTCTTCAGCTCATTCAAGCAGACCGGGGAACTCTTCTCATATCCACTGGCGCTCTTCCCCACAGAGTGGACACCCTCACACTATATCAAGGTTGTAGGGGATGGTTTCTTCGGTTATGTATTCAACAGTCTTTTTCTTGCAGTTGTCGGTACAGCCATTACCCTCATCATTAGTGCAATGTGTGGCTATGCGCTAGCCATTTACCGTTTTGAGGTTTCCTACACCAACTTGATATTCGGTATTTTTCTCCTTGGTACCTTGATTCCTGGAGAAACGCTCACTGTTCCTCAAGTGGTGGTTATCAGCGAATTAGGCCTCTATAACAATATTTGGGGTGTAATACTTCCTGTGGTGACTACCACAACAGGGATATTCATGTTTCGACAGCACTATCTCTCCATTCCACTCTCGTTTGTTGAGGCAGCTCGTATCGATGGTAGTAATGAAGCCCAAACTTTTCTCTATGTTATGCTCCCTTTGGGTACGTCCAGTACCGTTACATTGGCAATTTTCAGCTTCATGTGGAGATGGAATGATTACATTCTTCCATTATTGGTGCTCAGTGACCAGAAAAAATACACTATTCAGATAGCCATCAAGAACTATATTGGTTTCAATGGTGTGGATTGGAGTAGCATTCTTGCCGCTTCGGTCATGTCAATCATCCCCATTATTATTCTGTTCATTATTTTACAACGTTATATCATCGGGGGTCTTTCTGCATCAGGGGTGAAGGGGTAAGCTGACTTTATGAACAAAGAAGCGTTGCAGCGATACGTCAAGGGCCCCCTTACATTCTTGAAGCGTGCATGTATTGCAGAAAGCATGTCTGTAGAGAATATCTGGGTGAAAGAGTGCGGATACCATCAGTGGGATCGTCGTTATGAAGAAACTGGTTGGAAACCGTTTGACCAAAACCAAGGTTTTGGAGGTCACGAATATCATTGTCTTTTGCGGACAGAAGTAGCCATTCCCAAGGAATGGAATGATAAACTGGTTCGTCTTAGGGTACAGACCGGTGCTGACGACATCTGGAACAATGATAATCCACAGTTCTTACTCTTTCTGAATGATAAACTCTCAAGTGGTTTGGATGTACAACACATAGAGGCAGAGCTTCCAGGTACTTCTACTGTCTCTATCGTCCTCTATTCGTATGTGAACACTCATAAGCCAAATGTCTTTCTGGATATGTCCCTATATGCTGTTAATACAGAGCTAGAGGCATTAGTCTATGACCTCGATTTAGCATATGAAACGGCATTGACCGTAGAAGAATTCAGTGAAGCCTACCTTATCTTGAGTGAAGCTTGTATCAAGACATTGCAAGCTACCAACCTTACTAGTTTGGAGGATTTTCAAGACCAGCAGAGGATCTCCCATGTACGGAAGAGGATGATGCTTCAACTAGCCTGCTATGAAGATTCTGGTCGTATGAATCTTGTTCTTACGGGTCATAGCCATATTGACATGGCTTGGCTTTGGACACTGGAACAGACACGAGAGAAAAGTCTACGAAGCTATGCCACGGTTCTTTCGCTCATGGATCGGTATCCGCACTACATCTTTTCCTCAAGTCAAATGCAACTCCTTGCATTCATCAAACAGGATTTCCCCTCGTTGTTTGCTCGGATCAAGGAACGGGTACTAGAAGGACGATGGGAAGTGGAAGGTGCTATGTGGGTTGAGAGCGATACCATCCTCACCAGTGGGGAGTCTCTTGTCCGTCAGATTTTCTGGGGAAAGCGTTGGGTGAGAGACGAGTTTGGGATGGACCAGAATGTCCTGTGGCTCCCCGATTGTTTTGGGTTCCCTGCAACCTTGCCACAGATCATGAAAGGGACAAATCTCTCATACTTCGTAACCACGAAGATGGGTTGGAATGAGACCAACCGAATGCCCCATGACCTGTTTCACTGGAAGGGCTTGGATGGGAGCCAGGTGCTTGCCTACTTTGTCAGCAGCAAGGATTATGAGAGCATTGCATCCTATCCAAAGCGAGGGGGAAATGAAACCACCTACAACGGTGTGCTCTCTCCCTCCCAGTTGTTGGGAACCTGGCAGCGTTTTTCAGACAAGGAATGTACCGACACCCTCATGTACCTGTATGGGTATGGGGATGGTGGTGGTGGCCCTACCAAGGAGATGTTGGAGAGGGAAAAGCGCCTAAGAGAGGGGTATCCAGGACTGCCAAAGGTCCATAGTGGTACTGTAAAAGCCTATCTACAAGAACTGGATAAGAAAGCAGAGGTATCCGCCTCCTGGTTCGGAGAGCTCTATCTGGAATACCATCGGGGTACCTATACCACAATGGCACAGGTTAAACAGCTCAACCGCCGCTGTGAACAGAGTGCCATGCAGGCAGAGTTCTTTCTTTCCCTGCTCTATCTGTACACCAAGCAAGACTATCCCCACGCTTCACTTGAGCAGGCGTGGAAGCAATTGTTGCTCAATCAGTTCCATGACATCCTGCCCGGCAGTGCATTGAAGGAAGTCTATGATCTTACACTCCTGCAACAGAGAGACTCATTGGATACCTTTACAAGAAATGCAGAGAATGCAATGCACCAGCTGTCTTCCCTGATAGCCCGATCAGACTCTGATGTGGTGGTTTTCAATACCCTTGGTCAGCATCGCTCTGGGCTTTGCAGAATCGAGGGATGCAGTGCTGCCGGCGCGTATGATGAGAAGGGTTCTCCATTGCCTTCCTTCCACGATGGGAAGGATCTCTATTTCCACTGCACTGCAGTTCCTGCCAAAGGTTGGAAACGTTTTGTCCTGGGTGCCTACAAACCACCACAGGAAAAACCTTTCACGTGGGAGCACTGTACCTTGGAGAGTCCTTACTACACTGCGGTCTTCACACAAAATGGAAGACTCTCCCGTCTCTATGACAAATCATCTGGATATGAGGTACTTGCCCCTGGAAGGGAGGGAAACGTCCTGCTGTTGGCTTGTGACCATCCCAAGGACTATGATGCATGGAATATCGGCAAGCAGGGTAAGGATATGTACTATGAGGTTGCAGGAGAAGCACAGTACACGGTAGTGGCAAACAATGCCTTGTTCTTCACTCTGGAATGGCAGCTCTCCTTTGGCAGTTCCTCCTTCACCCAGCGAGCCACCTTCCATACCCATGAGAAACGAATTGATTTCACGCTTGTGGCAGACTACCACGAGGACCATCTGATGCTGAGAAGCCTATTCACGGTGGATGTCCACGCACCACGTGCAAGCTATGATATTGCCTACGGGGTATGTGAGAGAACAACCCATACCAATACCAGTTGGGATGAAGCCCAGTTTGAGGTGCCTGCGCATAAGTGGGTCGATCTCAGTGATGAGAGCTATGGGGTGACACTCCTGAGCAAACAGAGCTATGGCTACAGTGCCAAGGACAATACCATAAGCATCTCCCTGCTCCGCTCTCCCACTTATCCAAACAAGATTGCAGACCGAGGGATGCATACATTGCACTATGCGCTTTATCCCCACAAGGGGCGGTATCAGGAGGCAAAGGTCATTGAAGAGGGGTACCATCTTCATCAACCCCTGCTTGCAGTGAAGGCTTCACAGGCTAAGGCAATGCTTCCTCCTGTTGCTAGCGTTGTATCCTGCCCAGATGAGAACCTTGTGATCGAGACGGTGAAGAAGAGTGAGGACCGTGATTCCTTGCTTATTCGTATCCTGCAACTGCATGGGAAACGGGTCACGAGTAGCATAAGGACAGAACTTCCAATAAAAGAGGCGTACCAGTGCAATCTACTGGAAGAGCGCCTGCAGAAGATATCTTGGAATGATGAAGGTGTCGCAGTAAGACTGCGGCCCCATGAAATACAGACCATTGAACTCATATTTGAACGTTGAGATTGAGGAGAGGACATGAGGACGATTGATGACACGCTCACTACCTTGGTAGAAGGATTCATGCCAGTGCTGTACGCATCGGATGACCCTGACTTTGCCGCCAACAAGTTGGCTCATGGTATTGAGGATGATATACGAAGCCGCTACCAGTTCTGGGAGTGGCCGCACGGGGTAGGGCTGTTCGGTCTCTGGAAACTGTTTGAGAAGACAGGAGAGGATCGCTACCTGCATATGCTCACCCAGTACTATGACGAGCGGATCGAGCAGGGCCTTCCAGGAAAGAATGTGAATACGATGGCCCCTATATTGGCTCTCTCCTATCTTGCTGAGTACACCACCAACCCACGTTACCTGGAAGTATGCATTGAATGGGTCGACTGGGTTATGGCTGGCGGTCTGGCAAGGACGAAGGAAGGGGGATTCCAACACCGTACCACCGATGATGAGAATCTAGGCCAGCTCTGGGACGATACCCTGATGATGACCGTATTGGCTGTTGCCAATGTGGGAAGAATTTTAGGCAAGGAATCCTACCAGCAGGAAGCAATCTACCAGTTCCTCTTGCATGCAGAGTATCTCTGTGATGTAAAGAGTGGGCTCTGGTACCACGGTTGGACCTTCGAGGGAAATCATCACTTCTCCCAAGCGTTCTGGGGTAGGGGAAACTGCTGGATAACCATTGCCATCCCACTCTTTCTGGAGACAAAGGGGTTGCCTGAGAGTATAAAACGATACCTGAGCACCATCCTGGTCAGGCAGATCAGGGCACTGGTTCCCCTGCAGGATGAGGGTGGCATGTGGCATACCGTGCTTGATGATTCAACCAGCTATCTTGAGACAAGCGCAACCGCTGGATTTGGCTATGGAATCATACGCTCAGTGAAGCTTGGATTGCTTGAAACCTCCTACCTTGCGGTTGCAAAAAAGGCGCTCAATGCGGTCATGGAGAACATTGACGAACATGGGGTGGTCCAGAATGTCAGTTATGGAACCCCGATGGGCAAGGAATCCAAGGAGTTCTACAAGCAGATCCCCATCCGTCCCATGCCCTATGGCCAAGCATTGGCGATGCTTTTCCTGATGGAGAGCCAGGGGATGGAGTCATGGTCCTAGCCATAGATGTAGGGGCAACCAAGACAGCTTGGGCACTAAGTGAGGCTGAGGGTGCATTGGGTCCCATAGAGAGACGACCTACAAGGGATGTACCCTCCCTCCTGCAGGAGATTGTTTCAGCCCATGCCAAGAGTGTTGATGCAATCGGCATCTCCCTTGTCGGTCATGTCGATTCTTCCGGGTTGCAGTGGAAGGAAGCACTCACCATTGCCGGATCCTATCCTCAGGACCTCATGGCTCTTACCTCGCTTCCTCTCTCCATTGATAATGACCTCAAGGCAGCTACCCTGGCTGAACAGGTCCATGGGTGGGGGAGGACCTACTCAGAGGTGCTCTGCCTGAACCTCGGTAGTGGGGTCAGCCTTGGTGTGATAAGCGGAGGAATCCTGCAGAGAGGATCTGCAAACTACAGCGGGGAAGTGGGGCATATGCCTGTATGGGATGGAGAGGCTTACCGGCCCTTGGAGCAGTTGCTCGGTGGACTGGGCATACAATCCTACCTTGCTGGTCACGGTATCGATGGTGGAGCGGAGGAGCTGTTCCGGCAATCCGTGTTGAGAGATCAGAAAGCAGGAGAACGTGTAGTATTCCTACGGGAAGTGTTGGTGAATCTTCTCGTTGCTTTGATACATCTCTATAATCCCCAGTGTGTTTCACTCTCTGGTTCCCTGGCATTACAGGAGCAATTGACAGACTCATTGGAAACGGAAGTTAGGTCCCGCTTGCTGAGGGTAAGCGAGGAGAGCCTGCATGTGATCGCGCCATCTCGTTTGGGTGCGAGAGAGAGCTCCCTGCTGGGAGCGAGCCAGCTTGCTTGGGAGGAACTCCAATAATCATGGAACTTATACAGCAACAGAGAGTGGAGCAGGTGGACGCTTATGTCTCCCTGTGCATGGCAGCCCAGATCCTTGATAAGCCTGCCTCAATCTTGGCCCTTGCTACCGGAAATACCACAGAACCCATCTATCGGGTTTTTACTGCACTTGTACAGGAGAGTGGTCTCGATGTATCGGGTATACGGGCAAGTGTTGTCGATGAATACACAGACATCTCTGTTGCAAGCCCACTTGGATGTCGTAATCGTCTCCAACGGTTGTTTGTAGATACCGGCTTGCTGGAAGCATCGCAGTTGATTGCTCCACGATTGAAGTCTGAAATTCCCTTGTTTACCTCTCTTCTTGATTCCCTTGGCCCATTCGACCTGCAGATATTGGGAGTCGGGGCAAATGGTCATCTCGGTTTCAATGAACCTGGAGCCGACCCTTCCTCTCTTGTGCATGAGGTTCCCCTTACAGAAGAAACACGAAAAGTTCTTGAGAAAAAGTATTCACAAAGAGGGATTCATGAACCGATTCCCCTGAGTGGGATTACAATGGGTTTGAAACCAATCTTGCAGGCAAGGGAAATTATTCTTGTTGCAAAAGGCAGGGAAAAAGCCGATGTAGTCAAGGCATTGTATCAAGGCCCAATTGAAAAATCATTACCCGCATCTTTCCTGCAACTACACCCCCGTTGCAAGCTGGTAGTCGATGAAGAGGCTGCTTGCAAGCTATAAAATGAGAATAATCCTTGACGCTGTGCTTGCAATTGGGCCTCTCAGTTAGTATCGTTTTCCATATGGAACAACAAGAGAGCCTTATACTTTTCAAGGAAGACTTCTCGATCAAGGTGAACGATGACCGTAAACCCCTGTTCTACCTCTTTGACTACGGGGTGCGCTCTGATGCGATGAATATGGAATTCCAACACTTCCATGACTTCTATGAACTCTTTTTTTTGGTCGACGACCATGCCTCGCATATTATTGAAGGTGAGTATTTCAGCCTGCAACGGTATGACCTAGTGCTCCTCAAGCCATCATCACTTCATATGACGATGTATCCCAAGGGTGAGAGACCAAAGGCCAGGCTCATTGTTGCATTCCGTATTTCTCCCTCTCTCTCCCCCCTGGAACGACAGGTGAGACGTTTGTTGACTCTTTTTGATGAAGATCCCCCCATATTCCGTTTCTCCGGATCTGTGTTGCAGAAGATCATGCAGTTGTTCAATGCAATCTATATTCTGGGGGCAGAGTTGCAACCAGGGTATGATCTTATGATCCATGGAAAGTTTCTGGAATTGCTATGGATCATCCAGACCAACAGGAAAGCAAACCTCTTTACGAAGGCTGAGATTACCGACTCCATCACTCAGAAGATATATGAGGTAACCAGCTATCTCCACACCCATTATGCCGAGGAGCTCAGCCTCCAAGAGGTAGCAAACCATTTTTCGGTAAGTTCCTTCTATCTCTCCCATCAGTTCAAGCGGGTGACCGGGTTGAATTTTGTCTCTTACCTCCAACAGATACGGGTTCGTAATGCCCAGCAACTGTTGCTTTACTCAAGGATGAAGATCAAGGAAATCTGCTCAACGTGTGGATTTACTTCTTTCAGCCAGTTCAGTCGTGTTTTCTCCAAGTTCTGCGGTGTAACCCCTTCCACATTCAGGAAGAATATGAATCATCAGTCAGAGCAAATGTTACGATCACTTGACCCGGAACGAAATGCCCAAGCAACCCCTTCCAAGGCATTGCAAAGTGAGGATGAATATCGTTCTGTAAAGCACAAGGAGGTGCTTACCCAACGGAAGGAACTGTGACGCAGCCATCAGGGAGTACAAGGACTGTTGGATTGGCTACTCCTTGATCCTTGGCATGTTGCAATGCATCATCTAATGCTTGTTGTAGATTATGTATGGGTACAAGGAAGAGCGATGTTACCAGTTCATCAGCTAGTTCAGTATAGGCTTGGACCGTGATTCGCTTGCTCACAGAGGCCATCTTTGCTGCCTTGTGGTACCCGAGTTTGTAATTCTCATTGATTTTTTGAAGTGCCTCATCCGGAGTCTTGCAGGAACCAAGCAGTTTTGCAAACTCCTCATCCCCGATACCTTCACGGCAGGAGGATACCAGAATCAAGGTACCACCATCCTTGACAGCAAGGGACCCATTGTCGATTCCCTTCTGACTCTGGTAGAGATTTATGTCCATCGGGAACTTGGCTATCGCGATCACTACTTCCGCCTGTTCCTTCACCGGTACACAGAACACAGAGCGAGCGATCTCGACTGCCTCCAAGAAGGATTGGACGATATCACCGCTTGTAGCTGCAACCACTTTCTGGTCCTTGTCCAATACTGTCATGAGAGAGAATATTGGTGCCTTGATATGGGTTAGGGCATCCATCATATCCTCATGCACAGGGTTCCCATCCAGTGCAAGGGAGTGTGCTACATCCTGGATGGCCAGCTTGTGGTTTGCCTCGATGGTGGCATATCCTGCAATCCCAGGCAGGAAGGCTTTTCTCCCTCCGGTAAATCCAGCAAAGTAGTGTGGTTCAACACTCCCTGTTGCCACGATTCGATCACAGGAAAAAAGGAGTTTATTGAGGAGGATAGGAGTACCATTTCGGGTTTCTCCAACGCTGACCAAAGATGTTGCATCCTTTGAATCATGAATGACCAATCGGTTTTTAAAGCGTTGTGCGTAGATTCCTAGGAGCTGTTCCAGCTCCCCCTCCTTTACTCCTCGATGGGCTCCTGTTGCTACCAGGATGGTTATCTGTTCATCACATATTCCGGCCTTTTCTGCTTGGGGAAGGATTGCACTGAGCATCGCCGGGGTTGGGGTAGGACGGGTGGCATCGTTTATGATCACCAGAACCTTGTCGGCCCCCTTGAGAAAAGCAACCAGATCTGCTGTTGCCCTCTCCAGTGATTTTTTCTCACCTGCAGAAGGAATGGCATTTGGCTCAAGAATACCCAGAAGGTTCTTATTTGAAATAGTAACCTCAATCTCTTGATCTCTCAAATAGGGAATGCTCAGCTGCATACGTTACTCCTTGCTATCTCGTTCCCAAGCTTTTTCCATCGCCTCTATTAAGGGGAGTTTCTTGCCTGAGAGAAAACGGACCATCGCTCCTCCTGCGGTACAGACATAGGAGTACTGCCCAATGTCAGTGAAACGGGTTGCTGCGGTGATGGTGTCCCCACCTCCTACAACGGTATATCCATCAGCGTTAGCGATAGCAGTCCAGATTTCTTTGGTTGCCTTCTCAAAACGCTCATCCTCATACACCCCGGCAGGTCCATTTACAAAAACTGACCCAGCTTCTGCAATCAGTTCCTTGTAGCGTTTGATGGTCTTCTCTCCAAGATCGGGGAATAGTTTTGTTTGCAAATTCTTGGAATGAGCTATCGTTTCAACAGTTGCTTCCAATCGTTTTCCTCCCTCTTCATAGGCAAGGTCAAGAGGGGTAACAAATGCTTCCGACCAGCTTTCGAGCAATGACTTTGCCTGCTCAACAAACATAAGGAGATCACGATCCTTGAGGAAGTTCCAAGTGGCATCTCCCAGGGATACACCCTTTGCCAGAAGCATAACCAATGCGGTAATCCCTCCACAGAGGATGGCATCAGCGGTCTTGTTCTCCAGTACATTGCGCATCATACCGAAGGCATCGCTGATCTTTCCTCCCCCCAATACAAAGACGCAGGGGTGGATTGGCTGGGCGGCAACCTTGCTGAGCGCGGTATATTCGGCCACCAGCTGCTTTCCCCCCGCAGTGGGAAGCAGCTCCTGGAACGCTACCATGGAGGGGGCGTTTCGGTGGGCTGCTGCAAAAGCATCGTTTACATAGAGATCGGCCAGTGGGGCCAGAGATCTGATGAGCCAGGTGTCGAGCATCTGCGATGGTTTGAGCTTTACCTCCTTCTCAAAGGCGGTAATCTCCTCTGAGAGGTAGCGTAGATTTCCCAGGACCACGGCCTGACCCTCCTTGAGGGAGCGAACTCTCTCTTGGGCAGCAGGGCCGCACACATCATCAAGATAGGCTACCTCGTAGCCGGTGAACTTGCTGAGGATTTGAGCATGCTCAGCAAGGGGGATAAGGTTCTGGTAGTCCAGGGTGTCGCCTTGGTGGGCGATCAGGGCAACCTTTGCACCTCCGTCAAGCAGCGCCTTGAGGGTAGGGGCTGCTTTCTCCAATCTATTGGTATTTACAATGCGCTTGGTCTTTGGATCGATGGGAGAGTTGATGTCGGGACGGAATATGACCGTCCGCCCCTTCAACACTACATCCTCCAGACTACGCATGCGAATGCTGGTTACTTTTTCCATGATCCAATTCCCAAATACTTGTTGGTCGCAGATGTGCCGCTCTCACGGTCACCCTGCATCTGCATCGCTGCTCTGATTGCATCAATGTTCTCAGGGATGACCACCGACTCCTGGGGGATGTTGATTGCAAACATCAAGTCCTTGCCACTCTTGACCACAGAGTCTTTCCAGAGGGCAATCTCATACATGTCACCTCTTGGGTTTCCTAGGTCACGTGCATAGCGGAAGAGGCTGGCATTGCCGAGGAACCCTTCATCAATGGACACTACGCGGATACGGGGATGTTTCTCGAAGATTGCAATAGCCTCTTCAACCGAGATATCCTTTTTCGGTGTAAGCACGACGGTAATGATATGGCCATGGGTGACCGGGGTGTGGACCAGAATTCCGGTAGCATCAACATGTGGCATGATGGTCATCAAATCAACTGCCTGGTGGCTGGGTGCCTTGTCAATCTGTAGTGCATTGGTCAAACCACGATGGTAGTCCCCAGGGTCCGCAACACGACGGATGATGGTGATAGCAACCTTCTCAGCCCCAACTTCGCGGTCGAGACAGTCCACCGCTCGAATCAATCCAGTGGTATTGCAGCTGGTAAGCTTGAGGTAATCCACCCCGAGACCCTTTTCGTAGTTTGCATAACCGTGGAAGAATACATCGGCAATGGCATTCTTCTCACCACCTTGGAATACAGCTTTCTTGCCATACTTCTTGTAGATTTCTTTATTTTTCAGTCCCACTCCTGCGCTTGTGGCATCGAGCATGATATCAACCTGCTTTACCAAATCCTCCAGTGAACCACTGATTGGGATACCAGCCTCATCAAGTGCTGCTGTGTTATCCGGCATTGCAGTGAACAGCTTGTAGGGCATGCCCTTCTCCTTGAGAGCACGTACACTCAGGGTGGGGGCTACATCTGCTACGCCTACCAATTCCATGTCATCTTGCAAGTCAACTCCATCTGCAAGTCGCTGTCCAATTACTCCATAGCCTGCTACTCCAACTTTAATCTTTTTCATACTATTTGAACCTCCTGGTGTTCTTGTTTGTTTATATCCGTATAGGAGAAGTCCCCTCGGATTCTTTCAAATCTTATGACGGTAGAAGCACCTCTACGCCCTGTCTCTTCAACAGCGCTAGGGTTTCCTCGTCTTGGATGGGTTTATCAGTGATGAGATAGTCCAAGTCGGAGAAGTTGCAGAACACGTTGATTCCTGCAGTATCGAACTTGGAAGAATCCACCACCCCGTATACTTTCTTCGCGGCATTGACCATGAGTTTCTTGATTTCCGCCTCGAAAGGGTTGAGGGTTTCAAGGCCCACGAGCCTACGAATACCACTGGCTCCGATGAAAGACTTTCCGACTTCCACTTTCTTGAAAAATGCTTCTGCATCGGGTCCTTGGGTGGACATGTTCTGGCTGAAGAGATGGCCACCTGCCAATGAGAGCGAGAGAGATGTGGGTGCAATAACATTCGCGATGGGAAGAGAGTTGGTGAGGATGGTAAGATCATTATAATTGGAGAGCAGTCGTGCTATCTCAAGGGTAGTGGTCCCTGCATCGAGGATGATGGTGTCATGCTCATCTATATGGCTTGCAGCTATACGTGCAATTTTTTGTTTAGCTTCCTTGTACAACTGTTCCCGTTGTTGAAATGCACTTTCCAGTGATTTCTTCACTGCAAAAGCTTCCCCTCTTCTTCGTACAATCAGATGGCGGTCTTCGAGATGTGTAAGGTCTCTGCGAATGGTTGCCTCTGAAGCTTCAATTTCGCTGAATAAAGCATGGACAGAGACTGCCCCTTGGTTTTGGATCATAGAGAGCAAGGTTTTCTGACGTGTATTCAAGGTATCCATAATGATTGCTTCCTTCTTGTGTATGGTAGTGTATTCTTAACGAGAATGCAAGAAATTAGCTCATATACAATCAATTTTTTGATTGAAAATGATTGTAAGTGAAATATTGGTCAGATATACGCCTATTACTCTCGTACATTATAGGGTTGTGCAGCTTGCTTGACGGATGAGGGTGGGCATCCTACTATCAAAGCCGTGGATACATATTTCTCTGATGTACATGTCTTATGGGCTTCCAGATTCGACTATCAGAAAGATTGGTCGCTGAAGAGGCATGCGCACGAAAACCATTACCAGATAATATATTTTCTGGAAGGTATTGCCTTGCTTCAGGTAGGCAATACCCAGATACAGGTAGTAGGTAAGCGCCTGTTGTTCTTGCCCCCGGGGATGCCTCATGGGATTCTTCATATTGACTCTGAGAGGCTCTGTTCTCTTGATATCAAATTTACGCTGCACCATGAAAAGCTCAGAGAGGAATGCTTAGCTATTCCACCTGTCTCCTATCCACAGGGGGACGAGATAGCGAATCTTCTTCAGAGTATCTTGCGCCAAGGGCTGGCAAGACGGCCAAATTATCAACAAATGTGTTCACTCCAACTGGGAATGGTTTTGCTGCTCCTACTTCGAGAGAATAGAACAAAAGAACCCATTGCGACAGCCGATTGGTCTACAGAAGATAAAGTGCACTCTCAATTGGTTGCCTCTCTTGTATGGTATATCGAGATGCAGGCATGCACACGGTTACCCAGTGAGGAACTTGAGAAGCAGTTTAATCACAGTTACCGATATCTGAGTCAACAATTCAAGAGAGAGGTTGGATGTACCCCTTTTGAGTATGCAAATAGAGTAAGAATTGACAGTGCTAAAGAGCTTCTCGTCTCCAGCGAATATGCCATTAAGGAGATTGCGGAGAAGTTGGGCTATATGGATATCCATCAGTTTACCAAGAGTTTCAGGAAGCTAGTCGGTATGCCTCCAGCACGATGGAGAGAGAAAGAAGTCAATCTCATCTGCAAGGATATCAATATTGATCCTCACTTCTCCAACCAATACTATCTGGAGAAAAAGTAGTGTTCCACATATGACAAGAACCGGACTGATTCACACAAATACAGATATTTTCTCTTCGTTTATACTTTCTCTGTATTGTGCAGGAGGAAACCATGCCTACAACGATGACCTATGCAGATCTGAAAATTGTGGATGGGCAAGATCCGACCACCCCGTTGCAGAAGATAGCAATTCTCGAAAAACCTTATACGCTCTCCTTGGCAGAAGCAGAGATACTGGAACCCTCCTGTAATGAGGTTCGTGTGAAGGTTGTCTATGTAGGTATCTGTGGTTCTGACCTAGAGGCCTTCAAAGGCACGAGGAAACCAGAGTTTATTTCTATGCCCGCACGATTAGGACATGAGGTTGCAGGTATCATAGACAAGGTTGGCAGTAATGTCTCGGGACTTGAGGTGGGAATGCGGGTTGCCTGCCGCTACGTGTGGGGTGCTTATGCAGAGTATATCGTATGTAAACCCTTCAATGTGCAGGTGATGCCGAACTCCTTTCCCCTCACCGCGATCAGCTTGATAGAGATACTGCCTGGAGTTATCCATGCTGCCGAGTTGGCGAATATTGATTCAGGTACGCGTGTATTGATCATCGGTCAGGGGGTAAGTGGATTGATGCTTACCCAGATCATCTCCCTGTACTCCCCAGCTGAGTTGGTGGTGACTGACTATAAACAACGGAATTTGGATCTGGCCTTGGAGTATGGGGCTTCCTCAGTCATCAAGATACCACGAGATGAGGTAGAGAACAGCCCCACCGTGCTGAAAACCCATTCCGAAGGGTTTGATGTGGTCATTCCCTGCCTTCTTGAGGGTGATTGCGTAGCAGATGCAATTTCCTGCTGCAGGGTTGGTGGAAAAGTGGTCATGTATGGTGGTATTGGCGTTGCATGTCGTCCCTTTGACTTCTTTGCGATGCATCGCAAGAGAGCGGAAATACTTTCAACTGAGCCTAAGCGGGATATTGATATGTACCGCTACTTCAAAGAAGGGATTTCTCTGGTAAAGGATGGGTTGGTCAGGACCAATGACTATATCGACAGGATATTCCCCCTAGATGAGATCCAACAAGCATTTGAAACACGCGCGGATGTGGATAACGATATCATTCATGTGCTCATACAAGTTGCTGAGGAGGCCTGAAATACTAAGGAGCTACTCTCATACAGGTTCCAAAGCCAGTGCATACCGCAGATACTCTAGATACCGCTCAGCATAGAATGGGACATCTTCCTCGATCGGTGTATAGGGAATTCCTTCCTTGGCAGCCATAGCTTCTTGTGCTTTTCCAAGGTCGGCGAACCTTCCCTTGGCAACAGCACCATACATTGCAGCTCCAAGTGCACACGTTTCTTTTTCCATGAGTGCAAGAATCGGAAGATTAAGGATGGTACTGAGGCGTTGCATCAAAACCGGCGACTTCCTCGCAATTCCTCCCGTTACCCGTACTTGTTCAATGGAAATACTACTCTCCTGCATTCCTTGTACAATACGTTTCAATCCGAAGAGAATTGCATTGGAGAGAGCCCCATATATTGAGGCAGCATCTGTAGAGAGGTCCAGAGAGAGCAGGGCACCGCGAACAGCATCACTGGTATCAGGATAGCGCCTGCCGTTGAACCATTCCAACGCTGTAACTTCATATTCTTTCTTTGTGTGTTCGAGGAGTTTATCCAAGCGAGGCAATAACTCTTCTTTTGGTTCCACGAATGTTGAAAGCAGACGAGAGAACCAGGAAAGGACATCCCCGAAGGCTGCTTGTCCTGACTCCACCCCCCAGAACCCAGGAATGATTGAGTCTTCAGCGAGTCCAGCAAACCTTGTAAGATTCTCTGTTTGCGTTTCCTTTCCATAGGGAAGTAGGGTCATATGCACGGCAGAGGTTCCTAATACTGAAACCAGCGTACCTTCCTTGATCCCTGCTCCAACAGCCCCTGCATGGGCATCGAGCGAGCTCCCCCCGATGATCACATCCTCGGGAAGCTCAAAAAAGGAAGCCCACGACTTGTTGAGCATCCCTGTTTTTGCAGTACTTGCTTCCGGCCTTTGTGTGTAGTTTTCCCTAACAGATGCAGCATAGGAATCAAATGCACGGAGAAATTCCTTGGAAGGTAACCCGCCGAAGTTGGAGTTCCACAATGCTTTGTGAGTGGCTGCGCATTTGCTTCGGTACGTAATCGTATCACCCCCGACAAGCAGGTGGATGATCCAATCACAGAGCTCTATCCAAGAATTGCTAGCCTCCTTGATATGGGGAGCCTGCTTGCCTGTATGTGCAATCTTTGCCCAGAACCACTCGGAAGAGTATCTGCCCTGGAAACGGGTGTAGTTTTCCTTGAATGTTCCTGCAAGTGTGTTGAAAGAGCTAGCCTCCTCACTGGATGTATGGTCCTTCCAGAGATGGAACATGGCAGCGGGGTCATCCATGAAGGATGGTAACATCGCCAAAGGCGTTCCTGTTTCATTCACCGGTGCAACAGTTGATCCTGTTGCACCGACACCGATGGAACCGACAGCACTACGAACAGTATTATCAAAGGGGGAAAGGAGGTTTTTAAGCGTCAATATTAGCGACTCTTGGTAATCGAGAGGGTGTTGTCTGAACTGGGCAATACTACTCTCACAATACAGCTCCTGTTTCCACCTAGGATACTCAACAGAGGTGCTGGCGAGTACTTTCCCATCCGTGTAAGCCACGAGACTTGCACGGACAGAATCTGTACCAAAATCAACACCAATTCCATATAGCTTGTCAGCTTCCATCAGTATGAATCCTTTTACGTTATTTAAGCGAGATAGCCTTCTTGGCTTCCTGTATAATACGCTCAGGTGTTAGTTCGAACCGGTCAATGAGATAGTCAAGCTGACCGACCTCACCAAAGAGATCCTGCACCCCAACTCTCCTGACAATGGTGGGAGCCGTTCCGCTAAGGAATTCTGAAACAGCACCGCCCAATCCGCCGATCATCTGTGCATTTTCACAGGTAACTATTGCTCCGGTCTTTTTTGCAAATGCGAGTGTGAGTTCCTCATCCAAGGGTTTGATGGTATGCATGTCGATGACAGCTGCTTTGATATTCTCCTTGGCGAGTTCCTTGGCTGCCTCGATAGCTTGTGAGAGCATCAAAGCTCCTGTTGCAATCAAGGTAACATCACTCCCATCCTGTACCACAATACCCTTACCGAGTTCAAACTTGGTGTCCTTGTTATGGACGATTGGATTCCCTTTTCTCTGGAGTCTCATATAGATCGAGCCAGAATGCGCATAAACCGCTTTCAAGAGATGGTGTAGTGAGTATCCATCACCAGGTTCAACGACTACAATATCAGGTATTACCCTGGTCAATGCAGCATCACAGAACGGCATATGCGTCCCACCGTTGTAGGTGGCTGTAACTCCAGGGTCACTTCCAATCAACTTAACGTTCTGACGAGCATAGTTGGCGGATAGGAAGAATTGGTCGTAGGCTCGACGGGTTGCGAAACAGCCGAACGTATTAACGAATGGAATGAAACCTTGTGAGGAGAGGCCGCTTGCAACTCCTACCATATTGGCTTCTGCGACACCGCAGTTGATCAACCGGTTGGGGTAGGCATCCTTGAACGGCTTTGTTCCTGTAGCACTCATTAGATCTGCTTCCAGAACAAGCACTCGCTCGTCGCTTTTGCCAAGGTCAATGAGTGTATCAGTGTAGATTGCACGCAAATCAGTGTAGCTTGTAATATCTTTCATCTTATCTCTCCCGTTACTCTGCAAGTAAATCATCGAGGGCTTTCTGTGCCACTTCTTTTGAGAACGCCATGTGGTGGCTGGACTGTAGCCCCTGTGCAGGGGAGAATCCCTTTGCCTTGATGGTGTCACAGATAATGATCGAAGGTTTTCCGCTCTGGGCTTTTGCCTTCAGAACTGCTTCTTCAAGCACCTCTATATCATGGCCATCGACGCGTTGCACGAACCAACCGAATCCATTCCACTTCTGGACGATATCTTCCAAGTCAATTACTTCACTTGTAGTACCATCGATCTGTAGCTTGTTGTAGTCCATGAAGGTAATGAGATTGTCCAATTTATATTGGGCTGCGAACATTCCCATCTCCCAGATTTGTCCTTCTTGGCTCTCTCCATCTCCTATGATTAGGTAGGTGGTGGCTCCACTGTTCTTGAACTTCTCTGCAAGTGCAATACCTGCTGCTGCAGAACTGCCTTGCCCGAGTGAACCTGTTGTAAAGTCAACTCCTGGAGTCTTGTTCATGTCACAGTGACTTGGGAGATTGGTCCCCCCTTGGTTCAGGGTCATCAACCATTCTTTCGGGAAATACCCCTTATCGGCAAGGACAGAGTAGAGGGCAGGCCCTGCATGCCCCTTTGAGAGGACCAGTTTATCTCTTCCTTCCTTCCTGGGATCCGACGAGTCGATGTTCTCCATCATTTTGTAATAGAGCAATGTCAAAATATCGACAATCGAGAGAGAACCACCGATGTGGCCAAGTCCAAGATTACCAATCTCTTGTATTGTAAGTTGGCGGATCTCTTTCGCTTTGTTCTGCAAGCGCTTCAGTTCTTGTGTGTCCATAATACCTCCGTGCAAGGATGATTCCTTGTAATGTTGTTTCATGCCTGGGTTGCTGTATTTGTTATTTCAGAGCACCTTGAATAATGCCACTGGTGACTTTCTTTGAGAATATGAAATAGACCACCAAAATGGGAATGATTGTAATAATTGCAAAGGTGTTGATAAGCGGCCAATCCTCGATGCCCAGTGTGTCCCTGAACATATAGAGTTGGTAAGGAAGCGTTCTCATTGTCGCTGAATTGGTGAATGAGAGAACGAAGGGGAACTCATTCCAGGCCTCACGAACGGTGAAGATGATAACTGTGACCACTCCAGAACTTGCAATCGGGATCATGATCCTGAACATTGTTTGGATAAGTTGAGCACCATCTACGAATGCTGACTCCTCAATCTCCTTTGGAATTGACTGGAATACACCAGAGAGAATCCAGACAGCAAAGGGTAGGGAGGTCATGGTGTAGGTTATGATCAACGCTGTGTAGGTGTTGAGCAATCCAGCGCTCACAATGATCTTATACAATGGGATTGTTACGCTGATACGGGGAATAAGTCTGGGGATCATGATGAACAGCAATAGGATATGCTGGAACTTGAACTTCATTCTTGAGAAAGCATAAGCAGGCCAGATGCTGATTATTACAGTCAAAAGGGTTGTTACGACCGTCAGGTATACTGTATTGAAGAGATATCGAGGAAAGGATGAATCCGTAAGTATCTTGATATAGTTGTGAAAGGAGAGATTCTCAGGGAGAATTTTCACCGGAACCCGGTATGTTTCAATAGCAGTCTTGAATGTAGTGGTTACCGACCAGATCATTGGAAGGAAGAGCCAGATCATCATAAGCGTCAAAAAAGTCCAAGCTATCAGATTTGCTATTCGGTGGTATGCTGGATTTGACCCAGCATGTGTTTTAGAATTGGGCATCATTGTCTCCTTGTCATACCTTGTTTCGGAATATGCGGGAATAGAAAATACTGAATCCAAGATTCAACATGAGCAGGAATATCATAACTACTGAGGCACTGGAGAAATCGAGATGTTGGAATGCCAAATCGTACATGTATACAGCCATGACCTCGGTTGCCCGGTTGGGACCTCCACTTGTTAGCGGGTAAATGATGTTGAACATATTGAAGCTACCGAAAGTCAACCAGATAAGACTGGTGGCGAGGTAGGACCCCAATAAAGGCAACGTAATCTTAAAAAATGTTGAATGCCAATTTGAACCATCTACCGTTGCTGCATCATAGATATCAGGATCAATGACCTGTAGGCCAGCAAGCAACAACATGGTAGACATCGGGAACATCTTCCACACATTGGCGAGGGTTACGACCATCAAGGCAAGATAGCGGTTGCTCAGCCAGCTGATTGGAGTACCACCGAGTGTTCTGATTACATGGTTGATGAAACCGACTTCTCCGTTGAAGAGGAACCGCCACATTATTGCAGCAGCAACACCACTTATCAGATACGGAATGAGGGTAAGCGTACGGAAGATCCGAGCTTTGTTCTTTAAATGGTAAATGGAGAGAGCAAGTATAAAAGATAAAATAATTCCTAAGAGAACAGTTCCAATAACAAATATAAAGGTTACTCCGACAGCATTCTGGAAGTTATAGTCTGCCAATAACTTTGCGTAATTATCAAAACCAACAAACGTACCCTTTGCATTGAAGCTTAGGAGTGGATACTTGTAGAACGAGTCTTTAAGTGCAATCAGGATTGCATAGCCAAGTACCCCGGTTACCAACAGGATTGTCGGGATGACCATCAAATATGGCATGAGGTTTTTTCTACGCTTATGAAAGAGTGATGTTTTCATAGTGTTTCCTATTTTGGGTAAAAGTAATGGGGGTTCAGAAGGGAACCCCCATCCTCTACATCAGTATTTTTTATTTGCCTAATGCGTCGAGTTGCTTCTGGTAGCGTTTTGCAACCTCAGCAGGATCTGCGTTCACGTTCTCCATGACCTCTCCAAGGGCATCGAGTACGATATTGTCGACCTCTGTGATGAATACAGTCGCAGGGGTCCTGGTCATGTTGTTCAAGGCTTCCTCGAAATCACCAGACCAAGGCTGCTCAGCAAGATAAGCAGGATCATTCCAGACTGTGGTTACAGTAGTTGGCTGATAGCGACGTGCAACACTCATTGCATTGTCATTTTCTGCCAAATAGCGTAGTACAAGGCTTGCTTCATAGGGATGCTCACAATTGGAGGTTACCAAGAAGGGCCAGCCAAGTGATGCATAGGAATAATCTTTCTCATATCCCTCTCTAGGAAGCATCGGGGTTGCACCCCACTTCTCCCCATACTTCATCTCTTCCTGAATATTCGGGAAAATGTTAGTACCAATAGGAGCCATCATTGCACGACCGGTGATGAATGCTGCACGCATGTCACCAGAGCCCCAAGCGATTACATCATCACTAACCAAATCTTCTTTTACCAGAGTTTGGTAGAAGTTCAATGCATAGATACCAGCAGGGGAATCAAGCTGGATTACGTTGTCCACAAACTTTCCACCCATGGCCATGTAGTGTGCGAAGAACCAAGGTGTGCTATTGGGGCCACGAACAACAAATCCGTATCCCAATCCTGCATCGCGGGTTGCACGAGCTACATCAAGAACTTCTTCCCAAGTCTCAGGTACGTCCATTCCAAGTTGTTCCAACCAGTCTATGCGATAGACGTTGTTGAAGGGGCCTGCATAAATATTTACTCCATAGAGTTTTCCGTTATGCTTAGCATGTTCCCAAGCAGAAGAGGAGAGTGCATTATAGGTAGCGGGGTCTTCCTGTTTCCATTGTTCCATATAGGAGTCCATTGGTTGTAGCATTCCAGCTTCCACAAATGGAGGGAGTCTGCGGGAGTCGGTTTGTAGAATATCTGGTCCAACACCTGCTCCGATTGCCTTAGCTCCTTCTGTTAGTGCCTGTTCAAGGGGGATGACATCCGCAGTTACCTTGATGTTAGGGTATTTGGCATGGAATGCATCAAAACCTTCATCGGGGATGAAGTTCTCTCGACCAAACCATACGGTAAGTTCTACAACATCTGATTTTGTTTCTGGTTGTGCACCAGACCACAGAGAGACGGGCAGTAATGCCAGAATGAGTAACATCACGAAAATCGTTGAGTATTTTTTCATACGATTTTTCTCCTTTTTGTTTTCTTGACTTAAGCTTACTGTACTAAAAACTGAACACAAGAAGCTTTGGTACCTGTTTCAACAGTAAAGAACCGGTACTCAAGTACCGGTTCTTCTCCCAAAGCCTAATTCTTTCGCCTTTCGCATGAGATGGAGGCGGTCATGGACATCAAACTTGAAATACATCTCACTTACGCGGTTCTTAACGGTTTGGACAGCAATCTTCAACTTTTCTGCGATTTCATTGTTGTTGTATCCATCAGCGATCAGATGGAGGATGTCAGCCTCCCTGGGGGTAACCTTTCCTATGGTGTCATCGACAGAGGGATTGTCCTTATTCTCCTCTGCTGTAATCTGCTCTTGGTTTTTTTGTTTGAGGAGTTTTTGTATTACAGAGGAAGAGAGCTGTACATTCTCCTCAGTAGCGGTCCTCATAGCATTGATTAGGTCATCTGGCGCCATGTCTTTGAGTAAATAGCCAACAGCTCCATAGCCAAGTGCTTGGGTGACCTGTTCGTCATCATCAAAGGTGGTAAGCATCAGTACTCTCAATGTTGGATTGGATTTCTTGAGCAACTTGATTGTCTCCACTCCATCCATATTCGGCATACGAACATCAAGCACGACCAAATCCGGTTCGAGTTCTGTGGTCATTTCAAGCGCGCTGATTCCATCATAGGCAACGCCGACTACTTCCAATTCTTCTGAGCGCGAATCGATTACCATGCGGAGACTATCAACAAAAAGCTTCTGATCATCCACTAGGAGGACTCGTTTTCTCATTTTCATTCTTAAAGCTCCCGATTTGGAATTAATATATTTAACTGAAATCCAGATCCCTTTATAGTTTGGATGGTTACTAAACCACCAATTTCATTGAGTTGTTCACGCATGCTTTTCAAGCCAATTCCTTCGCTGATGGTGGCGGCTCCCTTCCCATTGTCAGCAATAATGGCAGTCAGTCCCTCATCTTCTTCATATCTGAATTGTACACTAACCTGGGTTGCTTCCCCATGCCAAAACGCATTGGTCAGACTCTCTTGGACTATTCTAAAAAGCGTTGCATCTATCAGGTGCTGTGGGGCCATACCAATATTGCGGTATTCTACTTGGACCCGTACATTGGTTGCCTGTTCAAAAGTGGTAAATATACGATGCAACACATGCAACGGATTTTCAACCTGTTCTTTTTCTTTTCCCAAAATTCGTAACGTCTTTCGTATTTGCTGCAATGAAGATTGTGAAATCTCCTTCGTCTTAGTGAGGATATCCATGAGCTTGGCTGGATTCGAGTAGATAAGGCTTTTTGCAGCTTCCATCATCATTGTGATATTGGTAAGTGTGTACCCTGTTGAATCATGTACCTCACGAATAATCCTGTTTCTTTCTTCTCTGGATGCAATTTCCTTAGCTCTTGATGCATAGTTCTGGAAGCCGACATTGGCACTGGAAAGTTCAACCACCGAACGTTTGAGGTAGTTGTTGGAAGACTTTTCATGCTCCAATTCTTCGAGAATTTTGTGGAAAAGGTGGAAAATCAGAATAAAGAGCAAGGCATAGAAGGCGAGAGCAATCCGTTTTTCTGAAGAAATCGGTAGGGATATGAAGTACCATGAGGAATCCACCCGTGGAAAGAGAACTAAAGCAAGACCGTAGCCCAGCGAGAGTGCGGTAGCAATGCGATGGGTGGATATCAGATGTAGTTCAAGACACATTGCTATGAAGAGGGTAAGTGACGAGAAATCAGTGAATGTATCCGCAAAGAGCGTAATCCCGAATCCAAGTGTTTGCAGAATGAACAGAAGCCATTGTGTACCTTTGTTCTTGCTTATAACCATGATGAACCCGATACATGCCATGACTACCAGCAGCATATGCCTTTGGAGCCTCCAATTGCTGATTGGAAAGAAATGAGGATCTTCATCAATAGATCGTTCAATGGTTTCTACCAGCTCTCTGAAGGCTAGTTCAAACTGTAGAATTGCGATGAGTATCAATAGAAATATACAGATTGCTGGAATAATACGGCTTCGGTTTATGCTGTAGTCCATTTTGCCATTCTATCATGGAAGTCTGAACAGATGGGTGAAATTGTCATGCAAGAACGCTCCATGACGAGTTTCCCTTTTTGGAGCGCTATTCCTTATAGTCTACTTGATATTGGTTATCTTCGCTTAATAGCTTCCTTTGCTTCCTGGACAATATGTTTAGCAGTCAATGCAAAGCGATTAATAAGGTATTCAACAGTCCCGACCTCGCCAAACAGATCTTGTATCCCAACACGCCTGACCAGAGTGGGATACTCCTCTGCAAGGAATTCAGAAACTGCACTTCCCAGCCCTCCAGCCATCTGGGCATTTTCACAGGTAACGATGGCGTTCGTTTTCTTTGCAAAGGAGAGGACAAGTTCCTTATCCAATGGCTTGATGGTATGCATATCAAGCACTGCAGCAGAGATGTTTTCTTTCTCCAAGGACTGTGAAGCCAGTATTGCCTGTTCAAGCATGACAGCTCCCGTTGCAATCAAGGTAACGTCCTTTCCATCCTGTACTATGATGCCTTTTCCCAATTCGAAGGTTTGGTTGGCGTCATAAAAGATAGGGTTTCCCTTCCTTTGTAATCGTACATATGCAGATCCTCGATGGGCGTAAACTGCTTTAGTGAGATGATGCACTGCCCATCCATCACTTGGTTCTACGACTACCAGATCAGGAATGGCCCTGGTAAGAGCAATATCACAAAATGGCATATGGGTCCCGCCATTGAATGCTGCTGTTATTCCTGGATCAAGACCGACCAGTTTTACATTCTGTCGTGCATAGTTAGCAGATAGAAAGAATTGGTCATATGCTCTACGGGTTGCAAAACATCCAAATGTATTGACGAAAGGGATAAAACCCTGGGATGAGATCCCGCTTGCAATACCGACCATATTAGCTTCTGCAACTCCACAGTTTATGAACTGTTCTGGAAACAGTTCCTTGAAAGGTTTTGTCCCGGTTGCACTCATTAAATCAGCTTCGAACACTACAACTCTGGGATCCTCATGGGCAAGTTCAATCAGCGTATCTGCATAGATGGTACGGAAATCCTTTATAGTGGCAATATCAGTCATTTCTCTTTCCCTCCGTCTTCAGCCATGAGGTCTTCAATTACTTGCTTAGCTACTTCTTTGGAGTACGCCATGTTATGACTTGAGGCCAATCCTTCGGCAAGTGAGAAACCTTTTGCCTTGATGGTGTCACAGATAATCATGGAAGGTTTTTCCCCTTGGGCTTTTGCCAGTTGAATAGCATCCTCAAGAGCCTCGAAATCATGTCCGTTGACTCTCTGGACAAACCAACCAAATCCTTTCCACTTCAGCTCGATATCTCCTAAGTCAATAATGTCACTAGTGCTACCATCGATTTGAAGTTTGTTGTAATCGGTGAATGCTATGAGGTTAGATAGTTTGAACTGGGCAGCAAACATTGCCATCTCCCAAATTTGCCCCTCTTGGCTCTCCCCATCCCCGATAATAAGATAAGTGATAGCTTTGCTCTTCTTGAGTTTGTCTGCGAGTGCAATTCCTGCAGCGGCAGAGCTTCCCTGTCCAAGAGAGCCTGTGGTGAAATCAATACCAGGGGTCCGGTTCATATCACAATGGCTTGGAAGGTTTGTTCCTCCCTTGTTGAGGGTCACCAGCCACTCTTTTGGAAAGAATCCCTTCTCAGCAAGCACTGCATACAAGGCAGGCCCCGCATGCCCTTTCGAGAGTACCAATTTGTCCCGATTTTGCTTTCGGGGATCCTTCGGATCAATATGTTCCATCACTCGAAAATAGAGGAGCGTCAGGATATCGACAACTGATAGTGCTCCTCCGATATGTCCAACACCTAGATTCCCAATCTCTTCAATCGTGTCTCGACGGATATTTCTAGCAGTAGCCTGTAGCTGCTTCAGCTCTTGATTATTCATGGTTGTTCCCATAGATGACCTCTAACAGATAGTTTCAGTATGACTCGAATATGGTGAACACACCCCTCAGCAAAGGGTTGTACTCAACCAACATTCAATCACCACAGTTTCTAGATTCCTGCTGTCTCACGGATATAGGCTCTTGCCTTCAAGGCATACTCAAGGGGATTTGCTTTTGCTGGGTCTTGTTCTGCCTCAACGACCCACCAGCCTTGGTACCCATGTCCCTTGAGGTAGGTTAGTATTGGTTTGAAGTCAATCATTCCATCTCCTGGGATGGTGAATACCCCTTCTTTTACTCCCTTCAGGAACGACCACTTTTCCTTGATAGCTTTCTCTCTCAATGGTCTTCTCACATCCTTGAGGTGGACATGACGGATTCTCGAATAATGGCGTTTGAGAATATCAATTGGGTCCTCTCCGCTGAAAACCAAGTGACCAGTATCATAGAGCAAGCCAACAAGTGCAGGATCAGTCTCTCTCATGAGTCGATCAATCTCCTCTGAGGTCTGTACACCGGTTCCCATATGGTGGTGGTAGGTGAGGGCCATGCCCATCTCCTTTGCCTTTTGCCCAAGCTTGTTAAGCCCCTCAGTAAGCAGCTTCCACTCTTGCTCCGAATTCACGGGTTTTGCATCAAAAACAGCAAGGTCCTGTCGGCCTTGGATTGAGTTGCCTTGTTCTGCTACCCCAACCACCTGTGCTCCCATTGCCTTCAGGAATGAGCAGTGCTCTATAAACGCTTTTTCGACTTCCTCATAGCTTTGGGTTGTTAAGAATGTGCTGAACCATGCATTACAGATTTGCAGGCCACGAAGGTCCAAGGCTTTCTTCAGTACATTGGTATCTCGTGGATATTTATTACCTACCTCACTTCCCGTGAATCCCGCCAAGGCCATCTCACTGACGCACTGCTCAAAAGGGATTTCTCCACCAAGTTCTGGGAGATCGTCATTCGTCCAACCAATTGGAGCGATAGCCAGATGAATTTTTTGTATGCTCATATTTCTATCCTTTTTTTAGAACTGTCTTGACTTCTTGATTTCCGTCTGCATCTCTTTCCAAGCTTGTTCAACTTCTGGATTTGTGGAGATCTCAGCGGTTCCGACACGCCACCAAGATTCATAACCTCCCGTCATTGACTTAGGGGAGACATGACAATGAATAACAGTGGACCGATCTTCCTGAAGAGCCTGTTTCACTGCAGCTTCCAATGCTTGTACCGTATCGGCATGAAGTCCTACGGCTCCCCAACTCTCTGCGTTCATAGCATAGTCAACACTGAGTGAAGATCCGGTAAGCCTTCCCGTGGAAGATTCTCTCCGTTTCCATTCATTCCCATAATGTACAATGCCCTGGCTATGCTGCAGGTTGTCAATGCAGTGGAATCCCGCATTATCCAGTATTACTACGATAATTTTTCTTCCCTCTTGTATTGATGTAAGCAGTTCGGTGTGGAGCATGGTGTATGCACCGTCACCAACGATTGCCACTACCTCTCTGTCAGGGTGTGCGATTTTTGCTCCAAGGGCTGCAGCAATCTCGTATCCCATGCAAGAGAATGCGTATTCCATGTGGTAGGTTCCCATGACTCTCGTCCTCCAGACACGTTGCATGTCGCTGGGGATGGAGCCAGAACCGGAGACTACGATTGCAGACTCTGGAAGCAATCGGTCGTTAAGCTCACCCAAGACGCGTGCTTGGGATAGTGATGAAGGAACGTCTTCGGTATAGAGACGGTCGACTTCCTGATCCCACAGCGCTCGCTCTTCTTTGATTTCCTCAGCCCATCGGCTGAAATATCCTTCTAGCAAATCTGTGTTCTTAAGTGCTTCAATCGTCAACTTAGCATCTGCGATAATGGGCATACTATTGAGTTTGTAGGCATCGGCAGGTGCCACATTTACAGAAACGAACTTGCATTCCGGGTTTTGGAACAACCACTTCGAACAGGTGGTGAAGTCTCCAAAACGAGTCCCGATACCAAGGATGAGATCAGCCTGTTTTGCCAATCGATTTGCAACCTGGCTTCCAGTATTTCCAATACCACTCAAATTGTACGGGTTATCCCAACGGATCATTCCTTTTCCTGCCTGGGTTTCTCCGAAGGGGATATGGTACTGTTCACAGAACGAAGCAAGTGCATCACCGGCTTCACTGTAGCGAACTCCACCACCACAGATTACCAGAGGTTTCTTTGCTTCTTTCAGTAATTTGGCAAGTCGTGTGATTTGTCCGTCACTCGGAATTCGTCTCTCTATGTAATGTACTCGTTTCTCGAAAAATTCAACGGGATAGTCATATGCTTCCCCCTGGACATCCTGCGGGAGTGCAATCGTGACAGCCCCTGTTTCGCTGGGGTCTGTGAGAACTCTCATGGCGTTGATCATGGCACTCATCAATTGTTCAGGTCGGTTTACCCGATCCCAGTACCTGCTTACAGAGCGAAACGCATCGTTGGCCGTATTGGTATAGTCATGGGGAATTTCAATTTGTTGAAGTACTGGGTCAGGTTGCCTGCAGGCAAAGACATCACCGGGTAGTAGTAATACGGGAATATGATTTGCTGTGGCAGTTCCTGCTCCTGTTACCATGTTCAGTGCACCTGGCCCAATAGAGGAGGTGACAGCCATGATCTTCCTTCGGTTGTGTTCTTTTGCAAATCCTGAGGCAGCGTGCACTGCTCCCTGCTCATTTTTTGCCTGGTAGAATGGAAGCTTGTTTTCTTTTGCTGCCAAGGCTTCTCCGATCCCTACGACACAGCCATGGCCGAAGATACCGAAAACTCCTTCGACGAATTTTTCTTCAACACCGTCGTAAGACACATATTGGTTGTTTAAAAATCGAAGCAATGCGCCAGCCATTGTCAATCGAATCGTATCCATAGATTACTCCTTAATCTTTCTCAAAGACCCAATTCATCTTTCATTTCTGCAATCGTGACTACTCGTCCTTCTTTCAGACTCTTCCCTGCAGCAAGAGCTGCAACCATGTCTTCGAGCCCATCCTCTCCACTGACCACCACTTCCTTGTTTTCAAGGATTGCCTCGGCAAACGAGCAAATCTCGTCGACGAAAGCATCTTCATAGCGTTCTAGGAAGAAATAGAGCGGTTTATCCATGGATACCTGTTCTGAGGTGGATAGTGTCACATTGGTGGGTCGATCATTCTCAGCTTGTGCGGCGCCCTTGCTCCCAAAAACCTCAACACGTTGATCATAGCCATAGACTGCTTGACGAGAGTTATCTATGACCCCAATTGCACCATTGGCGAATGTGAGGGTGACTATGGCAGTGTCTATATCTCCGGCTTTGCCGATCTCCGGGTCAACAAGGACTGCACCGGTAGCGTAAACACTGGTGATTTCGCTTCCTGCCTGGAATCGTGCCATATCAAAATCATGGATCATCATATCCAGGAAAATACCACCAGAGACGGCCACATAGGCAGGAGCTGGGGGAGCTGGGTCACGACTGGTAATTTTTACGATATGTACATCTCCTACCTTACCAGCAGTTCTTAGGTCATGAATGTGCTTGAAGTTGTGGTCAAAACGGCGGTTAAAACCCAGTTGTAACTTAACCTGATGTTTCTTTGCGACATTGATGGCTTCCAAACCCTTTGTTACCGAAAGGTCAATGGGTTTCTCACAGAAGACATGCTTGCCGACCTTTGCAGCTGCCATGGTGAAGTCTGCATGCGTCGAAGTGGAGCTGCAAATCAGGATTGCATCAATGTCCTTGTGATTGATCAAATCGGAAGGGTCTTTCGTTGCAATGTTAATTCCCAAAGAGTGAGCCCATCTCTCCATCTCATCGTTCATCATGACATCGCTGATTCCAACCACCTGAACCGAGGGTACCAGCCTGGTGATATTTTCTGCATGTAATTTTCCGATACGTCCCGCCCCGATGATACCAATGTTTACAACTGCACTCATGGCTTTTACTTCTCCCTTTTGGCTATGCTTTGTGATAGCCAATATTGAAAACGTTATCAAATATCTAAAGGTTATACCATGTTTGTATGATTTGTAAAGGTAAAAAGATATTGAGTAATATGGTACTAGAAAGGAATGTATCAAAAAAAATGTTTGACAAATCACAAAAGTGATGTAAGCATACAAATATGGTAACGTTTTCAAATATAAGGAGAAGGCATCAGTTCCTTGTGCAATAGGGATGAGTATGCAGATGCATATCATTCCAAGGGGGAGAAGTGAAAGAAGATACAAATATATTGGAATTACGAAATATTACCAAACGCTATCCAGGCGTACTTGCTTTGAATGCAGTTACCATGAACGTGAAACAAGGTGAGGTGCACGGATTGGTCGGAGAGAATGGAGCGGGCAAGTCTACTCTGATAAAGGTACTCGCCGGTGCCCATGCACCGAATGATGGTGAAATTTTCTTTGATGGACAGTCCTTTTCTGCATTGACTCCCCGCCAGGCAATGGGCTTGGGCATTTCTTGCATCTATCAAGAACTCAATCAAGTGAATTACATGACCGTAGCAGAAAACATCTTTCTAGGACGGGAATTGAAAAACCGCCACTCCTTTGTAGATAAAAAGACACAGATTGAAGAAGCCCGTGAGTTGCTTGCTGATTTCGAATTGGATATTGATCCGAACACAGCGGTGGGTATTCTTGGCGTTGGTAGACGTCAGATGGTGGAAATATGCAAAGCAGTTCATTCCAAGGCAAAACTCATCATAATGGATGAGCCTACTGCCAGTCTGAGTGAAAAAGAAGCTGGCGAACTTTTTAAAATCATTAGGAAATTACGACAGCAACATGTAACCATGATTTTTATATCCCATCGGCTTGATGAAGTGAAATCCGTTTGTGATTCCCTTACAGTGATGCGTGATGGGGAAGTGGTTGCAAACCGCCGCATTGAAGATGTTTCCGTGGATAACATCATCAAGTTGATGGTTGGGCGTGATATCAAGAACAAGTATCCCAAGATAGAGACACAACGTGGGGATGTGGTGCTCGAGATCAAGGGCCTCACGAAGGCAGGAGAATATGAGAATGTCAGTTTCAAGGTCCACGCAGGTGAAATCCTTGGGGTGTCAGGTTTAGTTGGGGCAGGACGAACTGAAAGTATTCGTGGACTGACTGGAGCCGATCCTATTGATGCTGGAGAGGTATATGTCCATGGGAAGAAAGTGAATATAAAATCCCCTCAGGATTCGATCAGAAACGGTATTGCATTCTTGACAGAGGATCGTAAGGGTCAGGGATTGGTCCTCCTTGAGACGGTAGAGTTCAACACCACACTTGTTGATCTGAAGCAGTTTAAAACCAGAAAACCGTTCCTCGATCTTGCAAGGATGAAGGATGTAGCCAAGGAAATGGTGAATAGCCTTCGCATCAAAGTGCCCACTGTAACTACTCTTGCCGGGCAACTGAGTGGAGGGAATCAACAGAAAGTGGTTCTTGCCAAGTGGCTGCTGAGTGAGTCAGACATCTTCATATTTGATGAACCAACACGAGGCATCGATGTCGGCGCAAAGATTGAAGTATACAACCTGATCAATGAACTCGTATCCAAAGGGAAGGCAGTAATCATGATCAGTTCTGAAATGGATGAGTGTATGGGTATGGCCGACCGCATCATTATTTACCATGAAGGGAAGGTGATGGGAGAGCTGGACCGCGAGAACTTCTCTGACGAGAAGATCATGTACGCTGCAAGCGGCTACCGCATTTAGGAGAACAACAGATGGAAAGACTACGATGTGCAGCGATTGGACTAGGTCGGCTTGGGTATCGTCATGCGACAAATCTTGCAGGAAGCATCCCTCAATCAGATCTGGTTGCCGTTTCCGATGTATCACAGGCCACTCTTGATGCTTTCTCTGTTAGCTATCCTGAGGTGCAGCAGCACCTAAATTATCAAGATATTCTGAAGCGTGACGATATTGATGCGGTGGTGATCGCCTCTTCAACGAGCAGCCACGGGCAGGTATTGAGGGATACCATCCTTTCTGGAAAGCCTGCATTTCTGGAAAAACCTTTATCTATGGACTGGTATGAAGCAGTGGAGCTCGAGAGGCTTGCAATGGAAAAGAAAGCTTTTGTGCAGCTCGGGTTCATGCGACGGTTTGATCGATCCTATGTGGAAGCCAAAGAACAGATAGTCAGCGGAACGATGGGAGAACCTGTTTCGATTCTGGGAATCAGCAGAGATCCTGGCTGCCCACCGATAGCGTTTGCAAAGACAAGCGGAGGATTGGTGCTTGATCTGTGTGTCCATGATATCGATTTATGTCGTTGGTTCTTCAATTCAGAAATAACCGAGGTATACGCTCGTGGAGCAGTTGTTCGCTACCCCGAACTGGGAGAGATAGGGGATATTGACCACGTGAATATTGAACTGACTTTCTCCAATGGGAAGGTTGCTTCACTCGAAGGCAGTCGTAACAGTCAATATGGTTATGACGTACGAACAGAGATTGTGTGCAGCAAAGGTTCAATGAACGTAGGGTCTGTGCAGCAACAAGGGCTTACGGTGCTTGATGCAGGCGGTACTCGTCAATACTCCGTACCAGGATTCCTTGAACGTTTTTACGATGCCTATCGAATGGAAATGCAACAGTTCGTTCTCGATGTGCTGAAAAAAAAGGAGGCCCCGGCAGTAACTGTCATGGATGGAGTCCGCACATTGGAGGTAGCGCTTGCTGCCAATGAATCGATGCGATTGAACAGACCAATAACGATAGATCAATGGAAGAGTGAAGTATGAACAGGAAAAAAGATGAAGAAATTCGAAATGATAGTGCGGTAGAGGCTACTCAGAACGAAGAGGCGAAACGAGAGAAAAAAGCAAAGAAGCGGGGAAGTCTGGGAATCATGCTGAGCTTGATTGTGCTCTGTGTGATTATTAGTATCCTCTCTCCACGATTCCTTACAGTAGCGAACTTGACGAATGTCCTGTCTCAGGCAACCGTCAGTGCCATCATCTCCGTCGGTGAGTTCCTTGCAATTTTAACAGCAGGAATCGACCTCTCGATTGGTTCCATTCTGGCACTTTCCATTATGATGCTCGGAATATTTGCCGTAAACATGCAAATGAATCCTGTGTTGGCGATACTACTTGCTCTTGCAGTAGGAACCCTCATTGGGTTGTTCAACGGTATCCTGCTTACCAAACTTAGGCTACCACACCCCTTCATTTCTACCATGGGTACCAAGATGATAGCTCGTGGTCTTGCACTCGCGGTTACTGCTGCGCAGCCGATTAGTGGATTTGCCCCATCAATTCAGTTCTTGGGTAATCGATCCATCGGCCCAGTTCCTGCAAGTGTCATTCTTGTAGGTGTAGTGTACGGTATCATGTTCATTTTCATGACCCGAACCAGTACCGGTCGGCATATTTATGCCGTAGGGGGAAATGTGGAGGCGAGCCGCCTCAGTGGTATCAATGTGCATAAGGTATTGCTGATCGTCTATGCCTTGAGTGGATTCTTTGCTGCCCTTGCCGGCTTATTGCTGGTTGGACGTGTGAATGCTGCCTATCCACTAGCTGGAACCGATTATGAAACTGATGCAATTGCAGCGGTAATCATCGGTGGAGCAAGTTTCAGCGGAGGTGTTGGTAAGATTCTCAATACTGTAATTGGTGTTCTGATTATCGCTGTTCTCCGCAACGGATTGAACCTGTTGAATGTCAACTCGGCCTTCCAGACGGTAGCCATTGGTGTGGTTATCATCCTAGCGGTGTACCTTGATGTGATCAGACAGAAATCTGCACCTGTGCAGAAATAAGTAAGCGTATTGCGGAGACGTTGTCTCCCTTTGAATATGTGTTATTTCATGACCTAATAAGGAGGTTCACATGAAAAAAACAATGATGATTCTTTTGGCGCTCGTATTGATTGCCAGCCAGACGGCTCTGTTTGCTCAAGGCCAGCAGGAGACTGCTGACTCAGGCAAGATGAAGGTTGCTGTCGTTCTGAAAACTCTCAGTAGTGAGTATTGGCAGAGAGTAGTCAACGGCGCAGAGGAAGCTGCTGTAAAGTATGATGTTGAGCTGATCAAGCTTGGTCCTCCCACCGAGGATGCTGTTGAGCAGCAGATCAACATGGTTCAGGATGCCCTTACTGCAAATCCTGCAGCTCTGGTATTCTCTCCCAGCCAGCCTCCCACGGCAGTTAATGTAGTCAACAGAGCAAAGGATCAGGGAATTCCTGTGATTTTGGTTGATACACCGATGGCCGATGGATTCGACAACTATGACACCTTCATCGGTACTGAAAACTTTGTAGCCGGTCAGATGGGTGCCAAAGCCATGGTTGATGAGCTCGGCCGACCAGGAAAGGCAGTGGTCATTGAAGGGGCTCCAGGGAATCCAACCACTACTCAGCGTGCAGATGGTGCAGAAGATGTATTCAAGAAAGCAGGTTTCGAAATTGTAGCTCGTCAGCCGGGATACAGTGACCGTGAACGTGCTTATACCGTCATGCAGAACATTCTGCAGGGTAATGCCGACATCGACGCAGTATTCTGCTCGAACGATGAGATGGCCCTAGGCGCTCTTCGTGCTCTTCAGCAAGTTGGTATTGATGCTCTGGTTCTTGGCACCGATGGTAACAAGAGTGCACTTGAATCCATCCTTGATGGTGGTCTGTTCGGCACTGCTGCACAGAAGCCCGAAGCCATGGGGTATCTTGGTGTTGAATACGCAATCAAGGCTGCCAATGGAGAGACCATTGACAAGCGAATCGATAGTGGTGTTGACATCATTACCATTGAGAATGCGCAAGCTGCATTGGATGCCTTACAGTAAATCGTTGCTAATCAAAGGGCTCTCATTGGAGAGCCCTTTCTTACCAAAGAGGATGAGATGAGTAAAAACATAAAGGTGGGAGTCATCGGCACTGGAAGTATGGGAGCAAACCATGTTATCACGCTTTCTCGTAGTTGCCCGGAGGTTTCCGTTAGTGCATTGGCAGATATGGATGGGAATCGAATGGAGGCTCTTGCAAAAGAGATTTCTTCCCCACACTGTTTTAATGACCCCTTTTTATTGATTGAAGAAGTTGATGCTGTGGTGGTTGCCAGCCCTGACTCCACCCATGCTGAGTATGTCTTGGAAGCATTGAAGCTGCATAAGCCGGTGTTCTGCGAGAAACCTTTGGCTGGCAGCATAGAGGAGATACACAAGATCCTCAGTCAAGAACAGGCTATAGGGAAAAAGCTTGTGAGCGTTGGGTTCAATCGACGTTTTGATCCGCATCATACTGCAGTTAAGCAATCAGTAGATGAAAGAAACTTGGGTAGCCCCTTGCTTTGGAAAGGCGAGCATCGCAATGCAAAGGCAATGTATAATAATACTGGTGCATTTATTCTCAACAATAGTGCAGGCCATGATGTGGATTCGGCACGTTGGATTCTCGATTCAGAACCAAGGGAAGTATACTGCTATGGAATCAGATCACGTGAGTCGCTGGGAAGTGATGCATGTGACCTATTGTTAATGAATCTTCTCATGGATTCAGGAAGCCGGGCACTAGCGGAAGTATACGTGAATGCCGCTTATGGCTATGAAGTAACGTTGCAGGTGGTTTGCCAAGACGGCGTCGTGCAAAGCAATCCTGCACAGCTGACAAGCCTCAGACATGAGAACTATCGGAAGAGCTACGTAAGTGATGATTTTAGGGCTTATTTTGCTCAATCCTATGCACTGGAACTGCAGGAGTGGGCTGCTAGTCTTGCGGAAGGGAGACCATTCCGTGGTGCTGATGCCTGGGATGGTTATATGGCTCTTGCAACCACTGAAGCAGCAGGAAAATCGTTGAAAGAGGGTACTGTATGCCAGATTGAGGCTATCAAGAAACCTGCATTGTACCAAGGAGGTGTAGTGTGTTAACCCTCTCAATCATGACAGATGCCCTCTCCTCCCTCACATATCTCCAGATGGTTGAAAAAGCCAAGGAATTGGGTGCTGAACAGTTGGAGATTGCAACAGGGAATTGGTCGAAAGCTCCACATATGCAACTTGATACCTTGTTGGAATCTGCCGATGCCCGCCAGGAGTACCTTGGAATACTGAAAGAGCACGGGCTCAATATTTCTGCATTAAATTGTAGTGGTAACCATCTCGCCCCGAATGCAATGGGCGAAGCACATATGAACGTGGTTAAAAAGACCTTTGCACTAGCTCCTCTCTTGGGGGTACATACGATTGTAATGATGAGTGGACTTCCTGGAGCTTCCGCTACTGATTCTCATCCAAATTGGATAACTACCAGCTGGCCTCCGGAAAATCTCGACATTCTTGAGTGGCAATGGCGAACGCGGTTGATCCCTTCCTGGAAAGACTTGGTAAAACGTGCCAGGGATTCCCAAATTAACCAAATTGCTTTAGAGAATCATGGCTGCCAGCTGATTTATAACGCGCAAACACTTAAGCGATTACGTGCCGAAGTAGGGGAACTAGTAGGTATGAACCTCGATCCCAGCCATCTCTTTTGGATGGGGGGAGACCCTCGGTCTATGGCACGTGCTCTTGGTCCAATGATCTATCATGTACATGCAAAGGATGTTCGAATTGAAGAAGGCCTGTGGCAAGCACAAGGGTTGCTGGATACGCAACCTATCACTGCATATACAAAACGGAGTTGGAACTATGTAGCGCTCGGCTATGGCCATGATCTTGCTTGGTGGAAAGAGTTTTTCAGTGTGCTGGTGATGGTTGGGTATGATGGACCGATAAGTCTGGAAATGGAAGACATGACTATGGACCAACTTACTGGCGTCATAAAATCAGTTTCAGTACTCAAGGCTGCTTTGCCAAGAGTGTGGGAGTAGAGGGATATGGTACCATTTTCAGCAAATATTGAGATGCTTAATGATCAAGAACCATTTCTTGAACGGATTGAAAGGGCGAAATCCTCCGGGTTTGATGCAATTGAGTTTTGGTCTTGGGAAAATAAAGATCTGGCTGCTATCAGAGGATTGTGCAAGGAGTTTGGTTTATTTGTAAGTTCAATATCTGGTGATGGAAATGAATATTCTCTCTGTGATGATACTCATTGCAAAGGATATATCGACTATGCACGAGCTTCCTTTGAGGCTGCCAAACAAGTAGGCAGTTCCCTCGTGGTGATTCACTCCAATGCATTATCTGATGGGAAGGTGGTAGATTCATACTCGGATATACCAAAAACCAGGCTCTATATGAATATGGTAAAGACGCTGCTTGCCTTGGCTCCCTATGCGGAAAAAGCAGGTATTACGTGTGTTCTGGAACCCTTGAACCGATATGTTGATCATCAGGGGAACCTCCTCCATACCCTTCATGATGCGGCTCAGGTTGTCGAGGTGGTAGGATCTCCCAATATTGCATTATTGTATGATCTGTATCATATGCAGATTGAATCTGGTAACCTTTGTGGAAACTATGACAGGTTTTCAATGCATGTCGGGCATATTCATATTGCTGATTATCCTGGTCGACATGAACCGGGGACAGGGGAGGTCCAGTATGACCGAGTGCTATCCCATATGCTCAAAGGGGGGTATTCAGGGGTATTTGCTTTTGAGCTGAGTCCTTCTGGGGCATATGAATCAGCGGTGGAGTCAATTATGAATTTACGAAATATACTCTTGTAGTAAAGGCTTTAAGCACGGTATGATGCCACATATCATACCAAGGTATAGGATGATTGCATGGTTAGTATCAAAGACATCGCTAGAATGGCAGGAGTTTCGGTTTCGACTGTCTCCCGCGTACTCAATGACAGGACTTGTGTGAGTGCTGATAAACGAGCCAAAATCCTAGATGCAATCAAGCAGACAGGGTATGTTCCCAATCGTGCAGCTCGGGACATGGTCAGTAAGCATTCCTCTACGGTGGGAATTGTCATGCCTGGTACGTTTAATATGTTCCAACGGCAGTTGTTCAGTACTATTGAGCATCATTTGGAACAATTCGGGTATCATACCAGCTTCTATTTTGCTTCCACAGATTTGGATGGGGAGAGAGCCTGCCTCAAGCGATTGAAGGCTGACCGCCTTGATGGGATTATCATTCTCCACGAAATTGAGCTTCCTGAGATACAACAGTATCTACAGGAGTATAAGATACCCACGGTATTGGCCACATTTGAGCGAAGTGGGTGGAAAGCTACATCGATTCACATTAGTGAGGAAGAGGCCGCACTAACCGCGGTTAATCATCTGCTTAAACTTGGACATCAGAAGATTGCCTTCATCGGGGGTACGAAATACAGCTTCCCAGGGCAACGTTTTATTGGCTATAAAAAGGCACTTGAATCGGCTTCCTTGGAGTATGATGAGACATTGGTGGCATATGCTGAGACGTATAACATGGAAGGTGGGTCAAAGGCACTCAAGGAGCTTTTATCACGAAATGTTCCCTTTACTGCAGTCTTCGCCATAACTGATGAGCTGGCTCTTGGTGCAATGAGAACTCTTGCCGACCATGACCTAAATGTACCTGGAGATGTTTCTGTCATTGGGTTTGATAACATCGAGCTAGCCTCGTTCTCCATCCCCAGGCTTACCACCATCGCACAACCCATGGTTGAGATGGGGCAGACAGCTGTAGCTCTTCTGCACTCCTTGATAACCAGCAAGAATCGTTTTCCTCTAAGCATCTCACTACCGTTTACGTTTGTAGCAAGAGAGTCAACAGCTCAACTCAGGTAGACGGGGTTGGTCATTGCATTGAGCATTTCGAAAGCAAGGGTTTTACGGTAGAGTTCTACTTGGTAGAATTCCCGTTTCTGCACTAAGAAGGGGATTGTCAGCGTTCCGGCATACGCAGCTTCCCAGCTTTGTTCGAGCCCCTCATTGCTGTACAACACAATTCGGTCGCCAACCTTTGCATCCTTTATTCGGATGCTTCCGGCCATCCCTGCAGAATAGCGAACAGATCCTCCTATGTGTGCCTCAGCGATGACTAGATCAAGTTGTGCTGAACTTGGTGTTGCTGAGATGGATACTCGTCCTTCTTTCAATGCTTCCAGAAGATCTTCTTTACCAGTTGAAATTGCGTGTATATATGTGGTGGGGGTTCCAAAACTCCTGCCCTGCTCAATACGGTGCGTGTCTGATCCTCCTACGGCAACCAAGCGTTTTCCTTCCTTCAGTTGTGTTCTCCACCATGTAATGGCTTCTGCATCAGATTCTTTGAAGAAGCCGTTCCACACTTCAACCAAGGTGAAGGGAGCCTCAAATCCCCACAGCCAGGGACAATTTATATCAAATGGATGATTGATGCTTACCAATGCTTCCCTTCGCTTTGCGGCTTCTAAGACGGTGAGCATCTCCTCATGGGTATTGGAAAGGGGGTTCTCAGCAAATTCAGTAGTATCAGTAAAGAAGAGATTTGCATGTCCCCGGTAGTTGGTATATTCCATCCCTGGAAGGACTGTTATACCTACAGGATTTCCAATCTCCTGGTTTTGCTGGGTGTTGTTATGATCGGTAAGGGCGATGAAGTCGAGCCCAGTGTGTCTGGCATAGGTGATAACTTCCCCTGTTGTGTAGATCCCATCACTGTTAATGGTATGCATGTGCAAATCGCCCTTGAGCCAACGTCGTTCCTTTTCCTTGAGATTGATGGTAATGCTTACTTGGACCTGGTCTGTAACCTTGTAGATTCCCAGCGCGATGTGCCATGTCCCTGGAGGTATTGCTCCACGCTTATAACCAGGGCTTGCATCCGAAGAATCGATGTACACGGTATTTCGCTCAGAGCCGGACCAGCCACGAAGATTTCCGTCGGGGGAGAATAGGCCAAGATCGATGATGTTCACCTCTTCTTTGGAAACACCCCATTCATGGTTCTTGAGCATATGACGCTGGTAGTTGTACGAGATTACAATTTGCTCGATATCCCCTCCAACGGTAAACGGGATTTTTGTATAGTGCTGTTGTTCTTCTCTACTATACGTTTTAACAATACTCAGTTCTTCCATGGTAATCCTTCCAAAGAGGGCGCAGCAAATGCCGCGCCCTGCGTGTGTAACATTGTTCTGCGCTTAGTCGATAAGCTTGTTTGCACGAAGCTCTTTCTCTGCTCCAGTGATGGCAGCATCTGCGCTCATCTTGCCCATGATACAGTCGGTCATCCACTTGGACATGATATCATAGTATTTGCGTGCGTCCAGTTCCCCGTTGGCATAGCCCATCGGTGCAACTTCAACGTCATCTCTCTGTCCAATAGCAACTGAATCAAGTACCCCAGGGTTCATCTCACCGAGGAGGGAGAGGTCAAACTGAGTGGAGATCGGGAATGGAGCCCCATGGTCCTTGGCATGGGATTTTCCAATCTCAGTATACTCAATCTTTCCGTTCTTCATGGTGTAGTCGTGCCCTTCGATCCCAGCTGAAAGCAACAGGCCGCCTTCCTTGGTAGCCATGTATTCGAGAATCTCGAATGCTTCATCAGGATTTTTAGCATTGGAGGGAATTGCCCAGAGCGATGCACCGCCCTGTTCGAGCATATAGGTACCATCGGGACCCTTTGTCCCCGGAAGGCCAACAACATTAACCTTTGCAGGATAGGTCCCTGCAGTTCGGGCATTATTATTGTAAAGTCCGGTCCAAGCTGCCCAGTCTACATCCATAACGATGTCTTGACTCTGCCACATCTTACTGCGCATGTCCCCAGTCTTACCTGTAAAGGAGGTGGGATCCATCAAGCCTTCTTTGTAGAGCTTGGCGAGCCACTCCCAGACAGGTTTTGCCTTCGAATCAACATAGGGAGCATACTTCTTTCCGCTTGCATCGACGAAGACTCCACGTCTGAGTCCAGCAGAACTAAACCAAGGCTGTAGGTCCCAGATGTCCGGCATGTAGGTAAAGAATGGATAGTAGGGCTTCTTGCCTTCGGTAGTTTCCATGTAGGTTTTTACCTTCTTGAGCATCTGGTAGTACTCGTCCAGCGTATCGAGCGAATCCAAGTCGATACCTACCTTGTCTGTGATGGCTTTGTTGACGTTGACCAAAGGGAATACCTCAAGTTTGTTGAATCCGGCATAGTATTTACCGTTGAGACCAATTTTCTCGAGTTCTGCCTTATCAACATTATCAGCATAGACCTGGGAGTCCTTCATCCGGTCGGTGAGATCGGTCAAGGCTCCCTGCTTAGCCAAGGTATACATCTGGAACTGATTGAGATAAATCAGATCATACTGCTCTCCGGCTCCAAGTTTTTGCATCAGAACCTGGTCATACCCCGAGGGGACCTTCTCCCAGGTGATGTTCAAGCCTGTAGCCTTCTCCATCTCCGCTTCGAAAAGCTTGTTCTCTGCTTCATCTTTACCGCCTGTCACCCCTGCCAGGACCTTTACCTCTACGGTACTCTTGTCCATTTGCCCTTGAGCGAAGACGCCGAGACTGATGACTAGTAGAATCAGCAATCCAACGATCATGCGTTTCTTGTTCATATGATTCCTCCTTATTGGATATCATGTTTCGATATGTCAGCATGCCCTCATATAGTATGTAGGCATCATTCCTTGATCGATCCAATCATAATTCCACTCGAAAAGAATGACTGGGTGAAGAAATACAGTACAATCAGCGGTAGGGCGGTAAGCACCACCGCTGCCATTTTCGCGTTTGCAAAGATATAGCTGGTTCCACTTGTAGAGGCTTGGTCAAAGAGGATAAAGCGAAGTACCACTGGAAGTGTCCATTTTTTCATATCGCTGATGAGTGTTACGGTTATGGTGATGTTGTTCCACCGACGGATCAGTTCGAGAGTTCCAATAGTAAGGAGCCCGGAAAGTGCGAGACGGAGATAGATTGAAGAAAAAATCCTCAGCTCAGAGGCACCGTCAATCCGAGCAGATTCGGCTAGACTTTGGGGGATTGCTTGGAAATAGTTGCGCATCAAAAATACGCTGAAGCCGCTGATCATACCGTTCACTATCAATCCGGTATAGGTGTTTATCAAGCCCAAGTCTTTATTGACCGCATAGATACCAATCATCGTCAATTCGTAGGGAACAGTCATAGTCAGTAAAATAAAAGTGGTCATAGCTTTCTTCAGTGGAAGGTTGGGTTGGCAAAGAATATATCCGGCGAGGGAAGCCATCACCACATGAAAAACAGTTCCCACTACCGATATATAGACGGTATTGAAGAATGGCGTTGCAAGGTTTGTGAATTTCCAGATGAATGCATAGCCTTCAAATGTCGGTGGGTTCGGCCATAGGACCATGCCTGGGGAGTCACTTTTTGCTTGGGTGGATAGGGAGACGGACAAGACATTGAGCATAGGGAGACCCATGAGTACTACAACCATTAGCAGCAGTAGGATGTTAAAAACACGTATAAGAATTGGAAGCTGGTCTTTCTTGATCAGTCTCAGTTTCATGCCCTACTCCTTGTCATACTCGGTCAGACGCCGGATTAAGGCAGTGAACAGGATTGTCCCGATCATTACCAAAGTGGCTCCTGCACTGGCAGAACCAGTGCGGAAGTTCAGAATTCCATTTTCATATACATAGAGTAGCAATGTACTGATCAGACTCCGGTTTGCTGGGTTGACCATGACGTAGATTTCATCAAAGTGGGTAAGTACTCCTATGGAGAGCAACACTATAATTGTCTTCATAGTTGGAATAAGCGAGGGGACTATAATTTTCCGAATTTGCATCATTCTGCTCGCCCCATCAATGCGGGAAGCTTCAAAGAGTTGTTGGTCAATATTCATGATTGCTACAGTGAATAGGAGTGCAAAGTAGCCAATGGATCTCCATACCCCCATGGCAATGATCAAGGGCCGGGCATAAGAGGGGGTTGCTAAAAAGAAAATCGGTTCCGTCCCAAAAATCGCAAGGAATCGGTTTACCAGCCCATCGAGATCGAATATCAAAGCCCATACACCTCCGATTACCGCCCAGCTGAGAAGATAGGGGATATAGGCAATGGTTTGGATTCCTTGCTTTATTTTTCGGTGTCTGACTTCGTTGAGGACAAGGGCGAAAAGCAATGCGAGAGAGAAGTAGAGTGCCATGTCCCAAAAACCAATGATTAATGAATTTACGATTGAGCTAAGAAACGATGGATCGGAGAGAACCAGTTTATAGTTTTCAAGTCCAGCAAATGGACGGATGCCGATAAGACGGTTCTCTTGGAAACTCATAATCAAGCCACGAAAGAATGGATAGTAGGTAAAGATGATGAAGTAGAGTGCTATAGGGATAAATAACAGATAGAAGATTCTGTGTTTTTTTATCTGCCTGACGAGCTGCTTATCCATGACCCTTCCTTGTTTTGTTAGTCAGTACTATTCATTGTGGATTCATTCTGTTTCCTTACCGTATGATTAGGATACCATGGATTGTGAAAAATAGACAAACAAAAATTGATATAAATAATAAAAAATGGACATTTTTATTAAAATTGTACGTCAAGTTATATGTAAATATAGATATAAGAACAAAAAAATATTGACTTAGTATTAATTTTTATCCATAGATTCATTTTTTGTTTGTAAATTATTGGACATTTATGTATGATAGATAGTGTGTTTGGAGAGAACCTTTTCTCGATAGGCTCCAGGGGTAAGCCCTTCGTTTTTTCTGAATGCCGTAGTGAAGTAACTGGTGGTTGAGTATCCAAGGTCTTTCGCTATTTCATTAATGCTATAGGAGGGATTGGTAAGCATTTTCTTGGCTTGTTCAATTTTTGCCAGAATGATAAACCGTTTGGTTGAGTAGCCTTCAGAGGCAAAAACGATTCGGGAGATCTGTTTCTCACTGAGATTGAGATAAGCAGCAATATCGGCAGGGCAGAGCGGGCGATTGATGTTGTCCTCAACAAATTCGGCAATTCTGTCCATCCTGGTTTTTTGGTTGTTATTGGAGAGAGTAGGTCCCATTCCCATACTTCGTGCAACGGCGACCAGTATGGCGGGAACGAGGGAGAGAATGATGATTCCATAAGCAGGACGGATATGCAATGCTTCGTCGAGCGCTTGCTCGAACAAGCTGATAACACCGCTTGTGTCCTGGAATGAAGTGCAAGGAGCAGCGAGGAAGAATGAGTGGAGTTGACTCCATTCGCTATGCTCTTGAGTTGCACTTTCCCGTCTGGGGTGGAAGGTGCAATCGAGGCTGTATTCGATGAGGTCACCCTCATCGTAATTGCATTGTTCGTGATAAACCCCAGGGGCGGTTAGGTAAAAACTACCCGTTTTCGCAGTGAAGGAGTCATTGTCAGTAGTTACTCTGCAGGTGCCGCGGGCAATGATATGGAATTCGAAACTCGAATGGGCATGACGGGGAATAATCCACTGTCCGGTTTTTTGCATAACGCGAAGCCATTTCACTTCAATGGTAAAGCCGGAGAGTTCAATAATGAAAGGGAGCTCCGATAAACGTCTGGATGCTTTGTTCAGTTCGTAATCCACAGTCAGTCCTCTGATAGCAGTATGCCTGTGTTGTGGTTTTCATGCAAGCAGGAAAAAGGAGAGAGGGAACATGATTAAAACTATTCATCTGGTGTTCAAGACCCATTTGGATATTGGTTTCACTGATCTGGCCTCGAGTACCATTGATCGGTATCTCAACCAGTTCATACCGAACGCAATAAAGACAGCCAATCTATTGAGAGAAAGGGGTTCTGGCGAGAAGCTCGTCTGGACTACCGGTGCTTGGTTGATCAAGACGGCACTCTACACCATGCCAAGTGAACGGGTAAATGCGCTTTCAGAGGCAATAAGGAGGGGTGATATCACTTGGCATGCACTACCTTTTACGACCCATACAGAGTTGATGGATGACACACTGTTGGAATATGGACTATCCCTCTCCAAGGATCTTGATGCAAGGTTTGGTCATACCACCATAAGCGCAAAAATGACTGATGTCCCTGGACATACGCTTGCCATGGTCCCCCATCTAGCCAGGGCAGGTGTTAAGTTCCTTCACATCGGAGTGAATGGAGGTTCTCCTCTGCCTAAGGTTCCCCCACTTTTCGTCTGGAAGGCACCAACCGGTGAGGAGATAATGGTGCAGTATGATGCTTCGTACGGATCCTCTAAACCTATTGGTGACTTGGAAGATATGCTGATTATTGAGAATAGTGCTGACAATACTGGTCCTCCTAAAGCCGAGGAAGTGATTCGTGTCTATGAAAGGTTGCATAAGCGCTATCCAGAAGCTAAGATCATTGCATCCAGCTTGGATGCGTATGCACGTTCACTTCTCTCTTATAAGGATCGGTTGCCAGTAGTCAGAGAAGAAATTGGTGATACTTGGATCCATGGGGTTGGTAGCGACCCGTACAAGGTCAGTGCCTTCAAAGCGCTTAGCCGGTTGGGAAAGCGATGGATGCATGAAGGGAAGCTCAACGCTGGAAGTGAAGCCTATGACCGATTTTTCGACCAGCTGCTTATGATTACTGAACACACATGGGGGCTTGATTTTAAGAAATTTCTAGCTGACTACAAAAATTGGTCGGTTGATGCATTTCATGCAGCCCGGGAGAAAGACCTCGTTGGCATTGATGCAATTCCCCCTTCTTACCAGTTCATTGAAGATTTTGCTCGTCGTGAGTATGCCCAGGTGTTTGGGAAAGGTGACAAGCGTAGAGAAAAACGCACGTATTCATTTTTCACTTCTGCCCATAAGGAGCAACGTGCTTATATTGAAGGGGCATTGGAAGCTTTGCCCTCTCCATTGCAAGTAGAGGCGAAAAACATCCTGGGAACATTGAAGCCAGTCCTCATCGTATCAAGAAAAGATGATAAGGCTCTGATGGTAGGAGAATCGTTCTCTATCGGAAAAGTGAGAATAGTTATTGGAAAAGATGGTGCTATTAACCAACTACAAGATGAGTCTGGGCATGATTGGGCTCAAGGTGAGGGGATTGGTGTATATCGATATGAGGCTTTTGGGGCTGATGACTACCAAAAATTTCATCATCAATACAACCGTGATTTTGAAACTGGCAAACACTGGATTCTAGCCGATTATGGTAAACCTGGGATGGCAGAAGTCACTCCTAAGATAGAACATAGGCTGTATCGGGGTGAGGTAGCCTCCCTCTTCAAGAGAGAAAAGGAGGACAAAATTCACATTATTGCCCTACTGGATGCTGAGAAGGATAGTCCGCGCGGAGCTCCGAGACATATTCAGCTGTGCTATCAATTCTCCAAGCAAGGTACACTCCTAGTATGTTCACTTAGCTGGATTGGTAAGGAAGCAACCCGGCTCCCAGAGGCGCTTTGGTTGGGGATGGGTTTTTCCATGATTGGTGAAGGAACTTGGAAGATTGGCAAGATAGGTTCTCTTCTCGCGCTCGATCAAACAGTAGAGAATGGTGCCCGGTCGATTCATGCAGTAGAGAAAGTTTCCTATACGGGAGAGAAAATGTTAGAGATTGAGAATTTGGACTCACCTCTGGTTTCCTTGGATGAGCGAGCATTGCTACGTTTTACTGGACGTATTCCCAAAGGAGAGGGAGTGTTTCATTTTAACCTGCTTAACAATCTCTGGAACACAAATTTTCCCCTTTGGTATGAAGAAGATGGTCTTAGCCGATTTGTTTTTACTTGGTAGGATCAACCTTCTGTCCCATACACCTCTATTTGCGTAAGTGCTGGGAATGGGGAGGGGTCATCAGCCTTTTTTAGGTTGCAGAGCGTAAGACAGGTAATGGTTTTCTGCTGGACTGGGAATCGTTGGGGCAATGATGATTTCTCCAGAGAGAGGTGGATGATATCCCCGTCGCTGTCTATCAGTGTTGCATCACTCCACCAGCTGTCATGTGGCCAGTCTGCCCTGAGGGTGAGACGAACCTCGTCTATGATTACCGGTCTTCCGAAATCGAGATGGAGCTCAGCTTTTGGATCTTGATTGATCCCCCAGCTTGTCCATGGATATTCTCCATGATACTCATTGGCAAAGATGCCATCGATGGCATTCCTGGCAGCAAAGACCATTTCTCCGCGGGTTTCAACGTTGGCGCTTGCATGGGGGAAGAGACCTTTCGTCTCATGATGATCATATGGATTGCATGCAAGATTCCTACGCGGCAGGCTGTCTACATGGCTGAGTGTCAAGAGATGCTTCTGCCCTTGGAAGGCATATGGACTATAACAGGTACGCTTGACTGCAGAGACCGGAATGCTGAAGCTGGCTTCCTTCTCCAGAAAGAGAGGATGGGTTCCTAGTGTCTCATCAAGCTGTATGAGGTAGATACCAGGTTCATCTACTTCCAGAACGACTTGGTCTCCTTCCTCGTATGCTTCTTTATAGACCAGGGAAACTCCATATCCACTTTTCCTGCTCGAGGCAAGTATTGTTTCATTTGCATCAAGAATCATGATTTTCATACAACAATCCTCCGCATAACTCACTATACCACAGCTTGCAATTGCTTAACAGCAGATAAGGTGGCTCCATTTCGGGTTGCATAAATTCTTTCCTGCTCGTATCCTTTCAGTGACACAAGGAGGATTTACATGATTGTACAGAAACAGAGACCATTCGATTGGGGATATACTCCCATTACCAGTCTGGATGGACCACATAGTGATATGATGCTTGATTTCGGTATTCTGAAATTGAAAGCAGGAGAGCAAACTAGCTGCACGCTTCCCTTGGAACGCGCTTGGATGCTCCTGAAAGGAAAGATCACCTTCAGCTGGGATGAAGGGAGCGCAACAAGTGAACGCCAGAGTTGTATAGATGAGTCTCCAGTAGTATTACATGCCCCTTCCGCTGTTGCTGTAATAGTCAAGGCAGAAAGTGACTGTGAGCTGGTTGTTGAACGGTGCAAGAACGAACAGGCCTTCCCCGTACGATTCTATGACAAGGGTGATGTAAAGACTGAGGTCTTTGGTGCAGGAGTCCTGCAGGAGACAAGTAATCGTACTGTTCGAACCGTATTTGACGGAGAGAGTGCACCCTATTCGAACATGGTGATGGGGGAGGTCATCAACCATCCCGGTAGATGGTCTAGTTACCCTCCTCATGACCATCCACATCCGGAGATCTACCACTACCGATTCTTCCCGAAGCAGGGCTTTGGAATTTCTGTCTTGGATGAGGATGCCTTTGTTGTCCATGATGGAGACACCTCCTTGATAAAACCTGATACTACGCATAGTCAAGGTGCTGCTCCCGGTTATGCTATGTACTATGTCTGGATGATTCCTCACCTGCCTGGAGATAAGTGGTTGCCTACAACCCGCTACTATAGGAAAGATCATACCTGGTTGCTCGAGAAAGGGGTGAAGGTATGGCCTGAGGTTCCTGCTCTCATGGAGTAGTCTCTTAAAATCCAATAACTAACGGGGGGAGCAGCAATGCTCCTCCATTATGGATGGTGTATCGATTCGCGTGTATTAACCAACTTGACAGCAACTTGCAATTGGTCCATGGTTATACTATGAATTGTACATTCCTTGGGCATAGTGCCTTCTTAGTGGAAACGGATGCGTATCTCCTGCTTTTTGATTACACCAAAGGTGCAGTGAGCCTTCCTTCTGTCACCAAGCCGTTGATGGTATTTGCCAGTCATCGGCATGCCGACCACTATGACTCGTCCATCTTTTCGCTCGCAGACCGGAAGGGGCCTACCGTTTTCTTCCTCTCCTCCGATATTCCTCCAACAGATATCCCCTTTTCCTGTACCATCAACCCGATGGGCCCGTATGAAGAGGACATCGTGGAAGGCCTTGTAGTCAAGACACTCAAGAGTACTGATGAAGGGGTGGCCTTTGTTGTGGAGGTTGAGGGAAAAACCCTCTATTTTGCCGGTGACCTGAACCATTGGCACTGGGAAGGGGAGAGTAAGCAGTACAATGAGGAGATGGCCGATAACTACCATAAGGAGTTGGCTCTTCTTCCTTCTCATCTGGATCTTGCTTTCGTACCCGTCGATCCACGCTTAGGTACTTATTACAGCCTAGGGGCAAAAGATTTGGTTCAGACAGTATCGGTAGACACGCTTGTTCCCATGCATATGTGGGAAGATTATTCAGTATGCGGTAAATTACAGAAAGAGCTCGGAGATCGTGTCAAGGAAGTCATTCTTCTGGATACGGTCCCACAAACATGGAGGATATAATGCAGTTTCATTTCGCTCATAATAATTTCAATGTCATGGATCTTGATAAATCCCTTGCTTTCTATAAAGAGGCGTTAGGTCTTGTGGAAGTGCGGAGAAAGGAAGCCTCTGATGGTTCTTTCATCCTGGTTTTCCTGGGAGATGGATCTAGTAAGCACCAACTTGAGCTTACTTGGTTGAAGAACTGGGAGAAGGATTCCTACAACCTTGGAGACAACGAATTCCATCTTGCATTCGAGACCGACGACCTGGAAGGTGCACGGGAGAAACACCGCGCAATGGATTGCATCATTTTCGAAAACAAGCAGATGGGAATCTACTTCATCGTTGACCCTGATGGGTACTGGATTGAAATCGTTCCTGAAAAGAAGTAAGCATTAGGTGAAACGGCTGGTGAAAATTCTCTGGTACTGTTTCGGGCTCATGCCCATTACCTTCCTGAATTGCCTGCTGAAGTAGTTCGGGTCCTTGAAACCACACGCCTCACTTATCTGTGACATGGAAAGTCCACGTTTCTGGATAAGGGTACAGGCGTGTGCAACACGCTTATGGATGTGGAACTCAATGGGGGAGAGACCGGTACTCTGCTTAAAGAGCCGGTTCAGTGTGCTTGTGCTCATATTGGCCACTTCCACCAGCTCCTCTGTTGCGAGGCTGGTATCAAGATGCTGATCCATATAGGAGATGACTTCCCAGAGTCTTCGGGTTCCTTGGTTGGTCTCTCGTGGGGTCTGGTCCCAGATACGGGAGAGAGAGATGATCAACTCAATCAGATATGCGAGTGCCAGAGGTCTGGACCCAGAGCCATAACTCTGGTCATCAGCTTCCTTCTCCATCATCTGGATCAAGGGAATGAGTTCAGCGGTTTGGGAAGGGGAGAGCAAGAGATAGGGTATTTTCTGGGTTTCCATGAAGATGGAGCAATAGCCTGGAAGGGATGGCAGGTCGAGAAACTTTCTTCCCAGTAGGTTCCTTGCATAGATGATGTTGTAGAGCACCAGGTTCTCCACATCCTTATACCCGTGTTCAACACCAGGTGGGATGAAGAAAATCGATCCCTCTTGGAGTGGTTGCTGTTCGCTCTTGGTGAAATTTATCCCACGCCCACTTACCACGAATACCAATTCATTGAACTCATGGCTGTGCAACCGGTAAGGAATTTCCGGATCACGCTTGATGACCTTCAACTGCATGGTAGGTTCCCAAAAGTACGAGGTGTCTGACAAGATGGAATCAATCATAGCAAAATGGTTGTGCATCCTGCAGGCTTTGTCAAGAACTACCGGGGAGATAGTTGTTCTCATTGGCCTTGTATGGCACACTTGTCGTGAGGAGAAACCAAGTTATGGATCTACTACTCGATAGCGCCGACCTTTCGGCAATTGCACATGCTCTGGAGCATTACCCCATCAAAGGGGTAACCACCAACCCCACCATGCTCAGCACCATTGAAGGAGGCACCGTCCTCTCCCACTTGAGACGTATCAGGGAGATGATCGGGGAAGAGCGGGAATTGCATATCCAGGTCATGGGTTGTGATGAGTCCATCATGATCAAGGAGGCCCATTATCTAGTCTCTCAGCTTGGTGAGAAAACCTGTATTGCCGTTCCTGTTACCGAGTGTGGTTTGAAGGTGATCAAACAGCTTACCTCAGAAGGGATTGCTGTCACTGGGACGACCGTATTCTCCACCATGCAAGGCATTCTGGCCATGCTCAGTGGAGCCCGCTATATTGCAGTATTCTATGATCGGATGCTCAATCTGGATATTGATGCAAAACGGGTAATCAAGGAACTGTCTGGGTTCCTTTGGACGAATACCAGCACAACCCAGGTCCTCGCTGCGAGTTTCAGGAACATCAGTGAGGTGACCAGTGCCTACGCCAATGGGGCCGGGGTGTGTACGGTCCGCCCAGAGTTGCTTTCAACCGGACTGGCGATGCCTTCCATCAGCCAGGCAGTTGATGACTTTTCCAGGGATTGGAAATCTGTTTTCGGGGAGAAGACTCTGTTGGAGCTTTAGGATGACAGTGCTTTACTGACTGCCTTCTTCCATCCTTTATATCGTTTTTCTCTCTCTGTATCGCTCATCATTGGTTGATAGAGTGCTTTTGCTGGGAGTTGCTCCTCTTGAAGGATGCCTACTGCCTTTGCAGCGATAAGCGCTGGTCCCTGTCCACTTAATTCTTCAAGTGCGGCAACGCGAACCTCACAGCCAATGATATCACTCTGTGCTTGCATGAGGAATGAATCGTTGGTAGGACCTCCATCAACCCGGAGGCTGGTTATATCTTGCTTTGAGTGTTTATGCATCAAGAAGACAATGTCTGCGATTTGATAAGCGATCGATTCTTCAGCTGCCCTGACCAGTTCTGCTTTCTTGCACCGCCTGTCCAATCCAACAATTACCGCTCTTGCCTCAGGATCCCAGTACGGTGCTCCCAAGCCACTGAATGCTGGCACCATGTAAAGACCTTCAATGTCCTTGGCTTGCCCTGCTAGGACTCCCGCTTCCTTTGCTGAGCCTATAAGCTCAAGGTCCTCAACCAGGTAAGAGATTGTTGCTCCGCTGTAGTTGATGTTCCCTTCCAGGACGTAGGTGACCTTTCCATCAATCCCCCAAGCAAGGCTGGTAACGAGGTCCTCACAGAGCACCGGTACTTGCCCGATGTTCATCATGATGGAGGATCCTGTACCATAGGAGGCTTTGGTCATGCCATTGAAATGACACCCTTGTGCATAGAGCGCTCCTTGTGAGTCACCAAGCATTGCATGTATGGGAACTTCCTCTGGTAATATGCATCCTAAATCGGTATGTCCGAAAAGAGCGTTTGAGTCACACAGTTCGGGAAGGCTTTCTGTTGGGATGCCAAAGAGTGAAGCCACCTTCTCATCCCAGGTAAGATCGGTAATATTCAGTAGCTGGGTGCGAGAAGCATTGGAGTATTCACTTCGCACTGCTTTTTCACTGCTCAGGTGATAGAGAACATAACTGTCCATAGTGGAAAGCACCAGATTTCCTGCCTGGGCTGCCTCTCTTACTGCCGTGACGTTTTGGAGCATCCAGGCAAACTTGGCAGCGCTGAAGTAGGGGGAGAGGTGCAGGCCGGTTCTCCTGTGAATTTCATCCTTGTCTTTTTCCAGGGCCGTACAGATGTCCTTTGCTCTCCCACATTGCCAGACTATGGCATGGTAGAAAGGTTTTCCACTGTTTCTGTCCCATGCAACAGCAGTCTCCCGTTGATTACTGATCGCCACAGCCTTGATAAGACTGAGGTCTACCGCAGTGGTCTCCAACAGGTTCTTTGCCGCAGAGAAGAGGTTCTTGATAATCTGTTCAGCATCATGTTCCACCCATCCTTGGTCATTGATGATCTGGCGGTGGGGTACATCTGAACGTCCCTTCAAAGCTCCCTTCTGGTCGAAAAGCAGGGCTTTCGTAGTTGATGTGCTCTGGTCGAATGCAAGGATGAATTGTTCACTCATAGGGTACTCACCTGGGAAATGAAAGTCTTTGTGGAGGCTGCAATACCCTTGGCATCGAGGCCATAATGGGCAAACAGTTCAAGGCTGTTTCCTGTAACCAGGTATTCATCTGGGAAGGCAAGGGTTTTCACCGGTACTGGATGATTGGCACAGACAATTTGACTGACTGTTGCTCCCAGCCCTCCATTGATACTATGTTCCTCAACCGTTACCAGTGCACCGGTCTCCTTTGCCGCCTTGATGATCGCCTCCTCATCGAACGGTTTAAGCGTAGCCATGTCGAGGACCCTGGCCTCTATACCCTCATCACTGAGGAGTTTCGCTGCCTCAAGGGTATGGTAGACAAGTTCTCCGCAGCTAACCAGGGTAACGGTTTTTCCTTCTCGTAGCGTGTTGGCTTTTCCCAAGGTAAAGGGTTTCACTCCCAATTCCTCTGTGTAAATCTGGGGAATTTTCTCTCTTCCTATCCTGATAAAGAAAGCACCCTTTTCTTGTGCGATGGCCCTCACAACCTCTTCTGTTTGCACGGCATCGCTGGGGAGGATAATGGTAAGGTCAGGGATACAGCGTAGCGTTGCGATATCATGCAGGGTGTGATGGCTGGACCCGAGGGCTCCATAGCTCACTCCTCCGCTCACTCCCAGAACCTTCACATTCTGGTGGGAGTAGGCTACATCAACTTTCAGTTGTTCGAGACTTCTTGCTGTCAGGAAGCAGGCAGGTGCACACACAAATGGATTCTTGCCAACTACCGAGAGGCCTGCTGCCACACCGATTTCATTCTGTTCAGCGATACCGATCTCGACGAATTGGTCGGGCAGGGTCTCTACAAAAGTATTCAAGGAACATGATCCACGAGCATCACTGCTTATGACGATGATCGAGGGGTCTTCCTTGGCTAGGGCGAGTAGAGCAGTGGTATAAGCCTCCCTGCAGGCACGGTAATCAGACATTCTGTAGCTCCTTCTCCATGGATTCAAAGTCGAGCATGGCCTGCTCATACAGGTTTTGGTTTGGAACTCCATGGTGCCAGGAGGGGATATCCTCCATCTCCTTGACCCCTTTTCCTTTTGTGGTATGGGCTATGATCAGAGAGGGTTTGTTCTCCTTGAACGGTGCAGCCTTGAGCGTATTCACTACCTCGGTCATGGAGTTCCCATCAATTTCCTTCACTTCCCAACCAAAGCTTTCCCAGCGCTGGGAAAGTGGTTCCAATCCCATGACATCCTCAGTTGACCCTGATATCTGCAGGTGATTTCTGTCAATGATTGCAACCAGGTTGTCCAGCTTGTAGTGGCTCGCTGCCATTGCAGCTTCCCATACCGATCCTTCGGCAAGTTCTCCATCACCCATAAGGGTGAATACCCTGTTTGGCTTGCTATCCTTCTTCAATCCGATCGCCATACCTACCGAGATGGAAAGTCCATGACCCAGAGCCCCGGTGTTCATCTCAATTCCGGGAATCTTGTTGTTTGGATGCCCGATAAGCGGACTTTTATATTGGCAGAAGGTGGAGAGCAGGCTCTCATCAAAGAATCCACGCTTGGCAAGTGCAGATAGGTATCCTTCCACACTATGGCCCTTGGAGAGGATGAAGTAATCCCTTCCTTCCCACTTGGGGTTGGAAGGATCGATGTTCATGACTTCAAAGTAGAGTGCTGTGATCACATCGGTGGAGCTGAGAGCGCCGCCAGTATGTCCTGTTTTCGCTTGGTAAATCATGGAAAGCAGGGATTTTCGGATGTCGAGTGCTTGTTGTTTGAGCTCTTGTATTGTCATTACCATCCTCTTTTACTGCATGCTGGGGACATCTTCCCCACGGAGATAGGCCAGTACGTCTTCCTCAATTGGATCGTAGAAATCAGCCTTGATCCCAATGTACTTGCAAGCTTCATAGAGGATGGGAACGATATTCTGGTGAATACCGACACAGTGGTGAATGTAGGGACCTGTGACGATTTTCTCTTCCAGGCGTTTGATGTTGTCCACCTCAATCCAGAGATAGGTTCCCATGCCCTTGGGACCAGAGGTGCCTTTTGCGTTACCAAGCAGCAGAGAGTACTCTCCGTTGTCTCCGTCAAAGCGGCAAAGAGTCAAATTGCCTCCCTTTGCTTCTGCAGTAAGGCTTCCAGGGTGATCAAACGCAAGCGGGTAGCCCAGGACAGGCTTTTCTTTTGCCACGGATACGGGCCACGGTCCACAGTGTTGCAAGAGCTCTCCGTTGGGGATGTCGGGGTGACGGATGGTCCAGTCGGCGAAGAATGAACGGCTCTTGTCCATACCGGCTGCTTCCACCAAGAGAGCGGTAATTGCACCGTGGATGTCTGTTTCGCAAACCACAGGTACGCCCTCATCGTTGAGCAAGGCATTGGCAGCACAGGGCATGATGCCAAGCTCTCCCTGTAGGGCATTCCAACACTGGATGGCAACTGCATTGCATCCATACTGCTCTCTCAGCTTTGCCATTGCCACCTTTAGGGCGGCGACCGTTTCCAGCTGTTCCTCAGTAACCTTGATGATCATTGTCTCCTTAACATAGGAGATGACCTCTGCCACTGCTTCCTTCTCCTCGGCTATGCATTTCTTGACCGTTTCTATCAACTCAGGCATTGGGATAGGGGCAAGCTGTACGTTGAACCGCTCGAGTAGTTCCCCTTCATTGCACATGGTGGTCATGAAGTCGTAGGGACGGGTGGAGATCTGGAGAATCCTGATGGACTTGAAGGTCTTTACCGTATTGCAGACAGCAAGGAAGTCCCGAATGCCTCTCTCGAAGACTGGATCATTGAGCCTGCAGTTGGTCATGTAGGTAAAAGGTACCCTGAACCGTCTAAGCACTTTGCCTGTTGCAAAGAGACCGCACTGTGTATCCCTGAGTCTCTCGCCATTGGGTTCTGGCCGTTCATCCAGCGGGCCCCAGAGGAGAACAGGTACACCCAGCTCCTTTGCAAGACGTGCTGAGACATACTCAGTGCCAAAGTTGCAGTGGGGGAGGAAGAGCCCATCCACCTTTTCAGCTTTGAATTTCTCCAGGATTTTTACCATATCCTTGTCATCGTAGAGGAGACCCTCCTCATTGATGTCTGTGATGTCGACGAATTCAATACCGAGTTCAATAAGCCGATCTCGAGTGAGGTTACGATATTTAATGGCATCCGGTGCACTGAAGATACTTCTACGGGTGGGTGCATACCCTAATCTGATGGTTGGCATGATGCGCTCCTTTATCATGTGAAAAGTATATATGCAGAGTACGACAGTCTGTTTTATAAGTCAAGGAATAATACTTCATATACTTTCATTTATTTTCATTTGATTTTTATTTAACCAAAAAAGATTGCGATTATGGGAGAGAAATTTGGGAAATTATATGGAATGGTTTGTATTTCTTGCAATATAATTCGCGAGTTTGCGAAATGCTTGCTTTTCAAATTATCCAATATGCTTTAGGATGTTATGCATAAGAAAATAAGGAAGAACAATAAAATGCTTGCAAACGAAAGGCGTAACAAAATACTGGAATTTATCCAAGAAGATGGAAGTGCACGAGTTAAGACTTTAAGCGAAATGTTTCATGTCAGTGAGCCAACCATTAGGCAAGATTTGGAGGTGTTGGAGAAGGATGGGCATATTGTCCGCGAACATGGAGGAGCATTTTTAAAAACAATGTCTCGTCAGGTAAGCACCCTTACGCTCCAGCACACAGAACATTTGGACGAGAAGAGGAAGATTGCAGAAAAGGCTCTGGAATTTATTAAAGATGGTGATAGCCTTATTCTTGATTCAGGGTCAACTGTAACAGAATTGGCTGCAATTTTACATCAGAAAAAAAATCTTACAGTACTTACAAATGCGCTAAATATTGCGTTGTTGGTAGGTTCAAACCCAAATTTTCAACTGATGGTGTCCGGTGGAGAGTTTAAGCCACCCACGCTCTCTTTGACTGGATTGAAAGCTGCCTCATTCTTTGAAACAGCTTTTGTTGATAAATTATTCCTAGCTTCAGGAGGCGTTGCGCAGTCTTTGGATCTGACCTATCCAAGTTTTAATGATTTGGTTGTTAAACGTGCAATGATCAATTCCGCTCATGAAACATATTTGCTCGTTGATTCAAGTAAGTTTGGTAAAACAAGCATAGCATCGCTTGGAAATCTATCACAGATAGACTACATCATCACAGATGCCGGCATCGCTGCAGAATATGAGAAGAGAATACTTGATTTAGGCGTAAAACTTATAAAGGTTTGAGCAGTAGCATGCTGTGTTGTGTATTTAGAGCAAAACACGTTGAGTCGTAATAAATACAAACAGAAAGTATGTGTTTTCAAGTTAGGCTACAAAAAAAAATAAAAACAAATAAAAATATTCAATAATCTCTAAAACGAAAGAAATAGAAAATATTTTCATTGACAGCTCAAGTTTGCCATATTACCATCGAAGTACAAACCATAAAAAGGAGATTCTACTATGGGAAAGAAACTTGTTGTTTTTGTTTTAGTGGCTTTGTTTTCGTTTACTTTGTTTGCACAAGGGCAAAAGGAAGCTGTCAAGAGTAATCTAATTGTAATTATTACTCCTTCGCACGATAACCCCTTCTTTAAAACAGAGGCTTTGGTGGCTGAAGAGACTGCTAAATCATTGGGGTATGAAACACTTGTATTGTCACATGATGATGATGCCAATAAGCAGGATCAGCACTTCGACACTGCTATTGCAAGTAATGCTGCTGCAATTATTTGTGATAATGCCGGAGCTGATGCAACTATTGGTGCTGTCAGAAAAGCTAAAGAAGCTGGTGTTCCATCTTTCTTAATTGACAGAGAAATCAATGAGACCGGTCTTGCTGTAAGCCAGATTGTTTCCAACAATTATCAAGGAGCTTTGCTGGGCGGAGAGAAATTCGTTGAATTGATGGGTGAAAGCGGTAAGTATGTTGAGTTGGTCGGAAAGGAATCAGATACAAACGCAGGCATTCGTTCAAAGGGTTATCATGAAATAATCGATCAGTATCCTGGACTAGAGATGGTGGCAAGACAGAGTGCAAACTGGAGCCAGACTGAAGCTTTTGAGAAGATGGAATCCATATTGCAGGCTAATCCTGATATCAAGGGTGTGATTAGTGGTAACGATACAATGGCCATGGGTGCGATGGCAGCTTTGAATGCAGCTGGAATGGGTGATGTCATTGTCGTTGGATTTGATGGTAGCAATGACGTTCGTGACTCAATTTTGGCTGGTGATATCAAGGCTACCGTTCTCCAGACTGCTGCAATCAATGCTATCATGGCTGTTGAGCAGGCTGATAAATATATTAAGACAGGTTCCACTGGTCTGCCTGAGAAGCAGCTTACCGATTGTATCTTAATTGATGAATCCAATGCTGCTAAGTTGGACAACTTCATGTTGAAATAAATTGAATAGTAATATAGCTCCTCCAAAAAGAGGAGCTATATTTACAAATTGGGTGGATTCGAATGAAACTTTTACGAAATGCTTTTCTTATCTTAATGATTTCATCGGTTTTTATGTCGTGTACGTTTGTAAAGCATGACGGTTCAAGTACGAGTAAAAATGATGATGGTGTATCCTTTTATTTTGAAGATGAGTCGTTTGATGCTGTTGAATATGTGCATGGTATTTGGGACGATCAAGTTCTTGGCACTTTTAAAGAAGAAGCACGTGAATTGGAAGCGTTGTTGAATGGTTTAAGAACGGATCCCGAAAAAACCAAAGAAGCCTACGGAATACGAAAAGAAGAACTTTCACCATACACATTTATTGTCTCTGGTAGAATTCCTATCAAAGAAGTGAATAGAGAATCTTCAGCAGGATTGCTTGTGTTGGATATTCTCGATTTGAGCGAAGAATCAAACTGCACGATACAGATTGGACCAGTTATCAAGAAAAGTATGGTCAGAGATGCTCTGGAATTTATCAAGTTCGATGATTTCAACAACCAAATTGAATTCGCAAATATCTCACGAGAAATCAATTTTTATATCAGAGACAATATTGTTCCTTCAGTTGATGATTCATGCAAGCCTGGAATGGTTGTTGATTTTCTGGGTGCATTTACGCTCTTTGATGGATCAGAAGAAGTAATGATAACACCAGTCCAACTAGAGTTATGTAGTGGTGATGCCAATGAGTGATCAAGTAATTCTTCGGGCAGAAAATATCCGTAAAGTGTATCCTGGCACCACGGCATTAAAAGGGGTTGATTTTAATGATTATGAGGGCAAGGTGAATGTACTGGTAGGGGAGAATGGCGCAGGGAAATCTACGCTCATGAAAATATTGTCTGGCGTAGAGACTCCTACAAGTGGGAAATTCTACTTGCGTGATGAAGAATTAACTCATCTAACTCCAAAGACAGCTGCACAGAAAGGAATAGGGATTATCTATCAGGAGCTAAGTCTCTTCCCTAACCTCAATGTGGCTGAAAACATCTTTATGAATAAGGAACTGTTGAAAAATAAAGGGTGGATTGATCACAAAACCCAAGAACAGAAAGCAAAGGAGTTGTTGAGAAAACTAGAACAAGATATTAATCCTAAAAGCAAGGTTAGTTCTCTGAAAGTCGGTCAACAGCAGATAGTGGAGATAGCACGTGCTTTAGCTGAAGATATCAACATACTTATTATGGATGAACCAACTTCAGCACTTTCAAAAACGGAAGTTGAAATATTATTTAAGATTATTGATGAATTGAAATCAAACGGGGTTTCAATCATTTACATCTCCCACCGGCTAGAGGAACTAATACAGATCGGTGATTACATTACTGTTTTACGTGATGGCGAGTTAATTACGGAAAAGCCAATGAGTGATGTAAATCTTCAATGGATTATCTCTTCTATGGTCGGGGGTGAAGCAAGTAAAATATTTCATTCTGGAAAACGTACGATTGGAGATGTTGTCCTGGAAGTAAGAGATCTTTTTTTTCATGGGCCCGCTGAGGAGCCGTTATTGAAAAGTATTTCTTTTGATGTTCGAAAAGGAGAGGTGCTTGGCATATATGGTCTTCTTGGAGCAGGAAGGACAGAGACTCTGGAATCAATTATGGGGCTTCATACTGATGCTCGAGGTGAAATATATCTTGAGAATGAACTACTTGGCGAACCCGATATTAAATCAAGAATTAGAAAAGGTATTGCTCTGGTCCCTGAGGATAGGCAACGAGAGGGCATTGTACAAACAATGAGTGTTTCGCATAACCTTACATTGCCTGGTCTCTGGAGAATAGTCAAACAAAAGATACACATCAGCGGGAGTAATGAGTCAAGCTGTGTAAATGAAACAATTTCAAGCATGTCAATCAAAACTTCCAATTCTGAGAATTCAATCATGTCTCTTAGTGGAGGAAACCAACAGAAAGTAGTATTTGGGAAAAGTCTCTTAACCCAGCCGAAAGTATTACTCTTGGACGAACCCACAAGGGGTATCGATGTTGGAGCAAAAGGTGAAATTTTTAATATCATGAATAATTTAGCTCGGGAAGGGCTTGCAATTATCATGGTTACAAGTGAGTTGAAAGAACTGTTAGCAATTTGTGACAGAGTGATTGTTCTTTCCAAAGGCAAGATTACAGCTAATTTTGGTAAAGAAGAAATTACAGAAGAAAATATTGTAAATGCTTCAACTATAGGGCATATGACTACAGCGCAGAGGTTCGGAGGAAAAGATAAATGAAGAATGCCATTAAAAATAATGATTTCTCTATTGGTATGATTTTACTCAAGTTGAGGACAATTATTGCCCTTGTACTTTTAGTAATAGTTTTCACAGTATTATTGAATACTACACGTGGTATAAATTTCCTTCACCCTGTAAACCTCATGACTATAGCAAAACATGTTGCAATTACTGGAATCATGGCAATTGGAATGACTTTTGTCATCTTGACAGGTGGAATAGATTTATCAGTTGGTTCTATTGTAGGGCTCTGTGGAATGATTGCTGGTGGTCTTATCAACGAAGGTATCGTTCTCAATATGTTTGGGGGAACCTTGTACTTGCATGTTCCTCTAATCATTTTGGTTTGCTTAGTGCTCGGTACTGCCATTGGTGGGGTGAATGGATTGCTTATCACTAGGCTGAATGTTGCTCCTTTTATAGGAACGCTTGGGATGATGTATATTGCAAGAGGATTTGCAAATATTCGTTCGGGTGGTGCAACATTTCCTAACCTTCAAGGAAAACCAGAACTAGGAAATACAGGATTTCCAATCCTTGGTGCCGGTAGATTCCTTGGTATGCCCTTATCCGTTTGGTTGATGATAGTACTGATGCTAATTACGATATATGTTGCAAAGAAAACTCCATTTGGAAGGCATATATACGCCATTGGAGGTAATCAACGGGCGGCAGAGCTGTCTGGAATTCAAGTTAAGAAAGTAACAACCCTGGTATATATGTTCTCTGGATTTACTTCGGCCTTGGTGGGGCTGATTATTGCCAGTCAATTAGTTGCTGCTCACCCCGCTACAGGTGAAAGTTATGAGATGAATGCCATTGCTGCGGCTGTCCTTGGTGGAACAAGTCTTTCAGGAGGAATAGGAAGTATTGGAGGGACTATCATTGGCGCTTTTGTAATTGGAGTGTTAAGTGATGGTCTGGTAATGCTGGGTGTGTCTGAGTTCTGGCAGAATGTGATAAAAGGATTGGTGATTCTCGCTGCAGTAATTCTGGACCAAACTCAGCAACGAATAAATGCACGCTCATCGGAGACTCGCGATAAGAAGCAAAGAAAAACAGTCAAAAGCGCATGATAATAATAGAAGCCCCTGTGTTTCAATCTTGCACAGGGGTTTTCTTTCTACTATTCAGAATAGTATGATATTCCTTACAACTCAATCATCACCTTCACAACATCCTGATGCCCCTCTGCAGCATACACGTAGGCTTCTACTGCCTTTTCAAAGGGGAAAACCTTGGATATCAAGGGCTTTACATCGATAGAACCATTTGCCACCAAGGCTACTGCCCTGTCAAAGGTGTTTGTGTAACGAAATAGTGTTTCTATGCGAAGTCCTCTCACTTGAAGTAAGGAAACATCAAGGGGAACGGTGCCGTTCATCATACCTACCAGTACCACTGTAGCACCGCGTTTGGCACAACGGAAGAAAGAAGGGTAGACCCTTGGGCTGCCCGAGGCTTCAAAGAGGCGATCTACCCCTTCATTGTTTGTTTCAGCCATGATGGTTGCCTGTAGATCCTGGTTTGCCACATTGATGGGAATGATATTCTTATAGGAAGCGGCGATGGCTAGCTTCTCCTCTTTTACGTCACTGATGAATACCTTGGAGCATCCGGCAGCAAGACAGGAGATTGCAACCATAATGCCAATGGTCCCGGCTCCTACTACCAGGGCAGTGTCCCCAGGAGTTACCTGGGCTTTCTTTGCTGCCTCAATACCAGTTGCCAACGGTTCCATCATGGCACCTTCCTGCAGGCTGACACCTTCAGGTAACTTGAAACAGAAACGGGAAGGATGTACGACCTGCTCACGCAAGCAACCATGAATCGGTGGGGTAGCCCAGAAAGAGATATCCGGGTCAAGGTGATAGTTGCCTTCCAATACTTGTTTCGCTTGCAGGTTGGGAACCCCTGGCTCCATACAGACCAGATCCCCAATCTCCAGGTTGGTGACATGCTCTCCCCTGGCAACCACGACACCTGCAGCCTCGTGACCAAGTATCATCGGTTCCTTGACGACGAACTCCCCAATGGCTCCTTCAGTGTAGTAGTGCACGTCACTACCACAGATGCCGCATGCTTTAACATCAACGGTTACATCATAGGGGCCCATATGCTCTACAATGGGAAAATCACGTACGCTCAGTCGTCCCTTTTCTTCCAGTACCAGTGCTTTCATTGTATGCTTCTCCTCATTGCTATTCTAAGCCATTGTGGGCGGCATGCAACCTGGAAACGACAATATTTTAGGTACGAGCCTAGAACTTCATCATTGCCCAGCGTCCGATTGTCTCAAATCCAAGTCTGTGGTAGAGAGCCCCGGCTGTAGGGTTGTCATAGAAAAGGCAGAGGAATGAGAGCCCTCTCTCAAACCCCTGTTCACAGAGATGATTCATCACCATGGACGCATAGCCTCTCTGGCGGTAGGCAGGGTGTGTCGCCACACCAATGATCATGGCTCCACTTCTTGTGGTGGCAGTGGTATAGGCTGTGCATACCAACATGCCATCTTTGAATATCCCATACCCTTCACAGCCTTTCTCATAATTCTCCCTTGTTTGCTTGAGCTTTTCTTCCTCATGCTCGATGTATGGCTTTGAGAATTCGTCTATCAGCTTATAGAGGTCTACAATGTCTTGGGCGTGGCTAGGATCAAGTTTGAGAATATCTTCCGTTCCAGTTTTGAGCTTCTTGAAATGCTCTTTCTCCAGCCGACACAGATAAGTGCCTTGGAAGGGTATAGTGGGGTAGTGGGGAGCCAATTGCTCGAGAATGGTTTCCTTTGCACTGATGCATTGGATCTCCTGGTCTTGCAAGAAATCAACCACAGCTTTTGCACCAAACTGATCCTTGTTGCTGGAAATGATGAAATTGGTGTAGTACCTGAGCAACAGGCAATCCCAATCCTCACCAAAAGCCCAGATGGAAACAGTCTTAGTCTCCAATCCGTACTGTTCGATGTCTCCTTCAATGAAGAGGTTCATCTCTTTCTCTTCTGCTATGTAGGCACGTATCGCAGGTATATCCTTGTTTGTTAACTGTTTTGGAGTGTGCATGTCAGTACTATAGAGATTGTAAAAGTTGGTTTCAATAGATATGTATGGCTTTTTATGGGGAATGGAATTCAAATCTTCAAGAATTATTGTTTGACCTTGGCTCATAAGCCCTCTATGATTAACAACGTTGGGGGAGCTTCATTGCCCTAGTGCGAAGTCAACTTCTCCCCCTATTCTTTTTCCCCGGAGGTTCTCTATGGACTTCTTGCTGGAAGGACTTCTTAACACCACGTGGAAGCAGCTAGTGATGTTTGGTGTTGGAGGTCTTCTTATTTACCTTGCGATTGCGAAGAAACTTGAGCCCTCACTTTTGCTTCCCATGGGCTTTGGCGCCATCCTGGTCAACTTGCCGTTCTCTGGAGCCATCACGCAGATGATGGAGGGAATCGGGGAGGTACCGGGTATTCTTGACTGGCTTTTTGAGCTGGGCATAGAGTCGGCAGAGGCACTGCCTCTGCTGCTGTTCATCGGTATCGGAGCTATGATTGACTTCGGTCCACTTCTAGCCAACCCAAAGCTCATCCTTTTTGGTGCAGCTGCCCAGTGGGGTATCTTTGCCACCATCAGTGTGGCTACCTTGCTTGGATTCAACCTCATTGATGCTGCATCGATAGGAATCATAGGGGCTGCTGATGGGCCAACATCAATCCTGGTATCCCAGGTTCTTGGGAGCAAGTATGTAGGCCCGATTGCCATCGCAGCGTATTCCTATATGGCCTTGGTTCCGATCATCCAGCCGTTTGCCATCAAGCTCGTGACTACCAAGAAAGAGCGGATGATCAAGATGCCGTACAATCCCCGCTCAGTATCGAAGCGGGCAAAGATTCTCTTTCCGATCATCGTTACATTGGTTGCAGGTTACGTAGCCCCAGCTTCTGTTTCCTTGGTAGGGATGCTGATGTTTGGCAACCTGATCAGGGAGTGTACCGTCCTGGATACGCTTTCTACCGCTGCGCAAACCGTCTTGGTAAATCTTATTACTTTGCTACTCGGTATCACGATTGCATCCACGATGAAAGCAGAATCGTTTGTTACTATCCAGACCATTATGATCATGGGCCTCGGTTTGCTTGCCTTCATCTTTGATACCATTGCAGGGGTTGTCTTTGCAAAGGTCTTGAACTTGTTCGTGAAGCAGAAGGTCAACCCGATGGTTGGAGCTGCCGGTATTTCTGCCTTCCCCATGTCAGCAAGGGTCATTCAGCGGCTTGGTCAGCAAGCAGATCCGCAGAACCATCTGTTGATGCATGCCGTTGGGGCAAATGTCGCGGGGCAGATTGCTTCAGTCATCGCCGGCGGAGTCATCCTGGGGTTGGTCCCAGGATTGTTGTAGGAGGAGGCGTATGCAGTCAATTTTTTCAAAATCCCTCACATTGATGGGACAAGGAATGCTGGCCATCTTCGTGGTCATCTTGATCATATTTCTGGTTCTGCTTTTCCTTGGTAAGCATAAACAGAAAGCTGAGTGAATCTCATTTATTCTCCCTTGTCTTCTTTAGGATCTTTGGAGATTTCTAGAAAGTTTTTTATTCCATCGATGGTGGCCTGCAGGTGCTCTTCCATGAGCTGCTCGCAGGTCGCTTTGTCGTGAACACGAAGAGCAGCAAGAAGGAGGCGGTGGTATCTAATACCAATTGCGCATCCAAGCAGGCTGACAATGGTGTCCATTGTGGAGGAGAGTACCTCCTCAATGCCTTGGTTCGCCTGAATGAGAATCTCATTCTTTGATGATTCAGCAATTTTCCTATGGAAGAGATAGTCAGCCTGTGAGAATTTCTTGATGTCATCATGATGGACAAGCATCATGTTGAAGATCTCTTCCAAAGCGATGAGATCATCTTCAGTGATATGTTGTACCGCGAGACCGATGGTGCCTTTCTCAACAACCATACGATATTCGAGTACCTTCACAATATTGATTTCGTGATTGGAAATTTGCAGTGGATTCAGGACAGAGACCGCTCCCCTGACATGGGTACGAACTACGACGGTTCTTCCGCCCTGGTGTGTCTGTACCAGACCGACAGCTTCAAGTTGCTGAATGGCTGCGCGGATGGTGACTCTACTTACATTATATTCATTACAGAGTTGGTTTTCCGAAGGAAACTTACTTCCTACCTCCCAAGTCCCGGCCTCAATTCTATTCTTTAATTTCTCAAATATTTGTACCCGTAATGACTGTCCCTTGTTATCTCCAGCTCTCATTTTTTCTACCTCTCTTTAAACTTATAATACAAGTTTTACGAGTATGATGCAAGTAAAATTTATCGATAAATAATAAATTAATGACTGGAAATATTAGAACAAATATTATAAATATAAGGAATTATATACAAATATGAAAAAAAGTAAAAATTTTCCTTTACAGATGCATTTTTCACTTGTAAGATAAGTTTATTGCTTAAGTCCTAAAAAGGAGAATTTAACGTTATGAAAAAAATGATGACTGTTCTTGCGCTCGTCATGATTGTTTCCTTCTTGTTCATCGGTTGTGAAAAGAAGGCAACTGCTGCTGCAAGCACTGCAGGAACAATGCCTGCCGCTAGTGCTGCTCAGACCTCTTCTTCCACTGCAGCTGCTGAAGCCCCTGCTACTGAAGACAAAATTGCAGTTTCAGTAAAAGAAGAGGTTCGTACTGTAGAACCTGACTACACAATTCGCTTTGCATACTATGATGCAGCCACTTGGCCGAACATCTCTAAGACTCCGCTCCCAGAGCACGCTTATGGTTTGGTCTTCAAGAGCATCGTTGAGTCAAACTCGAATGGTAAGGTCGCAGTTGAGCTCTATCCAGGTAATGCACTTGGTGACACCAAGGCAACCATGGAAATGGCAATGAGCGGTGGTATTGAGATGGTAACCACTACTGGTACTATCTCTTCCCTGATGCCTGAGACCCAGGTTATCTTCCTTCCGTACGTGTTCAAGAGTGATGAGATTGCATGGGACTTCTTTGACACCAGTGATCTTTGGAAAGAGATGACAGCTGAGCTTGAAGAGATCAGTGGTCTTAAGATGCTCTCTGTTGGACAGAATGGTACCCGCCACTTCACCAACAACGTACGTCCAATCCGCACACCTGCTGATATGAAAGGTTTGAAGTTCCGCGTCATGCAGAGCCCCATCTACGTGAAGATGGTTGAGGCCATGGGTGCTGCAGCAACTCCTCTTGCTTCCGGTGAGATCTACACCGCTTGTCAAACCGGTGTTGTTGATGGACAGGAGAACCCTATCTGGAACATTGCAGCTAACAAGTGGAACGAAGTACAGAAGTACATCACCCTTGATGGTCACACCTGGAGTGAAAACTTTGTCTTGATCAACTCCGATTTCTGGAACTCCCTGCCAGCTGAGTATCAGCACATCATCGAGATTGCTGCATACCACGCACAGACTGCAGACCGTGCATCTGAGGCCCTTGCTTCCCGCGTTCTCGACTTTGAAGCAGTCAAGAACACCATGGAAGTATATGTTCCTACAGCTGAAGAGCTTGAGCTTTTCAAGGAAGCAGCCGCTCCTACCTATGACTGGCTCAGAGGTGAGGTTGGCGATGAGATCGTCGATGAGTTCCTCGCAGAAGTGAAGAAATCTGAAGCCAAGTTTGGTTGGTAAGAAGATAATTAATTGAGTATTGACGATCGTCTCATATGGGGCGGTCGTCAACTATGTGAGGTTCAAAGTGGTTAAAGTACTGGATAGGATCAGTTGGGTCCTTGGAAAAATTGCAACCTATATAGCGACTGCTATCCTGATTGGTGTATTTTTCATTATCACCCTTGGGGTTGTCGCCAGGTTCACCAGCCTGCGTTTTTCCTGGACTGAAGAGTTGGCAAGATGGGGGTTGGTAAGCCTTACCTACATCGGGGCAAGTGCCGCATTGAGAAATAAGCAGCATTCAGGTGTCAATATAATTGTCACCATACTTCCTGCCAAGATTGCAAAGGTTGTGGCTGTCGTGGCCTATCTTGTGCTTATGTTCTCTGTTGTCTATTTCTTTATGAACAGTTATGAGGCTGCCATGAAAGCAGTCCGTATCCGTGGTGACATTCTTCCTTTCTCCATGAAGTATGTGAAAATGATGATTCCCGCCTCCTTTTTTATGATGTTTTTCCATTTGGCTTGGGGATTAGGTGACTTGCTTACCAGCAAAGGCATTGCTGGAAAGACAATCGGAAGTTAAGGGGAGAGGAAACTATGGGTATTATCGCAGTTGTTTTTATACTTGCATTGGCTATAGGCATCCCCATTGCATTTGTGTTGGGCGTATCCAGCCTGTATTACTTTTTGTTTCTTGGAAACATCCCTCTGAGCATGATCGGCCAGAAGATGTACAGTGGCATTGATAACTATATCTTGCTTGCAATCCCGTTCTTCATTCTCGCAGGCGAGTTAATGAACCGCTCCAAGATTACCGATGCCTTGATCAGTTTCTCAAATATTCTGGTTGGACGAATTCCTGGTGCATTGGCACAGGTAAATATTGTCGCAAGCGTATTCTTTGCCGGTATCACCGGCAGTGGTGTTGCAGATACTGCAGCTCTTGGTTCTATCCTGATTCCTGCAATGGAAAAAGAGGGGTATACCGCAGAGTATGCGACTGCAGTAACCGTTGCCTCTTCGGTTATTGGTCCCATCATTCCACCCAGTGTTGTAATGGTCATCTACTCTATGGCTACCGGTGAGTCGGTTGGGGCATTGTTTGCAGCTGGTTATCTACCTGGCATCCTTGTTGCATTTTCGCTGATGGTTCTCTCTTACTACTATGCAAAGAAGCATAACCATCCCCGAAGAACCAATAAGATCCCGATGAAGGAAGTAATCTATACAATGAAAGAGTCCATTATTGGACTGATGTGCCCAGCAATCCTGGTCATCGGTATTTTTAGTGGATACTTTACCCCAACCGAAGCTGCTGTTATCGCTTGTCTGTATGCAATCATTGCAGGACTCTTCTTGCTCAAGACGATGAGTTTGAAGGAAGTCTTTGACAGCTTCCTCAGCGCAGCGGTTACCTCTTCTGTAACATTGCTTGTTATCGCATTGGCAAACCTTTTTGGTCAGGTTCTTGCAATCGAAAGAATCCCCAGCTTGATCGCAAACTTCATGCTGAATCTTACCTCCAATAAGATTATATTCCTGTTGATGGTAAACGTATTCCTGTTGTTCATGGGCATGATTATGGATCCAGGTGCAAGTGTCTTGATTCTGGCTCCGATCTTCCTGCCTATTGCATTGACCTATGGAATTCAGCCATTGCACTTTGCAATCGTGATGTTGGTCAACCTCAACTTCGGCCTTATTACGCCTCCGGTAGGTACCTGTCTCTATGCAGCGGCGCCGATTGCCAAGCTGAGTATTGAGAAGATCTCCAAGGCAGTATTGCCGTTCATTGGAGTTGAGTTGATTGCACTGATGTTCCTTACATACATTCCGGAGCTGACTTTGATCGTTCCTCGTCTGCTTGGGTACATTTATTAAGAAATTGAGAAGAAGGGTTGCTGTATGAAAGCATTATATTACGTAGGTGAGAAAAAGATGGAACTGAGGGAAATTCCCACCCCTGTTCCGAATGAGAGTGAGTATTTGATCCAGGTCAAGTCAAACGGGATCTGTGGTTCTGACTTCGAAGGATATATGGGAAAGACCGGCAGACGAACCCCTCCCATGATCATGGGGCATGAGTTCAGTGGTGTGGTTGCCCAGGCTCCGAAGGGTGGGAAATTTCAGGAAGGGCAGAAAGTAGTTGTCTTCCCCAAGCCCTACTGTGGTGTTTGTGAATTCTGTAAGAAGGGTATGGTGAACGTATGCCCGGAAGGTATCTGCATGGGAGTGCTCGATGTCGATGGTTCTATGTGTGAATATGTAACCATTGAGGAGAAATACCTCCTTCCATTTGATGGTATCAGCTTCAACGAAGCTGCCTTCACAGAACCATTGGCTGTTGCCTATCGCTCAGTCTACAAGATCAGCGATGCTGAACTTGCAGAGGCTGACTACACCCTGATTATCGGGGCCGGTACCATTGGCTTGATGGCTCTTGCTCTGCTGAAATATCGTGGTGCAAAGAATGTCATCGTCAGTGATGCTACTGATTTCCGTCTTGGCATTGCTAAGGAACTGGGAGCCGATTATCTTGTGAATCCCAGAACCCAGGATTTCCTTGCAGAGATCACAACCATCACCTCTGGTAAGATGATCGATTTCTCCATCGAGGCAGTTGGAATTGCTCCAACCGCAAAGAACTCACTTGAGTGCTTGAAGATTGGTGGAACTGCAATCTGGATTGGAAACGCCCAGAAGATCATTGAAGTCAATATGCAGAACATTGTGACCAAGGAATTGAAGATCAAGGGCAACTATGTATATGACCTCGATGGCTTTGCAGACAGCCTCAGGCTGTTGAGTGAAAGAAAGATCAACATCAAGCCGCTCATCACCCATAGCTATAAGCTGGAAGATGGTGTGCAGGCCTTCAAGGATTTGGAAAACAATCGTGAAGGCAAGATGCTGAAGGTTATGTTGGAAAGTTAGGATGATTCGGGTAACAGTTAGTGTCTCCTGACACTGCTGTTGCCGATGATCTATACCGCTTCAACAATAGATTTGTTGAAGTATGTGTTGAGATTGCTAAGGAGAGAGAAGATGAACTATTCTCAAGAATTGGTGAAGGAACTGCAGCTGAAGGCGATCCAGGTAAGAGCAAACATCCTGGAGATGATCCCCCCTGGCAAGGTGGGGCACCTTGGCGGGAGCAGCTCGATAGCGGATGTGATGGCGGCCCTGTACTTCCACACGATGAAGGTGAACAAGGACGACCCGAAGGACCCAAGCCGTGACCGGCTGATCATGAGCAAGGGGCACGCGGTCTTGGTGCAATATGCATGCCTTGCCGAGCTGGGGTACTTCGAGCGCAGCGAGCTGGGCAAGGTGAAGACCTTCGAGGGTATCCTGCAGGGACACCCGGACATGGACAAGACCCCGGGCATCGAGGCGGTGACCGGGAGCCTGGGACAGGGACTGTCGGTATCCCTGGGTGTCGCCCTGGGCCTCACCCTGGATAAGAGCGAGAGCCGCGTCTACACCATCTTGGGTGACGGCGAGCTTGCAGAGGGACAGGTGTGGGAGGCCGTGATGGCAGCCTCGGTGTTCAAGGCGAGCAACCTGACCGCATTCGTGGACTGGAACGGGGTGCAGGCAACCAGCACGACCGCCGAGATCTTCCCGATCGGGAACCTGGTGGAGAAGTGGAAGGCATTCGGGTGGAACGTGATCGAGATCGACGGGCACGACATGGTGCAGGTCCTGGGGGCAATCGATGCTGCAAAGGCATACAAGGAAGGCCCGACTGCGATCATGGCACATACCATCAAGGGCAAGTGCTTCCCGTTCGCGGAGGGCAAGGCGAAGTACCACAACGCGGCGATGACTGAGGAAGAATACAAGATAGCATGGCAGTGCATAGACAGCATGAGGAAGGAGGTAGAGGCATGAGGACGACAGACAGCCTGAGGACAACCTACGGCGAGACATTGGTCGAGCTGGGAAAGGACAACAAGGATATCGTGATGCTGGAAGCCGACCTGGGCAACTCGACGATGAGCAAGCTGTTCGCAGCCGAGTACCCCGAGCGCTACTTCCAGATGGGGATCGCCGAGCAGAACATGGCCAGCGTGTCGGCCGGGCTCTCGCTGACGGGCAAGGTGCCGTTCATGAACTCGTTCGCGGTGTTCGCATCCGGGCGTGCCTACGACCAGATCCGCTCCTCGATCACGATCGCGAACCTGAACGTGAAGATCTGCGGCTCGAGCGCCGGGCTCTCGGACTACGGCGACGGCAAGACGCACCAGAGCATCGACGACATCGCGCTGATGCAGGTACTGCCGCACATGACCGTGCTCAGCCCCTGTGACGCAGTGGAGACCGAGAAGATGGTCAAGGCGATGGTGGAAGAGAAGGGACCGATGTACCTGCGCATCAACCGAAACGACCTGCCGGTGGTGACCGACCCCGACGAGGAGTACCACATCGGCAAGATGACCCGGATGGTCGACGGAGGGGACGTGGTGATCTTCGCCACCGGCGTGATGGTGCAGCAGTCCATGGAGGCTGCAAGGATCCTCGCAAAGGAAGGCATCTCCGCGAGAGTGGTGAACGTGTCGACGATCAAGCCGCTGGACACCAAGGCCCTGCTCGGCTTCTGTGAGGGAGTGAAGGGAGTGGTGACCGCAGAGGAGCACAACGTCATCGGCGGTCTTGGCAGCGTGGTGTGCCAGGCACTCAGCAAGACCCGCCTGCCCATCGAGATGCTGGGGGTGGGAGACCGCTACGGCACCAGTGCGGAGAACTACGAGATCCTGCTCAGGCACTACGGCCTGGAGGCGGAGGATGTCGCGAAGAAGGTCAGGAGCGTCCTGGCCGACAAGTAAGGAGCTACGAGATGAAGATAGGATTCATAGGACTCGGGATCATGGGCAAGCCCATGGCGAAGAACCTGCTCAAGGCCGGCTACAGCCTGGTCGTGAACGATATCAACAAGGAAGCGGTCGCCGAGCTGGTCACAGCCGGGGCTGCAGAGGCAGCAAGCGCAAAGGAAGTGGCATCACAGAGCGATGTGGTGGTCACGATGTTGCCCAACTCCCCCCATGTGCAGACAGTGGTACTTGGAGAGGGTGGGGTAATCGAGGGAGCCAGGGAAGGCCTGGTGGTGGTGGACATGAGCTCCATCAGCCCGATCGTGAGCCGGGAAGTGGCAGCAGAGCTTGCGAAGAAGGGAGTGGTCATGCTTGACGCCCCCGTCTCCGGCGGGGAGCCCAAGGCGATCGACGGAACGCTTGCGATCATGGTCGGAGGACCGGAGGAGACCTTCAAGGTGGTCGAGCCGATCCTGCAGGTGATGGGCGGGAGTGTGACGCTGGTCGGCGAGATCGGGAGCGGGAACACGACCAAGCTGGCGAACCAGATCATGGTGGCAGCGAACATCGCGGGGATGAGCGAGGCACTGGTGCTTGCAACCAAGGCCGACGTTGACCCCGAGAAGGTGTTCAAGGCAATCCGTGGGGGACTTGCCGGCAGCACGGTGCTCGATGCGAAGGCACCTTTGGTGCTGGAGGGGAACTTCAGGCCCGGGTTCCGCATCGACCTGCATATCAAGGATCTGCAGAACGCCCTTGACACCGCAGCAACGGTGAAGACCCCGACACCTCTTTCAGACTCGATCATCGGGATGATGAGGTCCCTCTCCTCCGACGGGAAGGGATCTGACGACCACGGCGGGCTTGTCCAGTGGTACGAGAAGGAAGCGGGCATTGAGGTTCGTAAGTAATCGAATCTTGATCATATAACTGAGAGCCAGGTCCCGACTGTAGGGAACTGGCTCCATTTCTTTTCCCTATTGCTTTAAAACTTGTATTACCGGTACAACGACAGAACTGGTGATGATAGTATGTAAGGAAAGTTATATGTATTTACTTACAGCAATAACACTTTATAGTAACATAATCAATTAAAAAATATCGATAAATATATACCCTGAAGTAAATTTGTATAAGAATTTAGTTGACATATAATACTTGTATGATAACCTATCAGTGGTACTGACTTGGGGGGGAGCTTTTAATGCCGCAACAAAATTCAACGAAAATTGTGAGACAAGAGAAGATTTCCAACCAAGTGTATGAACAGTTACTTGCCCAGATCAAGAGCAACAAATGGAAGGAGGGCGCAAAGCTTCCTTCCGAAAATGAAATGAGGCAAGAATTTGGAGTGAGCCGCATCAGCATTCGTGAGGCGATGCAGAAGCTCAAGGCTTTGGGAATCGTAGAGACACGCCACGGGGAAGGGTCCTTCATCAGAAGAGTGACCAGTGAGAATTACCGTGACATGATGTTTCCCATGTTCATGATCGATAAGAACTCCTTGCAGGAGATTCTTGAGTACAGGATGGTAATGGAAGTAGGGGCAACGGAGATGGCCGCTACGAGAATCACGAAAGAGGAATGTGACGCACTTGAGGCAATTGTTGTCCGAATGGAGCAAAATACCACTGATATACAGGTATTTGCCCATGATGATATCCAGTTCCATATGGCTATCGCAAAAGCAACGAAGAACAACATGCTGATCAATGTGGCTCTTTTCATGCAGGATTTGATGAATGCAAGCATGGAGTCCATTGTCACTCATTTGGGTATGCGTGACGGGCGGTATTATCACCGGCTCATCCTCGAAGCATTAAGGGTACATAATAGGGAAGAGGCAGCCAGGCTGATGCGAGAGCATGTGGCCAAGACTGTTGATCGGATTTCAGAGTTAGCTGAGCTGTAGGTTTTCCTTACAGATGAAGCTGATGAGTGAAACACCTTGTATGAGTCTTACAACTTATAGGACGTCATACAACTTATGAGTAATTTTATGGCTTATGTCATAAAAAAATAAAAGGAGAGTTTTGTATGAAGAAAAACAGAATTCTTGTTATCCTTCTGGTACTGTTGGTTGCGACTTCACTGTTCGCAGAAGGTCAGAAAGAGGCTGCAAGCACCAAGCTTTGGCCGAAGACACAGCCGGTAGTTTATGTCGGCTTCGGAGCCGGTGGTGGTACTGATACCGCTGTTCGCCCGGTTATCGCAAAGATGGAAGAGTATCTTGGGGAAACCATCAATGTGGTCAACCAGGAAGGTGCTGCATCCGCAGTTGCTGCTAATACTGTAATGTACAGCAAGAAGCATGATGGTTACAGCCTGTTTGCCACCGGTAGTGGTCCGATCTCTGGATTCCGCGTAATGGGCACCAGTGATACTTACTGGGCTGACTGGGCTTCCTTCCACCCTTACATGGGTGCAGCTGCTCTGGTTGTTGCTGCAGATTCTGACATCCAGACCTATGCTGATGCAGTGGCTTACCTGAATAGTGGCAAGCAGAACATGGCAATCAGCGGCTTTGGTGTTGGTCCCCACGTACTTTTCGAGGCTATTCGTGAAGTTGGTGGTATCGATACTCCTAACTACATGACCGCTGGTTCCTGCCGTCAGGCTGGTATCAACGTCATTGCAGGTGATGCAGAGATTGCCATGGGTACCTTCTCCTCCTTGATCGACTTCATCAAGGCTGGACAGCTTCGTGCCCTCGCTATCACTGATACCAATGACTACACTGACTTCGGACTCAACATTCCCTCCATCATGAAGGTGCAGGACAATGCAGAGAATATCCCCTTGCTCAGTGAGACTTGGCCTCTCTTGATCCCACGTGATGTCCCTCAGAACATTCTTGATGGTCTGACTGAGGCATTCTACTGGGCAGTAGAGCAGCCCGAGATCGTTGACTATGCAAGAGAGCAGGGATTGGTCCTTGCTGGGTATGCTGGCGAAGATGCTGACAAGTTCCTTGCCATCCAGGAAGCTGGATATGCTTGGACCTTGCACAACGTCGGTTCCACCGTTAAGAGTCCAGCTGAGTTTGGTATTCCCAAGCTTGCAGACTTTGACTGGAACGTGGCTAAGCAGAACATCAAATAATATGTCTTGCTTCGGGGGATGGGCTACCCATCTCCCGAAATTCTTAGGAAAAGGATAGTTGCATGAGCCAAATTAAGAAAACAACTGCTTCCGATCTCATCATGGGTGTACTCCTGTTGGCATTCGGAATCTATCTTATTGTTGAGTCCCTGGGAATGAAGGTGTTCAACAGTTTTCTCGATGCACCAGGATTCTTCCCGTTTATTCTGGGAATCATATTCTGTCTGTTCGGAATCGTTATGGTGATTGGGTCCCTACGAGGGGGAAGTGTAGCAGCGACAAAAGCTACATTCCGAAAGGACAGCCTGATTGCTTTGTTCCTCAACCCCGAATCAAAACGCGTAGTCATTCTCTCATTTTTTATGGTGGTGTATATCTATGGCTTGATTGGTAGAATCCATTTTGCTATAGCCACCTTCCTCTATCTGGTTGTTACCTTCTGGTACCTGAAATCTACAACCTGGTTGAAGAATATCATTATTTCAGTCCTTTCAGCGTTACTGATCAGCGCTATTTTCCAGTATGTCTTTAAAATTCCTCTTCCATAGAGGTGGGAGCACCTATGTTTGAAGCATTTGCACAGCAATTTGCCCTGTTCGGGTCCGCAGCAGCACAGGCGTTCGGATTTCCACAGGTATTCGTTACAATGATTGCAACCGTGGCCGGTATCGTGGTTGGAGCAGTTCCAGGACTGACCGCTACCATGGCCCTCGCCCTGCTGATCAACCTTACCTACTCAATGCAGCTTGCTACCGCTGTAGCCTTCCTCCTCGGAGTCTACGTCGGAGCTGTTATGGGTGGTTGTTATTCGGCAATTATGATCAACATCCCTGGAACACCATCAGCGGCGGCAACCGCCTTGGATGGGTTTATCCTTGCAAAACAAGGTCATGGTGGACAAGCTATCGGAGTTGGTATCGTAGCCTCATTTGTAGGTACACTGATCTCGATTCTCTTGTTGATCTTCCTGACCCCATTCCTCTATAAGATTGCCCTGAAATTCGGTCAGTGGGAGTACTTCCTCATCTCCGTCTTCGGTATCATGATCTGCGGCAACCTCTCCACACAGAGCACCCCTCTCAAGGGTTGGATTGTAGGATTCCTGGGATTCTTTACCGCTATGATCGGCTTGGATGCCGTCTATGCGTTCCCGAGGTTTACCTATGGCAGCTATGACTTGATGGGTGGAATATCCCTGATCCCTGCCTTGATCGGTGTATTTGGCATCTCTGAGATTCTTTCTGTCTTGCAAGAAGATATCCCATACTCCATTGAGAGCCAGCTAGGAAAAGTGCTTCCCGATAAGAGTATGGTTAAGCAAGTGCTTTCTACAGCTGTCCGCTCCGGCTTCATCGGAAGCGGCATCGGGGCAGTCCCGGGTGCTGGTGAAGATATTGCAGCTTGGGTCAGCTACGATGTTGGTAAACGACGCAGCAAGCATGGACATCTTTTCGGGAAGGGTAGTTATGAAGGCCTCGCATCTGCTGAGACAGCGAACAACGCCTGTATCGGTGGTGCCATGATTCCCCTGCTTACCCTTGCTGTTCCTGGGTCTCCTCCAGCGGCCATGTTCCTTGCAGCCATCTGGCTCCATGGGATCAAGCCAGGTCCAATGCTCGCACTTGAATCCCCGGACTTCCTCTACCTGACTGCAGTGACGCTCCTGATCGCAACCGCATCAATGTTGGTATTCGGTCTGCTGCTCACCAAGCCAATGGTAAAGATCCTGAAGATAAACCGGAAGATCTTGATGCCGATCATCGTGCCTTTGACGGTCATCGGAGCGTATGCCGGAAACGTGAACATCTTTGACATCCATGTCATGTTCATTTTCGGTATCCTCGGATACATCTTGCGTAAACTCAACTATCCGATGGCACCTTTGGTACTGGGAATCATTCTTGGACCTACGGCTGACATCAGTTTCCGCCAGGCTCTTATGCAGGGACAGGGGTCAATCATCCCATTGCTGGGTCGTCCTGTCGGTATCATCTTGATGCTCGCAATTGTCTGGATTTTTATCAGTGGTGTAAAAAACAGTCGCTTGCAAAAGAAAACCAGCGCTAGCGAACCACAATAAAGGAAGTTAATCGTGAATGTGAAAGATAAAGTCATCCTGGTTACCGGCGGAGCCGGAGGCCTGGGAGCGGTCATGGTGGAGTTGCTCTGCAAACATGGGGCAAAGCTGTACATCCTCGACCTCGATGAGAAGAAAGGGATGGAGTTGGAAGCAGAACTCGTAAAGAGCTCCTATTCCGCAAGCTTCATCCAGATGGATCTTACCAGCGAAGAAGCATGGAAAGAGACTATTGATACGGTAGTGGCAAAAGAGGGCAGGATTGATGTCCTGGTGAACAACGCCGGTATCAACATCAGAAAGCCCATCGAGGAGATGGTCATCAGTGAGTTCAACACTATGATGCTCGTCAATGTTGGTTCAGTATTCCTCGGTACCAAGTACGTGATTCCTGTCATGCGCAAGCAGGGTGGTGGGGCAATTATCAACACCTCCTCTGTCTGTGGTTTGATCGGTCACCGCTATACCCCAGAGGCGTATACCACCACCAAGGGTGCGGTCACCCTTTTGACCAAATCCATTGCAAGTAGATACGGAAGCGAGAACATCCGGTGTAACTCAATTCACCCCAGCACAGTCGATACTCCTCTTGTACAGCAGATGTTCAAAGACCCGGTAAAGAAACAACAACGGTTTGATGAGGTTCCATTGGGACGTCTTGCTACATCTAATGATGTTGCAAACGCTGTTTTGTACCTCGCAAGCGAAGAGGCTTCGTTCATCAATGGGGTTGCCCTGCCAGTAGATGGTGGCGTGACCTGTTGCTGAACACGATTCCTGTACAAGTAAGGAGAGAGAAGATGAACTATTCTCAAGAATTGGTAAAGGAACTGCAGCTGAAGGCGATCCAGGTTAGAGCAAATATCCTGGAAATGATTCCTCCCGGAAAGGTGGGGCACCTTGGCGGGAGCAGCTCGATAGCGGATGTGATGGCGGCCCTGTACTTCCACACGATGAAGGTGAACAAGGACGACCCGAAGGATCCCAGCCGTGACCGGCTGATCATGAGCAAGGGCCACGCGGTCTTGGTGCAATATGCATGCCTTGCCGAGCTGGGGTACTTCGAGCGCAGCGAGCTGGGCAAGGTGAAGACCTTCGAGGGTATCCTGCAGGGACACCCGGACATGGACAAGACCCCGGGCATCGAGGCGGTGACCGGGAGCCTGGGACAGGGACTGTCGGTATCCCTGGGTGTCGCCCTGGGCCTCACCCTGGATGGGAGCGAGAGCCGCGTCTACACCATCCTCGGTGACGGCGAGCTTGCAGAGGGACAGGTGTGGGAGGCCGTGATGGCAGCCTCGGTGTTCAAGGCGAGCAACCTGACCGCATTCGTGGACTGGAACGGGGTGCAGGCAACCAGCACGACCGCCGAGATCTTCCCGATCGGGAACCTGGTGGAGAAGTGGAAGGCATTCGGGTGGAACGTGATCGAGATCGACGGGCACGACATGGTGCAGGTCCTGGGGGCAATCGATGCTGCAAAGGCATACAAGGAAGGCCCGACTGCGATCATGGCACATACCATCAAGGGCAAGTGCTTCCCGTTCGCGGAGGGCAAGGCGAAGTACCACAACGCGGCGATGACTGAGGAAGAATACAAGATAGCATGGCAGTGCATAGACAGCATGAGGAAGGAGGTAGAGGCATGAGGACGACAGACAGCCTGAGGACAACCTACGGCGAGACATTGGTCGAGCTGGGAAAGGACAACAAGGATATCGTGATGCTGGAAGCCGACCTGGGCAACTCGACGATGAGCAAGCTGTTCGCAGCCGAGTACCCCGAGCGCTACTTCCAGATGGGGATCGCCGAGCAGAACATGGCCAGCGTGTCGGCCGGGCTCTCGCTGACGGGCAAGGTGCCGTTCATGAACTCGTTCGCGGTGTTCGCATCCGGGCGTGCCTACGACCAGATCCGCTCCTCGATCACGATCGCGAACCTGAACGTGAAGATCTGCGGCTCGAGCGCCGGGCTCTCGGACTACGGCGACGGCAAGACGCACCAGAGCATCGACGACATCGCGCTGATGCAGGTACTGCCGCACATGACCGTGCTCAGCCCCTGTGACGCAGTGGAGACCGAGAAGATGGTCAAGGCGATGGTGGAAGAGAAGGGACCGATGTACCTGCGCATCAACCGAAACGACCTGCCGGTGGTGACCGACCCCGACGAGGAGTACCACATCGGCAAGATGACCCGGATGGTCGACGGAGGGGACGTGGTGATCTTCGCCACCGGCGTGATGGTGCAGCAGTCCATGGAGGCTGCAAGGATCCTCGCAAAGGAAGGCATCTCCGCGAGAGTGGTGAACGTGTCGACGATCAAGCCGCTGGACACCAAGGCCCTGCTCGGCTTCTGTGAGGGAGTGAAGGGAGTGGTGACCGCAGAGGAGCACAACGTCATCGGCGGTCTTGGCAGCGTGGTGTGCCAGGCACTCAGCAAGACCCGCCTGCCCATCGAGATGCTGGGGGTGGGAGACCGCTACGGCACCAGTGCGGAGAACTACGAGATCCTGCTCAGGCACTACGGCCTGGAGGCGGAGGATGTCGCGAAGAAGGTCAGGAGCGTCCTGGCCGACAAGTAAGGAGCTACGAGATGAAGATAGGATTCATAGGACTCGGGATCATGGGCAAGCCCATGGCGAAGAACCTGCTCAAGGCCGGCTACAGCCTGGTCGTGAACGATATCAACAAGGAAGCGGTCGCCGAGCTGGTCACAGCCGGGGCTGCAGAGGCAGCAAGCGCAAAGGAAGTGGCATCACAGAGCGATGTGGTGGTCACGATGTTGCCCAACTCCCCCCATGTGCAGACAGTGGTACTTGGAGAGGGTGGGGTAATCGAGGGAGCCAGGGAAGGCCTGGTGGTGGTGGACATGAGCTCCATCAGCCCGATCGTGAGCCGGGAAGTGGCAGCAGAGCTTGCGAAGAAGGGAGTGGTCATGCTTGACGCCCCTGTCTCCGGCGGGGAGCCCAAGGCCATCGACGGTACGCTTGCGATCATGGTCGGAGGACCGGAGGAGACCTTCAAGGTGGTCGAGCCGATCCTGCAGGTGATGGGCGGGAGTGTGACGCTGGTCGGCGAGATCGGGAGCGGGAACACGACCAAGCTGGCGAACCAGATCATGGTGGCAGCGAACATCGCGGGGATGAGCGAGGCACTGGTGCTTGCAACCAAGGCCGACGTTGACCCCGAGAAGGTGTTCAAGGCAATCCGTGGGGGACTTGCCGGCAGCACGGTCCTCGATGCGAAGGCGCCTTTGGTGCTGGACGGGAACTTCAGGCCCGGGTTCCGCATCGACCTGCACATCAAGGACCTGCAGAACGCCCTTGACACCGCAGCAACGGTGAAGACCCCGACACCTCTTTCAGACTCGATCATCGGGATGATGAGGTCCCTCTCCTCCGACGGGAAGGGATCTGACGACCACGGCGGGCTTGTCCAGTGGTACGAGAAGGAAGCGGGCATTGAGGTTCGTAAGTAACAATGGTGATGGGTCAGAGTTTTTTGACAAGGGCTCTGACCCATTTTTAGTTTGAAGCTTCCCATCAATACTCATTGATGGGTCTTAAGAAGGGTTGCATGAATTATCTAGAATGGCTTTCCAGTGGGACAGACTCAATATGGTGGCATGACTCTGCCAATATTGAAGAACAAGAGCGAGCATTTTCTTATGGAGCGGTTGGGATGACCACCAATCCCTTCCTGGTAAACCAGACACTACAGGCGTATCCAGAGGTGTGGAAGGATCGTGTACTGTCTCTTGCCAAGAATAAGAAGGGCGATGAAAAAGCACTCGCTTTGATCAAAGCGGTCACTGGCCACTATGCAGAATTGTTTACTTCCATGCATGAGAACGGGAAATTCGGACATGGATATGTCTGTGCGCAGACCAGTCCACTCAAGACTGGAGATTATTCTTATATGCTCGCTCAAGCGAAGCAGTATGCAGCTTGGTATAAGAACGTAGTCATCAAACTTCCTGCAACCAAGGCAGGTATCAAGGCATATGAAGAGTGTGTCGCCCTCGGTTTCAATGTTGCTGCAACAGTGAGTTTCACCGTTCCCCAGGTACTCAAGGTAGCCGAGGCTGCAAAACGGGGAAAGGAACGTGCAAGAAAGGCAGGCATCAAGGAACCTCTTAGCATTGCAGTCTTGATGGTCGGTCGTCTGGATGATTACCTGAGGGATGTTGCCCAAGATCAAGAGTCCCTAGTCAGTGAGTCGGATATCAGGCAAGCAGGTACAGCCTGTATCAAAAAAGCATACAAACTTTTTGCAGAGAGGGGCTATGATACCGTTCTTATGCCTGCAGGTTGCCGTGGCGCATATCATGTAACGGCACTTTCGGGGGCAAAAATGATTATGTCCATCTCCAAAGGAATTCAGGATGAATTGCTTAGAGAGGAAGGTCCGTATGAAACACAGATCGGCAGACCTGTAGAGCAGGATGTCATCGACCGTTTGATGACCCTCGATGAGTTTCGGAAGGCTTATGAAGAGAATGGTATGGATGAAGAAGCATTCATCACCTTCGGAAGCTGCAACCGAACCACCGACCAGTTCATAAACGATGGATGGAAGCCGTTGCTCTCCTATGAGGTATAGCCATGCAGAGAAATCCGTTTGATCTAACAGGAAAGAACGCACTTGTCACTGGATCATCCCAAGGATTGGGATGGGGAATGGCAAAAGGACTTGCTGAGGCTGGAGCCTTTGTCATACTGGTGGATATCAACCCAAAAGTAGTGGAGAAAGCTGAGAAACTGAGAGAGCAGGGTATGCAAGCAGAAGCTGTTATCTGCGACTTGCTTGACCGATCTAAGCGTACTGAGCTGAAGCAAACAGTTGAAAAAAGGCTGGAAGGGAAGCTGGATATCATTGTCAACAATGCTGGTATCCAGATACGACATCCTGCCTTGGAGTTCCCTATCGAAGATTGGGACAAGGTGATCGAACTCAACCTGACCAGTGTCTTTGACTTGGCCCAGTGGGCTGGTAACCTGATGGTGAAATTGGGAAAGGGAAAGATCATTAATATTGCTTCGGTGAACTCGGTTGCTGCGGGAATCAATACCGTTGCCTATTGCTCGGCTAAGGGAGCAGTGATGCAGATGACTAAAACGATGGCTAACGAGCTTTCTTCCTTGGGCATCAATGTGAACTGTATTGCCCCTGGATATATGGCAACTCCGATCAATACGGCCTTGGTGAATGATGAAGCGCGGTTTGCTGAGCTGAGTCAGCGAATTCCAGCCAAACGCTGGGGACAGCCGGAAGATATGGCAGGAGCGGCAGTGTATCTTGCCAGTGACGCCTCTGACTATGTGTGTGGCGTCCTGCTTCCTGTCGATGGTGGATATCTGAGTAGATAGTGAACAGTAATATTAAATAGGCAGCTGCTTTCTGATTATCTAATCACAAGGCAGCTGTTTTCATATATGCGTGGAAGTCAATAGAATATAGGGAAAAGCAATATATGACATTTATTTCTGGTAGATAAGAAACCATACTGTGTAAAGAGAACATTCAGGAGGTTATATGTCGGATACCAGAAAAGCATTGTTACTTGTTGGTGGTTGGGATGGTCATGAGCCCGAATTGGTTGCTGAGCGATTTGCTACCTATCTGGAAGAAGAGGGCTTTGAGGTTCGCAAGGAACGTGATCTTGAGGTTCTTCAGAATAGAGAGTACCTATTCAGTCTGGACCTCTTTGTTCCAGTATGGACCATGGGGACGTTCGAAAGCAAACAGACGGGAATTCTTGCGGACGCCATAGCCAGTGGAGTAGGAGTTGCAGGGTGTCATGGTGGCATGTGTGATGCCTTCAGGACCAACGTGCTTTGGCAGTTTATCATGGGAGGCAACTGGGTTGCTCATCCCGGATCTGACGGTGTTCCCTATGAAGTGAATATCAAGCAGAGCTCCAGCCCGCTGGTAGCTAATATCAAGGACTTCTCTCTCTCCAGTGAGCAATATTACCTCCATGTTGATCCGGCAGTGGAAGTCTTGGCCACTACCAAGTTTCCCACTGTTGACTGGTATCACTCAACCAATGGGGTTGTGCAAATGCCGGTGGTTTGGACCAAGAAATGGGGGCATGGAAGGGTCTATTACAACTCACTCGGGCACCATAATGATATCTTTGACATTCCCGAGGCCTGGGAGTTGATGAAGAGAGGTCTGCTCTGGGCTGCGGACGGAAAAAGGATTGCCAAGGAGCAGAATCTGGATATAGAGATGTTCTCAAGTGATAGGAAGATGTTCTGATATGAAAAAAATACATGTAGCGATCATCGGTTTGGGAAAGATCAGCGGGATTTATCTGGAGAACTTGAGCGGAATGTTCAAGAAGCAGGTGGAGCTGGTCGGTGTGACTGACCTGATCCAGGAGCGAGCAAAAGAGATTGCTGAGACCTACCAGATAAAACAGTATGCATCAGTTGAGGAACTTCTGGGAGATCCCTCTGTGGAACTGGTGCTTAATCTAACCACTCCCCAAAGTCATTTTGCTCTCTGTAAGCAAGTACTGGAAGCCGGAAAGCATGTCTATGTGGAGAAGCCACTTTCTCTTACAGCAAAGGAAGCCTCTGCCTTGGTACAGCTTGCCAAGGAAAAACACCTTGTACTTGGGGGTGCCCCTGATACTTTCCTCGGAGCTGGAATCCAGACCTGCCGAAAGCTTATAGATGATGGATGGATTGGCCGGCCGGTGGCAGCCTCAGCATTCATGATGAACCATGGCCATGAGAGTTGGCACCCAGACCCAGAATTCTATTACCAGACTGGTGGTGGTCCACTCTTTGATATGGGGCCCTATTACATTACTGCACTGGTCAATCTGCTTGGTCCTGTCCAATCAGTTGCAGGATATGCACAGAAGAGCTTCTCCGAGCGGATAATAACCAGTGAGCCAAAGCAGGGAAAGGTGATTGATGTAGAGGTGGATACACATATCGCAGGTTTGCTGCAATTTGTTTCTGGATGCGTTGCCACCTTGGTGACCAGCTTTGATGTGTGGAAGCACAGTATGCCGAGGATTGAAATCTATGGAACTGAAGGTTCACTCCGTGTCCCCGATCCCAATACCTTTGGGGGGCCCATCTCTTACTGCAGGATGGGTGAGAAAGAGTGGACGGATATACCACTACTCTTTGACTACCTTGAGAACTCTCGCGGTCTTGGTATCGCCGATATCGCTGAGGCAATTGAGCGTGGCAGTGAACATCGAGCCAGTGGAGATTTGACTCGGCATGTTGTTGATGTCATGGAGAGTATCCTGAAAGCATCTCATGAACATGCACAGGTTCAGCTCTCATCAACATGTGAGCAGCCTTCTCCTAGGAGATAGCCTCGAACACCCCTTTGTCCCTGTTTTTCCTGCAGTTGTCATGCAGAAAGACCCTTCCACTCATGGTGATGTATACCCCGGGTGGAAGGAGCTGGACAGCGGTAAGAGCGCAACCCAGATTGAATACAGCATCAGAATTTTCCAGGGAGTAGGGGATCATGGCTCCTGTTAATACCACTGTTTTACTTGTATCCTCTTTCAGTGCCTCAGCAATAACGGATGCAGTTCTGCACATGGTGTCAGTGCCATGAACGACTACGATTTTCTCTTCAGGACTATGTACACAGGTTTGGGCTATCTCTTCCCTCTGTCCATCGGTCATGAAGAGGCTGTCAATTGCCAATGGCCCTTCCAGGTGGATACTCAATGTACAACGAGCTTGATTCAGTAATCTTGGCAGTTGGGACTCCCTGAAAGTCAATTCGCCGCTGATAGCATCGTACTGCTTATCGAACGTTCCCCCTGTGGTAATAATCCGAACATCCTGTGCCATGGATTTCCCTCCTGAATTTCTGCAGTAAAGTATAGCACAGGTTACACTTTGGGGAGTTTACATTGCAACCCAACTTTTCTTATGCAATACTCATTTTCATGATGGATAAGAAAACCTTTCGCAGTATTGTACACCTTCTCATTCTCGCAACAGTCCTTGCCCTGGTGGTAGCGTATTTCTCTACTGTACAGGCAGGGCTTAAGAAGCTCTGGGGACTGCTTATGCCGCTTCTCCTTGGAATTGTGTTCGCTTACCTTGTTGACATACCTGCCAAGTGGATGGAAAAACGAGTCTTTGGGAAGCTGAAGAGTCCTCTTGCAGCTCGGGTTATCGCGGTATTCATCTCCCTCATATTCTTCTTGGTGTTGATCACTGGGGTGTTGATTCTGTTATTGCCCCAGTTGGGATTAGCCGTCAGGCAGTTCAGTACCAATCTACCGGTTCTCTATCAGGAGTCAGTGTCCTCACTGGAACAGTTCATGCATACCCGCCCTGAGCTTGAACAGGGATTTTCCATCATTGAAGGGTATATAAACACCTTCGTTGAAAATTTGCGATCTTCATCTCCCAAGATTGCAGATTATGCACTCTCACTCCTAGGGGGAGCGATCAATGGTGTTGTGAACGCTGCAATTGCCCTGGTTTTCAGTATTTACCTGCTCTTTGGCAAGCGAAGGTTGTTGTCCCAGCTTGCATACCTGATGGAACGTTTTATCCCTGAGAAGTATTGCAGAACGATTGTGCATGTGAAAGTGATTGCCAACAGAACGTTTGGTAAGTTCTTCACGGGTCAGTTCGTGGAAGCAATCATCTTGGGCTCTCTTTGTACACTGGGGATGTTGCTCTTCCGCTTCCCCTATGCCCTGACCGTTGGTTCTGTGGTGGGTATGACAGCCATCATCCCACTGGTTGGAGCCTATCTTGGAGGGGCAATCGGATTCGTTCTCCTCTTCAACCAAGGGTATCAGATGGCTCTTTTGTTTGTACTCTTCCTGGTTATCCTCCAACAACTGGAAGGAAATATCATCTACCCCAGGGTAGTGGGCACTTCTGTAGGACTTCCAGGGGTATGGGTGTTCACTGCAGTCATTCTAGGGGGCGGCCTGTTTGGTATTCCTGGTATCTTGTTTGGGGTACCGTTTGTTGCAACCATCTATCAGTTGCTGAAAGCGGAAAAGGAACAAGAGAGTTCTGTTGCTTGAACAATAGACAGTTTTATTAAGAAAACCTACTGACATGTATAATGCTGAAGAATTGGACATAATTCATCTCTCTAGGTGTGTCCGAAGTTGACGTACATTTGTGTCCAAAGTGTACAGTCTGTCTAATACATGTTCAAAATATATACATACTCACCATGCATATGTATCTTAATACCTAGACTTATAGTGATAAATCATATATCCATAAAATTTATAAAACAATAATATATATCAAGATACCTACATTATGTGAACAAAATCATGATAATTGGCACAATTTATGCATTATTCTTTGTAACAGTTTTTTTCAACATTAGGAGGAAAAAAAATGAAGAAAGTGCTATGTGCCATACTATTGGTCACGATCGTAATGTCCGGCTTGTTTGCACAAGGTGCACAAGAAGCAGATGGCCCAAAGGGTGAAAAACCCTATGAGATTGCAGTAATCATCAAGGCTACTGACTCTGATTTCTGGCAGTACTTGCTCGTTGGTGCTCTCAACTATGAGTTTGAGAATCCCGATTTGGTCAACGTAACGACCTACGGCCCACCCTCTGAGTCAGATATTGACCAGCAGATTGCAATCCTCGAGAACGTCATTTCGACGAATCCCGATGGTATTGTCATTTCGTCCACAAGTTCTGACGCTTCTGTCCCAGCTCTTGAGATGGCCTATGATAAGGGAATCAAGATTGTTACCGTTGACAATAGGGTAAACACCGACAAGGTGCATACCTTCTTGGCTACCGATAACACCCTTGGTGGTTCTCTTGCAGCAGAGAAGATGGTTGAGTATCTGAAGAAGAACAACATCTCCACCGCTGGAAAGAAAGTTGCTGTGGTAAGTGCAATGGCTGGTGTCCAGGTATTGACTGACCGTGACAATGGATTCATCACCCGTATCAAGGAATTGATCCCCAGTATCGAGTTGATCCCCACCAGATATGTCGACAATGACATCATCAAGGCTCTCTCCACCACTGAAGACTTGATCACCACCTATGGTAGTGACCTGATCGGTATCTTCGCAGACAACAACCACTCAGCAGACGGTGTCTCCCGTGCAATTGCAGAGCAGGGTCTGCACAACAAGATCATGGTAACTGCATACGACTCCGACCCAGAAGAAGTTGCAGCAATCAAGAGTGGTGCTATCAAGGCAATCATGGTTCAGGATCCGTACGGCATGGGCTACAAGGGCGTCGATTCAGCAGTAAAGGCTATTGAAGGTGCAACCCTTCCTGAATATGTCGATACTGGTGTAGTCGTTGTTGAGCAGCACAATGTCAATGATCCAGAAGCACAAGGTATTCTCGATCCGTTCACACTGAAAAAGTATTGATAGGTTCTCTGAACTGAAGTCTCTGGCTCCTCTCGATAGGAGGAGCTGGAGACATGTTTAGCTGTATAAAAGGAAGGAGGTCCGGAATGGAGACAAGACCATTCTTGGAATTGAAGGGAATATCCAAGCAATTTCCTGGAGTCAAGGCACTCGACAATGTGGATTTAACCATCTATCCCGGTGAGGTGCATGCATTGGTAGGGGAAAATGGTGCGGGAAAATCTACTATCATCAAGATTATTATGGGTGTTTATCAAGAGGATGAGGGAACGATTTCTCTGGATGGGAAGCAGGTTACCATACCGAATGTTATTGAAGCAGATCGCTTGGGCTTGGCAGCCGTTTACCAGGATTTGACACTTGCTGCTGACCTTTCTATTGGGGAGAACTTCTTCATGGGACAATTTCCCCGGAAGAAGAACGGAATGATTGATTGGAACCATGTGTATTCCAAGACCGCAGAAACCCTGAAAACACTGAATGTGGATGTCGATCCAAGACTCCGCATCACCGAGCTTTCTCCTGCAATGCAGGAAATGGTTGCAATCGCAAAGACTGTTCACAAGAAATCGAAGCTGGTCATCTTTGATGAACCAACTGCCTTGTTGAGCAATGAAGAAGTAGAAATATTGTTTGAGATCATCAAGAAGCTGAAAGCTTCCGGCATCTCGGTTATTTACATATCTCACCGCCTGGAGGAAATCTTTACCGTCTCTGATCGCGTGACGGTGCTCAAGGATGGGCAGCATGTAAAGACTGTTCCTGTCAAGGATACAAATGAAGACCAGTTGATTTCCTACATGGTCGGACGTTCACTCTCTGACATGTACAATATCGAACACTATCCCAAAGGGGATGAGTTGTTGCGGGTTGAGGATCTGAATCGTGGTAAAGCACTGAAGAATATCTCTTTCTCTGTGAAGCAAGGAGAAATCTTTGGATTGTTCGGCCTCGTCGGTTCAGGACGAACCGAGGTTGTCAGGGCCATTTACGGGGCAGATACCATTGAGAGTGGTACCATCTATTTCAAGGGGCAGAAGGAAGTGATCAAGCATCCTTCAAAGGCCATCTCCTTGGGGATTGGACTGTTGCCGGAGGACCGGAAACACCAAGGCCTTGCCTTGAGCCAATCCATCAATCACAACATCAATCTAGCATCCTATAAAGCAATCTCAAGATTCAATTTTGTATTGGGGAAGAGAGAGCGGGAGCGATCAGTAGAGTATGTAAACCAATTGAAGGTAAAGACACCTTCAATCCATCAGCTGGTAGGGAACCTCTCAGGGGGAAACCAACAGAAGGTGATCATTGCCAAATGGCTCTGCTGCGAAAGCAAACTGTTCATTTTTGATGAACCAACAGTAGGTATTGATGTCGGGGCAAAACAAGAGATCTATAAGTTGATCGAGCAATTGACGAAGGATGGGCATGCAGTCATTTTGATTTCCTCGTACCTTCCTGAGGTCATGGGGCTTGCCGATAGAATTGGGGTTTTGCATGAGGGATCAATGCCACACATTGTTGAACGAGAAGCATTCAGCGAGGAAACCTTGCTGAGATACGCATCAGGTTTGTGATTGGAAAGCAAGGAGATAGAGATGAAACTGTTATCGAAGAAAAATAATAAATTCAGGATTGCTGAAGGCAACCTATTGGTTATTGTGATCGTATTGATGGTGATACTTTCGTTTGCAACGAAGAATTTTTTCACTGTCAATAATTTGAGGAATCTGGTGCGCCAAACCTCGGTCAATGGCATCATCGCTCTGGGGATGACCTTTGTTATCATCTCAGGAGGAATTGATCTGTCTGTTGGATCCGTGGTAGGGGTTGCCAGCATTGTTGTTGCGAAACTTCTGGTTGCAGGAATAGGAATATTCCCCGCTATCCTGATAGCTCTCTTGGTTTGTATGCTCCTTGGTACCCTTAATGGGCTGATCATCCACTATGGTAAGGTGCCTCCCTTCATTGCCACCTTGGGAATGATGCAGGCAGCACGTGGCATTGTCATGTTGCTCTCCAATGCCCGTATGATCGCAGGGCTCCCAAAAAGCTTTACTGGCTTCGCACAGCTGGTGTTTCTGGGCTTCCCCTCACTCTTCTTTGTTTGGTTCCTTGTCATTCTCGTTACCTTTGTAATTACTACCAAGACCATTTTTGGACGGAACATTTTTGCCTATGGAAGCAATATTGAAGCTGCAAGACTGTCGGGAATCAACACCGCAAAAGTGACCGTGAGTGTGTATGCCATGAGTGGTTTACTGAGCGGCATTGCCGGCATCCTGATGACCAGTCGTCTCGGTAATGGTATCCCCACTGCTGGGCAAGGGTATGAGATGGACGCAATCGCATCTGCAGTTGTTGGTGGAGCGAGTTTGAGTGGAGGCTCAGGAACCATCATCGGTACCGTTCTTGGTGCTTTGTTGATCTCCCTTATTCAGAATGGAGGTAACTTGCTGGGTATCAATGCTTTCATCCTGCAGATCATCGTTGGTGTCCTGATCGTAGCTTCTGTTTGGTACGACCAGATCAGAAAGACCACAAAGAACTAAAAGGGGACGGTAATGAAGCGATATGTCTTGGCACATGACTTGGGGACATCAGGCAATAAAGCAACACTGTTTGATGAGCAAGGAGCATTGGTAGAGAGTAGGGTGACACCCTACAATATGGAGGTGTTCAACTCCAATTGGGCTGAGCAAGACCCTTCCATCTGGTGGAATGCTGTATGCTCTTCTTCCAGGGAAGTGCTCTCAACCATCAACCCCAAGGATGTCGTAGCAGTCTCCTTCAGCGGGCAGATGATGGGTTGTCTGCCTGTGGATAGAGAAGGAAAACCGCTGCACAATGCCTTGTTGTATTGCGACCAGAGGAGTACGGAAGAGGAGCAGGAGTTTATCCAAGCGCTTGGTTTTGACCGGATTTATCAGATAACCGGGCATCGGCCCAGTGCGTCTTACTCCCTGACCAAGCTCCTATGGATCAAGAAGCATCGTCCTGAAGTGTATGAGAAAACTTACAAGGTACTCCAGGCAAAAGACTATATGAATTTTTTGCTTACCGGAGAGTATGCCACCGATTACAACGATGCTTCGGGAACCAATGCATTTGATCTTGCTTCCCTGGATTGGTCACAGGTAATCCTAGATGCAATGGGAGTTCCTGCTTCCTTGTTTCCAAAAGCCTATCCCTCCTCGACGAAGATTGGAGAGGTTCATAGAAGGGCAAGTGAGGAGACAGGAATTCCAGAGGGAACGGCTGTCATAGTTGGGGCTGGAGATGGTGGTTGTGCAAGCCTTGGTGCTGGATCTGTATCGTTTGGAAAACCCTATATGTACATGGGGTCTTCCTCATGGGTATCAATTGCCAGCAAACAACCTCTCTCTGATCCAGAAAAGATTGGTTTTACCTGGGCTCATCCAGTAGCTGGATTGTACCAACCTTGTGCAACGATGCAGACAGCAGGTGGATCACTGTCCTGGTTTGCAAAGACCTACCTTGGCAATGACAAGGGAAAGACACTGGATAGCATCAATGACCTTGCTCAGGGATCTGTTCCAGGGGCAAATGGACTTACCTTCTTGCCCTACCTCCTCGGGGAACGGTCCCCTTGGTGGAATACCAAGGCAAAAGGTGCATTTGTGGGTATGGATATCTCCACAACATTCCCTGATCACTGTCGAGCACTGCTTGAAGGTGTGGCAATGAATCAGAAGCTCAACTTTGCAGGCATGCTCTCCGAGATTCCTGACCGTCGGGTGATGTTCATAGGCGGAGGTGCCTTGAATACCTTCCTTAGACAGGTCCTCTCAGATGTCTTTGGTTGTGAGATTGTTGTACCCCAGTTCCTTACTGAGGCAACAAGCATGGGAGCGGCCTTGCTGGGCGGAGTGGGGTGTGGCCTTTATGAAGACTTTTCCATGATTGAGGTTATGAACCCTATTAAGGAAGTTGTGCAGCCAAATAAGGAAAACACAGCATTCTATGAAGAGTTGACAGGACAATTCGCTGACCTGTATCGCAGTCTTGAGCCTTGGTTCAATCGGTAATGGAAGGGAGAAAGGGGCAAACGATGTATGACAGACTCATCCTATCGCATAATCTGGGGACAACCGGAGATAAAGCGGTAGTGTATGATGAAAAAGGAAATATCATAAGCTCCTGGCTTTCCCTCTATCGGGTGATCTATCGAGAGGGTAACAAAGTTGAACAGGACCCTGGCGATTGGTGGCGTGCCGTTTGTGAGTCCACAAAGAAGGTGATGCGGGGTATCAACGAGAAGTCAATCGCCGTGGTTACCTTCAGTGGCCAGATGATGGGTTGTCTCTGCCTCGACAAGGCCGGGGATCCTATTGGCAATGCGATCATCTGGGCGGATATGCGCTCCGATAAAGAGTCAAAACAACTGCTCAGTCAGATTGATGAAAAACTCTTCTTCCATATAACTGGGCATAAGATCAGTGCATCATATACGCTCAGTAAACTGCTTTGGATCATGCATAATCGTCCAGAAGCCTTCGCAAAGACTTCCAAGGTTGTCCAGGCGAAGGACTACATTGTTTTCAAGCTCACCGGAGAGATTGTAACAGACTACTCCGATGCATCAGGAACAAACCTCTTCAATCTTACCAAGCGGCAGTGGTCTCGTACCCTGACAAGCATAATTGGTCTCAATCCAAAGATACTCCCAGAGGCAATTCCTTCTACCCAGATTGCCGGCTACGTAACGATGGATGCATCCGTTGCTACAGGGTTGCTTCCAGGGACGCCTGTTGTCATTGGAGCAGGGGATGGCATTTGTGCCTCCTTGGGAGGTGGCTGCACCACGGAGGATGATGCCTATCTCTATTTTGGATCATCAGCATGGATTGGAATGGTCAAGCCAACCCCGTATTGGGAGCCAACGATGAGGACCTTCAATTGGTCATTTATCCAACCTGACCAGATCGCCCCTTGCGGTACCATGCAGGCTGCTGGTGCTTCCCTGGATTGGTTGAAGGATGAGTTGGCAAGGGAAGAGGTTACCCAATCGGAACTCCAACGCAGCTATCCTCAGCATCTGATTGAAATGTTGGTCACCCAATCACCTCCTGGAGCAAATGGATTGTTGTTCCTACCTTATCTTATGGGTGAACGGAGTCCCTACTGGAATCCCCAGGCTCGAGGAGCCTTCATTGGATTGAAACGAAATACCCGTCGCTCGGATATGTTCCGCGCATGTTACGAGGGAGTGGCAATGAATTTGAAGATAATCTGGGAAGCGCTCAAACCAATCAACAAAGCCACGGAACTGGTGGTGATCGGGGGCCAAGCGAATAGTGATATCAACAAGCATATTATTGCCGATGCTTTCAATATTCCTGTTGTTTCCCATAACCATCTCAAGGACAGCAAGAACTTTGGCGCTGCAGTTATCGGGGGCTTGGGTATCGGGATGTATGAGAGTGCTGATGTGGTGAAGGACCTGCTTCATTATGAAAGACGTATTCTTCCAAACGAAGCAAATGTGGAGTTTTATGATCGCTATCTTCCCCTCTACGAACAAGCATATACAAGCTTGGTCGATTTCTACCAGAACCTCGACCAGTTTACCAATACAAAGGAGAGTTGAGTATGAGTGGGCTACTGTCACAATTACAACATGCTGAGGTTGCTGAGACCATGAAGCGTTTTGGCTTCAAAATGGAAGATATTTTCCCTGGTATCGATGAACTGAAGGATAATCCGTACCGAAAACATACATGGATCGTGAAAGAGAACCATGGATATCTGGTAGTGAATGCAATTCCTGAGAAGGAGGACCAAGATCATCTCTTCTGGGAAGAGTGGTACGCTCATGCAGGAGAAATCCACCACCATATCCTCTCTCTCTGGAAGCCTCATATGTATCATGAGATCTTTTCAGCTCCAGATTCTGATGACATCCATCCTCCCCAATGCTTCTCACGGAATTGGTACGTAGTAGAGGATGAGGATATGCGCTCCTTGTTGTTGCGGAGGTAGGAATGGAGTATCGCTATTTTGGAAATACAGGGTTGCGTATGAGTGCCATTGCTTTCGGTACGCAGACCTTTGGTTGGAATATTGATGAGAAGGAGTCAAAGGGCCTGCTCGAGGAGTACACCCAAGCAGGGGGGAATTACCTTGATACTGCTGACTCCTACAACAATGGAGATTCGGAGAGGATCCTGGGTTCCTGGATCAAGGATATCGGTTCCCGGAGGGATGATTTAATCGTAGGTACTAAGGTGTTCTTCCCAACGGGTGAGGATGTCAATAATACCGGGGCAAGCCGAAAACACATCCTGCACAGTGTGGAGTCTAGCCTTAAACGCCTTAATACCGAATATATTGATTTGCTGCAGATCCATTGTTTTGATAAAAGGACCCCCTTCGAGGAGACCTTAAGAACGCTGGATGATCTCATATCAGCAGGAAAGGTACGGTATCTTGGTGCCTCCAACTACACCCCATCAGATCTAATGAAAAACCTTATGATCGCCCGTTATACCAACAAGGAAGCTTTTGTCAGCCTTCAGTTGGAGTACAGCCTCCTTGTGCGAAGTCCTGAGTGGGAACTCATTCCGCTGTGCAAGAGAGAAGGTGTGGGCATGCTTGCCTGGTCCCCCTTGGCAGGAGGTTGGCTCAGTGGAAAATACCGAAGAGGAAAGGATATCCCCAAAAATAGTCGTGCAGGCAGGAAGGACCGGTGGGATGACCAAGCTGAACAACGGGGAAGTGACCAAGCCTATGACATTATAGATGTCTTGCATGAGATTGCTGAGGAAGTAGGGCACAGTGTTTCACAGGTAAGTATCAACTGGGTGAGACAGAACCCAGCAGGTATCATTCCTCTCATAGGAGCTAGGACTGTCAGCCAGCTCAAGGAGAATCTTGATTCACTGTCCTGGTCATTGAGTGATGATCAGATGAAACGGCTGAACGAAGTCAGTTCCATTGGAAAACCATCGCCTTACAGCTTTATCGAGCGATATACAAGGGAGTAGCACATGGCAGAACGTGTGACGGTAATTGGTAGTTTTGTAGTTGATCTTATGGCACGGTCCCCTCATATCCCGGTACAGGGAGAGACGGTAAAGGGAAGCATTTTCAAGATGGGGCCTGGGGGGAAAGGGTCAAATCAGGCAGTAGCTGCCCACCGCTCGGGTGGGGATGTGGTGCTGGTCACAAAAGTGGGAAACGATGTTTTTGGCAAGGTTGCCAAGGATTTTTATGCTGGTGAACAGATGGATAGCCGATATGTGTTTGAGGATCCTGAGTTGGCAACGGGCATTGCCTTGATCATGGTTGATGAACATACCTCCCAGAACAGCATCACGGTTGTTCCTGGAGCTTGTGGTGCCATTAGCCAGGAGGAGATTCGATCCATCGATTCAATCTTGGATGATACCAATGTCCTGGTGGCACAGCTTGAGACTAACCTTGATATTCTTCCCCCTGCCGTAGAGCGCGTGCATGCCTCAGGTGGAATTGCTTTACTGAACCCTGCTCCAGCACCAGTTGAACCACTAGAAGACTCGTTTATCGGCATGTTTGACTTGGTAACTCCCAATGAGACTGAGGCATCCTGCCTGACTGGCATTGATGTTGTAGACCGTGAGAGTGCTCATAAGGCGGCCTTGGCCCTGCAAGCAAAAGGGGTCAAGGATGTCATCATTACCATGGGTAAGATGGGGTGTTTCCTGCTCACTGCTGAACAGGAAACTCTGATGTTCCCCACCATGGAAGTGAAGGTGGTGGATACCACCGGTGCAGGGGATGCATTCAACGGTGGATTGGCTACAGCCCTCAGCAAGGGGAATGATCTACGGCAGGCAATCTATTTTGCCACTGCCGTAGCATCTCTCTCCGTTACCAAGGTAGGTACTGCCCCTGCGATGCCCACCAATGATGAAGTGCAGCAGTTTCTTTCTACATTTGATCAAAAAGCCTATTGGGAGCAAGTGAAATGATTTTGAGCAGGACTGCAGCTGAGGCTGTGCTCAGTACTACTGGGTCAGGAAACAAGGTCCGTTGGCTGGTGAGCAAGGAAGATGGCTCAACCAATTACGAGATGCGGGAGATCAGGATCCCACCTGGTGGAAAGAGCAGTAACGGAAGTCATGAACATGAACATGTGGTGTATGTGCTGCAAGGAAAAGGTAGAGTTGTTGGTCCGAAGGAAGAAAAGATCCTGCTTTCGGGTACTTCGGTATTCGTTCCTGGAGGGGATGAGCATCAATGGGTGAATGACTCACGGGAAGAGGATTTGGTCTTTCTCTGTGTCATTCCATCGGGAAGTGAAGATTTTTTGAAGTGAGGAGCAAAATGGAATTTACAAGCGCCTGGGTCGATAGAAATGAACAAATCAGGATGGTTAGGAAAACACTACCCAAGCCGAAAGCGAATGAGGTGGTGGTCCGTATCAAGGCGTGTGGGATTTGCGGGACTGATATCCACTTTCTAAAAGACCTTCCTGCAGGAACATTGACCCCACTTGGACATGAGGTTGCTGGGTATATCCACGAAGTAGGATCACCCTTTCCCGGCTTGAACGTCGGGGATTCAGTGGTGGTTGAGAACAATATTGCCTGTGGAAGATGTGAACAGTGCCTGAACCAGAAGCCGCAAGCCTGTGAGAATATTTACAGCTACATGGATGACCAGGCAGGAATGGGGCAATTTCTGGTAGTCCCCCGAGAGATGGTGATTCCCTATGAAGGACTCGATTATCCTGAAGCTACCCTTGCTGAGCCCATTACCGTTGCCCTCGATCTAAGCAGGGAGGCAGCTATAGAGCTCTTTGACGATGTCCTGATCATGGGGCCGGGAATTATAGGCCTAAGCTGTATCAAGCTGGCAAAATTGCGTGGCGCCCGTAATGTGGTCATGGTAGGCCATCATCTCGATACTCCGCGTGGAGCCTATCGAGGGGAAGTTGCCAGAAAACTCGGTGCCGATTTGGTCATTGATAGTGCTAAGACGGGGTGGAAAGATGAGCTCAAGCAACAGTTTCCCAAGCTGTTCAATCGTGTGATTGTCACTTCCCCTCCTGCAACACTTGGTGATGGTATTGAGCTTGCCGGTTTCTGTGGCTCCATTGTCTACGACGGTATCGATTTCAAGCATGATCAAGTTACGTTCTCTGCAAATGAGTTCCACTTCGCCAAAAAGCGTCTTATCGCTTCTCATGCCATCCCCAACTGGGGATTCCCCCAAGCATTTGAGCTGTTGAAGCAGGGCCATATTCCCAGTTCGCTCTTACTGACACATCGATTCTCCATGGATGAGGTAGATGAGGCCTTTGCAGTGTTTGGCAACAAGGAGGAGAAGGTTATCAAGCCAGTGATACTTATTGATTAGAGAAGGATAGCAGACCACCTCTTCAGGGGTGGCCTGCATATAGGTTAGTGGGGCAGTACACCCTTACGGATGATGATGCATCCATATTTTACGATGGAGCCAGAGACCACTACTGCATATGCCCGTTTTGCCCTGTCATAGAACTCTTGGCGTTCGATTTTCTGGATTTTTGGAGTATCGGGCCAGTATTTGTCCAAGACTGCCTGGAATGACGCCTCCACTGCAGGGTCTGCGCTATCGCCTTCTGAAGGCTGCATCATCACAACTGGATCTTTGACATAATCATCAGGATTCATCAGGCGGAAGATACCATCAAGCAGGTCTTCTGCCTTGATTCCGTCAGCTCTGATACAACGGGAGGATCGCGTGTCTCCGGGATAGAACGCATCGACGATGACTATCTCATCACCATGACCCATTCTATCGAGTGCTTCCAGTAATTCTGGACCGATGTAAGGGGAAATACCAATCAACATGAGGCTGCTCCTTTTTTCTTCTCACCTGGATAAAGACCAGACAAGATAGGTTTATACCTCTAGTGTAAAACTGATTTAGGAAGATGTCAAATCATTATTATATAAAAAGTTAGCTGTCTTTCTACAGCCGATTGATTATGCCTTGGAGAATGCCGATGAAGCTTCTGGCCCTTGAAATAAGCACCACTTCCTCGAAAGCCCAATACCTTGATACCGATTTGGGTGAGTCAACATTGCTTGTTGAGCGAAATCCTTCCTCAAGTGATGTAGAGGCTGTGTGTATGCATGCCATACAACTTGGGAGAAAAGCTGCACAAGGGAGAGAGGTAGACCGAATTACCACCGCGGGAACGTGGCACAGTCTGGTGGTATGCGATTCGTCAAATGTACCCTTACAACCACTCTCAGATTGGACGGATGTCTCGAATCGAGCCTTCTGTTGGGAGCTTAGGAAGCATGATTCCTTTGTAGAGGACTACTACCAGGATAGTGGTGCAATGGTGCATGCAATGTACCCGTTCTTCAAACTCCTGAAACAAAGTACAGATGGAATTGCCCTAACTGGTCGACACGTAGGTTCTCTCGCAGGTTACCTCCACTATCTCCTCACTGGTACGGTCAAGGAGACTGCTTCAATGCTCAGTGGAATGGGACTTCTCTCCACCTCAGTGGTTGACCTTCATCCAATGGCGAAAGCATTGGGTTGTACTATATCCCCTATTTGCGATTGGAGAGACGGTAGTACGCTCAGTAAGCAAGGTTCAAGATTGCTTGGACTGTCCGAAGGTATCCCGGTGCTTCCTCCTCTTCCTGACGGAGCATTGAACCAAGTAGGATCAAGAGCAGAAGAGCCAGGTATCATGACCCTTTCCATGGGTACCAGTGGGGCAATGAGGATGATTATCCCAGAACCTTGGTTCTCTCCCATTCACGCCACTTGGTTGTACCGTAGTGTAGATAATGGGTTTCTGCTCGGAGCTGCAACAAGCGGCTGTTCCAACTGTGTGGATTGGTACAAGAAACACTCCTTTGATCCAGATGTCACATATGCTCAGATTGAAAGCTCACTAGGGGAAAAAGCGAATACCCCTATATTCCTTCCATTCCTGGTGGGAGAGCGTTGTCCTGGGTGGGATGACACTCGTCTTGCGAGCTTCCATGATGTAGAAGAGTCCATGACAACAAGTGCCTTCTACCAAGGTGTCTTACAGGGGGTCGTTGCCAATCTCTATCAGTGTTATGAGGAACTACTGAAAAGTGGGCATATTCCCAGGACCATCAAACTCTCAGGGGGCGTATTACATTCAGCCTTCTGGAAACACCTATGCTGTAATTACTTTGGTGTTTCCATGCATGAAGATATTCAGAAACAGACGTCCCTCTATGGAGCCCTCATACTGGCTGCCCGTTCCGCGGGTGAGGAACTACCAAGTTATACACAGACCGTAACCAATGTGCTGGATTCAGATCCAGAGATGAGAGATTACTATACTAGACACTATAAAAGATACCGATATTGGTATGAAAAAACACGTATTGATAGTACACAAAAGAGGAGCATATGATGAATACATTCCTTGTATTGATAACAGCCCGTTCATTTGGGAGTTCAGATGAGAAAGCTTGGGAGCTGTTGCGCTCCCATGGATGTGAAGTCCGGCATATAAAAGCGACAGAGACAGAAAGTGTTACTGATCAGCTACATCGGCAGATAGCAGAAGCCGATGGAATAATCGCAGGATTGGAAGCCTATGATCAAGCGCTCCTGAGCAAAGCAAAGAAACTGAAGGTTATTTCACGCTACGGGGTGGGGTATGATGCGATAGACCTCGAGTATGCAAGAGGGCGAAACATACAGGTCACCATAACCCCGGGAGCAAATGGGGACTCTGTGTCCGATTTGGCAGTCACACTGATGCTCTCAGCTGCCCGGCATGTTCCCTATATGGATCATCAGATGAAGATGGGTGAAACGAAGCGACCCATCGGTGTGGAAATGTGGAGAAAGACGCTTGGTGTCATCGGAACAGGGAGAATCGGGGCAGGGGTGGTAAAGCGTTGCAAGGGTTTTGAGATGGAGATTCTCTGCCATGATGTATATGAGAATGAGGAGCTGAAGCAACACTATGGGGCTCAGTATGTCGATTTCGCCACGCTGGCAAGCAAGAGTGATTTCATCTCCATCCATACGCCATTAACAGAAGAGACGAAGAATTTATTCAATGCAGAGGTGTTTGCAAGCATGAAACCAAGAGCGGTGTTGGTCAATACTGCGCGAGGTGGAATCATCGATGAGGAAGCGTTGGCAGTGGCTCTTGGGACTGGCCAGATTGGTGCCGCTGCCTTGGATGTCAGTGCTCAGGAGCATCCTGAGACAGGACCGCTTGCAGCCTTGCCTTCCTGTATCCTGACTCCCCATGCAGGAGCAGCAACATATGAGGCATCAAGCAATATGAGTCTCATGGCCTCCCAGAATCTTCTTGATATCCTTGAAGGCCATGATTGTGACTACTGTGTAGGTTGAATGGTTATACCTTGATCAGGTGAACGGCGAATCCGCTGAGCTCCTGCTCAAGGTAACATACCTTGATCTTGCCCTTTGCATCGTGTGCGATGGTCTCCTCGTTCACGGAGAAGCCGAACTGGGAGAGGTAGGAGAGGGTGCGCTCGATGGAGAAGCACCTGAATCCGATGTGGCCCATCTTCCCCAGGTACTGCTTGGGCAACACCTCGATGGTGGTGTCCAGGAAGGTGGAACTGCTGCCACTCTTTTTTACCATGCCCAGTGCCTCCAGTCCCTTGATGGTCTTCTCGGCCTCTGCTGCATCCTGGTTGTTGATGCCCATGTGTGCGAACTCCAGTCCCTGGAGGGTACGCACCGCCTCCCTGCTCAGGTCCTCTATCGCCTGCCAGTCCTCCGCCTCGATGAGGTCGGCCTTGACCATCCACGATCCGCCTACTGCCAGGACGTTGGGCTGCCGGGCATAGCTGGCAAGGTTCTTGGTGCTGATGCCGCCGGTGGGCATGAAGAGGAGGTCGGGGAAGGGCCCTGCAAAGTTCTTGAGCATGTCCACGCCCCCACTCACCTCGGCGGGGAAGAACTTGAGGGTGGTAAGCCCACGGCTGATGCCAGCCTCGATGTCGCTGGGTGTGCAGACACCCGGGACGATGGGGATGTTGTTCTCCAGTGCCCAGTCCACGACGGTGGGGTTGAAGCCCGGGGAGACGAGGAACTTGGCCCCGGCTGCCACTGCCTTCTTTGCATACTCGAGGTTGGTCACCGTGCCTGCTCCCACGAGCATCTCGGGGTAGGCCTTTGTGATGCGCTTGATCGACTCCTCTGCCGCTTGGGTGCGGAAGGTGACCTCTGCACAGGGCAGGCCGCCTGCGATCAGGGCTCCTGCAAGGCCCTCGGCCTTGCTGGCATCATCGATCTTCACCACCGGTACCAGGCCGATCGTATGGATTTGTTCAAACAGTGCTTCATGCATAGGGTTGCTCCTTCTTGGATATTTATTATGAGTCGATATAGCCTTTTCTGAAGGCTTGCAAGTCAATGTTATAGCGGTTCAGCATGTTGTAGACCGTTCCCCTGGAAATCCTGAGCAGGGTGGAGACCTCTCGTACATTTCCATTCGTTTTCTGGAGAATCTGGATCAACTTCTCGCGTTTTCCTTCCTCGAGGGAGAATCCATCTTGCTGGGTTTGGTTGTGGGAAAAATCATTTGGTTGGTAATTCACGATGGTACTGGGAATATCATGGATGGTAATAAGATCGTTCTCACAAATGACGGCTGCACGCTGCAGCACATTCTCCAGCTCCCTGATGTTTCCAGGCCAATTGTATACTTCAAACAGTTTACAGACCATGTCATCGATCGTGAGATTTGGTTTTTCGAATTGATGTTGAAATTTCTTGAGGAAGAATGCAACCAGCTTATGAATGTCGCCATTGCGCTCCCTCAATGCGGGCAAATTGATGGAAAGGACATTCAAACGGTAGTACAAATCATTTCTGAACGTTTGTTCCTGCACTGCAATTGCAAGATCCCTGTGGGTGGCTGCAATCACACGGACGTTCACCGGAATAGGATACTTGCCACCTATACGTACTACTTCCTGCGTCTGTAATACACGAAGGAGGACTGCCTGGACTTCCAGGGGCATCTCCCCAATTTCATCCAAGAAGAGTGTTCCTCCCTCTGCAAGTTCAAATTTTCCAAGACTACCGCTACTCTTAGCGCTGGTAAATGCCCCACCCTCATATCCGAATAATTCACTTCGGATCAGTTCGCGTGAAAGTGCCCCGCAATTTATGGCGATAAATGGTTTATTCCGTCTCTCACTTGCATTATGAATCGCTTGGACCAACAGCTCTTTGCCGGTTCCGGTTTCTCCCATCACCAGTACATTTGTGTTGTTCTTGCTTGCCAACTGGGCAATTTTCAGCGGTTGCTCCATTGCAGCACAGGAGCCGATTATATCGGAGAAGCTATAGCGGGCATTCGCGCCAGAGGCCTTGTTGACGATTCTCCGTACCGTGGCCGGGGTTCTCACCAGGATGACGAGATTGATGCCAAGCTTGTCGAGCTCCAATTTGTAGGTGGAGCAGGTAATATGTGCATAGGAGGAGCCAATCTTGATGGGTAGGTCCTGCTCATCGAGCATCTTTCCTTGTTCAGCCAATGCAGTGAGATTTACTTCACTATGGAATAGGTCTTTCAGAAGACGTCCTTCCCAAGCTCCCTGTACCTTGAAGATGTCGAGTGCCTGTTGGTTGATCTGTTTGATTACTCCATCCCGGTCAATGGCAATGATCCCGGTATCAACATACTCAAGCAGCGTTTTCTGCTGCTGGATGACTTTTTCTTGGTCACTAAGCTTGAGTTTGAACATCAATTCCCGTTCAATGGCGTTTGATGATGCTTGTACCATGGGAGCTATGGTTCCCGAATTTTTATAGCCGGTGATGGGACAGGCGACATTGATGCATCCTACGATTGAATTGCCTGCATGGAGTGGGTTTGCATAGCATGCCCATGCATGGTTCACCTTTCTCCAATGCTCTGCACCAACCACTTCCACAGAGCTGTCTATGGCAAGTGCCAAACCAATTGCATTGGTTCCTACAAGCTTTTCGCTATGGATGGTTCCCTCTTCAGGATAACTGATTTCCGGATAAGCTGTGGGATTGGCAAGAACCTCCAGGATAACCGCATCAGCATCACAGAGGGTGATTACCGCTTGTTCATCCTTGATAAGGGTGAAGAGTTTATGCATATAGGGTAGGGAGGAGGTGATCAGTTCCTGTACTTTCCTTCGTCTCTGATTCAGTTCCTGGTCGGATACTGTTTGCATATCTGCAAGGAAGGGGTCGAGACCAAGTTCTCTTGAGCGATGCCAGGAGGCTGCTATCTCGGGTGCAACCACGCCCAACTCCACCGGTTTCTGGTGGAGTGCAAATTCCTGCCATAGTTCAAAAATACGATGCTCACTCATATGCATTCCTTGTTGATCAGATTATGATTGCAGTTCTTCCAGGAGTTTAAATGCGGAACTGGTGCCGATACGTTTCACCCCTAAATCCAATGCTTGTTGTACCCGTTTCATGGAAGAGAAGCCCCCTGCAGCTTTGACACTTGTCTTGGTTCCTGCTACTGCTTCAGCCATGATGGCTACTTGCTCGATGGTTGGGGATGCGAGATAACCGGTTGCAGTTTTTACAAAATCAGCACCTTCCTCTGCGCTGATGAGAGATGCTATACGGACCTCTTCATCAGTAAGGAGCGATACTTCGAGTATGATCTTTAGAATTGCAGAGCCCGTAGCTTTTCTACACTCCCGTGCTTCCTTTCTGATTTGATCCCAATTTCCCTCTTTTAGAGCCCCCAAGTCGAGGACATAGTCACAATCACTTGCACCTGCTTTGAGGCAGAGTTCGATCTCATGGCACTTCGCCTTAATGCTCCATGATCCATGGGGATAGGCTATTGCACTGGTGATGCCTGTCTTGCTCCCCTTTAAGAGACTTGCAGCATAGGGAATGTATACGGGTTCTATGGCGACGGTTGCAAACTCGTTTTCCCTTGCCTCAACGCACAGCTTTTCTATCTGTTCTCTGGTTGCCTCTGGCTTGAGCAGTGTATGGTCGATGATATGGCAAAATGTTTTTCTGTCCATGATACGTATACTCCTTAATATGCCGACAGGTTTCCCGGTGTCTGCGAAAGGCAGATACGGTGCGTGACAGGAAGTGCCGGGTCAGATACTGAACAGGCAATCTCTAGGTTGGTGGTAGGTATTCCCTGGTTCTTATACAGGGAGAGAGCCGTTTCAATGTACTCTGGGGTGGCTCCATCAAGCGAAGTTCCTGTTCCCAAACAGAGATGGTTCAATCCTAAGTTGAAACAGCGATGTATTATTTCTTCCAAACGCTCCACAGGTAGTTCAGCGAGGACTATGGTTGGGACCAGGATAAGGGAACTTTTTGCTTTCAAGGTTGAAAGCAGAGCTTCAATCTCGAGAAAACGCCCATCACGCACGTAGCCTGCTGGGAGAGCAAACGTGAAATGTGAGCAATCCAACTCCATGGCCCTCTCCATCATGAAAGAGAGTTGTTCATCCATCAACCCTGCAAAGGGAAGGGAAGCCAGCATCCCTGATCGTTCCTCTCTGGGTAGCCTGCCAACAGCAATTTCCTGGAGATATAAGGTATCCATGTCCTCGGCTTCAGCTTTATCTGCAAGATCCTGGATCTGTGATGTCTTTAGGCTTGGCCCATAGGCGAGTAGCGTCTGCTTCATATCATAACCTCTTGTTTCTGATTTCAATGACGAATTTGTTGAGATCACCCCGGTAATATGCCTTTGAGAATTCGAATGGCACTCCTTCCTTGGTCCTGGAGATGGTTTCGATATATTGCAGTGGTTCTTTTACCTTGATATGCAGAAGTTTAGCTTCAAACTCTCCTGCACTTCGGATTTCGATGATTCTCCTGGTCCTGTCAATTGCAACGTGGTACTTGCTCTGCAACAATTTGTACAAGGAGTTGTTTACCAGGTCTTCCTGGATCAAATTACGGATGCTTTTGAAGGAGGCAGGAAGGTAAGTGTACACCAAGACAATGGGTTCTTCTCCCGTTCCCCTGAGTCTGATCAACTGTACGACTTGTTCTCCAGGGGGAAGGTCCAGAGCTTCCCCGATTGCCCGAGATGGTTCAATGAGGGAGAGGTCGAGAACTTGGGTTGTAGGAAGCAACCCTTTTTCCTGCATCTCGTCATTGAAACTCTCCAAGACTGAAAGAAAGTTTTGCTCCAGTTTCTTGGGGATGGTGAGGGACCCCTTTGCCTTGTGGCGCTCAATGACTCCTTCATTCACCAGCTCTTTCAAGGCCTGGCGAACCGTAGAGCGAGAGATATTGAAGTGATTGCAAAGTTGCTGCTCTGTAGGTAGCGCTACCACCCCATCCTGGGTCTTTATGAACTTGAGCAGAAGTGTTTTCAGTTGGAAATACAGTGGAATGGGAATATTTTTGTCGAGTTGTTGCTGTACAAAAAAACTATGCATTGCTACTTCCTCTCATGAGTGTAGGTATAGATGGTATTGAGGCTTGGGAGTATGAATGTGGCATCCTTTTTCCACCCTTGATCACTGAGCGTGCTGATGATCGCATCTTCTGCTACAGTATTGAAATCGAACATACCAAAATGGTGAGGTATTAAAAGGGATGCGCCCATATCCTTGGCGAGGGTCCCTGCTTCTGCTATCGAGAGATTACCGATGATGCCCTTCTCGGTAAGATGGGGCTTCTTCCCATTTACCGGGAGGAAGCAGAGTGAAGGGTTCCGATTTCTGACTGAATCAGTGAGCGAAGGGAAGCGTACAGTATCTCCACTGTGGTACCAAGCTACAAACCCCATATCGACCACGAATCCAAGTGCTTTTATCTGACCCCAGGAGTCATAGGTGAGCTCTTCATGTGCAGCTGGGATTGCATGGATAGCTATCCCTTCCTTCATGAGGAAAGACTCCCCTTCACTCAACCCAACTATCCGCTCGGAGGGGATTCCCATATCCAGGAGACGGGAAACCTCGTAACGAGGGGCAATGACCAGTGGTCCTTTGCCGTCGCTGAAGAGGGCGGTGAGTGTTTCCTTGTCCATATGGTCGGTATGCCCATGGGAGCATAACACGACATCAAGGTTTGTGAGTGAATCTGGGGAAATAGGGATATCTACCATGCGTTTGTGGGGAAACTCCCCTCCTTGATACTTCCTTGCCAGGGAGTCGGAGAGGTAGAGGTCAATTCCCAGATGAATATTCTTGGTTTTGAACAGGAATCCTGCCTGGCCCACCCATGCAAATTGCATGGAGTTGACAGGTATTTTGTCTGTCTCTTCGTAAAACCAGGTTTCCAGTGAATCAACAATGTGTTTTTCTACCATCAGTTTGCCTTCCAATTAGGGTTGTCTACCACTTCATACGTTTCATTGCCTGTTCTCAATACCAGTTTCCTGAAGCCTTTCTGCTCGATGGTTCCATAGTCATGCCCTGCATCGGCAGCAAAGGTGAAGAAAGTGACCAGTGGTTCGGAATCACTGATATTTACCGATCGATGTGCATAGCGGCCGGGAACAAGGACAGCCTCTCCTGCTGTAAGTTCTTGTATCTCGGTTTCCCCTTCAGGATTCTCCATCACCATTAAACCATGTCCTGAGAGGCAGAGATATACCTCAGCAGTGTCGAGAACGGTATGAAAATGCCCCTTTGTCATGTAAAACTCACGTCCCACCACACCAGGGTAAACGATACTGGTGCCATACGCGAGGTTTCCTGGTTTTTCTTCCACTCCAAGGTCATAGAATTCATAGATTAGTGGATTGGAGGAATCGATCAGGGAAGTGAGCTTTTCCTCATCAGCGAAGATGCCCTTGAGATTGGTGGCATAGCGTTTTAGGGATTCAACGCCTTCACTTTTTGCGAGTCCGTTTTTTAGGTTGAATTTGGTTTTTGATGATTGCATGTATTGCTCCTGATTATTTTATTGCTTCCAATGCGATATCACAGATGGTATCGAAGGCAGGTCCGCTTACTGGGATGTCAATATGAAAGACTTCTGCAATGACCTGTGTCCATCCGTAGATGAAATACTGCCAACCATCCACGATGGTAAGCTTTTTCTCTGCTTGTGCTGCTTTTGCCTGGCTGAGGAACTGCAACTCACCCCGGTAGTTGAACTCCCAGACATATCCGTTCTTGGGGAAGTGTGCGTTATCAGGAAGAGGGGAGCCTGGACCATCCTTTCCAAGTCCTGTTGCATTGATCACGAGGGACCCTTCGGGCAATCTCTGCATCACAGCATCATTCTCCTGTGGTGTGGGACAGAGTTCATACGTGAACGTTATAGGACTATCCAGCGTTGCATGGATGGCCTTCATCTCTTCCAATCGTTTCTCACTGCGGTTTGTAATGATGATGTGCTTTGGAACATCACCAGATTCTTTTGATTTGTTGATCAGATAGAGACTGAGAGCAAGTGAGCTACCTCCAGCCCCCAAGAGAAGCATGGAAGCATCAGAGTTGGAGAAGTATCCTTTGGGCATACAATTTTCCAAGGCAAGGCCACTGGTGATTGGGTCCTTTGCGTGTGCCCAGAGTTCTTTTCCCCGTTTACTGATGGAACTCGCCTCGTGCAGTAACTTGGTGTAGGGCCCGGCTCCTTCGAACAAGTCCTTGCTTGCTTGGTAACAATCGAGCTTATGGGTGGTGACCAAAGCTCCTAGGGAGTTGGGATCATTTTTAATGAAGGAGACAGCTTCCCTGTATGCTTCAGGTGCAGAGTGTGGTGCAAAGTCGATTCCTTTCAACTCGGCATCGATCCCAAAATGTTCCATCCATTTAGGAAATACTTTCATGATTGATGACTTAGTGGTTGTCACTCCGATAAAGTACATGGTGGGTTTCTGTGCAGGGGAATAGGTGGGCATGGGGGGCTCCTTCATACGCTAATGTATCTAAATGTATGTATGTACGTATATACTATACCAAGCTGATGATTTGTCAAGAAATATTGGGAGAACAGCTGGCTGATTTGATTAGATGATGAAGAATGCCCCCTCTCGATTGAAAGGGGGGTATAGTGGGGATTTCTCCAGTTTGGCTTTCTGTTTAATACCTTACCGGTTTTCCTTCTCTCTGGCTCCTGTACATGCCTTCGATCAGCTTGACGGTCTCCCTTCCTTCCTCACCAGAGGAGATAAGAGGGCCTTTCTTCAAGAGTGCCTGGGTGAAGTTCTCAATCTGCAGCGTAAAGAAGTAGGCAACTGGATCGATTGAGTTGAAGAGATTGGTATCTTCTGTCTTCCATATTCCAATATTCTGCTGTTCACCTTCAATGGTCCAGAGATCAGTTACAGGTGGCTCTGCTATTCCGCTTCTTCCTGCAATGAACATCGCCCCGCCATCTGTCTGTACTCCTGCCGAAGCAGCACTTGAACCGTGGACATGTACCTTGGCGTGAATACCAGGCTTTTGGGAGTTCGATACCAGTATCGAGGCAATTGCACCGCTCTCAAACCGTACCGTACCAACAGCGGTATCCTCTACCTCGATGTATGGGTGGTTCACGTTCTCCCACTGTGCGTAGACTTCCTTGACTGATCCAAGGTACCAACAGAGCAAGTCAAACTGGTGAGGCGCCTGGTTTATCAAGACACCACCACCCTCACTGTCCCACTTGCCTCTCCAAGGATCACTGTTGTAGTACTCCTCATCTCTCCAGCCCAACATGGTTACCTGACCGATCATGGGAGTGCCTAGTTTCCCCTCATCGATAGCCTTCCTGATTCGCTGACTTGCGGGGAACCAACGACGTTGGCTGATAACCGCAAGCTGTTTCTTTTCTTGCTTTGCAACCTCGATCATGGCATCACACTCGCTTACGGTCAGTGCCATAGGTTTCTCTACCAGAACATGGGCTCCTGCCTGCAAGGCAGTAATGGCATGCTCCTTATGCAATGGATGTGGGGTGGTTATGATAACCGCATCAACCTCTTCTTCCTTGATCATCTGTTGCATATCGGTGAAAGCAGTAATATTCCATTCGGCAGCAAATGTTTGGGCTTTCTCATTGTTCCTGCCCCAAACAGCAACCAAGGTACTCTCTTTTGCTTCCTTGATGGCCTTGGCATGAACGTGTGCTACCTTGCCATAGCCTACCAGTGCATAACGAACCATGTTTTCCTCACTTTTTCCCGGGAACCAGTACAACCTTGAGAAGCTCTTCTTCTCGATTGTAGAGTTTGTCGAACCAAAGGGGACCTTCTTCAAGCGGTACCACCTTGCTGATCAGGTCATCAACCACAAGCGTCTTGTTCGCCATCATTTTCAGGACAGCTGGATATTCTCCGTTGATCGCACATGTTCCCTGGAGCCGGATCTGGCGGGTTACAACGTTCTGTAATGGAATCTTGATCTCAGGAGTGATGTTTCCGACCAGAACTACCTCTCCTCCCTTTTTTACCAGGGAGAGTGCTGTCTGGACGGGAGCTGTTGCCCCGACGGCCTCGAAGACCAGGGGGAGCATCTGCCGGTCAGTTATCTGCTGAACGTGTGAGAGCATATCACTGTCTGTGGGGTCGAATGCTTTGTCTGCACCTACTTCCAGTGCCTTTTTCCTTCTATTCTCATCAAGATCCAATGCAATGATGGTTCCGCTGGTCATGGTTCTCAGTAGCTTGATGATCAAGAGTCCGATCAATCCAGCTCCTACCACTGCAACATCATCAGCGAGGGAGATGTTGGCTTGTGCGATTGCATGGGCTGCCACTCCTGCTGGTTCAGCAAGAGATGCCTGAATAAAATCCAAGGCGGGAGGAAGGTGAAACAAGACACGCTCCTCCACCAAGGCATACTCAGCAAAAATACCATCCTGTTTGTACTCCTCACAACTCACCCCCAGCACCCTGCGATTGTCACAGAGGTTGAATAGGCCTTGTCTGCAATAGGAACAGGTTCCACAGTAGAGGGTTGAGTCGAAGGTAACACGATCACCAACAGCAAAGCCGGTAACCATGGAACCTACTTCCTCGATGATGCCACTTCCTTCATGCCCCATGATGATGGGGGGTCGGCGTCGTCCACTTGAGCCATCATAGCCGTGGACATCACTACCACAGATGGCAGCAGCCTTGATGCGTAAAAGCACCTGGGTAGGGGAGGTGATGGCAGGACGCGGAACATCCTGAATTTCCAATTTCTTGTAGTCAGTGAGAACGAGAGCTTGCATGGTTACCTCTGAATTCGTGCACTGCCGCCTTGGGCAAGTGCTTCCACCTGGGCCAGGCTGGCCATGGTGGTATCGCCGGGATAACTGGTCAGGAGTGCTCCATGAGCCCATCCTAAGCGCAGTGCCTCTTCCGGTTTCTTTCCTTCCAACAATCCATAGATGAGGCCACTGGCAAAACCATCCCCACCACCAACCCGGTCAAGGATATCCAGTTCACAGGTAGGAGCCTGGTACCCTTTCCCATTAAGATAGAGTACAGCACTCCAGCGGTGTCGGTTGGTTGATTGTACTTCCCTCATGGTTGTTGCTACTGCCTTGATCTGGGGAAAACGTTTTGAAACTGTCTCCATCATTGCATAAAACGAAGATGGGTCGAGTTTGTCACTCTTATGTACTTCCGGTCCCTTGAGCCCCAAGCCAAGCTGGAGGTCCTCTTCATTGCCAATGAGAACATCGACATGCTCAACGATTGAAGAGAGGGTTTCCTGCGCTACCTTTTGGGGATCTTGACCCGCATCGGCAATGGACTTCCAAAGCTTCTCTCGGTAGTTCAGGTCAAAGGAGATAATGGCTCCCTGTTCCTTTGCTTTTTTCATCGCACGGATAATCAAGGAAGGAATGGCAGGGGAGAGAGCACTGAAGATGCCTCCGCTATGGAACCATCTGACCTTGTTTGCAAAAATTGCATCCCAGTCGAAGCTTTCCTCTGTTAGGAATGATGCTGCTTCGTTGCTGCGATTATAAAAGACCACAGGGGCTCGGAGACCTTGTCCACGGTCACTGTACACATGAGCCATATTGGGTCCCCTGACCCCATCATGGGCGAAGCGCTTGTAAAACGCTTGTACTCCCATTCTCCTGACCTCACTCTCAATCTTCTGTCCTACCGGGTAGTCTACCATTGCACTGGCAATGGCAGTTCTTTGCCCAAAAGCCCTGCTCAGGTTTGCAGCGACATTATACTCACCACCTGAAACATGCAAGTCAAGATTCTGGGCATATTCGAAAGGGACTACGCCCGGGTCGAGACGAACAACCAAGGCTCCCAGCGAGAGAAAATCCAAGGATGCGTCTTCTTTGTTCATTAGTGGAATTGATGCCATCTGCAAACCTCCAGTGTGCTTATACGGTATAGGTGGTGCTGGCGGTATCACCGCCTCGACCAGTCCAGTTTGTGTGGAAGAATTCTCCCCGCTTCTTGTCTACCCGCTCATATGTATGAGCTCCGAAATAGTCACGCTGTGCCTGGAGGAGATTTGCCGGTAGACGTTCGGTCCTGTAGCTGTCGAACCAGGAGAGCGCTGCACTCAAGGATGGGGTAGGAATACCATTCAGTGCAGCAGCAGCGACCACTTCTCTCAGACTCTGGTGATTCTCTTTCAGGATCTGAACGAAGTAGGGGTCCATGATAAGGTTCTGCAGTAGGGGATTCTTGGTGAATGCCTGACTGATCTTGTCGAGGAATGCAGAGCGGATGATGCAGCCACCTCTCCAGAGCAGGGCAATCCCTCCCAGGTTCAGGTCCCAGTTGTTTGTCTCACCTGCTGCCTTGATCAGGCTGAATCCTTGTGCGTAGCTGATGATTTTTGCTGCATAGAGAGCCTTCCCAAGCATGATGATGAATTCTTTGGGATCAGAAACTGGATGATTGGGTTCCAAGTCGTACACCTTGCTGGCAGCTAGGCGCTCGTCTTTCTGGCTTGAAACGCTTCTAGCGAAAACAGATTCAACGATCAGGGTCAAGGGAACACCCTCATGCAGTGCGCTGATACCGGTCCATTTACCAGTTCCTTTCTGCCCAGCGGAATCAAGAATTTTATCAAGGAGGAAAGAACCATCTTCTTCCTTATACCCAAGGATGTCCTTGGTGATCTCGATCAGGTAGCTGTCCAGGTCTCCTTCATTCCAATCGGAGAATATGCTTTGCATGCTTTCATTGTCCAGTTTAAGGATTCGATGCATTAGGTCGTAGATCTCACCGATAAGTTGCATATCACCATACTCGATGCCGTTGTGTACCATCTTTACAAAGTGACCCGCGCCTCCACTTCCGATCCAATCACAGCATGGCTGGTCATGCACATGTGTGCTGATGCCCTGCAGGATGGGCTTTACTGCTTCCCATGCAGACTTTGAGCCACCAGGCATGATGGATGGCCCTTTCAAGGCACCTTCCTCGCCACCCGATACTCCTGTTCCGATGTACAGCAAGCCTTTGCTTTCCACATAGGTCATTCTTCGCTCACTGTCCTCATAGTTGGAGTTTCCTCCGTCAATGATGATATCTCCTGCTTCCAGAAGCGGGATGAGCTTTTCAATGGTTTCATCGACAGCTTTTCCTGCCTTCACCATCATCATCACTTTCCTGGGGCGTTCCAGATGTTCAACCAGTTCCTCAAGGCTGTGTGTACCGATGATGTTCTTTCCTTTTGCCCTGGAATCAAGGAAGGCATCGACTTTGGAAATGCTACGGTTGTAGACAGCGACACTAAATCCTTTGCTCTCCATATTGAGCACCAGGTTTTCTCCCATTACGGCAAGGCCGATAAGACCAATATTTGCTTTCATTTATATATGTCTCCTCATCTTAAATTCTTCGTTTTGCGATAACATCTCTCATTTTATTCAAATTCTCCACCCCGGTATTCTCCATGAGTTCAAGGATTTCCACATACAGGACATCGATAAGCACCAAGGAGGTAATCCTGGCAGAAAAGGATTCTGCAACTATTTTCGAACAACAAGGGCTTACTGACAAGACATAGTCTCCCAGTTTTGCCAAAGGGGATCGTGCATTGCTGGTTAAAATAAGCAGCTTGGCTCCATTGTTTCTGAGCTCTTCTGCCAGGGCAAGGGTGTCATAGCCTTCACCGGTATGACTTACAATCAGGGCAACATCATCCTTTGTTGCTTGGCTGGCAAGCATCAGTTGCATATGGAAGTCAGCAGCATACTGGCAGTTGATGCCTGTTCTGATAAATTTATGATATGCATCAAGGGCAAGGGTATTGGAACCTCCGAGGCCCATGAGAAATACCGAACGAGCCTTGGCGATCAATGTTGCACTTTCCTTGATTGCCTTACGGTCAATGGCCCCCAGTGTCTCAGAGAGGGTGTGTTGTGCATTCTTGAAGACCATATCCACTACCTCTTCACCCTCAAGAAGCTCAGTTTCAAAGACTTGTTCATTTTTGGGGATGGTTTCCCTTGCAAGGGCAATACGGAATCGCTGGTATCCTGAGTATCCAAGTTTACGGGCAAAGCGAACCATGGTTGATTCGCTGATCCCAATTCTCTCTGCCAGTTTCTCAATACTCGGGTTTACCGATTCCTTGGGATGTTCGAGGATAAAGTCAGCAATTTTCTTCTCTTTCGCACTGAGGGTGTTGTACTTGCTTCGAATCGTATAGATGGCACTTACTTCTTGCATGCTGTTCCTCTTGTAGTCAGTATAGTATGAAAAAAATATTCAGGCAATGAGAAAAAAATATTCATTTATCGCTATACAATTCCAAAAAAGGGGTTATACTATAGCCAAAAGGTTGTATTTGTACAATTTACAAAAGGAGAAGAAGAAATGAAGATGAAAACAATGGTCATTTTTGCGTTGTTGCTCGGTCTTGTGTTGGCACCAATGTTTGCACAAGGGACTAAAGATGAAGCAGCTCCGCAAGAGATTCGTGTGTTGTTGGCTAACCACCCTTATGGGGAGTTGCTGAAGACCAAGATTCCTGAATTCGAAGCAGAGACTGGGATCAAGGTAAACTATGAGAGTCTGCAGGAGAGCCAGCTGACCAATAAGTTGACCACTGAATTTGCAACCAACAGTTCCACCGTGGATGTGTTTATGACTCGTCCTCTTCAGGAAGGCTTGATGTTCATCAAGAATGGTTGGTATGAGAGCTTGGACAACTATGACTTTGCTGATTATCCAGCGAACTCAGTAGATATCGGCAGAAAAGATGGTAAAGCCTACATTGTACCTCTCGTAACAGAGTGGCAGGTAATGTACTACCGAAAGGATCTGTTTAAAAAGGCTGGTCTTTCCGTACCTACAACCTTTGCAGAGCTTGAGAATGCCGCAAGAGTCCTCAATAAGGACGGTGTAGCTGGTTTTGCCTCAAGAGGTAAGGGCGCAGCTGCAGTAACTCAGATTTCCAGCTATATCTATAACTATGGTGGTAGATATCTTGAAGATGGAAAGGCTGTCTTTGATAGCCCAGAGGCAATTGAAGCAATCCGATATTATGGCAAATTGCTTGGCAATTATGGACCACAGGGCGTTACCAGCATGTCTTGGGAGAATGTCATGCCTGTGTTCCAGGCTGGAAAGGTCGCAATGTGGACTGATGCAAGTGTCTTCTATGGACAGATTGTTGATCCTGCAAAGACAGAGATTCCTGCTGAGGATATCGGGGTAGCACAGCTTCCAAGAGGCCCAAAGGATGATTCCCCGTTCATCGTAGTTTCATGGGGTATGGCAATGTCCTCCGCTTCCAAGAACAAGGATGCTGCACAGAAGTTCCTCGACTGGGCTACAAGCAAGGAACTCGCCAAGGAAGGTATGTTCACAAACATCACCATGGCACGAGATTCTGCTTGGGCAGATGCTGAGGTCAGGGCAGTTATGAATCCTGGTTTGGTTGAGACACAGGCCCATGCTGCAAAGAACGGGTTCCCGTTTGACCGACCGTTCATGAGTTCTGTTGGACAGGCACGTGACCTGATTGGTGAAGTTATCATCGAATCAATCAACACCAAGGGTACTTCAAGTAAACTCAGTGCACTTGCCAGTGAGAAGGCAGATGCTGTAGATGAGCTCCTGAAGGCCGATGGTGAGTACGGACTCTAAGTAAGTAGTAAGAGGAATTGGCCGACCGATACTCTCGGTCGGCCTATCGTATTGCAAGGAGTTTTCCCATGGTCAAACAAGGTTTCTTAGAAAAAAATCTACGCTATATTTTCCCACTTCCTGCCGTACTGTTTGTAGTGATACTTATGGTGTTTCCGGTGGTGTATACTTTCTTTCTCAGTTTTACTGATTGGTCGTTGACCAGTGGGAGACCCCTCTCTGTAGTGGGACTGGAGAGTTATTTCAAGGTGCTCAAGGAACCTAGGTTTCTTGAGTCTCTGGGAAGGACATTCTATTTTACGTTTGGTGCTGTAATAGTAGAAATGGTTCTTGGAACTGTCCTAGCCCTAATTCTCAACCGGAAGTTCAAGGGGAAGGGCATGGTGAAAACCTTGTTGCTGTTGCCCTTGGTTGCAACTCCGGTCGCTATCGGTATTGTTTGGAACCTGTTCTATGACCCGACAATTGGCATTCTGAACTATGTGCTCAGTGTGTTGAAGCTTCCACAGAGTGGTTGGGTCAGTGATGCAAGGACTGTTATGCCTTCCTTGATCATGGTAGATATCTGGCAGTGGACTCCTATGATAACCATCATCGTACTAGCGGGTCTTGCTGGCTTGTCCACTGAGCCGTACGAATCGGCCATGGTTGATGGGGCGAATGGAAGGCAGGTCCTGTTTCAGATAACGCTTCCCATGTTGATGCCGACCATCCTTACTGCGGTAATCCTTCGGGCGATTGATGCACTAAAAACCTACGATATCATCTACTCGATGACTGGAGGGGGGCCGGGGTATGCTTCAGAGAACCTGAATGTCTTGGCTTTTAAATACAGCTTTGAATACTTCAGGATGGGACAGAGTGCTGTTATGTTGGTCTTCCTGTTTGCTATCGTCATGCTCTTCAGCTTGATGGTGATGCGCGTACGCAGAATTTTCGAGTTGTAGGAGGCGAGGCATGCAGCGAAAAATAGTTCATTCAATTCTTTTTGGTATCATGCTGTTTTTGATCATCGTACCAATTTTATTCCCCTTCATCTGGATGCTGATGAGTTCGTTCAAGACGCAGGTTGATATCATCAGTTGGCCCCCAAAGTTCATCTTTACCCCGGTGATGCAAAACTATGAGCGGGTGTTCATCGAACAGGATTTTCTGCACTACATGAAAAACTCAATCATTGTATCGGTGGTGAGTGTATTCTTCTCACTTATTCTTGGGCTCCCCGCGGCCTACTCAATTGCTCGCTATAAGCAGAAGAAACTTTCTGTCTTCATCCTGGTAGCACGCTTGATGCCGGGTATCTCATTCCTTATGCCTTGGTACATCGTTTTTTCAAGGCTTCACTTGATGGATAGCTATATTGCCTTGATCCTCAGCCATATGCTTATTGCACTTCCTTTGGTTGTGTGGGTAATGGCTCCCTATTTCGATTCTGTACCTCGTGAACTTGAAGAGGCTGCTATGGTGGACGGACTGACACAACAGAGTGCGTTCCTCAAGATTTTGTTGCCCCTCTCCGGTCCTGGGGTGGTTACCGCTACAACGCTGAGTTTCATCTTCAGTTGGAACAACTTCATGTTCAGCCAGGTATTGAGTCAGCAGAAAACAAGAACACTCCCCATTGCAGTATATAACTTCTTGAGTTATGTAGAAGTTGACTGGGGTGCAGTCATGGCAGCAGCTGTTACCATCATGGCCCCGGCAATTATCCTTACGATGTTCTTCCAGAAGTATGTTGTAAAAGGACTTACGATGGGAGCTGTGAAAGGGTAGGGTTAGTGTCTAAGGCACAAGAAGCCTTTTATTGAAAACATGATGGATATTGCTTGTCTCATATGCCTGCACCCTCTATGCTAAGTTAGATAGGGGGTGCTCTCATGAAAACGGGTAATCGGGTCCTCAGTGCTATGGTGTTGGTTCTATGCTTGTTTCTTGCAAGTGGATGTACCTCTGTTCCCAAGGAAGACAATATCTACCAGGTCTCTTTGCTCAATGCATTGTTGCAGGGAGAGTATGATGGGTTCATATCTGTTGGTACATTGAAGGGTCATGGTGATACGGGCATTGGTACCTTTGATACGTTGGATGGGGAGATGATCTTCCTTGATGGCAATGTGTATAAAGCCAAGGTTGATGGCACTGTCGAGCTAATGGATGACCAGGTTATGGTGCCCTTTGCTGTTGCAACAATGTTTGAACCAGATGTAGTTGTGAAACCATATAATGCGATTGCTGACATCGAAACCTTGAAAAATGCAATGGATGCATGTATTGCAGAAACTACCAATGATTTCAATCGTTTTTACGTAGCGAAAGTGCAAGGGTTATTCAGCCATGTACGGGTACGTAGTGTTCCATCCCAACAAAAGCCTTATCGTCCTCTTTCTGTTATTGCTTCAACGCAAAAGGAGTACACGTATGAACAGGTTGAAGGAACAATTGTTGCGTTCCGGAGTCCTGCATATGTTGAAGGTATTAACCTTCCGGGGTGGCATTTACACTTTCTTTCTGAAGATAAAAGCAAGGGAGGGCATCTCCTGGAGGCTACTCTTGTCCAGGGAGAAATAGGAATGGGAGATATGAAGGAGTTCCAGCTCATTCTGCCCTCCAGCAGTTCCTTTGCAGCGATGGATATTGCTGACGACAGAAGAGAAGAAACGCTTGCTATTGAGGGTGTTGCCAAGCCCTAGGATAGAAAGAGATGCTCATCTGGCTTCCTGTTAAATTTGAAGAGAAATACTTTAGATTCAGTCGATTAATATGTACCATTTTTCGATTGAATTCTTGATAGCTTGAATTGCTTTCTCACTATTACGTTCTTCAAGTCCTTCAAGAATCAATTCATGGTGCTGTACAGAATATTCGCCTCTTCCTCCACGAGAAACCGATGTAATTATAGATGGGGTATACAAATCTAATGTGAATCCGTATATTTTTTTTATTAATAGATTTTTTGTAGCATCAGCGATAGCAATATGAAAGCTTTTATCCAGTTCGGCCAAATTATTAATCGAGCAATTGCCGGAATTATATGCCCTTACCATTTTTTCATGGACAAATCGAATATTGGAAAGATCATCATCTGAAGCATTTTCAATTACTAGTTTGACCATTCCCATTTCTATTAGTTCACGTAATTCAAAAAGCCGCTTTTTATCAATATCAGTAAGTATCATTTGGAGAAAGAGATGATCAAATAATCCATCAGTTATCTCTTTAGCGATATAAGTGCCATCTCCCCTACGGATGTTAATTATTCCGTATGAAGCGAGAATTTTCATCGCTTCACGGATAGATCCGCGGCTAATCTGAAGATTCTCTGAAAGCTCAATTTCTGATGGGAGTTTATCTCCTGGTTTCAATTGCCTACTGATTAATAAATCTCGTATTGTCTCAATAGTTATCTCAACAGCAGATCGGACTTTTTTGTTCGTAAATAAGCTTGTTTCAGCTCGTTCTCTGGCCATGATTCCTCACATATCCTAATATATTATATAATTCTACTGATAATTGATCTTTTTGCAATCCATGCGCTAACTTTCCTTACAATAAGCCTAACTTTTTTAAGTTCTGGATACTTTTTTTTACCCAGTCATTCTCTTTTGTAACAGTTTCTCCTATCGTTGACTCAAAAGGTGTCCATAGTTCTAGAATAACATTTGGGTTCCGTGTTTGGAGAATTGGATTAGCAAATATGGACTGAATGTTTAACATACCCTCACCAGCAATGGTGCCCTCCACAATAAAGCCCATCGAGTGAAGAGGTCGAGAGATTTTGAAATCCTTTAGATGTACATTGACAGTATAGGGAGCTAATCCTTTGATTACTGTATCTGGACCTTCAAGTGCCCCCAAAGAATTGACGGTATCTAAACATATGCCCACTTCCGTGACATCAAATTTACTCACAATTTGAATGAGATCAGATACTTTGAAACGGTCATGATTTTCTAAAGCAAGCGTGATGTTATTGGCCTTTGCAACAGGAACCCAACGCTCTAGGATTGCAATAATTTCTTGTATTGTTGGTGTATAATTAATTAAATCAGTGACCACTCTTAAAATAGGTGATTGAAAGTATTCAGCAAAACCGAGATAGCGCTCCATCATTGTATCGGTAAGACCACGAATTCCAATCTCAACGCTGAGGGATAACTGTTTCAGATGATTTTTTACTGCTAACAATTCTGAATCAGACAGTGCATGAAGGGGAAGATTGTCTGCAATTTGTAATAAATCTACTCCATTAGCCACGGCTGCTTCAATGAACTGATGAATGTCCATCGGTTTATCAGGCATAATCGAAGGAACTCCGATAGCCCATGTATATGCATATGTACTGATACCTACTTTCATATTTTTTTATTCCAAGTTAATTTTTATTGAATCCGTTATTTGTTCCACACTGTCTTTAATGCTTTCGAGTGAGAAAACTTTTTCCATCCAGTCAGGTTGTAGAAGTTGTTCTCTTGCTTGCTTCATTGCATGGAGTGCTCCATCAGAAAAAACAAAATCTGCATATCCAAACAACACTGCAAATTGGATTCTTACGTGTCCCATCATGAATGATAACGCGGCATCCCGGGGTACTCCCATGGAAACAACTTTTTCAAATGCCATCTTCATAGCTTCAATAAGTGTTGATGTAAAAGTCTCGACAAGTCCGGGCTCTAGAATCGCCATCTGCTCAACTGTGATGCGATACGTGTTGACAATTGGTTTATAGATTTTTCTTGCTAATTTTTCCCCAAGCTCATATTGAGACTCTTCTCCACGATATAAGGCACAGACAGCATCCTGTTGTGCAATTCCTCCAAACCAATCTTTCTGAGCTTCTGGATTTGTCTCAGTGTTGAACAGGGGAGGATGAGTGGGATGCGCAACAAAGTAAGCTAAATCTTCTCTGATGGGAATTACATTTGCATATGCTGCGGCTGGGTCGAGACCGAACACCATTGCCCCATTTTTCATTTTTGGTATGATATTTTTTGTAATCGTTCCAATGAGTTTGTCAGGAATTGCAAGAATGACCACATCTCCTGAAGGAAGTACATCCTCTTGCTTAACAACATTAATACCACGAGTTTTAAGGCTTTGGATACCTGAGGGACTAACTTCCACATGTGATACTTTGTACTCTGGGTCATTTAACAAATTGTCAGTAATACGACATCCCATTTTCCCGCCAGCACCCATTAAAACGATATGCTTCATCTTTTTCTCCTTATCAGATAACAATATGGATTGCAACTTTATCCATGCAAGGGTGAACCGGAGGCTGACAACGCAGCCTCTCTCAAAATTTCCGACAATGTTGGGTGAGCATGTATGTTCAACGAAATATCTTCCATGGTTGCTTCCAGTGTTTTTGCTAGGGTAAGTTCAGGGAGCAATTCTGAGACATCATAACCAATGAGATGAGCTCCAATAAGTTTATTACGTGCACCAGTGAACACAAGTTTTACCCAACCATTTTCCTCTCCATTCCCCACAGCTTTGCCGTTGGCTCTGAAGCGTGCTTTTCCCACTTTGATTTGTTTGAAAATGGCTCGAGCCTGTTGCTCTGTATAGCCAAAGGAAGCGACTTGAGGAATGCTGTAAATAGCATGTGGAACTGCATGATAATCAATTAGATTTGATTCAACCTCACCAATTTCCTCAGCACAAAGGGTACCCTGAGCAAAACCAACATGAGCAAGCATCATCTTTGCAGTTACATCCCCGATTGCCCACACGCCAGGAATTGATGTTGCCATATGGTCATCCGTTTTGATAGCTGAGCCTATCATTGATTCAAGCCCTAGAGACTCTAGCCCAAGATTTTCAGTATTTGGTTTGAATCCTATTGCCACCAACACTTGTTCGGCATCAACTGTAATTGATGTCCCTGCACACTCGGAATGAACACGCAGATTTTTTTCTATTCGTTCAATACTCTTTACTGCATAGCCTGTCAATGTTTCAATTCCACGGTTATGTAACTCTTTCTCCAAGCTACTCGAGATTTCCTCATCCTCGAGTGGGGCAATACGGTCTGCCATCTCAATGATTGTTACTTTGGTTCCGTATGCATTCCATATGGAGCCAAATTCCAAACCGATTGCACCTGATCCAACAATTACAATAGACTTTGGTAGGGTTTTTTGTATAATTGCCTCGCTATAGGTTAATACATCATTATCCACCTTCCAGTGTTCCGGCATGATGGCAGAGGCTCCCGTGGCGATGACAATATGATTAGAAAAAAATGATCTTCGACAGGTGGACGTATCGGTTACTACTACTTTTCCTGGGCCAAGTATAGTTCCTTCACCTTCAATGACTGTAACATGATTCCGCTTGAATAGCGCTTTAAGGCCTTCTTCCAGCTTACTTGAATTCTCTCTTGATCGTTTTACAGCTTTCGTGTAATCAAGTTTAAGATGGTCGAAAGAGAATCCCAATATTGATCCATCTTCTTTAAGCATATTTGCAATTTCAGCATTTTTTAACAATGATTTGGTAGGGATACAACCGGTGTTCAGGCAGACTCCACCCAATTTCCCACGTTCAATCAATGCAACTTCAAATCCCAGTTGAGCAGCTCGTAATGCACATACATATCCTGCGGGACCAGAACCAATGATAAGGATATCGTAGTATTGTTTGTGTGTTTGTGTTTTATCTATCATTGATTCCTCTCTTCAGTAGCAAGATATAAGACCAAGATGATTAATACTCCTGTGATGACATATTGGATTCCAATTGTAAGTCCCGCTACTTGCATAGCTGTGGTCAGCAACGTTAAAAAGAGGCTACCAAAGAAAGTCCCAACAGGTACTGCTTTGCCCCCTGTAATAGCTGTTCCTCCAACCACTACACTTGCAACTGTCAATAATAGGTAAGGATCACCTAAGCCTAGAAAAGCGCCACCAACTCGAGCTGAAATCATTATGCCCCCAAAGGCAGCTAACAATCCGCTCATCACATAAGCCAATGCTTGAATAAGATATACCCGGATTCCTGCCAAGCTTGCTGCTTTGACATTTTGGCCAACAGCAATCAAACTTTTGCCATAACGCGTACGTTCAAGCAATAAAGACAAGAGGAATACTAGGAGTAATACAATAATTAGAATGATTGGAATTGCTCCAAATATTCGATTTCTAGCAATTTTCTCGAGTAATGGAGCGATGGTGAATGCACGAAAATTTTTATTGTACAGCATGATACCTGTAGTAACGATATAACTCATGCCTAACGTTGCTATGATAGGGGGAATCTTTAGGTATAGCACCATCATAGCGTTTATCATGCCGATACCTGCTCCGATAGCAAGCACTATTGGGATACCATAGAGAAGATTTATGTTGCTTCCGTTTACGAATCCGGTGGATAAGAAAGCGGAGAGTGTTATCACAGAAGGTATTGATAAATCAATTGCACCGCCTCCGGTAGTAATTACAAGCATCTGTCCCATAGCAACTATAGCTAAAAATGAAGCAGATGTTGCTATTGTTATTAGACTTTCTAGGCTCAAACCTCCGGCAAAATAACCTAGAGCTAACCACATCACAGAAGCTCCCAGTAGAGCCCAAATCCAAGGTTTTTTGCTAATTCGTTGTAGAGTATTCATCATTCAGTTTCCTTCCTCAATAGCCTAGAAGCAAGAATAAGAATCAGTATAATTCCTTGAACGGCTGTAACATAACTTGCATTCAATCGCATAAATCCTAATAGTGCTCCAACGAGCGAAAGTGTAACTGCACCAATTATTGTCCCAAAAGGAGAGACTAGTCCACCTAATAGCGAACTGCCACCCATTACAACCGCTGCTACAGTTAGCATTGTGTACGATGTGGTAGAATTAACATCCGAGGCTCCTGTTGAAGCTGTAATAGCTAGCCCTCCAATCATCGAGAAAAGTCCGGCTAACATATAACCGATTACATATGCTTTAAGCGCTGACCATCCGCTGCGTTCAACGGCAGTGAGGTTGTTGCCGAATCCCCTTAAAACCGTCCCGTATTTTGATCGATAAAAAATAAAAGCAAATAGTGCACCAGCTAGAATGATAAGAATGCATTGGGGGATGGGTAACTGAAGCGAAAATGCATTAATTAACCATTGGGGAGCCTGCCCACCAGGTCGGTCCTGGATAGTGTAGGCTATACCAATCCAAACAAAAGACATCCCCATCGTAACGATAACCGCTGGGATTTTTCGGATATGTACTATAGCGCCCATAAAACCGTATACGATAATGCTTGCAAATATCAGAAGAAACCCCAGTAAAGGGTTGTGCAGCATTATAGTTGCACAGAGTACATTCACTAGACCCATATGGGCCCCAATTCCTAAATCAATATTACTTAGGCCAATGATGAACATTTGTGAAAGTGCAGCGAATACAAGGGGGACCGAACCTCCAATTAACAATTCGACTCCAAACCGCGTAAAAACATTTCGCTGATAGACTCCACTAATACCGAATACAAGTAACATAGCAGCAAGCGATATTACTGCACTATTAATAGACCATTTCTTTGATTGTACTGTTTTCTGCGTACGAGAAAGCAATTCTTCTCCCTCAAAACAAGCCTCGATAATTTTCTTCTTAACGATTGAGGGAGGCACAAGTTCCTTAACTATTTTGCCGTATCTTAGAACTAGCACCCTACTGCATAGTTCCAATTCAATGTCATCAGTACTATACCAAATTACCAATTTGCCAAGGGCAGCTGCTTCTTTAAACAATGTGTACATCTGCTGTTTGGTTCCTGCATCAACTCCTTTTGTCGGGTCATCGAGAATAATGATGTCAGCATCTGCAAGCAACGCCCTTGCGACTAGGACTTTCTGCTGATTTCCTCCTGACAGAGAGAGAATTGGAGCTTGTTTTGATTCTGCTTTCACAGCCAATTTTTCATACCAATGGGAAACCAATTCGGAGAGATTTTTTCGATCGAAAAAGGAAAATAACTTCGATTTATTTATCTCTTCGATACCCATATTGTCAGAGATTGACCAGTAAGTAAAAATACCTTCTTTCTTTCTGTCTCCGGAAACGTAGCAAATACTCCCAGATCTTTCTATCATCCCTCCAGTTTTGCTTCGGGCATAATAAAGGGATTTTAACAATGGTCTTTGTCCATTTCCATCAAGTCCGGCAATGCCGATAAGCTCACCGCCTTTTACATCTAAATTTATTCCATTCAGGTGTTTATTAACAAAATTACGAGTCTTGATGTAGCGTTCTTGGGCTTCCTTCGAAGAAAACATCTTTCCATCAGTTCTGATTTGCTCACTGTTGTTTGTTGTCAGCTCAACACTGGAAGAAGCTTTTTCTGAGGCGGTCATCTTTGCGACGAGTTCTTTCTCTACAATTCCAGTATTCGGCCCTTCCCATACAGTTCTGCCGTTATGCATAACTTGAATACGATCAGCTACCTGCAGAACCTCCTGTAATCTATGAGTGATAAAGATAATTGATATTGAATCCTTTGCTAGTTGTTTCAATTTTTTCATTAGTTGCTCTGTTTCTTTTGCACCCAATGAAGATGTCGGTTCGTCAAGAATCAACAATTCTAGGTTTTCTGTACTGATTGCACGAGCGATTTCAATCATTTGCCTTTTGGATAGAGGCATATCTCTCAACAATGTATGTGTGTCGATACCATGGTTTGGGAAAATCTCGTCCAATGCTTGAGTGGCTTTGGCTTGGACTTTCTTATGCCAGAAGATATCTCTAGCATATGTATCGTGATGCTCAACATAGAAATTTTCATAGACTGATAAATTCGTACACAATGATAGTTCTTGGTACACTACACGAACACCAAATCGGCTGGCTAATAGAGGGGTAAATGAAGCTGCATCCACCAGTTGTGACGCATGCAGGATATCCCCTTCATCGGGTAGGGTCACTCCTGAAAGAACTCTAGTCAGAGTACTCTTTCCGGCTCCATTGGCACCAATCAACCCAAGAATTTCTCCTCGGTTGATTTGAAGGTCTATTTTATCTAGAGCTGTTGTAGCTCCATAGCGCTTTGTGACAGCTTTTAATTCAAAGAAGCACTTGTTGCTCATATTGATTCCTATTTCATGAAATAACATCTACTTGATTATTTGTTTAACTACATTTTTACTTTGTATGCGGCGGCATATGCCGCCGCAACATACATACATAAAAGCAATTACTTCTTCAAGATATTTGTGAGGACAAATTCCTGATCATATTGTTGGGCAATAACGGTACCAGCTTGAATATCTTTGTACAAATCTACCGTATCATTCGTTACGGCGACCAAAGGCAGTTTAATCACGTTGGGCACATTATCTCCGTTCAGAATATGGTACGCTACCCAGAAAGCAACTGCACCAATACTGGGTTCTGTCCCCAAGCTTATGGTTTCATAACCCTTTCCCTTTTCTTCAGCCCACCATTTTACAAATTCGGCTCTATTACCTCCGATAACCACAGGAATGGGCTTTCCAGCTGCCTTATAAGCTTGTACTGCACCATAAGATCCTCCCTGAGTAACGATAGCATCAATTTGACCAAGGCTAGGAAGCACATTTGCAACTGCATTTTGAGTCGTTGCAGTATCGGCTTCTCCAGATACTTCCGCAACTACTTGGATTCCAGGAAAGTTATTAAAAACCTTTTCGATTCCTCCATGTATTTCAATTTCAGGTCCTGATCCTCGTACACCTCGGACTTCAAGAACTCTGGCTTTCCCGTTGAAACGGTCAGCAATGTACTGTGCTTGAATTGTACCCCAGCTTTCGAGATCATAGTCCATTTTATACGCGTTCTCGCTGGTTACAATCGAATCAAAAGCCAAAACCTTGATTCCCTGCTGATGAGCTTTATCGATTACACCATTCAAAGCAGTGGGAGAAGCTGCGTTAATACAAATTGCGTCAATATCACTGAGGATAAGACTATTCAATTGAGCAATCTGTTGGTTTTGCGTACCATCTCCGTTTACTACAATGTAATCCTTGATTAATCCGCGCGCTTTGGCATCCTCCGCTGCCTCAACAAACGCATCCACCATTTGCTTTCTCCATGAGTTCCCATAGAAAGAGTTCGAAAGAGCAATCACGAATCCATCGTCAGTTTGTTCTTTAGTACCTTCCGCAAAGACAGTTGTCAATGAGAACATCATGGATACCAAAATCATTAGCATAAAAAGTTTCTTCATTTTCTTCCTCCTGTTTTTTTTGGGAAATATGCAAAGGTTCCTCAATTCCTTTATAACCTCCCATTTATCCTTTTACCTCTTTTTTTCAAGAGAGTAGTGGAAAACCATTTTCATTCACCCGATGACACTCTAAAACCCCATTTGAGACTTCAGTAATGAATAACAGATGAGAATCTTTCGGGCCAAATACCAAGTTGGTTGGGCATTTCCCAAGTGTCTTGATTCGCTCGACAACATTACCTTCCAAATCCAGTACGGTAACATCACCTTGCCCGTAAACGGTACAGTATAATTTACCTGATTCCCCAAATTTCATACCATCGGGACCACGGTAGTAGACCAAACCATCATCAAGAAGCACATTGGCAAACAATGAACGCTTTTGACGATTGTATTGTCCATTACTCTTTTCATACTGGTAAATATTCCCTGTAATGGTTTCATTGACATACAAATGTCCCTTGGGGCCAATGGCTATACCATTAGCGAAGAGTAATCCATCATCTATCAAATAGCTTTCATTCGTCTTTGTATTGATTTGAAAGACTTTACCGTTATATTCGGCATTTTTATAATCTGGTCGAATAGATCCATTGTGTACAAAATCCGTATGCAATATACCAGAGTCAGTCATGTATAGAAGCCCGTCAGCGTCGAATATTAAATCATTGGGAAACAGTAGGGGAGTGCCTGCACATTCTTGCATGACTGTAGTTACTTTTCCCTCGGTATTAATTTTTAGCAAAGAAGGCGTTTTTGATTCAGCAACCCAAATATTACCTTCCGAATCAATGGCTAGACCATTTGGTCTCCCTGTTTTTACTAATTGTTTTTTCTTACGGTTGTTGTGGTCGACTATACTTATGCAACCAGCATCTTCTCCCATTTCCACTAACAAGATATCATTAGATTTGGTGAGAACAGGCCCTTCAGGGGATGATAGGTTTTTTGCCCAGAACTCCATATTATGCTGCTCCTTTATTAAGAAATTTTGGCAGTTTGACCACCATCTACTGCAATAATTGCACCATTTATGAATGAAGCTTCCTCAGAAGCAAGAAAAAGCACAACGTTGGCTACATCCCGTGGATGACCAAATTTTCTTGTAGGTAATGTACTTTGCAATCTTTCAAGCTCGGAATCACTCATGCATTCCCTAATCATAGCGGTGTCTGTTGGGCCTGGAGCTACAGCATTTATCCTGATTCCATACTTTGCATAATCACTTGCAAGCGCTTTTGTGAGTAGAGTGACTCCACCCTTGCTTGATACATATGCAACGGAATTTGGTGCCGCATCGTAATTTCCAGTCGACGAAGAAAAATTGATAATACTACCTCCTTTGTTCGCCTTTTTCATCGCTGTAATCGCATATTTGCAAGCAATAAAGGTTCCCGTAAGGTTAATGCTAATAAGCCGAAGCCACTCTTCAATTGTCGTCTCAATCGCATCTTTTAATACCAACACCGATGCAGCATTCACCAGGATATCTATAGTGATAAAGGAATTAAAATATCTCTCGACATTTTTAGAATCAGTGATATCAAGCTTCTCTGCTTTTGCCTTGAATCCGTCTTTTTGTATAGCTTCTACTGTTTTTTCTGCTTCGACGATATTCCAGTCAGCAATAAAAACATTGCCTCCGTGCTGTGCGAATAGGAGGGCACATTCTCTACCTATCCCTGATGCTCCTCCTATAATTACTATTGTCTTTCCACTATATGTAGGTTTCATCACACAATTTCCTTTATTACATCTTTTGAATTTTATTTTTCAAGGCACTCAAGAAAGCCGCACCATGAGTTCCATCAACACATCGATGATCAATATTCAAGGTAAGAGTCATAACCGGACAAATCTTTATTCTTTTTTCCCTCACCACTACTGTGTCCTGGATTGCTCCTACGCTGAGGATAGCAGATTGTCCTTCGAGTATGATTGAAGTGAAGCTCTCTATTTCATACATCCCAAGATTTGAGATTGTAAATACTCCATCTGCAACATCATTCGGTGCTAGGGTTCCTTTATGTGATTTGGAAATCAGCAATCGGCATTCTTCATTGATGTCACTTAGAGACTTCTTGTTTGCATCTGCTATCACTGGGACAACCAAGCCTTTCTCGGATCCAACTGCTATACCGATGTTGGTTTGTTCCCTCACTTCATAGCCCTTTTCGAGTGGTCGGGCTTTTATTCGTGGATGAGAATTCAATATTTCTGCCGTTAGCTTTACTAACATCGCTGTTAGAGAGACTTTTCCGATCCCTTCCCAGTAGTTCTGTGTGTCATATATCGTTTTTTTCTCCATAAGTCTGCTTGCATCAACCTTGATGAAGAGAGAGACATGCGGTTTAGTTCTCCAACTTTCTGTCACAATTTCAGACGTTCTTGTTTGACGCTGAGAGAACCCAAAAGTACTTGTAGCAGGCTCTGCAACATCAAGAGAGGGAGACTCAATATTGTGATTTTGCTGCAAAATTTTTTCAATATCAGTGTGACGAATTCTACCTTCAGGACCACTTCCCTTGACATCATGCAGATCTATCCCATTTTTTTTGGCAACATGTCGAGCTGCAGGTGTTGCAAGTAATGGTTTCTCTTCGTCAATTTGGTTTTCTGTTAGTGTTACAGAAGGAGTGCTCGGAACCTCATACGGAGGCTTGCTGATTTCATTTTGTGATTGCGAAGGGGCCTTTATTGAAACGAGAATTTCTTCTTCAGGAACCGAATCATTTCTTTGCAGGATAAATCCCATCAAATCTCCCACTGCAAAAACGTTTCCGGGGTATACAGTATCGAATAATTTTGCAACCCCATCATCCTCTGCAACAATACCAGCAGTGGTTTTATCTGTTTCGATGACGAATAACTCATCACCCTTTCTTACTTCCTCACCTGATTGAACCAAAACATCGACGATGATGCCTTCCGACATATTACTCGACATTTTCGGCATGATAATCTTGATCATGTTCAAACATCCTTTGGGTCTACAAGCACTTTTAGAAACTTGGATCTGTTAGCAAAAATTGCATCAAGTTGTGGAATAAAATTCTTGAGACCAATTTTGGCCGAAATAAGTGTTTTCAGGTCTAAATGCCCGTCCGCAACATGCTGCAATGTTTTTTCAAAAAAACCTCCACCACCCATATTCCCCATCAATTCTATTTCTTTATCGACTAAATCCAATATACGTAACGGGAATAGTCCGGGATTAATCCCCATTACCATGATTTTTGATCCAGGGGAGGCCAAAGAGGTACAAAGCTCCATCGCCTGGTTCGATCCGACACATTCGAAAATGATAGAGATATTCACACCATCCAATGATATGTGCAGTTCGTCCATGAAATTAATTTGCCCAGGATTAATAGTTATATCTGCACCTAACGATTCAGCCTTATTTCGCCTTTCTGCAACAGTATCAAATGCAATGATCTTGCTTGCTCCATACAGTCTAGCAATTTGGATAGCTATCAACCCAATTGGCCCACAACCAATAATAGCAACACAGTCTCCGTGTTTTACCTCTACACGAGACGCTGCTCGTACAACCATGGCCGCTGGTTCAATTATTGATGCTTCCTCAGCAGAGATACCTGCAGGCACTATTGTGCAAGAGTACTCAGGAACCACAGTATACTCAGCGAATCCTCCATCAAGGCTTGTGCCGATATACCCAATCTTTTTGCAAAAATGATATTTTCCTTGCAGGCAAAAATCACACTTACGACATGACAATACTGGGTAGCAACATACTGAATCTCCTAGTTTAACACGAGTTACAGCCGATCCAACTGCCCGTACAATTCCAGAGAATTCATGACCTAGAGTAATCGGAGGTTTTTGCCCAGTCAGAATATGTGATTCTTCTTGGATGTAGACTGGGCCTTCTGCATATTCATGCAGATCTGTTCCACAAATGCCACACCACTCAATTTCTATTAAGACATCATCATCCTTGGTGACGCTAGGTTTTGGAACATCCTCAATCCTGATATCTTTATTGCCGTACCATCTTGCTGCTTTCATGTTTCCCCCTAATGAGTCACAGATTTTAATATGCGAGAGTTTCCTTCACAGCAACTAATACATCCTCAAATACAGGCCATTGACCTCTTTCAAGGCTATATGCATACGGAACTGGTGTATCTCTTCCGGTTACTCTCCTTATGGGTGCTTGCAAATAATCAAAATCAGTTTCTTGAATAGTTTGTCCCCATTCGCATGCTGCGTTATAACTTGTGTGTGATTCGTTCACGACTACAGCTCTACCTGTTTTCCTGACTGATTTGGTAATCGTTTGTCGATCGAGGGGACTAACCGTCATAACATCCACAACTTCGATTTCGACCCCTTCCTGATGCATGACTTCGGCAACCTGCATAGCAATCCATATCATATATCCGTTGGCAACGATGGTGAGATCTTTTCCTGTACGCTTGATATCGCAGACACCTAAAGGAATTGTATACTCTTTGTCAGGCACTTGACTTTTGAAGTTATAGAGTAGTTTGTGTTCTAGGAAGACTACTGGATTATCATAACGAATTGCAGATTTCAGTAGTCCTTTGGCATCATATGCGGTTGAAGGATGTACGACTGTCAATCCAGGGATATGTGCATACAGTACCTCCAAACTCTGCGAGTGTTGTGCTGCAATAGCTTTTCCTGCTCCACCTCCCTGAGGCATACGTATTACTAGTGGTATTTTTGTTTGGCCACCCGTCATGTATGGAATTTTTGCAGCATGATTTATTATTTGGTCCATTGCTAAAGTTGAAAAATCGACAAACATTAACTCCACAATTGGTCTCATGCCGGTCATTGCTGCACCTATACCAGCACCAACAATTGAGTTTTCACTGATGGGGGTGTTTCTTACCCTTTCGCTGCCAAAAGAATCTATTAGAGTTCTGGTCACGCCGAATGCTCCACCATGTTTGCCGATATCTTCTCCCATGATAAAGACATTCTTATCGCACAACATTTCTTCTCTGATGGCTTCTCTTATAGCTTCTGCATAACTGACCAAGCTGGTCTGATCATTTGGTAAGGTTTGAACGATGAGCTTAGGATCAGCTGGCGGAATATTTGCACCTAAACTTACTGAATCTCTATTCTGAATATCCATCTTTGGTTGCATGATGTAATTCCCTCCTTGGTTACATGTAGACATACTGATACGCCAAAGATGAATCAGGTTCAGCACTAGTAATTGAGAATTCAACAGCTTTGTCAATTTCTTGTTTTATCTCGCTTTCCAGTTTTGACATAGCTAACTCGCTTGATACCTTTTCATCAATGATACGTTTCCTAAAAATCACAATTGGATCAGACAAAGAGCGGACTTCTGCAACCTCTTCCTTTGTACGATATACTTCTGGTTCACCGGCATAATGCCCTTCTATACGGTAACATTCAGTCACCAGCAAGGTTGGTCCCTCACCTTTTTTCGCTCTGTCTACTGCTTCTTTGGTGGCATTGTAGACTGCTATAGGATCGAATCCATCAACCCTTACTCCGGGAATACCATAACTAGCTGCTCGGATCGAATAATCAGTTATATTGGCTGATTGATCAGCCTTTGTCGAAACTGCCCATTTATTATTTTCAATCACGAAGATTACTGGCAATTTCCAGATTGATGCCATATTGAGGCTCTCATGAAAATTACCTGTGTTACACCCCCCATCACTACTGAAGGAAACTGCGACATGCTTTTTTTTGTGTAATTGGAAAGCCAACCCGGCGCCCATTGCAATTGGGATGCTTGCTCCCACTAGCCCAAATGCGCCAAGACTACCTGTATCGAATGCAGCAATGTGCATGGATCCTCCAAAACCCTGACAATAGCCTGTTCCTTTACCTAAAATCTCGGCCATCATGCGATCTGAGGATGCTCCCTTTGCAATATTATGACCGTGACTTCGATGAGTGCCTGCAATCACATCATCCTTGTCGAGAGCCATGCAAATTCCCACACCGGATGCTTCTTCTCCGATATATGGATGAACAGTCCCTTTTACATATCCTTTTAGGAATAGATCTTTGGCTGCCAGTTCAAACAGGCGGATCCGATACATTTTTCGGTACATTTCTATATAGAGTGATTTTGAGATACTCATGTCTAATCCTTTCTTCATGTCAAGCGATGTATCCGCACAGATACCTTACAACAATAGAGTCGCATGCAATTACCAAGTTGTCAAACGTTAAATGTTTGAAGTCTTTACATAATGGTAACTATGTATGTCAGAAATATGATATGATTAGAGTTATTGGAAGGGACTATTATGAAAATAGCAGCAACTACAGTGTCTCAGGATATTAAACAAAATGTTTCAATATCATTATTTAAAGGCAGATTTTATGAAAGGATTTCGAAAGTAGCCAATGCGGGATTTGATGGCATAGAATTACTAGTGCTGGACCCCAGTCATTTGGATCCAATTGAAGTTCTCTCTTCAGTTCAAGAGTTCGGATTAACAATTGCGGCGATTGGTACAGGTGTACAGGCATCATTAGGCAAGCTCACCTTAGTCTCTTCCGATCCTGCAATTGAAAAAAGAGCATTATTACGTGCATATGAAATCATTGATTTTGCCGCAGCATGCAAGACGCCAATTGTTACGTTAGGTTCTTTCAGGGGTTACCTCCCTAAAATATCTAAATGTAATCGAAATCACTTCAAAACAATACTAGCGAAATTAGCAAATTTTGCAGGAGAGAGAAAAGTCTCCATTGCCGTAGAGCCTGTCAACCGTTATGAGAACAACTTTATGAACACAGCAAATGAAGTTATAGAACTACTTGATGAACTGTCTTACAGCAATCTTGGGCTCCTGCTCGATACATTTCATATGAATATTGAAGAAGGTTCCATTGAAAAGACGATTGAATCTGCATCCCCTTTCCTATTACATGTCCATATCGGCGATAGCAACCGGCTTCCACCCGGTCAAGGTCATTTTCCATTTCAGTTGATGATACAATCTCTTCGTTCCATCGGATATGAAAGTTGGCTTTCTGCTGAGTTACTAGCAAAACCAGATCCAGATATAGCTGGTTTTACAACGGGGGAATATTTATGTGAATTATTGAGCTGCCCCTGTGAATGAGAAGTGAATTGCCGGCCAAAAATTCACCATTGATGAGAAATAGAATGAATAACCTGGATGGATGTCTTGCTTGCTAATTTATCGTCCTGATTCAAGAATTAATCCACAAATATACATTTCAAGAGTAGAGAATAAATTTATTGAGAAAACCTCGATACCCTCTGCTATACTGTAGTAGAGGGTTTCCTATATGAGAAGGATTGGTGTTCACGAAACTCGGTTCAAGGAATATGGGAACGATGATGTTGTTGCCCTGTTTTCCAGAGCGAGGGAATATGAATACAATCTGCTCGAAATCAACGGAGAGCGCTTGCTCTCTCTGTCTCCTCTTGGGCTCAAGCGCATATCGTTGGAGGCAAGAAACTTCCAATTAGATCTCTCTTATTCACTATCACTGGGGCCACTCTATGACCTTTCATCACTGGATGAAGAGGTGAGAAAGAGAGGATTCTCAACGGTTGAAAAAATCATCAGGAACATTGGGCAGATGGGAGGAGGAAGTCTGAATGGGGCCTTCTATACATCTACTCCTCCATTACTCCACATGGAAAACCAAAAGGATCGATTATTCGAGCAGAGTGTAGGAAGTCTGCGGTCTTTGGCAAATATCGCTGAAAATGAGGATGTCTTGTTGAATATCCGCCCGGTAAATCGCTATGAACACTATTTTCTAAACACTGCTTCTGACGCTCTCCAATTTGTTCGGGCAGTCAATCATCCAAGCTGTGGAATTGATCTTGATACCTTCCATATGAATATCGAGGAGTCGGACATGCTCGCTGCTTTCGAGCAAGCTGGGTATTATCTACACTGCATCCATATCAGGGAGAACAATGGGCAAGCGGTTGGCAATGGAACATTGCCTTGGGCTCTTATAAAGGAGAGACTCGACCTCATGCACTATGAAGGTCCACTCGTACATGCTCCTGAGGCCATGAAGATTGCACCATTTGAGGGAAAGCAAATCAGGAGGTTGCTTAGTTAGGAGCTTTTCTTCTTACCTGAAATTAGGTAGGCTGTTTGCAGGAGTAGATATGAACAAATTGAATTATGATGATACCACTGAAATTACCATGGCCCCTGGTGTATCCAGAAGAGTTCTCTCCCATACTCCCGAGTTGATGCTGGTTGAAGTAACCTTTGCCTCCGGAGCGATAGTACCTGTCCATAGTCACCCCCATCAACAAATCAGCTATATCAAGGCAGGGCGTTTCTCGTTTACAAATAAAGGAGAATCTGAAGAAGCAGGCCCTGGTGATTCCTTGGCCTTTGCCTCAAACGTGGAGCATGGTGTCTCTTGCTTGGAAGATGGTGTGGTACTAGATTGCTTTACTCCTGCACGGGAAGATTTTCTATAGAATTCCTTAACAGATACCCAAAGATTGGTGGAACTCTCGTACGCATTTATTGCTTTTTGCTTCCAGTGTGCTCTTATTTTCAGCAGAGGTCTTTATTTGCCGAGAGCAAAGAATAGTTGTATGTTATGTATATTAACCAAGGAGGTTTCTTTTCATGAACATGACTTATTTTCTTCCAACGAAACTTGTTTTCGGACAGGATACACTTTCAACACTCCACGAACAGTCACTTCCCGGCAAGAAGGCATTGATCGTTATTTCCAGCGGTACCTCTACCCGCAAATACGGCTATCTTGGCCAAGTTGAGGATCAATTGAAACAAGCTGGTGTTACCTATGAAGTCTTTGATAAGATCCTTCCCAACCCAGTGAAGCGGCATGTAGAAGAAGGGTCTGCACTTGCCAAGGAGAAAGGCTGTGATTTTGTCATCGGTCTTGGTGGTGGATCGGTCATTGACTCAGCGAAAGCGATTGCCATCATGGCAACCAATGATGGGGATCTTTGGGACTATATCAGCGGAGGCTCTGGAAAGGGCAATCCCATGAGTAAAAAACCACTGCCCATTGTTGCTATTACCACTACAGCAGGAACTGGTACAGAGGTAGACCCTTGGTTGGTCATAACCAAGGAAGAGACCAATGAGAAGATCGGTATGGGAACTGTGGATACATTCCCGACGCTCAGTATTGTCGACCCAACCCTGATGGTTAGTGTTCCTCCCCAGCTCACAGCATTCCAGGGCTTCGATGCGCTCTTTCACAGCACAGAAGGGTATCTCAACAAGACAGCAAATACCTTCAGTGACCTCTATAGTCTGGAAGCTATCCGCCTTATCGGTAAGAGCCTACGAACAGCTGTAGCGGACGGCAAGAACCTTGCAGCACGTGAGGACGTAGCACTTGCAAATACCTTGGCAGGATTAGTCGAATGGACCAGCGGATGTATCAGCGAACACTCACTGGAGCATGCCATGAGTGCTTTCCACCCGGAGCTTGCCCATGGTGCAGGACTTATCATGATCAGCAAGGCCTACTATACCCATATTGCCGAGAACCATATCGCAGATGAGCGAATGGTTGCCATGGCAAAGGCACTTGGCAAGGGAGATGCAACTGAGGCAATGGATTTTGTGAGAGCCTTGGAAGAACTCCAGAAGGATTGCGGGGTAGCCGACCTCAAGATGAGTGACTACGGCATGAAGGAGGAAGAGATTCCTCCGATGGTGAAGAACGCCAGAGAGAACATGGGTGGTCTGTTTGAGGTTGACCCTATGATACTCAGTGATGAGGATTGTCTCAAGATCTACCAGCAATCATTCAAGTAAACAATCTTTTTTACAGTAGTATTCCCGCTCCCAGAGTTGCAAGTACGATCAAGGGGGCGGGTATTTTTCGTGTAAGCAACAAGAGCACCGTAAAGAGGAGTATGAGGAAATTCTCAAGGCTCAAACCACTTTTCTGCAACAACAGAATTGCAGCGGTGGTAATCAGCCCCCCTGCCACTGCATTGATCCCTCTCAGGGATAGTCTTACTGCCTTGATCCCCTTCAACTTTTCCCACACCGGATAGACGAAGAATATGAGTAGTGTTCCCGGAAGGAAAATTCCAATTGCTGAAAGTAAGGCAGCTGCAATCTGGAACAGGGTCCCTTGCCCACGGGCTGCCATACCACCAGCATAGGCGCTGAAACTGAACATGGGGCCGGGTAACCCTTGGACCAGACCGTATCCGGTGAGAAACTCCTCATTGCTCATATACCCCTTTGTTTCCACCAATTCTGCGATCATGACGGGGACTACCACCTGTCCTCCTCCGAATACCAGGTAACCGTAGCGGTAGAATGCCTCAAACAATGTGATAAGCAGGTGATGGGTTAGGGTAGCGAGAAGCAGTGATCCGGCAGCAAAGCAGGCAAACCATACAAGGTAGTGCCAAGGAGGATTAAGCTTTGTTTTCTGGAACAAGTCTGTTTCCCTGCTGCTGACCACAGAAATGATTCCCCCAATAATGAGAACCAAGGGGAAAATCCAAGGAGAGCGTATAAAATACGTAGTAACAGCACCAAACATGAAGAGTATATAACTTGTTATGTCTATCAACACTTTTTTCCCGATACGGTAGGCAGCGAGAACAATGAAGCCTACCGCCATGGGGCCGATAAAGCGAAGGATTTTGCCGGATATCTGCAACTCCTCAAGTATTTGATAGAGAAATGACAGAGCAGTCATGATCAGAACCACTGGTAATGCCCATACCATCAGGGTGAAGAATGCAAGGAGTGGTCCACCAATTCGGTAGCCAACCGAGACAATGGTCTGTGTACTGGTTGGGCCAGGGAGTATGCTGTTTAAGGCGAGAAGTTCTACAAGGTCCTCTTCTTCTAGATAGTGCTTCCTGGTCACAAGGTGGTCGAGGAATACCCCGAAGTGTGCCTCCGGTCCTCCATAGGCCCCCAAACTGCAGATCAAGACATCTTTGAGGAAGTGTCGATAGTTCACCGTTGCCATGCAAGCCTCCTCAAGCAAGGAATTGCTTGTGTTGATACTAATATGCTTGTTTGCGATAGGCAAGAAGCATAGTATGGGTTATTGGAGGATATATTATGTTACCAAACACAATCATCGAGGCTTGGAAGAATAAACAGCCAGCTATTGTACTTACTACCGTTGACGAGCAAGGGATGCCAAACAGCATCTACGCTACCTGCACTGATCTCTATCAGGATAATGAAATTGTCATCGCCAACAACTACTTCGACAAGACGAAACAGAATATTGATACGGGGACAAAAGCATCCGTGCTTTTCATTACAGAGCAAGGTAAGTCATATCAACTGAAAGGCGAGGTAAGCTACCACACAGAGGGTGCCTACTATAATTTCATGAAGGCCTTCAATCCTGTTAAACACCCCGGACACGGAGCACTGGTGCTCCATGCCCAAGCGGGTTTTAGCGGTCAGGAACAGTTGTTCTAGTGAGTCAGGTGCGAGGAGAGTACAAGCTTCTCCTTCACCGTCAAACGAAGCACTTCTTCCTGGGAAACAAGCCTGCTGTACTGCTTCTTCAGTGCAGTAATGACATCTCTCTGGCTCGGAAGTGCTTCCAATGCTTGCTCATACCGTTCGGTGAGTTCTTTCAGCAAAGCCTCTCTCTTGCCGTACGCATCAAGCAATGCTTTCACTACATCCAGCAGTTCGGTCAGCTTGGCTTGCACATTCAGCTGGTATCCTCGCTGTAGCTCTTCAACCAAGGTAGCTACCGGTATAATTCTTTTTACCCGATAGGCATTGCTGCCAGCAAATACATATCCGCTATTCAGTAATCCTCTTCTTGCATTATTCAAGGCAATAGAGATGCAGTAGTTTGCTTGCTCTGCCTTGCAGGTAGCAAGACACTTCCATGCACAGCGGAATGAGGGATTGTTCCCTGCTTCACTGTCAAGGATGAACTGGTTGCGAATTGCACGACCAGGCATTCCAACGGGACTCTTGATGAGACCGATTTGTTCCTTCGTGCAGGAAACATAGGCTTCCTTGAAACGGGCATCAGCGTCACATTCATCAGTTGCAACAAAACGGGTTGCCATCTGTACGGCACTCGCACCGAGGCTGAGCACCTTGTAGATATCCTTTCCAGTATAGACACCACCTCCTGCAATTACAGGAATGGCAACACCCTTGCTCTCTTCGAAAGGTTTCAGTGCCTCTACCACCAAGGGAACAATGGCCTCGAGTTGGTACTCTGGGTCATCCAATTGCTCGGCGGTAAATCCTAGGTGGCCGCCTGCCTTTGGCCCTTCCACCACGACTGCATCCGGGGTGTCGTTATACAGCTTCTCCCACATGCGGAAGATCATCTGGGCAGCTCTTGCAGAGCTTACGATTGGGGCAAGTTTAACGTCTGCCTTTCTGAGTGCTTCAACCGGTATGTTCTTGATCGGGAGGCCCGCTCCAAGAAAAACGATATCAACCTTCTCTTCAATGGCTACATCGAGGAGTTGGTGGAAATCATTCACAGCGACCATGATGTTCACCCCAATGATTCCATCACTCAAGCTTCTGGCTTTACGGATTTCATTCCTGAATGCTCTGAGATTGGCAGCTCTACCGTCCTCATAGTAGTCTTTCTCAAGCAGGCCTATTCCATTGGCTGCAATTACCCCAATACCTCCAGCATTGGCAACAGCCGATGCCAGTGAGGAGAGAGAGATTCCAACTCCCATTCCCCCTTGTACGATAGGGGTCTTTGCCACAAGGTTTCCGATTCTCAGCTCCGGCCAGGTAATCTTTGAACTGAGGATTTTCTCAATAGCAGGCTTGACCTCCCCTAGATGGAGTTGTTGCACACAATGGTGCAATACGCTCTTGAGATTTGTATGTAATGTTTCTAAATCCGGTATTGTCATGCTACATTCCTTTATTGCAGGTGCTAGTATAGCCTAACATTAACATAATTACAGATTTTGTAAAAGTGTTAGAAAAGATTCTTTTTATCGATGCCCTATCAAAAAACTCAAGATCGAAAGAGGATATATTTTTTATGTATGGATTACTTTGACCATCGATATATTATTGACATATTTATAAAAATTGTAAGAATTATCTTGATAATCCTTCAAAACCTATATTCCCGAGTGAAGTAATATGACATTTGACTCCTCTTGTAGTTCTTTTTCACCTTTCATACGCTGTAGGTAGTTTTAAGGATGGAGGTCCAAAAATGAAACAAAGAATACGAGGGATGCTTGTTGTAGGATTGTTGCTTATTGCCATGTCCATGATAAGTGCGCAACCGATTGAAGAGAAGCAACCGATCAAGGTGCTGGTGTTTGGCATGTTCGAAGTAGGGGAAAATAAGGGGGACTTCGCAGGGGAGTTCCAACACTTCTATGAAGCCTATTTTGATGGTGCAGAGTCTTATGAGCTGAATGCCATGCCATTGACGCTCTATGTCAATGAAGAGGGTGTTGCTGGTGCAATTGCAGGAATGGGAAAAGCCCAAGCAGGAGCAACCTTGACTACCATCCTTCGTGATGATCGATTTGATTTCAGCGATACCTATATACTTATCAGCGGTTGCTCAGGGATGAACCCAGAGCGTGGTACGCTTGGGGATGTGGTAATTGCAGATGCTCTGGTCGACTATGAACTTGGTCATGCATGGAAGGAATCAGATAATCCGAAAGATTCTGATTCCCTGTTCTTGCGTTCTTCCGGGTATGATCGTTCAGGGTATATCAGACTCAACTCTTCTCTGGTCGATTGGGCATTTGGACTTGTTCAGAATGTCCCACTGAACGATGCGAAAGCTGCCAAGGAGTATAGGAAGCTGTATTCAGCCGAAGAGGCTCTGGAAACTCCGGCTGTTCGTAGAGGAGTCTCTGTTACCGGTGACAGCTATTGGCACGGAAAAGCCTCCAGCGAACATGCTGATGATGTATGTGCTGCTTACGATGCTGGTACCTATATGGTCACCCAGATGGAAGACAATGCATTTGGGGTGGTTGCCATGAATGAGAACAAACTTGACCGACTTCTTGTCATCAGGGATGTAGTCAACTACGACCAGCCACATCCTGGGCAGAGTGTGACAGAGAGCCTGGATGCCTCATCAGGAGCATTCTCAATTGGTATGGAAAACGGGTTTGCTGTTACCAACTCAATCATTGAGGAGCTACTCTCTGACTGGGAATATTACAGAAGTGCATTCTAGGTAGGAAACCCAATTCTACGTCTATGCCGACTCTCCTGGGAGGGCCGGCATAGTGCTTTTCAGGCAAGGCACATGTAGGGTATACAAATGAGTATGTTAAGCAGAGAAAATGATATCGTGAATGCTTCCTTTCTCTCCACAATAAAAAAGTTGGAGAAAACCATATTAACCCTTCAGGGAAAAGGAGCCTCCACGGCATTGGCCGAGAGACGCCTGCGTGCATATCGGCTAGGGTTTGCTGTACTCTTTGCTGATGCTTCATCATATACCATAGATGAGCTCAAGGAAGGTAATGCAGTTCTCTCGGGTCTTGTTCCTTCCTTGGAGCGGTCATACGCAAAACTAGCCCAAGGGAGTCCTCAAAGGATCCTGCTGGAGAGAAGAATCAGTTCAATGCGAGTTGCCATCAGGGCGATTGACGAGCTTCTCGGCGAGCACACTTCGTAAAATCGCCGTATATTCCCTCTCAAGTTTTTCTTCATCGATCGTAAGGCACCGTCCTTCCTGTATTATCCAACGCCCACCGAGCATAACGTGTTTGATCATGGAGGGTCGGGTGTGGATCAAGGTATTGTAGGCGACATTGGAGAATCCCGGCGTTTCTATAAGCGGGGAGAGAGCAAGCCCGTCCTCCACGAAGAGCATGTCGGCCGGAGCTCCAACGGCAATCGTCCCTTGGTATCCTGAGGAAGAAGCTATCGGGGCTGCTGCCTTGCTCGCCATGTTCCAGACATGGGATGCCCCGAGGTGTTCGCTCTTGTTGCTCTGCTTCAGCTCTGCGTAGGTGGTGCGCATGACTTCCCAGATATCATGAGTGAGAAAATCGGTTCCCAGTGTGATACGAGCCCCTCGCTCCATTAGATCTATAAGGTTCATGGAACGTGCTCCAGAGATGAGGTTGGAAATCGGGCAGTGCACGATTGTTGCCTTGCTTGAAGCAAGCATTGCGCGGTCCCGTTCAGTAGTCTCCACACAATGGAACAGAATCGTTTGCTTGCCGAGCAGGGCTTTCTTTTCCAGCAATTCCACAGTGGACATGCCAAATTTCCTGAGTACTTCTTCTCTTCTGAAGCGTGTCTCCAGACAGTGGGTCATGAGGGGCCAAGCAGTTTTCTCAACTCTTTGGGTTGCTTCCTGCAGGCCTTTTTCATCCAGGTCCTCTTCTTCTGGTAGATGGGTGCCACGCTGTATGTGATTGCAGGTAAGTTCATGGCTGGGATTCTCGTCGTACCAGTCAACCAAGGCCTTGATACCAATCTTCTCAGCACATGCTTCCAGAATCCCACTGCTCTCATCCGCCTGTCCAGTCTCTACGATGAATCCTACACCTGATTTCACATATTGCAGATAGGCATATAGAACAAGCGTTTCAAATGCGGGTGTGTCTACACTGTTGTCGAGATATTCAAACAGATCTGTTTGCAGTCGTCCTTGTTCTGTCTCGTTACCCCAATTATGGAGGCTCATATCGCTGAAGAGCCCCCTGAGCAGCGTGTCTGGTGTATGCACATGACAATCAGCGAGGGCGGGGTAGAGCAGGAAGGCTGAACAATCGATGACTTCTTCTCCCGATTTCTCGTGCAAGGAATCCTCAATATCAGTGATGGTTCCTTCTTCTATTCTTATGTCTTTCTTGTGCAGAGAGTAATCTGGACCCAGGAAACATGTTTGTTTGAGTATCATGCATAAACCATACCATCTGCTTTTATTGCTTCCAAGTGAAAGATGGCGCTTTTGGTATGGATTTCTATACAAAGTGCCCAATTATGATAGAGAGCCCCCCTTAAGGAGCTCTCTCAATTAGTAATAATCAGCCTTGTTTCCTGATCGGCATCCAGACCTCGAACGCTTGGTCAGAAGGGTCTTCTGAGAGGTACAACTCAACATCAACCCCTTTTGCCAGTTCGTATCCACTGGTTGGCAGCCAATCGGTCATGATACGTCGTTCTACATCTTGGATAACTTGAGGCATTTTCCCCCTACCGGGGAATATCGCCCAAAGTGCAGCATCCACTTCCTGGGTTTCCATCCCTTCAAGGGTAGCACCTTCATCCAATTCAATTCCTATGGTATAGAGCCAATAGTCTTTCTCATCGGTGTTGGTGCAGAGACCGAAGAGTCCATGCCCTGGTTTCAAGAGTGAACACAGCTTGGGAATGGTTCCATCCATGGTCTTCTCACCCCAGAACTGCGGTATTGTTTTCATGTTCTCTTCCATGTCTTTGACAAGCTTGAGAGAAACCCCCGTTACGCGAAATGCGTCCTTCCGTTCAATTCGATACTCCATTTCCTGGTCTCCTTTGATGGTCAGGCTGAAGCTGATCCTTGGAAAAGCTCTCAAGGAAGCACCTTCCTTCTTCGCTTCAGAGGGGTTCACTCCATGGAGTGTCTGAAACGCCCGGGTGAAGGAGGTAGGGGAGTCATATCCATAGCGTAGCGAAACATCCAAGACTTTTTCCCCTTGCTGTAGTGCTAGGGCTGCCTTGGTCAGCTTCCTTCTACGGATGTACTCTCCCAGGGGAACTCCTGCTATATAGGTGAACATCCTCTGGAAGTGGTAGGTTGAACAGTTTGCCAACCGGGCCGCTTTTTCATAAGAAATTTCACCATCCAGGTGTTCTTCCACATAGTTAAGTGCTTCATTCAATCGCTCAATCCATTGCATTCTCTGACCTCGAGTCTCAGTATGGAGTAGGGAAACAAATGTATCCTCTCCATTGATGCACAATCCTGCGAGGTTTGCAAGATTTTCTTAGGGCAGAGAAATCTGCCCGGTTGGGATATCATTACTAGTAAGGATGGAGAAACTATGAGTAAAAATGAGTACCTTCCGAGATTAATTGATGAGAAAGTTACAAAATATCTTGAAGCATTTGGAGCAGTATGCATTGAAGGGCCAAAATGGTGCGGAAAAACCGAAACATCGCTACATCATAGTAAGAGTGTTTTTTATGTTGGATCTCCAGCTGGAAATTTCAGTAATAAAAAATTAGCCCAAATGGATCCCTCTTTAGTGCTTAAAGGAGACACTCCCCGTCTTATTGATGAGTGGCAGGAAGTACCCTCGCTTTGGGACGCTGTAAGATTTGCATCAGATAAAAGCAAGAAGAAAGGGCAGTTTATATTAGCAGGGTCGTCAACTCCAAATAGAAAAGGGGTGGTACACAGTGGAGCAGGTAGAATTGCCCGGCTACGTATGAGACCTATGTCACTGTTTGAAATGGGTTTTTCAACTGGCGATGTTTCTTTGCAAGGACTATTCTGCAATATATATCCTTCTGTCTTAACGGGTGAAATCGATCTAGGAAAGATTATTCGGCATATTGTACGGGGTGGTTGGCCAGGGTCACTGGATATTGATGATAGTTTAGCGTCTCTTTTACCTGAGCAATACCTTGATGCTATCATTACTAATGACATCAATCGTGTTGATGAGAGAAAGCGAGACATCACCAAAATGCAGTTGCTTTTAAGATCATTGGCGAGAAATGAAAGCACTACTGTTTCCAATAACACCTTGAAAAAAGATATTAAAGTAAATGATGACACTGATATACATGAAGATACAATTTCCGATTATCTTTCAGTTTTTGAAAGATTGTTTCTCTTGGATAATCAGAAACCCTATGGACCCCATTTTAGATCATCATTACGTGTAAAACAGGCTGAAAAACGACATTTTTCAGATCCCTCATTGGCATGTGCTCTCATGGGAGCGACAGAGGAAAGCCTGCTCGGAGATATGGAAACACTGGGATTTTTATTTGAAGCACTCTGTGAACGAGATCTGAAAATTTATGCTGAAGCCAATGATGCGAAGCTTTTTCATTACCAAGATTATCATGACAATGAAATTGATGCAGTAATCGAGATGAAAGATGGTACCTGGGGTGCGTTTGAGATCGAGTTGGGAGCTCATCAGATTGATGATGCAGCGGTAAACTTGTTGCGTATGAAGAGCCTAATGGAAAGTAATCCGAAAGCGAAACCCCCGAAAGTTGTATGCGTTATCTGTGGGCTGTCTAATGCTGCTTATCTACGAGAAGATGGTGTCTATGTAGTACCTATTACTGCACTTACAAAGTAATTGTGATATGAACTTCTTGTAACAACACCCAAGGTTCAATTCCTTGGGTGTTTTGAGAATACTCTTGGAGCTTAGTGTTTCTTCTTGCGGTAGGGAGTATCTTCCAGTGGCAAGGAGGTCCGGAACTTCTTATCATACCGATAATATGCATTCTGGCATGCAGGAGCAGTAGGGATGGTGGTTAGTTCACCAACCCCCTTTACGCCATAGGCCACAGGATGCTTTCCAGGTCCTTCAACCAGCTTTACTTCCAAGGGAGGTACATCGGTGCTGCGAAGCAGTCCCAAGGTACCATAGCGTACCTTCAGGTATCCTTCCTCAATCGGGAAATCCTCGGTCAAACCATAACCGAGACCCATGGTCACACCACCTTCTATCTGGCCGGTGAGCGCTTGATGATTGACAATTTGCCCTACATCACAAGCAGCAACAACCTTCTCCAGTTTCCCTGCCTCATCAAGGATAACAACCTGAGCTGAATAGCTGTATGCCACATGGCTTACAGGATTCTTCTTTTTGCTGGTAATTGGGTCGGTGATGGACGTGTACTCTCCGAAGTACTCCTTACCTTCCAGCTCCTTGAGGGATGATACCTGTAGATCGTCCTTCAGCTTTAAGGCCGCTCTTCTCACCGCTTCACCCGTGAAGACCGATTGCCGACTTGCTGTGCTGGTGCCCGAGTCAGGAGTTCTGACGGTATCGGGATCCTCAACCACAATCTGGTTCGCCTTCAGTGAACAGGTCTCTCCAAGCATCTGGGTACAGACTGTGGCTACTCCCTGTCCCATACATGCAGCACTGGTCCTGATATGTACCTTTCCTTGCTCAACCGAGAGAATGCAGCGGCCAGTATCAGGGAAGCCGACACCAAGTCCACTGTTCTTGAATGCAAGGGCAATGCCTGCCCTGGGGGAGGAGTAATAGGCATCCTTTACAGCCTCCAAGCATTCAAGGACACCGGTGTCCTCTCCAGCAATCTGCCCATTCGGCATGATGTCCCCAGGCTTGAGTGCATTGATTCTCCGAATCTCGTAATAGTCCATTCCCAGTTCATCAGCCAGCAGATTTATATTCGATTCCACGGCAAAACAGCTCTGGGTAACACCAAAGCCCCTGAAGGCACCGGAGGGGACCATATTCGTATAGATTGCCTTGCCGATGACCTCGAAGTTCTGGAAGTTGTATGGACCTGAGGCATGGGTACATGCTCTTTGGAGTACCGGACCTCCAAGGGAGGCGTAGGCTCCTGTATTGGCCAAAATAATCGCCTTAACACCGGTAAGGTGGCCTTCATCATCACAACTTGTGGTAATCTCAATATCCATAGGATGACGCTTTGGATGGACCTGCAGGCTCTCCTGACGGGTCAGTTTCACCTTTACTGGTGCTTTGAGTATCCAAGCAGCAAGCGCTGCATGGTGCTGGACACTCATATCCTCCTTGCCGCCGAATCCTCCACCGACTAGCATGCTGTGACAATGTACTTTCTCCGCTGGCAGCTGAAGCATCGTACAGATCTCATGTTGTTCATCATAGATGGATTGGCCGGAAGTATGAACAAGAACCCCACCTTCACCTTCAGGTAATCCTACTGCACACTCTGGTTCCATGAATGCATGTTCAGTGTAAGGGGTCTTGTAGGTTCTGGTAATGACGTGTGTACTCTCTTTGAAGGCCTTCTCTACATCCCCTCGTTGTATATGTTCCAGTGAGAGTAGGTTTCCATCCTCATGCACCTTTGGGGATTCTTCCTCGAGTGCCTTATAAATATCGAGTACAGGGGGGAGCACTTCATAGGAAACCTCCACCAGGTTTGCAAGTTCTTCCAACGTTTCAGGGCTCTTTCCAACGACAAGGCAGATGGCATCCCCTGTGTACCGGGTAATCTCCCCAACAGGAATGAATACAGGCCAGTCTTGTTTGATGTGCCCGATAATGTTATGAGGGACCTCCTCACTGGTGATGATACGGACAAAATCAGGATGTGACTTTGCTTTTATATCGTCAATGGAAAGAACCTTTGCACGAGGAAATGCAGAACGGACAGCCTTTGCATGCAGCATGCCGGGTATTCTGATGTCATCGGCATATAAACCTTTCCCCAGTGCCTTGGGCTCAGCATCCACACGGCGGTAACGTTTGTCGAGCTTTGGCTCTTCCTCCGTTGTAGGGACTGAACGGTTTTCGCGGAAGAACTCCGCGCACATCAGGATTGCTTCCTCTATCTTCTTATATCCAGTGCAGCGGCAAATATTCCCCCTGATCGCTTTAGTCACTTCTTCACGGGTAGGGGATAGATTCGTATCGAGCAAGCTTTTTGCGCTGATGATCATACCGGGGGTACAGTACCCGCACTGCACAGCTCCAGCTTCGGCAAAGCAGTAGCCATAGACCTCTGCTTCCCGGGCAGAGAGGCCCTCAACGGTGGTAACCGTCCTCCCTTCAAGCCTTGAGAGAGGAATTGTACAAGCCTTCATTTTCTTTCCGTCCACCAGGACAGTACAGGTACCACAAATACCTTCACTGCAGCCGTCCTTGGTGCCGGTTAGATTCAAGTCTTCACGGAGGAACCTAAGGAGTTTCTTGTCCTCTCCGTTGTAGGTAATCTGATTTCCATTTACGCTGAATGCATACATAGCTGTGCTCTCCATCGTACGTTGGTACGTATGTTTCTTTGGGAACAGGTGCTAGCCGCTTAGCGTCAGTACCCAGAATTGGATACGTCGGTCTGTGATGCTATACATCTTCATGATTGCAATGAACCCGCAAAAAGTCAACAATCTGTTGCGGTAAGTTTCTGTTTGTTGCGTATTATGTTGCAGTATACCGCAAATTTGCAAAAATAATCTGAGCAAGGCAGAAATGAGCAACGCCCATTTCTGCCGTTGGTACAGATATCCTAAATCCGCTTTTCTCGGTTGAATGGTTTTCCAAGGGATGTAGGACCAAGCAACTGGCTCTCCCTGCTGAATGCAAGGACGATGATGACCATCACATAGGGCAACATGACCGCAAACTCGTAGGGGAAGTTGATGCCTTGGCCCTGGATGGCCAGCTGCAAGGCTTGTGCCAGGCTGAACAGCAGTGCTCCTCCCATGATCTTCACCGGATGCCAGTGTCCGAAGTAAACCAAGGCAACTGCGATGAACCCTCGTCCTGCGATGATCTCATCGCTGAACATTTTCACCTGGGCTAGAGAGAGGTATGCACCCGCCAAGCCAGCCAATGCACCTCCCACAGCAAGTGCCTGATAGCGAACCCTGTTGACCTGGATACCGATTGAGTCAGCGGCACGCGGATTTGTGCCAACTGCACGTACCCTGAGTCCCCATGGTGTCTTGAACAGGATGTACCATGCAAGAGGAACGAAGAGGAAAGCGAGATACACCAAGACATTGTGGCTAAAGAAAATTGGACCGATAAAGGGGATCTTGGAGAGTCCTGGAATGGGAAGGTTTCCGATACCAGGTACTGACTGTGTTCCACCGATGAAGTGGCGGAACAGTGTACCGGCAGTACCAACCCCGAACATCTGTAGTCCGATACCTGCAATGCCTTGTGGGGCACGGAATGTGACTACAACAAAGGCGAAGAAGATACCAAACAAGGCACCAACCACCATGGCAAGACCCAGCCCCAGGACATTATACATTCCAGAAGTGGGACCACCCTGTCCAATGCTGTAGGGAACAAGCATTCCAAGGAATGCTCCCATTGCCATAATACCTTCACAGCCAAGGTTGAAGACACCTGCTCTCTGGTTGAACATCTCTCCAAGGCTGGCGATGAGAAGGGCGACGGAGAAGGGGATGCCCAGACTCAGAATATTTACGATAAAGTTCATGCTTCCACCTCCACATGTTTTTTGCCGATTCCTTGGTATTTGCGCCAGATTCGTTCCATCAAGTAGGGGTCGGCGAGGATCATCTTGGTAGCAACGATGACCAGGATGATGACACCCTGCAGTACATTGACCATATTGGCCGGTACCCCAACCATACGTTGGGTCATGTCAGCTCCAACGATCAGGAGCCCAAAGAAGAATGATGCCGGTATGATGCCAGCCGGATGCAATCCTCCAAAGAGGGCGACAACGATTCCACTGAATCCGTATCCTCCGGTAATACCTTCAATTGCTCGGCGGTGTACGCCTGCTATCTCAATGGCTCCTGCCATACCGGCAAACGCACCACTGATGACCATGGCAATGACCAGATACCAGGTAACACTGATACCGCCGTACTTGGCTGCTCGGGCACTTGCCCCAGCTGCCCTCATCTTATACCCATAGTTCGTTTTCCACAGGAGGAAGAAGATGAGCAATGCAAGCAGCAACGCAAAGAAGATGCCGGTATGCAATCGGGTTCCCTTGAGGAATCGATCAAGCCAGATCCCCTTTGAAAGTCTCATGGACTGGGGAGTTCCGCTACCCATCGTGAGCTCTGCTGGATCGAGGAAAGGTCCGCGGAGCATAAATGTATAGAACTGGGCGGCAATGTAGTTGAGCATTACCGTTGAAAGCAACTCACTGACCTGTAGCTTTGCCTTCAGGATTCCTGGTATGAATCCCCAGACCCCTCCTGCCATTGCTCCAGCCAAAACTGCCATCGGGAGAAGGATGGGTTTTGGGAGTTCAGGGAATGCAAGAGCCACTGCAGTGGTACCGAGAATTCCCATTGCCATCTGCCCCTCTCCACCGATGTTGATGATGCCGCTTCTGTAGGCAACTGAAATGCCAAGCGCAATGATCGTGAGCGGTATCGCCCTGATCAGAACCTCGGTGAACTGGAGGGTTGTCTTCAAAGGCTCGAAGAGAATGACCATGTAGGTCTTGAAGACATCAGCCCCGATGGTCAATAGAATTACCGAACCGATCAACATTGCAGCCAGAATGGCCAGAATGATGATGGTAACCTTGTAGAGTATCCTAAACTGTTTGGTCATCTTTCACTCCTGCCATCAAAATACCGAGACTCCTTCGATTGGCGTCTTTCCTATCAAGCACCTTCTGGATCTGTCCCTTGAAGATTACCGCCACACGGTCTGAAAGGTCGAGAATCTCATCCAGTTCCTCACTGATGAGGAGGATGCCGACTCCTTCACGCCTGATCTCCAAGAGTTGCTTGTGGATGAACTCTGCTGCCCCAAGGTCCAGCCCTCTGATGGGGTAGACGGCGATCAGGAATTTTGGTCTCCTCGAGATCTCTCGGGCAAGGATGACTTTCTGGATGTTTCCTCCAGAGAGCGAACCAGCTGCAACGGCGATGTTGGGGCTACGGATATCAAACTTGACACGCAGGTCCTCAGCATTCTTGTCGATTGCCTTATTCTTCAGAAAGGCGTGGTTGCTGAATTCACCATGCTCCGTATCCTTGAGGATAAGGTTCTCCTTCATCGAGAAGGAAGGGACAATGCCTTCTGTATTGCGTTCTTCAGGGATATACCCCATGCCAGCTTCTATGATGTGGTGAGGGCTCTTGTTTGCAATATTCTCGCCGTAGAACTGGATCTCCCCACTTTCTACTTTTCTCAGCCCATTGATGGCTTCGGACAACTCCCTCTGCCCATTTCCTGATACACCGGCAAGACCGACGATCTCACCGGAGCAGATCGTTAGGTTCAGGTCCTGAAGTGCAAGAAACCCACGATCGCTCTTCACGTTGAGATTCTTGATATCCAAAACAGGAACACCCTCACATGCGGGCTCTTCGTTCAGAGGGAGGTCAACCTCATGCCCGGTCATCAATGCAGCGATGTCGGAAGGGGAGTGTTCATGGGTATTTCCCTCGAAGACAACCGCACCATGACGAAGAATGGTGATCTTGTCCGAAAGATCTTTTACTTCCTGCAGCTTGTGGCTGATAAAGATGATGGAAAGTTCGCTGCTCATATTCTTGAGCAGTGTGATCAATTCATCAGTCTCCTGTGGGGTAAGTGCACTGGTTGGCTCATCGAGGATCAGGAACCGTGCACCCAAGCAGAGTGTCTTTACCAGTTCTACCCGTTGTTGCTCGCCAACGGAGAGTTGCCAGATATACGCATCGGGATCGACTACGAGCCCGTATTTTTTCGCTACTTCATTTATCCGGTCACGCACCATCTCAAGGTCCAACTTGTGTGGTGACCATGCTGCCTTGAATCCAAGGGCAATGTTCTCCAGGACGGTCATGTTTGCAACCAGCATATACTGCTGGTGTACCATACCAAGCCCTGCTGCAAAGGCATCATTCGGGGAGCGGAAATGCACTTCCTCACCATTGATGAGTATGCGTCCTTCGTCCGGCTGGTAGAGACCCATGAGAATATTCATCAAGGTCGTCTTACCCGCTCCGTTCTCTCCAACCAGCGCCAGAATCTGGCCCTCGGATATCTCCAAGGTGATGTCATCACTTGCCAAGACTCCAGGGAATCGCTTGGTAATGTGTTCCACGCGTAGGTTGGTTATTTTCTTCTGTGTGAGTTCCATGGGGGAAGCCTCCGTGGGAAATAATCAAAAAAAAGCAGTCATGCAGAGTAATCCCTGCATGACTGGGAAACAATGTGCTTACAGTTTGGAGTAATCAACACTGGTGTAGTTGATGGTCCCACTTGCAGCATTGAAGGAATCGATGGCAGCATTGACCTTCTCTTCAATCTCTCCTGCATACATGTTTTCAAGTTCAGGGTTGAACTCAAATACGAATCCACCGTTCTTGAAGTTCAAAGGAATGACCTCTCCGCCCAATACACCGGCATCAAGCTTGGCAACGAGGCCTTCGATGACGGATGCATAGTTGTAGGAAGAAGCTGCAATAACCTTGTAGCCTTCGGTGATGTGAATCTGAGCGATATCCTGACCAACCCACCAAATCTCTTCATTGGGGTAGTCAGCTACGGCACGAAGAGCACCGAGAGCCTGCTGGCTGCTTCCGGTCAATACATCGGCGCCACTTCTGATCTGGGACTGTGCAACCTCTCCAGCTTTTACGAAATCACTGAAGGATCCACTGTGTGCGACCATGATCTTGGCTTTTGGATTGACAGCCTGGACACCGAGGACGAAACCACGGTTGTAGCGGGCTGCGTCCCCTGCATCAACAGGACCGACAAGGCCGATCACATTGGCTTTGGTGGTCATACCAGCGATGATACCGGAAAGGTAGCCGGTCTCTTCACTTTCTGGCATGTAGGTGAATACATTGTCCGGACCAACCTCGGCGCTGGTTCCAAAGGCGAAGGAAACATCAGGATACTCTTCAGCCATTTCCATGATGAGGTTCTTGTACTGTGCTCCGTGGGCGATGATGATATCAAAACCCTGGGCAACATACTGGCGTGCAGCAGAACCGGCATCAACTGGCTTCATCTTCTCTGTGTAGCTGTACTCAATACGACCAGGCAGGCTTTTCTGTGCAGCGATGATACCATCGTGCATTGCCTGGCACCAGCCCTTGTCGTCAATGGTGTTCTCGATGATCAAGGCAATCTTGACCACATTGGAATCAGCCTCTTCAGCTGGAGCTTCACTGCTGCCTGCAGCAAAAAGCGAGCCACTGACGAGCGCAAGACAAAACAGAATTGTCAGAAATTTTTTCATGTTCCTTCTCCTCTTGGAATATCAACCCATTTTACTGGGTCTAAGCTTTTTCCAGTATAGAGGTGGATTGGATGCTCTGTCAAAAGAAATATGCAAATAGTTGTGAAATTATCGATTAATAAATTGAGCTATCAGTGATATTTACAGTGAATATCGATGGAAAATGAAGATTTATGTGTTGCAATTTTAGTGAAACATAAAAGTATTACTATCTTTATGCACCATTACTATGAGCAAAAAAACTAGACAATACTAGCAGGATGTATAGATTTTGCACTCATTGTTGCAACTTTTGTTGCGTTGAATACTGCTTGTTGCAGTTTTTCGCCCTTTAGCAACTGCACTGTCAGGGCCGCACTCAAGGAATCTCCGCACCCGATGGTATTCACGACTTCTGTTTCTAGAGTTGGAGAACTAAAAAAATGAGAGTCCTGTACCCAGAGTTCAGATGATCCCCGAGAGAGTACGAATGTACTTCCATACTGTTCATACAACCGCCCGAGCATTTCCCCCACAGTCGCCTTGAGATCTTCGGTATCCTGGTGTTCTGCCAGCTTGATCCCAAGGAAGGTCTGGACAGCTTCACTGAGGTTGATCTTCACCACATCAGGGTGGTGGGGGAGACAGCGCTTCAGGTCTTCACCCTTCAAGTCGAGCAAGACAAACTTCCCCAGCATCTTTGCTTCCATGACAAAGTCTGCATAGAGATTGTCTGAATACCCAGGAGCACGGGTACCCAGAATGATCAAGCCATCACAATCCTTGATGCTCTGGGAGAAGAGGTTTCTGATGGGCTTCTCGCAGGCGGGATCAACTGGAAAGGGTTCCTGGACCAGCTCAGTCGTTCCCTCGTTTGTGAGGACGGTAACACAGGTTCTTATGGCACTTCCACTATCCGCCCAGAGCGGGGAAACCCCATCCTTCCTGCAAAGGCCAAGCATCTCCTCTGTACGGTTCCCTCCCAAGTGGGTAAGCAAGAGGCTCTCATGCCCAAGTTGGCTGACTATTCTTGCTGCGTTCATTCCCTTTCCTGACGCATCCAGATAGTGTTCCTGGGCACGATTCACCTCCCCGAGAGAGAAAGAGGGGAAGCGCATCGTAATCTGGAAAGTTGGGTTCAGGCAGACAGAAAGAATCTTCATGACAATTTGAGCAGAATCGAACCATGCTGGGGAACCAGTTGTCGGTAGGCAACACCGGTCTTGTCAAACATCAACTTGGATGCTTTCGTGTTGTCTGCTTCACTGTACTTGTCGGAAAGGAAGACCACTTCCTTGATCCCTGACTGGATGATTGCCTTCGCGCACTCATTGCAAGGGAACAGGCCAACGTACAGCGTGCACCCCTTCAGGTTGCTGCTGATAGCGTTGAGGATGGCGTTCAGCTCAGCATGACAAACATAGGGATACTTTGTCTCGAGCCACTCTCCTTCCCGCTCCCAGGGGATGTCATCATCATCCACCCCGATCGGGAAACCATTGTATCCCACACCAACAATCTTATGGTCACTGTTCACGATACACGCCCCAACCTGGGTGCTCGGATCTTTGCTTCTGAGTGACGAAAGGACGGCCACTCCCATGAAATATTCGTCCCAACTGAGATAGTCTTTACGCTTGGGCATGATTTGTACTCTCCTTTTTTCGCAAGAATTCAAGAATGGTATCGGTTAATGATTGCTGGATAGATCGATAGAGGAGAAGGGCATGTCTACTGTGGTTGTAGTTGTCCATCTCCGTTTCAAGGATATGGAAGTCAACACTATTCTGTTCCCTCTCTATGATCTTGAGATTCTTGAACGGAACAGTCTGGTCGTTGACATCATGAATGGAAAATAAGGGACAGGTTATCTTTCCCAGATTCTTTCTGACATCCTTCATGGCATGGACCAAGCTTAGGCCTGGACGGATAAAGATCCCTCCATAGCCATACCAGTACTCACTGCCGTCTTCTCCCTTAGGATTGCCAGCAACCACATGTGCCCCGATGGAGGGTGTAAAGAGCCCGAGGGTTCTGGATATATATTGTTTCCAATCCGTAATGACACCGTCCTTCAGGCTATTGTAGACCACAGGGGCCGCTATAGTTACCAGCTTATCGGGAGCAAGTGTACTCTGGCAGTAGGTTTCTCCCAGCTTGAGGGTCATCATACCCCCCATACTGATGCCCAGTACGTAAAGCGTATCATACTGTCCTCTCAGGGTCTCATAGTACTTACAGAGGTAGGAGAACCATTGGGTGAAGGTGGTGTAGGCAAACTGGTCTGGATCGGTTCCAAAGCCAGGCATCAAAGGCGCATACACATCCAGTCCCGCTTCGAAAAACCGCTCAGCACTGTAGTGATAGACCGAGGGGGTGGAGGGGAAGCCGTGAACAAGCAAGATGGCCTGCTTGGTATCCTGTTTTGTCTTCTTGATACTCTTTGCTTCCTCACAGCATAGCTTGGATTCATCGACAGTGAGGGGCGCGACATTCCTGTCACGATAACCGATCAGGGTCGTGTTCCAGAGTATGAATGCAATGATGAGGACGAGTATGATATACCACATGGCCTTAACTATATCCCAGAGACCCAATGAAGGAAAGGGCAAAAAACAAGAGCCTATCGGTTAGGATAGGCTCTTGTGATAGGTAATAACTTTTTCTGCTAGGCCATCATGAACGGGATGACTGCAAGCAAGACACCAGCTGCAACGGCAGAGCCGATAACACCAGCCACATTCGGGCCCATGGCGTGCATGAGCAGGAAGTTCTGGGGATCAGACTCCTGGCCGACCTTGCTGGAAACACGGGCAGCCATTGGTACAGCCGAAACACCAGCACTACCAATGAGTGGGTTCAATGGATGCTTCGGGTCGAGCTTGTTCATCAGTTTTGCGATCAGCAAACCAGAAGCGGTACCGATGGAGAATGCTATCATACCGAGCAGCAGGATTCCCAAGGTATTCAGGTTGAGGAAGTGGGAAGCTTCCATCTTCGAACCAACAGAGAGGCCGAGGAAAATCGTTACGATATTCATCAATGCATTCTGCATAGTGTCCGAAAGACGGTTGGTCACACCGCACTCCTTGGCCAAGTTACCGAACATCAGCGAACCGATGAGCGGGGTAGCGGAGGGGAGCAAGACTGCGCAAGCGGTCAGAACGGTCAAGGGGAAGAGTATTCTCTCCAACTTTGAAACCGGGCGAAGCTGTTGCATTTTGATCATCCGCTCTTCCTTGGTGGTCAGGGCTCGCATGATCGGGGGCTGGATGATGGGAACCAATGCCATGTAGCTGTAGGCAGCTACGGCGATGGGGCCCAGCAAATCCGGTTTGAGGCGGCTGGTCACATAGATGGCCGTCGGACCGTCAGCACCACCGATGATTCCGATGGAACCAGCAGCGAAGAGGTCAAAGTTGATCCCAGGGATGAAGCTCAGGGCAAGGGCACCGAGCAGGGCAACAAAGATGCCTGCCTGGGCTGCTGCACCGAGCAACAGGGTCTTGGGGTTGGCAATAAGCGGGCCGAAGTCCGTCATTGCACCAACACCCATGAAGATCAAAATCGGGAAGAGACCGGTATCGATACCCATATCGAACAACAACTTGATAAACCCAGGAGCTCCTGAGGTAGGATCAATGCTTGCTGCATATCCCATAGGGATGTTCGAGAGGATACAACCGAACCCAATGGTTACCAACAGTAAAGGTTCAAAGTTCTTTACTATGGCAAGATAGAGGAGGACAAAGCCAACGATGATCATGACAAGATTGCCGACACCGAAGCCTTCTACCAACCCCAAGAATCCGAACAGCCCAGTGGACTGCCAGAGTTGATTAAACGCGGAACCAATCATCTCAGAGTCTCCTTTAGCTGATCACCAGCAATTCGTCATCGCTCTGCATCTGCTGGCCTTGGCTTACGGCGATCTTAGTTACTACGCCATCACAAGGTGCATAGATCTCATTTTCCATCTTCATGGCTTCCATGATCAAAAGCACCTGGTTCTTCTTGACCTGCTGGCCTTCCTTCACATCTATACGGAGGATCAGACCTGGCATTGGTGCATTGACCGAGACAGCTTCATGAGAAGGTGCAGCAGCACCGCTGGCTGCAGCAGGAGCACTACCGGCGGCATCCTTGGTTGCCTCGATGGCACTCTCGTCGATGCCGAAAGCAACATTGAGAGGATAGTCACTGCCATTAACCTTGGCGGAGTTCTTGGTGAGCTTGACGCCATAGGCCTTTCCATTGACGGTAACGGTGTACTCGCCCTTCTGTTTTGCAGCTTCTTCCTCACGGTCAATCTTGTAGATACCGTTTACCTGAGCCTTGCCGGTAAGGTAGAGAATGCCCTTTTCCTTACAGGAAGCAGCAATGAAGATGTTCTCATCAGTGAGTGGAAGGCCTTCCTTCTCGAGCATCTCTTTTGCTACCTTTGCACCCTTCTTGGGATCGGCATCGTTGATGTCGACAACCTTCTTGGTGGTGGGCTCCATCTTCATCTGCTCAGCGCAGATCTTTACAACTTCGGCATCGGGTTCTACAGGAGTCTTCCCGAAGTAACCGAGAACCATCTTGCCGTAGCCTTCTGCAATCTTTTTCCAAGGTCCGAACATGACGTTATTGAAAGCCTGCTGGAAATAGAACTGGGAGACAGGAGTTACGGAAGTACCGAAACCACCCTTTGCTACAGTCTCTGCCATTGCCTCGACGATGGCAGGATATTTGTCCATCAGGTTGTTGTCACGCAACATCTGGGTGTTTGCCGTAAGGGCCCCACCTGGAAGCGGTGAGAACGGGATCTCAGGGCTGACAGTCATTGCCTCAGGGGGAATGATATAATCTTTCATACAATCCCTGAATACTGATTCAGCTTCACGGATCTTTTTGATGTCGATGCCCAGATCATAATCAGTATGGCGCAGTGCGTGCCACATGGTGATGATGTCTGGCTGACAGGTACCACCGGAAACCGGGCTCATGGAGAGGTCAACCTGGTTTGCACCTGCTTCAATGGCACTGACATACTGCTGGATTGATACACCTGCAGTATCATGGCTGTGGAATACGAGGTTCATATCCTTGCCGAGCAACTTACGAGCGCGCTTGATGGTCTCGTACACATATGCTGGGGTAGAGGTACCACTTGCGTCCTTGAAACAAACAGACTGGAACTCAATTCCTGCATCCATGATCTGCTTCAGGGTTGCTTCATAGAAGTCTGGATCGTGAGCGCCTTCGGTGTTTGGGGGAAGGCTCATCATCGTTACAACGACTTCATGGCGAAGCCCTGCGTCCACGATGGACTTTCCACTGTCAATGAGGTTGTTGACATCATTGAGTGCATCAAAGTTACGGATGGTGGAAATACCGTGCTTCTTGAAAAGCTTTGCGTGCAGGTCGATGATATCCCTTGGCTGGGAATCGAGACCGACAACGTTGACACCGCGGCTGAGGGTCTGCAGGTCTGCATCATCCCCGGCAACACGACGGAATTCATCCATCATGGCGAATGCATCTTCATTGGTGTAAAAGTACAGGGATTGGAAGCGGGCGCCACCGCCGGCTTCGAAATGATTGATGCCAGCCTCTTTGGCTGCTGCAACTGCAGGCATGAAATCCTTGGTGAATACACGTGCACCGTATACTGACTGAAATCCGTCACGGAACGCTGTGCACATAAAATTGACTTTCTTCTTCATTTGAGATGATCCTCCGGGGTTACTTATTCTTTTGACTTTGCGAAGGCTGCTACGATTGCGGCTGCTATATCTGCGTCATTGGCAGAAGATGCAGAAGCTGTGACAGCTGCGGGACTGCTTACGACGGCTTTGGGTTTCTGTGGTGCGATTTTTCTAGCAATTGCGCTCATGGCTTTTGTAAGGAAAACCAGCAACGTAAGAAACACAAACACCGTAGCAATACCCAGAATCATGAGGATGACCCCATTCTCCAACTGGGCGACAAGTTGCTCTTTCGGTAGTTGCGCTAAGAATACCATACGAACTCCTAATAAGGTTTATAGTGATCGTAGCCAAGGACTACAAATGACACACTGGGGGTTAGTATATCGGAATCAAGGGGAGCGTTTCAAGTAAAGGTACGATAAATGCTTTTAGGAATTTAGCATAGCTCATTTTTGAGGTAGGGTTTTTATACGAAAAAACACCCTTCTTTGGAAGTTTTGGTTTGCCTGTATACAATTATCTGGATACCTTTTTATAGAATCTAACATGGTGGCCTCTCTGTAGTCTGCTTCACTTGTCTGTTTTTGTGCTTTGCAGTAAGGTACTCTGTGGTAAAATTACTGAAAGAAGAAGGATATATATGGCTGAAGGAATGGATTTTGCACAGCGAATTGCCGAAGACAAGGCAATCAGGGAAAATATGGATAAGATCGGGAGAAAAATCCTGGTCATGAGTGGAAAAGGTGGGGTGGGGAAGACCACTGTTACCGTGAATCTGGCAAATGCACTGGTTGACGGTGGATGTACCGTCGGCATTCTTGATACGGACCTGCATGGACCGAACGTTGCAAAAATGCTCGGTTGTGAAAATGAGATTCTTACTACCGAGAATGGTGGAGAGACGTTCTATCCCGTTGAAGCCCGACCAGGGTTGAAGGTAATGAGCCTTGCCTTTGCAATAGACCCCGATAGCCCCATTGTCTGGCGTGGACCCATGAAAATTGCAGCCATCAGACAGTTTCTTGCCCAAGCAAATTGGGGAGAGTTGGACTATTTACTCATTGATTCTCCTCCGGGTACTGGTGATGAGCAGCTCACGGTTTGCCAGACGATTCCAGAACTTACAGGAACGGTCATTGTAACCACCCCTCAGGAGGTTGCAATCCTTGACGCACGAAGAAGTGTGAGCTTCTCGAGGAAGATGGGTGTGGCAATACTGGGTGTCGTGGAAAACATGAGTGGTCTTATTTGTCCAGGCTGTAATACAGAAATCCCTATCTTCGGAATTGGTGGGGGAAAGAAGATGTGCGAAGAGATGGGTGTTCCCTTCCTGGGGCGTGTCCCCCTTGAGGTGCCTCTCATGGAGGCAGAGGATGCAGGCAAGAGTTATCTGAGTATGCAGCCTACAAGTCCTTCCTCTGCTGCATTGAAGGCAATTGCACAGATGATCAACAGCGGAACTGCTGTTTCATCCCATCGTTCAACTGATTTTGCTGGAACTACTTCCTGTGCACCTTCTGCTTGTTCCACATGCAGCAGTAACTGTCCATCCAGGAAAGGAGAGTAAGCATATGTTTGATCCGTTTTCGCAAGAAGGGGGGAGCAAGGAGACGAAGCATCTCATTTGGAAGTCCGGGCAGCGTCAGCGGGTCTTCAAGGGGCCCATCTTTGACATTTGCACCGTTCATCGTACCAGTACTGATGGACGGAGCTCTTCCTTTATAGAGGTGGATGCACCCAACTGGGTAACGATAATCCCTTGGTACCGTGACGAGAGTGGTGTTCCCATGATGATCATGGAAGAACAGTTCCGTCATGGGTCGAATACCGTTACCCGTGAGTTTCCTGCCGGGGTGGTGGAAGAGGGGGAAGATCCCTTCGATGCTGCCCTCAGGGAGCTGCGGGAAGAGACCGGTCTTGCCGGGGGCAGGGTTACTGCTCTGGGAAATGTCAGTCCCAACTCCGCATTCATGAACAACCGATCCTATTTCTATCTCGTCGAGGGTGCTGAGCATGTAACCGGACAGGAACTCGATCCGAACGAACAACTGGATGTGTTCTCTGTACCGGTAGCCCAGGTGGTTGCGGATATGGGCACCGGCATCTATGATAATGGTATTATGATGATTGCCTTGGGTTTCTTTCTTCGGGAGGCACAAAAGCGTCCTGAGTTGGTGACCACATTGGAGAAGGAGTAACTACGATGAAACGAATACGTCTTGTGTTGCCTGTATTGGCGCTTGCCATGGTCATTTTATTCTCATCCTGTATGACGGGAAAGGATTTGGTGCGGACAATCGAGGTGAATGGAACGGCAAAGGTTACCGTCACCCCTGATATTGCTACGTTCTCCATTCAGGTCAGTGAACTGGGGAAGACCACTGAGGAAGCCCAGAGGTTTGCGAATGCAAAGCTGGCACAGCTCCGCTCTGTCCTTGATGAGTATGGGATAGCTGAGGCTGATATCAAGACCACTTCACTGAATTTGAGGCCCAGTTACCGATGGGATGAAGGAGAACAGATCCTGGAAGGGCAGGTTGCAAGCCAGAGTCTTTCAGTGAAGGTACGTGACCTGAAGGCCCTTGGGTCCATTATTGATCAGATGGGAAAAGTCAGTGGTATCTACCTAAACTCTGTACAGCTTGACAAGGAGGACAAGAGTGAAGCACTGGAGCAGGCGCGATTGGAAGCAATCGGGAATGCAAAGGCAAAAGCAGAGCTCTATGCAGAAAGTTCATCCATGCATGTTGGTTCCCCCATTACCATCAGTGAATACTCCGTTGCTTCCAATCCATACAATACAAGAATGAAGATGGAAGCAGCCTCTGCTGTTGCTTATGACATGGCTACCGAGATTCCTGCAGGGTCCATGGAAGTCTCTTCCACGGTTTCGATTGTGTATGAGATGTACTGATACAAAGCAATCGAGTAGTAGCAATTTGTTCATAAACAAAGAAATGAAAAAAATATCTTGAAAGGACTTAACAGACAAGGTTTTTGTTGATATAGTGTAAATGTCCAAACGAGTGGGTGAGTAGCTTATGTCATATACTCTCTCCCCCACCGTGTATCTTGTCGTTGTTTCCCCCTCATTATGAGGTAACGGCAGATGCAGGCCGCGCATATGCGGAACTCCTTCAAGGGTGCAAGCTTGAGGGAGTTTTTTTTGGCTCTTCAGTTGATCTCGATGCTCTCTATACATGAACATTTTTTCACCTATCTTCATGGGCGTCTCCATGAAGATTCTAGACGTAGCACGTCATACGTGTTAGTCTGTAATTATAAATGAGGGATTAGCCATGGAAACAACTGTCCGTACCAAGAAAACCCTGGCAGAGCAAACTGCTGATCGTTTGACAGAAACCATCCTGAATGCTGAGTTCAAGACAGGGCAGCAGCTGCCCAGTGAATTCCAGCTTGCAGAAAAACTGGATGTTGGTAGGGGTACCATCCGGGAAGCGATCAAGATCCTGATATCCAGACATGTTGTTGAGATCAAGCGGGGGACCGGTACGTTTGTAGCCGAAAGACCGGGTCAGGTCGAGGACCCGCTTGGTCTGGCTTTCATCAAGGACAAGAAGAAACTGTCTATGGACCTGTATGAGATGCGCCTTATGATCGAACCCCAGATTGCTTCTCTCGCTGCCAGACGTGTAACCAAGGAAGGGATGATGAAGATTGAGGCATCCTTGCTGGCAATAGAGGCGAATATTGCAAGAGGGTTGCCTTGGACAGATGAAGATATCGCTTTCCATGAAACGATAGCACAGGCATCAGGCAATCAATTAGCCTCAACGCTCATTCCGATCATCCATTCTGCTGTCAAAATCTTCGCTTACTTGTATGGAAAACCTCTCACCGAGACAACCATTGCAACACACCGCGAAATCTTGGACGCCATCAGGGATAAAAACCCCGAACGTGCTGAGATTGCCATGAGAAAGCATCTACAACGAAATAGAGTCTACGCTGAACACCTTAGAGAGACTGCAGGAGACAATGCATGAGGGAAAATACTTACGACATCCTTATCATAGGGGGTGGAGTCATCGGATCATCTGTTGCGAGGGAACTTTCCAGGTACCGTCTTAGGATCGGTGTCCTTGAGAAAGAGCTCGATGTGGCGTGCGGCAATTCTTGCAGGAATACCGGTATGCTTCATGCGGGTTTCACGTACAAGCCTGGTTCCCTGAAAGCTGAGTGCGCGGTGGAAGGGAATCGTGAGTTTGACCAGGTGGCAAAGGAACTGGATATTCCCTTCAAGCGAACCGGCAAAGTGGTGGTAGGCTTTAGTGATGAGGATATGCAAAACATCCTCAAGTTCAAGAGAATTGGCGAGTTGAATGGGGTGCGAGGCCTGGAGATGATCGACAAGGCCAGGCTGAACCAGATTGATAACAGTGCTGGGGGAGAGTTTGCCCTATACAGCCCAGATTCTGGCATTCTCAATCCGATGCTGTACACCATAGCCCTTGCAGAGAATGCCCATCAAAACGGAGTGGACTTTTTCTTTGGCAGCGAAGTCAAGGCAATCAAAAGGCAAGGGGAACATTTTCAGGTCACAGCTGGTAATTCGGTTTTCTCCAGCCGCTGGATTGTAAACTGCGCGGGGATGCATTGTGTAACCATATCGGAGATGCTGGGCTTGCATGGTCACCAGGTGAAGGGCTTCAAGGGAGAGTATTATGTGTTGGACAAGAAAGCCAAGGAGTTCATGAACATCCCCGTCTATCCAGCACCCAATGCAAAAGGGGGCTTTTCGACCCATGCAACACCTACTGTCGACGGAAATATCTTGGTCGGTCCTGATTCCTATATCACCGAGAGCCCTGACGATTATGCTTGCACTCGCGATCATATGCAGGGTCTCGTAAAAGACGGATCGGCGATATTCAAGCATATGAAGGCTGAGTATTTCATCAGGAATTTTGCCGGGACCCGTTGGAAGCGGATAGACCCTGAGACAGGCGAGGTCCTGGACTTCCTTATCGAGACCAGGGATGACCATCCAGGGGTGGTGAACCTGATCGGAATCGAGTCTCCAGGGCTTACCTGCGCCTTGCCAATTGCCCGCCGGGTGGTGGCAAAGATACAGGAAAAGGAAGTACTGGAGGTAAACAATGATTTCAATCCTTACAGGAAGGGAATTGTACGTTTTTCAGAACAGTCGAAAGAACAACAGAAAGAACTCATAGCCACAGATCCTGACTATGGTGAAATAGTATGTCGCTGCGAAACTGTTACGCGGGCTGAGATTGTCCAGGCGATCAATAATCCTCTTGGGGCGGTGACATTGACGGGCATCAAGAACCGCACCAGGGCCTGCATGGGTAGATGCCAAGGGGGGTACTGTGAAACACGAATCACAGCCCTGATCCAGGAGCAGTGCAAAGTGAAAGAACATGAGGTGATGTACCAACACAAGAGCTCTGGGATGTTCATCGGCAAGGTAAGGGAGGTCCTGGATGGAGAATAAGGATGTCATTATCATCGGAGGGGGGCCTGCTGGGCTGGCTGCCGCCGTCCAGCTGTACAAGCTTGGGATTACCAATATTCTGATCCTTGAGAGGGAAAAGCAATTGGGAGGTATTCTGCGGCAATGCATCCATGATGGATTCGGCCTTCAGCGGTTTGGGGAATCATTGAGCGGCCCTGAATATGCCCAGCGCTTCATTGATGAGGTAAGAGAGCTGAACATTCCCTTCATGACTGAGGTGACGGTAACCGAAGTGACTGCTGGAAGGATTGTGACCGCCGTCTCGAGAAGCGGTGTGCTGGAATTCCAGGCCAAGGCGGTAGCCTTGACCATGGGGTGCAGGGAACGGACACGTGGTGCGATCAGTATTCCAGGGACCAGACCAGCAGGAGTATATACTGCAGGGGTTGTACAATCCTATATGAATCTAGCGAACATCATGCCGGGAAAAGAGGTGGTGATACTTGGCTCCGGTGACATCGGTCTGATCATGGCCCGTAGGTTGACCCTTGAGGGGGCACATGTAAAAGCTGTTCTTGAGGTCCAGCCCTATGCCAGTGGTCTGCCACGCAATATCGAGCAGTGTCTCAATGATTATGGAATTCCTCTTCTCTTGAGCCATACGGTGGTTGATATCAAAGGACACGCCCGCCTTGAAGGAGTAACCGTAGCACAGGTCGATGAACAGTATCGACCGATCCCGGGAACAGAACAAGCATACAGTTGTGATACGCTTGTCCTCTCTGTAGGCCTCATTCCTGAGAATGAGCTTTCCCTCGGAGCCGGTGTTGTGCTCGATTCAATGACCAAAGGAGCTGTGGTGGATGAACATTACATGACAAGTTGTGCTGGTATCTTCGCCTCTGGCAATGTCCTACAGGTCCATGATCTCGTGGATTTCGTCTCCAGCGAGGCTGAACGCATGGCCCTTTCCATACAAGCATATCTCCGCTCTTCCTCATTTGGGATGGCAGGAATTGAGATTGCTGTAGATGCCTCTGTAGCCTATGCAGTTCCGCAGAAAATTACTGGTAAGAAGGACTTTACGCTCTCCCTGAGGCCGAAAAGGCCGGGTCGTGGTTGTACAGTTCTCGTGAAACAGGGAAATGAGACCATCACCAGCAAGAAATTCGCCAAAGTCCTGCCCGCTGAGATGATCCAGCTTCCCGTCTCTGCAGAAAGGATTAATCCAGAGAAAAACTTGGAGATAACCATTATATGACAAGAGAATATACCTGCATCATCTGTCCCATTGGCTGTGATATGGTCGCAGAGATTGAAGATAATGAAATGATTTCCTTGACTGGCAACAATTGTGCCAAAGGCAGATCGTATGTACAGCAAGAGTTGACCGATGCAATGCGTACCCTCTCAACTTCCGTAGTCGTAAAGGGAGGAGAATTGCCCGTTGCAAGTGTCCGATTGAACAGGCCGGTGCCCAAGGCCAGCCTTTTCAAGGTGATGGCTGAGGCAAAAAAAGTGATCCTGCTTGCACCAGTGAGAATCGGGCAGGTGGCTTTGAAAGACGTAGCTGGAACCGGTGCAGCCCTGATCGTTACCAAGCATGTGGATGTGATTCATTGAATAGGTAGGGTTTACTACTCCCTGCTTCGCTTATAGGCATTCCTCTTGCGCCAGAGATGGGCGAACATGAACTTCTCTCCTTTGTTCCTGTCCTGTTTTTCCAGATATGCAAGGATTTTCCTGTGTTCTTCCTGGGTCTGTTTCTTTCCTAGGTTGCTGAGGCGTTGGTAGAAAAGCAGGCTGTTCGTGTTCAGGTTCAGCCTGCTGAAGGTAGTGAGAAGGATCTCGTTTCCTGAAGAGCGAACCATCTCCAGGTGGAATTTGAAGTGTAGGTCGCTGAATCGCATTACATCACTCGGGTCATCCATGTCACACGTATCCATCTCATCGAGGATGGCGCTGAATGGGGCAATGTCTACTGCATGTTCACAATTCAAGCGGAAGGCTAGGCTTTCCAGGTATGTTCTGACTTCTGCAATGTGTTGGTAATCCTTGACTGTCAGTTCCTTCACATAGGACCCGCTCTGGGGTAGTACCGATACAAAGCCATCTTGCTCAAGGCGCTTGATTGCCTCCCTTACAGGGGTTCGGCTACAGTTGTATTCAACCGAGAGGGAGTTTTCACTAAGCTTGCTGCCAGGAATATATTCATTCTTCAGGATCTTATCCCTGATATCATGGTATATCTGGTCGATTATAACTGTCTTTGTTGCCATAATGCTCCTATTCTACCACTGTTGTGGCCCTTCTCAAAGATGCTTATTTCAGAACAGCCTTTGTATATAGAAAATAGTAAACTGGAATACCAGAAATGTCAAAATAAAGATATGAAAAATACTACATGTCAGTATATGCAACCGTAATTAAAAATAATTAATAATATATAATAAAAGTATTTATAACCAATATTAATGAATGATAAATATTCATTAAAGATTTTTGTTGACAAAACAAATACTTAGAACTAGCATACAAGTATCGGTAAATAAGCGATAATCGCATATGAACAAAAGGAGAAGAATCATGAAAAAGCTATCAACGCTTGTGCTTTGTGTGATGTTAGTGCTCTTCACAAGCCCTCTCTTCGCTGCAGGTTCCCAGGAAAAGGCAGCAACCAGTGATGACGGGACAATAACCCTCACTTGGTGGGCATTCCCCACCTTTGGCCAGGACCCAGGCAAGCCGGTCGGCAGCTATGAGGCTGAGATCATCAAGGCTTTTGAGGCAGCCAACCCCGGGGTAAAGGTACAGCTTGAAACCATCGACTTCACCAGTGGTCCCCAGAAGCTCACAGCCGCCATTGAAGGCGGAACTGCTCCTGACATCCTCTTTGATGCACCGGGAAGAATCATAGAGTACGGAAGAAACGGCAAGCTCGTAAGCTTCGATGATATGTTCACTGATTCCTATAAGAATGATGTAGGTAATGATGAACTGATCGCCGCTTGTAGCGATGGATCTTCCTACTGGATGTATCCCATCAGTGCTTCTCCTTTCTACATGGGTATCAACAAAGAGATGTGGGAAGAGGCTGGTGCCTTGCAGTATGTGAATCTTGAAGGGGATAGAACCTGGACCACTGATGACTTTGCCAAGGCTATGGAAGCCCTTGGAAAGAACGGGAACATTGGCCTTTCTGTCTACTGCGGAGGACAGGGTGGTGACCAGGGAACCCGTGCTTTGGTATCCAATCTCTATGGTGCAACTATTGCTGACGCAAGCAACAGTCGCTATACCATGAACAGCCCAGAGGGAGCAAAGGCTCTTACCTTGCTGAAGGACCTGGTTGATAAGGGATACATTGATGCCGGTTTGAGCATTGCAGCAGCAGAAGAGTTGCAGCTCTTCAGCCAGCAGCAGATTGCTTCCACCATTTGCTGGGGAACCAGTAATGCCCTCAACTATGCTAGTGACGATTTCACCCAGGTTTCCATTCCATTCCCGAGCAATGATGGGGTGCCCAGTCTTGAGTACCTGGTAAACGGTTTTGGAATCTTCGACAACAATGATGCAGCTCGCGCTGAGGCAGCCAAGAAGTTTGTTGCATTCGTCTGTGACGATCCAGCATGGGGACCAAAGAATGTTGTACAGACCGGTGCATTCCCAGTACGGGCTTCCTTCGGTGACCTCTATCCTGGTAATGATGAGTACAAGCTCCTTGCTTCCTGGACCAAGTACTATGGTGGCTACTACAACACCATGCCTGGTTTTGCAGCAATGAGAACTGAGTGGTGGAATATGCTCCAGTATGTATTCACCGGGGACAAGACGGTCAGTCAGGCACTTGCTGATTATGACAAGAACTCCAACGCAGTTTTCAATTAATTGTTACAATGAGTTTCAAGTCCTCCCCACTGGGGTGGGGGGGACAATCTATGAATGTTCCAAGGTGTAGGTATGGTAAGCAAAACCAACAAATATGGCGTTAGCCATGCAATCCAGAGACAGATCGATAGAACCAGCTACTTGTTTTTACTGCCAATGCTGCTCTTCTTTGTCAGCTTCGTCATCATCCCAATGGGAATGGGGATCATTACCAGTTTCTTCAACTACACCATGAGCAGTTTTCAGTTCATCGGTTTGAAAAACTACATTGATCTTTTCAAGGATGCGAAGTTTCTTCGTTCCTTCTGGAATACCTTTGTGATCGTGGTGGTGTCGGTCCCATCTGTAACGGTATTTTCGCTCTGGGTGTCATCCATCATCTATGACAAGAATGCTTGGGTTACTTCTTCGTTCAGAGGGGTTTTCTACCTTCCTGTGGTAACAGGAACCGTTCCTGTTGTCGTTGTCTGGAAGTGGATTTTCGACAAGTACGCCGGTATTCTCAACTATATTTTGATAAGCCTTGGGATCATCGACAAGAATATCAGCTGGCTAGGCAACAAGGATACCGCCATCTGGTGTATCCTGGCTATTCTGTTCACCACCAGTATCGGCCAGCCGATAGTCTTGTACATCTCAGCCTTGGCGAATGTCGATACCTCGGTCCTGGAAGCTGCAGAGGTTGATGGGGCGAGCAAGATGCGTACTTTCTGGCAGGTGAAGTGGCCCTCGATTATGCCAACCACGTTATATGTTGTAGTAATTACAACGATCAACAGTTTCCAGTGTTTTGCATTGATCCAATTGCTTACCAGCGGAGGACCTGTCTACTCGACCAGTACGATCATGTACTACCTGTACGATAACGCATTCAGCTTATATCGCTATGGATATGCGAATGCCATGGGAGTCCTGCTTGCAATTGTCATCGGGTTCTTCAGTGTGCTGCAGTTCAAGTCGATCAAATCCAATGTGGATTACTAGGGAGGTATGAGATGTTGAAACAAAAAAGTTCCCCCTACAGAATCCTGATGATGGTCATGCTTCTGGTAGTCTCCGTCCTGTTCATATTTCCGTTCTATTGGATTGTGACCGGTGCATTCAAGTTACAGAAGGTGGCTATTCAGATGCCGCCCCAGTGGTTCCCCACTGACCCGACGTTTGCCAACTTCACTGAGCTGTTCATCAATCCGGCAGGCAAGTGGTTCTTTAATAGTATCTACATGTCTGCTGCCTCCATGATCCTGGTCTGCCTGACAAGCGCCATGGCAGGATTTGTACTGGCCAAGAAGCAGTTCTCCGGTCGTGCGGTAGTCTTTGGTATTATCATCGCAGCGATGGCACTTCCAAAGCAAGTGGTCTTGGTCCCCCTGGTGAGGATCATGAACTCAATCGGGCTCTATAACACCCCTTGGGCTGTAATCTTACCGGCTGTCGGATGGCCGTTTGGGGTATTTCTCATGAAGCAGTTTGCCCAGACCATACCCACAGAAATCCTCGATGCAGCACGCATTGATGGAAGTGGGGAGTGGATGACCTTTGTAAAGATTGTGACACCCATCATCAAGCCTGCCTATGGTGCTTTGGCAATCTTTACGTTCATCACGACATGGAATGACTACTTCCTGCAGTTGGTCATGCTCCAGAGTCGTTCCAAGTTGACCATTGCACTCGGGGTGGCAACCTTGCAGGCAGAGATGGCAACCAACTATGGGGTGATCATGGCAGGAGCTGCCTTGGGTGCACTTCCCATTGTGACCATCTTCCTGTTATTCCAGAAATGTTTTGCCAGCGGCATCACCATGGGTGCAGTGAAGGGCTGAGTACGTGAAACTGGAGAGGCTTTATGCCTCTCCTACCAAGAAGGGTGTAAAACTATGAAGACTATGCGACTGGACCGCATCGGTGGAGTGATTCCTGCTCTACTGACATGTTTCGATACAAACGAGAATTTCGATGAGCAGTGCCAACGCTCTGTAGTACGATTCCTCCTCTCCAAGGGTGTTGATGGACTGTATCTGACAGGGAGTACCGGAGAGACGTTCCTCATGGATGGAGAAGAGAGAAAGAAGGTTGTGGAGGTCGTCTCGGATGAGGTGGCAGGTCGGGTGCCCATCATTGTCCACGTTGGAGATATCGGGACGAAGAAATCCATCAAGCTTGCTGAGCATGCCTATGAGCATGGCGCTGCAGCTATCTCCTCTGTTCCTCCATTCTACTGGAAGTTCTCTTCAGATGAGGTGTATCGATACTACCAGGAACTTAGTGGTTCTGTTCCTCTCCCTATGATCGTCTACAATGTTGCATTGGCCGGAGCGGTGGACTTTGACCAGATTAAGCGCCTTGCTTCGCTTGACCAGGTGGAAGGTATCAAGTATACGGCAAGCACTCACCATGAGATTCTTAGGATCAAGGAAGAGATCGGGAAGGATTTCAAGGTATACTCTGGCAGTGATGAGATGGCACTCTCCGGTTTGGCCTATGGTAGTGATGGCCTTATCGGCAGCTTCTACAATGTCATTCCAGAACTGTTCATTGGCCTCTATACCGCATATAAGAGAGATGACTGGGAACAGGCGAAGCTCTTGCAGCGCCAGGCTGATGCCATCATCTTCTGTGTCCTTAAGTATCCCATGCATGCAAGCATGAAGTGTATGCTCAGTTGGATAGGTATAGATGCAGGAACCGTGAGAAAACCTTTCTCTTCACTTGATGGTGAAGCGGAAAAGAATCTCAAGAAAGAACTACGGATAATTCGTGATGCCTATAGCATCAAGGACGTAGCGGTATTGGAAGCGCTCTAACAATCCCTTCCTAGATTTGTTTGGGTATCCCCCAGTTGTGTGAGTGCACAATTGGGGGAATTTTTTAAGGATGTAAGAACGGCTCTTAGTTTGTATTACTATTATACTCTATTTCCTGAATACACCTTTGATCGTCAAAGTAGTTGTCAGGGAATCTTCAGCATTGTCTTGCAATGAATCATAATACTCTGCCTTTAATGACGCCGATGCCAAGAACATTCCGAACTGTTTATCTAGTTCAAATCCTCCAGATATGCGATAGGCCTCGAGTGATGACTTGAAAGCTTGGTCGAGGGAAGCGGAAAGGCGGACCGTATTAAAAAACGTATCCTTGATCGAGAGAGCCGTGTCATAGCCATATGTCATCAAGCTATTGGCTTCAGTGCTCCAAGCTTGGTCAAAACCAAGAGAGAGTACATAGCGGTCGAATCCTAAACTGTTGGTCAATGCATATGAGTACTCAAGGAATGATGTATCAGAATCTACACCATCAATACGTGATTGTAGTACGTATGAATCCTTTGTTTGTGCACCAACGTTCGTAGAGACTTGACCTAGCTTATATTGTCCACTTCTCCAACGTAGTTCTGCAGTATGCGTCATCGTGATATCATTTTTTGTAGAGGTAAGAATCGAGGTTTCAACCGTACTGTCGGGGGCCTTTTCTGCAAGTTTTTCTGCATTGTTGGTTGCAAAAGCAAACGAGTAATTGACACTCATGGTGCCAAGAAGCTTGCTCTGAGGTGTATCAAACCCAACTTGTGCAGTATGCAGAATGGTGGAGATATCGTTAGCAGAAACGGTGCTTGTAGATAGCAGATTAGGTTTTACCAAAGCAATGATATCATTGAAGAGGATATCTGCAATGGTATCTTTATCGTATGAGTACCCTCCTCGTACCATAAAGTCCCCAACACTCTTTTCAGAGAATACCCCAAATGTGAAGATGTCTGTTTCCACGGATGAGCCAAGGCTTCTAAATGTAGCGTCTGTCTTTCGAACCCAAGCTTCTATTCCAAGGGAAGGAACGGTCATATCAACTCCATAGCTGATACCCCACAAATCCTTGTCGACAATTCCCGCAATCAATCCATTGGACGGTAGGAAGTAATCCAAGACAGGGAAGATAGCGTGTACTGTATCGATATAATCGATATAGGAACTAAGGTCAGGGCCTCCTTGGGACTCCAAGTCACTTGCTAGCTGATTTGCATCGAGAATGGTGCTCGCATCCTGGTTGTATAGAGAAAAAGAGAAGGACGCATCAATCGTAAATTTTTTGGTGTGAACACCTGTTCCTAGTCCCATGACCATATTCTGGTCAGGTGGGGTAGTGAGCACATCGTACAATTCTCCGATTTGAGAGGTCGCACCAGTCTGCTTGAGTGAAGTATACCGACCCTGTAGCGCGCTGATGAAGGAGAGATTGGTTTGGAAATACCACAATTCCTTAGCTTTTACTCCTACTTGGAAACCAAGGAAGTTTTTCGGCCATGCTACTTGATAAAGCCCAAGATCTGTAAGGCCTTTTCCTACTTTCATCTCAAAGAAGGGGAGATCTATTGCCAATGCTGTTCCTCTGAAACCCAATTTGTTGATGGTCTCCTGCTGGAAATTGATTTCTTGGTCTCCAAAAGTATAGGTAATGATGGGATCAAAGAACGAGACCTTCAGCAATAATCTGTTATCATTTTCATACTTTCTTGCTATCTCTCCTGTGTAATCAAACTCGTTTGTGAAGTTGAGAGGATTATACAAATTCAGGATATTTTGAAGGTCGGCCAGTAGTGTGTTTGGGTAGGCTTCAAAGATTTCTTCTACTGAAATTGAGTCACTCAAGCTAGCTGCCACTTGGAGGGAGATCGGCCCTGCCTTAAGGTAGGTGTCACCTCCAAGTTCATAACTTACATTCAATTGATGGTTCTGATCAGCAAACACAGTTGGAACATCCAGGGACTTTTCACTCTCCCCCAAACCAAGTATGTATTCGAGTTCTATACTGCTTTGATACGAGGCATCAGCGATAAAGACTGGAGCTTTCTTTGCTCCTATCTTGAAGTGATACTCTTCCGTGCTTGTGTTCTCGTATCGGTCCTTCATGGAAACTGATACCACACTTTCTTCTTGCCCAGTAGGTTTTACCAAGAAAGAAAGGTACTGTCCAAAGGCTCCTGAGTGAATTGCTTCCTGCCCATCAATTGTAATAGAAAAACTTGATAGGGCACTCTCGTCCTCTATCTCAAAGACAACCAACTGTTGTTCTTCCGCCACCAAATCAAAGGTAGTTGGGGACACGAGCTTCAGCGTTGGTGGGGTGATGTCCTGAATCAGACGGACTTTTTCTGTTCCTATTTGTGGTGTTCGGTAAACCGTTCCCTCTGTATTCTTCATTACGGAGAAATACGTCAGTTCCTCTCCCGTCAGGTATGTATAGGGAACCTTTGCTATCCACTCATCCCGCTCAGGCATGAACTCAGAGTAGAGAGGTTCTCTTGCTCCTGTTTGGTAGAAAAAGAACCGAGCTTCAGAAATGGTACCTTCACTCTGTGCGGGTATGAGTTTGACCGTAAGGTTGCGATAGGCAGGAATTTCCGTTGGGATATCGACATTCAGAGCAAACAAGGAGGAACTTACGATCATGCTTATTAACAGTATTATAAAATATTTATTCTTCATCATGGTCCTCCTTATCGGCCACTCTCAGCGTTTGCTCCAAGAAAGGAGTTCATCTCATCTTCAATCATGCTACTTGGGGGAGCACCTCCTGTTCCTGGGCCAAACGGGTCAGGAATTTCAGAAGGCAAGAATGTATCTATTGGCCTACCTAGATCGAAGTAATCTGTCTCTGCTTGCTCTTCCTCTTGTTGACCAGAGGGAGCTGCACTATCTCCTCCTTCCTCTTGAGAACCACTGGGTTCCTGATCATTAGATATTGCGGCTACTTGGGACTGTTGCTCTTGTGGCTCATCTGCTTCGGGAAGTCCAATAATCTGCACCATTTTCAGTGCATTCGCAATTGATCCATCTTTGCCGACAACCTGTACAGCAATGATATGCTCGCCACCACTGAGATTTGGATGGTTGGCAAATGAGAGTATGTTTCCAACGTCTAAAGAACCATTTAGGTGAGAACTCCAGGTGAAGGACTCAGGCGCAAGAACAGTACCATCCCTGTCTGTGCCCTTAGCAGTTAGTGCAACATCGGCTCCTCCTTGCACTACTAAGAGCTCATCACCTCCTTCTATAGAGACTTCTATTTGCTGGAGTACCTGCAGCGTGATGGTATTGCTGGCAAGCAGCTGTTCTCCATTATATGCCTCTATGGTGATTGAGCGACTTCCTGCCTGCAGGTCAGCCTCACCGAGGTCGAGCATTGCCCCAGTTCCAATGGGTTCTGTTGATAGGTCGCTCTTCCAGAATATCTTGTCTACTCCCTCGAGGTCAGAGGTGTCAGCAGTAATCTGTACGGTATCAACGGTCTTATCAAAGATCTCAGGAGCACCTACAATATAGATCCCTTTTGGCTTTTCATAGAGATTGATACTGGTCTCTGACTCCTTGAACACACCATCTTCCAAAGTGCTAACCGTGATTAGATAGACACCTTCTCTTCCAAACTGATTGGCTGGAATAGTGGCTTTAGCAGTTCTGGTATCATCACTCAGTTCCCAAGTTACAGAGCGCACAATCTCGTTGATCGTGATACTTATTGCGGGCTCGGTATAACCAGTCATGGAAAGCATCACATCCACATCTTGACCAACCCGATAAATAGTACTTGCAACTGGATCAAGTATTTCCAACGTTGCATCAGAGGTTAGCTGTAGAGGAATATCTTTTCGCAAGATTTCAGTTCGCTCTTCACCGAGCATTGTCCTGTCACTCAGGATCATGGACACAATGGCAGGTTCTCTCTGGAAATCCTTCAATTCCTCATAGGTAAAGGAAGAAACCAGACCTTGTTTTTCAAGGATTTTGTTTCCTTGTCTGATTTGCCAGGATACCTGCGGACTTCTCCCTCCTGTGAAGGAAACTGACATGGGCAGAGCAGGAGCATCTTCACTTATCAGATAGGTGGGGAGTCCATCATTCACTGCTACTGTCACTGCCTGGACTGCATCATAGAATTCAATAGAAACAGCATCTTTTCCTGAGAGTTGGAAATCGTCTGTTGCTTTTGCATTGATGTACATGATTCCTGGAGCTTTGGAAGTATAGATCAAAGGATTCCCTTCCCCAATCAAGGTCCCATCATCCATTGACCATGTAACCGTTCCTGTATAGGTTTGATCATCTAGTACATTTGCTGAGAGGATCAGCGGGGTACCTGTCTTGTATGCGTCTCCATCGGCAATGCTTGTGATGGAAACAGAAGGCTCAGTATTTACCTTGAACTCAACAGATGCTTGTTCGCTTCTTTCTTCAATATGATAGACAGCTGAGAGAGTATACGTCCCACTATTGCTGGGCGCAACCATCTGTGTGGCATCTTCAACAGGGAACCCTGCAAGATACCAGTTCAGTTCCCCTTCCTCCCAATTATCCGGCAATCCCTGTAATGTAGGATTCAGTGGAGTCCCTGCATTGACGATACTTCCGTGCGGCCAATTGATATTCAGATAGATAGGTTCGTTTTCTATACTCAGGAGTATTTGCTTTCGACCTCTCTCCCTGCCATTTGTGTCGGTGAACACGAGGCCTACCAAAACAGACCCTGTAGCTTCACTCGTGAACATTGCTTGCTTTGTTTGGAAGGTTTTCTTCGGAATACTCGGATCATCCAGATACTGGACTGTCCATGTATACGTTCCTTCCTCTCCTTGAGATAGAGATGCGAGGAGTGGGATTTCGAATCCTTTGTAATAGGTTGCACCTTCTTGAGGAGATAACAACTCCAAGGGTAGTGTAGTCTCAACAACCTTGAAGCTTGCAAGCTGGGTAGTGGTAGCTCCAAGCGAGTCTGATGTGCTTGCGACCAGAGTATGAGCACCTACATCCTTGCTGGAAAGCTCACGTGGATTTCCGCCAGAGAGTGTAAGGCCATCAAGGGCAAAGGTTATGGCTTGGTCAGTTGTCTGATCTTCACTATCACTTGCTGCTGCGGTCCAATTGAGCATGTCACCGGTGTACTGTATTTCAGGTACTGACAACATCAAGGAAGGCGGGGTGTTTCTATCAAGGAAGAAACTCACCAATTGTTGTTTAGTCCTTCCAAATGCAGATGTAACTAATTTCAGCTGAATCTCGCCTTCGTATCCATTTGGATTAAAGTTAGCTTCAGGCCCTATCGCCACAATCTCATTGTTATGCATCCAATGGTATGTTGCCCCAGGTTCTCCCTTTGCGGAAAGTATGATAGAGCTTCCATCTGCATAGAGAATGGTTTGTCCGTTCTTGGGATAAGTAATCTGGGGTGAGGCAATATCCCGAACAGTGACGATTCTAGAAGAAGTGGTGCGGACCATCTCATTATGGTCATACTCACTATAAATCGTGTAAGTCCCTGGATTCTCTGCATCGAAGAGATAGGAAATTCCATTTTTATTGGTGCTGGTATTATTCACATACCACGTTATATGTCTTGCGGCATCAGTCACATTTACAGCAGAGCCTATTACCTTGTCTACACCAGCAAGGAAAGAAACAGAGGTGCCTACTACCGTTTCCATGGATTTGATAGGTTGCAGGAGATCGAGTTGGAAATCACTCTGTATTTCAACCGATATTTGTTCGGTTTTTATATTTCCCAGCATATCCTCGGCACTGACACTGATGGTATGTTTTCCTGGTTCCAATTTTCCAAGATTCACCGTTGTGTAATTGCTGTTTGGTACAACTCGGTTGTCTATACGCCATGTCAGACGGTTGATCTTACCCGTCAAAACTTCTGTACGAGCTATCACATTGACATCAGGCGATATTCTCTGTGCATCAGTAGGAGAGATGATAGCCAGTTCGAGGGGTTTGTATACGTTGATCGGTTTATATGCTACGCCTCCACGATCGAAAACATCAGAGGAATATATCTTAAGCATATGGTTCCCTTCGATGAGAGACGATAGGGTAAACATTCGATTAACAGGATTCCCATAATTACGTCTGTTATATGTATCATCAATATAAAGTGTTAATTGGTTCAGTAAATCCCTTGGATCCTCTCTGCTCGTATTTGCACGAACAACAAAGCTCTGGCCTTCGAGAACCTCATCAGGTGCATCAATCGACAGGACGCGTTGTGCTTCCACAATTTGGATATCACGTCGTGTCTCATAACTACTCATAGATGGACGATAGTCTTTCAAGGTGCCTTCAGGTAGACGTACTTGACTTGCATATCCTTGCAATTCAATGGTATGCATTCCTATCGGTAAGGAGATTGAGTTGCTTGGAGAAGGACTCCCGTCGATAATCCACTCGACTCTATCAATGTCGCGAAAACTATAGGAGAGGTAGAGCTTTGATCCAAGAGGGTAAAAATTCTCATAGCCTCCCCCAGGGGTATTCATCGCATAGAACGGGTTGATGATTCTGAGATTAAATGTTTTGTCCAAGGTAATACCATTACGTTTACCCCGTGCAATGAGTGTCAAGTTTTTCTGGGTTGTTGAAGGCCGTAAGGTATATTCAGGACCGCTTCCTACCTCTTTGCCATTCAAAATCCAAGTAAATGTTTCATCGGCCTTCCCATGTGCCGTGAGACGGTAATCAAGGCCAGCAATGATTCGATCGTTATTCTTAATGACATCCACCTCAAATTCTGGAGGTGTTTTATCTTTTGCGATGGAGAATGAGATGGTATGGGGTGGTGTCCTTTGCAGTTCGGTCTTATCGCTTACGTTATAAAGTCCTTCGATCGATAAAGAATATTCGCCGCTTTCCAAGGCAACCCAATTGAACGTATTGGGGATTGCCTCCCCGTTTAAAGTCAAGGCATATGATTTGATATCTTGTTGTTGGATTATAGGTTGCTCTATTTGTTTAAGCGAAACCTCCTCACCATCCTTGGGGAAAGCTATGGATACCTGTGGGTCAAAAAGACTTACAGTCCATTCATGGCTGTCGGTTCTACCATACTTATCAGAAATAATTGCCTGGACCGTATACACACCTTTTCCATAATTCTGTAGTTGTAATTTCTCTCCCGCAATCTGGCGGATGAATATTCCCTTCTGGTCATATATATTCCATTTATTAATATTCATCTCATACCCGTCAGAGGTGGTAAGAGAAAATTGTACCGGGGTATGTATCGTTTGACGTACCACATCTTCTGTTGGGGCATATGAAGTAATCTTGGGTGGCTCGTCACTGTAGATGGTTACCTTCACTTCTTCAGATACACCTTCATATACCTTGTAGTTGCCGTTCTCATCTGCTGCACCTATACTCCATCCTGCCTGTATGGTGTGTTCTCCAACTTGGGGGATGTTCTTGTTCCAATAATTGAGTTTTTCTCCATCGATAATCCAGAATAAGCTTGCATTTTCTGTAGTGCTTGCAACGATAGGGATATATCCAGAGGAAGGAATGTCTAGATTTGCTGGAGGGTTGATAAAGACGGTAGGATCAATTTTACGTACCGATGTTGATACTGTCTTTTCCATGTTATCTTGGTTCTTTGCTGTGTATCTTATGGTAAAAATTGAAGGCATGTCCTTTGTAACCGTAAAAGTGTTGGAGGCAAGCCTGGTTCCATTCAATTCCCAATAACTTTCAGTAATAGGGGATGTGCTTGATACATCAGCTTCGAGCGTATAGGTAACTCCTCTCATAAGGCGGGTGTTATATGCTGGGAAGCGTAATTGGATTTCTGGGGGTCTTATATCGCGGACGAGGAACTGGATAGGTTCGGTATCTTTTGTATGAAGAACCTGATTTCCTGTTTTATCAACAACCGAGTAAATTGCTCTTGCAAAGACTGTATGATTACCAAGACCAAGGTTTCCAAAAATTAACCGATCTGAGAGCAGTTCCTTTCCGTCAACGAAAAATTGAATCTCTTTTGCATTTGTAGCTGAATAGGAGATTGCATGGGTTGAATCCAATGGGAAATTCTTTCCTGCATCAATATTGGTGATACGTACTTCTGGATCAATGACCAATATGCGAGCTGATGCGGTCCCTGCTTCATTATAGATGTCGGTGACTGTCTGTGTGATGATATATTCCCCTGTCTTTGAAGGGGAGAAGGTGGCTTGTGTAAGCTTTGAACCTAAGGTTCCTGATTCTGGACCAGTATAGATCCATTGTATTGACTTGATCTGGTTGTCATTCTGAACTGCTGAATAGATGTCTAGCGTTGAGCCCAGGAGCATCTGGATGGAGTCTTCAACATTGAGCAGCGATACAATTGGTTCAGTTCCAATTACTGTAATCTGTTGAGGTGCGGACTCCAACTGTTTTGTGTTTCCTAGATAATCGGGGGTGCTTTCTCCCTTTGCGACTACGGAGAATACCCCGCTGGTATCACAGTTGTAAGCTACTGTTGATCCTGTGCCAATTTGTTTATCGTCAAGGTACCATGATACCGACTGATAATGTCTGCTTTTCTTAGGGTCGAGGGTGAACATCACGGTTGCTTTTTTCTTTGCATCCCTTACAGGTTCTCCTTGGATTGCAAGTTGAGGTTGGTGTACCGTGAGATAGATATTTTCTGAATTCTTGCTCATGTTCAGGGTATCGGTAACTGATAAATAGGCAAGCAAGCTGTTGTTTGAATATTGTTTGGTTGGGGTATAAGAGGTAGTGGTTCCTTGAAGGATATCAGCTCCAACTTTCCAGGAAGCATGTTTGAGCTCTGCTCCATCACTGAATTCCGCATTGCCACTGAAAGAATATGTCAAATCGGTTAGCAGCGTAGCGTTGGTTGGAGGGTTATCAACTGAGATTGTTAGCTCTGTGTGGTCTTTTGTCTTGAATGATTGACTTGTAACAGCATCAGATGAGAAGAACGGGGTTCCGTCTCTATTGATCGGCATGACATACCAGTTGTAGGTAGTGCTTGGCCAAAGAAGATTTTTCGGCTTATAGCTGTTGGTTGAGGATATTCCCGATCTGACTTCATTGAGATAAACATGGTACTCACTTGCCCATAGGGCATAATCATCGTTGAAACTCCAGCGGAATAGGGGAAGAAGAGGTTGAGAGACATCCACTGTTGTATTGAATTTGGGTGTAGGGAATTTTACAACTGCTGTCTTTGTATCAATCTCAAAGTTTGAGTCATCTTTGAATATGATATCGAAAGAATACTCTCCACCTGCTCTAAACAGTACGGTAGACAGATCATAGGTAACGATTCCGTCTTGAAGATCAGAAGGGTAGCCTTTCAAGGAATTATTGCTTGGGGCTGTTACTTTTCTATGATCTTTCCTTATTGTGGTATTCATTCCAAGTCCGGTAATCGTCACATGTGTCGTAGAATTATTTGAGATGCTCATTTCGCTGTAGTATGGAATCTGAGGAACACGAAACTTCAGTATTGGTTCGCTTACTGTAGGAGTCTGAAGTATTGCAATTGGTTCAATGTTTACTACCTTGAATGTGAGCGATTGTTTCTCAATCAACGACCTACCGGATGTTGCATTCTCATTATCAATTTCATAGGCTAGGAGGGAGAGCTTGTATATTCCTTCAGGGACTTCCTGCTTTCCTCCTGTAAAGAATGATTCAGTCAAGGAATCCATGCCTGAGACACCGAACACATCCTTCAGGGATTGGGAAACCGAACCTCGTTTCACATAGCTGGTATATTTTAAAATATCGGTGTTGGTGAAGGTGAGCGTTTCATTTCCTGCAAAGTGCTTGACGATTTCTGCTCTTGCCGTACTCTCCCCGGTAATGGATTCACTGTCTATTTCCAGTTCCAGGACAAGCAGTAAATATGCTGGCTTTGGATCATTTACGATAGTAATGGAGACCATCTCATTCGTCAGAATATCGCCCATCTTGAATTTGGCTTTTCTGGTTGTGACAATATTTTCAGGGATGGAAAGAATCCTGCTACTTGATCGTGCGACTTTGGCTCCGAGAGGTGCAGTCAAGCCAATTACTAGAATAAGAACTAATATCCCAACAAACAACGCTTTTCGATTCATATCTCTCTCCCCCTACTAAGATAAGATGGTTTTACCTACAGCAACCGTACCTACCGGTACAAAGATGCTTGGCAGCTGTACTGGTAGTACTCATAAGGGGATAGAGACAAAAGCAAGTAGCATTACATGATCCATGAATCGTTTTCACACCCAAAATAACTGGAGTATGTCATCACTTAACATGCCCTTATGCTATTTTTTGAATGAAACTATCGAGTTGTCAATATTTTAATAGGCAAATATGACATAAGTTTTTGAGAAAATGTATGTTTTTTGAGTCAATCTTAGAAACGATTCTCTTATATGTCCAGATTGACTCTGAGTGTTTTCTGGGGAATTAGTTGAACACCGCTCTCATATAGTCGTTGAGATTCTCATGCTCATACATCATCCTATAGAGAGCCTGTACAAGGGGGAATTCCTCTTCAACATGTCTCTCACGGGTGAGTTCTCCCATGAGCTTGACGGTTCTGCTTCCTTCTATGACCGTTGCTGAGCTCCCACTATTGTCGATGGAGAATCCTTTTCCCATCAAGAGACCGAGTGTCCTGTTCCTGGAGAGGTCATTGAGACTGGTCAGGCCCAGGTCTCCAAGACCGCAGTAGCAGAAGATGGTCTCTGTGCTGCAACCGAATAGGCTGAGAAAACGACGCATTTCTCCAACTGCCTTCGTATAGATGAGAAAGTCCACATTAGGAGAGTTGAACCGGCCACTGACCAGTCCGATTGCAATGGCATACATGTTCTTTAGGATACTCATGAGCTCGACTGAGCGGATATCTTCAGTGTAGTCCAGGTAGAGACCGGTGTCCTTGAGTACTTCTCTCTTGAAACGGTCATAGTCCTCTCTCTTGCCCCCAAAGGTAAAGGAAGAGGGTAGTCCATGCAGAACTTCAATTGCGAAGGTTGGTCCCTTCATGCTTGCTGTTCTGGGAAAGGGAATTTGTTCGGTGATAAATGCCCCATCATCACTCATACCCTTTGCCAGGTTTATCACAAGACAATCTTCCTTCGTATATGCCTTGATCTCCTCGGTAAAAGAGACGATGACCTTGGAGGGGATGACAAGAAGTATGCAGTCAGCACTGCGGAAAATCTGCTTGTCGCTTGTTGCTCTGATACTGGTGTTCAGGAAGTGGGTAGGGAAGTACTTGGTATTCCGATGGTTTCTATTGATATCCTCTACGACGTCCTTTTCAATGGACCAGAGGATGACGGTATTGTTGGTATTCCAAGAGAGCCGTTCAGCCATGGCGGTGCCAAACACGCCGGCTCCTGCAATTACGATGGTATTGTGATAGGGCAAGGTGCAACTCCTTCTTCGTGGGGCCAGATCATGGTTCGGTGTGGGATGTTTGCTTCATAGAAGATACTCTGATCTTCTGCAACGAAGCCAAGCTTCTGATAAAATCCCTCGCTCTGAATCTGGGCATGGATATAGACTGGTCCATGGGCAACGCTCAATGCACAACGTACCAAGAGCTCTCCATAATGCAATCCACGATAGGTGGAGAGTACAGCAATGCGTTCCAGTTTGGTTCCTTTTTCTGTCACTCGGATACGTACAGTCCCTACTGCTTCATCACCGATGAGCAGCAGGAGATGACCACAGTCGGGATCTTTCCCGTCGAAGTCGATGGCTTCGCTTACGCCTTGTCCTCTGACGAAAACCTCACGTCGTATGTGCTTGCACATTGCAAGATAGCCCTGATTGGTAGCCAGGGAAGCACTCCCTAGCTCAAGGTATATGACAGTCTGTTCCATTCTGTCCATCATAACGGCAAGTCAGGTAATCGGGCAAGAGGCTGCAAACGCAAAGCATCGTGTTGTTGGAAGCGCTCTACTTTATCTTCTTGAAGATATAGATTCTGCTGCCGAAGTCACCCAAGACCCTGGTCATGGCATCATATCCGGTTCCACCAAACTGCTGGTTCAGCTTGATACCTGCCCAGGCAACCTGCTCTCCGGTAACTCGGTAGTGTTCAACCTCACTATCCAGGGAGACAGCTTTGCTGATGGTGTCCTGAGCGATACCTCCCTCGGTTATGGGGAGAGGACTGACCCGGTTGAGCAAATTCCCGAACATCTTGATATCGATACGCTGCTGACGAGGGAATACCTCATAGACCGCATTCAGATCAACAGCCTCCACGCGTAGCTTGTCTGAGCCTGGATTTGCAGGATTGAGCTTCTGGGCGAAAAGCACCAGGAGCTCGCTCTTGTCCTGGCTTGCTACTGCCCAGATTACTTGGTTCGATATACTGTTTGCCAGTTTCACTCTGGTAAAGGTACCGTACTGCAACAGTGCGCGGTGTGCCTTGTAGAAGGCAATCTGTGCCTTGATGGCATCTTTCTGTTGCCCTTTGAGCTTGGTGACATCCAACTCATACCCAAGGACACCGAAAGCTGCAACATTGAAGCGGGACTCCAGGTCCGACCTTCTCAAGGTCTGGTGATTGGGAGAGTCGCTCACATGGCTTCCCATGGTTGAGAGCGGATAACCACAGCTGGTGCCTTCCTGGATATACAGACGGCTGAGTGCATCAGTATTGTCACTGGTCCAGGTTTGGGGCATGTAGCAGAGCATTCCCAGGTCGAAACGGTTGCCACCACTTGCGCATGATTCAAAGAGTACATTGGGGAACGCTGTAGTAAGCTTCTCCAGCAGTTCATAGAGCCCCAGAATATAGCGATGGAAGAATTCACCATGGTCTTTCATTTCTCTGTTTGCGCTATAGAGGTCACTGAATACACGGTTCATATCCCACTTAATATAGTTCACATTTGCAAAATGCCAAACATCCGAGAGTTGCTTGTAAAGGTAATCTCGTACATCAATCCTGGTTAGGTCGAGAATATACTGGTTCCGTCCAACGCTTGGACGCCTTCCAGGTATGGCGATCATCCAGTCGGGGTGTTTCTTGTACAGCTGACTCTCAATACTTACCATCTCTGGCTCCACCCAGAGACCGAACATCATACCAAGCCTGTGTACTTCAAGAGAGAGGTTTTCCAACCCTGAAGGGAGTTTCTTGGGATTCACGGTCCAGTCCCCAAGACTGGTGGTGTCATCATTACGTAAGCCGAACCAGCCATCATCGAGGACGAACAGTTCAATACCGAGGTTGGCACTCTCCTTTGCCAGATTGATAAGTTTATCTTCTGTGAATTTGAAGTAGGTCGCTTCCCAATTGTTGATCAGGACCGGTCGTTCACGGAACTTCCAGGGACCACGAATGATGTGGTTGTTGATGAAGTGGTGGAAGTTCTGGCTTGCTCCGTTTAGTGCATCAGGGGAGTAGGTCATTACCGCCTCAGGGGTTTGGAAGCGGTCTTGCGGAGCAAGGTTCCAACTGAATGTTGCCGGATTGATCCCTGTCAGTACCCTGACCTTCCCGTAGGAGGAGGTTTCCACCAGCTCGCGATGGTTGGAGCTGTAGATGAGGTTCATTCCGATGGTCTCCCCATTATCCTTGGTGAGGAAGATACAGGGGTTGTGTTCAGCGCTACTGAGGCCGCTCTTGCTGTCGTTGACCATGATACCAGGGGCAAGAGGGCGTTCATGCATGTACCGCTCCCTCGACCATGCCCCGTCAAAGGTAACCAGCTTCCAATCATCGGTATCAAGATCAAGCTGTGCTGATGCAAGATTCTTGATCGTAACTTCCTCGTTGCTGTCATTGTACAGGGTGGCTCGCCTTGTGATGACATTGCTGTCCTCGAAGACTGTGTAGGTGAGGGCAAGTCGAAGGGGAAGACAGGCTTCCTTGAGCATAACTTCCAAGGTGGTACAGGTGGTCTTGTCCCCATAGGATTCGGGCAAGCCACTGAAGGTCCTTGGCTTTCCAGGAAGGATTCGATAGCTCTTTACGATGAAATCGAGTGTCTGCATACCACGTGAATAAGAAATATCGACCGAACTCTCTCGATAATCACCTTTGCCCATGGTAGAGTATTCCATACAGAGGTTGTTGAAGAAGAGGGTTGGGTGGTCACTGTCATAGGCCGTGCCTGTGCCAATGCTGATACTCCTTTTCTCTGCCAATGCATCAATGCTGATGGTATCTTTACTGAGATATCTGCCATAATAGAGGTGTTCAAGGTGTCCTGTTTCGGTTATGGCGAACAGGTAGGTGGTTTTCTTCGTGGATAGATTGAAAAGTCGGTCCTTCTTGGAAATCATGGAACGGCACTCCTTGAACTTGGAAACAGTCTATGCTACCAGTATACTGTCATTAGGCTGTTTTTAACACCATGTTGTGTCGCTTTTAAGAGGAGAAGTGGGAATGGATATCCGTCGTCTGAGATTATGGGAGAGCAGGAATGCCACTGTGCTGACCAATGACCTGATTCAGGTGGTGTTGGAAGATCAGGGTGGTATGGTGCTTGAGCTGAGTGCGCTCTTGTCCCAAGGAGGACGGATAAATGCCCATCTGGTTCCGTATTACCGTGGAACGGGCACCTCTGTATTCAGTGATGAGAATGCTGAGTTCTGGAAGACCAGCCCCTATCTCTACCAGAAGGCTGGTTCCTACTTCAGCTTTCCCAACTATGGTCCTGCATATGATGCAGTCCAGGGGGCACAAGATCAGAGTGGGTTTACCTCTTCTTCCTACTGGATGGTAGAGCGATACGGTACCGATCCAGAGTTTGGTGGGGTCTGGCTCATGAGCATGGTACGAAACAGGAAAGAGCACTACCATGTACGGAAGATTGATATGTTGCTCCCGAATCATCCTGTGCACTATACGGCGGTCTTTATCACCAACAATGGCAGTGAGGACATGCTTGCCAACACTGCTTGGAATAATGAGATTGGTTCTCCCTTTCTCGAGTCTGGCTGTGTGCTTAATGCCAGCGCACAGAGTTGGCGGACAGGACCAGAGGAGTCTCCTCCTGGGATTGCTTCCCGCTTGCAGCCCAACGTCCAGTTTGATGACTGGAGGAAGGCGCCTCTCAAGCAAGGTGGGACGGTCGATCTTACAGAGGTTTCTCCTCCCATCGGGAAGACTGACTTTATCAGCGGAGCCATTCCAAGGCTCAGCAACCTTGGTTGGTCGAGTGTGATCAACCCAAGGCAACAGATGGTATATTTCACTTTCTTCCCCGGTCCACAGGCCTTGGGAGAAGGGGAGATCGGTCTGAACTTCAACAACTTCCTCTTTGACTATGGTGGGCGTACGGAGACACCCTGGACGCTCTATCCTGGTGGGATGAGCCAGCAGTACTCTCTCAACTGTGGATCAGGGACAAACAAGTTCTATACTGGAACCAAGGAAGCTTCTGCTTCTGATACCTTGTTTGATGCTGATACTACCGTCACTGTAAGGGCAGGAGAGACACGATCACTTTACTACGCGACAGCCTTTGCTCCTTATGACAATAATCGCATCGGCGGTAATTTCTATACGGTAGAACAGGTGGTGGAGGGTATTCTCCTCAAACGCACGAAGAGTTACGCATTCATCCCAGCTGATTCGGTATTCCACTGCATCAAGACCTTGGCAAAACGCATCATGTCCGCAGACTGAAAGAAGACCACCCCGGCGAAAGGGTGGTCTTGGACAGACAAGTTTGTATTGATCTAATATTAAGCGCCAGTGAAGTTAAAAGTAATGGTACCGGAGTACGTGTCCTGAGGTGCGTTATCAAGATCAGTATCAAGTATATCGATAGTAATCCCATAACTTTCCATAAACAGTGAAGTAGTAGCAGCTGATTCTGTGGTGGTAATAATCTCTTTAAATGATCCCACGGTTTCTGAAGCAGTATTATAATCAACACTATTTACTGTTGCGGTGTAGTCTATCAGGTAGGTATTGGTTGCAGAGTTTGCAACAGATCCCATCTTATCAGCCTTGATGTATACTGATACTCCATCGCGCTTGTTGTTGATTACGTTCAAGAAAGCAACCTCAGTAGCTGTTCCCGTGTTAAGAGGGACAGGAGAGGTGATCTGAGTCCCGTTATGGCTGTTCCAATCGTTCATAGTGGTCCCGGAGAACTCAGTTTCAGTGATAGCAAGATAGTTCAAGCCAGTAACCTGTGTGGATACATCAAATGAAGATGTAGCTCCACCAGCTACAGCGAGAACACCCACCATTGAAATAATCAGTACCAACAAAGTTGCAATAATATTCTTCTTCATTTTAAACATCCTTTAGGAGCTACGCTCCAGTGCAAGTTATCTATGCTTTCCCAAGCACATTCATATAATAGTAATTCTGTGGACTTATGTCAACAGGTGTGATTAGTTTTTTGAAAATACTGAGCATTGTAATAGAAAATATTACAATAATATGTGTAAGTTGTTATAATATAAAAGAATAAAAAATTCTTAACGTAAGATAAACTTATGTCAACTTATAGCAATTAAAGTTTGCTATATGTGTATGTATTACAATAGCTATACGTATAGTGTCAGAAAATTTCTGTGTAATGTACAAACTATGACATAAGTAGGCGAAATATAAGCTGGTTTACTGATAATCTATACTGATTGTGACAATATCTCATTAAATATGGGTAGAAGTTTGTAGAAGTGGTTGTATGTAGATCGAATAATAATTCTAATACAAGTGGAATTATCCTATAATCTGAAACTGAGCAAGGACGGTCAAGCTCAAGTTTTGTTTCTCAGCTAGAGTACAGTCAATGGAGTTGTAAGGTGACTATGAGAGAAGAACACAAAGAAGCGGTCCAAAGGATGCTGGAGTTTATTGATGAGCATCTAAGCATACCGATCACACTACATCAACTGGCACAGGCTGCCCAGTATTCCCCCTGGCATAGCGCGCGAATGTTCAAGGAGGCTACTGGTATGGCTCCATTCACCTACTTGAGGCACCGACGTTTGAGTGAAGCCGCAAGAAGATTGGAGAAGCCAGAACAGAAGGTAGTGGATGTGGCGTTTGATTTTGTGTTTGATTCGCATGAAGGCTTCACCCGTGCATTCTCAAAACAGTTTGGAATGAACCCCCATGAGTTCAGGCAGCACTGGAATGAGTTTGTCACGAATAGAGCTGCACGTCACACAACAACTCCTAAACAAGATTCTGAAGGAGATGAGACTATGAAGACAGTATTCGTACAAGTGGTGGATCGACCGGAGCGAAAAGCTATTGTGAAGAGCTCGCAAAAGGCAACTGATTACTTTTCCTATTGTGAAGAAGTTGGTTGTGATGTTTGGGAGGTACTGAGTTCAATCAAGGAAGCACTCTACGAACCGGTAGGGATGTGGATGCCTGAGAAGTTGAGAAGAATCGGAACTGGTGAATACATGCAGGGGGTAGAGGTTCCCAAAGACTTTGCTGGAACTGTTCCCAAGGGGTACGATCTGATTGATCTGCCTGCATGCCAGATGATGATATTCCAGGGTCCTCCGTTCGAGGATGAGGACTATGAGGAAGCAATAGCAGGACTGTGGGATGTGATGAAGAAGTATGATCCAACATTCTACGGATTTGCCTGGGCAGACGAAGATGGTCCCAGGTTCCAGATGGAGCCATTGGGGTATCGAGGATATATAGAAGCAAGGCCATGTAAGAGGATTTGAGAGATAAGGTAAGCCTTATAATGTATTGCAGCCTCCCTGAATAGGGGAGGCTGTTTGAGAGAGAGGGATATAAATACAGTGATTCTTCTCTTTGGATTGATTCAAGGAAATCATCACCAAAATAGAAGACTGAACGTCACTGGGAAGCCTAATGCAATGTATTTATCAGAAGGCATAGCAGCGAATCGATATTCTTTCTTATAGCATTGTTACAATTGGTAGATTGCTATATTGATGTTGTGATCTCCCATTGCATGAGGTGGGCTAATCGTCAGAAAAGTCTAAGCGTATCCAAAGAAGATCGAGTGAACCATTTTGAAAAGTATATTGCTTATCTGGTGAAAGTCCTCACTATAGACCCTAGTCTCTAATGAAACAAAAGCTAGTTAAGACAGATCCGATTCTGGCCGCTGTGGATTCTGTGACAATCTTGCCTGGAACCCGGAATCGCCAATTCACGATTCCATCTCAAATTCCCGTCCTAATTATATCTAGGTCTCCTCGTCTTCCTGTTCATCATCATCTATAGCCTTGTTGAGCTCCTCGACATTCATTGTCTCTCCCTTCCAATGGTACTCTATCTTCAGGAGGTCGAAGACCAGCCTCTGTGCCTTGGTCGGCACCGTCCACAGGTCCTTGTAGGTGCCGGTGAAGTGGATTCTGGAATAGGTTGCCACCTTGTTCAACATGTCCTTCAGATCCCAGTACTTCCTGTCCCTGGGCTTGATGGCCGAGACCTTGCTTCTCAGCTCATTGAGCAGGATGAGGGTGATGAAGTTGACGAACAGCCTCCCTTTCATGGTTTTCTCACCATGGACATTGAGCCTGTTGCAGTCCAACAGGTTCTTCATGTCATCGAAGTGGAACTCGATGTCGCCCCTGCGATTGTAGTGCCCCAGGGCCTTTGATGCATCCTTCTCCGCATTGGTGAGGATGATCCAGAACCCGCTGTAGCCGTTGATGTAGGCATTGACGGCCTGTTCGTTCAGGCTGACTTTCCTTCCCCTCTTGGGGGTTTCCTTGACGGTGAAGTAGGTGTCGTACAGGTTCTTGTGCTTCTCGAAGGTATCCCCGCTTGCAAGCTCCTCCTCGCACTTTCTCAGCTTGAGCATCAGCGATGCGATGTCCTGCTCCTTCCTGACGGGGTCGAAGTAGACATGCCTCCAGGTCCTGCCGTAGGACTCAGTCTTGTAGTCGGTGACGCCATAGATGTAGGACTTGTCGTCCTCGGGTTTGCGGATGATGTTGGCGGGTCTCCGGATTGAGTCCCTGACCTTGTCGATCAATTCCTTCTGCCACTTGAGGCTGGATGGTACGGGGATGGTGAACTTCTGCCCCTTCCCTGCTATGTTCCTGAGGTTCGCCTCGCTGGAGAACCCCCGGTCCCCCACCAGGTTGATGTCCTTCACATCGAGCTTTTCCAGGCTGCCCAGCACATGGTCGAGGACGATGGAGTCCGCCATGCTTCCGGGCAGCTCCGAATACCAGAGAGGGACGTTCGACGAGTGAGCACTGAGAAGGCCTAGATTTATTTGTCTCAGGTTCTCGTGATCTCGGTTGTACCCTCGTTCCACATAGGTGTTGTTCTTTCCATATGAGGATATGCTGGTGATATCGAACAGCAGTGCCTTTTTCTTCGCCTGCTTGTTGATCCAAAGCTTGAAGAAGGTGTTGCGCCTGTCGTCGGATAAAGAGGCAAGCAACTCGCTGATGCGCTGCGAACACAGTGCGCTGCCGTTGAACCCACGGTCATTCAGCCAATCCTCGGCTCTGCTGAGGGCCTTGCCCTCGCAGACGCTGTACCTTGCAAGCTGGAGGATGGCATCGGCGTCATCGCTTCCGAATGCTTCCTTGAGTACCCCCTTGATGCCGACGTCCTTGACCACCTTGTCCAGGATGAGGTTCTGTCCCATCAGGGTGGTTTTCGAGACAAGCGGATTCTCGGCCTTGACGGCTTCCTCCCTGGCCAGGTAGAAATCGTTGTATATCTCGCTTCCATCCGGCCCGAGGCGGCCGATACACTTGCGCTTGTGCTCGCCGCGCTTCTTCTCGCTGTTCCAGAAGGCCTGGTCCTCGTAGAGGTAGGTGACACCGTTCTTCTTGTTGGTGACACGGATGATTTTCATCGGTTTTGCATTGGCATCTATCATAGATACAATTATATCTATGTTTGATGCTTTTGTCACGTACTTTCTGCCATTATCTGCAACTATTTAAAAGAATTATTCAAATCCTAGTTATAACTGAGACGGGAATTTGAGATGCCATAGGCTTAAAACACCGCTTTCTGAGGAAAATGTGACTATTCTTCCTGCGAACCGGTACCCGTACCGGTTCCTTCTTCATCTCGTGATCTGAACATAATTCTGCAGACACTTTCCGACTGCATAATGCGTAAGAAAATGGCCAAGCGTGCGTCCAAAGACGATCATAAAGCGTTCAATAGCGGCCGGCGGTTAAGCCGGCCAAATGAGAATCAAACAGCTTTTTCAATAAGAAGAGTGTAACCATTATTCAGAATCAGCACCTGGATACGAGAGTAGAATTTGAGTTTCTTCTTGTATTTATTCATATCGGTGCTCTTGAGAATGTAAAGTTAATCAATCAGATCAGTAAAATCAGTAAACAGTGTACGGAGAATCTTGATGTAATCGAGCACCTCTCAACCCCCTATAAATAGATTGTCCACTCCTGTGGAAATCCAAGTATAGAAGATTTTCTCAGCTGGCCGTTTTGCTCCGCCCAGTGGCTGTTTTTCAGCGCACCGCTGACCGATTTTAGAAACCATATGCACCGACCAAGTCTCGCAAGATCCATCTCTCAAACTGTGTGGGAAATATAACAGTTCTTCCAGGTACGTAAAATTGATAAAAAATAGCCGACCATTTGGCCAGCTATTTTTTGTACTATAAAATTTTGTTATATCTAAATGGTAGCTAAAGTGACAGTCCAAGTAGTAGTGTAGTCTGTAGCGGCTGCAGCTGCCAACCACTCGTCCTCATCCATCGTAATAGTAAACTCTTTGCTTTCAACGCGCATTCCATTAACTATAGAACCTTCGTCGATGAATGTAATGGAAACAGCACTATCATCTGAACCAACTTCTACAGTATCTCCACCATTTATTGCAACACTATAGCCAATTTTAGTGGTTACAGCACCGGATTCAGATGCCATAGGGTCCATTGCAGTAGTAACCGTTGCTTGAATCTTTTGATTGGACAAATAGTTCATATAGAGCGTTTCTGTAAGATCTTCATTTGTAAATGGAACTTCACCTACCAGCAATGCTCCTGTAAGATTATCGTTAAAATCAGTGACCTTGGCACCTAAATTAGCACCTGTAACTGCTCTGGTGGCAATTTTCAATCCGTATTTACCAGCCACAGTGGTTTTCAACTCTAAATCAGCGGTGCTATTGTTCGCCGCAAACACGCCAGCCATTCCGATTACCAGTACCAATAAGATTGCAATAGTCTTTTTCATTTTATTCTTCCTTTAAGGGCCTTGCCCTTGTGCAAGTTGTTTAGCTCTTTTCCCTAAGCTTGTCTGTATATTAATAATAAAGGAGACTTATGTCAATACTAAACTAAAAAAAGTTTGAAAAAATATGAGAATTTTTTAATAATTTTTTAATTACATAAATGAAAAAGAATTAAAAGATATCCATCTTATTCCAACTTGTGACAAATGGGTGTGGTTAAGACAGTATTTCATCAGTTTGCACTTTTTGTAGGGGTCTTGGGTAAGCGCTAATTGGGGTGTATATGCCCAACTTACGTTATAAGTACGTCGGAAGAATTGAGGGGTTTATTTGGTCGATTTGAATATTTATTCAGGAATAACCAGTGCATTTGGTCATTTAGCGCTTTCTATGGGTAAATACCCAGAAAATATACAGTTTGTAGTATGTACCTACTCTGATCATGAAACCTATATCCTGTGGAGGTTAGCATTGATCTTTTCATTTTTCTTTATATGAGGAGAGATACCTGGGTCTAAAAGCTGTGAAAGCAGCTCAAGACAGAGAAACAGCCGCTGAATTGTTCAGCGGCTGTCAGAGAGGTGCCAATCGGATTCGAACCGATGCATCAAGGTTTTGCAGACCTTTCCCTTACCACTTGGGTATGGCACCAATGCTCGTTGCATGATGAACATAACAGGTTTTCGGGCGATAATCAAGTAGGATTGGATTCTTTCTTGGTTCTGGGCAGTTTGTTTCGTGTGTTTCTCACAATCTTCCATTGACAAATGAACGTTTATGATTGTATTCTGGGTGTATAGCAGGTAAAAAGTTCAAAAACATTCAAGGAAGCGTTCATGTCAACCATACCAGCAAGCAGACAGCATGATATTCTCACCCTCATCCGACAGGAGGGGAGTGTGACGGTCAGCTTGCTCGCGGAACAGTTTTCTGTCAGTGAACTTACCATCAGACGAGATTTGGACCACCTTGCAAAGAAGGGCTTGGTAGAACGTACCCATGGAGGGGCAACGGCCAGAAGAAATCTTCCAGTGGAACCTGATTACCTACAGAAAGCAAGTGAATACCCCCAGGAGAAAGCTGCAATCGCGGAGACTGTTGCTTCCTTCGTGGAAGAAGGTGATACCCTCTATATCAATAGTGGTTCCACCACGTTTGAAGTGATCAGGGCCGTAGCATCCTTGGAGAAGCGGGTAACCATCGTCACCAACAACATAGATGCAGTCTACCTCTGTAAAGAGAGTGAACACATCAGGCTCATACTTGCCGGTGGCATCTACCGAAACAGAAGCCATTCAGTTTCAGGTTCCCTCTCTTCCCTGATCGTAAGCCAGATACATGCAAACAAAGCCATCATAGGTGTGGATGGGTTTTCCCCATCAGCAGGACTTACCACTCCAATCCTGGAAGAGGCTGAGACTACCAGAGCCATGATAGAGCACACGGTAGGTAAAGTGTTTGTCGTTGCAGCAAGCAACAAGATCGGGGTGGTGTCAAACTTCAAGACTGTCTCCCTTGACCAGGTCGATGCCTTGGTAACGGACGGAAAGGGAGCAGACATAGTACAGCAAATGGAGATTCCAGAGAGTCTGGAAATTATCGTAGCAACCAATACAAGGAGTGCCGTATGAAGTATATGGATGAGTATGCAGAACAGTATGAAGATTGTGCATGGATCCCTTTCGGTGAATTGGAAAAGTTCATGGAAGAAGCCTTGGTACATGCAGGAGTACCCAAAGATGATGCAAAGATCATTGGTGATGTACTGATCGCAAGTGACAAACGTGGAATTGACAGCCATGGAATCGGAAGACTGAAGCCAATCTACATCGACCGTATTGACATCGGGATCATGAACCCTGTCACAGAGATCGAGGTCTTGAAGGATCAGGCAGCAACTGCAGTCCTCGATGCCCACAATGGAATGGGACATGTTGCCGGTTACAAGGCAATGGAAATGGCAATCGAGAAGGCAAAGAAGTATGGTCTTGGTATGGTTGCTGTGCGCAACTCCAACCACTACGGAATTGCTGGCTACTATGCCACCATGGCGACCGATGCAGGAATGATCGGAATCACAGGCACCAATGCCCGTCCCTCCATTGCTCCCACACATGGCGTAGAGAACATGCTTGGGACCAACCCTCTTACCTTCGGTATCCCAACCGATGAGGAGTTCCCCTTCGTGCTGGACTGTGCCACCAGCGTCTCTCAGAGAGGTAAGATTGAAGTATATGGCCGTGCAGGAAAGGAATTGCCTGAAGGGTGGGTACTCGACCATGAAGGAAAGACCAGGACCGATACGCAGCAGGTGCTCAAGGACCTGACCACAGGTATGGCTGCCCTCACTCCGCTCGGCGGAATCGGGGAGATGACCGGAGGCTATAAGGGCTTCGGGTATGCAACCGTGGTTGAGATTCTCTCAGCTGCCTTGCAGGATGGTTCCTGGATGAAGGCTCTCAATGGATTTGATGATGAGCATAAGCCCATCCCGTATCCACTTGGGCACTTCTTCATTGCCATCAACCCAGAGTTCTTCATGGGGTTGGGAATTTTCAAGAAAATTGCTGGAACCATATGTCGTGAGCTTCGTGACAGCAAGAAGGCACCAGGGGAAGATTACATCTTCACAGCAGGAGAGAAAGAGCATCTGGCGTACCAGTATAGAAAGGAACATGGATGCCCGGTTCCTCCAAGCCTCCAGAAGGTCATGACCACCCTTCGTGACCGGTTCAAGATGGACTATCAGTGGGATTTCGAAAAATAAACAGGAGTTATCACTATGCAAGATGATTTGACCAAGCGTGCACTCGATTACCATATGAAAGACGGAGTTCCTGGAAAGGTATCCGTAGTTCCCTCCAAGCCCTGTCAGACTGCAGATGAACTGGGTCTGGCATACACCCCTGGAGTTGCCAAGCCGGTACTGGCCATTGCAGAGAACCCGGAGGATGCCTACAAGTACACCTCAAAGGGTAACCTGGTGGCAGTTATTTCCAACGGAACCGCCATTCTCGGTCTTGGTGACCGCGGAGCATTGGCGAGCAAGCCTGTTATGGAAGGTAAGGGAGTACTGTTCAAGAGATTTGCGGATATCGACGTCTTTGACATCGAGCTCGACACCAAGGATCCAGATAAGATCATCGATATGGTGAAGACCATGAGTCCTACCTTCGGTGGTGTAAATCTTGAGGATATCAAGGGACCTGAATGTTTCCGTATTGAGCAGGAGTTGATCAAGAGCTGCAATATTCCCATCTTCCATGATGACCAACATGGAACAGCAATTATTGCAACCGCTGGTTTGATGAACAGCTGTGAGATCGTCGGCAAGAAATTGGAAGACATCAAGATTGTGGTCAATGGTGCAGGTGCGGCTGGTATCTCTTGTGGAAAGATGTTTATTGCCGCTGGAGTGAAGCGAGAGAATATTCTCATGTGTGACAGCAAGGGCGTCATCTACAAGGGAAGAGCTGCAGGTATGACTCCTGAGAAGGAAGAATTTGCAACCGATCTGCCTGCAAGAACCCTTGCTGAGGCATTGGTGGATGCAGATGTACTTATGGGACTTTCTGTTGCCGATTGTGTAACCCCCCAGATGTTGCTTTCCATGGCAAAGGATCCTGTAGTTTTCGCAATGAGCAATCCAAATCCTGAAATTGCCTACGAGCTGGCGATGGAGACCAGGGATGACCTGATCATGGCAACCGGCAGGAGTGACTACCCCAACCAGATCAACAACGTGCTTGGCTTCCCCTTCATCTTCCGTGGTGCTTTGGATGTCCGTTCAGTGGTTATCAGCGAAGGGATGAAAATGGCAGCGGCCAAGGCCTTGGCTGCTCTGGCAAAGGAACCTGTTCCTGCCTCGGTAGAGAAGGCCTATGGTGGCCAGAAGTTCAGCTTCGGTCGTAACTACATTGTTCCCAAGCCGTTTGACCCTCGTGTCATTGAATGGGAGGCTGTTGCTGTTGCTAAGGCTGCCTGTGAGGAAGGATTGGCTGAGAAACCCATCACTGACTGGGAAGGCTATAGAAAGAGCCTGGTTAAGCGGATGGAGAAGTACTGGAACTAAGATCTTCATACACACTTTTTCATATATAGAGGCCACTCTCCTGCGTTGCTGGAGGATGGCCTCTCCTTTATGAACTACAAAAAGCCTCCCGACTAGCGGAAGGCTTTCTCTATCAGAATAAATTTAGGTTTAATCGCAGATGGAGTGGGTATCTATAGTGGTATCTTCAATATGCAAGTTTCTTATGGTTACCTCATGTGATACATCATTGATAGTAACAAGGAGAGATTCACTACGAGGAAATTGCAAACAGAGATCGTAAGCATAGTTCTCTGAATGGAACACAGCCTCTATCGTGCAAGGCTTAATCGATTGTGCATACCGATAGGGAAGAGGGTATCTGAGGTTCCTCATTTCAGGATGAGCAAAAAATACATAGTACGTTTCACCATCCTTCCTGCACCAATAGTCGATCGGGGTTGAGCTTTTTAGGATAGGCCGAAGATAGCTTGTTTGTGCCGGAGGGGTAGTGGAAATGATTGAAAGGTACTGATTGTACGCTCTATGTTTCTGCGTTCCAGGTTCTTTTGGAAGCCGTGAGAAATAGATGGGTGCTCCCTTCGCGCATAACCCCGCTAATGTTTTTAGGGAAGAGAAGCTCATGTACTCATTCATGCAATACAAGGCCCCAATATGCTTCTGCTTATAGAGAAGCTGGCCATCTTGATAAGACAAGTCATCAATCCAATGTGGAGAGAACCAGAGAGGTCTGTACTGCATCAAAGGAAGGGGAATAGTAAGTTCCTGCAGTTCCCACCAATACTTGCTGCTTGGCTTTTGTAAATGGGGAGGGAGTTCATCTCTCATCCACTGGTCTTCCAGTGGCAGCAGTATGGAGATGTTGGAAAAGGTTTCCCCTCTGGTAAGAATCTCTGAAACCTCTTCCAGATAGGCATTGAACTGAGGAAGCTGAGATGCAATGGACCCATCGGGGCCGACATGTAACGTGGCATAGAACTGTCGGGGCTTTTCCTTTGTATTGTACGGCATACCATGCCAAACAACACGATTGACCCCCCAGGCAAACTGGGCATCGGCCACACAACGAAGGTCGTCAATGTGTTCCTGTTTGATATGGGGAGGTTCAGCAGGGCTTGGTACCCATCCATATAAACACGTGAAGCTTTCGCTGCTAACGATCGGCTTGTGCTCCAGAGCTGCTGCTGAAGCAGCAATTAGCGCAAAATCTGGATTAAAAAGCAACGTCTCAGTCTCAGGGATATCCACATAGGCATACGCGGCAAGTATATCGGTGGGGGCTCCATGACATTGTACCCGTGAAAAAGCCCCCATCTCCTTGCAGTTCTGTGCGTATGGCCGATAAAAATCCGAGAGGACTCGTTCAGAGATCAGGGATCGATAATCATATCGTTCATTGATATCCTTCGTTGAGAAATCATACACATATCCATAGGTCGATACAAAGTCTCTTTGGAATGTTTCGTAGCTTATATCTTCTGGTTCCACTTCCCAGGAATCACAGAACAATGCCATAGGCTCTGTCTTAACAAAATCTACAAACCCATGTTCAGATAGGTAATCGCTATACCACTGAAAAGCTCTTGTATCGAGATGGTCGAGGATCCTTGCATTCGTATGAGTATAGCTGGCTTCCCAGCTACGATTTACACGCTGTGTGCTAAACCCATCCCTTGCTTTGCTTGTGTATTTTTTGGGAATGAACGTACCGGAGAATGGCCAGAGAGTCCCAAAGGTGAGGTCACAACCAAGCCCTTTCTCTTTGCATTGCTTCAGCGTGAATTGCACATAGGCCTGAAAATCTTCATCAAGGAATTTTGGTCCATGTTCTTTTCCTGCCTCTGGGTATGGATATACCCATGCAATCTCTACACCACCGAACCCATTGCTTACAAGCCAAGAGAGTTGTGTCTCAATTTCCTTGTAATCCAAGGCTCCTGAGAACCACCACCAGCGGACATACGGTTTTGCACTGTTTGCCATCGGTAATGTTGAGAAATCAGGGATCATACAGTTTCCTTCAAGAGGGAGAAAGCGTGGTCCAGATCCTCAAGAATAGTCTCGGTGTGTTCCAACCCGATGTGAAGACGGAGTATTGACGACTCTCCTTCCTTGGTCGCAAGGGTTGGGAATACCAAACTCTCATATCCGCCCCAACTGACCCCAAGCCTGAACATCTTCATAGAATCTACCGCTTGCTCAATCTTGTCTCGGTTGCTGGATTTCAGGCGAACCGACAACAATCCCGACCCCCCACTCATTTGCGAGCTTGCAAGTGCGTAGTACGGACTTTTTGGATGCATCGGGTAGTACACCTGCTCTACAGCAGCATGATCATAGAGAAAGTCACATACCTTCAATGCACTTTGGTAATGGTAATCGAGCCGGACGTGTAATGTTCTCATTCCTCGCTGGATGAGCCATGCTTGGAAGGGGTCGGGAACATGCCCGATGGGAAGGAACTCAGTCTTGAAGATATGGTCCACTCTCTCCTTGCTTCCTACCACGACACCCCCGATTATGTCACTGTGGCCACCGATATACTTTGAAGCGGAATGGACCACCAGATCGATACCAAATTGCAGTGGGTTCTGGTAGATCGGCGTTGCCCAGGTATTATCAACAATGGTGGTGATGCCATGCGTTCTTGCCAACGCTGCAAGTTTTCTTAGGTCTTGCACACGCAGCATAAGTGTTCCAGGACTTTCAAGATAGATCACCTTTGTCTGTTTCGTGATAGCTTGCTCGACTGCTTCCAGATTGGTGGTATCCACAAACGTGACAGTGATGCCAAAACGCTTGAGATACGTACCGGAAATGTATTTCGCCCACGTGTACGCATCTGTGCTGCAAATGATATGGTCATCTTGTTTGACATTGGACAGTATGGCACTCGCTATTGCAGCCACTCCAGAAGAGAAGAGTTTTGCGCATTCTCCCCCCTCCAGCAATGCAAGCCTTTTCTCTACCTGTTCAACCGTCGGATTGTTGCCTCTGGAGTACAGGTGGGTACTTCTCTCATCGCCTAGTGCCTCACGGAGACTTTGCACAGTAGGAAACGTAAACAACGATGTTTGGTATAGTGGTGCAGCTACAGGTCGTTCAATGTTCAGGAAATCATAGGTGTCATCGGTGAGTATATCTTCTGGGTACATCATTGGTTTGTGTTTCATCCCCTGATAGGTTCAAATAGTACGTCATCCTCTGCGAGCTCAATACAGATGACTTGGTCTACTTCATCATCTTCCCTCGGAGGTAGATTGATGAGCCAGCTTGAGTCCCCTTCACAAGTGACTCGAATTTTCAGTTTCAATTCCAGTCCATCGGAAAGTCTGTAGCAACGAACCGGTGTATTGGCAATATTGAGCAAGTATGCTTGCTCCTTTTCTTCAAAGATATGAAGGAACAGTTTTCCCTTCTTGGCAGTAAAGAATCCCCAGTCAATATCATAGGGATAGAGGGGCAACGTCCTCGTGCCGTAGATGCTCTCTGCATTTTTCTGCATGAACTGGCCAACAGCCTCCAAAACTGCAATACTGGGCTCTGGAATCTTCCCGCTCCCCATTGGGCCGATGTTCAGAAGATAATTGCCACCACGACTGACAATCTTGACCAGTGACTTCACAATCTGCTTTGTACTCTTCCAACGGGTATCGAATGCATTGTATCCCCAGGTATTGTTGATGGTGGCAGGAACCTCAAAGGCACCAGGATAGGGAAGGGCAGGGAGAAAGTTGTCTCCGGTGGTCATGTAATCACCAAGGCCGTTGCCGATCCTTCCACTGATCATGCAGTGGGGTTGCAACCGTTTTACTAGGCTCCTGATAGTTTCTGACTGTTCCTTGGTCATATACATGGGCGTATCGAGCCACAGAAGATCAATCTGGCCATAGTTTGTCAGGAGTTCAGTTATCTGGGGTAGGCATTTGTTTTGTAGGTATTGGTCAAAATCCTTTCCCTCCGGTCCAAATCCGTCTCTACAGGCATCAGGATCGTCCCAATCCTGTGCTTGGGAATAGTACAACCCAAATCGCAGACCATGTTTTTGACATGCATCTTTCAACTCCCTTACAAAATCTCTCTTGCAAGGGGCGGCTCTCATGCTCGTATAGTCGCTTACTGCGGAATCGTATAGAGCAAATCCTTCATGGTGTTTGCTGGTAAGTACCACATATTTCATTCCCGCCCTTTTCGCAAGAAGGACAATCTCTTCAAGATTGAATTCATCTGCAGTAAAGGACTGAGCGAGTTTACGATACTCCTCTCTGGGAATATCGAGATCGTGCATAATCCATTCTGCAATATTGTCTGTTCGGTTCCCGTTATATTCACCGGCAAGCATCGAATACAATCCATAATGGATAAACATGCCGAATTTAGCTTCTTGCCACCATGCTTCTGGTGTTCCCATACGAGTGATCCCCCTCATTAGTTTGCTTTTGGTTCTGTTTTTTCTGCGAGACCGTTTAGAACTTCCATATCATAGTGATAGATGTATTGGTGCGCAGCTATTGCATAGGAAACTTGTCTTTGTTCCAAGGCTGATACGATATCGAGATGGAACGGGATGGTCTTGACCCAAATATCAGAGACATTCCCCAGGACCTTTGTGTAACTATCCAGGGAGTCTACCAAGGAGAGGACCATCTGTGTGAGTGTGGGACTTCCTGCACATTCCAGAAGAGCGGTGTGGAACTTCTTGTCCAACGTATGAGAGAAGGTCCCGGCCTTTGCCAGGGTGTTCAGTTCCTCCCCGATTTCCCTTAAGCGAGCAATTTGCTCATCTGTTGCATGCTCCACAGCCCTTTTGATTGCTAGTTCTTCGATGTTGATCTTGATTTCCAACAGGTCTTGATAATCGACACGCATGAGTTTGAGTTCTACGGAGTCTGCAGTAACCTCTCGCTTAACAAACGCACCCTTTCCCACCATTCTGGTGATGATGCCGTTCTCTTCAAGTTGGCAGAGTCCCTGGCGTACGGAGTTCCTCCCTACCTCAAGCTCTTGGGCTAATTGACGTTCTCCTGGTAGTTTGTCACCGATCTTCAATCCATTACGGTAGATGTAGCTGATGATAGCATCCGTTACTTTTTCGTATAACGAATCCTTTGCAATTGGCTTGAATGATTGGGTAATAGGCATCGTACTCATTCTTTTACTGCTCCTGCGGTCAACCCTTCCACTACGAATTTCTGCATGAACGCGAACATGATTGCAGTTGGAAGCAGTGCACACATGCCGCCGGCCATAAGCACTCCCCATTTTACATCATATTTTCCGATCAAGGACTTCAAACCGACCGGGATCGTCCAGAGATTGCTCGTGTTGATGAAGATGGTGCCGGCAATCAGCTCATTCCAGGCTCCAATGAATGCAAACACAAAGACAGCAACAATGCCAGGGAACATGACCGGAAGAATGATCCGTACCAACGTCATCATCTTTGAACATCCATCCACATACGCTGCTTCTTCCAATGTATAGGGGATCCGCTCAAAGAAACTCCTCATGGTGATGACACAGAAAGGGAGGTTTGCGATGAGGTAGAACAGGAATAGGCTCAGTCGTGTGTTGATGATGCCCATCTTTGCAAAGATTACATACAACGGAATGATTACAAGTATCAGTGGAATCATCTGCGTGACGAGAAAGAAGAGCAGCATGGTTGTCTTTCCGCCGAAGGAGTATCTGGCAAGTCCGTACCCACCGAGTATGGAGAGCATGGTAATACACAGGCCAGTGGAGACTGACACGATCAGACTATTAACCAGCATACTCTTGTAGTCGTATAACTCAAATAACTGTACATAATTGTCAGTAGTTGTTTCATGTGGATAGTAAGTGACCGTCTGTGTGTCAATAATCTCAGAATTCGTCTTGAAGGAGGTGATCGCCATCCAATAGATCGGCATCAGTACCAGAAGCAGGAAAAAAAGCAGGATGAGCGCTCTTCCAAGATTACCGATTTGTTTTGCAATTCTATAGTTCTTCATTAGAAACTCCCCGCTTTATTGTAATTGGTAGACCTCAAGAATATCAGTACGTACAAAGCCAAGAAGACCATGAGTACCACGCCCAAGGCTGAAGCCAATCCAAAGTCATAGCTGGAGAAGGCCTTTGTGTACATGTAGGAAGGAAGTGTCTGTGAGTAGTTTGCAGGTCCTCCGTTTGTGATGACTACGATTAAATCGAATGAGTTGAAGATCCAGATGGTTCGGAGCAGGATGGTAATGATTACCGTCGGTTTGATATAAGGAATCGTGATCATGAAGAAACGTCTCAATGGACCGCATCCATCAATATGTGATGCTTCATAAATATTGGCTGGAATAGACTGTAGGGCGGCAAGAATCATGATGGCAAAGAACGGGATACCCATCCAGATCATTGCTATGATGACTACTGCCAACGAAAATCCAGGTGTACCCAACCAAGCGATCTTTTCGGAAATTATGTTCAACTTCAGTAAAAGATCATTCACTACGCCGTATTCACCATTAAATGACCAACGGTGCATGAGCCCAATCACAAATGCAGAGAAGGACCAGGGAAGGAAGATGATCGCTTGGTATAATCCACGGAACCTGAACTGCTTGTTCAAAGCCATAGCCAAGGTTAATCCGAGCAAGAACTGACCTGCTACGGAAATGATTACATAGATGAAAGAGTTCTTGATGATCAGCCAAATATCAGTTTCTGAGAATAGTTTCTGAAAGTTTTCCAATCCATTGAAGTGGATTTTCCCTGGTGAAGAGAGCTTATAGTTCTGGAAAGCCATGATAAAGCTATTTATCAAGGGATATCCAAACATAAGGATCAACGGAATCAACGTAGGGAGGAGAAACAGGTAGGGTTCAGTTCTTCTCTTCATGGCAAGGCTTTCCCAAGCCATTGCATGTCTTTTTGCATGTTTCCTTATCAGCGCAATTCCCAAAGCACAGAAAATTGCGACAACAACCAAATACAGAACAAGTATACCCATATCCATTTCCCTCTAATTATTGAATGGTACTGCAGGAATCCTGCAGTACCACTATACTACTTTTTTACTGCAATCCCTTTGGCTGTTCCACGGAAGAACCCGGATTCTCAGCCAGATATGCTTTCATTCTCTTTTCGAGTTCAGTGACGACATTGAACAGGGAAGTCCTTGCATCTTGCTTGCCCAACATATACTTCTGCATCTCTTCATGCATCATGCCTTGGTGCATGTCGGTATAGTTGAAGGGGCCAAATGCAACAGGGACAACCATGTCAGGGTCATTCAGCTGCTGTACAAAGGCTGCATAGGGACCATTTGGACCATAGAGAGGATCGTCGCCGATGGCTGTCTTGATGGGGATCAGGCCGGTAAGCTTACAATACTCAATATTGTTGTCTGGTCTGGTGAGGAACTGGATAAGCTGCCAAGCAGCATCCTTATTCTTCGAGGATGAACTGATAGAGTATGCATATGGTGAATTGACGGTATTGTAGATCTTTCCATCCTTATCACTCTTAGGCATGGGCATAACCATCCATTCATCATCTTCCATTCTTTCAAGACAGGTAGCGGCAACTTCACTATCGTTGATCAACGTACCGGTAAGACCACCGCAGAAGTTGTCAACCATCTCTACAAAGCCCCAGTTGATTGCATCTTTCGGTGCTGTACCATCAAGATACAGGTCCATCCACTTTTTGTATGCATCGATAGCCTCTTGGTCTTTCATCAATGAAGATCCATCGGCTGCATATGCTGATCCACCATTAAGACTTTCCAGATAGACAAACAAGGGGTCGAATGCACCGCGGGAGCCACGGAATGAAGTACCGTAATGATTCTTTGAAGGGTCTGTAAGGGCATATACGGCATCGAAATATTCGCTGTACGTCCAGCCTTTCTCCATGTCCAGGTCAAGGCCGGCATCCTCTGCCCAATCCTTTCGAACAAATACACCCTTAACCATCATACCATCAGGAATGGTATAGATGTTGCCATACAGTTCCTGCTCTGCTTTCCAAACCAGTTCGGTTACTGTTTTCGCATACTCATCACTTGTATCGCCAATATAGTCGGAGAGGGGAACAACCCAACCAGCCTCAGTAAACTGACCAAGCCAGCCTGCCCAGGTGGTCATTACATCAGGAAGCTGATTGGACGCACCAAGTACGGTCAGCTTGTTCGCTGCATCGTCCCAGGGAACACTCTCATAGATGACGGAAATTCCCGTTTCCTCTTTGAATTTGTCGAAGGTGTTGGTGAAATACTCCTGCCGGGTAGGGCTGGGAGATACATCGATAAACCGGAGCTCTGTGGCTTGTTCCTTCTCAGCAGACCCTGCTGCGAACAGTCCACCCATGATTGCCAACATGGCAACCAGCATAGCTAACCGTACCATTTTTTTCATACAATTCTCCTTATTTTTTTCCCATGACCATGGGAAATGCTCACTTGTTTTAATGTCCAAGAAAAGAACCACTTTTGCCGTAAATATTGAATAAATCTCAAATTTATCAAATATATTGGTTCTTTAATAGAACCACTTGATGGTAGATTATCACAGAATGGGTATGTGTCAAGATATAAAATTGTTGTACTTTGTTGTTTTTAGAAAAGTCAGAGAATCATGTATACCGACAGCTATAAAAAGCCTCCCGACTAGCGGAAGGCTTCTTCTATCAGACTATCTCTTCGGTTTACGCGACACCCAGAATCTGTTTGATCTGGTCCTTTACCTGATTCAGGATATTGGTGTACTGCTCATCCAGCTGACCAAGCTGCTTCTCAAGAAGCTTCATGAACTCAGGATCCTGCTCTGGACGGAGTGTGAAATTTGGACCGTACTGTTGTTGCAACTGAGCCTGTTTTTGCTGGAGATGGGGAGCAAACTGCTGCTTCATCCTTTCTATCAGGTCTTCCTGATTCTCCAGATATTGACTGAAGAAGCCCTCCAACTGTCCAAGCATCTCTTTTAGTTCCTCATTTCCATCACCCAGGATTTCTCCTAGTTCCAGGACCTTGGAAAAGGATTCCTTGTAGGCAGCACTGCGTGGCAGGGAGAGGTTGGACAAGAATGTGATAACCATTCCTTCCTTGACTGAGTCTTTCTCTTCACCAGCATAGGAAGCATACTGCTTTACAGTTCCTTCCTTGGTGGCATCTATATCCATGAGGAAGGTTGCTGCAAGTTGTCTGCCCTCCTTGACGAGCTGTTCTTTCTTGATTTTCTTGGGGTCGGCCTGTAAGTTTTCTGTCTTCTCCAGGGCCAGTTCCCATGCAGATTTGATAATTGCCATAACTTTCTCCTCTAGACCTTAGTAAAGATAGTACAGTTCTCCATCTTGGACAAGTCATGGTTTGGTGGTACCCTCAACCCATGGAACTGGAGCAAAACATCATCTATATCTTTGACCTACTGGGAACCTTTATCTTTGCTATCACTGGTGCAGTAAAAGGAGTACGTCTCAAGTTGGACATCCTGGGAGTTGTCGTATTTGCCTGTACAGTCGGTTGTGGGGGAGGCATGCTCAGGGATGCAGCGATCGGGGCAACCCCAGTGGCGGCCTTTTCCAACAGTGCCTATATACTCATTTGTGTCGGTACTGGTCTTGCGGTATTCTTCCTTGCTCCCAAGTTTGTCGGGCGTTGGAGAGTCATTCTCTTTGCCGATTCCCTTGGCCTGGGTGTCTTCACTGCCCTTGGCGTTGCGAAAGGGGCAATGTTTGGCATTGGGCCGGTAGGTCAGTTGCTTTGTGGTGTCTTTTCTGCAGTCGGAGGAGGGGTTGTTCGTGATGTCATGAGCCGCTCAATTCCAACCGTACTTACCAGTGACTTTTACGCGACAGCAAGCCTTATCGGAGGTATCCTCTACTTGGCACTCGAGATGACGGGACTCGGACTCTTGAGCAAATTTATCATAGCGAGTAGTGTAGTCTTCCTGATTCGCATCGTTGCGATCAAATACAATTTCCACCTTCCTGTGGCAAATACTGCTTTGCCGGTGGACGACGAGCAAATACTCCATTGAAATCAAAGGACTGAACATGCATTCAAAGCCTATCTATTATGAAGAACCCTATCAGCGGACACTTCAGGCCGTTGTCACCTCCATTACAGAAAAGGGAGTCGTCCTGGACAAGACCCTCTGCTACCCAGAGGGGGGAGGCCAGGCGGGAGACAGGGGCACTATTGCAGGAAAGCCCCTCCTTGATACCATCAAGGATGATGATCATACCATCTACCATCAGGTGGCAGACCCAGACTTCTCCGTTGGGGACACAGTGGACATCGTCCTTGACTGGGAACACCGTTACCACTATATGCAGATGCACACAGCCCAGCATGTAGCCAGTGGATTGCTGTTCCACCACTTCTCCATAGCGACAGTTAGTGTGCATCAGGGAGAGAGAATCCTTACCATAGAGACCGATAGGGAGGATATCCCACTCACTATCTGCTATGCATTGGAGGATCTGGTGAACCAGAGTGTACGGGAGGCAAAGCCTGTCTCCTATGAAGTACATACCCAGCAAAGCGCACAGGCCTTGGACCTGAGAAGATCGATCAAAGTAGAAGGGGACGGGGTAAGACTGGTGGTCGTTGATGATATCGACACTGTTGCCTGCGGAGGGCTTCACGTTGCAAACACCAAGGAGATAGATCTCTTCCATTATGAGGGACAGGAGATGATCAGGGGACATGTCAGACTCATCTTCACCATTGGAACAATCGCCCGGGAAGAGATTAGAAAGAAGGGGCGTATCGTAGAACAGCTGGGTGCTCTCTTCTCATCCCCGGTGGAAGAATTGGTTGAGACAGCGAGCAAGGCTGTCACCCAGGCATCTTCTGATAAGAGTGCACTGAAGAAGTGCAATGAACGGCTGGCTCTTCTGGAGCTGGAGAAACGCATTGCAGGAGCTCCTGAGGAAAAAGGAACGCCAGTTGTGCTTTGGGAAGTAGAGGAGGGACTCTCTCTCAAGGACATCGGCAAGGCCGCCACAGCATTTGAAAACTTGGCTCTCTGCGCCGTACAACAAAATGGTGAGCAGGTCCTCTGGCTCATTGCCTTGGTTGGGGAAGCGGAATTCTTGTTGAATTTCTCCAAGCAACGGCAGAACCTGCTCTCAACCATTGCAGGAAAGGGAGGTGGAAAGCCTCCTCTCTACCAAGGAGTGGGAACAGGCGAGGGGCTCATCCTGCTCAAGACATTCAAGGATCTACTGGTATGAAGATGCCCATGTGGTTGAGATCACTGTTCAAGAAAGAAACCTATCTCAAGGAGGATGGGTCGCTGGATGTACGAAAGCTGCTCCTACGTACCTTTCTCCTGATGCTTTTCATCTTTGGGATGTATTTCATCGGCCTCAGGTACTACAGGCTTTCAGGCTGGGACCAGAACGTGGTGGTACAGCAGTTCATTGAGAACTTCGGGGTTCACGGCGTTGCAATCTACGTATTCATCGTAGACCTCTTTGTACTACCTCTCTCAGTGGATTTGATGTGGCCATTTGTGATGGAGTGGCATCCAGCACTGGCTATCCTGGTAATGGGTGCGAGCTCGGTAGCAGGAGCGTTCTTTGCCTACCTCTTTGGGAGACTTGTCGGCCTTATTCCCATCTTCAGGAAATGGGTACTTAGACAGTCAGGAACCCATACCGAGCAGATCATCACCAAGTATGGAATCTGGGCCATTGTCATCAGTGGATTGACCCCGCTTCCTTTCTCTACCATCTGTACCGTGGCAGGGATACTGGAACTGAAGGTTCATCACTTCTTGCTTGCCAGCCTTATCCGCTTCCCACGTATGGCAATCTATTACCTGATTTTTACCGGCCTGATCGTTATCGGTTGATCAGGGAAGCAATCTCCTGGGCTACCAGGCGGGTACGAAGGGCACTGTCCCCGATATATTGAGTAGCATCAAGTGTCTCAAGAGCTGCTTCCTTGGATAGAAATGAGAGGACTGTCTCATCCTGGGTGAGCATATCCTTCAAGGTATTTGGCTTACCCTCTTGTACCTCTGCCCAAGCTTTCAGGCTGTACTCCCTGATAAGTTCATGCATCTCCTGACGGTTGGCACCTTTTCTTCCCAGTTCCATCAAAAGGCGTTCACTTGCAGCAAAGATACCGTACGCCTCAAGATTACGCGCAATGCCACTTTGGTGGATCTGCATTCCCCGGACCACCTTATTGGCCGTGAGGAGCACTTCATCCAGGGCAAGGAACATATCGGGAAGCACCAGGCGACGGTTTGCACTGTCATCGAGTGTGCGCTCAAGAAGGGTGGATGCAGCGTTCTGCCAGAGCACTTCGCTCTGCACGGAGATATACCTGCAAAGGCTGTCGATCTTTTCGCTGTTTATCGGATTTCGTTTGAACGGCATGGCTGAAGAGCCTACCTGCTTTGCACCGAAGGGTTCACTCCATTCCCCAATGGGTGGACTCTGGAGCAGACGGAAGTCAATAAAGAACTTGTAGAGTGTGCAGGCAAGCGAACTGAGTGCTGTCCCTACTCGATAATCCTGCTTGCGGGGATAGACCTGGGTGGCAGCGGTGAACGCTTCCAGTCCAAGGTTTTCCATGACCCGTTGTTCCATTTCCATGGCAGACAACGAACGGTCTTTGAGCAACTCCGTATAACTTGCACTGGTACCTACAGCTCCCTTCATTCCCTTGCCACGAACCGATGCCTGTACGGCCAGGAGACCTTCAAGGTCCTCTTTGAGGTCCTGGGCAGTCTGTGCAAGACGATATCCTACCGTGGTGGGTTCTGCGGGTTGGATATGGGTAAAGGCCATGCAAGGGGTATCTGCATAACTCTCCATCTTCTCTACGAAGAGGGAGAGAAGCGTCTTGGTTTTTTCGATGATCAGGGTGAGGGCTTGCTTCAGGCGCATCGCATCCATGTTGTCCAGGATGTCCATGCTGGTTGCCCCAAGGTGAATGATAGAGCCAGCATTGGGGCATTGTTCTGCGAAGGTCTTGATCTCTGCCATAAGGTCATGGTGGATCTCAGCCTCAATCTCGCTGGCTCTCTCGATATCTATGTCTTCTTGGTGTGCGATCAATTCAGAGAGCTGTTCCGCTTTTACGAGACCAGCTTCTGCCTGGGCGCTTGCAAGGGCAACCCAAACCTTTCTCAGGAGCTTTCTCTTATGCTCCTCACTGAATACGGTTCGCATTTCCTCGCTTGCATAGCGCCAAGAAAAAGGTGAAATATAGGTGTCATGGGTAAAGCTTTGCATAGAGACCTCCGCTTACCCATGACTGTACCCTCTAAGGAGAGAGTAGGTCAATCAACATAACGGATGCTCTCCCACGCCTTGTTGTACATTTCCAAGCTTGCTCCCAGGTCATCCTTCAACTCATAGGAGGTGAGCATATCAACGGTATAGAACGGGGTGGTTGTGCGGTACTGCTCGGCTTCCATGTTCACCGAGGAAGGGAAGTGGAACCGGTCGAGGAACTGTGCGTAGTTCTCCGGCTTGTGGATATAGTTGATGAACTCAAGGGCAAGGTCATAGTTCCTGGCTCCTTTGGGGATACACATCGAGTCAATATACATCGGTCCTCCGTCGGAAGGGAGGAAGAAGTCTACATTGTCCCACTGGGATTCCTGGAGCTCCTCAAAGATTGCCTCTGCGTAGCCATGTGCGATCCAGTACTCACCGCTGGCGAAGCCCTTGGCAAACCCTTCTGCATCGAATTTGACCAGATTTGGTTTCCACTCGGTGTTGATCAGGATCCGTGCTTCTTCGAGCTCGGCTGGGTTTGTGGTGTTGACTGAATAGCCCAGGTAGGCAAGTGCATCACCAATGACCTCACGCATATCATCCATCATCACCATACGGTCCTTGTAGCGTTCATCAGCAAAGATGTTCCAGCTCTTCTCATAATCGCTGACCATCTCCTTGTTGACGGCAATTCCACTGGCACCAAGGTAGTAGGGAACCGAGTATTCCATTTCAGGGTCATAGGTAGCCTTTTCCAAGGCGAGCGGGGAGATGTATTGCAGGTTGTCCATCTTGGTGGTGTCAATTTTTTCCAGCATATCGAGATTCTTCATGATGGAGACATAATCCCCACTGGGGAATATGACATCATAGCCAGCACCTGAGGAAGCCATAAGCTTGGTGAACATCTCTTCATTGGATGCAAAGTAATCGAGAATTACATCTACTCCGAATTCCTCTTCAAACGAGGCGATGACTGAGTCGGGAGTATAGTAGGACCAGTTGTATACATAGAGCTTTTTGCTGCTGCTCTTTGAATCATTCGTCTCGGACTTCTGGCAACCGAGAAGGGCGATCATGCTGAAGATGGTCAGCAAAATGATGATAACATGCTTGGTGGTAGGTCTGCTCATGGCGAAACCTCCTGAAAGAAAAGATAACTACCCGTCCAGGTCAGCATACGCCATTCCCTGGATCGGTGGCAAACTACGCCTACATGATAGGCCTATAGGAGATTCTAGGCTGGAGTGGAGAGGCTAAGAGACTGATAAGAGATGATGCTTGCTTGCATGGCAGCCTCCTTTAAAATTCAGCCCCATAATTAGGTATTTCTCCGGTTGAGTCAATCACTTGGCATCGTAAAACAAGAAATTTATAAACTTTCATGGGTGTTGCACAAACCTCATATATTTCTGATACTTACAGACCAAGAATGATGCAAAACCAAGAATACAACCAAGAGGTGGTAAACCTCCATACCCATAGTTTTTATTGTGGCCACGGCAGTGGTACCATTGAAGAATATGTCCAAGCGGCAAGTGAGCATGGGCTCGCCTTGCTCGGCATGAGTGAGCACTGCCCGGTGCCTGATGGCAGGTGGCATCGTAGCCGAATGGACTACTCTCAGATTGAAGCATATGAACATGACTGCCAGATGGCGAAAGAGACTGCTCCCGAAGGGCTTGCTGTGATCACTGGTTATGAGTGTGACTATCTTCCTGAGTATCAAGGGTACTATAGGGAGGTGGCTGAGAGAGTTGACTACCTCATCGGCGCCATCCATGATCTTTCTACAGACCTGAACCATGAGCACTCAGTGTTTTGGCATCAGCTGTCCAAGAAGGATCTTGCTACCTATACCGATATGTACTGCGACATGCTCTCTTCAGGCTTGTTCCTCTTTGGTGCTCATCCTGACTTGTTTGGGTACTACTACCACCAGTGGGATACTGAGGCGGAGGCGTGCAGCAGGGCAATTATTGAGTGTGCTGTAGCCAACAATGTAGCCTTGGAGATCAACGCAAACGGGATGAGAAAGCGCAAGGTTCAGCTTGATGAGGGTTGGCGCCACCCCTATCCACTTTCCCCGTTCTGGGAGATTGCAAGCGAGTATCCGCTCCAGGTGGTGACCCATAGCGATGCCCATAAGCCATCCTTGATCAAGGAAGGATACGAGGCATGTGCTAATATTGCAATTGAGAACAACCTACAGCTTTGTTCCTATAGGGTGGAAAGAGAACAAAGAGAAAACCTGCGTATTTCCCTGATCTAACGCCGTTTCTTCTCGGCACACTGTACACAGAGCAGTGCTTCAGGTACCAATTCCAGTCTCCCGAGAGGGATTTCTGCTTGGCATCGAATACAGGTACCGTAAGTTCCCTTTTCTATTCTTTGCAGAGCATTTTCAAGCCCAATGATTCTCTTCTGGTTTAGGGACTGGGCATGTGCACTGATCGCTTGTTCACCGATGGCTTCCATTCTGGTTACCCTGCCAAGGCTACACGATGGAGCGATGGCCTGGGTCTCTTGATCAAGAAATTCTGCATGGTGATTCAACTGGGCGAGCAAGGTAGTAATAAGCTCTTTCATTCGCTCAACATCTTTTTGTTTCAGGGGTTGCTCCTTTTCTTATTCTTCTCAGTTGAGAAGGGGATGAAGATAATTGCAAGCATGATGAAGGAAGAGACGACAAGACCGATTATCCCAGTTCCCTGGTAGGAGTGGGTGAAACGATACACCATGCTGAATGCCCAAGGACCAATTGCGCTTCCTGCCACGATAATCGACATAGCGAAGCCACTCACTGCTCCCAGGTGTTTTCTTCCATAGATCTTGGGCCAGGTGACAATGTTGAGCATTCCAAACAACCCGGTTCCGATTCCATAGCCGATAATAACAAGGACAGTACCGGCAGCGGTGTGGAGTATCATCATGGCAACTGAAGCTATGATCAGGGAAAGTCCGTAGACAATGTAGATATATTTGATCGCTATCCGGTCACTGAGATAACTTCCGAGGAATCGGGAGATTACTGAAATGACTGAGATTGGTAGGAATATCTTAACTGCTTGACTTGCATCAATGCCAAATTCCCCATAGATGGATACGATGTGGAAAGTGAATGCAGTATTAAACAGGGACCAGTATCCCAGGGAGAGGAGGATAACCCAATATGCGGCATGCCTTCTTGCATCCTTGAGATCCAGTTCAATGTGGGCATCCTCACTACGCGCTGAACGATTCTTCTTTGGCTTTGGTAACCCACGCTCCATTTCCAGACCACATGATTCAGGATCGCTCCTAAAGAATGTGAGGATAAAGGGGAGGAATAGGAACATGAGTAGTGCTGAAAGTATTCCCAGCGATGATTTCCATCCATATTGATTAATCAAATGTTGCAGTGGTTGTGGTGCATAGGAAAACGTGAAAGAGGTGGTGATTCCCATCAAACCGGTTGCAAGCCCTCGATGGGTACTGAACCATTTTGCCACCATTCCACGACTGACCAATGTCAATACGCCCTGTCCAAAGAACCTTATCCCAAAAAATCCGAATCCGATTACAGCAAATGCAGCAATCGATGAAGGAATTCCGATAGAAGCGAGTAGGGATGCAATATTGCTGGAGAAAACAAGCAAAAGAAGGAATAGGCTTAAAAAGAACGCTGCAACTGCAGCAACAGGCCTGGCTCCATAGCGGTCGAAAAGCACTCCTGCATAGCTGATAATTAGGCTGCTTCCCAGTGTGCCTACCATATAGGCGGATGAGATACCGACCCTGGAAATATTCAGGGAGGTGATAAGATGGTCGGTGAATACAGAAACACCCATGGTCTGTCCAGGGATACTTGCCAAAACTCCTATTGCGCCAGCAATGAGAATCACCCACCCATAATAGAAAGGAAGGCGCGAAATATACGAACGTTGTTGAATACCCTCTGCGGTATTCTCGATTTGCTTCATGCAAAAACTCCTGGGATTGTTTGGTAGAAGCAGAAGTATGAAGAAATTAGCAAGTAATTGCAAGAAGCATGAAAAAAAGTACCCTGCCTCAGCGAGACAGGGTAGTACGTATGATCCTGAAGCCTTTCCGGTTATTCACCGCACTCATCATGATGGGCATGTTCGTGGCAAACACTCCCTGTGGAGGCAAGATTTCCTTCCAGGTACTGCTTGACGGCTTCTTCTGCAGACCCTTGTGCACCCACAATAACCTCAATGTTATGGCCATTGAAGATATCCACTGCACCTCCGCCCATTCCTCCACTGATGATGGTGTTCACACCCAGTTCGTGGAGGTAGTTGGGCAAGAAACCAGGACGATGTCCAGGGTTTGGCATGCTCTCATGCTTGAGGATCTTTTCGTTCTCTGTTTCGAAAATTTCAAAGCTCTCACAGTGCCCAAAATGACCACATACGTTCTTTTTCTCACTTGCTACTGCTACTTTCAACATTCCTTATTTCTCCCTTGCTTCCAATATATTACAGAGTCCGCTAAGATCGGCTCCCTGGTATGCTTCTATCGTTCCATTATCACACGCTTCACTCAACAGTGGGTCGATGGGCAGTTTTGCAAGTACCTCAAGGTTGTGGTGCTCTGCCACCACATCGATATGGCTTTCTCCGAAGACCCTGTATTGCTTCTGGTTGTCAGGGCAGAGGAAATAGGAGAGGTTCTCCACCAACCCTACGATGGGCACATTCATTTTCTGCGCCATGTTCACTGCTTTTTCCACTACCATGGATACCAACTCTTGGGGGGAAGTAACCATGACGATTCCTTCAACAGGAAGGGATTGGAATACCGTCAAGGGGACGTCTCCCGTCCCAGGGGGCATGTCAACAAAGAGATAGTCCAACTCTTTCCAGTCCACATCGGTGTAGAAGAGCTTGACTGTGTTTGCAATCAGGGGGCCACGCCATATGACCGCATCACTCTCATTATCCAACAACATGTTTGTTGAGATAATCTTGATACCATTCTTGCTTACCGCTGGTTCGATTCTTCCTTCTTCCCCGGTTGCCTTGCTATGGATACCGAACATCTTTGGAATGGAGGATCCGGTGATGTCTGCATCAAGTACTCCCACCTTGTGACCACGTCTTTGCATTTCAGAAGCGAGTAGGCTGGTAACCGAGGATTTTCCAACCCCTCCCTTTCCGCTTACAACTGCAATGATATTGCCGATGGTGCTTCCTGTCTTGGAATGTGCTCTCATATCTATATCAGGTTGTGCCATGTTGCTACTCCTTATGGGCCTTGAAGTCGAGGATATCTCCACCTGCAAGGTAATGTATTGCTTCCCCCATCTTCCCCTTGAGATAGGTATAGTTTTCTTCTCCTGTGCAGTGACAGGTGTAGAATATTGCTTTGCTTGCCAAGAGGATGGCTGCAATCTGGTCCAGGACTTCTGGGTCCTCAGGCTTGCCCGTGCGGTGGTTGTAGAGGTGGAATCCCCCGATTACGCGAGTGGGATAGGAACCGAACTCATCGTGGAAGGCTTCCAGGATATTTACGATCCCGCGGTGAGAACATCCGCTTACCAAGACATGTTCATCCCCTTCCTTGATTGCGAGGTACTGTTCATGGGTGAATGGGTCGACAATAAATGCCTCTCCCTCCTTCTTGAACAGGCTCTTGTTTCCTGTGGGAATGAAGCGAGTGCCTTCCACCTTGCTGAAAAGGAATATTCCTTCAGCTACCGGGGTGAGTGCTGAGGTGAAGATAAGGCGGTTATTCCTCAGCAGATCCTGGTCGACTCCAATATAGTGGTAGTCTCCTTCACTTCGCTCGGAGAAGAGTGGCCCAAAGGCTTCCTTTCTGGCATAGAGAGGGGCGGTGCTGTTTATACTGAAAAAGGTTTTGATACCACCTCCATGGTCATAATGGCCATGACTGAGGATGGCAAGGTCAACCTTCTTCAGATCAACATTGAGCTTTTCTGCATTCTCAGCAAACAAGGAACTTGCTCCCATATCGAAGAGCATGGTTTTCTGACTTGCTTCGATGTAGAGACTCAATCCATGTTCTGCTCCCAATGTTTCATTGTTGGTGGTGTTCTCCACCAGTGTGGTTATTTTCATGTGTGGATACGCTCCTTCATCAATCGTAAGGTCTTCTCATAGATGGTCTTGATTGCTTCAGCTCCCTTGCTGTTCATTTCGACCAACGTCCTATTGGTATTGATTGCTTCCAGTGCCATCTTGTCGTAGGGTATTTTCCCAAGGAACGGTACTCCCTCTTTGTAGCAGTATACTTCTATTTCAGCACTTTTACGTTCATTGGAGTCATATTTATTTACAATAACAGCAACTGGTACCTGTAGCTGCCTGGCACTGGCCAGGACACGTTTCAGATCGGCGAGCCCACTGACCGAGGGTTCGGCAACCATGAGTGCCAGGCTTACCCCACTTAAGGATGCAATTACCGGGCATCCTATGCCAGGGCTTCCATCAAGAATTGCAACTTCATGGTCGCTACTCACTTCCTTCAGCTGATTCTTGACTTCACTGACCAGTTTTCCGGTGGTACCACTACCCATCAGCAGCGTTGCTGTTGAGAATACCTCATCATTACGCTTCAGCAACTTCAGGTCTCCGACTTTTGCCTCCTCACTGTGTATTGCTCCCACAGGGCAGACATGAATGCAGTAGTTGCAACCTTCACAAGCGATGGGGAGCACTTCATACGGATTTCCCGGCTTAATGGCGTCGAATCGACATACCTCAAAGCACTTGTTGCAACTGATACACATATCTGGGTCGATCACAGCCTTGGGCAATCCCATGTAGTCTTTCTTCTGCTCTTGCTCATAAGTGCCCATGACCAGATGGAGATTGGGTGCATCGACGTCGCAATCGGCATAGGCTTTTGCTTCGCTGAGGTTGATAAAGGCACTGGCCACCGTGGTCTTGCCTGTTCCTCCCTTACCGCTGAGGATCAGAATCTGATGCATGGCTGGCCTCCTGTATTACCTTTGAAAGTAGTTCTTTAAAATAGGTGTGATAGTGTTCATCTTCCTCGGCAGCTAGATACCCGTCACTGGAGAGAAGGGCCAAATGCTCATCATAGGGGAGTGATCCAATAATCTTGAGCCCATGCTGTCTTGCGTAGGCCTCACTGGGGTTCACTCCCTCCTGGGTCTTGTTCAGGAGTACTGCAGAGGGTTTTCCCATAAGGGTTACCAACTCATGTACCATCGCCAGGTTGTGTGCCCCAAAAATGGTAGGTTCAGCAACCAGGAGACAGAAGTCAGCGTTGCCGACGGTCTCAGTCACCAGGCACCCGCTACCAGGGGGGCTGTCGATGATAACCAAATCGGTTTTCTTTTCTCTCATGAGTGCCTTGATGATGGGAACTGCAGAACTTTCCCCAACATTCATCTCACCCGCGAGGAAGGTAATTCCATTCTTCCTGCCTCGCTTAACCACGCCCAGTGGACGCTGCTCCTCGTGCAGTGCTCCTTTCGGGCAGATGTATGTGCATAGCCCACAGGAATGACAGATCTCATCGAAGACCAAGAGGTTCTTTCCAATGAGTGCCAAGGCATTGAAAGCACAGGCGTCCACACATATCCTGCAACCATCACAAAGATCCTGGTTTACCACTGGCTTTGGTTCAGAGACAACATACTCCTCTACAATGGTTGGCTTGATGAAGATATGTCCGTTCGGCTCTTCCGTATCACAATCGATATAGGTTGCATTTGCTGCCACAGCGGCAAGATTAACGGAGACCAGGGTTTTCCCTGTTCCTCCCTTGCCACTGAGAACTGCAATGGTAGCCTTAGTGTGCATGATGATATCCAGGATGTACTTCGTTCAGGGCGGTAAGCTTGCCTTCCAGAAGGTTGGCAATATTGTCAGCTATACTCAAGTTGAGTGCCTTGAGGATGCTGATGTTTGCAGCACTCAGTACTTTCGAGGCATTCTCCCCCAAGCGGAAGGTGATCAGGCTGTCGATCTTCTGGTCAGCGAGGAATTGTGCGGCCTGGATTCCTGCTCCCCCTGAAGCTTCAGCTGCTTTGTTGTCCAAAAAGGTACTGGTCTCTTTTTCTGTATCATAGATACAATAGATGGGTGCTCGTCCAAACGATACACAAATGGCGCTATCCAAGCTCTTTTCTTCTGCGGGTACTGCTACAATCATTGCGGTATATCTCCTTGTCTATGTTGGTGGCGACCATGGCCCATTCTGCATCCACGACCGCAGCCGTAGTGATGGGGACCACCATGGTCATTTAGGTGGTACTCGCCACCCTCAATGAAGAGCAGCTTGCCCTCCACCAGTGATTCTGCCAGCTTTCTTCTGGCGCTTTCATAGATGCCTTGGACAGTAGTCCTGGCAACATTCATCTGTCCAGCGCACATCTCTTGGGTCAATCCTTCCTGATCGATGAGGCGTATGGTTTCATACTCATCAACGGTCATGATAATGGATGGGGTTTCATCCAAGGGGGCCCCGAGGGGCCCGAACTTGGTGATTTGGGGAAGTGCACAGACATTTCTCCATTTGCGTGGACGGGGCATAGCTCCTCCTATTCGTTACTCTCTTTCATCTGAGCTTCAAGTTGTTTGAGTTCTTCCTCAAGCATGCGCTTGCGTTCAGCAAGGGAGATGGGAGCGACGGGAGTTGCGTACATTCCCCAGCCGAATCCTCGGCCGAAACCTGCACCACGTCCCATGCCATAACCGTAGCCGACTCCGGCTCCGCCACGGCAGTATCCCATGCCTCTTCCAGTCATTGGTCCGTTGCCCATAGGGCCTGTTCCATTTCTTCTTGGCATATTGTGCCTCCTTGTTATAATAATTGTTATCGACATATGTCAGTAACTATCTTTACTATAGTGAGGTTATTGGCATATGTCAATAACTAATGAAAAAGTTTTATCATTTTTTTCTTAACCCAAAGAAAAGGCCCTTCCGAAGAAGAGCCTTTGATACAAGAAAACCAGTAGTTACATGATGATGATCTGATCACGCTCAGGTCCAACCGAGATGAACTTGATCGGTGCACCCACCAACTCTCCTAGTCGCTTGCAGTAGATCTGTGCATTCTTCGGCAGATCCTCCCACTTGCGGGCACCACTCGTGTCACTCATCCAGCCATCGTACTCTTCGTAAATCGGCTCGGCAATCTCCTGCTGGGCTGTCTCAGGCAGGTAGTTGATAACCTCTCCGTTTACCCTGTAGCCCGTACATACCTTGATCTTCTCAAATCCATCAAGGACATCAAGTTTGGTAAGGGCGATGGAGGTAAATCCATTGATCCAGCAAGAAAATTCGGTGGCAACTGCATCAAACCATCCGCAACGACGAGGGCGACCGGTCGTTGCACCATATTCACCACCGACACTACGCAATTTCTCTGCATTTTCGTCAAACAGTTCTGTCATGAATGGACCGCCACCAACACTGGTTGAGTAGACCTTGGTCACTCCAATGACCTCATCAATCCTTCTTGGGCCGAGGCCGCTTCCATTAGCTGCCCCTCCAGAGGTAGGGCTGCTGCTTGTGGTGTAGGGGTAGATGCCCCAGTCAAGGTCTCTCATGACACCAAGCTGACCTTCAAGAAGAATCTTACGGCCCTCTTCGTACGCCTGACGTACCACGGGAAGGGTGTCGATGATCTTATCTCCGTAGGTCTCTTTCCACTTTTTGCAGAGTTCCATGATCTCATCAACGGTGTACTCTTTCAGGCCGAAGTAGGCAAGTTCACGATTCTTCTGGGGGAGAGCCATCTCAATGCGGTTCCTGAGTCGGTCCTCATCGAGGAGATCTGCTGCCCTGATACCGCTACGGGTGGCTTTGTCACTGTAACAAGGTCCAATACCACGCTTTGTTGTACCGATCTGCATCTTGTCACTCTTGGATTGCTCCTGGGCACCATCAAGTGCCCGGTGGTATGGCATGATCAGGTGAGCACGAACGTCGATGAACAGATTGTCCACCGTTACACCCTTGGCGGTGATGGTCTGTAGCTCTTCACTCATGGTCTCGAAATTGACGACAGTCCCTGCTCCCACGATGTTCATGGTCTCAGGATTGAAGATACCGGACGGGATGATATGGAGGGCGAACTTGCCCTTGTCATTAATAACTGTATGTCCTGCATTGTCTCCGCCTTGGAAACGGATGACCAAATCGGAGTTCACTGCCAAATAGTCTACGATGCGGCCTTTTCCTTCATCGCCCCACTGGGCTCCTACAATTGAAGTAACGTTGCTCATTGGTATAACTCCTTGCCTTCTTTTTTCAGATGATCAAGCATCAGATTCTCTTTTTCTGTATGGCTATCGATGTCGTCAGCATCCCAGGGATACTTGATCCAGACATCATCCAGGTTGAGGCCGGCGAAGTATCGCTTGATCTCCACAGGGAACTCAACATCCTTTTCCTTGTTCTTATTATGCAGAACCAAGACAGCGATTTCTTCAGGCTTGTACTTCAGCAACTCACCAATACAGTATGCCAAGGTGGCACGTGTATCATCTACCTCATCGATGAGGAGTACCTTCTTGCCAACCAACTGGGACTGTACTTCATCGATCCATTGGATTTTTGTAGGGTGGTCCTTGTGTTTCTTGTCGATACCGTAATAGGAAATTCCCACTGCATAAATCGGACGATTTATGAAGGTCTTGATAATTCTTGCAGGGATGTAGCCTCCGCTTCCGATTGCAACGATTACATCGGGGTCATACCCTGATTCAATCAACTCTTCGCTGAGTTTCTTTACCAGTTTATGCACCGAATTGTAACTGACGTAGAACTTGTTGTCGTCCATTTCTCTCTCCTTGGTTAGGCTTGTGGGTACATCTCTGCGATGTAGGGGAGGGTCCGGTATTTTTCATTGTAATCCAGGCCGTATCCAACAACCCAGACATCGGGGATGGTGAAACCGATGTAGTCGATTTCAACAGGCAGAATGTGCCTGTCAGGTTTATCCAAAAGGACTGCGGTCTTCACAGACTTGGGATTTCTTGTTTTGAAGTTTCGAATGAGATAGTCCAGTGTATTTCCACTGTCAAGTATGTCCTCGATGATCAGGACATGCTTCTCTTCCATATTCTCTCTGGTATCCATCAGGAGGCGGACATTCCCGCTGTGGTCCCCCTGATAGGACGAGAGGGCAATGAAGTCCACAACATGCCTTACATTCAGTTTTCTTGCTAAATCTGCAATAAAAATGAAGGATCCCTTGAGAACCCCTACAAGGATCAGGTCATCTACAGTATCGGCATAGTCACTGCTGATCTGGCGGGCCAATTCATCGACCCTTCTATTGATGGTGTCGGCATCGATGAGAACACGAGCGAGATCCTCTGTCAAAGCAGGGATAGCGAGGGAATCTTTCATTGGGCCTCCTCAATGCAACAGACGAGCTGTTGAAACATGTACTGCATGCTAGTAGGCATATACGAAAAAGAGTGGAGTGTCAATGTTGGAAAAGCGTTGCACTGATGGACAAAGGTGTGAAGAATTCTTGCTACTTGACGATACTATTGCTGTACAGCTACACTAAAAGCGTAGATTAGGAGGCCACCATGTATGTTGATGTTCCTGTAGAAGTTTTACAAATGAACCCCTTTACAGCGATCGGAACTGATGGATTCCTGGTAACAGCGGGAACTCCTGAACATTTCAACACCATGACAGCATCCTGGGGTACGATGGGCGTGCTCTGGGGAAGAAATGTGGTAGTTCTCTATGTTCGCAAAAGCCGCTACACCCATCAGTTTCTGGAGGAGAGTGACGGGTTTACCGTTTCATTCTTCCCTTCTGAGATGAAGGAAAAATTGCTTTGGTGTGGTGCACACAGTGGTCGTGAATATGACAAGATCAGCATGACTGGACTGCAACCAACCTTTATCCCTTCTCCAAAGGGAGGGGAGCGTGTAACCTTCAAGGAAGCTTCGTTGGTTTTCTCTTGTACGAAAGTTGCTACCATGGATATGCGGAGTGACCAATTCCTGCTTGACGAGATCAAGGAGTTCTACCAAAGCGGCGACCTTCATACTGTATATATAGGATTTATTGACAGCATCCTCTCCAACCAATAGGATGGGGAGACTATACAAAGGCAAGGCTTAGGCCGGCTTGTAAAGGCAGGACTGCATATCCTGCCGGGGAGCACTCATGGACCTTTCTGTACAACAGGCGCAACAAGCGCTCTCGATTATGGTACGTTCACGCCATTTCGAGGAACAAATTGACGAATTATTCAAGCAAAAAGAGATGCATGGAACAACCCACCTGTCCATTGGACAGGAGGCTTGTCAGGCGGGTTTGGCTTTGGCTTTACAACCAGGCGACTGGATTGTGCCCACGCATCGTTGCCATGGTCATACCATAGCCAGAGGTACCAGTGAAAGGCGTATGTTCAGCGAAATGTTCGGCTCTTCGGATGGTATTTGTAAAGGGCTCGGTGGTTCCATGCATATGACTGATGTAGAGACCTGGAATACGGGATCTTCAGCGGTAGTTGGCAGTGGGATCAACCTGGCTGCAGGAATCGGGTTTGCCTTGAAGATGCAGAAGAGCCAGGCGCTGAGTGTTGCCATCTTTGGGGACGGAGCCTCAAGCCGGGGTGCACTGCATGAGAGTATGAACCTTGCCTCTGTCTGGTCTCTTCCTGTCCTGTTTTTTTGTGAGAACAACAACTATGGAATGAGTGCTGCTGCCTCGAGAATGATTTCCACCTCCTCCATCGCCCGACGGGCAGAGGGATATTCCATGCCCCATGCCACTGTTGATGGCAATGATGTCGAGGCTGTCTACAAGGCCTGCAGACTTGCGGTGGAAACCATACGCGCCACTTCAAAACCGTATTTTCTAGAACTCAAGACGTACCGTTGCTGTGGGCACTCAAAGAGCGATGCCTGTGTGTATCGTGATCACAAGGAAGAGGCTATGTGGGCCTCCAAGGACCCCATCTTCCTTTTTACCCGCTCCATGGTAGAGAGTGGATTGTTCAATGAGGAGGAAGTCTCCCGCATTATTCTGGAGAGTCGTAAGCGCGTGGATGATGCGGTTCGTGATGCGCTCTCCGTACGCGATCAGCACATCAGCCTTGAGAAGGCGATGGAGTACCTCTTTACAGAAGAAGATGAAGAACTATACAAGGTCTGCAAGACCACAAGCCGTATCAGTTATCGTGATGCGATCAGGGAAGCGCTTGATGAGGAGATGTCCCGTGACAAGGCGGTCCATCTCATCGGAGAGGATATCGGACTCTACGGGGGATGTTTCCGTGTGACGGGAGATCTCTATAAGAAACATGCCCAGCAGATGCATGAAACCCCTGTCAGTGAGGAAGCGTTCACGGGGCTTGCCGTCGGTGCAGCGACGTTGGGAATTCGTCCAGTGGTGGAAATCATGTACGGGGATTTTTCCACACTTGCGAGCGATCCCATGATAAACCATGCTGCGAAGATCCGCTTCATGAGTGCTGGACAGCTCTCCTGTCCGATGGTCCTGAGGGCACCTATTGGGAGTGGTACAGGTCACGGAGCCCAGCACACCCAATGTTTGGAGGCAATGTTTGCAAATATCCCTGGTCTTATCATTGTAGCTCCCTCATGTCCTGGGGATGCAAAAGCCCTGCTCAAGAGTGCCATCAGGAGCAATAATCCAGTACTCTATTTTGAACACAAACACCTCTACAACAATCTTGGTCCGGTAGGGGATGAAGACTATCTGATGCCGCTTGGGAAAGCGGTTGTCAAGAAGCGAGGGCGTGATGTAACCATCGTTGCCTATAGTCATGCAGTGCAGACGTGTCTCGAGGCAGCAACGGTGTTGAGCTTGCAAGATGAAATCGACACTGAGGTCATTGACCTTGCTACTATAAAGCCGATGGATGGCAATGCCATCCGTCAGTCAGTGCGAAAAACAGGAAGACTCTTGGTGGTTCATGATAGCCCTGAGTTTGGAGGCTATGGAGCTGAGGTTGTTTCCCAAGTGACCAGCGATGCCAAGAGTTTTGCATCCCTGAAGGTCCCCCCCTTGCGATTATGTGGAAAGGAGAGCCCGATCCCCTTTGCCCCAGAGCTGGAAAAAGAGACAATTCCCTCCAAGGAAGATGTGGTTGCCGCTGTTCGCTCACTTTTCTCCTCGCTATAGCCTTTCCTTTTTTTCCTGATACCGCTAGAATAGTAACCACTTGCGCCGCAGACCTCTGCGGCGCTCATGTACAGGAGTAAGAACAGCATGGAAATTGATGTAAAGAACCTGCATCCGCTGGAAGTCCGCCTACTCAGGCATGTGGCATTGGGTGAACCCATTACCGCTGGCCGTATCGTGGACGAGCTTGACTATAAGGTGGGGCAGTGCAACCAGGCGTTCAGCTGGTTGAGCGCAAAGGGCTATCTGGTCGAGAAGAGTCGCGAAAGTCGCGTCTTGTATGAACTGACAGAATTCGGAAGGGAGCAAGCAGAGAAAGGGACTCCCGCCCAGCGTATCTTTGCATTTATCAAGGCTGAGGGACCTCATGCACTTCCTGAGATTGCCTCAGCCCTGGGACTGGAAAAGAGTGAAGTGGGTTCAGCCTTCGGTCAGCTTTCAAAGGCTCGTTGTGCACAAATGAATGACGAAAACAAAGCTCAATCCATCGCTGATGAGCTGAGCGGTGAGTTCCTCCTTACCGCCAATCTTCTGCAGAAAGGCTTGCAGGGGGACCTTGATGAGTCAGCATTGGATGCAGACGAGAAAAAAGCAATGGGCAAAATCGCGAAGAAACGTGGTGCAGCCTCTTCTCCTTTCAAGGTCATTGAACGGGAAGATATCGTCTACGAGTTGACTGAAGAGGGCTCCCAGGCCAAGGAAGCGGTCCTGAAGGCAAACATCACAGGAGAGGAGCTTGGCTCCCTTACCCCAGAAATGCTTGCAACCGGAAGTTGGAAAACCGGTAGCTTCCGCCCCTATGGTTTGAATGCTCCCACCAGTCGCTTGATCCCAGGTCGGCACAACCCATACGGCAACTATTTGCAGTGGGTCAAGGATAAGCTCTGTAGTCTCGGCTTTGAGGAATTTGATGGCTCTCTCGTGGAGAATGAGTTCTGGAACGGCGATGCCTTGTTCATGCCACAGTTCCACAGTGCTCGTGACATCCACGATGTGTATTATGTAAAGGACCCGGTGCATTGCAAGGAGATCGAGGAACCTTGGCTCAGCCAGGTTGCCAAGACTCATGAAGACGGCTGGGAGACAGGAAGCCGAGGTTGGCGCTACAGCTTTGACCATGAATTCACCCGTCGCCAGGTGCTACGCAGCCAAGGAACGGTTCTCAGTGCACGCCAGCTGCCCAATGCAAAGATACCGGGCAAGTATTTTGGTGTTGCCCGCTGTTTCCGTTATGACCAGGTTGATGCAACCCACGGCGCTGATTTCTATCAGACTGAGGGTATTGTTTTAGGCAATGATGTTAATCTGAAAACTCTGTTGGGTCTGCTGAAGATGTTTGCTGAAGAGATTGCAGGAGCCGAGGAAGTGAAATACGTCCCAGGCTACTTCCCCTTCACAGAACCTTCTATCGAAGTGCATATCAAGCATCCTGTATTGGGATGGTTCGAACTTGGTGGTAGTGGGATCTTCCGCCCTGAGGTTACCAAGGCCCTCGGTATTGACGTGCCGGTACTCGCATGGGGACTCGGTATCGACCGAATGGCCCTGATGCACCTTGGATTGAACGACCTCAGGGAGCTCTTTACTCCGAACATTGAGTCGGTACGCACGAGGAGGGGAAACTAATGCCAAAGATTGAGACTACCGGCAAGTTGTTCTACAGCTTGCTTGGAAAAACCATACAAGATGAACAACTGGAAGAAATCTTCCCCGTTGCAAAAGCTGAACTGGATGGTCATGAAGATGACCTGCTGAAAATTGAGCTCAACGACACCAACCGTCCTGACCTCTGGTCTGCCGCAGGTATCGCACGTCAGCTCAAAGCATACTGGGGAGTTGAAGCTCCTCTCTATGATTTCTTCTCTACCGCTGATGAGACCTTTGACAGCGAGGGAAGAGAGCTCATCGTAGATGCCTCAGTGAAGGAAGTAAGGCCGTACTCAATTGGCTTTGCTGCAAAAGGCCACAAGGTAAGTGAGGATGAACTCGAAGCATTGATCCAGAGTCAGGAAAAACTCTGTTCCAACTTTGGAAGAAAACGCAAGACGATTGCAATTGGGATCTATCGCTCCGATCTGATCACCTATCCGGTACATTACCGTGGGGCAGACCCTGACACCACCAAATTCATACCGCTTGGAATGGATAAGGAGCTCACCTTGAGAGAAATCTGCAGTGAGCACCCCAAGGGTAGGGAGTATGGTCCGATTGTAAGCGACAGCAAGGTATTTCCCTATCTGCATGATGACAAGGGAGAGACACTGAGTTTTCCACCGGTGATCAACAGCGCACATATCGGGGCTGTTGAGGCAGGGGATGAGAATCTGTTCCTTGAGCTCAGTGGATCTGATCTCCACGATCTCTTGCTTGCAGCTTCCATTCTTGCCTGTGATATGTCCGACCTTGGGTATGAGATTCTTCCGGTGAAAGTCTCCTTCCCAGAGGAGACGGAGTTTGGAAGAGAGATAACGGTTCCCTATTATTTCCAGGAGCCTATCTCCTGCTCACTCAGCCAGGTCCATAAGACCCTTGGTGAGCCGATGAGTGGAGACGATGCAGTTGCAGCGCTTAAGAGAATGGGAATCTATGCTGTCTATGATGAGAAAACCATCTGGGCAACCGTCCCTGAGTGGAGAAATGACTTCCTCCATCCAGTCGACCTAATCGAGGATATCATGATCGGTTATGGGCTGGGGAACTTCCAGCCTGAGATGCCTCAGGATTTCACGGTTGGACGACTAAGCCCAGCTGAAGAGTTGGGCCGCAAGGTCAAGGACTTGATGGTGGGTCTTGGATTCCAGGAGATGATGTACAACTATCTTGGTTCCAAGCGGGAATATGTGGACAATATGCAGTTCCCTGCTGAAAAATGCATCTTCATCTCCAATCCAATGAGTGAGAACTATGAGGTGGTGCGCCCCTCGGTAATCCCCTCCCTGTTGGAGAGTGAGAGTGTCAGTGCCCATGCACCTTTCCCACACAAGATCTTCGAAGTGGGTAAGATTGCATTCCTCGATGAGAACGAGAACAGTGGGACAACAACCCGTAATAGTCTTGGTTTCCTTGCCAGTGACAGTGTGATGGGCTACAACGAGGTCTCCTCGATTGTGAACACCCTGTTCTACTTCCTCGGCAAGGAGTATCAACTTGCAGCCTTGGAAGGCGATGGCCGGTTCATAGAAGGTCGTTGTGCCAGAATTATGCTAGGCGAACAAGAGGTAGGGGTATTTGGAGAAATCCATCCTGCAGTTCTGGAGAACTGGGGAAGTGAAACTCCCACCATTACCTGTGAGGTAGACCTGGATATGTTGTTGAACTAACAACCATCCAATCGAATAGCGTAGAGAAGAGTGCTGCAGCCAGAAATGTGTTGTGGCACTTTTCTTTTTACCATGCAATCAAAGCAAGAGCCCCGAGTGCAACAGCAAATCCGAGGAAGAGATCGGTAAATCCTCCTCGTCTCTTCTCCAAGAAGTGCAATACATACTGTCCTGGTTTGGTAACAGCAAGACTGAAGAGTACTATGCCTGCGAGGACGGTGAGAGCAGTCTTGATCAGATTGTCCTGTGTAAAGAAGAAGGTATTGCTGTAAACATTGGCTTCTTCTGGGTTAATCAGTTGGGTGATGAATAATATCATCTGTTCACTGAAGATACCGACAGCAAGACAGGAGAGGGCAAGCAGGATAAATGAGAGGTGTGTGGAGACGGGAAATCGTTTCCTCTCTTTGCTGATTGCACGCATCACTGGTTGTTTGGATGGAAGAAAAATCCGTGAAAGCTTGATAAACGAAGCAATGGTTCCCGCTGAGGCAAGGGTTAGGAAGGTATAATGCATACTTCCCTTGAGCGTGTAGGTAACCAATGTCTTGCTGTAAAAACCATTGAACGGGGGAAGTGCAGAAATGGAGAGTGCACCGACGAGAAAACAGAGCATCGTAAGCGGTATTCTCTCTCCTTCATTTCGTAGTGCTTGGTTTGCTCCTCTTAGTGTATAGACATTGCGGTTGTCTGCTGCATCAGTAGCCTTTCCGATGGTAAGAAAGAGCAAGGCCTTGAACTGTGCATGGCTGAATGCATGGAAGAAGGAGGCTGAAAGAAGCAGTGCCCCTGTTGATGTGGTGATCCCTGCATGCAGAGCCAACCCCCAGGCACTTACGATATACCCTATCTGGCTGATGGAGTGATAAGCGAGCAGTTGCTTTGCATCACTCTGGGAGAGAGCAAGCAACACTCCGATCAAGGCCGTTGCAGCTCCAGCGTAGCTGACCGGAAGAGCAAGCTGAGTGGCAAGTGGCGAGAGAGCAAAGACTCTCAGCAGTGCAAAGAGAGGAACTTTCAACAGTACTCCCGAGAGGAGCGCTGAAACAGCATGGGGAGCCTTTGCATGCGCATCTACCAACCACAGGGAGAGTGGCATAACTGCTACTCGTAATAGAACCGGGACAATGATCAGGAGCAAGGAGAACAGTGCAACATATTGGTTTCTTCCAGAGATAGCTTCCAATCCCCTGGAAATCCCTTCATAGCTGAGTGAACCGGTGAGTTTGTAGAGACCGAAGGTCCCGAGCAGGAAAAAGACCATTGCAGATGATGAGAGCATAAGGTAGGAGAATGATGCATAGGCTGCGTTGGCTTTCTTTCCGGTTGCGATCAGGACATAGGCAGTTACACCCATGAGTTCAAGGCAGACAAAGAGATTGAATAGGTCAGCAGTCATACCAATTGCTGCAATGGAGGCGTTCTGGATGAGCATCAGTGCTGTGAAATAGCTATGTCCAGGTCCTTCCTTACGGGAGAAAATCCAGGAGGGGATGGAGATTGCTGCAGCCAGTAAAATCAGCAGCAAGCTCATTCCATCAAAACGGTAGACGATGCCAATACTCTTAGCATATCCTCCTATGGTTGTCTCAATGTACCCTTGGTTCTGCAGGATGGGGTAGAGCGTGAGAACCAGGAAAAGGGGGATTATCATCCCTATGAGTATTCCCAAATACTCCGCAATTCTCCTGATACCCGTCGGGCAGAAGCTCTTGATAAAGAGTATACCTGCTGCTGAGAGAAGTGGGAGAAATACTGGGGAGAAGAGTATTGTGTGGGTTATGTTCATAGTACTCCTCCCGGAAAGAGGAGCCACCATGCCATGACAGCAACCATGAGCGCAAAACCAAAGAAGAGATTAGGGAATGATGCTGTTGATTCCCTTCTTGCCTCAAAACGCCTTTCCAATCTGGTTTTGGATCCGATGATAAAGAATAGCAAAGCAATAGTGGTGGTGAGCCCTGTTTTCAGTAAATCCTGGAGTGCTGAATAACTGGTCAGAGTTGCATTCGTAGCTCCAAGTGGAGAGAGAACCTGGACCACAAACGTCTGGAGCTCAGTATACCAAAGCCCTCCGGCAAGCAGGAGTATCGTAAGGAAAATGAGCGATAGAGAGGTAAGAGCAGTAGACGAAGGTTCCACGTTCTGAACCTCTTGGGCCTTCTTTGGAAGAAAGATTGCAGAGAGCTTAAGATATACAACAATGGTCAATACTGAAGTAATACTCAAAAAGTAGGTTGACCCATGTCCTTTTGAAAGATATACAAGTGTGTTTTTGCCCCAGAACCCAATGGTGGGGGGAAGTGCACTGATCGAGAGAAATGCAACCAGGTATGCTATGCCTGTAATGGGGAATCTTTCACCTTGTGCACGTAGCGCTGAGAGAGCTCCCCGAGCCGTATGCAAATCTTTGCTGCCCACTGCGTCACTAGCGCGTCCTACCGTCATGAAGAGGGTCGCTTTTGCCAAGGCATGGCTGAACGCATAGAGGAGTGAGAGCGCGAGTAACAGTGCTCCCTCCTCGGTCTCAAGTCCTGATGCCAAGGCCAATCCATAGGCGGTCACGATATACCCAATCTGGCTGACAGAACTATAGGCAAGCAAACGCTTGGCGTGGTGCTCCCTGAGTGCCAGGAGAATACCCAGCAGGGTGGAAATCCCTCCTGCCCATGCAAGGATGGAGCCAAGCAACTCGGTACCGGTAACCAGCAATAAAAGACGAACCAGGGCAAAGAGGGGTATTTTTATCAACACCCCAGAAAGCAAGGCTGAAACTGCGTGGGGTGCATTCGAGTGTGCACCAACCAGCCAGCCGGAGAGTGGGATGACTGCAGTTCTCAAGAGCACCGATACGACAATCAGGACAAGCGAGAGACGGGCAACCAGGAGGTCGGATCCTGAAAGCATGTTTTTTGCCTGGGCGATGGTGTCGTAGGCAAGGGAGCCTGAGATTCTATAGAGGCCGAATGTTCCTATCAGGAAGAATACCATTGCCGTTGCGCTGAAGATCAGGTAGGTAAAGGAGGAGAGGATTGCCTTGTTCTTCTCACTACTGGCAACCAATACATAGCTGGTTACCCCCATTACCTCAAGGCAGACGAACAGGTTGAATAGGTCAGCAGTAAGGCTGGTGGCAGCGATGGATGCACTCTGGATGAGGAATATTATCGTGAATGTTTCCTGATGGGGGCCTGTTTTTCTGCTGTAGAGCCAAACCGGGATACTGATCAGGAGATTGATGGTGATAAGGAGGAAGGAGAGCCCGTCAAAATGGTAGTGGATACCCAGTGTAGTCTCCCAAGTTCCGAGAATCATATGCACCTGATGATGAGCTAGAACCGGCTTGATCAGGAATATGAAGGCAATGAGTGGGATAATGAATGCAATAAGGGCAGAGAGGTATTCCACAGCTCGTCTTTGTCTGTCTGTAAAGAAGTGCTTGGTAACCAGAATGAGTGCAGCACCAAGCATGGGAAGGTAGACTGGGCTGAGGAAGAGGCTCTCAATGCTCACTACGCAACCTCTCACTGATCGTGTCTATCTCCAAGGAACCGGTTGCCTTGTATAGCCTAACTGCTAGAGCCAAGGCAAGCGCAGTAACACACACTCCAATGACAATAGCGGTCAGCATCAATGCCTGGGGAACAGGGTCTACCATGTTGGTTACCCCCTCCCCCAGGATGGGGGCTTGGTCCCCGATCCTGCTCCCTTCCAGGATATAGAGCAGTACCACTGCAGCGTTCAGGATATTGAGACCAAACACTTTCTTGATGATGTTCTTTGCCCCCACGATAGCGCTGAATCCTACCAGGGCAAGCAGGAAGATCAAAATGCGTTCAATGACCACGGCGACCTCCCATCATGGCAATACACATGACTGCAATGCTTGTTCCTACCTTCAGCCCGATGATGATGTTTAAAAGGATGATGAAGTTGGCAGAGAGGGAAGAACCGCTCTTGATCGGGTTACCAAAGAAACCACTTTCGAAGAAGACCCCACTGGTAGCTGCAATGATGAGTACAAGGAATGAGAGAGCCTCTATTCTTCCTAGTACATTTGTGTTCGTCAACTTGGTCTGCGTCTCGGTTCCGAGTGCAAGGAATACGATGGCTGAGGCAACAATGACTCCTCCCTGGAATCCTCCACCTGGGGAGATATGCCCATACAACATGACATAGAACCCAAAGAGCAATACGACTGGACCAAGCTTTGAGGAAACCACCTCAAGAAGGTGGGTCCTTTGTGCATTGGTGGGACGTTTTTCAGGAGCGAGGGAGAAACTCACCGCTTCCTCTTCCTCACTCTCCCTTCCAAGGTTGATCAGAATTCCCATCGTACCGGTGATGGAGACCAGCAAAACCAAGGTTTCCCCCAAGGTATCCATTGCCCGATACCCCAAGTAAATAGAGCTGACAGTGTTCACGGCTCCCGTGTCAGTGAGCGCATGTTCATAGAGGTAGTCCCTCGATGCCTCCGGCCAGGGGTGGGAGGAGAGGATTACCGGGAGGATGGCTAGGGCCAAGACAAGGAGGGTGAATGTGATTTTTATGATGAACAGTGTTCGTTTCACTAATCTTTGCTCCTTCTTCGAGTATGGCGAATAGCCCATACAAAGATGATGGTGGAAACACCGGCCCCTACAGCTGCCTCGGTAATGGCAACGTCTGGAGCCTTGAGTATCGTGAACATCAGGGCGCTGAGCATGCTGAGAGCAGAAAGGGCTATCACTGAATGCAACAGGTCCTTGGAGAGCAATGCGAAGCTGCCAAGAGCTAGAATCATAGTGAGAAGGAGGATGGTCATAGGCTCTTATCCTCCCTCTTCATTGATGATCGTTGCCGGGTGGCATCCTCACTCTCCCAGATAAACTTGGCCACGATTGAGGACCCTGTGGGAGCAGAAATAAGGAAAAATACCAGAATTATGAAAATCCGTGCCCCGCTCGCGAGCGTTGGAGAGAGCAAGAGTAAAGCGATTAGATATGAGAAAACTGCGGTGGTTCCACACAGGGATCCCGCATGGAGGCGGGAGTAGGGGTCTCGGAAACGGAAGAGCCCAACCATCCCGAACAGACCAAAGAAGGTTCCAACCAAGAAGGCTATCAATGCCAGGATCTCTCGTATAATCATCAGTTCTCCTTTCGGTCTTTAAGGAACCGGGTGATCGCAAGGAATCCGAGGAATCCAAAGATGTCATAGACCAAGGCAACATCCAGATACAGTGTACGCCCGACCCTGATTCCCCAGAGCACCAGCAGTGCAAGAGAGACAGCGCTCAGTACATTCAATGCAACCAATCGGTCACTTGCTGTGGGCCCGAACAGTAGCCTCAGTAATGTGCCGATGGCAAAAAGAATCAACATCACCAGCATTGCCTGGAGGAGTATATCTGTCATAGCCATGTCCTCCCAAGTGCATGTTCGAGTTTTGTCTTGACTGCTTCTCCTGCTGCTTTTGCATGGGTTGTGGTGCATAGGAGCCAGTGGACGGTGAGATGGTCGTCATTAAGATCAAGGGTCATGGTTCCTGGAGTGAATGTGATGGCATTTGCCAGTACTGTCCTTGCGAGATCACTGCGAAGATGGGTCCTGAAGTGTACAATCCTTGGATTGGTGTTCCCTGTTATGACAGCTTTCACTACTTGATAACTCGATTGATACAAGGAAAGGACCATAAGAAACAGGAATCTCAGGAGAGCCCAGAGGTGAGGGATGAAAAAGCGCAGGTTTGCCTCATGTTCGGGAAGGAAGATGTGGTAGGTGAGTGCTGCAGTTAAAACTGAGGCTCCAAGCCCAAAGAGCAGGCTGAAAAGGCCCAAGTCGGCGGTGAACAAGACCCAGACGAAGTACAAAAACAGGGTGGTCAACACAAAACGCAGGATCGCCCAGACTCGTCTGCTATTCATTCAATCCTCCTGACGAATAATCCTATCCAAGAAAGCCTTGCCGGTTTCTGCACCCAGCAAGTCATTACGAAGAGCTTCATTATGGAGGAGACGGGCAAGTCTGCTGAGAATTTTCAGGTGAAAACTTGCACTACTTTGTGGACCAACCAAGAGAAATACCAAGCGGACCTTTTTGCCATCAATTGCTTTTAGGTCCAAGGGAGGGTCAAGGCGCATTACCGCCATGAGTGTTTTGGTCATGGATGGGCAACGGGCATGAGTGATAGCGCACTCTTCTCCCATACAGGTGGTGTGGAATCCCCCATCGATGACCTTCTGCATCAGATGCTGGGGTGCAAGGTCAGGATGTGTACTGCTCAGTTGTTCAGTCAATGTCTTGATGATGGTCTCAATTGAGTGTTCTTCTCTATCGAGCAAGATACACGACTCGTCAATCAATCTGCTAATTCCTTCCATGACTACACCTCTTCTGCTTCCCTTACCAGGCCGGCTGCCCAATCCACAGGTAGCGTGAACATGATTCCGGTTCCTGGATTATCCAGGCTTCCAACAATCTCCTCTACCAGTTTCTTGGCTTGTTGCACCACTTCTTCGTTGTGCACTACCGAGAAAATCGTCTTGTTGTAGGGTTTATTGCCCTTCATGAAGTCCTTGAATCCTTCAAAGAGCGGGACCTCATAGGTAAGGAAACGTCCCATTCCCTCACTGTCGAGGATGGTGGACCCGGTGATGCCAGCCTCTACATAGGCTTCCATGACCTCTTCCAGAAACGCTTCGTTATTCAAGACGAAAACCAATAGTTTCATTGAATCCTTCCTGCATCAAGGGATGTAGGGATGGTACCATGTGGTAATAGGACTGGTCAAATGATATCAGTATCAGACAATAGTATGGGTTCAACCTACTCCTTCTCTTGACAGCCGTCTCTTTCAATTTCAATGTAAGGGAAAAGGAGAACTGCCTATGAGAAAGCTCTTGCTCCTGGTAATCCTACTCATTTTTCCCTTGGCATTGCTCACCTCCGAGATTGCTCCGGTTGAGTATCGCTCTATGCAGATAAATGCTCCTGAGCAGCTACATCTTTCGATAAGAAGTGTCTCCAAGCGGTGGAGACCTTTCACAGGTGGTACCGAGATAACGGTGAAAGCTGTGGTGATCGGGGTGGTATCCAGTGAAACCAACCTAGCGGAAGGCGACTGCATAACCATCTCCTACATGCATCAGAAGTTGAAAAAGGGATGGGCGGGTCCCCGTCCTATTCCCATCCTTGAGCGGAGAACCACAACAGAGGCATTTTTAGCATTTGATGAAGAGCATGATTCTTATGTGCCGGCAGCACGTGGAGCATCCTTCGACCCACTGATTGTCAGCGACTGAACAGTATCTAAAAAATCGATTAATATATTCTAATATAAGAGGTTGTACTGTTGCGAATTCAATTATGAACGATTAAAATTAAGCAAATGGAGAGAGAAATCGATGAATATTTTAGTAGTGTATGATTCCATGTACGGGAATACAGAGAAGGTCGCTCAAGCAATCGGTACTGCAATCGGAGCAACCGTACTGCATGTAAATCAAGTGAAGGAAGAACATCTTACCGGCCTCGATATCCTGATTGTTGGATCACCGACCCAAGCCTTCCAACCACTGAAACCCATGAAGACCTTCCTGAAAGATCTTCCATCTGGAATACTGAAGGGAGTCAAGATTGCATCCTTCGATACCCGCTCAGATGTGGAGGAAGTGGGCAGCAAACTGTTGAGTTTCTTGGTAAAGCTGTTTGGGTATGCCGCTGAGCCGATGCAAGCAAAATTGGTGAGGAAGGGAGGTGTAAAAGTGACCACCCCTGCTGGTTTTTTCGTACATGGCAAGGAAGGTCCTCTCAAGGATGGTGAAGTTGAACGTGCCATCCAGTGGGCCAAGCAGATGCTCCCGTGAACAACCGTGGGTACTTTAGGAGTGGATTACCTTACACGACCATAGGGAATGGACCAAAGCCCTTGGTGGTGTTTGAGGGGCTGACCTTCTCCCACAAGCCCCAACCGCCAGTCATACTCAAGATGTACTCTTTCCTCTGTACGGACTACACCATCTACAGTGTACTTCGTCGTCCACAACCACCCGATCATTATTCACTGGATGATATGGCGAATGACTATGCCCAGATGATCAGGGAAGAGTTCACAGTCCCGGTGGACATCATCGGTATCTCCACCGGGGGCTCAGTTGCATTGCACTTTGCCGCTCTTCATCCTAGTCTAGTACGCCGACTGGTAATTCACTCAAGCGCACATACCTTGAACGACAGGGCAAAACAACTCCAGTTGGATGTTGCCCGAGCTGCCGAGAATGGTAACTGGGGAAAAGCCTGGAGATTACTTATTGGAACCGGCTTTACCTCCCCGTTTGCAAAGCCGCTAGTTTTTCTGCTTGGTTTCTTTCTCTCCCTCGATCATCCCAAGAATGCAAGGGACCTGGTGGTGACCGTAGAGGCGGAGGACAACCATGCCTTCCGTGACCATCTCCTTGAAATAGCATGTCCCACGCTGGTAGCGGGGGGCGAGGACGATTTTTTCTACAGCCCAGAGCTCTTTAGGGAGACTGCCCAGGGCATCCCTGATGCAAGGCTCTGTCTCTATCCTCATATGGGACACCCTGCGAGGGGGGATCTGTTTAAAGCGGATGTACTTTCATTCCTACTGGAAGCGTAAACTGATAGAGATATCCATATGCATATTTTTTGAATATTCATACGGTTTTCTTGGTTTGGTATTGACAGGGACCGAGAGAGAACGGTAAGGTTTTGCCATGAAAACGAATCAGAACCGCGTCCATCACCATCATCACTTGTGTAACCGACCGTAGACAGGTGGGAGCTGGACCTCTATATACAGACCTCCGCATGTCGCGGGGGCTTTTTTTATCCCCAGGAAGGAGAAAATCATGGCTGAAGTAGTACGAATTGCAATCCAGAAGAGCGGAAGGCTGAGCGAAAAATCGTTGCAGATCATCAAGAACTGCGGGATCAAGTTCGGCAGTGATGCCCGTGTCCTGAAAGAGGAAGCTTCCAACTTCCCCTTGGAGTTTCTCTATGTACGGGATGACGATATTCCTGCCTACATACGGGATGGAATAGCTGATATCGGGATTGTGGGAAGAAATGAGTATGATGAACAGGCAATCGACCTGGAAGTACTCAGAGACCTTGGTTTTGCCAAGTGCCGGCTGAGTATAGCGGTGCCCAATGACTTCGTGTATCAGGGGCTTTCCTCTCTGGAAGGAAAGCGCGTGGCAACCAGCTATCCAAACATCCTTGGAGGTATCCTGAAAGAGAATGGAGTTTCTGCAAGCTTCGTCCAGGTCTCCGGATCTGTGGAGATAACTCCTGCTGTTGGTGTTGCTGATGCCATTTGTGACCTGGTTTCCACTGGAGCGACCTTGGCGATGAACGGATTGAGAGAGGTGCAGAGCATCTATACATCAACCGCTGTCATGATCGGGCGCAAGCAGATGGCCAATGCTGAAAAACAACGTATTCTTGACCGCCTGATGATCCGCCTTGATGCAGTCATGAAGGCTTCCTCCTATAAGTACATCATGTTCAACCTTCCCGAGGAACACCTGGAGCAGGTGGCTCACATCATCGGTGGCATGAAGAGCCCTACGGTCACTCCATTGATGGAAAAGGGGTGGGTCTCTGTACAAACTGTTGTGGCAGAGGATACCTTTTGGGAGGACTTTGAACAGCTCAAGGCCCTTGGTGCACAGGGGATACTCGTAACCCCGATTGAAAAGATGACAGAGTAGGGGGAACCATGGCCTTTCTACAGCGGTATGAGAATCCACCGGATGAGCAGTTGAAGAAGTTGCTTACACGGAATCTGGATACAACACAATCGGTAACCAAACAGGTTACCGCAATTCTGGATGCAGTGAAGGAGGAAGGCGATGTCGCCCTCTTTCGCTTTGCATCAGAGTTCGATGGAGCCTTCCTTGCATCCCTCTCTGTATCCCCCGAAGAGAGGAAAGCAGCAGAGGTACAAGTGGATGATTCACTGAAGCGGGCTCTCAGCCAGGCCTATGACAATATCCATAGCTTCCATGCTGCGCAGATGCCCACTGGTGAGCAGGTAACGGTTGCTGAGGGTATCTCTCTCTCCAGGAAGGTTGTTCCCCTGAATCGGGTTGGACTTTATATCCCTGGTGGTACCGCACCGCTGTTTTCCACTGTCCTGATGTTGGCAATACCAGCCTTGGTAGCGGGGTGTCCAGAGGTGGTCCTCTGCACCCCTCCAGGGAAACAAGGAACGATTCACCCGGCCATTCTCTATGCTGCGGAGCTGTGTAATGTGAAGGAAATCTATGCAGTGGGAGGTGCTCAGGCTATTGCTGCCATGGCATATGGAACCCAGTCCATCAAAGCAGTGGACAAGATTTTTGGACCAGGCAACCAGTATGTGACTGAAGCAAAGGTACAGGTAAGCAGTACTACCTGTGCCATTGATATGCCGGCAGGTCCGAGTGAGGTAATGGTCGTTGCATCTCCTTCCTCCAACCCAGCTTTTGTAGCCAGTGACTTGCTCAGCCAGGCAGAACATGGAAGAGATAGCCAGGCGATGCTTGTTGTGCAGGGAGAAAAAAGTGAAGGGAATGCCTTTATCGATCAGGTGGAAGTAGCGATAGCCAAGCAACTTACCGAATTGCAGAGAACAACCTTTTTAAAGCAGAGTCTTGCCGGTTCCAGGGCCTTTATTGTCCCTGACCTGGAGGTCTCTGCACACATTGTCAATGCATATGCCCCTGAACACCTGATCATCGATCTAGGAGAAGCAGAGGATGATGCATTGCTGGAGAAGGTGGTCAATGCTGGGTCGGTATTCCTCGGGCCCTACTCCTGTGAGAGTGCAGGGGATTATGCAAGCGGCACAAATCACACTCTTCCCACCAATGGATGGGCACGCTCATACAGCGGGGTGAGTACCGATTCATTCATCAAGAAAATTACCGTACAGAAAATCAGCAAGGAAGGCCTTGCCTCTCTTGCACCAACCCTGCTCTGTATGGCAGAACAGGAACAGCTAGGTGCTCACCGGGGTGCGGTTGCAGTTCGTTTGGGAGGAGAGAGATGAGAGAGTTGCTGAGAAAGAATATCGCCAATTTGACCCCGTACAGCTGTGCACGTAACGATTTTACCGGGAAAGCCGAGGTCTATCTTGATGCGAACGAGAATTGGCAGGATTTTGTTGAGAAAGCAGATGCAAACCGCTATCCAGACCCGCTTTCGGTTGCGGTGCGCAAAAAGGTCGAAGAGGTGCTTGGCCTTCCTTTTTCGAAGACCGTTTTGGGCAATGGCAGTGATGAGTTGATCGACAATCTGTTACGTTGTTTCTGTGAACCAGGAAAGGACTCAATCTTGCTCATGCCCCCCACCTATGGTGCATACAAGGTATTTGCAGACATCAATGATGTTGGAGTCTCCACCGTTCCCTTGACCTCCTCCTTTGCAATTGATGTTCCTGCACTCTCCCAGTTCCTGCAACGGGAGAAGGAGAACAGAAATGGGGATGGTAGACTGAAGGTGCTCTTTATCTGCAGCCCAAACAACCCCAGTGGAAATGCATTCCCCCTCAGCGAGGTGAGGAAGGTGTGTGAGCTTTTTGATGGCATTACCGTGGTTGATGAAGCCTATTATGATTTCAGTGACAAGGAGAGTGCGGCCAAGTTGTTGGATTCCTTCCCGAATCTGGTGGTGCTGAGGACCCTCTCCAAGTGCTGGGCTCTTGCCAGTGCGAGGGTCGGTATTGCTGTCGCTGATGAGGAAATGGTATCAGTCTTCAGAAGTATGAAGTACCCCTATAACCTCGGAACTCCGAGTCAGGAGTTGGCACTCAAGGCTCTTGGCAATGCAGGTGAGGTAGAGAAGGGTCTTCGCCTTATCAAGGAAGAGAGGCTGCGTTTGGAAGAGGAGTTGAAAACGCTTGCATGTGTGAGGACGGTCTTTCCCAGTGATGCGAACTTCTTTCTTGTACGGGTTTCCGATGCCCTTTCGATCTACCACTATCTTGCAGGGCTGGGTATCATCGTGCGTAATCGAAGTAAAGAACTGCACTGTGAAAACTGCCTGAGAGTTACCATAGGAAGCAGGAAAGAGAATGACAGACTGCTTGCAGCATTGGCTGCATACAAGGAGCGCTAAGATGCATAAGCGAGTGCTGTTTTTGGATCGTGACGGAATCATCGTTGAGGAAATGCAGGTAGATAGTCTTGAGAAGGTACGCTACATCCCTGGGGTTTTTGGATCCCTCTCCCGCCTACGGAAGGATGGGAGTTGGTATTTTGCCATGGTGAGTAACCAGGATGGGGTTGGAACTCCTTCCTTCCCCAAGGAAGCCTTTGAGATTCCCCACCAGAGAATCATGGAGACGCTGAAGGGGGAGGGCATTACCTTTGATGCCGAGCATATAGATTACTCACTACCTGAGGATAACTGTCCGGGAAGGAAGCCTGAGATTGGTATGCTCACTGAGTACATGGATGGAAGCTACGACCTTGAGCACTCAGTTATGATCGGGGATCGTCTCACTGATGTATGGCTCGCAAAGAATATTGGGTGTAAGGCAATCTGGTTTGCCGATGAATCGAGAGCAGCAGAGCTAGGGGAGGATCTCAAGGAGGTCTGTATCCTGGTCAGCGACAACTGGGCTGCCATTGCATCCTTCCTGCTTGATGAGCACAATCTCTCTCCACGTACTGCACGGTTGGAAAGAAAAACAAAAGAGACGGAGATCTCACTTAAACTGAATCTTGATGGAGGTTCCCTCGGTTCCATCCATACCCATATTCCTTTCTTCGACCACATGTTGGAGCAGGTGCTTAGGCACAGTGGGTGTGACCTGGACCTTCATGCACATGGTGATCTTGTGGTGGATGAACACCACACGGTGGAAGATGTTGGTATTGCCTTGGGTGGGGCATTCCGCGAAGCTTTGGGAGATAAACGGGGTATAAATCGTTACGGTGCTGAGATCCTTCCCATGGATGAGGTGCTTGCCCAGGTGGCGCTGGATTTCTCTGGACGACCGTATCTCCAGTGGGATGTTTCCTTCAAACGAGAGTATATAGGGACATTCCCCACTGAGATGGTTGAGCACTTTTTCAAATCCTTCAGTGATAGTGCAGGATGTAATCTTTCGCTCAAGGTAAGCGATGGAAACGCCCACCATCAGTGTGAGGCTCTTTTCAAGGCTTTTGCTCGGGCTATCAAAGAGGCTGTGCATCGAAACCCATATTCGATGGAACTGCCTACAACCAAGGGGATGCTATGAACATCGCAATCGTTAAGTATAATGCGGGGAATACCCGCTCAGTACTCTGTGCACTTCACCGCCTTGGCTATGAAGCGGAGGTTACCGATGACCCAAAAAAGCTGGCAACTGCCGACAAGGTGATCTTCCCTGGGGTAGGGGAAGCCTCCACGGCAATGGCATACCTTCGTGAGAAAGGCCTCGATGCGGTTCTTACCTCCTTGAAACAACCCTTCTTGGGAATTTGTCTGGGTATGCAACTGATGTGTGCCACCAGTGAAGAGCATGACACCCAGACACTGGGCATTTTTCCCATACCAACACGTAAGTTTTTCCTCCCCCCTGAGTATAAGATTCCCCACATGGGATGGAATACACTTCAGTACAGGGATGACCGGTTGTTCTCAGGTTTGAAGGAAGAGGCTTGGTGCTATTTTGTACATAGCTATTATGTTCCCCTCTGTGAAGCAACCATTGCAAGCACGGAGTATGGCGGGAAGGTGTTCTCCTCAGTACTGCACAAGGATAACTACTACGGTTGCCAGTTCCACCCTGAGAAGAGTGGGGATGTAGGAGAACAGTTGCTGAGAACATTCTTGGAGGAGCTCTAATGCATATCATCCCTGCTATCGATATTATTGATGGAAAAGCAGTCCGCCTCACCCAAGGCGACTATGCATCGAAAAAGATCTATGCTTCCGATCCCCTTGATCTTGCAAAGCAATTCGAGGATGCCAATCTTCGTTACTTGCATGTTGTGGACCTTGATGGGGCTAAGGGGAAAGGCATTGTCAATCTGAAGAGTCTTGAACGTATTGCAAGCAACACCAATCTGATCATCGACTTTGGTGGGGGGATCAAACGGAGTGAGGACCTCGAAGCAGCGTTTTCCAGTGGGGCGAGCAAGGTGACCTGTGGGTCTGTTGCCGTGAAGAATCCTTCCCTATTGATCTCCTGGATTGAGGAATTCGGTTGTGATCGCTTGATTCTGGGTGCCGATGCCAAGGATGGCATGGTCCAGAGTGCGGGATGGACTGAAGGGAGTGACCAGGAAGTTGCAGCATTCATCGACCTGTACCGTAGTCAGGGACTCTATCAGGTAATCTGTACAGATATTGCCAAGGATGGAATGCTCAGTGGTCCTTCGCTTGACCTGTACCGTACACTTTTGAAAGAGCGAGACGATCTTCATCTTATTGCATCAGGTGGTATAACCACCCTGCAAGACCTACGGGACTTACAGGAAGCTGGCTTATCAGGGGCGATCATCGGTAAGGCAATCTATGAAGGCAAAATTACCATCGAAGAGCTTGCAGCCTTCGGGGAGGAATAGTATGTTGGCAAAACGAATCATTCCCTGTCTTGATGTACGTGATGGACGTACGGTAAAAGGGGTCAACTTCGTGAACTTGCGTGATGCGGGGGATGCGGTGGAACTTGCCCAGGCTTATAGTCGCTGTGGTGCGGATGAGCTGACCTTCCTTGATATCACGGCAACAGTTGAGAACCGTTCAACCTTCCGTTCCTTGGTAAGAAGTATTGCCGACCATATCGGCATCCCTTTTACCGTTGGTGGTGGCATCAGAAATGAAGCAGACGTGGCCTCTCTCCTTGATAGCGGCGCCGACAAGATCTCCATCAATAGCCAGGCGGTGGCAAAACCGGATGTCATCGATGAGCTCGCTCTGCGTTTTGGCAGTCAATGTGTGGTCTGTGCCATTGATGCAAGAAGGAATCCTGCCTTTGACAATGGAGCTGAGGAAGGTTGGGAAGTCTACGTCCATGGCGGGAGAAAAGGAACTGGGATGGATGTTATCTCCTGGGCGAAGGAAGCCTACAACAGGGGAGCAGGAGAAATTCTGCTTACCAGCATGGAACACGACGGAGTGAAGGGAGGGTTCGCTGTTGATCTGACCCGTCGAGTCTCTGAGGCGGTGGGAATTCCTGTCATCGCGAGTGGAGGGGCTGGAACAATGGATCATTTCCATGAAGTATTCACTGATGGCAAGGCCGATGCTGCCCTGGCAGCTTCCATCTTTCATTTTCATGAAATTGATATCCCAGAGTTGAAGATTTTTCTTGAACAACATGGTATAACTATGCGTAAGTAGTAGTAAGGAGATGGATTATATGGCTCTTGATTTCGAAAAACAGGGTGGATTGGTTCCCGCAATTATCCAGGATGCTGTGACAAACAAGGTATTGATGCTCGGTTATATGAGCGATGAGTCGCTCAAGATTACCCGTGACCGTGGGCTTGTCACCTTCTGGTCCAGAAGTCGCAATACGCTTTGGACGAAAGGGGAGACCAGTGGAAATTATCTTGAGGTAAGGGAGATTATTGAGGATTGTGACCATGACACCCTTCTGATCAAGGCAATACCAACTGGACCGGTGTGCCACACTGGAAGTGATACCTGTTTTGCAGAAGAAAACAACCCCGAAAAAATTCCAGCAACCGACTTCTTATTCTACCTTGAGCAGGTTATCCATGACCGCCGTGAATTCCCTCAGGAAGGTTCATACACCAACCATCTTTTCAGCAGAGGCATCAATAAGATTGCACAGAAAGTAGGGGAAGAGGCAGTTGAGCTCATCATTGAGAGCAAGGATGACAACAAGGATCTGTTCCTCGGGGAAGCTGCAGACCTTCTCTACCACTTCCTGGTACTCCTTACCCAGAAGGAAGTACGGTTGAGTGAAGTTGTTGAGATTCTCAAGGGAAGACACAGCAGATAGTACCACCATTTCCCCCAAGCAAACCCCCGCCAATATAACATGAAGCGGGGGTTTGTTGTCTCCAATCATATATCTGGAATTGAAGGTGAGCTACGATTTCCGTATACGTCTCTTGATAGCCCTTTCTGCCTGGATGATCAGCAGAGGGAGTACGGCTCCTGCAAGCACAAGCAGCCACTGTGTTGCGTTGAGTGTAGTGGTTCCAAGTGCGTTGCTTAACAATGGTACATAAATAGCAATTAGCTGCAAGAGAACAGAGATGATGAGCGCAAATATCAAGAACCGATTTCTCACGATACCTCTATCGAGACCGAAGGATTCCTTTTCCCGAACGTTGAATATGTGTGCCAGCTGACCAAAAGCCATCGTGGTGAAGGTGATGGTCTGTGCGACTCGTACCTCCCATCCCATAGCGAGGGAGATCATAAAGACAGCAAGTGCTCCCAAGCTGATCACGGCTCCATTCCCAAGGACTCCCATTGCGAATGAACGGTTCATGATTCCTCGCCTTGGGTCCCTTGGTTTTCGTTTCATCACCCCAGGCTCACCTGGTTCCCATGCAAGAGACATGGCCGGCAAGACATCAACCACCAGATTCATCCATAGTATTTGTAGGGCAACGATCGGCATCGGCAGTCCCAGCATGATGGAGATGAATACCACAAAAATCTCAATGAAGTTGCAGGAGAAGAGGAAGTAGATGAATTTTTCGATATTGTCGAAGATTACTCTTCCCTCTCTCACTGCATCGACAATGGTAGAGAAGCGGTCATCGGTAAGGATCATGTCCGATGCTTCCTTGGCGACCTCGGTTCCTCGTATTCCCATAGCAACTCCGATATCAGCACCATTGAGCGCAGGGGCATCATTCACCCCATCACCGGTCATTGCGGTTATCTCTTCATCGATCTTCAGGGCCCTGACAATTTGCAATTTATTCTCCGGAGAGACCCGGGCAAAGATGGAGGTGTTCTTGATTTTTTCAGCAAGCTCATCCTCACTCATCTGGTCCATCTCCTTGCCGGTGATAACCTCACCTGAAACATCCATTCCTATGCGCCCTGCGATAATGCCTGCGGTCTTTGGATGATCCCCGGTGATCATAATGACGCGGATGCCCGCTTCCCTGGCTTCCTGAATCGCTTGTTTTACATCCTCACGAGGAGGATCGATGATACCTGCAAGGCCCAGGATGGTGAAGCCTTGTTGTAAGGCATCCTGCATTGCCTGCTCAGATCCATCTCCCTGATACCCAGACAACTTCCCGACTGCAAGGACACGTAGACCCTCACTTGCAAGTGTATCATTTGCTTCTTGGAGCAATCGTATCTCTTTCTGTTCCATTCCACTCATATCAATCAGGACATCGGGAGCACCCTTGATGAACAGGGTTTTCTCTTTATTGTCCTGTTGGTATGCAGTTGCCATGTACTTGGCTTTGGAGTCGAATGGAATCTCCCCGATTCGTTCCCACTCTCCATCTTCCTTCTCCTTCCTGTCGATAGAAGCCTTTCTCCCTAAAACGACCAATGCACCTTCGGTAGGGTCTCCTACGATGGAGTAGGTCTCTTCCTTCACCAGCGTTGCGTTACTGGAAAAGGCGCCAGCGAGTAAAAACTCCTGCAAGGAATCATGTTCTGATGGATCAATTTCACCATCGTCGTTTGAGAATATTCCTTCTGGTTCATATCCTTTGCCTGTAATTGTGTAGACAGACCCATCCTTCAGATGCAAATGGGTGACTGTCATCTGGTTTTCTGTGAGGGTCCCTGTCTTGTCGGTACAGATTACGGTAGTCGAGCCCAAGGTCTCCACTGCAGGGAGACTTTTTACCAAGGCATTATGATTTGCCATGGTTTTCATTCCCAGAGCCAGGGTGATGGTGGAGACAGCAGGAAGCGCTTCGGGTACTGCAGCAATAGCAAGAATGATACCTATCTTGATCATCTCATAGAGCTCTCTGCCGGTGATAATCCCTGTAATGGTTACAATTGCTGCTACTGCAAAGGAGATCAGCATCAAGGATTTTCCCAGGGTGTTGAGCTGTTTTTCCAATGGGGTATCGGACTGTTCTTCTTCCTCGAGCATGGAACTGATTCGTCCCAACTCGCTGTTCATGCCGGTACCGGTAACAATTGCATAGGCATTGCCCCGTGTGGCTGCAGTTCCAGCGTGCACCATGTTCTTTCTGTCCCCGATTGGGACATCCTGCTCGTCTATGGTCAGCGTATCCTTGTCTATTGCCTCTGATTCCCCGGTCAACGCCGATTCATTGGTTGCAAAGTTTTTCGTGCTGGTCAGGCGGCCATCAATGGTGATTGAATCCCCCTCTTCGATATATATCAAGTCACCAATAACAAGACCTGAGGACTCAATTTCTGTGAGGGACCCTCCACGAATGACCTTGGCGGTGGTTTTAACCATGTTCTGCAAGGATTCCACAGATTTTTGTGCCTTGTATTCACTGATAAACCCGGAGAGTACTGCAATAAGAATTGCGATGATGATTGCTATTCCCTCTACCGTATCCCCCATGATAAAGGCAACAGCCCCTGCCACCATGAGTAGGTAGACGATGATATTGTTCAGGTTTGAAAGCAAGATTTTCCAAGCAGATACCTTGCTTCCTGACTCAATCGTATTTGGGCCAAACTCATCGAATCGCCTCTGGGCTTCTTCTGAGGTGAGACCCTCTTTTCCATCAGTAGAGAGTGTTTCTATGAGCTCTTGTTCGCTGTATGCATAAGGTTTCTTTTCCAGGTTTTGCAATTGCTTCCCCCTTCATTGTGGATGGCGAAAGTATAGCATGGGAGCAAAATGCAGGCAAAGCAATACTGAAATAGGGAACCAATGCAAACCTACCCATATGTTTTCAGGACAGTGAGTGCTTTATAGGTAATGAATCGGCTTTTTTCACGTTTCTGTTCATACACCAAATGGACTGCACCCGGGTGTATATATTCCAGGTCCCAGAATCCATCCTTTTCTTTGTTTTTCAACCAATGAAGAGCATTGCGTATATGTTTATCGCAGGGGTAGTTGAAGCGTGAGGCAGCTACAAGGAAGCGAAGTATGTCATAGTGGTAGTAGTGAGGATAGGTGAGTTTTTGATAGCGTTTATCATCATCCCAAAACAGGTCATGAGCAAGGATAAACTCTATGGCTTCTTGCACAGCCTGCTGAACGAACTGGGTATAGTTTTGTATTCCCTGTTCAAGATATGAGAGAAAGCCCTCGATCACACAGATGGTTGTGTGAGGGTCTCCTATGGGAGAATCATAGTTCCAGCTATAGCCACCCTGGGGTTTTCTCTGGGTAAGAAGGTATGCAACAAGGGTTTCAATTCGCTCCTCTTCCCGGCAGAAGTAGGCTGCATAGTCCAAGAACATGCCATCGATGGCAATATCACTTGGCATTGTACTCTTCGCCATGTTCATACCACCACAAGAGAGCATACACTCATCAAACGTTCTCTTTACCATCTGCCTGCAGGCTTCTACCTCTGGGTGAATCCCGAGCTGTCTCAATGCATAGAGCGTATAATGAGTGCTGGTCCATTTTGGTTGATAGAACCAGAGGCCCCAATGCCCTGTTTCAGTCTGGCAAGAGAGGAGTTTTTTTCCGTATCCTTCTCTCTCAATCCTTTTCTGGAGCGATTCGACCACTAAGGCTTCACTGGCGAGGAGTGTAGTATGGGTGAGGTATTGAATGGAAACATCTCCATCAAGTAACCACTTGATCACTGTATCTTGCATGGACCCTCCAAGAGGAGTGCTGGCTATATGTAGTGTACTGTTCTCATTGCACTATGCAAAGGGTTTTTATCTATATGGTTATATAACAGTGTGTTGGATATTTTGTTCTCTATGTAACTTTTCATTTGACAGATATGAAAAGGTGTGAAACAATATATGTATGGAAACGCTTCCACGGTATGAAGTGTCTTGTTTCCCCAGTGTTCTGCTCTCTCATATCGTTGTGAAGTGTGTGATGCGTTTAACGCAATATGTAATCATACCGCTTGGGAAAACCAAGCAAAAGGAGAGGAGAATGAAGAAAGCAGTAGTAGTGTTACTCATTGCATTGGTGGTTCTACCATCAGCATTTGCTGCTGGACAAGCTGACACCAAAGAAGACGACAAGAAGGTCGTACAGGTGTTTGGAGCTTTCGTAGATGAAGAACTGAGACGTTTTGAAGAGGCAATCGTGCCATTCGAGGAACGGACAGGAATCGATGTAATCTACGAAGGGTCGAAGGACTTTGAGACGCTGATCAGTGTACGTGTTGAGGGTGGTAATCCCCCAGATATCGCAGCACTTCCCCAGCCTGGTCTCATGTATAACTTTGCTTCCCAGGGATATCTGGTTCCAATGTGGGACTCCCTGCTGGAAACAGTCGATGCAAACTATGCACCGGTTTGGAAGGACCTGGGTTCCTATGATGGCACCCCTTATGGCGTATTCCACCGTGTAAATGCAAAGAGTTTTGTGTGGTATCCCAAGAAAGCTTGGGCAAGGGAAGGCTATGAAGTTCCTACCACATGGGATGAATTGATCGCCCTGATGGACAAAATGGTCGCCAATGGTCATACCCCTTGGTCAATCGGTATTGAAGCCGGTGGAGCAACAGGTTGGGTTGGTACCGACTGGGTGGAAGATGTCATGCTCAGAACCGCTGGCCCTGAAGTGTATGACAAATGGGTAAACCATGAGATCGCATTCAATGCACCTGAGGTTCGAGAAGCCTTTGAAGTAATTGGCGATATCTGGTTGAATCCAAAATATGTCTATGGTGGAACCAATACCATGCTTACCCAGAGTTATACTGATTCCCCACGGACCATGTTTGAGAATCCTCCACGCTCTTGGATGCATCGACAGGGTAACTTTGTCACCTCGTTCCTCCAGGATGACATTCAGGCAAATCTTGAGGAAGAAGTAGGAGTATTCCCACTTCCTGGTATCAATGATGAGTTTGGAATTCCTATCCTTGGTGGTGGTGACCAGTTTGTTGTTTTCAATGACCGCCCTGAAGTTCGTGAGTTCATGGAATTCCTGGCAACTTGGGAGTCTGGTGAGATTTGGGCAAAGAGAGGCGGAGCTCTCTTCCCCTATTTGAACCAGGATCTGGATGCCTACCCGAACGAGATTGAACGCTCACTTGCTGAATCCCTGGTGAATGCCAAGGTCTTCAGATTTGATGCTTCCGATCTGATGCCGGGCCAAGTTGGTGCAGGTACTTTCTGGACTGGTATTGTTGACTGGGTCAACGGCAAGAGCCTTGATGCCATGTTGAACGATGTTCAGAAATCCTGGCCGGAATAAGTAGACGATGTGTTGCGCCGGCAGAGAAGTAGCACTTCCTGCCGGTGCTCTTGTATCGTACTCTCAAAGGGGAACGTACATGACAACAATTGAAAGACAAGGGAAACCTACATCACCCCTCGCAAAACTTGGTCGTATAGCATTTTCTGTTCTTGTGCTTGTTGGGGTGTTCTTTGTATTGTGGGTTGGTTTCATCTTCTTACGGGATAGCAATGCTCCACAAGGAATAATTGCAATCATCGCTATTGTGTGGGGTGTTGGTGGGATTGCTCTTCTGTTCTGGGTTGCTGATTGGGTTATCAATAGAACCAGTGTTACGACAGCCAAGAAGCTGCAACCGATCATATTTGTAGGACCAGCATTGCTCATCCTCGCTTGGTATCTTTTTATCCCTACCGTGAGATCACTCTACCTGAGTTTCTTTGATGCACAGTCGAAGAATTTCGTAGGACTCGCGAACTATGTGTTCGCTTTCACCGATTCCAAGATGCGTGAATCATTCATGAACAATCTCCTATGGTTGATCATCGGAACCGGCGGTGCTGTCGGCTTCGGTCTTATTATCGCACTACTCGCTGATCGAGTGAAAATGGAGAAGGTCTTCAAGAGCATCATTTTCATGCCAATGGCAATCTCCTTCGTAGGTGCAGGTGTTATCTGGAGATTCATTTATTCGTACAAACCCGCAGGAGAGGACCAGATAGGTTTGCTCAATGCGATTGTTACCTTTTTCGGAGGTGAACCACAAGCCTGGTTTACCATGCCGGTCTGGAACAATATCTTCCTGATCGCCATCCTGGTATGGCTGCAAACCGGCTATGCCATGGTTATCATCAGCTCTGCACTCAAGGGTGTTCCTTCCACGATTATTGAGGCAGGTCGTATAGATGGGGCAGGGGAGTTCAGGATTATCCGGAGTATTATCATACCCTTCATTGCTCCCACCCTTATCACAGTATCAACAACGATTATCATTATTACGTTGAAGATATTCGATATTGTATTTACCATGACCAACGGTAACTATGGGACCGAGGTTATTGCAAGCATGCAGTACAAGCAGATGTTCCGTTTCTACCACTATGGACGAGGCTCTGCTATCGCCATTGTTCTGGTTCTGGCCGTCATTCCTGTCATGTGGTACAACCTGCATCAGTTCAGTAAAAGGGAGGGCTTCTGATATGATTTCCCTTGCAAGAAAAAGACAAAACAAGTGGACCATGGTGGTCAATATCATTCTGATTGTACTGGTCATCATCTGGAGTATCCCGATCATAGGCCTACTTATCTCATCACTGAGACCGCAGGATGATGTGTTGAATACCGGATGGTGGACAATTTTTAAAGGTGACGGAGATTTCACCTTGAACAACTATCGACGTGTTTTGGGAGGTAGACAAGCCACATTTACTGACGCGGAAGGGAATGTTCTTCGCGCAAGTGGGGACAACCTCTCCCAAGCCTTCATCAATAGTTTTACCGTCACCATTCCATCGGTGATCATTCCGATTCTTATTGCAACTGCAGCTGCCTTTGGGTTTGCCTGGATGGTATTTCCCGGTAGGAAACTATTCTTTACCATTGTGGTTGCGCTGTTGGTGGTTCCTTTGCAGATATCCTTGATTCCTATCCTTCGTGATTACATGAAGATTGGACTCACTGGCTCCTATTTGGGGATATGGCTTGCCCATACAGGCTTCGGTCTGCCGCTTGGAATCTACCTGCTCTATAACTATGTTTCCACCATCCCTCGGGATGTGTTTGAATCAGCATTCCTTGATGGAGCAAGGCCAATGGTGATCTTCGTACGGCTGGTGCTTCCTCTCTCTGTTCCTGCTATTGCATCGTTGGGTATTTTCCAGTTTCTTTGGGTTTGGAATGACCTGCTGGTAGCATTGGTCTTCCTCGGTGGTACCAGTGATGTAGCTGTATTGACCCAGCGTCTGGCGAATATGGTGGGATCACGTGGACAGGACTGGCATTTGCTAACTGCAGGGGCCTTCATTGTCATGATTGTCCCTATTCTCGTATTTTTCTTCCTGCAACGTTACTTTGTACAGGGACTTATGGCAGGATCAGTCAAGGGGTAATACATGGCTTTGGATACTTGGAGTCTCGAAGAAACCGGGTTTGATGGAGAGCACATCGCCCAGGGTGAGAGCCTATTCTCAATTGGAAACGGATATATCGGCTACCGTGGGTTTCCCTGTGAACGGGAACCTGCACACCACAGTGGATGTTTCATTAATGGATTCTACGAGATATCTCCGATTATCTACGGAGAGGATGCCTATGGGTTCGCACGCATCAACCAGAGTATGCTTGATCTTCCCGACTGCCGGTATCTGGTGATTACCATCGACGGTATTCAGGTCAATGTGGCTGATAACCGGGTGCAGTTCTACCGTAGGCGACTTGATTTCCGTACAGGAATCCTTGAACAGCATATGCAGTGGCTTACCGATGAAGGTAAGCTGGTGCATATTACCTGGGAGACCCTGCTCAGCATGCAACAGTACCATATGGGAGCCCTGCGGGTTCGCATTCACTGTACTGATGAGGTTCATGCCAACCTGTACTCTACTATAGGGATGCCTCTTCAGCGTGCAAATACTGAGCTTGATCCCCGTATGGGCAATACATTCTCCACATCCTCCCTGGTTTGTGAAGATTGTGGGTATTATGGTGAAGGTGAGGAGGTACGCCCAGGATTCCAGGCTGCATTCAAGACTTTGGAAAGTGCCCTTGATCTTTCCTGTGGTGCTGTGCATGAGAGTTCAGAACCGCTTCAGGTTGAGCGAGGTGACCTGGAGGAGGGGCATCTCCCGGCACTGGCCTTCACATGGAGTGGGACAGATCTTAGTCTCACGAAGTATTTCTACTATCATACCTCTGGACGTCCTGGTGAGACCCTTCCGCTTGAGTTGGCCCAGCAGTATCGAGAGGAGGTGGCGAACGCCAGTTGGCAAACCTTGGTAGAGGTACAACGATCTTGGTATGAGTCCTTCTGGGCCCATGCCGATATTGAGATTACCGGGGAAGAAAAACTTCAACAGGCCCTCAGGTTCAACTTCTTCCAGCTCCAGCAGAGTACCGGTAGAGACGGTAAGTCCGCTCTAGCCGCCAAAGGACTGACTGGAAGTGGGTATGAAGGCCATTATTTCTGGGACACTGAAATTTATGGAATGGCACTCTTCAACCATACCCTTCCTGATACCGCACGAGCCTTGATCAAATACAGGATATCAACACTCGACCGGGCTCGCGCGAGAGCCAGGGAGATGAACCAGAGGGGGGCGCTCTACCCTTGGAGAACCATCAATGGATTGGAAGCTTCTGCATACTTTCCTGCCGGAACGGCTCAGTACCATATCAATGCAGATATTGCCTATGCAATCTTTCAATACCTGGAGGTGACAGGTGATGATACCATTCTGGAAGAGGGTGCTGCTGAGTTGCTGATAGAGACTGCTCGTCTGTTTTTCGATCTTGGTTTTTTCAATCCAGAAAAGGGTGGTAAGTTCTGTATCAATGAGGTAACCGGTCCGGATGAGTACTCAGCGCTCTCCGATAACAATTGCTATACCAATGTCATGGTCCAACATCACTTGGAGGGGGTGTCCAAGCTTGCTTCCCGTCTGCAAAACGAGAATCCTAAGCTATGGAGCCATCTGGTTGAAGAACTTTCCATACATGATGAAGAGCTGGGTCTCTTCGCCCGTGCAGCAGAGCAGATGTATATCCCCTATGATAGGAAACGGGGTATACATATGCAGGATGACTATTTCCTCAACAAGGAACCGTGGGATACCCAAAAGCGAGGAGAGATACGCCATCCCATGCTTCTCCACTACCATCCGTTGGTAATCTACCGACACCAGGTCATCAAGCAAGCCGATACAGTGCTTGGTATGCTTCTGCAGTATCATCGCTTCCCCTGGTACCAGAGAAAGAGAAACTTCGCGTTCTATGAACCCCTGACCACTGGGGACAGTTCCCTTTCTGCATGTATTCAGGGAATTGTTGCATACGATTGTGGATTCTTGGATCTTGGTAGTTCCTATATCCGCCAGACAGCTCTCATGGATATTGAAGATCTGCACCACAATACCAAGGATGGTTTGCATACTGCGGCGATGGCCGGTTCATGGATGGCTATGGTGTATGGGTTGGGAGGATTCCGTATGAAAAACGGAGTTCCCTCATTCAGACCTCAGCTTCCGGAGGAACTGCAGCGACTGAAATTCCATCTGACTTTCAGGGGAGTTGTGCTTACCGTTACGATTGAACCTGAGATTACCACCTATGAAGCCAAGGGTGGCAATCTTACCGTGCATCATCGCTCTGATGTACTCATTGTTGGCAAAGAAGCTGTACAGCGTCCCACGCGAGCCGCATGCAAGGCTGTCATCTTTGATCTTGATGGGGTAATAACCTCCACCGATGGGTATCATTATCGGGCATGGAAACGTCTTTCTGATGCCCACCAATGGGCATTTGATGAGGAGATAAACCAAAAGCTGCGTGGAATTTCCAGAAGACAATCTCTACAGGTGATCCTTGACCACAACAGAGTGACTGTACCTGAGGAGGAGATGCAAAAATATACTGATCAGAAAAATACCTGGTATCGTGAATCGCTGGAGGAGTTGACTCCAGAGGATATCCTTCCCGGTATTCCTGCATTGCTGGAACAACTGAAGCAACGAAAAATCTATACCGCCATCGCATCGGCAAGCCGGAATGCTCCGTTCATACTTGATAGGTTGGGACTTTCAGATTCGTTTGATGCAGTAGTTCCAGCTGGTGAGGTGGTACTGGGAAAACCCAATCCAGAGGTATTTGCACGCGCTGCTGATATGCTGGGTTTGTATCCAGAGGAGTGTACTGGTGTAGAGGATGCTCCAGCAGGCATTACTGCCATCAAGGAAGCATTGATGAAGGCTGTTGGGGTTGGCAGTGCTGTCGATCCTGAGCTCTGTGATGCACACGTACTAACAACTGCTGATCTGACCCTGGAAATGTTGCTCTGGTAATTAGCTGTTGCGGTCAACGAGGACAGGAATGATTCGATGATGTATGGGTGGTCGCTCCTGGTGAGCCTCCATGAGGTTTACGATGAAGGAGGCGGCTTGTGTACCAATGGCTCCAGGTTCTTGGCTAACCGTCGAGATACCTAGGTGCTCGGTAGCACGAACGCCATCGAATCCTATGATGCGAATGGAGCTTCCCCTCTCCCTCATAGCCCTATATACTCCCACGGCTATGTCGTCACAGTAGCAGAAGACTCCGTCACAGGTTTGTTCATCGATGATTTGCATGCCGATCTGGTAGCCCATCTCCTCTGATATCTCAGAGTTGTACAGCGCACACTCCTTATAACCATAGAGAGCGAGTTCACTGATAAATCCTGTATGTCGGTCTGTGTCAGTCTGCCCTGGGGGGTCCATCGCGATATATCCAGGGTGTTTCACCCCTTTTGAGAGAAGATACCGGGCGGCAAGACGCCCTCCCTGTTCATTGTCTGTGTACATACAGTGCTCGTCATCACGAGAGTAGTCGATATACAGGTAGGGTACATTTCGTCTTCTCAGCAGTTCCCTCTCTGTTTCGTCGAGCTGGAAAGCAAAGATGAGTAGGGCGGAGAGTTGGGCTCCCAGTACTTTCTGGATAAATTGTGGGTTATGCTTCTCATAGTTGAATATGAGGAGGTCTACACCCAATCCACGGAATTTTCTGTAGATGGTCTCAAATATTTCAAAGAAGTAGTGGTTTCCAATATCTGGCAGGAGCAATCCCACCGTTGACTCAATGGCGTCATTACGCGCAAGTCGGCTTGCAGCGCCACTTGGGGAGTATTGTCGAGCCTTTACCACATCTAGAACCCGCTTACGGGTATCTTCTGCAACATGGGAGCTGTTGTTGAGAACACGTGAAACAGTGCCGATTCCTACATTAGCTTCACGGGCAATGTCTTCGATCGTTATTTTATTCCTGCCCATAGGGAAAATGTAGAGCTTTTTGCTCTATCAGTCAATAAAGGATGAGGAGTGAGCAAAGCTACGGGCTGTTCGAATGCTGGATTACTCCTATGAGAGTGATAGGGAAATCATGCATTTGTCTATTAAAAGAGAAGACTCACTGTTGCTCCATCATGTCCAGGAATGCTTGGGCAAGTTCGGGGTCGAACTGGGTTCCTTTTCCCTCCCGTATTTCTTTGAATGCCTCTTCTCTTGAATGACTTCTCTCCACAATCCGCTCATATGCTTCCGCGATGGATAGGATACGGGAGATGTACGGAATTTGATCATGTTTCAAGCCCCTAGGATAGCCTGAACCATCCCACCGTTCGTGATGGCCGTAGACATATTCAGCTATATCAAGCGTATCATCAAAAAGATTCAGGATCCTGTATCCGATGGCAGGGTGTTGGCGTATTTGCTCGCGCTCATCATCACGTAACTGCTCACAGTCCAAGATATGTGGTTCAAGGACGATTTTACCGATATCATGCAGGTATGCAGTGCGTTCCAAGGCACTGATCTCTGCCTCATTAAGATGGAGTGAAGAGCCAAACCTACTTGCAATGACCTGTACTTTTTCTGCGTGGTCCTTTTCACGAGGGCTCCTGGTGTGCAGAGTTTCCTGCAATGCACTGATGATTGCCCTGTTAACCGTGCCTCTGTTTCTTGTCTTATCCTGATACATCTGATTCTCTGCGGTCACAACGGTATCATTGAGGGACTGTTCTTGGTGTACCTTGGTGCAACTTCCCAGCGATATGCTACAGCGCATGGCTTCCACTTTCGTTTGGGAGAACTCCAGTTGGATCTGCCCAATGATCCTGGCTGCATCATCCGCTGTCGTGTTCGGCAATACGATAATGAATTCATCACCCCCAAGACGGGCGATTATGTCGGACTCTCTGCAGGCATGTTTTAGGATTTCTGCTGATTTCTTGATCAGTTCATCTCCTGCACTGTGGCCAAAAATATCGTTGGTTAATTTAAGGGCATTGATATCGGCAAAGATAATGGAGAGCGGCAGATTCTCAGGCACGTCCATCGTTGTGTGTTTTTCCTCAAAGCAATTACGGTTATGCAGACCTGTGAGGGAATCATGACAACGCATATACTCAATTTGTTGTTCATGCTGCCTGCGTTCAGTTATATCAGTAAATGTAATGACTGCTCCAATGACCTGTTCATTGCGTATTTGTGGAAAAGCATGGTAGGAGACAGGAAAATTCGAACCATCCTTCCTCCAGAACACTTCTCCATTTTCCGAGTATCCAATACCGGTTTGAATTGCTCTAAATACCTTGCAGGAATCCAAAGGGAATTTGGAACCATCTTCATAGCTGTGATGGATCAGCTCATGCATGTTCTTTCCGAGCAAATCTTGCTCTTTATCATATCCCAACAGAAGCAGTGAGCTACGGTTGCAGAAGGTGCATTTTCCTTCACTGTCAATTCCATAGATACCCTCTGCTGCAGAGTTCAGGATCAAGCTGAGCTGATCCCTGTTTGCTTCCAATTGGGTGTTGGTTTCGTGCAGTTCATGGGTACGCTTCTCCACACTATTTTCAAGGTTGAAGAAAAGCTGATGCAGGCTGTTAGCCACATGGTTGAGGCTGCTTGCAATGCTGCCGATTTCATCGTCTCTTGCAACCGTGACACGTCTGGAAAGATCTCCTTCAGCGATGGCTTTTGATACATCCAGTAGTTCCTGTATCGGTCTGAAGAGTCGGGAAGTGATGAGGCGATAGATGAGTACTATCGCCAAGATTGCAATAATGATCAGTAGTATGGTTAGGGAGATACTTTGCTGAACTTCATCGAGAAGGAAATCCCCGGTTACCGCCGATATGATCACCCAATCAACCCCCTCAGCCTGAAATCCCTGGACGTCTGCGAACATATGCTCGATTCCCTGCCTATAGGTAACTTGGGATTTTCCAGTCGACGTGAATTGTTTGAAGGCTCTATGCAAGGCTTCATTGGTTATTTGTTCTATATGGAGTCTTTCCAACGATCGGTCGGGACGTATGGCAAAATTCTGTAAACCTTGTGAGTTTGCGATTACATATCCGCTCTCTCGCTCTACGATGAGGGCTATTCCCTCATATGGCGTGACCGTTTTCTCGAGGAAAGTACCGATCTTTGAGAGAAGCATATGCGTGCCTAGAACCCCTTTCAGGACTCCCTCGCTGCTATAGACAGGTGTTGCTACGGATACCGTAAGGTCATCCATGACAAAATGCTTATAGAGAGGAGAGAATGCCGGGGCCCCAGCCTCTACTGCCGCTTTGAACCAGGGACGGGTGCGTGGATCGAACTGCCCGAGTTTAACTGCTATGTCTCCTGCACGGTAATCGTCATCTACCGAAAAATACCAAGAATTACCACCAGTGGAGTGATCATTCCTCATGATCTCCAACTCTCCCGTTTCATTACGACGGGCGCCGTAGTATGCCCCTTCAGCGGTTCCATAGCTATAGCTGTAGATTTCCTCATCGAAAGAATCCAGTGCCCCAAGAAAGTATCGCTCTCGTTCTTCTTCATTCTGGATGTCTACAATACCATCACGTATAAGTTTGTGGTTCTCATTGTTGATGGAGACGGGGCTCTCCATGAATGATGCAACTTGCTCATAGATATGATTGTTGATGCTGTGGGAAATCTTCATCACGGTGGATTCAGCGGAACTGTACCAGCGAGAAAAGATGAGATAGGCGATAACTACTACTGCAACAATGATAACGAGGACAAATGTCGTGATGATAATCGTCTTGATGGATAGATCATGTGTATCACGTGTCATACGTCCTCCTCTCTGTAGATTTTGTAACTCTATTTAATGAAATAGAATATAAATAGGGCTTATTGTAATGAACAAAATAAACCAGATTTGTATTAAATTATATGGTGTATTATGACGTAAGTTACAAAAATTTCAAGAGATACTGACACGTACGAGCAAAATTGTCGAAAAAATTCAGATTAGACCGGCTGAGACTCATTGGATTGATATGTTTGTGATAAAGAGCTAGAGGAGCTACCTCATCCTACAGTGAGGTCTCCTGAGTTCAAGATATTGCATCAGTCGTGGAGCATGTTTAACAGGTCGATCCGGCTTTGGGCTCCGACTTTCTGGAAGAGATTGTATATGTGGGTTCGCACAGTAGCTTCAGAAATCCCCAGGTTGCTCGCTATCTCTTTGTTTGATTGTCCTTGTGCGATAAGGGTTGCCATCTCCCGTTCTCGCGGAGTCAAGGAAAAGCGTGTCCATGTTGATTCCTGTATGGGTCTAAAAGCCGATGTACTCGTAGGGTCCTTTCCCAATGAGCGAAGTGAGGAAATAAGCACAACCACATTGATACCAAGATAGAACAAGTACTCGAGTGAGAGTGGGCGAATAGTGTCTCCCAATGATCGACTCAAGAGCAACTCGAGTAGACTGAGGGGAACATATGCTAATGAACAGTATCCAATGCCATGAACAAGCAAGCGGTATGCACTATGTTGTTGTTTCATTGGAGCTTTCACCAGGGTGAGCCCAAATAGAGAGAGGGTAATTGCTACTACGAGATACACAAAAGCTTGCCATATGCTAGAGGTGGTTAACGTGCTTGCAGACAACAGGGACCCTGCCATCCCGATTACCATCAGTGCCGCAGAAACCAGACAACTTATACGGGCATACAGAAACAGATTTCCTGTTCCTTTCTGCAATTCCCGTATTCCCAGGATCCACCATAATCCAAGATACAGTCCCATGGTGAGCAAAGAAGAGATTACTCCGAATACGGCCTCCACTGTTGCTTGTCTTGGCCCGATCAGCTCCAACACCTGCATGAGATAATAATAGATTGCAACCATTGCAAGACTGGCGATGAACAGTCCCTGTACTACGGCCATACGCTTGGTAAACGGTTGTTTGAGCCGCATAGAAAGCACCAGTAATGCCGCGAGGGCACCAAATCCTGTTGAGAAGATGATGATGTAACCCAGTAATATTACATGTTTCACTGGGAAGACTGTACCATCGTAGAGGTTGTCAGGCAAGATGAATATCGTGTTTTCATCAACATACGAATATATTCGTATGGTTATCAGTGAATCTTAACAGTATCAATTTCTCAGAGGTATCGTATGAAACAAAATAGAAGAGGATCAAGACTGGTGTTTCTTGTTGGGTTGGTGATGCTGTTCGGAATTTCGTGTTCGTTGTTTCCGCTTGGTTACGGTAAACGATTCTCGAAAGAACAATGTAAAGATCCTGCTTGGATATCCCAAGTGGGTGATTCGTACTCCTACCAGCACCGTAGTTCACATACCGTATCTGATTCAATCACCATTGATTTCAAGGGTTTTTTTGGTCGTGATACGGTATTTGAAATATCTACCGATCATACAGTTCTGCTACCCTATGAACTAGATAGAGCAGATGTACAGGCAGAGGAGTACAAAGTGGTGCTGGTCCATGAGGAAACTGGTGAAGTCGAGATACTGTCCGAGGTAGGGAAGGATGCATCTGGTCATCTTACGCTGCGCCCAGGGAAACATACAATCAAATTGGTCGGTTACAACGCTCATGGACGATTATATTTGAAACTGAATGTTCCCCAAGGAGTATTGGTTGTGGACCGCTTCTCTGAGCAGTGGTGAATGTTGTATGCAAGGTTATTGATCTGAAAATAAGTCATGCAAGCTGGTGACGGCACAACCTTTGCTCTCATAGTACTGCAGCATCTCGTCAATTTTCCTTGTATCATAACTGGTGATGCAATCTGATAGTACCTTGACTTCGTATTGTGCTTTGCGAAGGTTGTAGCATGTTGACTTAACGCAAGCGACAGCATCGGCTCCTGCTATATAGAACTCCCTTATGTCATTTTCAGTAATGAAGGTTAAAAAAGCTTCAGAGGTTAAGGCATTTCCTTTGTATTTTGTAAATACATTCTCTGATACTATGTGCAAATCTGGAGCTAATTCAGCCCCACGTGTTCCTCTTTTAAATGTCCTCGTTCCGTCCGATAGGTTTTCATGTCGTATGTAAACAACGTGAATATTCGTTTTCGCTGCCCAATCAATGGCTTTATTGATGTTGCCGATAACTTGCTTGTAGTTTTTGGTTATGTCGTTTTGGATATCGATTACGACCAAGACTTTCTTCTGCATAGTGGATCTCCCTGTTAGGTTGCTTTGTTGGTATCACTATAGAATGCAATTGTTGACAACAGTGTGGCAACAATCCACAATACCTATACAAACTACAGGAAGATTGCAATCAGATGAAAGTAGACAGGCTTGTAAGCATAATAATGGTACTCCTCGATAAAGACCGTGTCGGGGCACAGGAGTTGGCCGATATGTTCGAGGTTTCGCTTAGAACGATCTACCGTGACATTGAGGCAATCGGAATGGCTGGTATTCCTGTATGTTCAACCTCTGGTGTGGGTGGCGGCTTTGAGATCATGCCGGGATACAAGGTCGATCGGAAGGTTTTCTCGACTACCGACCTTTCCGCTATCTTGATGGGGCTATCCAGCCTTTCTGGTATGATACGAGGTGATGAGCTGGTTGGTGCCCTTGCAAAAGTGAATAGTTTCATTCCTCCTGATAGGGCTAAAGAGATTGCACTGAAAGCAAATCAGATACACATCGATTTGAGTCCGTGGATGGGGAATAAAACCATACAATCCGCCCTAAAGATGATCAGGACAGCGTTACAGGAAAGCAAATTGCTTTCCTTTGTCTATGCAGACCGCTATGGTAATACAACCACACGCACAGCTGAGCCATATCAATTGGTATTGAAGGGAAGTAGGTGGTATGTCCATGGGTACTGCTATAGAAGAAATGATTATCGATTGTTCAGGATATCACGTATGTCAGGTTTGCAGATATCTGAAGAGCGCTTTATACCACGAGCGTATCATGAACCACAGTTGGATTTTTCAGATACCTTGGAAATGATGCATAAGCCAATCAAAATACGTATTCATGCATCAGCTAAGGAACGAGTGCTTGATTATTGTAGATCTGAACACGTTTCGCCAGATGGTGATGATCATTACCTTGTTGATTTACCCTTCATAGAAAATGATTACTATTACAATATCCTACTCAGTTTTGGAGATGCCTGCGAGTGTTTGGAACCCATGCATATCCGCATGGAGATGAAGCGTCGGGTTCATGCAATAGCTGCCTTATACGAAAGCTCGGATTAGGATCCCTTTCTCATAAGAGGAGCTGGTTTAGTTCCTTGCTAGCGAGTTTATCACCTCTCTGTTCTGATGAAGAAAACACTTTCCTGGGTTTAAATAAGGGGTTGCTGTATGATAACGATCAACAGGCGTACATGCTCAAGTAGATTGCTATAGGTGCGCTTTGGGATACACTTTCTTGTGGACACGAGCTCGATTAAAAGACACTTTTTCAGTGGCTGCGACCATTGCTGGTGTCCAAATTCATTCAGCTTACCATCGGTAGTGAGCATGCTGGTGCAACATTAGTGTTTTACTTGCAAACCAAGAATCTCTTTCATCGGTTCAAAATCCCTGTCATTGTGAAGAAGTTCAAATCCATGTTCAATGCAAAACGTTGCTATAAGAACATCGATGGTCTTACGAACGGTAATACCTTTCTTTCTTAGCAACCGGAAGTTCTCTGCCGCCTTGATGGCCATCTCCTTTCCGACAAAGTCATAATACTCAAGTGAGTTCATAAGCATCCTGGCAGTTTGGAACTGTTTGTTGTCCCGAAATCCTTGGAGAAACTCCACCATTATCACATCACCTGTAACAACTCGACTCTCCTGTAATTCTTTGTCCAGGATATCAGTTTGGGCTGTATGCACTCCATTCACATAGTCAATCCAAACAGAGGTATCTACGACGATCATACGTCGGTCCTCATTGCATCAAGGTCTCCTTCCCAAGATAACTTACCCCTGAGTTCCCGGATCTTTTCTTGCTTCTTCATGATAATGAGGAGTTTCAATGCTTGTTCCACGGCTTCTTTTTTCGTTTTGCAGCCTGAAATCATCAAAGCCTCGCTCATCAGCCGATCATCAATGACGATATTCGTCCGCATCGCAGCCTCCTGGGTAATATGTGTATAAATATTAGATATCATACACATCATCCCCAAAAGCGTCAATCTTATTGCTTTGTTTGGATAAGAACTGTTGTTTCATAATCATCGCCTTATACTCTAATAATGTTTCTATCGGTTGGTCTGTACCTATGAGCATTTCATAAGAAAACCAGGTGCAAGCCAAAAACCAGTAGAGAAAATTTGGTTTTGTGGCAACCGAAAGGAGCTTGCACCTGGTAATTTTCATTTCTTCTTTAGAACAGATTACCCTCCAGCATCGATAAATACCCCTCTTCGCTGAAGATTAAATGATCCAGTACCTTAATACCCAGGATATCCCCTGCTTGCTTCAGCCTCCTTGTTACATCCTTGTCCTCCACACTTGGCTCAAGATTGCCACTGGGGTGATTATGGGCTACCAGGATGGCCGTGGCACGCTGACGTACTGCTTCGCCGAAGACTTCCCTTGGATGTACGAGTGTACGGTTTACCAATCCTATGGAGCATACATTCACCGAGAGTACCTCATGGGCTCCGTTCAAACAGATACTCAGGAAGTGTTCCTGCATACGTCCTGCATAGTGCCTGATCAGGGGAAAAATGTCTCCTGGAGTGGAAATTTGCCTTCGTTTGGCAGGGAGCCTTCTTCTTCCAAGCTCTAGGGCTGCCCCTATGAGGGTGGCCTTCGCCATACCAAGTCCTCCTATGGCCATCAAATCTTCATTGTTGGCCATAGGCTTTCGGTCCAGGAGCTCCAGAAGATCCTTGGCAATTGCGTTCACTGGGCGGTCACGATTCCCGCTCCCGATGAGGATGGAGAGAAGTTCCTGGTCACTGAGTGCCTCAGCCCCACGTAAGACTAGCCGCTCCCTTGGTCGGTCGCAGACAGCCATCTCCTTGATCCGCCGTTCAGTTGGTTGGTTTATTTTGTATTTCATACTTAGCTAAGATGCAAAACCCTCTTGTTTGCTTGAGCTCTGCGGTAGAGCTGTGGTACAACTAAGGCATGCAGGAAAATACCTATCGTATCGGAGAATTGGCTAGGAAATGCAATGTTACCGCACGGACCATCAGATACTATGAGTCCCTGGGGTTGCTGAAAACCAATTCCCGTTCAGAAGGTGGTCAACGCTACTATACCGATGCAGATGTGGTGTATCTAAACAGAATTGCAGAGTTGAAGGAATTGGACTTCTCTCTGAATGAGATTCGTTCCATCATCCTTATGGGCAGTGATGACGCGACTGGAGAGAAGCGTCGTAATGAGTTGCTTAAACAATACCGGAGCAAGCTTAGTGAAGCCCTGGAGAGACAAGCTGCACTGGAAAAACGTGTCTCTGATCTTACCTGGCATGTACAGCAGCTGGAAACCAATGATGACTTCCAGCAATGTCCCGGCCTGATGTGCAAGAACTGCACCTTCCGGGAACGATGTCGGTTCAAGGAACTATCGTAAATGAGAAAAGGCTGCCTCCCCACAAAAGGAAGCAGCCTATTTTGTTTATTCTCCCTGCATCCTTAGGTACTCTTCAAAATACCCATTGATCTCTTGTGCAAGGGCCTTGCTGGTTTCACCGGGAGAGCTGTCCTCTTCCAGCATCCTAAGTATCCCACTCTGGAATGCATAGTAGATCTGATAAGCACTGGGTACCCAAATCCCCTGCATTTTTGGATTGCTCTCCATCAGTTGTTCGATTGCTACCCTGTAGTGAGGATTCTCCTCAATGTGGTTCTGGAAAGCCTCCATGGCGTATGTATCATGGTGGACCGGGAAGTAACCGGTTGCGATATGCCAATTGAACTGTTGTTCAGGGCTGGTAGCAAACTTTACAAATTCCCAAGCAGCATCTTCGTTGCCTGACTGATTGTCAAATGCATAGATTGCACCACCACCAACATTCACCCCTCCCGTTGCCTTCTCATCAACGGCTGGGAAGTGGGCAACTCCTACCTCAAACCGGTCAGCAACCATGGAGTGGATGGTGGTAAGCTTACTGGTGGAAGCAACGATCATGGCAACACGACCGCTGGCGAAGGCTCCATTCACATCGCTGGTAAGATTTTCTACCGCTCCTGTGGCGTAGAGCTCCTTCCATCGGGTGAGGAAGTTCACCATGGTCCTATTCTCATCAAAGAGTACCTTTGTAGGATTGCCGAGGTGTCCATTTTCATTGTCAGTGATATAAGTTAACCCGTTCTGTTGACCAAGCCATACGATCAACTCGTAGGTGGTTGGGACATTTGCAAACCCATAACGAGTGATGTTTCCTTTCTCATCCTTCTGCACCAGTGCCTTGGCAACATTGCCAAGTTCCGCAAGGGTTGTTGGTGGGGTAGTAATACCAGCTTCCTCAAATGCAGTCTTGTTGTAGTAAAGAAGAATGGTTGAGCTGTTGAATGGCATGGCTATCATCTTATTCTTATAGGTTACCGAGAGACGGGCGGCCTCGAGGAGTTGGGTAAGGTCATACCCGTCCTGTACTGCCAGATCTTCCATAGGAATCAGGGAAGGCACATCGCGGATATCCAACACTGCCGATCCATCGAACTGGGCCAGATCGGGCAGGTCCTTCGTGCTTCCTGACTGTAAGATGGCCTTGGTCTTGGTGAGAACATCGTTTGCCTTTCCCTGGAAGACTGCATTGACCTGGATGTGTTTCTCCTTTCCAACGGTTTCGTTGAACTCCTGCACAATGGAATCGACTGCTTTTCCGGCAAGCCCACTTCCATAATGCCACCAGGTAAGGGTGGTCACTCCGGCCTCTGGGGCTTCCTCCTGACCAAGGGCGAAAAGCCCCTGGGTAGCCAACATGACAAGCAGTAACAAAGCTAGTAATCGTTTCATGGTATTATCTCCCTGCGAAGCGTGAACTCACGCTGTTTTGTATTGGTGAATGCATTATGATGAATGCAATAACAATCGGAATCATAAGAAGGGCAATGGCAGCAAACTGAGGACCGTAGTCGAGGTTCTCACTGAAACCAAGCATCGTGAGTCCTACCTGCACAGTTCTCATTCCCTCCTTGTTTGTAACCAGAAGAGGCCAGAGATAGTCGTTGAATATGTTGCTGAAGCTGTGGATTCCCAAGGTAATAACCACGGCTTTGCTGATCGGAAGTAGGAGGGTGGTGATGAACCGAGCATCGCTGCATCCCTCGATAAGGGCTGCCTCACGGTACTCCCTGCTCATGGTCTTGAAGTATTGGCGCAACATGAATATATGGGTTGGGCTAAGCAGCTTGGTGCTGATGATTCCCAAATAGGTATCGGTCAGTCCCAGTGTCCTGATGGTTGAGTAGTTGGCAAGGATCAAGGCATCTGAGGGGAGCAGCATGGTTGCAATAACGACAAAGAAGAGAAGGTCTCTTCCCTTGAACGTGAAGAACGTGAATGCATACGCTGCCCCTATGCTGATACCCATCCTGAGCAACATCCCCAATGTTGCTGTCACAAAGGAGTTTGCCAGAAAGCGTGCCAAACTGGTCTCAGCAAATGCCCGGACATAGTTCTCCAGATAAAAACTGGATGGCAGCAGTTTTGCTGGGATTGAGGTGAAGTCTGCATAGGTAAAAAAAGACGCACTGATGGTATAGATGATGGGGAATATCACCACCAGTGAGAAAAGGGTTGCTATGCTTGCTTTGATGAATTTCATTGGTAGTACACCCTCCTTCGTTGTAAGTGCATCAAGATGAGGAGGATGCTGAAGGTTAGGAGGAAGACCACCGTTGCAATGGAGGACCCCACTGCATAGTTTCCGCTCTTGAAGCCCTCAAGATACATCTGGTAGACCAGCGTCTGTGTTGAGCGGAACGGCCCCCCTTCGGTGAGGATGAGCACAGGGGATGAAATAAGCATGGCATCCTTTATATTGGTGATCAAAACGAATACCACCGTTGGGCCGATCAGAGGGAAAATAAGATAGCGGAAGGTTTGAAAGGGTGAAGCACCTTCAATCTGTGCTACCTCGATCAAATCCTTGGGAACATTGCGAAGAGCAGCATGGAACAACAAGAAGTTGAACCCAAAATCCAGGTATACTCCTGCCATGACCAAGAGAGCCATTGCAGCTTTGGGGTTGTTGAACCATTGGATACTGGTTCCAAGCAAATGATTCACAATACCAAGAGAGGGATTGAAGATCATCTTGAAAATCATCATGGAAGAGGAGAGCCCGACTGCAAGGGGAAGGAAGAAAAATACCTGGTTCAAGGTAGCAAGCTTTCCTTTCCTGTTAGCAAGCAGGGCTGCAGAAAGGCAGACGAACATATTTGCTGGGACAAAAAAAAGCGTAAACCTAAGTGTGTTGGACAGGCTGTCTTGAAAGGATTGACTGGCGAAGAGCCTGGAATAGTTTTCCAGTCCAACAAACTTGAGTCTCTCTCCCATGATTGAGACGGTATGAAAACTATTGAGGATGGTTACAAGAAAAGGACGATAGCTGAAAACCATCGCCAAGATCAAAGCTGGGAGTATGAGCAAGTAAGGCCGAGCCTTGTGTGTCCATCGTCTGTTCATGAATATACGTTCCTCTGACGATACTACCCCTTTTGGTAGGGAGGGGCAAGGTTGAGGAAGGTGTAAATGCTGTATTTGGAAAGAAATAGTTTACGTTGATAACCAGTACGTCAAGTTTTTGTATGCAATACTTGACGCACTGATTTGCTCGGTTAAGTTTATTCAGTGGTATGGGCATAAGGCCAGAAATACAAAACAGTTTGCTAAGAAAAAACCGGCTAGAAACGTTTAGTTACCCCAAAGAGTATCTGGAAATCATCAGTGTACCCGCTCGCACTTCCACTCGGGCGGTCGTATGTTCTTCTTCCAATCCAATTGACCTGACCAAACAATTCCAGGTTTGGAATATCTGTATAGTAGGTGCCGCCAAGGCCAACGATCAAACGCTCTGTGATGGTATCCCCAGAGGGGGAGGGGCCGGATATATTTGGATCATCATCATTCGTATCAACGCCATCTACCACGTCATGATGAGCAGCAAGGTAGTCGAGTTCTCCTTGTCGGTGAATGGTAACAGAGGTTCCCAAGTTCACCTTCCCAGGAAGGAGATAGTCTAATCTTGCTTGGTATACCTTGCTGTCAGAACCCCAGCTGTAACCCAAGTAATCTATGATGACAGGACGCAGATGTGCCTGGTTCTTGATGAGGTCCCTAGCAATCAAGAAATCCACGGATTGCCTTCGGTACATCGCAGGGTCGGTTGAGGCTGCTTCAAGACCGAATGTAAAATATCCCTTTTGCATACCCCATGAATATGACCCCGAGACCAGGAACGCCATAGCGGCTGCAGTGTCAGCTCCCTCGCTGGGTACCTGGAGCTGGTCAAGCGCAAACTGACCATGGAAGGCGAGCCCTGGGAGGGGCGTGATGTCAGCTTCGAGACTGGCGATTGAGTTTACCTGTTTAACGTGAAAGAGGTTGTGGTAGATATAGGTCGGGTCAACATATTGCAGGCTGAGTCCATCCTGGTTTGCCATTACATTCTCACTGATGGAAAGGCGAGCCCACACAGCTGGGTTGAACTCAAAGCGATGGGCGAGGAAGATACGCGGGCTTTTCCCCGTCTGGCTTACATCAGGAAAGAAGAGGTAGAGCAGTTGTGCCTTAAACGTTTCATTGAAGAAGGACGCAGTGAGTCCTGTATGGTTGGATATATGGTCTCCCACTACCAGGTTGCCACTCTCTCCCGCTCCCCAGGAGTAGGCACCTCGACCCAAGCTGATAGCCCACCAGGGACCTGCATAGGTCATCTGGGAGTGACGGGGGAAGTCTGGCTCAAGAGGGGAACCAAAGAATGGGAGGTTGCTGCTGAATGTTCTTCTGTAGAGGGTCGCATCAGGAACAAGGAAAGCATCACCATAATCGAGGATGGCCCCAATCCCCCAACTCTCGATTTCAGAATCACTGGTAGGATCTTCTCCTTCTATATACGCCCCAACTCCTGCCTGCAGGGATGTCTCGAAGAGGAAAGAGGATGAGAACTGCATGGAAAAGGTAAGGTCGAGGAAGGGTTTCCTTTCATCATAGCTGTAGATCCAATCATCGTAGGAAGTGAAATCCTGGTCATTGGAATGGACGTACGATTCAAGATTAATGGTAGGGGAAATACGGTAAGAGAAGGTCTCATCTACCTGGTGAAATGAAGTTCCTTCCATTCTCTGGTATGCTGTATCCCATAGGTCCTGATAGGGGGTGTCTTCCACGATTGCCTCTAGGATTGCTAGTGCCTCATAGGTGTTCCATGGACGACTCGTGGAGGGAAGTGCACGGCCTGTAAGCTGGTAGAGTAAATCAATTTCCTCATAGATGGGGGAGGAGAGAGGAATCTGGGCAGGGGATACCGCAGCCAAGGGGAATATTCCTATACATAGAAGAATTATCAGTACTGCAACACGATATTTCATGAATCACACCTTCCATACTATTCTTCCTCTACTGTAGAACATGGGTGGTAAAAAGAAAAGTACAGATATGATTCTGTACTTCTCCCTGAGAAATAATACTAAGAAGAAAGAGAGGCCTGTACACGGTACAAGCCTCATCCTTCTTGAAATCAATTATCTCCCCGATGGGTTAATCTTCGGTGTAGAAATAAGTCCTTGGTTTGATGAATGCACGTTTCTTGGCAATGAGCAGATAAGAGATGAATGAAGCAAGCAAGTAGGCTCCACTGATTACGATAGCCCATGTGAAGAGAATTGGATTGTTCTTGGTAACACTGAATGCCGGAAGGTTGATACTCAGGATGATGGGAATGGCCAGAATAAAGACAATTCCTACCGAATAGAGATAGTCTGTGGCAACCGGTGTCTCAAACTCCTTATCGACCACACGTAGCAGTGCCAACCCGGTGGGGAGTGTTCCTGTTGCTGAACCGTAGATGATCAACATTCTGAAGAATTGATGGTCATCATAGAGCCGTGAACAGTACCAGGGCAGAATAACCACGGTGATGAAGAGTCCTACCAGGGTGAGAATAAGGATAGGGATCCAATATCCCTGTACAGCAACCAAGCTGATCGCACCGAGTGAAGATGCAACGGTCAAGTCGACAGAGAGTCCACTGAGACGGTTGCATGTTGCGTTATCGATGGTGGTCTCGACCTTGAACAGCTTCATGAGCATCTTGACGCCTAGTGCGCTGAATGAGCTGAAAACAAAGTTGATACCCCACAGGCTATCCGCAAGTTCAGTTCCCAATGGGCCGATAAGACCAAGAAGCGCAGAAAGCCCGGTAAGGAAAGACCAGCTAACCAGATAGGTCATCATGATCAGTGCAATGTGGTAGGTCATGGAGTCCAGCGATTCTCCATCAGTGGATAGGTAGGAACCCACAGGACGTTCATGCTGTGCTCTACTGAAAAATCCGGTTCTTACACTTCGGTCATTGATGTTCTTTGCCTGTTCTTTCCCGATCCAACCGCGCTTGAGTCCTTGGTTGATCAAAATCACGCCACCAAAACTACCAAGCAAAAATCCGATGGCTGCCATGGTAAGTCCCACTGAGGAACCTCCCCTGAATCCCATCGCTTCCCAGCCGATTCCAATCGAATATGCTTGTCCGGGTCCCAGCTCGAACCCGAGGGGGAGGGTAAAGCCAAAAGCTGGGAACAGGTCTGGCTTGAATGTAGAGATAATCAAAGCGGTTGCGATAAGACCAAAGAAGCATTGCAGGCCATACTGTCCCAAGACAGCAGTCACATTAGCCGCCAGGGTTCGTTTCGCCCTCCCTTCCGTGTGAGCTTTTGGTGTAACCCTAAGCAACATGGAAATAAAGCTGATATTCAGCAAGTGGTAGACTATTTCCCCGAGAAAGTCATTTCTTAGTCCCCACCTTGGTGCGATGAAGTTGTAGAAAACCAGGAGCATAAGGCCAGAGAGGATGGGCACGGGAATCAGGAACCGTTGGAAGAACCGTATTCGGGCACGAATGAGTGCTGCAAGTAGAAGTGATACTGAGATGATTCCGATATGGAAAAAGAAGTTCCAGTTCATAAGGTTGCCCCCTTCTGGATCAGTTTGTTTCGCTGGTACGCTTCCACATATTTGAGGATACAACCTCGTTTGTGGATCCGTATCCTGTACAGAGTATGAAGATGGTAGAGTTCCACCGTGTTCTTTGCGTTGATAATCATGGATTGGATATCAGTAAAAGCCATCAGGTGTTCTTTCCCGTTTCGTTCCAGAAGACGCATTCCCCCTTGTTCCAGAGAGAGGGTGAAATCCTTCGAGATCCGCTTAAGATGTCTCTCATCAGCTGTCTGGAACAGGACCCCCTTATCAGGAGGGAATTCCAATGCTTGTCCCTCGCTTGATGCGCTGTACTCCCTCTCCCAGGAGTGCCAGGCAGCGACATCGAGGAAGCTGGTATTTCCCTTGATCGTGTGTAGCTTGTCATGGTTGTCCAGCTCCATGGTAAGTGAGCATTGCCTGCAGGTAATCTGATTCCCCTTGGAATGGATGGTACTGGTAGAATGGCAATCTGGGCAGAGATAGAGGATTTTCTCCACTCCTTCAGCCGCTCTCCCCGAGGTATAGTCAAACTGCATCTCATCCTGCCAGGAACGGTAACTATGGTACAGCTTCTCCTTGAGAAACTCATAGAGCTCTTTCACTGAGAGTTGGTCGATCACATCGGTATGAACTGGGGGGAGAACCCTGAGAATTGCAGTTCCCTTTCGTTTCTTTTCTGCCCAACGCGGTTTCAGTCCATATACCCCTTCCAAGTTGATAAGCACGATAGGGACCTTGAATATCTTTACCAGTTTGGCAATTGCTTCATCAAAACCAGCGGGCTCTCCATCCCATGTACGTGTCCCTTCAGGGAAGACACCGACGATGTCACCCTGTTTCAGGGATTCTGAGATTGCCCTAATGGTGAATAAATCACTCCTGCCTTGCTGCTTTGCTATGGCCCCAATCCATTTCTCCATCATGCTCCTCATTCCCTTCATCTTGAAGAGATAGGCGCCCGCTACCCATCGGATATGAACCGGGGATGCCGAGGAGATGAAAAATGGGTCAAAGGTGTGTGCATGATTTGCCATTACTAAAAAAGGAGGTTTCAGTTCTGACAAATATTCCATTCCAACAACTTGGATCTTATTACGCTTTAAAATCATGGCCCCATACGTTGGTTGGGCCAAGCGGATAAAAAGTGGTTTTTTAGACACTTGCTTCCTCTCTGTAAAAGAGTACCTCACGATAGGTGCTCTTGTCCACCTTGAATGTATGAAGAAAGTACGAAGTATGGTTATCGTCAGCAAGAAAAGACAAACGATACCAGTGGTTAAGAAAACGAACCTATAACGCGGTTTTTCCTTGCATTGGATGCTTAATACTGTTTAATATTGAACCACTGGTTAAAGAGGCAGATGAATGAGAAGAAAAACCGTGACATTGCAGGATATTGCTGAGAAAGTAGGGCTATCGACGGCAAGTGTTTCCATGATCCTTGCAGGAAAGAGCCTTTCACGCTTTCCTGATGAAACGATCGATACCGTCTATAGGGTAAGCAAGGAGCTTGGGTATGTAAGCAAACGGGCAAAGAAAGATCGACGTATTCTTCTAATTGTATGCCCCTCGGTCATAAATCCTTACTTTGCTACGCTCATCCAAGGGATGGAGCAAGAGGCTCATGTGCAAGGACTGGGGACCATGCTCTGCACTACGTACTGGGATACAGAGAAGGAGAAACGGGTATGTGAATTTGCCAAGGAACCTACCGTTGGAGGAGTTGTTTTTGCCATGATTCCCCAGCAACCGGAATTGGTACGGGAGCTAAGTACCACCGTACCTGTGGTAGCAGTAGGCGATAAGCAGAATGAGCTTGGCCTGGATACGGTCGATGTGAATAACTACAACGCTGGTGTTTTGGTTGCTCGGCATCTTCTTGAATTGGGTCATCGGAATATTGCCTATCTTTGTACCAGTCTCAACAGTGAGCATAGTGCCCGTGTACGCCGCTATGAAGGGTTGAAAGCTCAGATCAAGCAAGCAGGGGGAAATGCGAAGCTTACCCTGTTTACGCGTGAGATTCCCTCCCTTACCGAATTGAATACTATCGATATTGAGCATGAAACAGGGTATGTGCTTGCCGAGCGTTGTATCGCTGAAGCTCCCGAGGTAACAGCAATGGTAGCAATAAACGACATGGTAGCATACGGTGTCATGGATGCAGTCAAGGATGGAGGCTTTTCAATCCCTGGGGATTACAGTGTCTGTGGGTTTGACAACATCTATCCATCCTCCTTTGGCGGGGTAGGCTTGACCAGTGTTGAGCATTTTATCGTCCAAGGTGGTAGGAGTGCAGTGAGGCTGGTTTGTGAGAAGATGAGCAAGAAGCCATCTCGGGTATTTGAGGGAAGCGGAGTAACCAGAATTGAGTATCACAATCGCCTGATTGTTCGCGCATCAACCGGTATCCCAAAATCTGAGTAGTATACTGGTTTGACAGATAACACCTTCGGTGGTACATCTCTCCAGGGAGAGTGAGACGATGGCAAAGACAGGATTTGAGAGAAACTTGCAGTACGCCAAGTTCAGTGCATATGGGTTTTTAAAGAATCTGCGATTCTATGAGCCGTTTATGATGTTGGTATTCTTGGACAAGGGGTTGTCCTACCTGGAGATCGGAACGCTCTATGCTGTAAGAGAGATATTGATCAACATCACAGAGATTCCCTCTGGGGTGTTTGCTGACAGTCTGGGTAGGAGACTGACAATGGTCTTCTCTTTTCTTGCCTACATTTTCAGCTTCATTGTTTTTTTTGTTGCCCAGGATTTTGGTATTCTGCTTATGGCAATGGTTCTCTATGCATTTGGTGATGCGTTTAGAACGGGTACCCATAAGGCCATGATCTTCGACTATCTGAGGATGAGAGGGTGGGAAGACCAGAAAACCCACTACTATGGCAATACCCGGGCTTGGTCACAACGAGGAGCTGCCCTCTCCGCGTTGATCGCCGCTTTCCTGGTCTTCTACAATGGGTCATATGCCCCAATCTTTCTCTTTACCATTATCCCCTATGTCCTGAACTTGCTTCTGATAGTCAGCTATCCAAAGGACCTGGATGGGCCCAGACATACAAGTGATAAGCGAATAAGGGATGAGTTTGCTGCAGTTCTACAGTCCTTGGCGAAAACAATGAAGAGTTGGTCCATGGTGCGTACCATCTCCAGCCAGGCGCTCTTCAGTGGGTACTACAAGGCATTCAAGGACTATTTACAGCCAATTCTACAAACATTTGCACTCAGTCTTCCGATTTTGTTGGCGTATGAGGATCAAGAGAGAACAGCATTGATAGTGGGAATTGTATATTCAATTCTCTATGCGACCACTGCGATCGCATCCAGCAATTCCGGTAAGTTTTCAGAGCGGTTCAACCAGCTTGCATCTCCCCTTAATATCACGTTGGTTGTCGGTATATCTCTTGGTTTGGTAAGTGGCCTGCTCTTGCACCTAACCTATGCAACTTTGGCCGTGGTGTTGTATTTGGGAATCTATATCCTTGAGAATTTGCGAAAACCCATGAGCATCCACTATGTGAGCGACCAGATGGATCAAGCTTCGCTTGCCAGTGCGCTCTCGGTGGAGTCCCAAGCTGAGTCTCTTTTTGCAGCAGGTATCGCGCTCCTCTTGGGTTGGATGAGTACCTTGTTTGGCGTTGGGCTTGGAATACTGGTGGTTTCTGGAATCTGTTTACTGTTGGGACTGGTCCTTAGATTGCCTACTCAGGAGAACCGCCAAAGGCGATAAACCGCTCAACATCAATGCAGAATGCAATCCCAGAACCTGGTTCGGTAAGAAGAGGTAGGTTCTTGATTGTTTCCAACACTTTTCCTGTCAAGCCCGATCCGACAAGTATAAGCAGCATGTCTTTCTCAGGGACCAATGGGTGACCGAAGAACTTGACGTCTTCTTCTTTCCCGGTTCCCCGCGCAGGGAGAATGGTACCGCCTGTGGCTCCTGCTTTACGGGCGGCATCCATGACGGTTTCAGCCATACCTTTGTTCACAATACAGGTAATCAGGGTGTGGGGTGTTTCCATTGGGTGCCTCCTGTTCTTCCAAGTACCCATCATACAATGAAAAAGAGTGAGGGGAAAGTGGTTGCCTTTCGAAAAAGAATTGAGAAAAATCTACACTGTGACAATATAAGTCACTATAGAGGCATTATCCTAGGAAGGTAAGGAGGCTCCCATGAAAACTTGGAGAGAAGACCAGATAGCGCTTACGAGGGAGATCATCGAGACTGTAGACATTATTGCATTCACCTTTTCCCTCATTGGGACAAACAAGGGTTGTTATCTTGACCATCTGGACGGAAGGTTTGGCTATATTACCATGGAAGATGCGCTTTCCTACCGCTATCGAGTATTCAATTATGAGAGTGATGCACTGGAAGGTGAGTATGACTCGCTTGATGCATTGATAGAGGATGGATGGAAGGTAAGTACATGAAAAGAAAACGATCGTCCTATATTCCCTTTGTTTCAGAAAAGTATCCACCTGAGTATGTACAGCTGGCACACAAGGCTACCTTCGCCAATGAAAACCAGATTCTGGAAAGTGACAGCTGCACATGTTTTTATTGTGGTCATACGTTCAATCCACAGACAGAGGAGAAGCTGTATTGGATTACCGAGAGAGAGCCGAAGGAGAAGACCCTGCAGTGTCCCATGTGTGGTATTGATTGTTTGATAGGGAGTGCTTCCGGGTTTCCCATCCACGACCCAGAGTTTGTAAAAATCTGTACCGAGTCGTGGTTTGGAGGTATCAGTAGGATCAGTGACGGGCTTTCCGTTGAGAGGCTTTCCTTGGCTGATATTCTCTTGGAAGACTAGAAACCCCTGCGACCCGGATGGGCTACAGGGGTTTCCCTTAATCATGAGCAATAGAGAATCATGCCCCCTTGGATGACCTTGATTTCGAATACAGGTCGAATGCAACGGCTGCAAGCAGTACAAAACCCTTGATAGCTTGTTGCCAGTCCGTACTCACCCCAATGATTGACATACCGTTGTTCAGTACCCCGATGAAAAGCCCTCCAACCACTGCACCAATTACTGTACCGACTCCACCGGAGACAGCCGATCCACCGACGTAACAAGCAGCGATGGCATCCATCTCAAAGTTCTGTCCAGCTTTTGGCGTGGCTGAGTTGAGGCGTGCGGTAAATACCATTGCAGCAACCGTAGCCAGGATAGCCATATTCGTATAAATCCAGAACATTACCCATTTTACTTTTACACCGGACAGCTCAGCGGCTTTCCTGTTTCCCCCAAGGGCGTAGATATGACGACCTTGGACTGTCTTGGATGCAACAAACTGATATCCTACAACGAGTACTCCCAGCAGGATCAATACATTGGGGAACCCTTTGTAGATTGCGAACACAACGGTAAAAGCTATCAAGACAGAAGCAATAAAGATTACCTTCGCAAGCCAGATTCCAGGAGGGAGTAGGTCAAAGGCATATTTCTTCTGTTTTTTTCGTTTCTGAATTTCTCCGAAGATAATCAGCCCTACAATCACAAACCCAATAAGGAGTGTGAAAATGTGAAACGTCACATTTCCTACAGTGGCCCCTCCAAATGGATCAGGGATATAGCCGCTTGAAATCTTTTGGAACGCCTCTGGGAAAGGTGCCTTGGTCTGGCCTTTCATGATGACCTGTCCCAAACCTCTAAAGACCAACATGCCTGCCAGGGTGGCAATGAATGGTGGGACATTCACGAATGCTATCCAGAACCCTTGCCACATTCCAATTAAAGCGCCACATGCCAATGCAATAATCATGGCAAGATACGGATTCCATTGGAGGTCTACCATCATGACTCCGCAAAGGGCACCAATGAAAGCGACCATGGATCCAACAGAAAGGTCGATGTTACCCGTCAAGGTACACAGCAACATACCAACGGCGAGAATCAAAACATAGCTGTTCTGAAGTACCAGATTCGTCAGGTTCACTGGTCTGAAAAAGATACCGTCCGTCAAGAGACCAAACGCAATCATCGCCACAGCCAAGGCGATGACCATCATATACTGCCTCACATTCTTTTTCAAAATTTCAATCAAGCCACTCATCCCATACTCCTTATCGCATGTACTCAGTAAAATTATTATCGGATCCCATGTCTCTACATCGCTGGGTGACAGCGATGTCTTAGTTGTTGAGGATATTACGCATAATATCCTCTTGGGTCGCGGTCTCTCCAGAAAGTTCTGCAGTAATCTTTCCTTCACTCATTACATAGATTCTATCACTCATTCCAATAATCTCCGGCATTTCACTGGAGATCAGGATACATGCATATCCTTGTTTGGCGAGTGAATTGATGATTGTGTAGATTTCATGCTTTGTCCCAACATCAATACCTCGCGTAGGTTCATCGAGAATCAATACCTTTGGGTCAGTGAACAACCATTTGGACAACACAACTTTCTGCTGATTGCCTCCAGAGAGGTTCCCCGTCTTCTGGAGAATCGTCGGTGTCTTTGTGTTTAGTCGCTTGCAGTAATCTTCTGCGACAACATTCTCTTCATGTTCGTTGATCACTGAAGCATTGGCAATCTTCTTAAGTTTGGCAATTGTGGTATTTTCCTTGATATTTTGGATCAACACCAAACCAAGTTCCTTGCGGTCTTCAGGCACATAGGCAACACCGTTTGCGATTGCCTTGGGAATTGTGCTGATGTCGACTTCCTTTCCTTCAAGGTACGTTTGTCCGGTGATGTTTTCCCCATATGCACGGCCAAACACACTCATGGCGAATTCAGTACGGCCAGCACCAACCAGACCGGCTAGGCCGACGACTTCCCCAGAACGAACATTGATGTTTACCCCTTCGAGTTTGTTTCGTTCGGGATTGTCAGGATTCTGGACTGTCCAGTCCTTGACCTCGAACAGAATATCCCCGACTGGGTTGTCCCGCTTTGGGAACATGTCGGTAATTTCCCGTCCAACCATGCCCTTGATGATTCTCTCTTCGCTAATTGATACGGGGGTATTTTTCTTACGCACAACATCAAGTGTCTCAATAGTCTTGCCATCCCGTAGGATGGTAATGGAATCGGCAATAGAAGCAACTTCATTCAGTTTATGGGAGATCAAGACAGAGGAAATATTGCTCTTGTCACGCAACTCCTTGAGAATATCAAGTAGATGTTGGCTATCTCTCTCATTGAGTGCTGAAGTAGGCTCGTCGAGAATCAGCAGCTTTGCGTGCTTTGCCAACGCCTTGGCGATCTCGACCATCTGTTGTTTTCCTACGCCAAGCTTATTTACCGGAGTGTTTGGATTTTCATTGAGCCCGATTCGCTTCATATATGTTATTGCGTCTTCTCGGGTCTTATCCCAATTGATGATATTGAATTTAGCCCGCTCATCACCAATGAACATATTCTCAGCAATGGAAAGATAGGGGCTTAATGCCAGCTCCTGGTGAATGATGACAATTCCTGCTTGTTCACTCTGCCTGATGCTGGAAAACTTGCAGTGCTTGCCTTCGAAAAAGATGTCCCCATCATAGGTTCCGTATGGGTACACACCTGAGAGAACTTTCATCAATGTTGATTTCCCTGCTCCATTCTCGCCAACCAAGGCATGAATTTCAGATGGTTTTACATCTAGGCTGACATCATCAAGCGCTCTCACCCCCGGGAAAGTCTTGGTGATATGCTTCATCGACAGCAGAATAGAATTGTTTGGCATACATGGCTCCCCACTATATAGACTAGAACCCGATTCCAAATCACCCGTAGGCAGGTGGCACCGGGTTCGAGATCATGCGATACAATTCCGGCCTCACTGCTGAGGCCGGGCAAATACATTTACAATCCAAGATCTTCGGCTGAGTGGTAACCGGTATCGACTACTTCAGCTACGAGATTGTCCTTGGTGACAATCATAGATTCCAACAAAACGGAAGGAACGATATAGGGTTTGCCGTTCTTGATGGAGTCATTATCGTACGTGGTGGTGTTGAGTCCCTGGGGTACTTCACCGCGCATGATGGTGTCAACGAGCTCTACAGTAGCCATACCGAGTACACGGGTATCCTTGAGAACGGTTGCATACTGTTCACCAGCGAGGATTGACTTACAGGAAGCTACAATACAGTCCTGTCCACCGACGACCGGCAGTGGCTTTCCAGGTGTTCCATAACCGACAGCCTTACATGCTTCAAGCGTGGAAAGACTGATTGGATCATAAGGAGACAGGATTCCGTCGAGTGTCTGGTTTGTATAATGAGCAGAGAGGAGGTTCTCCATTCTGGACATTGCCAATTCGTTGCTCCAGCGGAGTGTTCCTACTGTGTCCATGCCCTGCTGGCCTGAACCAATCTTGAGGGTGCCATTGTCAAAATAGGGCTTAAGCTTGTCCATGGCGCCGTTGTAGAAGAAATATGCATTGTTGTCGTCAGGTGATCCACCAAACAGTTCGATCAACAAGGGCTTTTTTGCAGGATTATCCAAATTCATTCCCTGAATGAGGATATCACCCATCTGCTGGCCAACTGCATAGTTGTCAAATGACAGGTAGTAATCTACGTGTGGTGATTTCATGATCAAGCGGTCATAGGCAATTACAGGAATTCCTTCGTCCGCAGCTTTTGCCAGTACATCAGTCAAGGCCGATCCATCAATGGAAGCAATGACGAGTACTTTTGCTCTCTTGGTGATCAGGTCTTCAATCTGACGAACCTGGGTGGGAATGTCGTCGTCTGAGAATTGAAGGTCGACTTCATAGCCGAGTTCTTCCAAACCAGATTTGACGGCTGCTCCATCCTTATTCCAACGTTCTTCTGATCTGGTAGGCATGACTACTCCAACCATTCCTTTTGACGAAGTTTCAGCAGCCCCTCCTGCAAAAACCATGTTCATGGCAATGAGTAGAACCATTGCCGCTACGAGCATCTTTTTCATATGTAGCCTCCTTAAGGTTTTCTGCGTTTACGTTAACGCATCACACTCTTTATTGTTAAATCATTTCGTATAGAAGTCAAGAAAATTATTGGGTAATCTTTAATTATCAATACTAAATACTAATAATAACTATAAATAAAGCATGCTTACAGATGATGATTTTCCTAGCTTAAGGATGAAAGGATTTTCATCTGAGTGCGTTAACGTACTGTAGGTTTGTTGGAGAGGGGTACAAGGGTAAAACAAGACAATTATCCATGGTAGATGGAAATAGGTTTGCTGGGTGTTATTTGGTCTTAGTGAGTTCGAATGTCTGATAGGGATAGTCCAACGTATACCCAAGCCTCTCAGCCAAGTGAAGTGATAGTTCTGTGTGGGCATCCCAAGAGGGAAAAAGATCACGTTCCATACAGGCAAGGATGAGCTTTGCACTGCAAGCCAACGCAAGGCCTTTCCTTCGATAAGGAGTTTTTGTATCCACTTCAACTTCTATTCCGTTGTGATACCTGCAGTATGAAGAGGCTCCTGCTGCAACTTCAGTGCCCTTGAGTATGACGAAGCCCAGTCCCAGGTCTCGAAATCGCTCATATGTGGGGAACTGTCCGACCAGATCACGGCACCAAGGCTCTGAGAGGAGAAAGTGGTAGAGGATTTCATCTATCTCAACGATTCGGAATGCTGGTGGGAGGGTATCGACAAGGCTGCTCAGGTAAGCTTTATCAAACGAGGCTTCCTTTTTTAGAGCATAACGGGTGAATTCCTTAGCTTTGGATCCAAAGGTCTCCCTGATAGCCTGTTCCCACAATTCGCCCTTCGGGACAAGAAGCCGGGTTTCCCATCTACCAAGATCATACTGGAAGCGTAAAAGTTCACTTGATGGCTCGCCAGCGAGTAGACAGAAGTCCCCAAGCAGAGCGAAAGCTGAGTGAGGCTCATTTCGGTCATCTACATAGATTTCTCCCATGATACCTTGCATACACGAACGCAAGAGGGTGTCATGCCATCCTTGAAAGAGAGGAGCTGCCTTTTTCGTCTCGATAAGTCTCTGCATCATAAAGCCCCTCTGTAGTATCGAGCAGCTTCATGAGGAACACAAGAGAAAAGATGAAAGTTCAGAGTGTTGCGATGTTGTAGTGCTTGAGAATGGCGATGAGAAGGAAGTAGAGCACAATCGTTGCTCCACTTGCAAGCATGAAACTTCCCCAGAAAGCCATTCCGCGATGAAGCAAGAAGGGGAAAAGGGCAAAGAATGCAAGGGAAGGAAGCACTAGAAAGAAGATTGACTGGGAAAGCTGCGCTATGGCGGTGTCCTGGGTTTTCTCAAAGTGCATCCAGAGGATTGCCAAGAGTGAGGTCAATGGGAGAGATGCAATCAAGGCACCGAATAGGGAACTGCGTTTGGCTATTTCGCTGACTAGGGTGATGGTAAGAGCTGAAATCCCAATTTTAATGATGTAGTACCACATGCTGTCCTCCGTAATATCATCAATCTTTCATTGCCATGTGATTACCGGAAAATAGCTCTACAGGAATCAGCGGTTTGGCACTATACTAGGAGCTACCATGAAAAGAACGATGATATTTCTCACTATTGTGCTCTTTCTTCTGCTGAGTTGCAACCAGTTCCTGTTCTCGGGGACATTCCCTGAGGAAAAAGTGAAGAGTTTTGCTGATACTGAATTTATATTCCCTACAGACCTGATCAAAGATTCCCCTATCCTGATTGCCTTGAATATTGGTACCTCCAGGGAAAATGGGGAGGTACAACAAGCAGCACTCATCGCTTGGCAAGATGCGGTTGAAGGGAGTGATGATTCACTACGCTATGCCCCGTTCTACCACATCTCCGTCATAGAAGGAGCTCCCTTCTTTGTTCGTGGGGCTATACGCAGGGGGCTTGCTGGAAGTTTTGAAGGATTGATCGACCCAGAGCGGGGTGGAGTGTTGTTTCTTTCCAAGGCAGAGAAATTTGCCGAGCAGGCAGAAATCCCCATTGATGGGGAGCCCACACTGGTTGTTGTCAGTACCGATGGTACGATTACGGGCTATGTGAAGGGGGAGGTGAATTCTTTTGCGCTTTCCACACTTGCTGCTCTCTGGGAGAAGGCAACGTGAATCACTCCTTCTTTGCCCAAGTCTATGAAATCGTAGGCCGAATTCCAGAGGGAAAGGTAGCCTCCTATGGACAGATCGCCTGCATGCTTGGTAGTCCAAGTAATGCCAGAATCGTAGGGTGGGCCATGCGAAAGTGTCCCTCTGATCTCCCGTGGCATCGGGTAATCCGATCAGACGGAAGCCTTGCAAATAAAGAGTTCTCTGAGCTCCAACGAGTCATGCTCGAGTCAGAGGGAATATCCTTTCTCTCTGATGGTACAATTGCCATGGAATCCTATCAGTGGAATCCTGGTTTTCAGGATTGAGAAGCAGGAAACCACCGTTTAGTACGGTTTGCAATTCCCACCAAGGTCAACATGACTGGAACCTCCACCAAAACTCCTACTACGGTAGCAATCGTCGCTCCTGATTGCAGTCCAAAGACTGAGATAGCGACAGCTACTGCCAATTCAAAGAAATTTGAGGCTCCGATCATTCCCGCAGGTGCAGCCACATCATGCGGCAGTTTCCACGCTTTGGCCCAGAGATAGGCTATGAAGAAGATGAGGAATGTCTGGATGATGAGCGGTATGGCTATCAGGATGATATTGAGTGGGTTGTCTATGATTGTCTGTCCCTGGAATGAGAAGATGATGATCAGGGTAAGAAGCAGACCAGTTATGGTCACATTGCTGAATTTGGGAATGAAGGTATTTTCAAAGTATTCCAGGCCATGACTGCGTGTAATCAGCACACGACTGAACCAGCCAGCACCAAGGGGAATGACCACAAAGAGCACCACCGAGAGGAAGAGCGTCATCCAGGGGATGCTGATACCACTTATTCCGAGTAGCAGTCCCACGATGGGTACGAATGCTGCAAGAATGATGAGATCGTTGGTTGCAACCTGAACCAAGGTATACGCTGGATTACCTCTGGTGAGATGGCTCCATACAAATACCATTGCAGTACAGGGCGCAGCCCCCAGGAGAACAGCCCCTGCCAGGTACTCCCTGGCAAGGCCTTCGGGAATGATGGCCTTGTACACGATAAAGAAAAAGAAGAAGGCGATGGCATACATGCTGAAAGGCTTGATAAGCCAGTTGGTTATCCAGGTAATCATAAGGCCTTTTGGATTTTGCCCAACTTGCTTGATGCTATGAAAATCGACCTTGAGCATCATGGGGTAGATCATGAGCCAGATCAGGATAGCTACAGGAATTGATACATTTGCATATTCAAACCGGGAGAGAAAATGAGGAATCTGGGGAAGATATACACCGATCAATACACCTGTGGCCATGCAAAGAAGCACCCATAGAGTCAGGTATCGTTCAAAGAAACTGATCCCTGTTATATTGTTCTTGTTGCTCACAAAACACCCCCTTCGCAATAATGTCTAGGAAAACTATAGGATTATATATAGAAGTTTGTCAATATAACTCTGAATACGATAGTATGTAGATCAATTTATACTACAAACAAATATATACATTAAAATATAATAAAAAAATTTTAAGTGTTACTTCATGGTATGTGATATGCTATATATATTGACATCTATCAATTTATATACCATGGTTTTATAGAGGTTTCAATGAACATCGATTTTGAAAATGGTTCCCATTTGTTGAAGGCCATCGCAGACCCAACGAGGATCTGCATCGTCCATATTCTCAGTTGTGGGGAGTTGTGTGTCTGTGAGATACAGAAGTATTTCAATGTAAGCCAACCAACCCTCTCCCATCATCTATCCATACTCAAGAATGTGGGAATCATCACCGCATCGAGAAAGGGGAAATGGATGTATTATGGGATCAACAGGGAGAAGGTGAAGCACCTCACAGGGTTCTTGGATACGGTGTTCCTGCCAGGTGATGCATGCCTATGCAAAGTGCTCAATGAAGATGGTCCCTCCTGTTAATATGTAAATCCTTTACGTTTGAGCTTGTAGGTATATACTATAAAACAATATTCAATGGAAAATTGAATATCCAGCACACGCGGGAACAGGAGACCGGTAGCTATGGAAAGAACAGGAAGGTACACAGCTTCAGAGCAAACGATATCTTGGTTGTTGTCATCTGAAAGTCCTTCAATGAGGTACTTCACACTTGTTGACCTGCTGGATGCATCCCCTGAAGATGACCGGGTACAGAAGGAAAAAACTCTGATCATGCAGCAAGGCTATGTTCCAGAGATCCTTCGAGCGATGAGCGAACCTGCCTATGAGGCAGCATTCCCGAAATACTATACATACAAGTATGAAGGGTTGGTTTGGTCTCTCATTGTATTGGCTGAGATGGGAGCAACGCGAATTCCTGCGATCGAGATGTATTGTGAGTATCTCTTCGAACATGCGCAGGAGAGGACTGATGGAGGCTTTTCCATGCACTCCTCTAAGAGTGGTGGTGGCAGAGCCTCAGAAGTTATACCGTGTCTAACCGGGAATATGGTGTGGAGTCTTTCCAGATTGGGCTATCGTGATGATCCAAGAGTGTTGAAAGCCTTGTCGTTTCTTGTAGACATCATGGTAACCAATGATGGGATTGAAGTAGAGAGGCAAAGACCACCTTACAACCGCTATGAGGAGTGCTGGGGAAATCATACCTGTTTCATGGGGGTGGTAAAATCCCTGAAGGCCTTCAGCGCATTCCCCAAGGATCGTTGGACTACAGCCATGTACGCCAAATATGACCAGATGGTAGAATTCCTGTTCATTCATCACCTGTTTAAACGAAGCCACGACTTGGACCGAGTAGCTAAACCTGGTTGGCGTTCATTTGGTTTTCCTATGATGTATCAAAGTGATGTATTGGAAATACTTGATATTCTTACATCGCTTGGGGTGCAAGATCAGAGAATGGAAGAGGCAATGAAATTGGTAGTTTCAAAACAGGATGAGCATGGACGGTGGAATGCTGACAATACCTACGGAAGTGACCGTCTGCTTATTCCGATAGGGAAAAAAGGGGTGAGTAGCGAGTGGGTAACCCTCCGCGCTCTACGGGTGTTGAAACGATATAATCAGGTATAGGTCTATCCAACAAAAAGGGGCACATTTGCATGTGCCCACAATCCTAGACATATTATAGAGTCAGCTGTTTTTCTGCGCATCCACAAACGCCCTGCACACATCAGGATAGTTGGTGAAAACGCCATCACATCCCCAGTTGTAGCAGTCTATAAGCTCATGCATGGTGTTTACCGTCCAGACATTAACCTGGATCTGGTGATTGTGACACTCCTGTACAGCTTCCTTGTTCATGGTGCAGTAAGGTGGATGGAAACACTCAAACCCAAACTTCTCTGCAGCATGACCTGCATTAACCAACCCGGTCTCAGGAACAAGAGCTCCACACAGGATGGAAGGGGCTATGGCCTTCACCGCACATAGACTGAGATGGTTGAAAGAGGAGATCAGGGTTCTCTCTTCCAATTGGTAACGCCTTACCATCTCCAGGGTCTTCTCCTCAATCTCAGGGTAATAAATGACACTGCTCTTGATCTCGATGTTGGTAACCAGATTTGTGGTTGCCACCCAAGTGCAGTACTCCTCAAAGGTGGGGATGGTCATGAATGAGTTTGCAAGTTGGCTCTTTGCTGCAGCATTACATGTTTTCAGTTCTTCCAGTGTATAGTCACAAACGCGTCCAGTGCGGTCTGTGGTTCTATCAAGGGTTTCATCATGGATTACCACCAACTCACCGTCCTTGGTCAACTGGACATCGAGCTCAATGCCATCACTGCCTGCTTCCCAGGCCTTCTGGAAGGCGAGCATGGTGTTTTCTGGATAGCATCCACTATACCCTCGGTGGGCGTAAATCTTCACAATAGGTACCTCCGTTCGTAATCAGGCAACCCCATAGAGCAAGTTAGGCACGATGAGGGTGATAATGGGAATATACGTTACAAGCAACAATGAAATCAGCAGGGCAACAATGAAAGGAATTACCTCTTTCACGAAATCCTGCAAACTACATCTGGTGATGCTGCAGCAGGTAAACATCATTGAACCGAATGGGGGTGTGAGTCCTCCGATCATGATGTTCACAATGCAGATCAGACCAAAATGGATGACATCAATACCGAGCTGGGTCACCACCGGCACGAGCAAGGGCGCGAGAATGATCATGGCAGCTCCTCCCTCCAGGAACATTCCCATTACAAGGAAGAGGACGTTGATGATCATCAGCATCAGGTACTTATTCTGGGTAATGGTAAGCAGTCCACTAGCCATTGCCTGAGGGATGCGTTCCCAGTTCAGGTAGTATCCAAAGACAGAGGCAGAGACGATAATCAGAACTACACCACTGGTTCCAAAGATGGTTTCCCTTAGCACGGGGATGATGTGTTCCTTTCCCAGTTCCTTGTAGATGAACTTTCCTACGATGATGCAGTACAGCACCGCCACTGCTCCTGCTTCGGAAGGGGTAAACATGCCGATTCGGAGTCCTGCAATGATACCGAAAGGGAAGAGTAGGGCCCATATGGAATCGCGAAGCTGATGAACAACTTCCTTTGTCCCGGCTTTCTTCTCTCGTACAGGCTGGTAGCCACGACGCTTTGAGATGATGGAGACAGTCACCATCAAACTGATGGTCATGATGAGGCCAGGGACATATCCTGCAGCAAACATCCGTCCAACTGATGCATTGGCGATCAAGGCATAAATGATCAGGTTGATCCCTGGGGGAATGACCGGAGTGACGGCAGAAGATGCAGCGGTAATTGCTGTGGAAAATGCGCGGTCATATCCTCTTTTCTCCATTTCAGGGACCAACATCTTGCTCTGCATCGCTGCATCAGCATTGGCTGAACCGGATACACCTCCCATAAGTAGGCTCAACAGTACATTGACCTGCGCCATGCCTCCTGCCATATGGCCGGTGAGGACATCAGCGAACTGCATCAATTTCTTGCTGATACCTGCATAGTTCATGATCGATCCTGCCATTACAAAGAATGGGATGGCAAGGAGCGGGAAGGATTGGGTACTGGTGACAAACTTCTGGAGGATCAAGTCAACCGGACTGCTGGTATCGATTACCGCAAAGTAGAAGAGTGAGGACCCAAACAGTGCATAGGCGATGGGAATGCTTGAGAAGTACAGGATGAATACCAGAATGATGGGGAGGTAGGCAATCATGTGGTACCTCCTTGTGCAGGCTGTTTAATATCCTTGACCAGGAAATAGATTGAATAGATGGTTGTCAGTGCAAAGCTGACGAGAATCGATGAACTGATGTATGCAGTCGAAATTCCCAGTACCGGTGTGGGTTTCTTATAGGAGAGCGAGAGATAAATGACTGCAATATAGGTTATATATCCATTGATCAACAGTAGGACAAGATCAACGATGATGGTGATTGTTTTCTTTGTTTTGGGGGGGCAGAGATTGACCAGCATATCGACACCTACATGGGCTCGATGCTTGTATCCTGCGGCAGCGCCTATGAAGACCGACCAGACAAAGCAGGCGGTTGCAACTTCCTCTGACCAGTAAATGCCGGTTTTCAGGAAGTAGCGCGTGAAGACATTGAGCATGACCAAGACAGTGGTGACAATAATGGCAGCACTGGCGATGACGAGCTCAAGGTTGGATAGCACTTTCTTTACGGCTTGGTGCATTGATCACGTTCTCCTTGAAGATAAAGTACAGGTCGAAGACGACCAGTGTTTTGTAGCATACACCGACAATCCTCGACCTGTATAGGACAGATACACTTACTTGGGCATCTTGGCCAATTCGTCCTGCAGAATCTGATAGATGCCAGGAGTGACACCCTTCATGTTCTCATAGACGCTGGTAACGGTTGCGGCAAATGCAGCAGAGTCAACTTCGTTGAACTTGTTGCCTTGAGCCTCGAGTTTAGCTTTTGTGGCCTCATAGTTGTTGGAGATTTCACTGATCATGTGCTGGGCACCAGCGGTGAACTCTTCCTCGATAATGGTCTGATACTCTTCAGGAATTGCATTGAAGACATCAACATTGATGTATACGCCACAGGTCCCGAGGAAGTGTTGGGTAAGAGCCATGTTCTTGGCAACTTCAGCACTACCGTTGGATCCATACGCATCCATGGTACCTTCCAGTCCGTCAACAACACCCTGCTGTACTGCGCTCAGGGTTTCGCTGAACCCGAGAGGGGTAGCGGTTGCACCCATTGCATTGATGGTATCGATGAACAACTGGCTTCCAGGAGTCCTGATTTTCATTCCCTGGAGATCAGCAGGGGTGGTGATGACCTTGTTGGTCTTCATATTCCTGAAACCGAAGATGTAATCCAGAGCGAGAACCTTGATTCTGTGCTCTTCTTCCAGTTCTTTCAGCATGCCTTTCACCAAATCGGTCTGGATCATGTACTCATACTCGTCAAAACTCTTGTAGAGCATTGGTCCAACCAAAGCGTTGAAATCGGGAACATAGTCACCAAGGTAAGATGGGTCTTCAACACTGATGAAGTCCGCACCACGGGCAACCTGCTCAACGCCGTCTTTGTAGACAGCCAGCTGGCTCTGTGGGTAGTGTTGTATCTCAATTGCACCATTAGTGCGATCGCTGATTTTCTTGACAACCATGTCGAGGGACTTTGTCAGCTGTTCATTGGGTGCGAATACGTGGCTCATTTTCAATACGAGCTTATAATCGTCCCCACTTGCAGCTTCCTTGCTTCCTTGGGCCATGACCGGCATCACTACCAGAGCCAGAACCAATAGGGTAAATAGAACTTTTTTCATTCTTTCCTCCTGAATGCATTTTGAGTTTAAAGATTAAGCATAATTAAGCTTAATTTCTACAACTCTTTTTTCTTTAGCATACGGGACGAATTTCCAAATGTCAAAACAGTTTTTATGAAAAAAGTATGAATAGCGAGATATTGATACTTTTGGATATAATTATTGTACATAATTTCAAAAATAATGCTGAAAATTGCTGAATATATTACACGCGTATAATTCCAAAAGTTGATTCTTCTTGAATGAATCTATACATTTTTACAGAATTGACTGGTTCTTTCTCTAGCTTCTACGAATTTCTACTGATAGTATTTTTTCTTGGCAGGTCTGGGAGGCCTGAATCATGAAACTATTTCGTATCATTTTGTTACTCATTAATTTGATCGTTGGATTGGGTGCGTTAGCAGGTGGATATGCTTGTCTGGTCGATCCCTTGACTCCTGCTGGAGCCACAACTGAGATGTTACAGGGATCTCCATTCTCTACCTTTCTGATTCCTGGCATAGTTCTATTTGGACTGTTTGGAGTCGGCAATCTGTCCAGTATCATACTCTTGTTAAAGCAGAACAAGTATCTTGGGTATGTTGCTGGCCTGCTCGGAGGATCCATGATTGTGTGGATTGTAGTACAGGTCCTGATCATTCAAACCGTGGTTTTCCTTCATGTACTCTTCTTCATCATCGGAGCAGTCCAGGGCTTGATAGCTCTTGCCTTGCTGTACAAAGAGGGATTGTTTCCTTGGAACTTGATCAAAGGCAAGAGATCTTAGGGAATTGGATTTTTGCTACTTAGGGTTGGCCTGGGTTTGATGTAGTACCATTCTCCTGTTAACAGAATACTAGAATGGACCGCTAAAGACAGAGCAAAAATAAGGGTATGTTGGTTGCTCCAAACATACCCTTATCATAATCACCAGTGAATATGTGTTATTTCAGGAAGTTGATGGTGTGGCTGTCATAGGTTACATGCTTGCTTCTGAGATTATCCCGATTTCCATATGCAACAATAAGTCTGAGGTTCCTTCCTGAATCAAACTGTGAGGCAGGTACCGTGAACTCAAGGGTGGTCTTACCCCCTGCCTCCTTGATCTTACTCTGCACAAGAATCTTTGATGAGGATGGGCTGTGGCTGTGTCCACGGCCAGTTTCCTCGCTGATGACTTGGCTGGTAATTGCATCATAGCCAATGATGATATGAGCACCATGCATCCTATTGGACCCAAGGCCAACCGAAACCCATCCTGTAGTTGGTGCTTCGAGAATGAAGTGCAGATTACTGGAATCCCTACTCTGGGCATACCCAAGACGCATATCCTTGAGTTGTACAATCTCGGGGTATTCATTGGTTCCGAAAGATCCATCAACCACGGGATTGGATGGAGAGGTTGGGAATATCTGAGCTGCCAGTGGCAGACTGAAGAGCAGGGATATAATAAGAACTATAGAGAGTTTTTTCATGATTTTCTCCTTGTTTTCCGGCCAGAGAGCCGGTAGTACGCATAAGAGACAAGGGAGAAAGTCATCCAAGCAACCAGGATGCCAATCCCCCATGGGTTATAGGTGAAGGAAGACGTGGAGGCGAGTAAGACATGAAACAAGACTACAAGTCCAGCTACCACCATCAGGTTGTGCATCGCACGGGCTTTCTGATGGGTGAGACCGGTTTTTTCAAATGTGCTTGCTCTCAGTTGCGCAAATTTCTTCTGCTTGGTAAGCAAGGTATTTGCAAAGAAGAGCAAGGCAGCGATCGTTCCAACAAAGAATAGAATAAGCGCAACCAAGCCGATAAGCGCTTGTGAAGTGGAGAGGCTAAACCCATTAGCGAGCTTGAGCAAGGCATGGATAAGAGCAAGGAGCATAATGAGCAGTGGAGAACTTCCATGCAAGGAGCGAACCGACTTTGCTCCCAGCAGGGACACCATCCAAGCTGGTTGTGAGGCAAGGTAGAACTGGTTGGAGACAAGGACGAAAGCGTAGACACCGAAGATGATTGACACTGAATATGAATCGACAAGCGCACCTACAGAGTACAGATATAGGATGACAGGAATGAGAGGGGAGAGGAAAAATCCAAGATGGAATAAGCTTCGTTTCATTGGAACCTCCAGTACAGGTATAGCACCTATTGTTAGACTAAATTAACATTTAGATTATATTGCGGTCAATACATTGATGGGCAGTTCTGATGCAATTCTTTTGAATGATTAATTCTAGAGAGAGACGTTTGCCTATTCTTTCCCGGTTTTGCATTCTGTTTTGCAATCTATGTTTTTATTACATTCCAAGGCACGGGTATGTATCTTGAGTAAAATGCTAGGATATAGATACACTATGTTTGATACCGCTGATCAAGTGGAATAGGAGATGCTGTATGGATACAATTAGAACTACGTTAACTTTAGAACAAAAAGCATCACTCATTGATGTTCTTCATAATAGATTTGAGGAAAACCTGTCCCGTCACAAAGACCTTGATTGGAAAGCTATTGAAAAGAGACTTACCCAAGACCCTGAGAAGCTCTCTTCGCTCTTTGCGATGGATCGCACCGGTGGAGAGCCAGATGTAATCGGGTACGATGAAACCTCTGACGTATACCTATTCGTCGATTGCTCTGCTGAGAGTCCTGTTGGCCGAAGAAGTCTTTGTTATGACCAGGTAGCCCTTGAGAACCGGAAAAAGAATCCTCCAACAGGTAGTGCAGGTTCTCTTGCCGCAGAAATGGGGATAGAGCTTCTCGATGAGGAGCAGTACCGCAATCTCCAGAAGCTGGGTGTTTTTGATGTAAAATCTTCCAGCTGGATTCGTACTCCTGAGTCTATGAGAAAGCTTGGTGGCGCGCTCTTTGGTGACTGTCGCTACGATAGGGTATTCATCTATCACAACGGAGCTGACTCCTACTATGCATCGAGGGGATTCAGGGGTGTGCTCAGGGTTTAGGGTCAGAGACACATCGTGGAATACGTAATTTCTGTGTGTTCACATATGGGTACATCTGGTCTTGATTTATGCTAAACAATTTATGGTAATCTTATGATGCGGTAGGTGCTTGGTGACCTCAATTGCTCTGATAATTCCTTAAGTTCAATGCTTACTGTGTCCATAACTGTGCACAGTACTCAGTTCAGGACTGGTGTGGGAGATGGTTTTTGGACAAAAGAAAAAGGCAAACCCTTTATAGTAAAAGGTTTGCCTTTCTGCCCAGAACAAGATTTGAACTTGCACAGTCTTAACGACCGCTAGGACCTGAACCTAGTGCGTCTACCAATTCCGCCATCTGGGCGCAGGGCAACTATAGAATATTTGTTTGGATTGTGTCAACAAGGATTCTGGGAAATCAAGACAACCGCTTGGGCCATGACCGCTTCCGCTGTACCAAGCTCACCAAGAATTCCTTCGGCGGTCTTCGCCTTGACAGAAACCTGACTGAGTTCGAGGTGCATTGCGTTCGCCAGGTTCTCCCTGATTGCATCAATATGGTCACGAAGTTTAGGACGTTGGACAATGACCGTGGTATCGATGTTCTCGATGGAGTAGGGCGGTAGATCTTCTTCCAGCACTCGTGATAACAGCTGCAGACTGTCAGCCTCTTTGAAAGCTGGATCAGTATCGGGGAAGTGGGACCCAATGTCCCCTTTCGCCAATGCTCCAAGGATTGCATCGATGATTGCATGGACAAGGACGTCACCATCGCTGTGAGCGACCTCACCCCGTTCACTGGGAATGACTATGCCACCAAGGATAAATTTCCTTCCTTCTGCGAGGCGGTGAACATCCCAACCAGTGCCAATCCTCATGGTGTTTGCTGCTCCCTCTGTACCTCATCCATAGCCTGGTGGAGTGCTTTTGCAGCATGTGCGCTGCGTTTGCCTTCCTCAAGGTTTTGGAGGTACTCTTCAATCTGCTGTTCAGCATCAGGAATATCTTCGATATACGTGATCTTCCTGTTCTCCCGGGTGCCTTCACAAATACCCACTGCCTGTCCGTAGTCAGTGAAAATCTGTGTATCATCCACATAAGAAGTGGTGCTGTCTTTTGCCGCTTGATGAGCTTCCCAGATCTCTGGATAGGTAAAAATCTGTGGAGTCTGAACTCCTACAGCATGAGTGCGGTCTATGTGGTGGGTGATAAGTCCATTGTCATCAATGATTTTCAGGGCATCGGTAGCGGGAAGGGCAGGGACTGCACCTCGAAAAACTGTCGCTGTTGCAAGTGTCTTGATCACCAGATCGGGAGTAAGGAAACAACGAGCTCCGTCATGGATTGCAACAAAGTCCACGGCCAAGGCCATGGAAGAGAGCATCTGCAAGGCGTTGTAAACCGATTTCTGTCGGTCGCTTCCTCCTGGAACGAGTATGATGGGAACCATATTCTGCTGTAACAGATCCTCCAATGCAACAGCACACTGGTCAGCCATTCCTTCAGGATGGGTTACCATAATAACCTGACATCCAGGTACTTCAAGAAATGGGGCAACAGAGCGATAGAGCACTGTATGGCCATCGATGGAGAGATACTCCTTCTTGACACCAAGTTGCTTGTTCGCATTAAAGCGATCGCTGCTGCCAGCAGCGGTCACGATGACTGCATGTTGGGGAAAATTCATAGAACTATTTCTCCAATTTGGAGAATACAAGCATTTCAATCTCTTTTTTGTCCTTCTTCAAGGCAAAAGAGATCTCGTCGATCAACAAACGAAGCGCATTGTCATAGAGCTTTCGCTCTTGTACCGGCAGTTCCTTGATCTTGCTGCGATGATAGAGTGCCTGTACCACCTTCGCAATTGACGTAATGGAACCCTGCTTGAGCAGATCCACATTCATCTGATAGCGGACCTTCCAATCTACCGGCATAGGTTCATACTTGCTGGAAATGGATTCAATAGCCTGTTTCGCTTCTTTGTCTCCTACGATTGGCCTGATCCCCATTTCCTCGGATTTATCCACAGGAATCATCACCGTCATATCGGAGATATCAAGGTAGATCACGTAATACATCGTAGCGACGCCTCTGAACATTCGTTCTTCAATACGCTTGATGACGCCTACGCCTTGGAGAGGATATACTACATGTTCTCCGATGGCAAATTGTTTTGTTTCCTGGGCTGAATTCATAGCACAAGTATATCCTATTTTTCATGTTAGAACAAGAACACCCAAAAACAAACTCTTCCCTGTTGAATGATAGCCAACAGCAAAGGAATACTATATAGTCTGAAGCATGAAACATGACATACGACGCTGTGGTGTATTGATGCACCCTACATCATTTCCCTCACCCCATGGTATCGGATCACTGGGTGATGAGGCTTTTACTTTTATTGACTTGCTCTCCCAAGCGAAGGTAAGTTTGTGGCAAATTCTTCCCCTAGGGCCCACCGGCTATGGGGACAGTCCTTATGCAGCTCGATCGACCTTTGCCGGGAATGAACTCCTGATCGACCTCAGGACTCTTGCCTTTGAGGGATACCTGGATGTGGAAGAGGTTCTCTTTCATCCCGAGTTTTCCTCCAACCGGGTAGAATATGGTAGCGTACGCTCCTATAAGGAACCGCTCCTGGAACAGGCTGCCGCAACCTTCATTGGAGAGGCAGCAAAAAAAGATTGGGATGCTTACCTGCAGTTTGTTCAGGAAAACCAGTGGTGGCTGGAGGACTATGCCCTCTATCAAGTGCTTTGCAGGACCTACAACGATTCCCGCTGGTTTGAGATTTGGCCCAAGAAGGTAAGACTGCGGGAAGAGGCTACATTACAACAGCTCAAGAAGAATCATGCAAAGGCAATTGAGAATATACAGGTACAGCAGTACTTTTTCTTTACGCAATGGACAAAGGTCAAGCGATATGCCAACAAGAAGGGTATCCAGATTATTGGGGATATTCCCATCTTTGTTGCTCCCGACAGCGTGGATGCTTGGTCAAATAGGGACCTCCTGAAAATGGATAAGGATGGCAGGCAAACCGCTTCGAGCGGAGTTCCGCCGGATGCCTTCTCTGATGAAGGACAGCTGTGGGGAAATCCTGTCTATGATTGGAGTGCCCACCAGAAGCAACAGTTCGCCTGGTGGATCAAGCGAATAGAGAAGACCCTGGAGATTTGTGACATCATCAGAATTGACCACTTCCGAGGATTTGCTGCCTATTGGGAAGTACCCAAAGGTGAGAAAACTGCCATGAATGGTATCTGGAAGCCATCGCCGGGAAAGGAGTTCTTCTCTGCACTCAAAGCACATCTTGGGGAAGAACTTCCCATCATAGCCGAGGACCTTGGCGTAATTACCGAGGATGTGGATGAACTCAGGCTCTCCAATGGATTCCCGGGTATGAAGATACTTCAGTTTGCCTTCTCGGTTGAGAACGGAAAGCTTGATGCAAGCAATGCCTACTTACCGCATAACTGTGAGCACAACAGTGTCATCTATACGGGTACTCATGACAACAATACTTCCAGAGGGTGGTATGATGCCTTGGATGAACAGACCAAGGATGCCGTGAGGCGCTACCTTGAATGTCCTGATGACCAGATAGTTTGGCAGTTGATCAGGCAGATGCTACTCTCTCACTCCAAGGACGCCATTCTCCCCATGCAGGATTGGCTGGAACTTGGAGCGGAGGGAAGAATGAACATCCCTTCCACCTGTGGGGTGAGTAACTGGAGCTGGAGAGCAGAAACCCTCCACCCAGAGGGATGGAGGGTTGACCGACTCAGATCCTTGATAGAATTATCAGGAAGAGAAGGAATCTAGCAAGAAGGTGAGCAGGTCTGAGCAATCGTCCTGCTCACACTCTTTCAACACCGCCTCTACCGCTTTCTTCTCATATGGTACTCCGACCAGCAGTGTTTTGATACGTTCTACAATGGAGGTATCAAGGCTGTCGGTAAACATGAGGATATCACTGAACACACCTTTCTCTACAAGAATCCTGAAATCAGCCTCACCCCATGGGAAACGATGGGTGAAAGAGTGGCTGAATTGTGGTGTTTGCTGGAGAATCTGTGATCGGTCCCCGAACCGGTGATAGTTTTCCTGGGCGGCAGGGAAGGAAGTAAAATCAATCTCCTGGACCTCAGCATCCCCGTAGGTTGCCTTGAAAGCCTCGATTAAAGCTTCCTGTACCATCTCATTGGTGATGTTTTGGTTGCCTTCCTTAAGATTCCCAACTCTGGATGCTACAGATTTTACTGCCTTGGAAGCCAGTTTGGTGGAACTTGGGGTAAGATAATTGCCCATTACCGACAAGTCGCTGCTGATCAGCAGTGTCCCGTGATGACAGAATTTGGTAGCGGTTGTCTGGAACGCATTGCCAGAGATTTTTTTCCCGTTCAGAAGAATATCATTCCGGCCAGAGAGCTCACAATCAAGGGAAAGCGAGGAAAGTGCCTTGAGTATTAAAGCGAAGTTCTCTTCCTTGGAGGTCTGTTCCTTGTTTCCAATCAAGGTAAAACAGAGGTTGCCCTGGTCATGGTAGACCGCTCCACCACCACTTTGCCTCCGTATAAGTTGGACTCCTTCCTCATCCATACGCTGCAGGTTGCACTCACTGAACGGATTCTGGTATCGTCCGATCACGATACAGGGATCATTCACCCAAAGATACAACACATGCTCATAAGGCAGACTCATCAGGTATGCCTCTCCAGCCAGGTTAGCTGCACAGTCGTGCGATTTTGCCAAGTAGATTGCATTCTTCATGGCATCAGTCTACCGTTTTTCCCAGCCCTTATGCTATAGTGCCCTGTATGAACATCATCCTCTTCTCTACCTTATCTGAGACCAATGAACTGTCCATGAAAGACCATAGGGCCCGTCACATCAAGAAAATTCTTCATTTGGATGTGGGCGATACCTTCCAAGCAGGGGTTATCAATCAGAGCAAGGGTTTGGCTACCATCACAAATATGGATGATCATGCCATCTCCTTCACCTACGAAGTAGAAGATGATCAGGCATCCTCTCTCTATCCGGTTACACTCATTGTGGCCCAGGTCAGGCCTATCAGCATGAGAAGGATTCTCAGGGAAGCTGTCAGCCTTGGGGTTGGGTCCCTTATCCTTTGTACCACCGACACTGCCGAGAAATCCTATGCACAGGCTAATCTCTACACCAGTGGGGAGTATAAAAGCATCCTCATTGATGGCGCGATGCAGAGTGGCCAGAGTGGGGTAAGCTCACTGCAGTTTGCTTCCTCACTCTCCGATGCCATTACCAAGCTTCCTTCAGATACCCAGAGGATTGTCCTTGACAATGTCTGGGAGGGAATGCCTCTCTCCCTGTTTCAAGTGAAGGAGAACCAACCTGTTGTTTTAGCCATTGGAGGAGAGCGTGGGTTCAGTGATAGGGAGCGAACGCTCTTTAGGGAATATGGGTTTCAGTTTGCATCACTGGGTAAGAGAATTTTGAGGACTGAAACAGCATGTAGTGCAGGATTGGCTGTACTGCTTGGAAGGATGGGGCTTCTCTAGAAGTTGCCGAGAGTGGGATATTCCTGTACCATGGCAATATTCCAGAAACAGGAAGGAGTACTATCGTTATGGCACATTGCATCGTCAGCGCTGCTGAAGAGATTTTGGATAAGGAATTCCCCGTACTTGATCATGGGTTTGTCCGCTTGGTTGACTACTTGGGAAGTGATGAGCGAATCGTACAGAGCGCACGGGTCTCCTATGGAAGTGGGACCAAGACTTACCGACAGGATAAGGGCTTGATCAACTACCTGCTGAGAAATGACCATACCTCGCCCTTTGAACAGGTAAACTTCACATTCCATGTGAAGATGCCGATTTTTGTTGCCAGGCAGTGGATCCGCCACCGCACAGGTAGGGTGAATGAGATTAGCGGAAGGTATAGTGTCATGAGTGATGAGTGCTATCAGCCAGATCCTGCCCATATCAATTTCCAGAGTGATGACAACAAGCAAGGAAGAGTTGCTGAGCCAGTTGATGATGAGATGGCAAAAAAGGTGCTCTCCATTCTCAGCGAGGACCAGAAGCGGAGCTACGATACCTACCAGAAGCTTCTGGATATGGGTATCGCCAGGGAACTCAGCCGAATCGATCTTCCCTTAAGCCTTTACACCGAATGGTACTGGCAGATGGATCTCCATAACCTGTTCCACTTTCTGCAACTTCGTCTTGATGCCCACGCACAATATGAGATCCGAATCTACGCACAGACCATTCTTGACCTGGTAAGAAAGGTTTGTCCGATTGCCACTGAGGCATTCGAGGAGCATAAGCTTGGAGGAAAGCAGTTCAGTAAAAGTGAGATGGAAGCGATCAAATCCATGCTCAAGGGTGAAGATAACCCGCTTTCCGGTAGGGCCTTGGACCTGTTTGAAAAGAAATTTGACTAAGATTGCTTCAACTTCAATTTCTATGCCCACTTTCTCAGGAAAGCGGGCATTATTCATGTAGATGGTTTGGTCAAAAGCGGCGTAATGCAAATCCGAAGCTACAACCTGTCTCTCTTCCTTTCCAGACATGCTTGATAAGAGGTTTTCATCGCTGCCTCAAAGGCCTTGTCATTGGGGTAGGAGTAACCAAAGGTTGGCATCCAGAGCGAAGGGTCCTCCATGCAGAGGTAGAAGAAGGGAGAACCTTGCTTCCAGGAGGAAGGAAACCGCTCATAGGCAAATGAGAACATCGCTTGCTTGATCTCCAATGGATAGGAGTATTTCCCAGCCGCTGCAGTGAGGTCCATGTCCAGTACCCTGGTTTGATAGTGGTCAGTTCTGAGCTGTCTCAGTACTGCCTTGGTGAACGTAAGCGTTCCGAGGGAGAACATCATCAACTCTTCAGGCAGGAACATGGTTGTTACCTGTTCAATGAGCGAGCCATACTCTTCCTGCCAACCCTCGAAATAAACCATGGGATGCAGATGGAACCCAATGATCCTTCCCTTGTCCCTTGCCCTCCTTGCCGCATCAAGCCTTCCTTGGAGGGAAGCAGCCAAATGTTCCTCTTTCTCGATGATCGTTGGAGCATTGAGCGACCATGTGGAAACAATATTGAGAGGAAGGTCAAGGCTGAGATAGTCACTCCGTTTACTCTTTGTCTTGAGTTCCATGATGAGATTGGGATAACGGGAAGCCAGGATGGAGAGCGCATCGAGGGTCCCATAGTCATTGCCCCAAAGGAGGGAATCGCTGCTTTGCCCGGTGCCGATATGCCAGGTATCTTCATCAAGCTGGAGTTCCTGCAATCGTTTTGAAAGATTTTCCACCACTTTTATTTCATGGCTGTTGTAAAAGGATTGAATCGAGCAGTAGGAACAACCGAACGCACACTGCTGTACAACATCGAGGGTCTTAAGATTGCAGCAACGGGTTTTCTCTCCCTCTACCGGGCAGGGGCATCTTCCCATCAGGGTGTCAGAGGAGACAAAAAGACTCTGGAACTTGTCAGGAAGGCGCGTATCCGGATTGAAATCCTGGTAGTTGGTTGGTTTCTCCCGCTCCTGCTGCATTTTCTTCAGATGGTCGGCAACCAATCCCTTTGCCTGGGCTTTTCCCTGCAGTTTTGCCACCTTCTCTTCATCTATCCACTTCTCTAGCGGCCCCAGTTGCCACATGGCAAGATCACATGCACTTTCAATGAGCTGCCGTTGCTGCTGGAAACTGAAGTGGTACCGTTCATCAAGCTGCATAAGATAGTGTTGTTCCATAATGGGAAGGGTTGCAAAGAGGGGATGATTCATAGCCCGTATTGTATCGATTGAGCATTGCCAAAACAAGACTGTCTGGATATGCTCAAAGGAGGATGAAGAAGAAGAAAGAGGACGCAGTACAGTATACCCCAGCCAGTGAGGTGGAAAGTCTTGGAAGTGTAGCAGCAGAACAGGTCAGTCCCCAGATGCAGGCACGTGAATTACCTCATGCCAGTGGTGTCTATTTGATGCGTGACGAGAAAGGGTCCATCATCTATGTCGGAAAGGCAAAGGATCTTCGCAAACGGGTAACTAGCTATTTTCTTGCAAACAGGAGTGCCAAGACGGCAGCCCTTGTAAGGAAGATTGCATCCATTGAGTACATCATAACCGGTAACGAGTATGAGGCATTGGTACTTGAGAATAATCTTATCAAGAAGTACTCGCCGCACTACAATATCTCCCTCAAGGATGGCAAGAGCTATCCAATGATCAGGATAACCAATGAGAAGTTCCCCAAGGTCTTCAAGACCAGGCGACTCATTGATGATGGTTCCTCCTATTATGGTCCCTATCCTGATGCAGGAAAACTGGACCTCTACCTTGATCTGATCGCAAAACTATTTCCTCTGAGAAGATGCTCCACTCCACTGAGAAAGCGGGAGAAACCCTGCTTGTACTACCACATTGGACTCTGTCTGGGCCCTTGTGCGGGGCTGGTCAGTGAACAGGAGTATGGGAAATCCGTTACGGCGGTGAGGAATCTCCTGGAGGGGAGGACCGATGCACTTCTGGCAACGTTGCAGGAGGATATGATCCAAGCCTCCAAGGCACTGAATTTTGAGGAAGCCGCAACCAAGCGTGACCAGATAGCCGCCATCAAGACCACTCAGGTAGGACAACAAGTACAAGACTTCGCCAGTGAGAGCAGGGACTATGCCGCCATCGAGATGCGTGGCCCCCTTTGTACCATCAGCCTGATGCAAATGCGCGATGGTCAGTTGATCGGTCGGGCATTATATCGTGCAGAGACACTTGGTGAGGAGACAGACACCCTGCTGAACTTCCTGATACAGTACTATGCAGATGGGCAGAAACTTCCCCAATTCCTCTATGTCTCCCATGAGATAGATGTGCATTTGATCAGGCGTTACTTCACCGAGCAACTGGGAGGGAGACTGGAAGTAAACCTTCCCATCGACGGAAAACATTACAGAATACTCCGCATGGCGAGAGAGAATGCTAGCCGTGATGTGGAAAAGCGGTTGAAGAGCAAGGACAACACCAGGGCATTGGAGGAGCTTGCCGATATCTTGGGCCTGGTTGCCCCGCCAGCCCTTATCGAGGGGTTTGATATTGCCCAGTTGCATGGCAAGTACACCGTTGCATCCCTGATCTCATTCCGTAATGGCAATCCAGACAAACCAAACTACCGCAGGTACAACATTAAAAGCCTTGAAGGAAGGATTGATGACTATGAATCCATACGAGAGGCAGTAGCCAGACGATACACAAAGATCCTGAATGAGAACCTGGAACGGCCTGGACTGCTGATTATCGATGGTGGTCAGGGTCAGGTTAATGCTGCCCGGGAGATCCTCGATGCGTTGGGGATGGTGGATATTCCCATCATCGGGCTTGCCGAACAGTTTGAGACCATTGTATTTGATGATGAGCGAGAGGACCTTCAACTCCCAGAGGACAATGATGCGTTACGGTTGGTAATCGCTGTACGGGATGAGTGCCACCGGTTTGCCACCAGTGCAAACCAAGCAGCAAGGAGTCGTGAAGCCTCCTTCCGTGTTCTGGAGTCCGTGGAGGGAATCGGTAAGAAGCGAAGTGAGCGTTTGATGAAACAGTACGGAAGTCTGGAAGCCATCCTGGCAAAGTCAGCTGAGGAGCTGAGTAAGGAAGGGGGGATCTCCCTTGTTGTTGCGAAGCGGATACTGAGCCAGCTCTCTCTCTAGATCAGAGAGGCAAAGCTGGCTTTATTGAGGGGTTTCCCCTGACATTTAATGATCCGGTAGAGTAATCTCTCAAGCACCAGATCTGTGAGCTCGCTGCCGGATTCCTTGACTTCGAGGTCAGCCTCTCCCAGCGCAATGATTATCCTCCTGATGGACTCGAGGTCGAATCGTTGCAAGGCATTCCTGTACGTGGTTTTATCCTTGGGTTTCTTGATCGGGCTGTTCTTTCCCTGTACATGTGCTTGCAAGTACGCCTCACTCTCATTGCCGCCCTGGAAGATGAACTCCTGGAGTGAGTAGAGCCTCCTGAACTGCCAGAGTAATCCATTCACCAAGAGAATGGAGCTTTGGCTGTCCCCACTACCAAGAATACTGTGCAGTGATTGCATGCTCTGTTTCAGGTCTCCCCTGGCGATCAAGGGGAAGAGGGTGAATGCATCTTCCTGTCTGCTATGATAGATATAGGTCTCGACATCCTCTTCCTCAATGGGGCGACTGCGTTTATCGATCTGCCAAAATATGGCCAGCTGGTTGCAGATAAGACGTAATTCCTGGGTATTGTCTTCAGTGAGGTCAATGAGGAGATCTATTCCATCGGCCGTGATGGAAATTCCCAACTTCCTGAAGAAATTTCTGATCCAATCAGTCTTTTGGTTTTCCAGGAGATCATAGAACGTCTGAATATTCCTCTTGGGAATTGCCTTCATGATCTTCTGTGAGAGATAAAGCTCACTGGAAATGATGATCAGCGTTGCTGTTTCCACCGGATGGGCAAGATAGTTTGCAATCGATTCCACCATGGGTGATCCAAGTTGCTCAGCCTGGCTCAAGATAACCATACGATGGTCGCTGAACAGACTGTTGTTGTTCAGTGCAGTGAGAATCTCCCCATTTTCGGTCTCGAATGGGTAGAATCTGCTAAGCTCTATCTCACCACCATGGGCCTCTTTAAGTTTGTCCCGAATATCTTTCAGTACCTGTTCCTTAGCGCCTGTTTCAGGGCCGAGAAGAAGATATGCTCGTTCACTCATCGATAGTTCCGGATCAGAAGGTGTAACTTGCCGTGAATCTTGCAAGAACGCGTGATGATTGGGCCCATGGATGCATTGGCTGGACGAAGTTCTACACTTCCCTTGCCGGGATAGTACCCCTTGAGTGTAATTCCCGGTTCATCATCACCTACGGATGCAGCTACTATGTCTCCCCGTTCAGCGACGTCGCACTTACGGATGATGGCAATATCGCCATCGTATATGCCATCCTCAATCATGCTCTCTCCCCTGATTTTCAGGGCAAAGTAGGTGTTTCGTGTCGTTCTCAACATGGTTGCAGGGATGTTGAGGATAAAATCAGTGTTCTCTTCGCTCATCAAGGGTGCTCCTGCGGCAATGGAACCAATGACCGGCACCTGGATCAGTTCTTCACGGGGGAAGAACTCTTCACCGATTACTTCAATGGAACGTGAGACTCCTCCGGTGGTTTTTATCACCTGTTTGGCCTCAAGTGCTTTCAGATGGTCGTGTGCTGCCTTTACTGAGAACTGGAAGTGGTCAGCAATATCCCGTACGGAAGGAGCGTAATTGTTCTCCTTGATGTACGAACTGATGAAGGTTGCAATGGCCTTTTGTCGATCGGTAAGTTCGCGCATCTGCTACTCCTCAAACCTGTTTTCAAACAGATGCTCAATTGCATCTGCCATCTGTTGTTCATCCGGTCCATCACACGTCATCAGGATAGAGCTCTGGTGGGTTGCTCCCAGGGTGATGATGCCCATGATGGATTTTCCGTTTATCTTCATTGTATCCTTTTCCAGATACAGATCACTCTTGTATTGATTGGCCAGCTTGACGATTGATGCAGCTGGCCTTGCATGAATGCCGGCTCGGTTATAGACCTTCAATTCTCTGGTTACCATCACAGCGTCTCCTCATTGATATAGTACATTTTTCGTGCTGACTCACTCTCCAGCCATTTGAGAACACTCTGGTCGAACTCCTTGGCTGAATAGTACCCGAGTTTTTTCAGACGCTCGTTTCTGGCAGCAGTCTCGATGATGACCGGTATGTTTCGGCCAGGCTTTACTGGAATGATTACCTTGGGAATGGCAATGCCCAGGTAGATATCTTCCAGTGTTGCTTCCCCAACCCGGTCATAGTTCTTTTGTGCGTCCCATGGTTCGAGATGGACAGCAAGCTGCACCTGCTTCCTGTCCCTGATTGCTCCAACCCCGTAGAGGTTGGCAAGATTGATGATACCCAATCCTCTCAGCTCCATGTGGTGGGCGAGTAGGGGGTTTTCCCCCATCCCGATAAGGTAATTGTCACTGATATTTCTCAGCTTGACCGTATCGTCACTGATCAATCTATGTCCTCGCTCGATCAACTCCAGAGCTGTTTCACTCTTTCCTACACCGCTTTCTCCGGTTATCAGTACCCCGATGCCGTATACCTCGACAAGAACACCATGTATGGTCTGGGTAGGGGCAAATACCTCATCAAGAGTCTGGTACAGTCGTCTGGAAAAATCACTGGAAAGAAGATCTGTCTTTAGAATTGCAGTACCTGTCTCTTCCGCTAGTTCAATGAGCCGAGGACTTGGATCACTATTGTCACAAAATACACAACAGGGAATGTCATAGCTGAAGAGCTTGTTTATACTATCAGTGTTTTGTTCACTCTCCAACTTGTCCAGGTAGGCTCGCTCTCCCTTGCCGAAGACCTGAATGGAGTTATTGCTGAACTCTACGAAAAACCCGCTGAGAGGGAGTCCAGGTCTACTGATTTTGCTGGTAGTTATTCGCTTGGAGAGCCCCGAGCGTCCAGCTATACAGCTAAGACGTAAGTGATTGTGTTCCTTCAGGTCCAGGTCCAACAAATCCAAGACAGTAAAATCAGGCATGCTCAACTCCTCACTATATACGATTTTACTATACAATTGTTGATAGGATTTCGCAAGGGGGGAAAATGGGAGAATAGTCTTTTCTGATGATGTGGGAAGATAGGAATAAACGCTTATGGCAGTGAAATATAATGTAATAATTATGGCAGGAGGCTTATTCTCTGAGCCAAATGTCCATTGACGATTGACTTTCCAAGCCTTATCCTTAGTGTATGACCATAGTCAAAGGAGGGCTTATGAATTTGACAGTCAGAGGCATCCGTTATAACCCAAGTGACGCAACGCGTGAATTTTTGGACAAGAAACTCCAGAAGCTACAGTTTGCAGAGGGGTATATCCATGACTTGGATATTGCCATTACCCGTGAACCGGTAGGGCAGGGGTATCATTTAGATGCAAAACTTCACTTTTCTTGGGGTACCGTCAAGATGGTCACGTATGACTGCTACGAACTCTATGAAGGTATCGAGCTGATAACCGACAAGATCGAGGCAGTAGCAAGAAAGGAGAAAGGGAAGATTACAGACCATAAGTAACATGTTTTAAACTATTGGGAATAAGAGATGGGGCGCTTCGGCGCCCCATTCATTACACTCGGAGGTTGATGTCAGTCATTTCCCCTGATAAAAGATGGATCAATATTAAGTTCGTTCCGGTATTTTGCAACGGTTCTTCGAGCAACAGATATTCCCCGTTCCTTGAGCAGGTTTGAGATTTTCTGGTCGCTGAGCGCTTTCTTGCCCTCATGTGCTTCCAATATTTGCCTGATGATTTCCTTGACAGCCTGCTTGGAATGCTCGGCACCATCTGCACCGACTGAGCTGCTGAACAATTTCTTTATGGGAATTATGCCCCAGTCAGTATCGATCCACTTAGCGGTGGATATCCTGCTTACTGTTGTCTCATGTACCCCAATTTCCTGGGCTACCGACTTCTGGGTGAGTGGTTTCAGGTATTGAGGGCCGAGGAGAAAGAAGTCCCGCTGTTCCCGAAGCAATACCTGGGCAACCTTGTAGAGCGTCTGGTTGCGTACCTGTATCTGAAAAATCAGTTCATTGGCACTTTTAATCTGCTGGTTGATATACTGCTGCGCTTTTTTCGCTTCATCTGCTGCTCCTACCTCTTGGGCTAGTTGCTCAAACTCTGTATTGATCCGTAGATCGGGGAGCGATGAGTCATTCATTTTGAGTACAAGCTCTCCTCCCTCCTGCTTGATGGAAACATCAGGAATGACATACTGTTCAGGCCCGCTGGAGAACCCTTGTCCCGGGAAAGGGGTTAATGTTTTGAGGAAATTCCAAAGGTCTTCCAGTTCATCGATACCCACACCAAGGTTCTTTGCAACTTGGGTTTGTTTGTTTGCCCTCATCAGTTCCAGATTATCCCTGACCAATTCAGAAAATCGTGCAAGCTCTTCCCCCCTCATACCCTTAGATTCTGCCTGGAGAATGAGAGACTCTCGCCAATCCTTTGCACCCACCCCTGTTGGGTCGAACTGTCGGATGATGGTCAGGAGCTTGGGAAGGTGTTCCTGGAAATGTTCAGGGACCAATACCTCAGGTTCTTCTGTGAAAAATCCATTTGCATCGAGGTTGGTTATCAGGAGTTCTCCAACGACATACTCTTCCTCATTCAGCGGTTCACAGCCCAGTTGGCTGAGTAAGTGCTCCTGAAGCGTCTCTTCTGAGGAGAGTGCGTTCTCCATGAATTTCTGCCTCCGGTCGCTTGCCTCACTGTCATAGCCGCTTCGGTCGCTGCCGTAGGAGGAAGAGTCAGAGTAACTGTCATCAATCCCTCTGGACTCTTTCTGTTGTTTTTGCTGGGCAAACCGCTCATAGGAAACCTCCCATGAAGAGGGTATCTCGAGAGCAGGATTGGATTCAATTTCATTCTTGACTCGTTGTTGCAGCTCAGTGAGAGGGAGTGTCATCAACTCAAAGGACTGAAGCATCTGTGGGCTTAGCTTGAGTTGCTGTTTTTGGGAGAGTGAAAGCTGTGCTGAAAAATCCATTAGGTGTCCTCCCCGAAATCTTGTCCGAAATAAATATCCCTGGCAATCTGGTTGGAAAGCAACTCCTGCTTTCCTCCTGAAACCAGGATGGTCCCTGCATTGATGATATGTGAGCAGGAAGTGATGGAGAGTGTGTCTCGCACATTATGGTCGGTAAGCAGGATACCGATACCCTTCGCTGCGAGTGCCTTGATCAACTGCTTGATCTCAAAGACCGCCTTCGGGTCAATGCCAGCAAACGGCTCATCGAGCAAGAGGAACTGTGGATTGCTTGCCAAAGAACGCGCAATCTCGGTACGCCTGCGTTCCCCCCCACTCAAGGTGTATCCCTTCTGGGCGCGAATCGCTTCAATCCCGAACTCATGGAGTAGCTGCTCAACCTTCTCTTCCTGTTCACGGTGGCTTAGGTCTCTTCTTGTTTGGGCAACCAAACGGATATTGTCCTCCACACTGAGTTTACGGAAAATTGAAGGTTCCTGGGGTAGGTAAGCGAGCCCCTTCTTGCTGCGGATGTACATGGGAAGTTCAGTTACATCCTCCCCATTGAGCAGGATGGTTCCCTTGCGAGCCTTGAGAAACCCTACAATCATGTAGAATGTAGTGGTCTTTCCTGCTCCATTGGGACCCAGCAACCCAATGATCTGTCCTGAGTGCATGGAGAAGGAGACATCCTTTACCACTTCTTTCTTTCCATAGGATTTGGCCAGGTTCCGTACCTCAAGAAGGCTGGTAAACTTATCCATTGACAACCCCCTTGATTGCTCCTTCCATCATGATGGCCTCGGTGGTAAGGTCGACGGTAATTCTCTGTGCTTGATAGAGATCCTTGTCCCAATCGATGGTGGCATTTCCCTCAAGGTTGAGCATTTGTGATTCTCGATTGAACCGTAAGGAATCAGCTTTGCAAGCCATTGCCCCACTGTCTGTGTGTTTGAAGAGTTGGACTTGGACCTGTAATAGGACTACTCCATCATCCAGGGTGAACTCAAGGTGGAATGCAGATGCAATCACCTCGTTAATCTGGTCGTCCAGTTCGAGGTATCCATCAATGATGATCAATTCCTCTTGGCGGTCATAGTAGAGATTCTTGCTCTGCAAGGATATTCCCCGCTCTTCGTCATAAAGTGAAACAGATCCACTGCAGGTGGCATAACGGAATGATTCTCCTGTCAGGACGATGGTATCGGCTTCAAGACGAAGCGAACCGCTGGTAATGGTAGCCCCTTCTGAGAGTGTAATGGTCTCGAATCCCTGTTGCATCTGCATGCTGGTCGAGCCCCCGGAGAAGGATATCGGCTCAGCAAAGAGAGAGATGAGAGGGAATACCAGCAGTGTGAGAATGATTATTGCTCGGTTCATTGGGATATCACTCCCTCCAACACTGCTTTGAAGGTAACGCTGAAGCTTGCCAGTGTGGCAGTCATTCCCGTTCCCTGTACCTTCTTGTCATCCTCATAGAGTAAGGTGACCGGAGTATCACCCCTGCTTACCAGTGTCTCATCGTCCCCGATCCAGCTCAAGGCCTCAGCTTCTATGAGCAGATGCTCTGGATATTTTTCCAGAGAAACAGATCCGGAAAGTTCTGCATCATAATACTCGGTGTCTACTTCTGCAAAATCGGCATGTCCGCTGATGATTATATTGCCTTCCTCGTCCTTCTGAGAGAAGTGTAATCCCCGAATAATGGCTGTATGTGTCTGATCATAGAGGTCAATCTCATCAGCAATTACGAAAATTGGGGGTTCATTGCCACGGTCCAAGACATAGGTGGCGTTTCTCAAGGTAAGATCTGGCAAGGTAAAAGAACGTGCCATCACCTCCTGCTCGGGGGAGAGGGAGCAGGAGAGAAACAGAAACAATGCAAGAACCATGCCAAGAAGCCTTTTTCTCATGTCTTGAGTATAACCGCCGTTGCCCTTTTGAGCAATCTCATTCTTCCCTCTCTTCTGAGAGTACCGAGGCTACGACAGGAAGATAGTGGTTCGCTTGTCTCTTGAAATAGAGCCAGACCCCCACGAATCCCAGGGCGATGCTACCCAAGGCAATGAGGAAGGATGCCCCAACCCCCAGCCCTGCAGCAACCGCCAGGAAATATCCAAGCGGGAAAAGCAGTAGGGGGGCGATGAGTGTGATCAAGGTTCCGGCAATCGTCCTTGATGGCTTGAGGTAGATTTCAACCTCCTGACCTTCGCCGACGGGGAGCTTGTTCTCATTCCAGACTTCAAACTTCTTTCCCTTCGTATTACAGAATGTCGACCCTTTGCATCCGCTGCATGCTGAACTGGTGCAGACAACCTCAACCTTATCAGGAGAAATGTTTCTTGTTACGGTAACGACCTCATACATAGTTATATCCTTTCATGTTCTACCGGAACGCGGATAACCTCGATGGAGGTTGCCTTCTTCTCGTCTGAGATATCCACCATCACTCCGACCAGGGCTAGGTCCTCCCAACTCTCTTGGCTGCGAACCGGTATCTGTACTATTTGTTTTTCAATTTCCGTGGCAGCATCGAAGCCTCCCACGCTTGTTTGGCTTCCGCACCGCCCATTGTCGGTGATATAGGCTGTGCCACCCTTAAGAATACGCCCATCGGCGCTGAGTACCTTGGTATGGGTCCCGATGACCGCACCTGCCCTACCATCCAGCATAAACCCCATGGAGAGTTTCTCTGCAGTTGGGGAAGCATGGAATTGTACCAAGGGAATAGCCCCTTCTTCCTGAGCCTTGTCCACCAGGAGCTGGGCAAGGCTGAAGGCATTGGAGAGGTGGGTGCGGGGAAAGTCTGCATTGCCAAGGATATTTATCACGCATACCTTCTGCTCATTCACTGTAAGAAAGCGAACACCCCTGCCAGGGTTTTGCTGTGGATAGTTTGCAGGCCTGAGGATGCTGGGATTCTTTGCAATGAACTCCACCATGTCCTTCTTGTAGTAGATTTTCTCTCCACCTGTGATCACATCAATACCCAGCTTCAGCAACTGCATGCTGTGGGCTCGCCCAATACCGAAACCTCCGGTTGCCCCCTCTGCGTTGGCGATCACCAAATCGATGGACTTCTCTGATCGTAGCGGTCGCAAAGCTTCCTTGACACATTGAATCCCTGGTCTTCCTACTATCTCACCTAAAAAGAGTACGCGTATGCTCATGCACCTACAGTACCGAGTTTTTCCATCCAAAGGCAAGTGTGCATGGTATACTTGCCTTTGGAGGTGACCTGTGTATAGCCGATGGTTTTCGAAACTGGGAAAACGTGTAGTCCAGATACGCATGCAGCAGATGCTCAAAAGCCGGGATGTCCAACAGGACTATGAACCGATGAATCTCAAGCTTCCTCCAAGTAAGGAGCCCTCGAAGGCCAAACAATTGCTTGCCATCCTGAGTCTTGACGAGAAAATTACCTTGCTCAGTGGGCAGGATGAGTTCTGTATCCCGGGCATTGAGCGTGTTGGCTTGAAACCGGTATGGACCAGTGATGCAACACTAGGGCTTAGGGGATGGAATGCCCCAGTAACCGATTTTCCTGCATCCATTGCCATGGCAGCATCTTGGAACGAATCTCTGCTTACCCAGGTAGGGGAATGTATTGGATCAGAATGTCGTGCCTTGGGCATCGGTGTCTTGCTTGGCCCCGGGGTGAACATTGCACGGGTTCCTGTCTGTGGGAGAAACTTTGAATATTTTGGAGAGGACCCCCTGCTGGCTGGAAAGATGGCAGGGGCATATATCAAGGGAGTGCAAACCCACCCAGTCATTACAACGGTCAAGCATTTTGCCTGCAACAACAGTGAGTATGACAGGCATAAATCCAACTCTGTGGTTGATGAGAGGACGCTCAGGGAGCTCTATCTTCCTGCCTTCAAATGTGCATTGGATGCAGGATCCCTTGGTGTGATGACCAGCTATAACCAGGTCAATGGAATCTATGCAAGTGAGCACGCCTATCTCTTGGAGGGAATCCTGAGAGGAGAGTGGCAGTTCGATGGGCTAGTCATCAGCGACTGGAATTCCCTATACAGTACCGATGGTGTACTCTCTTCCGGTGTCGACCTGGAAATGCCTGGGGGAAAATACCTGAAGCGTGAAAAGGTAGTGGATGCCATTTCCAAGGGAGTGGTCACAGAGGAGGCAATCGACAGGAAGGTGCTTCATCTCTTCACTGCGTATGAGAGGGCAGGATTGTTCGACTGTCCGCTTGCCGATCCTGCTCTCAAGGTAGGAAATGACAAACATCGAGAGACTGCGTTACAAGTGGCACAAGAGGGTGTGGTGCTCCTGAAAAACAAGGATGCTGCACTTCCACTTGGTCCTTCCCTGAAACTCTGTATAGGTGGTGAAAACGCCTTCCGCGTGGCTCAAGGAGGAGGCTCTTCGATGATCCAGTGGGTAACGCCATCAAAGACATTTGCTTCCTTGATGGAAGACAAGGCGACCAGCTTGCCACGGCATTGGTATCGCAGTGCCTCATATCGGAGAAATGTCGCTTCCTCTGACGCGGTCATCCTGGTTGTTGGTTTCAACCACATTGAAGAGTCAGAGGCATACGATCGCCCATGGGAGATGGACCGTGCAACTCTCCGTTCGATAGAGCTTGCAGCTAAACTGAATAAGAGAACCATTGTTGTTGTGCAGAGTGGGGGAGCGGTTCATCTCACCCCGTTTGCTGACAAGGTCTCAGCAATTCTCTGGACTTCCTATCTAGGTTCATCAACAGCAGAGGCTCTATACGATATTCTCTTTGGGAATGTCTCTCCATCAGGCAAGCTTCCCTTTTCCATTGCTTCCTCGCTCTCGGATTATCGCTCGATGCGTAGTTATCCCAAGGATTATGCTACGTTCTCCCTTGCGAGAATACACAAGGGACAGGGAGATCCCAATATTCGCGAGGTAAGCCCGTCGGATTATACGGAGAATCTCATGGTAGGGTATCGCCAGTTTGACAGCGAGGGACCTGATCCTCTGTACTGCTTCGGACATGGGCTGAGTTACGCTGCCTTCTCCTATAATGATATGAGGGTGGGAGAGCAGGGGGAAGGAGATTTCGCAGTTTCTTTCACTCTTACCAATATATCTGATGTTTCTGGTGCAGAGGTTGTGCAGCTTTACATACATCCTTTGACTGCAAAGATCTATCGACCGAAGCAGGAACTGAAGGGGTTCAAGAAGGTGTATCTCAATGCTGGAGAGACGGCAACGATTGAGTTCTCGGTCTCTCCAGAAGATTTCTCCCGGTGGGATATCGATACCTGGAGGTTCGTCAGTGATGACGGTCCCTATGAGATCAGGATTGGTTCGAGCAGTAGGGATATTCGATTGCATCAGGCAGTCGAATACAAGGAAAGGAAGCCATGATGACTTCCTTTCATGATGAGCCCGGCGCGATTCGAACGCACGGCCTTCTCCTCCGGAGGGAGACGCTCTATCCAGCTGAGCTACGAGCCCATTCATTTGTATCCTACGGCAGAGGAAAGGAACGTGTCAATAGCAGGTCTAGGAAATCGTATGACATGAGATAATGTTATTATAATTTATTAATATAAAAGAAATAATATTGATTTTATGAAAAGAATGTCACGGTAATAGAAAAAGAATTATCATTACTCTTGACATGGGTTACTTGCCTTATTACACTTTCTGTATGATGAGACGAAATCGGATGAAACGCCGTCTAAAGTTCATTCTTCCCATCCTATTTTTCCTTCTTTTGGAAGGGGCAGTCCTTACTGCAGCCTCGCTTCCTTTTACCAGTGTCAGGGTGGAAGGCAGAATGCCGGTTACCGAGATTTTTCGTGTTGAACAGAATGATGCAGCCTTGGATTTCAATCTTTCTGCCAGCAGGAACAGTATCATCAGGGTTGGCTCATATACATTGGTATCGAATAACACCATCAGCAAATTTCGCTTGGCCATCCGCCCTGGTGAAGACGGGAACCAGGAACGTTTTGCATTCACCTTGGATGAGGGGGAACCCTTGCCCCAGGGGCAAGCGTCAGAGATACCCTTTACCGTACGGGTATCGAGCAATATCTCACGCGCCGTCAGTGTTGCTGGTCAGCAAGCAATGGAGAAGGATTTGGGTGTACGGGGAGCCTACGGCAACAACGATGCAATCCTCTATGAAACAGGGGATATTCTTGCTGAGATTCCTGACTTCGATCCAGACCTCTACGCAACTGGGTGGTACTCAGCAGCTATTCAGCTGAGTATTGAAGTAATCTAGAAAAGATCATCGTCGAAGAACGCGTCTTCTTCACTCTCTTCTTCATGGAATTGGAGCCTCAGGAGGTCTTGGAGCCACTTGTGGTCATCGCTTTCCATATCCACACCATCACCGTTGCATGCATGCTCTTCAGATAGCCAAGCATCCAATGCAAGTAGTGCTTCTTTTGAGGTAAAACAAGGTCTGCCTTCGTTGCTAGGTATGGTAAGAGCGTCTGTCAGCAGCTGATACGGACAGGTTGCGCAAGAAGCAGATAACTGACAGAAACGCATTGCTTCTGTGTACCATTCTCGATTGTTCATGCACACAGCATACTCCATGGTTCTCTGTTTTACCACAGTTTCTTCATTCCCCAACGAAGCGAGAGTAGCGGAAGCCATGGTTCCATTACCGAGCGAGTGCTGGGAAAGCGAGGTGAGATACCCCGCCCCTTGGGCCAGGGCTATTGGTACCTTCCATTTGACTGTCATTGGCAGAGAAGATAGAATGAAACCATCTGAGTACAGATTTGAGGAGAGAAAGCATGAAACCAACACTTTTGGTAATGGCAGCTGGTATGGGAAGTCGCTATGGCGGCATCAAGCAGATTGACAGCGTAGGAAACCATGGAGAGACGTTGTTGGATTATGGTGTCTATGATGCACACCGTAGTGGCTTTGAGAAAGTTGTCTTTATCATCCGTAAGGATATTGAGAAAGATTTCCGGGAACGTTTGTTCGACCGGATTGCAAACAATATGGATGCCACCTATGTTTTCCAGAGCCAGGATGCACTCCTTTCTGAGGAACAGAAAAGACTTGCAGTAAACAGAAAGAAACCCTGGGGAACGATCCATGCAGTCCTCTGTGCAGAGGATACGGTAAAGGAGCCCTTTGCTGTCATCAATGCAGATGACTACTATGGCAGGGAGTCCTTTGCTATCCTGGCAGAGCACCTCTCCAACCTGGAACCAGGAAGCAAAGAGCATGCAATGGTTGGGTATGTCCTCGACCATACGATGAGTAAGAGTGGAACAGTCAGCCGTGCTATCTGCAATGTTGAGGATGGCTATCTTGCAAGTATGGAAGAGCATACCAAGATTGGATATGAAGGGGATAAGGTGGTCAGCCACCAGAGTTCCGGTGATATTGTGCTTACTGGTAAGGAGTGGGTTTCCATGAATTTCTTTGGCTTCTCACCCACTGCCTTTGAAAGCTTCAACAGCTACTGGGATGCCTTCATCAAGGACCATATTACCAGTGAAAAGACTGAGTGTTATCTACCCAATGGTGCCAGCAATATTGTAACAACCGGGGAGGGGAAGATGCGCTTCTATACCACCCAGGAGAGCTGGTTTGGTATGACGTACAGTGAGGATAAGGATATTGTGAAGAATGAGCTTGCCAAGAAGGTATCTTCGGGGTATTACCCAGACAAGCTCTGGAAACTCTAAGCTAGGGACGTTTAACCCGTCTTCTTTTTTGGGTGACGTCTGATGAACCCGCCCAAGCAGCTTCCTCGATGGGGGTGAATCCCTCACCGAGGACCTTGTATGCTTCCTGTACAACCATGAATGCCTGACTGTCGGCTCGGTGTACTATATTGGTAAGCTCACCAACCTTGTTGTTTGATACAACCGTCATGATGACCGGCCGGTCAAATCCGGTGAACATTCCCTGTCCGTTGAGTATGGTTCCTCCATGCCCCAGTTCCTTGAGAATCTCTTCTTGGATGACCTGTCGTTTTTCACTGATAATGAAGACAGTCTTGGCCGATCTGGTGCCAAAAGACAATACCACCTTGTCGACTGTTACACCTACGATATAGACCGTCATGGTTGCATACAATGCCATCTCAAGTGAGAAAATGAAGGCACTGGAAGCAATGATGAGTGCATCAACCAGAAAGAGAGCGGTCCCCATGGAGAGAGGGGTGAACCGTGCAACAATCTGGGCGAGGATGTCCGTCCCTCCGGTATTTGCTCCACTGCGCAGAACCAGTCCAACCCCCAAACCCATCAGCACTCCGGCTGAGATAGCCGAGAGCAATACCGAGAGATCCTTCGAATAGTCGAGCAGTCCGTCATAGCCCACCCATGCATTGATCAGTGAGGTGAAGAGTGAGAGAAGAACGGTTCCCAGCAGCGATTTCATCCCATATTGTCTGCCAAAAATGGCAACTCCGAGCAAGAAAAGCGGAACGGATAGCACCAGGATAGAGAGACCGGTATCGAATTGAAGGGTGTGATAGATGATGATAGCGATGCCGCTTACTCCACCGCTTGCAATTCTTGCAGGGGAAGAGAAAAGGGCAACCCCAGCGGCCGTAAGAAAGGATCCGAGTACAATATAGAAGAGTTCAAGTAGATGGTAATTTCGTTTGGTCATGTGTGTAGCATAGCTTTATTGGTAGCGTTTTACTACCATTCAGGGTGAGAGTTTATCACTCAGTTTTGGTTTCCAGCCTTCGAGTTTGTCGAGCAACGAATCAATGTCTTGGTCGACGATCAATGCATCCAGATGATTCTGTTTAAGAAACCCTTGTTGTACGCTGTAAGAGAGAAAATCCAGTAGTTGGTTATAGAATCCCTCAAGATTGAGTATTGCCACAGGCTTCTTGTGGTAGCCGAGTTGCAACCAGGTAAAGATTTCCAGGATTTCCTCCAGCGTACCGATTCCTCCTGGGAGTGCAATAAATGCATCTGCAAGAGAATACATCTTGGCTTTTCTCTCATGCATTGTAGGAACGATGATCAGCTTGTTTTCAACAGTGTGCAGCCGAACGTCTTTTCTATTCAGTGCTTCAGGTAGGACTCCAATGACATTCCCACCCCGATCATAGAGACTTTGGGCAACGATACCCATCAGTCCACGATTTCCCCCGCCATACACCAAAGAGAGGTGTTTTTTTGCCATAGCGGCACCCAATTCTTCTGCCCCTTCCGCTAAACGGGGGTTGGTTCCGGTGCTGCTTCCGCAAAATACTGCCAGTGTCTGTAGTTTCTTCATAGGGAAGAAGGGTACAGAATATGACATATCTATGGCAAGATGGTGAATAAGTAGGGTTACCAATTGTCCATTTGCTTGTTATAATTACTACAGAAGTGTATGATACCAATAGTTGGTTTTGTAATATGATTGCTGTGGCCCCACAAAGAGTCGCAGAGAGGAGCTTCATTGATATGAAAAGGAAATTCATTACTGTATTAGCTGTATTGATACTTTTACCGGCATTCTTGTTTGCCGTTCCTGTAGTAGTAACCTGGGAGTGGTTGCTGGAAGACCCCTTGGTGACAACCTTCCGCTACCAAGTTGATGGGGAGGAAGAGAATAACTGGACCGTTGTCGACTCTTCTGTCACCAGCTACACCGAACGAGGGCTTGATGGTACGGTTGACCATGCTCTCTATCTCCAGCAATCGTATGATGGGGTGCATTTCAGTGGGAGTGCCATCTCGATAGCGGAAGCGATGTTCCCACCCGAGGAGGAAGTTCCCGTGGTGGCCAGTGAGCCTGTTCCTGCAGTTGAAGAAATGGTTGCAGAAGAGCCAGTTCCTGTGGCAGAGGAAATAGTCGCTGAAGAGCCAGCAGAGGAAGTGGTTCCTGTGGCTGAGGAAATAGTCGCTGAAGAGCCGGCAGAGGAAGTAGTCCCTGTTGCTGAGGAAGTGGTAGCTGAAGAGCCAGCAGAGGAAGTGGTCCCTGTAGCTGAGGAAGTGGTAGCTGAAGAGCCCGCAGAGGAAATGGTCCCTGTAGCTGTGGAAGCAGCCACTGAAGAGCCAACAGAGGAAGTGGTCCCTGTAGCTGAAGCTCCTCCACAGGCTGTTGAAGAGAAGAAGGAAGTGGAAAGCCGATCACGCACAACCCTTACCATGGGTGGTACCTTCAACTTCCAGAGTCCTGCACTGAATAGTTATCACCGATTCAATTTGCAAGCCGAGCTTGGACTGCATATGGAGAATCTGGTTACCTTCAATGACTCACTTGGCATGGGCGTAGACCTTGGTCTGGCTTATTCTCCATACCTCCTCAATGGTTGGAGAGCTGTAGTTGATGATGTCATTGCCTTCGATATTGGAGCTGCATTTGCCAACTTCGACCAGGCTGGAACCATATCCGTTGCGCCAATGCTCAACATCAGCATGGGTAAGACTGATTTCGATATCGGCCTTGGTGGTTTCCTTACCTGGGGACCTGGCTTGGCAACCGATAGTGGAGATGCATTCCTCTATGGTGCCTTTGCGAAGGCTGCGTTGGAGTACCACTTCAACAAGACCTTCAGCATGGGAGCAAGCGCGAAGTATGGCCTAATTCTCAGCGAGGGAACCAGCAGCATGCCACAATTTGCTGAGGGTACTGTCTATATGGGCTTCTCCTTCTAGGAAGGAACAGAAATTCCTGGATAAAGAGCCCAGCAATGGGCTCTTTTCTTACACCTGTGCCTTGACCTCGCTTCTTTGGTATGGATATCATAGACCGAGACGGGGCATGTCCCCTTCATGATACTATTGTACAGGACCATGTAAGGTCCGGTACGATAAAAGGATGGTTAGTGTTTTTATGAAATCAGGCCGTGTGCAAGCATGCATCGACTACATCAGGTTCAACCACGAGGCGGAAGGATATGAATTCCCTGAGGAAGAGGAACAAAGTGCACGTTCCATCCTGGAGGAAGAGTCTACAGCAGATGAATTGATCCAGCGGTATATTGAGGAACACGGACTTGCAATGCAGTACACCAAAACCTCAGACGAGCTCTCTGTATATCCTGGTACTTCTACCTTGGTTAATTTCTTTTCGATCAAGGAACGATCTAAACTGAGAAAAGTGGAAGCATCCCTGGCCAACTTGCGTACCGCAGAGATGCTTACTGAGTCAGTAAACAATACCTATGATTTCGAATATCTGAAAACCATTCATGGAAGAATGTTCAGTGACGTCTATCCCTCAGCCGGCCAGATTCGTACCACCGTTGCTGCAAAGAGAACCGTTTTCTGCCATCCTACGTTTATCGAGAGCGCTGCAGAAGATATTTTTGGCCGTCTTAGGAAAGAACACTACCTCAAAGGATTGGATCGGGAGACCTTTATCAACGACCTCGCTTTCTTCATGGGAGAAATTGAGGCCCTTCACCCATTCAGAGATGGAAACGGAAGGGCAGCACGCCTGTTCTTCTACCAGCTCTCGGTACATGCGGGTTTTGACATCGACTGGTCGATGGTCGACCCGGACCGATTGCTAGAAGCTGATATCAGCGCGATTGACGGGGATTACCAACTGTTGATCGATGTGCTGGAAGAAGTGGTACTGTAAGAGATTGGGACGGTTTTCCGTCCCTTTGCTTTTTTTGGGAGATATTGCCATGACCAAAATAGCTTTTTTTGATACCAAGCCCTACGACAAGGTTTGGTTTGATCATTTCTCTGGTGACTACCAGGTGGAAATCACCTATTTTGAATCGAAGCTCAATCATAAGACAGCTCCTCTCGCCAATGGGTATGAGGTGGTCTGTGCTTTTGTGAATGATACTATTGATGAACAAGTGATCGATGATTTGTATCAAGGTGGTGTTCGTCTCCTCGCCATGCGTTGCGCAGGATACAACAACATTGATTTCAAGGCATCCTTCGGGAAGATTCATATTGTCAGGGTACCTGCCTACTCACCCTATGCTGTTGCAGAGCATGCGATGGCACTTCTGCTGAGCCTGGTGAGGCAGACACACCACAGTTATGTACGAACCCGTGAGTTCAACTTCAGCCTCAATGGCTTGGTCGGGTTTGACCTCCATGGAAAGACCATCGGGGTTGTAGGGACTGGTAAGATTGGACGGGTGTTCATCGACATCTGTAGAGGGTTTGGAATGAGGGTGCTTGCCTATGACCCCTATCCCAATGATTCGATTTTTGTTGACTACTGTAGTTTTGAGGAGCTTTGCAGGGAGAGCGACATCATAAGCCTCCATTGTCCCCTGACCGATGATTCCTTCCATCTGGTAGGTCGCGAGAATATTGCAAAGATGAAAGACGGTGTTATCCTGATCAACACCTCTCGAGGGGCCTTGGTTGATAGCCTGGCACTCTTGGAAGGCATTCGGAGTAAGAAGATTGGAGGAGCCGCACTGGATGTGTACGAGGAGGAGGCTGAACTCTTCTATGAGGATAGAAGCACCACCATCCTTGATGATGACATCCTTATGCTCTTGATCTCGATGCCCAATGTACTGGTCACCAGTCATCAGGCGTTCCTTACCAAGGAAGCTCTCCAGAATATAGCACTCACGACGCTCAAGAGCATTGAAAGCTATGCGAAGGGAGATGTGATGGAGCATGAGATCTGTTATCAGTGCGATACCTGCAACAAGGTTACTGGGCAGCGTTGTTTCTGATGTTTTTCTCAGCCCACTGGCTGTCTACTCGGATAAAGTATCCTTTCTGAAGAGGGAAGGATGCTGCATTCTCGTGGAGCTGACTATACAGACCATACTCACAACTGATGGATCCCTCGAGGGATCCATCTTGTCCTAGCACCGTGAAGTATAGTGAATTTTCTTCTTTTCTCTGTTCCGTGAAAAAGAGCTGGTAGTCCGGTTCCTGTAGTTGGAGTGAAAGGTAGAGCTTGCATAGCTCTAGACTGCGGTCATCGAGGCCTTGTTCCCAGATCAGGAGTTTCTCTTTCAGGGCGGCTGTTGCACTGACCAGTCTTAGTGTGTAGGAGTCGAGGTCCTCCCGTCCAGTTACCTTCCCATCCACCTGCTCGTGCTCAGTGTCTGGAATGAGCATTATTGCCCATTTTGTAGTTTCCTCTACTACCAGTAACTCATGTAGTACTGTGTATTGTCGCTTGCAAGCAGGGCAGGTGACACTGAAAAGGCTATCGGTAAGAATACCCAATCTCTGCTTTGGTTGTTTTTTCAGGTCGATGAACGGGGTGAGGGTATGGGGGTGTTGCTTTTTGCAGTGGGGGCAGGTAAGTGTTACGTCTTGCACAGTGCTTTACTCCTGAAAAGAAGGCTCCCTGAAACCAGGGAGCCTGTAGGAAGACTATTTTTTCCGAATTACCTTCTTGGGGGCAGGTTTTACCTGCTTGATCTTGGCAATTGGACGATGCTTGATCAGGTACGTCTGGTGAATCTTCTGGTCACGGGCAAAATCCTCTGCAATGGTCTCTTTCGAAATCTCCTGGATGTCATACTCTTCAAGAAGTCGCTCATCCATCTTGAATTTCCGGAAGTTGTTGCTGAAGATCAAGGTGCCTTTCTCATCGAGATGCATCATACAAGCCTTGATCAAGCGAACCTGGTCTCGATAGACATCGAAGGTCTCCCGTCCCTTTCCATTTGAAAAGGTTGGGGGATCACAGAAGATGAGGTCGTATCGGTCGTAGGTGTCGAATAGGAATTCGATACAGTCGCTTCGATAAAAGAAGTGGTTCATCCCGGTAAAACCATTAAGCTCCATGTTCTTCGTAGCCCAGTCAAGGTAAGTTGTAGAGGCATCAACACTGACGGTGCTTAGTGCTCCTCCCTTGGCCGCCTGTACTGTGGCGGTTCCCGTATAGCAGAACAGGTTAAGGAACCGCTTGCCTTCCGCCATCTTGGCAATCTCTGCACGGATAGGACGGTGGTCAAGGAAGATTCCGGTATCCAGATAGTCGGTGAAGTTCACCAGATACTTGGCATCATTCTCATTGATGATGTAGAACCGGTCGCTGCTTGCCATCTTCTCGTACTGCTTCTCGCCTTTCTGGGGAGTTCGTTGTTTTACGTAGATCTGTTCGCGATCAATACCAGTTGCTCGTTCAGTGGCATCAATGAGTTCTCCCAATCGTCTGAGTGCTGACTCTTCCTCAATGGTGCTCGGGGGGGCATACTCCTGAAGACTGATATACTTGCCTTCATAGAGATCGATTGCCGCACTGTACTCCGGCATATCTGCGTCATAGATACGGTAGCAGGTGACTCCCTGGCTTTCCATGAGGGGAGTGATCGTAGCAAGGTTCTTGACCAAACGGTTGTATGCCATCTGGGCTCCCTCGCTCAAGGGCTGGGCAAGTCGTTCCTGCTTACGGGCAATCGCACGTTCGATCATCTGTGCTCGTTCTTCAGGAGTGAATACATAGTAGTGGGCAATCTGGCAAGTGACCCCGCCGTTGTTTACCGTGTTTGTCCTATCGGGTTTCATGTCAACATAGCTCAACAGCTCTTGCTGCCCACACAGCAGGGCTACGTTCCATCCTCCGAAGAGGCTGCTTAGCAGGCTGCCAATCTTTCGATAGAGAGAGCGAAGATCCCCATCACTTTCCAACCTCAGTCCATAGGGAGGATCGGTGATGATGTAGCCATGGTCGGAAGGAACATCGTCCTCGGTAAGGGTTAGGAAGTCTTGTATCCGGAAGTCGATCAGGTGATCAACCTGGGCTAGCTCAGCGTTCTTTCTTGCAATAGCCACGGCCTTAGGATCATTATCCCATGCATAGATGGAAATCTTGCGATCCTTTGCCTTTTCAGCTCTCTCGACAGCTTCATCCACCACATCATCCCAGAGATCCGGGTCATGGAAGGGAAGGCTGAGGAAGTTGAACTTTCGGGCAGTTACCAACCCAGGGGCACGGTCACTTGCCCAGAGAGCGGCTTCGATGGCGAGCGTACCGCTTCCGGTGAAAGGATCAAGCAAGGTAGGAACAGTTTCTTCTGCCTCCAAGGCCTTCCTCCACTCTGAGCGGTAAAGCACTGATGCTGCAAGGTACTCACCGAGGACTGCATCGGTCTGTGCTGCGCGGTAACCGCGCTTGTACAAGCCACGGCCGGAGAAGTCTACATACCATGCGACTGCGTCTCCATCGATATGTACGTGGAACACCACATCGCTCTCTTCCTTGTCTACCATGGGCCGTTGGCCTTCAAATTTTTCCCTGATCCGGTCAACAATTGCGTCTTTGACGCGGATCGTTGCAAAGTGAGAATTTTTCAGGTAGCGGCAGTTCTTCGTCGTCTCGGTAACCAAGAATGTCTGTTCTGGAGTGATCCAATCCTCCCAGGGTATCTGCAGTGATGCTTCATAGAGTTCATCAGCGTTCTGGATATCGTCATCCATGAACAAACCAAGGAGTACCCTTGTAGCGGTCCTCGACCAAAGGCAGAACCGGTAGGCTGCTGCAAGGTCTGCTGCGAACTCAACACCACCGCTGATACTGCGGATTTCGGTTGCACCAGCCCTACGGGCTTCCTCTTCAATTATGTCGTTCATGTATAAGGCTGAAGTGGCGAAGAAAATCATTTGGGTTCTCCCTCTGCGTCGCTGAACAAGTAATCTAGTTCATATTTTTCGTAATGGTAGTGAGTATTGCAGTTGACACAGACCAGCTCAAGCGGGAAAGGGCCATGCTCCAGGATGTCCTGTTGCTCTGCCTTGTCCAGTTGCTTCAGGTACGTTTGGTATTGCTCGCGAGAACAGGGGCAAGAGAAGCCCAGGGGCTGTCTTGCCAGGTGCCTGAGATCATAGCTCCCAAACTGCTCTTCTACATACTCCTTGATCGACATCCCTTCGGCGAGTTTCTTGCCGATGGAAGGAAGAGCATAGGCCTGTTCTTGGAGTTTCTCGAGGACATGCTCCTCACACCCCGGCATTGCCTGCAGGAACAGGGCACCGCTACCGGTAACCTGTCCTTCCTTGTTGAAGTGAATCGAGAGGCTGAAGAGGGTGGGGGTCTGCTCTGACTGTTGGAAGTAGAGGGCAAGATCCTTGGCCAAATCGCCATAGGCCATCATGGTCTGTCCGGTGAAGGGGGCCTTGTGCCCCTCCAGCAACTTGGAGACTGAGATAAAGCCAGGTCCATAGAGTTCGTTCAGGTCCAAGCTTTCCAGAGGTTTGGTAAGGGGGATTGGATTATGTTTCAGATATCCTCTTACCGCTCCTGCTGCCCAGGCTTCGACATACACGCCCGCTATGGGGCCTCCACACTCAATAGTCAGCTGGATTCGGTCATTGCCTTTTACCGTACTACTGAGAAGGCCGGCTGCAAGGTATGCCTGACCCAATACGAAGGTCTCCAGGAGCCCCAGTTCATGGTTGGCTCGCATCTGATTGATAAGTGTGGTCGCTGAGATTGCAGTAACACGAACTTGATCGTTATGCAAAAGGAACACCTCGCGCCCATCTTCAGGCAGGGAAGCGAGATGTTCTCGTAAATTACTATCTTCTATCTTTTTCTTGATCATACGGATGCAGAGTAGTCAATGACCTTACTTTTTGCAAGAGCTTCGAACTCAGTTCCGCCGAGAACCTCTCGTTTGAGCAGCTCTTCTGTGACCGCGAGCAGGGCTTCCTTGTTCTTCTCCAGCTTTGTCTTGACCATATCATATCGCTCCCCGACAATCCGGGCGGTCTCACTGTCGATATACTCCTGTGCTTTCTCACTGTATTCACGTGCACCAGAGATGCCTGCAATGCCACTATTGGTGGTAGGGAGGGTGATGTTCCGGTAGCGCTCGCTCATACCGAACTCCGTGATCATCCTCCTAACCAAGTCACTTGCCCTGCTTATATCATTGCCTGCTCCGGTGGAAATCTCATTGTAGATGACCTCCTCGGCTGCCCGTCCACCCAAGAGGGTGTCGATATTTCCCAAGAGTTCACTCTGGCTGAGCAGGAAGCGGTCTTCAGTCGGGTACTGCAAGGTGTAACCCAAGGCACCAAGTCCACGGGGGACGATGGATATCTTGCTTACCGGTTCAGCTCCCTCGGTCATGAAGGCGGTCAAGGCATGTCCCGTCTCATGGTAGGCTACTCTTTCCCGTTCCTTCTCATTGAGCAATCGGCTCTTTCGCTCAAGACCTGCCACCGACTTCTCGATTGCCTCCTCGAAGTCCTCTTGCATCACTACTTTTCGGTCCTGGCGTACAGCCATCAGGGCTGCCTCATTTGCAATGTTTGCAAGATCAGCACCGGCAAGGCCTGCAGCACCCTGGGCAATCTTTCTCAGGTCAACATCATCGCCCAGTTTTATCTTCTTGGTATGGATTTTCAAAATTGCCAGCCTTCCTTCCAGGTCGGGCTTGTCGATAAGGACCTGTCGGTCAAAACGGCCTGGACGAAGGAGTGCTGGGTCAAGGATTTCCGGTCGGTTGGTCGCCGCAATGATGATCACTCCGGTGCGTGAGTCAAAACCATCCATCTCTACGAGCAACTGGTTGAGCGTCTGTTCCCTCTCATCGTTGCCTCCCATTCCAGCAGAAACGCGAGAGCGTCCGATGGCATCGATCTCATCAATGAAGATGATACAGGGGCTGTTTTCCCTTGCTTGCCTGAAGAGATCTCTCACACGTGCAGCTCCAACACCCACGAACATCTCCACGAAATCCGCTCCACTCATCTTGAAGAAAGGTGCACCTGCCTCTCCGGCGACGGCCTTCGCGAGAAGGGTCTTACCGGTTCCCGGAGGTCCTACCAGGAGTACTCCCTTGGGGATCTTTCCTCCAATCTCGGTGTATTTCTCCGGGCGTTTCAGGAAATCCACCACCTCTTCCAGTTCATATTTGCTCTCATCGGCTCCAGCAACATCTGCGAAACGAATACCGGTGTCTCCCTCTGCAACAATCTTGGCCTTGTTCTGGTTGAAGGAAAGAACGCCTTGTCCGCCCTGTCCACCCATTTTTGAAAAGAGAAAGCGCCAAATGAGGATGATGAAGACAAAGGGAAGTATATACGAGAGGATGGATGAGAGTATGCTGGGTCTCTCAGGTGCGGTAGCATAGTACTCTACCTCATTTTCATCCAAGAGAGGGATAAAGGAAGGGTCATCTACCTTATACGTGCTGAAAGATTGCAGGTATGTGCTGGCCTCCAGTCCTATCTGGGGATTTGTCGTATACGTTTGTAAGTCATTCACGGCCTGGTCCCTGGTGAATGGGTAGCCGATATACTGTTCCTCTTCTATGGCAACACGTTGTATGGTTCCGTCTTCCACCAAGGATTTGAACTGGTTGTAATCCACTGGGGTGACATTGCTCTGTCTGCTGACCATGTAGGTATTCAGTGCCATGAACACCAAAAGTATGATGAAGAAGTACCAGAAGGAGAAGGTAAACTTCTTTCCACCCCTTGGTTCCTTCTCTCCCAGATGTACACCTGGCTCAATATTCAATTTTTTCTTGAATTTTTCTTTCCAATCCTTATTGTCTTTACTCATGTTTCCTATTTCCTTGGTTGATGATGGCTATCTGGCCATCTGCAGTAAATATATCCCTACAATTGTCAATCGGCAACAAGCCCTATATAGTTAACGGTATATGGAAACGAAACAGGTTGTATTGATTACCGGTGGCGCAAAGCGTCTTGGACTCGCTATGGCCCAGCATCTGCTAGGGGAAGGGTATCGTGTGGTCATTCATTGCAACACAAGTTGTGGTGAAGCAAAAGCGTTGGGTGACGATTGCCGCACAGTTCAGGCAAACCTTACCAATAGGGAAGAACTACAGGCACTCTTCTTGAAAGCAGTTGCTTGCTTTGGCCAGGTTGACCATCTGATCAACAATGCATCAGTCTTTCCTTCAGCTTCCATCGACCAGACAACATTTGAGCTTTGGGATGAGGTGATGGCAATCCACAATACTGCTCCATTTTTTCTTTCAAAATCACTCTATCTTCACCTTGTAGAACGTGGAACCACAGGGTCGGTCATCAACATGGTCGATTCCAAGATTGAGGCCCCTACTGCAAGCCGCAGCGCATACTATATCTCCAAGGGGGCCCTGTTGGCTCAGACCAAAACCTTGGCGGTATCCCTCGCGCCGACGCTACGCGTGAATGCCATCTCCCCTGGAGCAGTACTCAGTAATGGTGATGACACCTACTTTGCAAAGATGGCAGAACGACTTCCGCTCAAGCACACCGGCTCGGCGCCTGATATCGTACAGGCAGTAGCTTATTTGTTGCACGCCGATTTTGTCACAGGAACGGAATTGCCGGTCGATGGTGGGCAGAGACTTTTGTAGTTTAGGTGAAGATGGGCCTATTGTACTTGCCCTTGATGTGATTCAATACGATAGTTAATGGTATTACTAATAGCTATAGAAGGAGTGCATATTCATGCATAATCGAAGAATACGAGGGATGGTTCTTTGCTTGGTTTTCATTGTTGGAACCACCTCCGCCTTCTCCCAGTCACTGGAGGATATCGTTTCCAGGGCACTTGGAGAGAGTACCCAGATGCAGGACTTGGAAATTACCAAGAACAACGCCCTATTGACCCAAAGTATTTCACAAGCAGAAGACGATGTAGGTATTACGGTCAGTAGTGGAGAGGTAAGTGCTACCTATGACCCTTCCGCTAATGCCTATATTTTTAGAACCAATGGAGTGGGAGCCTCCTTTGTGCTTCCCGATGATGGGAATACCACCATAGGAGTTACCACTGGGCTTTTAACGTATCAAGCATCTGGTTCTACGTATGCCATTAATCCCACTATTTCAGCGAGCCACACCATTACCTATGGCTATACCACCGATAATCGAGAAAGCCTTGCAAACAGGCAGACTGAAGTATTGGCTACCAGCTCCTATGAGAGCAGTAAGCTGACCTTTGCCAATACCATCTATAAACAGATCAGCAGCTTATTGGAGAATGAGAAGTCTATCAAGCAGACCGAAAAACAAATAGCAGACCTCCACCTAGACCTTGAGCAGAATCTTTCGTTGAAGCTCATAAGGGAGGGAAGCCTTACCCATGAGACACAGAAGCAGGCAATAGCGTCCCAAGAGGCAACGCTCTCGGGTTTACAGGCCTCACGTGAGCTCTTACTGAGGCAGTACGCCACCTTAACCGGCTCCACATGGGAAGGTGTGGACTCAATTCCTGAACCGGTACTCGATTTCTCCAGCAATGAGGAAGGGAACAGCAATGTGCTTATGCAATCTCTTGCCCTTTCCATGGCAAAAGAGGACCTGGCGCTGAAGATGGCTGAGTTTGAGAACAAGAGTCTGAAACTGGGGGGATCTCTTAATCTGGGAGCCTCTAATAAGATTTCAGGAAATGAGACCATTACTCCTGGGATTTCTGCTACCTTGGCCGGCAAGCAGTTCTCCCTGACAGGCAAGGTGGAAGGAACGTATGATATCACTGCAAATGACTTCATTCCTCCTACCGTGAGTATCAGTGGATCATGGAGCAACAATCCTACCTCCACCACCGACTCTCTGACGGTACAGAAGTTGCAGAACGAAGTTTTACTTGCTGAGATAGCGTATGCCAATGCCAAGAATGATTACCAGCAGAGTGTAACTTCGCTCGAGAATAGGATAGCCTCCTGGAACCTCAGCTATATGTTGTTGGGCCAGACGATGGATTATCACCAACAAGTGTTGGACCAGCAACAGGACCTGGCCGAGCGTGGCCTTGCCACCCAGAGCGAGGTGGACGATGCAGCTTTTACGGTGGAGATGGACGCCTATGATGTGGCTGTCACGCTCCTATCAGGCTTGCAGTTAGAAAACGAAATTCGCATCTTGCAGATATAAGGGAGAAGCATTCCATGCAAAAGCAGTCCAATGAAATGAATACTGAACACCAAGTCAGAAACCAACTGAGAAAAAAACTCCGTGTAAAACGGGTCAAACGATTGATTACCACCTTCGTTGTCTTGGCCCTGATCCTTTTCAGCCTCTTTCTCTACACCTTCTACAACAAAAACGGAAGAATGCCTTGGGCGGAGGTAAAAGCCCCGGTAAGTGCCATTAAAGAAGTTGAGGCTAAGGTCTATGAGAATACCTTCACCTCCACGATTGATCTCTCAGGTTATGTTGAACCGAATGACATCCAGAAAGTGATTCTCAGAGCAACTGGCACGGTAACCGATGTATTCGTGGAGGAAGGGGATGTGGTCAAGAAAGGCGACGTACTTATCGCCATCGATGATACCAGCCAGAAGTACGAAGTGGCAAATCTTGAAGCGGAACTGGAGAGAGCAAAACTGGTCGGAAGCGACCGTGAGGTTGAGCTGACCGAGCTGAGATTGCAATCGGCTCAGAATCGACTGGACTACACCAAGGCATATGCAAATTTTGATGGGGTGGTGGCAGAGGTCAATGTCAGCCAAGGTGATTACTTTGATGCAGGAGCCAGTGCAATGACCATCATTGACCGCTCTGCGCTCAAGGCAACGGTCGAAATTGATGAGATCGATATGCAGTATGTACAGCTTGGTCAGATAGCTACACTCTACTTTGATTCCTATCCATCATCGGCAGTGGATGCAGAGGTGACTTACATCCCAATGCTTGGAAGATATACCAACCAAGGAATCGGGGTAATGGATGTGGAACTTACCATATCTGATCCTCCTGCCCAGATTGCCCCAGGCTTCACCTTTGAAGGCTCGATTGCAAGTGAGGGAGAAACTACACTGGTGCTGCTTCCCCAGAGTGCTGTGACGAGTTCCCGTGGAACCAGCTATGTCACCAAGAAATTGGCGGACGGAAGTACCACAACGGTTGCTGTTACCGTGAAGTACCTGGGTGAGGGAATCAGCCAGCTTCTCAGTGGTGACCTCAAGGTAGGGGATACCCTGATTATCAAGAAGACTGATACCAGTGCATCCGCCCTGGTCACCATGACAGGACCTGGTGGGGGCATGGGTGGAGGACCACTACGGTGATGGCAATGGAACAGCATGTAATACATCTTGAGGACGTAAGGCGCTACTACGTTATGGGTGATTTCATTGTGAAAGCCCTTGACGGGGTAACCCTATCCATCAAGAAAGGAGAGTTTACCTCGATCATGGGGCCCTCAGGAAGTGGAAAGTCAACCATGATGAATCTTATCGGCTGTCTCGATACTCCAACCAGTGGCCTGATCGACATTGATGGTGAGAATACCGCTGGCTTGAATGAAACTGAGTTGGCGTATATCAGAAACCGAAAAGTAGGTTTTGTTTTCCAGCAGTTCAACCTGCTGGGAAAGCTGACAGCCCTTGAGAACGTGGTAACCCCGCTTCTCTATGCTGGCATGGGAGTACGTGAACGTAAGCAAAAGGCTGCTGATGCGCTAGAGCGTGTTGGCCTTGCAGACCGTATGTACCACCGTCCCAATGAACTCTCAGGTGGTCAGAAACAGCGGGTGGCAGTGGCTCGTGCCTTGGTAAATGACCCTACCATTCTGCTTGCAGATGAACCCACTGGCGCACTGGACAGCAAGACCGGAAGCCAAATCATGGAACTCTTTGAGGAGTTGAATGCTGAAGGTAGGACGGTCATTCTCGTAACCCACGACCGGGAACTGGGAATGCGATGCCATCGGCAGATACACCTGCGTGATGGAAAACTGGAGGAAGGCTATGCTGTTTGAGAACATAAAACTTGCATTCTCAGCAATGCGTGGCAGCAAGATGAGGACCGCACTCTCCCTGTTGGGTATTGTTATCGGGGTAGCTTCGGTTGTAGCCATCCTGACCATTGGACAGAGTGCATCAACGAGTATTACCGACAGCATCGCCGTAGGTGGCTTGGATATGATTACCGTATATCCATCCTATGCGCAACGCTCGAGTGGTACCTTTGACGAGGAGTTCAGCGATACCCTGCTTAGGGATATCGAGGGATTGACCACAGTGCTTCCCCAAAACAACAGCAATGCCCAGATCCGCAGTGGACAGGAGACTGTCAACGCATCGGTTTCCGGGGTGCTCTCAAGCTATGGAGCGGTGCTTAATCTGGAGTATGCCGAGGGTGGTTTCTTCGAATCGATGGACAACATCAACTATCGTCAGGTTATTGTGCTTGGTTCTGATATTGCTGAGGAGTTGTTTCCAGACCAGAGTGCCGTCGGCCAGTATGTAAGTGTGTTCCGAAACCAGGCGAAGAGCTATCTGGTGGTTGGAGTTCTCGAGAGCAAGGATGCTACCTTCAACCTCTCCTATGATAACACGGTGTTTATTCCCTATAACACCTATGGACAGCGTTTCACCAATACCTCTGGTGTGGGTGCGTATGTCCTGAAAGTCCAGGATGGGTATGATACCATTGAGGTTTCTGACAGGGTAACCGAATACCTTGATGGTATTGTGGGAAGCGATGGTTATAATATCTTCAGCCCTGCTAGTTTGGCAGATATGGCAAACGAGATAACGGGAACCTTCAGTGCTTTCCTGGCTGCTATTGCCGCCATCAGTCTCTTGGTTGGAGGGATCGGGATCATGAACATCATGCTGGTATCCGTTGCCGAACGTACCAAAGAGATTGGAATTCGCAAAGCTCTGGGAGCGAGCCCAAACGTCATTCGTGGGCAGTTCATCTGCGAAGCACTCACGCTGACCATCATAGGAGGCTTGCTGGGTATCGCACTGGGCGCCTTGATCAGCTACGGTGTGACCAATGTGATGGATTGGTCGTTGCATTTATCGTATACCTCGGTCATACTAGCGTTGGGTTTTTCCATGTTTGTCGGTGTCTTCTTTGGGTGGTATCCAGCAATGAAAGCCTCCCGTCTTGACCCGATTGATGCCCTTAATTACGAATAGGATTCTCGGGGGAGTATACGCTTGACTGTTAAGAAAACCAGGTGGATGATCGTTGACGGAAAGGAACCTTTCATCGTCATCACCTCGCTCGCATTTGCCTTTATTGTCTTGATCGCTCTGGTGATATTTCTCACCTCAGCTATTCTTGACCGCGAAGAGTTAAGGATGCAGAGTGAGGCTGAGCGGGCGTTCAACTCGGTTTTTCTTGCTTTGCAGGATAGCACCAACAAGGCTTTGCAGGCCATGCAGGATGAGAATATCTCTGGCATTGGTGTGTACAACTCCTTGGGAAGAAAGGTGCTGAGCCTGGGCAATGTCCCGATGACAATACCCTTGGATCGCTTCGATTCTCGCGGTTCTCTGCCCAAGGACGGTTCGAATACTGGGACGGCAACCTTCAATAGAGAGACGGGGATGATAGAATATATCCGATTCAGCCGTCTTACCATCCTCCTGGACACTGGTGAGCTTACCCTTACCGAGAATGGATTGCTTCCAGCTCCCCTCGACTTCCCTGATGTTCTATATCTCCACTTTGATGGGCAGAACTATAACCACCGGGTAATGGTCATTATGGTCATCGGTATAATCTCCAGTATGACCTTGGTGGGTCTTTTCTTGTTGGTACTCTCCATCTACCGGAACAACCGTCGATATCGGGAGACCATTGCAAAGCAAGAGAGCCTGGTGAATCTTGGCCAGGCGGCACGGACCCTTACCCATGAGATCAAGAACCCGCTCAGTGCCATAACCATACAACTTGCCCTGCTCAAGAAGACACTTCCTGCAAAACATACCGGGGAACTGAAGCTGATTGAACAGGAGATCAGAAGGCTTACCCAGCTTACGAACAAAGTCAGTGATTTTCTTCGCAACCCATTGGGTAAGCCAGTTGTTGTTGATCTGAATGAGCTGTTCAACTCATTGGTGATGCGGTTTGACAAACCCATTCGGTTCTCGAGTGGCTCTCCACAACAGATTGTCATCGATGTGGACAGGGCACGTTCAGTATTTGAGAATCTCCTGAAGAATGCCGTTGAGAGCAGCAATACCCGTGATCCACAGGTAGAGGTACGAATTACCACCGATAAGCGGAATTTTGTCCATATCTATGTCATGGACCGTGGGGATGGTATCAGAGTAGAGGATTCCAAGAAGATTTTTGACCCCTTCTTCACTACAAAGATCCATGGCTCAGGGATTGGACTTTCCATCAGCCAGCAGTTTGTGAAGGCAAGGGGAGGAAATATACGGCTCTACCCACGTGATGGGGGTGGTACGGTTGCAGAAGTGGTGCTGCCTAAGTCCATCCATACGGCCAAATTGATGGGAGTAACGAGAAAATGAAGATCCTCATTGTTGACGATGAACCAAATATCCGGGATTTAATGCAGCAATACCTCAAACTCGACGGTATTGAGAGTGATTGTGCAGAGAATGGGCTCTCGGCACAACGAATGCTTCGAGAAGAGGCATATGATGCTGCACTTATCGATCTGAAGATGCCCGGGATGGATGGGCTTTCCCTGATCAGCTGGATCAGGGGAGAAGGGTTTCGCATGCCGATTATCATGGTCAGTGCCCATGGTGAGATTACCGATGCAGTCTCTGCCCTGAAAACCGGTGCTCAAGACTACATTGTAAAACCGTTCGACCCAGAGGAGTTGACCATCCGCTTGAAGAAACTTGTGGATGCACAACACCTGAGGAATTTGGTTGAAAGTGAGACACGAAACAATCGTGAGGATGATAAGCAGATTTTCGTAGGAGAGAGTTCCTCGATCAAGAAAATCAAGGAAGTTATCACCAAGATAGGTGATACTATCTCAACCGTTCTCATAACCGGTGAAAGTGGTACAGGAAAGGAAGTGGTGGCTCGAGAGATTCATGCTTCCAGTCCGGTCAAAGGTGGACCCTTTGTAGCCATCAATATTGGGGGAGTACCTGAGAACCTGCTAGAAAGCGAACTTTTTGGTTATGAGAAGGGTGCCTTCACCGGTGCTGCTTCACGCAAGACAGGAATGTTTGAACTGGCAAGTGGAGGGACCCTTTTCCTGGACGAGATTGGCGATATGCCGCTCGCCTTGCAGGTGAAGATACTCAGGGTCCTGCAGGATCGTAGGATAAGCCGACTCGGTGGTACAGAGGCAATACCCATCAATGCAAGAATTATAGCGGCTACCAACAAGGATCTGGAACAACAGGTCAGGGAAGGGGTATTTCGTGAGGACCTGTTCTATCGGCTTAATGTGGTTCGTATTGTCATACCGCCACTGAGGGAGCGCAGGGAGGATATTCCCTTGCTTGCTGCAGGAATTCTCAGACGGTTTAACCGTCAGATGGGCCACAAGGTAACCGGGTTCTCTGCAGATGCACTGCAACTGCTTTGTGAGCATGACTTCTTCGGAAACGTCAGGGAACTGGAGAATATTCTCGAGCGAGCAGTGATTTTTACCAGTGGAGAAGAGATCCAGTGTGATGACCTTGATCTGAGGGGATCGGTCTCCCTCCATACGCAGACCAAGGATGAGCCTTCATCAACACCAGCAGAGGCAAAGAGTCTCAAGGATGTAGAAGTCGACGCAATCATCAGGGCTCTCCATCGTTGGGAGGGAAACCGCACACGAGCTGCCCAAGAGCTTGGCATAAGCCGCAGGACCCTGATCAACAAGATTGCTGAATATGATTTGAATTTATAAGGAGCGAAAGAGGTGAGTGCATTACCTACCTGGGATTTGAATCCCATCTATCCTGGCTGTACCAGCAAGGAATTTCAACATGACCTACAATGGGTGGTTACCGCTTCTACAGAGCTTGAGGCAAGCTTTGTTGATACCAAAAAGGATTTGAAAGAGCTCATTTCTACCTATGAGCTGATCCTTGACTATCTTGAGAACCTCGATGCCTACAGTGCAGCATGCCTTACTACCGATACTGCGAATGAGGAGTATATGAAGGCAGTTTCGCAGACAGAGGAGGCTTCCTTGGTGGTTCAGCATATGCAAGTTGCCTTTCTCAATTTTCTTGCCACCAGAGCAGAGGAAATAGCCCAGCGCAGTGGGGAAGGTGGAGATCTTGAAGCATACCGGTTCCCACTGAATGAACTCTTGGAAGAACAGCGCCATCTCATGAGCGAGGAGATGGAAGATCTTGCAAACGACCTCGCCCGTAGCGGTACTGATGCCTTTTCCCGTTTACAGGAAGCATTGAGCAGCAGTGTTTCCACTGCCTGGGATGAGCAAACCGAGAAAACCGTTATCCAACTGAGAAATGAAGCCTTTAATGCTGATAGGAGTATCCGTAAAAAAGCATTCGAGAAAGAGCTGGAGATATGGAAGGCCTATGAGGTTGCCTTTGCCTCGAGTTTGAATGGAGTGAAGGGAACCACGATCACCTTGGATACGAGGAGAGGCTATGCTTCCCCGCTTGACCGTTCCCTGATGCAGTCACGAATCGACCGACCTATCCTTGATGCGCTGATCTCCACCATTGAGAAGAACCTGCCCATGTTCAGGGGATACCTGCAGAACAAGGCCAAGGCACTGGGTTTGGAGAGTTGTGCATTCTATGACCTGTTTGCACCGGTAGGTAAGGAAGAACAACACTTCAGCTATGATGAAGCCCATGCATTCATCGTTCAGCAGTTCAGTTCCTTTGACCCTGAGATGGGATCCTTTGCTGACCAGGCATTCAAGAATCGATGGATTGACCCTGAGAGCAGGAAGGGGAAGGTAGGGGGAGCATACGATACAGCTTTCCCCCTGGCAAAGCAGAGTAGGATCCTCTCAAACTTTGACTTCACTTATAATGGGGTGTCCACCCTCGCCCATGAACTGGGCCATGCATGGCATGACCATGTGGTACTGCAGAAGAGCAATCTTCTCCGTTCCTATCCAATGACCTTGGCAGAGACTGCTTCCATCTTCAGCGAGTTCCTGGTCTTCCAGGGAGCACTGGAGGAGAGCAGCAAAGAGGGAAGACTTGCCCTCATCGAACACTTCCTGCAGGATGCCACACAGGTGTGTGTCGATATCTTGAGCCGGTTTTATTTTGAGAGTGCGGTATTCAGTAGAAGAAAAGAGGGAGACTTGAGCGCCAGTGCATATTCAGCCCTTATGGAAGATGCCCAGAAGAGGACATATGGGGATGGTCTGTGCGTCTATCATCCGTACATGTGGGCGGTGAAAGGGCACTACTACTCGTCAGATTTCTCCTTCTATAACTATCCGTATGCGTTTGGACAGCTGTTCGCCTTGGGACTCTGGGCTCAGAGCAAACAAACAGGTACGGATTTTCCTGCTTCCTACAAGGAACTGCTTGGAGCAACCGGTAGTCTGCCTGCCTCAGAGGTGGCTGGATTGGCCGGTATTGATCTTGCTGATGTCTCATTCTGGCAGGAAGCGATGGATGTCATTGCCTCCTATGCGAAGGAATTTGCCGATGGCTTATCAGATTGAGAAGCTCATCCAGGGAGGAGCAGGTCTTACAACCAGTGAGGAAGGAAAACGTATCCTTGTCATGGATGTGCTCCCTGGTGAGTTGGTCGAGCTAGGGGACTTCCAGGAGAAGGCAGGGTATATCCGCTCTACCCTGCAAACCATCCTCCATGCAAGTGAGGAGAGGATTACCCCTCCATGTCCCTACTGGGGAGTGTGTGGGGGTTGTGATTTTCAGTATGCAAAGGATGCAGCTCAGGGGATTCTAAAGGAAGGCATCGTCCTCGATAACATCAAAAGGCTTGGAGGGATTGACCCAGCTTCTTTCCGTACAGAAAGTCTTGAGACAGGCCCCGCTTGGGGGTACCGGAACAGGGTACGCTTCCATGTGGATATTGCGGGGCGCAAGGTAGGGTTCCTCGGGCGAAAAAGCAAGTCCTTGGTGCCTATTGATCATTGTCCTATACTCTCTGAGAAGCTCAATGCACTGCTTGCGAACCCGGAGCGACTGTTCAAGGCTGCCAGAACCCTGATGTTCTCGAACAAGGGGGGAAGAAGCGGATTCATTGAGGTTCCTGCTTTCAGTGGTGATGATGATGTCTCCTTGCTTGATGAAGTGGTCAAGACCACGGTGGGAGGGCATACCTTCTTTGTTACTGCATCGGTGTTCTTCCAATCCAATGAATACTTGCTTCCTGCCCTCACAAGCTATGTCGCCTCCCACGCAGTGGGGGCTACTGTTATGGATCTCTACAGTGGAGTAGGAACTTTCAGTGCCTTTCTGCAGCAGCCGCTTAGGCGTGTGATTGCTGTCGAGCGACAGAGGCAGTGCCTCTCCCTTGCCAATCGCCATACTCCTGATAGTGAGTTCTATAGTGAACCGGTTGAGCGTTGGGCCAAGGAGATGACAGGTTCTGTGGATACGGTCGTGGTCGATCCTCCCAGGGTTGGTCTTGATGCCTCACTCCCTTCCTTGATCGCTTCCTGGAAGAGCCAACGTATTATCTACGTTTCTTGCAACAGTGTGACTCTGGGACGAGACTTGCAACGATTTGCCTCTGAGGGCTACACTCTTACCCAAGTGAAGGTGTTCGACCTCTATCCACAGACGTTTCATAGTGAAGTCGTTGCCATCCTTGACCTATAGGGAGAAAAGACCATGAAAGACGGGTTTGTCAAATGTGCAGTTGCCTCGGCCTCCGTTCGCGTAGCGGATCCCATTCATAATACAGCATCCATTGTTGCACTTATGCGTTCAGCAGTTGAGAGGGAAGTTCGGCTCCTTGTACTGCCCGAGCTGGTAACTACTGCCTACACCTGCGCTGATCTTTTCCTTCAGAAGTCCTTACAGAACGGAGCTGTTGATGCAATAGCCAACGTGGTTGAAGAGAGCAGGAATAGCGACCTTCTGGTGGTCTTTGGCTCTCTTGTTCCACTCCATGGACGCTTGTACAACTGTGCTGTAGTAGTCCAGGGTGGACGCATTCTTGGCATGGTGCCCAAGCAACACCTGCCAAACTATCTTGAGTTCTATGAGAAGCGTTGGTTCCGTGTTCCCTCTGATGAGAATATTGAAATGGAGTTTCTTGGTCAGCGTACCTACTTCGGTACACGCTTACTCTTTACCTGCACCAACTTTCCCGAGTTCGTGATTGCCTGTGAAGTATGTGAGGACCTTTGGGTTCCACGCGCTCCCAGTACTGATCATGCAGTTGCTGGTGCGACGGTCATTACCAACTGTTCTGCAAGTGATGAGTTGGTCGGAAAGGAGGAGTATCGTCGTTCACTCGTGGAAACCCAGAGTGCTCGATTGCTCTGTGCATATCTTTACAGCGATGCAGGTGAGGGTGAGTCCACTACTGATCTTGTGTTCTCTCCCCATAACCTGATCTATGAGGATGGTCATAAGCTTGCTGAAGAGAGTGGGGTGAGTGACTCTCTCCTTGTAACAGAGATAGATGTCCAGAAACTTGCCTTGGAGAGAATCCGTAGGCAGAGTTTTGGCTACGATGACCGTGCTTATCAACGCATACCATTTGCCCTTGAGGAGCGCGACTGCTCCTTGACCCGGAAGTTTGATAGGAATCCGTTTGTTCCCTCCGATGAGCAGACGAGGACCGCACGATGTGAAAAGATTCTGACCTTGCAGTCCCTTGGGTTGAAGAAACGACTCGAGCACACGAAGGCGAAACGGGTAATCGTGGGGCTGTCAGGAGGGCTGGACTCTACCTTGGCCTTGCTTGTCTGTGTAAGGGCTTTCGATGCCCTCAATCTTCCCAGGAGTGGGATCCTCGCTGTGACCATGCCAGGTTTCGGTACCACCAAGCGCACCAAGGGGAATGCCACCAAGCTCGCCAAAGCGCTTGGTGTGGAATTGTTGACCATCTCCATCTCGAAGGCAGTAGGCCAACACTTCAAGGATATTGGTCATGACCCTGCTGTTACCGATGTCACCTATGAGAATAGCCAGGCACGTGAGCGTACCCAGGTCCTAATGGATCTTGCCAATAAGAGGGGTGGGTTGGTTATTGGAACGGGAGACCTCTCTGAGCTTGCTCTTGGTTGGGCAACGTACAACGGAGACCATATGTCGATGTACGGGGTGAATGCCTCAGTTCCCAAGACCTTGGTCAGACATCTGGTTGCATACATTGCCATGATCAGCGAGCCCTCATTGAAGAAAGTATTGCTGGATGTTGTGGATACCCCTGTTAGCCCTGAGCTGCTTCCTGCAAAGGGCGATGGAACGATCAGCCAGGTGACTGAAGATCTTGTGGGACCATATGAACTCCATGATTTCTTTCTTTACCAAGTGGTTCGATTTGGATACAGTCCCGCAAAGGTGTACAGGTTGGCCAAGTATGCGTTTGCCGATATCTATGAACCAGATTTCATCCTTGGCTGGTTGAAAACATTCTATCGGCGGTTCTTCAGTCAACAATTCAAGCGGTCCTGTCTCCCTGATGGTCCGAAAATTGGATCGGTCTCCCTTTCTCCCCGTGGGGATTGGCGGATGAGTAGTGATTCCTCTGTGGCTCTCTGGCAACAAGAGTTGGAAACGCTAGCAGAGTAATATAAGAACCAAATAAAAAATTGCTTTTCTTTTGTAGCTTCTTTGCCTCATAGCTGTTATACAGGTGAGGAGTTGCTAAACTGTATGCGCAAAAGTTCACTTATTCTCATTATCATCATGATCCTCATGGTTCCTTCCGCTATCGGTGCAAGGAGCTTACTCAATGTAAGCCTTGGCTTCGGTGCCACCTACTCACCTGAAGAAGCAGGTGATATTTCCCTTGGATTCAAGGATCCAGATAATTGGATGTTCTCAGGGGAATTGAGTGCACGTCTTGCATTCCTGCAAGGCCAGGCCATGGTATATCCCATTACTTGTAGTGATGATGCACAGGGAGTCCTCCTGATTGGAATGGGATCAGTGAGTCTGCCCGTTCTTGGTTCAGTACTTGCCCTGGAGTTCGGCGCTGGCCCCAGTGTTACCTATATGCCGACCTCTTCAAGCAGTCCCCGCGCATTTTATGAACTCGCAGATGGAGAACGTGCTGATGCTGAGGAAAAAACCTTTACAGAGGCGATGTACGAAAGTCCGGTCTATCTTCAGGTCGGGTTGGGTTCTGAAGTTGGTCCTGTGGGAATCAGGGCTAGATGGTTGATGGAAAGTAGTGCAACATTGGGTTCAGTGTTTACCTCAAGTCAGTGGTGGGGCATATTTGCTGTGGATAAGGCCTCCCTCTCCCTTGCGCTGGCACTGAAAATGTTCTAAATTTAGTACGCAATAAGTAATGTGTCATAAGTAATGACAAAAGGGGTTATGAAATGAAGAAAAAAAGCATGGTATTACTGCTCATCGTATGTGTGATGCTACCTACAGCACTGAGTGCTGCTGTTGTTGATCTGAGTTTGGGTGCAACTGCGCAGTACAACCAGACGCTGGGAGATATCAAACAAGAAATTGAAGCAGATTCTTGGGAAGGTATGGGTGATTTCAAGAACTACACCTTGGGTGCTGATCTCCGCGTGAAGTTGCTCATTGCTGAAGTGGATGTAGTAGGTACCTTTGGAACCTATACCGATTCTTCCTCGAATGAATATACCGAGATTTCCGCTCTCACAACAGCTGGTGTCTCGATGGATCTTCTGGGGATTGCTCGTCTTGGATTTGGCATGGGCCCACGCTTCCGCGTGCTCATTGATGATGCAGGGAAAGCTCAGATTATTGCAGAAACTGGTTCTGTTGAATCCATGGATGATTTTGGTGAGGCATTTATAAACTCACCGGTCGCTTACCGAGCTACCGTTGACTTCAATCTAGGCAATCTTATGCTCGGCTTGAACTACACGCTGGATACAGAATATACCTTCAAGAATGCCGCAGAGGTTAACAAACTCTTTAGCGGAGATATTGATAATGGAAAGGTTGGAGTTTCTCTCTTGTTCTCACTTTTCTAATAGTACCTTTGTATATTACCCGCAGGCCCGGAGAAATCCGGGCCTGTGTTGCTTTTCGCCTTTGTCCAAGTATGGTAGAGTAGTCTCAGGAGAATCACCATGGCAAGAAGAGGGTTTTTTCACGCATTTCTGTCAGCTGTAATTGCTGCAGTATTGAGCTTTTTTGTGATGTATTTCTTTATTCCCAGTATGGGAATGCAGTTTCTTGGTGTCAGCTTTGCCCTTCGCGAAGGATCGGTGAATGCCCAGGTTCTCGATGTGATCAGCGAACAGGCACAAGGCAACCCAGATTTCTCAAGGGAGTCGTTTGCCCGATTGCAGGAACTCCTTTCCAGCCCTGAAGTCCGAGAGCAGTTGAAGGATGCTGCAAAGGATGGACAACAGGCTCTTGAATCTGCAGTGATGCAAGTGACGGAACGTGCCCAATGATTCCATTTGAAGTAATCTTTCTTGGGACAGGAACAAGCCATGGTGTTCCTGTTATAGGCTGTAAATGCCCTGTCTGTACTTCCAGCGACCCTCGGGATAAACGTTTTCGCTCCAGTATCCTCATCAGGAGTGGGGATCACTCCCTCTTGGTCGATACCACCCCGGAGTTTCGTCTGCAAGCGCTTAGAGCTGATATTTCCCATCTTGATGCAGTGCTGTATACCCATGACCATGCAGATCATTTTAATGGTATTGACGACCTAAGGGTCTTCTGTAAGGATCAAGTGTTGCCTGTATACTGTCAGGATGAAGTAAAGCATGCGATGACTGACCGCTTTCCCTATGTGCTTACCGGGAGTACGATCGCAGGTGGGGTGCCTCATCTTCAGCTCAATACCATGAAGGCATATGAAGCGATTGAGATTGGCCCCTTCACGGTGGTCCCCCTTCCCATTCTGCACGGCAAACGGGAGATTTTTGCGTTCAGGATTGGAGACTTTGCCTATGCAACCGACTGTAGCGAAGTACCGCCTGAGAGTCTTCCCTACTTTAGAGGACTCGATACTCTTGTTGTGGGTGCCTTGCGATATTGGCCGCATCCAACTCACTACAGTGTATTCGAGGCAAAGGCCTTTGTAGAATTTGTTGGCGCAAAGCGTGCCTATTTCACCCATCTCAGCCATAATGTAAGCCACCAAAAGCTGGAAGATGAACTTCCATCTCATATCCATGTGGCTTATGATACGCTCTCGTTAACCATAGGGGGATACCATGGATGAACTGTTTTCCAGTCAGGATTTTGATCAAGAGAAGTTACAAAAGGAGTCAAAGGATAGACCCCTTTCCGTACCACCTAAGCAGGACGAGAAAAAGAAGGAGTCCACAACGCTCAGCGATCGAAAGAAATTGTATATTATTGATGGCTATGGCCTGATCTACCGCTCCTACTACGGATTTTTCAGGAATCCAATGCAAGATACCCAGGGAAACAACATATCTGCAGTATATGGATTCTTCTCCACGGTCCTGAAGTTGATACGTGAATACTCACCAGACTATCTGGTGGTTGCAATGGACGGTAAGGAGAAGACATTCCGCCATATTATGTATGAACCTTATAAAGCAACCAGGGATGCCGCACCAGAGGACCTCCATACTCAGGTACCCATTATCAACAACATCCTCAAGGCCTTGAAGATTCCCTCCATCACGATGGAGGGGTATGAGGCCGATGACATTATCGCCACCTTGAGCGAGGAAGCGACCCGACATGGAATTGATGCCATCATGTTTACTGGTGACAAGGACTTGCTCCAATTGGTGGATGAACATACCTTTGCGTTGAGACCAGCAAAGAAGAATGAAAAGTTCTACCAATTGATGGGAGACAATGAAGTTGAGGAGATGCTTGGGATTAAACCCTCCCAGATAGTCGATTACCTCTCCCTGTTGGGGGATTCTTCGGATAATATCCCAGGGGTAAAAGGGATTGGGGAGAAAGGGGCTGCAAAGCTCTTGCAGCAATTTGGTACCCTTGACGGTATCTATGAACATATAAAGCTGGTTGCTCCCGGCTTGCAGAAGAAGTTGTTGGAAGGAAAGGAGAACGCGCATCTGAGCAAGAGTCTGGTCGTGCTCAGGCGTGATTTATTCAATGTCGAAACCTTCGATACTGATCAGTACTTGGTCAAGGATGTAGACTATGAGGCAGCCATACCCCTGTTCCAGGAGATTGGGATGCGGACCATACTCAAGGAACTTGGACGGGCCTCGGGAGGGGATGCCTCCTCGTTCCTTCCTGAAAAGCCTGTGAAGAAAGCCTCCAAGAACGGTTCATATGAGGCCGTGACAACGATAAAAGCACTTTCTGAGTTGCTTGCATCATATGAGAAGGCAGGAAAACCAGTAGCATTCGATCTTGAAACGACCAGTATTGATGAGATGGTTGCCGATGTTATTGGTTTTTCATTCACCAATGAGGCAGAGAAAGCCTACTATGTTCCCTTGGTGCATGAGGGAAAGGAACTCCTGCCAGTCGATGAGGTGCGTGACTTACTTGCCGACTATCTCGGGAGTGGGAAACTCTCGCTTATCGGGCAGAATTTCAAGTACGACTACAAGGTATTGGTGCGTTGGGGGGTGGTTCCCAAGCGCGTTGTCTTCGATACCATGGTTGCAGCATGGTTGTTGGATAGTACCTCGGTATTCAATATGGACTATCTTGCAGAGAAGTATTTGGAGCATAAGACGGTCCGCTACAGCGATATTGTGCCAAAAGGAAAATTGTTGAGTGATATCCCCTTGGACCAGGTGGTGTTCTATGGTGCAGAGGATGCTGATGTGACCTTCCGCCTCTATGAGGTGTTCCTGGAACTTCTCAAGGCAAGAGGCTTGCTTGATTTACTCAATGACATTGAAATGCCCTTGCTCCTGATCATTGCAAACATGGAACTTGCGGGTATTTACTTGGAGAGAAGTCGAATAGAGCCTCTCTCCCAGGAGTTTGAGAAGCGCATTGATGTCATCAAGGAGGAGATTTTCTCCATCTGTGGGCATAGTTTCAACCTGAACTCCCCACAGCAATTGCAGGAAGTGCTTTTTGTAGAGCGTGAGATTCCTACCGGTGCCAAGACCCGCTCAGGATTCTCCACTGCAACTGAAGTACTGGAGCCTTTGCAGGAGACCTACCGGGAAGTTGCCTTGATCTTGCAATACCGGATGCTCAATAAGCTCAAGAGTACCTATATCGACAAGCTTCCCCTTCAGATCAATGCTGAAACCGGCAGGATTCACCCTTCATTCAGCCAGACAGGCACTGAAACAGGAAGACTCTCTTGCAAGGACCCCAACCTCCAGAACATTCCTGTTAGGACCGAAGAGGGGAGAAGAATCCGTTCTGCGTTCATTCCAAAGAAAGGACATCGATTCCTCTCTGCTGACTACTCACAGATTGAGCTTGTGGTATTGGCACATATGGCTGACGACCCAGGGCTCAAGAGAGCATTTGAAGAGGGTGTGGACGTGCATCGTTCTACCGCGAGCTTGATCTTCGATGTTCCCCTCGCCGAAGTCTCCTCCGATCAACGCCGTATTGCCAAGACAATCAACTTCGGTGTCATGTACGGTATGGGGACCCATAGCCTGGCGAAGGACCTCAAGATATCTCACAGCGAAGCGAAGCAATTCATCGATCAATACTTCCAGCGCTATAGTGGGGTCCAGGCCTTTGTAGAATCCACAAGGAGCCGCGCAGAGAAGGATGGCTATGTAAGGACTTTGCTTGGGCATGTGAGAACCATCACCGAGATCAACAGCAGGAGTGCCGTCGAGCGTGCGAAAGCGCAGCGTATCGCGGTAAATACGGTTATCCAGGGGACAGCGGCTGATATCATGAAGCTTGCAATGCTCCGTATTTCTGCATCCATCAAGGAAAAAGGACTCAAGGCCACCTTGCTGCTTCAGATCCATGACGAACTGGTATTCGAAGTGCCTGATGATGAGGTGGAAGAGACAAAACACGTAGTACAGGAAGCTCTGGAAGGGGCGGTAAAGCTCAGTATCCCGTTGAAGACCAGTATCGAGGTTGGGGACAACTGGGGAGATATACACTGATGATGGTTATCGGGTTGACCGGTAGGGCATGTGCCGGTAAGGACCAGTATGCAAAGGTATTTGCCTCTTTTGGTTGCCAAGTGGTCGATGTTGACTCCTTGGGGCATGATGCACTCAATGAGAGCAAGGCTGCTCTGAGGAAAGCCTTCGGCCAGTCGATCATAAACAGTGGAGAGGTCGACAGAAAAGCACTCGGAACACTGGTGTTCAGCAACACTGAAAAACTGAGGGAGCTCGAATCGATAACCCACCCAAAGATGGTTGAAACGTGTAAACGTCTTATCTGGGAGGCAAGAGAGGAGCAAAAGCCAGCACTCATTCTCAATGCTGCGCTTCTTGGGCGTATGGGCTTGGAGCCTTTGTGTGACCATATATTGTTTATCAAGGCACCACTGCTGTTACGTTTCTTTCGCTGTAGGGGGAGAGAAGGGCTTTCCTTCAAACGATTTCTTGATCGAGAGAGAGCACAGCTGGATATTGTTCCAGTGACCGATGTGCAAGGCCTGGATGTGGTGGTTTTGGGTAATCACCGCTCAAAGAAGGTAATTCATCGACAAGTCATAACCTATTGTGATACCATAGGATTACGAATTTCATCCCAGCGATGAAATCTTTTCCATACGAGGGTTCGAAATGAAAAAGTCTGTCCTGATCAATTTGCTGGTCATTACCATTGTTGTTACTACATTCGTATTTGTCGGAATGTGGTATCTTCGCCCAGGCGTGCCCAATGAAATTCTCCAGCAAGCAAAAGATAGGCAGTTGCAGCCCTTGATGGAGGTAACTCCCCCGGTTAGAAAACCCACAGTGGAAGAGGTCTCAGAGGCTGAGACCTTGGCGCGGGAGCTGTTGCCTCGACTCCAAGAGCAACTTGAGCCGGTATTGAAAGATTCCATCGCTGCACAAATCCTGGAGGACGAAACTCTCCTCAATTCCCTTGCAGGGCAATTGGAGGAACTGGTGCTTCCCTCCCTCAGTGAGACGCTCAGATCTGATCAAGAAGCCTATCAGGGCGTACTTCAGAGTGAGCTTGAATCGTATGTTGAAAAGAATTTGGCAGAGCTGAGAGCACAAGCGGTTAATCTGCAGACAGCTATCGAGGGAAGTGTCGCCACGCAGTTGGAGACGATGAGAGAGGAGTTGACCAAGGAAGTGGATGAGTATGTTCCTCAGTTGGTTGACCGTATGATTCCCCAGGTTGTTGCGCAAATTGTCAGCCAGCTCGAGGCAAACAAGGAGACCTATATAGCGGAATTGCAGGCTTCTCTACCCAGCCCTGGGCTGAGTGAGGAGGAGGCTGTTGCACTCTACGACAGGTATCGTAGCGACATGGTCATGGATTTGGCTCCAGCGCTACTTGACTCCATGGAAGAACCGGTGAGAAAGGCTGTGCAGGATTATCTGGTTGAAATGAAATTCATTCCACCTGTGCCCAAGATTCCCACTCCAAAAATTTCAATCCAGGTGGATGAACCAGTAGTAGTGGAAGAAGCCGCCCCAGTCGTGGAGCCTGAAGTGGTCGAAGAGGCTACTCCAGTAGCAGAGCCTGAAGCAGTGGAAGCAATTACACCGGTAACAGAACCTGAAGCAGTAGAACCAGCTATTCCTCTTAAAGCGGGAGAAGAACCCATTCTTGTTCCTGCCTTCGAAGAGAAGGAAGAAGTGGTATTCATGGAGCCGGAGGTGTATGAATCACAGCGTCAGGATATCCGCACCAAAGCTATTCAAGATGTCCTTGATCGGATAGCTCCTCTCTGATTGGATCAGGATAGGTCCTGATTACTCCCTCCGCATTTCTGAACATCCATTCACCTTGTCCGTTTTTCCCCAGTAGATAGTTCCTACCCAGAGGGACCTTCCCTCCACCTTCAGGGAGATCAATTGCGTAAACCGGCATGGCAAGACCTGAGAGACGCTGTCTCAGTTGTTCTTCCAGGTGAAGCCCCTTTTCGATGGGGACACGGAAGTGAGCAGTTCCTTCCACGAGGTCTCCTTGAAAGAGGTAATAAGGTTTGATCCTGTGGGAAACCAAGCGATTGCAAAGCTCAACAAGCACCTCTACATCATCATTTACCCCTCTTAGCAATACTGTCTGATTCATTGCCGGAATACCCGCATCAACAAAGCGGTCTATCGCTTCAATTGCCTGAGAGGTAAGTTCCCTCGGATGATTGAACTGACACATGAGGTAGAATGGGGCACTCCGGAACTGCTTCAGCATGGTGATCAGGGAGTCTGTGATCCTTGCAGGATAGGAGGCTGGCATCCTTGTACAGAGTCTGATTACAAGGTCAGGGCGCTTGCTTCTGAACGCTTCTATCATGGATTGTAAACGGGAATCGGAGAGGGTGAGCACATCACCACCGGTAAAGAGTATCTCTGTCACTTCCTGGTGATTTGCCACATAGGTTGCTGCCTCAATAATCTGGGTTTCACTTGCAGGACCCTGGAAAGTCCCCGTGAAACGGCGACGGAAACAGTGCCTGCAATACAGAGGACAGATATCAGTGGTCAGGAAGGCGACCCTGCTCTTATACCGGTGAATGAGTCGATCTTGCACGCTGTACCTGACTTCCTCCAAAGGGTCTGTGCTCCCCTTGGGCTCAAAAACCTGTTCCTCTCTTGTAGGAACTACCTGTCGCCTGAGTGGATCATTTGGATCTTCTGGGTTGATCAAGGAGAGAAAATAAGTAGGTATTTTTATAGGGAGGGAACAGCTTATATGTTCATCAAAGGCGATTTCATGCTCAGTAAGGGAGAGGTGTTTCTGTAGTGCTTCTTTTGTAGTGACTGTTTGCATGAGCATGGTGTACCGTAAACACGGGATTTCGTCCAGAGCCAAGGAAAGCCTACCGCCCTTTTGGAAATGTATGGTACACTTATTGCAATTGGAGCGTAACAAGGAGTCTTTCGATGGCCAAAACACAAAAAAAGGGGTTGAAGGGGTACTACACTACCACCTTTCTGATCGGTCTTGGATTTTTTACCATGGGACTGATGGACCCTCTCTATGATACCTATGTCCCTATCTTTCTTGCCCGTTTTGTAGAGTCCAAGGCCCTGATCGGGTCGATCATGACCTTCGATAATATTCTGGCCATATTCCTGATTCCTGTCTTCAGTGCCATCAGCGATAGGACCCATACGAGGATAGGGCGAAGGATGCCGTTTATCGTCATCTGTCTCCCCGTTACAGCGGTTGCCTTTGGCTTGATACCCTTCTCGGCCTTGAACAGTCTCTGGCTGCTTATCCTGCTGGTGTTCATTCTCAACCTGTTCAAACAGGCGGTTCGTGGACCTGTCGTCGCACTCATGCCCGATATGATACCCGGAAATCTTCGTAGTGAAGCCAACGGTGTAATCAATACCATGGGAGGCATTGCCACCATCGTAGGAACAGTCGGACTTGCACGGTTGATGGATATCCCGATCAATCTTCCCGGTCGTGGTCCCACCACCGAAATCCTTGCCTTCCCCATCTCCTCTGTTCTTGTCATCATCGCCGTACTGCTTCTCTTCTTCTTTGTAAAGGAGAGAAAGGCAACTGCGTCTGAGCAAAGCGAAAAAAAGGAGCCAATCCTTCACTCCCTGAAGGTCATCTTCAAGGAGCAGGACAAGAGTGCTCTCTTTATTCTGCTCTCATTACTGTTCTGGTTTATTGGGTACCAGGGGATTCTTCCCTTTGTTGGCCTGTACTCCAAGGATATTCTGAGAACCAGCAGTGGCACTGCAAGCTTGGCTGCCGGTATGGTGGGCATCGCATATGCTCTCTTCGCCATTCCTTCAGGAATTGTGGCACACCGGGTAGGAAGAAAGAAAACGATTCGTCTCTCCTTGGCAATTCTGGTTATCTTACTTGCAGGGGTCTTCCTGCATGATCCACTCACCAGTGGGATGAGTGATGCATTCCGTCAATACACGTTCTGGGCCCTGCTTTTCGGCTTTGGGATATTTTGGGTGTCGGTGGTTACCAACAGCTTCCCGATGCTCTGGCAGATGTCTACCTATCAGACGGTGGGTATTTATACAGGCCTATACTATTTCTTCAGCCAGCTCGCGTCCATTATCAGTCCTCCGATTACCGGAGCCTTTATCGACTTATTCGGATTCAGGGCGATATTCCTCTATGGTTCAGCTTCCATGCTGATTGCATTCTTCCTAATGGGTCGTGTTATGAGAGGGGAGCCCTCTGATGATGGAAAGAGTGAGGATTTAGAAACCGATGATACCAAGGTGGGAGAGTAGGATTTTTCCTCCGATGAGGATAAGGACAATCCCTCCCAGAATTCCCGCCTTGCTCTGCAGGCGATTACCAAAGTGGTTTCCGATGATGACGGCAAGCAGTGAGAGGAAAAATGTGATAATGCCGATCAAGGAGATGGAGAGGATGATATCGGTGTTCAGAAATGCTAGGGTGATCCCAACTGCCAGGGCATCGATACTGGTTGCGATGGAAAGCAGTAATAGTTCTTTGAGATCAATCTGATCTACTGTTTCCACGGGGCAGGTGGGGTCTTCTGTGATGGAATCATAGAGCATCTTTGCTCCAATGATGGAGAGGAGGATGAACGCAATCCAATGGTCTACAGGTGTAATGAATCGTTCAAACTGATGACCGAGCGCCCATCCAATGATCGGCATTCCCGCTTGGAAGAATCCGAAGGAGAACGCGATGAGGATTCCCTGGGACCAATTGATTCTGCGCATCCTGAGTCCTTTGCATAAGGATACAGCAAATGCATCCATAGCAAGGCCTACAGAGAGCATGAGCAATTCTATGATTCCCAAAAGTGGGTCCTCCCGTATTTCATGAAGCTGAGTATAGGAGGTTTTTGCATGAAACTCAAGATTGATAAAAAAACCATAAATGTTGGATTTACAACATACTGACATGTCTGGTTTTTATACGATGTATGTACTATGAGACATAGAGAGAATCAATAAAGGAGTTGTGATTGCGATGATTAAGAATTTCAAACCATCTGAATTGATGCGTTTTGCAGACCAGGTTACCTATCAGGAAGGACAGGTCGTGAGCAAGACCCTTGCACAGGACAAACATCACAGCCTTACCCTCTTTGCTTTCGAGAAAGGGGAGGAGATCAGCACTCATGCAAGTAGCGGGGATGCTCTGGTCATTGCCCTTGACGGCGAAGGACTAGTGACCATTGATGGTCAGGATTTCAAACTGGGGAAAGGGGATTCAATTCTGATGCCCAGTAATCTACCGCATGCAATATATGCTCCAGAACGTTTCAAGATGTTTCTGGTAGTCAGCTTTTAACTTTATAAGGAGAAATCAAATGGACAACAAGATGTTCTGTTTCCAATGTCAGGAAACCGCCCGCAATTTCGGATGTACGCAAGTAGGGGTATGTGGCAAACAGCCAGAGACCGCAAACCTGCAGGATCTTTTGATCTATGTGACCAAAGGGCTGAGCCAGGTGGCAACCAGACTCCGCGCTGAAAACAAGTCGGTCAGTAAGGATATCAACCACATTGTCACCTACAATCTGTTCACCACCATCACCAATGCAAACTTTGACGATGAAAAGGTAACCGAGCGAATTCTCCTAACCATTGAGGCAAAGAAGGGTTTGCTCAAAGAGCTTTCCAATAAGGAAGGATTGAGTGAAGCCGCTCTCTATGACAACACCGACACTGCTTCCTATGAAGAGTTTTCCAAGACTGTTGGCGTACTTGCTGAAAGTAATGAAGATGTCCGCTCCTTGAAGGAGTTGATTACCTATGGCCTAAAGGGAGTGAGCGCTTATACCAAGCATGCAAACAACCTGATCAAGGAAAATGAAGAGCTCGATGCCTTTATCCAGAGTGCCCTGAATGACCTGCTTGAAGAGAAGAGTGTCGATGAGCTTGTTGCCCTTACCCTGAGGACAGGGGAATGGGGTGTTGCAGGCATGGCACTGCTCGATGGAGCAAATACCGGCACCTATGGTAACCCTGAAATGACCAAGGTAAAGATTGGTGTTGGCAAGAACCCTGGTATCCTTATCAGCGGTCACGACCTTAGGGACCTCGAGATGTTGCTTGAACAGACCCAGGGTACTGGTGTTGATGTATACACCCACTCTGAGATGCTTCCTGCCCACTACTATCCCGCATTCAAGAAGTATCCCAACTTCTACGGAAACTATGGTAATGCATGGTGGATGCAGAAGAAGGAGTTTGAATCCTTCAACGGTCCCATCTTGATGACCACCAACTGTATCGTACCTCCAGCCGAATCATACAAGAGCCGCCTCTATACCACCGGAGCAACCGGTTTCCCGGGCTGCAAGCATATTGAAGGTGGCATTGGTGATAAGAAGGACTTCAGTGAAATCATTGAACTTGCCAAGACCTGTCCTGCTCCAACGGAGATTGAATCAGGTGAGATCATCGGTGGATTTGCCCATGAGCAGGTCTTCGCTCTTGCCGATCAGGTAGTGGAAGCCGTGAAGAGTGGTGCGATCAAGAAGTTCGTGGTCATGGGTGGTTGTGATGGCCGCTCAAAGAGCAGGGATTACTACACGGAGTTTGCAAAGAATCTGCCCAAGGATACGGTAATCCTGACCGCAGGATGTGCAAAGTATCGCTATAATAAGCTGAACCTTGGTGATATCGGTGGAATCCCCCGCGTCCTTGATGCTGGTCAGTGCAACGACTCCTACTCCTTGGCACTTATTGCCTTGAAGTTGAAGGAAGTCTTTGGCTTGGATGACATCAATGATCTTCCCATCGCCTACAACATTGCCTGGTATGAGCAGAAAGCTGTTATTGTACTGCTTGCCTTGCTTTATCTTGGTGTGAAGAACATCCACCTCGGGCCTACATTGCCTGCATTCCTTTCACCGAATGTAGCCAGCGTATTGGTTGAGAACTTCGGGATTGCCGGAATCTCATCCGTAGAGAATGACCTTGCAGAGTTAATCGGCTAAGCAGCTGGTCTAGGTTATTGAAGGGAGCTTCCAGAGAGAGGCTCCCTTCGCTTTGTGCATATACAAACAAAGGCTGCCTCTCTTTGGAGAAAGGCAGCCATGTTGCAAAGCGATTGATGAAGTACTAGAAGTACCAGCGAAGTGCAGCCCAGGCCATGGAGTTATCCTGGTAGACTCCGAAAGTACCCTCTTCATCACCAACAAATAACTCCACGCCGCCTTCAAGCAAGACTCCATCTCCAAAGTTATAGGAGAGGGATGGCCTTATCAGGGCATTGGCAGGTTCTAGTTCCACGTAGGTGAAGAGTTTTGCAGTCAGGCGTTCATCAAGGAATGTATCCTGAACCCTGAAGGTGAGGGTGTGGGCAAACTCCTTGATGGGTCTCATCTGACTCACCAATGAATCATTATGGTCATGGGTATAGGTAAGCAGATACTGACTCGACCACTGGGCTCCAAGCATATTCCAATCCAGTCCCACTAACGTCTGTATCTGGTTATGGTACTCGATTGAGATGGGTGGATTACTTGTGGTATCAACGCTATTCAACGGTTTTTCGAGAGCTAGAGCAGCCTCTCCCCTGAGCACCACACTTCCCAGGGTTGTATTGAAGCTACCTCCAACAAATCCGTACCGCTCATAACCTTGAGATATTTCTCTTGAGGTCGGAGTAGGAGCAGTTACCCCTGTAACCAAGGGTTCATCGGTGAACACATATCCTCCGTTTACCTTCCAGCTTATGGTATTTCCAAACCTACCCAACGAGAGGAATGCCTCACTATTTTCCAGGCTGGACTCTGGCATACTGGGATCATTGATCGTAGCAGTAACTGTTGGAGGAAACGGCATGGAAGGGGTCTGTGCCCACATTGAATCCTGGGAAGGAAGCGTGGATGGGATAAAATGCGTCACCCAGATTCCCTGCAGGGTGTAATCTCCTGCATAATAATCGATCTTGATGGCCGGAACTGCCTTACGGATCTCCGTAAAGTCAGCAAGGATGAACGAGCGCATATCCCTCGGGCTAACCAGGTCGGTAATGAATGCTCCCTCAGCTTCACCCCAGATGACCTTCTGCTTACCGACCCTGAGGTCTGCATCCTGCAGATAGAAATCGAAGTAGGCTTCCTGAAGATCTAATTCAACACCTTCGTTGGGTGTGCTGTACGCTACCGGGTGCAGGGTGAGTTTTCCCAGGTCCCCATAGTAGTCATACTTAAGGTCAGCTGTTATTTCATGCACAGGCATGTCAGCTTGGTCAAATCGAAGGGTGGCATAGTCTCTAACCATGCCGCTGAATACCCCGTCCCCGGCTACTGCCGGTGACAGGACTGCAATGAGTAAAATACTTGCTAGTATGATGTTTTTTCGCTTCATTACTTATCTCCTTGGTCCAATTTTCATCTGTCGTTCACTAAAGAAGCTGTCATTAATGTCCTGATTGAATTCAACCTTTTCCATCTGAATCCTGGTGGAGGTGTTCTCCTCGAGGTTTTTCATCGTCATATCAGTGATGACATAGATGCCATCAATTGCTTCATATTCGTCGATCGTGAGTGTCTTTGCGAGCGTTCCATCGGGAAGGTAGAACTCCTTTTTCAGGCCGAACCACTCTCCATCTACAACCCACGAGAGGGTCCTGGGATAGTCCTCATCACCTTTTGCTATACTCTCTACAACCAGGGTCGAAACCCCGTTCACCGTCTCTTTCCTCAAAACTGTGTGGTTGTCCAGTTCAGGATGTCGGCTTCCCATATCGTCGTAGGTGAAGTCTGAGCCCATGAACGAGTCGTTCTTGCTGTCACTTGCGATACGCTTCACTCTCCTGAGCGCTGGCAGGTAGATGTACTGGTCATCACTTCTGCCATCCTCATAACTGAAGCTGAGGAAGCTGGTATTTCTTACATCACTGGGGGAGAGGAAGAACATAAGCTTGCTCTCAACCCCATTCTTATCCATTCGGTACTGGGCAATTGTTCGTTCCCTGACCGATCCTCTTGCATTGGTAATGGTCATGATCAGATTGGCACTCATGGTATCCCCGCTATCACGGTTATAGACTTCCCACATTACCTCGCTGCCACTAGGGGTGGCTGCGCTCACGGTAAGTAAGGCGAACGTCAAGAGCAGTGCAAGCACACTGATTCGTTTGGTTGTACGTGTGTTCATAAGTAACTCCTTCTATTGTTATCGTATGCGTTTTGGAGGAAACACATGTTTTTTCTCGAGGTAGTGCACAAGCACCACCAGTATGGTAAGCGTGCCCAAGGCACTGGTTGCCATGTTCAGGACGATGAGAGCACCAACCTGCCTGTTGGGAGGGAATACGCTGAACATCAGGATTGCAAAACCACCCATTACGGCGATTGCATTGAAGATGATTGCCCTCCCTGTATGCCTCAGTGTCGATCTCGTGGCTTGTTCAAGTGAATATCCCTCCAGGCGTTCATTTGTGTAGTGCTCCAGGAAGTGGATGGCATAGTCCACACCGATACCGATGGCAATGCTGGTTATCAAGGCAGTTGCGCTGCTGAGCGGGATCCCAAGCAGTCCCATTACTCCAAAGTTCACGATAGCCGTGATGGCAATGGGGACGGTTCCCACGATGCCGATAGACAGATTCTTGAACAGGAGAGCCAGAAGAATGATGATAATTACAAAGCTTAGGGCCAAGCTGATGATCTGTCCTTCCAGCAAGAGTTCGCTGAATATGAAGGCCTTGTATCCACTACCGGCATACGTTACTTCAATTTCATGTTCGGCGAAGACGGGGCGGTAGGAATCGACCACAGCAAGGATATCCTTGAGAACTGCAGAGCTGTCACTCTTTAACTGGACAGTAATATTTGCACTGGTATACTCGTAGTCAACGACCTTTTCCAAGGATTCTGGATCACCGGAGAATTCGTAGAGCAGGAGATACTGACTTACCAGTTCCTGGGAGTCCGGGATGCTGTAACTTCCCTCCTCATGTTCCAACATCACTTGGTTCATCTGCTTGATGAAGGTTGCAAGGGAGAGGGTATTTCCTACAACAGGGTCCTTCTCGATATCATCCTGCATGGAATCCATCGCCTGCAGTACCTCTGGATGCTTGAAGAGGTCTGTCTCATTCCCGCTCAGGATGATATTCAAGGTGGAGGTGCCTCCGAACTTGCTGTTTACGAATTGGTCGGTCTGTGCGATCGTACTGTCTTCCTCAAAGTTTGCCAGGAAGCTTGTATCGATCCATACCATGCTTGTTCCCCAGATTCCAATGATGAGCACGGCAAGTGAGATGAAAACAACCATCTTCGGACGACGCAGCAGGAGTGCTTGGAGCTTGTCCGAGAGAGTCCCTTTTCCCTGTTGTAACTCAAGATCTGCCTTTGCTCTCTTGTACTTGGGCTTACCCAGAAGATAGAGGGAAGCAGGGAAAAGCAACAGGGCAAGCAACATCTCAGAGAGGACACCGATGGCTGCAAACAACCCAAAATACCGGACAGGAAGTACCTTGCTGCTCATCAGGGCAACAAATCCGATAGCTGTGGTTATTGCTGTCATGATAATCGGCCTTACCATCTGTTTCAGGGACTGGGTAGCCAGTTCTCCTTTGGAAAGGTCAGGGTAGGAGAGCATCAGGTGGTGAATGGTATTGTGCATGTGAATACCATAGGCAACCCCGATGGCGATCAACATGACAGGAATCATGGTATCAACGGCATAGATGGGTATGTTCAACAAGGTCATCAAGCCGAAGGAGACCAGTGTCCCGAAAAGCACAATGACCATATTCAGTACCGTATCACGCAGTGAACGCAACAAGAGATACAGCAGGATGATCATGGTGATGATGACCAAGGGGAACATGATCGCCATGTCCTTTGGTCCGAGCTCTGCTAGAGCCCCTTCAACCACTGGGCGTCCTGCAACCATGAGGTTCTCAGGTCCTTCCCACTGCCCAGCCCATGTCTGCAGTGTCTCTGCCTCTATGTCACTGTTCAGTTCAGCAATGATCAGTGTAGCCGTCCCATCCTTACTGACATTTCTCCCATAGATCATGGGGTTGTCTTCTACCTCATCCTGCATTTGTGAGATTGCCGATTCACTCGTTTTTCCAGAGTAGAATGGTTCAACCTCAAGGAATCCATCATCACTCTTGATGTTGTCTGCAGTCGTGAGACTGGTTACGGATTCCACTGCATCGAACTCTTCCTGGAGTGCTACAGTGATGGCATCAATCTTCTCGATGGTACCAGGGTTGTAAATGCCCTCAGGGTGTTCAACTACGATAAGTATTGCATCCTTGATACCAAAAAGGCTCTCTGCCTCATCGCTGGCCATAAAGGCCGGGTGGGTCTTTGGCATATACTCATCAAGGTCCGTCTCCAGCACTGCATTATTTGTAATGGAGATGACAAAGATAGAGGATAGAACCAATACCGCGAGCAAGAGAAGAAATGGGCGTTTAGCAAATGATGTGAAAAATCGCATACATCCTCCGATAGTTAACGTTTACTTACATATAAAAGAAATGAACATTCCCTTTCTGTCTTTGAAATGTACAGTTATTGCAATGAGAAGAGCGTGCTCAGGCCAGCGGTGATAGGCTTTGCCTGTTCACTTAGGTTTGATGGTTCATCCTGCATATGCCAACGCGAGACATAGAGGCGGATGGTACCGAGGGTGATCATTGCAAGCTGAACAGGGTTCATATCATTCCTGCAACGCTTCTCTGCAATGGCCTCTGCATAGAACGCAGAGAGCTGCTTTAGGTTCCCCTGTAGCAGTGAATCCAACTGTGGCTTGAGTTGAATGTCAACATTGAATGTCTCCTCAGCGAACAGCATAAGGGTAAATGCTGCATTATGTTCCAAAAGTGTGAACAAGTCATGTACAAACTTGGTGAGCGCTTCCCTGTAGGAATCTTTTGATGCGAGCAATGTAGCAAACTGTGGGGTAAGCAAGCTATCAAGATGGACAAGGATTGCTTGCAATAACTCATGTTTGCTTGCAAAGTGCCGGTATACAGCTGCTTCGCTGACTCCAATGGCGGAGGCCACATTCCGGATGGTCAGCTTTTGGATACCATCATTGGCTGTTACGCGGATTGCTGCTTCAACCAATTCAATTTGTCGTTTTGTCTGCATCGGTTCCTCCAAAGTAAGTTAACGCTTACTAACGTACACAATGTTCTCTTCTTTGGCAAGAGGGAAATAGTTTTTTATCGAGCTTTGTTTGCATTCACTTGCAACCTCACCATTTCAACACGATACTAAAGGCATGGAGGGATCAAGCCATATGAAACACGTATCATCAATGGATGCAGCAAAAACTATTGTACAACGATACCTTGCGTCACACGAAGACGGCCAATATACCTGGCGACCGTTCGTGAAACGAGGAATCTACCGAAGAGAAGATTACCGCTATCATGCAGACTTGCAGAGTTTGCTTCCCTCAGCTCCTCTTGGTTCCTACAGCTATATCTGGGGAGTGTACCCCAGCACAGGAGAGACTACACTTCGCTTCGCACTCATTCCCTATGGTCCGGTCAAGATATATGTGAATGGTGCCTTGGTGGGGGAGAGTGATATTTTCAGCGAACGGTATCGAAGCAAACAGATATTTGAACTTCCTATGAAAAAAGGCCTCAATGATTTGGTCCTGCTCTGTGAAAACACCAATGGAGGGTTTGGCTGTGAATTCGGTACGTGGGTCGGTAAACTGGATTATTATTTCCTTATGCCCTCCCTTTACAGCGAGATGGAAGGGTTGTGTTACTCAGTTGCCCAGGAAACACTGCTGGAAACTCTTACCTTGGAGTCCTTGCATTCTTTGGATTGGTATCCTGAACGCCCTGAATTACTTGGGGAATCGGTAGATCTTACCAGCATTTTTCCCGATGCAAAGGAAGGCCAATGTGCGGTATTGGCAACCTCCTTTACCTTGGAGAAGGACCTTTGGTGTACCTTCAGGAGCAATGCTCGGCTTTTTCTTGATGAGCTTCCTGTGGAAGGATCCCTGGAACTACAAGCAGGTCGGCATACCCTCCTGCTCCATGCAAGGATTGAGAGTCCGGTCACCTTGGAGGTTCTTAATGCAAAGACCAATGATGTGATAGAGGTCTCAAATCCAGTCCTCCCTGGATCGTATCCCTATCGATACCTGATAGCTGGTCCGTTTGATGCACGTCCTGATGTATACTCACTTCAATACACCAAGCCATTTTCTACAGCAAACGGAGAGGATTTCTGGCATCTTGAAGGAGAAGATACCTACCTACGGATGTATAATGACAATCCTCTGTTTGGGCATTGGAACTATCCTCTAGGTGTCACCCTCTATGGCCTGGTGGAAACAGAGCGGATGCTCTGCTCCTCTGATCCTTCTCTGGCGTACCGCATTGCACAGTATCTGGAAAACCATATACAAGCCAGTCTTGATTCATACGCGTATGCCATGTGGGACAAGGAGCATCTTGGAGGCAGTACTGCTGTCCATCATCTGATGACAAGCCTGGACAGTCTTGATGACTGTGGATCCTTTGCATCAACGGTCCTCGAAGTAGGCAAGGATCATGAGCTTCATGGATTTGAGGAGATTATCGAGGTGGTTCGCACCTATATCAGCAAGATCCAGCCACGCCTAAGCGATGGTACGTTCTTTCGTACAGGGCTTATGCATGAGTTCCATGAAAATACCATGTGGGTCGATGACCTGTATATGTCAGTTCCTTTCCTCATTCGCTACAGCCTCTATGCAAAGGATGACTCCTATCTGGAAGACGCCATCAACCAATTCTTTGGGTTTGCAAAGTACCTCTATATGGAAGAGGAGGGGTTGATGAGCCATGTCTATGATTTTGAGCGCAATATTGCAACGCTCATCCCCTGGGGCCGGGGGAATGGGTGGGCATTGTTCAGCCTCTCTGAGCTGCTGATGGTGCTCTCAGAAGATCATCCAAAACGGAAGAAACTGCTCACTTTTTTCCGCTCGCTGAGCGAGGGTTTCATCCGTCACCAGGATGAGGAGGGAATGTTCCATCAGGTGTTGGACATGGAATCTTCCTACCAGGAAAGTTCCTGTACGGCGATGGCAGCCTGTGCCTTCTCAAGGGGTGTGCGCCGCGGGTGGTATGAGAACCCAGAACCCTACAGGGAAGGATGCGTGAAGGCCTGCGATGGACTCAAGAAAAAGGCCATCGATAGTGATGGCCATGTGCATGGGGTATGTCGTGGTTCGGAGTTCTCCTGTTCACGCCACTACTATGCCGAGCAGTTGCTTCCCCGCCTGGATGATACCCATGGAATAGGTATCATCCTCCTCGCTCTCTGTGAAGGGGAGAAACTTGCTTAACCCTTCAAGCCGGTTGTAGCCAATCCCTGTACGATATACTTCTGGAAAACCAGGAAGATGATCAGTACAGGGAGGAGGCTGAGGGTCCCCATGGCAAAGATGGCTGACCAGTCAGTAGATGTCTGCGGGTCGCTGAACATCCTGAGTGCCAAAGAAACGGTGAAGAGCCTTGGCTTGTTCAAGAAGAGCAGTGGTCCAAGGAAGTCATCCCATCTCCAGTAGAAGCTGAAGATCGTACTGGTGATTACCGCTGGCTTGATCAAAGGGAACAGGATTCTCGAGTAGATCATGAAACGATTGCATCCATCTATCTTTGCCGAGTCATCAAGCTCATAGGGGATTTGCCGGATGAACTGCACCATGAGGAAGATGAAGAAGGGGAGTCCTGCAAATTGGGGAATGATCAAGGGTTTGAACGAGTTGATCCAACCAATCTTGTGGAAAATGATGAACTGGGGAACCATGACCACCTGATAGGGAATCATCATGGTCAGGAACATACAGGCATACCAGAATGATCTACCCCTGAACGGTACCCTGGCAAAGCCATAGGCAACCAAACTGGAAGCAATCACCGCTCCAAAAGTGGAGAGGATCGTGTAGTAGAAAGAGTTCTTGAAGAAGGTTGTGAAGGTAATCGTATTGTTGAACCTCCAACCTCGAATATAGTGTTCCAAGCTCAGGGATTCTGGGATCAGGGAACTGGAACCAAAGATTTCAGCATTGGTCTTGAATGAGTTGGAAACCATCCAGAGAATCGGATAGAGCATCAGAAATCCCAGGAGGATGACAACGATGTGGAATATGGTTTGGCCGAGAAGATATTTCGTTTTTCGGTTCAACATCTTATTTGCCCTCCTTTGCTTCGTAGAAGACCCAATTGTTTGAGGTCTTGAACACAATCCCGGTCATGACACCGATTATCAGTACCAGGACCCAGGCGAGAGCACTTCCATAGCCCATATCGTAGTACTTGAATGCCCTTTGGTAGAGATAGAGTGCATACACCAATGTTGAGTTGAGGGGGTCTCCTGAACCTCCTGATACCACAAAGGCTTGGGTAAAGACCGTGAATCCGTTGATCAACTGCATGACCAGGTTGAAGAAGATGACCGGGGTGATCTGGGGAACGGTAATGTGAGTGAATTTCTTGAGGGGGTTTGCCCCATCAATGGAGGCCGCTTCATAGAGTTCCTTGGGTATCTGTCTGAGTCCAGCAAGGAAGATCAGCATGGAGGAGCCAAACTGCCACGCAGCAAGCAGTATCAAAGTCCAGATTGCTGTTGAGGGGTCTCCTATCCAGGATATGTCAGTGATGATCCCAATTTTTGCCAATGCAGCATTGAGTGCTCCATCAGCCATGAAGAGTCTTCTCCACATGACCGCGATGGCAATTGAACCACCAACCAGGGAAGGTACGTAATATATTGCCTGATACACCCTGATAGCACGGGTACCACGGTTGAACAACATGGCAACAAAGAAGGCAAAGAGCAGGCGTAGCGGTACTGAAACGAATGCATAGAAGAAGGTAACCTTCAGTGATTGCCAGAAGAGTTCATCGCCTAGCATCCTCCTGAAATTCTCCAACCCATTGAACATCGGTTCACCGAGGATGTCATATTCGGTGAAGGAGTAGTAGAGGGAGAAAAGGATCGGGATAATGGAAAAGGCTATGAACCCCAGCAGCCATGGGCTGATAAAGGCATAGCCGGATAGATCGTCTAAAAACGCTCGCCTGCGAGATGTGAGTTGCTTCATGGATGCTCCTTCCGGCTATAGAGGAAGACCCGCAGGAGCAGGTCTTCCCCATAGTGTACCGTTGCGCTTACTTCAGAATTTCGTTTCCTCTGCTCATGATCTTGGCAACCCCTTCATCTAGGGATACACGCTTCATGAGTATCTCTTGGGTAACATCACGTACCATCTTGAGGAACTCACCGCTTCCTGCCGGATCGGGAGCGTCAATCGGACCTGCGTTCTTGGACGCAAGACTGATGTAATCGAAAATCTGCTTATTGATCGGGTCAACCATTGTTGACATGTGCTCACGTACATCATCAGGAATGGGAACGCCGCGTTCACCCATCAACATGTCATTAACTTCGATGTTGTTGACAAAGAAGTTGAGGAACTTTGCTGCAAGTTCAGGATTCTCAGCGGAAGCTGGAATGCTGAAGAACATGGAAGGCTTAAGGAATGTACCCTTTGCCTTTGCGTTCTTGAGGTTGGGAAGCAGAGCAATCTCGAGTGGACGCTGTGCTGCAGCCTGGGTGGATACAAACTGGTTGGACCAGATGAATTCAACCCAAGTCTCACCCTTGGCAATGGCTCCTTCCTCAGGGCTGACAGTCACAAAAGCTGTTTCCGGCTTAATGAGAGCGCCTGCTTCGAGAAGTCTGAGCTGGATTGCATAGAATTCACGTAGAGCTGCAGGGTCGGTAAAACCGAGTCCTGTTTCCCCATAGGTGGATGCTCCAGTCTGCCGGATCATGTTGTCGAAACCAACCTTTGGATCAGTAGTGAAGAATGGGATTGTCTGTACACCGGTCTTCTGGTACACCTGAAGGGCGATGCGTTCAAAGTCTGCCCAGGTCCAGGTTGCACTGTTGATCTGTGAGATGCCTGCCTTCTTGAGAACTGCAGGATCATAGGTAAGACATACGGCGTTGGTACCCAAGCTGATGCCATACAATTTTCCATCAACCCTACCACCGGTAAGGAAAGAGTCATTGATCTTGGAGAGGTCGATGATTCCCTTATCAACATACGGGGTAAGATCAGCGAGCTGATTCCTCTCTACCCACTGGAGCATGTACGCATAGTCATGCTGCATAAGGTCAGGAAGGCTTCCTGCGGCTGCCTGGGTGTTCATCTTGTCCCAATAGCCACTCCAACCGGTTGTCTCGGTTTCAATGGTGACTCCTGGATTTTTGGCTTCGAACATTTCGACGGCCTTGTAGGTGCGTTCGTCGCGGGTAGGGTTGCCCCACCAGGCGAGTCGCATCGTGTTTGAATCAGTTTCCTCGGCCGCTGCCTGGGCAAAGAGGACACCAGGCAACAACATGAGGATCACCATGGCGGTGATGAGAACGTTTCTTGCTTTCATACAAATCACTCCTTTTGTTCGTGTTTCCTATAGTGTACGGGCTCGCGTGCAAGATGTCAAAAACTTACTGTAAGCAGTTTTAAACAAAGAAGATAATAGGTATGTATTGTCCAATATTATGTCTGAATAGGACAGAATTGTCCAAAGAAAAACCCCCAAGAATTTCCTGGGGGCTTGTGAGTAAGGGTTAGGTCAGCTGTTGACCCGCTCGATATACTCTTTTGTTTCGGTATTGATGCGGATCTTCTCACCTTGCTTGATGAAAATAGGGACACGGACTTTCAGTCCGGTTTCTGTGGTTACGTACTTGGTTGCACCCTGGACGGTGTCACCTTTTACTGCTTCCTCAGCCTCTGCAACCAGATAGACCACTTTCGGGGGAAGCTGGATGTCGAGCATCTGCTCTTCCCAGAATGTGCACCGGTAGGTCTCCCCGTCCTTCATGAGGAACTCATAGTCTGGGAACGTGGTCATCGGTACTTCGATCTGCTCGAAGGTGTCAGTCAACATAAGATGGAAATGCTCTCCATCATTGTACAGGTACTGACAGTCACGATCCAGTACCGTGATGTCTTCAGCGTTATCCTGGGTCTTCATCGTTTCACTCAAGGTCTGGCCTGTTGAGGGGCTCTTCATCTTCAGTCGTACGAAGGCGGAGCCTTTGCCGGGATTTACGAACTCTCGGTCAACGACCACAAAGGGTTGTCCTTTGATCAATAAGGCGGTTCCCTTATCGATTTGGCCTGCTTTAATCATGTGTATTACCTCGTATTGTTACAAATTACGCGTATCGCCATTCCTCAGCATATCAGAAAGCGGAAAAAGAATCACCCCCTGCAGACTCCTTTTATCCATAAGCAACATCAACAGACGATCGAGGCCCATGGCTACCCCTGAGCATTGGGGCATGGATGCAAAGGTATGGGCAAGGGCTGGGTCGGTGTCGGGGATGACAGAGCCACTGTCCATCCTGTTTTCCACCAGCTTTGCATACTCACTCTGGTAGTAGGCAGAGATAGTGTTTTCGCTTCTCTCTTCGTCATAACAGTTGGCGATCTCCACACCACGGATGTAGAGTTCCCACCTTCGTCGGTAAAGGCCGTCAGCCTTTGCAAGGCAGGCAATCTGCCTTGGATACTGCTCCAGTACCAAGGGGCGGTCTTGGGGGAGGTTTGGCTCAACGAAGGTCAGGAAAATCCTGTTGAACGTGTCTTCCCAACTCTCTGGCCCAGGGGGAAGTGAGAGACCGAGTCTCTTTGCTTCATTGGCAAGTGAGCTTTGTCGCTGGTTGAGTTTCAGGTCAATCCCCGTATAGGTGAGCATTGCCTCTTCAACGGTCATTCGTCTGAAGGGAGGCCTGAGGTCCTGTGGACTGTCTTCACTCAGCAGTGAGGCGACAAGATCTTCTGTCAGGGTAATGGAGTCCTTCTCGTCTACGCCTACGGTATAGTACTCAAGCATGGAGAACTCAATATTGTGGATATTACCCAGTTGTTCACTGTTTCTGAAGCAATGGCTGATCTGGTAGATACTGCCGATTCCCTCTGCGATAAGTTGTTTCATGAAGATCTCTGGTGAAGGAACCAGGTAGAGGTCCTTGGAGGGAAGAAAGGGGTTCTCAAACCGTGTGGAAAAGTTCTCGATGGTGGCTTCAGGTATGAGGGTGGGGCTGAGTATGGGGGTGTCGACTTCCGTATAGGAACGTTCGTCAAAAAAGGTGCGGATTGCCCTATTCATCCTGCTCCTTTGCTGTGCTGCTGTTTTCATGGGTGCATCATAGCCAGAGGGCCGCTTGTGTTGCAAGCATACCATGCAAAACAGTATACTCACTCCTATGAGAGAGTATGTAACCGACGATATCATCTATGCCCTTGCCACGCCATGGGCACAGAGCGCGTTAGCGGTCATAAGGGTCAGTGGGGAAGGGTGCAAAGCACTGCTTGCAACTCGTTTTTCCCGACCTAAAGCCTTAAAAGAAGCTGGTAATGCCACTTTGGTGCATGGGTACCTGCAGGATGAAGCAGGAAAAAAGCTAGATGAGGTTGTTGCCGCCGTTTATACGGAAGGACACGGGTATACGCTGGAGGAAGCTATTGAGTTTTCTTGTCATGGCTCTCTTGCTGTGATCAAGGAAATACTGGCACTGTTTTCCCGACTGGGTATGCGTAGTGCAGAAGGTGGTGAATTCACCTTCCGTGCATTCTTGCACGGTCGGTTGGATCTGACCCAGGCAGAAGCTGTGCAGGAGCTGGTGGTGAGCCAGAGTGAACGCTCCAGGGCTCTTGCCCTGGGACGGCTTGAAGGGAGCTTGAAGGAACGTATCAGTTCCCTGAAGCAACAATTGATGCAGGTCATGGCTGCTGTCGAGGTACAACTCGACTATGCGGAGGATGAGCTGGATGCATTTGTGTTTCCCCGTGCCCAGCTCGTTGATTTGATCGAGCAACTCCACCACCTCTCTGAGACTTACCAGGTAGGAAAGCTCTACAAGAGTGGGGCCAGGATTGTGCTTGCCGGTTCTACCAACGCAGGGAAAAGCTCTCTCTTTAATTTGCTATTGAAGCAGGAGCGTTCGATAGTCAGCCCTGTAAAGGGAACCACCCGTGATTATATAGAAGCCGACCTGTCGATCGAGGGTATCCCGATTCGCCTGTACGATACAGCGGGACTCAGGGAGAGCTCTGACAGTATTGAGAGTGAAGGCATTAAACGAACAGAACGCCTTATTGGGCAGGCAGACTTGGTGGTATTTCTTGTTGACAGCACCATGATGGGGCATGTACCTGAAGAGGATGAACGGACCCTGGTGGTCTACAACAAGAGTGATCTTGCAAAGCCACCGAAGGGGAAGTTGGCTATCAGTGCCCAAAGTGGGGAAGGAGTGGATCATTTGCTCCATGAGATCTCCACGCGCCTGACCAGTGGGTTCTCCATCAGTGGTGATGAGCTCCTGATCATTGAATCGGAGCGGCAGTACCAACTTTTGGATGCAAGCAAAGTGGCGCTCGAGAGAGCTCTCAATCTGGTAGATGATGATATCCCTTTGGATATCACTGCTGTAGAGTTGGGAGAGGCGCTGGACAATCTTGGTCAGTTGACCGGAGAGGTTACCCCCTCCGATATTCTTGAGACAATCTTCAGTGGATTTTGTGTAGGAAAATAATATATGGATTATGATGCAATCGTAGTGGGAGGGGGACATGCCGGTATTGAGGCATCCTTGGCTCTCTCCAGAATAGGATACAAGACGCTCTTGATCACCCAGAATCTCGATGCAATCGGGCGTTTGTCGTGTAATCCGGCAATCGGTGGGCTCTCCAAGGGAAATATCGTCAGGGAAGTTGATGCCCTTGGTGGTGAGATGGCCCACCTGATAGACCACTCCATGATACAGTACCGCATACTCAACAGGAGACGCGGTCCTGCTGTACAGGCTCCCCGTGCCCAGGCTGACAAGTTCACCTACGCACGACTTGCCAAGGAAACACTGGAGCGTGAACATAACCTTTCCCTGTTCATGGACACGGTTGTCGACCTCCAGCTCGATGCAACCGGCAAGCGCCTTGTGGGGGTAATCACCGAGAGACGGCATACCATCTCCGCAAAGGTAGTCGTTCTTACCACCGGAACCTTCATGGAAGGAAGAATCTTCATAGGAGAGTATGATGCCCCCAACGGTCGCTTGGATGAGCCGGCTGCCATTGGACTGGGTACGAATCTCAGGAAAAAAGGTTTCCCGGTGGGGAGGTTGAAGACCGGTACCCCTGCCAGGGTACGCAAGTCCTCCCTGGATTTCGACAAGATGGAGTTGCAGGATGGGGAAGAGCTTATGATGCCCTTCAGCTTTGATTATGACAGCATCAACAGACCCCAGGTTCCTTGCTACATTACCTGGACCAATGAGAAAACCCACGCAATCATCCAGGATAATATCCATCGTTCTCCTCTCTATGGGGGAAAGATCATTGGGACCGGACCACGCTATTGTCCTTCAATTGAGGATAAGGTGGTTCGATTCCCCGATCGTGACCGGCACCAGATTTTCGTGGAACCTGAGGGTATCGGGACAGAGGAGATGTACCTAAACGGTATCTCCTCCTCCCTTCCTGAAGATGTGCAGTGGGACTTTGTTCACAGCATTCCGGGTTTGGAACATGCTCAGATCATGCGCCCCGCCTACGCTGTCGAATATGATTTCATCGATCCCCAAGCCTTATTCCCTTCCCTGGAAAGCAAACTGGTTGAGAATCTCTTCATTGCAGGCCAGACAAATGGTACCAGCGGGTATGAGGAAGCTGCCTGTCAGGGGTTGATGGCAGGAATCAATGCAGCGCAGAAGCTCAAGGGGGAAGACCCTCTTGTGCTCAGTCGTAATGAAGCCTATACAGGGGTCCTTATTGATGACTTGGTAACCATGGGGACCAAGGAACCCTACCGTATGTTCACCAGCAGAGCAGAGTATCGGCTTAATCTTCGTCATGACAGCTGTGACCAGCGCCTTACCGAGAAAGGGTTCCGCGTTGGATTGCAATCTGAAGAGAGCCTCTCCCGTCTTCAGGAGAAAATGGAGAAGATGGAAACGGTAAAGGATCTGCTCCGTGTGCGGAAGGTAGGCGAGAAGAGTGCAATTCAGGCGCTCAAGATGCCTGAAGTCACCATGGCCAGCCTCCAGGAGACGATTCCAGAACTTTCTGCCTTTGAGGAGCCGATTCGTTACCAGGTGGAACTGGATGTGAAATATGAAGGCTATATCAACCGCCAGGAGCGACAGATCAACCGATTTGAGAAACTGGAGAGTCTCCATATCAGTCAGGATTTTGACTATGATGCATTGGATGGCTTAAGTGCAGAGGGCAAGGAGAAGCTCAAAAAAGTGATGCCGATCTCAGTGGGACAGGCATCCAGAATCAGCGGTGTTCGCAATAGTGATATTGCCCTCTTGATCGTTCATCTGGATAGGGGAGGAAACCGTGAGCGGTAAGTATGCTGCCTTGATACAGGAAGGCCTCGATGCCATGCAACTGGTATGGTCCGATGAACAGTTGCTCCAATTGCAGCGGTATATTGCAGAGGTTGAGCTTTTTAATCCCGTTTACAAGTTGGTTGGAGCTGCGGGAAAAGAGTTGGTCATCCGCCATATTTTCGATAGCCTGGCCGCAGTCTCTCCAATCAGTGAAATCGCCCGGAAGTATGAGAACCCCTGCTTTGCAGATCTTGGTTCAGGTGCAGGTCTACCCGGGATTCCCTTGGCAATAGCTCTGGAAAATTACTCCTTCACCTTGGTGGAGCGGATGGAGCGACGGGTGAATTTTCTGCGAAACGCTCTTGTAGCGACCGGTCTCTCTGAACGGGTGCAGATTGTCTCCCAGGACTTGAAACAGGTACGCCAGAAGTTCGATGTGATTACCTTCCGGGCTTTCAGGCCTTTGGTGGAAATACTTGATCTTGTGGACCCCATCCTCAGTGATGGTGGTGTAGTCTGTGCATACAAAGGCGTGCTAGACCAGGTTGAAGCAGAGCTGGACCAAGTTGCATCACAATGCAAAAGTAGGTGGAGTGCCCAGTATATCCCTCTCACGGTTCCCCAATTGGATGCAAATCGCACGCTTTGCGTTCTCACAAAGATTTGATACCATCTGAAGGCAAGGGTGTTTACCTAGAAAGGAGCGAGTTGTGAAGGAAGGTAGAGGAAAAGGTTCTCTTGTTGCAGGGGTGGTTTGCCTCTTATTGACGCTATTGGTAGGTGCGTTGGAAGTTTTGCCGCCTCTCGGAATTGAACTCAGCGTAGTCACCTGGGCAAGTTCCCTTCTTAATCGTTTCTTCTCCTTTACCGTTTCCCCAGCACCCTTTTCTCTCGTGCCACTTGCTGTACTGCTTGGCCTCTGGACGATCATGATTTTTACTTTCAGAGTCAAAAATCGCTTTCTCTATGTATTAATCCCCCTTACCGGAATTATGGCCTATACGCTCTATTCCCTTAGCCATCTTATGCAGGGAAGTACTCGCCCAATCCTGATACGAACCATACCGGAGGATCTTCGTAGTGCGTCTTTCCGTGTGGTGCTTATCTTCTTCGTCGAAATGGCTCTCTTTGTTATGCTCACCTTAATCGGGGACGGAATGAAACGGTACAAGATAGCCAGAGCAGAGATGGGCAAGGTTAAAAAAGAAAAGCGAGAAAGGAAGAAAGGACACAGTTCTAAAGACCAAGAAACTCCTGAGGACGAAGAGGAAACCATTACCCTCAGCAAGAAACCCGTAGAAGCCGAAGAGGTTGTTGAAGGGGTAAGCTTTGCAGACCAACAGGTTGCGTTTCCCCATATTGCCGATGTTCCTTCCCTGGAGAGTTTGTCAAGAAAACATACCCCGAGTGACCGAAAAACACCGCTGGAGGATACAATCGCGGTGAAGGAGATGCAGGTAGGAAAGGTAAGTATTGGAGCGTTGCATACACTTGGGGAAGAGCGAAAACGAAATAATGGGTTAACGTACCTGGAGAGAAAACAGAGAGAACTGGAAGCCCAGAAAAAAGAGGCTGAAACCCATCCTCAACCAAAAGAAGAGGAAAAGCATAAGAAAGAGCCAGTTCAGCTCTCAGGGTTCCTGCAGGGTGCTTTGGAAGCGGTAGGAAAGGCCCCAAGGAAGAACAATGCACGGAGGAATGAACCCCAAGGCAAGGTAAAGAGCATGCTTGCTCAAGCCGTGGAGGAGCAACAAGGAAAGAGGGAAGAACCTCCTGCCAAACCCTCTCAACACATGAATGTCAGGGAACGTATTCTCTCGGTGCGGTATGAACCAAAGGAAAAGGAGGAGCGCCCCCCCAACCGGGAAGTAGCCGACCCCTTCTTCCGGCCCAATCAACCAAAGACAGAATCGCCACTTCCTGTCACTCCCAAATCTGAGATGACTCCAGAACCTGGTTTTGCACCCAAGAGTACTGCTCAGCCAACTGGTGGTGGTGAGCTGGTGGGAGAAGCGGTTCAGACAGAGAGCAAGGAGCATGAAGAAGATCCTTTGGAGAGTGCCAGTGGGGTGGGTGGTCTCTCCTCTAAGCGTGAAGGAAGTGCCCTGATAAATCGGAAGCGGATCACCTATCAGTATCCTGATGAATCCATCCTGGTTACCTATCCACAGATTGGTGATGTGGTCGATGAACAGACGGTCAACCAAGGGAAGCTTCTGGTTGCGACACTTGAACAGTTCAATATAAATGTAGAATTGACCAATATTGTACGTGGTCCTACTGTGACCATGTTTGAGTTGCTTCCTGCCCCAGGGGTGCGGGTGAATTCAATCGTGAACCTTTCTGACAACATTGCCCTCGCACTTGCTGCCACCCAGGTCCGTATCGTGGCACCCATCCCTGGAAAATCAGCTGTGGGTGTTGAGATCCCCAATATCAAGCGGGATATCATTGGTTTCCGCGAAATGCTCCCCTCGTTGACTGCTTCATTGGGTATTCCCATGGTCTTGGGACGTAGCCTGATGGGGGACCCTGTGGTAGTCGATGTGATCAAGGCACCGCATCTCCTGATCGCCGGTAGCACCGGAAGTGGTAAGAGTGTATGTGTAAACTCCTTGATCTGTTCGGTTCTGTTCAGGCGTAGTCCAAAGCAGGTAAGGATGATCTTGGTCGATCCAAAAATTGTAGAGTTGAATATTTATAATGGGATTCCTCACCTGCTCACTCCCGTCATCACTGATGCGAAAAAGACCCTGAAGGCACTTGATTTTTGTCTCTATGAGATGGATAGACGGTACAAACTACTGCAAGCATTAAGTGTCAGGAATATCATCGGGTATAACGAGAAGATAGAAAGTAGTCGCCTCGCCCGTGAGAAACTTCCCTATATCCTGGTGGTTATCGATGAATTTGCAGATTTGATGCATCTTGTTGGTAAGGACATGGAGAGCAAGGTCAGTCGTCTTGCTGCCATGAGCCGTGCGGTGGGTATCCACTTGGTCTTGGCTACCCAGCGTCCTTCTGTTGATGTTATCACCGGCGTGATCAAGAACAATATTCCAACCCGTATTGCCTTTGCTGTTACCAGTTCTACCGATAGTCGAATCATCCTTGATGAACCTGGTGCAGATAAGCTGCTTGGAAAGGGTGACATGTTGTATATGTCCAGCAGCAGTCCTGCAACTGAACGGATACAGGGCTCCTTCCTCAGTGACAATGAAGTGGAACAGGTTGTTGCCTTTGTGAGTTCGCAAGGTGAGCCTGAATATATCGACGAGTCGTTCTTCGAGGACGATGAGCCGAAGGCAAGTGAGAGCAGTGATGATGATGCTGCTGATTCAAACGATGATGAAGAGTTGATGGAGAGAGCCCTCGCGATTGTCGTTGAACGCAAGTGTGCATCAGCCTCCTATTTGCAACGTCGTCTGAAGATAGGGTACAACCGCGCTGCCCGTATGGTTGAGCAGATGGAAGAGCTGGGCTATGTTGGGCCCCCCAATGGGAGCAAACCCCGCGAATTGATCAAGTACCCCTAGGAGAAGAGAACCAAATGGTTGGAGAACATGCCGTTTACAACGGAAAAATCATATTACAAAGTGAAGCAGTAGTACCGGTAACCCAGAGAGAGATCCAGTCAGGGTTTTATGTGTATGAGTCCCTTAGGGTCATTCAGGCACACCCTGTGCATCTGGAGGACCACCTCCTGAGGCTTGAGAACTCTGCAAATCTTATACATCTTGACTATCCGTTCAGTCGGGAAGAGATTGGTACCTGGGTACATGCTCTGATCGAGGTGGATCTGGTTGAGAAAGCATCACTGAGAATCCAGATCTATGGAGGCAAGCAACCACAGCTGTTCATCACCACGAGTGAGATACTGACCTATCCAGAATCCTTCTATACAGAAGGTGTGAAATCACTCACGTATGAAGGAGAGAGACTGCTTCCTGGAGCAAAGACGGGGAATCTCCTTTTGAACTATCTTGCCCTGGAAGAAGCCAGGAGACAGGGATGCTTTGAAGCACTCCTGGTTGATGAGGAACAGAAAATCCTGGAGGGAACACGTTCCAACTTCTTTGCGATCAAGGATAGGCAGCTCTTCACCGCACAAGATGAGAAGGTCTTGCTGGGTATAACCCGGGATCGGGTTATCAAGGCAGCAAAGCTGTTGGGTTTGCAGATACGCTACGAAGCACCTTCTCTGAACAAAGTGGTTGGTGGTTTCTATGATGAGCTGTTTATCTCCGCAACCAGCATGGCTGCAATGCCAATTTCACACGTCAATGGAAACATTGTTGGAAAGACTTATAGCGTAACCCGTGAGATCAGCAGTCTTGTCAGGCAGTGGGAGCTGGAGGATTAACCATCTTTTCCCTTTCTAGAGAGGTAAACCTAAAATACACAATCCAATATTGGTTGTGATCTTTCACCATGGATATTCTGTTCACTTTTAGCAGAGGTGGACAAGGCTTTTAATTTCCTCTATCTTACTATTATAAGGTTTGAAAAAAGAACCTCTCTTATTGCGAATACTGCAATTACTTATAAAGGCGAAATATAGAACGAATGAAATTTACCGAATTACCCTTAAGTGAGCAAGTGCTCAAAGGCATCGAGACTGCAGGCTTTAGTGACTGTACCAATGTACAGGAAAAAGTACTCCCCACAAGCCTCTCTCGTCGTGATGTCATGGTCCAGTCAATGACTGGAAGCGGAAAAACCGCAGTGTATGTGTTGACGATTCTTGAATCGTTTGTCCAGGCCATAAAGGCTGGAAAGGGCAAACCAAAGGCATTGATTGTTGCTCCAACCCGTGAATTGGCTGTTCAGATTGAGGAAGATACCATCCTCCTGGGATCTGGTATCGAAGACCTCACGATCGGAAGTTTCTTTGGTGGTGTAGGATACGGGAAGCAGGATGAAATCCTGGAGAAGGGGTGTGATATTTTTGTCTGTACCCCTGGTCGTATTCTTGACTACCAGAAGATGCATAAGATCGACTTCAGAGAATTTGACATCTTTGTAGTTGATGAGGCAGACCGAATGTTCGATATGGGTTTCTATCCCGATATCCAGAAGATGTTCAGCTTGCTTCGTGATTGCACAGAACGACAGACGATGTTGTTCTCAGCAACGCTCAGTACAAAGGTACGTAACCTTGCCTGGTCGTTCATGAATGAACCAGCTGAGATTGAGGTTAATCCTGAAGAAATTACCGTTAAAGCAATCACCCAGGAGTTGTTTCACGTTGCAAAAGATGAGAAATTCTCGCTTTTTCTACAACTCCTGAAAAAAGAGAATCCTGAAAACTGTCTGGTATTCACCAATACCAAGGCACGATGCATTGAGGTCTCTAAGCGGCTTTCACTGAATGGATACCCGACCAAGTACCTGATGGGAGACCTGCCACAATCAAAGCGGTTGCAGACAATCGACCGCATGAAGGAAGGCAAGATTAGATTCCTTGTGGCAACTGATGTTGCAGCCCGCGGGTTGCAGATTGATGACTTGGAATTGGTTGTCAATTACGACATCCCTGATGATTTTGAGAACTACGTTCACCGTATCGGCCGTACAGCCCGTGCCGGCAAGAGTGGTAAATCCATTACCTTCGCAGATGAAGAGTATGTATTCAACCTTGAAGCAGTAGAGAACTTCATTCAGATGAAGATTCCCGTAATCTGGCCTGAGGAGGGCGACCTTGAACCCGTCGAGGACAAGAGCGCCTCATACTCCTTCAGGGACTTGGTAAGGGATGACGAGTATGGTGGGCGTCCGAGTCGCGGACCTAGAAGTGGGTCAAAACCTTCCCGTGGTGGGTCCAGAGGCCCCAGGAAAGGGAAGCCACAATCTTCTGGCCGTCCAAAGCGTGCAAAAGATGAGCGAGACAACAAACCCAGAGGCCCAAGACCTGAAAGACAGGAGAGAGCACAGGAACCTCAAAGACGTCGTCGTCCAGGCTCCAAAAGCTACGCAGAGATCCAGAATCTCTCACTTGAGGAGCGATTGTCCTACTACAAACAGCAGTACAAGAGTGAAGGTGGCCAGATCCCTGAAGGAGCCCCTGAGGCCAAGAAGAGCCAGCCTGCTGTGAAGAAGGAGAGTCCTGTAAGAAAAGACCCTGCCCCTAAGCCGTCTGTTACTCAGAAGCAGGAGACCACCCAGACGAAGAAGAAACAGAATTTCTTCACCCGGTTGTTCAGGAGAAACAAGTAGCATGCTCAAACGGTTCATCGCCTACTATCGTCCATACAAGGGATTGTTTTTCCTTGATATGGGGGTGGCAATTTTTGCTTCAATCCTTTCGATTCTCTTTCCCACCTTGACCAGACAACTGCTCAGGGTGGAGATCCCTGACCAGAATCTGAAGAATATGGTCATCATCTTTGGCTTTATGCTCCTCATCTACATATTGCAGGCAATCTGTCAGTATATTCGGGTGACCTGGGGACATATTCTTGGGGTAAAGATGGAGACCGATATGCGAAGCGAATTGTTCGGTCACTTGCAGAAACTCTCCTTCGGGTTCTTTGACAAGACCAAGACCGGGCATATGATGAGTCGTATCACCAATGACTTATTCCAGATCACCGAGATGGCTCACCATGCTCCTGAGGATTTGATCATCAGCGTTGCTACCATTCTGGGTTCTTACATCCTTATGTTCAGCTACAGTGTTCCTCTTGCCCTGGTTTCCCTTATACCCCTGCCGATCATGGTGTTCTACGGGGTGTATTATGGAATACGCATGAAGGCAACCTTTCGTCGAGTACGACGAACCGTTGCTGACGTGAACAGCAATGTAGAGAACTCCTTGATGGGGATCAGAGAGGTCAAATCATATGGCCGTGAGTCCTACCAAGAAGCCAAATTCAACCACGTCAACGATATCCTGCGTGACAGCAAGATGGAGCAGTACAAGGTGATGGGAAGTTATCACTCCATCTTGGGGTTTTTCCGTGAGCTCTACTACTTCTGTACCATCGCCGGGGGAACGTTGTTGATATTCATGGGAAAAGTGCAGTCCTATGATTTGGTCACCTTCATTCTCTATGTTGGTGTAGTGCTCCCTCCCATTGATCGCCTGATCAACTTCACTGAGCAATTGCAGCAAGGCATGGCAAGCTTTGAGCGATTCACCCAGGTGATGGATGAACACCCGGACATCCAGGATGTGAAGGATGCAAAGAGCCTGAAAATCCAGGATGGGACAGTCAGTTTCGACCATGTCTCATTCTCCTATGAAAACTCTCCAGAGGTAATCCTCAAGGATGTGGATATCACGGTTCCAGGCGGTTCTACCTATGCATTGGTAGGCGAGTCAGGAGCTGGAAAAAGTACCTTTGCCAGCTTGATACCACGCTTCTATGAGCCAAGCGAAGGCAAGGTGATGATTGATGGGCAAGATATTCGTGAACTAACACAGCACTCCCTCAGGCAGAATATTGGGTTTGTCCAGCAGAATGTATTTCTCTTCGATGACACAATTCGGGAGAACTTGAAGTACGGAAAGGTTGATGCAACCGATGATCAGCTCTGGCTGGCACTCGATGCAGCAAACCTTGGAGACTTTGTTCGTTCACTCCCACTTGGACTCGATACCCAGGTAGGGGAGAGAGGTACGCTGCTCTCCGGTGGGCAGAAACAACGAATTTCCATTGCACGGGTATTCCTGAAAAATCCTCAGATTCTCATATTTGATGAGGCAACCAGCAGCTTGGATACAGAGAGTGAAGAGTTGATCAATGAAGCCTTCCACCGACTGTCCAAGGGTCGTACAGCCATTGTTATTGCCCATCGTCTGACAACCGTCAAACATGCAGATTGCATCTTGGTCCTTGATGAGGGTAAACTGGTAGAGTCTGGAACCCATGAGCAGTTGCTTGCAATCGATGGCCAGTATGCAAAACTCTACAAGACACAGGACTTTTCTTAGCGGGAGGAGTATGCATGAAGAAGATACGCATAGCATTTGCAGGATTATTTGTAATCCCAATTATAGCGCTTTCACTTGTGTATGCATTTCCTCTTGGTTACCTGTTGCGCCTCCTGGGCTTCAGAAAAGCTGGGGATCGATATTTGCGTGCTTGTGGACACTTTATTGGTAGTTCGATCATTTTCTTCTTAGGGATTAAGGTCCATGTTGATGGAAAGGAGAACCTTCCACCGGAGCAGTCAGTATGCTACATGGCAAACCATCAGAGCATGCTCGACATAGCTGCCTTCGTAGGGCCGGTCAATCTTTGGGCATCCATCATGGCAAAGGCAGAAGTTAAACGGATTCCTGTCATCAATCTTTGGTGTTATGCCTTGGACTGTGTCTTCATCAACCGAATCAGTCCACGAGATGCCATCAATGCCATTCTCAGGGGTGTAGAACTTCTCAAGAGTGGAAAAAGTATGTTGATCTTCCCCGAGGGAACAAGAAGCAAGAGTGGGAGCATCGGAGAATTGAAAAAAGGGAGTCTGAAACTCGCTACTCGCTCAAACTCTGTTATTGTGCCCATGACCATCAAGGGGTTGCGTGCTGGGTTAGAACAGTTGCATGGCTTTAAGCGTGTTCACGCATATGTCTCCATTGGAAAACCAATCTACACGAACAATCTGAGCACTGAAGAGCTTGCAACGCTTCATGAAACGGTCTATGGAACCATCGCCAAACGGTTTGACGAACTTCCCGGCCAAGTCTAAGGGTGACCATGATCAACGCACTCTCCATTGAGCATCTCTCTTTCACCTACCAGTCATGGACAGGAAAACAGAATGATCCACTCTTTCGTGGGCTCTCTCTGCAGATTCCTACAGGAAGCAAGACTCTCTTGCTTGCTCCCTTCAACAGGGGGAAGACTACGCTCGCCAAGATCATTTGTGGGGTCTGCCCCAAATATTTCTCGGGAGAACTGGAGGGTGAGATACATCTCTATGGGAAATCACTTGGAGATCTGGATCCCTGGGATCTCCTTCCTGTATGCACCTATGTCTCCCAGAACCCCCAAGAGCAGTTTGTAGCTACCTCGGTTGAGGAAGAGATTGCGTTCCCCCTTGAGTCGATGGGCATTGATAGAGAAACCATGAAGGCACGAATCGAGGAAGCAATCACACAGTGGGGACTCCAGGATTTGAGAACCAGTAGTGAGCAGGAGCTCAGTGGAGGGGAACGCAAAAGGGTGCTCCTTGCCACGATGCAGGCTATTGATGCCTCCTTCTGGTTGCTCGACGAAGCCTTCGATGATCTGGATCAACATTGGAGAGACCAACTCAAAGACTTGATAACAACGAGCAACAAGACAGTGCTGGTGCTTGCAAGCCGGTATCTTGGTGAGTTTGATGACCTTTTTGACCAGGTTCTCTTACTCGATGAAGGAGTTGTTGTAAAAGGGGAGACAAACACCTTGCTTCCTCGCTTTGCGCACCTCTGTGGTGATGATCTTCCCAGCCCACTGAAAAAAGAACACGTATTATCTTCCCAAAGACGAATGCTCTCTTGCCAGTCACTCCAAGCCGAGCGGAGCAGGGTAAGCACAACCGAGAGTGGCCATTTTACACTGGAAGTACCTCATTTTGAACTGCAAAGTGGAGAGTTGGTAACCCTTGTCGGACCAAACGGGAGTGGCAAGAGTTCTTTCAGTCGCTTGCTCTGTGGCTTGGATACTCCCCTATCCGGACAGATTGTCATTGATGGAAAACAACATGAGGGAAAGCAACTGTCCAAACGGGTAGGGTACTTATTCCAGAGTCCGGACCTACAGATTTTTCTTCCTACGGTTGCAGAAGAGCTCTCTTGGTCATTGAAACGTCGCTCTGACCTGTCCAGGAAAGAAGTAGAGAAGCAGGTAGCTGCTTGTGCTGAACTGTTCTCCCTCGATCTTGATGATACCCCCACTACCATGAGCTATCCACTGCGAAAGGCGCTCCAGGCAGCAGTGTACTATCTTCTTGACCGTCCCTTCTATATTCTGGATGAACTCGACAGTGCCTTGACCTATCAAAGTGCGCTTTCCATCATTGCCCACTTGCGACATAATGGGGCAGGAATCTTACTCATCACCCATGACCGGCAATTTGCCGACAAGGTAGCGCAACGTTCCTATACGATTGAGGATGGGAGGCTGAGCGCAGTATGACGACCAATACGTATATTGCAGGAACGGGTTGGCTCTATCGATTTGACCCACGTGCAAAACTCCTGTTGATGCTCCTGATGTGTATCTGGTTCTTCCTCCCTGTCTCCCTGCTGCATCTCTCCCTTGTGGTCGGCTTGGTTATTCTATCCGGCTCTTTCAATGCAGGTTGGCGCCATGCATGGAGAACCTTTGTTTCCATTTCGCCGATGCTACTCTTTATGGTGCTTTTCATGCCATTCAATGTACGGGATGGATCTCCACTATTCTCCATTGGTGATTTTACCGTGATCACGACTGAAGGTTTGGAACAAGCCTTGAGATTGATGAGTCGTTTTATTGGTATTACCTACGTGTGCACTTTGCTGTTTGCCACCACGGTTATGCATGAGGTTATGCTTGCCCTGAGATGGTACCATCTTCCCTATAAGGCTAGCTTGGTGGTGACACTTGCCTTCACCTATATTCCGTTTATTGCGGATAGTTTCAGCCAGATATCTGAGTCTCATCGCCTACGCGAGGCTGAGGATGAGAAAAAGAAGAAATTTGGCCAACGAATCAAGGACCTGGTTCCGACCCTTACCAGTGCCTTGGTGGTTGCGCTCAGATCAATCCCGAATCTTGCCATGAGTCTGGAGATGCGTGGATTTGGAAGAGAGGAGCGACGTACCAGTTACCATAGCCTTGATGCTTATCGTCATGTATGTATCCATTTTCTCTTCTCTTGTATTATTCCAGTGGCGTTTTGGTTTGCGAATATATTTTTCTAGGAGGCCGTATATGCAGGGAAATAGGAATGCTTTGAAAGTTGCCATGGTGTCGGTACTGACTGCAGTGGTAGTGGTTTTTACGATGGTTGTGCGTATCCCCACGGCAAAAGGATACTTGAATCTCTGTGATGTGGCTATCTGCTTCATCGCCTTTACGTTTGGACCCTGGTCAGCGTTCATAGCAGCAGGACTTGGAACGGCACTTGCAGATCTGATCAGCGGGTATGCACAATGGGCTCCTATCAGCTTTGTTGTCCATGGAGTGGAAGGGCTCCTGGTTGCCTTGATCGTCCAGAAGCAGGGAGATGTTGCTGTATCCTTAGGAAGAAAAGCCCTCGCAGCCTTCGTTTGTATCGCAACAGTATCTCTTGGGTATTTTGCACTGTCTGCCCTGTTTATCAGCACAGTGAGTGTTGCTGCAGCTGAGATTCCTGGAAACATCGCACAGAGTGCAGTAGGGTTCGCACTTGGCCTTGCGGTATCGGCGGCGGTGAAACGTGCGTATCCCCCGGTCAGTTCACTTGCTTGGTAGCCATTGCCGAAGCTTTTCGATATACTCCGAATATACCTAAACAGAGAGGAATGCACATGCAACAATTCCCCCATGACACCATCGTTGTACTAGACTTTGGGGCTCAATACAGCCAGTTGATTGCACGTAGAGTACGTGAAATGCACGTATATAGCCAGATTGTTCCCTATACCATCAAGGCAGCAGAACTTGCGGCCATGAAACCGAAAGGGATCATCTTCAGTGGAGGCCCCTCTTCGGTGCGCACTGAAGGGTCACCCAGACCAGATAATGGAATCTATGACCTGGGTATTCCCATCCTGGGTATCTGCTACGGTTTGCAGGTGATGAGCATCCAGAATGGAGGGAGTGTTGAGCGCCCCCTGAAGCGTGAGTATGGTTTCGCAGACCTTACCGTGCTTAAGAGGGAAGCTTCCCTGCTCAAGGGGATCAGTGAGAACTCCCGCCTCTGGATGAGCCACGGTGATGCCGTTGCCTCACTTCCCGAGGGATTCATACAGACCGGTAGTACCCCGAACTGTCCATTCACGGTCATTGAAAATGATGAAAAGAAATTCTATGGAGTTCAGTTCCATCCCGAGGTAGTACATACGGCAGAAGGAAACCAATTTCTGCAGAATTTTGTCCTTGATGTATGTAAGGCAAACCAGGACTGGGATATGGGTTCCTTCATCAGCACGGCGGTCCAGGAGATTCGTGAGAAAGTCGGAGATAAGCAGGTACTCTGTGGTCTCTCTGGTGGTGTGGACTCTGCTGTTGCAGCGGTACTTATCCATGAGGCGATCGGCGACCAGTTGGTCTGTGTATTTGTAAACAACGGTCTCTTGCGCAAGGGCGAGGCGGACATGGTACTGAAACTGTTCAGGGATCACTACAATATCCGTCTCCAATATGCTGATGCTGAGGATGCATTCCTCTCTGCGCTCAAGGGAGTCACAGAGCCTGAGGCAAAGCGAAAGATCATTGGTAAGATATTCATCGATACCTTCTATGATGAGGCGAGAAAGGCAGGGGAGATCAGCTTCCTTGCCCAAGGAACGCTCTATCCAGATGTAATCGAGAGCAAGAGCCCCTCAGGTGGTCCTTCTGCAACCATCAAGAGTCACCACAATGTGGGTGGATTACCCGAAGATCTGAAATGGGACCTGCTCGAACCACTTCGTGAACTGTTCAAGGACGAGGTAAGGGCGTTGGGAAGAGAGCTTGGGCTTCCAGAAGAGATGGTGAATCGTCATCCCTTCCCAGGTCCTGGGCTCGGGGTCAGGTGTGTAGGAGAGGTAACCAAGGAACGGCTGGATACCCTGCGTGATGTTGATGCTATATTCATCGAGGAGATTCGCAAAGCCGATCTGTATGATGATATCTGGCAGGCCTTGGCTTGTTTGCTTCCAGTCAAGAGCGTGGGAGTCCAAGGGGATGAACGCACCTACGAAGAGGTGTGCTCCCTCCGTGCTGTCACCAGTGAAGATGCCATGACTGCTGACTGGTTCCGCTTTCCTCCTGAAGTGCTCCAACACGCTTCAGCCAGGATCTGCAATGAGGTACAGGGAGTCAACCGAGTACTCTACGACATCACGAGCAAACCTCCTGGGACTATCGAGTGGGAGTAATCCCACAAGGAAATTACAGTTTGTATAGTTCTTTATAAAAGAGAGAAAAGACTCCAATTGCTGGGGTCTTTTCTCAATTCTATCGCCTTACATAGTGTTAACTCTTGCATGCATAGTCAATGGAGAAAGATATGGACGAAGAAAAAATGCGGATTCCGCAAAAATTCTTCGAGTTATATTGACTTATGAATATTCCAAGAGTACGATAGAAGTGAAGGAAAAAATGCGGATTCCGCAAATATTCCTTGAGGTGATATCATGGCTATTCCGAGAAAGCAATATTTGCAGAAACTGATCGACAAGCAAGATAATGGTAGAGTAAAGATTATTACAGGGATTCGGCGTTGTGGAAAATCCTATCTGTTATTTAACATATACACAAAATACCTTCGAGAAAGTGGCGTACAGAACGAACAAATTATTGGAATAGCGTTGGATGAACTACCAAATGCAATGTATCGCAATCCGATAGAACTGGACAAATACATCCGTGAGCAGGTGAAGGACACGTCAAGACGCTACTATATACTGATTGATGAGATACAGTTTGTTTCGGAAATTCAAAATCCTTATGTGGAAGATGCGACCTCCAAGCTAACCTTCATCGATGTAGTTCTTGGACTTATGAAGATAAAGAACGCCGATGTGTATGTAACCGGTAGTAATTCGAGAATGTTGTCTACTGATATTCTTACCCAGTTCCGTGATCGAGGTGATGAGATCAGAGTGTATCCTCTCTCCTTCGCGGAGTTCTATGAGGGCTATGAGGGAGACAAACGCGATGCTTGGTTGGATTACTATACCTATGGAGGTATGCCAGTTGTTCTCTCATTATCTTCACACGAAGAAAAAAGTCGATATTTGCGGGATCTCTTTACCCGCACATATTTGAAGGATGTCATAGAAAGACATGCTATTCAAAATGATAGTGAAGTCTTGGAAGATCTGTTAAATATTTTAGCTTCAACCATCGGTTCACTTACAAACCCGACGAAATTATCAAACACCTTCAACAGTGAAAAGCATATCAAGATCAACTCTACCACTATAGATAAATACCTAAGGTACTTTATAGAGGGATTTATCATCAGTAAGGCAGAGCGTTATGATGTGAAAGGCAAGAAGTATATCCAAACTCCGCATAAGTATTATTTCACAGATGTGGGAGTCAGGAATGCCAGACTTGGATTTAGAAAACAAGAAGAAACGCATATCATGGAAAATATCCTCTACTGTGATTTGCTGCGTAGGGGCTTCGACGTGGATGTTGGTGTAGTTGAACAGAACATTAAAACCAAAGATGGTAAAAAACTCAGAAAACAACTTGAAGTCGACTTTATCATCAATCGCGGTAGCAAGCGATATTATATACAGTCTGCACTGACCATAGCTGAACCTAGGAAAAGGGAACAGGAAATAGCTTCTTTGATAAGAATTCCGGACTCCTTCAGTAAGATAGTAGTTGTACGTGACTACATCAAGCACTGGAGGGATGATCATGGAATCCTCTATGTAGGAATTGAGCAGTTCTTGCTTGACGAGAACATGATAGACCTGTGAACATGTAGGCAGCAAGTTCAGGGATCTGATTGGGTGTATACAGAAACTGGACTCTAGGCAAAAAAATCAGGTGAGTACTGGTTTCCTCTTCTCATGCAACGTATGCATATTGCTGTCAACAAGTATCACAGCAGTCATGTATTTCTTTGTAATTTAGTTTTGATTACTTGTGATATCTGGCATAAAATTTCGTTGGAGATGACTGAAAACGAAGTAAAAATGCGGATTCCGCAAAAATACTTCGAGGAATCAGAACCTTGCAATAGCTGATCATCAAGCAATATACTGATTACATACTCACAAGGCCGACATCATTGTGTGAGCTTGTGCACAATGAACCAGAGAGTCAGTATCCAAATGCCAATGAAGAGAATGGAAAAACTCCAGTTCTTAGGCAACGAAATTGGCTTGTGCTCTGCTTGATCCTGGGCATCCTTGAGCACTTCGTTGGGTATGCACTTGATGGTCAGCACCAACAATGCGGGGAGAATGATCAGATCATCCAGATACCCAAGGACGGGGATGAAATCAGGAATGAGATCAATGGGACTGAGTGCGTAGAGTAGAATAAAACCAGCCAATACCTTCGGGAGTAAAGGCATTCTCTTGTCCTTCGATGCATAGTAGATTGCTGTCAACTGGCCTTTCAGCAATAATGCACGTTGCATTAATCTGGATTTGATCTGTTTCACAGGAATACTATAGGTATTACCTGATTCTGTTTCAAGGTAATTGGAATCGAGTAATGATATTTACCTGAGACACATCTTCCTTGAAAAGACTGAACCCTGTCATTTAACTGAACATATAGTTGGTCTGAAATCTCGCAATGGGTCGAGTTACCGATATTTCAATCCAGATCAACAGTATATAGATAGCGCATCCTCAGGACTACCTGCCTATCCCGATTCATATGAATCGAGAGAGGATTTCTTACGTAGTCATTGTCTTGATCTTTGTTTTGTAGATCTTCCAAAAGAAGTAGAGCGTCAGGCTGAAGGATGCTATCTCAGCAATGAAAAACGAATACCACAAAGCATCGAGTCCTACAAATCTTCCCAGAATGTAGGCTGCTGGAAGCAGGAATACCAGCTGTCGTGTTACCGAGTTGATCATAGACAGGTATCCATAACCCATTCCCTGGAAGAGTGCGATTAAGACAATACTTACACCTGCTAGCACAAATCCTAAACTGATGCGTTGCATTGCAACTATGCCGATCTCAACCATCTCCGGTGTTGCGTTGAACCAGCTAAGCAGTATATGGGGGAACAGGATAAACAGGGCAGTGCCAATCCCCATGATGGTAACAGCAACGATCAAACCCACCTTGATGGTTGCTGTTATCCGTTTTGGTTTTCTTGCTCCATAGTTGTATCCGATCACTGGTATCATACCAGTGTTCAGACCAAATACTGGCATGAATATGAACGATTGCAAGCGGAAATAGATGCCAAAGACCGCCACTGCCGAGGTTGAGAACCCAATAAGGATCTTGTTCAAGCTGGTTATCAGGATGGTCCCAATCGCTTGCATGATGATGGTGGGGATTCCCACTGCATAGATATCCTTGACGGTCTGCTTTTCGAGACGGAAAGAGGCTTTCTTCAGAACAATCTCCTTGTTTCTCCGCACATAGTATATAGCGAGAGCGGCTGAGACATGCTGGGCGAAGACGGTAGCGATGGCAGCTCCCATGACACCCATTCTCGGCATCCCAAACAGGCCGAAGATCAGTATAGGGTCCAGGATGATGTTTACAATTGCCCCCGTACTCTGGATGATCATGGGGTGGAATGTATCGCCTGTTCCCTGCAGGATCCTTTCACAGGTGATATCAATGAACAAGCCGAGGGAGAAGATCAGGCAGATGGAGATGTATTGCTTTCCCATGACAATGAGCTCCGGGTCATTGCTGAAGAACTCAACGAAGGTCTTGGAGAAAAAGAGGCCTAAAAGTGCAAAAAAGCCCCAACTGATTACAGAGAGTGTGAGCCCGTTTCCTGCAGCTTTTCTAGCTGCAGAGAGGTCCTTTGCGCCCAATTTCCTGGCAAGGAGAGAGTTGACCCCCACAGAGGTCCCAACACTTACTGCGATAAGCAGGTTCTGCATAGGGAAGGCAAGGGTAACAGCAGTCAGCGCTTGCTGACTGTAGTGAGAGACAAACATACTGTCTACAATATTATAGAGTGCTTGCACCAACATGCTGAGCATGATGGGAAACGACATGGACAGAACGAGGGTGGGGATCGGTTTGACCCCCATTTTATTTTCTTGGACAGGTTGCATGGGTATTCCTTTCAGATTCTGGTACAGTCATACCATACCAGACAAGCTTAGTAAAGCAGGTTGTCAGTTGGTCTTCTTGAGGAATGCCTCCACCTCCTTCTTTCCCTTCTCCTCATCAACTTGCCTGAGCAGGATATACCCACCAATGAAGAGCAAGACCAGTGAGACAATTCCATTTCTAGAGTCTCCAGTGACCAATGTGACAACTCCCATGAGCAGTGGACCGATGATTGCAGCAAATTTTCCGAGCATATTGAAAAAACCAAAGAACTGTGCCGACCGTTGTTTCGGGATGAGACGTGTGTAATAGGACCTACTAAGTGCCTGGATTCCTCCCTGGAACAGCCCGATACACACAGCAAGCAGATAGAAATGGAGAGGCGCGCTCATGAAGTATCCAAGGATTGCAATGATTGCATAGGCACCGATGGCAATCTCCAGCGCTTTGCGAACTCCCACTTTACGTCCAAAGGCTGAGTAGGCAAGTGCTGAAGGGAATGCCACAAACTGTGTGATGAGCAGGGCAATGATCAATGACTCACTGGGGAAATTGAGGCTTGTCCCATAATTCACTGCCATTCTGATAATGGTATCCACACCATCAATATAGAGCCAGTATGCGATAAGAAAGATTGCCAATGTTTTCAGTTGGCGAAAACTCTTCACGGTCTGCCGTGTTATGGAGAGCCCTTTCTTTACTGCCTGCTTAAAGGGAAGGTTGTCTTCGGTTACCTCTTCCTTAACGAAAAGCAGTACGGGAAGTGTGAATACCACCCACCAGATACCCACGATGATAAAACATACCCTGATCGCTTGGCCTCCATCCGCAAATCCAAACCATGATGGATTGAGATACATCAGAACATTAACCAGGAACAATAATCCCCCTCCGATATACCCCAGGCTGTATCCGAGTGAGGAGACAAAATCCACCTTCTTCTCTGATGCTACAAAAGGAAGAAGTGCATCGTAGAAGGTGTTCGCTCCGCTGAAGCCGACCACTGCAACTGAGTAAAAGAGTACTGCGAAGGGCCAGGAGCCCATCTGTAATACATAGAGGCTTGCCGTCATCACTGAGCCTATCAATGCAAAAAATGCAAGCAAGCGTTTCTTGTAGGTGCCCCAATCTGCGATAGCACCGAGGATGGGAGCCAATAGGGCAACGATCAATGATCCCAAGGAGTTTGCCAGCCCAAGATAAAAAGTCCCTTCCTGACTGCTTGCCCCTACTGCCCAATAGGCACTGAAAAAGACAGGAAAGAACCCTGCCATCACGGTAGTAGCAAAAGCACTGTTTGCCCAGTCATAGAATGCCCATGCGACAATCGAGCGTTTTGAATCTTGCATTGTGTGTACCTTCTTTCTCATAGCGTACCAGTGAATGCCCGTTCTGTCATGCGCTATTTTCACCATGGTTGTATTGCACAACGTGCTATCCTTCAATACAATACGCTCCTGTAGATATCCTAGAAATATGGAAGGTTATTTCCCATGATTGTATGTAAATTCGGTGGAAGCTCTGTTGCTGATGCCAAACAGATAGAAAAAGTTAAAGCGATTGTAGAGGCTGATCCAAAACGACAAATAGTGATTGTCTCTGCTCCAGGAAAACGTAACAAGGATGATGAGAAGGTGACAGACATGCTCTATGCATGTAATGCACTTGCCCAGCAAGGATTGACTTGTAAGCCGGTCTTCAAGAAGATTGCCGACCGTTTTACCTCCATCCTTGAAGACCTTGGCATTGAGAAAAAACCCTTTGTTGCTGTCCTCGAGGAAGTTCGTCAGATGATTGATGCAGGCCATGGTGCAGAGTATGCAGCAAGCCGCGGAGAATATCTCAGTGCCCGGATGATTGCCGCCTACCTTGGTTGGGATTTCCTGGATGCTGATCCGTATATCGTCATCAACCCTGATGGGACCGTGCATGAGCAGAGCTATGAGAATCTCAGAAAAGTATTGAAGAAAGGCAATAACTATATTGTTCCTGGTTTCTATGGTTGTGATATCGAAGGAAAAGTAAAAACCTTCAGCCGAGGTGGGTCGGATATTACCGGAGCCATTCTCAGCAGTGCAGCAGATGCTGAATCGTATGAGAACTGGACTGATGTTTCGGGGGTGTTTTCAGTAGACCCTCGTTTGGTGGATAATGCTAAGGTGATCAAGACAATGACCTATCGTGAGCTTCGTGAGCTTGCAGGTGTAGGGGCAAATGTTTTTCATGAAGAAGCAATTGCTCCTGTGATCGCAGCCCAGATTCCCATCAATGTGAAGAACACCAATTCACCAGAGGATATGGGCACTATGATCGTCAATGAACGAGCGAGCGGAACAGCACCCCTTGCAGGTGTCTCAGCCAAGAAAGGCTATAGCAGGATAACCCTGCGTAAGCTGATGCTCTTCAAGCAATCGGGGACCAGACATGCACTGCTCACCATGTTGCATGTGTTTGGGATAAGGCCATCTTTCAGCTTGTTTGGCGTAGACAGTATCGTCTGGTTTTTTGAAACAAGCCAGGCAAGTGACAGTGTCCTGAAAGCAATGTGCACCCGTCTCACCAGTGAATTCTCTCTCGACTCCATTGAAGTTGATCATGATCATGCAATTGTTGGTGTTGTAGGAGAGGGTGTCATGGATCACCGTGACCTGATTGCTAAAGTGGTTGGGGCCTTGGATAAGGAATCCATCAGGTTGAATTTCCTCAACTTCGGTGCATCTGATACTTCCTTGCTGCTTGGAGTCCATGCTGATAAAACACAAGACGCTGTAATCACACTGTATAACGCATTGTTCTAAGTATCTATTCCCTCCACTTCCCCGTGGAGGGAGTTTTTTACCAAAAAAATATCATAATTTACCAATTAAACATACCGAATAAAGAATGAAAGAACGCTAATTATTATGTTGATTACTTCCTCTTTTTTTCCTATGGTATAGGGAATATGTACATATGAGGGTAGTGTAGTGGTCGATTCTGCTTCGCTCTATTTGGCCTTGATGATTTTCCTCGCGAGAGTGGTGGATGTCTCTCTGGGTACCTTGCGTCATGCTCTTGTCGTTCGTGGCAAGAGAGCTCTTACGTTTGTGATTGCGTTCGTTGAATCCATCATCTGGGTGTTTGCTGTATCGAGGGTCATCAATGACCTGTCAGATCCACTTATGGCCATTGCCTTTGCATTTGGATTTGCTGCTGGTACCTTCGTGGGAATCACCTTGGAGAGTATTCTGAAAATCGGGGATCAAGTGGTGAAAGTCTTCACCCAGAAGGGGTCTGCAGTTGCATGGCTGCTAAGAGAGCAGGGCTTTCGTGTCACTGAGTTTCAGGGGAATGGACGGGATGGCACCATCTATCTCCTGTTCGTTCAAGTTCCCAGAAGATCAGTGAAGCAAGTCATGAAACTTACGCGTTCCATTGATCCAACCTGTTACCTTGTAGTCGAAGATATCAAGATGCGTGCTTACGCCTAAAAAAAACCGGCCCTTAAGTGGGCCGGCTATACATGAACTGATTGTTATTTGTTGATAACCTGTTCGGTCTCAAGATCAAAGAACTTAGCCTTTGCCATGTCAGGAATCAAGAAAATCTTGGTATCCGGGGCAGGGACAAGGGTAGGTTCAATCTTACCGATAACCTGGCTCTTGGAAGTGGAAGTATAAACGTGGGTCTCACTACCAAGGGGTTCAACAACACTTACCGTACCATTGATGGTTTCTCCATCCTTGGCGGTATTACTGAATGAAACATCCTCAGGGCGGATACCGAAGGTTACTGACTTTCCTACATAGGGGGTCAGCATTTTCTTCTGCTCTGCAGTGACTTTGAGGCGGAAGGTACCTTCGTTTGCGTAGATATCATCACCATCAGCTTCAATAGCAGTCTCGAGGAAGTTCATTGGAGGAGAACCGATGAATCCGGCAACAAACTTGTTCTGTGGGTTGTTGTAGAGATCAAGAGGTCCACCAATCTGCTGGATAACACCAAACTTCATTACAACGATTACATCAGCCATGGTCAGGGCTTCTACCTGGTCGTGGGTGACATAGATCATGGTTGCCTTGAGGCGGTTATGCAGGGAGGAAATCTCTGCGCGCATCTGGACACGAAGCTTTGCATCGAGGTTGGAGAGGGGTTCGTCAAAAAGGAATACCTTTGGCTTACGAACGATAGCTCTTCCTACTGCAACACGCTGTCTCTGTCCACCAGAGAGAGCCTTTGGTTTTCTGTCAAGCAGCTCTTCAATCTCGAGGATCTTTGCTGCTTCACGAACACGCTGGTCAATCTCTTCTTTGGGGAACTTACGGATCTTCAATCCGAAAGCCATGTTGTCATAGACGGTCATGTGGGGATAGAGAGCATAGTTCTGGAATACCATTGCAATGTCTCTGTCCTTTGGGGGAACGTCGTTGACGAGGTTGCCGTCAATGTAGAGTTCACCGCTGGTGATATCTTCCAAACCAGCGACCATGCGGAGTGTTGTGGATTTTCCACAACCCGAAGGTCCGACGAGAACGACAAACTGTCGGTCTTGCACATCAATGTTGACATTGTCAACAGCCTTGACTCCACCGTCATACACCTTAGAGATGTTTTTGAGTTGTACTGTGGCCATATTGCCTCCAATTATTTTATCTAACAACAACTGTAACCCAGAGTGAGTACGGTGTCAAACAAAAAATGTATAAAAAACTGTGAAGGATATATATAAAACCATATAAAGAAAGAAGTAATAGAATAATCGTAGAAGGAAAACCTATCAAATGCTCAACCATTCCTTATGTGTCATGGGGGATTGTCTCAAGGAGTCTTCTTCCGTTTACGCTTAAGAGGAACCGTGCTCACCTTCTCCAATGCAGAGACCACTTCATCCACAAGAGCACGGTCCTCGATATCGAGGATGTACCACTCATTGGCCCCTTGGAACGGGATATCGGATTCTGCATCCTTCATCAGGGAGGCGATGCAGGGAAGTTTCTTGACATACGCAACATCGTCACAGACCAATATGATTGGCTTATTTCGTATATATACAAAGTAATCCCCAAACATTTTCCTGTAACTGGGGTGCCACTCTTCGTCAATTTGATTGCAAATAAACTCAATATATTCCAACGTTGATGACATGGTTCTCTGCTCCTTAGCCCCTATTCTATGTGAAGAGAGAGCTCTTTGGTATAGCCAAGGAGCAACCGGTAGATAACCTTAGGCCATACTGCACGTAATCGCATATCTTCCACTGTGATCGATTCACAGGTAATTTCCAGATTCTCTGCGTTGCATTGTATTATGGCCGTATCACCAATATGGATGGTCTTTCCCTCTATGGCTGGCTGCATGGCGCACATCAGGGTCAGGACAGGGGCGGTATTCCCTTTCACTTGTTCCAGGATGGTAATTCCACCATTTTTTTCATGAGTTACTGTTCGTCTGTAGGAATCCAATCCAGCTGCTTCTGGATAGCAATGAGATAACTCCATGACAATTTGCCCTGTTGCTGCTTCTTCAACGGTACAGCGGTATTTTTTTCCCGCTTGCTGTTCATATGGGGGAAAGTTGGACACATTGTGATATATAGAACGCATGGTCCAGATGGAGTATCGATCTCGGCTGAAGGTCTGCTTGGTGTACTGCTCTACACCAATATCAATGAGAATGGGAAATCCATTCTTGTAGAGGGTGACACTGCCAGTGTCATTATGGTTGTGGCTGTCATCATTTCCTCCAGCTTTGACCGCCAGGGCAAGATGCTCATCACGGCTGATCCAGATCCCCACACTTGGGTAGTAGTGGTCCTCTTCCTTCAGGGAAGCCAATGGCTCTCCCTCTGTGCTTCCCAGCAATTCAAGCAAGCGGTAGGTGAGGTTGATCTCGAAGGGAAGATCTCTCTCCTGTTCCTCCCGCAAACCTGCCGAATGTTTTGCAAAGGAGGCTAGAGTGGGATCCTCTACCGCCTGAGCAAAGAGATATTCCCTCACTGAGCAGGGGCCAGCCAATGCAGAGCAATCGGAGAAATTGAAATAGTATGGCCCTTGTGCATGAATATGACGGATGAAGGAAGCCATGTTCCGTATTTTTGGTTCTCTTGGCAATCCATCAAACTGGAAATCGGTAACACTGTTCAGTATGTCTATACAGAGGTAAAAGCAGAGGGCTGCATGTCGGTAGTATTGGGCTCCCTCACTGCAACATCCATCCTCCCCGTAGTCCTTCAGGAAACAGTCCAGGCTACAGAGAGCCTTTTCTGCTATGTGTTGCTGGTCTTTCTTGTCTACAGGGGTCAGAAATGCAGTAAGCAGCACATTTTGTGTACACCACGCAGTCCAGTTGTTCATTGGTTCATCCCCATTGCCCATCCACCAGAAGTGGGTGGTAAGATAGGGGGTGAGTATTCTTCTTCCAAGTTCCGTCTCAATACGTTGTGAGATGATGGGGGTTGTTGCATCAAGGTCCGGTTTCAGCAAGGAGTAGACCTGTGCAAGCGTTGAGGCGGTCTCAGCACTGAAGAGGTCGATGATCGGACGGTCTTGCATGGGCAATGGGAGTTGCTCTGTATCGCGTATATAGCTGTTGTGTGCTGGGAGACACCAACTGGTCTCCTCGACGATTGCCCAAACAAGGTCGATGATCTTGTCCAAGATCACTTCCTTCGGCTTCAGGCAGTAGGCCAATGTCAGTGTTCCAAGCATCCGTCTCCTGGTGAAATAACACTCTTCATAAGCTGTACGATTGCCTGTCCTGCTGAATGATAGATACAGAGACGCTGGCAGCGCAGGAATTGCCTGAGCAACCACTTTTTCTGCACGCTTGATGATAAGAGAGGATACAGGGGATGTGAGGGTATCCCAGAATTTTCTGTCCGTTGCAGGAGGAGCTGTTCGATATACTCCCTTCATGTGCGACAGAAGCGGTATGTATGCTCTTGTCATACGTGTTCTCCCTTACGTGAAAGGTGTTGCAGGTACTGCCTTGGGCTGAGTCCCTCCACCTTTTTGAACACCTTGCTGAAGTAGAAGGAGCTTTCGAACCCAAGTTTTTCTGCAATCTCATACACCTTGTACTCACCTTGAGCCATCATCTGTTTTGCCGCATGCACTTTCTCCTTGGTGATGTACTCTACGAAACTGCACTCGCTATAGCGGGAGAAGAGACTGCTGAGGTAGTTCTGGCTGAACCCAAAAAGTAAAGCCACTTCAGTAAGGTTGAGCTTCCTGGTGATGTTTTCCTGGATGTATTGCTGGATATTTGCAACTACCTTTGCGCGATAGTCCTGCTTTCTGGACTGCAGATACTTGCCCAATCCCTCGGCAAGATGGCGAAGGTATGCACAACACTGGTTGGTGGTAGTGCAACTGTATAGTTGCCGGTAGCCTCCATGTTCCTCCTGGAAGATCTGTTCAACAAGTTTCTGTCCATCCGGGATCAGGCTGATGGCCATATAGAGGATATTGCTGGCACTCTCAACTGCCTGCAATGGTGTAATGCCCTGTCTCTCCATCTCTTTCGCTACATCCTCCATGATCTGGGCCAGCTCTTCTGCATCGAGCTCTTCAAAAGCCCTGGTAAGACGAATGCGATAGGGATCCAGGCTGAAGCGTTGCACCTGTTTCTGCTCAGCGAAGGTGATGGCTGCCTTTTCCTGAGAACTGGTGAGCAACTGCCGAGCTGAGTTGAACGAGTCACTGAGGTGGTATGGGTCATTCACCGGGAGTCCTACACAACAGAGGAGATGCACGGAAAAGTAGTTGTATATGACATGCAATGCCTTCTCCAGAACCTGGCGGATAATAGTACGGTAGTGAGCTCCTTGTTCCTCATTCAAACAGAAGGTGATGGCTAGATGGTGCAAGTCCAAACTGGTTATATGACAGGTAAGATAGCGTGAGAGCGTCTCCTTCAGCATACCGGTACTGCTGTAGTAAAGGCTCACATCACGCTCCTCTTCCTCCTTGCTTTCAATGGTTACATAGCAGACAACATAGTGTTTCTCTTTAAAACAGAGAGCCAGTTCTTGTTTCTGGGAATCGAAGGCCTGCCGACTGTCTATGAGACCGTTGAACAACCGGACAAAGAACTTGTCTCTAAATGCTCCCATTGCTCCACGCTCATAAATGGGGTAGGGAGGGTGTCCCTGTTCCTTGATCTGCTGTAGGAGGTCCAGGGCCTTCTGCACCGAGGCCGCGAGGCTTTGTTCGGTTAATTCAAGCTTAACCAGGTAGTCTACTGCTTGGTAGGTAAGAGCTTCCTTGACATAGCTGAACTCCTCATAGCTAGTAAGGAGGATGAACAGGGGAACTCTTCCATATACCGCACCACTCTCCTTGAGCACTTCCAGACCACTCTTGATGGGCATCTTGATATCTGTGATCACCAGCTGAGGGTGTTCTTTTTCAATTGCCTGTTGGAGTTGCAAACCATTGCGTGCCACTGCAACAATCTCTATGCCGAGCTCATTCCAGTTGAGCATGGATTGCAGTCCGACCAGGACCAACGGTTCATCATCGGCTATGATCAGTTTGGTCGCCATGCTGTTCCATCCTTTTTCTGCAGTGGTAAACGAATGATGGCTTTTGTGTAGAGCCCTTTCTCGCTCTGCAGGGTGAGTCCGTAGTTCTCACCAAACATATATTCGATTCGTTTTGCTACGTTCTTGATCCCAATCTCTGTGAACATGCCCTTGTTCGGGGATTTGCTGGAGTCGAAGGCGGCATCAATCATGGATTGATCCATTCCCACTCCGTCATCAGTGATGATAAGGCTGCATGCATCCTCTTCCAATCTTGCCTCGATGGTTACCGTCCCAACTCCTCCCTTCGGCTCAATGCCATGGAAGATTGCATTTTCCACCAGTGGCTGTAAGGTGAACCGGGGAATGCCTATTGCGTAGTAGCTTGGATCTATAGAGACCTGCAGGACAAGGGTCCCTCCATACCGGTACTTTTGGATGACAAAGTAGTCATTCAGCAGATCAAGTTCAGCCTCCAAGGTGATGATTGGCTCATCGGCTTTGCTTACATTTTTCATGAGTCGGGAGAGGCTGGTGGTCATCTCAGCTATTCCGGTTGCTTTCTGCAAGGTGGCCATCCATTTGATGGAGTTGAGTGTATTATAGAGGAAATGGGGATTTATCTGGCTTTGGAGCATACGGTACTCCAGTTCCTGTTTCTTTTTCTCATCAGTGACACGCCGTTCAAGCAGCTCATCAACCCGCCCTGCCAGTTCATTGATCCCTCTTCCAATATCACCCAGCTCATCCTCCCATTCAATGCTTGGGTCGCTGGAGAAGTCACTATGTGCGATTGCCTTCATCCTCTCCTGGATCTTTGCGATTGGTCGGTTGAAGAGCCGGTTCAGCAAGAGGGCGAGGATGGTTCCAAAAAGCAAGACTGCCAACAGGATAATGACCAGCATGGAGAGGTAGGTGGTACGCTCAAAACGTACTTTGTCAGATGAGAGGGTCTGGCTGAGGGTAATGTCCTGAAAACCGGTGGGGCAGGTGATCAGCAACTGCTGCTGACCATCCAGGAGGACCCTTGCAACTTGGGTCTGCTCTCCATCGGTATCTGCGTCCATTACCTCCATGGCGGGGACTTGCATCAGATGGAAGCGGTTGTTCTTCAATTGGTAAAAATGGTTCCCAATTCCAAGATAGAGGGAGGATCCCTCAGGAAGTGTGTAGTCCTTGACCAAGTCAAGGATCAACGAGGCACTTACCGCAAGGTAGAGCTGACCGGTCACCTCTGGGGATGAGGATCGGGTGAGCACTCTCCTGATGGGCAATACTTGTGCTTCTCCCCTGAGGAATGGGTCCTGCCAGATATGATTCCATCCACCATTTTGTGTAAAGGTAGGGGGAAGCACCATATCTACATTGGTGGTGTTTACCGGCATGCTGTCGCTCATCCAGAGACCGGTATGAATGAGTTTTGTATGGTTGATATCGGTGATGATGATCCTGCTGACGTATGCCTGGGCGAGGTTGTTCATTACCTCTTCCTTTACCCGTTCATAGGTTTCCAGGGCATTGGTATTTCCCTCCTGTTCCAGATATGCAGATACCAAGGTATTGGTGGTGCACCACTTGATCAGGGAGTCTATGGCAACCATATTCTCACGGGCTTTTGCTCCGATGAACTGCAGGTTGAACTCAGTTGAGGAAATCTGGCTTTCAAGGGCAAATGAACGGAAGAGCAGGAAACTGAAGGTGGCCACCAAGATGGCAATGACAAGGGCAAATGTGATGGTGATCATCGTTATCTTTCCCTTCAAGGTTTTCAGCCGCATACAACTCCTCCCACAGGAGAGTATGAGCTACGCTGGGACGAGGGCGCAACCGGAAACAGGAGAATCTTGGGAATGTTCGGAAAAAAGTACAGGTTCAAAGAAAATAGTACAACTTTTTTTGCAGGTACGGAAGAAAGTAAAGCTTTTGCACATTGAATTGCATGGTATTGTAAACCATTGGGCCATACCCTAAGGCTGAGAGGAAAAGATTCCTCTGTGTTATGAACCGTAAGGAGGTTTATCCATGAAAAAAGTACTGACGATTTTGCTTGTACTCGCACTACTGACAGGTTCTGTGTTTGCCAATGGAACCAAGGAGGCAGCCCAGGAGGTAGGTGGGCAGACCACACTCAAATGGGCCCTGTGGGACATCGCTTCCACTACGTATTATGAGCCATTAATCACCGCATATGAGGCAGCAAACCCTGATGTGAAGATCGAGATGCTCGATCTTGGCTCGGCTGACTTCATGACCATGTTGCAGACCCAGCTCTCCGGTGGAGACTCTTCGATTGATATTGTCACTATCAAGGACATTCCTGGTTACAACAACTTGGTAAAGCGCAATTTGCTGATGGATCTTAATCCAATGATTTCCAGAGAGGGTGTTGATCTTTCCCTCTATGGTGGGACCACAGACCAGATTTCTGTTGATGGAAAGCTCTACGGCATTCCATTCCGCAGTGATTTCTGGATTGTCTACTACAACAAGGAACTCTTCGATGATGCTGGTGTTGCCTATCCCACCAATGATATGACTTTTGCTGAGTTTGACGCGCTTGCCCGCAAGATGACCAGTGGCATGGGTGCAAACAAGGTATATGGAGCTCACTATCATACCTGGCGTTCTGCTGTGCAGTTGTTCGGCATCCTTGATGGAAAGAATACCATTGTTGATGGTACTTACGACTTCCTCGCTCCTTACTATGAGATGGTACTGAACCAGCAGAGAGATGGAATTGTCCAGGATTATGCAACCCTGAAGACCTCATCCACCCACTACAGTGGTGTATTCTACAACAACAGCGTTGCAATGATGAACATGGGTTCATGGTTCATTGCCACCTTGATCGACCAGATTGCCCAGGGCAAGACCGAATGCTCCGAGTGGGGTTTGGTCAAGTATCCCCATGCTGAGGGAGTTGCTCCTGGAACCACCCTAGGAACCATTACCAGCATTGGTGTAAGTAATGCTTCCAAGAAGAAAGATGCTGCATTTGATTTCGTGAAGTTCGTAACCGGTCCTGAAGGTGCCCAGATTATCGCAAAGACCGGAACCATTCCTGCAATCAAGGATGATAGCGTTATCGAGATCATTGCTTCCAAGCCTGGATTCCCAACCGACCAGGCAACACGTGATGCACTTCAGGTGCATAAGACCTATCTTGAGATGCCTTTGCATGAGAAGTCTGCAGAGATCGAGGTTGTGTTGAATCAGGTACATGATGAGATCATGACCAACAACATCAGTGTCGATGGCGGTATCAAGAAGATGAATGAGCAAATCCAGAAGATTCTGGGAAAATAGTTCTCCTTTTTTCGGTACAGGGGATGTTCATCCCCTGTACCACATTCCAGAGCCGAGGATGGTTTCATGCCCTCAAAAAAAGCAACGTTAAAAAAACAGTTGGTGGCATATAGTTTCATTGCACCAAACTTCATTGGTTTTGCCGTGTTTACCATGGTCCCCATCATCTTTGCATTCGCCCTTGCCTTCCTGCATTGGGATGGTTCAAACCCCATCACCTGGGCGGGGCTTGGCAATTTTATCGACCTGTTTGACGATGACCAGTTCAAGGCTGCCTTGAAAAATACCATCGTCTATACAACAGGGACGGTTCCCCTTACCTTGGTTGCAAGTCTGTTTCTTGCGGTCATTCTCAACCAGGGCTTCAAATCCCGTAACTTCTTTAGAACAGTGAGCTTCTTTCCCTATGTAGCTTCCTTGGTTGCCGTTGCGGCAGTCTGGAATATGATCTTCAACCCATCCAAGGGCCCAGTCAACATGTTGCTCTATACGTTGGGTTTTGAATCGGTACCCGGATGGGCAGCCGACAAGGACTGGGCGATGATCACCATCGTTTTCTTCAGTGTCTGGAAGTACATGGGCTATTATATGATTATTTATCTTGCCGGTTTGCAAGGAATAAACCCCGAGCTCTATGAAGCAGCAAGCCTCGATGGAACCAATGCATGGCAACGATTCCGCTATGTTACCATTCCTCAGCTTAGTGGTGTCTCCTTCTTTGTAATGGTTATGCTTACCATCCAGTGCTTCAAGGTCTATGACATTGTGTACATGGTTACCCAGGGAGGCCCGGGTACTGCTACCTTGGTACTCGTCTACGATATTTACAACAAAGCCTTCATCAGTTGGAATCTTGGTTCTGCAAGTGCAGTTGCCATGGTGCTCTTTATCCTGGTTCTCGCCGTTACGTTGGTTCAGTTCAACGGTGAGAAGCGGATGCATTAGGAGGGCGCCATGCAAGTACGAATCAGAAAAACCACCAATTCCACCATTGCAGTCTATCTCTTGCTTATCCTCTCGGCGCTGGTGATGTTGCTGCCCTTTGCCTGGATGATCAGTGCATCGCTGAAGCTCGACAAGGATGTGTTTTCCTTTCCCATCAAGTGGATCCCCTCTGAGCCGCGATGGGAAAACTATGCAGAAATCTGGACAACCATCCCCTTGGGATTGTTCATCAAGAATACCGCCAAGCTGACCGTTATTGTGACCTTTCTTCAGCTTTTAACCTCATCCTTTGCTGCCTATGCGTTTGCAAAGTTGCAGTTCAAAGGAAGAAATCTCCTGTTTCTCGGGTATGTAGCGACCATTGCCATGCCTTGGCATGTGTATATGGTTCCTCAGTTCATCATGATGCGCTCCTTCGGGCTGAACAACACCCACTTGTCAATCATCTTCCTGCAGGCTTTCAGTGCTTTCGGGGTGTTCTTGATGAAACAGTTCTATATGAGTGTTCCCGATGAGCTGTGCGAGGCAGCAAGAATCGATGGGATGAGTGAGTACAGCATCTGGTGGAAAATCATGCTTCCTCTATCGAAGCCTGCACTCTCTACCCTGACCATTTTCACGTTCGTAAATACCTGGAATGACTTCCTCGGTCCTTTGCTCTATCTTACTCGGACCGAGCTGAAGACCATCCAGATTGGACTGAGAATGTTCATAAGCCAGTATTCCAGTGAGTATGGCTTGATCATGGCAGCCAGCGTGGTTGCCTTGGTCCCGGTAGTCATTGTTTTCCTTTCCCTGCAAAAATTCTTTGTCCAGGGAGTGGCCACTGCTGGACTGAAGGGGTAGGTATGCAAGAAATAACACAGGACACTGTTCAGCGTGCTTTGGGGGAGGCAGTCTCGCAGGTAAGACGGAATCTTCCTATGTTCACCTATCGCTGCCAGAACCACTCATCAGTGAAAAACTTCTATCCTCCTTGTGATAATACCCAGTGGACCTGTGGGTTTTGGCCTGGAGAGGTATGCCTAGCTTGGCAGCATACCAAGGACCCGGTATTCCTCCATGCAGCGAGTATTCTGGCCGAGAGTTTTCTCTTCCGTATAGAGAACAAGGTTGAGGTAGACCACCATGACATGGGGTTCCTCTATACTCCCAGTTGTGTCTCCTTGTACAAATTGGATGGCAATGAGCGTGCAAAGCGAGCTGCACTGTTAGCTGCAGACCAGTTGCTGACCCGGTTCCAGGAGAAAGGGTCCTTCCTGCAAGCATGGGGAGCCATGGATGAGGAGGAAAACTACCGCTTCATCATTGATTGTTTGATGAATCTTCCCTTGCTCTATTGGGCAAGCGAGGTAACAGGGGATGATAGATATCGTACGATTGCCCTTCGCCACACAGATACCTGCCTCAAACACTCATTCCGCGATGATGGCTCCACCTTCCATACCTTCTTCATGGACCCTGAAAGGGGAGGTCCTCTTAGGGGAGAGACCTGTCAGGGATTCCGCTATGATTCCTTCTGGGCACGTGGGCAGGCTTGGGCTCTCTATGGCCTTGCGCTCAGCTATCGGTACACGAGGGATGAGCGCTGTCTCTCCCAGTTTTCCAAGAGCGCTGCATTCTTCCTCTCCTGTCTCCCCCATGATTTGATCCCCTACTGGGATCTGATCTTCAGTGAAGGTGATGAGCCGAGAGACTCTTCAAGTGCTTCCATTGCTGCCTGCGGTCTTTTGGAAATGGCTGATCTTCTCAATGATACGCAAGCTGATCTGTATCGCTCCTGGGCGAAGAAGCTTATGCAAAGCCTGTATGAATCCTATAGGGTAACAGACCCATCCTATTCCAACGGACTGGTCCTTCACGGAACCTACTCCAAGAAGAGTCTCTATAATACATGCACCCCTGAAGGGGTTGATGAATGCGTCTCATGGGGTGATTATTTCTATATGGAAGCTCTGATGCGACTCAGTGGTAGTTGGGCTACTTACTGGTAAGGGGAGTATATGAAGAGAGAAACGTATTTCTCCGATTGGAGAATCTGCTTCTTGGATGATCCAAAGCAGGTTTCAGCCTATCTTTGGCAGTATGAGAAAGAAGAAGCGGAGACGATCATTGCTACAGCCGACGAGATTGTGCAGCAATCATTTCTGTTCAATCAACGGTGGGATATGGAACGTACCACTGAGCCGGTTGTATTCCCCCACGATATAGACTGGTTGCATCAACCATCCGATGATAGTGAGTGGGTCTTCGCATTCAATCGTATGCGGTTCTGGATTACGCTGGGACAAGCCTATGCACTTACCGGTAATGAGCAGTATGCAGAGGCCTTTGCTTCCCAGCTCTGCCACTGGGTGAAGAACGTCAGGCGTTCTGACCCAAAGAGCCAGAAGGCGTGGCGATCCATCGAGGCTGGGCTTCGCATGGAGTACTGGATTAAAGCGATGCAGTACTTCAAGGAAAGCCCATCAATAACAGAATCGGTACTTGAAACATTCCTCTCCTCGATAGCTGACCATGCGGAATTTCTCTATTCCGTATGGGACAGCTATCATCTTATGAGCAATTGGGGTGTTCTGGAGAACCATGGGTTGTTTCTTGCTTCCCTCGCTCTCCAGAAGAGTGAGATCAGCGAAACCTATTGCAAAGAAGCAATCAGGAGGCTGGCTCGGGAGATAGAGATACAGGTATATGATGATGGGATGCAGTGGGAACAGTCCCCCATGTACCACAATGAGGTTCTGCACTGCTATCTGGATGTGGTTCTCCTCGCCAGGAGGTTACACATCCCCCTTTCTGAGGTGATCAAAGAGAAAACCTTCAAGATGTGCATGGCCTCCCTCGCATGGCAGAAACCCGATGGAACGGAGCCCTGCATGGGGGACAGTGATGCGATCGACCAAAGGGACCTCATCACCAAGGCAGCCTATTTCTATCAGGATGGAGAGCTGAAAAAGGGTGGGTACTCCCATCTCGATTTTGATACCATCTGGGATGTTGGGTTTGAGGCGGTGAAGGTGTATGACCAACTTCCCAGTTCCTTCACACCTCATCGACTCTTCGTATTGCATGAAAGTGGAAATGCTTTTTATAAGGAAGAAGGTACGTACCTTCGCTTTCACTGTGGTACCCTGGGAGCTGGTCATGGGCATAGTGACAAGTTGCATTTCGACCTCTATGCAAACGGGGAGGATCTTCTGGTGGATGCCGGCCGGTACACCTATGTCCCGAAGTCTGAGAGGTATGAGTTCAAGGACAGCACTGCCCATAACACCACAACAGTGGATAACAAGAACTTCACCGTATGCAAGGACAGTTGGGAGTGCTCCAAGCTAAGCGCACCCATCGGATTCCGCACGGCTCAGAAGAATGGGTATATTGCTTTCCAAGGTTCGCACCAAGGGTATCTGGATGTCGGGGTGCTTCCACGTAGGACGATCGTGGTATTGGAGAAAACCCTTATACTGATCTGTGATGAGTTTTTATCCCAGGAACATCATAGCTATCAAAGCTATCTGCACTTCAATGACAAGGGAAAGGTACAGTTGCAAGAGTCTGGAGCAGTATACCAGAGTACTCAGAATGAAATGTACATCCATACCATTTCAAGCCAGGGAGTTACCCAGTATCTTAAAAGTACCAGGCTCTCACGTCACTACAATGAGCTGATCGACAACAAGACCTTGGTCAGCGAGGTGGAAGGGGATGGATTTGTATCATTGTTTACTTTGATCTCTCTCAACGATGATGTTGTGTTCAAGAAGGAGCGGGTACTCTCCAATTTCAAGAAGATCCGATTTCCTGATTCCCTGATCGAGGCTGTCACCATCAAGAGAGGAGATACAGCCTATACCGTGGTAGTCAGTCACCAGGAGTGGGCAAGCCCTACCGATACCTTCAACGCAGATGGTTGTACAGGCTTTGGCTCCTTGGTGGTGTTTGACCGTGGGAATGGGGAGACAGAGATTGGAGAGCGACTATTCACCTAGAATCGTATTCTCTGGAAATAGTTGTTTACATCCTCTCCCTATTTTGCTATTATCCAATGGCAGACGCGCCAGTAGCACAATGGTTAGTGCTCGTGCTTCCCAAGCATGAGACGAGGGTTCGATTCCCTTCTGGCGCTCTTAGCCCCCTTGGTCAATCGACTGAGGGGGTTTGCTATATTTGAGGAATTGTGAGATTACCCCAGGGATGTATCAATCGTATCTGTTAATGAATTGAATAAGATTCGGCAAATATCGAATATGCCGAATTCTGCTTAATTTTTTGAGCCTGAAAGAAGACCGGGCAGTAAGCCCGGCCTTCCAAATGAGCACATATGTTGATGGTTTGTCTTACTTGTAGACTACGATAGCCTTGGGTTCCAGTACCCTGAAGGTGAAAGACTCAGTTGCAAAGAGGGTTACCTCCTTGGTGTCATGGGTCTCATAGCCCAGGGCAAAGTCCTGTCCGATAGTCAGCTCAAGGTCTTCGCTATTATAAGGAAGCAGGAGTGCTCCCTCGATATTCGGGGAGTAGACTACTTTACTTCCAAGCATTCTCTCTACTCTTTCGAGCAGATTCTGCCCATGGGCTTCCTTGTTCAGTGCAATCCAACCATCCTTCCCTACGATAAGGGAGTAGGGGCCATGAACATAACTTTTCTTGAGCAGGATAAGACCTTCGGTGACTGAGGCAAGAATATCACTTGATTCCTTGCCAAAGGTCAGAGCCTTATGTTCACTCGATTCCTTCAGTCCCTTGATACCACCTTTCTCATACCCATCGTAGATGGCGCGCTCTTCAAACAGAGCCAGTTTTTCAATGGCAGCGTCTAGCGTATCAAAATCAATATCCTTTGCACCGCGGGCTAGATTGTCCAGTTCCCACTTATTGAGAGAAAACCGAATTCTGGCTTCGGTCAAGGGTTTTGCTGTGTAGACCCCAGCCTTCACGTCTCCGTCATCAACCAAGGTTAGGCGGCCTTCACTAATGGCAGTGAAGTCAATTCCCTTCGGTCCGTTGACGTTGACTACTTTGCGAGCGGTAAGACGGGAAAGTAATACTTCCTTTGCCCTATTTTCTATTTCTGCCCAAGCCTCAGATGAGAGAGGGGCTAATTCACGTTTGAACATATCCATACATGTACCTCCTGGATCATTCTTATTTCTTCAAGTCACCAATTGAGAGAGATGTTGCAGAGGAACCTTCAGTATCTTCACCACCTTCTTCTACTTCCAGTAAGCTTCCACTGCTGAAGAGATAGGTTTTCAGTTCGTCATCCCACTTATCCATGTTGCGTCTCAACCACTCGAGGGTCATGGCTGCATGCTCGATCTCTTCGTCGCGGTTGTGTGCCATTACGCCAGCCAGTTCTGTATCTTTGGTGGTGTTCACCCGCTGGTTGTACCAGTCGATCGCCTCGAGTTCTTCTCGAAGGCTGGTGATTGCGCGGGAGATATCCCGCGTCTTTTCGTCTATTGCATCATAAGGTTCACTGTAGGCCATACTATCCTCCTATTAAGACATTGTATTCCTTTAATGATACTCATGGATTGCCAAGAAAGAAAGGCCTGATGGGCAAAAATCTTGTGAATCGGGAGAAAAGACACCCTGAGCTATGCTTCTATCGATAGATAAGTTGCATACAAGAGCCTGCTGCTTTGTATCTTTTTCACCCTTTTCTTCACGAGGCTTTGTCTGGTGTTGTTGTGGTAAATTGGGGTTTGTTACACGTGTAAAAAAATATTAGTATTTCATGAATATCACAATTAGTACAAAAATATAGCTTTTAAGTATTGAAACCATCTTCTAGATAAGACAAAATCCTTACTGAACAAAAAACTGATTTGTATTATAATATTAGTATACATTTTACTCCTAAAGCTTGCACAAATCAGAGGAGCACACACATGGCATTGAAATTCAAGACTGTTTTTTCACAGTTGCAAATGAAAATCATTTTCGGTGAATGGCCGGAAGGATATCGCATTCCTACCGAAATGGAACTCTGTGACCAATATGGAGTATCTCGTGTTACTATCCGACGTGCTTTGGATGGTTTGGTCCGTCAGGGATACATCTCACGTACTCGTGGACGAGGGTCCTTTGTTTTGTTTAAACGCAAAGTTGTAGGTCTTGGGTATCCTCAAGTGCCAATGGAGGGAGAAGACTCCCAGAAAAACGGCTACTATAAGATTCTCTTGAAGGAGAAAGTGGAAGCATCGAGTGCAGATCGTACCCAGATGCATTTCTCCGATGATCCTACCGATCGTGAACTCTGGCACTTCAAGAGCTTGCATATTGTGGATGGAAAACCCTCAGTTTTAAGTGATTACTATGTCACCTCTCGTTTTGGGCAAGAGATTGCCCTGCTTGGGGATGAAAGCGAGCGCTCTTTTTTTGATCTGGTGAGCTGGCATATTGGCCAGAAGTGCCATTTCGTCCAGGGAAAGGTTGCAGCCATCAACCCGAATGAAGAGATCTGCAAACAACTTGGTATCGATTGCAGTTCTGCCAGTCTTTGGTGCAGAGGCCTTTGCGTACTCGATGATGGGACTGTGATTGGAAGATGCACCAAGGTCTTCAATGGACTCATGTACGAATTTGCTGTCGAGGATCAATCAGACGTTTCTGTAGGTGGCTGATTCTGTAGATAAAAAACAATGTTCTCCCACTGATTACATGGTTTGTTCCTTGTGTTTTCTTGACATCGGCTGTATAAGTGTTAGTAAAGACTAATAGCTGATGAAGAGGAACATAATGAAAAGAACTATCATAGAGATGCTGCACGAGGCTGCGAAACGTTATGGTGATCGTACCTATACCAATACAAAGACTGATGCAGGCTGGGTTGCTTGTTCTTTCAAGAAGACTGATATGGAGTCTGATTATGTGGCTGCATATCTGCTCAACCATGGATTCAAGCCAGAGGATACCATAGGCATTCTCAGTGAGGGAAAGAGTAGTTGGGTTACCTGTGAACTTGGCCTGATCAAGGCGAAGATGATCAGCGTACCACTATCCATCAAGCTTACCCCTGAGGAAATTGCGTTCCGTATCAACCACAGTGAAGCTGTTGCTTTTGCAGTTTCTTCAAATACCCTCGGCAATGCGGTAAAGGCCCTTCCCATGTTTGACCATCCTGTTATGTTTATCTACCTCGATGAGCAGGATGAGCGATTGGAAAAGCAGGTTCGGGAAGCAGATTGGAAGCAGGATGTGAACTATGTCCCCTGGGAGACCCTTATGCTTGATGGGGCAAATCTTCTGGAGCAGAATCCTCGCTTGGTTAAGGACGCTGAAGAGTCCATTGATGAGAATGATACGATCAACATCTGCTACACCAGTGGGACTACCGGAAATCCAAAGGGTATTATGCTTACCCATCTTAATTACTATGTGAATGTGCATGATGCCATTGACCTGTTCAAGCTCCCCGATGCGAGCTATGAGACACTGGTCGTACTTCCTGTTGACCACAGCTTTGCTCATACTGTAGGTATTTATACGGCACTGCTCAGGGGTATTACCTTGCACTTTGTCGATTCCAGGGGCTCGAATGCCTCGATTATCAGAAACTTCCCCAAGAATCTCTTGGAAGTAAACCCAGTCTTCCTGATGACTGTTCCCTCCATCACCGGCAACTTCATGAAGAAAATGATCCAGGGCATTCATCAGAAAGGACCTTTTGTTGAAGGTATCTTCAATCGTGGGCTTGAGGCTGGAATCCTCCGCAATGGGGACGGTTTCCACAAGGGTGGCACTTGGGTCAGGATCAAGACCTGGTTTCCGTACACCTTGGCGAACCTTTTGGTGTTCCCAAAGCTTCGGAAAATCTTCGGGGATAAGATGCTCTACTGCGTAGGAGGAGGAGCACTTCTGGAGGCAAAACAACAGAAGTTCTTTGCTGCTATCGGAGTTCCCGTCTTCCAAGGATATGGTCTGACTGAGGCTGCCCCAATTATCAGCAGCAACACCCCCCATAAGTACAAGTTCGGCACCAGTGGTATCGTTGCTGGCAGTGAGGTTTGCAAGATCATGGTTGATGAGACCACGGAAGCAAAGGTTGGCCAGCGTGGTGAGATTGTTATCAAGGGTGAGAATGTGATGAAGGGCTACTTCAAGAACCCCAAGGCGAGTGAGGAAGTTCTCAAGGACGGCTGGCTCTGGACAGGGGATCTTGGTTACTACGATGAAGATGGCTTCCTGGTGGTTACCGGGAGGGCGAAGGCACTGCTTATCGGAAAGGATGGAGAGAAGTACAGTCCTGAGGAGATCGAAGAGGTGATGATCAATCACCTGTCCATCATCAACCAACTGATGGTGTATAATGATCACCAAAACATGACTACTGCCCTGGTTGCATTGAATGAGAGCGATATCACCACCTTGATTCACGATAAGGGGTATTCGACAGCTGAACAGGCACTTGATGGGATTATCTCTGAGCTCCATACCTATGAAACTCATGCCACAGCTATCCCATCCATGTGGATTCCTTCTCGCTTTGCACTGATAGAAAAGCCTTTCAGTGAGGCTGATGGACTGGTAAACTCCACCATGAAGCTGGTTCGATACAAGACAGCAGAGTTCTACAAGGACAGAATTGCCACGCTGTATGAGAGTGAAGAAGCCAATCGAAAGGCAAACCTTGAGGTAGTCAAGAACCTGTTCTTCAAATAATGAGTGTCTAAATAATTGGATAAGAATCAAAGGGCAAGTGGATAAATAAGATTTCCGCTTGTCCTTTGGAGTTTCAGAGTAGACAACTAGCATAAAATGTGTAACGCTTTGGTTGTAGAGACGTTTTACTAGTACAGGGTGTGACATACCCTGTGGATTAATGGACTGATAACCTTTACTTGAAGAGGTGAGGGAACGGAACAATAAGAAGGGATTCCCCTCAGGAGGAGGACGTTATGAAGAAGGCCTTAATACCAATTTTGTTGGTACTGCTGCTGACATTGGCATTTACCTCATGTGATGCCAACATCCGGCAAGACATCGCAGGTTTAATGGGTGATTTCAGTGAAAATGTGTATATTGCAAATGGATTCGTTGAAGCCAATACAGCCAATGCTGCTGCAGTGACAGCAACCACTGCAAGTATTGGAACAGGAGACTCGGCTGAAGACGTAACAGCTGGTGATAGTAATACGACATTTGGAATTTCAGTTACGATTCCTGCTGAGGTTACAAAGATAATCAAGCCCCAGACTGAGGCTGAACAGGAAGAGACTAAAGACGATCTTGCAACTGCTTTTGCTTCTCCTACCCAGACTGCGGAGTTGGTAGAGTCCTTGAAGGCTCCAGCAACAGCTGAGCAGAAAGAAGCTGCAGCAGGAACCGTATTGCTGTTCAATGCGACATTGGAGCAGCTTAAAACTGATTTGGGAACAAATACTGAATTGGCTGATACTATCTCAGAGCTTCTTCTTCCTGAAGTTGAGGAAGGCGAGGAGCTAACTCAAGGTGATGTGCTGGTTCTTCAGATGATGACAAACCTTATCTCCAACACCGTTGCTACCTTGAATGATGCTTCTGGCGATGATCTTGATAGTACAATTGACATCACAACGGAAGAGAACAAGGAGAAAGTTCTTTCTATTGTTGATGATGCCCTCTTCACTGCCCAGGTAGCTGAACAGCTTTCAGGAGCCGCAAGCATTGACTTCTCTGGTCAGTTGGATCTGGCTGCACTGCTTTCTGGAATGAACGATGATTCAAGTCAATCTGTTTCCAGAGCAGAGGATGATAATGAGTTTGGAGATGTTATGGTCTCCTTTAATAATCTGATCCCCGATTTGCTTCCGGTGATGGGAATTACCGTTAGTGGAGAAGATTTCACCTATACTCAATCAAAGTATAAGAGCTTCCTCATGAATCAGAAAGCCTATCGTGGTGCTATTGAGCATGCACTGCGATTTGCCAGAAAGAGTGGATTGGAGCTTTCAGAGGTCCCGAATGCAAACTTCGATACCTCAACCTTGATCAAGTACATTCTCTCTGTGCTGATTACAGAACATCATGCATATTGGGCGAGTGAGGGAATCACTTCTCCGAGACCTGAGGCTATTATTGCTGAGTTGCTTGACGATAATCCAGAGATTGGTCTTGGGACGATGCCTGAAGGATATGAACCTGTTGAACCGACGATTACAGGGTTCTCCTATGGTGGGTTTGAGCAGTTCCTGCATGATGGGACGACAGAAAAGCCACGGTCATATGACTATTACGAGGCTATCGTGAAGAATCTGCAAGCACTCAATTCAATCAACGGTATTACTCAGCTGGATGAATTGCTTGATGATTTGCTTGATTCTACAAATGCAGACAATCTCCGATCAATGTATGATGATTGGGATAATTAAGGAGGAGAGGTACCATGAAGACGAAAATAACGATAATTACAATGGTTGCATTGTTCATGATTGCGGCTCCTCTGCTTGCAGTGAGTGCATACGATCCTGATTCGAATGTTGTCTATGCCCAGGCAGCGGAACCCTTTGTGGGAACCAGTGTACGGGTATTGGGCATGGGTGGTGCAGGACTGGGTGTGAAAGGCTATCATGATAGCTTCCTGATCAACCCGGCAAACCTGACCAAGAGTGGATTTAAGTTCTCTCTCCCCTCGGTAACCGTTACCGCTTATAGTCCCAAGGCAATCTTGGAGAGTGGGGCGATTGAGGAATTTGAGGAGGGAACGGATGAGTCAATGGTTAGTGGTGCTCAGAAGTTCTTGGCAACCATCAAGAAAGGATATGGAGATGTGCTGACTACAGATGTTTCCACTACCTTGACGATTGGAAGCTTTGGATTGTCCTTGCAGGCTCAGGAACGCCTGATGTCCTATAAGACTGGTGCAGATATGCTGAGTACCAACCTGATTGCTCAGGTAACCACTGCAGCTACTGCTGGACTTGGATTCAGAATCGGACTTGTACCTGACAAGATCAGCATCGACCTTGGTGTAACAGCTCAGGCTGTCTATAAGGCATACTATAAAGCACAGAGCGCATCGTCCATCACTGATATGATGGCTGATGATAATGCAGATCCAGCTGTCAAGTTTATCAATGAGACTCCGATTGTGGCAGGGTATGCCCTCCCCATCTCTGCTGGTGTGAACGTAAATCTTCCAGCTGGTTTGAGATTGTCTGCAGCCGCAAAGAACTTCAATGGTAACTACACCATGAACACGTACTATTCAGTCAACGACTGGGCTGAAGAGGTTCTTGGGGACAGAATCACTGATGATGCTGATGGTTCAGGCGCCACCAATACCATAGAAGATGAGTGGACTATCGAGTCCGATTGGAGACTGGACGCAGGACTTACCTGGGCACCGAACATCGGCTCCCTGATCAGACCTGTTCTTGCAGTCGATGTTGTCGATGTCATGTCCATGAGTGGTTTGCAGGGTGATGACCTGACGCGGGCATTCTATGAGCAGACCCGTCTTGGAGCATCGGTCAGACTGTTGAGCATTCTTGATGTGCGTGGTGGTATCAGCCAGGGCTACAAGTCCATCGGTGCTGGATTCGATCTTCTGATCTTCCACATTGACGCTGCCTACTATGTACAGGAATATGGAGCGAGTATCGGTGATAAGCCAATCGATGCACTTTCACTGAGATTCTCACTCTTCTCTCGCTAGTGTCGTGCTTCTTACTCACGGAATGCCCTCCCTGGAAAGGAGGGCATTCGCGTGTCTTGGCATCTTCTTACTGATAGAATCTGTTATTTTAATAACAAACTGTAAGAAAATTTACAAAAAAGCTCTTTTTAACCTTTCCTTTGTTACAAAACTCATGATATAGTCTCCATACAATCACACTTCAGGGTTTTCACCCGTATGAGAGGTCAATATGACAAGTTTTGGAATTTGGGGACTCATTCCTCCCGTTCTTACCATTACCCTTGCATTTATTACCAAGGATGTAATGGTTTCTCTGTTTCTTGGGATTTTTTCTGGTGCGTTGATCGTAGCAGGGGGAAATCCTCTGGTAGCAATCATCAATCTTACCGACATGATTGCCGGTTCCCTCAATGATGGATGGAACATTCGAATCTTCCTTTTCTGTGCATTGCTCGGCGGATTGGTCGGTATGCTCAGCAAGACTGGTTCAGCTCATGCGTTTGGTCGCTGGGCAGCAGACAAGCTGCACACCGAGAAGACCAGCCTCATGATGACTTGGTTCTGTGGTCTGTTGATCTTTATCGATGACTACTTCAACAGCCTTGCAGTAGGAACCGTTATGCGTCCTATTACGGACAAGAACAAGGTTTCCCGTGCACAGCTTGCATACATCCTGGACTCCACCGCAGCTCCGGTATGCATCCTTGTTCCCATTTCAAGCTGGGTTATCACCGTAATGTCCATCGTAAAAGGATCTGAAGGATTTGACGCTTTGGGTGTCAGTGAATTCTCTTTCTTTATCCGGTCAGTACCCTATAACCTATATGCTCTGCTTACCATTATCATGGTAGTTGTCATCATTCTGAGCGGACGTAATTTCGGTCCCATGGCAAAAAGCATTGCCTATGCCAAGGAAACCGGTAACCTGTACAACGAGACCTATGGACCAGCCCCTGGTGAGATCGACATTGATGGTGATGTGAATGCAGCAAAGGCAAAGCCTCTGGATATGCTTTTCCCGATTATTGTCCTCATCGTTACAGCGGTTATCCTGTTCCCTGTTACTACCTACCTCTCATCCATAGATGGAGAGACCATCACCAGCGTCGGTGCTGCAGCAGCATCCATGTCTCTTGGTGATGCCTTCAACAATACCGATGCCTCAATGGCACTGTTCTATGCTGTTATCTTTACCTTGGTGATTACATACATCTACTACACTGCTCGTAAGCTCTTTACGATCAAGGGAGCAAGTGAAGCAATTACTGACGGAATCAAGAGTATGGTTCCCGCCCTTATCATCCTTACCATGGCTTGGACCATTGGTACGGTTATCAAGAGCAGTCCTGAAGATGGTGGCCTTGGGTTGGCTGCCTACCTCAGTGATGTTGTTGTCGGTGGTGGATTCCCGATTGCCTTGGTTCCTGTTATTGCCTTTGCACTCTCCGCTCTGATCTCGTTCTCAACCGGTACGAGCTGGGGAACCTTTGCTATCATGATCCCGATCGTTATGCCTATCGCTGTTGGTCTTGCACAGGCAAAGGGCCTTGCAGACGCAGGTTTGCTTAATGCAGCTATGATCAGCGTGAGTGCTGTACTTGGTGGTTCGGTCTTTGGTGACCATGCTTCCCCGATCAGTGATACCACCATCCTGAGTTCCACTGGGGCTGGGTGTCCACACCTTGAGCACGTTGCAACCCAGATGCCTTACGCAGTGACCTCTGCAGCTTGTGCCTTGGTTGGATTTGTCGTAGGAGGAATCTTCCTGAATGTTCTGGCAGCTTGGATTGTTACCTTGGCTGTCTTTGCAGCAGCCATGATCTTCCTTCCCAAGATCCTGAACAAGTAATCTGCAATTCACTACCAAGTAGGCCCACCTAGCAAGGTGGGCTTACTTGCTCTCTGAGGCCAAGCGAACTATACTTTGGCTTGGAGGCTGATATGGACATTGTACAAATAAAAGGACATATCAAGGAGTATGACTGGGGGAACACCTCATTCATTCCTGCGCTGTTGGGTGTTCCAGAGGATGGAAAGGCCAAGGCCGAGTTTTGGTTAGGGACTCATCCCTCAGGGGATGCAATCGTCATGGAAACTAACCAGAATCTTTCTTCCTTCCTGAAAGGGGACAGTGAGCATTGGTTCGGAGAGGACCACATTGAATCCTTTGGGGATGAGCTGCCACTCTTATTCAAGGTCCTGGCAATTGAGAAACCCCTATCCATTCAGGTCCACCCTGATAAGCTTCAGGCAAAGGCAGGATGGGATTGGGAAGAGATTATCCGTAAACATCTTCCTCAGGAACTCTGGAACTATAAGGACCCCAATCGTAAGGCGGAAGTCATCTATGCGCTTACCCCGATTACTGCAATGTGTGGATTTCGTCCCATTGATCAGATTGTTCCTGTATTGAAGCTCCTGCTTCTTGAGGGATATGTGAAACATTTCTCTTATCTTGATGAATCAGGGGTTGAGGATGATGAGAAGCTTGCACACTTGTTCAAGCAACTGTACACCATGGACAAGGAAACATTGTCTTCGCTGATAGATGAGTATATTGCCTCCTTGAAAGCACATGAAGAGCTACCCACCAGTACTGCTGATGGACGGTTTCTTGAGAGCAAGGGGATTGTTCTTGCAAGCTATGTTTCCTATCCCCATGACCCAGGACTGTTTTGCCCATTCTTGCTGAACGTAAAACACCTTGAAAAGGGTGAAGCTCTCTACCTCTCGCCGGGGACTTTGCATGCCTATGTTATGGGCAATGGTATTGAGCTTATGAGTGCATCAGATAATGTACTTCGTGGCGGGCTTACCAATAAGAAGGTAGATGTCAGAGAGTTGATGAAGGTCACTGAGGTCAAAGGGAAAGAAGTTCAAAAAGTTCCGATGCTGCGTGGGGCCTCAGGCCGAATGCATCTTCTCACTCCTACCGAGGAGTTCCATTTGATGGTTCTTTCCAGTGGAACCTATGAGATTACTGATCGTAGGAGTATCGAGTTACTCTTTGTTGGTGAGGGAAGTGCCCAGTTTATCTCTGAGAAGGAGAAGCGGCCCCTGCAGAAAGGTAGTTGTCATGTGGTAGCAGCCTCTCTTGGCTCCTATACCCTGCAAGTGGAGGGAATGCTGTTTATTGCTGATGTTCCCAGATGACGGAATATTTCGGTTTTTTTGGGTTGGAATGAGTATCTGAGCAGTGATATAGTACATATATGGATAAATACCTCAAAATATTGCGAAAAGAGTTGCGTCCCGCAATGGGATGCACTGAACCTGCAGCCTCAGCTTTGGCTGGTGCAAAGGCTGCGGAAATATTAGGACTGGTGCCTACCTCTTTGGAGATCAGTACCAGTAGGGACATGGTCAAGAATGCGATGGGTGTCGGTATCCCAAATTGCTCCTTGAAGGGGATTCAGGCAGCAGTTGCCCTTGGAGCAAGTGGGGGAGACAGTGAGAAGGGGTTGAGCATTCTCAGTAGTCTTACCGAAGAGCAGATAGAGAAGGCTTCAGCAATTCCAGTCTCGCTTGTTATTGAGAGTGATGTTCCTTCCTTGTATATCAAGGTTACTGCAAAATCGGGAGATGATCTTGCCATTGCCACCATCAGTGGGGAGCATGACCGGTTCAGTTACTTGCAGCATAATACTACTGTTTTACGTGAACTGGCAGTTGATGCCTGTGGTACAGAACTGGAAGTGGAGGATGAGCAATTCCTCGATTCTGCGAGTCTTGCTGATATGCTTACTTGGGTGGAACAGGCACCCAATGAGGCGATCGATCTGGTTCTGGATGCAAAGGAAACCAACCTTGCTATTGCGCGACATGCGCTTGAGCACTCCTATGGACTTTCGGTAGGGAGGATTGCCGCTGAACCGATAGGGAAAGAACCAAGCAGTCTATCAGAGGCGTTCAGCTTGGGCTCAGCCATGGCTGCAGCTGCCAGTGACGCAAGAATGGCTGGATGTTCGTTACCGGTGATTATCAACAGTGGCAGTGGAAATCAGGGAATCACCTTGACCGTCCCTATAGCGGTAGTTGCAGCATATTTAAAGAAAGATGATGAACAGCTTGGAAGGGCTTTATTGCTTAGTCAGCTGATAGGATTGGGCCTGACTGCCAGGAAAGACCGGCTAAGTGCTCTCTGTGGTGCCTTCACAGCCTCCATTGGGACGGCTTGTGGATTGGTGTATCTGCTGGGAGGAAACCTGGAAGAGATGGACCGTGCTTTCAACACCATGGTCGGAAATCTTACAGGGATTATCTGTGATGGGGCCAAGTCCACCTGTGCCCTGAAGATCTACAGTTGTGTGGAAGCGGCAAACCTTGCCTGCAAACTTGCATTCCGTGGTCTTTCCCCTGGAAGTGAGAGCGGAATCGTTGGAAAGTCGAGTATGGAGAGTATGGATTTTCTCTCCAGGATCAGTCATGAAGGGATGGAGGAAACGGATAAGACGATTCTCTCCATCATGTTGGGAAAACAATCGTGAACTATGTAGCATTAGATTTCGAGACGGCGAACAGCTACCCCGGTGGTGCTTGTTCAGTAGCTCTTGCCCGGTTTGATGAAGAAGGTACCCTGCTTGAGACGTATTACACATTGATCCGTCCCAAGCATCCGTATTTTGATCCAGGGATGACAGCAGTGCATAAACTCTCCAGTGATGAGTGTCTTGCTGCCCCTGAATTCGACAAGATCTGGGAACAGATGCGTTCATTCATCGGTCGTGATATCCTTGTTGCCCACAATGCAGTCTTTGACATGGGAGTTATGAAAGCTGCATTTGAAGCATATGACCTGGAGGCTAGGGAGATGAGCTACCTATGCACCCTGACCATTGCTCGAAAGCTCTGGCCCAAGATGCATAGTTATAAACTCTCCTATCTGGTTGATTACTTCGATATGGAGTATCAGGCTCACTATGCCCTTGATGATGCAATCATGTGCGGGAAGATCATGTATCGGCTCTGCCAAGGGCATTTGAATGAGCTGCTCGATCTTCGCCGGTTTCTGATCACCAAGGGTATTGAGCCGAAGGTTATTGAGCACCAGAGAAAAGACGCAGATTTTTTCCTATAAGAGGGTAGAGTCCGGTTGCCCAGAGTCCTACGAGGCTGTATCGCACAAAGCCTCCAACTGCATACATCGACTCTGGGATGATTACCTTTGAGCCCATGATCAGAAGCACAACAACCAAGCCGATTAGATACCGGCCAATCTTCTTTCCTAATGTTCCTTCGGTCAAGAATTGGACCTTCTTATTCTCAAGGGCGAAGCCAAGATAGCCTCCACCACCGAGAGCGAGGATCTTCATCAGGTCATTGAATGCCGTCTCATCAGCGGAAAAGAAATTGAGCAGGATACTGATTGCCGCTCCGCTAATGGCAAATATGGTTCCTAGGATGATCAGGTATCTCATACGTCGCTTCTCATCATCATAGATGAAGTCCAGATAATGGTAGAAGGCAAAGCTGATGGAAACACCGAGCAGAAGACCAGCAAACACGTCAATCGGCCAGTGCACCCCAAGGTATAGCCTGCTCAATCCTACAAGGGTCATCATGATTGCACAGAAAATACTGAGTTTACGCTTTCGGAAGGTGAGTGCGAGTGCTGTATAGAAGGCTGCCCCGGTTGTCGTATGTCCGCTGGGGAATGAGTATCCAGTTGCAGTCTCCAGTCTTTTGCCTTGGATCGATTCCAATACCTGGAACGGACGTGGTGCCTTGACCGTGGCTTTCAGTATACCCATCGCGAGTACCGAGAGTAGAATTGATGAGTAGAGGCCGAACCCTTTCTTCTTGTCATGATTCCAGAAGATATAGAGGATAACGGCAATGACGAAGGTCTGCTCACCCAAGAGTGAGGCGAGGTTGCCCAAGAAGTCGAGAACGGGGTTCTCAATATTCAAAAAGAACAGCATGATGGATTCTTGCATGGGTATCTTCTCCTTGCGGGAAGTATACGCAAGGGTTTCTTTATTGGCAACAGCGTAGCATGTTGACAAAAGCCTTTCTATCGTGTAGTTTCCAAGAGTGCTTTTTGAGGGTGTAGCGAAGCTGGTTATCGCGACGGCCTGTCACGCCGTAGATCGCGGGTTCGAGTCCCGTCACTCTCGCTAGCAAGAATCCTTTGTTCATCTCTGGTGAGCGAAGGATTCTTTTTTGCTTCAGCAGATGACAACACAATTCTTGATGATTTTAGCAAAAAATGGGAAAATCTTTTTTAGCTATGTTGACAAAAATACAGGGATAGTGTAGTTTCACTCTTGCTATGAGGGTGTAGCGAAGCTGGTTATCGCGACGGCCTGTCACGCCGTAGATCGCGGGTTCGAGTCCCGTCACTCTCGCTTGAAGAAACCGCCTTGGATTCCAGGGCGGTTTCGTTCTATTATATGGTCTGATTAATTTTCGGAGGGACAATGAAGGTACTGGTAGGAATGAGTGGAGGAATAGATTCTTCCGTTGCAGCATATCTGCTGAAGCAGCAGGGACATGAGGTTACAGGGGTCACTATGACCATCTGGAACAAACGTGCCCACTTGGCTCGTCCCCTCGGTTCAACCAGTTGTTTCGCTCCCGACAAGAGCGAAGATATCAAGGCGATCAAGCGAATCTGTGAGAAGATAGGTATAGAGCATCATGTGCTTGAGTTGAGTGATCAATTTGAGGAAGTGGTGCTTGCAAACTTCAAAGACGAATACATGGATGGGCGTACACCGAACCCCTGTGTATGGTGCAATGCCAAGATCAAGTTCGGGGCCATGGTGGATTATGCCAGGGAAAGCGGACTTGTTTTTGACAAGTTTGCCACCGGACACTATGCCCGCATTACAGAAGAAAACGGTCGCTATGCGATAACCAGGGCTGTTGATCTTAAGAAAGACCAGTCTTACTTCCTCTATCGTCTTAGCCAAGCTCAACTCGCTGTCACGCTGTTTCCCCTCGGTTCCATGACCAAGGAAGAAGCCCGCACCATTGATGTGGAGCAGGGATTCCATAAGGTCTACCAGGAAGAGAGTCAGGATTTCTATGATGGGGATTATACCGATCTTCTGGAAGTGGAGAACAAGCGGGGAAATATTGTCACCCAGGATGGAAAGATTCTTGGAACCCATGACGGGATCTGGCACTACACCATTGGACAGAGAAAGGGGTTGGGTATAGCGGCTGAACGGCCACTCTATGTATTGCAGCTTGACGCACAAAAAAATGAAGTGGTAGTCGGCTATGTAGAGGAGACTCTACAGAGTACCGTAACAGCTGATGACGTTGTGTGGAGCAGCAAGCCTTCCTTGAAGGGAGAAGTGGAGGTGCAGGCCAAAATTCGCTCCACTGGGTATCCCACAGAAGCCAAAGCACACATGAATGGTGATGGTACCATTACAGCTGTGTTCTCGGACTCTGTAAAGGCTGCTACTGTTGGACAGTCACTGGTTCTCTATGAAGGGGATAGAATCCTCGCCGGGGGAATCATCAAGGAAGCCTTCTGATAGTTGTCTCATACTGTCTTTCCGTTTATGATGGAGTGACAAGGAGAGCACAATGCGAGTCATCATCCAAAACGATTATGAGAATCTTTCTCTCTGGGCTGCCCGGTATATTGCAAGCAGGATCAGGGAGTTCGAGCCAAATGAGAACCGTCCTTTCGTACTGGGACTGCCAACCGGATCTTCTCCGCTTGGAACTTATGCTGAGTTGATCAGGCTGAATAGGGAAGGGTATGTCTCATTTGCCAACGTCGTCACCTTCAACATGGACGAATATGTTGGTCTTCCAAAAGACCATGAGCAGAGTTACTACACATTCATGTGGAAAAACTTCTTCAACCATATCGACATCAAGAAAGAGAATGTCCACATCCTTGACGGAAATGCAAAAGATCTGGAGGCGGAGTGTGCTGCCTACGAGGATGCAATTGCTGCATTCGGTGGGATTGAGCTTTTTCTGGGTGGCATAGGTTCTGATGGCCATATTGCATTCAACGAGCCATTCTCTTCCCTCTCCAGCAAGACCAGAATTAAATCACTCACCTACGATACCAAGGTGATGAACAGCAGATTCTTTGACAACGACATGAGCAAGGTACCATCCCAAGCTCTAACTGTTGGAGTGAAGACCGTAACAGACAGCAAGGAAGTCATCATCCTGGTAAACGGCCATGCAAAGGCACGTGCCTTGCAGGCAACCATTGAGGGTGGTGTAAGCCAGAACTGGACCTGTAGTGCTCTCCAACTACATCCAAAGGCAGTCATCGTCTGTGATGAAGCGGCCTGTGGGGAATTGAAGCTGAATACCTACAAATACTTCAAGGATATTGAGGGTGATAATCTTTCAGTAGAGAATATGCTCTCGTAAGGAAGATCGAGTGAACCAAGAAAAGAGGCCCGAAACCATGAAGGTATCGGGCCTTTGTTACAGTGTTTCCTAATCAGATAGCTAACGAGATTCCTACATAGGGAGCAAGCGCGAAACCGCTCATCTCAATATCAGATTCTGCTGAAGTATTATCAATTGAGAGTGTGACAGTCCCCCCAATTGGGAGGAGAGCCTTCGCACCGATACTCACAAACGTTGTTGCTGTTACTGCATAGTTCAGTTCTGCATACCCTGCCACGTAGGCTGAGAATATCTCCCAAGAGTAGGTGTGGGTTCCATCATCCCAGGTCTCTGACTCACTGCCGAACTGGAGGCCAGCTCCCGCTTCAACAAAGGTTGAGTACGAAACATCCTGTTGGAAAGCTGCATAGACGCCAATATCCCAGCGAAGGGGAATATCGGAAACATCCTCTTCTGACCCATCAACTTTTGATTCAAGGGTCTTTCCGATTCTCAGGTTGTAGGAGTAGCCGAATGGGTTTGCTGGATCGGAGAAAGAAGATCCCTTGGCCATCAATCCAACACTGGTACTCTCAATGTCTACTGCTGTGGAAGATCCCCATTCAGAAAGATATTGCTCGGAAGACTCTACTGAATAATACCCAGCAACTGTTCCCTTGTTGATACCTGCCATAAGAGGTAGTGTGGTCAACACCAGAAGCGCACACCCTATTACCAATATTTTCCGCATCTATCTCCTCCTTTTGAAGTACGTTGCGTTATATGCATCGTAGAACAGCAATTTCGTACACGCAAGAAAGAAATGGGCCAGAAGAATAAAAATCCTGCCGGTATGGGGTGTTTTAGAAAAAAAACAGGCCGAGAAATAGACTCAGCCTGAATACCTAGCTTCTTTGTGTGGTTACTTCACCTCAAATAACTCATACTCCATCGTTCCCAACCCCAGTTTCTCCCCATGCTCCAGGGCCACTTTCCAGCTAGTGGTAGGGTGGGTGTCAGTAAAATGGTCATGATGACAGTGTTCTCTCTCTCCAAGGGCAGAGGAAGGGATGAACGGTTGCTTGTTCACTGCATCCGCACATGCCTTATCCAATGCAATAGGGTCGAAGGATGCGAAAAATCCTACATCCGGTACTATGGCCAGATCATTTTCTCCATGGCAGTCACAGTTCGGTGAGACCTCAATGACAATGTTGATATGAAAAGTTGGTCTTCCATGACAGATTGCATGGGTGTACTCAGCAATCTTGCAGTTCAACTTGTCATTGGAGCTACTGTCATTGTTTGAGATTGCATCAGTTGGGCAGACCGCTATACAGCGTCCACAACCAACACACTTGTCCTGGTCTATCCAAGAAAGGCCATCGGTGATGTGCGGAGCATCGTGGGCACAGATATCGATACAGGCACCACAACCGATGCAAAGACTCTGGTCAACCTGTGGTTTTCCATCACAGTGCATCTCCATCTTCCCTGCACGGGAACCTCCGCCCATTCCGATATTCTTGAGGGCACCACCAAAACCGGTGGCCTCATGACCCTTGAAGTGGGCGAGGCTGATAAGGATATCAGCGTCCATCAAGGCACGTCCTACCTTTGCTTCCTTGACATACTCCCCTCCAGGAACGGGGACCAATGTCTCATCTGTCCCCTTCAGTCCATCACCAATGATGATATGGCATCCGGTAGCATAGGGCATAAACCCGTTTTTATAGGCACTCTCCATATGATCAAGTGCATGCTTTCTTCCCCCGACATAGAGGGTGTTGCAATCGGTAAGGAATGGCCTTCCCCCCAACTCCTTGACCAGATCAACCACTGTGGCGGCGTAGTTTGGTCTCAAGAAAGCCAAATTGCCAGGTTCACCGAAATGAATCTTGATGGCAGTGAACTTGTTCTTGAAGTCGATGGTCTCAATTCCTGCTCGCTTGATCAGCCTGGTGAGCTTATGTAAGCGGGAGTCTCCATTATCGCAGCGTAAGTTTGTGTAGTAGACTTTGGAAGCTTCCAAAAGATACCTCTCTTTATTGTTTTTTTTGCTTGCTTATCTTAGTCCCAGCTCTGAAGCAACCTTGATAGCTAAAGCTGGTTTATCGGTCATTACAGAATCTACTCCCATCTGGTAGAGACGCTTCATTTCAGCTTCTTCATTGATGGTCCAGACTTGAATGATGCTCCCCCTGTTATGCATGGTTTGTATAAAAGAAGGAGTGACCACCTCGATGCCCCACTGACGGGTGGGAACCTGAAAAATAATGGAGTGCTTTTTCCCAGAAAGTAAGTGGAGCTTCTGGAGTGCCAAGAGGGGTACCACCTCAAGGGTGGTAACACTTGTCAGTATATCGGGAGCTTTCTTCCTCAGTAGTTTGAGATTTGAGAGGTGAAAAGAAGCAGCAACGATACGCTTTATGGCCTGCACTGAGTGGATCACTTCGATGAATGTGTCGACGATGGCTGGATCCTTGCTTTTTAGGTCAATATTGAATCGCTGGTTTGGACACGCCTCCAAGGCCTCTCTCAATGTACACAGTTGCACACCTTTTCCCCTGAAGGGAAATGTTTCTCCATTGTTTGGAGTGAATGTATATCCTGCATCGTAAGTTTTCAGTTCAGCTAGGGTATGATCTTCTACCCGGCCGGCACCATCGGTATTGCGGTCCAAGGTCTCATCATGCCAGATGACAAGCTGTCCGTCCTTACTCAGATGTACATCAGTCTCGATGACATCAACACCCAATGCACATGCACTCAAGAAGGCACTGAGTGTGTTCTCTGGGAAGTGTGCACTATCCCCTCGGTGGGCTACCACCCGAGGCATTGGGTCAAAAAAGGAATCAGTCATCTTGCTCCTTGTTCTTATGGGCCTTGATCCTGGCAGTTTTTACAAAGACTTTTTCCATCTTCTGGATTTCGCTCTCGGTGAGAGCAGAACGTACAAATACATCGCGGAGGAAGCGGAAGGTCCAGAGCTTCTCCTGTCCAAGTTTGAAGTACCCGATTTCATCGAGTGCCTCACTGGCTTTAAGCGCTGCTTCTTCACAACGGCCTTGCGTCACTGGGTTTGCTCCCTCTGGATACGTCTTGATGGTATCGTAGAGACAGTAGGTGATGATTTGAACCGCTTGAGAAAGATTAAGAGAGGGGAACTGGTCGCTGGTTGGGATGGTTACCACCTGACTGCACATTGCCACCTCATCATCAGTAAGTCCATCGGACTCTCGTCCGAAGACGATTGAGATAAGACCGTCACCGGTCTTCTGTACCACCTCAGCCAATTGGGTGGGGTTGAGCGAGCTATGCTTACGAAACTTTCCTCTTCTTCTTGTAGCTGCAACACTGAGCACACTTCCTGAAAGTGCCTCCTTGAGTGAAGAGAATCGCTCTGCTTGCTCCCATACATCGCTGGCATGTAATGCGAGCGTTCTTACACGGTTCTCATCGTATTCACGATCACTCACAAGGACCAGATGGGTAATGCCCATGGTCTTCATGGCTCGACAGGTTGAGCCAATATTGGCTCCATCCTGTGTATCAACCAGTACGATTTGAATCCTATCCAAATTGGTTTGTTGGTCCATAGAACCAGTAATAACAGATATTGCAGGTTTTTCCAAGCTAGTCTATAGTTGTCCTATGACAGAAAAACCGTTCTCAGGAAATAAGTATATCCAAATATTCCTTGGAGTCATTGTAACATTGGCAGTATTTGCTGCTTTAAAGATGTCGAAAGACGTGATGATTCCCCTCGTTCTATCGTTTTTCTGTTATCTGTTATTCAGCCCATTACTTCGTAGGCTCGATAGACTCCACGTACCAAAAATCATCTCAGTCATATTTGTTATGGCTCTATTGCTCTTTCTTTTTCTTGCTGCTGGTTGGTTTGTCATCATAACAGTCGATACATTGGTGGACCTGGTACCATTCTATGTAGAGAAAGTGGTCTCACTGGACCGACTGCTCACCAGCAGGGCAAGTTCCTTTATTGATCTTCCTGAAGGGGCTTCCTTCCTATCCATACTGCCCGTGAACTGGTCGAATATTGCCATCAGCAGCCTGACCTCCATCAGCAACAAGTTCCTTTCGATTACCAAGGTTGCATTGTTGGTCTATATTTTTGTGCTTTTCCTGTTGCTGGAACGGCAAAGTGTAATTCCCAAGTTGCTGGCAGCCATTCCTAGAAGCAAGGGCATGAAAGTTGCTGTCATGTTTGAACGCATTACCCGCCAGACCTCCAAGTATCTGTTGTTGAAAGTCGTGATCAGCTTATGTACCGGTGCACTTTTCTTTCTCACCGCAGTGGTTACTGGACTGGACCTTCCCATTCTCTGGGGAGTCTTGGCCTTCTTTTTCAACTTCATACCTTCCATTGGTTCAGTTATCGTGACAACCATTGTCATCTTTATGTCCCTGATCCAGTTTGCTCCCGATTGGACCAATGTCTTTTATGTGGCGATCCTTGCAATAAGCACCCAGATGATCCTGGGGAACATCATTGACCCCCGCCTGCAAGGCGGTCAACTCAATCTATCGCCCTTTGTAATTCTTGTCTCACTTTCTCTCTGGGGCTTTATCTGGGGACTTCCTGGGATGTTTATCTCTGTACCCCTGACCAGTGTGTTGCAGATTCTCTGTGCAAATATCAAGAGTCTCAGACCGGTTGCCATCCTGATAAGCAGTGGTAAGAGCTATCAGCGGGAGACGGCAAAGCAGAAGGCGCTGGAGCGTTATCTGCGAAAGCAGGATAAGCTCAAGAGGGGAGAACAGCCCACCGCTGAGCACATCAACGAAGCACAGGAGAAGGAAGCCCATGAGAACTATCATAAGGGTGACTTCGTCCTTCCGGAGAGTTTCGGCGACAAGAAATGATTGATTTTCCTACACTCTCAACGGAAGAAGCAACCCACTATCTGAATCCACCTTTCAGTCAAAGTCCTGAAGGGTATGAAGCATTCGTACAGACAATTCTTGGATTTTATGAAAACCATGGACGAGCGTTTGTCTGGAGAGAGACCAGCGACCCCTATCGGATCCTGCTTTCCGAGGTGATGCTGCAACAGACCCAAACCATTCGTGTCATTCCCAAGTATGAGTTGTTTCTCTCCCTGTGGCCCACTCTCAAGGACTTGGCAGAGGTGGCGTTAGATGAGTTGTTGTACCACTGGAAAGGATTGGGCTATAACCGGAGGGCTCTGAATCTCCGTAAGAGTGCCATTGCATGTGAAAAGTGGGATTGGAACCTACCCAAGCAGCAGGCTGAACTGCTCTCCTTGCCTGGGGTAGGGAAAGCAACCGCGGCCGCCATAGGTGCATTCAGTTATCGAGAGCGAACCATCTACCTTGAGACGAACATACGCAGGGTCCTGCTTCATTGCTTTTTTCCTGACCAGGAAGGCGTGAAGGACAAGGATTTGGAGTTATTGCTTGTTCGTTTAGTGCAGCTGGTTGATGATCCAAAGGCGTGGTACTACGCCCTGATGGATTTTGGCGTCTTGCTTAAGAGTCTTATTCCCAATGCCAATGTGAGAAGTGCCCACTACACCAAGCAAGCAAAGTTCGAAAACTCCAACCGCCAGATTCGTGGTCAGTTGATTCACCTGCTCTCTGATACCGGTGCAAAAGAACAGGACCAGGTCATCGCATTACTCTCCCACTTTGAGGAAGAGCGCGTACTGTACTGTCTTGAACAGCTGAAAAAAGAGGGTTTTGTCCAAGAAGCCGAAGGTACCTACCGAATTGCTAAGGCCTAGGCTTCCTGTCCGCAGCAAGATTCCCAGCCATACCCAGCAGCATCAAGAGTGCTCCTACGAGAAGCGGTAGGCTGAAACTGTCAAAGAAGAGATAATCGATCAGGAGGCTCATCAGGATCTGGGCAGATGAGAGCAGGAGCGCAGAGTAAACAGCAGGAATCTTCACGATGACATAGCTGGTGCTCACCACGACAAATACTGCCAGTGTTCCTCCACCTAAAACAAGCAACAGCGGAATCTGGGGTATGGTTTGAATGCCAACGATTGTTGCATCCTTCTGGAACAGGAAATAGAAGACCAAGCCTGCCAACAGTCCACCGATGAAATTCCTATGTGAGGCTCGGATGGGCCCCTCATAAAGGGCAAGTGTACTGTTGAGTACCATCTGTGTCATGGTAAGTGCGCCTGCAAGAATGCCTAGCATAACATACAGGAAAGCAAAGTTCGCTGTACCTCCGCTCGCCATGATGATGATTCCAATTGCACTGATACTCAAACTGAAGATCTTCGTCCGGTTAAGACTGCGCTTTTGCATTCCCATCCAACCAGTGAGGTCGAACACCAGTGAACAGAAACTCTGTCCGAATACGGTGGAAGCCATCGCAAGAGATGCTCCGGTATGTACGACGGTCGTGTAGTTCAGGTTCAGGATGGCGAGGCCGAATAGGCCATTGAACATGAGATACCAGGGGACTTTTCTTCCTGGGCCATTGATGGCTTGCTTCTTCCTGCCAAGGAGCAGGATAAGGGAGAGAATGACCAATCCGATCAGATGATTGACAATTAATGAGACACCCATGGTGGTAGCCTGTCCCAGGAGGGTGTTGGAGACCACCATGATGGAGATGATCATACCGGTCATCATGTCGAGGAAGAGATAAAGTGCCTGATTCATAGACGCATTGTATCGGTTTCTGCCTTGTAACGCCAGAGCTTCCTCCTCTACAATAAGCTCATGTCAATCAAAGCAATCGACTCCAGCCTGCAAGCTGTATATGAAACCCAGTTGCTTGCAAAGGCAATGCCCCCAAACAGTCTCGGGAGACTCGCCTCCCTTGCTCTCAAGCTGGCGCTTATCAAGGAGGGCCCGCTTGATTCCCTTTCTCTTTTACTGTTTGCAGCCGACCATGGGGTGGTGGAGGAGGGGGTAACCCATAGTCCTCAGCAGATCACCTACCAACAGTGCTGCAATTTTGCCTCCGGTGGTGGTGCGTGCAGCCTCTTCGCCTCCCTGAACCATGCAATGCTTTCAGTGATTGATGTTGGGGTGAACCATTCATTTTCTGAACGTGAAGCTGTAGTCGATTGCAAAATCGGGTATGGGACAAGAAATTTCTTGCAAGGTCCTGCAATGGAACGTGAGCAATGCCTTCAGGCAATGGAAACAGGCAGAGAACGGGTTCGCCTGGCAGTTGGAGAAGGGGCTCATGCCATTGCCTTTGGAGAGATGGGGGTGGGGAATACCACCAGTGCCTCGGCTGTAGCCGCTGCCCTTACCAATCTTCCAGTCTCGGTGATAACAGGAAAAGGATCTGGTCTCAGTGATGCCGAACTAGAGCACAAGATCGCAGTTATTGAACATGCCTTGGCCCTCCACCCACAAAGGGATCCACTTACTGTGCTCTGTAATCTTGGAGGGTATGAAATTGCTGCCATCTGTGGTGGAATGCTGGAAGCTGCAGAAGCCTCTTTGCCCATACTTCTTGATGGCTTTGTCGTAACCAGTGCTGCCTTGGTGGCCAGTTTCATGGACGGACACCTTCATGAATATCTCATCCCCTGCCATCAGTCAGGAATGCAGGGGCATAGAAGAATGCTGGAGGCGCTTGGTTGCGGCCAGCCTCTCTTGGACCTACAGATGCAACTCGGGGAGGGGACCGGTGCATTGGCGGCCTGGCCCTTGGTACGTCTGGCAAGCCATTTGCTTACCGATATGACCAGCTTCTCTGATGCGCAGGTAACTGATAGCACGAAGCTGTTGCAATCAATGGGGTTGGTATGAAGCATATGCGAATTGGAACAACAAGCTACATCATCCCAGATGATATCCTGCCAAATGTACGGTATCTTGCCGACAAGGTGGATGATATTGAACTGGTACTCTTTGAAAGTGAAGAAATGAGCAATCTGCCTGATGAGAAAACCATCAGGGAACTTGCCCGATTGGGTGAATCACACGGTTTAAGCTACACCGTGCATTTCCCCTTGGATATCTATCCCGGTTCAGCCGATCTGGATGAGCGGATGCGATTCATGCGAACCGTCGAGAGGATCATCTCCCTTACTGAGCCTCTTGATCCCTTCGGTTATGTATTGCACCTCACCCCAGAGTCCTATGGACCGGTGCCCTCCGAGGATATAGAGCGTTGGTCAACATGCCTTGATATGAGTCTTGAGATGATGATATCGAAGTATGAGGCTATGAGAAGGATGTTTTGTGTTGAGACTTTGAGCTATCCATTCTCGCATGTATTTCCGCTGGTGGAGCGCTATGACCTCTCTGTTACGCTCGATATCGGGCATATCTGGCTCATGGGGTACCCCATGCAGGATAATCTTGACTTACTCTTGCCGAGAACCCGTATTGCACACCTTCACGGAGTTCATGACGGTAAGGATCATCTGGGCCTGAACAAGGGAGACCCTACACAGATAAACAAGTTTATTTCTGCCTTATCGAATCAAACAAATAAAGACAACAGAGAGAGGGTACTCACCTTGGAGGTATTTTCTGAGGCAGAGTTGGACGCTTCCCTCTCCCTCTTGGAGAAAAGCCATGATATGATGGGAAAAGACTGGGGAGGTAGATATGGCAACCATTGATATGAAGAAGACTCTCGTAAAGGGATATCCGTTACGGCCTGCAAAAGGTACGATGGTCTCCACCGCTGGGTCCATGAGAATCCACACAAAGATCAAGAGTGGGGTTACGCTGGTTATCGGGGGAGGTAGAAGTGGAAAGAGTTCCTATGCCCAGGACTATGCCCTGGGAGTATGTGACGGTACCCAGTCACGCGCCTATATTGCTACCGCCGAACCGATTGATGAAGAGATGAAGGCACGGATTGCTGCCCATCAGAAGGATCGCTCTGATCGATTCATCACTATTGAGGAACCCCTTGACCTTGCGAAGGCTATACAGGATCTTCCCCCATCAGTCGAGGTCTGTATTGTTGACTGTCTTACTGTTTGGTTGGGAAACCTCCTTTATCATAAAGGAATCCCTGAGAAAAGGTTCCCTGAGGAAGATGCTCTCTATGAGGTTCTCAAGCATCCCCCTTGTGAGATTCTCCTCATTACCAATGAAACAGGCCTTGGGCTTATTCCTGCAGATGCAGAGAGTCGCTCCTTCAGGGACCTGAGTGGATGGATGAACCAGGACCTTGCAGAGATTTCCACAAATGTAATTTTGATGGTTGCAGGCCTGCCCCTTGCCCTTAAGGGAAAGATCCTGTGATTACACTCGGTCTTGGAGGAGCCCTGCGTACCCTTACTCGTTTTCCGCTTCCTTACCGGGCCTTGGAGAAGGAACAACGTATTCTGTTCTGGTTTCCTTTTATAGGTGCTCTCTTTGGTCTTTTTTTTGTAGCAACCTCCCTGCTTCCTTTTTCACCCCAGATTCGCTCAGCGCTCATTATAGCACTCTCTGCCTACCTTTCACGGGGCTTCCACCTCGATGGACTCTGTGACTTTGCAGATGGGCTTGGAGGAGGATGGGACAAGGAACGTAGCTTGGCCATCATGAAGGACAGCCACAGCGGAGCCTTCGCCCTAATTACCCTGTTCTGTGTGCTCTTGATACAATACGCTGCCTTGCAGCAACTTGCCGATATTCCTTTGGCATTGTTGCTGGTACCGGTTCTAGGAAGACTGAACCAGGTCATAGCAGCCTCCTTGATGAACTATGCAAGGGAAGGTGAGGGGACAGCCTCCCGCCTGGTACGTGCAGCAAAACCTTCCCATCTGGTCCTCCCTCTCCTGCAGATACTTATCGTTCTTGTTCTGTTGTTTATTTTTTCGAGTGAGTATGCGCTGAATGCTGTATCTTCGTTCCTTGCTACACTCCTCGTTTGTTTCTTCCTGATGCTGGTCAGCAAAAAGCGACTTGGAGGGGTAACCGGCGATGTGCTGGGTGCTGTGGAGGTGCTCACTGAGACTGCTGCCATGCTTGGATTCCTTCTCCCTCTTGCATCGGTGGCCCTCCCTCGGTAATACTAGGTGGTACATTCTGGGAGGTAGCGGATGGATATTGTGTGTCTTGATATGGAAGGGGTCTTGGTACCGGAGATTTGGATCAACGTAGCAGAGCGAACAGGTATCGAGGAGCTGAAGATTACCACCCGCGATGAGCCGGATTATGACAAGTTGATGGCTGGACGGATTAGGATCCTTGAGGAACATAACCTGAAGCTGAAGGATATCCAGGATGTCATCGCCCAGATGGGTCCCATGGAAGGTGCACTCTCTTTTCTCGATTCACTGCGATCGATGACCCAGGTTGTCATTCTCAGCGATACCTTCAGCGAGTTTGCCAATCCCCTTATGCGTCAGCTCAATTGGCCTACCATCTGGTGTAATAGCCTGGAAGTTGATGAGGATAACCGCATCATCCGGCACAGGATGCGCCTACATGACGGCAAGAAGAAAGCCATCCAAGCGTTGAAGGCCCTCAATTACCGCACCTTTGCGGCTGGAGATTCCTACAACGACCTTACCATGATCCAGGAAGCGGATGGTGGTTGCTTGTTCCGTGCCCCCAAGAACATACTGGAGCAGTATCCCCATCTGCAGATAGCCGAGACCTATGATAAGTTCCTGGAGATCATCAAGGAGTTCTTGGACTGATGAAACAGGGTAGGCTGACTCCTTCCATTATCGTTCTCATTCTCTCCCTGTTCGTAGGCTTTTCTTTGCTTGCAATCGCCTACAAGCCTTCTGTTATCCTTGTGGTCATGCTAGCATTGGTCTTGATGGTACTCTCTGTACTGTTGATCAGGTATGCAATGATTTTTGACCGCCAAATGCGAGAGAAGCAGGAGAGACAGCATGAAAAGGAAACTGCGCGATAGCTTGGTAGCCTTGCAGGCTTGGAAGGAGCGGAAGACAGTCGTATTTCTCAGTGATTTCGGCATGTCAGATGGAGCAGTAAGTGCCATGCATGGGGTGGCCAATGGGGTGTCCAATCTCCTAAGATTGGAGGACCTTACCCATGAAATTCCTCAATTCAATATCTGGGAGGCCTCCTACCGACTGGTACAGGCACTTCCCTATTGGGCCAGGGGAACAGTCTTTGTCTGTGTGGTCGATCCTGGGGTAGGATCGGACCGGAAAAGCGTTGTCGCCTTGAGTGAGAGTGGCCATCTGATTGTCACCCCTGACAACGGAACGCTGACCCATGTAGCAGACAGCATCGGGATTCTGGAGGTGAGGATGATCAATGTTGATACCCATCGTCTCTCAGGCAGCCAGAAAAGCCACACATTCCATGGAAGAGATGTATATGCATATACCGGGGCACGTTTGGCCTCCGGTGATCTGGACTACGAAGAAATTGGTCCATTGGTTCCAAAAACCGTCAAACTGAAAATGGAACGTTCCAGAATTGAAGGGTCCTCATTGGTCGGTTCGGTGGATATCCTCGATGCCCGCTATGGTTCGCTCTGGACCAATATCAGTGCTGACTTTTTGGATGAGCTTTCTCTGGGTAACGGGGATTTGCTGCAGACAACCATCTCCTACAATGGCCGTATCGTTTATGGATACAAGCTTCCCATATGTAAGTCCTTCACCGAAGTGGGGAAGGGTGAGCCTCTTATCTACATCAACAGCCTTCTCAATCTTGCAGTTGCCCTGAATCAGGGGAATTTTGCAACAACCTACGGAATTGGGACAGGTGAGGGGTGGAAAATCAGTTTTTCGGTGATAGAATGATTGGTAATTGCCCGTAAGGAGGTAACAAATATGGAACAGAACAAAGGAATGCAACCGGTACGCATTGTTGTGATCATTGCCATCGGTGCAGCTCTCTATGGAGTGGGAGGATTGGTCAGTATCCCCGTCTTCGCCAACACCACCATCAAGCCTGCCATGGCTATTCTTGCCTTGTTTGCAGCTGTCTTTGGACCAATCGTTGGTTTCTTGGTAGGATTCCTGGGACACTGGCTGACCGACCTGTTTGCAGGATGGGGTGTGTGGCCAACGTGGATGCTTGGTAGTGGTATTGTGGGAATTGCGATCGGATTGTTTCCTGCTATGAGCAAGAAGTGTGTTGAAAAAGGAGAACTTCCCCGTTCCTCAATCGGTTTGTTCATCCTGCTCGCTTTCCTGGGAAATTTCATCGGATACATGATCAGCGCATTGCTTGATTTCCTCTTCTTCGCTGAGCCGATGGACAAGGTTATCACCCAGCAGTTGATCATTGCCTTCTCCAATACGGTTGTCATCGCCATACTTGGTACTCTCTTACTGCTGTTGGTTGTGAAACGCAACAAGAGCAGAGAAGGCCTTACCAGGGACGAAGAAGCCTAAAGGAGAATATCTGCAGTTTGTTCTGCAGTCTGGTACATGCAAGCACCTCAGATTGTTTTCAAGGATTTCAGTTTTACATACCAAGGTCAGACGGAACCCACGCTTAAGCATATCAACCTCACCATTAGTGAGGGAGAGAAAGTCTTGATCGTGGGGCCTTCTGGCAGTGGTAAAAGTACCCTGGGGTACTGCATCAATGCGCTCATTCCCCACGCCTTCAGTGGTGTCATTGAGGGAACTGCATCCATCTGTTCGATGAATCTTGAGGATGGAGACATCTATGCAGTGAACAAGAAGGTGGGCACGGTGCTTCAGGATACTGATGCCCAATTTGTTGGATTGACTGTCGCTGAGGATATCGCATTTTCCTTGGAAAATCAGTGCATGGAACGCCATAACATGGAAAACCTGGTGTCCCAAATGGCTGGGGTGGTTGGGATGCAGGATTTCTTGAGGCAGAGTCCACAGGAAATTTCTGGAGGGCAGAAACAACGGGTTTCTCTTGCCGGTGTATTGGTGGATGATGTGGAGGTTCTGCTCTTTGATGAGCCACTTGCCAACCTCGACCCAGCTACCGGCCTGAAGGCAATGGGTCTTATTGATCAGCTTTCCAGGGAGACTGGAAAGACTGTCTTGATCATAGAACATCGGCTCGAGGATGTGCTCTCCCATCCCGTTGACCGAATCCTGGTGATGCAGGAAGGTTCTTTGGTTGCCGATACCACCCCACAGGCACTGCTGGGAACAGCCTTGTTGAGTGGGCTGGGTTTGCGAGATCCCTTGTATCTGGCGGCTCTACGGATGGCAGGATGTGACCTCTCCACGCTTGGTGATGTCAGCAGCCTGGATACCATACATCTTAGGGGATGCATGGATAGGGTCAAGGCATGGCATAAAAAGGAACAGCGGTCCATCAATACACAGGAGAAGCCTGTCCAGCTGGAACTGGAACACATCAGTTATTCCTATGATGGCCTGAAGACAGTGTTGGCGGATATTAGTGCGACCATTCATGAAGGGGAGATGGTCAGCATCCTAGGGAACAATGGGGCAGGGAAGTCCACCCTCGCACAGATCCTAATGGGAGTAATCCATCAGGATGCCGGTCATATCCGGTATGAAGGAACCTTGCTGGATGACTACTCAGCCAGCCAACGTTCCACAAAAATCGGGTTTGTTATGCAGAACCCGAACCATATGATCAGCTGTGACCTCGTCTATGATGAGGTTGCCTTTGCACTCAGGCAACAAGGCTATGGGGAGGAGCAAATCAAGGACCGTGTTATGGACGTGCTTGGGCTCTGTGCACTCCGTCCTTACCATCACTGGCCCATCTCAGCACTCAGCTACGGACAGAAGAAGCGGGTGACCATTGCCTCCATCCTTGTGACCAATCCAAAGTTGCTCATCCTTGACGAGCCAACCAGTGGGCAGGACTACCAGAGGTATACTGCATTGATGGAGTTTCTCTCAGAACTGAATAGGAATACCGGTCTGACCATTCTCTTCATCACCCATGATATGCACCTCGCTCTCGAATATACCCATCGTTCCTTGGTGTTGCATGATGGCCATCTGCTCTGTGACAAGCCAACCAGTGAAGTCTTTGCCGATGAAGTTGTACTCCACAAGGCAAACCTGAAGGAGACCAGTCTTTCCTTACTTGCAAAACGGTGTGGTGTTGACGATATCTCTTCATTCATCGATACGTTTGTCCGTACAGAACAAGAGACCCGCTCACGAGCGACCAAGGTTTCCCAAATTCCTGCCTTGGAGAAACCTCTCTCTGCAATGAAGCCGAAACGAAAGAGGATGGAACGAGCCAAGAAGGAGGGGAGAAAGTTTGGGTTTGCGCTTACCTACGAAGAGACAGATTCACCTTTGCACCGTCTCAATGGTGTTACAAAGTTTATCCTTTTCCTGACGTGGATTGTGTTCTGCCTTACCACGTTCGATATACGTTTCCTAATGGTAAGCACGATTATCTCTTTCTCCTTGCTCTTCCTGACAAAGATCCCCCTTCGCAAGTTCTCTCCCTACATCATAGGTATGTTGACGGTCATTGCCCTCAATGCACTGTTTATCTATCTCTTTTCCCCTGATCAAGGCACCCGGTATCTCGGCAGCAGAACCATCATCCTTGGCCCTGAGCATGCCAGGTATTCCCTGAGTGCGGAAACCTTGTTCTACCTGGTGGTGGTCTGTCTGAAATATTTCTCCATCTTTCCGATGGCTTTACTCTTTGTCAGCATCACCCATCCCTCACAGTTTGCTTCTTCATTGAATCGCTTGGGGATCTCTTATCGTATCAGCTACGCAGTTGCACTTGCACTGAGGTATCTCCCTGAGGTGACAAAGAGCTATATGCATATTCTGCATGCGCAGATGGCAAGGGGCGTTGACTTCTCTTCCCAGACACCACTTAAGAAACGAATATCTTCACTCGGGCGTGTGATTACTCCCTTGGTTTTCAGCAGTCTTGACCGGATCGATATTATCACCAATGCCATGGTTCTTAGAGGATTTGCTCGTTCCAGGAGCCGTACCTGGTACATGCAACGAAAACTAAAATCGGTGGATTTCATCGTATTGGCTCTCATTATGGCACTGCTTGCAGCCAGCCTTTATTCACGTTTTATCGGAAAGGTTATGTTTTGGTACCCTTTTTAGACAAAAACACTCTGAATATGCTAAAAATGAGGTAAGGAGCTTGACAACAACGCATCTTATCCCCATCTTATATGGATAAAAATCCAAGGGGTACAGATACTGTCCCTTGTAGGAGGCGTATAATGTCCGAGGCATTTGTGCATGAGATGGAAGAGCTTCTCGTTTCCATGAGAAATGAACTATTGGAGAAACTCACTGAGGATAACAGTGATTTCCGGGAAATGGTGAATTCAATGGGGATCAAGGACAGCATCGATGTTGCGGCTGATGATATTGCGTTCAAGAAGATGGAAGCGATCAACAAGCATGAGGCAAACCGCCTCCGTTCCATCGAGAATGCCATCGCCCGTATCCATAATGGAAAATATGGATCCTGTCTGAGATGTGGAAAGAAAATTCCAGAGGAAAGGCTCAGAGCTATTCCCTATGCAGTACTTTGCATCGATTGCAAAAACGCAGAAGAGGTCCCAGGGAGAAGATAGTCTCCTGGCTGGGCAAAAAAACCAGATGGAACTCCTCGTAGGGGACCATCTGGTTTTTTTTTAAAGAAATGGATTGTTGTATTCGTTCTTGATAGTACTGGTAGGTCCATGCCCGGGAAGTATTTGCACTTCCCCAGGGAGATCGAGCAATCGTTTGCAGCTTGCTATGATCTCGGTGTAGGAACCACCTTCCAGATCAGTCCGGCCTATACTGCCGGCAAACAGCGTATCACCGGTAAACATAAACTGTCCTTCCTCATGATACAAGCATACACCTCCCTTGGTATGACCCGGGGTATGTATCACCAGCAGGTGGCTGTCTTGCAAATACTGGCCATCAGAGAGAAATCCTGTTTGCCTGGGAAGCTTTTGCAGCTCCTTGTCATACATTTGAAGGAAACTCTTATCAAAACAAACTTGTTTAATATGCTCATATGATAGAGCAGGGGCTTCCTCCTCAGCTACGAGCAGCTCAAGGTCAGGCCATCTCTCTATAAGGGTGCCTATGGCAGTAATATGGTCCCAATGAGTGTGGGTCAATAGAATGGCGACTGGGGTGAGGTTTCGTTGGGTGATGCGGTCAATGATAAGCTGACCATCAGCCCCTGGATCGATGATCCAGGCACTGGAGGTCTCTTCATTACCCATGATGTAACAGTTCGTCTGGTAGGGCCCCACCACAAGTCGTTCCACAATCATATCCTACTCCTTGTTGGAATAGCTGATGGAAGCCGTTCTGCCTCTGATATCCATTCCATTGAGCTTCTCAATAGCTTTCTCACAGTTCTCTTCACTCATGCTGATGAAAGAGTACTTGTCATGGATACGGATGCTGTAAATGTCATCTCTTTCTATACCAAGCTCTGTCTGGAGGATCTGGCTCAGTTCCTTGGTGTACAGTCTCTTCATCTTGCCAATGTTCAAGTACAGTGTTCTTGCTCCCTCTGGAAGGGTCCTAGGAGCTTTCTTGCGGGGTTGTTGGCTCTCCTTCTCATCCTTGGGCTCCTCTTTCTTCGCAGGAGCTTCTCGCTTTGCCTTCGGTGCTGGTCTTGAACCAGCCTTTTTCGGGGTATTTGCCTGCAGGACTTCCCTGAGCAAATAGGCCATAAAATAGCCACGAAGTGTGAATGGGACATTCTTTTTGATCAGACGCTTGAGTTGTTCCAATTCATCAGGGTTTGGGTCGGCCTTGGTTTTACCAGCAAGCAGCTGGATGGTGTCAATTACCAGGTCGTCGGTCGGGGTGCTCTTGTTGTCAATAGCCATGAGCAATTCTCCTTGGTTCGTAGAGCCTCTTGGTCCGTGCCAGCGGAAGGGCTGAAAGTTTAAATTTTTTTGGGAACATGCTCCCCCCGTCCCCCCGCCTCAAAGGGGGTGTGGGAAACGTGGTGGGCATAGCTTCTGCTCTTATGAGACAGAAGTAAGTGGATACCGTTGTGGTCACACTCAAAGAAGAGGGTACATGCTGGCACATGTACGCAAACGCTCTCCAAATCTGTCGAGGAAAAGAATATGGTAGCATGAATAAACCATTCCCATCCCAAGGCAGTTTGCAATCAGAATACCGAACCTCTTCTCCCTTTGTCAAGGAACGATGAAAAGGATGAATGCTGGTTCTTCTCTCTTTGCCTAGTGGCCCCCCTCTATGATACTATCAACTATGGGCTCATTGCAGGCAGATATCCAGGAAAAACAGAAAGCGATTGAACAACACCATGAGGATGTGCTCGCTTTATACATGGATTTGGCAAAAAGCGTTTCTCTTATAGAGGAAAACGTCAGTCTTGGGTATGCCCGCAGTGAATATGAGCAATATAGGGACACCCTCCAGAAATGGGAAGAAGCAAAACAATCATTCGAGCAGGTACGGATATATATTCAACAAATGCAAGATCGTTCGAGAAAAGTGAAGGAGATTGCTTCCGACATCAAAGCCTTAGCACAACCAAAGCGCAAGATTCATGCCCAAATCGGTGCCATTGCCTATGAGGCTTATGGTTCAGAGTCCCTCCCTGAGTATATTGAGGAGGTTTGCCAACCCCTGTTTGAGGAACACCAGAGAAAGACCCGGAAGCTTGAGGAGCGCCTCGAGTCCTACAACGGGAAGCTGGGAAGACAGATCCTGCATCTTCGTCTCAACGCCGCAAGAAAGCAGATGGTAGGCTTGCTGTCCAAGGCAGGGGAAGCGCTTGTAGCTATTGGGTGTGAGGCCGATCTTCCGCTCAGCCGCCATCCTGAAGTTAGCGAACAGCTTGAACACCTGAGAAAAAAGGAATCTGCACTCCAGCAGGAGATGGAGTTGCATCAGAGTGCAATTGCACGACTCCGTAGTGAAGAGGTTCCAAGTCCCAAATCCCGGTTGGAAGAACGCTCCCAAGTTATGAAAAAGGAAGAGAAAACGTATCAAAGAGCAGCGTATACCTATGGGAAAACACTCTATGAATCCCTGCCAGATTCAGTGCATGCAGGGATGGTCGGGCAGAAAGCCATCTCATTGATGGATCAGATTACCCTTCATCGGTCCCGGATAAGAACTTTGGAAGAGGAAATCAAGAATCTGCAAAACTTGATCAAGGTACAGGAACTTGAAGCACAGATTGAGCTGGAGAAACAGAAGGTTGACCACTTGCAGTCGCAAATCGAGACATATAACCGTCAGATTGCCCAGGTGCATGCATCCATCCAGCTCAAACAGAACAAGATCAACGAGTTGTTGCCCATGAAGGAACCTGAGAGCGATGGCTGAGAAACCCAAACCTCCAAAACAGTTGACCCTGGACCTAGAGGGGAAGGGAGAGAAGGCGAAGCCAAAAAAGAGTACATCCTCCTATAAGGTAGTCCTCTCAGATTCTCCTACTCCTGCAAAGAAACCAAGTACGACGAGAAAGAGACCGACAGTCACCACACGCACTATGACGGTCAAGATTCCTTCAGACAAGCAACCGGCTCCAAAGACAGAGACCAAAGCGTCTCCTGCAAAAAAGCGGCCAACGCCCCGTACTGCTGATCAACCGAATCCTCATGTAGTGCAGACAAGGACCCGCAAGCATCCTGCAACCAAGACATCCAAGCCCAAGAAACAGCAGGTGGTACCTCCAAAGATTGGTAAGCGTACCTCCTACCGTCCTCCTCTCTCTAGGCGCCTTCTGCTTCCTCTGCTCATCGCATTGCTGGCATGTACCGCTCTTATCCTCCTCTATGCCTACTTCGAGAAGCCTGCCATCCTCGCCCCTTCGGTATCTGTGGTAGAGGAGCGCGATGTGGTTGCACTGACCATTGAGCGTGGGATGACCGCACGTACCGTCAGCCTCTTGCTCGAACAGTTGGGGGTGGTTGAGGATGCACAAGCATTTCTTGCCTATCTTGTGGAACAAGACCTTGCTACAGTGATTCAGACCGGTACGTATATCATGGGCCGCAATCTAGCGTTCAGTGAGGTTGCTTCCATGTTCGCGAACACTGAGAAAACCATGGAGGTTACCATTCCCCCTGGTTTTACTATCTCTGAAATTGATGACTATCTGGCAAATAGGCTGGAAGGGGAGTCAGGCCTTTTCATTGAAGCAGTCAATGATTTGGCTGTTGCCTACCAGCTCAGCTTCACTGAGGGGTGGTTGCTAAGCGGAACCTATACGGTGCATCGTAATCGTGCTGGAGAGGAGTTGGCTCTGGCAATGTATCAGAAGATGTTGCGTGAACTGCAAGGGCTGTTGGACTCTCCACTTCTGGAGCGCTATAGCGTTGAGGAGCTCTTGATTGTAGCCTCCATGATCCAAGCCGAGACACAGGATGCCACACAGATGAAAGGAATTTCCTCGGTTATCCATAACCGCTTGGCGAATGGTGAGCCGTTGGGAATTGATGCAACCACCCGCTACGAAATGGGAGATTGGGAGAACCCAATTCCAATTGAAGCCTTGGAGACCAAGAGCCCCTACAACACGCGGAGAAAAGAAGGGCTGCCACCATCGGGAATCTGTAGCCCTGGGATAGATGCAATTCATTCAGCATTTTTCCCGGAAAATACGTCCTTTTTCTACTATTTACATGGATATGACAAGGCAATCCACTATGCTGAGACCTACGAAGAGCATAAGGAGAACATTAGTCTGTACCGTTAGTCTGTTGTCTCTGGGCCAAGAGAAAAGAGTATACCAAAGGAAATCCCACCATCATTACGATCCCGCCAAAGAAAATCCAGACTACATAGAAATCGAGGAGGATGACCAGGATGAAGAGCAGGCTGAAGAATGTCCAGATCCAGCCAGCAAGGCGATGGGTCTTCTTCCAGTTCTCCTCGTCGGCCAAGGTCCATGGCAGCTTGATGCCGATGGTGTAGTTCTGTTTGATTTTGGGCAGATAGTTCCCTACCACTAGAAGCAATACACTTACAGCCAAAGGCACAACCTTTTCTACCCGGAAAGGTTGCCCAAGTGCGATAAGGAGAGAGAAGGGTACTATGAACAGCGTCAAGATAGCGATGGTCCATCGTGCTATGTGATAGAGCTTGCTGGAGGTGTCTCTCTTTGGGTCGGTTTTTACCGCCAGCTGTACAAAAATATTGAGTAGTGCCAACAACAATGGCATGCCGAATGCACCAAACGCCTTGCTTGCATAATTATCGGGCTGCCCCTCTGCATTGAAGTGTATGGGAACCTCGTCAGGCAACCGCTGGTAGACAGCAATCGAGAAGAGCATTGGGACCAAGCAAAGGATGGTCGTGACTATGAGGGTCTTGTCAATGAGATGGTTACGATTTTTCATCGATACCTCCGGTAAACTGGGCACACCAAAGCATGATTTCCTCAAATACAGAGGCATTGAGTTCATAGTAAATGAAGTTCTTGTATTTCGTTTCTGTAATCAGGGAAGCTTTTTTCAACAGGGAGAGATGATAGGAGACTGTGGCTGCAGAAAGGTTGGGAAACTGGGTGGCAATTTCTCCAGCACTCAGGCGTTGTTTCTTGACAAGGGAGAGCATCTCCCTGCGTTGGGGGTCGGCTATCGCTTTCATGGTCTCTGAAAACCCCATGGCATCTCCTATTTCGAAATAATTCTAAATAGATAGTATCTCTCCCCCTCTTCTTGGTCAAGCGTATCACCCCACATGTAAATGAAGGAGAGGTTTTTCTTTCGTCGGCCGGATTTTTCAGCACTTCTTGTATTTTTGGAAGGTAATGGTGTAGTTTCAAAACAACGGAGCATTCTCGTTGTATCATACTTTTTTACGAGTGCCCCATGAATAATCAAACACAAAGGAACGAGAGATGAGCCCAATAATCGTTGATGATGTGGTCAAGCATATCCTTACCAGCAAGGTCTATGATGTTGCCGTTGAAACCCCGCTTACCTATGCTTCTCGCTTAAGCAAGGAGAAAGGCTGCTCAGTGTATCTGAAACGGGAAGATCTACAGAGCATTCACAGCTTCAAACTCAGGGGAGCCTACAACAAGATTGCCCATCTCACTGGTGAGGAGAAGAGCCGGGGAGTCATTGCTGCAAGCGCGGGCAACCATGCGCAGGGAGTTGCCCTCTCAGCGCAGAAGCTTGGTATTGATGCCCTGATCATCATGCCCAAGACCACTCCAACCATCAAGGTTGATGCAGTTCAGAACTTTGGGGCAAAGATTGAACTCTACGGCGATAGTTACTCCGAGACCTATGAGTACTGTAGAAAGCGGATAGTGGAGACAGGAAGGACCTTCATCCATCCCTTTGATGATCCCTTGGTGATTGCTGGGCAGGGTACTATCGGTAAGGAGATCATGGAACAGCTCAGTGAGGTCACCCATATATTTGTAGGAGTAGGGGGAGGAGGCCTTATCAGTGGGATTGCCAGCTATGTGAAAGCACTCCGACCTCATGTGCAGATCATCAGTGTGGAACCACAGGACAGTAACTGCCTTGCCGTAAGTATAGCTAGTGGCCAACGGGTGGTCCTTCCCCATGTTGGCATCTTTGCAGATGGTGTTGCCGTTAAACAGGTTGGCTCTCTTCCCTTCAGCTTTGCTTCCCGACTTGTTGATGATTTCATGACGGTCAGTACCGACCAGATCTGCTACGCTATGAAAGGTGTTTTTGAGGAGACGAGAAATATCCTGGAACCTGCAGGTGCCTTGGCCCTTGCAGGGCTCCAACAGTATGACCTTCCTTCTGATGCCCATGCGGTAGCCATCTGTTCAGGGGCGAATATTACATTCGAAAAGCTTCAGCAGGTAGCTGAAAGAACCCTTCTGGGTTCAGGAAAGGAGGCGTTGCTCTCAGTACATATGCCAGAGAAACCAGGAGCCCTGCATGCCTTTTGTAGGGAAGTGGTCAAGGATAGAGGTATTACGGAGTTCTCGTATCGATTGCAACGTCGCTCGATGGCACATGTGTTGGTTGGACTGACTGTTGCAGGAAATGAGGACAAGCATTTCTTGTTGGAGCGCATCAATGAAGCAGGCTTTGCCTGTACTGATTTCTCGGATAATGACATTGCCAAGGAGCATCTGCGCCATATGATAGGAGGAGAGGCCACCGAAGCTGAACACCAGGTCTTCTACCAGATTGAATTTCCTGAGAGGACCAATGCACTAGGAGACTTCCTAAGTGCTCTGGATAACCGATGGAATATCTGTCTTTTTCACTACCGAAATGCTGCAAGTGATACAGGAAATGTCCTCATTGGATTTGAGACCAAAACGCAAGAAGCATTGGAACTCGCCTTGAGTGAGGCAGGATACACTTGGTCTTGTGTGTCCGATGATCTGGTTGTGAGGACCTATCTCGGGGACTCCTGACTACTATCAGAAGAGGTCAAACCATCCAGAAAACAACAAAGGCGCACATCTGTGCACCTTAAATCGTTGTAATATAATGATTTGTTTACCGGCGATCGGACTTGAACCGATACAAGCTTGCGCTCAATAGATTTTGAGTCTATCGTGTCTACCAATTTCACCACGCCGGCGTTAGCGAGATTCATGCTATCAAATCCCTTTGAAAAAAGCAACAGCGTTTTCAAAAAAGTAGCATGAGATTGTTTTTTCAACCTCTTTGCTTTACAGTAAAGCATACATGGAGGAAATCGTGAAGACTTTCAAGAAGTTGCTGATAATGGCTTTGCTGATCTGTATGGCGCTTTCAAGCCTTGCGGCTGCTGATGAAGCTGATGATATTCTTCTCTCTGATGTACCCATCTCCTATGGGGATGCCATGTTCAGGGAGCGGATACTTGCACGTACACAAGGAGAACGCTCTCCTGTCGGGCTCGTACTAAGCGGTGGTTCAGCACGAGCTTTTGCTCATATCGGGGTTTTAAAGTATCTGGAAGAGCAGGATATTGTCCCTGATTTCATCATAAGCAACTCAATGGGCAGCATTGTAGGGCTCCTCTATGCAGCAGGGCTTTCCCCTGACCAGATTCTTGAAAGTGTAACTTCGATCAATCTCCAGAGTATGTTTGACCTTACCCTTCCTGTGAGCGGTGGTATGCTTGACTCCTCCCGTTTCCTGGCAAAGGTTGCCTCGATTGTTGGCTCGGACCTACAGCTTGAAACGCTTCCCATACCCATCATCGTGGTGACAGAGGACCTTGTGACCAAGCGTCAGATTACCATCAGTGAAGGCGATTTTTTCACTGTGCTTCAGGCAAGTTATGCACTCCCTGTGTATTTTCCTCCCGTTGAATATCGGGGGCACTTATTGATAGATGGAGGTATTACCAATCTCGCCCCTGTTGATATGGCCTACACGTACGCAGATTCTGTCATCGTCTCAACTACTTTTTACGACATAGATACCCTGAATCTAAAGAATCCTCTGACGGTGCTCAATGTTTCCATCGATATTGGGAAGAGAAGAAAGGGAGTGGAAGAGCTCAAGCAGGCCCTCCCAGATGTTGTTTGGATTCGTTGTGCAGTAGAGGACGTGTCGTTCATGGAGTTCGACCGTGTGGAATATCTGGTTGAACAAGGGTATCGCTCAGCAAGTGAACGCCAGGAGCAATTGTCTGCCTTGCATAAGAATTCGGTTTCTCCTGAGCTCTCAGAAAAACGGAATGACTTGGCAGCAAGGATGAAAGAGAGCTCCAACATCTATGGTCTCTACCAGCATGTTCCCTTGAATATTCCTTCCAAGCTGTTCGGATTGGGCTTGGATAGTGATTATCTCAAGGCAGATTCTTCGGCGCTCAAGGATGATTCAACCATAGGTTTGAAGTTCATCTATAGAAAGGATGATATCTCGGTGAGCGTCAATCCTGGATACTCTTTTGACTTCCGGAGCAATGACCGGTTTTCTACTGCTCCGGCAATTCGCGCACAGTTTGATTACACCTTCCTGAAGCATTTACGGCTCTCCCTCTACAGCTCCTTTATGTTCGATATTGCGAACGTGGCACCAATTGTTTCCAGTGGAGTTGACCTGGAAGGAAGAATCTTTGCCTTTGATGAAAAACTGAGAATCAGCTTGCTGCAATCCTATGAACAGATAAACAATTTTGAAGATAGTGACCATGTCGATTTCTTTGACGGTCATACCTTCCTCTATTCAGTCATTGCAAAGGGGAGTCTATATCCGGAGAATGGTGGCCTATGGGCATTCAACGATTCATCACTCTCTCTCTCGTTCCAAATGCTGGGAGATTTCTCAGAAGTACGCTCCTTTGTCACAGCTCGTGGAACAACGGAGATCCTTAACCAGAACCTTGACCTGTTTGCTTCCGTCAATACCTTTGGTCGATTTGCACTGGATGGACAAGGGGATGTCCCCTTCTTTTTCTCGGATGGGTTCAGAACCACTGACTCACAGATCAAGAGCCAGGGGCATGACCTGACACTCAGCAGCAATCCAGCGAATCATCTGGTGGGATTGGGGATATCGATAGGGTACCGGCCGAGTGGATTCGATCCCACGATGGCAGAGATGTTCATCTTTAATAACAGCTCTGTTGCCATCTATACGGATTTGCTCTGGAATCGGAATACCTTTGCCCCCTATCTCTCTCTTGGCTTGGAACTGCACACTGATATCTCCCTGTTGGGAATCCGTTCACTGCCGTTGACCATCTATGGAGGTTGGGATCAGAAGGTAAATACCCTGGTTTGGGGCTTCTATTTCAACATGGTGTTTTGATCTGTAATATGTAAATCTTTACTCTTCTTGGGCCTATCGAACCGATGGACCTTGTTCGTATCAGCTCAGATATCTCGATATCTGAGCTTCCTTGTCTTCTGTCCGATCTGCTCCAAGCCCAGTTACAAGTTTATGTTGTTACAGATCACGAGCGCTACTCAAGGTTGTGCTTTCTGATATACTCCAAGTCCTCTTCCGTGAGGTCTGTATTGGGGGTTCTGTCATCGCTCTCAATAGGTGATTTCTTTTGCTGTTTAGGGGCGCTTTTCTTTTGTTTTTTAGGTTTGGCGAACCCCTCAAGGATATATCCCTCCTCTGGGGGGAAGTCTTGGTCGATTGATGCGGGACTCTTTCCCAGTGCTACTGAAGCAGTGTCATTTTCTATCTCCATGGCACGCTTTCTTCTGGTCTCTGGGTTTTCCAAGCCATCTATCATGTCTTGGATAATTTCCTTGCTGAAACCTGACGTATTTGCGTAACGGGCATCCAAAGCCTTTTTCAACAGTTCAATCGCATCTCCCACTTGCCCAAAGTGAATTTTTACTTGTGCATGATGTACATAAGGTTCAGGGAAACGGGGACCCTTCTCAACGAGTTCCTTGAACAGTGTATCTGCTTCTTCCCAGTTCCCACGGAGCAGGTACAACCAGCCACGGCTGTCTCTGATGCCCGGGCTGCTCTCTTCCAGGTGTCCTGCCTCTTCAAGCAACTCTTCAGCTTTTTCAAGATCACCGGCAGCCAATGCATAGGTGGTATAGTTGATGAACAGGTTCTTATCCTGGTATCCACTCTCGTGGACTTCCCTTACACATTCGATTGCTTTATCAAGATCCCCATCCATCCAATAGGCCATGCTGACCATGGTCTTTGCAACATTGTCAAGATTTTCATTTCGTCCCTTTTCAGAGGCAAAGTAGCCTTCAATGATCTGCTTGCCTTCCTCTGCATCCCCACGTTGGAGGAACATGCTTGCTGCGGTAATGACAAAGGGTTTCTGTAATCCTGCCTTGATGGCCTTTCGGTAGAGGGGCCAAGCATACTGCCAGTCCGCCTCCTTCTTGCTGGTGATCTTGCTGTTTGCCCTGATGTAGAAGATGACACTCCGTCTATAATAGAGCAGGGAGCCCAGGAATAGGGCGATCAAGAGGAATTTGCTATACGTAGGGATATCGATCACGGAAATGAGTACCACGATCAACAATGTAATCCATAATCCAAGGTTCTTCTTTCGATTCATAGTGTTGGGACCTCCCTTCAACGGTTGTACTCTACACAGAAAGGCAGGTGGTTGCAAGTTCATGATGGTTTGCCGTATGCTGGGCACATGGAAGAGAAAGACATTCTGGTACATGCCTGTTGTGGGCCCTGCAGTACTGCCAGCATCGAGAGACTGCTTGAGGATGGTTGGAACCCTGTCCTGTACTTTTCAAATAGCAATATTTATCCCATGGAAGAGGCTGAGAGGCGTTATAAGGCTCTGGTGGAAGTAGCACATACCTACTCCTTGAAGGTAATCCATGAACACTACGACCATGAACGTTGGTTGGCGAGTGTAAAAGGCCATGAAGGGGAGAGGGAAGGGGAAACCAGATGCAGCCTCTGTTTCACTTACAACCTGCGGGAAGCCTCAGCCAAGGCTGAAGAATTGGGGTTTAAGCATTTCACGACCACCTTGACGGTCAGCCGTTTCAAGAACAGTAAAATAATATTCAGCGTTGGAGAACAATTTCCTGGTTTTGAGCAGATTGATTTCAAGAAGAAAGGTGGTTTTGAAAAGAGTGTTCGCCTAAGCAAGGAGTTGGGGCTCTATCGCCAGCACTATTGCGGATGTGAGTTCTCGATGCCCAAGGAGTAGGCTTTGCCTAGCTAGGGCCGAAATGTTATACTCTTCTGCCAAGGGGGAGAGCAGCCATGTTTCGAAAATTACTAAAGTTCTTCACGGGCAGACTCTTCATCTCCCTTGTTCTCATCTCCCTCCAGATCGCCATCCTTATCAACATCTTTGGGTTTGCCCAAAATGATGCTCTCTGGATTCAATTCCTCTCAGGTCTTTCCATCATGATGGCCCTTGTTGTAGTCGTCCGAGATCTCAATCCTGCATATAAGATCGGCTGGATGCTTATTTTCATGACCATCCCTGTCTATGGAGGCTTGTTCTATATCCTCTTCGGTACTCGTGGGCTCAATGCTCGCCTTCGTGCAAGACTGGAAAGACTGGAAGATCTCAACCGACGAGGCATGGAAGGTGGTGCCTATAGCAACCTCCTGCCCATGAAAGCCCTCTCTGCATATTCAAGAACGCTCGCGCGGCAAGCACAGTACATTGCACATATCAGCTCCTACCCAGTGTGGGGAAATACCGAAGTTGAATACTTTGCAAGTGGAGAGGAATGGATAAAGGATGTCTTGGTAGAATTGAAAAAGGCCAAGAGCTTCATCTTTCTTGAGTTCTTCATCATTGGAGAGGGAGAGGTCTGGGACTCTGTGCTCGCTGTACTCCTTGAGAAGCGTATGCAGGGGGTTCGTGTTTGTCTCATGTACGATGATGTAGGCTCCATTTTCGACATCCCTTCCCACTACGACCGTAAACTACGTTCACTTGGGCTTGAGGTAGTTGCCTTCAACCCATTGAAAGCTCACTTGAATAGTCGTTCGAACAGTCGCGACCACCGTAAAGTCTTGGTCATTGATGGCAATGTGGGTTACACCGGTGGGATGAATATTGCCGATGAGTATGCCAACCGAAAAATCAGGTTTGGGCATTGGAAAGATACTGCAGTTAAGCTTAGGGGGGATGCTGTTTGGAGCCTCACCCAGATGTTTCTCCAACTCTGGGCTTTCTCAATCGGGCAACCAATGGATTACTATGCATATCGCCCCACCATAACCTGCAAAACGGATGGATTTGTCCAACCTTTCGCCGATAACCCGTTGGATAATGAGAATGTTGCAGAGAATGCCTATATCCAGATTATCAGCATGGCAAAAAAGTATGTCTGGATCACAACTCCCTACCTCATCCTAGACAATGAGATGCTTACTGCGCTGAAGATTGCCGCCCAAAGTGGCGTTGATGTCCGTATTATCACTCCCCATAAGCCTGATAAATGGTATGTGTTTGCGGTCACCAGGGAGAATTATCGGCCACTGCTGGAGTCCGGGGTGAAAATTTATGAGTACATACCAGGATTCCTGCATGCTAAGATGTTCGTGAGTGATGATCGGGTTGCCATCATTGGAACGATCAACATGGATTATCGCTCATTCTACTTGCACTTTGAGAATGGGGTGGCATTTTATGGCTCTTCTGTCGTACAGAAAGTACATGCTGATATGCGAAAGACCTTGGATGTCAGTAGACTAATCACCTTGGATTTTGTAAAGAACCGCTCATGGATTAAGAAGCTTGCTGGGATGGTCCTGAAACTGGCTGCCCCGTTGTTATAGGAGGAAAGATGCGATTTCTGAATTATGGTTCTGTCAATATTGATTTGATTTTCACGGTAAACCACATTGTAAAGGGTGGGGAGACACTGCAGAGCACTTCTCTCACCAAAAGTGCTGGGGGTAAGGGTGCAAACCAGAGTGCTGCCCTTGCTAAAGCTGGTGCTGAGGTTTTTCATGCAGGAAAGATTGGGGAGGATGGCACATTCCTGTTGGAGTTGCTCTCAAGCTATGGAGTCGATACTTCTCTCATTCATCGGTATGAAGGGGCGACAGGGCAGGCCTTGATACAGCTTGATAGCAATAAGCAGAATGCAATCATCCTCTACGGAGGAGGGAACACTGCAATTACCATCGATGAGATTGATGAAGCACTCAAGCAATTTTCCTCAGGTGATATGCTTGTTCTCCAGAACGAGATTGTCCACAGTGGGCACCTGATCCGTGAAGCGAAGAAAAGGGGTATGAAGGTTTGCATGAATCTGGCGCCCTTTGACCAAAGTGCACGAGATCTTCCTCTGTCGCTTGTGGATCTCCTGGTAGTAAATGAGATCGAAGGGGCAAACCTTGCCGATCTTCCAGAGGGCAGTGATTTTTCCGATATTCTGGAACAGCTTGTAAAAAACTATCCTGAAAGCGAAATTCTCCTGACTATTGGAAAGGAGGGCTGTCTCTACGGTTACCAGGATCAGAGGATCAGTGAGGGAATCTACGACACTCCTGTTGTCGATACCACCGCAGCAGGTGATACCTTCATCGGCTACTATCTGGCTTCTCTCTCACGTGGGCTCTCAGTAGGGGAGTGTTTACGTGCAGCCAGCAAAGCTGCAGGGCTTGCTGTCTCTCGCCCAGGAGCCATGGCCTCAATCCCTCTGGCTAATGAGGTATTTGACTAGGAAATCCCCTAAAGATTCAGATAAAGATAGAAGCCAGCGATGTTTCCCTCATCACTGGCTTCAATATTTGCAAGCTTGTCTGTCCGGACGCGCTTCGAACTTTCTTAATTGGCAACCACGAACAACATTCTGTTCGTTCCCTCTTCAGCAACTGAATAGGTGAAGTTGTTTGCATTCGACTCAACTTCAAAATATCCAAACTCATTGGCAGTAAAGGTGTTTCTCTCGGGGATGTAGGCGTGCAGCTTAAGTACTGCAGTATCCTGCATGCCGGCAGCAAAAAGAGCAGAAGAGAAGACGGTCATCAAGATGGCTGTCAGTATGATGGCTTTGAACTTCTTCATCTTCTTACTCCTTTTTAGTAGTTGTTACATCTATATAGTATGTAAGATGTAAGAAGATGTCAATATAGAAAATAAAATAAATTGTTATAATAGAAGAAATTAGATATTGTCATATGTTAGAAGAAGTAACCTGTAACATATACCAATAACATCTCACATTACACAAGTTTTATGAGAAATTTTGTGGGAAGTGTTCACTTATGACATGGTAAAAACGTTGAATCTGAAGGGGAATGACTAATAATGAAGAAATATTACTTGTGGCACACCCCATGATATGACAAAAGACATGTACAAAGGTACCTGTCACTTCTGACAAGAGGTGCGTGGAAGAAGTTTTGTATCTTCTCCCACACTTACAAGCCGAGAAGTTGTAAATGGGTCTTTCGGTAGGAAGAGGGACTGCTCCCTGTGGATTGCTTGAATCGTTTGGAGAAATGGAACTCAGAACAAAACTGCAGTTTCTCTGAAATTTCCTTGATGGATTGGGTTGTGCTGGTAAGCAGTGCACGTGCCACTTCAAGCTGCAGGTTTGAGTAATACCGCATCGGGGTGGTGTTCATGCGTTTCTTGAACAGACGGACAAAATATGAAGGATCGAGTTGTACATGGTCTGCGATCATCTGCAGATTCAGATTGTCAAAGATATGTCGTTGCATATAACGAATGGCTTTCTCAAGGTGAACATTCTCCCCTTGATTCTCTTCCAGCTTTGTGCCGGCAGCAAGGTTGTACAAGAGGCCAAGCATCTGGTAGCAGGCACTGATGCGTAATTCCTTCAATTGGCTGAGGCCCTTGTCTCTGACTTCTTCAAAGAAGAAACGCCAGTTTGTTCCCAGCCGAATAGGGTTCATCGTTTCCAGCTTGTTCACCAAACCCTGTTCTTTAGGACAGCTGATCAGGGTAGCATAATAGGTGAGACCAGCATGACGGTCAGCCTCGATAGCATGCACGGTTCCACCAGTGGTTACAAACAATGAGCCTGGTGAGATGGTGTATCGGCTTTGGGCATTGCTGAAGGTGCCACTTCCACTGACAAAGTAGTGTACTTCGAATTGCCCAGGCTCGTGATTATGCACTCGCTGATGCCACAGGAGTTCCTGTTCTTCATGCATTTGGAATACAAAGACCGCATCTAATAGTTCCATAAGTCAATAATACATATGTTTTCACAATCTTGTCTATGGTAATCGTGTCTTTGATGGGTAATGCTATAGCAAAGGAGAGGATTTGTATGCAAGTTGTTATAGGAATTGATACTGGCACCCAGAGCACCAAGGTACTCTGTTATGATGCCGAGACAAAGCAAGTCCTGTTGACCGTCAGTGCCTCCCACGAGATGGAGAGTCGGGATGATGGGACACGTGAGCAAGAAGCTGTATGGTATCTGGATGCAATCAGATCCTGCTTTGCCCAGATAGATCCAAAGATCAAGGAGCAGGTTGTCGCAATCGGCGTCTCTGCACAGCAACATGGGTTTGTTCCCGTTGGGAAGGATGGAGAGGTGCTGGCTCCAGTCAAACTCTGGTGTGATACCTCCACCAAAGCACAGTGTGACGAACTAACACAGAAACTCGGGGGAGAAGAGAGAGTGTTCGAGCTCCTGGGAAACCAGATCCTTCCCGGCTATACCTTGTCCAAGATTCTTCACTTGAAACAACATCGGCCAGACGCATATGCCAAGCTGGCTCATATCCTTCTTCCCCATGATTATATCAATCTGTATTTCACTGGAGTCTACAGTGCTGAAGCAGGTGATGCTTCCGGTACTGCATTCTTTGATGTGAAGAACAAAGCATGGAGCAGGGAAGTACTGCTGGCGGTGGATGAGGAACGTGATCTCTATAGCATGCTTCCCCCGATTACCAAGGCAGGAGATGCAGCTGGCACTGTACAAGCATCAACAGCAAAGGAGCTTGGTATCCCACAAGGGATTCCTGTCTCCTGTGGTGCAGGGGACAATATGGCAGGAGCCATTGGAACCGGTTGTGTGGGAAAGGGCGATCTGACCATGAGCATGGGGACCAGCGGTACGCTGTTCGGATACAGTGATGCTTGCATTACCGACCGAAAAGGCAGGCTTGCAGCCTTCTGTTCTTCCACCGGTGGGTATCTTCCACTGCTCTGTACCATGAACTGCACCATTACCACAGAATCAGTGAGACAGCTCTTCGGCTATGATGTCAAGGAACTTGACACTCTGGCCGCGAAGGCTCCCATTGGATGTGAGGGGGTAACCATGCTTCCTTTCTTCAATGGTGAGAGAGTGCCCAACCTGCCACACGGAAAGGGTGTGATCGCCGGTTTGGATATGGGGAATATGAAGGTTGAGAATATTGCCCGAGCTGCCTTGGAAAGTTCCATCTATGCCATGAAGGGTGGATTGGATGCATTCGGGGAGCTTGGCTTCATCCCCAAGCGGATCATCCTCACCGGTGGTGGGGCGAAGAGTGCCATCTGGAGACAGATTGCATGTGATGTAATGCAACTGCCGGTTTCAGTTCCAGAAGTTGGAGAGAGTGCTGCCTTTGGTGCAGCTCTCCAGGCACTATGGACCCTCAAGGGAGGGTCGATCGTGGACCTTGCATCTGAGCATGTGCGATTTGATGATGCAAAGGGTTGTGAACCGAATAAGGAATCAGGAGCGCAGTATGCGAAGGCATACGAGCGTTATCAATCGTATGTTGAGGCGATGACGCCTTTATTTCAGTAGGAGGATGTAATGGAATATTTTGTCGGAGATCAGGAATATTTTAAGGGAATCGGAAAGATTGCGTTTGAGGGAAAGGGAAGCAAGAACCCTCTCGCATTCAAGTATTATGATGCTAAGAAGATGATTGGCGGCAAGACAATGGCCGAGCATCTTCGATTTGCGACTGCCTATTGGCACAGCTTCTGTGCAGATGGTACGGATCCCTTCGGTAGTTCAACGATGGACTTTCCATTCAGGAAGTCTGACCCATTTGCGAATGCAGTTGCCAAGGCTGATGCAGCTTTCGAGTTCTTCACCAAGCTGGGGACTCCCTACTATTGTTTCCACGATGTGGATGCTTCTCCCGATAGTGAAGATGCTGTGACCTATGAGAAGACGTTTCACAAGATTGCTGACGAATTGCTCGCAAGACAGAAAGCAAGTGGCGTGAAATTGCTCTGGAATACCGCTAATGTATTCACGCATCCTATCTACATGAACGGAGCAGCAACCAACCCTGATTTCAATGTTGTTGCCCGTGCAGCAGTACAGGTGAAGAATAGTCTGGATGTGAACGTGAAACTCGGTGGACAGAATTATGTCTTCTGGGGTGGTAGAGAGGGGTACATGAGTCTCTTGAATACCGACATGAAGCGTGAGCAGGATCATCTGGCTCGATTCCTTACCATGGCACGTGACTATGGACGGAGTATTGGGTTCAAGGGAACCTTCTTGATCGAACCAAAGCCGATGGAACCGACCAAGCACCAGTATGACTATGATGCTGCCACCACAATCGGATTCCTCAAGGAGTATGGTTTGGATAAGGATTTCAAGTGCAATATTGAAGCCAACCATGCAACCTTGGCAGGTCACACCTTCGACCATGATCTGTTGGTCTCTGCAAGTCATGGTATGCTTGGCAGTGTCGATGCAAACCAGGGTGACTCGATCAATGGATGGGATACTGATGAGTTCCCGACCGATGTATATGCTACCACGATGGCGATGTTGGTTATCTTGCGTCACGGTGGTCTGGGTAGCGGTGGACTAAACTTTGATGCAAAGAGAAGGCGTAACTCCACCGACCTTGAAGATCTCTTCATTGCTCATATCGGTGGTATGGATAGTTTTGCTCTTGGTCTTGAGGTTGCCCACAAGATCATCGATGAAGGATTGTTCGATACGTTCGTCAAGAACCGCTATGCTTCATTTGATGCAGGGGATGGGAAGAAGTTTGAAGATGGTTCCATGGATCTTGCATCTCTTGCCGCTATCGGTCGCAATGTTCAGATCGAAAAGCGCAGTGGGAAGCAGGAGTACCTGAACAATCTGGTTAACTCCTACCTCTTCGGCTAGGTAACCAAAAGAGAGAGGATGGTAAAGCTGGCAATACTTGCCAAGACTGAGAGAGAGGAGGTAAAGGAAGCAAGCTTCTTCTCATCAGTCAGCTTTTCAAGAAAAGCTACCGAACTGGTAGCGCTTGGGCTGAATACGACGAATACCAGGGTTGTCTTGATGATCTGATTGAAATCGGTATGAACGATAAAATACCAGGCCATCAGGATACCCATTCCGTATCGTATGGTCAGTAACCCCAGTGTATACTTGATCCAACTTTTCTCAAAATGAATGTCCAACATTATCCCGATCATCAACATAGCGATGATCGGGTTTGCTTTTCCTATGGCCACCATCCAGTCTTGGAGAAAGAGGGGTAACCGAATGTGGGCGAAGGAGAGCGTGATCATAACCAGATAGGTGATGAATGGTACACTGGTGAAGAGTTTCCTTATAATGTCAGTAGTTTCTGGACGTTTTCCCTGGGAGACAGAACTTGCCAGGGAGTAGGTTAGTCCTGTGGTCATCAGTGCATTGCCTAGGTCGAACAGAGAGGCTGCAACCAAGGCTTGGGCACCGAAGAGGGATTGGATGAAAGGGAAAGAGAAGTTGCCAACGTTATAGGTCGATCCACTTAGGAGGGCATATGCCTTCAGCGAATTGCTCTGCTTGCACATAAAAAGGTAGGAGAGGGTGGCGAGCAGGATATTCGCCCCAATTCCATAGGCAACCAACACCAACAGGGAGTAGTCCATCGTGAAGGTGTTGAAACTAGCCACGATAGCTGCTGGAAGGGTGATATTCAAGCTAATGCTGGACAGCGTGCTCCCTTCCTTCTCCGTAAATAATCCGATCCGCTTCAGGATCTGGGCAAGTATTATGATGAAGAGAAAGAGAGCAACCTGAGTGAGGGATTGCGTCATGAAGTGTATCCTACTGTCTCACCGTGTTAGATACAAGCAAGTTAGCGAAGATCTTCGCTCAAGAAGGCGATTTGTTCTTCACTCAAGATCATATCACTCCCTGCTAGAGTTTCTGTGATCTGGGCTATCTTGCTCGATCCAGCAATTGCAATGGTTGGATTCCTCTGGCTTGTAAGATATGCCATGGCTATCGCTGAGGGAGAGACATGCAACTGGGAGGTTAGCTTCTCAACCTTGGGCACGAGGGCCAGGTTGATATCAGTAAGGAATCGGCGCTTTGCCGTATCACTGAGCGTTTCCGTCTTACCTGCAATCACTTTTGAAAAGAGACCTTTTGCCTGTGGTGAGAAACACATGACCGGCATGGCTTCCTTCTCATACCATTGTCTCTGTTCCTCTGTCATGCAAACCAAGGTATCATCACCCCAGGTCTCCGGTGTGCAATGGGCAAGACTCCACTGGATCTCACTCATCGAAAATGCTGGCTTTCCGTGTTTTTTTGCCCATGTGTTGGCCTGTGCAATCCTCTCGGTGGTCCAGTTCGATGCTCCCAGGTGACGAACCAGGTTTTTCTCAACGAGCTCTCCAGCCATATCGATGATTTCATCGGCTGGCATTTCAGGATTGTCCCGATGGAAGAACCAGATATCCAGATGATCTGTCCTCAAGGAATCAAGGCTTTGGTTGATATCCAACATCATGTCAGCTTTGTTTATTCTGCTTCTATGCATATCTTCCTTGTATGGATGACATCCCTTCGATGCAACAACCATCTTATCTCTTGACCCTGTATCCTGCATCCATTTGCCAAGAACCAATTCACTGCTGGAGAGTGTGCCTGCCTTGCCTTGTCCATAGATATGGGCAGTGTCGAGGAGATTCCCTCCTGCGTCTGCAAAAATATCCAACTGCTTCAGTGCTATCTCTTCTTTGATGGACTCGCCATAATGGTCGCACCCGAGGGCAATTTGCGAAAGCTTAAGGTTGTTAAATTCAAGGTATTTCATTTAGATATCAATTCCCAGGAATCGCTTGACGAGGATTCCGATCACAAACGATATGGCAGCAACACCGAGACTGATGAGTGCCATTTCCAAGAAACGTTTCCCAAAGGGAAGGTCTTTTGCTACTGCAGTATAATAGGTAAAAAGCATAATGATGACAATGACGACCACCAGCATGATAAGCAAGGCGGCCATATAGCTATCAAGAAGCAAGTAGGGGAGAACCATGAAGGCTACGGTGAAGAGATAGGCAATACCAGTGTACATGCTGCTCTTTGCAGCATTCTTTTCCCCGCTGTTCTTTGCAGAGAGATACTCGCTGGATGCCATGGAAAGGGTTGCTGAAATACCGGTTATCAAGCCGGATAGGGCAATGAGACGGGTATTCTGCAACGCGAAAGTCAATCCAGCCAGTGTACCTGAGAGTTCAACAAGTGCATCGCTTAAACCAAGAACCATTGAACCGATGTATTGCAAGCGTTCCTCATCGAGCATTGCAAGCAGTTGTTGTTCGTGTCTATCCTCATCTTCACTGATCTGTTTTGCCTGGGGTACTTCAGCGATCAGGGAACGGTAAGCCTTGGTGGCTTTATCCTCTCCTTTCTCCATTTTCTTCAGGACGAAGGTATATCCAAGGATGATTGCCATGAAACTGTAGAACCAGAGTTTGAACGTATTGATTCTTACTTCCTTGCCAGTCAGTTTCTGCCAGATTTTGGCATGCCTGAGTTCTTCATCGGCAATACGGCGTAACACATTGCTGTTATGTTCATCCTTCACCCGGGATGCGAGAAAGCTGTAGATTCGATGTTCGGTCAACTCTCCCTGTTGTAGAAACAGGAGAACACGCATTGTTTTTTTACTATAAGTATTCTCACTCACACTATTGCTCCTTGGCCGATAGTATAGCTATCGCAGAATGTTTTGCAAATAGCGTTGCTTGACCGCTTCTGTTTCTCTTTGTAGTATGAAATGAAACGGAGGATCCATGGATACTGAATATAAGGATTTGATCGAGGTCTTTAGTGCAACTAATAACCCTGAGGATATGGCCAAGTTGTTTGAGGAGATGCTCACACCGAGTGAGCGGAAGGCGATTTTGCTTCGCTGGAATTTGATGAAGGACCTCTATCAGGGGCTTCCTCAGCGTGAGATTGCTTCCTCATACGGTATCTCCTTGTGTAAGATTACAAGAGGGTCGAAAATCCTGAAGCAAAAGGACTCCTACTGCAAAAAGATTCTCAGCGACCGATATGATGATCACCTGCATATCTAAAACTGTAAGGGGAGTTCCTCAACTCCAGTTGGTGTGATATCATCAACATAATGTGTGAAGTGTGTTCGGCAAGTGTAATGCATTGCATTTCCTTCTCTTGAGCGTACCACCGAAAAGAAGAGGATGGGTAAAAAGCGGACATGAAGAGTAGCAATCGAACGCTGTTGGCTTTGAAGGTGTTTTTGGACAGCCTCATGATCTTGTTATCATGGTTGCTGGCTGGTTACCTCAGGTTCTATGTCATTCCAGGCGGTATGTCGAATGACTTTTTCATTTTCTTGAGAATTTCCATACTGGTATTGGCTTATACCCTCTTTTTCCTCAGTAAGAATGGGCTCTATGAAGAGGATTTGGAACACTCTTGGCGAAAACAGACAAGTAAGCTTGTGTTCAGCAGCTTTGAAGGATTTCTCCTTCTCGTTATTACACTCTATTTTCTGTTTCCCCAGAAAGTAAGTAGACTCTCCATAGCTCTACATTTTTTCTTGTTGGTTGCGCTGCTTGTAACGGAACGCACCATAGTCTCCAGCTATATCAAGTCCTGTTATCGTAAAGGAAAATATTCTCGCAGGATTCTATTGGTTGGATTTGGTGAGAGTCTCTTGCAATATGAAAAGGCACTACATAGCACGCGTGTCCAAGGTATCAAGTTGGTAGGGCAGTATGATGCACAAGGGAGTCCGATCGGGGGTATCAAACAACTGAAAAATGTTACCCTACGTGAGGCAGTTCAAGAGACCTTTCCCGATTTGGTGGTTATCAGCTATCCTCCTGAGGAACATACCCGCGAGAAAGCCGCAGTTGCCGAAGGTTTGGATCTGTTGAATGAGAAGGTAATCATGCTTCCTCATCTTCCTGAATCCCATATTGGAACCAATATCTCTGATTTCAGGTGGATTCCTATCCTGACGCTCAATGCTGCTGAAATCAATGTATTTGGGAGAATTTCCAAACGTGTGTTTGATGTGTTGTCCTGCACAGTTGGGGTTATTCTTATCAGTCCTCTCTTGGCCATTATTGCACTACTGATTAAACTCTCGTCTCCTGGCCCGGTCATCTTCAAGCAACAGAGGGTGACGAGGGATGAAAAAATCTTTACGATGTACAAGTTCAGAAGTATGCGTAACGACATACCTGAGGATAATACGCACTGGACCGAAGAGAATGACCCGAGAGTGACGGAAATTGGACGGTTCCTCAGGAAGACCAGCTTGGATGAGTTGCCACAATTGTTCAATGTAATCGGGGGTTCGATGAGTCTCATCGGGCCTCGTCCAGAACGTCCAGCATTGGTAGAGCGGTTCAACAAGGAAATTCCAGGATATAGAATGCGTCACCGTGTTAAATCAGGAATATCTGGTTGGGCCCAGGTCAACGGTTGGCGTGGTAATACTTCTTTGGAGAGGCGGATTGAGTTTGACCTGTACTATATCAGAAACTGGAATATGATTTTTGATTTCAAGATCATTCTCTTCACCTTCTTCAGAGGGTTTGTCAATGAGAATGCGTACTAGAGATACAAGGGAGTTTTTCATGGGAAAGAGGGTATTGACGTTTTGTTTGGTTTGCTGTCTCGGCATAGGAGCTATTTGGGCGAATGCATCAGAGATTCGTTCAGCTTTGCCCCAATTGTCACCGGAGCAATACCAAGCTCTGGAATCAGGAGAGATGATCAATGAGTATGCACTTGAGGGAGAACCTCTGACCCAATATTTCGTGAAAGGAAGCGAGTCCTACCGGCGTGCTATTGAGGTCCAATCAATTCAGGATGGTTTTTCTGTTGCTGCAGTGAGTTATATACCCTATGGTGAAACACTAAAGGCGATGAATAAAGCTGAACGGCAGCTGGCAATTTTCAATAGTCTGAGAGCAATTTCAACGCAGGAAGGGTTGACCTATATCTCTTGGCGTGCAGGAAACAAACCTAAGCTCCTCATTGAGAAATCTTCCTACATGGAAGACAGTAAGAATCTCAACAATCTGATTCCAGACCCTGTAGCAACGGTATTCCCTTATTCAGCTCAGAGTTATGTCTATCAGCGTGATACCTCTTTTGGTGGTAACCGCTACCTGCACACCTATACAAACAGTGATAAGGAGATCTTCGTAGAGATCAAGAATATCAATACTATTCGGGTATTGGGAATTTTCACTGCAGTAAAGAAAGAACAACTTACGATCAACATGGGAACCTATCAACTCGATGATGGCTTGCTTTTATATGCCTTGACCAGTATCGATGGAAGAGATCCTGTTGTCTCCATTTTTGGATTGGAAGTCGATCTCCCTTCAGCATTTAGAAGGCGTATCGTCGCATTGCAGAACTGGTTCAGGGACCAACTTGATACGCTAGAGAACCAATAACTTAGGATTGCCATATATGAAACGTGTGATTGTTTTGATGGGCTTGGTGGTGATGATCACCATGGGCTCTATTTTTGCTGCTCAGCATACCGCCGTGCCGGTCGGCCACCGCGCTTACCAGATTCTGGAAGTCGCCCAAATCCGTGGCTTAATAGAGAACCAGCCGGCCGTTAAGCCATACAGTGCGAGTACGGTCATCTCCTTGCTCACCAAGGTGGCTGAACAGACTGATTCCCTGAGCAATGCTGAAATTAATGATTTGAACTCCTTGATTACAGAATTACAAGCATCCTATGGAACATCAGACTCCTATGCGGACCAACTGTTCTCCACAGGGTACCTTCGTACATTTGATGAAGAGAAAGCGTTGGGAGCTGCATTTGGCATCACCCTTGGCACCCAACAGACGGTAAGTCTGGTAACCAAGGAATATGATTCCAGAAATACCGTAGTAGCATTCATGAAGGGTGATATCGGCAAAAACGTCTCATTCAACATGGACTTTGGTCTGGTGCTTGATAAGCTGAATAACCGGGTTTTCCTTCCCTCCGAGTTTACCATCCCCGGAGAAGGGTTCTATATGCGTCTGACTGAGGGTGGTAATCCTCCCAGTTCCATTCCCTTCGACAAGCTGAACACTAGTCTTACCCTTTCCCCAGAGCTGGCAGTCTCACTCTTTGATGGGGATTTGTTGCTGCGCTGGGGATCGATCAAGAGAGACTGGGGCCCAGGCCTGAACAATCTGATGCTCAGTGGCAGTGCAAGAAGCTTCGACGGTATTGATATCAGCGTTAACTTGACCCATTGGCTACGTTACTCAGTAATCAACGGGTCCTTAGGCAAATTCTCCCTCCGCGATATTGATGGACAGCCATTCCTCTCTGACTACTACGGAGGGTCAAAGGAAGACAAGGCAAACTATACCTACAACAACAATTTCAGTGCCCACCGGGTAGAGTTGGACGCCACGAAGAACCTGACCCTTTCCATTTTTGAATCGACCATCTGGCAGAAACGGTTTGAGCTGAGCTATCTCAACCCATTTGCCATCTATATGTTCCAACAGAACAGCCTTGGTGACATTGACGATGTGTTTGCAGGCCTCGATTTCTCCTATACACTTCCCTCGAAGGCACGTCTCTACGGTGCCATGGCAATGAATGAGATGAACGTAGTGGGGAATCCCGTAACCATGCTCAAGGCACCTAGGAATATGTTTGCCTTCCAGGCAGGACTGGTTGTGCCAATCCCCATTGGCAGCTTTTCCTCCATGACCCTCCAGTGGACCTATATAGGCCCGTTTGTCTATACCCACTACCCAATGAGGGAGTTTACCGGTGCGATAGATCCAGGGCTTCTGGATGCTACTGAAACAGAAATAACTATCATATCTGATCAAGGTAGGGAATTTACGTATACGCAAGAAAGTAATGGGGATCCTCTTAAGATTACTTTCACACAAAAAGGGAGTAGTGAGGAAGAAATTGATGTTTCAAGTGGATCCACATGGTACTCCGAGGATGGAAGAACCATGATAGAGGAGAGTGGTGGGCAGTACCTTATCTATGAAACCTATGCAGAGACCTTCTATGTGAACAAGGGCGAGAACCTCGGGTATCCATTGAATCCAAACTCCCAGGAAATTCTCCTGCAATTTGACTTTGGGCTATCCAAGGGCTGGACAGCCCAGTTGCAAGGCAAGTACCAGGCGAGAAGTGGTCAGTATGGGTATGAAATGTATCAGTATATGTACTACCCAGAGGACCACTTGTATCCAGAGAAGGATTTCTGGGGGAATGTCTTCAACCACAAGCTTTCAGTGAAAGCTACCGGAACCAAGAAGTTTGAAGGTACCCCGATCAGTATAACCGCTTCCTACCAGTTCCTTTCAGAGTGGGATCGTCCCCTCACCAATGAGGAAGATGTATTCTTCGATGGACGTTTTGCGAAATTTGGCCCCTGGTCTGATGCTGAGTTGGATCATATTGTACAGGTTGGAGTAAGAATCTTTTTCTAACTAATTTTGCAACCCGGGGATTTGTCTTAAGAAATTCCCGGGTTTGATACCAATCTACTAGGATTATTACTATACTGCCGTTTTCCCTGTTACCTCCTTGTCGGAGTTCTGTTTACTATGTGTTGACACTGACAAGTAAAGCAACTAATCTTGTCAATGAGCATAAGTTTCTCGTGGAAATTGAGGTGGTATGAATATATTGAAGAAACAGGCACTCTTGGTATGCCTTTTTTTATTGCTTTTTATCGGAGGCCTTGCCGCTGAATCCAATACATTGTTGACATCTGAAGATATTACTGGCTATGCAATACAATCGTATGAGTTTGAGGTTTCTGGAAAGACTACACAGTTTGCCTTACGTAGTGCCATTATCCCTTCTGATGGAGACCCTGTCTGGAAGAGCGAAGATGCGTTCCTGAAGGCCCTGAATGCTAAACGCCAGACACTGGTCAATAAGCAGCTTTTCTTGAACGTTGACTATGAATACTCCTTCACCTCATTTTCCGATGGTATAGCCTATTACACGGTCACATTCTTTATTGAGGATTCAAACACCTTCCTAGCGCTGCCTTACCCGAAGTTTGACAACGATGAGACCGGTTTCCTGTTTGGCGTAAAAGCGAAAGACACGAACTTGCTTGGAACTTTCGGATTGCTCAATCTAACTGCCTACACTTCACAGAATGATGGAACACTGGAGAATTGGGATGATCGCGAGGACCATCTGGAATTTGACGTAACAGGGGTTGCCATCGGTGAGACGAACCTGAGTCTCAACTTCCTGTATGAACGGCAGAAAACCAGCAACCCGGATGGAAAGATAGAGTATGATGTCAATTGGACTGGTATTCGTCTCATGGAGACAAAGCTTGCATTCTCTTTTGATGGGGTCATCGATCCCAGTGCAACCACCCAGCAGTTCAATTATGATATCAACTGGACAGGGCTTGACCTGTTTGGTACAAGGGTAAGTATTAAGACATGGGCAGAGTATGATCCTTCCACCGGCTTTGAGCAGATGAACCCTGATATTCACGGATTCAGCTGGACCTATGGTCCATTCAAGCAGAATGAGGGACGCTATACCTTGAGCAACCTTCTTGAGTGGAATGCTAAACTCACCAATCTCAAGACAGAAACCAACCTCATTCAGCATGACTTGAAACTCTTCACGAGACCACTCTCCTTCAAGATTACCTTCCTTACCAACAAGAAAGTAGCGGATGAGAATCTACATGATGCAACTCTCTCCACAACACTCGGAACGAACTTCAAGATTCCCTTCATCGGTTGGAGATGGTCTACTTCGTTCACTCCAGGAGTTGAGTATCTGTATGGAAGAGAATCCTTGGCTCAGTATCTGGAATATACCAACACAATCAGCAACGGAGGACGGGTCAATTACCTATCCAGCAAGGATAAATACCGTGAGGGGCTTATCTTCAATTTCAAGCACGTCTATCGTGATTACCAGAGTATAGAATTTGCATCCAAGAGTTACTGGTATGTAGAGAGCAATATCACCTGGTTCCCCTTTGTGGTATGGCGGTTTAATCCACACATCCGATTCAATGGATTCTATTCTGGGCTCAATCCAACAAAGTACACATTCCTCCCATCTGATGGGAAGAATGTCTCTGAGTATTTCAGAGGCTATCTTTCACGTTCAGATGCAATCACCTTCGAAGATGGGGGAGTACCTTACGCAGGTGTACTCAATTTGAACCTCATGGTGGAGTTCATTGACTTCGGATTTGCCAAATCCTATGCAAACCCCTTCCTTGATATCGGGATATTTGGAAATCCTGACGCTGAGCAAGGTTATTCCCTACTTGCCACGGCGGGAATGGAAGGGTGGGGTGTCCTCGACCGCTTCCCAAGTCATCCGATGCGTGTCTCCCTTGGTTTCAATCTTTTTGATGTCATGGATGCGATGAAAGGAACCATCGATCCCCTTGATGTGGAATGGGAGTTGTCAGTGAGTTTCGAACTCTACTTCTGATCTAATCAGAAGACAATAAAAGCCCAACACTTCGTGACAGAACATGTTGGGCTTTCTTATATCTTGAGAGATGTTATCGTAATGTAAGCAACATATCACCGTCCTTGATCCAGCCTTTTTTTCTCATAAACGTACTGAATAAGAGGGTGATGAGGGAAGGAAGCAGGAAGTGCATCAAGAGAACCACCGGCCAAGCTTGCAATCCCATTACCGCGATAGCGTTGAACTGTCCGACCAAGCCACTTGTTCCCATGCCAGCCCCTGCGCTGTTGTTCTCCATCTTGAAAAGCACAGTACTCACTGGTCCCAGGATTGCAGAAGTCAGGGTAGGGGGTATCCAGATCAGGGGATTCTTCCAGATATTTGGAATCTGGATCATACTCGTCCCGAGTCCTTGGCTCAGCAATCCTCCGAGTTTGTTCTCCTTGTAGGAGCTCACTGCAAAGCCAATCATCTGACAACTACAACCAACAACTGCTGCTCCTGCGGCAAGCCCATTGAGCCCTAGGCTGATGCTGATCGCAGCACTACTGATCGGGAGTGTGAGTACCATGCCTACCACGGTAGATACCAAGATACCCATCGGCAGTGGATACAATGTGGTCAATGAGTTGATGAATGCCCCAATGTATTTCATCAATGCAGCAATGGGAGGAGCAATAAAATATCCTACCAATGATCCGACCAAGATGGTGGTGAGCGGAACGATAAGAATATCGACACCAGTTTTCCCTGCAACTTTTTTTGAGCTTTCCGCTGCTGCAAGACCTGCTATCATCGCCCCTACCGGCTCTCCAAGAGCCAGGGCTATCCCATTTGTAAAGGAGAAGGTTCCAGCCCCTACAGCACCTGCTACAGCGCTTCCCAGTACTCCGAGAGGACTAGCTCCTACGGCGATTGCAACTCCCATCCCGATTGCAGGGCCAGTAAGGTACTGGGCAACCATACCGATGTGTTCGAGCAGGAGAATGGAACTGTAATGTCCAATTTGCTTGATGATAAGACCAATGATGAGTGAGGCAAAGAGGCCTTGAGCCATTCCGCTCAAAACACGGGTGATATAACCACCCACCTGCCTCCCCTCTGAAGAAATCATTCCTTCAGCCATAGAGAGCTCCTATATGATTGGATTTGGTGGATGACTTAGCACGTGTACAAACCTTGGTTTTACACGAGGCCTCCGTTACGTAGGACTATACCGTATGAGGGAAATCAGTGTAAAGAGAGTGCGATAATTACACGTGGCAGAGGAGAGGTAACCTACTTACTGAGTATCAGCACCTTTCTCTTGGAGAACTCTCTCTGCGTCCTCTGTGATCATCTGTGCAAACGCGTCACTATCAAAAGTGGTAGGCAGTTTTTCAAAAGCTTCCTTCATTGCCTCTTGTGCCTGGCTGTCCTCGCTGTATGCTTGCAGGATATCAACCTGCTTCTCGATCGTGTTCTCTACCCAGCCAACCTTATGTCGTTCGAAAAACTCAGTAGTGGGTTTTGCGGCATAGAGCAAACTGGAGATCAGGAAGGGACGCTTGAGATAGAGGGACTCCATCAATGCATTGGCCCCTGCCTTCCCCGCCTGTACATCACAGGCACAGATATAGTCCTGGATATTATCAACAAAGCCAGGGGTATAGAGGGGAAAGGATGGATATTTTTCTCTGAAACGCTTGTACTGCAATTTCGTGCTACTGCTGAGTGTTCCCACGGTGATGATTTGCCAATCGAGGTTTCTTTTTTGTACCTCCTCAAGGAAATCGGTTGTTCCAATGCCTTCTCCCCCAAGATTGAGCAAGACTGTAAAACGGTCCAGCATACCTAGGTTTTTTCTAGCCTGTTGTTTCTCAGGAATTTCGGTGTGCATCATCTGTGTTTTCAAAGGAAATGGACAGATGGAAATCGTTTTTTCCTCTTGTCCGAACTCCATGGCAAGTTCTTTTCCCAAGTGGGTACAGATATAAAATCGGTCCAATGCAGAATTTATTCCTATCCTAGGGGTGAATACCACATCGGTGGAATATTCGAAGACTGGTACAGGTAACCCCAATTTTGCTACGATTGGTTGAATGAGAGATCCTGCGAGGAAGTGAGCAACAACAATACAGTCAGGGGTATTTGCATCGTACCATGCTTTGAAGTCCTTCATTGCATGGCTGTGTGTCCCCAAGAATCGGAATAGCCTTGCATTGAACCAGGAGTCCTGCTTGGGATCGATGAATGCCTCGAGACGAGGAAAATGCAACATCAACCGCCAGTTGGATTTACTCATCCAATTGACGATAGGGGCATTGACTGTTTCAAATAAATCAGCAACAACGGTGGTATGGCCCAGCCTGAGCGCGGCATCGCTCAAAGCTTTCGCAGGGGTGATGTGGCCTTTCCCTGCATCGACGTATAAAAATGCTATGTGCATGCGTCAAGAATAGGGTAAAAACTGGACTGGGACAAGTAGAGAAACTGTCTTTACGATATTTCTCTTGCTTGCGTCCTAGATAGGTACGCGGTATCATGGGGTACAGGAGCGTTCTGGGTGAAAATTCTTATCACTACAGATTTTTATCTACCGCATATTACCGGTGTTACGACCGTAGTGGTAAATGAACAAAACATGCTTGGCCAGCTTGGTCATGAAGTACGTTTGCTCACCATAGGAAAATCTCCTGCCTCCTCGTATACAGGTGGGGTCTATTACATGAAGGGAAGCCGGATACAACCTCTCAGGGATTCCCAGTTGACCTTTTCCTATCGTGATCCTCTTCTTGATGACATCCTCTCCTGGAAGCCCGACATTGTACACTCAAACAATGAGTTTATTACCATGGGTTGGGCAAGAAGAATCTCAGAAGCACTGAATATACCACTGATCCACACCTGCCATACTGATTTTACCCGCTACGATGCTTCTCGCCGTATTCGGCATACACTCTGGGATACCATGATGGCAACCATCGTAAAGAGACGGGTACGCTATTGTAATCTTCTGATCAGTCCATCCCTTTCTCACAGTCATATGCTGGAGCGCTACCATGTAAAGCAACCAATTGTTGTCCTTCCCAGTGGCATTGACCTGGAAGGTTTTCAGCGTCCACTTGGAATCGAAGAAATTGCTTCATTACGCGCCAGTTTTGGTTTCTCCAAGGAACATTGCATCCTGGTCTCCGTATGTCGACTATCCAGCGAGAAACGAGTGAACCAGAGCATTGATGACTTCTTTCTCCTCTCCTTTCTTGAACCATCGGCAAGACTACTTCTGGTAGGTGGGGGGCCAAAGGAAGAGAGCCTGAAAAAGCAGGTCGCTGATTTGGGATTGGAAGGCCTTGTGGTATTTGCGGGAGCGGTTCCTGCAGAAAATGTCCATCTGTATTATAGAATCTCAGATGTATTCATCTCCTCCTCTGTTCGCGAATCTCAAGGTCTTGGTTTTGTGGAAGCGATGGCGAGCTCGCTTCCGGTAGTTCTACGTGAAGATCATAGCTTGGGGTTTTCAGTCGAGGATGAAGGGTGTGGATATATCTGTGATGAGAGTCATTCGTTTGTAAACGCACTTGCTGTCATGGTTTCTGACAAGCAGAAAAGAAAGGAAATGGGAGAGAGATCAAAACAGGCAAGTGAGCGTTTCTCACTTGCCTGCTGGGCAAATTCCTTGGTCTCAGTGTGCGAGACGACGCTTGATACGTGTGGTAAGCGTAATAACCGAGGGCATAACCACCAAGGTGGCAAGCATACAGTTGAGTAGGGCAATACTCATCAGGCTTCCGAAGTAACGTACCGGGGTATAGCTGGCAAAGAGGAACATCATCATTCCAGCAACAATGGACAGGGTAGTGAGGATGATGGGCCGCCCTGTCTCCTTGATTGTCTCAGACAACATAACCTCAATCGACTGCTTCCCTTCAGCAAGCTTGTTCTTGTACCGTATGAGGAAGTGGATTGCATCATCGATTCCTGCCCCTACAGCCACGGCTGCAAAACTTACCGTGATCATGTCGAACGGGATATTGAAGAAGTACATGAAGACGTAGTTTGCCATAACCCCTGTGAGAATAGGAATAAGTGCATAAAAAGCCAGGGAGAGTGATTTGAAGGCCAACAGAACCACAAGAAATACCAATATGTAACTGGCATAGGTGCTCTTGCTCTGGTCTGAGAGCAAGGTTGAGGAGAAGTGAATCACCTTGTGTGGTTCTCCTCCCAGGGTCACCTGAGTACCGTTAGGCAGAAGTGGAAGCAAACGCTTTACGCCCTCTTCAATACGGGTGGAACTGGAAATGGTCATGAGATCCTTGTCCACAGAGTCATAGTTCTGTAGGAAGATGGTAAGTTTGGTTCCTTCAGGATTGAGTATAGCTCCCAAATTATCATCATTCTGGTTGCTCATCAGGATAATCATGCGATTGATGAGGTTCAGTAACCCTCTGGAGGAGGGGATGCCTGCTTCCCCACTGTACACCTCATTGGCAAAGCTTACATAGCTTGCAAATGAGAGAATCTGCCGAACATCAGGTAGTTCTGCACGAATAGCCTGTTCAAAAGCATATACTTGAGATAGGTTTTCGCTTTGGAGGAAGAATTGCTCTGTACCCTCGGGGGCCTCTATGGTGATGATATAGGGAGTGTCTCCTCCCATCTTCTGGGCAAAGTGGCGTGAGCTCTGGGCGAATGTGTCCTTTTTGGGTAGGTAGGACATGTAATTGGTGTTTACAGAAATATGGTCCTTGGTCAGCCCATAGCCAGCAATAACCACAAGCCAGAGAAGAAAAAATAGTACGTATTTTTTCTTGACGAGGTTGTCGATCACCACAACGAGCTGTGCGAGATATCCTTTCTTGTACGTTCTGATCTGCGCCTTCTTGGGAGGGACAACCAGACTGAGCTGAGCTGGAAGATAGGTGGAAGCGAGGATTGCACAGTAGGTTACGCCGATTCCGACAGCGATTCCAAACTCCCTGAGTGCGGGGGTCTGGGAGAACAGTAGGCTAAGAAATCCGATAACCGTCGTCAGACAGGCGAAGAAGATGGTCCTGAGTATTTTCTTGGTGGATTCGATGGAGTTCATTCCCTTCGCATAGTCAGTATAATACTCTCCGATGACGTGAATGGCATAGGAAGATCCAAGGTTAAGTACCATACAGGGGGTCACGATATTGACAATGGTGAGTGAATATCCGAGCAGTCGCATGGTACCAAAGGTCCAGATGATACCAATGACGGACATGGAGAAGGGGAGCAATACACTTCGTTTTGCCCTAAAACTCAGGTAATACACAATGAGGATTGCGATAAAGCAGAGGGTGAGAAGTATGCTGAGGTCCCTGCTGAGGTACTTGATCAAGAGGTTGGTGATAACCGCTCCTCCATTGATATGTACTGCCATCCCCTCATCTCGCAGGGGATCCAGCATTGCCGATAGCTCTCTCTCCTGTTCTGGGGTAAGTGCCATTGAATCAAAGGAAAACAGCATCCCGTTCAGATCATCGCTGACCAGGTAGTTCTTTACGATGGGATCCTTTTCTATTCGCTGTCTAAGCATTTGGGCATCGGCTTCATCCCACGTATCCTTGGATGCGAAGGGGACACTCATAAGTCTGGTGCCCTTCTTCTCCAATGTCACGAAATCGAGTACGGAGAACTTGTTTCCCAGGTACTCGGTGGCATCCAATTGCTCCATTGTGTTGCTGATGATAGTAAGCGTCTCCGCTTCGAACAGCCTCTCGCTCTCCACCAACACAAGATAGGTCGTTGTATAGGGTGGTTCTTCCTCTGGAGTGCCTGCGGAAATATCAGCGATGAGATGATTCCCAAGCATGTCAGTCTCAAGCTGCATGGTTTCTGGGACTGTTGTATCTTCGATGAGAGAACCCTGCACGGGAGGAACGTACGGGCCTTCTCCTCCTTGATACAAGGAGGGGGTTTTGCTTTCATTCATTAAGGTGACGTAATCAGCATCAAGCTGCAAATGGGCTGCATGATAGCCGAAAAATACGGTCACCAAGAGAACGAGAGCCAAGGTGATTTTGCTATGCTTGCCAACAAAGGAAAGAAAATCGAATTTCATACCACTCCAAACTCAATTCGGCCTACCAGTATAGCATGGAAGAACAGGTGAAACACCCACTTGGAAGTACAAGTGGGTGTATATTAATTAGTCTCGGTACCGCTTCTTAGGGCGGGAGCCTTTTTTCCCTTTAGGTGCACTGTATTTCCCATGGGAACGGCCAGAGCGGTCATCCTGGAAATTACTAGGTCGGGAGTAATAATCATCACCGCCGCCATAGGAATCCCTTCCATACGGCTGATAATCATCATTGCTTCTGCGAGGACGTCTGCCGGAGCTTCTTCGATCAGGAGAACTGGGACGATCATCATAGCGGTCGCCTCTTCTTCCGGAGAGGTGCTTCCCATTCGGGTTGTCCGGTTTCGCTCGGGTGATGATCGGCTTGCCTTCTGAACCCACAGAGCTGAACGTCTGCAAGATACGCTCCGCAACCTGCAGTGGAGCACTGACGAAGGAGAAATCATCCCTGACCGTTACATTCTGGATGTCACGGTCCTCAGCTCCAACCTGTTCAATCAAATAGTCAACGAGCCTACGCTTGTCCAGACCATCTTTTCTACCGCGAGCGATAAAGAGACGGGTGAAACCATTATCTTCACTGCGCTGTTCCCTCGGACCGCGTTCATTTCTTCCCGAAGAGATGTGTTGATACTTCGATACATCCAACTCATCCTTATAGAAGTGGTCAAGCAAGGAAGCTACCACTTCCTCAGGACGCTTGTCCTCCAAGAGCTGTTCTGCAATGGTAAGGAAAGGACTTTCCTGTCCCTCCTCCGTAGTAATGGCAGAGAGCTGACTGATGATTCTTGTTCGCTTGGTCTCAATGATATCATTTGCATCAGGAACTGACTCACGTCGAATTTCTGATTTTGATACCTTCTGTATGAAGCTGAACCGTCTGAACTCCCTGGGCCCTACAAAGGTGATGGCAATTCCACTCTTTCCTGCTCTACCTGTTCTTCCGATACGGTGGATGTAAGCTTCGGGATCTTCAGGGAGAGAGAAGTTGATAACATGGGTGAGGTCAGAGATGTCGATACCACGGGCAGCCACATCAGTGGCGACGATGATGCTGATCGATCTGTCCCGCATTTTGTGCAGGATGTTTTCTCTCTGTTTCTGGGAGAGATCACCATGCAATGGTTCAGCGTCATACCCGCGATCCATCAGCTTGCGGCCGATTTCATCACATTGGACCTTGGTCCTGCAGAAGACAATTCCGTAGAAGCTCTCTTCCATATCGATGATACGGGTCAACGCTTCAAACTTGTCCGACTCTCTTACCTCAACGTAAATCTGGTCGGTGAGATCACTGGTTGGGGTCTCCTGCTTGATCTTTACCATTTGAGGCTCATGCATGAACCTCCCGGCAAGACGCTGGATAGGGGCGGGCATGGTAGCAGAGAAACAGAGCATCCGCTTGTTTTCCGGAGTCTGCTTCAATACTTCCTCAATATCCTCGACAAATCCCATATCAAGCATCTCATCAGCTTCGTCCAAAACAACGAACTTCAGCTGATCCAGCTTGAGAGAACCTCTTCTGAGGTGGTCGAGGATACGACCGGGGGTACCGACAACTACGTGGACACCTCGGCGTAGCTTTCTGAGCTGTAAGTCCATGGAGGCTCCTCCATAGACAGCGGCGATTTCCAAATGACGATCTCCCTTCAGAGAATTAATCTCTTCGGCAACCTGAACAGCCAACTCTCTCGTGGGAGCGAGGATAAGTGCCTGGACCTGCCTTACAGAAGGGTCTACGATTTCTAGAATGGGGAGACCGAAAGCGGCGGTTTTGCCGGTTCCGGTTTGTGCCTGGCCGATGACATCAACCTGATCCTTGAGAAGCAATGGAATACACGCTGCTTGGATCTTTGTTGGTTCTTCAAATCCCTTGGATTTGACGGCGGCAATGGTTTGAGCGGACAGTCCTAGGTCCGCAAAGCTTAATAACTCTGACATGGAACTCCTGATAATGTTAATGTATGAGTGGATTATCGGTTAAATACCGAGACATGCAATACAACTTCCTCAGTTTATACAAATGAACAAGTTCTTGCAAGACATACACATCCGAATTATGGAAAAAGCCCTACCATCGATTGTAGACCTCTTCTGCAAACCCAGGGACCTCCTTGATTGCAATTTCAGAGCCATCATCAAGAATACAGGTACCGCTAAAATACCCGAACAGCTGGTGTTGCTTGGATTGAATCACCACAAAATTGGTATTGCTGGAGCGGTCAACCACCGGGGTGAATACCATGTTGAGCCTGCCTTGGTCGTCCTTGACTCTCCAAGCCTTGCCAAGATCTTCCCTTGAGAATACAAACTCTACCGTGCCGAGCTTATGTATCTTGCCATCATAGAAGAGGGCATTCTCACTCGCAGAGCTTCTGTCAGAAAACCCATAGCCAAGGTTCAAGCCGAAAGGAACATTCTCCACCAATGCAGAGACACTCGCCCAGTACCAGGTGTTTGTATAGGTCCAGCGCCCACGTCCCCAGTCAAGGACACCCCATGCTTCCCCCCTGAGTAATTCCTCACTTTCCATACCCCTTCGAATATTTCCCTTGGCAGGGAGGCAGTTGACCTTCTCGTTGAGATAGAACGCCTTACGCTGTTCACTCCAGCTGGTTGCGATATTCAGGCTCTCTGATTCCAGTTCTTGGGTGAGGACTATATCGAAGTCGAGACCTACACTTCCATCAGGAAGCACGAGGGAAGGGCATGCAACCATCAAGTGCCGTTGTGTTCCCTTCTTGATAAAGGCAAGCCGCAAGTTGGTGTTTGACCAGGAAACTTGGTTGTCATCAGTGCTGGAAGCACTCAGGCCAATCTTTCCAAGGGGGAAAAAGCGGAGTGCATCAGTCTGGCTTACAGCTTTTCGATCAAAATCGATATAGCTGATAGCAAAGAGCGCTGCATACCCTAGGTCACTGATGGTAGCTGTGACTGCATAGCGTTTTTCTGTATTGATAACTGCGTAGTAATCCCACTCCTTGATCCTGAGACGCCCGCCCTTTATGAATGACCGGTCGTAGCGCCAAAGCGGATGGCGAGCCCAACCTTCTTCCTTGATACGTCCCTTCTTGTTGAGTAGGTCCTGCTTCTGCGTTACTTCGTGTTCCATCGCTGTTCCTCCTATAACCCCCACTGGTCCACGGTATAGGTCTGGACCATATAGGGAGTATCATCAGCATAGAGCGTGATGGTTTTCAGTCCTTTTGCGTGGTCTCTGGATCCATAGGACCCATAGCTTGCACTTCTGCCGTAGTGTAAACCTATGGAATCCCAAACTCCATGAAAATCGTTCAAATGGTCATGGCCACTGAAAACAGCCACCGTGTTTCCTCTCTCTTGCATGGCAGCAAATAAGCCACTGTTTTCCAGCGGTACATTGACAATCTTATCAAGTTTCACCCCCTTTGCTGTTCCACTCTCCCAAAGCAATGAGAATTCGGGTAATGGAATATGGGTAAAGGCATATAAGGGGATATCACCCAGTCCGTCTTCCACCCAACGGTACCATGATATCTGGGAAGGATAGATATAGTCAGGAGCGATGACATTGTCTGCATAGATTCTGCTGTGATGGGAGTCAATCAGCATAAGTGCTTCTTTCATCACCCCATTTTGTGTCAGGACTAGTGGGTAGTTGCTATATCCACGTACCCACTCCTCCCCGCTTGAAAAGAGTGCATGGGGGTAATCGTCCAATACACTGGCGAGTGTAGGTCGGTCATAGGCATGTTCTCCATCGTGATTGCCAAAAGAGTATGCCCAAAGCTGGCCATGTTTCTCCATAAAGGATGCAAACTCGATAAGCATCTCTTTTGCATTGAATGAGAACAGCAGGTCACCAGAAATGACGGTCAGGTCAGGATCTGTTTCTTCAAAGGCCCTTTCCATCAATGCATAGAGCTTATCCCTGCCTGAAAAGGGGCCCCTCCTGAGATGGAAATCGGTTCCCCAGAGAATTGTGAACTCCCCGCTTTCTGGATACTCCAAGGTAAACGCATTCCCCTCATGGATCGCTTTCTGCAGGTTGAAGGGCTCTAGGGGACTGACAACACTTTCTGTGTGCATGCTGACTTCTTCAAAGACTTTTGTATTGGATAAGCGATCGATGATTATATACGACGCAATCCCTACAATGAGTAGTAGCGCTACAAAGAGCAGTATCAATATCCTAAGGATTAAGCGTGATGATCGTTTCATGGGTAGCTGTAATCTACCACGAAACCGGTAATAAAAAAAGCCGGCACATAAGTACCGGCTTGATAGTTATAAGGAGAAAAAAGGTTATTCGCTCTGACCCAGTACTACGTTGAGGAAGGTGGTCAGGAAGTTGTCCTCAAATGCATCAGAGGAGTAGAGTGCTTGACTGAAGTCCTGCTGGTTCTGGGTTCCACTGTAGTAGTCATAGAACATGGTGATATAACTGCCCATGGTATCGTCCTGGACATCTTCACCAGTCTCAACAAGGAGGTAGGAAGCACCTGACTTGATTGGATCAAGCAGCGTGTTCTCTTCTGCAGTGTAGAGTTGCTCGGCAATATCTTCATTGCTGGCAGCATTGGCGAGCAGCCCCGCATTATCGGTATAGGAGAAGTTGCTCATGTACTGGCTTTCTCCCAAGTTGTAGGGAGTTGCGCTTACATCAACCAAAGAGAGGTCCTGCTCAAGTGCGACTTCTTCGAGTCCTTTGCTTGCTGCCTCTGCCTGCAAATCTGCAGCAAGGTCAGCAAGGAAGGTGTCGATGATGTCACTATCGCTGGTTGCCAGGTATGCCTTTACGGAAGCAAGGAGTTCTTCGCTTGCGTAGTCAGCTTCCTCTGGCGTGCTGTTCAGCTTGTAGATTGCCCATGCACCATTTGCCTCAAAGGGGCCAAGTACATCACCGCTCTCTGCAGAGAGTAAGGAGACTGCTTCATCAGCATTCTTGAAGTTGGAAACCAGACCGTAGTAGTACAGACGGCCAACCTTTCCTTCTTCAGCTGCATAGGAGTCAAGACTGTTCTGGGTTGCAGCCTCTTCAAAAGAGGTCTCTCCACCTACGATGGAGTCATACACTGCCTGGGCATTTTCCTGGCTGTCCATGCTGATGATGCTCATATCCATGCTGTAAAAGAGCTGCTTGTTCTGTAGCGCATACTGTGAAGCGAGCTCATCAGGGTAGAGTGAAGGATTGAGGCTGAGATAGCGGAACGTTCTTCCATTACCTGCCATTTCAGCGATGTAATCAATCTCAGATGAGGAGGAGAGTACTGTACCTACATCGTCAATTACAATCTGGTAGGGGAGGCCGCGCCGGATTGATTTCTCAACAGAAGCCTTTCGTTCAGCCGAAGCATCCTGATAGGTCTTTACATCGAATTTTCCATCCTTGTCATAGGCGCCACTTTCAATAATTGCACGCTTTACCACATCATCAGCTGCAATGATACCGGCTTTGGATGCAAGCTGGTTAACCGCAGTGAACAAGACCGTGCTGTCGTAGGCGCTCTTCCAGATTTGGTAAAGGGCTTGGGTTTGGTTTGCATCAGATCCGCTGTACTCATTGGCATAGTTCTGGACCTGGTCATAGAAGTAGTTGCCATAAGCATACTTGATCTCTTCCTTGCCGTATTTTCCAAATACAATTCCATTGCTGGTGCCTTGGCCGACAAAGGCCTGAATAGCAGGGGCCAACACAAAGGAGATGGCGATCAAGATCAGGACGATCATTCCAAACACCCATCCGATGGTTATTTTGCGCTTTGGCTTGAGTGCGGCTTCATTCTTACCTTTTTTCTCTACTGCGCTCTTCTTTTCTTTCCCGAAGGCGAGTACTTTCCCGTTCTCTTCGGGTTTCTTTCCATTTGTGTTGTCGTTTGAAGACATGATAAACCTCTTTCTCCCGTGCATTTTCCGCATTTTGCGGACAGTCTTATGAAAAATACCATTTCACCTAGTCACTGTCAATGAATAGGTTGAGATTAGCCAATATTGGCCATTTTGCTTCGCTTGACAATCTTCAGAGCTATTAGGTATATTGAACCTCGGCTGTATCGATTACGGGTAGTAGCGCAGGGGCTAGCGCACCTGGTTCGGGACCAGGGGGTCGGAGGTTCAAATCCTCTCTGCCCGATCGTAAAGAAAGAGACTCCTTGTTTCAGGAAATGGAATGGGGAGTCTTTTGTTTTCCTGGAGGAAATGCCCATGTATACGGTAGTAGCTCTTGATTTGGATGGTACACTCACCAACGAGAAGAAGGAAATCACCCCACGTACCAGAGACGCGATCAAAAGAGCCAGGGAACAGGGTTGCCATATCGTCCTGGCCAGTGGCAGACCACTCTTGGGTATCGAGCATGTCGCTTCCTCCCTTGACCTCATGGGCAGTGAAGGCACCATTCTTGCCTATAATGGCGGACAGCTCTTTGATACACGAACAAGTCAGGTACTCTGGGAACGTACAGTGGACCTTGAGACCATTCATACATGTTTTTCATACGCCCGTGAACATCACCTTGCTGCCCTTTCCTATGATGAGGAAGGTGTTATAACCGAAATGGCTGATGATGTACATGTTGCCAAAGAAGCCTATAACAACGCCATTCCTATCAGGAAAGTCTCCAATCTCATCAAGGAAGTACAACACCCGATGCCAAAAGTTATGATCGTAGGAGAACCACTTCTCTTGCAGAAGGCAAGAGAAGATCTGTTGCCATTGGTTGGGGATGTTGCTGATTTGGGCTTCAGTGAGCCATGTTTTATGGAAATTACCGCAAAAGGTGTACAAAAAGCGAGCAGTCTCCAGGTATTGCTTTCCCTGCTCGGAAAGGATGAAAGCTCCTTGATGGTAATCGGTGACGGTCTCAATGATCTCCCGATGTTCGGCATTGCCGCACTTGCAGTGGCTATGGACAATGCATCGGATGAAGTGAAATCCCATGCCCATGTGATTACGGATTCCAATGAACATGATGGGGTCGCTTTGGCTTTTGAACGATATATATTGACAAAATAGCAATAAAACTCAATATTCCATTTCTACTTTCTTGTGGTACAATACCAGGTACATTATAATCACGGACCTACTACTAAGGAGGGTAATCCATGAAGAAAGTAAGTATTTTGCTGCTGGTTCTGCTGATGGGCACCATGGTGTTCGCACAGGGCGGTAAAGAAGCTGCTCCCGCACAGGCTGATGGCAGACCAACCATCCGTTTGCTCACTGATGCAACCGGTATTGATGACAAGTCCTTCAACGCTGCAGCGTGGAGAGGAATCGTAGAGTACTACGGCGATACCGTAGAGAATGCAACCGGTCGCGGTACACTGTATGATGTAGTGACTGCACAGACCCAGGATATGTATATCCCGAATCTCCGTCAGGCTGCTGACGAGGGGTATGACTTGATCATGGTCACCGGTTTCACCTGGGCAGATGCGCTTGGTGAAGTTGCACCACAGTATCCTGACCAGAAATTCACCATCGTTGACGTTGACTGGGTGGGACAGCCGAACGTTATGGAGTTCATCTACTCTGAGGAGCAGGGATCCTACCTCGTTGGTATGGTCGCAGCACTCCAGGCCAAGGAAGATGGAATTGCAGATCCAAAGTTTGGATTCATCGGTGGAGTCCCCGGGGCTACCATCACCAAGTTTGAGATGGGCTATGTGCAGGGTATCCTCTCTGTCTTCCCAGATGCAGAAATCTATGACTACTATGCCAACGACTGGGGCAAGCCGGAGCTTGCTAAAGCACAGGCAAAGAACTGGTATGACATGGGTGTCTACTGCATCTTCAGTGCAGCAGGTGGAACCGGAAACGGAACCATTGCACAGGCAAAAGAGTACCGCATGCAGGGTAAGAACGTCTGGGCAATCGGCGTAGACAGTGACCAGTATGCTGACGGTCTGTACAGTGGCGACAAGAGTGCTGTACTCACCAGCATGCTTAAGCGTGTTGAAAACTCTTCCCTGATGGTCCTCGAGGCAGTTGCCGACGGTTCCTTCAAGGGTGGCGTGGTCCAGATGGGCATGGCTGACGATGGTGTCGGTTACTCAACTGCAAATCCTGAACTCAGCAAGAGCGTTGTTGAGAAGGTTGAAGCAGCTAAGGCTGACGTTATCAGTGGAAAGATCAAACTTTACAAGACCTACAAGGATGCTTTGGCCAATGGCGCAGCTCCCAGTGGGCTTTCCGCACTTGACGACTAAGTGTTATCCAGCCGGCAGGAAACTGCCGGCTCTCTTCGAATCCATTGGAATCAGTGGACTCAAAGAGAGCTGACAAAGAGGAGCTGAGGGTGAGTGAATACGCAATCGAAATGAAGAATATCACCAAGACGTTTCCCGGCGTGGTGGCAAACGACAAGGTAACACTCCAAGTAAGGAAACAGGAAATACATGCCCTGCTTGGTGAGAATGGGGCAGGTAAATCGACGCTGATGTCCATCTTGTTCGGATCGTACATTGCTGACAGCGGGGAAATATTGCTTGATGGCAATCCTGTGGAGATCAAGAATCCCAATGTGGCAACGTCACTGGGAATCGGCATGGTGCACCAGCACTTCAAACTTGTACAGAACTTCACGGTCACAGAGAATATTGTACTGGGAATGGAACCCGTGAAGGGGCGAGTTCTCGACTTGAAGAGTGCAAGTAAGCGTGTAGCTGAACTCAGCAAGCAGTATGGCCTGCAGGTTGACCCAGATGCCTTGATCGAAGATATATCGGTCGGGCAACAGCAGCGTGTCGAGATTCTCAAGACCCTCTACCGTAATGCAAACATCATCATCTTTGACGAACCTACTGCGGTTCTTACCCCGCAGGAGATTGATGAACTAATGGAAATTCTCAAGGCTCTCCGCGCTGAGGGCAAGACCATTCTGCTTATCACCCACAAGCTTAGGGAGATCAAGGAAGTCTCTGACCGTTGTACAGTACTGAGACGAGGAACCTATATCGGCACTGTAGATGTTGCCGATGTCAGTGAGCAGGAGCTCGCTGAGATGATGGTAGGTCGTGCAGTTAAATTTGAGATCGAGAAACCGGAGAAGAAGGTCGGAGAGGTAAAACTCAGCTTGCAGCACCTTGAAGTAAAGGATGAGAATGGGGCAGTCAAAATCAGGGACCTGAACCTTGATATCCATGACGGTGAGATTGTCGGTATTGCAGGAGTTGATGGTAATGGACAGAGTGAGTTGCTTGGCGCCATAACCGGTCTGATTCCCCTCTCTGGTGGTTCCATCATGCTGGATGGAGAGCCCATCGAGCAACTCACCATTCGTGAACGTATTGAGAAAGGCCTCGGCTATATACCGGAAGATCGCAGAAAATACGGGGTTGTTGGAGAGTTCACCATCGCAGAGAACTCTGCCATCAAGAGCTATTATAAGAGTCCTTACAGAAAACAATTCGGGATCCTTGATTTTGAAGCCATGAAAACGAGCGCTGAACAACTTATCGACCAGTTCGATATCAGAAGCGCTGAGGGGCCGATCACCAAGGCAGGCAGCCTCTCTGGGGGAAATCAGCAGAAGGTCATTGTTGCCAGGGAGATTTCTCTTTCTCCTAAGGTCCTGGTGGTTGCCCAACCAACTCGCGGCTTGGATGTTGGTGCAATCGAGTATATCAGGAAGAGAATAATTGATGAAAGAATGAAAGGACGCGCTATATTGTTGGTCTCTCTGGAATTGGATGAGATCATGAACCTGTGCGACCGTATCGCAACCATCAGCAAGGGGAGCATCGTAGCAGTGAACAAGCAACATGAAGTCACCGAGCGAGAGATCGGCATGATGATGGCTGGGTCCCATAAGGAGGCACAGGCATGAAGCTATCCCGGGAACGACTTATACAAAGCGACGGGGCAGTTTCGGTCCTTGTCGTAGTTCTTGGATTCCTTGTAGGAACCATCCTGGTTGCCTTGGTGGGGAAGAACCCGCTTAACATGTACAAGGCAATCCTGCAATCACTCAGCGGATACAACATCGACAACGGAAAGATGAACGTCCGCTATATTGGTGAGACTCTCAACTATTCGGTTCCCTTCATCCTCTGTGGACTGTCTATGGGATTTGCAAACCGAGTAGGTCTCTTCAACATCGGTGGAGAAGGGCAGTACATCATGGGCATGACCATTGCACAAATGGTTGCCTTGCTCGGTCCACAGATACAAGGACTGCACTGGGTGCTTGCCATCGTCTGCGCAATACTCATTGGGTCCCTCTGGGGTGGATTGGTAGGAGTGTTGAAAGCAAAGTATGAAGTGAGTGAGGTTGTCTCAACCATCATGCTCAACTACATTGCCTTGTATCTAAGTCGCATCATCTCACTGCAAATGCCTGGAGCCACCACCTACAAGACAGCTGACTTTCCTGAGACTGCCTTGATCACCAATGACTTCTTCACCAAGATTACCAACTATTCGTTGTTGAATAACGGTATCTTTTTAATGATCATCGCAGTGATCGTATTTTGGTTCATCATGGAGAAAACCAGTCTTGGGTTTGGCATGAGGGCTACTGGATTCAACAAGGAAGCAGCAAGGGCAAGCGGTATACCGGTGGTAAAATCCATTGCACTTTCCATGGCCATCGCTGGGGCTTTCGCAGGCCTTGCTGGAGGCATTGTTGCATTGGGCTCCTTCAAGTATGGAAGAGTGCTCTCCGGGATGGACAACTATGGTTTTGACGGTATTGCCGTTGCCTTGGTAGGAAACAGCACCGCTCTCGGTACCACCCTCGCGGGGCTCTTGTTCGGTATGCTCAAGAACGCACAAGCTCTGATGCAAGGGAAGCAGATTCCCAAGGAAATTACCTTCATCATCCAGGGAATGATTGTAATCTTCATTGCCCTCCGTTCAGCCTTGATCCTCTACCAACAGCACCTCGATAAGAAAAAACTGCAGAAGGAGGTAGGAGTCAAATGAGTATGATACTTGGAATGCTACCTTCTGTATTGATGATCGTGGCCCCCATTCTCATCACCGCCATCGGTGGGATGATCTGTGAGAAGTCAGGGGTGGTAAATATAGCCTTGGAAGGCCTTATGGCAATCGGTGCATGTACAGCTGCAGCTGCACATGTACTGATGGAGATGGCCGGGGTTCCTCAAACACTTTCCCTCTTCCTGGCCTTGGCCATGGGGTTTGTAGTTGGGGGACTGTTCTCCCTTATCCATGCTGTGGCAGCAATTAATCTTAATGCTGACCAGACCATCAGTGGTACCGGTATCAACCTGCTCTCCACTGGTGTAACGATTTTTGCCAGCCAGATTCTCTTCAATGCTGACAGAACCAAAGAGTTCATGATGGGCATGCAGACCGACGCACTCGGCATCTATCCGACTGCCTATATTGCCGTCGCTGTTGTTGTCCTCTCGTGGGTCCTGCTTTACAAGCTCCCCTTCGGGATGCACCTCAGAGCATGTGGTGAACATCCTGGAGCTGCTGAAAGTGTCGGTATCAACGTGAAGAAGATGCGCTATTTTGCAGTTGTTTCCAGTGGTGTACTTGCTGGTCTTGCAGGTGGTTGTGTGGTACTTACCCAGACCATCCAATATACAAGCAATACCATCAACGGTCGTGGATTTATCGCACTTGCTGCTGTTTCTTTCGGTCGTTGGAGCCCACTGGGGGTTACCGGTGCAGCTTTCCTCTTTGGAACAGCACAGGCTTTTGCCATCATCGCAAACAACGTTCCGGCTTTGAAGGCTCTTCCTTCGGAAGTCTTCAATATTCTTCCCTATGTCGTGACGCTCGTGGCACTGGTGCTTTCCAGTGGCAAGAACTATGCGCCACGTGCTGCAGGCAAGCCATATGAGAAGGGGGCAAGCTGATGACTCCTCACAATAGAGCTTCCAAGGCAGATATTGCACCTGTGGTGCTTGCTCCTGGGGACCCTTTACGAGCAAAACTGGTGGCTGAACACTTCCTTGAAGATGCCCGTCTGGTCACCGATGTGAGAAATGTTCTTGGTTATACAGGCGTCTACAAGCAAATGCCGGTATCAGTACTCTCTACTGGGATGGGTGGCCCGTCAGTTGGTATATACAGCTATGAACTGTTCACCGAGTATGGAGTTGATGCCATTATTCGTATCGGAACCTGTGGAGGCTTGCAACCATCCATCGCTGTGGGGGACCTGATTGCTGCAATGACAGCAAGCACTGATAGCAATTGGGCTCACCAGTATAACCTGAAGGGGAGCCTCAGCCCTGTCTGCGATTCCAATTTACTGCTAAGGGCACTTGCGGTAGCCAAGAAGCTTGAGCTACCCATGCATGCCGGTATGGTGTTTTCCAGTGACCTTTTTTCTTCCTACAATGCGCTGGGAGAGGATAGTTGGCAGGCTTGGGCAAGGATGGGCGCTTTGGCGCAGGATATGGAAACCTATGCCTTGTACAGTACCGCTGCATGGACAAAGAAACATGCATTGAGTCTGCTTACCATGACAGACAGCTGTGTAACCGGCCAGGGATTTGGTGATGAGATGCGTACCGTGGGCCTGTACCCCATGATTGAGGTAGCATTGCAGGTTGCGAGTGAGGTGCGCTGATGGAGTTTCTTGATGCCATGCAACATCGCTTTGCTTGTAAACGCTATGATGAACAGAGAAATGTCAGTGATGCTCAACTGAAACAGATCCTGGAATACGGTAGATTGACTCCTACATCCTTCGGTCTTGAGCTATGGTCCTTTCATGTAGTGAGGAGTGCAGAGAAGAAAAAGGCACTCTTTCATGCCTGCTTTGATCAGGAATCAGTGGCAACAAGTGCTTTTACCGTTGCAGTTATGGCTAGGAAGGCCGCATTTGCCAATCCTGATGGAGATCTGGTACATAGCAGAGGGAAGCGTTTCCCTGACCCCTTGAATGTCTTTATCGACGACTATCGTCCATACTATGATTACCTCAAACAGGAGGGTCGACTGGATTGTTGGCTGAAAAGTCAGGGGTATCTAGCCATTGCCAATATGATGACAGGATCTGCCTTGATGGGTATTCAAAGCTGCGCCATTGAAGGTTTTCATGAACAACAGGTTCTTGATGTGCTGTCACTCGATGGGAATCAGTGGCAAGCTTCCTTGCTCGCAACCTTCGGCTATCCTGCTGAAGCAGAGCGGCCGAAGATTCGCGAACGCTTGGAAGACCTGGTTGTCTTCCACTAGGGGAGGACAGCAAAAGCTTTATCAACCAGAGACCAGAACCAAGGAATATCGATGGAGGTGGCAATATGCACTCCATCGTTGTTTTTTGTCTCTTCCTTGATGGTTCTTCCATAGGAAGGTCCCCTCTGGCAATCAACCCAGACTCGCTTGTACTCAGTCTTTACTTTCTGAGGATCGGCTAGATAGGCCACACATAAGGGGTCGTGCATCTGTGGCCAACCCTGCTTCTGACGGGTATAGTTGGCCTGGTAGGTATCCATGCAAGCGGCAAATACCTGTGCCGAATTCGTCTTGATCGCATGGTAGCCTTCCAGGCGTGAGGGGCTCAAGGTAACCTGTCTGGTACAGTCGAGAGGGAAGAGCACCAACTTGGCACCACTGGAGAAGACAACTTGTGCTGCCTCAGGGTCTGCATAGGTGTTGAATTCAGCAAATGCCGTAACATTTCCATTGCTGAAAGAGCCTCCCATGATGATGATCTGCTTGGCGAGTTGTGCTACCTCTCCATCTTTCTGCATAGCCAATGCAAGGTCAGTCAGTGGCCCAACGCTGATGATGGTTATCTCTCCAGGATAGGTATGCAAGAGCCTGATCATGGCATCGATTCCGTTCTCTTCCTGTACTGCTAGTCTCTGTCGAGGTGGAAAAACGGGGCCATCAAGGCCCGACACCCCATGGAAATCCCCTGCAGCTACCGGTTCACGTACCAGAGGTTTTTCGGCTCCTTTATAGACAGGGCACTCCAATCCAGCAGTCTCAGCAATATTCAGTGTGTTTTCAAGGGTTTTCTCCAACCCGACATTCCCATTCGTGGCTATAAGAGCCTCAATGTGAAGTGTATCCAACCCTGCTGCAAGAAACAGCGCAACCGCATCATCAAGACCGGTATCAACATCCAGTATGACTCGTTCCATCTAATCCCTCTTCGGTAACATGATATTCAAAGCAACAGCTACAACTGTAGCGATAACCACCGGTGACTGTCCGAACACACTCTGGAACCAAGCGGGGAAGGTCGCCAGGGCAGCAGACGATTCCGCTATCCCGATTCCCAGCGCTGCAGAGAGCCCCACGATTGACGTATTTCGGTAGTTCATCTCCTCAGATACTACCAGTTTCATGCCGGTCATGGCAATTGAAGCAAATACACTGATAGTAGCTCCTCCCAGTACACTTTGGGGAATCGTTGTCAAGACGGCGCTGAACTTCGGGATCAGGCCCGCAAGTAAGAGTATCAAGGCAGAAAGACCAAGGGTGAATCGGTTGATGACACGGGTGGTGGTCACAATACCAACATTCTGGCTGTAGGTTGCCGTGGGAAGGCCTCCCATGAAGGAGCCCAGGATATTGGTAAGGCCATAACCGGTAATTCCTGCTCTCAATTCCTTCGTCGTGGGTTCCCTGTCCATCGCGCCAACCGTGGTTGCCGTGAAATCCCCGATGGCTTGGATGGCATTGATTGCAAACAGAATACCCATGGAAAAACTGGCAGCAATGTCGAACTTGATGCCGAAATGCATAAGCTGAGGTGCCTGGAAATACCTCGCTTCATTGATTGCCGAGAAGTCCACGATGCCAAAAACAAGAGAGAGTCCATAACCCACCATGATGCCGATAAGGATGGACGCAAGCTTGAAGATTCCTTTTCCCAGATGATTGAGCATGGTTACCACTGCAAGTGTGAGAAAGGCGAGTGTCCAGTTCAGTGGTGAGCCATATGAAGGGTTCCCGATTCCTCCAGCCATATAGTTGATGGCGGTAGGGTAGAGGGAAAGTCCAATGGTAAATACGACGGTTCCTGTAATCAGGGGAGGAAAAAATTTTCTGAGCTGTTTTACGAATATGCCCACCAGGATGGCTACAATCCCTCCTACCAACTGTGATCCAAATATGGTGGCTAGGTCATATCCCAATGCGATGGCTTGCATACTTGGCAGATACGCAAAGCTCACTCCCAGGATGACAGGGAGACCAGAGCCGAGTACTCCTGCAATGGGAAATAGCTGGAGGAATGTAGCCAAGCTTGCTATAACCAATGCTCCCTGAACAAGAATGATGGAATCTTGCGGAGCAAGGTTTGCAACACGACTGAGGATCAAGGCTGGGGTTACACAGCCAACTATCATGGCAACCACATGTTGGATGGCAAGTGGAAGAGCCTGTTTCAGGGGAGCCCTTCCATTAAGGTCAAAGAGTGTAGAGGTCTGCATGGCATGATGATATCACATCTGGTTTTCCCAACGTACCTTTTTCCTGCTCAAAATGGTGAAGGATGTGGTAGGATACACCTATGAAAATAATACAGATTGCTGTAGGACCAAACCAGGTCCCACTGACAGGATACCTCCAGGATATCACCGGTGATGGGGGAATCAGGAATATTCGCCCGACAATTGTCATTTGCCCAGGGGGCGGTTATCGGTTTCGCTCTGAACGTGAACGTGACCCGGTCGCGTTGCACTTTCTTTCCATGAGCTACAATGTCTTCATACTGGACTATTCAGTGCAGGAAGAGGCAAAGGATTTGAATCCCTTGCTTGAAGCCAGTGATGCCCTGATCAAGATTCGTGAACATGCATTTGAATGGATGTGTGATCCAACAAGGATAGCCATCATGGGTTTCAGCGCTGGAGGTCATCTTGCTGCATCCTTGGCTCTCTTGCACAAGCACCCCATGCTCGCGGCAAAACAAAAGATTGTGGATGAAAACAACAAACCTGATGCTGCAATACTCTGCTATCCGGTGATCACCGGTGGGAAATATGCCCATGAGGAGAGCCTGGACTGGGTGAGCGGGAAAGAGGCGTCACTGCGCTCCCTTCTGAGCTTGGAGAACCAAGTAACCAGGGATGCTTCTCCCCTGTTCATATGGCACACCGTCACAGATGAGAGTGTGCCCGTGGAGAACAGCCTCCAGTTGGCTGTAAACCTGCAGAAAGCAAAGGTCCCCTACGAACTCCATCTGTTCGAAAGCGGGGACCATGGTCTTTCGATGTGCACTGAAGAGGTAGGCACTCCTCATGAAGCGTGTCGCCAATGGGTAGCACTTGCTTCCAATTGGCTGAACAACCGCTTCGCACATACCTTATAGGGTGTCGAGGATGCCCTCAGCACTCCGAATTCCGCTGGCCCAGGCTCCGGTAATTCCACGGCTTGTGCCAGCTCCATCTCCAGCAAACCAGATATCTTCTTTTACGCGGAATCGTTCATCCAGGTAGGCTGGTTTGTTTGCATAGAGTTTAATCTCAGGGTAGTACATGATCGTGGAAGGGTGAAGCACACCCGGGACAATGGTATCCAGGTTTTTCATTGCTTTCCAGATAGCGCGAAGGATTTTCGCAGGAATTGCAAGTGAGATATCTCCCGGACAACACGATTTCAGCGTAGGCTCAAAGTCATAGAGGTCCCCGCTGAAGCTTGCTTCCTTGCTCCTTGAACCGAGGCGGAAATCACCAACTCGTTGCATCAGGGGTTGCCCGCCACCCATAAGGGCAGCCTGCAGTCCAAGATTCTCTGCGAAGGCCTGTCCACTGGCAAGAGGAGCGGTAAACCGTACTGTTTTCAGGATTGCGAAGTTTACCAATCCATTGTCATGCTTGCTGTCTGGGGCAAAGGCATGACCATTCACCGAATACCACTGGTCACCTCTGTTTGTTGCATACCGCTCACGAACCACGTGGGCGTTTCCGCTGTTGGTACAGAATGTACGTACTTTTTCAGGAAAATAGAACTTTGGGTCATAGTAATCCCGCACGATGGGATAGTGCTCAATTCTGGTCTCGACCCGTACCCCGATGTCGACGATATTGTCGATATAGGGGACGCTGAGCGTACGCATTAGGTCCTGGAGGAAATGGAATCCTTTTCTACCCGGAGCTATCAGCAACCTCTTATAACCAATCTCGCGTTTCTCGGTAACGATGAACTGTTTCTCGGCATTCACCGTTTCCATTGCCTCTCCAAGAGCAAGATCGATGCCCAGCGTTTCTAGACGAGCAAGCAATTCCTTGATGAGCTTGAGTCCGCCATCAGTGCCAAGATGTGTCTGCTTGATTTCCAGCAGTGAACAACCGAGTCGCTCTGCTCGCTTCTGGTAGATGTCGATGTTCTGTTTCTCAAGAAATGATGGTTTGAGAAAGTCGATAACCTGTTTCAGGTAATGTTCTGCAGCTTCCTCAGTCCAATATTCAACAGGAAACCCTATTGGGTAGGTGAAATTCATCTTGCAGTCATTGCGCATACCGCCAGTAGACACCTTTTCCCGATCAAGTATTAATATCTTCAGATCAGGCCGCCGCTCACGCAGCGTAAAGGCTGCACCCATTCCTGCCGGTCCGCTTCCTACGATGACAACATCATATCGATCCATGGAGTACCCTCCCAGTTGTGATAGGAAAGGTTCCCCTTTCCAACCAATTATCCCCATTCTCTCTGCTTTGCTCAAGCCCTTCTGAGTATAGGAAGCCTTGCACAGAGCACAGTTTCGTGGTAATAAACCTATGTAGGAAGGATTGGATAGAAAGGGAGAAACTATGTATATCAGTGCCAAGGAAGCAGCGAAGAAGTGGGGAATCAGTGAGAGACGGGTGAGAATTCTCTGTGCAGAGGGAAGGGTGGACGGAGTGCTCCGTTCCTCCTGGGCCTGGAATATTCCAAGTGATGCCCCCAAGCCTGGGGATGGAAGACAGCTGAGGCATATGAAGAACCTCGATCTGCGCATCGGTATGATGGACTTTTCCAAACTTGAACAGGCACGTTTGACACTGCAATTACAAGATGATAGAGACCAATTCTTGCGCTCCTATAAACATCTGGTGACGCGCTTCGTACTCGCCTCCTTTGCTGCAGAAGATTTGGAGCTGGATCCCCAAGATTTAGCCGTACTCTTCAACCAGTGCTTTGTTCCCTCCCTGCAATTCGATACCCAGGTGCTTGCATTGAACATGAGAACCATCATGATGAGGATGCTCCATCAGTATGGAATTGGTCCGGTAAAAGGGAAGAGTCGACCACAGATGAGTGAACAGCGCCTATTACAGCTCTACCAGATGCTGCTGCAAGGATTGGACAGTGAAGGGGAGGTTGCTTATCGCACCGAGAGTGTCATCGACCAGAACAGGAGTGTAACAGTCCTCCAGCAGATGGAAACACTGTTTGTGCAGTGGGACCGGGATTGGACTGAGCTCCATCCTGTGGTTAGGGCAATCTTCCTTTATGGAGAATTGATCAGGATCAAACCCTTTGGTATGTATGATGGGTTGCTTGCTTCCCTTGCTTTTGCACAGGAGCTGCTCAATGGTGGATACCCCCCAGCTTTGGTGGAAGAGGAACATGAAGATGAGTTCAAGGCTGCCATGATCCTTACCAGAAGCAGGGGCAACTACCAGAATGTGCTCAGGATGATAGAACAGGTAGTATTACGCGAGTGCAAGAGTTTGCAGGGTGAAGCATGAATCGCTATCACCTAAGGAATGCTGAAATCCTTCATGGATCCGATTCCGCCCCTTTTTGGGGCGATCTTCTTGTTGAATCAGATATGATACAGGCGATCCTTCCCCCTCTATCCCAGGTAAGGGATGGATACACGGTAATTGACTGTACTGACAAGATCCTCTGCCCCGGGTTCATCGATATGCATGGACATAGTGATCTTGAAGTACTGAGGAATCCTCCTATGCAACCCAAGATTGGACAAGGGATTACCACTGAGGTCTCCGGCAACTGCGGTATCGGGGTATTCCCCTGCCAGAGGGGAAGTACCTTTTTAAGGGAACTCTGTGGGGATGTCCTGGGAGCATATCCAGAGGCCGGTTGGAAATCCTTTTCAGCCTATACGCAGCAATGGAGAAGTGGAACCAATATGGCATTCCTGCAAGCCCACAGTACCCTGAGAAGGGCGAGTATGGAAGGAAATGTTAACAGGAGCGCAACAGATTCTGAGATTTCCAAGATGTCCACCTTTCTCAGGGAGAGCCTGGAAGCAGGCTGTCTGGGTATGTCCACAGGTTTGTACTATGCGCCTTGTATATTCGCTGAAGAGAAGGAGTTGCTTGCTCTCCTAAAGGTAGTTGCTGAGTACAACAGGCTTTTTGCAGTACATATGCGTTGTGAAGGAAGTGACATTCTTGATTCCCTCAAGGAAGTGCTTTCTCTCGCTGAGCGTACAGGAGTGAGACTGGAGATCAGCCACCTCAAGGTGATTGGGAGAAAGAACCAGCACCTCGTGGATGAGGTGCTCTCCTTGATCGACCATGCCAGGGAGAGAGGTCTGGATGTACAGTTTGACCAGTATCCTTACCACTTTGGTTCAACCAGCCTGTTCAGTCTCCTGCCTCCTTCTTATCTACGCTTGCCCCGCGAGGAGGTACAGTCCCTCCTAATGGATGCTTCAGCCCGGACGAAAATCCGGAGTGAGATGGAGCATCCAGAGGGTTGGGACTCAATCGCTGAACTTTGTGGATGGGAACAGGTGAGTATCCAAAGTCTGGAAGGTAATAGGCAGTATGAGATGATGAGCCTGAGTGAGATAGCTAGGGAGCAGGGTAGTGACCCGTACGAAGTTTTCTTTGACATTCTCCAGGAAGCAAAAGGAACTGCACTGATGATGGATGTTACCCAAAGTGAAGACTCACTCAAGAAAATCCTCTCTCATCCTCTCATGTGTTTTGGTACAGATGCCCTCTATGCCGGAGCTCTGAGTCATCCACGATCCTATCAGAGTACGCTCCACCTGCTGGATAGATATGGAAAACAAGAAACAGTGCTTCCTCTCCACTCCCTTATTGCAAGAATGACCGGCAATCCTGCAAACCGATTGGGATTAAAGGATAGGGGATTCATTAAAACCGGCTACAAAGCAGACTTGGTGCTTATCGATTGGCAACACCTTGCTGAATATAGTGATATCAAACACCCTGAGATTACCGGAGACGGCATATCGATGGTGATGGTCAATGGTGTAGTGGCCTATCAGGAAGGTACTTACCATGATAGTACCAGTGGGTCTCTACTACTTTACTCGTAACGGTTGAGGAACTTCTGCGTTCTGGGATTCTTTGGATTATTGAACAACTCTTCCGGATTCCCTTCTTCAACAATAAGACCATCATCCATGAAGATGATGCGATCGGAGATGTCCCTTGCAAAGGCCATCTCATGGGTTACCACAATCATGGTCATCTTTTCCTTTGCCAGATCTTTGATAACACGGAGAATTTCCCCAGTCAGTTCAGGGTCGAGTGCACTGGTGGGTTCATCAAAACATAAAACAGTGGGGTTGAGTGCCAACGCACGAGCGATGGATACCCGCTGTTGCTGTCCACCGGAGAGTTGGTTGGGATATGCCTTCTCCTTCTCTTCCAATCCCATTTTCCTCAAGAGCTCTCTCCCTACCTCTTCTGCTTCCTTCTTGCTGCGCTTGAGCACATGCATCTGGGGCTCTGTAATGTTTCTCATCACACTCATATGGGGGAAGAGGTTGAAGTTTTGGAACACGAGGCCAAGATTGAGTCTCACCGATCGAAGCGTTTGCTTGTCAGCATAGGAGACAACGCCATCCTTGGTTGACGTGACCATGGTCTCACCACATACATTGATGGTTCCCCCATCAACGGGTTCAAGTTGTGTAAGGCAACGCAGCAGGGTGCTCTTCCCGCTACCAGAAGGTCCAATGATGGAAAGGACCTCACCCTCGTTCAGGGTGAATGAGATCCCCTTGAGTACCCCAAGTCCATCGAATGATTTCTGTAGGTTTTCTACGGTTATGATTTCCATCTTCCTCTCCTAGCGGTAGTAGTTGAGCTTTCTCTCAAGCAAGTCGAATGAACGGGAGACTACCGCATTCATCAAGAAGTAAAAAACTCCGGCAATGAAGATGGGCATGGTCGAGAACTCCCTTGCTGAGGCGTTCTGGGCAACCCTGAACAGTTCTGCAACCCCGATAGTCTGAGCAAGCGCAGTATCTTTTACCAGGGTGATTACTTCGTTCCCCATTGCAGGGATAATTCGTTTGACTACCTGAGGGGCAATCACATGGGTGAATGTATGAGCCTTGGAGAAACCAAGAACCAAGGAAGCCTCATACTGCCCGACGGGGATCGATTGGATTCCACCACGGTAGATCTCGGCAAAATACGCTGCATAGTTGATGGTATAGCCTACAATAACAGCAGTGAAACGGTCATACGAAGAGCCGAAGATGTAGTAGGGGGCAAAGTAAACAAACAAGAGTTGGAGGATCAAGGGAGTGCCCCTCATGATCATGATGTACACATTTACCACGTTCGAAATGATTGGGTTTTTCGACATCCTGCCTTTGGCAACCAACATACCCAGGGGGAGGGAGAATAGCAGGGTAAGGCCGAATATCTTCAAACTGGTCATCGTGGCAACCAGCATCTGCATTAAGAGGTTTCCCATCGGTGTCTCCTAGAGATAAGGTGTTGAAAAAAAGAAAACGGGGAGCCAAGCTCCCCGTAATCATAACGGTTTCGTTATTTTGCTACAACAGTAATATCACTACCGAACCAATCGGTGGAGATTTTTGCAAGTGTACCGTCTGCGGCCATTGCCTCAAGCTGCTGCCATACTGCGTCTGCAAGCTTCTGTTCACCCTTGCGGAATCCAATACCATAGTCTTCGGGAGCAAGTTCCTCCTCGAGGATTCTGAAGGGTTTTCCACTGCGCTTGATGTTGTCCTCTGCAACAGTGACATCAACCACGAGTGCATCAATACCTCCAATCTCAAGATCCATCAAACCGGTAAGGTTTTCCTTGAACTCAACAAAGCTCTTTACGGACTGCTTGAACTCGGGAGTGTCGTCGATTGCATTTGAAGCTGATGATCCAGCCTGGTATCCCACGGTTTTTCCACTGAGGGAGGCAAGTGTGGTGTAAGGGCTGTCATCCCTCACTACAACAACCTGGGCATTGTGGATATAGGGAGGGGTAAAGGTCATGGCTTCCTGACGCTCAGGAGTGATGGTGAAACCATTCCAGATACAGTCAATGTTTCCGGTATTCAGTTCCTGTTCCTTGGCATTCCAATCGATTGCCTGGAGCTTGAGCTCAACACCGAGGCGCTTCATAGCTTCCTTGGCCAAATCTACATCAAAACCCACCAGTTCACCTTTCTCATCACGGAAACCCATGGGAGGGAAGTTGTCATCGAGACCCATTACGAGTACGCCCTTGTCCATGATTTTCTGAAGGGAATTATCAACACCGGGTGCTTGTTCCTTGGTCCCTGCAGCGAAAAGGCTGACCGAAACCAATAATAGTGACAACAGTACAACAATGCTTCGTTTCATTTCTATCTCTCCTCAAACAATACTACCCGTTCTGGGTGTTAGTGGAGAGTGTAACGAAAAAGAGGGGAAATATCCAGACTTACTGCATAAATATTCAGTTAATGAATAGTTTTATTGCAATGGTCAGCGAACTGACACCCCTTGCAAGCACTTCCTTTTTTTGGTGAGCAAGAGGCACAACTCTCCTCCTTGCTCTGCTTTGTAAGGGTTGCAATAGCGTATGCAACCAGGGAGATGATCAAAGCTGCAACAACCACATTAGCGATAATCGTAGTCATAAGCATTCCTTTATATCAGAAGCAGCACCATGTAACGAACCAAGAGTGCTGATAGATAGGCGAATCCTGTCTGCCACAGCAGGGCGTACAGAAGTTTTCTCTTGCTTCCCAGTTCCTTGAACATTGCACCAATGGCGGCAATACAAGGAGAGGAAAGCAGAATGAAAGTCATATAGGAGAGAGCGGAGTCAGGAGTGAAGAAAGATCCCAGATTGGCAGTCCCGATGGTTACGCTCAGTGTACTGACAATAGTCTCCTTGGCAGCGATTCCCGTCAATAGGGCAACACTTGCCTGCCAGAACCCAAATCCCAGTGGGGCAAACAGAGGAGCAATGACCCGCCCCATGATAGCAAGCATGCTTGACTCTGCATCAACCAACTGGAAAGTAAAGGAGTACGAGGAGAGCAGATAGATAATCACAGAGGAGAGTAAAATGATGGTTCCAGCCTTCTGTATGAATCCCAGGGTGCGCTCCTTGGTCTGGAGCCAGACATTCCTGACCGTAGGTAATTGGTAGCGGGGTAGCTCAAGAATGAAGGCATTGGTTTCCTTATGCTTGTCGATTGCCCGTGCAAGCAATCCTGTAACAATGACCGCGACAATACCAAGCAGGTAGATCATGGGGGCGATGTACCACTGACCAGGGAAAAAGTAGGTGAGCATGAGAGCAAAAACCGGCATCTTTGCACCACAGGGGATGAATGGGGTTACAATGACCGTGAGTTCCCGCTGTTTCTGGTGCTCGATTGTCCTGCTGCTCATAATTGCCGGTACTGAACAACCGGTCCCAATCACCAAGGGTATGATGGACTTGCCTGAAAGCCCCAGGGTGCGCATCATCCTATCCATGATAAAGGCAATCCGTGCCATATACCCGCAATCTTCCAAGATGGAAAGAAGGAGAAAGAGTACAAATAGCTGGGGAACAAAGGTCAGTACCGCCCCAACCCCTGCAATGATACCATCGACGAGTATTCCTGAAAGCAAGGGGTGTACACCCAACGTCTCTGACAAGGTGAGCACCTGCTCACCAAGGTATCCAAAGAGATTTTCCAGAATGGGGGTGGTGTATCCTCCAACCAGACCAATGGAAAGATAGAAGACTGCACCCATGATCAATATGAACAGAGGAATAGCTGCTACCCGATTGGTTGCAATGGAATCAAAATTGAAAGACTTTTCTTTCTGTCTCCGGATTTGACAATCCTTGGCGATATGCTCGGCTACCTTGTAGCGCTGATCGATGATGATCGCCTCCGGGTCGTCATCATAGTGGGCAACCAGTTCAGCGCGTACCTCGCTAAGATATGTATTAAATGCTTCGGGAATGGGAGGCATGGAAGAGAGAAAGAGTTCATCCTCCTCAATAAGCTTGATGGCTGCCCATCGCATCTGCCTTCCTTTCGGTATTGCATGGAGGTAGTCATCCTCGATGATATGCGAGATATAACGTTCTATGAAGTTGGAAAAGAGCGGGCAGAGCGCAGCATGTTTCTCTCTCAGGCTATGTTCAATTGCCTCTTTCAGTTCATCGATTCCGGTTCCCCTGCTCGCTGAGACAGTCACCACTGGGGATCCGGTCATCTGGCTGAGACGTTTGGCATCGATCTTGATCCCTTCCTTTTCCAGAAGGTCCGCCATATTGAGTACAAGCAAGAGTGGGCGGCCCAGTTCGGCAAGCTGGGTGGTCAGGTAGAGACTCCGCTCCAGGTTGGTTGCATCAATGACATCAATGATGAGATCCGGCTGTTCATCAAGAATATATCGTCGTGAAAGTTTTTCTTCTGGGCTGTAAGGTGAGAGCGAATAGATGCCGGGGAGGTCCAAAATAGTATGGCCGCCCACCATACCTTCCTTCTTTTCCACGGTAACACCAGGCCAGTTGCCCACATAGGCACTGGTTCCCGTCAATGCATTGAACAGGGTTGTCTTCCCTGAGTTGGGATTCCCGATGAGGGCAATGGTTTGCATAGGCTATCTCAGTTCAATCTTGCGTGCTTCTGCTCTTCTCAAGCAGAGATTGTATCCTCGAACGGATACCTCGATGGGGTCTCCCATCGGAGCCAGCTTGACAACCTCGATATCTACACCTTTGGTGAATCCCATATCCATCAGTCGTCGCTTAAGCTGTTTTGGGGCGTGGATTGCTTTTACAGCCCCTCTCTGTCCTACGGTCAATTCGTCCATCGTCATTTGCATCGTATTCATCCTCACCTATAAGTTAGCCATATCAAACATCTGTGTCAAGATATATAATCTGCGATGACAAAATTCTGTATGCATGATACTATCTAGGCATGCAGAAGTCAGGGGAAGATTATCTTGAGGCTGTTTTGGCACTCAGTGAACAACACGAAAAGGTTAGGACGACCGATGTTGCCCTCCGTCTTGGTGTCTCAAAGCCGAGCGTAAACCGTGCGATGAAGGTACTCTCTGCCGACGGTTATGTGAAGCAGGAGACCTATGGGGATATTCACCTGACAGAAAAGGGGAGACTGAAAGCTTCCCAGGTCTATTTCAGGCACAAAACCCTTACCAGTTTCTTCCAGGAAGTACTGGGTGTGGACCCTGTCATTGCAGAACAGGATGCTTGCTTAATCGAGCACGACATCTCCAGCGAGACGATGGAGAAACTGGCTAGCTATTTGCGCTCGGTGAAAAAAGACTTCTCATAGCAGGGGTTGTGTCATTTTTTCTTATTTCTATATCAATCTTGATACGACTCATCTCCTCTCCTCAAACCTGTCTCTATAAACGCAAAACCTTTTTCTTGAGGAATTTCCCCATCCATCTACACTGAAAGCAGTAAGACTTGAGGAGGTCACACATGAAAAGATCAATCGCTTTGGCATTGATGGCTGCACTGCTGATTCCTTTCTCCTTGTTTGCTCAAGGCGGGAAGGAAGCTGTCGTAGATGAGAATGCACCAGTAACGGTGCAGTATTGGACGCATGAGGATCCAGCTCGTACGGATTTGGAGAATGAACTGATCGCTGCATTCATGGCACAGAACCCGAATATTACGGTAGTAAGAACTACCCAGTCATCTGCAAAGCAGATTGAATTGGTACAGACCGCTTTTGCCGCGAACCAAGGTCCTGACATGTTCAATCTTCCGATTGAAAACCAGTATGCATACATCTCCAACTACCGTGTTGCACCGGTCGATTACCAGGCAGCAGGCTATGCTGACAAGGAAGACCTGTTGGATACCTATGTTGATGGAGTACTCGATACCGTTACCGTCAATGGAGAGGTCTATGGCCTGCCCTTGGAACTTACCAACTGGGCAATCTATGTGAACAAGAAGATCTTCCGCGATGCTGGGCTCAACCCTGAGACCGATTATCCCAAGACATGGGAAGAGATGGCTGATGTCTCTGAGAAGCTCGTCATTCGTGACGGCGATATCCTCATCCGTCGTGGATTTGACTTCCGCTATCCCTACTATTTGACGTTCTTTGTTCCCATGGTTGAACAGCTTGGTGGAGAGCTTATCAGCAGCGATGGCAAGCAGGCTATTGTTGGTGATGAGGCTTGGCTCAAGGCACTTACCTACATGCAGGAGTGGGGTCCCTCCGCACGTAATCTTGGTTCCCCCACCTACAAGAATGCCCGCAAATTGTTTGATTTGGATAACAATGATATGGCAATGGCCCACAGCGGTCTTTACCAGCAGGGAAGGATTGCCGAAGACAACCCTGAGTTCTTTGAGAGTGGTGAGTGGATGGTAATCCCGTACCCTGTGTTCGAGGATGCCGTTCGTGATGTGGCAGCATGCTACTATGGTCACTTCTTCATGGTGAATGCAGACAGTGATCCCAATGTACAGAAGGCAGCTTGGAAGTTGGCAGGATTCCTGCTCAGCCATGGAGAGGATTACCTCACCCGTGGTGGAAACATCATCCAGCCTACCAAGGCACTGTTTGCAAGCGATACCCTGAAGAATATGCCCTACAGTGATGTCTTCATCAATGACATGGGCCGCTCCCACATGATCTATTACGGAGCAAACTCAGCAGAGATCCAGACCCAGATCCGCTATGCGGTAGAGTCGGTCATGCTCAGTGGAGTCAGCCCCCAGAAGGCACTGGCAACCCTTCGTTCCGCTGTTCAAGAGATAGTCGACGAACAGTAATCCATGCTCGGTCCTGCCATCCGGCAGGGCCGATTCCTTGAACATCAATCTGTAGGAGTACTTCATGGGTATGAAAAAATACCGAGGCATCGAGAAAAAACAGGCTCGGTGGGGATTCTTCTTCGTGGTTCCCTCCCTGCTTTTTTTCTCTCTGTTCAGTTTTTATCCGATTATCAACGCCTTTTACACCAGTTTCTTCGATAAGCGTGCACTGAGCAAGGCTCCGCCGGCTTTCCTGGGTTTGGGAAACTACATCAGGCTCTTCGATCCCAGCCGGGCAGCCAGTGAACTTTCGTTTCTCAATAGCCTAAGGGCCACATTGGTCTTTACAGTCGGTACGTTCATCCCCCTGCTTATCATCAGCCTGTTGCTTGCTGTATTCATCAGCAATCTGGGAAGTAGAAAGGCGAAGAAATTCCTGCAGATTGCATATTATACCCCTGCCATCTTATCCAGTGTCGTTGCTGCAACCATCTGGATGATCATCTTTGACCCAAGGGGATTGGGAAACCAGTGGGTCAATGCCCTGATGAATACCCCAGGAGTCGACCACCGTTGGCTTGTGGACCCTGTCATGGAACAGGTCTCCACCATGGTAATCTACTTCTGGAAATACATAGGCTATTTTGTCATTCTCTTCATCACCGGTTTGGCTTCCATCCCCCCAACCATTTATGAAGCTGCAACCATCGATGGGGCAAGCAAGAACCAGGTGTTCTGGCGTATCACGCTTCCCCTGCTCAAGCCTACGGTGGTATTGGTCTCTGTCATGGCAATGTTGCAGTGCCTGAAGACTTTCAGCACCCAGTATATGCTGTACACCAACGGTGCGCCACGTGCCCCGATCAATGTAATCACATTCAATATCTATGTAACCGGTATCCAGCAACAGTACCTTGGCAGGGCAAGCGCGATGAGTGTCGTGCTCTTCCTCCTGATGTTGTTGCTTACCTTGTTGCAGTTCAATACAACCAAAAGTGAACAGGTGGAGTACTAGATGAAGCAGATATCCAAGAAAATACATGGCAACAACATCGTCATCTGGCTGATCTTGACTCTGATGCTTTTATTTACCCTGACTCCGATCATCTTCATGATCAGCGCATCCATGATGGAACGGACCCAGATCATGCGTATGCCGTTCTCATGGATTCCCGAATCCTTCAACAGTGAGAACTTCATCAAGGCAGTTGCTGGGAATGACCAGACATTCATATTTGTACGGAATCTCTCCAATTCGCTCTTCGTGAGTGTTACGGTGGCCATTACCACCGTCCTTATCGCGAGCCTCACCGGATATGGTTTGGCAAAATTCCGGTTCCGTGGACGAAATACCATCTTTATCATGATCATGGCCACCATGATGATTCCCTTCGAGGCGATCATGATCCCGCTTTACATGGTTGTCATGATGCTCAGGATTCAGAATACCTATACCGGTTTGATTCTTCCCTTCCTGGTTAGTGCCTTTGGTGTATTCCAGATGCGCCAGTACCTTACCACGTTCCCCACAGAATTCCTTGACGCTGCGCGTGTTGATGGGATGGGGGAGTTCGGGATCTATTGGAGGATTGTGCTTCCCAACTGCATGCCGGTTATCGCAACGCTCTCCATTCTCTCCTTCCGTAGTCAGTGGGATAATCTACTCTGGCCGCTCTTGGTGAGCCAGAGCGAGAAGATGAAGACGATTCCACAGTACATCAGTTCCTTTGCGCTTGAACGTAACACCGATGAAGGTGCAATGATGGCTGCAGCCCTGCTTGCATCGATCCCCATGTTTGTACTATTCATGTCCTTGACCAAGTATTTCATTGGTGGGTCGGCAGTCTATGAGTCAAGGAAGGGTTGAGTATGTATGATTTTCTCTGTACCGATCTGAAAGAGGGGGAGGCCGAATTTCCGGTACTGGAACCTTTCAGGGACTATGTTGTTGCCATACCCCCGGAGGATTCCTTCTCCCATTACCTCTTTATAAGCAGATCTGCTGTTGCACGCGAGGCAGCCAGAGCGAAGGGAATGGGAGTGCTCGAGTGGGAAGGTCATCTTGAAGCACAGCAGATTGAAGCCTTGCTGGCAACTTGTGACCCTGTTCTCAGCAACAAACATACGCTTTTCCTCTTCGACATGGGCAATGTGGTAGTGAACAATATCTCAATGCTTGGGAAGATTTCCCGCCTCTTGGGAATCGAGAAACAAGCACTCATTGCTGATTATCTCCATTACGATTTTCCCTTGATGGAAGGCGTGGTCTCTGAAGAGCAGTACTGGCAGCATATCACGCATGTCTTTGGGATACCTGTCCGGGGTAATCCGTTTGCCGATGTGTTCAAGCCAGTGTTCAACGACCCTGTGGTTTCCCTGATTCAATCGTTGCGCTCAGAAGGGAAGCGGGTAGTATGTGCAAGCAATACCATCCTGAGTCATTGGGAAATACTTGAGGAAATGGGTGCGCTCGCATTGTTCGACAAAGCCTATGCCTCCCATGAGATGGGTTTGAGTAAGCCATCGATTCAGTTCTATACAAGCATACTTGAAGCAGAAGGAGTTTCTGCAGAGCAATCGTTCTTCATTGACGACAGGAAGGACAACATACAAAGCAGCAGGAGCCTTGGTATTGCAAGCCTCCTCTATGCAGACCTCCCATCCGGAACAAAGGATGAGAGGCTTTCCAGAGTCTTTAGAGGGTATCTACCTCGTCCCTGAACTGGGTTGGGGTCTTGCCGATAAAGCGTTTGAATATCTTTGCAAAGTAGCCTGGGGTCGGGAATCCACAATTGGTGGCAATTTCGCTGATATTCAACTTGGGGTCCCTCATCATGATGGCCGACTGGTTTATCCTGTATGCATTGAGGTACTGCAGAAAGTTCAGCCCGGTGACCTCCTTGAAGAGACGACTGAGATGACTCTCTGAGAGATCGAGGTAGGCTGCTGCCTCCTGAAGTCCTACCGGTTCTGAGTAGGTCTCTGCAATATAGGCGATGGTTGCATTGATTACGTGGTTTCCAGCTTGCTCGGGAAGGGGGATGAGTTCACTCTTTGAGTGTTCTTTTTTCTTAAGATCCTCATATTCACGATCCTCTTCCTGTAATTTTCTCACCAAGGAGGCGAGTGTCTCCTCCAGCTCTTCATCATCGATTGGCTTAAGGAGGTAGTCGAATACCCCAAGGCGGATGGCACTCTTCATGTAGGAAAAGTCGGCATGTCCGGTCAGGATGATGGCATGGTTTACAGGACAGTTGCTGAGCATGGTAAGTCCATCCTGGGCAGGGAGGCGAATGTCGGTGATGACGATATCGGGCTCCTTTTCCTTGATCATGTGCTCTCCGCTCAGTCCGTCAGAGGCGGTGCCTACCAATTCCAGACCAAGGAGGTCCCATCGAATCGAGGAGACAATCTCCTCACGGACGATCTGCTCATCTTCTACGAACACGACACTGTAACTCATTGCATCTCTTCCTTTATTGCTTCTTCGTCCGGGAAGGAGATAGTCGCCCAAGTCCCTTCACCCTCTTTTGATTTCAGGGAGAAGTGCAGCTTCCTTCCATATTTGAGAAATAATCTTCTATATACATTGTATACACCAACGTGTGGCGAGTTGGCAAGTTCGTCAAGGTTCCGAGGCAAGCGATCAGGAGGAAATCCGACTCCATCATCCCCAACTGTGATGGAAATCCTCTCTCCTGCTCTTTCCACACGGACACTGAGATTCCAGCTTCCCACCTTCGGTTCCAATCCATGGATGATTGCATTCTCAACCAAGGGCTGGATGATGAGCTTTGGGGTTTTTATATGCTTGCAGCTGGGATCCAGATAAACCTCGGTAGTCAACTTGTCGGCAAATCGTAGCTTCTGAATGGTGAGATAGGATTCGATCAGGGCCATGCTCTGTTCAAGGGTTGCCTCACTCTCCCTGTTGTCGATTGATGAACGGAGCAGTTTCCCCAGCTTAACGGTAATGGTGTAGATATCTTCCTCTCCATGAAGACGGGCGAGTGCCTTGATCGTATTGAGGGTATTGAAGAGGAAATGGGGATTCATCTGGCTCTCAAGAGCTTTTCTTTCAGCTTCACTCAGTTTAGCCTGCTCTTCACGGGTTAGATCAAGGAGGCTGATGATCTGTTTGATCATGACATTGAATGAGTGTTCCAGCTGGCTGAATTCGCTTATCGCGCTGCTGACCTCGCGGCTTTCCAACTTCCCCTGTTCTACCTCCCTCATCCGCTTGGCCAGATTCTTGATTGGGCGTGCAATCGAACGTGAGAAAAGGTAGGAGAGACCCAAAGCTAGTACTACCCCGATTATCATGGTGGTACTGAATGCTGAAAGCCAGTTTTCCATGCTTTGGAAGAAGGGTGCGCTGCTGAGTGAGCCTACCAGATGGAGGCCGGTTCCCCTAATCGGTGAGATGGCGATGATGGAGGTATCAGAGGGAAGTGAGCGGGGAGTGTAATTGCCATAAAGGGTATTGAGGGCCGGAAAACGGTCGAAGGATCCAAACCGCTCAGGATGAACAAGGCTGGTAGCGTAAAAGGACTTGGTGTCGACCAACAGCATGTCAGTGAGGACATGGTCGCTGTTTACCTGGGGAGAGAGTGCATCTGCGTACATGTCCACCACAAGGTAGCCAAGGTTTGTCCCCTCCTGGTCATAGACACGGCGAAGTATGGAAGCAACAACCTGTCTTCCGTTTTCTGCTATCCTATGGCTCTGGATGCTGATCAGACTTGCAGTAGGGGAGACCTGGCTGTTCTGGTTGATGATGGATGCCATGTCCCAGTCATTGCCGTGGTAGCGTAGGTCGTACACCTCGGGAAATACATGGGTGGAGACCCTGACCTTCCCGCTGTTGCTGACAAGGTTTGCGCTGGCAAGGTAGATATCTCCATGCATAACGGTAAACAGGAGTTCATACAGCTTACGGCTTTGTGATGATTCTGCCTCAAGGCTATCAGCCTTGAGTATCTCGACAACCAAGGGGTTGGTGGAGAGTTGGTATGCTTTATGTCGGTAGGATTCAAGGGCCTGGGCAACGGTATTGGCATCACCAGTGGTCATATTCATTGCCTGTCTCATCAGATACCGTTCTTGATTCGTATTCCCTGCAAGTGCATAATAGGCAGAGAACAGTCCCAACGGGACTATGAGGACGATAAGGAAGTAAAGAAAGAGCAGTGTGAATAGGTTTGGCTTGTGCTGATTGCCCCAGGGAAATTTCATGGAAGCAGTGTATCGGCAATCAGAAAGGGAAGCAATATTGCAAAGCGAAACGAATTTTTATTGCATAAACATACTGTTTTATGAATAGCAGGGTTGACAAGCATCGTCAAAGAGCGATACAAACAAGAAACAGCATACTAGGCTGTTCTTGAGGAGAGTACCTTGAACGCGTTCACTATGCAGGTGCAGCAGCACCGCCCATTTGCAAGGAATCGGAAGACGCAGGGCTATACAAGTTCCTGTAGTTCTATGTGTGACACCACTTCTTTTTCTGTTCCTTCCTTGCTTCTAGTACTAACGCGTCTCATCCTAACCCTCCTCCCCCTTCTTTCCCTCATTTCCCTTCTTATTGTAGTAAGCCTAATTATTCTCTGACCACGGCTGCAATCGCTGGTTGCATGGACCGTGGATGGAAGCCCCCGAAGTACCGGGGAGCAATCGCTTATACCCAAATATCAAATGAAGGAGTGAAATCTTAGATGAATACCAAAGAAAAACGTTACACACTGGCAATTCTGGTTAATAACCATCCTGGTGTACTCATGCGTGTTGTATCGCTGTTCAGTCGCAGAGGCTACAACATTGACAGCCTCTCGGTTGGCGAGACCGAAAACGAGGAATTCAGCCGAATCACCATTGTGGTCAGCGGAGACCGGCCGGTTGTTGAGCAGATCAAGAAACAGGTCGGCAAGCTGTATGATGTGAAGCGGGTCTATGAGATGGCAGGGGAGAAAAGCCTTCAGCGTGAGCTGGTGATGGTCAAGGTCTCCACCAGGCATGATGACCGCTCCCAGGTCATTGAGCTCGCAGAGATTTTCAAGGCAAAGATCAATGATGTAACCACTTCTACCATAACCCTCGAGATGACCGGAAGTCTGGACAAGATTCAGTCATTCCTGGATTTGATGGCCCCATTTGGGATTGTGGAGATGGCCAGGACCGGTATTACCGCCCTGGAGAGGGGAGCAAGGGCGCTGAGCTCGATCAGTTTCAGCGAGGATGAAGAATAAGCATACTAACGCGCCAAACGGTGCGAACCATAACGGAGGATAGGAAGTAATGAGCACAATGTACTATGATTCACAGGCAGATCTCTCAGTTCTAGATGGCAAAAAAGTCGCCATCATCGGATATGGCAGCCAAGGCCATGCACACGCATTGAACCTGCACGAGAGTGGGGTGGATGTTGTCGTAGGTCTCTACAAAGGTTCAAAGAGCTGGAAGATTGCTGAAGAAGCAGGCTTGCAGGTTGCAACCGCTGAGGAAGCAAGTGCCATGGCTCAGGTCATCATGATGTTGCTGCCGGATGAGAGACAGGCAAAGATCTACCATGACAGCATCGAGAAAAATCTGACCGCGGGTAAATACCTCGCATTCGCACATGGATTCAACATCCACTTCGGCCAGATTGCACCTCCATCTGACGTGAACGTTATCATGATCGCACCCAAGGGTCCTGGCCACACGGTCCGCACCCAGTTCCAGGAAGGCAAGGGTGTTCCTTCCCTGATTGCAATCAACCAGGATCCCAGTGGCGATTCCAAGGACGTTGCTCTTGCTTACGCTAAGGGCTTGGGCGCTGGTCGTGCAGGTATCTTTGAAACCACATTCAAGGAAGAGACAGAGACCGACCTCTTTGGTGAGCAGGCTGTGCTTTGTGGTGGTGTAACCGCCTTGATCAAGGCTGGATTCGACACCTTGGTGGAAGCAGGCTACCAGCCTGAGATGGCATACTTCGAATGTTGCCATGAGATGAAGCTGATCGTTGACTTGATCAACCAGGGCGGACTCTCCTACATGCGTTACTCCATCAGTGATACCGCTGAGTACGGGGATTACACAACCGGTCCAAAGATCATCACCGATGAGACCAAGAAATCCATGAAGCAGGTTCTTACCGACATCCAGGAAGGGACATTTGCCCGCAACTGGCTGCTCGAGAACCAGGTTGGCCGACCCTACTTCAATGCAAAGAAGCGCATTGAAAAGGAAAGTCTGTTGGAGAAGACAGGTGAAAAGCTTCGCTCACTGATGAGCTGGCTGAAAAAGTAACAAACCAAAACTCTTAATATTACCGGGAAGGACACTATGGAAAAGGACAGAATCTATATCTTTGATACCACACTGAGAGACGGCGAGCAGGCTCCTGGATACAGCATGAACCTGGACGAGAAAATTCGCATGGCCTTACAGCTAGAGGCCCTCGGTGTGGATATCCTAGAAGCCGGGTTTGCCATAGCGTCTCCCGGTGACTTTGCCAGCGTCCAGGCTATCAGCAAAGAGGTAAAGGATGTCACCGTTGCCTCACTCTCAAGAGCCTTGGAGAGAGACATTGAAGTAGCCTGGGAAGCGGTGAAACACGCAAGAAGACCCAGGATCCACACCTTTCTGGCAACCAGCGATCTCCATCTGGAGTTCAAGCTGAAGATGAGCCGCGAGGATGCCTTGAGGCGTTCCGCCGCCATGGTGAAGTTTGCCCGTAACCTGACCGATAATGTGGAGTTCTCCCTGGAGGATGCAACCAGGACCGACCTTGACTATATGTGCAAGGTTGTTGAGGAAGTGATCAAGGCAGGGGCAAGTGTCGTGAATCTGCCGGATACCGTCGGGTATGCAACCCCTGATGACATGACCCGGATGGTTTCCACCGTCATGAACAAGGTACCCAATGTGGATAAAGCCATCCTGGCAGTCCACTGTCACAATGATCTTGGCCTTGCAGTTGCCAATAGCCTTGCTGGACTGAAGGCCGGGGCACGTCAGGCAGAGTGTACCGTCTGCGGTATTGGGGAAAGGGCAGGGAATGCCGCTGTTGAAGAGTTGGTGATGGCCATCAGGACAAGAAATGATGATTACCCATTCTCCTACCAGGTACGCACTGAGGAAATATCGCGTTCAAGTCGTCTGCTCTCCCAGATCACCGGTGTCAAACCGAACCCTTCCAAGGCAATCGTAGGTGCAAATGCCTTTGCCCATGAGAGTGGCATCCACCAGCATGGCATGATGGCAAACAGCCTTACCTATGAGATCATGACCCCAGAGAGTGTAGGAGTGATGACTACCAGTCTTGTGCTGGGTAAGCACAGCGGGCAACACGCCTTCGAGAAACGCCTTGTTGACCTTGGCTATGCCTTGGGCAAAGAGGAAGTAAAGACACTCTTCTCAGAATTCAAGAATCTCGCAGACCGAAAGAAGACCATCACCGATCGCGATCTTATCGCCCTGGTGGAGACTTCCAGCCAGAGTAGCCCGGTAATTTGGGAGCTGGAGCGTTTTGTGGTCAACAGTGGCAATCTGATGACCAGCACTGCCTGTGTAACCCTGAGAAAAGGGGAGAAGACCTACCAGGAGGTTGCACTCGGTACCGGTCCGGTCTATGCAGCACTCAGGGCAGTGGAGAAGATTATCCGTCATCCCTTCAGTCTGGAGGATTATAGCCTGCAGGCAGTCACTGAGCACCGGGATGCACTTGGAGAAGTCCATGTAAAGATCACCGATGGACATGGTATGTACCGTGGACGTGGTGTAAGCACCGACGTTATCGAAGCTTCGATTCTCAGCTGTCTTGCTGCAGTGAACCGTATGCTTGATGAAGCATCCTCGATCTCGGGTGGAGGGTCACTCAAACCCACCACTTCACCAAGTTTTGAGAACGACATGTTGCGTTCCCATTCAGATAAGGAGAAAGACCGAGGTGATGCATAAGATAGATTTATTTGACTCAACCCTCCGTGATGGGAGCCAGGGTGAAGGGATCAGCTTCTCGGTGGAAGATAAGCTGAAGATTGTGAAGGCCTTGGATTCACTGGGAGTTGCCTATATTGAGGCAGGCAACCCTGGATCGAATCCCAAGGACCTGGAATTCTTCCACCGCGCTGAGCAGCTCTCCCTCTCCCATGCAACCTTGGTCGCCTTTGGTTCCACACGGAGAAAGAACAGTACGGCGGCTGACGATCCCAATCTGAAAAACCTTGCCAGCGTAAAAACCAAGGTGGTATCCATCTTCGGAAAGAGTTGGAAGCTCCATGTCACTGATGTGATTCGCACCACCCCTGAAGAGAACCTTGCGATGATCCGTGACAGCATACAGTTTATTACTGAGAGCGGAAGTGAAGTGTTCTTTGACGCTGAACACTACTATGATGGATATCTCGATGACAGCGAGTATGCAAAGGCAACCTTGCAGGCCGCCCTGGACGGGGGAGCCTCCACCCTGGTGCTCTGTGAAACCCGTGGTGGCATGATACCCAGTGAAGTTGCGCGTATCACCTTTGAGACAGCAGAAGCTTTTCCTGGAATTCCTATCGGGATCCATGCTCATGATGATATTGGCTGTGGCGTTGCCAGTTCCATAGCTGCAGTTGAATCTGGTGCCATACAGGTACAGGGAACCTTGCTTGGTTTCGGTGAGCGTTGCGGAAATGCAAACCTTGCAACGGTTGCAGGAATTCTTGGGACCAAGCTCGGTGTGGATTGTCTCTGCGGAGAGAGTCTTGAACAGCTGACGGCAACCAGTCGGCAGGTTGCTGAGATCGCAAATGTGCGTATCAGCGGCGGAGCTCCCTTCATCGGAAAGAGTGCCTTTGCCCATAAGGGTGGCATGCATATCGATGGGGTGCAGAAGAATCCTCACTCCTTCGAGCATATCGATCCCTTGCAGGTGGGCAATGAACGTAGGCTCCTGATGAGTGAAGTTGCTGGAAGGGCCTTGATGCTTAAGCGAATCGCCCGTGTGATGCCCGATCTTGATAAGGACGATCCTGTTACGGTGAGTCTGATGGATGAGCTCAAGCAACTTGAGGCAGAGGGTTATCAGTTTGAAGGAGCAGAAAGCAGCTTCGATTTGGTGATCAGACGACACTTGAAGATGTATAAGCCCTATTTCTCACTGGTGCACTACCAGACCATCGGCAGCAGCCCCTATGCGGACCCACTCAGCGACGCAACCCATGCCGCGGTTGTAAAGGTAAAGGTTGGGGGTGAGAGTGCCATCACTGCCGCAGAGGGTGAAGGCCCGGTCAATGCCCTTGACCAAGCACTGAGAAAGGTTCTTGAACAGTTCTATCCCACCCTCAAGCGTATACACCTGACCGACTACAAGGTACGGGTCTTGGACTCGGCAGGGGCAACGGCCAGTAAGGTTAGGGTTCTCATTGAGTCCACCGATGGTAACGAAAGTTGGACCACCATTGGAGTCAGCAGGGACATCATCGAGGCCAGTTGGTTTGCCTTGAGTGATAGTATCGAGTATAAATTAATTGCCGAGGGAATTGAGCCCTCGGTTGAATGAAGGAAGGAGACACCCCATGGGTATGACAATGACACAGAAAATCCTGGCCCACCACGCCAAGCTGGAGAGCGTACGCGCTGGACAGTTGATCATGGCGGACCTGGATATGGTACTGGGCAACGACATTACGGCTCCAGTTGCCATCAACGAATTTGGAAAATTCGGCAAGGAGACGGTATTTGACAAGGATAAGGTTGCCCTTGTCCCAGACCATTTCTCCCCGAACAAGGATATCAAGGCAGCAGAGCAGTGCAAGGCACTACGTTGTTTCGCACACGACCATGAGATCACCAACTATTTTGATGTAGGCCAGATGGGTATTGAGCATGCCTTGCTTCCAGAGAAAGGATTGGTCGGGGCAGGAGATTTGGTCATCGGTGCGGATAGTCATACCTGTACCTATGGTGCCTTGGGCGCTTTCTCCACTGGTGTTGGTTCCACTGACATGGCTTGCGGTATGGCTACCGGCCAAGCTTGGTTCAAGGTGCCGACCGCCATCAAGTTCAATCTTACCGGTTCATTCGGACCTCATGTGAGTGGAAAGGACCTGATCCTCCACATCATTGGGATGATCGGGGTCGATGGTGCACTCTACCAGAGCATGGAATTCAGTGGGGAAGGGGTGAAGAACCTTACCATCGATGACCGTTTCACCATTGCAAACATGGCCATCGAGGCTGGTGCCAAGAACGGAATCTTCCCAGTGGATGAGGTAACCTTGGAGTACTTGAAAGAGCACTGTCCGAAGGAACCTGTCATCTACGAAGCAGATAGTGATGCTGAGTATGAGAGGGTGATCAACATCGACCTCGGCACAGTAAAGAGCACGGTAAGCTTCCCCCACCTCCCGTCCAACACCAGGACCATCGATGAAGTCGGTGAGGTGAGAATTGACCAGGTTGTCATCGGAAGCTGCACCAATGGACATATCAGTGACCTGAGGCAGGCAGCAGCCATACTGAAGGGCAAAAAGATTGCCAAGCATGTCCGTACCCTGATCTTCCCTGCAACACAGGAGATCTGGAAGCAGGCAATGCATGAAGGGCTCTTTGATATCTTCATCGACAGCGGTTGTGCTGTTTCCACCCCCACCTGTGGTCCCTGTCTTGGCGGACATATGGGAATCCTCGCAGAAGGTGAGCGTGCGGTGAGTACCACCAACCGTAACTTTGTGGGAAGAATGGGTCATGTGAAGAGTGAAGTCTATCTTGCCAGTCCGGCAGTTGCCGCTGCAAGTGCGATCGCAGGATATATCGCCGATCCTGCAAAGGTTATGGAGGAGTAAGATGCAAGCCAAAGGAACGGTTTTTAGATATGGGGACAACGTCGATACCGATGTAATCATCCCAGCGAGGTATCTCAATACCTCCAATCACAAGGAGTTGGCCTCCCACTGCATGGAGGATATCGACCAGGATTTCATCAAACAGGTGAAAGAGGGAGATATCATGGTAGCTGACAAGAATTTTGGTTGCGGTTCAAGCCGTGAGCATGCTCCCATCGCCATCAAGGAAAGTGGGATCAGCTGCGTAATCGCAAGAACATTCGCAAGAATCTTCTACCGCAACGCAATCAATATCGGGCTCCCCATCCTCGAATGCCCTGAGGCCTGTGACGGGATCAAGGCCGGTGATGTGGTCAGTGTCGATTTCAACACTGGTACCATCACCAATGAGAGCACAGGAGATGTGTTCCATAGTGAGCCATTTCCTCCCTTTATGCAGGACCTGATCGCAAACGGTGGGCTTGCCGGTTACATCGCAAACGGGGGAGGCAAGGCATGAAGAAGCATATTGCACTGGTTCCCGGCGATGGAATCGGACCAGATATCGTAAGAGAGGGCGTAAAAGTCCTTGGGGCGGTTGCCAAGAAATTCTCCCATGAGTTCACTACCAGCAGCTATGATGCAGGTGGTGTGGCCCTCGACAATGTAGGGATTCCCCTTCCTGATGCCACCCTTGAGGGGTGCAAACAGAGTGACGGGGTGCTCCTTGGGGCAGTTGGTGGACCGAAGTGGGATACCCTTCCTTCCCACCTCAGACCAGAGAAGGCCCTGCTTGGCTTGCGTGGCGGCATGGGGTTGTTCTGCAACCTGCGTCCTGCAATTCTTTACAAGCAACTCGCTGATGCCTGCCCACTGAAGAGCGAAATCATTGGTGAAGGACTGGATATCATGGTGGTGCGTGAACTCACCGGCGGTATCTACTTCGGCGAGCGCGGTCGCAGTGATGACCGTGCCTATGATACCATGGCCTATACAGTAGTGGAGATTGAGCGGATTGTACGAAAGGGTTTTGAGATTGCCCAGAAGCGTTCAAAGCGCCTATGCAGTGTAGACAAGGCAAATATCCTCAATTCCAGCCAGCTCTGGAGAGAGGTGGTACAAAGAATACAAAGTGAGTACCCCGATGTGGAAGTAAGCCACATGTATGTCGATAATGCAGCCATGCAGCTGGTTCGTAATCCCCGTCAGTTCGATGTGATTGTAACCTCGAACATGTTTGGCGATATCCTCAGTGATGAGGCGAGCCAAATCACCGGTTCCATCGGTATGCTCCCATCTGCTTCCCTGGCTGAGGATGGTTTTGGGATGTACGAGCCGATACACGGCAGTGCCCCTGATATTGCAGGCAAGGACCTGGCCAACCCGATCGCTACCATACTCTCGGTAGCCATGATGTTGCGCTACAGCTTCTCCCTCTCTGAGGAGGCCGATGCAATTGAGAAGGCAGTTAGCTCGGTGTTGGATGCAGGGTACCGTACAGCAGATATTTACACCGACGGTATGAAAAAGGTCGGTACGAGTGAGATGGGCGACCTGATAGCCCAGGCCCTGTAAAGGGAGGAGGATACAATGGACGAAAGCAAGAGACGTTCAGCGCAGATGACTGAGGGAGCCGATAGGTCCCCCCACCGGTCACTGATGAAGGCACTTGGATGGACAGATCGTGAAATCCACATGCCGATCATTGGTATCGTGAATGGGGCCAATGAGATCATCCCAGGACATATTCACCTTGATAGAATTGTCAACGCTGTAAAGAGCGGGGTACGCCAAGCTGGGGGAAACCCAGTCTCGTTCCCTGTCATTGGGGTATGTGATGGTATTGCAATGGGCCATACAGGGATGAAATACTCTCTGGCAAGCCGTGAGGTCATCGCTGATTCCATCGAGATCATGGCAACAGCCCATCCTTTTGATGCTCTGGTTTTCGTCCCCAACTGTGACAAGATTGTCCCTGGAATGTTGATGGCTGCCGCTAGGATCAATATTCCTTCCATTTTTGTTTCCGGTGGACCGATGCTTGCCGGTAAGATTCCCGGCGACAGCTCCTGTGGAACGAGCCTCTCGGTCATGTTTGAGAAAGTGGGAAGCCTTGCAGCCGGATTGATCAGTGAGGAAGAGTTGCTCTCCTATGAGAACAATGCCTGTCCGACCTGTGGTTCTTGCAGTGGCATGTTTACCGCAAACAGCATGAACTGCCTGACTGAGGCCATTGGAATGGGACTCCCCGGCAATGGAACCGTACCAGCTGTCTACAGCGCACGGGACAGGCTTGCCAAGGAAGCAGGATACCAGATCATGGAATTGTTGAAAAAGAACATCCGTCCCCTGGATATCATGACCAAGGAAGCGTTTGCCAATGCTATGGCCGTTGATATGGCCTTGGGTTGCAGTACCAATACCATGCTCCATCTGCCGGCAATAGCCCATGAGGCTGGTGTTGACCTGGATATTTTCATGGCGAATGATATTGCCGCCAAAGTACCCAATCTTTGCCATCTTGCTCCTGCCGGCCCTGACCATATCGAGGACCTCTATGAGGCTGGTGGTGTACTTGCAGTGATGAGAGAACTGGGAGAGGCTGGACTGCTCAATGCAGACCTGCCAACGGTGAGTGCGAAGACGGTCGGGGAGCTCTATAGAGCAGCACCCATCTACAACCATGAGGTCATCCGTCCCATCGACAACCCGTTCAGCAAGACCGGGGGAATCGCCGTACTCAGGGGAAACCTTGCTCCAGATGGGGCTGTGGTGAAGCGGAGTGCTGTTGATGAGAAAATGTTGGTGCACAAAGGACCAGCGAGAGTATTCGAGAGTGAGGAAGATACCATCAAGGCAATCTTTGCTGGAGAGATCAAGGCAGGGGACGTTATTGTCATCCGCTATGAGGGACCGAAGGGAGGCCCCGGCATGCGTGAGATGCTCAGTCCCACCAGTGCAATTGCCGGTATGAACCTGGACAAGGATGTTGCCTTGATCACCGATGGCCGCTTCAGTGGTGCCACCCGGGGAGCTTCCATCGGACATGTCAGCCCTGAGGCTGCTGAGGGTGGTCCAATCTCCCTCGTCCAGGAAGGGGACACGATCAGCATTGATATACCAAAGGGTGAGCTCAGTTTGTTGGTCGATGAGAAGACGCTTCTTGAGCGGAAGAAGCAATGGGTCTGTAAGGAGCCGCCTATTACCACCGGGTATTTGGCCCGCTATGCCAAGCAGGTAACCAGTGCTGCCACCGGAGCTGTCTTCAAGAAATGATACACAAAGAGGAGAATCTACCATGCAGATGACTGGAGCACAAATAATCATAGAATGTCTGATTGAACAGGGCGTGGATACCGTCTTTGGGTTTCCTGGAGGGGCTGTATTGCCTCTCTATGATGCCCTGTACCAGAATCAGAGCAGAATCCGCCATATCCTGACCAGCCATGAGCAGGGTGCCAGCCACGCTGCTGACGGGTATGCCAGGAGCACTGGAAAGGTAGGCGTATGTATGGCAACCAGTGGACCGGGAGCCACAAACCTCGTTACCGGTATTGCCACAGCCTACATGGATAGTGTTCCCATGGTTGCCTTCACCGGAAATGTAACCGTTCCCCTTCTGGGAAAGGACAGTTTCCAGGAAGTGGATATAACCGGCATTACCATGCCGATCACCAAGCACAACTTTATTGTAAAGGATGTAGCTGACTTGGCTGAGACGATACGTACTGCCTTCAAGATTGCTCAGGAGGGCAGACCTGGTCCTGTCCTGATCGACGTTCCGAAGGATGTGACGGTCTATACCGCAGATTTCTCACCCCAACCGATTGAGGCCTTGCAACCCCGTACCGAACGATTGAGTGAGAAGAGCATGGAACAGGCTTTGCAGCTGATCAAGCAAGCCCAGAGACCGATGTGCTATATCGGTGGTGGTGTGATCAGGGCCAAGGCGAGTGAAGAGCTCTCCCAGTTCCTGGAAAACATAGACAGCCCTGCCTGTACCTCACTGATGGGAGTTGGAGCTGTGAGCTCCCTCAGTCCCCGTTTCACCGGTTTGGTCGGCATGCATGGGACGAAAGTCTCAAACATGAGTGTTTCATCCTGCGACCTTCTGGTGGTAATCGGTGCGCGCTTCAGTGACCGGGTTGTCAGCAAAGCCAGTGCATTTGCGAAGAATGCCAAGATTATCCACATCGATGTGGACCCGGCTGAAATTGACAAGAATATCAAGACCTACTGTCACTTGATCGGGGACCTGAAAGTAGTGCTGAATGAGCTGAACAACCGAATTGTGAATCCCATGACGCATACGAAGTGGATGGAGCAAGTTGCTGAATATAAGAAGCGATACCCAATCAGGGTGGACAGCGAGAGTGCCCGATCCAAGGAGATCCTGAAAGCGCTGCAGAGCGTGCTTCCTGAAGGGTTCTTTGCCGTTACTGAGGTTGGACAACATCAGATGTGGGCTGCACAGTTCCTCAAGCACCTCCAGCCCGGTCACTTCCTCACCAGTGGTGGGCTTGGAACCATGGGGTATGGAACAGGAGCTGCGATCGGAGCACAGGTAGCCAATCCTGATGCTCGCGTCGTCAATGTTGCCGGGGATGGCAGTTTCAAGATGAACTGCAATGAACTGGCTACCATTGCGCGGTATCAGCTACCGGTTATCATTCTCTTGATGAACAACCAGACACTGGGCATGGTACGTCAGTGGCAGACGCTCTTCTTCGACCGACGTTACAGTGAGACCACTCTCGATACCCCCATCGATTGGTTGAAACTTGCTGAGGCCTATGGGGTAAAGGGAATGAGAATCAGCAAGACTGATGATCCGAAGCCGATTCTTCAGGCGGCACTGGACCTGGGACAAGCTGTTCTCATTGATTGTGAGATACCTGTCGATGACAAGGTCTATCCGATGGTTGCCCCTGGTGCATCCATTGATGAGATGCTTGGTGTTGAAGAGGTAGGGGAGTAACGATAGAGATAGTGCACAAACTCGAGAAATGAAAGTTCGAGCGCGGCACAAATACTATGGATTGTGGGAAGGCGGGGTGTCCGTCTTCCCGATTCAATGTAATAGAGCTGGCTTCGAGAGAGGTCAGCTCTCTCTATGAGTTCTTCCTGTGTCATGTTTTTCTGTTGTCTGAGTTCTTTGATTGCTTGTCCAATTTCTCTGTGTTTCATGGAGAAAGTATGGATAATACAAACCTTTGTATTCTAAAAATTCGTCATTAGATACTGTTTTCTTGCAGGTCCCTCCATTCTTGCCTGCGTGTAGGTAAATTATACACGTGTCTAGATTGTTCCTGGTAAAAATAATATCCAGCAAAATGGATGAATTGAAAAACCTCGAGTCTTTTTCCAAAAAACCAACATGGAATGCTATACTGTAAGCGATAAACAAGAAGAGGAGGTCGTTCATGGAAGACGATATGAGACAGATGTCAGCCGATGAACTTGGAGCTCTCTGTTCCAATCTGCAAAAAGCATGTAACAAGCAACTCAGGAGTGAGGAAGCCGCCCTGTTCGGGACACTCGCTGCCTATTATGACAAACAACGTACCAATGAGAAGGTACAGGATTACCAGAGATTGCTTGCTGCAATCAATGCAGATTTGTCTGGTGGTTTTACAGAAGCAAGCAATGCTGCTGAGAAAGCCAATGACAGAGGAGCAAAACGAGCACTGCTTTGGGGTGAGAAGGCTTCCAAACTCCTGAAGGCACTCATGGTACGGTATGAGAAGCAGGGCAGTGCACTGCTTGAAAACACCAATGTATGGGTGTGTGAGATTTGTGGCTTTATCTATGTAGGGGACACTCCTCCTTCCCTTTGCCCGATCTGCAAAGTTCCCAGTTTCAAGATACACCCCATCCAGAAGGAGGCCATCTGATGCATGCTGCAAGAAATATTTCCCTCTGCACCAAAGATTGTGTCTGTCTGTTTGTCTGTCCAACAGGTGCAACCGATACGGAAAATGGACAGATAGATTTCGCTAAATGCCAGGATGGTTGCCGACTCTGTGTGGATGCCTGCCCAAGTCATGCAATCTACTTGGTCCCTTCTGTCTATCCACCTCCGCAGGAAAAGAGTGAGGCAGTAAGAAAGAGCTTATTCGCCTTGGCAAAGAGTAAAGCAGGACAGGAGCGCCTGGCTAGAAGCCTCGCAGAGGCAAGTGATGATCCTGTCTTCAAGCAGCTCATGCATGCCATTGCAGCAAGCAATCGTGTACTTGCCGAGGACTGTTATCGTGAAGCAGGGTACATCTTGCCGCAGAGTGAGGCAGTAACTTCATGGTTGAAGCAATTGCTCAGCGAGCATGAGACTGATAAGGATTTTCCTTCTGATGCAGTAAAGGCACTCTTGGAAAAGCTGTAAGTATTTACTTTCGTTCCTGTTTTTCTTTCAGGTAGATCAGGAAGACCCCGGTTGCCCCGATCAGGGCGGCCAGGGCAGTGGTGATCCAGAGCAGGCTCATGGAGTACGATTCTATGATCAGGCCCCCAGTAATGGGGGCTATTGCATGCCCGGTACCCATGATGATGGGCAGGATTGCAGAGAACCTTGAGCGGTGGCTGATCGGGGTATTGTTGGCCACGTAAAAATTGTCATTCGTTGCAGATATGATCTCCCCCAACGTGTAGATCACTGTCAATCCCATAAATACAAATGGGGTGGTTGCAAAAGCAAAGAGGCCGAATCCGATCGCATAGAAAATACCAGAGAGGGTTGAATTTGCCAGAGGGTGAAACCGTCTGAGCAAGCTTACAATAATTGGATTACATATAACCACTACGATCCCGTTGATCGCCATCATCTTGCCATACAGAGGGGCTCCCGCCTGGCCAAACAGGTTGGTGGTAAGCAGAGGGAGCGCAAACAATGTCTGGCTGTAGGCAAAGCTGAAAAAGGTGACCGAAAGTGCGAAGAATAGGAGCCTTGGACGGGTGAGCAAGGCCTTGAAAAGGCCTCCCTCTTCACCTTTTTCTGTGGTATCCCATCCCTTGCTCTCCTCGATCAGTTCCTTGGAAGGCTTGCTCTCTCGTATCTTGAGCATGACAAGCAGCACGGAGAGAATGCCGGCTGCGGCATTCCCATAGAACAACCATTCAGGAGCTTTGTAGAACAGGTAACCTGCGATGACCGGGCCGATGGAGTAGCCTACATTGTGTCCAAGGTAGATGAGGCTGAATGAGACCTGACGATTCTCGATGCTGGTAACATCGGTTTTCAAAGCTTCCCGGGCGGGGTCGACCGCACCATCGAAGAACAAACCCAGCAGAATGAAGTAGGGCACGAATGCCTCTCCCTCAAAGAAACCCGCCAGGATGAAACAGAGATCCATCAGCAGTTGGAATACCACCAACACCGGCTTTCGCCCGATGGTGTCGGCAAGTTTGCTGCCGATGAAGGAGCCAGGTACATAGAGGATGGAGGCGATGGTCATGAATGCACCCGCTTGCAGCGGGGTATATCCCAATCGTCTGGTGAGGTAGAGCGTCAGGAATGGATAGATGAATATCCCGACAGCATTGACGACTGTTGCAAAGAAGAGAACATAGATCGGCTGCGGCAACCCTCTGTAGAGGGAGAGTATCCGCTTCATAGGACTGACTCAATGGCGAGGGCCAGACCATCTTCGCTATTGCTGGCGGTACATGCGTGTGCATGCGCTTTTACCTCATCGGGGGCATTGGCCATAGCAACCGCATATCCAGCTGCTCGGAACATCCCAATATCATTGTAGTAGTCGCCTACTGCCATAACGGTTCCAGGGCCCACCCCATACGATTCACAGAGAGAGCGAACTGCATGACCCTTGTCCACACCTCTTGCCAGAATTTCTATATAGCGGGGGGAGGAGCTGAAGATATTCAAGGAGCTGCCGAATCGGGTCTGCAACGCTTTCTCTTGTTTCCTCATATATTCAGGGTCATTATGCATAGCCAAGAGCTTGAAGGGTCTCTCACCCGCGCCTAGCGTATCACAAAGACTGTCCAGGGAGGTAATACGTCCTTGTGTGCGTGAAGCTTTCACTTCTACATCGTACCAGGCATTCATTTCATGCATGTACCAACTCTCATTGGTAAAAACAAAGCACTCAAGCTCGGTCTGTGCAAGGTAGGAGAGGACTTGCGTACACTGCTCCCCTCTGATGGGATGTGCTTCCAGTTCCTTTCCGTCCTCATCAAGCACGAGTGAACCATTGAAACACCCCAGTGGTCCGGTGATTCCCAGTTCCTCTTGGATCAGGGTAAGACTTCCTGAGATCCTGCCGCTGACAAGCGCAACGATAATGCCCTTTCTCCGAGCACGGCGAATGGCTTCCTTTGTTCTGTCGCTGATCTGGTGGTTTGGATCAAGCAGGGTTCCGTCAATATCTGTACAGATGAGTTTGCATTCAAACATGCGAGCATAGTAATACAAGAGGCATTTCTTGTATAGAAGCCTGGGAGGTTTGTTCTTGCTCGGGATTCCTTAACCATATTCTTACATTTTTAGTGATGCATTATTTCTTGAACACAGATAGAGAGGACCCCGTCAAGCGGAGTCCTCTCTGGGTAAGAATTAATCGCACCTAGGCTTCCTGGTACACCCTTCCATAGAAACAGTCCAGGTAGAGTTGCTTGATCTCGCCGATCAAGGGGTAGCGGGGGTTGGTTCCCGTGCACTGGTCATCGAATGCTTTCACTGCAAGCTCGTCAACCACTGCCAGGAAGTCCTCCTCCTTGATGCCCCACTCCTTGATGGAGGAAGGTATATCAAGTTCCTTTTTCAGCATCTCAATCCCTGCAACCAAGGCCTCAACTTTCTTGTCCTGGCTATCGGTTGCCGTAGTCTTGATGTAGGGAGTATTCTCCTGTTCATTTACTATCATGGCAATGTAGTCAGCAGCTCTTGCATACCTGCTCACAGCGGAGGGGTACTCGTACTGTGGGAAGGAAGCCTGCTTTGTCGGGTTGTCCGTTGCATTGTAGCGAATGACATTACAGAGCAGCAGCGCATTTGCCATACCATGGGGAATATGGAACTGGGCTCCCAACTTATGTGCCATCGAGTGACAGACTCCCAGGAATGCATTGCTGAAGGCCATACCTGCGATGGTCGAGGCATTGTGAACCTTCTCACGTGCTTTCTTGTCCGTTCCATCCCGATACGCCTTTGGCAGGTACTTGAAGATGACGCGGGCCGCTTCCAGGCTCAATCCATTGGTATAGTCGGTGGACATACTCGAGGCAAGTGCTTCCAGGGCATGGGTCAATACATCAACACCACAGCTTGCGGTCAGCCCCTTGGGCATTCCCATGGCTAGCTCACTATCCACGATCGCCATGGTCGGGGTGAGTGCATAGTCTGCAATTGCGTATTTCATTCCACTTTTCTCATCAGTGATGATGGCAAAGGGGGTAACCTCACTACCAGTACCACTGGTGGTAGGTACACATACAAGCTCGGCTTTCTTTCCCATGTTGGGGAATGCATAGATTCGCTTCTGGATATCCATGAACCGCAAAGCAAGCCCATCGAACTGTACCTCCGGGTGCTCGTAGAGCAACCACATGATCTTTGCAGCATCCATAGGGGAACCACCGCCAAGACCGATGAGTACATCGGGTTTGAAAGCATTTATCAGCTTCATTCCCTCGGTAATGGTGCCCAAGGTAGGATCGGGTTTTACCTGATGGAATGTTTCACATTCGATACCCATTGCATCGAGTGTATCGGTGATCTTATCCACCATACCACTGGTGAACAGGAATGAGTCGGTGATGATGAATGCGCGCTTCTTACCCTTCAACTCGCCAAGGGCAACAGGCAGACAGCCGTACTTGAAATACGTCTTTGGAGGCAGTTTGAACCAGAGCATGTTTTCCCTCCTGGCAGCTTCGGTCTTGATGTTCAACAGGTGTTTTGGTCCTACGTTCTCGCTGATCGAGTTGTTTCCCCAAGAACCACAGCCAAGGGTGAGGGAAGGCTCCAGGCGGAAGTTGTAGATGTCCCCAATTGCTCCCTGGCTGGCAGGCATGTTCACCAATACACGGCTGGTCTTAACAGTCCTGCTGTAGGTGTCAACCTTCTCTGTCTCATTCTCATCAATGTAGAGCACACTGGTATGCCCGTAACCACCCAAGGCAACCAAGGTTGCTGCCATGTTGGTTCCCTCCCCATAGTTGTCACACTTGTACATTGCCAATACCGGACTGAGTTTTTCATGGGCAAATGGTTCAGAAGCATCGGCATGTTCCACCTCCCCAATAAGGACCTTGGTGGTCTCGGGAACGGTGAATCCAGCGATTTCAGCTACCTTGGAAGCTTTCTGTCCAACAATGGCTGGGTTTACGGTCCCACGCTTTGGGTCGAGGATGACCTTGCGAAGCATGTCAGCTTCCTTCTTTGTGAGGAATCGTGCACCACGATCAGAAAACTCTTTCTTTACTGCATCATAGATGTCCTTGTGGCAAATTACTGCCTGTTCACTTGCACAGACCACTCCATTGTCAAAGGTCTTGCTCATGAGAATCGAGCTGACCGCCATCTTGACGTCTGCACTCTTGTCCATAAGGGCAGGGGTATTGCCAGGACCAACCCCGATGGCAGGGATACCGGAGGAATAGGCGCTCTTGACCATAGAGGGACCACCGGTGGCAAGGATAAGATTCACCAGCTTGTTTTTCATCAGGTAGTCTGTTTTCTCAATGGAGGGTTCATCGATCCAGCCGATGATGTCCTCAGGTGCCCCTGCCTTCACTGCAGCCTCAAGAATGATACGGGCTGCTTCACAAGTGCACTCTTTTGCTCTTGGGTGTGGGCTGAAGATGATTGCGTTACGAGTCTTTAAGGCGATCAAACTCTTGAAGATTGCAGTACTGGTTGGGTTTGTGGTAGGGATAATGCCGCAAATGACGCCCTTCGGTTCAGCAATTTTCTTGATACCGAATGCCTGGTCCACCTCTATGATCCCACAGGTCTTGTCATCCTTGTATTTGTTGAAGATGTATTCTGCAGAGAAGTGGTTCTTGATAACCTTATCCTCCACAATGCCCATGCCGGTCTCTTTCACCGCCATTAAGGCCAACTTGATACGCTCGTCGTTCGCTGCAATGGCAGCAGAGCGGAATATGGCATCGACCTGTTCCTGTGAATAGGTAGCGAATTTGGCTTGTGCACGTTTTACACGTTCGATCATGTCCTGGAGTGCTTTCTGTCCTGCAAAAAGCTCTTCGGTTTGTTTCTTATCAGCCATGATGTACTCCTCATTAGGTTTCTTGGCCATAATGTATAAAAAAATATCTAATAAGGTCAATACGATAAAAAAAAATAAAAGGAATAAAAATACATAAGAAAATGCACTAAATATCAGATTAGTGCATATATAAATAAAATAAATTGGAAAAATTTAAAAATAAAATGACAGTAGTATCAAATAATATTACCCGATAGAACTTAATATACTATTAAGCTTATGAGTGAGACAGCAAGTACACCCAAAACAATAAAAAGGAACAGTGGTATGTTGATTGGCTTTTTATGCGTGACAGGAGGTGTTTTATCAGTGCCCTTCCCACTTGCAGTTGCCTGCAGTGCCTGATCCACACGTTGTATGACAGAGCCTTTTGTTTCCCGGAATGATCGGGTGAGCAGGCTGAAATAGGCAAGGGTGAGGGCAAGCAGGGTACCAGCCTTGCCTTCTATCTTTGGATTACTTGCACTCAGGCTCTGGCTGGCTGCAAGGAGCGAGAGCAGGCGGAGAGCCTTGGTAAGAGCAATCGTTAGTGATCCTTCGGTGAATGCAAGCGTACCCATGCTGAGCAATACCTTCCCATTTGGTTCAAAAAGACTTAATACAACCAGCGAGAAGATAAGCATGAGGGCTGGTATGATCCGGATTCTTCTCCCAGCGACCCATTGCAGGAGATACATCAATGCGGTGATAACAGCAAGTGTGACAAGGCCCTTCGCGAGGAGGATTGCAACAATGGCAAGCAGAGAGGCAAAAAGCAGGTGTTTGTGAGGGACCTTCTCTTCGGTGGGAGGTATGGAGAGGGAAAGGGTTCCCTGCGTGAGAGCTTTTCCCGTTGTTCCCCTCTGCAGATAGATCTCAGCAAGCAGTCCCAACGCAAAGCTGGTGACCATACCCAGTGCAAGCATAAGCGGTGCGGCTATCCAGATGGAGGGTCCATAGGCAACCCAGGAAGCAACCTGGAGTTGAGACAGATTGCTTACAAAGGCCCCAAGCAGGGAACAACCAACAAGGCTTACCCTGATTCCAAGGAGTTGCTTAGCCCCTTTCATGGCAATGCCACTGCTCAGGGTCCCTGCAAGGGAAATCAGGAAGAGGTAGGAGAAAAGTGTTCCGCTTACCATGCCTTGGCCTACTGCCTTGAGTAGCAGGATGATGAAGAAAGGGCCGAAGGACATGCCATCGAGGATGACCAGGAGGGGAAGGTTTGCCAATCCCAGACGAAGGAAGGGAAGGGGCTTGGGGATAAGGTACTCCAAGGTGGAGAGCAGGAGGGTGGCTGCGCTGATGAAGGCAATTTTTTTCTCAGTTTGCGACATCATCAACCTCCAGATTCTCGCTTTCGCTGCCTACGATGGTAAGCAGCACCTGGTTTGGAAGGCACGCAATCCAGGAGCGTGCATTTGAAATGGGTTTCTGGAAGGTGCAGCTCTTGGTGGGGCAGGCGGAGTCCTCGATATGGGCGTGACCATCCTCGATGACTATGTGGGTCGCACCAAGTGGCCCCTGTACGGTAATCTCACGATCGACATCGAGGCTGTATCGATAGGTGGCTTCACTGCTCTGAACTTGCACATACCCGCTTCCCCCGCCGGCAGTCTGTCTGCTGATGGCAACAAGGGCAAGAATGCAAAGGCTAAGTATGAGTGTGTCTCCAATGAGGGTTTTCCACCTGAGTTTCATTGGCCAAGTGTAGCGTGGAAGCCTATCCAGTGCAATAGACGGGTGTTTTGGTCGGATATCTCCACACGCGTGCAGAATGGATGAACTATGTGATTATCAGCTGTTGTATTTGACAGTCAGTACACACCCTGTCTATTATTAAGAGGAAATATGAAGATAATGTGGAGATATGTGTTGAATCCACAAGAACGCTTGTCAGACGAGCAAAGGTATGGTGATGTTGCATTATGAAGATGATTTATGTCGTTGACCCCACAGGTGAGGATCGAGAAGGGGTGAAACAGTATCTCGAACTTTCAGGATACGAGGTGCATGTGTTTGAGGATTTGCATGCTGTGCAGATAGCCATAAGTCGTCAAGTTCCTGACTTGATGCTCCTGGAAGTGCAGTTCTCAGATGGGGATGGCTTCAGCTATATCAAGAAACTGAAGCAGACCCATTCATTTCCGGTCATCTTCGTGACAAGCAGGGTTGCTGAGAGTGATCGCATCCTAGGCTTCGAGTTGGGGGCTGACGACTATGTATGCAAGCCGTTCAGCTTCAAGGAGTTGGTGCTCAGGGTCCACGCACTGTTTCGTCGAATTGATGTCAGTGTCTCCTCCTACCGGGGAGGTTCTAGCTGGGTGTTGGCAGGGTCTGTTTTGCAGTTCGACGAGGTAAGTCACCTCTTCACCTTGGACGGCTCGCAGATACCGCTTACTGCTGCAGAGTGGAGGATTATGAGTTACTTGGTAAGCAATAGTGGAATCCTCATCACCCGCTCACAGATATTGGAGCACTGCTTTGACTATAGTTTTGAGTCGTATGACCGAATTGTCGATACACATGTGAAGAATATGCGTGCAAAGATGGGGCCCATGGGGCCTCAGTGGATCGAGACAGTCAGGGGATATGGTTACCGGTTCGCCGGTAAGAGTACTTCCAGCCTTCCCGGGAAGGGAAGCGAAGGGCAGGAATAACCGATGGCAGAAACACAGGACCTTATATATATAGTAGAGGATCATGAAGTGATCCGTGAGGGGGTTCGCCAGTACCTTGAACTCTCGGGGTATCAAGTAAAAGGGTTTGCAACCCTTAGGGCGGTTCGTGAGGCTGTCGCCAGAGAGGTTCCATCCCTGCTTATCCAGGATGTCATGCTTCCTGACGGGGATGGTTTTGCTTTTGTGAAACAGCTCAAGGAGAAGTGTGACTGTCCGGTGATTTTCATGACTGCACGTAGTGAGGAGAGTGACAGGATCCTTGGGTTTGAACTCGGGGCTGATGACTATATCTCAAAGCCCTTCAGCCCAAAGGAGTTGGTACTCAGGGTGCAGGCAGTGCTCAGACGATATAGGAACAATAGTTACAGCCCAAGCGATGGCTTTCTTTACGTGAATGACCACTCGATGCGCTTTGATGAGACCGATCATCAACTTCTGGTTGATGGAGGGGAGGTTATCCTGACCGCAGCAGAGTGGAGAATCCTTGCATTCCTGATCGAAAACTCACATCACTTGGTTTCTCGTTCCCAAATTCTTGAGGAGTGTTTCGACTATGCTGTCGATTCCTACGAACGGGTGGTCGATACCCATATAAAGAATATCCGCTCCAAACTTGGAGACGGCCCCTGGATCGAGACGGTTCGTGGCTACGGATACCGTTTCATTGGGCATGAGAAGGAAGGCGCAGTGCTATGAGAAGACAGTTCGTAAGACTCTTCCTGGGGTTCGTATTGGTGGTTGCCGTAGTGGTGGGTATCCAGACTACGGTATTTTTGGTGACTATCCACCACCAGCGACTCAATTGGACTGAGTCTGTCTTCCAGGATTATCTTGCCGCTCTGAGTGAAAATCTTTCAGCAGGGCTGGATGGTCGCAGTTATTCCATGATGAGCCTGGAGGAGATCTTGTTACGCTCGGCAGATGACCGGGTCAGTGGCTTGTATATCCGCAATCCTGATGGTACGGTGGCCATCGCCTATGGCATGACCAGTGGTGGTGCTTCCCTACCGGTTCCTCACTCGGATGAGTTTGAGGGTATGCGGCCGATGATGAGTTCTCCCTCGATGCAACGAGCCCACCAACAGATTGCAGAACAGGGGTTTTCTGCAAGTGAGATGCACAGTTCTGTCTATGAGGTGCATATAGAAAAGGATTCCGATACTTCCTCTCTCTCGGTGAACCAACAATCTGCATCACAGACACATACGATTCTCCTTCCTCCCCAGGTGAAGGCTACCGATATTGCCGGGAGCTTGGTCATCTCCTATAACGATGAGGTGATTGCCTTGGTTGATGTGCTCACCTTTACTCCCTTTACCTACAAGAATACCGGTTACCTCTTCAAGGGCTTGCTCTTTCCGATTCTTTGGGCGATGCCGATCGCCTTCGTCATTGCCCTTATGATGGCAGCTTCCATTTCAAAGCGGAGCGAACGGTACACCCAAGGAATCCAGAAGGCGCTGGAGCAATTGAGCAGTGGAGAGAACGGGGTTGAGCTCCCCAAGACCAAGATAGATGAGCAGCGTGTGATCAATGACTCGATCAAGATGCTTGATGAGAACCTTGCCCAGCATAAAAGAAGCCGGCAGGCTTGGCTCAGGAGTATCTCCCACGACCTGAATACGCCGGTTGCCAGTATGAAACTGCTTCTTGATGGAATTGCTGACGGGGTGTTTCCTGCAAATGAGAAGACCTTGATGTCACTCAAGAAAGAGAATGATGCTCTTTCAGCTCGAATAGCCCAGGTGGTGCTGTACAGCAATCTCCAAAGTCCCGATATGAAGGTAACAAGCGAGGAGATAGCAATCCCTTCCTTCATCCAGCAAGTATTCTCTTCATTAACCAAGGAAGAGCAGGATCGTATCTATCTCGACGCTGAGAATGCTGCCATGCAGGGGGACCAGAACCTGCTCACCTATGCTTCCCGTGCCATGCTCACCAATGCCTTGCAGTCAAGCGAGGGCTCGGTTGGCTGGTCCATTGGGAAGAACACCATGACCTTCACCAACAAAGGGACGATCGCAGGAGACATAGATTTCTTTGAGCCCTGGAGCAAGGGGGATGCCAGCCGTGGTACATCCGGCAGTGGCTTGGGCTTGCCCATCACTGCCCAGATCATGCGTCTCCATCATGGCGATGCAGTAATCAGCCAGAGAGAAGGGGAGGTTGTGGTAAGCCTTAAATGGTAAGGCTCATCATCTCCTTGTCGCTCTCCAGTTCATAAATAGTGAAGGTATTGCCTTCCAATAAGCAGTAGCTGGCTGGATACCCTCCCTTTGGTAGGGATACTGAGCCAGGGTTGATGAAAAACATTCCATCCCGCTCCTCAGCTACAGGAATATGGGTATGCCCACTGATAACGATCGTCCCCGGGTTAAGAGGAGGTAACTCCTTGTGCCCATGATGGAGATAGATCAAACGGTCACCAACTTGTTCCAAGTGCATGATTGCACTGTCTGAGAGCATGGGGAACTCCAATACCATCTGGTCAACTTCGGAATCACAGTTACCACGTACAGAAATTAACGATTCTTTCACACTATTTTGTAGCCTGCACGCTTCTTTTGGGTTATACTCATAGGGAAAGGCATTTCTTGGGCCATGATAGAGAAGGTCCCCGAGCAGTATTAGCTTGGAGGCTTTGGTTGTTTGAAAGATATTCAGGAGTGTATGCATTGCATATGCACTTCCATGGATGTCGGAGGCAAAAAGGTATATCATACTTATATGATAATGAAATCGATTATGTACTGCAATAATGTTGACAATCGAAACGATAGTGTCTGTGTAACCTTCTCAAATTTCACACAAAGGATGTTTATGCACACAAACCACACACAAACACCATTTAGCTTCACACTTACTCAAACAACATCACTTGTTCCTCACATTAATCTATCATTTGCACAATCTATGTCCATTGTACTCACAAAGTGCATCAGCATACTGATGTTACAAATAAACTCTCACGCAAAAAAATGGAGATTTACGTCATGAAGAAAAAGTTTGTATTGACTCTGGCGCTGGTTCTCATGGTTGCAGGAACTTTGGTTGCTGCTACCCCTATCGAAGTTAGCGGTTCTTTCTCAGCTGGTTATGATTTTGAGTTCACCGCGCCTGCTACTACAGTAAGTGGTGGTTCTGCTGATTTGGTAACTATCCTTGATTTTACCGGTGATTTCTGGAAGGTCAGCTTGGACGCTGGTCCTGTTTGGTATGAAGATGAGGACAACGGTGCAACTGCAAAAGCTGAGATTTACCTTGATAAGGCTCTTGCTGAGCAGGGTGTAGACATGGGCGATGTTGCTTTGACCTTGCATGTTGGTACTGGTGTTAGCGGAAGCGCTCCTTCAGTATTGGCAGACAAGAATGATTATGCTGATGATTTTGTTACTAGCGTTGGCATGTCCACTGGTGGAAACTTTGGTGTTACCGTGAAGTATGCTGACATGGTTGAAGTGTATGCCTCTGCATTCCCTTCATCTTCTCTCCCCATGGTCATTGGCGCAAAGGTAATGCCTCTTGACGGTGTTGAAGCTGCTGTTGGATTTACCAATGATTACAGTGGTAACAATGCAATGACCGTTTCTGCAAAGGCTGATGTTGCTTCCCTTGCTGGTCTTGAAGACATTGCTCTTGCTGCTACTGGTGAGTTCTTCCTCGACCTCGGTGCTGAGACTTCCGCAATTGTTGCTGATGTTGATGCCGAAGTTGCTGGCATTGGCATCTGGGCTGCTTACTATAACAGCATGCTTGACGTCAACTACATGGCTGCTAAGGCTTCCTATAGCACCACAGTATCTGACTTCGACCTTTCTGCTAGCTTCAAGCTTGACCTTGGCGACCTTGCAACTTCATCTGATGAGATTTATACCATCGGTGCTGGTGCAGAGTATGCAATGGGCGGCGTGACTTATGCTCTCGATGCTGAATACATCGTCGACGGTACCTTCACCCTCAGCCCAAGCGTTTCTATCTCCTTCTAATCGAAAGAGTCTAAAAACGTTACTTAACAAGTGGCCCATCGTTGATGGGTCACTTTTATAATATCTGCCCAATATCTCAATTAAATCTTAGGAGCCTGCCATGCGATCAGAAGCAACAACCGTAGAAGCATATCTCTCAGAGCTTACCAGCGAGCAACGCTCCGTCATTGAACCACTCAGGAAATTGATCCTTGAGAATCTTCCAGAAGGAATCCAGGAAAGTATGAACTGGGGAATGATCAGCTATGAAATACCCCTTCGATCTTTCCCTGATACCTATAACAAGCAACCCATAGGATATGCTGCCCTCTCTGTACAGAAGCATGGATTCTCTCTCTACCTCATGCCGCTCTACATGGATGACAAAAAAATGGCTAAGCTACAGAAGCAGAGTAAGAAGCTTATGATGGGAAAATCATGTATTCGGTTCAAAACCTTGGAACAACTACCTCTCGACCTCATTGCAGAGATTCTTCGCTCCTATACCGTAGAAACATACATCGCAGCATACAAGAACATTAAAGGCTCTTTATAATTGACTACATACGATAGCAGATGTATCGTATCCATATCACTAATTCACTATGGAGTTTGGATGAAAACCAATCATCTGGAGATTGTAAGGCAACCCCGGTAACGGTGTTGATCTTGAAAACCAGAAAACAGTAAAGAAAAACACATACCGGGGAATCCTACCAAAACAGCGGTAGGCTGTTTCTTATATCTTTAAAACCCGGATGGTTCTCATGCAACTACAACATAATACTGAAACTCAAATCAATTCCCTTGGATGGAACGAACAACTGGCACAGAACTTTGTGCCTTTCAGTACGCTTGGGTATATACCTCTACGTATCATCAAAGAAAATAGAGGCTACTACTGGGGCAGTGATGGAATACAAACATACCTGCTTCAAAGATCTGGATCCTTCAACAATCTTCTAGACCTCGCAGTGCAGCAAACACCTGTAGTAGGGGATTGGTGTGCTGTGAACTCCTATGAGTCAGAGAAGGGTCTCATTGAAGCAGTACTATCACGTATTTCTGAATTCCATAAACCACTTGTTCACGAGGAAGGATACGCCACAGGAAACCGCGAAGTGGTTGCAAGTAATGTGGATACCGCTCTTATTGTGATCGACAGTCACTACGACTTCAATATTCACAAGATTGAACGATATCTCTCCATTCTCTCTGCTGATCATATTTCTCCCCTGTTGGTACTGACCAAGATTGACCTGGTTGAAGATCCTCTGAGCTTACTGAGCATTGCCTCTGAGCGTTTCACATCCTTGAGAGTATTCCCAGTCGATTCTCTCACTGGGAATGGTATAGAGGGCCTTCTCCTTTCCCTGAAGGCAAGGAAGACTTATATGCTCTTAGGTTCCAGCGGCGCCGGGAAATCGACATTGGTAAATCGGCTCTATGGAAAGGATGTCACCAAAACACAAGAAGTACGCGTGGGTGATGGAAAGGGAAGGCATACCACTACCTCCAGGTCTCTCCACCAACTACCCTCTGGAGCTCTCCTGCTCGATACCCCAGGTATCAGGGGAGTGGGGATGAACAGTAGTGCTTCTGAAATTGCTGAGAGTTTCTCTGACATTGCAGCCCTTGCGTCACACTGTCGGTTCCATGACTGTAGTCATACAGCAGAGTCAGGGTGTGCAGTAAAGAACGCACTGCAATCAGGGGAATTGAAACAGGACAGGTATGAACACTACCTTTTACTGAAGCATGAAGCGATGAGTTGGGAAGAAGTGATGGGGCAGAGAAGGAAGAAGGATAAAACGTTGGGGAAGGTGCTCTATCAATACAGAAGGAGGGAGGGAAAACATGTATAGATGTTAGACCATCCTTGATGCTTTGATTTCAAAAAAGACTTTATACAGCATACTTTCTCTTAATTCAAATCATCAGGGCAGATTTAGGAAGTTCTCACAGAAATTAATGTACAAACATGCTAAAAAGGTATAATATAAATAGCATGAAAGTACAGAGAGGTTTAGTAAGCAACCTTGATAATGCAAAGATTCTTAATATGGCAAAAGCACAGCAGGGGATCATCACGAGCACCCAAGTGACCAAGGCAGGCCTTCCAAGGCGATGCCTCACCTCCATGGTACACAGCGGATTGCTTGTTCGAGTTGAGCGAGGTGTGTATACACTCCCGGAAACTAGGGAAGATGAGTTTTATATTCTCCAATGGCGATTCTCAAGGGGAATCTTTTCCCATGAGACCGCTTTGTATCTTCATGCACTGACCGACCGGACTCCTTCACGGTATACCATGACATTTCCCTTCGGATACAATGTGGGAAATGTCCTCAAGCGAGGTCTTGTAGCTAAAGTGGCCAGCAAGGAAACATATCAGTTGGGAATCATGACGCTATCTTCTCCAAGTGGTAACTCCATCAAAGCCTATAACATCGAGCGTACTCTCTGTGATATGGTTCAAACCCGCCACAAAGCGGATATACAGGTGGTGAACCAGGCAATGAGGATATATGCCGCTTCACGGAAGAAGGATATTGCCCGCCTCATGGATTATGCCAAAAAGCTTCGGGTCAAGTCAAAAATACAGACCTACATGGAGATTCTATTATAATATTGTAATCATACTTCCTTCCGTCGAAGAAAAGAAACAAGAAGCGGCCTTTTTGGCATTTGAAAGCGTAATTAAGCGATTAAAGAATTTTATAAAAACACTTACAAAATCTGGCGCAAACCACTACCTCTAAATCTCTCCAACAGCTCTCCTGCTCGATTCCCCTCAGGTATCAGTGAAGTAGGCATCGCTGATTCAATTAGTGAGTAGACAAAAGATGTATCACTACAAGCCATGATGAATGTGAAGAACCATGAAGTTATGTGAACTCCTAGTGTTTTGATGGGTAACGCCATTGACGAATAGATGCTATGTGATGATACTGCGTATATACCCTAAGGGGGTATAGGAGTACAAATGATGCTAGTGTTACTTATTTTAGTAGGAGTATTTATTTACTTCATGGTTAGGTCTGATAAATCAGGGATTAAAACCCATGAGCCATCAGCATTGGATGTAGTTAATCGCCGATACGCAAAGGGCGAGATCAATAGGGAAACCTATTTGGAATTACGCAAAGATCTTGGTTATTAGGAGGAATGTGTATGTATAGTTCATTAATTTGGGACGCAGGAAGATTTGGTCATCATAGCTTCGGTTATGGAATGTATAATGGTGGTGGGATGTGGATCATGGGACTTTTTGTCCTTGCAGTAATCGCTGCTTTGACTCTTTCCATCATTGCAATTGTCAGAACCTCAAAGAAGAAAAATGCTACTGGGGATGCACTCCGTATTGTTGAAGAGCGATATGCAAAGGGTGAACTGACAAAGGAAGAGTATGATGTCATGAAGAAGGACCTACGATAAAGTCTTCCTATGAACTCTCTGAATCGTTGAAGTACTACTCATAAAGCCAACTGCATCGAAATTCGGTGCAGTTGGTGTTTCTTTCTGGGGATTTTTCCAAGCAGAGATGTTACGGCGTTGGTTGCTTGACTCCTCCACTAAACGTGAGGCCAGTCAAGGGACCTGCTGATGTATTGCAATTGATGGTCATTCGGCTTTCGATAAACGAAATATTCATCGTAATCGGATGATGGGGTTCTGATTTATCATCGCCATACGTGTACCAGCTTGTCTCTTCACTTTCTGGATCTGTGGTAATACGAGAATAATGGTATGTGCCTGCAATAGCGAAACCTTCAAGTGCCCCACTTCCATAAAAGGAATATTCTTCAGTTTCTGTTGTGTGATTATGGATATCCATTGTGCTGTTGTTTGCAGAATCGTCATCATAGCTCATCAAGGAGAAAAACACCCCATCAGGAAACAACCAGTCCCCATAGAGGTCCTCTGATGTATACGTAGGTTCTGAGCCCCCCTGGAATGTTTCATTAGCAAGAGGACCTTCTCCAGTGCAGGAAACTGTTACATTATCGCCTTCTTGTTCCAGGGTGATGGAAATTTCCAATGATTCATTGCTTGTTTCTCTTAGGCTACCCAAATCCTTCTCTGCAGTTGTATCAGTAGTATAGGTATAGGTCCCATTGATAGTGTTCCCCTCCAAGGTCCCTGATCCCTCAATATGATAGATGGTCGATTCTCTCTCCAGGTCTACGTAAAAATCTCTGGAGTTGGTCTCTCCAGTAGGATCTACTGCAAGAACAACAGATGTGCCATCGTCAAACTCCCACGACCCATGAGCTTGATCCAGTGCTTCTGAAGACCCTCCTGCTCCTGAAGGGTTTGCTTCTTCACATCCGATAAAGATAAATAGAAGTGAAACGAATAGAACGAACAGTGAAAGATTCCTACGAGCCATACTTCCTCCTAAGGGCTGCGAACATACGTTGCAGAAATTTCATACACAATTAGTGTAGTGGCTAATAGTGATTTATCAAGGGAGGAAATAGATAAAATGATATAGCATTGAAAAATACCATGTTACAAATGTTAATTTCCGATTGAAATAACATGACCAATAGGAATTGATGTGGAGTCGTTATCCATTTCTGAGATAACGACTCCAAATACTTTTACATCCTGATCTCTTTCCTTTGGAACAGTACATAAGCCAACACAAACAACAGGATGATTGTTGCCAGGAAGGCAGTGAAGTGTGGCCAAATCAACAACATGCTCAATAAAAAAATCTTCAAGATCTGTTGATATAGTCTTGAAGATTATTCATAGAGATTAACCAATCTATTCCAAGATTGTTCGTAATACAAGTTGATTATTCTCCAGTATCTGGGGTGAAGCTAAAGGATTTTCCATCAAGCACACCCTCTCCACTACAAGTAAACGACAGGGTTTCCGTTGTTTCATTGTAGGTAAATGTGATTACTACATCGAACCATGTATCTTCTTCATCTTCATCATAGTCATACACTCCTGTAAGAACATTGTCTGCTACAGTGAAATTTTCAATAAAACACATTACATAGGTGTTTTCATCTCCTGGTGTGTTGTACCATCCAAGATCAATCCAAGTGTCCCCATCTTGGGTTACATAGCTCAAATGATCCCCATCGTCATTTGTCCACTCTGTTGCAACATCCGTCCAATCAAGAGTTGTATTAACATCAATCTCCCCATCACACCCAACAAATACCAATAGCCCAATGACCAACAGCGCGAGAATACTAAGCTTCTTCATCTAGGTCTCCTTCAGACAGAATCTACTATCAGTATAAAATAGGATGGGTATGATACAAGATGGTGACCATAGGAATAGAAAGAAAAACCCTTGGAATATTTCCAAAGGTTCTCCAGTTTGTTTTATGAATTATTGCTTACTTAAACCTATTCATCCTCAATGCATTCAGCACTACCAGATGCTGCCAATCTTGGGCCAAGTCTAGGACCCATGAGAGTAATCGTAGCCAACTGATTTGCTTATCCAAATTTGTTGCTATCTGCATATGATATACTGGGTACGGTACATGGAGTTTATCGTATGCCATCTCAAAGCATCTATCATATAGCAGTTCTTCTTTGGAAGAGCTTTCTAATACAATACCCAACATCGCTGAACCAGCACCTTGAAAGCTTTAAGGTCTTGTTCGCGTATCACTCTGCAAAGATTGAGAATGATGCAATCTCCTATAAAGACATGCATGAGATTTTTCATAACAACAAAGTAATTTCTTTTACTGGCGATCCCTGCACTCTGTTTGAGCAACAGAACCAAAAGACTTGTTATGAATTTCTTTTACCGAAAATATGTAGGAAAGAGCCTATTACTTTGGCTCTAGTTAAGGAAATTCATGAAATTCTTACCGCCGGGACGTATGATGAGAGACGATATATTGAAAACAAGGAACGCCCTGGTGAGTTTAAGAAACATGATTACGTTACAGGATTGCTTGAAGTCGGTTCATCACCAGAGGATGTGCCGCATGATATTGCTTTCCTGCTGAAAGAGATACAAGATCTGTCAGAGAGAATACTGCCGCCAGAAACAATTCTCAAAGCTGCAACCTACTTTCATGCACGTTTTGAGTATATCCATCCTTTTGCAGATGGGAACGGACGAGTAGGGCGAACACTGCTTAACTACTTTCTCATGGGTAATGACCATCCTCCTCTTATCGTTTACGAAGAGGATCGTTCACTGTACTTCGAGGGATTACGCTCCTATGACAGACAGGAAGACCTTGAACCCTTGTATACATTTTTTCTCTCTGCTGTCGAGAAGACATGGGAGAAGAAGGTTGAGAGATCTCTAGGTGATAATGAAAAGGGAGAAAGATCGAAGTTGGAGGATTTGCTTTAAGGGTGGAATAAATTTCGTAAAAGAAAGCACAGGAACCCTCTATTATGAAGGTTCCTGTATCTCTATGTTTCTACTTAAACCTATTCAACCTCAATGCATTCAACACCACACAGACACTGGACATTGACATGGCAAATGCTGCAAACATCGGACTGAGTCCAGGACCTCCGAAGATGGTAAGAACACCTGCTGCAAGAGGAATGCCGAGTAAGTTGTAGAAGAACGCCCAGAACAGGTTCTGGTGGATATTCCTCATCGATGCCCTTGAGAGCTGGAACGACTTAGTGACATCCTTCAGGTTATTGCGTACCAGAACCACATCAGCAGTCTCCCTGGCAACATCGGTAGCACTGCCAACGGCGATACCGACATCAGCCTTGGCTAGGGCAGGGGCATCATTGATGCCATCTCCGACCATAGCTACCTTGCCTTTGCTTGCAAGCTCAGTTATGGCTTCTTCCTTCTGCCCGGGGAGCTGTTCAGCCTTATAGGAGTCCACACCAGCAAGCTTTGCAATTGCTCTTGCCGTGCGCTCATTGTCTCCGGTCAGCATAATGGTCTTCAGACCAGCTTCACGTAAGGCTTTTACTGCTTCTGTGGTCTCTGGTCTCAGGGTATCGGCGACAGCAATGATGCCTATGAACGTGGTATCCTTTGCCACCAATAGGGGAGTCTTGCCTTGGTCACTCAACTGGGCAAGTTGTGCCTCTGTCTTGTCCGTAATGGAAATCTTGTTTTCCTTCATAAGGGACACATTTCCGATACGGACCACTGCTCCGTCGATGGTTCCCTGTATTCCACTGCCAACCAAGGCCTTGAAGTCCTGGGTTTCCAGAAGGGGCGTCTTTCTCTCTTTTGCGGCTTCTACCACTGCATGAGAGAGAGGGTGTTCACTGCTGCTCTCCACACTGGCAGCCAGTTGCATCAGAAGTTCAGGATTATCTCCCATTACATCTGTTACCTTGGGTTTACCCTCGGTCAACGTACCAGTCTTGTCGAAGATCACTGTCTGCACATCCTTAAGCTGTTCAATGGCTGCAGCATGCCGGAACAGTATTCCCAATTTTGCACCCTTTCCAGTAGAGACCATGATAGCGATAGGGGTTGCAAGACCCAGACTACAAGGACAGGCAATGACCAACACACTTACCGCCCGCATGATGGCAATGTCAAATGGTGTGCCAGCAAGCATCCATGCGAGGAAAGTCACGACGGAGATACCCATGACGATCGGGACGAATATACCAGAAATCTTGTCGGCAACACGAGCGATCGGGGCCTTTGAGCCCTGGGCATCTTGTACCAAGGTAATGATGGCAGCGAGTGCTGTATCAGCGCCAACCTTTGTTGCACGGTACTGGAGTGTTCCTGTGGTATTCAGTGTAGCTGCATACACCTCACTCCCTAGAATTTTCTCCACGGGAAGGCTTTCACCAGTCAGGAGAGATTCATCGATGGATGAACTGCCGGAGAGAACTACACCATCAACCGGGAGTTTCTCTCCTGGCTTTACCATGATAATATCGTCGATCTGCACTTCATCAGCACTGATGATAACCTGTTTCCCATCTCTCAAGACCGTTGCAGTGGAGGGAGCAAGCTCCATCAGTTTTCTGATGGCTTCTCCCGTCTTTCCCTTGCTGCGATGCTCAAGATAACGACCAAGCATCACCAGGGTGATGATCACACCAACACCTTCAAAGTAGAGATGATTATGGGCCGCCATATGGTTCCCCATGAATATCTCAGAGACCCCCCAAAGGCTGTAGAGGAAGCTCGCTGAGGTCCCCAGCGCTACCAAGCTATCCATATTGGGTTCTCTTTTCACCAGCGTTGAGAAACCCTTGGTGAAGAACGCTGAGCCAGCTAGCATGGTGCCAAGTGCCAGAACCATCTGGAGCAGGGCATTGGTTAGAGGGGAGAAGGGGAGTGTGAGACCGAGCATCGGGCCCATGGCAATTACCATCAGGACAACACTCAGCACAGCAGAGACGGTGAGGCGCTTTCCCAGAGCCTTCAGCTCTTTCTGCTTCTCTGCATCCTTCTCTTTTGCATCGAGTTTATCGACTACCGAATAGCCGATTCTGGAGACCGCCTTCTTGATCCCTTCGAGTCCGAGTGAATCTTCATCGAAGGAGATGGTAGCAGTCTCGGTGGCAAGATTTACCTGGGCCTTTTCCACTCCGTCAAGCTTGTTGAGCGTACGCTCAACAGCAGAGGAGCAGGAAGCACAGGTCATCCCACCGATTCCTACCTGTATCTCTTTCTTCATGACTCTACCACCTCGAAACCTATTTCACCGATCAAGCTCTTGGCGTCGGTAATGGTCTCCTCACTCTTGTGTTTGATCACAACCTTGCCACTCTTTGCATCGGCCTTGGCCGATTTTATATCTTCTATCTGCTCTAATGCGTTCACCATTCTGGTTTCACATCCATTGCAGTGCATTCCCTTGGTTAGAATGATTGTTTTCATGAATCTATACTCCTATCATCCCCTCTGGAGGGGGATTTTTTCTTATTACCACTAGACAGACCACGGTTTTTCCGCTACTATCCCTCTTGTACTTACACGGGCGGTTAACTCAGCGGGAGAGTGCCACGTTGACATCGTGGAAGTCGCCAGTTCAATCCTGGCATCGCCCATAGGCAAGCAGTCGAATCGATTGCTTGCTTTTTTATTGTCTGCGAAACTTTGCGATCACATCCATCAACTCAGCCACTTTCTGTTTCTGTTCATCCTCGTCGTTGCTTCTCATAGCATCAGCAACACAGGTGTTCAAGTGGTTCTCCATCACCATGTCTTCAACTTTCTTCAATGCTGAGATCACCGCCGAAAGCTGTAGCAGAATATCAACACAGTACCGATCTTCCTGTACCATGTTCCGAATCCCTTTCACCTGTCCCTCGATCCTCGCAAGCCGAGGATCAAGTTTTGTCTTGATTTCCTGTATCATGATTAACTTATATACCCCCGTAGGGTATAATGTCAAGTAGGAAACATGCAAAGAAATACCTTCATAAAAGCCATCAGGTGCGTTTTGAAGCTATTCGCTTGTTGCATACCCCCATGGTGTATGAAGAAATGAGGTGTATCTACCAGTGCAGTGTAGTTGCCAATTAGTTGTTCATGAGTTTTTTTGGTTTTCATTCATACGTGCTTAAGCTACAATAGGTCTCAGTTCTGTGAGTAAAGGATATTATTACCATGAAACGTATGCTTACCGTGATCCTGCTTGGTCTTTTGTTGCTCTCTGGTTGTAAGACGATACCTAGTGAACCTATGAACTCCTATGAAAAGATAGTGAAGAGTGTCCATGACCGACAGGGCAATCCTGTCGTGGTGAATGCTGATTACCTGCTTATCTACTATGCTGCCGATTGGTGTCCATATTGTGTGGAGTATGCAGAAGAGCTGAAAGAGCAATACTCCCTGTATAAACGGATGTATGGAGACAACCTGGAAATCATCTTTGCCGGCCACATCAATGATCAGTCAGATGAAAACCTGCATGCTTTCCTTGACCAAGGTTCCTATTCATTTCCTTACATTCCATACTCACTGAGAGAATCGAGTGGGGTGATGGAACTACTTGGGGAACATCGGTTCTACATTCCAGGGTTTCTGCTCCTTGACCGTGAAGGAATTATTCTCTCTTCTTCAAATGGTGCAACCAAGGACGAGTACCTCAGGGATCGTCCACTGTATGCACTGCAGACCTTGTTGAGCATCGACTGCGCTGTTTGCACACAGTAGTTACTCGTTATGTAAGGAGAAACGTATCGGGTAGAGGAGAGTGACAGGAACAGGAGATGTCTCACGAATTGCTGGCGTTGTCTGGAAATTGGAGAATGCGGCGATGGCTGCCTCAGCAAATCCATAGCCAGGATCTTCCTCTACAATGATTCGTTCAATATTCCCTTTTTCATCAATGAACAACCGTAAGAGTACCGTCCCTTCCTTACCCTGTCGTCTTGCTTTCCTTGGGTACACTATTCTCGAGGTAAGTAGGGAAAGATTGAATTGGGGACGGGTTGTTACCATGTCAATCGTGTAATAATATCCATCCTCTCCTGGGTTCTCCTGTTCCGCTTCATCAAGGGTATTATTCGGCGGATTGTTTTCCTTTGGTATTTGATCTGCTTCTTCTTTTATCCCTGTTTCATCCTCATAATGAACAGGTTGTGTAGGGGCTGCAGCGGAAATTGGCTCCTCGGCAAGTGCGTCTGATTCTTCCTCTTTCAGTGGCTCTTCAGGCTTATGAGGAGGGGGCAATAATCGATCCATCGAGAGCATGGCTATTGGAGTCATTTCCTCCTCTGTTTCGACTGCTTCTCCTTCATTTCTTTTCAAAGGGATAAAGAGGATCAGTATTGATAAAAATACCAAGACAATGATCAGGAATACTCTTTGCATACGCTTCATGGATGGTCCTCCACAAGACAATACAGCGTACCAACACCACGTTCTTTCAAAAACGTGATGATTGGATGGATGATCTCATAAGGAGTATTCCTGTCAGCAAGCAGCGCGTATGTATCTTGCCTCGGAATAGAATCAAGAGCTATAGAAGATCCATCCAGGAACAGTTCTCCTGTATGAGAAACTACAATTGTTGCAATGTCTGTATTTTCCAGAATCTCTGCGTTTGTGGAGGCTGCTTCCAGTGGAACGGGTGTCTGGAGTGTACTGATGGCAAGGATAAGAAAGAACAAGAGCAAGAGGAAGGCAATGTCTGTAATTGTGGAATTGGGACCATGTTGGTACTTTTTATTCATCGGAAAGCTCCAGGGAGAAGGATGCCGTGCTCTGCTGCTCAATAATAGAAAGGAGGGCAACTACATGCTGCCAGGAGGTATTTCTTCTCACTAGGATGGAAACATGTTTGGCTGATGCGATAAGCTTAGCAATAGATTGTAACGCTTGCGTTTCATCGCCTAGAAGTATTGATCCATCTTCCAGAATGGTGAGAGTGATGAGTGCTGTTCCAGGAGTTTCGGTTGTTTCTGAACTCTCAAGTGAGATGGGTACACTCCCCGAAGAAGCGATACCCGAGAGAAGCAGGAAGAAGATGATCAGGAGAAAGGCAATGTCACTTGGTTGCCCTAGGGTTCTTCGGTTTCGCATAACATGGTACTTGCAGTCTCAAGAATGAAACTGCTGATTGTAGCTATAATGGAGATAATCAAGCCAAATGCCGTGGTGTACAGCGCTTCGTACAGCCCTGAGGCAATGATCTGAAGCTGTACTGAAGATGCCTCAGCTACCGATCTGAATGCATTGATCATGCCGGTTACGGTTCCCAGGAATCCGATGACGGGGGCAATCATGGCAATAAGATCCAGAATAGAGAGTACAGGTTCTATCTCTCGCTTATGCATTCGGGAGTGGTTCTTCCAGATCAGGAACAGGGTAATTCCTCGCTCTATACTGAGTACCATGGTTATGACCAATAGGGCATAGAGCGGCCACATGACCGCTCCCCCCTTTTTCATGATCAGTATCAGGTTGGTTATTTCCATAGGTTAAAACCGTACGGTTCCTCCAATTCTGATCTTAGTTCCTGGCATGGGATATCCACTGGTCAGTTCGTATTCTGTGTTCAACAGATTGTCCACAGCAACATATGCCTTCAGAGCATCGGTTACTTGCATGCTTGCACTCAGATTGACCAGGAAAGCCTGCTCGAGTGAACTGGTGCTTCCCAGGTATTCTGTACTTACGCTGCCTTCAAATAGGTTCCGGGAGAAGAACAAAGCAGTTTTGACTGTATGCTTACGGACATTGGAAACCTCCACATTATCAGCAAATGTGTTTCCACCAGCGAGATCATAGCTCTTGTTGAAGAGATAACTCGTTTGCAAAGTGAGATCCTCTGCAAGTTCAAGCTCTATCGATTGCTCGGTCCCAAGGTAGAAGCTGTGAGCAATGTTTTGTGGAGTCCAGAATGCATCATAGGCGATGTCATTATAGATATTTCTACCAAACAATGTTCCCTCGTAGGTGATTGTCCCATTGGTTGTGGAAATACCAATTTCCCCATTCAGTCCTTTCTCTGTCTTCAGATTGGGATTTCCCATAAAAGGCCAGTAGAGTTGCGAGAAGGTAGGCACATTCTCAGCATAACTGATGGTGGCGCTCAGTTCTGTGTTCTTTGCAATAGAGAAAATAGCGCCCAAGGATGCATTGGGTGAGAATGTTTTTAGGTCACTGAGGTAAGCGATGTTTACACTGGGATGGATTGAGAAGTTGCCGTCCCCAAAGTAGAGACTTCCATGGGCAGATGTCGAGATGGTGTGTCGATTGTTCTTACCAACATCTGTACTATCAACATAGTCAAGATTGTAAAGAAGATCGGTGGTCAAAGCATAGGATTGCCCCAGTCCCCACGTGCTTTCCACCTGTACTGATGCACTGTGTTTGTTGTGCGCGCTATCCTGATAATCATCGTCATGGTAGAATGTCTGTCCATATCCATAATGCAGACGAGCAGCGATGGTCTCGAGCAACTCACTTACATTTGTAATCTCCAAGGTATTGGTGGTGGAAGTAAACAGATCCTTTTGGTAGTCATCCTTAGTGAGGCCGAAGGAGAGTCCCCCTGGAACGCCAAGGTTCTTATAGTTGACCAAGTTCTGGGTAGTGAACTGTAGGTTTTCTGAAATGTTTGTATCGAAGTTTACTGCTCCATGCCACTCAAATACTTCTGCATTCTCCCTGAGCTTACGAGTAGCGCTACCATCCTGATAAGTAAAGGCATTTTGGGCAGCAAGACCTCCCATAGTTACAACAAGACCATTATCTGCGTAGGTCATGTTTATATTTTGACTGTCTACCAAAGACAGCCAATTGTGTTCATCAGTATCATGGGTGAGTGGAAGAAATGAACCGTTCTCAAAGGAGAGTGAGAATGGTGTTTCACTTTGCTGTCCTTTCTTCGTTATGATGTTGACCATTCCCCCTATTGCATTGGTCCTGCCTAGGTTGCCTGGTCCGCTTTTGACAATTTCAATCCGTTCAATGATGTCAATGGGAATGATGGATAGGTCTACAGTCCCATCATGGGCGGAGGAGAGGAGCACTCCATCCAGATATATGAGGTTCTTGGATGAAGTTGCTCCACGAATTACCACGGTCTGGAGTGAGCCAAGACCCCCGACAGAGTTAAAAGAAGTCCCAATAGCCTTTCCTACCAACTCAGCCGTTGTCTGTGCGTTGTATGCTGCAATTTGTTCTTGCGTGATAACCGAAACAGATGAAGCTGTATTGGTTTCGGCTTCGGAAAGTGGTGTTTCAGCAATGACCAATTCATATGCTGTTCCGAGATCAACGAGATCTTGCGTTGCAAATAGAGAAAAGACGGTGAGCAACAAGACCAGAGAGAAGATTCCGCGCTTCTGCATGAAGAGCCTCCAGAGAGTGTTGTCTGGTCATTCTGCGTGGAAATAGTATGTGCATGGGAGTATGAAATATCTGGACGATATACATAATCATAGCTGTTTCTTTCTCCACGAAGAATTGTTATCTGGAAACGTCTCCTGGCTTACGACTCTTCTTACTGACAGGCCTTCTCGTCCAAATGGGACAATGGCATCGTCTGCTTTCATCATCGATTACAGTGGCGGGACCGCCGGGGAATCACACCCCGTTCCGTTTTTCCAGATCCAGCATGTGCATGGTAAGCGTTGAATTGCTGTTGGTCAAGGCTATGTATGGGAACCAATGTCTGCTTCTTGCTTTTTACTGTGACCCCTTCATATACTGAATATAACACCACAGAAGGAGTAGCCTATGTCAGGAAGATTCATTATTACCAAGACCCCAAAGGGTTTCTATCGGTTCAGCCTTCAGGCTGCAAACTATCAGACGGTCCTTACCAGCAAGAACTACTCAAGTCTTGCGACTTGCAGGGAAGGTGTGGAGACAATCAAGAAGAATGCCCTCTCCCCGATAGAGGACCAGACGTTACAAAAACCAGGTCCTTCGCTAAAATACCCAAAGTATGAGGTGTATTTTGACAGCGCTGGGAAATATCGATACCGGCTCTTGGCTTCAAACGGCTTGAATGTTGCGATTGCTGAGGACGGGTATTCCACCAAGGCTGGTTGTCTGAACGGAATTGAATCCATCAGCAGGGCAGCCGTTGATGCCCAGGTGGATGAAAGCGCTCTGCAGAACTGAATAATTTAAAAGCATAATGAAAACAACAGGTCGCCAACTCTGTACACGACGACCTGTTGGTTGTCGTGTTAAGGCGTTGCATCTTCCTGTTGTTTTTATCATAATGCCTAGCTGTATATGAAATACCGAATACCGTTCCTCTTAATAGTTCTCATAGGGATCTCTTTGTTGTTTGTATCCTGCGACAAACCTGCGCCTGAACCAGAGTCGCAGAGCTTTCTCATGCTGGGGACTGTCTGCAAGATTACCATCTACGACCACCCCAGCGATGAAGCGTTCTCTGCTGCCTTTGATCGGATCAGGGAGATTGAGAACCATATGAGTCTCCATACAGACTCCAGTGAGATTGCCTTGGTCAATGCCAATGCAGGTAAGGAAGCCGTACAGGTTTCTCCTGATACCTTTGCAGTTATCGAGAAAGCACTTGAGATAGCCCGCCAGAGTGGGGGAGCATTCGATCCAACCATTGCACCGTTGGTTCAAGCCTGGGACATTGGTGGGGAGAATGCAAGAAGACCCCCCGATGAGGAGATTGCAACCTTGCTTCCCTTGGTTGACTACACCAAGGTGGAGCTTAATGCAGAAGCTTATGAAGTATATCTGCCTGAGGAGGGTATGGCCCTTGACCTCGGCGGTATCGCCAAAGGATATGCAGCTGATGAGGTGAAGCAGATACTGCTTGATCATGGAGTCAATAAAGCCATTGTGAATCTTGGGGGAAATGTCCTGACGCTGGGAAGAAAACCCGATGAATCCCTGTGGAGAATTGGGATTCAGGACCCAAATGATGGCCGGGGTGCCTATGTGATGATCGTGGAGCTGGATGATACCTCCTTGGTGACCAGCGGACCGTATGAACGATTCCTGGAGTTCGAAGGGGAAACCTATCATCATATCCTGGACACCAAGACCGGGTTCCCTGTAGAAAGTGATTTCACCAGTGTAAGTATCATCACCCAAAGTTCTTTCCTTGCAGATGCTCTTTCCACCAGTGTCTATGCATTGGGGTATGAGAAAGGTATGGACCTGATCAACAGCCTTGATGGAGTGCAAGCAGTATTCCTCACTGATGACAGGGAAGTGATACTCAGTGAAAAAGCATCTGATGGTGAACTTGGGTATTCCCTTACCGATGAAACGTATCGCATAAAAGAGTAGGGTCCAACCCTTGTGGAACCAGCAAGGCTGTCCATACAATGTTCATATGATTTGTTCAGCAATGCCTTCATCTAAAACCTTCCAAAGAAACGAGCCAGCAAGGATGTCTTGCTATGCATGCAAGGATGAAACAATCACGAACTTGATGTATTTAGGATTAATTGGTCATATCGGTAATGAGTACTTGAATATTTGCTGATATTAGTAGTTTAATAAAGAAAATTGAAGTATATAAGTAATTAATATATTGGAGGATGATATGACCGGTACACATCAGGAAATATCGTACATTGTTCGTGAGCCCCGCCAGAAGAACACAAAACTGGCTGAGGAACTCTTTTCCATGAAACAAGCCCAGTGCTCCCGCCGATTCCATCGACAGATTCCAGGATACAGAATGAGTCCACTGCAGGGGCTGCCCAATCTGGCCGCAATGTTCGGTGTAGGCGGCATCTGGACCAAGGATGAGTCAAGTCGCTTGCAGTTGAACAGTTTCAAGGTCTTGGGGGGCTCCTTTGCCCTATACCGATATCTCCAGAAATTGTTGGGTCTCTCTGGCCCTGACACCTCCTTCGAGTATCTTGCCAGCCAGGAAGTCAAGGACAAGGTTGGTGATCTTACCTTTGCCAGTGCAACCGACGGAAACCATGGACGTGGAATTGCTTGGGCGGCAAAACGCCTGGGCTTTAAATGTGTCATCTATGTACACTCTGAAACAAGTACCCGGCGTATTGATGCGATCAAGAGCAACGGTGCCAAGGTCGTGATCGTAGATGGTAACTATGATGACGCTGTACGACAGGTTGCTGTTGATGCAGAGGCGAACGGTTGGACCATTATCAGCGACACAAGCTGGGATAACTATACTGAAATTCCCACCTGGATCATGCAGGGTTATCTTACCTTGCTTGCAGAAACCCAGGAGCAGTTCACCGGTGTAGGTATTGTGAAACCGACCCATCTCTTCATTCAGGCTGGTGTTGGTGCCTTGGCGGCCTCAGTGATCGGGTTCTATCATGCGCTCTTTGGTCAGGATGCACCGAAATGCATCGTGGTCGAGCCGGACAAAGCACCCTGCATCTATGAAAGTGCGCTAGCAGGAGACGGGAAACCTCATTCTGTCGGTGGAGCGCTCGATACCATCATGGCAGGACTTGCTTGTGGAGACCCAAGTCCCATCGCATGGGAAATTCTCAACGAGGATGCTGATGCCTTCATCAAGGTCCCTGACTACGTGGCCGCAAAGGGTATGAGAATGTATGCTACCCCGCTCAATGGCGACCCACTCATCATCAGTGGCGAGAGTGGGGCAGTAACGCTCGGTGCCTTTGCCTCCATCATGCAGTATTCAGGACTCAAAGAGCTGAAGGATGCGCTGGGATTGGATGAGGAAAGTCAGGTGCTCTTTATCAATACAGAGGGAAATACGGATCCAATCCACTTCCGCCAGATTATCTGGGAAGGTGCCAATCCTGTTCCCAATGAGTATTGGCATAATCTGTAGAAGCAACAATACTTGAGTGAATATTAAGAGAAGCCGTCGTGGCCACGACGGCTTCATTAATTAAGAGTGATTTTGTGTTATTTCATCAGTCCTCTTCATAGAGCAGGTCGAATGACTCACTCTTTGGCGGGAATGCCTTGCTGAAAATCAGGAAGGCCACCAGACTTACCAGCAAACCGGGAATAATGTTGTTCAATCCAGGGATGGAGGGGATGATTCCTTTATCCATCAGGAAGAATACAATACTTCCACTGAGTATCGATGCAGTGGAACCTGCACTGGAGGACTTCTTCCAGAAGTGACCCATAACATAGGGCACGAAGGTACCTGCTGCTCTCAGGGTGAAGGAGAAGGCCAGGAGGGTGAGGATATTGTCAGCCACCAGAGCCGTGATCAAACTGAACAGAGCAATGACAACCATGGTGATCTTGGTCACCCTCATTACCTGCGCGCTTGAGGCTCCCTTATGGATGAATACCTTGTACAGGTCGTTGCCGAAGATGGAACCTGCACCAAGCAGGTCACTATCTGCCGAGCTCATTGTTGCACTGATGATACCGGCAAAAAGAATACCGGTTACCACTGCAGGCATGGTGGCTACTGCCAGGGCAGGAAGTGCATAGCGGCTGTTGTTTGAAAGTGCATCAACAACATTTCCGTCTAGCATATTCTGGTTGAACAAACTGAGCATGGTAAGACCAAGAATTACTGGGATGAATGCAAAGAGGAAGTTAACGATTGCTGCAATGATTGAGCCCTGTACAGCTGCTTTTCCGTCACGAGCAGCATAGTAGCGGGAGACCGCTTCCTGACCAACGGAGAAGGTGGCTACGTACATGATGACAAAGCCAATGATCTGGCCCCAGCCTCCAATACCTCCGGTGAGGCTGAAGTGCTCAGCCGGAACCGTTTGTTTGACGGTTGCCCAGCCACCGGCAAGTTTGAGGGCAAAGGGAACGGCGATGACCATACCGATAACAATCAGGAAAACCTGGATGAAGTCTGTGAGGGTGACAGACCAGAGTCCACCCATGACTGCATAGACAGTAATAACAATGGTTACAATGATTAGGCTGGTTGTGTAGTCAATCCCAAGCATGACCTCAAGAATTGAAGCGGAAGCCTTGAACTGCCCAGCGGTCAATCCAACCAGTGCCATCATCATGACAATTGCACTGAAAGCTCCACTAAACTTGTCATAGCGTCTTCTGAAATACTCGGGAACCGTTTTTACCGAGGTGGAACGGAACTTCGGAGCAAGCGGGATAAGGATCATGAAAGCGAATCCCATGGCAATGATATACCACGCCGCGCTCATTCCCCAATTCCCATATGCGTTGGCAACAACACCGAGAGAGGAACCCCCACCGATCTCCGTAGCTGCCAGGGTTCCGGCCATCAGGAGAGGACCAAGTCTTCTTCCTGCTACCATGAAGTCAGCATTTGAACTAATCCGTTTTGAGGAGTAGTACCCGATTCCCAACATCATAAGCATGTACAAAACAACGATGAGCGTGATGGTGATATTCATTTCCCACCCTCCTTCTCCAAAGATGTCAAAGATAAAAATATGATGTTACATGTAATGGTAGATGTCAAGAAAATTATGTATTAGTATATAATATTATGTAAAATTACTGTAAAACATAAAAAAGTAATATACTATTGCATATAAAGTAGACAATATGATAAAAAAATTCCCATCCAGCCATGAAATGGATGGGATAATACAGCTATAAGCGATAATAAATGTACAAACTTTGGTCAAACCAAGCGCTTGTACCATACATTCATACTCTCGATATTTCCTGCTATATTGGTATTGTTGTGTAATCTGCCACCATAGGTGTAGCCAGCCTTCGCGAAGGTGATGTTCATACCAGGCGAGATAGCCCTTGCGATGGTATAGGCTGTGAGAATTCCTCTCTTCCTAAGCTCATCTTCCAGGAATGCAAGTAAGTGGAGGGCATACCCGTTACCACGTTTATTGGGTAGGGTGGCAAAATCAGTCATTTCAGAGAAGCGTTTATCTTCCTTGAAGCTGCACTCTCCTGAGGCCAGCGCAACAAGGTTGCCATCCTCCTCAATTCCAGCGTACACAGTACCCTCATCCATGGTTTTCATAATGAACGATGGGTCATCAATTGCAAAGGGGTAGGAGTCAAAGACCTTACCATAGATTGTTGCCATTGAGCCGGCATCCTGCTCCGAACATAGACGAACAGAATACTTTGTGCTTGGTTTTCTACGATCTGCTGAAAAGGCTAATTCACGAACTTTTTCATACTCAGATGAAAGGACCTCTTCATGGCGTTTCTCATCGAGAAACATTCCCAGGAAGAGCCCCTCTTCCTCGCCGTGAAAGAGCTTTTCTGCCGTTGCCTCGATCAAGAAGCCTGCTTCCAGGAATGGCGCAGAAATTGAACGAGGAATCTTGGTGAAGATTTTCCCGTAACCGTTTTCTTCTGCCAATTTCACCAATTTGGGAACCAGGAGCGAAACATCAGCAGTGCCCGGATCCATCAAGTAGATCCGGTCATTGCTCTTCCCATGCTGGACAAGCGCCCCATCCAAATGCAACAAGGTGTCGTTTGTATCACCCATTCCTAGCGCTCCTCTTCACCGTTGGCTTCAGCATATGCCTCGCTTACCGATACATGCCCCTCAGGCGTCAGGGAATAACTGTCATCGTAATCCGCCAAAAGCTTTTCAATACCATATGCCTTGAACTCATCACTGTCATCCAGTTTCAACTCAAGGGTACATTTCTCACAATTGCGATCGCACATCACGGATGAGTAACTGTCCGGTTCACGGTAGGTAGTGATGACACCCTCGAAGTTACGAAGAATTACCTTGTTCGTGGACCAGGAGAGAATGTAGTTGGGCATGATGGGAATCTTTCCGCCACCGCCCGGTGCATCGATCACATACGTTGGTACACAGAAACCACTGGTATGGCCCCTGAGGCTCTCCATGATCTCGATACCCTTACCGACTGAGGTCCTGAAGTGAGTGAGTCCCTCAGAGAGATCACACTGGTAGAGATAGTAGGGTCGTACCCTGCTATAGGTCAGTTTCTGGACGAGTTTCTTCATGATTCTGGGGCAGTCGTTCACGTCATTAAGCAGAACTGACTGGTTGCCCATGGGAATTCCTGCATCAGCGAGCATTTCAACTGCCTTACGCGAGGACTTGGTAAGTTCACGCGGGTGGTTGAACTGGGTGTTGATCCAGAGTGGGTGGTACTTCTTCAGCATATTCACCAGCTTCTCATTCACCCGGTAGGGGAGTACCACAGGAATCCTGGTCCCGATCCTGATAATCTCAACATGATCAATGGCTCTCAACTCTGAGAGAATCCATTCAAGGTACTCATCAGAGAGCATCAAGGGGTCTCCACCGCTGAGCAGGACATCGCGAACCTGCGGGGTATTTCTGATGTAATCGAGGCCAGCATTGATCTGCTGGCGGTCTGGGATGCTGTCCACATCTCCGACCTTTCTTTTCCTGGTGCAGTGACGGCAATACATTGCACAGGTATTGCTGATCAGGAAGAGCACACGGTCTGGATAGCGGTGCGTGATACCGGTAACCGGGCTGTCTGCATCCTCGTGCAAGGGATCTTCCATATCATAGTCTGCAATATCCAACTCACGGACATCGGGGAACGACTGCTTGAAAATGGGATCGTTCTCCACATTGTCAGTATCGATGAGCGAGAGATAATAGGGTGTGATGGCCATGGGAAACTTTGCAATAGTTGCCTCAATGTCCTTCCGTTTCGCTTCCGGGAACGTGTAGTCAAGCAGTTTCTCAAACGTTGCAACATCCTTGATGCAATGCTTGAGCTGCCATTTCCAGTCACGCCAGCGTTCTCTGCTGACATCGGTATCGAAACGGTCTACTATCTGCTGTTCTGAATCGGTAAATTGCATGGGTCTTTCCTGTACGGTTCTCTTCTGGTGATGTTCCATAGGCAAAGAATTCCCATGGCACACAGAAGGTCTGTGGTCGAATGATTGCTCCGATCAAATGGCAACTATTCTTGTATTGGATGAGGCTATTATAACATGTTTTTGACATTACTGCAATAAAACGACAAAAACTAATATTGGAAGGATGTTTTTTTCCCGCTCTTTTTTTGTAATGTAAACAAGTTGTGCAGATAGTCTGGTGGAAGGAACCGAAAAGAAGAGGGAGGCTCAGCCTCCCCCAGTATGCTGTTCAGCACAGAATTCTAGAATGCATACAACACGCCGACAGTAGAGGTGAACAATCCTGCAAGTGGGAACAGGGGATTGAAGACAACTCCTCCATCGAAGGTCTCATCATCCTCGATGAATCCATATGCCATGACAGGGATGTTCAGGTTCACAAATATCCCGGTATTCTTGTTCGGAATCCAGTACTCTCCCTTCACTACAGCACCGGCCAATCCCAGGACAACCGGACCGAAGTTGGTGAATGCGGTGGTTCCCAGACCAACTTTCATATCAAAATTTTCACTGAGCGCGAACGCTTGGCTGATATCTGCATTGAACGTGTAGATATCGAAGAATTTTTCTTCTGAGTCTGTGGTTGAAGCAATGTAGGTGATCCCCATAGGATAGTTGACTCCTGCTTGCAGATAGAGATCTCCAAGTCCTACGTCGACCAATACTCCCGTGGTGGTAAATCCCAACTGGGCACCGACTGCAACGCTGTTCTCCCGAGCGGAGAGCGTTCCAAGTGACACGATAAGCACAAGTAGCAATATAGTAGTACGTTTCATAGTTGGCTCCTCTGCATTCAGTTTCTCATACTGTGAGAACAAACACGAGCCTGTAGGGTGACAAAATTGAAAAAATGTCTAATGATAGTGAATGGTATTGGCCAGGCGTATGATCTCAAAGCGATCTTTCACCTCCAATTTTGAATATATGGAGCTGATATTGTTACGTACCGTCTGCTCCGCAAGAAAAAGTCGGTCTGCTATTTGTTGGTTGTCATAGCCGGTGGCGATAAGGCCGAAGATCTCTTTCTCACGTGATGTAAGGGTATCGAACCATTCAAAACTGCCGGATACCTCAGGGATTTTCGGACTGGTTCCATCGTACATGGTATTGATCAATTTGGCTGCGATCTTTGGGGAAATCTGTACCAGTCCTGATTGCAACGCCCTGATGGCGGCAATCAATTCAGTTGGGGAGATATCCTTCAAGAGATACCCCGCTGACCCAATTCGCAGTGCTTCCCTCACATACTCATCCTCATCATAGGTTGAGAGCATGACCACCTTGATAGAAGCGTTTTGCTTGAGGATTTCACGGGTGGCTTCCACCCCGTTGATATCAGGAAGATGGACATCCATCAGGATGACATCAGGTACTTCATCCAGGGCCATCTGTATGGCGCTGGTTCCATTCTTTGCGATTCCTATTACCTGGAAATCGTCCACATAGCTCTCCAAGCTCATCTTCAGGCTCTGGACGAAGAGTGGCTGGTCATCAACCAGCAGAATTCGAATCATGCTTATGCTCCTTTTGCAGGGGGATGGTAACGGTTAGTTGGAAGCCTCCCTCCGGGGCATTCTCTGCATGGACTGTACCGCCGAGCTTACTGATTCGCTCTTCCATACCGGCAAGTCCAATACCTTTGACAATTTTCTTTGCTCCACTACCATTGTCCAGGATGATGACTTGCACCTGGTCTCTGATAATCCAGAAGAGCATCCTGACCTGCGTCGCATGTCCATGTCGTAGGGCGTTGGTCAGTCCTTCTTGTACCACTCTATACAAGACCAGATCAATTTCATCACCGAAGGAGGCAGGCAGATTCCCTGCCTCAATATCCACGGTAACCCCGGTAGTCCCCTCAAAAATTTTCTTTATTTTGTAGATTGCCTTGATTCCAGTCTCCCGATCCTGTTCATTGGTCCTGAGCAAGTGAAGCGCTTTCCTGGTTTCTGTCAATCCTTCTTGCGCTTGGCTACGTGCTGCTGAGCACATCTCACTGGTTTTCTCGCTGTTTCTACATCCAGTTGAGACAATGGCATCCATCATTGCAATGATATTGGTGAACATATACCCACTGATGTCATGGATTTCCCGACTGATACGAAAGCGCTCCTTTTTGGCAGCCTCAATCTCCGCAGTTCTTGCGTAGGATTGCAGGCTCTGGCTGAAGACGGTGAGCTTGGTGATGGTGGTATTCAGGATGGTAATCTGCTCTTGGGCTTTCAAATAAAGCTGTCGGTACTGGGTAAGGACAACCTGTAAGAATGCAACGCCCAAAGATATTGAAAAGAATGCCCAGAGCTCAGGGATTTCTGTACTCCTGAGCGCAAGATTCAGTTCATTCTCTCCAAGCAGCCTGGGTAGTTGCAACAAACTTACACCGGTGGTGGAAAGTATTGGGCAGAGGATCAGACTGAGGGGGAAGGAACAACATGCTAGTAGTACGGTCTGGAAAGCAAGGAAGAGTGAAAGGCGAATGGTGAGAAAATCGTTTAATGAGTATCCAATAACCCATAGGGCGGTAAGGGAAAGAAAAATCAACAGAAGAATTGCCAAGAGATTGCGAGCCTGGATAAGCAAGAAGATACAGAGACAGTAAAAAGCAAAGAAGACAAAAAACGTGCGATAGAACTCAAAGGGGCGAGTACTCTCTCCGCTGTTGAAACCATAGGTAAGGAGAAACTCTACAAGACCGAGGGCAAGAAGGAATCCTGCATAACCATGCAGGGCACGCTCAAAGGGTGTCGTTCTTCTGGATCGCTCACTTTCAACCATTGGGGACAGTATACCATAAGGAAGATGAGAGTCGGTATTTTTGTACCGGAAGAAGGCCGAAAAAAAAGATGTTTTCAGTATTCTTGTCACTTTCGCTGTGACAGGCCTGCCCCTATCATGAAACAATAGAAAACGTAGCAAGCTTGTTCAAAGAACAACAAGGAGGAATGCAATGAAAAAAATGTTGTATGTGCTATTGGTATTGGTCCTGGGATCAACCATGCTATTCGCCGGTGGTGCTGAAGAGAAAAAGGCTGAGGTTGTAGACCCCAATGCCCCTGTCACCTTGACGGTATGGTGCTGGGATCCGATGTTCAACATCTATGCCATGGAGGAGGCGGCAAAGATTTACAAGGACATCAAGCCAAATGTTACCATCAATGTGGTTGAGACACCCTGGAATGATCTGCAGCAGAAGCTGATCACCAGCCTCAGTGCCAATGCCACCGAGAATCTTCCGGACATCATCCTGATGCAGGATAACGCAATCCAGAAGAATGTGATGACCTATCCTGAAGCCTATGTACCCCTCAATGGAAAAATTGACCTTAGCCAGTTTGCCCAGTTCAAGGTTGATGTTGGAACCATAGATGGTAACCACTATGGAGTTCCCTTTGACAACGGAGCAACCGGTACATTCCTCAGAAGAGACATCGTTGAGAAAGCCGGTCTCAAGGTAAGTGATTTTAACGACATCACCTGGGAACGATTCATCGAGTTGGGCAAAATTGTCAAGCAAAAAACCGGTGTGTCTATGATCAGCACGGTGGCCAATGAGCCCGATTTCCCCATGTTGATGCTACAAAGTGCAGGCACTTGGATGTTCAATGAGGATGGAAGTGCCTATATCAAGGACAATCCTGTTCTCAAGGAAGCACTCCGTATTACCAAGGAGATGGTTGAGAGTGGTGTCTGTCTGCTTGTACCAGATTGGAATGCCTATATTGCAACACTGAACAATGGAACGGTTGCCTCTACCATCAACGGCTGCTGGATCAGTGGATCCATCCAGGCCGAGGAGTCCCAGAAGGGCCTCTGGGCTGTTGCAAATACTCCCAGATTCGCCAATATCAGCAGCTCTGTGAACTACTCCAGCCAGGGTGGTTCAGGTTGGATGGTCATGGCAAATTCCAAGTATCCTGATGTTGCCATCGATTTCTTGGCAAAGACCTTTGGTGGGAGCGTTGCTCTATATGAGACCATTCTGCCAACCAGTGGAGCAATTGCAACCTGGCTTCCTGCCGCAGAAAGCCCGGTCTATGCGACCCCCATTGAGTTCTTTGGTGGTCAGAAGATCTATGAGGACTTGGTAGGTTTTGCAGGCAATGTTCCCAACGTCAAGTACGGTGTTTTCAACTATGAAGCCCGTGATGCCATCGCCCGTGCATTGAGCGAAGTAATGCAGGGAACGAACATTGATGCAGCTCTTGGAACTGCACAGAAGAATGTCGAATTCCTGATGAGCGAGTAGTTTTAATCCACATCGATATCCGATACCGCTGTATACTGGCGGTATCGGATTTGTACCGGCATAGATAAGGGAAACCGTCATGGCAAAAAGCAATCTGACTCGAAAGATCAACCTGTACGGCTGGTTGTTCGTTATTCCTGCAGCACTATTCATCTTTATCCTGAACTTCTATCCAATGATTAGTGCGTTCCTGCTTTCGTTGCAATCAGGAAGGGGGAATAACCTGAAATTTGCAGGATTAAAGAACTACGCTCGACTGTTTGAGGATGAGATGTTTCTCACCTCAGTGGGAAACGTTGTCACCTATCTTGTGATCCAAGTCCCCATTATGCTGTTGTTTGCATTGGTCCTGGCCACCATGCTGAACGATCCCAAGCTTAAAGGCAGGGGGATTTTCAGGACCATGATCTTTTTGCCGTGTGCGACCAGTTTAGTTTCCTCGGCCATGATCTTTAAATCATTTTTCTCCATTGATGGGATCATGAATACAGCCCTGGTTGGCATTGGCATGCTTTCTGAGCCGATCAGCTGGCTGACCCATCCCGTCTGGGCAAAATTTGTCATCATCCTTACCATTACTTGGAGATGGACCGGGTATAATACCGTGTTCTATCTTGCGGGACTCCAGAATATCAACCGGAACGTATATGAGGCAGCCCGTATCGACGGAGCCTCAGCGAGCAGGCAATTCTTCTCTATAACCATCCCACTGCTCAAGCCAGTGATTCTCTTGACTACCATCATGTCCACCAATGGGACATTGCAACTCTTCGATGAGGTACGTACCCTGACCAACGGAGGTCCAGGGATTGCAACCCTCTCGATCAGCCAATACATCTATAACCTGTCGTTTATGTACAACCCACAATTTGGGTATGCGGCGGCAGTATCCTATGCAATCCTGGTGATGGTTGCTGTTCTCTCCTTCGTCCAGATCAAAGTGGGAGGTAAGCGATGAACAAGCGACAAGGTGCATCCATAGCAAAATATGTATTTCTGATTATCATCTGCCTGTTCTCTGTGTTTCCGTTCTACTTCATGGTGGTCGGTGCAACTAACAAGAGTGTGGACATCATAAAGGGTAGGCTTTTCTTCGGGACCTTCCTGTTTGAGAACATCAAGACCCTTGCTACGAACGTGCGACTGGGAAATGCATTTTGGAACTCACTGCGAAATGCCTTGGCCAATACGGCAGCCGCCCTGCTGGTCTGCAGCCTCGCAGGGTATGGATTCCAGATCTATCGAGACAAGGGAAAGGATACCTTGATGGGGTTGCTTTTGCTCTCTATGATGGTTCCCTTCGCTGCCCTCATGGTCCCCCTCTTCAGGATGTTCAGCCAGGCAAAGTTGCTTGATACGACCATGGGATTCATTCTTCCCACGATCTCTACCGCCTTCCTGATTTTCTTTTTCCGTCAGAGCAGCGAATCTTTTCCCATTGAGACTGTGCAGGCTGCCCGGGTCGATGGGCTGGGGGAGTTTGGCATCTTTTTCAGGATCTATGTGCCCATCATGGCTCCCACCTTTGCAGCGGCTGCTATTGTTACATTCATGAATGCATGGAATAATTACCTATGGCCTCTGATCATCATGCAGAGTCAGGATAGTCAGACCATGCCTCTCCTGATCACCGGCCTGACCGCAGGGTATACTACCGATTATGGTATTCTGATGCTCTCTGTCACCATCACAACCCTGCCGACCTTGATCCTCTTCTTTACCCAACAGAGACGGTTTGTTGAAGGGGTGCTCGGCTCGGTTAAATAACACAAAGGAAGGTTCGTATGGATACGTTGTTTCTTCACCACAAAGCTTGGCAACAGCCGTCGATCACCTCGGTCAATCGGCTTCCGATCAACAGTCTACCCCCATCTTTTTCATCCGTAGAAGATGCAATGCATTGGGCGAAAGAAGGTCCAGAAGGGTGGGACCAGAGGGAATCCCCTTACCAGGTCAGGCTGAATGGAACTTGGTCTTTCAGGTATTATGAGAACCCCCTCCAGGTGGAGGACGAGGTTGTAAAAAAGGATTGTGATCTTGACTTCGATCCCATCAGGGTTCCAGGGGCGTGGAGTGTGCAAGGATGGGACAAGCCACACTATACCAATGTGATCATGCCATTCAAGAACACCCCTCCATTTCCTCCAGAGCAAAATCCTACCGGGGTGTACAAGAAACAGTTCATTATCGACGACGAATGGATGAACAGAAAGACAATTCTCAAGGTTGGTAGTGCTGAGAGCTATCTGGAGGTGTATCTCAATGGCTCGTTCGTCGGAATGAGCAAGGATTCCAGGCTCCCCGCGTCCTTTGACCTTACCCCTGTGCTGGAAAAAGGGGAGAATACCCTTGTCCTGATTGTGGTTCGCTATAGTGATGCATCCTATGTGGAAGACCAGGACCAGTGGTGGTTTGGCGGTATCCATCGCACAGTTGTCCTGATCAGTGAGGGAAGCAATGCCCTAGAAGATGTGAAGGTTACACCCACCCTGGATGATACCTTCTCCAAAGCCCACATCCACATCAAAGCACCCTATGCTGGAGGGGACGGGCAGGTGATGCTTGCAAGTCTCTATGACCCAGATGGGGCCTTGATCATATCTCGCCATGTAACGGGTAGTTTGGGATCCTATGAGACCACCTTTGAAGTGGATCACCCAGAGCTGTGGAGCAGTGAGAAGCCGGTACTGTACTGCCTCAGTTTCTCCTTGGATGCAGAGAGGGAGCATCGCTCTTGTATGGTAGGGCTGAGAAAGGTGGAAATTGCACGTAGAGCTCTCCTGATAAACGGGAAGCGGGTCTTGATCAAGGGTGTGAACCGACATGAGCATGACGAACGGTCAGCAAAGACATTGAGCACAAGCAGTATGGTGCGGGATATCAAGCTGATGAAACGGTACAACTTCAATGCAGTGAGAACCTGTCACTATCCGGATGATGAAATCTGGTACGCGCTTTGTGATAAATACGGTCTGTATGTCATGGATGAAGCGAATATCGAGACCCACGCGAACTACGACAGCATCTGTCGTGACGAAGCGTGGGCATCCTGCTTTCTGGATCGGGTACAGAGGATGGTCCGTCGTGACTACAACCATCCCTCGGTCATTATCTGGTCACTGGGAAATGAGAGTGGACATGGGAACAACCATGACTCGTGCGCTGGTTGGATACGGTACTACGACAAGAACCGCCCCATACACTACGAAGGGGCAAACCGCGACGAGTGGGGGCAGGGACCCCATTCCCTTTCCAGCTTAAAGCGGGGAAGGTTTACCACAGACATCATCGCCCCAATGTATCCCCCCATCTCCCTGATCGAGGAATGGGACCATACCACTGAGCCTGACAAGGATGACCGCCCCTTGATCATGTGTGAATACAGCCATGCGATGGGAAACTCCAATGGAAGCCTGGGCGACTACTGGAGGGTTATCAAGAAAAGTCGTGGGATACAGGGCGGATTCATCTGGGATTGGGTCGACCAAGGAATTCTGGTGGATGAGGAAGGAGCCCCGGTGGGTTTCTCTTCCCAGGGTTATAGGAACAAGGATGGAATAAAAGCGTGGCGCTATGGTGGGGATTTTGGTGATCAGCCTACTGATTACGATTTCTGCCTCAACGGCCTGGTGCTCCCTGACCGTACGGTCAAGCCCGCGATGGCTGAATGCCTCAAGGTACAGCAGTCCATTCAGATAACCAGTGAGCATCCATCGGGCGGAACATTCACCCTTATCAACGAACAGGATTTTACCAGCACGGAGCATCTGTCCATCCGTTACCGCCTGGTCAGCGAGGCTGACCCCAAGGTATTGGAGGGGATGCTCTCCCTTCCTGCTGTGGATCCCGGTTGCCGTCAGGACTTTACCGTACCTGAGGTACTGGGTGGAGAAGGGCGCTCCATGATGCGCTATGGAGAGACATTCTTGCTCTTCGAAATCTACCTCAAGGAACATACCGCATATGCAGATGCTGGCCATGTAGTGGCTTGGCAACAGTTCAAGCTCTGTGAGGCTCCCAAAAAGGCTTTCCCGATTCCAGAGGCTTCATTGGCAAAAACCCAGAAGGGATCATTCCTGGTGGAGACGGAGGCTTACCGAGCGAAGATCGGGGAGGACGGGCTTTTGCATAGCCTTGCCTTTGCTGGTCAGAAAGAGTTGCTTGCGAGCCCCCTCAGGGTAAATCTGTTCCGCTGTCCAACCGAGAATGACGGCATCAAGACACTGCAGTCCAATACCGATGAGCCGGAGTATGAATTCTACCACGACAATAAGGCCTTCGGTCCTTGGTTCAAGCATAAGCTGAACCAGGTATGCATGGTCTTGGAGGACATCCATCAGGAGGAAGGGCAACTCTGCACGCAACATCGCTTGGAGAACCCGGACAAGGAGATCTTTGGTACCTTCATCCAGCATTGGGTCTTTTCTTCTGATAAACTGCACTATCAATGTACCTTCGACCTGAATGACACTGTGGGGGAATACCCAAGAGTGGGACTTGCCTGTGATCTTGAACGGAGGTGGTCTGCATGTCGTTATTTTGGCTTGGGTCCACAAGAGAACTACCCAGACCGCAAGGATGGGGCGATCATGGGAGAGTACCACGCGACAGTAGACGAGCTCTTTGTTCCTTACATTGTTCCCCAGGATTATGGAGTGCATACAGCCCTCAGGCGCTTGGACCTCTATGATGGCAACACGGGGAGCGTGCAGTTCAGTAGTGATTCTCCCTTCTCCTTTGCCTTCCACAGATATACGACTGATGAGTTATGGAAAAAGCTTCACGCGGACAAGCTGGAGCAGAGTAAATTACATCATCTGTATCTGGATGCAGCGGTAAGGGGAGTGGGGACTGCAACCTGCGGCCCTGATACGCTTCAGGAGTATCGCCTTCCCAGTGGTATTTATCGCCTCTCATTCACCCTCAGCAGCAGTCGCTGAGTCTAGATTACCCCGGTCATACGAGTGTGTGTCCGGGGTAGTTTCAACAAACTCTTATTAAAACACTTGACAAATACATAAGGGGTAGGTACTATCTACATATAAGTTTTGGAAAATTAAATAGCAAGCGATATAAATAGGAGGCTCCAATGAACGTATATGATTACTCAGTACAAGACCGGGAAGGAAAACAGGTAGACCTTTCCGAGTATAAAGGCAAGGTACTCCTGATTGTGAACACTGCCACTCAGTGTGGTTTTACCCCTCAGTACACTGAGCTGGAGAAGCTCTATGAAACCTATCAGGGAAAGGGTTTTGAAATCCTGGACTTTCCCTGCAACCAGTTCGATGGACAAGCTCCCGAGGCAATCGAGGAGATCCACGAAATCTGCAAGCTCAAGTATGGAACCAAGTTTCCTCAGTTCGGAAAGGTAGAAGTCAACGGTGAAGATGCTCTTCCCTTGTATAAGTACCTGAAGAGCAAGAAGGGATTCGCAGGGTTCGACATGAGCCACAGGATTGGTCCTATTCTTGATGGAAAATTGCGTGAGGTTGACTCCGAGTATGAGAAGGATCCGTCGATCAAATGGAACTTTACCAAGTTCCTCGTTGACAGAAATGGGGAAGTGGTTACCCGTTTTGAGCCGACTCATGATCTTGGTGATGTAGCCGTTTCCGTCGAGAAACTTTTGTAAATCTCCAAAATAACAGTATTGACCTTTGCTGGCGTTGCCCTCCGTTGTGTGGGCAACGCCTTTCTTGGTATTGGATGGCTCTTTGTGGTATGATTGTTTCATTGAAGGAGCAACTCACATGGACTTAGAACTCTCATTGGCGTGCAGGATTGGCCAACACTTGATGTGTGGTCTGCCTGGCTACACCCTGGACGATGCATTTAGGGAAGCTGTAAGGAAGTACAAGATTTCCAATGTTATCCTGTTTTCCAGGAATATCAGGGACAAGGAGCAACTGTTTGCACTCTGTGCTGATATACAGGAGTTGGTGCAAGCAGAGTGTGGTGTCCCAGCCCTGATCGGTATCGACCAGGAGGGAGGTATGGTCAGTCGTCTCTCCAGTGATTGTACGATAGTCCCCTCTGCCATGGCCATTGGGGCTACCGGTGATGAGCGTTGTGCCCTGCGGGCAGGTATTCTTACAGGGCGGGAACTCTCTGCTTTGGGCGTCAATGTGGACTTTGCTCCTTCTCTGGATATGAACAGCAATCCACGTAACCCTGTCATAGGGGTACGCAGTTATGGTGATGATCCCGATGTGGTTTCGCGTTTTGCCCGATCCATGGTTGATGGTATCCAAAGCCAAGGGGTGATGGCTGTTGGGAAACACTTTCCCGGGCATGGGGATACACACCAGGACTCCCATTTCGTACTTCCTGCCGTAGGTGGAGAACTTTCAGACCTTCAGAACCACATATTGCCCTTCAGTGAGGCAGTGAGGGGAGGGATCCAGGGTATCATGAGTAGTCATATCCTGTTCCCCGATATTGAGAAAGAGCATGTTCCAGCAACCATGAGCCCCTTCTTCATGACTGAATTGCTCAAGAATACCTTGGGTTTCAAGGGTCTGGTGTTCAGCGACTGCATGGAGATGCATGCAATTGCAAAGCATTCAGGGACTGTTGACGGTACGGTCTCTGCGATGAAGGCAGGAGTGGATGTGGTTTTGATCAGTCACACAATAAGCCTCGGTATCGTCGCAGCAGAAGCTATTGCCACGGCCCTGGAAGAGGGGAGCCTCTCACGTGAAGTATTCGATGCCTCAACAGAGAAGATCCTTCTTGCTAAGGAAATGCTTCAGGAATCAGAGAGAAAGCCTTTGTCAGTAGTTGGCAGTGCACTGCACACCCGGGAGAACCAGAGGCTCTACGCTCAGGGCCTTACCGTGGTACAGGATGCTCCCTTTGCACTGGGAGACAACCCCTTGTTCGTGGGAGTGACCTGTTTTCAGGCAACAGTAGTGTCCAGTGAGGAACATGAGGTGGTATTCGCCCCTGATATGGCCCGCCTTGTCGGGGGCAGTTCACTCGTTGTCAGTGAGAATCCTGATGAGAAAGAAATCCAGAGGGTGCTTTCTGGAGCAAGAGGTTGCTCCTCTGTAGTGGTAGGAACCTACAACGGCCATCAGTATCCAGGGCAGATTGCCTTGGCCAATGCACTGGCAAAGGACCATCCGGTCCTCACTGTTGCCCTTCGCAATCCCTATGATCTTGCCGAGCTGGATGTACGTATCAGGAGCATTGCTGCGTATGCGTATAATCGGGATACGATACTTGCGCTGGCTCGGTTGCTAAAAAAGGAGATCTCGGCAACGGGGATTCTGCCAGTACAGTTAGTTAGGACCTAACAGATTTCTGTGTGGTCTCCCTGACAATGAGTTCAGTGTCCATATACATGCTCTGAATGGGTATCTGCTCAGCATTGATACGCTTGATGAGCATCTCGCAACTGAGCGATCCCAACTGGAACTTTGGTTGGTTTACCGTTGTGATGGAGGGAGTGCATAGCGAAGAAAGGCCGATATTGTCGAATCCCACAATGGCGATATCTCCCGGTACCCGAAGCGCTGCACGTCTGGATGCCTTGATGGCTGCAGCTGCGTAGACATCACTGGAAGCAAAGAAAGCATCAGGCCGCTGTTCACTGTTCAATAGTTGTGTTGCTGCTGAGACGGCCATATCATAATCAATTTCCTGCAACTGTATGATGATGTCGGGATCCTTATGGAGGTTGGCCTGTTCCAAAGCTTGTAGGTATCCCTTGAGTCGGTCCCGGGAATATTTATATTCGAGAGGGCCATTGATAAAAGCAATCCTATTCTTGCCCAATGAAATCAGATACTCAACTGCATTTCTTGCAGCTGAAACATCATCGATCGTGACAAAGGGGATATCAAGTCCGTCGATACACTCACAACATTGGACAAGCGGGAGTATGGTGTTGAGACGGAGTAAGGTTGATCGTGCAATACAGTTTGTAGTGATCAGTCCAGCAGCATTTGTTTTTTTCAGGAGTGCAGTGAAAGAGTCCAATGACCGTTCGTCGATAGGATCCTCATTGATCAACATATTATAACCGTTTCTCTGTGCAGCAGCTTTCGCCCCTTGGATTATCAGGCTGTAAAAAGGATTGTCCAAGCTTGGGATATTGAAAATGATCAAGTCGTTGGTTCTTGATGTATTTGCTTCGAGTGCTGATGTATCATACCCAAGCGATTTCATGGCCTCGATGACTTTCTTTCTTGTATCATCCTTGACGTTTGAGCTGTTGTTGATGACCCGGCTGATGGTGGCAATGGAGATTCCCGAACGATCAGCGATTGCTGAGTATGTGATCTTTTTCTGTGAATCTGTCATGTGTTCCTCTCTAAAGTCACTATAAGGCTCCTTTTTTCAATGAGCAAGTAAATCTTCGAACAAATATGAAAAATTTTACATGAATTGAAACAGAATTACACAAATACTCGGTATATATTAGCTAATTTCTTATAAATCACTAATAATTACGAAAAAAGTTGACACATTTTCAGAAAGTCCTATACTTATCCTAACGAATTCAATCGCATAGGAGGTTCGTGATGAAAAAGATTCTAGTTTTGCTTCTGGTGTTGTTGGTTACCACCGGCATGGTTTTCGCCCAAGGTGCCAAGGAAGGGGAAAAAAAGCAACTAATGGGAGTTGTAACTCCAAGTGCTGACCATGGATTCACCGCAGAGTCTATCCAGCATAGTGAGGCACAGGTTAAAGCTCTCTCTGCAGAGTACGGGTTTGATTATCGCTTCATGACAGCAGCTGAGAGCAGTGAACAGAGTAATGCTGTAGAGACTATTCTCGGTATGAACCCTGATGTCATCGTCCTCTGGCCAGTTAATGGTGATGAACTGAGAAGTGTTGCCCAGACTGTCATGGATGCAGGTGTTCCCTTGATCGTGTATGACCGCTTCATCCAAGGACTTACCCCTGATGCTGAAATCAGTGGTGATAATGTTGCTATCGGAGAAGGTGCTGGTCGCTATTTCAATGAATATTTCAAGGAAGATCTGGCAAAGGGCCAGGTGAATTACCTCGAGTTCAAGGGAGATAGTTCCTCAGTTCCCATGGAGAGAACCAATGGATTCCTTTCGACGGCCAGTCCAAAGTTCAATCTTGTACAGTCCTTTGTAACCAATTGGAGTCAGCAGACTGCCATGGAACAGATGGAAAACTTCCTCAATACCAAGAGCAAGGCAGAAATTGAATCCATCAAGGCAATCTGGACCCATGATGATGAAATAGTTTTCGGTATCGTCGAGGCACTGAAGAACTATCATGGAAATGCAGATATCAACATCCGTCTGATCAATGGTGTCTCTGCTGGCGAGGGCTTCATGAAACTGTTCGAGAATTCTGGTCTTGAGGGTATCGACTTCATGACCTACACCTTCTCACCCTCGATGGTCCGTGATGCAATCGACCTTGGTTTGAAGGTATTGCAAGGCGAATCTCTTGAGAAGACCTACAAGGTGCCCACTGAGATGATCGATAAGTCAAACTACAAGAAGTACATGGAAAGCGACTTGTACAAGGTCCGCTATAGCCTGTAACGGTAGGTTGTTCTAAACCTCATGCCCTCTGGAGACAGATTTTACTGTCTCCTCTGGGCATCATTTGTATAAGGGAGAAGGATACATATGATTCTGGAAATGAAGCATATATCCAAATCATTCGGAGCTGTACAAGCTGTGAAGGATGTCTCATTCTCGGTAGGGAAGGGGGAGATTCACGGGTTGCTCGGTGAAAATGGTGCTGGAAAGACTACGTTGATGAACATCCTGGCAGGTACCTTTCCTCCGGATATCGGGACGATAGAGATTGATGGGAATGTGGTAGAATCCATGACCCCACGAAAAGCAATGGAGCTGAGAATTCGGTTCATCCATCAGGAATTGAATCTCTGTAACGATCTTACGGTATTCCAGAATATGTTCCTTGGATACGAATATAGCAAGCCTGGCCTGCGGGTAGACAAGAAAAAGGAACTTGAGCACGCTCAAAAGGTCCTTGACTCCATGAACAGCGGCATCAAAGCTGATTTGCTCGTCGCAGATCTTGATACTGCCCAGAAGCAGATGGTCGAAATTGCTCGTGCACTGTTGTTTTCCAGTGAATTGATTATCATGGACGAGCCAACTACCGCATTGAATAACCGTGAAATCGAGAAGCTGTTTACCATCATGAGGGCACTCAAGGATGAAGGGGTCTCCTTCATCTATATTTCCCACAAGATGCCGGAGATATTCAGCATCTGTGATACATACACGGTGCTGCGTGACGGATCATTCATTAAAACCGGCGCCATTAAGGATATTGATGAACATCAGGCTACTGAATTATTGATCGGCAAGAGTTTCATACAGGCACATATCAAGGACGCCATCCCGGCAACCATAAGCGATGATGTGGTGCTGAATGCGAAAAATCTATCTGGAAAGAGTTTTTTTGATATCTCCTTTTCTGTGCGTCGGGGAGAGATCCTGGTAATCACTGGGTTGCAAGGATCTGGTACCGATGAATTGGCAACGGCACTTTTTGGTGCCACAAGCTTGGATCATGGTAGTGTTGATGGCCCAAATGGCACACTCGATATGAAGGATATCAAGAAGGTTATGCAAAGTGGGATCGGTATGATCCCCAGAAATCGGAAAGAGCGGGGAATCCTTCCCGATCTCACGATTCGCTACAACAACTCCTTGGCGTATTTTGTAGCAAAGCATTCCCATTTGCTCGTCAATACAAAGGAAGAGTCGGATCGCTTCAAGCGAAGCCAGAAACAGATGGGTATCAAGGTGGGCAGTGACCTTGACCCGATTACCAGTCTCTCTGGTGGAAACCAGCAGAAAGTCATTCTCAGCAGGTGGTTGCAGCTCGATGCAGACCTGTACATCATGGACAATCCGACACAAGGCATAGATGTCGGTGCAAAATTTTCTATTTACAAGATCATTGCAGAATTGGCAGCGCAGGGCAAAGGGGTGATCGTATTTACCAGTGAATATCCTGAGATACATCAGCTTTCTGACAGGTGTATGGTCTTGTATAAAGGTCGTTGCAGTGCCGTGCTGGAACGTGAAGATATCAGTGAAGTGGGGATTATGGAATATTCAACAGGAACAAGAAGGGAGGCACTCAAGTGAAAGGTGTAACACTGTCTAGGGAGCAGGTGCGGGAAACTTGGAGAAATATTACTGGCAACTACAGCCATTGGCTGAGTTTTGTGTTGTTGCTTCTGGTGGCAATTATGGTGAGTCCTTCTTTCCTGACATGGAACAACATCACCAATCAGTTTGTACAGGGTTCCATTGTAGGTATATGTGCAATGGGAATGAGCTTGATCATCTCGGCAGGTATGATTGACCTGTCAGTAGGATCCTCGGTTGCATTGATCAGCGGTTTTGGTGTATTGGTGCTCAACTCAACCAAATCGATCACCCTGACTCTTTTGTTCTGTCTCGGTGCTGGGGTCATTGTTGGTCTCATCAATGGATTGTTGGTTACGAAGGGCAAAATTGCCCCTTTCATTGTTACCCTGGCTACGATGAGTGCATGGAGGTCTGTGATCAATCAGATGGGCCAAGGAGGTCCGTTTACTGTCGACAATTCGATGTATGCTTCATTCAGGAATATCGCAGCAGGAAGATTTCTTGGTATTCCTCATTTGATGCTTTTCCTGATCGGTATAACGTTGCTCACCGGTTTTATCATGTCCAAGACTAAGTTTGGTACCTATATCTACGCGGTAGGATCAAATCAACAGGCTGCTCGTCTGAGTGGTATCAATGTGAATCGTGTAAAGACCTTGATATTCACCTACGCAGGAACGCTCTATGGCTTGGCTGCCTTTCTACTTGCTAGCAGATTGACCTCAATTCAAGCAGCAAGTGCGGGAATGGGTTATGAGATGGATGCGATTGCTGCCGTTGCAATAGGTGGTACCAGCATGGACGGTGGAAAAGGGAAAATCATCGGGACATTCCTTGGTGTACTGATGTTGAGAATCATCAATACCGTGTTGATCATGGCCAATGTTCCTCCGTTCCTCAATGGATTGGTAACGGGTGTCATCATCATCGTGGCGGTATTGGCACAGAGCAACAAGAAAGGCAAATAAGGAGAAGCTATGCAAATCGGTATAATTGGTGCTGGAGGTATGGCTGCGTATCATGCAAAGGGTTTTTCCCTAGCTGGGGCAGACGTTGTAGGGATCGCTGATCCTAATGAACAACGCTCAGAGGCGTTCGCTGCTCTGCACGGTATCGCGGCAACCTATCGGACAATGAAAGAGATGAAAACGCAGCATCCGGACCTAGATGCAGTGTCCATCGTTACTCCCAATAAATTCCATGCTCCATTGACGATCGAAGCACTCCAGATGGGCTTGCACGTATATTGCGAAAAGCCTCCTGCAAGAAATGCTTCAGAGATGCAGGCAATGTATGACGCCGCGAAGCGTTCAGGAAAACTACTCATGTTTGGGTTTAACAATCGTCTGCGGCCAGAGAGCAAAGCAATGGCTTCCTATATCAGGCAGGGAGAGGTAGGCACAATCAATTCAGCCCAGGCTACATGGATACGAAGAGCAGGAATTCCTGGTTTTGGTGGTTGGTTTACGGACAAGGAACTCTCAGGAGGAGGTCCTGTCATCGACCTGCTGCACATGATTGATCTTGCGCTCTATTTCATGGGGTATCCTGAACCCAAATGTGTATTGGCATCGACATTCCATGATTTCATGGGAAACGCATCTTTCAAGGGTCCTTGGGGCATCGCCGATGGGAAGGGCAAGATGGATGTGGAAACAGCTTGCCACGCGATGGTGACTTTCAAGAGTGGTCAGTGCTTGACCATTCGTAACTCCTGGGCCGAAATGAATGAGCGGGAAGTGGTAAGCGTTACATTCCAGGGAACAAAAGCAGGTGGGAAGGTTGAGCGCCTCTTCGGGATTGACGGGGTGGACGAAACCAGCGTTGATTCTGCAGTCTTGTATACAGAGGAATATGGCAGGCAGGTGAACCGGAACATCATCACCGAAAAAGATGAGACGATGGGTCGAATTTCCAATGCGATGAATTTTGTGCAATGCCTGGAGGATGGCATTGAGCCGGTCAACACCCCAGAAGAGGCTCTGATACTGATGCGTATCACTGATGCAATCTACAAGAGCAGTGAAACCGGTTCAAGTGTAATGGTATAGGTAGGAGAAAGAATATGAAACGTTTGGTAACCTTGGCTTCAGGCCAGTTTGGAGATATGGCTCTCGATGCACTGTGTGCACTTGCGAAGGAGATGGGCTATGAAGGGATTGAGCTCGCCACTCATGCGCACTTTGATGTTCAGAAGGCACTTCATGAACCCGGATATATTAAGGATGTGAAAAATACACTTGATACGTATGGGCTGCAGTGTCAAGCAATCAGTGCACATCTGACCGGTCAGTGTGTGTGTGATGTCTGGGATGAACGGCTTGATGGATTTGCCCCCTCCCATCTTGCAGGGAATCCTGAAGGGATTCGTTCCTGGGCAATTGAGGAGATGAAGGATACTGCTCGCGCTGCAAAGGCTCTAGGCGTGTCAGTGGTGAATGGCTTTACTGGATCACCCATCTGGGCTCGATGGTATTCTTATCCACAGACCAGCAACGAAATGATTGAGAAGGGGTATGAGAAGGTCTATGATCTTTGGACACCAATTTTTGATGTATTTGATGAGTGTGGTGTTCGGTTCGCGCTGGAAGTTCATCCCACCGAGATTGCTTTCGACTGGTACACCACCGAACGTCTCTTTGAACTCTTTGGATGGAGAGAGACCCTGGGACTGAATTTCGACCCCAGTCACTTGCTCTGGCAGGGAGTGGATGAAGTAGGGTTCGTGCGGGATTTTGCAAAACGTATTTATCATGTACATATGAAGGATGTGAAGATAAATCACAGAAATCCACGTGGGGGGATTCTTGGTTCCTTTCTTCCCTTTGGAGACACCCGAAGAAGCTGGGATTTTGTGTCAGTAGGTCATGGAGATGTAGATTTTGATGGAATAATTCGGGAGTTGAACATTGCAGGATATTCTGGTCCGCTCTCCGTTGAGTGGGAAGATTCTGGTATGGACCGGGTATTTGGTGCAACAGAGAGTTGTGCCTACGTGAAAAACATTAACTTCAGTGCTTCTTCTGTCGCCTTTGATGCAGCATTGAAAACAGAATAATCTGATTTTTATGCAGATTTTCTGCATATAAATAGACGAAATGTATATGAAGTAGTACAATGGCCCAAATCGGACTCTTCTGAGCCCTCTTTGATTGAAGGAAGCAAGTATGGAAAAGAAGAACATTGATTGGGCCAGTCTCGGATTCACGTATATCGAGACAGACAAACGGTATGTTTCCCGTTTTAAGGATGGGAAATGGGACGATGGAGCAATGGTTGATGATGCCAATGTAAGCATCAGTGAGTCTGCAGGTGTTCTGCAGTATTCCCAAACCTGCTTTGAGGGTTTGAAAGCATATACCACTGTAGATGGTCGAGTTGTCACCTTCCGTCCTGACCTCAATGCCGAGCGTATGTATGAGACGGCAGAGCGTCTTCTCATGCCTCCCTTCCCAATAGAGCGGTTCATCGATGCCCTCGACCAGTTGGTCAAGGCAAACCTTGCCTACGTGCCACCTTATGGTACGGGTGCCACTCTCTACGTCAGACCATTTTTGTTTGGTAGCGGTCCTGTTATTGGGGTTGCTCCGGCTCCTGAATATACCTTCAGGATGTTCAGTACTCCAGTCGGTCCCTATTTCAAGGGTGGTGTGAGGCCATTGAGATTGCAGGTGAGCAGTTATGACCGTGCTGCACCGAGAGGTACGGGACATATTAAGGCAGGATTGAACTATGCCATGAGTCTGTATCCCGGTTATACCGCGAAAAAGAATGGGTTTGATGAGAACATGTATCTTGATGCGGCAACCCATACGTTCATTGAAGAGACTGGTGGGGCAAACTTCATCTTCATTACCAAGGATAACAAGGTGGTAACTCCCAAGAGTGATACCATTCTTCCTTCCATCACCAGAAGATCACTTATGCATGTAGCAAAAGAGTATCTACATCTGGAGACAGAAGAGCGTGAGGTACCGCTGAGTGAGCTTTCTGAGTTCGTGGAAGGAGGTTTATGCGGTACTGCTGCTGTTATCTCTCCCATTGGATCCGTTACCACAGAAAGTGGGGTTATCACCATGCCAAGTGGGATGGAGAAGATGGGACCGATTACCCAGAAACTCTATGATACCCTTACCGGAATACAGATGGGGAGAATAGAAGCACCAGAAGGGTGGATCCATACCATCGCCTGATAACATTAAGCTGTCTCTATACAAGTAGTATAATCGATTCCTGACGAAGTCCTTGCAGAGTGTTGTGAGGACTTCGTTGGATATTCAAAATACTGAATGGTCCGTTCAGTTGTTGCCAGTCAATTGAGTCAATAATTACTAATTCATTAATGAATGAACAGATATCATTCTTGATACTTTGCATCTCCCAGACAGCAATATCGACAACGAAGTCATATCTGCTAAACAGCGTTGTATGTCCGTTCTGACTTAATTGGGTAAAAATCGGAAAACTTATTGCGTATTTATACCGTTGACATAATCCACGATTTTTCCTATGTTGGCTAAAGCAGTACGAAAGCGGGGGGACTCTTCGGAGTTGAGAAGGTAGAACCTGACCCTTGGAACCTGGCAGTTAACACTGGCGTAGGGAAGCTGATAGATCCACTCAGGACAATCATCTCCCTACAGGGAGATTTTTTTATTTATAAGTGATGCGGGGGGACTCTTCGGAGTTGAGAAGGTAGAACCTGACCCTTGGAACCTGGCAGTTAACACTGGCGTAGGGAAGCAGATGGATCCACTCAGGACAATCATCTCCCTACGGGGAGATTTTTTTATTTTTAAGCGATGCGGGGGGACTCTTCGGAGTTGAGAAGGTAGAACCTGACCCTTGGAACCTGGCAGTTAACACTGGCGTAGGGAAGCAATACATCAATCCAAATCATTGATCGTACTTGTCCTTTCCAGCAAGTGAACCATATGAGGAGGATTTGAGATGAAACATGTATTGACCATCGCGGGCTCGGATTGCAGCGGCGGTGCCGGCATTCAAGCAGACCTGAAGACATTTGCAGCTCATGGTGTATACGGAATGAGCGTCATTGTCTCTGTAGTCGCAGAGAACACCCAACGGGTGATAGGAGCACAAAACGTTTCTTCAACATTGATAGCTGGGCAGCTACAGGCAGTTTTTGAGGACATCCGTGTAGATGCAGTGAAAATAGGAATGCTTCCATCCCAGTTGGTCATGAAAACAGTCGCCAAGGAACTGAAGGAGCGGAAACCCAGACACATCGTTCTGGATCCTGTAATGATAGCAAAAAATGGATTTCCCCTCATGGATTCCAGATTGGCTCAGACGTTGGCTGATCTGGTTTTGCCGTATGCGGACGTGGTAACCCCCAATATTCCGGAAGCAGAAGTACTCACCGATATGCACATCACTTCAACTGAAGACATGCAAGAAGCAGCAATTAAGATACATAGGTTTGGTCCATCCTATGTGCTGATCAAAGGTGGTCACCGCTGTGATGATGCAGCTGATCTGCTGTATGACGGAAATAGGATGTTGTGGTTCAGTGCAAAACGAATAGATACCAAGAATACACATGGAACAGGGTGTACTTTTTCATCGGCAATTGCCGCGAACCTTGCATTGGGTAAGCCTATCGAAAAAGCGGTGGAAGGAGCAAAAGCATATGTGACCATGGCCATTGAGCACGCGCTGTCTTTAGGGAAAGGGTGCGGTCCCACACATCATCTTTACGATCTCTACAACAATGGATTAACCCGATAAGGAGGGGCAATATCATGGATACAAAACAGATGTACTCAAACAGTACAGAGATACTGCTGGCAATACGTGAGAGGAAGCCAATCATTCATCAGATTACCAATTACGTCACGGTACAGGATTGTGCCAACGTAGTCCTTGCTATGGGAGGTTCTCCCATTATGGCGGATGCTGAACAGGAGCTGGAAGATATTGTTTGCTTGAGCAATGCTTTGGTCATAAATATCGGGACCCTTAATGATCGAACACGTTCCTCGATGTTCCTAGCTGCTCGAATTGCACGAGACCATGGTATCCCCATCATTCTCGATCCGGTAGGAGCGGGAGCTTCCTCCTATAGGACAAATACCATACAAAGCTTGATCTCCGACCTTGTTCCCACTGTGATACGGGGAAATCTTTCAGAGATTAGAAGTGTTGCCCAGATGAATAGTCATACCTTGGGGGTTGATTCTGCTGGCTGCGACGGTTCCGGACAGGTTGAACAAACCAAGAAAATTGCTTGGAATCTTTCCCGGAAACTTGGATGTATTATTGCCATCACCGGAAAGATTGACATCGTATCGGATGGCATATCCATAGCAATTATTGAAAATGGACATCCTGATCTGACCCAGATTACAGGAACTGGATGTATGAGTACTGCGATGGTCGGTACCTGCTGCGCAGTATCAAATGACTATTTCTCGGCTACCGTTACGGCCCTTCTCGGTATGGGTATTGCCGGAGAACTGGCAAGTGTGCACGCCGGTCTGGGAAATTTCCATACCGCTCTATTTGACCATTTCAGCAAACTTGATGGTGCTCTACTGAAGCAAAGGGGGAACCTCTATGTCAGATGATTCTCTTACCAGAGGGTTTTCGAGCCGTTCATTGTTCCTCATTTGGGCAGGGGCAGCAATTTCGGTTGCCGAAATGCTTTCGGGAAGTGTTCTAGCTCCCCTCGGCATGTCATCCGGACTGGTGGCAATCCTCCTGGGGCACGTCATCGGGGGTGTCCTGTTATACCTTGCGGCAGCCATGAGCAGCTCCTTGCGAGCTTCTGCGATGGAATCGACCCGTTACTCATTTGGAATCTACGGATCATATGTTTTCTCAGGTTTCAATATCCTTCAGTTGGTCGGATGGACATCCATCATGATGTTGCAGGGTTCCCGCATCCTTGACCAGATAACCATATCACTGTATGGATACAGCAATCCCAACCTCTGGATGATCGGGATTGCCCTGTGCATTTCCATCTGGTTGTTGTTCATATCCCACCAACATGCACAACTCAATGGTCTGGTGGTGGTTTTATTGCTGCTGTTGAGCCTTGTGATGGGATATCGGCTCATACGTGATCTTTCCATCAATACATTAGAAGGAGTATGGCCGACGGTTACCTTTTGGCAGGGAGTAGAGGTGAATATCGCAATGTGCCTCTCTTGGCTACCCTTGATAGGAGATTACACCCAACATGCCAGGCAGACGAGAAGGGGGCCGTTTTGGAGCGCCGTTGGATATTCGGTTGTAGGAAGCTGTATGTTTGCATTGGGGTTGGGGTTATCCCTTGCTACCGGGAGTTCTGATATTGCATTGATGTTGACCCTCTCCGGAATTGGGATGGCTTCACTTTTTATTGTATTTTTCTCGACGGTAACCACTACCTACCTGGATGTATATTCAGCGAGTGATAGTTTCATGAATATCTGGCCGTTGAATCACGGAAAGGTGCTTTCCTTGTTCTTTACGTTCATCAGCCTGATCATCGCCCTCCTGTTACCGATGGATTCCATTGAACCGTTTCTATATCTCATTGGAGCCATCTTCTCTCCCCTGTATTCACTGTTGTTCGTCGATTACTTCATCCTCCACAGACCTACTGCACAGTCAACCCGCTGGAATCTGACAAACATGACACTCTGGAGCCTTGGTGTGGTGCTGTACTTCCTGATGCAGGAGTTTCTCATTGATGTAAGTAATTCCCTGCTTATATTCCTTGTGGTCGGAGGAATCAGTGTCCTCATTAAAAGGAGGCAAAAGCATGTGTAAGGTAAACTATGCCTTGTATATGGTTACAGATCGAACACTCATGAGAACGAAGACCTTGGAAGCGTGTGTTGAACAAGCGCTTGATGGTGGTGTCACGATGGTGCAATTACGGGAAAAACATCTAGATACCGAAGCTTTCATCATGTTGGGAAAACGAATCAAGCAGCTCTGCGATGCATACGATGTCCCGCTGGTGATCAATGACCGGCTTGAAGTTGCTGTAGGGGTGGATGCAATTGGGGTACATATAGGCCAACATGATCTGACGGTTTCTGAGACACGTGCAAAACTGGGACCAAACCGCTTGTTGGGGGTTTCGGTGACCACTGTGGCCCAGGCTGAAAGAGCCCAGGCAGATGGAGCGGACTATTTGGGGGTTGGGGCCATGTTTGTAACCCAGACCAAACAAGATGCTTCATATGTTTCTCTACAAACATTGGAGGCAATACGAAAAGCAGTGAACCTGCCGATTGTGACCATCGGAGGTATGAACAAGGAGACTTTTCCGTTGTGTGCCCCATATGGTATACAAGGGTTTGCTGTGGTTTCAGCCCTCGTCAACCAACCTGACGTCTTCCTTGCTGCCAAGGAACTGAGACAATGCTCAGAAGCGTATGTTCATCCTATTCCTCCCGCAATAAATGTGACCTGAAGCAAGACAGTTCGGAGATAAGTCTTGGTTTAGAAATCCTCCTTGCTGATAGGCCGGTCCATTACGAGAGCCCTGAGGTTTTTGCCTTTTCGTGAAGGTGATGTTGCCTGGAAACCCTTCATATGCGATATTAGAAAATGGTTTTTGCTATTAATGTCAGTTTTTATTGGAGCAGTACTATAATGGGAATACGATTTATATCCACCAAGGATTTCTTGCTCTTGGCATATTCTCCTGACGACAATGGTTCATGTCTTCATCGTGAAGCATCTGCTTCCGAAGTATACTCCAACGGTATGGAGAGGATTGCTGGACTTTACCATATCAAGAACGAGAACCTTGTGGAATCAGATTCGGTGGACTTGAAGGAAAGCGTATCTGGTGACGAGTTCTTGTACCGAATTGCACAAATACAGGATCACTATTTTACGTTTGATACGTATTTCCTCGGGGGAGAACAACTGCCGATCAATCTCTGGATTTCTACCACAATCCCCATCTCTGATGAACTTTTCAGAGAGACGGATTTGATTGGAGATATACTCGAAAGAAAAAGAATGGGATACAATCCCGTGGTTGTTGGGGGAAATTATCCAGATGCGATGCCGATGGCATTCTTTCTGTCAAAACCCAATTACTAGGGGTTGTTAATCCTTTCGTGCTTTTACAACCAGATTATGAAAAATTTCTTCTTCTAATGGTTTTGAGAAATAATATCCTTGTACCCTCTCAATACCGACACTTCTGATCAAGGCTAATTGTTCCTTTGTTTCAACACCTTCTGCAATCACACACTTACCCATCTTATGGAGCATCTCAGTCAATAAGGATAACATGGAAGGATTATTCTCGGCGGCATGAATAACGCTTTTATCAAATTTTACATAATCATAAGGAAGATCAATCAACGCACGGAGATTTGAATACCCTGTTCCAAAATCATCCAGAGCAAAAGTAATCTTCTTCAATGATAATTCAATCATAACATCTGAAACAGTATCATATGATTGAAGGACCACTGATTCGGTAATCTCAAACCCTATTTGCTTTGGATTGACCCCTTCTTTTTCAATAATATTCAAAAGTATTTTCCCTAGGGTTTTCGATTCAAAATCTTCTCCGGAAAGATTCATGGCTAAATGGCTGAATGGTGTATCGTCTTCAGGAAATTGTTTGATGAATCTACAAACTTTAGCGAGTACAATCTGAGTGAGTTGAACGATCAGTCCAGTCTGTTCTGCAAGCGAAATAAACGCATCGGGTTGTAAAAATCCCAGGTGGCGATCCTTTATTCTCATCAATGCTTCTGCCGAAACGAGTTGTTCTGTTTTTGCGTCATAGATTGGTTGATAGTGCACTACGACCTGATCTGGAAATTTTATAGATTCACGTAAGGCGGAGATAATATTTAATTTACGCTCATGATCGATCATGCTTTCACGGGTATAAACAATGAGAGACTTGCTGCGAACTGTTTTGATTTCGAGCAGTAATTGGTTGACTGCTTGTTTGAACTCTTCCAAAGTTTCCGCTTGTTGAGGGATACTGATTATCGCCATATTTACTTGGATATGCACCGATCTCTCGTTAAGTATCCAGGGTTGATTCAATCTATCTTCTATTTGATTGGTAATCGATAGGGCAGTTTCTTCTTTAGTGGCAGGAAAGCAGAGACAGAATTGGTCATTGGAAATTCTAAATACCTCATTTGCATTTGCAAGAGTTCGCAGATAGTCTGCCAGATTAATAAGCATCTGATCTCCAATGAATTGGCCATACCTAGAGTTGAAATATCTGAAGTTTTCGATGTCAAGAAGGACTACCGCATATGGAGAACGAAAACGGAATATACGGATCATTTTTCGTTTGAGAAGTGCATAGGATGGTAATCCTGTTAAGGGGTCGGTCCGTACTGAATCTCTTTGCCCAATTAGGTAATAGAGAACCATCATAAAGGAATTTACCATGGTAAACATGACATGGGTGTGTGTAACATAGAAGGCAATGAACGATGTTGTAAAGGCCACTGGCAAGAGCATGGAAATGAATAAAAATGATCCTGGTAATTCTTTTCGATGCCCTAATGTAGGTAGAAGCATAGCCAAACAAAAGAAAAAGGAAAGAATAATCATATATGTGGTTCCCGCTGAGGGCAACATGTGTTCATAGGCAATATTAAACGGGTAAAATTGCTGTCTTGGTATATCAAGAATGACAATCATTGTCAGTACTGCAAGCGGAATAGCATGAATCAGCGAGAGAAGGTTCACAAGCTTCTCATTGTCAATGACATTGAGAGCATTGAAATGCATCCACATCCCCAACAACAAAGGGAAAGAAAGATAATGCAATGTCCATAAGATTCTGTTAATGGGTATTGGATATAGTACGATACCCTCTCTCCCGAGACAGATGAATATAGTAATAACAAGATATATTGAGTAGGCTATCGTCAATTCTGCAAAAAAGCGGCTCCCTCTGTCCTTCTTTATCAAGGGAAATCTTAGGACATCTACTAGAATAGCCAGCATGAGAACAATGGAAAGCAAGGTGGCTTCAAAATAATGCATGAAAACTCCTCAGATATCGTGGCAGGAGGAATACTTGGCAAGGCTTGTGCACTATCCGGTCTCTACAGTAGTTATTCAACGTTCATTTTACAAATCTGCTTCTAACCCTGGACAAATCATTAAGTCATGTAATCCCCGCAATTTTGGTAACCAGTATACTTTATTCTTTAGGAGAAAAAAGACAAATTATTGTATTTAATAGTGATTTCCCTGTGCATAGCCAGTGTTTTACATGCACACTATGATTTCTTAAAGGTCGAAGTAGTCATTAGGTTCATATCCGTAATGGAGCTAATCTCGTCGGTCATTTGGGTTATGTAAGAGGTCAAGAGTAAAGCATGTATTTATTTTCTGGATTGTGTTTAGAGACAAAAGAACGAAAGCTATATGATTAAATGTCGCTAGACCATGGCGAGGGTTGACTCTGCTAAAATGATAATTAAGTGCAAATTCTGTATTTAACCATTTTCTTACCTGTTTACCCCAGGAACAGGCTATTGTACATTGGTACTAGTATCCCCCGGAGGGCTGTATTCGATGCGCAAGATTCTACTGTTGATCCTATTCTTATGTTCCATTTTCTCCTCTGTCTTTGCTTACCAACAGATAGAGACCCAACATACCAGAATTATATTCGAGGAAGATGACCAGATATATGCACAGGAGGTTGCCTCCTTTGCAGATGAAGTGTATGAAAACCTAGCCTCGTACTTGGATTATGAGAGTGAGGGGAAAGTACCTGTGGTCATGTCAGGGAAGACCGCTTGGGCAAATGGATATTATGCACCTTTTCCAGCCTCCATCTACCTGTACATTACCAGCCCGGATAATCGGTTTATCGGAAGCAGGACCTCTAGTTGGTTGAAGAGCCTCTACACCCATGAGTTGACGCACTACCTCCACTTGAATGCAAAGGTTGGGCCTGCAAAAGTTCTTGACTTCTTGGGCCCTGGGGTGAATGCCTTCAGTACGGTATTTATGCCGGGTTGGTGGATCGAAGGGATCACAACGCATACCGAGACAGCCTTTGCAGAGGGGGGGAGGGGAGACTCGCTTCCCTTTGCGCTTTCTTACCAAGTACCATTACAGGAAGGGGCCATGTGGAGCCTGGCTCAGGGTGCATACAACGGTCCGTTTGCCCCGTCAGGGAGAATCTATGTCACCGGCTACCTGATGGTGGACTATCTGATCAAAACCTATGGCGTTGATGCATTCAACACCATCAACCGTAAGTTCGCAGCCTTCCCGTTCCTGGGACTCTCTCCTGCATTCCGAAAGGTAACAGGATATTCAGCAAAAGAGCTATTCACCTTTGCCTTGGAAGAGAGAAGTAATCCGTATGAAGCAATCGAGGGTGAGATCATCAGCATACGTGATAAAGGAAACTCCTATCTTCCTTATGAAACAAGCCTTGGATTGGTCGGCTACCGTGAAAGTCCCTACGATGGTTCTGGCCTCTATCGCTATAAGGAAGGAAATGAACCAGAGCGTCTCTTCTCGCTCCCAATCTCCGGGCGATCATCAATTGCACTCTCCGATGAGATAGCCTTGCTCTCAGTCGATTCCGTTGACCCCACAGATCCATCCAGCCTCTCCCTTGCCCAAGTGAGCTACAGCGACCTCTATCTATTAAACCTGGAAAGCCGTACATCTAAGCGCCTAACTGAGAACCAGCGCCTGGTTCATCCTTCTCTCAGTGGAGATGGCAATCGGGCAGTAGCCTCCCGTATTTCTGGCTCTTTCTACGAGCTGGTGGAAATTGACTTGGAAGAGAAATCTGTGGACCCCTTATACAAGGAAGAACGAACAAGTCTGCTTGAGTCTTCATTGAATACTGATGGCTCATTGCTTCTCTTCCTTGCATTGCAGGAGGGAAACTCTTCGATCAAGTTGCTGGATCAGCGAGGAATGGTGCATACGCTTGTGGGGCCTACGCAAAATGAACTACGCTCACCCTTGTTTACTGAGGACGGAAGCATCCTCTTTGCAGGAGAGCAGGAGGGAGTGTTCAGCGTCTACCGTTATGACAGAGAAGGAGAAGAGACCATTAAGCTCTTCAGTGACCCTGCAGGTATCATTGCGGCGCGGATCAACGGGGACACCCTCATCTATGAGACGTATACTCCAGAAGGGTTTGCCCTGAAATCGGTAGGAATGGACCGTGTGGTACATTCCACAGCCAATTTTTCTGAACCGAAAATGGAGACTGGTACGATTGAATTTGCAAGTGAGTATCCTGTTTCCACCTATCGGGACCGGCTACGGCTGAACCTGGTACTGCCATACCCCTTCATTGAAGCGAACAGCATCCAACCAGGCCTCTGGTTTCATGCTACCAGCAATCTCAGGAAACAGAGTTTGATCGGAAGTATTGGATACTCTTTTACGGGGATGCGCCCCGTCTCCAATGTGGTCTACCAATACGCTGGAGGCAACTATTCCCTCCAGCTAGCCGGTAATCTTAATACCTACGATATCGGCTCAGCAACATACCTTACCAATGCCTCGGTGACCGTAGGACTTCCCGTGTACTACCACTCAGGTTTTACTGCAATCAAGCGGATATCCCTCCAGCCGTCACTATCGATTACAACGGATTGCTCTGACTGGGCAGGAGCAGCAACCCTAACCATTGGAGGGTCCTCAGTTTCAAGGGATTACCGTACCATCGATTTCTATGGCCCAAGCATGAGTGAAGTAGCTACAGGAATCCAGGTTTTGACAAATGGCGATTTCTCATCACAGAGGTATGCAGCCTTTGCAAGCATCATGCGTCAACAGAGATTGTTCTGGGGCCGTCATATGGCACGGGTATCTCTCTCTGGGATTACCCGTTCACAGGGGGTAGGGAGTACGTATCCGCTCTTCTCCTTCCGCCCGTTGGGGGATGGGGTTGCCAAGATTCGGCTCTCAGCTTCCTATCTGCTCCCGCTTGGCCTGCTGGATATTCCTTTCCTCTACGGAGGGATTACCAAGGCTGGATTGGAGCTTTCTGCCCAAACTGCATGGTACCTGAACGATGGGACGGTACAGTGGGAAGAGGCTTGGGCAGTGGGGGCGACTCTGACCGGGAATTTAGTCATGGGAGGACCTTCTTTTGCCTTCCAGCCGTTTGTTCGATTTGCCTATCTCTTTGGACCTGATGATTGGGCTATCACCATTGGTATGAACGGGCAGGGAATCCTCGATTTCCTTCCTACTCCCGATCATGCTCCACATCTATGACGATCCCTGTCATGAGGAGCCAAGGACCGGTATGTGCTTCAAAATAATCGATCCTTGAAATCTCTTCAGTCCCAAATACATATTGAAGTGTCGAGGTGAAACGCAGTCGATAGTTCTGCCGTTCAATCACCAAGCCAGGAATACCCAACCCCTTGAGGCCCACCTCGATGGCAATCGTGGGGTGAAGTGATTCGACGATTGTATTGGTGAAATCTTGCTGTAAATTGAAACGCTGGGCACCTGCAAGCAATTTCCCATAGGGCTCAAAGCGAGGGTGAAGAGTGATATTCCAGGAATAGCCGAGCATCCAGGACCCTACGTTAAGCCGGTCATCCTGGTCATCCATGTTATTGAACATCGGGCCGTTCTTGTGGCGTATCTCGAAACTTACATCCTTGTAGGAAAATGCAAAAAGCCGATTCTGTTGGCCATTGAGGTCGTAGAGGAACCCAGTGGAGAAAATGAAGTCAGCAGAACGAAATTGTTTCTTCCTCCACAAAGAGACTACATCAAAGCTGAAACCACCGAAAGAGCGCCCTGTTTCCAGGTATGAGATGAACTGGGTATGTAGCAACCCACCATCATAGTGGTAGGAGAGAAAGGTTCCTTGGTAACGTTCGACCATCTCCTGATGAACAGTACAGGAGTGGTTGGTACTTCTCTGAAGATATCCCAAACGCACAGAGATAATGGAGTCAAACTGCAACCGAATATTACCGCTGTATGTTTGTTCCCAGGTATGTGCATAGTCCAGGTCGAATTCTACGGATGCTCTCATATCTCCAATGCTTGTTCCTAGCGTGGCCCTGCCTCCAATTGATGGATGCAAGGAGATTTCATTCGTAGTGTAGGTTAGGTTGAGGAGGTCTCGGCCTATTAGGCTATGGAGATAATTCTGTGCCTCATTGAAGCCTAGGTTGCCAGAGGCAACCAGACCTGCTCTTGGTGTAAAGGTGAACAGTTTGCTCTGTAGAGGATACGAAGCCATAAGTGAGATGACATCATAGCGTTGCATGGTATCGAGACGGTCAGTATAGCCTCCCGTGGCAAGGTTCAGGGTAAAGGAGGAGGGGAGTACCGCTTCTACCGTGGAGCCATAGGACAGTCCGTCATCATGGTTATGGCCGATTCCCATCGTGTACCAGTCATTGTTGGTTCCTATCGTAAGAGACTCGATATTCGCTGATACAGAAGATGTACTGAGCAGCAGGATGAACCATAGAGCTACCAGCTTCCTAGAGTTTTTCCGCAAGTTCCAACCACCTTTGTTCTGCCATGTCGAGTTCCACTCGTAGGTCATGATATGTTTCGGTTCTCTCTGCAAGGGTTCCGTCCTCTGTGGTCTCAGCATGTGAGAAGCTTGCTTCCAAGGTATCAATACGCTCAGAGAGTATACTCATTTTCTCCTCAAGAGCCTCAAACTCCTGCTTCTCGCGGTAGGAGAGTCCTTTCTGCTCTGACCTCCTTGGCGCCTTCTGCACCGGTGCCTCCGGCTCCTCTTTCTGTTTTGATGGAATGCTTTGTGCTCGCTCTCTCCATTGACTGTAACGCTGAGCCTCATAGCGAACTGTGCCTCCTTCCTCGAGCACAAAGAGTTCGTCACAGGTAAGGTCCAGGAATGCTCGGTCATGGGAGACGATGAGTACACATCCCTCAAAATCCTGAATGTACTGTTCAAGGTTCTCCATGGTGGGGAGGTCAAGATCGTTGGTCGGCTCATCGAGCATCAGGAAGTTTGGATTGGAAAGAAGGCGGGAGACCAGGTAGAGTCTTCTCTTTTCTCCTCCGGATAAGGTCGCGATCGTGCTTCTGTGCATGGATGCGGGGAATCCAAAGAGTTCCAGGAACTTAGCAGCACTTACAACCTCTGAGGGACCAAGCACCACCTGGGTGGCAATCTCTTCCACATACTCCAGAATGGTTTTTCCACTTTCAAGATTTCTGCCTGTCTGGTCGTAGTAAGCGAACATGGTATTTACCCCAATATCAAGTGAACCACTGTCGCTGGGGAGGTGAGCGCAAAGCAAATCCAGTAGAGTGGTTTTGCCGCTACCATTCGGACCCACCACACCGATCTTCTTTCCTTTGGTAAAGGAAAATGAGAAATCAGTGATGACGGTATCTTTTCCAAAAGCCTTGCTGAGATGTTTGGCTTCAAGAATCTTCTTTCCCAATCTTCTGCTTGCTGACTGAAAGGATTTTTGTGCCTGGTCGCCAACGACCGCTTGGTTTGCAAGCATTGCCTCAATGCGGTCCTTCCTGCCGCTATCCTTTCCTGTTCGGGCTTTTGGGCCACGTCTAAGCCAGGCTAGCTCCCTCCTGAGGATGGTACTCAGTCTATCCTGTTCTTTCTGCAATCGCTCGATGCGCTGTTCTCGCCGAGCGAGGTAATCGGCAAAGGAACCAGGGTGGAGATACATCTGTCCCCCGTCCAACTCAAGAATTGTTCTGCAGACAGTATCGAGAAAGTACCGGTCATGAGTTACCAGTATGATGGTGGCAGGACTACCTTTCAGGTAGGACTCCATCCATTCAATGGTTTCTATGTCGAGGTGGTTGGTCGGCTCATCGAGAAGCAACATGGTAGGGCGGGAAGCGAGCGCCCTTGCGATAGCCACCTTTTTCTGCATGCCACCAGAGAGCGTAGACATCGGTGAATCCAAGAGATCGTAGAGCCCAAGCTCACCAAGTAGGGAGGTATAATCACTCTGGAGGTTCCACCCATCATGGCTTTCCATTAATTCACTCTGCCTGATCAGGTTGGCTTCATCCTCTGGATGGGAAAGGGCATGCTGATATGCATTCCAGGTGGCGATCCTTATCCCGCTTCCTTGCAGGAGATAGGAAGAAACTGTTTCCTTCTCCCTGAATTGTACTCCCTGTTCCAACATAACCAGGTCAGTGCCGTTTTTCATAGCGATGGTTCCGCTATCTGGGACAACCTGTCCTGCGAGTATCTTGAGAAAGGTGGATTTTCCTTCTCCGTTTCGACCGATCAGGGCAACATGGTCTCCCTCTTCCAATCCAAAACTGACATCTTGAAACAGTGGTTCGTCTTTGAGGGTCTTTGAGACCGATTCCAATGAGAGTACATTCATATTCTGAGCGTAGCGAAAAGCGGATACCTAGGCAAGATGCTTCAAGCAGCAAGAAACAATACTGCAACCCCTGCGATGGAGAGGAATGTGCCCCCAAGGCTGGGCAAAGAAAGCTTCTTATGAAGGATAAAGCGGTCAAAGGGGAGAAGGAGTATAGGGGTTATCTGGGTAATCGTGGTAACAATTCCTACCGGCGCCAAGGTGAATGCCTTCATCTGTGTTGTCATACCCAAGACAGGCCCAGCGAGTGCGGCAAAAAGCAGGATAAAGAAGAGACGAGGTTTTTTCAGGAGTGCCAGGTGACGTTTTCCATTTTTCTTGAAAAAGAAATTGTAGATGATGAAGATGGAGAGTCCCCCGATGTTGCGTAGAAGGTTTGTTGCAACAGGACCAGTCTCGTCCATTGCGAATTTAGCCATGAGAAAGGAGACTGATTGCAAGACTGAGGCAAGAATGGCGAAGAGCAGGCCAGTGGAGCGGTCCTTCTGTTCCTGCTGGGCAAGTACTGGCTTTCGGTCGAGTAGGACCATCAGCAATACTCCCAGTATGGTGGTAAGGATGCCCAGAACCTGGATACCGTTCAAACGTTCAGCGAACAGAAAAAAACCAAAGATGGCGGTAACCACCGGAGAGAGCGTCATGATTACCATCGATTCCCTGCTGCCCAGCAGTATATAGGCTTGGAAAAGCAACTTATCAGTAACGAAGTAACCTATTGCTCCGCTGGCAAGGATGAAAAAATAGGTCTGTGGAGAGAGGTGGAGGGGGAACCACATCCCTTCCATAAGATAGGTCAGGAGGATGATGGCGGGGAGGGCAAGCCACATGCGGATATGCGCTACTGCATCAGAACCGACCTGCTTTCCCAGATGGCGATAAATGATGGAATTCTGAGCCCAACAAGCAGCAGTGACGAGGGCAAGCAACTGCCCGAGTAGAAGATTGCTATCCATGATGGGGTACAATATCACGTCCTGGAATTCTGTACAATTGACGGAAGGACAACCAACAGCTAGAATGTCTCATAATCAAGAGGAGTTTCTCATGTTGCACGGATTTCCCCCGATCGAAAGCCCTCAAAGTACCGTGCTCATCCTGGGTACTGGTCCCAGTGTCATGTCTGCCTTGAAACAACAGTACTATGGCCATGAAAGAAATGCGTTCTGGCCGATCATGCGAGATCTGCTTGGGGGAGATATTGACCTGTACGAGCAGAAGTGGGATTTGTTGCTCTCGCATGATATTGCCCTATGGGATGTGCTTTCAGCCTTCCAGCGGAAAGGATCTGCCGATTCTGCCTATACAGAGGTGATCCCCAATGATTTCAAACAATTTTTCCAGGAACATCCTGCAATCGAGAGGGTACTGTTCAATGGGAAAAAGGCACAGGAGTTTTATAACAGTCTTGTCGGGATTTTCCCTGAATCCTGTTGTTTTCTCAGCATGCCGTCCACCAGTCCCGCATACACGCTCAGCTACGAGGAAAAACGTGAGCGATGGGCTGCAGGGTTAAAGATACTACCTGCTTCTTGATAATAAGTACAAATATCTCCTGATAAGTAGTAACAGTTCTCTTTCTCTTTGGTTCTCCCTATGCTAGGATTTTACATGACTTGAAGGGAGCAACAATGCGACTACAGCGCAAGACCGTAACGAGAATAGTTCGGTATATCCTGTTGTTTGTGATGCCGGTGGTACTCCTTATCCTATTCTTGCTGAGAGGATATGAGATATCGTTACGCGACCAAGTCAAGCTACGACTTCAGGCAGAGCAAGAACGTGGCACCTCAGTTATCGCAAACCAGGTGGAGAATGCGTTTAGCCAGTTCGTCTCCGATCTCTTGGTCGTCCATAATTCCAATGAACTGAGAGCATTCAGGGAAAAACAGAATGAGCGGACATTGCAGGAGGTTGCAAATCTTCTGGTTCGTATCAGTAAACAAAAATCGTATATCCTGCACCAACGCCTGCTTAATGAGCAAGGGCTCTTGCTTGCCCAAGCCGATACCAATGCAGAAGGCATGGTAAGCTTGTTGGGCGCCGAACATCTTGCTGTAAGTGGTATCAGTGAAATGGTTCAGGAGATACAAACACTCAGCCCAAATGTTCTCTACATCTCAGACATTCTCCCCCAAAATGAAGGAAATCCCATACTTACCCTGGCTCTTCCCGTGTATCAGGGATCTAAAATGACAGGTATTATTGCCATCGATTATGATGCTTGCTATCTTCTCTCATTTCTTTCAGTGTATCAGACTTCGCTGATGAAGGACCTGCAGTTCAGAATCATTGACAAGCAGGGAAACATCATCATCGAAGGGGCATCAGGGTGCAATAACATTTATGCAGAGGGAATGAATCTGTTTTCTCGTGAACCAGGAATGCGTAGTCAATTGACAGGGGATAGAATTGGTTCCTATGTTTCTGAGGATATGGCGTATACCTTTCAAGCCATCTATCCAGCAAGCAGTGAGAGGCTGTTCTTCTCTACATCGAACAACTGGCTCTGGGCGGTTGTCAGTAGCTATGAACATGATCAGTTGCCGATTTTGACACAGGATTTCTTATTGTCGCATCCTTCGGTTAAATTCCTGCTCTCCTTCCTGGTACTCTTCGTTGGTTCCGCTGCCGTAGTCATCCTCCAGGTCAGGGCAGATGATAAGCAACAACTACGTATCAGCTCCCTGATCGCAGATTATGCATCCAACGGTGTGGTGGTTTATGACCCAGAAGGTCGGGTCACCTTCTGCAACAAGGCATTTGAGGAACTATGTGGTTATACACAGGAGGAGTTACAGGGAAAGAAGGAGATGGCTCTCCGATATGATCTTTTCTTCTCCCGTGAATCGGACGGTGGAGCACTTCGCCCAGTATGGGTGTATCATGAGAACAAGCACCGCTTGCTCTGCTCCTTGGACGTTATCCAGGTAGAGGGGAAGCGGGGGCAGGGGGATCATGCAATAGAGATCTACAGTCCCTCCCGGTGGAGTACGATGGAGCTGCTTCAGCTGTGCAGGAAAAACCGTATTGACTATCATCAGTGTTTTGCGAAAACAGTATTGATTCCTGAAGGCACTGGTTCGTTTGTCTGTCTGCAGATACAACTCTTGAACAGTAAGGAGATTGGGATGCGTCTCAATCAACGGGAACGAGTGCTCTTCTCGAACAGGTTCTCTACAACGCTTGAGAAAGTCCTCGATACGAGCTTTCCTATTCTTTCAGCAGGATTTGATTCATACCTGCTCTTCTTTGAAACGAAAAGCAGTGCGTCCGAAATCGAGAGAAGGGTTGCGTCACTTCTCTCCGGTTTCCATCTTCCATATCTCTTCGGGCAATCCTCCCTTGCCTTGCAACTCTCGGTAGGAATCTCACTCTATCCAGAACCAAGTGCCAGCCTCTACGCTCTTGTAGAAAATGCTGCTATCGCCATGCATATGGTTACTCCTGGTACGGAACATGGGTATCTTTTTTACGATAAACAGGTTGCAATGCGTTATGCAAGGAGAACAGCAATCAAGGATGCTCTTGTCTCAGTGTTTGAAACTGACCAGCTTTCCTTGGCCTATCAAGCACTCGTCTCAGTCAAGAAAGAGAAGATCATTGGGGCAGAAGCGCTTATTAGGTGGAATCATCCAGAGTTAGGGCCAATCTATCCGGATGAGTTCCTTCCCCTTATCAGAGAGCTCCAATTGACCGAGTTGTTGGGTAGATTCGTAATTGAGAGCGCAATCAGCTTTCTTCATACACACTGGGAGAAAATTGCTTCCTCCATACCAAATTTTACCTTATCCATCAATCTGAGTGCTGATGAACTCTCCAATGTACATCTTACCGACCTATTGGTCAGTGAACTGAACAGGCAAAAGATCCCACACTCCATGTTGGAAGTTGAATTGACCGAGCATACTGCAGTGGAGAGTCTCAGTAATACGAATGCAATCATGGACCGGTTACACACAAATGGAGTCTCATTGGCAATTGATGATTTTGGCACTGGGTTCAGCTCTCTCTCTTACTTGCTTGAGTTACCAGCAGATATGATCAAGATTGACCGTTCATTTATCTCCCGATATCCCGATTCCGAATCCATCACCATTTACAGGACTGTCTTGCTTATGGCCAAGGAGATGGGTGCAGTGGTCCTCGCGGAGGGGGTGGAGACAGCCGAGCAGCTGGAATTCCTCAAGATCATTGGTTGTGATTACTATCAGGGGTATCTCTTCAGCAAGCCGGTGGATGAGGCTACCTTCATGAGGCAGGTATTCAGGGCAGATGAATAATCGAGTTATAAGGCATGAGCGATTGCGGTTGCCTGTACCATGAGATGTCGTTGCTTTTCCCCGTTTTCTTCCAAGCCACTGCTCATATCGACCGCATAGGGACAGACAGTTCTGATTGCTTTCTCCAGATTGCCGGCGTGTAATCCGCCTGCAAGAAATATTGGCTTGTCATAGCTGGAAGCTTGCCTCCAGTCGAACACCTTCCCGCTCCCTCCTTTTGCCCCATCGAGCAAGATATAATCTGCTGTGCTGAATGTGCTTTCAGTGGTATGAGGGTAACAGACCGCTTTGATGATGGGAAGCGAGCAGACTGAGCGAAGGGTCCGGATGTATGCCTCGTCCTCCCGGCCATGCAGTTGTATGAGATCGATGATTCCTTCCTCAGCGATGCGGGAGATGCGTTCAACCGGTTCGTCAACAAACACACCAACAACAGCAATAGCTGCATTCACCCGTTTGCGCAAATCAGTTGCAACCGTTCTGCTTATTTGCCTCCGGCTTGGGGCAAAGACAAAGCCGATATAGTCACAGCCTGCTTCATTGGCCCACTCTATGTGAGCTTCCCTTTGCATGCCGCAGAGTTTGATTTTTGTCATACTTTCAATTCCTGTACGGCTTGTGCGCGGTCGTCACTTCTCATGAGCTGTTCACCCACCAATATTGCAGAGAATCCCGCTTCCTTGAGCAGAATCGCATCCTCCCTTCCCCTGATACCGCTCTCACTGACAGCCGTTACAGAGGATGGGATTGAGTGAATCAGACGAAGGCTGGTTTCAAGATTGACTGAAAAGGTATGTAGGTTCCGATTGTTCACTCCAATGATCGTTGCTCCGGCTCCCAGCGCCAGATCCATCTCCACTTCATCATGTACTTCCACCAATGCATCCATCCCAAGGCTCCTGGTAAGGGAGAGAAAGGAAGAGAAGGTGTTATGGTCAAGCAGGGCGGCGATGAGCAAAATCGCAGAAGCTCCCAGAATCCGTGATTCCAGGATCTGGTAGGCAGTTATGATGAAATCCTTCCTGAGGAGTGGAAGGGGGACAATTTCTCCAATATTGGCCAGATATGCATCATCACCCAAAAAACGGGTAGGTTCAGTAAGAACACTCAATGCAGAAGCTCCTCCCGTCTCATACTCTTTTGCGATTGCCAGTGGGTCAAAGGAAGTGGCAATGACGCCTTTTGAGGGGGATGCCTTTTTCACTTCAGCAATTACCGCAAGGTGGTCACTCTTCAAAGCGTGTTTGAATGGATGACCTTCCAGTGCACAAGAAAACGCACGAGTTTCAATATTCACGATTTTCTTACCCTGGTACCGTTGGGCAGTACTTGCTGCAAGTGTTTGTAGGATATCCATGCTTACTCCCTGTTTGACAGTTGTACGAAGGCTTCGAGTTGCTGTAGTGCTTTTCCGCTATCGATTGCTTCTCGAGCGAGTTCAATGCCTTTCCCAATGGTACTTGCTTTTCCTGCAATATAGAGTGCGCATCCACTATTGAGTAGTACGATATCTCGTTTGGGACCCTGCATTTCACCACTGAGGATTGAACGGGTAATTTCAGCATTCTCCTCTGCATTACCTCCTGTGAGATCTTCCCCTTTGCATCGTTTCAAGGAGAATTGTTCAGGAGTGATGGAATAGTGTGTAAAGGTACCATCCTGTACTTCACAGATATGTGTCTCTCCAGTCAAGGTGATTTCGTCCATACCATCTTCCCCACAGACAACCATTCCCCGTTTTACCCCAAGGTTGGTCATTACCTGGGCCAAGGGAACGATAAGACTCTCATCGTAAACACCCATAAGCTGCAAGGAAGCTCCTGCAGGGTTGGCCAAGGGACCGAGAATATTGAATACGGTCCTGATTCCCAGTTCCTTTCTCACCGGGGCAACGTATTTCATGCTGATGTGGTAGTTCTGGGCAAAGAGAAAGCAGAGCCCGATCTCATCCAGCATTGCTTTGCTTCTTTGTTCATTGACTTGGATGTTTACTCCCAGCCTTTCAAACACATCGGCAGCCCCACAATCTGAAGAGGCGGCGCGATTGCCATGTTTCGCGACCGGAACTCCCATGCTGGAGATAACAATGCTGCTGGTGGATGAGATATTGAAGGTCTTGAGGTGGTCCCCTCCGGTGCCAACGATCTCCAGGACCGGCAGGTCATGTAGGAGTCGGATACAGTGACTTCTCATGCTCTCTGCACATGCGGTAATCTCCTCGATTGTCTCTCCCTTCAGGGAGAGGGCAGTGAGAAAACTGCTCATTTGCACCGGGGTTGCCTTCCCCTCCATGATTTCATGCATTACAGACAGTGCTGTACCGTAGTCAAGGTCCTGCTTCATGCTTAGTTGTTTGATGGCTTCCCGTATCATTGTGCTGCTCCTTTGTATGTGTATGCCACTTCGAGAAAGTTTTTCAGCAATGTTTCCCCTCTGGGGGTGAGGATGGATTCTGGGTGGAATTGCACTCCATAGATGGGGTAGTGGGTGTGCTGTATGGCCATCACCTGTCCATCCTCTGTCCATCCAGTCAAGGTAAGGGAAGGGGGAAGGCTGTCGGCCTTTACGGTCAGGGAGTGGTATCGACCTACCTTTTCTTCCCTTTCCAGGTTGTGGAAGAGGGGAGATGAGGTATCCAATACACACGTTGATTGTTTGCCGTGGTAGAGTGTTTCTGCATAAGAGACTGTGGCTCCAAATGCGGTAGCAATCGCCTGATGACCCAGGCAGACACCAAGTATGGGAACTCTTGGGCCAAGTTGCTGTATAAGGCTGATGATGATTCCCGCTTCCTGGCAAGTTCCGGGGCCTGGGGAGATGATGATGGCCTGCATGCCGAGTGATGCAATCTCTTCTACGGTCATAACATCATTACGGACCACCTGGATATCCGGATCCAAAGCCCCTATCATCTGGTACAGGTTGTAGGAAAAACTGTCATAGTTATCAATCAATAGGATCATAGGATACCTCCTGAGGCTCTTTGCAACGCTTCCTCTACCGCCCTAGCTTTCCGTTCGCACTCTGCATACTCACGCTCTGCCACGCTGTCTGCTACAATACCCGCACCGCTACGTACATACACTCTGTTTCCTTTTCTGTAGGCCAAGCGGATGGCAATACAGGTGTCCATGTTCTGGTTGCTGCCGATGTACCCGACAGCACCGCCATAGATACCACGCTGGGTATGCTCCAGCTCTTCGATGATCTGACAGGCGCGTAGCTTGGGAGCCCCACTCAGTGTCCCTGCAGGGAGTACAGAAGCAATGGCGGAAAGTGCGTCCTGGTCCTCCCGTATGGATCCCTTCACCGTTGAGCCGATATGCATTACATGGCTGTAACGCTGGATTTGGAGATAGGATTCAACTTCAACACTGCCGAACTTGCTTATCTTTCCAAGGTCATTGCGACCAAGGTCAACCAGCATATTATGCTCTGCAAGCTCCTTCTCATCGCTAAGAAGGTCCTTTTCATTTGCTAAGTCCTCTTCCTCTGTTTCTCCCCGTCTTCGGGTGCCCGCCAGGGGAAAGGTATGCAGTATGCCATCCTTGAGATTGACCAAGGTCTCTGGTGATGCCCCGGCAATTTCAATCTCGCTGCCGGAAAAGTAGAACATATACGGGGAAGGGTTGATGGTTCTCAAGACTCGGTAGGTATCCATCAGACTCCCCTCGAATGCAGCTTCCCAACGATTGGAAAGTACCACCTGGAAGATGTCTCCTTCCTTGATATAGCCTTTAGCCTTCTCTACCATGGAGCAGTAGGTCTCCTTGTTGAAGAGTGGTCTTAGGGTTTCTTTCATGACACCGGGAAATCGCTTAAGAGGTAACTCATTTTGCAGGATCCTGTGCATTGCAAGCAAACGCTGCTGTGCTTCCTCATATCCTCTCGCACCATCCTTAGCCTGATAGGTAACGATAAGGTTCAATACCTGGCGATAGTGATCGAAACAGATCACCTGGTCAAAGAACATAAGGTCTAGGTCCTTGAAAGCCTCATCCTTTCTGTAGTCGATGAGTAGATGGGGTTCCTGGTATTTGATGTAGTCATAGCTGAAGTATCCTACAAGGCCTCCCGTGAATGGGGGAAGCTTTTCAATGGGAATGCTCTTGTATGCTTCCAGGATGCTTCTGATTACATTCTCAGGGTGTCCCTGTGATGTTTCTTTGCTCCCGCCCCGGTGTTGCACAGTGGTTGTGTGGTCCTGGGTCGAAAGGGCCAGCAAGGGGTCATATCCGAGAAAGGAGTACCGTCCCCATCTCTGTCTGTCATCGACGCTCTCAAGTAAAAAACAGTGGGTACTCTCTGCCTTTAATCGGGATAGTACGGTGATGGGGGTGTGTTGGTCACAAAGCATTTCGAGGGTGAGAGGGAGATAACCCCCATCATCCTGGTAGGCCAACGCCGCTTCTTTTGTTGGATAGTACTGCATGTATGCTCCTTATGTTTCTGTAAGAAGAAACTATCTGGGTAAAAAAAGATATCACACCGTGATGGCCCTCTTCATCTCCCTTACGTATCCTGATACTGCTTCTACACTGCCTCTTCCTTTTTCAGCAATGATATTCATAATCGCAGAACCTACGATAATACCGTCCGCGAAGGTAGCGATGTGACGAGCTTGTTCTGGTGTATGGATGCCAAATCCAACGGCACAGGGAGTGTCGCTGTTCGCTTTTGCAAGTTCCACCATCTCCCTGGCACTGTCACTCAGATTGCTTCTCATGCCGGTAACACCCAATGAGCTTATACAGTAGAGAAATCCCTCACTATGCTTGGAGACTGTTATGATGCGTTGACTACTGGTTGGGGCGATCATGCTGATCAACTTGATACCCTGCGATGTGCAAGAATCCTTTATCTCACCCTGTTCCTCAAAGGGAAGGTCTGGAATAATCAGACCGTCGAGGCCTGCCTGCTTTGCGCTGGAAAGGAACCGGTCCTTCTGATACTTATACACCGGGTTGAAGTAGGTCATACAGACCAAGGGGATCTGGGTGTGTTTTCTCAGTTGTTCAATCAGGGTGAATAGATTGTGGATCTTGAATCCTGATGCAAGGGCTCGTTCATCAGCCTGTTGTATCACAGGTCCTTCCGCAATGGGGTCAGAGAAGGGAAGGCCCAGTTCAACGAGGTCAGCTCCTGCATCTGCCATAGCGAGCACCAACTCTTCAGTCATCGATATGTCTGGATCAGCGCAGGTTACGAAGGGGATGAATGCGGTGCCTCCTGAGAATGCATGCTGGATTCGGTCATTCATAGAGTGTTTCTCCTTGGTAGCGGGCGATTGCTGCCACGTCCTTGTCTCCCCGTCCGGAGAGATTGACCACGATGATTACATCCTTCTCCAAAGTAGGAGCGAGCTTCATGGCGTAGGCGAGTGCGTGGGCACTTTCAATGGCGCAGATAATTCCCTCTTTTCGACTGAGGTATGTGAATGCATCAACTGCCTCGGCATCGGTGATTGGTACGTATGTTGCCCGTTTGGTTGCAAACAGCTGAGCATGCTCTGGGCCGATACCTGGATAGTCGAGTCCTGCACTGATGGAGTAGACCTCATCTATTTGTCCATCCTCATTCTGGCAGAAGATACTCTTCATCCCATGAAACACTCCCTCGCTGCCCTTACTTAGCGTTGCTGCATGTTCGTTGGTATCGATGCCTTTTCCTGCTGCTTCACAACCGATAAGATGCACCGAGGGTTCTCTGATAAAGTCATGGAAGATACCGATTGCATTCGATCCTCCTCCTACACAGGCAATAATGTAGTCAGGCAATTTGCCTTCAGCTGCAAGTATCTGGGTCCTCACTTCCTGTCCGATGATTTTCTGGAAGTCCCTCACCATAGTGGGGAAGGGGTGTGGTCCCATGACCGAGCCCAGGACATAGTGAGTATCATCTATTCTCTTGGTCCACTCCCTCATGGTCTCATTCACTGCGTCCTTGAGTGTTCTGGTACCACTTTGTACGGGGTGAACCGTGGCACCGAGCAGGCGCATCCGGTAGACGTTGAGTGCTTGCCTCTGGCAATCTACCTCTCCCATGAAAATCTCACACTCAAGTCCCATCAGTGCAGCTACCGTGGCTGTGGCAACACCATGTTGGCCAGCTCCGGTCTCTGCGATCACCCGTGTTTTTCCCATGTGCTTGGCGAGCAGGCACTGTCCAAGAACATTATTGATCTTATGGGAGCCTGTATGGTTGAGGTCTTCGCGCTTGAGATAAACTTTGGCCCCGGCTAGGTCCTTGGTCATATTCTCGGCATAGGTCAAGAGGCTTGGCCTGGAAGCATAGTTCTGGTAGAGGGCCTTAAGCTCACATTGGAAGGTTGCCTCATCCTTGAGTGAGTCATACGCAGTTTCAAGCTCCTGAATAGCACTCATCAGGGTCTCTGGTATGTACTTGCCTCCATAGGGGCCGAATCGTCCTGGTTCCATAGGTGACTCCTTGGAATAGGAGCATATATGTTTCTATTGATAGAATCAAGGTTTTTAAGCAAGAATTTTGATTTTTTGAAGAAATATATCGTAATTACTTACATGAAAACAAAAAAAAGGAACCCCGAAGGGTTCCTGATTATTACAAAGCAATAGCTTAGTAACGGTTGTAGCTCGGGCGTGGCTTTGCAATAGCCTCGTTTACACGAAGGTTGCGGCCGCCGAAATCCTGACCGTCAAGCTGGCTGATAGCAGCAACTGCAGCAGAATCGTCTTCCATCTCTACGAAACCAAAGCCCTTGGGGCGACGGGTTTCACGGTCAATGATGATGTTTGCACTCAATACAGTGCCGTACTGTGCGAACAGGTCACGAAGTTCCTCTTCGCTGGTGTTGTAACTCATGTTACCAACATAAATTTTCTTTGCCATTCAAAGCATCCTTTACAGGCCTTTAGCCTGTCTCAAAAAAGTATTTGCTCATTTTGGCGCAGTTTCGAACGTTTAACCTGTCTGTTGATGGAATTCAAATGAAGAACACGAACATAGAGAGGGTAAGGGACTAGCTGCAACGCAAAAAATCAAAGCAACTGCAGGCTAGCATGGCCAAGGCTGAATGTCAATCGAGGAGTCAATGCAATTGAACATTTTTTGCAAATTTGTAAGAGAAAATTCGCACAATGGGTGAACAGCTTCTACTGAAAGTACATTTTTTCCTAGTCAAGAACACACTCTACTGCTAGGATAATCCCATGAAACAGATTGAAGTAGCCGCACTCGTGTTGATCGATGATAACCGGGTATTTGCTGCCCAGCGGAAAGAAAAGGGAACACTTGGAGGCATGTGGGAGTTTCCTGGTGGGAAGTTGGGAATCGGTGAGACTGGTCGCGAAGCACTCGTGAGAGAGATCCAGGAAGAGCTTGGGGTCACGATTGAAATAGAAAGCTACCTGATGAGAGTAGAGCACCAGTATCCAGGCTTTTTCATTATCATGCACGCCTATTTGGGAAAGATACAAGAAGGTTCCATTCAGTTGCATGAACATCAGGCAAGCCGTTGGCTTAAGAAACATGAGTTATGGCAGATTGAATGGGCTGAGGCAGATATCCCCATCGTACAGAAAGTAGAGCAATTACAATCATGACAAGTGTGCAGAATGAGCGGCTGCTGGCAAGCCTTGAGACAGGATCCTCCCAGTGGTAATGATGCGGTTTATGCTTTCTCACCCTGTCCCTCAAAGTCTGTACAATTACATCCTGGAATTGGTGGGCAGCTCATCCCAAACCACTGCTTAACGAATTTTTCCGCTTGTTTTCATGGTGCTCTTGGATAATACTATTCTCATGGAACCAACGCTTGTCCCCTCATTTGATGGATTTTTCATCTCATGTGTCTTGTACCGACCTCCTTCCCCCGTGGGGATCGTCCAGATCATCCATGGTGCAGCTGAGGTGAAAAGCCGCTATGAACAAGTGGCTTTGTTTCTCCAAGAGGCTGGCTACTGTGTTCTGGTGAGTGACCAGAGAGGACATGGGGATTCAGTCGATGCTCACTTTGTGAGGGGGTATATGCCGAGTGTGGATGTTCTGGTGGAAGATCAACATGTAATTACCTGTTTCTTGAAGGATCTTTATCCAGATTTGCCGCTCTTTTTGCTTGGTCACTCGTTTGGCTCCATGATTGCAAGGCTCTACCTCGGTTCCTATGACCATGAAATTGCCGGTCTGATCATGACAGGGACCCCTTGCTATGTCCGGGGAATATCCTTGGGAAAGGCCTTTATACGGTTTCTGATGTTGCTGCTCACCCCTCATGGATATGGAATTATATCTACCAAGCTTACCACTTCAGCCAACCTGAAATGGGTCTGTTCTGATCCCGAGGTGGTGAAAGAACGGCTGCACGATCCGTACCGCAAGAATTTCAAATACCAACTGCAATCCGTATATACCATTTTTAATGCCTTGCAGCGGCTTCATGACTGGTCTTTTTTTCACCCAACCAAGAGTGATCTTCCCATCCTCTCGATCACTGGAGAGGATGATCCCATCCCTGGAGGGGAGCGAGGTCTCTCTGATACAGAACGATCCCTGAATCGGATCGGGTATCATCGCTTCAGTTATACGGTCTATAAAGGAATGAGACATGAGGTGCTGATGGAAAGAGAGAAGGAGTTGGTCTTCCACCAGATCAAGGAGTTTCTCTTCTCAGGAGCTCAACAGACTTGACGATTCCACTCATTAGCATGATGGTAATAGATGAGGAATGGATTGTACCTCAATTGGTTTTTCGTTGAAAAGGAGCGATTGACTATGAGAAGGCATGCACGAGAAACAATCAGAAGGCCCAGAGAGAGTGAAACAAACTATGATTGGGACCTTGATCAGAACACAATGCCAAAGAAGGTGGCACAAAAGCCCGAGGATGATGATCTTGACGAAGATGATCTCTTTGAAAGCGAAGATGAGGAGGAGTTGTAGATATCCTCAATTGCTTGTTCAATTACACTCTTCCTTTCAACAGGAGGAGTGTTTAATTAGAGAGGACAGAATGCTTCTGCTACATGCAAGGACCCTGCCTGAACTTGCACCGTTTTTCCAGGGCTGCGGTGCAGTACCTGGTTCGAAGCATTGAGAAACTCGGTCGTGATGATGTAGGTCCCTTCAGGTAAATCCACATAACCCACCCAAGCCTCGGAAGGGAGGAAGTGGGTACTGCGTACATCTGCACTCTCTGTTGCATCTCGAGCGATACGGAAGATCATACCCAGGAGTTCTTCCCCTGCTGTTACGTTGTTGTCCTGTGCAGCATACTCGTCATAGAGAGCAATCCCCACTGCCTTGGCCATCGCACGGGTTATTGCTTTCATTTTAATCAACTCACTCTTCGCTCTGAAGGTATCGATGGCAATATTGCTGATCGACTCAATCCGCTGGAGTGGGATCATCGGCTGTCCCTCGATGGAAACCCTGACAGCCTGTATCTGCGAGGATCCCCCCACAAGGACAGGGTAGGCGATCTTTGCTCTATTGTATGAGGAAACATACACCCTCTCTACACGTTCTTCCTTCAACGGGGATTGCCCACTGAAGGAGACCAGGTGAAGCCTTCCCATGTCTTGGGGGAAGGGATCTTCTTCAAGTTCCACGACGGAGGGGAGCGGGAATGGGTAAAGGGATGGCTGGGAGGAGAAGGCATGGCGGACCTGGTCGATGGCAAAGTGCAGGGTATTGTCCTCACCGAGAGCCTGAGCCACCGACGCACTCAGGTAATTGGAGAGCGCACTGGTGGAGAAGGCTGTTGCATAGGTTTGGACTGCAGGGGCATCCAATCCTTCCTCTCTCGCATATGCAGTCATCTGCTGCTCATATTGTTCATACTTTTGCTTGAGGAATGTTTGTTTCTCTATGCTTCGATTAAGTTCCACCAAAGCAGCTTCGGTTTCTCCGAGGTGGATATAGTTCAAAGCCTTGAATACATTGAGATACATGTCCTCATACTCTTCGCCTTGGTACGCTTTTGTGTTGTCATTGACAAGAAATGAGGCAATATTGCCTGAAACACTCTCTGTATAGGCTTCCCAGATGAGCCGCTCTGATTCACTGAGATAGTTGTTGGAATCCGAATAGTTTCCTCCCAGGCGAGAGAGGATTCCGAGGTCATAATTGACAATGATGGGTCCCTGTTTCTTGAGCAGGGAAGGGGCTTCCAGGAGGAGGCTTTCATATGCTCCTTGGTACTTGGCACCCTTGTAGAGGGATTGGGTTGCAGAGATGTCCATAAAGGATGTACACCCGCTCATCAACATGATGAGCATAAGAAGGAGGACGAAAAACAACCCGTTTGTTACACTTTTGCGGTATCTCATTACATCCTTCCTCTTCCTGTATGGGCACAATGTAGCATTGGCTTATGCGTGGCGCAATAATGAATCGCTAAAAAAATGTAGAATGTATCATTTTTCGTACCAATGATTCCTACCCAAGTTATGATGAGTCTGTTACACTGTTGCGTATACCGAAGCGGAATGAGAAGGAGATTTGTAATGAAACGTATAAGCCTCAATGGCCTCTTTATAGTGCTGGTATCTATACTCTTGATCTCATGTCAGTCTCCCGTGTCAGTCAGCCGCATAAGTGCTGATACCGATATTGACTTGAGCGGGAATTGGAACGACACCGATATTCGTATTGTGGCAGAGGCACTGGTTGATTCCAGCCTATCCTCTCCATGGATCACACAGTACAAGATGGCTCATCCTGGAGACAATCCAGTGGTCATCGTAGGCACGTTCCTTAATCGTAGCAGTGAGCATATTGATACCTCGATTATATCCAAACGGTATGAGATGGCCCTCATCAATTCAGGAAAGGTCGATATGGTAGCTGACCAGAGCTTCCGTGCTTCAGTGAGAGAGGAGCGAGAGGAACAGCAGTTCTTTGCGAGCGAGGAAACTGCCAAAGCACTTGGAAAGGAAATTGGGGCAGATTACCTGTTGCAGGGATCGGTGAGAACCAATCTCGATCAGAGTGGTGGGCAGATGGTGAGGACCTACTATGTTTCAGCGGAATTGATCGACATCGAGACCAATCGGAAAGTATGGGTTGGAGAAGAGACAATCAAGAAGCTCATCAAGCAAAGTAAATATAAGCTGTAGGAGGGTACATGAGAAACTATCTTGTGGTGCCTGTATTGCTCTTCCTGATTCTGGGGATTTCCTGTACCTCCTTAGGATCCTCCAAGGTTCCCTCCTGGATCGACCACCCTTATGACAAGGCCTATAATGAAGATACCTACCTCTGTGCTGTTGGTTCTGGATCATCACGACAAAAGGCGGTTGATTCTGCTCTTGCCAGTCTTTCACAGGTTTTCAATGCCCAGGTTCGCTCAGTTACTGAAGTCAGCAGTCTCTCTACCGCTGCAACCGATACAATGGGGAATGTGACGTTTACTGAATCCTCTGAGATGATGGATTTTGGCAGTGTCACCAGCGAGACTGACCAGATCATTGGTTCTGAAGTGGTCAATGTCTATACTGATGAACTAGGCAGGGTCCATGCCCGTGTTGCATTGCACCGAGAGCGGACTGCCTCACTGTATCAGAAACAAATAGCTGAATTGGGCAGCTCCATTGCTCAATTGAATATGCGATCAGCTACTGCTGACACCCTGCTCGCAGAGTATGTGCTCCTTCGTGAAACACGGGAATTGGCAAAGCAACAACAAGCTCTCTATAACCAGTTGCAGGTGTTGCTTAAGCAGCCACAAAGACAGGTGCTGGCACCGATTGACCGAGCCCTATCAGCACTGGCACAGCAGATAACCATTGCGGTAGAGGTCTTTGAGAGTGTAAATGCCACTCCTGTGCTCAAGGCTGCCTTTGAACAAGGCCTCCAAGCGAGAGGGTTTGCGACCGGTACACAGGATCCTTATGCAATATTGGATGTCTGGTACACTGTAGAGCCAATTACGATGGAGGGTAGCCCATATGCCTATGCCCGCTACTCCCTGTCTGTTCAATTGAAGGATAGCAAGCAGATCTATGTCTCCTATGAGAAGGCAGACAGAGAGGCAGCCATGTCTGAGAGGGATGCCCTTGCAAAGGCGTTGAAAGCTGCAAGTTCATCTGGTGTTGATGGATTCTTTACCCTGATGCTGGAAACGCTTGGGGATGAAACATAGTTGGAGGATGATATGAAGAAGTTGTTAACGATTCTGGTACTCGCATTACTCGCACTTGCAATGACCGGTTGTGCCACCGCCAAGGTTGCCGAGCCTGTCGAACCTGCCCGTCCAGTCATCATTGGTGCTGAGGGTATTCCCCAGCCGGATTGGGTCTACAAGACTGTTTCCACCCAGGACATGCACTTTGAGACCGGATACGGCAAGATGAGTGACAAACAGAACTCAATCAAACGCGCGACCGTTGAAGCGAAGAACAAGATTGCCGCTTGGATCAGTACTCAGGTCAAGGAAGTAGTGGTCACCTACATCAACGATGCCGGTAGCGGCGACAATCGTCAGGCTCTTGATGCAATGGAAGTGATCAGCCAGCAGGTAGCAGAGGCAACCCTCTCAGGTGTAAGTACAGAAGAAGTCTGGGTCGATGCCGAGAATGGGGTATGGGTACTTTGCTCAATTCCCATTGCCAATATCGAGCAGAACTTTGAACCAGCCTCAGAAGCTGTTGCAGAGGCTTTTGTCGAGAGTGAGGCAGCTGAGGCAGCCAACACCAAGATGAAAGAAGCATTCGCCAACTTGTTGAAGGGAGCTAACTGAGTTTGTCGGTACTCAAATATGTAGTGGCCATCAGTTTGCTGGTGGTGATGCTTGTCTCAGCTTGCACCACCACCAAAGTCCCCAGCGCAGAGGAGGATGCTCTTTCCCGTCTGGATGTGAGCAAATATTCCTCCAATGTGTATGTGGGGCTCTCTGGGCCATATTCCACCCAAGAGAGAATGGTGAGTGAGGCAATCCTATCTGCGGCAAGATCCATACATATCAAGCAGGCACTTGCGCTGGATAGCAGGCTTGTTACTTCCTATCGTTCAGACAAGGGTTTGCAGTCCTTTGCAAAGGATGAAGCAGCCTTCTTTGACGATACAGCCATGGCCGAGACCATCAACCAACTTGCAATCCTGGAAGTCCATTTCGATCCCGAAGCCGGTGCTGTCGTAATCGTGGAGAATACCCAGGAGGATGGGGAAGACCGTATATACGAGAGTGAGTACAACAAGGAGGGTAAGCCGACTTGGCTTGCTGTCTACCCCAAGAGGGAAGGGTATCGGTTTGGTATTGGGTCAGCTAAACGCCATTACTTCCTTAACAATTCATTGGAGGCGGCGGATTTTGCCGCTGCTCAGAATCTTCTCGATCTGAAGACAGAACATGCCTATTCAATCGAGAACGTGACCACAAAGAACGAGCTAATGGAGCGCTCGCTCTACCAGGCTCAGCGTGGCTTGCTCAAGGGGTTTGCCATCATAGCTCGTTACTATGAAAAGGAAACCGATACCTACTGGAGTCTTGCTGCCAGTCTGGAATAAGGAACATTGCTATGAAACGAATCATGTTGGTGAGTCTTCTGTGCATTCTGCTTGTATCATCGTGCGCGATAACCCCAAAAGCCAATGCAGATGGCTCTCCGTACTGGACAACGCATCCTCCCAAGAGCTCCCGTTCATTGCACTATGAGGTGGGCTCGGCAAAGCAATCAACTGCCCAACTCAGCAAGATGCGAGCCGAGTCAGCAGCACGCGATGCGATCGGTAGATGGGCATCCACCAGCGTGGATAACGCTCTGGTCACCTTTGTTGAGGAGTCCGGGGAGGTCTTGAGGACCAAGCAAATGTTGGAAGTACTCCAGAATCTGAGTGTACAGACGGTGAGTATCGCCTTGCGTGGTGTATCCATTGAAGAGTATTACAATGCTCCTGATGGGACGGTCTATGTCCTTGCCTCCTATCCAGTGAAGAATCTCAAGGATGCTTATAAGCAACAGGCGGAGGAACTGGAACGACAGTTTGAACTGGATAAGGCCAGTGCTGAAGCGGATCTGATCAAGGCAGAGGTATTGCTCTCCTATCTTGACGAGCTTCTGGAAGAGGAAATCTCAGAAGAGTAATCTCAGAGACCAACAAATGGGGCCGGAGGGAATATTCCTTCCGGCTCTTGCTTTGTCTTGACGCTTCGATTCGTTTTCGCCATCTTGGATATAGGAGAACCTAGTAAATGAGTAAGATATTAATTATAGTCCTTATCCTCCTTGCCTTGGTAGGTGGAGTAATTTGGAAAACAAGACAGCCAGAGAGTGGCACATATGAAAAGATTTCTGCTGAAACTGCCTTCTCCATGATGCAGGAGAAGCAGGATATGCTCATTGTTGATGTTCGTACCCCAGGTGAGTATGCTGAAGGACATGTCCAAGGTGCCATCAATGTTCCCTTGCAGTCGATCGAAGCGGGAGATCTCTCCCTGCTTCCTGACAGGGACCAAACACTGCTTATCTACTGCAGAAGTGGATCTCGTAGTGCCAGTGCATCAAAATCCCTGGTCAGACATGGATATGCATCGGTGTATGATTTTGGTGGAATCATCAACTGGCCATATGGTACTGTCAGGTAGGAGGAATCGTTGTGAAGGCATCTTTGCTGTCTCTGAAGCATCCAGAGTATCTGCATATTCGTACGGATGAAACAGTATATTATGGAGCTGACCAGGAGTGGTTTCCACAGTCTTGGCAGAGACGGGCAGGATGTGGGCCTACCACAGCAAGCCATCTCGTGTTGTACAACCTTGGGAAAAGACAAGGAGTATCTGCAGTTGCAGACCAGAGGCAGATGGTAACCTTGATGCAACAGCTCTGGAATCATGTGACCCCAACCTTGATGGGAGTGCATTTGGTCAGTCAATTTACCAAGGGGCTTATTTCTGCACTACCTGAGCAACTTATTGATGGGGAAGTGGTGAGTCTGTCACTCCCGAAAGCAAGAGAGATGAGGCCTCCTTTTTCGATGGTTTTGGAATTCATTCAAGAGAGCTTATTGCGTGACCAACCAGTGGCATTCCTTAATCTCCACCACGGGGAAGTTCTGAACCTTGACTCCTGGCACTGGGTCACCATTGTTTCCCTGGATGCAGGATCTGGGAGGATACGGGTGTATGATGGGGGAAAAGAGTGGGATATTGATCTTCATCTCTGGTACAGAACCACTCCAAGATCTGGTGGTTTTGCTGCTATAAGGCGCTGAGTATTCGCTCAACAAGGTGTGGATCGACCTCGATTCCAGCGAGCTTTGTGAGAGTTTTCTCAATCTGTTCATTTGTTGCTTGATCCAGATGTTCCCGCTCCCAGACTTCCGCCAATCGTAAAAGCCTGGAAAAATAGGGAATTTCCGTGCCGCGTAATCCCTTCATGTAGCCACTGCCATCCCACCACTCATGGTGATGGAGGATCATCGGGGCCAAATCTACTGTCTCCTCAAACATATTGAGAATACGATAGCCTGCACTGACATGTTCTCGGTAACGCTCTTGGACCAAGGTGGACCGGTTTTTAGAGGTGATGATCTCTGGTTCCAGTACTACTTTCCCGATATCATGATAAAACCCTGCACGCCGAAGTTTGCTTGCTTCTTCATCATTGAGATGCAAGAGGGAAGCTATACGAGCAGCATGTCGTTGTACTTTTACAGCGTGTAGACGTTCTCCGGGAGCTTTCTCGTAGAGCATCTCACTGAGATCCTGGAGTTGTTTTTTGTGGGTTTCAGCCCTGCGAAGTGTTTTTCTGCGATACATCTGATCTTCTGCCCGGTCAAATGTTCCTTGGATGGTTTCCTCAGTGGAGGTCTTGGTTGCACTTCCAAGAGCAATGCTGCGTTTTCCAGCGCGTATTCCATCTTCTTCTAGATGTTCCTCGATCCTCTTGGCAATCTGGTCTGCTTCATTGCCATCAGTATGGGGGAGTAAGATCAGGAATTCGTCTCCTCCAATTCTGCTCACCACATCACTGGTCCTACATGACAATCGAAGACTTCTGGCAATACTCTGTAGGAGCTTGTCTCCCATGGCGTGTCCAAAAATATCATTGGTCAGTTTCAGCCCATTCACATCCCCTATGATGATGGAAAGTGGTAGTTGGTCCTCAGTATCGAGCCTTGCCATAGCCTGGTCAGCATAGGTACGGTTATGGAGCCCTGTCAGCTGGTCGTGTAGAGAGAGAAATGCAATCTTCTCCTGATTCTTCTTTCTCTCAGTATTGTCCAGGAAAGTGATCACAGACCCAATGATTGTGCCATCTTCCACTTTTGGATAGGCATAGCACAGTATATCAAGACAGGTCCCATCCTTTCTCCAAAAGACCTCATTTTCCATAGCCACTCCATCACTATGGGAAAGGCAGGACCTGATCGGACAGGTCTCCTCATCGATGGGCAATCCTTCCTTGGTGCTGTGATGGATCAACTGATGCATGTTTTTTCCCAGTAGTTCCTGTTCATCCTCGTATCCAAGCAAACGAAGGCAACTTGCATTGCAAAAGGTGCAGCGTCCCTTTCCATCCGTACCAAAAATACCTTCGGCTGTGGAATCTAGGATCAATCTAAGGTCTCGTTTGCTTGCTTCCAAGGCCGCCGCATTCTGTGCCTTATGCATGTTTGCCCAAATACCAGAGAAGAGTAATTGGATCTGAAATCCCTCTGTTTCATTATAGCCTTCCTTGCTGTTTGCAAGCAGGAGGATGCCAGAGAGCGTGGTACCGGTCATGCAGGTGCAAACAAGAAGGTTCATGACAGTGAGTTTTTCTCCGGTGATGTAGGAGAGTATCGGTTCCTCATCAACTTGCTCATTGATGATTGAGAATGATGCATCGCTCTTTTCGGTAAGATAGCAGTCCGTAACGGAGGAGGGGATTACCATTCCTTGCCTTTGAGGTAGATCATAGAGAGGCTTGTCCTCTTTTGCAGCTCCCATGGTTATCGTCCTGGTTTTCTCATCAATAATGAGCAATACCCCAATCTTGCTTCCACTGATCGCACATACCTCTTCAAGAGCATGGGTCAGTTGATTGTCCGGGTTCTTGATCGAGGAGGAGAGGAGATGGGAGAATGCAGCAGTACGTTGTACATTTTCCCTGAGGGTTCGCTCCAGATGTCTTTGTTCTGTTATATCCTCAGCAAATGTTCCAACCCCGAGGGTTCCACCCGGAAGTAAAAGGGGGAATTTGGTTGTCTTGTAAAGTCTCTCTCTCCAGGGTGTTTCCTTCTCCATGGTCTTCAGCTCGTTCAATGTTTCCTGGTCACTCTCCACCATCAAGGTCGCAAGATCATGATGGGCTACCTCTTCGATTTGCTTACCAAGGAGGGAGGCCTCCTCACAGGCGAGAAGGCTGCAAAGGTTATCATTTACTGTCAGGAATCGACCTTCACTGTCTTTAATATAACTGTATCGGTTATCAGCATTGAGAAATTGCTTGAGCAATGAGAGGTTGTCCTCGTGTTGCTGGTTTTCTTTCTGTAATTGTCTATTCTGACGAGATTGAAACACCAAGAATAACGTGAGAAAGAGGATGGTAAGCAATGATGTTGCAACCAAGGCATAACTTATATGCCTATTACGGACTATCAGCCGCTGTTCAGCGCTTTTATCTTGCAGTAAAACCATGAAATATGGAGATCCGGTCGCTCCGACCTGTTGGATTCCTATCAGAAAGTAGAGTTCTCTTTCCTCGTTGGTTTCAAGGGAAATCATCTGGCCATGTAATTCAGTAAGAGAGTGAATGGTTTTTCCAATAAGAGCTGGGAAATTTCTTCCTATGAGTCTTTCCTTGGGTATTGAAAAATATTCGGCACAGGCTGGATTTGCATAGCGTATGGAGTTGTCTCTCTCATCGATCAGAAGCATGGGATGTATGGCGTTCTCAACTCCCCTGTCCAGAGCAGGAAGTGTTTCAGCAGGTAAGGAAACAAGAGAAAAGAACATCAGGATGGTAAGGAAAAATACGTTACGCATGATGGGTCTTCTCCTGTTCAATGTGGAGAATTGCATCAGATGGAGCCAGTGGCTTATTGAAAAGGTAACCTTGGAGCAAGTCACATTGTGCATTCTCAAGCCATCGTTTCTGTCCTGTTGTTTCCACTCCTTCGGCGACAACTTTCTTGCCGAGATGATGAGCCATAGAAATAATGTCCGAAACGAGATCACGTTCCGATTCTTCTGAGAGAGCTATGACAAAGAGTCTATCCAGTTTCAGTATGTCGATTTCCAGTGAGCCCAATCGGGAGAGGGAAGAGAAGCCTGTTCCGAAGTCGTCGATGGAGATACGTATTCCAAGCTGGCGTAGCTCCTTCAGCCTTTTGGCAATAAGGTTGAGGTCTTGCGAGAAGATCGATTCTGTCAGTTCCAACTCAACTTGGTAGAGATTGATCTGTTTTTTTCCTGCCAGTTCCTGGAGTTTGCTCGTAAAATTCTCTCCAATCATCTGCAGTGCCGATACATTTATTGCTACATTAACATTCCCGTCAAAACGTTCCTGGATGGTTTGGAGGAAATCTGTAGCAAGGTCGATGATCTTGTCCCCCAGGGGAACCATGAGTCCTCTCTGTTCTGCGAGTGTGATGAATTCCATAGGTGAGATCATCCCCAGTTTCTGGCTCTTCATTCTCGCGAGTGCCTCGAAACCATGGATGCTAGAGTCTCTTGCCTCAACAATTGGCTGGAAGGCGAGTGAGAGTATTCCTTCCTCGCCCCTGATGGCCCGTTTAAGTTCCTGTTCAATGGTATCCTTCCGTAAGAGCGACTCTTCCATGCTGTTGTTATATTGTTTGATGAAGATTTCATCAGTGGTGGCATGCAAAGCAATGGATGCTTGTTTGATGAGCAAGGAAGGATCATGTCCAGCGGTATCGGTTGTTGCAATACCAATGGAGAACTCCAAGGAACTGACATCCTGGTATTGGGTGGCAAGCAGACGTAATGAACCGATAAGTGTATCTATCTGCTTCTCGCTTGATTGGGAATGCATCAAGATAATAAAACGATCATCGGAGATGCGGAATGCCTGCAGACTTGCTTGCCTAAGCTGGAGCGCTGAGAGTACATCAGCTATATGAATCAGCACTTCGTTGCCGTAGGTATAACCATACAGGATGTTTATCGCCTTGAAATTTCTCGGGTTAAGCATAAGACACGTCAATGGAGCGCTATGTGACTCGCTTATGAACTCATTGAAATACCGATGGTTTGGAAGTCCTGTCAATTCATCATGGTAGGCGATGAACTGAATGTTCTGGTTTTTCTTGTAGGTTCCCCAGAGTACCCAGATTTCCAACAAGAAAACCAGTAAAATAGTAGAAATAATGACCAGTGACACTATACTTATCAGCTCTTCCGTTTCATCCAATTCATAAAAGAGCAATAAAGTTCCTTGAGAATTATCATTTTGCATCATGGGCACGTTTAATGCCATATAATTACCATCTTCTGTGGTAATTCTTCTGAATGAGCCTGCTTGCGAAGGAATGTGATAAGTCTCAAAATCGAGATATGTTCCCAGTACATCCTGGATAGTAGAAGTTATGATGGTGTGTTGTTCATCAAGATATGCGATAGCGATCTTATTGTCTAATTGACTCAATTGATCAAGCAAGTGCTGGGAATCAAAACGCGCATTCAGCTCATAAATCTTTTCTGCTTCTACCGCTACTTGAATGATTCCGTTATGGTCATCACGATAATATCCAAATTTATAGGGAATGCCTGATCCAGTTTCCTTACGAATGTCTTCTATGTATTGGGTTTTGCTACTCTCAAAGAATTGACGGACTGGGTGTCCTTCCTCCGGGACCCAGCCAATGTGGAGTCCATCGCTGGCATATGATAGTACTAATGCTTCATCATATATAAATATGCGATCAACATTTAGTTCTCTTGCTATCTCTGATAGGCTATCGGTGTTGAATGATCCAGGATAGTTGCTAACTGCTAAACCAGCAGCATTCAGTGTGTTTTCAAGGTATTGCTCGAGTAGCCTTTGGGCATCCATCGCAATGGAAAGTGTTTCTGCGTAACCGCTTGCCAAAACTTGGGCTTCTTCCAGCCTCTCCTCATAATAAAAATTTTGTATGGTAGTAATAGCCCATATACCCATGATAAAAAAGAAGAGTAGACTGATGAATATTGGAACGATGATTGAACGTTTGAGTATTCTCCCCCTCTGTTCCATGAATGATTTTTCCATGGTTCCTCCTCATCGCTGTCATCAAGGTACCACCAGCGATGATACGAGTCAACAAAACGGCTCTCTGGTTAGGGAGCTTTCCTGATAAGATGTAGAAATGCCGTAGTATAGGAGAGGGTCCCAGTGGGGCAGGCATCCACGCAATGTCCACAGCCTACACATTGGTCACTGATAATCGGCTCACCGTGGATTGCCCGTTCCTTGATGGAAATCGAAAGTGGGCAGGACTTGTCACATGCACCACAACCTATGCAATGGGTTTTTCCTGATTCAATACGCATTCTTCCAAGTCGGGAAAGAAATGACAATACTGTTCCTAATGGACAAAGATGGCAGTATAAGCGTCCAACAGAAACAACCCAGAAAGCCATGGCAAGTATTAGGTTTGCCAATAGATACCAGAAGAGTTCCACCACTCTTACTGCCTGCATGGTGGTACTGGAAAACCCAATAGTGGGGACAATCAGCCAGAAGCCGGTGAAGAAGAGAGCAATAAGTAGATACACAATCCTGATGGAACGAAGGTGTTTGAGTGTTCTCTTTTTGAGAGGATGGTGGACCTTGGTCAAGAGCGGAATCGCGGGGTCAAATACCTCGGCAGCAAAGCCGTTGAACAGACAGAGGTGGGAACAATGGAGACGTCGGCCAAAGAGGACTGTGCTTATACCGATGAGCGCGCTGTAGACCCAGAAGAAGGTAATTGCCCACCCAATCCCATCCAAACCCAGGGTCGCCTGGTGGCTCTGGGCAAATGACGAGCTGGGAATGCCTGCCTGCAACGGTATGGTTGTCCATGGGAGGGGCATGGCAAAAAAATAGAGTTCTGGATTGCCGGTGAACAATGGCAGGAGTATATGGATCATGAGGGCGCTGAGAGTGAACCCGATGAAATTTCTGAGCCGCATACCCGCTCTCCCTTTTCGTTTGGCAATACGGTAGGTGAGGAAGCCGCATACTACGATGAGAAATGTCTTGAACTGGTTCTCATAGAAATGCCACCAGGGAGCGACCCGTTCTGCTACCTCGGGAGATCCCCCCTGGTTTAGTGAGGCCAGTACCAGAGAGAACAGTATATAGAGGGCCAATACTATCTGAAGAGCCCTGACTTCCCTGGACTGCTTCATGCCACAGGTTGCCTCTTACGAAGGAGAAATACCCCGAAAGAGATGGCAAAAGCTGCAATTGCAATTGCTGTCACCGTCAGTATCAAGGGATATTCACCATTGAATCCTTCCCTGGATGTGTGCTTGATCAAGATGCCGGTGTATGCCCAGACCAAGGTAAGCAGGTATGCTGGATCACGACGGCGGAATGCCCAAGAGAGAGCGATCAATACTCCTACCACGAGGATTATTGCTGTCCATGTCATCTCGCTGATCCCCCATCCCGACCAACCGATGGAGACAAGGAATGTAGTGACGTTTGCAATGGTGGCTACGGTAATCCAACCAAGGTACACAGAGAAAGGAACCGAGAGAGCCCAATAAGAGTATCTATCCATGGATGTATGGTCGATCAAGTCATTGATTCTGATCAAGCAGACAAGCAGTATCAGCATCAAGAGCAGTGAGAGCCCAATCATTTGATAATGCCAAGAGAAAAGCCACGCAATGTTGACCACACTTGAGACCGAGAAAATGATTTGAATGCTCTCATCTCCCTTCCTGAACTGGTAGATTGTATGCAGGGCGAGCAGCAAGTAGATGACTCCCCAGATGGAGAATGTGATTCCTGCAGGTGCAAACAGATTGGGGTATGAATCAGAAATTTCTCCGGTACCCATGCCACCGATGGGAAGGATGTTTGCCAATGCATTTACCGTAATCATTGCAAGATACGTGAGTGCAACAAGAAAAGCCAAACCTTTTGCCCGTTTGTTCATAGAAGCCTCCTATGGGATCATCTGCCATTAGTGTAGGCCAAGGAAGTGCATCCGTCAAAAGAAATGGAGATTTACAGCCATTTCGGTTATACTGATAGGCAAGTTAGGAGGAATGTATGTATACACCGAAAACAGAACGATATGATTCAATGAAATACAACCGCTGTGGAAAGAGCGGTTTGCAGTTGCCTGCCATCTCTTTGGGGCTCTGGCATAACTTCGGAGACCAGACGTCCCTCTCCAATGCAAGAAAGATGCTTCATACAGCATTTGATCTTGGCATCACACACTTTGACTTGGCAAATAACTATGGGCCACCTCCGGGGTCTGCTGAGCTGAATTTTGGCAAGTTGCTTGCCCAGGATTTTCGCTCTCACCGTGACGAACTCATCATTTCCAGTAAGGCAGGATATTTGATGTGGCCCGGTCCCTACGGCGAGTGGGGGAGCAGGAAATACCTTCTCAGCAGCCTTGACGCTTCCCTGAAGAGGATGGGGCTGGACTATGTCGATATCTTCTATAGTCACCGTTACGATCCTGATACTCCGCTTGAAGAGACCATGGGAGCTCTTGCTTCCGCATATAAGATGGGTAAGTGCCTGTATGTTGGAATCTCCTCTTATTCAGCAGAAAAGACGAGAGAGGCACATGCAATCCTGAAGGATATGGGAGTTCCGCTCTTGATTCATCAACCGTCCTATTCAATGCTGAACCGTTGGGTGGAAGAATCATTGCTTTCCACGCTGGATGAACTGGGAGTTGGGACCATCTGTTTCTCTCCACTCGCACAAGGCATGCTAACCGACAAGTATCTGGGAGAAATTCCTGAAGATAGCAGAGCGGCAAGAAAGGGTAGTTCTCTGAGTGAGCAAATGCTGACAAAGGAGAACCTTGAGAATATCAGGTCACTTAATGCAATCGCTCAGGAACGTGGACAAAGCCTTGCTCAGATGGCACTCGCCTGGTGTATGAGACGTAAAGAGATCACCAGTGTGCTTATTGGTGCCAGTTCGCCTGAACAGATTAAGGAAAATGTCGCAACCCTCGAAAACCTGGATTTCAGTGATGAGGAACTTAAGCGGATTGATTCCTTTGCAAAGGAAGGAAATATTAACCTTTGGGCAAGGTCAAGCAATAATTGACATTTGTATCGGCTTCTGTTATATTGTACCCAACTTAATTAGGAGAAACAAGCCTATGGCTACAGTATACGATTTCAAAGCCGTGAAGAATGATCAGGTTGAATTGGATTTTTCCTCTCTGGAGGGGAAGACCCTGCTGATTGTGAACACCGCAAGTAAGTGTGGGTTTACCCCTCAGTATGAGGAGCTCGAGAAACTGCATCAGCAGTACAAGGACCGATCACTGGTAGTGATCGGATTTCCTTGCGACCAATTTGCACACCAAGAGCCGGGTAGTGATGCAGATATCAAGGAATTCTGTTCAATCAACTATGGGGTGACTTTTCCCCTTATGAGCAAGGTGAAGGTAAATGGGAAGGAAGCCCATCCCCTCTTTGCTTGGCTGAAAAAACAAGCTCCAGGAGCCCTTGGAGGGACGGTTAAATGGAATTTTACCAAATTCCTGGTGGAGAAGGATGGGGTAACGGTACATCGTTACGCCCCAAAAGATTCTCCTCTTGCCATTATTCCGAAGCTTGAGGAGGTGCTGTAATGGCTTATCCACAACTGCTGCTTTCAAACCAACTCTGTTTCCGATTCTATGCCTTGGAACGGGAACTGATGGCTGCTTACCGCCCACTACTCAATCACCTGGGACTGACCTATGCCCAGTACATCACCATGCTCTACCTCTGGGAACATGAAGAGGGTACGGTAGGTGAACTCTGTACTGCACTCAGCCTGGATACAGGGACGATGAGTCCGCTTTTAAAGAGGTTGGAGAGCTCGGGTATGATCGAAAGACACAGACTGCCGAGTGATGAGCGAACCGTAATGGTCCAACTTACTGACAAAGGAAGGGAACTGGAGCAGAAAGCTATCTCTGTTCCTGAGCATATTGCCTCCTGCTTACTCTCAAACGACAAGAGTGAACAGGGAAGAAAGTATCAGGCACTGAAAGAGATGCTTGATGAGACACTCACTCAACTGAAGGATTCCCGCAATGAACGGGAACAAGAAAGGTAGGGCGATGAAACGGAAATGCTTGCTCTCCATTGGCGGTATTCTGGCTATGCTTGTCATGCTTACTTCCTGTGCTACAACGGGAAAGTATCCTTCCTTGGATACTGTCAGCTCTCTCGACCTTGACCGCTATCTGGGTTCCTGGTATGAGATTGCCCGATATCAGCATCGCTTTGAGAAGAACCTGGTGGGGGCAAAAGCTGATTATTCCCTCAGGGATGATGGCAGAATACAAGTGGTCAATAGCGGTATCAAGGGAGAACTGGAGGGAAAGATCACATCAGTCAAGGCAGTAGCATGGAGACCTGATGAGGGAGTTCCAGGCCGCTTGAAGGTGCGATTCTTCGGCCTCTTCACCTCTGATTATCTTGTCTTTGGATTGGATGAGAATTACCAGTGGGCACTGGTTGGCAGTGATGACCGTGATTTCTTGTGGTTCCTTTCACGTACACCTGAGGTGAGTGATGCTACACTCGATGCCATGAAGGCGATTGCTGTAGAACAGGGCTATGATATGGAAAAGCTCTTCCTGGTTCCCCAGAAAGAGCGTTGATTATTGATAATTCGTTTTCGTTGGGAAGGTGCTTCTTGTGAGGTGCCTTCCCGTTTTTTAGCCAACCTTTGTCTGTGAATCTTCATCCTTGTAAGAGGTCATCAGAACATGAAGGCCTTGCTTCTCAAAAATGGAACGTGCCATTGACAGTTCGTCTTTGGTGGGTTCCTGTACATCTGCCAATGAGTAGGTGAGATGCAATTGCTCCCATTTGTACTGTCCCATGCGATGGTAGGGAAGCAGCTCTACCTGCTCAATGCAGCTGAAGGAGGTGAGGAAAGAAGCCAAGTCTTCCAACTTTTTTTCTACCAGCGTCCAGGAAGGGACGAGTACGTGACGCAGCCAGACCCGCTTCTTGATTTTCTGCAGGTAGGAGAGAGTCGCAAGCGTATTGGTATTGCCCATACCGGTAAGGCTGAAGCAGAGTTTATCATCCAGGCTCTTGATATCGAGCAAGACCATATCCACTGCATCCAGTACTGGTTTTGAGATTTCCAAGGGAACGCTTCCTGCTGTATCCAACGCCGTGTGGATTCCCTCTCTCTTCAGACGGCCTATGAGCTCCAGGGCAAACTCTGGTTGTCTCAGTGGCTCTCCGCCACTGATGGTAACCCCTCCATCCTTGATGAAGTTCTTGTAGCTGAGGATGTCATGGACCACTTCATCAACACTTTGAGAAGTGCCACCTTTCATGTTCCACGTGTCTGGATTGTGGCAGTATCGACAACGCAGGGAGCATCCCTGCAGAAAGACGACATACCTGAGTCCCGGTCCGTCCAATGTCCCAAAACTCTCAACACTATGAATGTTTCCCTGTACGCTCATACATGCCTCCTTACAGGCTTCCGTGGAAGGTGCGGTTGATGACATCAAGCTGTTGTTCACGGGTGAGCTTGATGAAGTTCACGGCATATCCACTTACCCTGATCGTTAGCTGGGGATATTTCTCTGGGTGGTCCATGGCATCGAGCAATGTCTCCTTTTCCATGACATTCACGTTGATATGGTGTCCTTCCTCGATAAAATATCCATCCAGGAGTGTGACCAGGTTTGCCACCTGCATCTGCTTATCCTTTCCAAGGGTCTGCGGGATGATCGAGAAGGTGTAACTGATTCCATCCTGGGCATCGTCATAGGAGAGTTTTGCCACACTCTTCATACTCGCAACACACCCCTTCTTGTCCCGTCCGTGCATCGGGTTTGCCCCAGGAGCAAACGGCTCGCCAGCCTTTCTTCCATCCGGGGTACTCCCTGTCTTCTTCCCATAGACCACGTTGCTGGTGATGGTAAGGACAGAGAGGGTGGGGATACTCTTACGGTAGGTCGTATGCCGTCTCATCTTGGTGATGAATCCTCTTACCAGATCCTTGGCGATTGTATCAACCTGCTCGTCATTGTTTCCGTAGGTGGGGAAGTCTCCTTCAATCTCAAAATCGACAGCAAGTCCCCGCTCATCCCTGATAGGTTTCACCTTTGCATACTTGATGGCTGAGAGGCTGTCAGCAACAACACTCAATCCAGCGATTCCCCCTGCCATGGTACGCATAACCTGGGCATCATGCAGGGCCATTTCAAGTCTTTCATAGCTGTACTTGTCATGCATGTAGTGGATGACATTCAAGGTATCGATATACAGTTTTGCAAGCCAGCTGCTCATCGCCTCATAGCGGTCTATAACGGTGTCATAGTCAAGAATATCATCGCCCACCGGAGCCAGTTTAGGTCCGATCTGTTCTCCGCTCTTCTCATCCCTTCCACCGTTGATTGCGTAGAGCAAGGTTTTTGCCAGATTCACCCGAGCACCGAAGAATTGCATCTGCTTGCCTAACTCCATGGCTGAGACACAGCAGGCAATGCCATAGTCATCACCGTAATCCTTCCTCATCAGGTCATCGTTTTCATACTGGATCGAGGAGGTCTCGATGGAGAGACGGGCGCAGAACTTCTTGAAGGACTGTGGAAGACGGTCACTCCAGAGTACTGTAAGGTTTGGTTCAGGGGCAGGACCAAGATTGGTAAGGCTGTGCAGGAACCGGTAGCTCATCTTGGTAACCAGATGACGTCCATCGTGCCCTACACCGCCAATGGATTCCGTAACCCAGGTGGGGTCGCCACTGAACAGCTCATCATAGGAGGGGGTCCTGAGGAATCGAATGATACGGAGCTTCATGATGAAATGATCCACCAATTCCTGGATTTCCGATTCACTGAAGCGGCCACTCCCCAGATCTTCCTCTGCATAGATATCAAGGAAGGTGGAGACCCTTCCCAGGCTCATAGCGGCTCCGTTCTGTTCCTTGGTTGCTGCAAGGAAGGCAAAGTACAACCACTGGATGGCTTCCTTTGTATCGGTAGCGGGCTTTGAGATATCATAGCCATAGGTGGCGGCCATCTCTTTCAGCTCCAGAAGGCTGCGGATTTGCTCACTGAGTTCCTCGCGGTCGCGGATGACCTCCTCAGTCATTGCATCAAAGTGGAAATTATCCTTGGCACTCTGCTTTTCCTTGATCAGGTAGTCAATGCCATAGAGGGGAACTCTTCGATAGTCACCGATGATCCTTCCCCTCCCATATGCATCGGGAAGTCCTGTGATGATGCCGCTGTGACGTACCTTACGCATCTGTTCTGTGTAAACGTCGAAGACTCCGTCATTGTGTGTCTTGCGATACTTGAACACTTCATCAATGGATTCAGGAAGGGTACGATCGTATGCTTTCAACTCGGTATGTACCAGTCTGATCCCTCCAAATGGCATGATGGCACGCTTGAGGGGCTCATCGGTCTGCAAGCCGACAATTTGCTCGAGATCCCGGTTGATGTACCCGTCCTTGTGGCTGACAATAGTGGATATGGTATGCTCATCGATGTCATACATGCCGCCACGCTGGCGCTCAATCTCGAGCAGCTCCTTGAGTTCTCCCCACAGTTTCTCTGTCCGTTCAGTGGGCCCTGCAAGGAAAGATTCGTCCCCGTCATAGGGGGTGTAGTGCTCTGTGATGTACTTTCTTGTATTGATTTCGTAATATGTATCTTCACTCATGGTGTTTCCCCTTTCTGTAAGTTTTCGTATACTTCAGATACATTAGATGTACCATGATGATGATATTTGTTCTGTGATTGAAATCACAAACCAAGTAAAAAAGTAGGAGTTAGAAATACTGTGTCCAATGTGTGTGATGGTTGTAGCAACGATCTCTGCCTGAGAAATGTACCACTCTTCTCTTCTTTGCAACGTGATGCCGTGCATGCGCTCACCAGTGAGATGGAACACCGTCGCTACAAGAAGGGAGAGATTATCGTACGGGAAGGAGAGAAGGCCTCTGCTTTTACTGTTATCAGGGAGGGGAGTGCCAAGGCATACCGCATTACACCGGACGGAAGAGAACAAATCCTCTATATCTTTCCTGCCAACGACTATTTTGGTGCCAGATTCCTGTTCACAGAAGAGCGGGTTCCCTATACGGTGGAAGCTTTGGAGCCAACAACGGTTTGTATCCTGAACAAGACCAATTTTGCCAATCTCCTGGCTGAGCACAGTCAAGTTGCCATTGAGATCATTGAGGCCATGGCAAACCGGATGAGCCGGCTTGAGAGTGCCATGCAGAGCATGGGGGGACGCAATGCCGATATGAGGATTGCCAGCCTCCTTCTGGAGTTCAAGGAATCGTATGGTCACTATAATGGTAATTTCCTTGAAATAACCCTCCCATTGAGTAGGGAGGGCCTTGCCAATTATCTGGGGATCGCGCGGGAGACGCTGAGCCGGAAACTCACACAATTCGAGGAAGAAGGGATCATTCTAGCAGTGGGCAACCGGGTGATCCGTATACTAGATATTGAAAGACTCACAGAGCTCTCCTTCCTTGTTGATTAAGTAACGGTTACTGCTTGCTTGCTTTCTCATAGATTGCCTCAATCTCTTCCTTGCCCATCATTTTAGAGAGAAGGAACGCTATGATGATGATGCCTGGAATATCGATAAGCAACCGGGTAAGTGTGAACGGTGCGCCCAAAGCTGAGAATTCGAAGAGAATCATCGGAATCTTGGTAGTGGACCATGCCCCGATGAAGATAAGGACATTGGAGAAGGTAACTCCCTTTTTCATAAACACTGCTGCCACTGGGAAAGCCCCGTACAGGGGGCCTGCTGCAGCAGAACCAATGAAGAGAGAGAGAAGTATCCCCTTCAATCCACTCCCTTTTCCCATATATCTCACCATTGTCTGTTTGGGTACCCACACATCAAGCAGACCAAGCAGAACGAAGATTGGGGGTAAGACCAACAACATTTCCTTTAATTGCATGACTGTAATATTGAATACGCCTGCTCCCAACTCTTGATTGAATAGGCTGAGGATCCCCAACAGTACCAGAACGAGCAGAAATGAACTGTAGCGTTTTACCAGAGTTGTCATAACACCACCTCCAGAACTGTTCCGATTGCAAAGGCAACAATAAATGAGAATATGAATGCAAGAGTATTTCGGTAAAGCGTCAAGCGCTTTCCAAAGTACTGTATCTCTATGGGTAGGGTTACTACACCCACCATCATCAGCGTTGAGATGAAGGCGCCGATTTGCATATAGCCAGCTCCTCCCTCAAGAAGCAAGGCAGCAGTGGGGAATGCCACAAAGCCTGGTATCAGGGTAACAGAACCTACAATGGCAGCAAGGATAACGCCAATCCAACCAGAGTCCTTGCCGATGATCCTTACAATGGTCTCATGGTCCAGGATGCTGAGCAGGAGGCTGACCAATAGTATGACGACTAGGAATTGGGGAAGAATATTCTCAAATGCTCTCCACGCTTTCATGAGCGCTTTTTTTGTCTTTTCCCTGTCCTTTAGAAAAGAGAGTAATAATAAAAGTGCTGTAACACTATAGAGTATCAGGTTCATGTAAAGGTCCTTTCAGTGAAGATCCAGCAATATATAGCACATTTACTTGCTATTGACAATCATATGTGCATATATTGTGTGTATAAGACACGAATAAGCGTATTATCGGCCCCTCGATGCAGATATGTCTCCCATAATTTCCTTGCGAAATTGCTACTGGTGGAGTACGCTTGTGGTAGAAGGGAGTTAGATAATATACGAAATGGAGGTTATGTATGGCGAACGTACAATCAATTCTGGACCAAAAGGGAAGCACCGTTTACTGTATCACCCCTGAGGATACCTTGGCTCATGCCCTTTTGAAACTTACCGAACATAAGATTGGTGCACTGTTGGTTCTTAATGAGAATGGGGATATCAAGGGTATTCTTTCAGAGCGTGATATCATCCGCCATTTTTCTCGCAGGCTGGAGCATTTGAACACTGCATCCATTCCGGTGAAGGAAGTGATGACCGTTGGTGTTACCTGCATCAAGCCAGAGCAGAATCTTGATGATTGCTTGCAGCTAATGACCGCTGGCAGATTCCGCCACCTCCCGGTTGTGGCTGCGGACAAGGTTATTGGTATGGTTTCCATTGGTGATGTAGTCAAGGCAGCTCTTGAGGAGCGTGACTTTGAAATCGGCGAGTTGGAGCATTATATTACGAATGCCTACTAAAAGGGGCTATAGTATAAATCTTTTTCATAAAAGCGCTTCACTTTCGGGGCGCTTTTTATCATACTATTTAAGTAGGAATTAAATTGAAGGAGTTTGTATGGACGAGAAAAAGATCCAGCGCCTGAAAACAATAATTGAGAAATTACACGCTGGAGTTTCCAGTGATTCGGTAAAACAGGAGTTCGAAGCAGAATTTGGAACCATCAGTGCAGAAGATTTGGCGGCAGCAGAAAAGAAACTGATCGAAGATGGTGAGATTCAAGTAGAGCAGGTGCAGAAGCTCTGCGATGTGCATGCTTCCATTTTTGGCGGTAGTGTGGAAGAGATTCATGGTGGAAAGACCATCGAACAAACCCCCGGCCATCCCGCATTTGTGTTCCTGAAGGAAAATGAAGGCTTGCTCTCATTCCTTGATGGGGCGTTTTCAGCTGCAGTAAAAGCATATAAAGAAGAGAATACAGAACGTACCAGGGCTGACCTTCTCTCAGCACTCAAGAGCCTCAGCAAGCTCGATAACCACTATTCCAGGAAGGAGAATCTTTTCTTCCCCTATCTGGAGAAAGCCGGAATTACCGCTCCTCCAAAGGTAATGTGGGGGGTTGATGATGAAATCAGGGATCTGTACAAGCTCCTGATTCGTACCCTTGAATCCTCTGACAAGGTACTTGAGACCGAACTTACCCATGTTGAGGAACAAGTGAGAAGTATGATCGACAAGGAGAACAATATTCTCATGCCGATGCTTCAGGGCTGCATGGATAAAGACGCCTGGTTGACTGTTGCTCGCGATAGTGCAGACATCGGATACTGCTTTAATGGAGGAATCGAAGGGGCAAGCCCCTCAGATGCAACCACTTGGTATCGCTGGAATGCTACCATGAGTGGAAAGGATGATTTTGCCTCCAAACAGGAGACAAGTGGAGAGGTTACGCTCCCTAGTGGTCATTTTACCCTGGAAGAGCTGACATGGATGCTGAATACCATGCCCGCTGATATCACCTTTGTTGGTGCTGATGACAAGGTCCGTTTCTTCAGTGAGGGAAAGGAACGCGTATTCCCGAGAACTCGAAGCATCATCGGACGTGATGTAGAACATTGTCATCCACCAAAGAGTCTTGCTGTAGTAGAGAAGTTGGTCTCTGACTTCAAGGCAGGGGTCAAGGACAGTGAGTCTTTCTGGATTCAGAAAGGTTCCAAATTTATCCTGATCCGCTACTATGCTGTGAGAAACAACAACCAGGAGTATTTGGGTGTGCTTGAGGTGACGGAAGAAATTTCTGAGCTGAGAAGCCTGGATGGTCAAAAGACCTTGCTTGGTTGATAATACAACCTGTGTTTGAAGAGCTACAGGATGATTACTTGTTCTGTAGCTCTTTCTTCATCTTGTCGATGAATGCAATATAGGCATAGATCTGCCCTTGGATCTCGCTGTTCTTCAATTCTCCACGTCCAACCCAATCCTGCCCTTCATACACAGTGAGATGATGAAGTTCGCCTTCAATATCGATGAGAGAAAGGGGAGACATTTTCTGTCGATTCTCAAGGTACAATAATGTCCTATCATATGATTCGTGGAAGACTCGCTCCTCTCCGGTGAGATCAGCGTCAAGATTATGTGTAGTGTTCATAATAATTCCTATACTGAGCGAGCGGATAATTTTTCAAACAGGGAAGTCAACATACGCACAACCTCAGGATTGCCGAGGCGGTGTATTTCTTCCAAAGCTCGCTTTCTATAGGATTCTGCAAGAAATTGCGCTTTTTGTATACCACCTAGTTCTTCGACTAAGGAAAGTACTTTCGTTGTGGTGCGCTGGTCCAAAGGGATTTTCCTATCGGTGAGGACGCTTTTCAGCTCATGCTTGCCCAACTCGTTCTCTATCTCCAGTGCACAGATGAGTGGTAGGGTAGGGATTCCACTCTTGACGTCCCCACCGGTATGCTTGCCGAGTTTCTTGCTGCTTCCGATATAATCAAGGATATCATCCTGGATCTGGAATGCCATTCCCATGCAGTAACCGATATGGTGTGCAAGTTTATTGGTTGCATCATCGATTTCCTGCAGCGCCGCTCCGCTGTAACAGCTGAGAGCAAACAGACTGGCAGTCTTTCCACCGATACGGCGCAGATACGTACTTCGGTCAATGAAAAAGTCCCCCTGTCCAGCATCCTGGTCAAGTTCACTCTCACACAGTCGCGTCAGCGCCCGCGATACAATCTGGCTGTCCATCCCTCTCTCTTTGCCACTGGTAAGCATCAATGCACGTGCCAAGAGAAAGTCTCCTGCCAAAACAGCTTGCTTAGCTCCGACCTTGGCAAAGACTGAGGCTCTTCCCCGTCTTTTTTGGGCACCGTCGATGATATCATCATGCACCAAAGATGCAAGATGAATGAGTTCAATGACTGAGCCCACCCTGATTGCATCCTCACTACGATCCTCATCGCCGATCATGTTGGTGATGAGGACCAAGGCAGGACGAAGCATCTTACCGGTGCTGTTCACATGGTCTTCCAGGATTGGCCTGATAAAACCATGTGCTGTAGCAACGGTTTGTTCAATGGTGTTGCGGACTACCTGCAGCTGTGCTTGGATGTGAGGCTCATCGTCCCAAAACTCTGACATGATTGCCTACTTCCTGCCCAACTTTCTTTCCATTTGCTTCTTCGTGAATTCTGGTTCATCGAGGTAGAAATAGGTTTTCTTTGCAAGTGGGGTCTTGTTCCAAAGCTTCTTGATATACGGCATGACCCAGTAATCCAATCCGAAAGCCTTTCCAGCTCCACCGAGCATTACAATGGATACTGCCATATACCAGAGAATCTCCTTGCCTGCCAGAGCTCCGATGAGGAACATGACCGAGAGGCCAAGGGAGACGATGGCCGCTGGGAAGGTAAAGAGACCGGCAAGGAACAATAGTCCGATGCCCAGCTCTGCAAGGACGATCATAATCTGGAAGAAGTAGGGAGCCTGTGCAACGAAGGTATCGTTTATCCAGGTGAAGATGGCTAGAGGCTCTGAAAGAAGTGGTGGTGCAAACTGTTCAACTGCACCAGCTGCAGCATCTCCTGCTGCTTGGCTTGCAGAGGCTACGGTCTCTACTGCAGCCTGGCTGGCTGATGCTACCGTCTCTACCGCTGCCTGACTTGCAGATGACCAGCTGTCAGCTGATTCTGCCCCAGCTGGAGCACCCCAATATACCTTCGATCCAGTGGTGTCGGTCAGCCATCCCTTATTGATCTTCCCGATGCCCTCGATGAGCCACATGACTCCGAGATACATTCTCAGGAATACTGTCCAGTAGGAAGGAACTTTATAGGTGGCCATCCCCCCAATGAGAGAACGTCTGTCCTTGACCTCAAGAATCTCATGTTTGATGTATCCCCAGATTGCGTTGACTCCGCATACTCCGCTCTGATAATACAGGTTTACCATATGTTTCAGAGCCATGGCAAAGAATCCGGATAGGGAGATTCCAGCAGTATGGCTTACTGCGTACGTCCCACCGATGGATACCATGTAACCATGGAAATTTGACTTATATGGCTTGGGAGGAGTTGCTTTCAATCCAAGTTCTTGCTTAATAGTATAGGTAATACCGTCAGCAGCAGTCTTTGCTGTCTGTTCAGCTGCTTCAACAATCTGAGGTACTGCACGGTTATCCTCGATGAACCACATACCATCCCCAGCGAGATAGACGTTCTGGTGATCGGGGCTCTGCATGAATTCGTTTACAGCCTTTCTTCCAATCTTGCCATCGGTAAGGGGGAGTCTCTCGCAGAATTCAGTACCACGTACACCACAGGTCCATACCAGCGTTTCTGTCTTGATGACATCACCATTTTTAGTGGTGAATCTATCTGCTTCTACATTGGTGATCAGGCTGTTGAGCATAATCTCAACGCCCTTCTTCTCCATACGTTTGACCGCTTTTTCCCGTGGTTTTTCCGGGAGCATGTTCAAAATATTCCCCAACCCCTCACAGTTGATCAAGCGTACTTCTTTCTTAAAATCGATACCGTGCTTCTTGCAGAGGATGGGAAGCCACTCGGTCAGCTCGCCAATGAGCTCTACACCGGTAAAGCCACCGCCTGCCACTACAAAAGTGAGCATCTGCTTGCGCTTCTCCTCGTCAGCTTCCTTGACAGCCTTACGTACCGTGGATTCAATATGGGTGCGGAGCTTCAGTGCATCCTCAAGACTCCAGAGATAGAAAGCGTGTTCCTTTACCCCGGGAATATTGAAATCAGCAGTCTGGGCACCAGTGCTGATAAGAAGCTGATCATAGGAGTAGGAGGCCCTGTCTCCTGTTAATACCTGCTTCTCGAAATCAATGCTGGTAATTCTGTCTTGTACAACCCTAACCATCTTGCCGGAGAAAATACGGTCAAAGGAGATCTTGACCGATGCCTCATCAACACGATTACCTGCAACCTCATGCAGCTCGGTCATGAGAATGTGGTGGCGGTTTTTGTCGATTAAGGTAATCTCAACCTTGTCTTTCTGTTTCTTGAATGCCTTGTGCAGTGCTTTTGCTGCATGCACACCTGCATAGCCTCCACCCAAAATAACAATCTGTTTCTTATCCATCATCACGTTCCTTGTTGGCCCTGTACGGGTACAGCGAGATTTATTAGGAAGGTGAGAATAGTCTTACCATCCCACCTGGTCTCACAAGAAGGCACTCTAGCATAAAACTAGGAATTAATGCAATTATACCATGTTTTTATCGATACAAAATACACATATCTTTCAATATTCTTGTGCTACAGAACTCTACTCTGTGTAAAGTAATTCTCCTACAAGCATTACTTACAGTAAAGAAAATATAAAATTTTTTTTGTGCACATTTTTGATATCAGAGTAAAACAATGGGTATGCTATTACTAATAAGTTTAGTCTTTGTAAGAAATTATTGACACTATCTCGTTACTAAAAATTTATATTGATAATTTTATGACGATATTGCATGAGTGTCAAAAATCAGTATATGATTATATATAAATAATGTTTGAACGATTTTCAAGTATTTGAGGAGTATCTTACGATGAAGAAACATCTATTGCTGGTTCTGACCGTCTTGGCTATCATGCTTGCCTTTGTTGGCTGTGCCAAGTCAGAGAGTGAAGAGACCCAGGCAGCTGTTGCTGCACCGAAAGCTGAGCCGACTGTTTCCACGCCGGCCCCTGTAACACCTGCAGCAACTGAGACGTACGCAGATGGTGTGTATTTCGCCGCAGATGACACCTTTGCTTCTTCCGGATGGAAGGAGACAGTAACCCTTACTGTTGAAGGTGGAAAGATCACTGATGCTGACTGGAATGCAGTGAACATCAATGCTGGTGCTGACAAGAAGAGCTATGATCAGGCTGGCAAGTACAACATGGTCAAGTTCGGTAGTGCTCAGGCTGAGTGGTATGAGCAGGCTGAAAAGGCTGAGGCATACTTGCTTGAGACCCAGGATCCTTCAGTCATCACCTACAAGGATGACGAAGGTCACACCGATGCAATCGCCGGAGTATCTGTCCATGTAAATGCCTTCTTCGACCTCGCAAGCAAAGCCCTTGCTGCTGGTCCTGTTGGCCGTGGCCCCTATGAGGATGGCGCATACTTTGCCATTGCAGATTCCTATCCTTCATCTGGCTGGAAAGAATATGTCTCCTTGACCGTACTCAATGGCCGCATTGCTGCTGTCAACTGGAGTGCAGTCAATAGAGCAGGCGATGACAAGAAGCCGTACGACAAGGCCGGTAACTATAACATGGTCAAGTTCGGTGGTGCACAGGCAGAGTGGTATGAGCAGGCAACCAAGGCTGAAGCATACTTGCTTGAGACCCAGGACCTTGATGGTATCACCTACAAGGATGATGATGGTCACACCGATGACATCGCTGGTGTATCCATCCATGTTGATGCTCTCTACAACCTTGCCAAGGAGGCTCTTGCAGCTGGCCCAACCGAGATTGGTCCTTTCAAGGACGGTTCCTACTATGCCAGCGAAGAGGCTTTCAGTTCATCCGGTTGGAAGGGCTATGTCTCCTTGTTGGTCAACAACGGTAACATCGAGAATGTTTACTGGAGTGCAGTGGACAAAGACGACCGTGACAAGAAGCAGGTTGCTGCTGATGGTGAATATGGCATGTTGGCACGGAGTGCAATCGGCAAGGAGTGGCATGAACAGGCTGCTGCTGTTGAGGCATACCTGCTCTCCACCCAGGATCCAAAAGAGATCACTTACAAGGACGAGGACGGCCACACCGATGATATCGCCGGTGCATCCATCCATGTCAACGATTTCTATGCTTTGGTTGAGGCAGCACTTGCTGCAGGACCAAAGAAATATTAATCGAACATTTCATGATTTTCTCCCCGGGATCTTCCCGGGGATCTTTTTTTCTCTATCCTGTACAACTCTGCTATAATTGACAAGGGAGCATTCCATGGAGATTGACTATGTCTCGGTATTCATTTTTACCTTTGTGACCACGTTTACCCCAGGTCCAAATACGATCAGTAGTGCAATGATGGGGATTCAGGTGGGGTATAGGCGTAGCATCCCGTATTTCTTGGGAATAGCAACCGGATTTTTCTCTATTATGCTCCTTGGAGGCCTTTTTGCTTCCCTGTTAGCTCGTGTCCTTCCCGAGGTAATGAAGGTGCTCTCCTATGTAGGGGCAGCGTACATCCTCTATCTTGCCTATCGTGTTCTGAATGCCGACTATGCGCTCTCCCAGAACAGTGCAAAAATGCTGGACTACAAGGATGGATTGTTGTTGCAGCTCTTCAATCCAAAGGTACTGGTCCTTTCCCTTACCGTTTATACAACATTTCTTGGTTCCATGGACCGGAGTATACCGGCCTTGTTGTTGAGTGCTCTCTTCCTTACAACGATGAGTTTCTCTGCAATCTCACTCTGGGCTTCCTTTGGTGCTGCGTTCTCGCAATTCCTTACCACACAGAAGACCAGGCGATTGGTGAATGGCCTGCTGGCACTGCTGCTTGTCTATAGTGCAATCACGTTGTTAGTTTCCTGAGTAAAGAAAGAAAAACCCCCTGCCGTTTAGGGCAAGGGGTCTGGGTATTAGAATAAACGTACGGTCCTATTCATCATCCTGTGGGGGAAGTACCTGTTTCAGGAAGGCGAGGGTTCGTTCTTCCTTTGGAGCACTGAACATCTCCTCAGGGGGAGCTTCCTCAAGAATGACTCCTTCATCCATGAAGATGACACGGTCTGCAACCTCCTTGGCGAACCACATCTCATGGGTTACCACCAACATTGTCATGCCCTTGTTTGCAAGGTCAGTCATTACCGAGAGTACCTCACCAACCAGCTCGGGGTCGAGTGCGCTGGTAGGTTCGTCGAAGAGCATGATCTCGGGCTCCATGGCAAGCGCACGGGCAATGGCGACACGTTGTTTCTGCCCACCACTAAGCATGGCTGGGTAGACATCCGCTTTGTCGCTCAGTCCAACCTGCTCAAGGATCTCGAGGCCTTTCTTCCTTGCTTTCTCCTTGGACATTTTCTTGACATGTACCATTCCTTCCATCACATTGCCGATGACCGTCATGTGGGGGAAGAGGTTGAAGTGCTGGAAAACCATCCCAAGACCCTGACGGACCTTGTTCAGTTGTTTTTCCTGTTGCTTTACTCGCTTACCGTCAACGTAGATCTTTCCTTTCTGGGCTTTCTCCAAAAAGTTTACACAGCGCAGCAGCGTGCTTTTGCCACTTCCCGAGGCGCCGATGATTACCACCACTTCGCCCCGTTTAACTTCGAGGTTGATGTCCTTGAGAACTTCCAGGTCACCGAACCACTTCTTGAGATGTTCTATCTTCAGGATTGTTTCATCTGTCTTGTGTGTTTGTTTAGTCATGGTCACTCACCTTCAATCTTTGTTCGATGCGATGCATCACGAATGAGAGCAGGCTCGTCATGATCAGGTACCAGATGCCGACAATAAGGAACATCTCCATGTACATGAAGGAGGAAGAGCCCATCTGCCTTCCCTTGAGCATAAGCTCTGGAACGGCAATAGTGGATGCAAGGCTGCTGTCCTTCAATGCGATGATCAACTGGTTGCCCAATGGGGGGACAGCTCGCTTAAAGGCTTGTGGGAGCACAATACGTTGCATTGCCTTCCCTTGGGTCATTCCCAGGCTTCGAGCAGCTTCCATCTGCCCATAATCGATGGACTGGATGGACCCACGGAAGATCTCAGCAATGTACGCACCATTATGTATCCCAAGTGCGATGATGGCAGAGGGGATGGGGTCGATGGTTACAATGCTGGTAAGCCCGTAGTATATGATGAACAACTGCACCAGCAGAGGAGTTCCTCTGATGAGGAAGATGTAAGCTTTACTGATGGCACTTATCCATTGACGTTTGGAAAGGCGGCCGAGAGCGGCCACCAATCCAATAATAAGACCAAGTAGAATCCCGAAAAAGGTGATCTGTAGCGTATAGAGTGCTGCATCAGCGAATTGGAAAAAACGCTGGGGAATCACCGTTAGATCCCATGGTAATATACTCATTCTAGGATTCTCCCTTACTCTACGGTAATGTCTTCACCGTTGAACCACTTTTCACTAATCTGTTTCATGGTGCCATCGGCAAACATATCGTTGAGTGCAGCATTGACCTGCTCACGGAGCTCATCGTCATCCTCATGGAAACCAATGCCCATGACTTCACTGCGGAGTACTGATCCTACGAGCGTAAGCTTGTCTCCATCCTTCAGCTGGTTGATGGCATTCAGTCCAACAATCCTGTCAGTCAGGACGCCGTCTACACGACCGTTGAGCAGTTCTATCAAGGTCTGGTTGTCATCTTCATAGAGTTTAACCTTGGTGCCAAGTTTCTTTGCATCATTCTCAAAGGTGGTACCAGTTACAAGCCCAAGGGTATTATCACTGGTAAGATCTTCAACAGAATTGATGCCGCCATCCTTCATGGCTATCAACTGTGGGCCACTGTAATAGTAAGGGATGGAGAAGTCGATTACTGCCTCGCGTTCCTCTGTGATTCCCATACTGCCCAGAATTCCGTCATAGCGCTTTGCCCTGAGGCCTTCAACAATACCATCCCATGCAGTGGCTACGTATTCCAGTTCCATGTCCAGGCGGTTGGCGATCTCAGCAGCAACATCAACATCAAACCCAATGATATCCCCATCTTCTGTCATGTAGTTGAATGGAGGGTATCCACCGGAACCAGCGAAGGTGATGGTATTAGTAGTTTCCGTTTGACCTTGTGCAACCAAGGCAGGAAGCGAAATCAGTAACATCAATCCAATAATAAGCAACTTTCGATACAATTTGTTCGTATTTTTCAAAATAAACTCCTTTGAAAAAAATGATATAGAATTGTAACAATGAATAGCTGTTTCTTACAACAGTTAAACAGCTATTTCTTTACCCTTAATGCTTTGTGTGTTTTTAATGATTATAACATGGTCCGGTATAAATAGTTTGCTAGGGGTACTTTACTCTTGATTAAAGAAAAAAAGAATGCTATAAATTATAACATGGTTTCGAGATTATCACACCCAAAAGTCATTGAAATAGTCAATAAGAAGAATCATGTTACCTATTTATATGAGGACCAGTACTACTGGGATCCAGATAAAAAGCAGACACGGCATAAACGTCGTTGTATAGGTAAACTTGATGGAGTAACTGGAGAGCCAATCTACAATCCTGCATATCGGCAGGAGCTGGAGAGTCAGGGAACGGAGACCGTGAAAGCGATTCCTTCCTTTAGGCGTTATGCGTTTGAACAGTTGCAGGAAGTCATTGAAAAGGAGCTCAGCCTGAGAGAGTGGATGCAGCCACTCATGAGAGAGGAGAAGGTGGAGAAACTCCTGCATCTTGCTTGGTACCTGATCTGTTCAAACAATCCCATCTCCTATGCTACCCATTGGAAACAGGGAATCTATACGAGTGTGGAGAGTTTGACAGAACTGCAGGGAATTCTTCGCTCCCTGGACGCTGAATTTCTCCGAATCTGGGGACAACGTTGTCTGGAGAATTTTAACGAGAATACCAGCGAAATCATATTTGACCTTTGCAGTACTGCCAGTTATCAGAACCATAACCCATTTCTCCAATACGGTTACAACCGTGATATTGAGGCATTGGAACAGAATACCATCATCTTGCTTGCTCATGGTGATAGTCACCTCCCATACTCGTTCCAGATTCTCGATGGGACGATGCTCAGCAGCAAGACCATTGCGAATGTGATGGATACGTTGGAAGTCGATACCGATACAGTGTTGATGCTCAATCGAAGATATTTCTCAGTCCCCAGGATTCAGGAGTTGGTGGAACTGGGGTACCAGTTCATTATCCGCATCCCAACTCGAAAGAGATGGTTGGAGCAATTCATTGAAAAGCATCGTGATGAAATTGTGGAGGGGGCTACCCTCTATGACTGCAAGGGTAGGGAGCTGAGAAGTCTGAGTCTCTCTGCGCCCTTCCTGGAGGAGGAGTCTCTTACCATTCATCTCTATTATGATGAGCAGTGGAGAGAGAACCAGCGGAGCAATCTCCTCTCCTTGCTGGGGAGATGTAAACGAGAGTTGGAGTTTGAGGTACCTCTTGAGGAGCATGCCCGATTGTATGAAACCTATTTCAAGGTACGAAAACGCCCCAATGGAAGTAACAGGGTCAGCCTAAGCCGTGACCCGCTGAGAACCTTTGAAGCCTCCCAGGCGGGTTTCTGGGCAGTGATCACGAACACAGGGCTCTCAGCAGAACAAGCCCTTGCCAAGTATGAACAGCGCAATGACTTTGAACATCGATTCAATAACCTTATGAACCAGGAGGATTGCAGGTTGCTGCACATCCAGTCTCCCCAGAATTTTCCTGGTAGGGTATTTCTCCAACTCATCTCTGAGATCATCCGGCAGAAATTGTTGGAAAAGTTAGAAGATACCGATTACAGCCTGAGCCAGGCACTTTTTACAGTTATGGATATCCAGGAAGTTACATTCAGGGAAAACGATACTCCTTATAGGAGTGAACTGAATGAACGAGACAAGGAAATTCTCGGGAAGCTTGGCATTGCGGTAGAAGAAGCATAGGGAGAGTCCTGCTAATCTTCTGCATACTCAAACAGATCGCCTGGTTGGCATGCCAGATGCCTGCAGATGGCTTCCATGGTTGCCAACCTGACAGCACTGATTTTTCCTGTCTTGAGGTTTGAAAGGTTTGCCATGGTGATACCAACCTTCTCTGATAACTCTGTTAGTGACATCTTTCGATCGGCCAGCACTCTATCTAGGCGTATGATGATGGGCATATTGTGTACCTATACCGTTTGTTCAAATTCGCTCTGCAGGTACAGGGCGTAGGAGAATACTTTTCCCAAGGCAAGGAGTGCCAAGGCATACAGTACCTCAGAGGTAATGGGGGTGAAGCTGAAGTGCAGTAATTCATGAGCATCCGGTCCCGCAAGTTGCAGGAATAGATAGAGATGGAACTGTCTTAGGTAGGTTGCAAGCAACAACAGCAGCCCCATTGAACGGAAGGCCTGAGGGAGCAACTCGGTAAAACCATTCTTTTTAGAAAGGGAGACCACTGCTTTTCTTAGGAAGAAGAGAAAGAGAAGTGACAAGAAGAGGGTAATCACCACCACTAAAGAATAGATGCTGTATATACCTGCACTCTCAGCGTGGACTGGAATTGCAAACTCCAGTCCATTCTGCATCAGAACCGGTAGGGTAACCTGTGAAGTAGAGCTGGTAACGGGTGCAATAACGAGATAGGCAGCTAGAACAACAAGTGCGATACTACCGAGGATAATGCTGATGGTAAGCAGCACCAGAATAGGTTTTAGGAATGGATTTTTATAGTGAGTCATACTGTTCTCCATGTAAAATATATTGAATTACAGATAATATTTATCGTAAAACAATAAATATGTCAAGCATGTGAACTTATAAACGTAAGCGGAATCCATATGCCTGATGTTTTCATTTGATCTGTTTGGAGTTCTCATGTTTTGGTGATGAAATGATTCCTGGAATACATCCAAAGTGAAAATCGTGACAGTGATTGCAGTATAGTGGTGTTGCCACGAAGCGAGCGGTAATCCCTCCAACGAGGCGGAAGAGGCCAATAAAAGAAAAATCCTTTCCTGCTTTTTCTTAAGCAGAAAAGGATTAGTAAGTGCGGTAGACTGGACTTGAACCAGCACAAGATTTCTCCCACTAGCACCTCAAGCTAGCGTGTCTACCAAATTCCACCACTACCGCATTCTTGAAGTATTGTTCGCTCTTGAAGTGAACGTGCCAACAATACAACAAGGGCGGGGAGCTCGTCAAGCCCTCTTTTGAAATTTGAGTGCAACATTTACGAGAGCAGTCTTTCCGCTTGGTCCAAAAGGGATGAGAAGGTGGAAAGAGCATCCTTCACTGGCTCCTCTTTCTGCATATCAACACCAGCCTTCTGGAGGGATTCGATGGGGTAGAGGCTGCCTCCACTTTGGAGGAATTCGAGGTACGATTGCCTGTCTTGCTCTGTCCCATTGAGCACTTTCTTGCTGAGGGCAATGGATGCACTTAATCCTGTCGCATACTTGTAGACATAGAACGGGCTGTAGAAGTGAGGTATTCTCAATCCTTCCAGGTCGCTCTCCTCTGCAAAGGACACCCCGTCGCCGAAATACAGCTCCAGTAGCTTACGGTATTCACTTCTCAGCAACTCGAGGGTGATCGGTACGCCAGCTTCGGCTTCCCGGTGGATGATCATCTCATACTCAGCAAACATCGTCTGTCTGAAGAGTGTGGCCACAATGTCATCAATCTGTTTTCCGATGATATAGGCCTTCATTCGGTCGTCGCTGGCATGGTCGATCATATACTTGGCCAGTAGTTGCTCATTGAAGGTAGAAGCAACTTCTGCCTCGAAGATGGTGTAGTCATAGTGGAAATAGGGATTGTTCTTTGCACTGTAATAGCTATGCATTGAGTGTCCCCCTTCGTGGGCTACCGTAAAGACATCACGTAGTACGTCCTTCTTGTAGTTAAGGAGAATATAGGGCTTGCTGGTAAATGTACCGCTGCTGAATGCACCGCTTCGTTTGCCTTTGTTCTCATAGCGGTCTACCCACCTGTCCTTTGTCAGTCCATCAGTGATGGTCTGTACATACTCACTGCCAAGCGGTGCAAGTGCTGACCCAATCATGGAGACTGCCTCTTCATAAGGGGTTTCACTGGTTACTCCCTTTACCAGGGGAACATAGACATCCCAATGGGAAAGCTTCTCCAAGCCAAGGAGTTTCGCCCTCATCCTGTAATAGCGATGAAGGGTAGGGAGTGCATCGTGGACAGCCTTGATCAGGTTGTCATATACGGATACCGGAACATTGTCCGGGAACAGTGCCATCTCCCTGCAACTCTCATATCCTCTTGCCTTGGCCCGGAAGATGTCCTGCTTTACCTGTCCCTCGTAGAGCCTTGCAATGGCATGCTTGCTCTTCTCATACACCGCATAGAACTGTCTGTAAGCCCGTTCCCTCACTGCTCTATCCTCTTGCATGAGGAACGAGCTCAAGGAGCTCTGGGTGAGAGGTTTTCCATCGATCTCACCAAAGTCAAAATCAACATTGGTCAAATCGCTGAACGTGGAACGGGGTGTGGAAGCAACTTCGCTTTGCAGAGCGAGAAGGCGCTCCTCCCCCTCAGTGAGTACATGTGCCTTGAAACGTCTTGCTTTCTCTATATAGACACGGTAGGGAGCAAAGTCCTTATCGTTCAGGTATCCATCAATAATATCATCTGCAATACCGAGTAGTTCAGGGTCAAAGAACGCCATGGCAGCAGAGAGTTGGCTCAGGAGACTGGCCGATAGGCTGTACCGTTTGACATTGGTGTTATCGGAGGCGTCGGATGCATACCCCAGGAAAGCCCAGTTATAGATACGTTCTAGAAGAATTCCTGTCTCTTCATACCACCTCATGGTAGCCAGGAATGACTCTTTTCCTTTCTGAAGGGAGCCCTTCAAGCTAGGCGCCTCAGCGATACGTTGTTTCATCGCTTCAGTTGCTGCTTCCCAGTCTGCTGATTCTTTGAAGAGACTGCTAAGGTCCCAGGTATCCTGCTCAAGTTGATCTGCTCGTGTCTGTATACTCATGAAATTTCTCCTAACAAGGTAATCAAGTGACGGGTAGCTTTCCCGCGGTGGCTATAGCGGTCTTTCTCATCCTCCGTAAGTTCTGCCATGGTTCTTCCTGCTTCCTTCACGATGAAAACGGGATCATACCCAAAACCGCCCCTCCCGTAACTCTCTTTGGCAATAAACCCATCTACTGCTTCACAGAAGGTGAACTCCCTTCTTCTGTCCATCACAAATGCCAAGGCACATACAAATTGTGCGCTCCGCTTATCTTTCTTTTCAATGTGAGCCAGGTTTTTCAAGAGGAACTCGTTTCTCTCATCACTCTCAAGCATTCGCCCGAAGGTTTCGAGCCCATATCGAGCAGTTCGTACCCCCGGCTTGCCATCGAGTGCGTCAACGCAGAGGCCTGAATCATCTGCCAGGATCTTGTAACCTTCGGGAGCTTGGGATGCCAGTGCCCTGGCTTTTCCTAGTGCATTCTCGCTAAAGGTTTCCGCCTCTTCCTCGAAGTCAAAATCGATACCCAGCTCCTTTGGGAGCATGAGGGTATGTCCGGTTAGGATTCTGGAAAATTCCTCTTTCTTATGCTCATTGTTTGATGCCAACAAAATATTCATGCTCCTAAAGATACTCAATGTCAGATTGTTCGTCCATATACTGAGAGAGAACACGCTTCATATAGTGTACTGAACTGTCGATGGTTCCCTTGGGAATATGCAATAATTCTCCTACTTGATGGTGACTCAAGCGGAACTCCATCTTCCTTATCTGGGTCACTTTTGTATTGTACACTCCTATGGTCCAGCATCGTAATGCTTCCAGTCGTTCGAGAACCTTTGCATCAGTCTCTGTTTGAAGGCTATTCTCAATCTCAAGCAATCGTCTGAAATGACGGTTGCTTGTAGAGGTGAACGCTTCTTTGCATCGTTGCTTCTCTTCTAGCATGAGGTTTGCTGTGTTGAGATACCGGCAGAGGAGACGTGAATCAACTTCAAGAATATCTGCAAGCTTCTCAAGCAAATGTTGGTTGGCAAGCCCTGGAGACAGGGTAAGCACGATAAGAAATCGTTTTCTGTTCACGGGTGTCGAGATCTCTCTCTTAAGTTCTTGGAGACGTTCATCAAGCACCTCTTGGCTAGCCTTACGTTCATAGAGAAGACGATTGAAAAGTTCAGGGAGTGAGTCCATCTGTGAGACCAGCAGGTCTTTGAATGTGGTATAGGATGCAGTCTCTGCGGTCATCTCTGGCTCACTCCAGAGTTGAGCATTGGTGAATGGCTCGATTTCGCAGATAAGTCTGTCCCTGATGGAATTCGCTTGTTTCTGGGAGATGAAATATTTGGTTCGTTTACGTACTACCTGGGAGAGGTACCCTATGTAGGATAACCTGCCAATCCTATATGAAGTAAGATAGTAATCAATGGTTTTATAACAGTACAAGAGAAAGTCACTGAGATCTTCTTCCTCAAGTAAATGCAGATAATAGGGGAGGGAGTAGAGAATTTGTTGTGTCTTGTTGTGCACTGTATGATAGAGCGTAGTATTGGACCGATCTTTCTGGTAACAAACAACCTGATCAGTCAATATCTTGCTCTCCTTGGCAGAGATGGGTAGCCATTGCATGGGTGCCTCCTTGTGGGATGATGCACATACCCATGCAATGTGTATGCCAAGTTATGCTTTCAGCATTTTCTCAACAGCTTCCAGAAGCAGTTTCCTAGTTTCCTGTATCGGTTTATTGACCGTGGCACCAGCTGCCTTCTTGTGTCCACCACCTCCAAAGCTTTCAGCCAAGGCTCCCACATTGATGCTGCTTTGGTGAGAGGAACGGAATCCTACTTCAGTTCTTTCCCCCTCCAGCTCCTTGAAGAAGAGTACTACCTCAACTCCCTGTACTGAGAGCAACATGGTGTAGAGAGAATCGCTTGGCTTGTCGGTGGTGATGTATTGCTTGCTGTCCTCAAGACAACTTGAAGAGATCATCACCTTTCCATCGAACAAGCTTTCACTGCGATCGATAAGCTTTCCCAGGTACTTGATATACCCGAAGCTCTTCCCACCAGTCATACGGTCATTCATGACATTGGGGGAAACCCCTAGGTCGACAAGCTCGGCCGCAAGGCGGAGCGTCTCTCCACGATATGCATTGATGAAGCGGAAGAATCCTGAATCGGTGGCAAACCCAAAGAACAAGTGCTCGGCAATCTCTTGGGAAATTTCAACATCCAGTGCTTTGTAGAGTTGCATGATGATCAAGGTGGTGGATACCGAGCGGGGAACAATATAGCGATAGGTGCCAAACTGCTCACCGCTACTGTGGTGGTCGAACACCACCGTGGTAAGTCCCTCGATCTCCTCTGCAAGGTGACCGATACGCTCTGGTGAACTACAGTCCACCACCACTATCAGTGGATCCCTTTGTTTCAACTCATCATCGATATGATTCAGAAAATCAGAGCGAAGATGGGAAATCTCAGAGCGATCAAAGGGCCCAGCATTTGCCATATGGACGGTCTTCCCCATCTTCAGAAGCATGGAGTTCATCGCCATCTGGCTGCTCAGGCAGTCACCATCGGGACTGACATGCCCGATGACAACAAACTCTTCCCGATCTCTCAATAATGCAAGAATCTCTTCATCAATTGGGGGGTAGCTGAACATTTCACGCTCCACGGATAACCTCAGGTTGTTCTCCATTTATGACACATTCTCGACCGATGATTACCTGTTTCACCTGCTTGATGGAAGGAATATCGTACATGATTCCCATCATCACATTCTCTACAATGGAGCGCAGTCCACGGGCACCGGTCTTCTGTTCAAAGGCTTTCTCTGCAACAGCTTCAACAGCATCACTCTTGAATACAAACTCAATACCATCCAGGCGGAATGAGGCTTCATACTGGCGAATGATGGAGTTCTTTGGTTCAAGGATGATCCGCATCAAGTCGTTCTTGGTAAGATTGTCCAATGCAACATGGATGGGAAGTCTTCCAATGAACTCAGGGATTAAGCCGAACTTCACCAAATCATCGGGAAGCAACTTGCTGTACAATGTATGCAAGTCCTTGTCCTGGGCATTGATGATACTTGCGCCAAATCCCATTGCATGGGAAGAAACACGTTTCTCGATCACCTTGTCCAGCCCCACAAATGCTCCACCACAGATGAAGAGGATATTCCTTGTATTGATCTTCAACATCTCCTGGTTTGGATGTTTGCGTCCACCCTGGGGAGGGACTGAGGCATCAGTACCTTCGATGATCTTCAGCAGAGCCTGCTGGACACCTTCACCACTGACATCACGTGTGATGGAAGGATTCTCTCCCTTCTTGGCAATCTTGTCGATCTCATCAATGAAGATGATTCCAAATTCAGCTGCCTTGATGTTGTCATTTGCATTCTGGATAAGCTTAAGCAGTATGTTCTCGACATCCTCACCAACATATCCTGCCTCGGTGAGCGTGGTGGCATCTGCAATAGCAAAGGGAACCTGAAGCTTCTTTGCAAGTGTGGAGGCTAGCAATGTCTTACCAGTACCGGTGGGTCCCACCATCAGGATATTTGACTTGTCAAGCTCGACGCCTTGCTCTGATATCTGTTTCTGATATTTAACGCGTTTGTAGTGGTTATACACTGCAACCGCGAGTACCCGTTTTGCATCTTCCTGGCCAATTACGTATTCATCCATGTACTCCTTCAGTTCCTGAGGGGTAGGGATGTGTTCGGGAAGACCGACCACTTCCTCCTGGAAGCTTGGGTCTCCGGCAAGCATATCATTACAGACCTTGATGCACTCATCACAGATGGCAACACCCGGTCCGCTGATCAATCGCTTGACCTCATCTTGGCTTTTTCCGCAGAACGAGCAGACTTTTGCATTTCTTGCCATTACTAACTCCTTCTCATAACACTATCGACGATGCCGTAGGAGACAGCATCATCACTACCGAGGAAGAAATCTCGTTCCACATCCTTGGCGATCTGCTCATAGGTCTTATGGGTATGTCTCGCAATGATATCAATGGTAAGATTCTTAATACGACCAATCTCCTTGGCATGGATGGAGATATCGGATGATTGGCCTTCAACTCCGCCCCACGGTTGATGGATCATGACCCGTGCAGAGGGGAGGATGAATCGCTTCCCTTCCTGCCCGGCACAGAGCAACAATGCACCCATGCTTGCCGCCTGTCCCATACAGATGGTCTGGATGTCACTATGCAGGTACTGCATGGTGTCATAGATAGCCAAACCAGCGGTTACGGAACCTCCGGGGCTGTTGATGTAGAGACTGATGTCTTTTGTTGGGTCCTCAGACTCAAGGAACAACATCTGCGCTACAACCAGGTCGGCTGTTGCATCATTGATCTCCCCATCAAGGAAGATGATGCGATCTTTAAGCAGGCGACTGAAGATATCATAGGCTCTTTCGCCTACACCTGACTGCTCTACGACCATTGGTATGTTTGATTGCATCCTTTCGGGATGGATATTCATGGTAAAAGCCCCCTTTGGTAGCTTGGATTGAAAAGGCGGAACCAGTGAGGAACCGCCTTTTCACACACTATGCACTCTTGAGCATCTACGGCTTATGCGCCGTAGGTTTCGCTCATAAACGTCTCGTAAGCGACTTCCTCGCCTTCCTCAAACGTGTTGTTCTCCTGCAAGAACGGTGCAATCTTCTGGAAGCGCAAGTCGTCTTCGATCATGGTGCGGTAGTAATCCCGCTGAGCCTGATCGGTGACATCCTTCAGCTGCTCTTCCACAACCTTGTTCAACTCTTCTTCCTCAACAGTGAAGTTTTCTGCTTCCTTGACCTTTTCCATGATCAGCTGGATGCGAAGTGACTTTGCTGCAGCCTCTCTCCAAGGAGCGGTGATATCTTCCTTTGTCTGGTTCTGGAACTTGAGGAATTGCAGGATCTGCTCTTCACTCAGGCCAATCTGCTGGATATAACGCTTCCAACTCTGCTCAACTTCCATGTCGATCATGCTCTGGGGAACAGCAATGGTAGCCTTCTCAAGAAGAGCCTCACTCAATGCATTCAGCTTTTCATTCTCGAGCTTTGCATCGAGGGCACCCTGCAGTTTCTCACGGGTTGCCTTCACCAGGTCATCGACAGTCTTGTACTCTTCCTTGACATCCTGTGCGAACTCATCATCGAGTTCAGGGATATCACGGAATTTCACACTCTGTACATTCACCTTCAAGGTGATGGTCTTTCCTGCATACCCCTCAACCGTTGAATCCTCTGCATAGGTCTTGGAGAAAACCTTCTCTTCCCCACTCTTCATACCAACAACATCTTCATCAATCTGGTAGAAATTGGTGGTGCTTCCCAAGGTGAAAACGAACTCTTTGCGTTCGGTTCCAGGAACCTCGTTCTTTTCTTCGTCCAGTTCAACATAGTCAAGCGTGACAATGTCGCCCATTTCAGCAGCGCCATCCTTGTCGATGACCATTGCATTCTGCTCACGGAGCTTGTCGAGTTCAGCAGTGACTGCCTCTTCACTCAGTGCTACCTTGGGGTAAGTTACCTTCAGGCCCTTGTACTCCGGGGTCTCGAAAATGGGCATAATGTCGTAGTGTACGGTGAAGGTGATGTCCTTGTTGGCCTCAAAGGGGAGAAGGGTCTCTTCGTCCTGGAGCTCAGGGGTGCTGAAGGAGAGCGGCTTGTACTTGTCTTCAACATCAGTCAAGGCTTCCTTCAATGCGTCTTCGATGGTATTGAATGTACTTTCCTCACGAATCGCCTTACCAAACTTACCTTCCAGAACGGATACAGGGACTTTGCCCTTTCTAAAACCCTTGATCTGGACATCAGCAGCATACTTTTTCAAAGCTGCCTGGTAGTCATTTTCGATGGTGTCAGCGGTCACAGTGACCGTCAGTGCGGCGGAGGAGTTTTCCAATTCTTTGATACTCTTATCAGCGATCATCCTATGTTCATCCTTTTCGGTCCTCTCTTTTGGACCATGTATATCCTTAGGCAAAGCCCTTTGTTGCAATGTAATCCTGCTAAGTATACATAAACAGTTGATTTTCGACCACCCTGTCAGCAGGATTCTTGCAAAAACCTTTTACCCGAAACACATTGTATATAGCAACTTTTTAGGCTTTGGTCTAGGGGAATGAGCGTATTTATCCAATTGCCAGCATACTACCGGTCTGCTAGCATACATATAAGGAGCCTGAAAATGACCATAATCTGCTATCCAGCTTGTTCTACATGCAAAAAAGCCATCACCTTCCTTGATGCCAGGAATAGTGAATATACCTACCGTGATATCAAGAAAGATCGGCCGGATAAAGAGGAACTGAGAGAATTCCTAAAGCGAAGCAATCTGCCCTTGAAACGCTTTTTCAATACCAGTGGCCAGCTGTACCGGTCCCTGAATTTAAAAGACCGAATCCAAGGGATGGATGAGGAAGAGATGCTTGACCTCCTTTCCAGTGATGGGATGCTGGTTAAGCGACCTCTGTTGGTCTCCGATCAGTTTGTATTGGTCGGATTCAAGGAAAAGGAGTGGGAAGCACACCTAAGCTGAGTTTTACAACTCCCTGACCATGAGAAGCAGATCCTCGTAGTACCCTTCTCGATAGTGGAATCCACGGGGTATCCTTCCCATCTCACGAAACCCAAAGTGGTTGTAGAGATGTACAGCCCTTGTATTGCTGGCAACAACCTCCAGTTCCATCTGTTCGTATCCTGCCAGACGGGCAGCGGAGAGCAAGGTTTTCATCAAGAGGGAGCCGATGCCGTTTCCTTGTTGGTTCGCTGCAACGGAAATTCCAATCTGGCAGCGGTGTGCCATCTTGTATGCTAAACCCAAAGGGGAGAAGTCACAGAGAGCTACCAACTCGTCATCGATAAAGCCCCCCAGCATCAACTTGTTCTGGGATCTTGCAGCATTCTCCAGGAATGCGGCCTCGTCATCTGTGCTGATATTCCATTCATCGCCGTAACGGGCAAGATAGGGGCTGTCAGTGTACATAGCTTTCATGTACTGTACGGCTTGTGGGGCATCAGCGGGCTTGAGCGATCTGATGACAAGTGTGCGTGTGTCGAGTGGATACGTTTCGCTTTCTCTGTTCATTGGCCAAGCATAGCAGTCTCACTTTCCCCATAGCAAGATGGACAGTCAGTTTTTCTGGGAGTTATCCAATAGTTGTTTGATGCTGGAAACGGGAAGGGGTGTGTAGAACAAGAATCCTTGGATGAAATCACACCCCTGTCCCTTGAGGAACTGGAGCTGTTCTTCCGTTTCCACACCTTCAGCAAGTACCTTTAGTCCAAGATTCTTTGCAAGCTGGATAATACTTCTGATAATTGCCTGATCCTTGTGGAGATTACTGCTGATTGCTCGGACAAACTCGATATCAATCTTGATAAGGTCGATAGGGAAGGTCCGTAACCGGCTGAAGGATGAATACCCGGTTCCAAAATCATCGATTGCAATCGAAATGCCCAGTTCTTTCATCTTTCTTAGCTGTTCCATGATGAATGGCTCATCTTGGAACGCAATACTCTCGGTGATTTCCACCTCAACATTATGGGGAGGGGTATGCGTTTCTTTAAGAATTGCAGCCATATGCTCTACCATGGAAGGGTCACGGAGCTGGATAAGTGAAATGTTGATACTGATGGAAAGCTCACGGCCTGCCCATTCATTGAATTGCTGGATCTGCTGGCAGGCCGTTCTTATAACCCACAGCCCGAAGGGTCTGATCATTCCCGTTTGTTCTGCCATGGGGATGAATACTTCCGGATTTACAACCCCATACTCACTGTTGTTCCACCTCAGCAAGGCTTCAAAACCAATAATCTTGTTGGTTTCTAATGATATCTTTGGCTGATACAGCAAATGTAGTTCGTCTCTATCCAGTGCCCAGTAGAGATTGTTTACCAAGGTGTGATTCATCGTAGTACTATCCTTGATGTCATCAGTACAGAAAACAGCTTGGTTCTTTCCTCTTCCTTTTGCTTCATACATCGCAATATCTGCATTTTTGATCAGGGTGTCGGGACTTTCTCCATCATCTGGATATACTGCAATGCCGATGCTTGCCGAGACATGGTATTCCTCATCATCTATTACCGCTGGTTTTTTCAGGGTTTCCATAATGGACTCGATCATTGCATGGATAGGTTCGTCAGTTTCCAAGTCCGGTATCTCCACCAAGAATTCATCCCCTCCAAATCTTGCCAAGGTTCCCTTTTTCCCAATTCGCTTGGTAAGCCGCTGTGAGATCAACTGTAATACCAGATCACCCACCATATGACCTGCAGTATCATTGATAGCCTTGAAGGAGTCAAAATCGATGAAGATGATGCCAACACGCTTATGGTGTTTATCTGCTCGCTCCAAGGATTGCTGGAGCTTTTCAATAAAATAATCCCTGCTCGGTAATCCGGTAAGCGAATCATAGTAGGCAAGCTTGTAGAGCTGCCTTTCTGACTCCTTGAGATCCTGCCTCTGGGATTGGATTCTTTCAATATACATTGCTGATTGTTTTCTGAATGTTCTGATGATCAACAAAAGAATCAGTACTCCGACATAGGAGATGATCCCGGGAATCGGGACATTGGAATCCATCCTGATCCAGAATACGAGAGAGCTCAGTAGATTGGTTGTATTCATCAACATGGAGATAATGAATCCGGGTTTGGCTTCCCTCAGCACAAGGTAGATGGAGATGAACATCTGCACTTGGGTAAGGATGCCCCTGAAGGTGGATTCAGTAAGCTGAAGCTGTCCTATGGCAACGGCTCCTGGTTCGAGACGGATTTGTATGAATGAGATACATACATAGAACACCACGCTGATGATGATATGAATATAGCTGAAACTCAATCGCAAGGGGTTCTCTTCTTTCTCTTGGCCCTTTCTGATCGTGTTGTAGATGATGGTAACAGGCAACAGCATCAGAACAGGAGCCATCTGGGGAATATCGCCAACCATGCTGCTTAGGATGATGTCAGTGAAGGTGGCTGCAAACAAAAGGGTGAGTATGGTAAAGATAATGAGCCTGGCTTGTTTCTTGATGTCTGCATCCTTGCTTTTCTTGCCCCATAATGCTAGGAGCACCAAGCCTAGGATGGTGTAGCTTCCATAATATATGTAGAATAATATATCCCAGATATTGTGCTCAGCAATATTGACCCAACCAAACTCAGTGTGCCTGAGCTGGTACGGTTCTACGTTCAGCCCTGAAGGGATGGAGAAGGCAAGAATGGTCAGGAGAGCAGGGGTATACAACACGACATAGAACCACCATGGTCGCCTGCCAACGCGCTTGCTGGAAATAAGAATGATGAAATGGAGAAAGATTGCATACACAGAACCCCAGCCTAGGGCTGATATCCTTCGCCAGAGTTCAACTGCCTCCCGATTAGGGGCAAGATTCGCAAAGGCCAATCCTAAAGACCATATGGAAATTGCGGAAACCAGGGCGAAAAAGATTCGGTTGGAGATGGTTGAATGGTTGATCTGGAGCACAAGTATTCCGCTTGCAAGTGCCAGTATGGATACAGAGATGAACAGCATTGAGAAAACGATGGTACTAAGCACTTAAATGTTACCTTGCCTCTTTAAACCTAGAGTATACCTTCTTTGTAAAAAAGAGAAAGCGCTTCGATTAAAATGTATATTAGCTATATCTTTTGTACATATTAGAATACAAATTAATCTACTATAATCGCCTCTTCCCTTTAGAGCAAAAAAAGCAGCCAGAATTTTTTCTGACTGCTTTAAGAGCGAAAGACGGGACTTGAACCCGCGACATCCACCTTGGCAAGGTGGAGCTCTACCACTGAGCTACTTTCGCAAAAAACCGTTTTGCCAGACAGTCCAACTTGGATTGTCCTTTGCGAGAGAGGGGACTTGAACCCCTACACCGTAAGGTACCAGATCCTAAGTCTGGCGTGTCTGCCAATTTCACCACTCTCGCGGTGCATGTCTTGCCCCTTAGCGAGGTTCGCCATGTATTGAGCCGCAAAGGGATCGAACCTTTGACCCGCAGATTAAGAGTCTGCTGCTCTACCAGCTGAGCTAGCGGCCCATGACAATAAAATTTCAAAAAACCAAACCTCTGCGCTCGGAAGGATTCGAACCTTCGACCTACGGATTCGAAGTCCGGCGCTCTATCCAGCTGAGCTACGAGCGCGCTAACGACCCGGTTAGGGTGGAAGACGGGGCTCGAACCCGCAACAGCCAGATCCACAATCTGGTGCTCTACCATTGAACTACTTCCACCATGGTAGCTGAAGCAGTGGTTTACATCACCAGTGCGTTTCAACGTTGCATACTATGACCTAAACGCTTTTCTTTGTCAACAACCCTCTGTCAAATTTTCTAAAAAAATGAGCTTCTTTGAGCAAGTGCTTCTTAGGTAATCAGTTGCTTCCATGCACTTTCTCTTGTACGTCTTTCCACTGCTTTGCATCACTGCTCTGGGATTCATTGGTAATAGCTCCATCTCGGTAGGCATGTATGATCGCAAGATGGTGTTTCCATTCGAGCGGGCGGTTTGCCAGCTGCTCAAATAATGCGGTTCTCAGTGCATCTTCATCAATCTTTATTCCCAAAGACTTCCATGCCGGGAGATAGGATGAGGAGAGATATCGTTCGATGTCCTGTTTTTCCATCATCCTATGCTCAAATAAGTTGAGGGAGCGAATATCAACATCAAGACCTCGATCGCTGAAAAGATTTTCCAAGTCACTCTCATCCCAGTTGGTAAGCGGGTTTTCTGGGTCACCGTAGAGATGGGTCTCCGCCTTCTCAAGCAATAGCCGCTCTTCCCCCTTGATGAAATGAGAGAGTCTTGAGCCTGAAACAGGTACACTTTCAGCAAAGTGCAGTGAACCATTCCTAGCCAAACGGGATACAAGACTGCCAAGCAGTGGTTCTGATAGCTTTGCCCTGCTGAGCAGGTTTCTTCCCAAGATCACCTCAAACTGTAATCCATGTTCAAGGTGGGGAAGCAGTGTTTCCAGCGGTTCTGCATATACATGGGGACGCTCCACTGAGGAGAGTGATTCAGCATAGTGGTTGATGTGGTCCGCTTGGTCCTTGTTTCTTACCTGGGCAACCACCAATCCTTCTGGTGTTGATCGATACGCCTCCCAAAGCAACATTCCATGTCCAGCATTGCACACCAACACCCGGTCACTCCGTCTGAGCTGAACACCTCGGAAAAGACGCTCACGGATCTCCTTGAGCAATGTGCCTCGCTCACTGATGGTACGATTGACCCATCTCTGTCTGCTCTTGTCTCCAGGAGAGTAGGAGAGGTTCTCGACAAAGGCATCGCTCTGGGCACTCTCGAGTTGCTCTTCCCTATGTCTCTGCACCTTCTCCTTGATGCTCTTTTCATAGCCTTGGTCACTCGGTTCGTAATACACCTTTCCTTGCAGGGAAGATGGGAGGTATTGCTGAGCAACCCAGTGATCCTGATAGGCATGAGGGTAGAGATATCCTTCCCCATGACCGAATCCTTTTGCATCTCGATTTCCGTCACGAAGGTGGTTCGGTACCTCATCTTGGGCTTGTTGCTCAACACCCTTGAGTGCATCAAAGAAAGCCAGGGTAGAGTTGCTCTTCTCTGTAGTTGCGAGATAGAGCGCAGCGTGGGTAAGATGGAAGCGGCCTTCGGGTAATCCGATACGCTCAAAGGCCTGAGCATCAGCCTGAACCACAACAATTGCCGATGGGTCGGCCAATCCAACATCCTCGCAGGCACTGATCAGCATTCTTCTGAAAATGAACTTCGGGTCTTCCCCGGCGCTCACCATTCTGGCAAGCCAATAAAGTGTTGCATCAGGGTCGCTGCCACGAATACTCTTGATAAATGCACTGATGACATCGAAGTGGTAATCACCTTCCTTGTCATACAGCACTGCCTTCTTCTGTATCGATTGTTCTGCAGAATCCTTGGAAATGTAGATTTCAGTTCCTGAGGGTGGAGGAAAGACGTCTAGCGACGTCTCCACGGCAAGTTGAAGGGCATTGAGCAAGCTTCTTGCATCTCCGTTGGCAATCTCTACCAGGTGCTCAAGAGCTCCTTCCTCGAACTGAACCGGATACTCCCCATAGCCCCGCTCCTTATCCCCCAGTGCTTGCATTGCGATGGCAAAGAGATCCTCACTGGTAAGACTCTTCAACTGGAAAATGCGTGACCTGCTTACCAAAGCAGCATTTACCTCGAAATAGGGATTCTCTGTAGTGGCTCCGATAAGGATAACCGTCCCATTTTCCACCCAGGGCAGTAGTGCATCTTGCTGGCTCTTGTTCCAACGATGTACCTCATCGACGAAGAGAATCGTACCCTGGCTGTATAACTCCAAGCGTTGGCGAGCCTCCTCGATCTCATAGCGAAGCTCCTTGACGCCGCTGAGTACTGCGTTGAGTGTGGAGAAGTGTCGTTTTGTGGTATTTGCAATCACTCTTGCAAGGGTGGTTTTCCCCGTTCCCGGTGGACCATAGAAGATGACAGAGGAGAGCTGGTCTGCCTGTATTGCACGCCTGAGTAGTCGACCTTTGCCGATGATGGCATCTTGGCCTATGTACTCATCCAGGTTACGTGGCCGCATCCGATAGGCCAGTGGTTGGTTTTTCCGCTCTTCAGCTTCGTTTGCTGCAGCAAATAGGTTCATAGCTATGCATCCTGCCAAAATAGTTCCAGGAAGGAACCGCTTCCTCTGGGGACCGGGGTGGTTCTCAGGATCTCTTCCTGTCTTCCAAGTTCTTCAAAATAGGTCTCTAGGAACTGCGTTGAGAGGTGGTCGAATGGGTCATCCTTGACCTCGACGAGCATTTCCTCTCCCCAAAGGCTGGTTCCTTTCTGCCAAATACCATAACGATCGAGGATTACGTTCCATGTTTCTTCGCTTGCAATCAAGGCATCATTGAGTCGTTCCAGTACTTCTTCCCTGATAACATCTCCCCTCTGCTTGGTCAACTCTTTTGTAGCGCTCTGGTTCCCTTGCAGCAAAGCTGCCTCTGGGTTTTCCCAAACAACTTCGTTGCTGTTATCTGTCACGAGAATCGTGGCCTGCACCAGTACGCTGCGAAATGCCTGCTGTACCTGGGTCTGCCAACGGTCCAGGTGATCAAGAAAGAGTGGTATTCCTCCCATATCAGTAAAGTGAGCTGCCTCCTGAGGAAGCAGGTCCTGTAAACCCATCTCGCTGAAAAGGTTGGCATCCACTGCTTGGCTTGCGAGCTTGGTTACTTCCCTTAGGGCATTTTCAGCCTCAACTGCACTGACACGTTCATTAGTACTCGTGGAAGTGCAGCCCATTAGCAGAACAATGATGATACAAATGAGGGGTAGAAGAGGCTTGTTTGTCATAGACTTTACTATACCATCAGGAAATCGACTTGCATAGCGGGCTGAACGCAAGCAAACGCTTGACCTTTTCATCAGGATTGATGAAATTATGGTAAGATAGCTTAGGAGGCTTATAACAATGGCAGAACAAAAGAGTTCAATACTTCAGAATGTACAAGTCCGTGAACGGACGATATTGAAAAACGTATACCTTTGGATGACTGCAGGACTTGGCTTGACGGCCTTGATTTCCTACTTTGTAGCAAGTAATCCTGCACTTCTCCAGGCACTTGTCGGGAACATGATGGGTTTTCTCCTGCTCGTCATCGGACAGTTTGCATTGGTATTCTACCTCACTGCACGCCTTGATAGGATGAGCCAGGCAAGTGCCATTGGTGCATTCCTTGCATATTCTGCACTCAACGGCATAATGCTGAGTACCATCTTTATCGTGTATACCGGAGCCGTCATATACAAGAGTTTCCTCACAGCAGCGCTTATGTTTGCCGGGATGAGCCTCTATGCTATGACAACGAAGCGTGATCTTAACAGGATCGGCTCATACCTGGTCATGGGCATGTGGGGTTTGATTGGGACAATGGTGCTTAACATGTTCCTTGGTTCTAGCGGTCTAGATTACTTGATCAGCTTTGCCGGTGTAGCCATCTTTCTTGGTCTCACTGCATGGGATACCCAGAAGATTGTACGTTGGAACCAGAGCTATGGAACAGATATCGGCGAGGAGACCTTCACCAAGTTGAGCATAATCGGAGCACTCTCTCTCTATCTCGATTTCCTCAACCTTTTCCTATTCCTCTTGCGGATTTTCGGTCGTTCAGACCGCTAGCAGCAATAAGCTGGCTTAAGCTGAAACCAGTGTGCCTAGGAACGGTATGCTACCAGGTTTCGCTTGGCCAGCGCCTTCTTGAGTGACTCATAGGAGCAATCTTGCATCTCTAAGGAACAGGTTCTTCTTCCCACCTGCTCAAGGCTGTGTGCATCCGAGCCGGTAAGCACCACCAAGCCGTGGGTATCGGCATGCACGGGGGGGTGCATCGCCTCCAATGCGCTGTAGGGAAGGTCCGGAAGAAAGCCCAGATTGGCCAGGGCACTGTTTGCAAACCGGTCAATATGTGCTGGGATGACCAATGCATCCCGGCTCAAGGCCTCCTCCACCACATCGGAGAAGGAAAGTGAGGTGGCAGCAGCAAGCATCGCATTCACTTCTTCCTGTACCTCGCCTTCAAGATTCACCACCAGCTGATTACCGAACAATCTCCTGTCATTCTTGATTGGTGGCAGGAGAAACTCAATAAATGTCCCAAATTCCAGGGCATCCTCCAACCTCGGGAAAAGCGTAAGTACATGTACCTCTTCGCTGGTTGTCACTTCCATGCCAAAGAGGGGGAGAATGCAGCAAAGCTCACACGCCTCAGCAAAAGCTGGAAGATTCCTTGCGCTGTTGTGGTCACTTAGGGCAAGGATCTCGATACCCTGTTCCATGGCCTCCACGGCAAGGAGGGAAGGGGTAAGATCGTCATCCCCGCAAGGGGATAGACAGCTGTGGTTGTGTAGGTCAATCGGTACCAGCATCAAGTCTCCCCAAAGCTTTTGCAATCTTGCAGCTGGCTTCAAACTGGGTATCCTTGGTGGTAAAGATGGAGATATCCTCTTCCTTCGCTGCTTCCAGCATATCGGAAGGAACACTGCGGTTGTTGCAGATGACCAGCGCGCGAATACCCGCCAGGGACGCGACAGCTACAGTATTCTTGTGGGCCTGAATGGTGACAAGAACACTCTCAGAGGGAGCATTCCCCATTACATCACTGAGTAGATCCCCGCAATAGGCATCAGTAATTTCCCAGTTTTCCAATTCGCTATGTTCTGCTTTGAAGCCTTCCAAGGCTGCAAGGTCTTGTACATGCATCTATGTTTCCTCCTGATTTGGGTGCAATGCAATAACACAGACAACTGTTGTACCATTGAGCGTGCTCTCTATGGTGAAGTCATCTGCCACTGATTTGACATTGGGCAGTCCCATTCCGGCACCAAAGCCGAGGGAGCGTATCCATTCACTGGCGGTAGTCCAGCCCGCCGTCATCGCCGATTCCACGTCGCTGATACCCGGTCCACTGTCACGGGCGGTGATCTGGATTGTTTGTGGGGAGTACTCAGCGATCAACTCGCCACCATCGGAGTGTACCACAAGATTCATCTCAAGCTCATAGCTTGCGATGGCAGCGCGACGGATTACATGAGGGGCAATCCCTGCACTCTTGAGTCGTTTCTTTATCTCGGTACTGGCATACCCTGCATTCTCAAAGTCGTGCTTGAGAATGGAGTAGGTGTGTATTTCCCCACTCATCTCCTCGCTGAGGCCGGTGGTACGGGTCCTCTTCTCAAGATCCTCAATCTCCCTGTTTATCTCCACCAACAGGGTGCTGGTGATATCCCGGCTGGTGATCATTCCCACCAGTTCCTTATGCTTGTTTAAGACGGGGAATCGGTGGTAACTGAAACGGTCGAAGTAGCTGATTGCAAAAGAGATCGGCATATCATCCTCAAGGACGATGAGGTTGCGTGTCATATGGTCCTGGGCTTTCTCATTGATATATCCCTTATCGAGTGCCTGGATGATGTCATCCATACTGACGATACCGATAAGACGCTTACCGAGTACGATTGGCAGTCCGGTGACCTGCCTCTCCCTCATGATGTACTGTATTTCGCGCAGCGGTGTGTCCTTGGTAGCGGTGACCAGATCCGTCGTCATGACATCCTTGATCTTCAGTTTGTAGATCAACTCCAGGATGACGTTTGGCGAGTTATAGGTATTGATGGGTATCTCTTGCATAGGCAGAGTATACAACAGCTTTCTTCCAGTGCAAAGCAACTCGTTTTCTCTCTTTTCGGTTTTTCAGGTGCCGAACCTCTGGATATTTGCTATATTGAAGAGGTATGAATGATACTATGCGATTGAAACTTGTCTATGAGGACCACGATATTCTGGTGGTGAACAAACAGGCAAACCTGCCCACCGTACCGTTGAAGACAGACCCGAAGGACAAGCTGACATTGCTTGGCCTGGTGTCATTGTCTTTCCCGGAGGTGTTGGATGTCGGGGGCATCAATACATGGGAGGGTGGTGTTTTGCACCGCTTGGATACCGCAACCAGTGGCCTGGTTGTCATTGCACGCACAAAGGAAGCCTATGCTTCCCTGCAGGCTATACAGAAAGCAGATCTTTTCTTCAAGGAGTATCATGCGCTTTCCCATGTATACCAAGACACCACAAGAGCTGGTTTTCCCCCCTATCCCTATGAAGATCCCTTTATGTATAAAGGCCGGGAGATTTCCATCGGAAGCCTCTTCAGGCGATATGGAGAAAATCGGAAGGAAGTTCGTCCTGTACTTGCCGATAGTCCCCGTCATCTACTCGACAAGACAACCGGTACATGGTATCTCACCAAGGTATGGTACAGTGGGACTGAGGGCGATTCCCAGAAGTTTACGTGTCGACTAAGCTCGGGGTTCCGTCACCAGGTTCGGGCCCATCTGGCTTGGAGTGGGTGGCCAATCGATGGCGATACGGTATACAAAGGGGCAGAGGCAGAGCATTTGGCTCTCAAGGCTGTGGCTGTGGAATTTCCCCACCCGGTAACAGCCCAACCAATGGAAATAAGAATCTAATAGTATAAGGAGTCATGGAATGGCAGATCCTAGAGAAGAGAAGCTGGCGAAGCTTCTGGTGAAGTATTCAGTAAAACTACAGAAGGGAGAATCCTGCTTGATCAATGCAGTGGATGTACCCACGAGCATGACTGAGGCCCTGATCAAGGCAGTCTATGATGCTGGTGGATATCCTGTAGTCAACATCTGGAACCAGAGAATTGAACGTGCGATGGTGGAAAACGCGAGCAAGGAGTCCTTGGAGGCATGGGCTGATGTAGATACCTATCGGATGAAGCAGATGGACGCGTTCATCGGCATCAGGGGTATTGCCAATGTCCGAGAACTTGCAACCATACCTGCCCAGTCCAATCTGGCAAGTACGTACTACAATATCCCTGTTCATATGAAGACCCGTCTTCCCTACACAAAGTGGGTGGTACTTCGTTATCCAACCGAAATCATGGCAATGCAGGGTGGTATGGGAACAAGGGAGTTCGAGGATTTCTTCTACAAGGTGTGTACTGAAGTAGATTATGAGGCGATGGCAAGAGCGATGGCGGAAGCAAAAACCTTTTTGGATACTGTTGACCAGGTGCATATCAAAGCAACAGGAACCGACTTGCAGTTCTCTGTGAAGGGAATGGGTTGGATACCCTGTGCAGGGGAGATGAATATCCCGGACGGGGAGATTTACTCATGCCCAATCAAGGATTCAGTGAATGGAACCATTGCCTACAACACTGCAAGCACCTATCACGGGCATCAGTTCAAGGATGTGCGATTCACTTTCAAGGATGGAAAGATTGTTGAGGCTCACAGTGATGATGATGCCTTGATCAATGAAATCCTTGACATCGATGAAGGGGCTCGTTACATCGGGGAGTTTGCACTTGGATGTAATCCAGGCATCATGAACCCCATGGATAATATCCTCTTTGACGAGAAAATCTATGGATCAATCCACTTTACCCCGGGTAATGCCTATGAAGATTGCGACAATGGAAACAAGTCAGCAGTCCACTGGGATTTGGTTCAGATCCAGAGAGGTGAGTATGGTGGCGGAGAGATGTACTTCGATGGTGAGCTGGTCAGGAAGGACGGTGTTTTTGTCCACCCGAAACTAACCTGCCTGAATCTTTCCCTCTAGGAGTGCTTGACAGTCTTAGGGATAATTCGCTATAAAGGGTCAAACGTCAAGGGCGATGTGGAGTAATCCGCATCGCCCTTTCTTCGTTCTGCTGTCCGTTGGGCAGGCGTACAAGGGTGTACGGTGGATTTCCATCGTGCACCCTTTCGGCATTTTTAGGGGGTAGCGTATGTTCGTATCGGTAGACACCTTGTGGGTGTTGTTGGGTTCTGTGTTGGTGTTTTTCATGCAGGCCGGATTTGCCATGGTTGAGACTGGTTTCACCAGGGCGAAGAATGCAGGAAACATCATCATGAAGAACCTGATGGACTTCAGTCTGGGAAGTGCGGTGTTCTGGATTCTGGGATTCTCGTTGATGTTCGGGGGAAGCAATCCATTCATAGGAGCCCTCGATCTGTTTGTCCGTGGCTCATACGACTCAAACATCCCCACCGCTGCATTCCTGATATTCCAGACAGTATTCTGTGCAACGGCGGCCACCATTGTAAGTGGAGCGATGGCAGAGCGGACCAAGTTTTCCTCTTATTGCCTGTATTCAATTGTGATCAGTGCAGTCATCTATCCGATCAGCGGACACTGGATCTGGGGAGGTGGTTGGCTTTCAACCCTGGGATTCCACGATTTTGCAGGTTCTACCGCTGTGCATATGGTTGGTGGGGTTGCAGCATTCTGGGGAGCAAAGATCATCGGTGCAAGGATTGACAAGTATGATGAGAAGGGTAATGCAAAGGCAATCCCAGGGCATAGCTTGACCCTTGGAGCACTCGGGGTGTTCATTCTCTGGTTCTGTTGGTTCGGCTTCAATGGTGGTTCCTCCCTCTCTCTTACCGGTGATGAGGCAATTGTCTCTACATCTACCATCATGGTAACTACGAACCTCGCTGCAGCTTTTGCAGCTACTGCTACCATGGTCCTGACCTGGGTTCGGTACAAGAAGCCGGATGTATCCATGACACTCAATGGAGCCCTCGCAGGTTTGGTTGGCATTACCGCAGGTTGTGATGCAGTCTCTCCTGTAGGTGCTGCGCTCATTGGAATCATCAGCGGCATCGTGGTAGTGTTCTCTGTCGAATTCTTTGAGAAAGTGGTACACATTGATGATCCGGTTGGGGCCATCTCTGTACATGGGGTCTGTGGTGCGCTGGGCACTATACTTACAGGGTTGTTCGCGCTCGATGGTGGACTCTTCTATGGTGGAGGCCTTGCCCTACTGGGTATCCAGAGTGTAGGTGTTCTCTCTGTGATGCTATGGGTATCCCTGACCATGGGATTGGTTTTCTTCCTTATCAAGAAAACAGTAGGACTGCGTGTCAGCAAGGAAGAGGAGATTGCAGGCTTGGACCTCGAGGAACATGGCCTTGCATCCAGCTATGCTGACTTCATGCCGGTTGTAGCTGGGTTCAAACCCACCGCATCCATCGATGAGGCAGTCCCTGTGGTAAACAAAGTCCCACCTGCTTCTACCCCTTCACGTGATGCAGAGATGTACAAGGTGGTCATTGTCAGTCGCCAGAGCAAGTTCAATACGCTCAAGGAAGCCTTGAATGATATCGGGGTCATGGGAATGACGCTGACCCAGGTAATGGGATGTGGAATGCAGAAAGGTCAGAAGGAGTACTACCGTGGGGTGCCAGTCTCTCCCACCTTGCTTCCCAAGATGCAGGTTGAGACAGTGGTAAGCAAGGTTCCTGTACGGACGGTGATCGAGACGGCAAAGAAAGCCCTGTATACCGGACATGTCGGAGATGGAAAGATCTTCGTGTACACGGTTGACAATGTCGTCAAGGTACGTACCGGTGAGGAAGGGTACGATGCACTGCAGGATGAAGTGGTTCCCGAATAACAATTAATTCTGTACATGAAGAAACGCACCATTTTGGTGCGTTTCTCCTTCTCTTTATACAGTAGTATCTCTATTGTTCTGAGCTAAAGACGATTGTTCGGTTCTTGAAGATGATGATTCGGCTTTCCAGATGTGCTTGCACCCCTTTAGCCAGGACTCTTCTTTCCACATCCTTGCCTACATCCCTGAGACCTGCTGGTCCCAGCTCGTGGTTTACTCTCACCACATCCTGCTCGATGATTGGACCTTGATCCAGGTCCTCACTGGCATAGTGTGCGGTTGCCCCGATCATTTTCACTCCCCGCTCATACGCCCTGCGATAGGGATTTGCACCTTGGAAGGCGGGAAGGAAGCCATGATGGATGTTGATGATCTTTCCCTGCCATTCATCAATAAAGTCAGAAGAGAGAATCTGCATATAACGTGCAAGCACGACTACATCAACATCAAAACGCTTGAGCAATGTACGTACCTTCATCTCCTGCTCTGCCTTGGTCTCTGGAGTGACCGGAAGATAGTAGAAAGGGATCCTGAACTGATTGGCAATGATCTCCAGGTCGGGGTGATTGCTGATGATCAAGGGAATATCACACTGGAGATCCCCTTCATCCTTCCTGGCGATAAGATCGTAGAGACAGTGGCTGGTCTTGCTCACCAGGATCGCCATTCTGGAGCGATAGTCGCTGTAGTGACACTCCCAAGAGAGATTGTACTCTTCGGCAAAGACAGAGAAATCCTCTTCCAGCTGCTTGCGGGTGGTTTTCAGGTCAGCCATATCCAGCTCAATGCGCATGAAATACCGCCCCTCGGTGTTGTCGGTATGTTGCTGACAATGCAGGATGTTGTAGGAACGCTGGTAGAACCAGGTTGAAGTTGCGCTCAGTATGCCCTTACGATCCTCACACTGGATGAGGAAGATGATTTTCTTCTGTTTGCTCGCCATGTATGTCTGCCTTTATTCGAGTACTGTTGTTTCTGCTTCCGTTAGGTCTTCTGAGAGAATGACCTCTACTTTGCGTTTGGCCTCAGAGAGTGTGTTCTCCAGTGCCTTGGATAGGCGCATGCCTTCCTCGAACAAGGAAAGACTCTCCTCAAGAGAAGTCTCCATCTGGTTGAGTTTCTGAGCTATCTCCTCGATTCTTTTGACATCCGATTCAAAACTCATCTTTACTCCTTTATCTGTGCCGTTCGCTTGCCGTCAACGAATGTCAGACGCACGACATTCCCGATTGTTGCCTGTTCCTTGCTCTTGATGAGCGTTCCACTCTCGCTTTGGACCGCTGCATAGCCTCGCGCTAGTATAGCAAGGGGAGAAAGGGCTTGCAACTCTCTTGCCGCTGATTCATATCGTGCTTGGGTCTCCCGTACTTTTTGCTGGCCGGCATTGATGAGATTCTGGCTGGCGTTGGCCAGTAGGTACTCTCGATTATCTATGACCGCATGAATCTGCCTCGTATCAAACTTACCTAGTTGGTGGGTGGCAAGGGTAAGGCGATACTGCATGGCTTTCTGTATCTCTGCCTGCAGCGATCTCAGGTTCTGCCGCAAATCGAGGTATCCCTGGCTTACCAGCTCAGCTGCAGCAGAAGGGGTAGGGGCTCTCAGGTCTGCAACATAGTCAGAGAGCGCCCAGTCTATCTCATGTCCTACTGCGCTGATGATGGGTATCTCTGATTCATGCATTGCCTCAAGTACTACTTCCTCGCTGAAGGGAAGCAGATCTTCCAGGGAACCACCTCCTCGTCCAACGATCAAGACATCACAGAGTAGGAGGCTGTTTGCCTGCATGATGCGATTGGCGATTGAGGTAGCACTGCTCTCACCCTGTACGACTGCAGGAAGAACCAGGACATCAAGAGATGGGGAGCGACGGTTCAGTACATTGAGGATGTCCTGAAGGGCCGCCCCTGTTGCACTGGTTACCACGCCTACGCGATGGGGCTGGCTGGGGATGGGCTTTTTCAATGATTCATCGAAGTACCCCTTGCTTGCGTACCGTCTCTTGCGTGCCTCAAGCAGAGCAAGGATCTCTCCCTGTCCTGCCTTCTCCATGCTCTCACACTTGATCTGGTACGTCCCTCTTGCCCCATATACGTCCAGATTGCCGGTTACCGTGACCTTGTCTCCTTCAGATGGGGTAAAATCGACCTTCCAGGTACTGCCCTTGAACATTACCGCGCTGATCTGGGCGTTTGCATCCTTGAGGGTGAAGAACCAATGACCGGTTGATGAAGGGCGGAAGTTTGAAATTTCCCCGGTGACCTTCAATCCATAGAAACCTTCCTCGAGTGTCCGCTTGATCAGACTTGTCAGCTCACTGACCGTCAAATCAGTGTGAAACAGTTCATGCATGCTCTGCTTCCTTTTTCTTGGAGAGCATATGCATTTGGTTGAGAATGCCAAGGAAGGCAAGGATTGCCCAGAGAGCAAAGAAGAGCCAGAACTGAAGATACCAGAAACGGGACAGCAACCATGCTACGATCAGGGAACCTGCGATGGCACTTTCCAGGGCCATGTAGGATTCAAATCGCGTGATACTGAGTGAAAGGATGACGACCAATACCACCGCTGTTACGATAAAACTTGGGGTAAGGGGAAGGAAGCTCAAGAGCAGGAAGAATATGATAAGGCTCATGGAAACGGCGGTAAAGAGGGCTACCACCAGCTCGACAATCTTCTGTTTCTTCCTCGCAAGGAGGAACAGGACCAGCCCTCCAGAGGCAAATGAGATCAGGTAGAGTAGGACCCCTCGATAATCAGAAGGATTGAAAAGGACATTCCAGAGCGATCTGAGGGGGGTGGGATCCTGCAGGACCTGCATGAAGGACTCCCGTCCATAACTCATCAAGGCAATGAAGAGAAAAACAATCGATCCTGAGACAACACTGCGAAGCCTTACAAGCAAGCTCTTGGACTTATACCCATAGAAACAGAGAAAGAAGCCTACAAGAAGGCCGATGAGCATGACAGGGGCACCAATGGTCGTTATTTCACTTTGCATGTATGTTCCTTCTCACGTAAAAAAAAAGAGACAGCAACATACGCTGTCTCTCAGTCTAAGTTGTTGTCTTACTCCTGAATGATAGCAGCGGTAGGACATACATCAGCGCAAGTACCGCAATCAATGCATGCATCTGCATCAATTACATAGATATCGCCTTCAGAGATCGCACCGGTAGGACATTCCGGCAGACACGTTCCACATGCAATACATGCATCTGTGATTTTGTAAGCCATGATAGTGACTCCTTACTTCGTTTTCGTTGCTTCTGACTATATACCTACTTGCAATTCAAGTCAAGGAATATGAGATATCTGTACTGATAGCGATGCATGTAAAACGATAGTCTGCTATGGGTTACAAGTTACAATACGCTAACATAATTCAATGCTATGCAACATATGGTGTGACTCCATCTTTACGTAGGGTAGTTATGGCTACTCTTTCATCCAAGACAAGGCCTTGTCCTGGAGCGTCCCGATCGGACAGATGGCACACCACAGGCGAGGACGATAGATGAAGGCCAGGATGCTGGCAAGAATCGTGGTACTGAGCATCATAGAATAGAATCGGTAGGAGAGATGCAAGAGGAATGGTGGTACACTTACCTGCAGCAACTGTGGTAGGGGAAATAGCGGGATGGCAATGAAGAGACGTATGTAGGGCATTGCCTCCATATTCCCCATGGCAATCTGGGTTGTAGAGCCAGCTATGAACATTAGATTCAGTCCAAAGTACCAGAGCATATAGTATCTTGCTTTGCCACTGGTGATGAATCGAGGATTTTTTCTCCAGTTGTGCTTTTTCCCTACCTGGTTGAGATAGCTTGCCCGTGGGCAGTAGCGCTGGCACCATACCTTCTTACTAACCCTTGCAAGCAGGATGAAGGGAAGCGCCATGCAAAGAAGGGCAAGGTTGGCAAAGAGTATGGAAACAAATCCCAGGGAAAAATAAGCAAGGGTGATGATGAAAAGGCCGGGGAGCAATCCTCTGGAATGCTTGGTCATGCACCCTCCTTCCGTTTCATCTTCAGGGCTCCGGGAAAGCAGTAACGAGTGCATTTGCCACAATCAGTACATTTCCTTTTGTCTACTTTGGGTGCAGCAAACCCTTTCTGGGTCAAGGCACCGGAAGGGCAGACTCCTACTGCTGGACAGCGGTGGTTCTGTGGACACCTGTGGGTGAGTACGGTCAATACTTTTGGCTCTTTAGGCCCTGCTGGTTTCAAACCAAAAAAAGATGCGATATCAAATGCCATAGTGCTTTCTTCCTTGATAATTCTCTCGTGTATGATCCCAGAACCGTATCTGAAAACAGATATTCTGTCAAATGGTTGTTAATAGCAAATATTGTGAACAACAAAAACCAGAATTGGGTTTCCCTTGCACAGAGGCTCTCTTGGATATATAGTCAGCCTCGTGGAGGAGTGAATCTTGAAACAATTGGTATTAGCTGAAAAGCCGAGCGTCGGAAGGGAACTCGGACGTGTCTTGCACTGTTGGAAATCGGAGAAAGGATACCGCGAAGGGGATGACTACATCGTAACCTGGGCGCTTGGACATCTGGTGGAGCTTGCTCAACCTGCTGCCTATAGTGACCGCTATAAAAGATGGTCATTGAGGGATCTTCCGATGTTGCCCCCAGTCTTGAAGCAGGAAGTGATCGAACAGAGCAAGGAACAATTTTCCGTGGTCAAGCAACTCATCCAACGAAAGGATGTTGATTCAGTGATCATCGCCACCGATGCAGGAAGGGAAGGAGAATTGGTTGCACGATGGATCATGAAACTTGCAGATTACCAGGGACCGGCGAAAAGGCTTTGGATCAGCAGCCAGACTGAAGGGGCAATCAAGGAGGGATTCAGCAACCTCAAGGATGCAACACTCTATGACGACTTATATGCAGCGGCGGAGAGCCGTGCTGCGGCTGATTGGTATATTGGGATGAATGTCACCAGGGCCTTGACCTGTCACTACGATGCAAAGCTTTCAGCAGGGCGGGTGCAAACCCCAACCCTTGCCCTGATGACCCAGAAAGAGGATGAGATAGAAGCATTCAGTGGCCAGTTCTACTGGACACTCAAGGCCGACTTCACTGATTTTACTGCCTCTTATTACCCCACTGAGGACTCCATCAGGATCAATGATGAGAAGCGTGCCAAACAGAAAGAGGCAGAGCTCACGGGAAAGACCGGGCAGGTTGTCTCCCTGGAAACAGTTGAGCGTACAGAGCAACCACCGCTTGCCTATGACCTGACTGAACTGCAACGGGATGCGAACAATCTCCTTGATTTCAGTGCCAAGGAGACACTCGATACCCTGCAGTCCCTCTATGAACAGCACAAGATTGTGACCTATCCAAGAACTGACAGCCGATACATCACCAGTGATATTGTATCCACACTGGAAAAGCGCCTGCAGGCACTCGATGCAACCCCATTTGGCAGTCTTGCCAGTTCATACCGGATACAGGGGTATCGTGTCGACCAAGAACGGTTTGTCCAGGATCTGAAGGTAAGTGACCACCATGCAATCATCCCAACCGAGCAACGCGTTGATCTTGGCAGACTGAACGCCAGGGAGCGCGCTCTCTGGGAGTTGATTGTGCTTCGCTTCCTTGAAGTGCTCAGCAGCGATTACACCTACCGTACCACCACCCTGATCGCTGATGTGGAAGGTTCACGATTCAAGACCCGTCTTACCCTTCCTGTTGAGCAGGGGTGGAGAGATGTTGCCCGTGTGATCGGCAAACGCAGTGCCCAGCCTTCGATTACCGATGAGGAAGAGGCCAGTCCCTTCCTGCTCTCCCTAAAGGAGGGTGACCCGCTGACCATCTCCAGTGTGAAACTCAGAAGGCTTTCCACTCCATCTCCTGCCCGGTACACGGAGGCAACACTGCTCTCTGCCATGGAGCACGCAGGACGGTTTGTTGAGGATGCAAAACTCAAGAAACAGCTGGGAGGAGGGCTCGGAACACCTGCAACCCGTGCAGACATCATCGAGAAGTTGATCCAGAACCACTATGTCGAAAGACAGGGAAAGGAACTGGTTCCCACTCCCAAGGGAAGGGAGTTGGTTCGTCTTGCCCCTGAGGAGCTTTGTTCCCCTGAGCTGACCGGGCTCTGGGAGCAACGCCTAGGTGCGATCGCTGATGGCAAGGAGGATAGCCGTCGGTTCCTCGAGGATATCAAGACCCATGCAGTGAAACTCGTTGATGAGGTCATCAAGAGCAGTGAGCTGTTCTCACCAAAATTCCCCGATGCCAAACAGTGTCCCTTCTGCAAGGGTCCCATGATGAAGGTAGTTGATGATATCGGTCAGAACCACTTTCTCTGTCAGCGGCTCTCCTGTTCCTATGAGGAAATGGAGATCAAGAAACGGGTCATGGTTCCAGGAAAGGAGAAACCGGCAAAGGTAGTGGTGAAGGCCAAGAGTGTAAGTACTCCATCTGATGGGACCAAGAAACGTGTAGTACTGAAGAAATCCGTAACCAAGAAACCGGCAATGCAATCATTCTCCCTGCCTGATGATGACAAGGGGCCCAAGTTCACGTGGGAGACTGTCATCGAGGTCGTTCGTCCAAGCAAGTTGGCCTTTCGTGGCCCACGTAGGGAGGAGCATCAGGACAGGGGAGGGTGGAAACCTCCTGTGCAGAATAAACATATAGTAGAGGATGTGCCTTCCAGTGGTGGGAGCTTTGCCGATTTTCTGAAGGCCAGTGAGGAACGAAAAAAACGCGATAAGAAAAGAAAATAGGGCAATATTTGTTATAATAAAAACATTTTGTTAAACTATAGACATATTTGTAACTTTCTGCTACTCTTCCTGCATCACAGGAGGAGTGTATGCGCGTAGGTATTGTTGGATTTGGGAAGATGGGGAAACTCATCCGCTCTGAAGCCTTGAAGCGGGGGCATACGATTGCCGCTGTTATTGACCCGATCTGTCAGGAGAGCGAAGTCACAGCAAATCAGGTCAGTAGTGAGCACTTGAGCGAGTGCGAGGTAGTCATCGATTTCACCCACCCTTCAGTGGTTGTGGACCATATCATCCTCTATGCAAAGCTCGGCATTCCTGCTGTCATCGGGACAACAGGCTGGTATGACAGGATACCTGAATTGCAGGAGATCACAGCACAGGCTGGTGGTGCCATCATCTATAGCGGAAACTACTCACTGGGAGTTGCTCTCTTCATGCAGGTGGTGAAGGAAGCCTCCAGACTCTTCGCAAAAAGCGGTCTCTATGATCCATTCCTGACGGAAATTCATCATGCTCAGAAGGCGGACAGTCCTTCAGGTACTGCAGAGATGCTGGGCTCTTTGGTGTTGGAAAACTATTCCAGCAAACGTTCAGTGGAGAAGGAGACCCTGCACCATAAGAGGGAGGACGAATCCATTCATCTTGCCTCAGTAAGGGGAGGTTGGGTTCCTGGAACACACACCGTGTATTTTGACAGCCCGCAAGATACCATCGAATTGACACATAGAGCCCGCTCACGGGAAGGTTTTGCCGTAGGCGCTGTACAGGCAGCTGCCTGGATCGCATCAGGTCGCAAGGGATTCTTTAGCCTTGATGACATGCTCGAAGATGTATATCTATCAGTGGAGAAGACACAATGAGAGAGATTAATTTCAAAGGGGTACATACTGCCCTGATCACCCCATTCACCAAGAAGGACAATCTGGACGAAGAACGTCTGGAAGAACTCATCGAAGCACAGATCACCAGTGGCGTGAATGGTCTCGTTCCCTGTGGAACAACCGGGGAAAGCCCAACGCTCAGTCACGATGAACATGACCAGATGATCGCAATGACCGTCAAGTTTGCCAATGGCAGGGTTCCTGTCATTGCCGGTACAGGCTCAAATGCGACCAGCGAGGCAGTGAGGCTTTCAAGGCATGCGCAGCAGGTTGGTGCAGACGCAGTACTCTTGGTCAATCCGTACTACAACAAGCCTACCCAGAAGGGGTTGTACTACCACTTCAAGGCAATCGCAGACAGTGTCGATATCCCCTGTATCCTCTACAATATCAAGGGGAGAACCGGCGTAAACATTGAGACAGAGACCGTAAAGGCACTCAGTGATGCATGCTCCAACATTGTTGGTGTGAAGGAAGCCAGTGGAAGCCTGGAACAGATGCGCTCTGTCATTGATGCTACCCATGGCAAGTTCCATGTACTCAGCGGAGATGACAATCTCTCCATTCCCTTGGTGGAAAGTGGTGGGGATGGTGTGGTGTCGGTTGCCTCAAACATTGCTCCCGGGTATATTTCAAAGATGATCCACTTGGCCCTCGAGGGGAAGTGGGAGCAGGCAAGGGAGATGGAAGCGAATCTCAGTGGTTTCTTCAAGGCATGTTTCCTGGAAACCAATCCGATTCCCATCAAGACTGCAATGGCCCGCTATGGTTGGTGCGAGGAGTCCTTCAGGCTTCCCATCTGCACCTTTGAACGTGAAGAGAATAGAAATGCCCTCTACGAAGAGCTGGACAAGCTTGAAGCACTGGGTGCAATCATAAGGAGATAAGTGTACATGGCGACAATCAATACGAACTTCCAAAAGCTGGCGAGCGGATATCTCTTCCCTGAGATAGCCCGCAGGACCAAGGTATGGCAGGACTCGAATCCGGGTGTCGAGGTTCTCCGCCTTGGCATCGGGAACACAACCGAAGCCCTTCCTCCTGCGGTCTGCGATGCAATGAAAGAGAAAATTACGAAACTTTCTGACCGTGCCACCTATTCAGGATATGGGGATGAGCAAGGTGATACAGCTCTTCGGGAAGCCTTGGTCCGTTACTATGGACGCTATGGTGTGGAACTCAAGAGCACGGAGTTTTTTGTAAGCGACGGAGCCAAGAGTGATGCTGCAAATATCCAGGATCTCTTTTCATCCGGCAATGTTGTTGCTATTCAGGACCCAGCCTATCCAGTATATGTTGACAGTAATGTCGTCGGGGGAAGGACCGGCCTATTCAACAAGGAAAAGGGTCTCTACGATGGATTTGTCTATCTCTCTAGCACAGAAGAGAATGGGTTCATACCCAGCCCTCCCCAGCAGAAAGTCGATCTTATCTATCTCTGCAGCCCGAACAATCCTACCGGTGCAGTAGCCACCCATGCACAGCTCAAGGCGTTTGTGGACTATGCAATCGAGCATAAGAGCATCATCATCTTCGACAGTGCCTATAGTGAGTATGTTACCGAGGAAGGCTATCCGAGAAGCATCTATGAGGTGGAAGGGGCAAAGCGTTGTGCCATTGAGATCAACAGTTTCTCCAAGTTCTCCGGTTTTACCGGTGTTCGCTTGGGGTGGACGATTGTTCCCGAGGAATTGGAGTGTGAGGATGCTCCCTCCGGCCTCTTGAACTCCATGTGGAACCGCAGGCAGTGCACATTCTTCAATGGAGCAAGCAATATTGCCCAAGCTGGAGGTCTTGCCGCCTTGGAGGGTGATGGATACGACCAGAGCCGTGCCTTGGTCGAGTACTACCTCGAGAACGCCAGAATCATACGGGAAGGACTGGAGAAAGTAGGCCTGAGAGTGTATGGTGGTGTAAATAGCCCGTACATCTGGGCAAAAACCCCGAATGGAATGGATAGCTGGGAGTTCTTCGATATCCTGCTCGACAAATGCCATGTAGTGGTAACTCCAGGTGGGGGATTCGGGCCATCAGGTGCAGCATTTGTCCGTGTTTCCTCCTATGGACACCGTGAAAATGTGATCAAAGCCATGGCCCAGATAGAGGAGAACTTACAGGTATGAGTGAAAAAATACTTCCCATGGGGCATGGCGATTTGCTGGAACTCGCGTATCAGCTTCCCACTCCCTTCTATTTGTACGACGAGAAATCAATCGTGGATAATGCCAGACGATTCAACCAGCTCTTTTCATGGGCTCCAGGATTCCGTAACTACTTTGCGGTAAAGGCCTGTCCTAATCCAACCATTCTCAAGCTTCTCGCCAAGGAAGGGTTTGGGGCTGACTGTTCCTCCCTTCCTGAGCTATTGCTCAGCAAGGCAAGTGGGATCAGCGCTGAAAGAATCATGTTCACCAGCAATGATACCCCTGAAGAGGAGTTCCTCGCTGCCTATGAGCTTGGATCCATCATCAATCTTGATGATATCACCCATATTGAGACACTTGAGAAAGCTATTGGAAAGGTGCCTGAGACCATCTGTTTTCGTTACAACCCAGGAAAAAACCGAACAGGAAATGCAATCATCGGAAACCCGGTGGAAGCAAAGTACGGCTTGACGGATGAGCAGATAGTGGAGAGCTACCGAATCATGCAAGAGAAGGGCGTAAAGCACTTTGGCTTGCATACCATGGTTGCTTCAAACGAGCTTGATGGTTCCTATATTGTTGAGACAGCCAGGATGCTCTTTAACCTGGCAGTGAAAATCAAGAAGGAAACAGGTATTGCCATTGAATTCATTGATATGGGTGGTGGTATTGGGATTCCCTACCGTCCTGATCAGGATGCAATGGATTTGCAGATGGTCAGTGATGGAATGAAGGCTCTCTACGATGAGATCATCGTACCTGCTGGTCTTGATCCATTGCAGATAGTCTTTGAGTGCGGAAGGGTGATCACTGGTCCGTATGGATACCTGGTGAGCAAGGTGTTGCATGTAACCAAGAAGTACAAGGACTACATCGGACTCGATGCCTCCATGGCTGACTTGATGAGGCCTGCACTCTATGGTGCATACCACCACATCACCGTTGTAGGCAAGGATAAAAAGAACCATGACCATCTCTATGATGTAACAGGCAGTCTCTGTGAGAACAACGACAAGTTTGCCATCGACAGGCAGCTACCCAAGGTTGAGCCTGGGGATGTCCTGGTACTGCATGATGCAGGAGCACATGGCCATAGCATGGGATTCAACTACAATGCCAAGCTACGCAGCGCTGAGTACCTGCTCAAGAGAGATGGATCGGTGAAGATGATCAGGCGGGCACAAACCTATGATGACTATGTGTCAACCCTTCGCTTCGATGGTGCTTCTGTGGAGGTCTGATGCATTCATTCACGATACGAGTGTATTACAGCGATACCGATTGTGGTGGCATTGTCTACCACGCTCGGTATCTTGATTTTGCGGAGCATGCCCGTACTGAATTGCTGAGGGAAGTAGCCCAGAGGCAGGGCATTGATGGGTCCCAGAGCAGTATGATTGAACTGGGGAAGATGGCTTTTGTGGTGAAATCAATCACGGTCGACTACCAGAGGCCAGGGCGTCTGGATGATCTCCTGGAAGTATGTACGGAAATCGAGAGTGAGAAGCGCTTCTCCATTACCTTCATCCAGACGGTGAAGCGGGGTGAGGAGGTGCTTTGTGTGCTCAAGGTGCGGGTTGCCTCGATCAACACCGAGACACTCCGTCCCACACCACTGCCTACCTGGTTTACCCAGGCAGTACAGGCACTCTAATCTTAATAGGGCATCGTCACCAACAAGGTGGTGTTGCCCAGACTTCCCAATTTCTCATGGCAGACCACCACATCGTAGCGATGGGTACCTGCCTCTGGTATTGAGGTGAAGGTCTCACTCTGTTCCTGGGCAATGGTGCCTTCGCAATACCAGTCAATCTCCAGGTCACTCATCAAGACACCTTCCGGTAGGTTGGTTGGGGTATACCTGAGCGTGACTTCTTCACCTGCTGCAGGACTCGCAGGGTTAGCCGTGATGGTACCTTCAATGGGAAGCATGGTGTCATTGATGACGGTGATCTCGAAATTGGTGGAAAGATCTCCGATGATCATATTTACTGTCCCGTCACTGGTGGTATCACAAAGAATCCGTATAGCCTCAGTAGCACCACTTACCAACATCCCCTGACTGAAGAGTCTCAGCTGTAGCAGGTAGGATCCACTTTCCAATGAAGATTGCAGGAGTACTTCGCCCACTCCTTTGTTCAATGCCGGGACATCCAGACTGATGGGGTTGCCCTGTTGGTCCAACAGCACCACTTGCAAGGATACATCATCAGCTACTTGGTCTGGATCCCAGGTAACCAATGTTTCAAGCAATCCAGATCCCACTAGATCGGTGAGGTGGAGGGTGGCCGTACTGGTGACCTTGCTGAGCATGGTGGTGATGGTCCCTGATACAAGTGGTACTCCCTCTTCATTGTATCCTATGGCCTCTATCGTCCAACGACCGACCATGAGATTCCCGATTGCAACAGCTCTATCCACGGAATCCACTGAGAAGGTCTGTCCACTGGGTCCTGTTCCACTGAGGTGGTAGTCCGTGATAACCATTTTCTGGGACTCAGGTATCAGGCTTCTTTCAGATGAAAACTGCTCGGTGGTAAGCAGTAATCTTAAATCGGTTGTCTCTGCGTGTGCTTCCTCTTTGCATCCTGTTACCAACAGAACCATGGCAAGCAGAATCATGAGTACCTGTGTGAGTCTTTTCTGTTTCATGTTATTCTCCTCTCTTATTGATATAAAAGAAGAAGAAAACCTTTCACTCTTGCTTCAACTCCCTCTAGGAGAGAAAGCCCAACTTGTTTATACTGGCACCCATGGAAACACAACCCACACTCATCGTTGGTAATGCACTTGAAAGAAGTCTCCCCGTTGCATTGATTCCCTGTTGGGGATCCTATGAAAAAACTGAAGGATCGGTGCGTCTTGCCAGAGAGGGAAATACCCTCTCCCTGCGCTATATGGTGCGTACACCTCTTCTCAGAAGGATGGTGCAGCAACACAACCAGGAGGTAAGCGACGACTCCTGTGTTGGCCTACTGATCAAGGCAGAAAATGCAGAGCAGTATCTGCATCTTCAGTGCAGTGCCTCAGGTGCACTTCGCTCTTGGTGGATCAACAGGGAAGGGGAGAGAACCCTGCTTCCCTTCCCTCTGTTGGAGACGATACCGGTCACGGTGACCCTTTTGGAGAACTCCAATGCTCAAAGCCGTTGGAGTGTTGAGATACATCTGGACCTGAAGGAACTCAACATCTCAGCTGAGAGCCGGCTCCTGGGAAATTTCTACAGTTGCTGTGAGCAACCTGACCAGAGATATTTCTTGCTTGCGCAGGAGACAGGAACCCTTGAACCCGATATGGAAGTTCCTTCCGCCTTCATGGCCATGGAGTTTCTCTAGGATTGCTTTTTCTGGGGATTCCATGCTTCTTCTCCGCTGAGCATCTCCTCATCCAGAAGCTTGGTTAGGGCAAGGTGGGCAAGATTCTGCCCGAAAATTCCAGTTATGGTAGGCAAGCTCCCCAGTACATTACGTCTTCTTCCCCTGTTGCTGATCTGTTCATTGAAGTCAGCATGTTCCTCTTCCTCTGGAGCTTTGTAGGTAAAACGTACCAGCTCCGGGGAGAAGATGACCTCTATTCCTCGTCCTACCCCCCGTTTCCGGAGATTTCCCCTCACCTGACGAGCAAGGGGGCAACCATAGGTATCCATCAGGTCGGCTTTGCGGACAAGGGAGGGATCTCTCCTCAGTGCTGCCCCCATGCTGCTCACTACCGGAATGCCTCGCTTGTATGCTGCTTCCAATAATGAGCATTTGGGATTGAGTGAATCGATGGCATCGACCACCAAGTCTACAGGCCCACAGAAAATGGTATCCAATGTCTCATGTTGTACAAAGAGAGGAAGCACCTCAACGTTGCACTCCGGGTTGATGGCGAGGATACGTTGTTTCGCGACTTCAGTCTTCGGCTTCCCCAGGGTTTCATAGGTGGCAAGGATCTGCCGATTCAAGTTGGTGATGCCCACTGTGTCAAAGTCAACGATTCTCAGGTTGCCGACACCGCTTCTGACCAGGGACTCCAATGCCATTCCCCCGACCGCCCCAAGGCCGACTACCACCACGTGTTTCTTATGAAGGCGTTCTACCGGTTCCTCGCCGAGTAGACGTGTTATGCGTAAGAATTGTTCTGATCTCATCATTATTCCTTATCAGTTCATCATGGGTGCATCCACTGAGTTTGCTGAAGTTCTCAATCTGTGTCCAGAGTATCTGGGAGTAATCCCCCATCTGGAAATCAGTTTCCAAGGCATAGGGAAGGGTGACCAGTCGCTTCCCCTCTCTTGCCAGTTTGCTCCCAAAGAGCCTGCTCCCGTAGCCAAGTATGACGCCAAGCTTGGTGGCCTCCTGTGCAGTCTCCCAGCTTCCCGTATAGCCGTGCCAGAGAAGTACCGGGAGGTTTGGTTGGAGAGAGCGGAGAAGGGAGAGCATCCTTCCGTCTTCCTTTACGCAGTGCAAGCTTACACTTCGCCCCAGTTCATAAGCCAAGGCGAGGGTATCTTTCAGGAATGCTTCTTGCTGTTCAATTTCCGGAAACCTTCTGTCCAGTCCTACCTCGGCTATCTGGAAATCAGGAAAAGTCTTCAGTATTTGCTCGAACGCTTCAATTTCAGGCAAAGGGTTGTCTGCAAGAGCTCCAATCCCCCCCAGCGCCGGAGGCGTGAGCGAGGAGAGCAATTCCCACTCATATCTGCTGCTGGTGGCATAGAGTGCGTTCTCGCTCATACTGGAGCCATAGTGGCGATGTGCGTCAAACATGGTTCAATCCTAAGGATGAAGAGCCTGTTCAGTCAAGCTAGAGCAACAGGAGATAGGTAACCAATATACTCAGGAGTATCGGGAAGATCATACTGTTCTTGCGGTAGGCTATGAATGCTGCACAGAGGATACCGACAAGTCCTGCATACCAGTGTCCTTGGAAGTCAAGGATGACACCGGGAAAGATGAGGGGGCCAAGTGCAGCAATGGGGAGAAGGCGAAGACTCCTGGAGAGAAACCTCGGAAGCTTGTCAAGGAAGGAGGCATAATAGGGAAGAGCCCTCACCAGAAAGGTGGCCAGTGCACTGACAAGGATAGGGATAAGGAATGGAAATGCTTTCATCATACCTCATCCTCACTGTCTCTGATGACCAGGGCCCCAAGGAAGCTTGCTGAGAGCATGCTGATGACGAATGACCAGCCAATCGCCAATGACCACTGCACGATCAGGTAGGAGTTCAGTGCTGCAGAGAATCCTGCAATTGCAAGAACCCTGAATCCCTTTTGGTGGAACTCCTGTGCCAGGAGTGAGCTGAACATCGCATAGAGGGTTACCCCAACTGCAAGCTGGAGTGCAGAAGGAAGAATCATGCCGACAAGGAATCCCACAGCAGTACCACTGACCCATCCACTGTATGCAGTCAATTCCAACCCTGCCAGATACTCTTTGCTGATGGGTTGCCTATGGAGGACAGCGACGCTGAATACTTCATCAGTGGTACCATGGGCAAGCAATGCTTTTCTCCAGCCCCTGACCCCCTTCTCTAGATTTCTGTTCAGCTCAGCGCCCATGAAGGAGTAGCGTAGGTTTACCAACAAGACACTGACGAACAACTCCGCCAGAAGGGCTCCCCCTCCGATGAGATTTGCTGCCAGAAACTGTCCGCTGCCAGCAAAGTTGGTCAGGGAAAAAAGTACCGCTTCCCAGATGCGCATCCCAAGATCCCTGCAAACAAGACCGAAAGCCATGGCGGTTGGGAAATACCCAACAAAAATGGGAAATCCTTCGATGCAACCTTCCCGGAAGGTGAGTTTGTCGTGCGTTGCTGATTCCATGGTTTGCAGATTAGTGATTCTGCCGGTTTCCTGCAAGTGGCATTCATGATAGACTACACCCCCCAGGAGGTGTATATGGCTGTCTATCTCGCAAATACTGGATTGCAATTACTCAGCAAGGACGGGACCCTCGACCAAAAACCCTTGATGCAATGGTTTCATGAAGCCAAGCGCATTTCGGCACACCAAGGCTCCTATTATACGAAGATGCTGGACAGTGGTCTGACCATCATCTTCCGCACGGTGGCAGACAAGGAAGACCTGCAAATTGTAGGTTTGGATATGCATATGAGTGGACGATGTCTCTGGACAGGGAAACCACTGGTACAGATTGGCAAGGGAGAACCGCTCTCGCTCACTCTCTTGATGACCAATGACTCAGAAAAGAGTGCTTTCATTGCCACACTTGTCCATGCAGCGACCCTTGAGCAAATTGATGAGGACACACTGTTGGATTTGCAAGTCTGCGCATTTCCCCAAGCTCTTGATGTTTTTGATAGCAGGGAAGCCTATGAGACGGTTACTGAAGAGGGCGCCCGGCTTGAGGACAAGAAATTGCTTCCATTCAATTACATCATGGCCCGTGATGAGAGTCTCAGTGAGGAGGACAGGGAGCGTTTTGCTGCAGAGGAGCAGATGATGTTGCTCTGTGGTCCTGTGCTTGGGGTGGAGAACCGTAAGCATGGGTTTCAGGATACCGGATGTACGGTAGCCACCATCTCCACGGAAATGGGACATCTAGATCTGGTCTTTGCCCCAGAACAACTACAGCAGCCCCTGAAAAAGGGCTCCTATGTAGTTGCTAGCTGTGCTATCAGTGCAGATGTCCTGACCGATTAAAACCGTTTGGTATATGCGTGGCAGTAGGGAAGGGTTCCCTTCTTCTCGTAATAATCCTGATGGTACTCCTCCGCTGGGTAGAACACAGCTGCCGGGCGGAGGGTGGTAGCAATCTTCAATCCCTTTTCCTCAAGGATTTCAATAAGGCGTACTCCCACATCAAACTCATGTCTTGATCGGTAAAAGATTGCAGAAAGATACTGGTTTCCGATATCCGGACCCTGTCCATTGGCCTGGGTGGGGTCATGGATCTCAAGGAAATACTTGGTGAGGTCCTCGTAGGATATTTCCAAGGGATTATATAGCACCTTGACCGCTTCCAGATGTCCAGTGGTATGGGTCAATACATCCTGGTAGCTTGGGTTCTCGAGAGTTCCTCCCGTATATCCGGACACTGCTGAGTATACGCCTTCCTTCTGGGCGAACAGGTGTTCGACTCCCCAGAAACATCCTCCGGCAAACACCGCCTCAGCCACCGGCGTGCCATCCCTGAAGACCAGGGAGAGGGAATTGACGCAGTGCCTTGTATTGGTATCGGTGAAGCGTTCCCCTTCAAAGACGTGTCCCAGGTGTCCACCGCAGGTGGCACAAAGTATTTCAGTCCGCATTCCGTCGGCATCAATCTTACGTTTTACTGCATGGGGAATCTCCTCATCGAAGGAGGGCCATCCACAACCGGAGTGGAATTTGGTCTCTGAGCTGTACAGGGGGGAGTCACACCACTTGCAGTAGTAGGTTCCCCAATCTGTTGTATCAGTATACTCACCGGTAAAGGCTCGTTCAGTGGCCTTTCCCACAATGATGGAACGTTCCTCACTGGTAAGGGAATTCTTCAATGCCTCATCAAGAGGTTGGTAGGTGAATCGGTCTGTATCAGCCATGGGTACTTCTTCCTCACTTATTGTCGGTGTTTCTCGTTTATACAAGGCGAATGAGAGCAGCAGGAACACAACCAAGAGCAATGCAATGATCATAAAGACTGTTTTCATCTGCAGATTCTCCTTGACTTCACTGTAGCACGCTTGCTACCAGAATCGGAAGATAATTGCACCCGCCTTCTCTTTGTATGTAGCATACTCAGGATACTTGGAGGAGGTGATGCTCTCCGTGAAGATGGTGGATCCAATGAACAAGAGCGTCAGCAAGATCGGTCCAGCGATGGTATAGTGCAACAGTGACCCATGGAATGAGACCGAATAGAGGTAGATGGACCACCACACCCCCAACTCCCCAAAGTAGTTGGGATGGCGACTGTATCTGAAAAGTCCAGAGCTTCGGAACCCCTGGGTATATTCATCCTCAAGTTCATCCTTTCTGGGAAGCATTTGGTACTTGGCTTGCTGGAAGGTGTACTGCTGTTGGTCTGCTATGGTCTCAATACTCAGGAAACAGACAAACAAGAAGATTGCAATGAAGGAGAGTGGGGAGAATGGTACATTCGTCGATGGGAGTAACCCCAGTGGGCTGGTGAATGCAATAAACAGGAACTGCTGGTAGAGAGCGATAAAGAGCAGGTTGAAAAAGAACCACCGGACAGGGTTGCCGATTTTCTCATGCAGAATTTTCCAACGATAATCCTCTTCTCCGGTATACCCTCCACGACGGGAAAAGTTGAAGGTCAACCTTGCCCCCCAGATGGTAACCAACAGGGCTGAGACAACCACCGGTAATGAAAAACCTGCCTTGTAGGCATAGATCCAGGCAAATGCTACAGGCAGTGTGCTCCACAGCCGATCGGTCCACGAGTAATCCTCCGTGAGTAGTGAAAAACAAAGACTAATCAGTACAGTGCCCAACGTGATACTGCCCACTTGGTACAGCACTGTTTCATCAGCGAACGGCCCCAGGACTACAAAGCCAGATAAGAGAGCCACCATGATAAAAAAGATCACTATGGTTGTTGGGTTTGCTTTCATGCTAAGCAGTATACCAAACCAAGGATCGAGAAAACAAGCAAGAATGCTGCCTGCTTGAGAAGCCTTCCCAAATTTTTTGCGGTGACGTACACTGAGGAACATGACTAATAAAAAACGTCTTTATTCACTCATTTCTCTTACGCTTCTTCTCCTGTTGCTCTTCTTGATTCTGAGAAGGCCGTTCACCATAGCTATTACACAGTTTGAGCAGGTTCCTCTTAGTGCTCTGGCAGTGATTGAATCCAGAGAAGCAACCCAGGTGACACTCGTGTTACCTGGAAGGAACCAGAATGACCTCCGCATTACCTTCAAGGGGTACGATACCTACCATGAGATTCCCGTGCTTGCTCTCTACCCGGGGACCAGGAATGAGGTGGCGTTTTATCTCACTACAAGAGACGGTACTAGCTACCAACGAACGGTCACCATAAAGACCGGAGAGCTCCCAGCGGCTTTTCCCGAGATTGGATATGAACGAGTGCTCCCTGACCAGATTGCAGAAGGTTTTACCTTCTTGCACCTCGGCCGCTATGATGAAGAGGGAAACTATGGTGCGCTTCCCTGTGCCGTTGATTCCTACGGGACTGTTCGCTGGTATTATACGGGAGATATTGGTCATGTCATGAAAATGACTGAGAAGGGGACCCTTCTGATCCAGGAGGGCGACTCCCTTGTTGAGATGGATCTGATGGGAAGGAAGATACGGACACTCCCTCCTCTTATGTACGGCCTGCATCACGACGTAGCATTCATGGAAAACGGAAACCTTCTTGCCTTAAGCACTGCTCCTTCTTCATTTGAGGACGGGGTGGTGGAAATTGATGGCGATACAGGAGCCTATCTGCAAGGTTGGGATTTTCGAGAGATTCTTGACAAGAATCGTCCACCCCAGCCAAGAAATTTGGAACCTGCTGACTGGCTCCATCTTAATGGCATTGATTATGACCATCGCGATGACAGCTTCATTGTCAGTGGCAGGGACCAGAGTGCTGTGGTGAAGGTAGACAGGCAGAGCGGAAATCTACGTTGGATACTGGGGAACCATGAGCATTGGGAAGAAGCGTATCATCCATATCTCTTACAACCGGAGGGGAGCCCTTTTGCTTGGCAGTGGGGTCAGCATGCCCCTATGGTGCATCCTGAGCTACCAGGGAGAGTGCTGTTATACGATAATGGCAATGAGCGATCCTATAGTGATCCACTCGATCCCACAGAGAATTATTCTAGGGCTGTTGAGTTTGAGATTGATGAGAAAGCCATGACTGTACGACAAGTCTGGGAGTATGGGACAGGGAACGGCAGCACTACCTTTACTCCATTTATCGGGGATGCAAACTATCTGGAGAATGGGAATCGTCTGATCTGCTTCGGGGGAATTACCAAGAATCTGGAGGGAGAGGCAGTTGAACTCTTTGATTTTGTGAACAACTCCCTCAATGACATGAAAATTTCAGCGAAGGTCATAGAGGTAACCTCTGACTCTCCGGCCAAGGAAGTGCTGGTATTCTCCTTCAATGACCCTGATCCGAGGAGTTATGCAGGGTATCGCGTGTATCAGGCAGAGCGCTATCCTCTCTATCATCCGTCCTTGCTGCAGTAACCATTACGACAGTTTTTGCCCCAAGGTCACAGAGTGACTGACGCTTTTCAGTGAATAGGATTGATATCCAGCCAAGGCCAAGAAGACAGGTTGAGCAGAAAAGGATGAGATACCGGAGAATCGCTCTAGGATAGGAGAGCTTGTTTCCTTGTAGAGTAAAAACGCTGATAGAGAGCAGATGGCAACCGATCGTGCCAAACCTTGTCGACCAGAGCACAGAGAGATAGAGAGATCGGATCAGGATGAGTAGAAAGAGTACCGGACCACTATAGGCAAGGAGATATATCCCGCTTGCTTCACTGAACAATCCCTTCAGATACCACAGGACCAAGGGAGCCATCAGCAATGCTGTAAGCAGATGGTCAATTACATAGGCTGCGAAACGTCTTGTAAGCGATGCATAGGGGTATTCCTTTTCCATCTACCTTCTCCTTGCTTAACGGTAATGCGTGCATCTATGACAGTCAAGGAAAGAAAAACCATGAGTATATCACTCGGATACACCCATGGTTTTACTATAAGGATATGAATCAGATTATGAGTTCAGCATATAGCGGATCGTATATACCCCTGAACCGGCTTCGGCTTCCAGGATGTCGTCACGCTTGGCAAATGTGAGGGCATCCCCATCAACCAATGTTGCCCCATCCAGCAATCGGATAGTGGCGGAGGCATTGGCGGGAACCGTTGCTTGCAAGGTTATAACGTTTGTCTTGCTCTCTTTCTCCCAGCGGACACCCACTTTTCCATATACCGATTCATAGGAGGCTTCCACCCAACTGAGATTTCCCCCAATCCTTGGTGCGATGATGGTATGCTTGTATCCTGGTTTGTGCTCATCCATGTCCAGACCTGCAACAACACGGTACAACCACTCACCAATTGCGCCATAGGCGTAGTGGTTGAATGAGTTCATGTCTGGGCTCCACATTGAGCCATCCGGTTTGATACCATCCCAGTGCTCCCAGATTGTGGTAGCACCTTTCTTGACCTGGTACAGCCAGGAAGGGAAGTCATCCTTGAGCAACAACTCATATGCTTCATCCAGGCACCCATTGGAAGAGAGTGCGTGACAGAAGTACGGGGTACCGACAAATCCTGTTACCAGGTGTCCATCATGATCAGCCAGCAGCTTCTTCAGATTCTCCACGGTCTTTGCAACAAACTGCTTTGGGGCAAGGTTGAAGTGAAGAGCAAGAATATGAGCGGTCTGTGTCTGGGCGGTCATGGTACCATCGGCATTGAAGAAGGTTTCCTGGAATGTCTGTACAATCTTGTCATGCAGGGCCTCATACTCGCTTGCTACCTCTTCCTTTCCGAGAATCCTTGCAATCTTGACAAAAAGTCTGGTGGAATAGGCATAGTATGCAGTACATGTAAGGTCGTTTGGAGTGGCTCCAAAGTAGCTTCCTTCCTCAGCATCCAAGGCAACCCAGTCGCCAAACTGAAGCTTGTAGTTCCAGATGTTGTTCTTGGCATGGGTTTTCATGAAGTCAATCCAGCCCTTCATGCTCTCATACTGAGTCTCCAGGATTGCTGTATCACCAAAGGTGAGATAAAGCACCCATGGATTGATGATCGCAGCATCAGCCCAGGCAGTAGCTGAATGGGTTCCTCTGTTGAGCAACCAGTTTTCAAACGGGTACTTGTACAGTACATCGGGCACTACATGGGGAACGCCCCCTTCTTTGGTCTGGTCAAGGGCAAGGTCCTTGAGCCATTTCTTGAAGAAGGTGTAGGTGTTCACATTATAGCTGGCTGTCTGACAGAAAATCTGGGCATCACCGGTCCATCCAAGACGTTCATCACGCTGAGGGCAATCAGTGGGGACATCAACGAAATTGCTCTTCAATCCCCACAGGATATTATGCTGCAACTGGTTCAGATCCTCGTTGGAACAAGCAAAGCTACCCGTTTGCGGCATATCGGAGTGAATCACGTAGGCCTTGAAATTATCAAGATCTGCACGTCCTGGGAACGATTCAACATGGATGAATCGGAACCCGAAGAAGGTGAAATGGGGACGATACACGAATGGTTTGTCATCCTTGATGGTGTAGGTGATTCGCTGTTCTGCTCTGCGGAGGTTGTCGGTGTAGACATTGCCGTCCTTGTCCAGTACTTCGAAACAACGCAGGACTATGGTCTCTCCTGCCTTTCCTTTACCCCTGATCTCCGGAAGAGCACTCATGTTCTGGCCGAAATCGATCACTCGCTCACCCTTGGGTGTCGTGAATGCAAGGGTTGGAGCCATGACCTCTTGAAGCGCGACGGGAGATCCCTCCTGTGCCTCAATATGTTTTGAAGTACAAGGAACTGGTTTAGCTGCACGCCATGCAGTGTCGTCAAATCCTGGTTTGTCCCAACCAGCCTGTTCCAGGGTAGCATCATAGGTCTCCCCATCATACAGTTGTGAATTCAGGACCGGACTGTCGCTGCCTCTCCAGCTCTCATCACTGTAGAACGTCTCTTTGCTTCCATCACAGTAAGTGACATCCATACGAAGCGAGAGGGCTGCATAGTCACCATAGAAGTTGTGGATCATCAGGAAGCTGAGCGTGCTCTTATACCAGAGAGAGCCGAGGTGTGCGCCAAGTACATGCTCACCAGCCGAGACCATGTCTGTTACATCATAGCTCTGGTAGAGCAGACGATGATCATAGCTGGTCCATCCTGGGGCAAGTTCATCACAAGAGACTTTCTTGCCGTCGATATGCAGCTGATAGGCTCCCTGTGCTGTGGAGAAAATTATCGCTGATTTCACCTCTTTTTTGAGAGAGATGGCTTTTCTTAGATAGGTGCCTTTGGAGAGCTTGATATCCTCTTCTGTCTCTGCGGTGATGAAATGATCCTTTAGTGAGTCAGGGTCTTTCAAGCCTCCGAGCATGGTGGCACTTGCACTGAATGGAGAGGTAGAGACTCCCTGAGTATCCGCTTCGGTGACGACTCTTACCCGTGCCCAATAGAGAACTCCTTCATCCGGGGTGAATCCTGGCACGCGAACCTGTGCAGAATCACTGCTTTCCACCAGGCCTGTGTCGAACAGAGGTGAGGCAAAGGATGCTTCATCAGCTATCTGTATTTGATACTGTTTCTGTCGACAATTTCTAAATGGTGTGTCGATTACCCAAGAAAACTGTGGTCCCTCGGTAATTCCTACAACATGGTCAAGATAATTGATCTGCAGCTTGGAAACTGTTGTCATGATACTACTCCAATTTTGTTTTATGCGCTTGCAAGGTATTCCTTGCATCCAATACCAAAAGTCAGCCTTTGACAGCCCCTCCCATCATTCCTGCAACCAGCTGGCGCTGGAAGAAGATAAAGATGATCAAGGGGATGACACTTACTACCACTACGTTTGCAAACAACAAATTCCACTGGGTGCTGAACTGGCTCATGAATGAGTACAGCGTCAGGGGAGCGGTAATGTTCTTTGCACCAGGAAGGAAATACAGTGGACCAACGAAGTCATTGAAAATATTAACCGACGTAGTTACGACTACCGTCACAATCGCCGGCTTGAGCAGGGGGAGTATGACTTGGAAGAAGATGGTCAGTGGACTGGCCCCGTCAAGATACGATGCCTCGTCAAGATCTCGTGGGATGGAGGACATCGCCGTCCTGAAGATCATGGTTGCAAATGGCATGAACAAGGCCACATCAATCATGATCATTCCAAACATCGTCTTGTAGATTTTCAGGTTCTGCAACAGGAAAATGGTCGGTACCACCGCTGGAGGTATCATCAGTCCAATGATCAAAAGCGACATCAGGATAGAGGCGGACTTGTCATTTTTTCTCTGAGCCACGAATGCGAATAGGGCAGAGAAGACCACAATCAGGGCCACTGAGCCAACGGTAAGCAGTGTACTGTTCAAAAGTGCCCTGAACATCCGGTAATCACCATATGCGACAACTTCCTTGAGATTCTGGAAAAACAAATTCTGTGCAGGTAGGCTGAAACGCAGCAATGCTGCTTCTTTGCTGCTCTTGGCAGCCATGAGAATGATATAGATAAAGGGCACGATGAAGATGATCGTCAAGAAGAGGAAGACCAGTATATTCGACGCAATATATATCGTTTGTTGTTTCCTGGATTTCATAGTTCAATCTCCCTGCTGTTGAAGAATCGTCTGAGCGGAAATATCAGGATGGTAACCATGATAAATAGGATGACATTTCCCGCAGTTGACAGACCGTAAAATCCTGCCTGGTACTGTTTGTAAATAACACTGGTCAATACATCCGATGCAAAACCAGGGCCGCCTCCAGTCATCGCCCAGATAAGATCGAAGGAACGAAGACCTCCGATAAAGGAGAGGAGTATCACGGTGAACGTGGAATTTCTCACCAAGGGGATGATCACATGGCGGAACTTGATCCAGAATCCACCCTCGAGTTTCATGGCATCAAAATAGTCCTGAGGAATCGAGATGATACCTGCCATATAAATTACGGTAGCAATACCGATTCCTTTCCAAACATCGACAAAAATAACTGAATAGAGTGCTACCTGAGGGCTTCCAAGCCAGTCAGGTTGTGGTAGGCCCATCGAGCCCAGCACCACATTGATCAATCCAATATTGGGTTGCATAAGAATTGAGAAGGTGATTCCTACCGCAATGGTACTTACCAGTACGGGGAAAAAGACCACGCTTCGATAAAAACCCTTGAACCTGATACCTGAGGTAAGCATAACTGCAAGGGGGAGTGCAAGGACAGTCTTCAGTCCACTGGTAAGAAAAGCGTAGATGAAGGTATTTTTCAGACCGATTGAGAGCATGGGGTCCGACAAGAAGGAAATATAGTTTTCGAATCCGATAAAGGTCGAATCAAAAATCGTCCACCGAGTCAAGCTGAAGTAGAATGCAGAGACGGTTGGAATAATAAAGAAAATTGTAAATGCTGTTACTGCAGGTAAATAAAACCAGTTAGGATAGGTCTTTAGCATTCCCCGCTGAATCGTATTCTTTTTCATGAGTACCTCCAAGATGAGAACAACCATCCCCTGCATGCAAGGGATGGTTGCAACAATCAAAGAATCTTACCAGCCTGCAAGACCCAACTGCTTTGCCTGATTGGCAACGTCCTTGTCATAGTTGACAGCAGCTTCCATTGGACTCATTTGTCCAGTACCTACTGCAACACAGAACTGCTCAAGACGAGGTCCCTTTACAGGAGAGAGGAACTCGAGTGCAGGTGCGGAGTTTCCAGAGTCAATATATCCGGAGATATCCTTAACAGCAGGAAGCACATCTTCAGGAAGTTCTGCACCGATGACCAAGTAAGGACCGGAAGGAGGAATCTCCTTGTTCATGTCTGCAATACCTTCAGGAGAGACGGTGTAAGCCAGGAAGCGCTTTACAGCTTCAAGCTTTGCTCCAGTGGTTGTCTGAGGTACATAGTTTGCAGAAAGCATCCAGATGGTTGCTCCATTCTTGTCAGCACTCTGGCCTGGCTGTGCAAAGAAACCGATGTCCTCAGCTTTATCAGGCCAGTTTGAAGTGATGTTTCCCAAAGCCATGGAAAGCATTGGGTAGTGAGCGCCCTTGCCGTTTGCCAGCATTTCAAGACCTTGATCATACTTTGCCGTAGCGAACCCGCTCTGGTACCAGCCCTTATCATAAGCTTCCTTCAGGTGTTCAAAACCTTTGATGGCTGCAGGAGTGTTTGCGTACTTGATCTTGTTTTCAGTGTACAATTGAGCAAAGTCAGGAACTTCTGCCTGTACATTGTAGTAATCTGCAAGAACAAAGAGCTGACTGGTCCAGCTATCACCAAAGGTGGCGATAACAGGAGTAATGCCTGCTTTCTTGATCTTTTCATTGTTTGCAGCAAACTCGGCCCAAGTCTTGGGAATACTAAGTCCCAATTCTTCGTAGACTCTCTTGTTGTAGAGAATACCACCACCCATTGCGGTCTGGTTGGGTACGCCGTATACAGCACCATTTTGAGAAACGGTCATCTTGAATGCTTCATCAACCACATCCATGAAGGGCTCGTCTGCAAGGTCAACCAAGGTATCACTTGGATTGAGTGCCTGCAAGAGGGATCCGGCATTGTAGAAGAACATGTCATTCATTTCACCGGTTGCCAGACGTGTCTTGGTGATGTTGTCTCCATCACTTCCACCTGGGCGAAGCTCAAGTTCAATCTTTACATCAGGGTTCAGTGCCATAAAGCCTTCGGCTGCGGCTCTTGCCTGATACTGGTCACTACCACTTGCGACCAAATAGGAGAGGGTGATTGGCCCTTCTTCTTTGGCAGCTTCCTGCTGACCCGCTGCGAACAGCGTGAACGGAATCAACGAGATGAGTAGAAATACCGCTACTTTTTTCAACATATAGTCCTCCATTTTTCTTTAGGTTATTCAAATAACCTAGTAAACCAATACCATTTCAGCATTAATTATTCCCCCACATCCTGGTCTCAACCAAAACAGATTTGTGAAAAACAACCTTTGCTGAGAACCATGAAGCACAACTCTTTCCAAAAGAAAATGCTCAAGTTTCTTCTTCCTTTCTAGGATATTGAGACATGTACTGCCTAAACATCCTACCTTTAGTGTACAACCGCTTTTTCAAACGCGCCTGCACAAAGCATTCAATTTTTAGCACGATTTTTCCATTACCAGATGTAGATACGTAACTATCGATATGTAAGATCTACACTTCTTGATTCATGAAAAAAGCCTGCCACATTGTTCTGCAGCAGGCTTGATTTCTTATACTTTGTTAATAAACTGTTTCAATCCATCATGATACCCTTCTGGGTCATCCCACATGGCCATATGCCCTGCATTTGGGCAGTATAGGTATTCACCCTTCGGCAGCTGCTTGGACATCCACTGCATATAGGCTGGGTCCATGGTGTCATACTCGGCGCCGATGACCAAGGTGGGTATGGTAATCTTGGGCAGGTCTTTTGACCTATCCCATGTTTCCAATACGCCTGCAATACCGAATTCACTTGGACCTTGCATATAGACATAGAGGTCCTGGTTGGCGTGGCTGAGTGAAGAGGTCACACACTGTGGCCATTCATCCATAGGACGTCTCAGAACATGGCGCTCGTAGTAGGGAACCAATAACGTTTCATACTCTTCGCTGGTATATTGACCGGCCGCTTCCAGTTCCTTGATGCGGTTCAGGACTACAGGATCCATCTGTGGTCCCAGTACATCATCAGCATACTTCAGATAGGCAATGCAGTCGGCCATCATGTTGCTTATGATCAGGCCCTTCAATGCCTCAGGGTGAGCAAGTGCATATTCCATTGCCAACACTCCTCCCCAGGAGTGGCCAAGGAGGAAGAAATTATCCGGCCCCAAGCCCAAGACTTTTCTTACTTGGTCTACTTCATCGACAAATCGCTCAATGGTCCAGAAAGAACGATCTGCAGGATTGTCTGAGTTGTGACTCCCGAGTTGATCATAATAGATGTATTCGATGTCACTATCTCTGAAATGCTCTTCAAAACTCTTGAAGTACTCATGGCTCATGCCAGGCCCGCCATGTAATAGCAACAGTCTCTTGCTTGGGTTATTGCCACAGCGCTGCACCCAGACATTGAATTCCCCCTGTGGGGTCTTGATTGGAATCATCATTGTCTCTCGTTCCATACATTTCTCCTTGCTAGGATTATTACCTCTAGTGTACCTCATCTACCCACACATTGCAGTGAGAAAAATGCCTGTGACACAAACCAGGTTCCTTGCGCTCGCAAAAAAGGTGCGGTAAGGTAAATATGGATAATGTCTTACATTTAGCACATTTTGTATGCAATTTATGAGGAGCCTACCATGAAGAAACCGATCATCTACCTACTTCTGGCACTAGTATTAATCCTTGGTGCAGGGTGCGACTTGTTTCCATTCTTTAATAATGGAACTATCTATTTTTATGAAATGGCAGGTGAGAATGACGACTCCTCCTCTTATAGACTCAAACATAGGGATGATGGGTATACCATTATTATGAGTAGGGGAAGAGGAGGTTTTATCCTTGAAAAGGAACAAGCAGAGGATCTTATTGACAATACAGTCTTTTCGCTTACTCTTGATGGAGCTCCTCTTCAACCAATTGGTGAAATGACAGTAGATGAACTTGGAAATACAGGATGGCATGTTGTGCAAAATTTTTCACTACAAGAGCTATCCGTTGGGTTCTATACGTTGGTAGGGGTGACCAAATTTCCTGGTCTTGAGGAAGGATCAAGAAGGAATGAAGTGACACTAGAGATTTATTAATGTCTGATTTGGTTCTTTACATTCATAATTACTAATCACTATTAGGGGGATGTTTTGCTGTTTCGTTCGATCAACATGAGAAGTGTTTTTAGTTTCATCGGTCTATTGTGCTTGGTGTTTATGGTTTCATGTAGTCCTGATACGCCTAGTGTGATTCCAGTCGAGCAAATCAGCATATCCAGTGATGTTGACTATGTAGTTGAAGGGGAGACCCTTCAGCTTCATGCTGTAGTCACTCCCTCTAATGCCACAGATGATTCACTCACTTGGTCAGTAGATAATGGTACCGGTAGAGCGACTATCGACCAGAATGGCCTACTTACTTCCATAGAAGTTGGTAGCGTGACAGTGAGAGTTTCAGCCAATGATGATTCTGGAGTAATTAGGGAAAAAGAGATTCAGATTGTAACTGTTATCGAAGGAGCAACTCGTCTTGTAGAAGAAGCACAATATTCTGCTTCCCAAGCTGAAGTAGAGAATATGGACGAGGCTGAAGCTAAAGCAAATACACTTGTACAGGAACTGCTAGAAAATAATGTTGAGGTAATCATTGAAATAACTACTGAAGAATTCAAAGCCCCAGTGGCTGGTGATGCAGATGATCCGAACGGTTCTCCGGGAGAATACTCATTTACGGTAATGGTCCGTGTTGGAGAAGACGTTGAAGAAACAGAAACGCTTACTATGACCATTTCTGCTACTCCCTATACTGTTCCAGAGCAGACCATCTGGGAAGGCGAAATACTTACTAATACCACTTGGTCAGGAGTGGTGCAGGTGAATTATGTGGAGGTACCTGAAGGTATAACACTAACTATCGAGCCAGGGACAATCGTAAAATTCAAATCTGACCGTGGATATAAAGATTTGGATAAAGGTGGCCTCCAGGTAGCAGGGGGTACCCTGATCGCAGAAGGAACCCCAGCTGAGCAAATCTTCTTCACTGCAGACTACGAGCGGGAAGGGTATGAATATGCCATAAACGGAGATTGGTTTGGTATTACCTTGATGAATACCGACACCTCCATCCTGGATTATACGGTAGTGGAGTATGCAGAAATCGGGGTAGAGCAGTTTGAGTCTTCCGTTACCATATCGAACTCAGTAATCCGTTGGAATAATACAGAGGGGCTTTATGCAGAGCAATCATCTCCTACGATTATCAACAATACCCTGTATCAGAATGGGTATCACGAGATTGCTCTTGAGCAGTTCAATACCAATGTCCTTATAGAAAACAACTACTTTAGGGATGGCCATGTAGGAGTACACTTTGAGAACAGTGAGGGAACCGTTCAAGATAATGTGTTTGACACATATAAGAAACATGCATTGACTGCCGGTATGGATTCTGAGGTAGCGGTCCATGACAACATCCTCTACGCAATCGAAGATGTGCCCATCCTAAATACAGAAGCTCCTGATGGGGAGTCCCCGAATGATGAGAGTATCACTCAAATAACTGAATCAAATAATACTGAAGTATCATCGGAACCTGCTGGTCTAAGTTTCGATTACACCGTTCCCATTGACTATGATCTTGGCTATCGTCCTGCTACAGAGGGAGATGAGTACCTCTATGTGTATGATGCGAGTGATTCTACTCGTGAGGTAACGCAAACAATGGGAGCTGATACCGGTCTTGGTTTCGGTTGGGCTCTCCACTACTACGACGGCTATCTCTGGCGATTCAGTATTGGCGACGGGGAGTATGGGGAAGGCTTGGATTTCATCCGAATCGTATTTGATGAGAGTGGCATCACCGAAGTGACCAAGATGGGAACAGACTGGGTCGTGAACCCCAGGGGACTTACCCATGATGGCCAGTATTTCTACGTCAATGATTTCAGTGAGAAGAAGATCTACCGTTTCAACCCACCTGCTGAGATTACTGAAGGTGCAAAAATTGAGGTAACAGAAGATGATTGGATTGATATTCCCGATGCTGTAGGCGGAGGCACCATGGGATTGACCTATGATGGAGAAAAACTCCTCCTGCCCAGTCGAGACCAAACGGTTATATATCGAATCGATTTCGACGCTGATACCTATGAAACAATTGCTCTACCAGATGGTATTACCCTTGGCAATGACATCGCCTGGCATGATGGCTATTTCTGGAGTGTAGCCTCAGGGAAGGGGTTGGGTAAGTTTGAGATTAATGGTAACCAAGCTAACATGGTTGGAAGCATCTACCCTGTTGCCTATGACGCTTGGGCAATCACCTCCAATGGGAAAGTGGGGGACGAAGCACGGCTTTGGACTCTCCAGAAGACCTGTGAGCTTTGGGATGATGACAAACTCTTTGAGATCAAACCATTGGGTCCAACCCTCTAAATGTAATTGAGTTGTATCTTCAATCTATTTTCATTGATAATTGCCCTCCATGTTGTACACTGTAACCTAAGAAAACAGTACTGAAAGCATAAGGAATGGTGATAATGAAACCAACCAATGTTGTTGTGGTCAATGCTAGTCCCAAAGGTGAATTCAGCTTAACGTTACAGCATGCAAAGTATCTCTTGGTTCATGAACCTGATATTGAAGCAAGCATCATCCATGTGGGTGAGAATCTGACCATGATGGAGTATGACGAAACTTGGCTATCTACCACCTTTGATGCGCTTGATGCATGCGACATGGTCATATGGGCTACCCCTGTATATACCATGCTTGTTCCCTGGCAGCTTGTTCGTTTCTTTGACCTCATGAGAGAACAGGGAAGACAGACAATACTTGCTGGCAAGTATGCAACTTGTATCATGAGTTGCTTTCATTACTACGACCACCTTGCTGAAGAATGGCTGCGTGGGACCTGTGAAGATCTTGGCATGGCCTTTATGGAAGGTTTGAGTGTAGACAACAAGGATATGTTGCAAGCTGACTTTAGGAAGAGTATGCGGTTTTTCATGCAGGATCTTCATAGAGCGTGCATCAATCATACTCCTGTTCCTAGAAGAAGCATACCAATTCGTTATGATACCTCTTTTCACTTTCAGCCTCAGTCGATAGGAACAACAGGGGAGAAAAAGAAAGACATCCGTACTGTCTTATTGACTGATGAATACCAGAAGGACGGCAATCTTTCGCGCATGATTGAAGTCTTCCTGGCTTCCTATCCTAATGCTGTTGAAGTAATCGATATTAACACATTCCCATATGAAGGAGCCTGCCAAGGCTGCTTGCGATGTGAGCTGGTAGGTGAGTGTGACAGAAAGGATGGTTTCCAAGTCTTCTACCAAGACTTGGTTAACTCCTGTGACGTATTGGTGCATGCGATGAACCTGGAAGGAAGGTTCCTGAAACCCGTGTGGAAGCTGTTCCTTGACCGTACGTTCGCAAATGGGCATCGGACCAGCATGATGGGTAAACACTCCGCGTACCTTGTCTCCGGTCCTTTATATCAACTGCCAAACGTACGACAGTTCTTGGAAGGAAAGGACCGAGTAGGAAAAGAGAACTCAATGGGAATTATCAGTGATGAGGAAAAAGATTCTGAGCGGTTGCAGGCTATGATCACAGATCTGGCTTGTCGACTCGATCGCGCGAGCCGTGCTGGGTACCAGAAAGGGGTGAACTTCCTTGGTGTTGGTGGAATGAAAATCTTTCGTGACCTGATCTATGGCATGCGGGGTGTTGTACGTGACGACCATCGTTTCTATAAGGAAAGAAAGTTGTATGATTTTCCTCAGAAGGATATCAAGAACCAAGTGTTCAATATCTTCATGGGGAGGGCATTCATGTTCAAGTTCATGAGGATGCAAGCCTATAAAAACATGAAACCGCTGTATATCCTCCAACATAAGCATATTGCTGATTCAAAGAAATTATAGGAGCAAAGCCATGCAAAGGACGCGGGGAGTTTTGCTGCAATATTTCCATTGGTACAGCGAAGGTGGTGGTGTTCTTTGGAACAAGCTCGCAAAGCAGGCTGAAACACTGAAAAAGGCAGGATTCACTGCTATTTGGCTTCCCCCAGCCTATAAGGGAGATGGAGGGGGCCATGATACTGGGTACGGGGTGTATGACCTGTACGACTTGGGGGAGTTTGATCAGAAGGGGAGTACTGCCACCAAGTATGGAACCAAAGCAGCGTACCTTAAAGCCATTGATGCGATTCATTCCCAGGGATTTTATGTCTATGCAGATATTGTATTGAACCATCGCATGGGTGCAGATGAGAAGGAACAGGTGCTTGCTACCCCGTATTCCAGGGAAAACCGGTCAGAACCAATTGGGCCTCAAGAGCAAGTAACTGTCTATACACGTTTTACCTTTCCGGGCAGGGGTACAACCTATTCTGATTTCCAGTGGATGTGGCACCACTTTGACGCTGTGGATTATGCAGAGGAACATCCTGATAACAACCAGAACATCTATGTACTGGAAGGCAAACAGTTTGATGACTATGTGTCCTCGGAGTTTGGGAATTACGACTACCTAATGGGTTGTGACCTTGATTTTGGGGCGGAGGAAGTGAGGGGAGAACTAGTACGATGGGGTAAGTGGTATCTTGATACCACAGGCATAGATGGCTTCAGGATTGATGCAGTGAAGCACATCCCTTCGTGGTTTTTCCCCGGCTGGCTTTCATCCATACGCGCCCATGCAAAGCGTGATTTGTTTGCCGTTGCAGAGTTTTGGGACCCTGATATCGAGCAATTAAAGAGGTATATAGCACAAAGTGAGCACGCTCTCTCTTTGTTTGATGTTCCGCTGCATTTCAAGTTCTACCAAGCAGGAATGGAGCGGAAAAATTTTCCCTTGGATTCCATATTCTCCGGAACCTTGGTTGAACAGGACCCGGAGCATGCAGTTACCTTTGTAGCCAACCATGATTCGCAGGCATTGCAAGCTCTTGAGTCAGTAGTGGAGCCTTGGTTCAAGCCATTGGCTTATGCGTTGATACTGCTGAGAAGGGAAGGATATCCCTGTGTATTCATCGCAGATTACGAAGGAGCTTCCTATGAGGATTATGGATACGACGGTGAAAAGCATCAAATTGAAATGCCGTCATTCAAGGCATTGATCGAAACCATGCTCAAGCTGCGAAGTAGCCATATTGAGGGAGAACAGCACGATTATTTCGATCATCCTAATACCATTGGCTGGTCCTTTTCAGGAGAGAAGGCTCTGGCTGTGGTCATTTGTAATGGAGAAGACGGTAGTAAAAGAATGGAAACAGGTCTTCCTTCTACTGAATTTGCGGAATGTTCAGGCAACAGTACGGAACGTATCAAGACAGATGAAAAAGGGTTTGGGGATTTCCCTTGCAAGGGAGAATCGCTCTCGCTCTGGGTGAAGAGCGACGATCCAATATGACGGTCAGTAAGTATTTCTGGGGTTGAAGAGAGAGGAGGTCTGGTAGTATATGATGATCAATCAGCTTCCAATCGTTGCATATATCAATACATAAGGGGATGGACAGGAATATGAAGGTCCTTCATAGTAGAAATACCCCGTATGAGTGCATTGAGGAGTTACGTACATGAATGTATTGACATTTTGGCTGAGCATCTTTGGATTTACTGCACTGTTCGGTACCTTCATTCTCTCATTTATCAAACAGAAAGAGCACTATGAACGTTTTCGAGCTCAGTACCTTTGGTATGTAGCAATTTCTTGGATCTGGTTCATGCTCCAATTCATCGGATTTGTCCATAATACCTTCTTGGATCAACCAAATCTTACCCTTGTTGCCTTTAATGGCATCATGCGTGCCCTCATCTCGATTGTTATCACCTATAGTATTGCTGCCTTGCTTGGCAGCATCAAACACGGGAAAGTTACCTCCCGTTTCCATTGGATTGGACTCTTAGCATCCTTGGCGACTGCGGTATTACTCATCGTAATCATTGGCTTCCAATTGTTGAGCATAGGTCCTGTTTTTACCGCAACGGTTAATTCGTTGATTGGGATAGCTTTTTTTGGTATTCGGGTGAGTGTTCGAGGTCAACAGACCTATCGGGTTAGGCGAATGGGGTCATTCCTTGTTATCTCAGGTACGTCCTATCTCCTTTTCGGGGTATATGCCATCCTATTTCTACTGTTTCCTTCCGCCTACAGACCGGTGTATGATGCTCTCTCTACTGCATTGTTCATCTTGGCGTGGTGTGTGAATGATGTATTCATTTTTCTGAAGGAACTATCCGAGGAGACTACAGCAGAAGAGACTGACAGTTGGAGTAGCTTCTGTGAGTCTTTCTCGCTTACGGTACGTGAACGGGAGATAGTGAGCAACCTTGTACAAGGTCTGTCATACAAGGAGATTGCCGATCGCCTCTCCATTTCCCCGAGAACAGTGGAAACCCATGTTTATCGAATATTCAAGAAGTGTTCTGTCTCTAATAAAATCGAATTAACCCAGAAAATACACCCCGTACGTACAAATACGTAACGTTCATATCGCAATTTACGTACATTTCCCGACTATTTTTCTCCATCCCTCTCGGTTAACGTCTTCATAGGAGGCGCGAATGAGAAGATTGCTTATTGCAGTGGTATTGGGAAGTATGCTGCTTTTCTTTGGCTGTACAAAAGCTGATACAACCATGGAAGAAGGATACTGGGAAGGTATCGTATCAGTTGAGGAGAATCGATTCTTCATCCACTTACGTAGTACAGATACTGGACTCTTTCTCTCAATTCCCGAGTTGCTGGCTACCGATGTGCCAGTACAGGATCTGAAGATTTCCGAGGAACAGTGGTCAGGAAAAGTTACATTGGGGACAACAACCCTACGGTTGCTTCTTACCCCTGAAGAAAACGGCTTTTCTGGAAAAGTTCTTTATAACACGACCAATGGAACCGTAATTTTACGTGAAGGGCGGTACTCTGTTGAGTATAGAAACCTCACAAAACCAGCTCGCACAGGAAAATCGGTTTCCCTGGAGACGTCAAAAGCAACATTATACGGAACACTGTTAACCCCAGAGGGAGAAGGACCCTTTCCTACGGTGCTTATCATAGCAGGGTCAGGACCAACCGATAGGGACGGAAATTCAGAGTTGTTGGTTGCGAATAATGACAGTCTCTGGCATCTCGCGCATGAACTGCTTGATGCCGGCATAGCTTCGCTTCGCTATGATAAGTTTGCAGTAGGGGAGAGCCAACCATACGATGAGCAGCTGTTGGATGATATTACCTTTGAGGATTTTGTAGCAGACGCTGTCTCCTGGATCAACTACATACAAACAGATGCAAAACATGCACCGGTAGGAATAATCGGCCACTCAGAAGGTTCTCTGATTGCGTTACTGGCAGCTCAGGCTGAACCTGTTGATTTTGTGGTATCCGTTGCAGGGAACGGGGATCCTATAGGCGAGCAGATGATTAAACAGATTCGCAGGATGGACAGTGAAGCCGCCAAAGTCCTGGAGAGTCGGTTACAGGAGATTAGTGCATCTCAGTATGAAGAGACTGGTAACCTTCTTGTAGATTCATTCATACCACTGGGTAAAGAACGATATCTTGAGACATGGATGAAATATAACCCAACGGATGTACTACGTACACTCTCAGTACCCACTTTGGTCATCTGGGGTGATCATGATGAGAGATTGGTAGGGGAGGATGACCTGTTCGGCCATACTGATATGCCGGAAACGGTTGTGTTCTCTGAAGTATCGAACATGGGTCACTTGCTACGATGGGCAGAAGAAGATGCCGATATCATTAGATCATATAGGGAGAGGGAAATACCATTGCACCCCGATTTCCTGGAAACAGTTATTACTTTTATTAAGGCTCAGGAGGGCTCGAGACAATGAATACAGAGACAATTATCTTGATTCTACCGTTGTTGTTATTGGAGTTGATACTCAAAATAGTGTGCTTACGTGACTGGTTGCACCGTGAGGAGTTCAATGCTTTGCCAAAGACAGCTTGGTTGTTGGTTTTTCTCTTCATAAATGCATTTGGACCAATCGTATATCTCATCTATGGGAGAAAGACCAATGGCAATCGTTGAAATGCATGATATGAGAAAACAGTATGGGCCTGTGCAGGCTCTGGACGGAGTCTCCCTCTCTGTCGAAGAGGGCACGGTATTTGGCTTTCTCGGTCCGAATGGGGCAGGGAAATCGACACTCATAAAAATATTGACCGGCTTGCTGACTCCCTCATCAGGTAGCTATATCATTGCTGGGAAATCCGGCATACAGAGTAAACAGAGCTTTGGATATCTTGCGCAGCAGCCTGCATATTATGGCTGGATGACTGCCAAGGAGTTGCTTGAGATCTCTGGTGATCTCTACGGGATGAATCGCCAGGAGAGAGATGAGAGAATAGTACAACTGCTGGAACTCTGTGGGATTGCTGATGCTGCAGATCGACGTATTGGTGGATACTCAGGAGGGATGAGACAACGCCTGGGTATAGCACAGGCGATCTTGCATCGCCCAAGTGTGGTTTTTCTTGATGAACCGGTATCAGCACTCGATCCCGTTGGACGAAAAGAAGTGCTCTCACTTATTGCAACATTGAGGAAAGAGACCACCATCTTTATGTCTTCCCATATCCTCGATGATGTGCAGAGGGTATGTGACGAAGTTGCCATCATCAATAAAGGGTCCATCCGAATCCATGAGAAGACCAAGACACTCTTGAGATTACATGCTAAACCGATCATGCATATGGAGTTTACATCCATGGAAGAAGCCAATGCATGCGTAAAGGAGTTATCTGATTCTGGGTTGCAGGCATCAGTCAAGGCATTCACAGTCTCTCTTTCTTCAGATCTATATGCAGAACATGCAAATCAAATACTTTCGATGATAAGTCAACATAACTGGCGTTTAGTGAACTTACATCATCAGGAAGCCACCTTGGAGGATGTGTTCATGCATCATATACAGGAGACGACCAATGCATAAATTACAGCGTGCAATGTTTAAGAAGGAGCTCTTAGAGATGGCAAGAACCAGCCGATTGCTTATATGGGTAGTACTTTCAGCGTTTTTTGGAATACTTTCCCCTCTTACGGCATACTACCTTCCGGATCTACTCTCCTTCTTCGGGGCGACAGAGAATGTGGTAATTACCTTCGGAACAATAACCTACCAAGATGCGGTTGACCAGTATGTGAAGAATTTCAGTCAGATTGGAACAATGGTGCTAATCTTTATGATGATGGGTTCACTAGCCGGTGAGAAATCGGATGGTCTGATCCAATTCCTATTGGTGAGACCGGTAAGCGTGACCTGCATCATCACAGCGAAGCTTGCCAGTCTGTTCATATTATTGCTCATCGGGATATTGGTGGCAATTATGACAATGGGTATCTATACCTGGTACTTGTTCCCGGGTTTTCCCGTACTTCCCTTCGTTGTTTCCAACTGCTTCCTGTTGATCTATTTTTTCACATTGGGAACAGTTACGATTACGCTTTCTGCAGCAGTGAAGAAACCAATCATGGCTGGAATCGGCGCATTTGGAATCTGGCTCATCTTCTCACTTGGTACCGTTGTAGCGCATGTTGGAGATTTCTCATTCGTGCTTCTCGTCAATCAGATGGTGCAGACCATTGAAGGGTTTCCCGTGGAATGGAAACCCATGGTTGGGGCAATGGTGCTCATGGCACTCGCTGTGGTGCTTGGTGTATATGGACTGAAGCGGTGGGAGCCAAACGACTGAGCTTAGGAAGAAACCACCATAACCTGGAAGGTCCTGGTTCTTGGGCCGTCGAATTCACAGAAATAGATGTCCTGCCAGATACCCAGTGAAAGTCTACCATGCACAATGGGGACCATCACACTGGAACCCATGGCAGAAGCTTTCAGGTGTGCCGTTGAATTGCCTTCGGCATGCCTGAACTTGCTGTTCTCAGCAAATGCGTTTCGCAACCCCAGAAGCATATCATGCACCACATCTGGATCCGCATTTTCATTGATGGTAAGTCCTGCAGTCGTATGTGGGCAGAAGACAAGAACATATCCTTCCTTGGTTTGTGCTTCAGTTACACACTTTTGTACTTGTTGTGTAATGGGCAAGAAGGCTTCTTGTGGAGTGGAAATGGTTAATAAGTGTAACATGGCGGTATACTAGAGCGGTATGATTAAGAGGTCAATACTTCCAAGTCAGCCATGCTTCTCTGGTGTCTGATATCACTCATTGCTGGAATCACCTCTTTTCTCCTCATCGATACCTGATTGCGAGATTCCTGGATGATCAGAAAGGGAAATCTGGCACTGCTCCTCTGTTTTTTCCATTTTCTTTTAAGCAGTATGCGAATATTTCTCATGAAGAAAGAATCAGGGAGAAACTCTTTTTCACTTTTCCGAATCCAGAGAGTTCTGGATTGAGTCCAAAAAAAATCCTGCAAGAAATTAGTTCTTACAGGATAATTAATTATATCGGGCTGGGCGGATTTGAACCGCCGACCCCATGTCCCCCAGACATGTACGCTAAACCCCTGCGCTACAGCCCGAACAGTATCGGTTACCCGACAGGAAGGAACATTACCATGAAAGGTTTCTTGTGTCAATAAAACATTGCTAGTAGTCAAAGAAAGATTTTTACGGTAGGATGATTGGTAATATTTATTAAGACTTCGTCGTAATTGTGTACAATATTATGCGCGAAGAGGCAGGAAAGGAGTACCCATGGCGCAGATGACTAAGTTGGCACTGGCCCAATCCTTAAAGCAATTGATGGCTGATCATACCTTGAACAAGATAACCGTGAAGGAAATCGTGAATCGTTGTGGTGTGAACCGCCAGACATTTTATTACCACTTCAGAGATATCTACGATTTGCTTGATTGGATGTTTATCAATGAAGGGCAAGAGTTTGCCCGTCGCTATCCCAGTATTCATACGAGGGATGATGGTGAGTCTGCAGTGAGGAGCATGTGCACCTATCTGATGGAAAACAAGATGATGATCATGAATATCTACCACAGTCTTGGTAGAGAGTTGCTTGATCGCTATCTCTGTCGCGAAATGGCAAAACTACTCCATGGTACTCTCGCTGACCGTGCCAAAGAGTTTGGAGCCAGCGAGGAAGACCTTGCATTCCTTATTGATTTCTACAAGCATGCTTTTGTCGGGTCATTACTCGATTGGGTGCAAGCGGGATTGCCTGGGGAAATTGACGAAATCGTGCTACAGTTTATTCCAATGCTCAAAGGAACCTTTGATTCTGCACTTAAAAGGATGGCTCTATCACGATAGAGACATGATGACTTGAAGAATCAGTTTTCATAGCGTACACTTACAAAGAATTCATATAATGTTATGATAAGAGAGTGAAATATGAACCAAATTCAGAATAAGAGAGTAAAGCGCACGATAGTCTTTCTCCTGTTTTCTTGCTTGCTGCTTTCATCAGTGTTTGCTTATCAGTTTTCCCCGCTTGAACAATCGTTCCAACCAACGGGTGCTGAGAGTACCAAAACCTATACCATTGTCAATGATAGCAACGACTCGATTGCCATCAGTCTATCTGCACTTATTCGCGATCAGGATGCACAGGGTAATGAGATAAACAAACCTGCAGATGCCTATTTCTCTATTGTTCCGAATAAATTGGTAGTCCCTCCTCAAAGCAGTTGGGTGGTGCGTGTACAATATCGTGGTCCCAGGACAGTAACCAATGAACTCTCTTTTCGTCTGAAAGCAGAGCAGATTCCATATTCTCAGGGAAAGAACAGCTCTGACAAAGGAATGTTCAACTTTCTCTACATCTACACGACAAGCTTGTATGTATTACCTTCAAGGGTTGTTGAGAATGTAGGGGTACGGGCTGTAACCCCCTCAAGTCTTGAAGATGGGTCTCCCGCATTGGCAGTAAGCCTCGCCAATCTTGGGACAGTCCACCAGTTGCTGATTTCAGCAGTGTTGGAGGTCAAGGACAGCAAAGGTAATGCTGTAGTGTTGCAAGGAGCGGAAGCACTGGAAGGTATCGATGGCATGAATATTCTAGCCAAGAAATCGGTGACGAAGAAAATACCATGGCCTGAAGGTCTCTCCCGTGATCCCGGGGTTACCTATCAAGCCACGATCAAATACTCGAATTAAGAGGAGTCTTTTACTCCTCGTTCCAAAAAGGTTTTCCGCATGAAAGCAAGAGGGTTCGCACACGCAGTACTACTGATTATTATGCTTGTGCTCGTAACCCTCTTTCTGTCTGCATTTATTTGGACGTGTTTCCATCAACCAATATCAGAAGATACTCCCTCACTTATCAGTGTAAAGCCTTCCGTCCCTGAGCCATCAGCGGTTGTTGTTCCTTCTGAATCTGAAGAACAAGACAAGGAAACGAGAGAGGAGCCTTCTCCCTCAGGGGTCGGTGAAAGGGAGAAAGTTCAAGCTGTGCCTGAGACGCCCTTGCGGGAACTGCCTCGCCCGAGGCACTTACTCTCATTCCCTCACTTCCCTGGTTTTGGTTGGAGATCTGCATTCATCAAGATTCCCTCTGTCCCCTCATTTACGAGAGAGGCTACTGTAAGTCCAGTTGTGCCTGATCCTCCCTTCATATTTGAACCAATGGTATTGACTGAGGAAGAGTGGGACCTTTTCTACGGTGGATCGTTCGAAGAGGAGGAGTATACTGATGATTTCTTTGCAGATTTCTTTATCGTAGGGGAAGATGCCGTCATTCAGTATGATGATGGGTTCTACTATCTTGGACTCTATGTCAACAATGAGCTTATAGGCGATATTGAGGTAGAATTTGTTGGCGAGCAGAGATTGCTGAATGCCAATGAGTTGTCGCAGTATGTTGGACCCTATATAACCGATGCAGCAAACCAACGGCTCTTTGGTGATGGTCTTGATTATATTTCACTTGAAGAGTTGCGCAGGGGCAATGTTGAGGCTCGCTACGATGCGGCAGAGTTTGCCGTGTACCTCCAGTTCAGCTTGGAAGATATGCCTGAGAGGACAATAAGTATTACTTCTCGTTCCATCAACAGGAGAGAGCAGTATGGCATAAGTGGGGCTATCGTGCTTGATCCGGCAAAATTCGCAGTTGCCAGCTCTCTCAGCCTCTATGGGATGCTTGACTATGATGCAGATTTCTCAGCAATCAACCAGAAGTTACTCTCTCTCTCTGTTTCCAATAGAATCTCAACATTGGGTATAGGTCTCAATGTCTATTTCTCTCTCTCTTCGATGCAACCATACTTCAATCCTGGGACTTGGAATGGCTTCTATGACTTTGTTGAATCGAGTCATCGTCTGAGTTTTGGTCATGTGGGTACAAATCTAAGCAATAGGAATCTTGGTACCTCTACCAATGTTGGATTCACCTTTGAGAAAAACTATGCCTACGGAACCGAGAGAGCCAAGGGCAATCAGTTCGAATATCGCATCGTTCTGGTTGAGCCCTCTGAGGTAAAAATCACCATCAATGGGGAAGAGGTCTTCAAGCGATCATTCCAGGCAGGTACGTATCGGCTCAGGGACTTTGTGTTCACCCAGGGAGCCAACCAGATAAAGATAACCATCCTCCCCGATAGTCATCCAGAGGATGAGAGAGTGGAGTATGTTGACATGGGGTATGACTATCGTCTGCTAGGCAAGGGCGACAGCCTCTATGGCTTTGGTTTTAGTGTGCCTAGGCAGAAATCCACCAGTGCAACATCTGCTCTCAGTATCCCTTGGTTTGATGACCAGTATCTGTCCTACCACCTTGATGCCTTCACAGCCACCTATTACCAACAGACAGGGTTGACGGATGTATTTACCTTCACCAGTGAACTTGCCTTCAGCCCAGGAGTTTTCAGCGGTATGTTCAATGGGGTGTATGCAACCATGGTCGGGACATCTCAGTTGCAACTTTCCCTTGGTTTGGATGCTTCAAAGCTTACTCCGTCCTTCTCTGCAAGTTTGAGTCACCGTTACAGCGGGCCACAGGATAGTGGGTTTGGAACGATCAGCGGAACGGTAAACCATTCCATTCCTGCAAAGGTATCAGGGAGCCCCTATTCTACAAATACCACGCTTTCACTCTCATATTCAGGGAGTTTCACTGATAGCGTTCGGTATACGCTCTCAGGGAACCTGCTCTATAATTCAGCAAACCAGGCCCCAGGTTGGAGTGCTTCCTTTGCAACAGGGTTCTCTCCTTTCTCTGGATTCTCGTTAAGTGGCTCGGTTTCTGCAAACGGAGCAAGTACCAGCCCACTTAGTCCAACAATTTCTGCACAAATTTCAGGCAGTTATACCTTCAGTCCGAAGTTGAGCGCCAACACCTCCACAAGTGTTCGCTCCGGATCGCCGTTCTTCGATGGGACTGCATCCTCATCTGCAGGAATGAGCTGGAGACCAACCGGAAACGATAGTGTCAATCTTTCCTTGAGCGGGTTCCGCTTTGAGGACCCAAGGAACCACTCCATTGTTGCTGCATGGGCCCATAGCGGGGAGCTTTCAAACTTCTCGCTGAGACAGCAGATCAGCAACTCCTATCAGGATATGACCACTACCTTTACGGCAAGTACCGCCCTTGCGTATGCTGATGGAGCATTCGGCATCGGCAAGGCAGTCGGGGAGTCCTTCCTGTTGGTAAAACCGGTCGGGGACCTGAAAGATTCAGACATCTCCATTGCACGAAGCTTGGATAGTTCCCCCTCTGCCCTGACCAGACCACTGGGAAGCGCATTGTACAACTCAGTTTCTCCCAATGCCACGAACAGCATTGTGGTTTTCAGCAGTGGGATAAGTGAGTATTCAACCGGTACCTCATTCGTATATGAATTAAGTCCAAGAAGCAGGCAGTCCTTTGTCGCTCGACTTGATCTGGAACCATCTTTTACTGTCAGTGGAGTACTCTATATGGCCGATGGTTCCCCCTACATCCAGTATTCATCTCCCGTGTATGAAGTGATATTGAATGCTGCAGGAGAAGAGGAACTTCTCCGAAATGATTCACTCTACCTCTTCACTGACCAGGAAGGACGGTACATCCTTAGTGAAGTTTCCAGCGGTACCTATCTCTTTGATCTGCAAGTGGATGATCTGTGGTATGCAGTGAGGTTTGTCGTACCCGATATATCTTCTGAGGAATTGGGCCTGGAGAGGGTCTTGTTGCTTGAGGATTTCTGGGTTTCTGATCCTGCCTTTGAGCAGCGAATCATTGTGGAAGATGCATTCAGTGGTGCTCAGGTAGAAGAGGAAACAGATGTTTTCGGAGCCGAGCTTGCTACCGGGTATGACGCGCAAGTTACCCTTGAAGTGATTGAACGTATGGATGAGGAGACATTCTGGACCATTATCTTCCCGCCATTTGATGAGAGTGATTTTGGGTTTGAATCCTTCGAACAGGATGGCTTCGTGAGTGAAGATGATTATGCCTTCGATGAGGATATGTTCGATTCCATGGTCGATTCTGAGGCAATCGACCCAACTGCTCAACAGGTTGTCACTGCTGCTCCCTAGGTTTGCTTGACACGTTTATCCAAAAGGTAGAGTATAAAAAAAGATCTATATAACTCGAATAGGAAGTGAAGCCGTGCGTAGCGATATAATCAACGATGTATTATCCGTTGAAGATAGAGCACAACAAATAATACGAGACGCCGAACATACAGCTAGAGATGTAATTTCCGACGCCCAAAGTGCTGCAAATGAACTCATACGTTCCTCTTTGAAAGAAGAACGTGAACATCTTCGTGCACAACTGGAAAAGGCTGAGATAGAGGCCAGAAGCGAAGTTGAGGATTATGAAGAGAGTTTGAATGTATCGAGCAATCTTTCAGGGGATACCCTTGAAACTATCGCGCATTCAATCGTGGAGCAAGTCTGCAAGACTGATTTTGATGCTTTTCTGGAAAACAAATGAGCAGTGATCGTGTATCGTTGTATGGGTTCATCAACGCCAAGCTTCGGGCTAAGATTGGTTTGATGCGACAGAGCAAGGTTATTGAAAACCTATTGCACGCTTCTTCCCTGGTAGAAGCGGTGGGGGTACTTCGTGACTCCAAATACCACGCGGTAGCTGAGGCATACGACCGAACCGGAGACCTTCAACAGATGGAACTGGTACTTCTTGGGATGGAGATTTCCATGTACAAGGAGGTTGCAGGGTATCTTGAGGGAAGTAGTGCCGACCTGATCAAGCATCTTCTCGGGAAAATCGAGATAGACAACCTGAAGAATACACTCCGACTCTGGTACAGCAGCATCATGAGGCAACGACCCATTCGCCATCGCAGTGAATACCTCTTCAAGGACACCATTCTCTCTCCCATCGATTGGACCGCTTTGATCAATGCAACCAGTTGGGAAACAGTCGGGACTGCACTGAAGGATAGCCCCTATCATGCCACCGTTACTGCATTCAGTGAGCAAGACCTACAGCAATCAGGATTGTTCTCCCTCGAGACAGAGCTGGACCGAATGTGGTATGTGCATCTGATGGAGTGTGTGAAGACGCTCAAGAAAGCAGATGAAGAAGTGGCTACTTCCATGATTCTCCTGGAAATTGATCTGCGCAATCTTATGATGTTGGTACGCTACGGATGGTACCACCATATGGATGCTGATGCAGTGAAGAGACTGCTCCTTCCTTGGGGAAAGGTTGTCTCAAGCAAGGAGAGTGAGGCGTATTTGAGGCAGAATTCCTCAGAGCGTAATCCTCATGCAATCATCAACCGCTATTATCCAGGGCTTGAGGAGCAACAGCATCCCGGCAGCGTGCAAGGTGATGAGGCGAGTGTGCTTGAGACCTTGAAAATTGAAGGTTACTTGGCTGAGCGGAGAAAAGCCATTTACCAACGTATGCTCTCCCAGGATCCATTTACCATCGGACTCTCCTTGTCCTACTTCTTCCTCTTCAAGGAAGAGACAAGCATGGTGAAGGCTATTCTCAATGGGAAGTATTACGGATATGAAGAAGCGTATATCAGGGGGGTGTTGGTATGAACTTGTTTACACGACCGATGAAACTGCTTACTGCAGTGGTGTTGGAGCAGACCAGTGATACGGTCGTCAAATCCCTGCTTGCTCTTGGTGTCTTGGACTTTGTACACATCAACAAGCTGGATTCTGGGCAGATGGAAAAACTCTCATTCCGCCAGAGTTCTGTCAGCCGCTCAGCCCTGCAGGATATGCGACATCGGGTGGAAGCCTTGCTCAGGCAAGGACATATTGCAGTACCAACCAGTGATGTGCTGAATGTACAGAATCTGGAAAAACCTCAATTGGAAGCATTCAGCAGAACATTGGATGACCTGACGGCAAATCTACTCTCCTTGAAAGAGAAACAGAAAGAGAGTAACCAGATGGTGATGGGCTTGGAGGAGATGCAACGCTATATCAAGGAGGACAAGGGAGAATACCTTGACCTCAGGGTAGGGCAGGTTACAAAAGGCAGAAGTGAAGACCTCAAGGACAAGATTGCTGCCTTCGGCGGATTACTGGAGAGTGTTGCGAATACCGACCTTTGGATCAGCCTGACTCTCCGTCGTGATGTAGGACAGGTCGATCCACTCCTGGAAAAATTCGGTTGGATGGAATCGAGTGATGTCCAGCTGCAACAGCAAGCTGTCTCCATGATCAAGGAGCAGCTTAGGAAGGAACATCAGGCAGCAATCTCTGAAAGGGAGAAGATCGAAAAAGAAGTTGACGCAATGGTAGCCAGTCAACAACCCCAGTTGTTTGCCATCTGGGCAAATCTTCGGTTGAATGAGCTCAGCGACCAGATTCGCTCTTACTTTGCCTATACCCGCAATACAACACTTTTTTCCGGCTGGGTTCCCTCTGACCAGGCGGAGGTGGTAGAGCAGGCGATCATTGGGGCGAGCGATGGACAGTGTGTCATCGAGTGGACCGAGGCTCGACAGGTTCCCCGACGCGAGGTACCGGTTGCTGTTTCCAGTCCCAAGATGCTTGCCCCATTCCAGAGGATGGTCAATAACTACAGTACCCCTGAATATGGAACGGTCAACCCGACCATCTTTGTCATGGTTGCCTACCTTTGTATGTTTGGACTCATGTTTGCCGACGTAGGCCAGGGATTGGTGCTTATGCTTGTTGGCTTGCTTGGGAAGTATGGCTATAGAAAGAACCCACTGAAGAAGGATGGGATGATCAGTCGAAACCTGACTGATCTTCTGATCTATCTGGGCCTGTCAGCCATGATTTTTGGGGCGCTATTCGGGAGCTATTTTGGCCTAGAACTCCTGCCTGCGCTCTGGTTCAACTATGAGGCAGTGGTAGCAGGCCATGCAGGGGATGGTTCCCTTATCACGGATGTGTATGGGATTCTCGGGCTGACTGTCAAGTTCGGTATCATTATCATCTATACTGGCTTGGTGTTGAATTGGATAAATCTTTTCAGGAAAAAATCATATTTACAGCTTACGTTGGACAAGAATGGGCTGCTCGGTGGTATCCTTTTCGCTATAGGGCTCTATATGGGGTTTGCCTTCGTGGAGAGTGGATACAGGAGCTTCCCCTCCGATCCATGGATAACCCCTGTCATTACCATATTGCTCGTTTTGCTGTTGCTTAGGGGTTTTCTTGCGTACTATCTATCAGTCAAGCAAGGAGGCCAACGCCATGATCTTGGTGCCGTGACCATGGACGCCGTCATGGAATGGTTCGTGGATATCCTGGAGATTTTTACCGGATATCTTTCCAACACCCTCTCTTTCATGCGTGTGGCAGGCCTTGGTATTGCCCATGCGGCACTTATGCAGTCCTTCAAGGAACTCTCTACCTTGGCTGATGGGTTTGGTGGGGTAATGATATTCATCCTTGGAAACATCCTGGTGATCGTACTGGAAGGATTGAGTTCAGGAATACAGTCATTGAGGTTGAACTATTACGAGTTCTTCTCCCGATATTTTACCGGAAAGGGCGTTGCCTATCAGCCAGTTGGGCTGAAGAGCGCCCCATCCGAGCAGAGATAGTGAATTTTTTGAGGAGGGTCACAGTATGACCAACATCGCATTCAGAAGAAAAGTTTCGATGACCTTTGTGGCAACAGCGCTCTTGTTGCTTGCCAGCGGCTTCATCTTCGCACCCAGTGCCTATGCGGCAACCACAGAGTCAGCCAGTAGTGGAGACTACAACCTCGCCTTGGTCTGTTTCAGTGCTGCACTGGCATTTGGATTAGGGGCTTTAGCTGCAGGTTCGGCTATTGGCAAGGTTGGTAGCGCTGCCATGGGTGCCATCAGTGAGCGTCCTGAGATCGCAAGCCAGGCTTTGATCTTCATCGCTCTTGCTGAAGGTCTGGTTGTCTTTGGGTTCATCACCAGTTTGATGATCCTCGGAAAGGTATAACCAATGAAATATTTTGTCATCGGTGACGAAGATACCGTACTCGGGTTTTCCCTGGTTGGTGTATTCGGCATGCAGGCGACAAATGCACAACAGGCCAAGCGTGCCTGGGACAAGGCGGTGGATGATTCGCAGAATGGCATCATCATCATCACTGATGAGGTTGCAAATATGATCAGGCCCATAGTGGACCGATTCCTATTCTCTGAATCTTTCCCGCTTGTTGTCGAGATCCCTTCCCCCCGATCAAAGGAGGGAGGCACAGATTTGCGCGCCCTCGTTAATAAAGCGATTGGGGTAGCATTGTAGGATGAGTTCGTATGGAAACAACTGACAACCGTTTGTTGAGCGGTATCTTGGAACAGGCGGAGCAGACTGCACAAAAAAAGCTTGAGGATTCCCAAAGACAAGCAGCGCGTATTGCAGAGGAAGCACAACTCAAGGTTGAACGGGAGATAGCTTCACTGAGAAAGGACCACGAACAGAAACTCAGAAGTATTGAGTTGAAGAAGCAGGCCAATCTCGCGAGTGCAAAGCGAAAAGCAAATCTTAGGCAGATCGATGAGAGCTACCAACAGGTGCTCAGACGTGTAACCTCGTTTCTTGATGCCAAAAAGGTTGCTCAACATCTAAGTACATGGATTGCAGAAGCTGCAATTGGTCTGGACCTCAAGGAAGCCAAGGTTGCCTTCTCGCGTCAATGTCCCGTGAAAGAGGACCATCTCAAGGAAGCTGCTTCCTTGGTCCAGGAAGCAACCGGTGCGAAGATTGCCCTGCACCTCGATCCAAAACCAGTGCAAGGCCTTGGTGTAATTGTTTCCTCTATGGACGATACGGTTTCGTTCAACAACCAGGTTGAAATCCGTCTCAGACGGTTCGACCGCGTCGTAAGGTCAATGATTCAGGAACATACATGAAAGAAAGAATAATCGGACGTGTCAAACGAGTAAATGGACCGATTCTCATCGTCAAGGATATCACAAATGCCATGATGATGGAGATGGTCCGTATCGGTGAACAGCAACTGGTAGGGGAGGTGGTCAAGCTCTATGATGGATTGGCCACTGTCCAGGTGTATGAGGATGCAACTGGCATCTGCCCAGGTGACAACGTCTATGGAAGTGGTATGAGCCTAAGCGTCGAGCTGGGCCCTGGGCTTATCGGTACCATCTATGATGGTATTCAACGACCCTTGGAAAAGCTCATGGAGGCCAGTGGGGCATTCATCTCACGTGGTCTTTCCTATGATGCAGTAGACCATGGAAAGCAGTGGGAGTTTACCCCCATTGTTGAAGCTGGGACGATTGTCCATGCAGGTATGGTCATCGCTACGGTAGAGGAGACAAGCAGGATCCAGCACAGGATCATCGTACCTCCCCAGTACCCGGAAGCAACCCTCAGCGAAATTGCTCCCTCGGGTTCCTATACGGTAGATGAAGTCATAGCGACCCTGGTTTTACCAGATGGAAAGCAACAGAAACTTACCATGGTGCAGAAGTGGCCGATCAGATTGCCCCGGCCGGTAGCTAGTCGTCTTGCATTGAAACAACCTTTGGTGACAGGGCTTAGGGTCATCGATACCCTGTTCCCTCTCGCAAAAGGTGGGACGGTTGCAATCCCTGGCGGGTTTGGTACCGGAAAGACCATGACACAGCATTCCATCGCCCAGTGGTGTGATGCGGATATCATTGTGTACATTGGCTGTGGTGAGCGCGGTAACGAAATGACCGATGTATTGAGGGAATTCCCGCTCCTTGTAGATCCAAGGACCGGGCAATCTCTGATGGAGCGGACCATCCTTATCGCCAATACTTCCAATATGCCGGTAAGTGCCCGTGAAGCGAGTATCTATACGGGTATAACGATGGCTGAGTATTATCGTGACCAAGGATATCATGTGGCAATCATGGCCGACTCAACCAGTCGTTGGGCCGAAGCACTGCGTGAACTCAGCGGCCGTATGGAAGAGATGCCGGCTGAGGAAGGGTTTCCTGCCTACCTGCCTACCCGTATTGCACAGTTCTATGAACGGGCAGGGTATATGCGTAATCTCTCTGGAAGTGATGGTTCGGTCTCCATTATCGGGGCTGTAAGCCCTCCTGGTGGTGATTTCTCAGAGCCGGTAACCCAGCATACAAAGCGATTCGTACGTTGCTTCTGGGGCTTGGACAGACAGCTTGCAAGCAGCCGTCACTATCCAGCTATTAGCTGGTTGGACTCCTACAGTGAATATCTTGGTGATGTGAAGCAGTGGTGGAATGACCACAGTGATGGGGCTTGGCACGAGAACAGGCTTAGGATCATGGACCTATTGCAGAAGGAAGTCCGTCTGCAGCAAATTGTCAAGCTTGTTGGTCCCGATGCCCTTCCAGATACCCAGAATTTCATCTTGGAGGTGTGTTCTTTGTTCAAGACCGCTTTCCTACAGCAAAACGCTTTTGATGAAGTAGACCGATACTGTTCGGTGGAAAAACAGGTGAAGATGCTCTCGGTAATCCTTGCCTACTATGACAAGGGTCTGGAAGCGATCAACAAGGGAGTCCCAATGGTGAAGGTAAGGAGGCTTCGTGCCGTCCAGGAGATGGCAAGAATGCGTCTTACCGTCAAGGGAGATGAGCTTGAGATAATTGACAAGATCCAGCTACGGCTAGAGCGCTCCATTGACCAGATGGGAGGAATTTATGAAAACTAGCACTGAATCCTTGATGGCCCAGAGTGATCGCAGGCTGCTCAGCGGTAGGGAGTACCGTGGAGCAAGCAGGATCGATGGACCACTCGTATATATGCGCAATACCCATCCGGTAGGTTTTGGGGAGTTGGTTGAGGTCGTAACTCCTGATGGCAAGCGTCGTTCCGGTCAGGTACTCGATACCAGTGATGAGGTTGTTGTAGTCCAGGTCTTCGAGGGGACTGACAACCTGACACTTCCCGGAACGGGAATGCGGTTCATGGGTGAGCCCCTTACCTTGCCGGTTTCTGAGCAGATGCTTGGTCGGGTTATGAACGGTTTGGGAAAGAGCAGGGACGGTTCAGGGACCGTACACGGATTCGCTGAACGGGACGTGAACGGGGAACCGATCAATCCAACAGCTCGTGAGTATCCCAGGGATTTCATCCAGACCGGTATTTCTGTCATTGATGGGATGACAACCTTGATCCAAGGGCAGAAGCTTCCCATTTTCAGTGGGAACGGTTTGGACCATAACCAACTTGCCGCGCAGATTGCCCGTCAGGCAAAAGTTCGGGGAAGTGAAGGGGATTTTTGCATAGTCTTTGCAGCCATGGGGGTCAAGTATGATGTTGCCCGTTTCTTCATTGACAGCTTTGAGGAGACCGGAGTACTGGACAACGTTGCTCTCTTCCTCTCTTTGGCAGATGACCCTTCCATTGAACGAACCATTACCCCAAAGACAGCCTTGACACTTGCTGAGCATCTGGCTTTTGACAAAGGCAAGCAGGTCCTGGTGATTATGACCGATATGACCAACTACTGTGAGTCATTGAGAGAGATTGGCACCATGCGTGGTGAGATTCCGTCCCGGAAAGGGTATCCTGGCTACTTGTACTCCAATCTTGCTGAGATTTATGAACGTTCAGGGAAGATCAGCGGGCGCTCTGGTTCCATAACACAGTTGCCGATTCTCTCAATGCCCAACGATGATATCAGCCATCCGGTCCCCGATTTGACCGGTTACATCACGGAGGGACAGATTGTATTTGAGCGAGGGATGCAGGCAAGGGGTATTTATCCACCGATCAACTGTCTTCCTTCCCTCTCCCGTCTGATGAAGGATGGTATCGGAGAAGGCATGACCAGGGACGACCATCCCCACCTTGCCAACCAGCTTTTTGCCTCTTACAGCCATGTTAAGGATGTGCAGAACCTTGCTTCGGTTATCGGGGAAGAGGAGTTGACCACCCTCGACCAACAGTATCTAGAATTCGGAAACTTCTTTGAGAAGCGATTTGTAAACCAACGGTTTGATGAGGACAGGAGTATTGAACAGACGCTCGATCTTGGTTGGGAGGCTCTGGGAAAACTACCTTCAGAAGAGCTTCAGCGTCTCACCGATGAGGAGATTGCCGAACATTACGGCAGATAGGAGGAGTCTTGAATACCACACTTGCTCCTACCCGGAGCAATTTGCTCAAACTCAGTGAAGATCTTAAGTTTGCCCAGCTCGGCTATGAGTTGCTGGACCAGAAACGGTCCATTCTTGTCGTTGAGCTCCTGACCCTCGTTGACCAAGCAGTTGATTATGAGGGTAGGGTAGTTCATGCATTGGGTGAGGCACAGAAGTCACTGAGTGATGCAATCATGCAGATGGGCCGACTTAGGGTAGGTAATCTTGCAGGAGCTGTCAATATCGACTATTCCATTGAATTGGGCTCAAGGAGAGTCATGGGGGTTACGGTTCCCAAGGTCGATACCTCGTTCTCCGACCATAGCCCATACTTCAGCAGTGAGGATACCAGTATCCTGAGCGAGTTGTCTATTGATCGGTATCGGACGACATTGCAGTTGATGGGAAGGCTTGCCGAGCTTAAAGTATCCATCATGAGATTGGCCAAGGAAGTGAAAAAGACCATCAAAAAGGTCAATGCGCTGGAAAAGATAGTCATCCCGGAGAACAAGGAGACCATTGCTTGGATGCGTTCCCGCATCGAGGAGCAGGAGCGGGAGAATTTTATCCTGCTGAAGGTCGTGAAGGATAGAATGGAGAACGCCAAGGAAGCGGTCCAGGCTTTGACCACTTCAGAAGATGATGATACGATGAAATCACAGGGAGGTTTGCATGGGAGTTCCGTTTAAGCAAATCGTCGTGTATCTCGATGGTTCAGAGAGTTCGATGACAGCAATCATGTATGGCATCAAGCTGGCCAAGGAACACGAAGCAAAACTGACCGCCGCGTATGTTGTGAATACCAGAGCCTTGAGTGAATTGGTCAAGGCAGGCATATTTGTGACAGTGGAACGTGATGAGTACCAACGCGACCTGCAATTGGATGCTGATAGGTATCTACGGCATGCCTCCCGTCTTGCCCAACAGAAGCAAGTACTCATAGAAACGATTAAACTGGAAGGTACTGTGCACGTAGTGATGAAAGAGTTGTTGAAGTCTTCAAAGGCAGATTTGCTGGTGCTCGGAGGGGTCACTGATATCCGTTCCCGACGCGAGGAACTTGCCAGTGAGACTGACAGGATGCTACGTACCTCCCCTTGCCCTGTACTGGTAGTCAGGGATGATGACGATATCTGGCTGGAGTTTGAAGCATAAGGAGCTTTGCATGAATGTACTGGATGTATTGGACAGGAATTTGGTGAAAGTGCCCCTCATGCACACCGATAAGCAGGGTGTGATCACGGAACTTGTGGAAGTGATGGCAAAGGTAAAAGGGTATTCATCTGAACAGTTTGAAGCTGTCTTGAACGCTGTCCTTGATAGGGAGAGTCTTGGCTCCACCGGCATTGGGAATGGGATAGCCATTCCGCATGCCAAGAGTGATGTGGTGGAACATGTCTCGCTTGTGGTTGGTATAAGCAGATTGCCTGTTGAGTTTGATGCGCCGGATGGCCAGAAGAGCCGGATCTTTTTCTTGGTACTGGCTCCTTCAAAGGAAGCTTCCGCGCACGTAGAGCTGCTTGCTTCCATTGCCCGTAGCTGTACAAGCCAGGTCTTTCGCCGAATGCTTGAACAAGCCAGGGATAGTGATGAGGTAGTACGCCTATTCATGGAATAGCCGTTTTAGTAACATCAGAGGAAAACACTCTCTCCAAGAGGGTGTTTTTTTCTTGGTGCTGGACATTTCCCTCTTTCCATCCTATGGTGGGATATCTCATTGTGTAGGTAGGTTTTTTACATGAGTGGTAAGAGCGCTTTTTCCGCTGTTGAGTTGGTATTGCTTGACGCATGTCAGTCTGTGCTCGATACGCTGGATACATCACTTGCTTCATTGCTGAGATCAAAGAGAGACGATTTGCATACCCTTGCAGGCATTGTGGAACGATCGAGTTCGCTGGACTACGATCTGGGAATCTCTATAGAGGGTCGCAATCGACAGACCTTGGCTTCCAAATTGACAAATCAAGGCATTGAGGAAGTGATCAATCTTCCTGTGAAGGCCTCCCTGGGGCGTTCATTTTCCATTGCCAAGTTGCATCTCTATGGTTTCCTATTAAAAATTACAGAAAACAAACCGTATCTTGCTGCGCACAAGGAAGCTGTGCTTACTCAATATCATGCCTGTCTGTTTTCCCTGATGGCTGAGGATCTCTATATTTCAATCATAGGCGATAGTTCAGGGGATGAGGCTTGGATAGGGAAGGCAAGCCGGGAACTGATTACCATGTGGGAAGATCGTTCACCTGCAGAGATTGGAGTGTTTGCACCGTTGCTACAACAACTCTGGGAGGCAAGGAACTCCCTTGTGCCTGTGCTTGGAACGTTGCTTGGTACCGTTGAACTATTACAGCTATCAATGCAACTGGACCAGCGTTGGCATAAGTTTCTCGAGGAAGAGGGAAGCCAGGATGAGGTGGTGTACGCTCTCGATGAGTTCCTATTCTCTCTAAGTTATGAGCAACAGAGGAAGCTTGAGATATGGATGGGGTCGAGTGGGGAACGCTTGGTAAGCAGGAGTGAAGCGGCTGGGCTACTGAATCTCAGACCAGATCAACAACTCGAAGGCCCTGGTGAAGACACCTTGCCGGTTGTTCGGTTGTATCGCTCATTCCTAAGGAGAAATGCACTGGCAAGAATGCGGCGGGAAACTGATCGAAAAGGTCCTCACCGCACGCTTGAACAGTACTTGTTGCTCTATCTTTGGGAGAGAGACACCTAACCCTGGTTGGCATCCATATAGATATCCTTGATCTCCTTTGCTCCCAAGACGAGGAAATCACCCAAGGTTCTTTTCCCGAAGAAGGTAGCTTTCAGAGTCATCTCGTCAATCTGTTCTTCAGTGGGGGTAATACCCAATTCCCGGAAGTTGGTGGGCATGGAAATGCTCTTGAAGAAGGTCTTGACCTGTTCAATGGCTTTCAATGCATCTGCTATGGTATCGTTGGTTCCTTCAATGCCAAATACAGCACTACCGAACCTGGCGAACCGCTCAGGCTTCTGTGTATAGACATACCGTGCCCAGCTGTCCCATATTGCGGCAAGTCCAGCACCGTGGGCTACATCAAACATGCCACCCATCTCGTGCTCCAACTGGTGAGGAGCCCAATCTCCACGGGATGTGTTTCCTGCACCAGTCAAGCCATTATGCGAGAGGCTGCTGGCCCACATGATGTTTGCACGTGCATCGTAATCATCATTATGATCTTTCAGGATGAGTGCAGATTTGACTACCGTTCTAAGCAAGCCTTCGGCGATCTCGTCAGTCAGATCCATGGTATCGCCAACGATGAAGTAACGCTCCATCGTGTGCATCATGATGTCCGCTGCACCACACATGGTCTGGTATTGTGGTAGGGTATACGTCAACTCGGGGTTCATGATTGCGAACTTGCATCGTGATGAATCATGATTAAGACCACGCTTGAGATTTCCCTCTTCATTCGTGATGACCGATGAGCTGCTCATCTCGCTGCCTGCTGCGGCAATGGTTAACACCGTACCAACAGGGTAGCATCCTTCTACCTGACGCTTCTGTTCGTAGAAGTCCCAGACCTCTCCACCGTGGTATAAACCATAACCAATAGCCTTGGCTGAGTCGATGACTGAACCACCACCCACTGCGAGCAGGAAATCAACTCCCTCCCGCTTGCCCAACTCAATACCTTCGTGTACCTTGCTGAGTCGTGGGTTGGGAACCACTCCGCCAAGTTCTACGTAGTTGATACGCTCTGCATCCAGAGAAGCCTTGATACGATCGAGCAATCCTGATCGCTTTGCACTTTCTGAACCGTAGTGAAGAAGGACCTTCTTGCAACCCTGTTCCTTGACCAAGGTTCCAACTTGCTCCTCTGTATTTCTCCCGAACACCACACGGGTGGGGGCGTAATAGGTAAATTCTGCTGACATCATTCCTCCAAATCAGTATCCGAGACTCTCACCGATGATGAGAACCTTCATTCTTCCTTCTATTTGCTGGTGACTGAACACCACATAGTTCGAACAGATGGTATGTTCACATGCTCCAGCGGTGAGAGCCATTAGGTTGTTTGCATCGCAGTGGGCATTGATGCATTTCCCACTCTCCACACAATATGCTCCAGTATTCAATCGTCTGGCGTTGGCAGGGGCTGCAAGCTGCTTGACCCTGAGGATGGCGCTTACCAGGTCTGGGACGATCTTATCCCATGAGACAACAAGGATTACCTGTTTTGGGCCGTAGAGCAGGGCTGCAACCCTATTGCTGGTTCCATCAACACAGTACAACTCTCCATGTTCCGTAACAGCATTTGCACTGGCAAGATAGGTGTCAACAAAGAAACTATTGTGCATTACTTCAGTGATTCCCTCTTTATCGAGACCAGGCTTGTAACGGTCATAAAAGGTGTAGTCCCCATTCCTCAATAGGTCGAGGATGCCGGTTTCATTGAGCGTCACAGAACCTCCAACTGCAACACTTTCTCCTTTTGTGAGAAGCGACGTGACAGATGGAATAACATCATCTATCGTTTCAAGGAAACGGGCATCGATATTGTTTTTCTTGAGTGCCTTGATGGTCCGTTCAACCTGCAAGGTACGATTCGTTTTTACATTTGCATCCATAGGCTTTCTCCCTTTTACGTAGGATACCCAATCAAGCATTGCATTACAAGGTACAACGGATTTGGATTAGCAATTGCGCCACACGCACAACAGTCGTATTGTAGTAGTAGAGAGGTACTCACTATGCATATTACGTTTTTCGGAGCAGCACAACAGGTAACTGGTAGTTGCACGCTGGTGGAGGTGAACGGTAAGTATTTGCTTGTCGATTGTGGTCTCCCCCAGGGCAACGATGAAAAAGAAGCGGGGATGAATCTTCCTTTTGATGCACACGCCATAGATTATGTGTTCTTGACTCATGCCCATATTGACCACAGTGGACGTATTCCCCTGCTGGTGAAGGAGGGCTTCGAGGGTAAGATTTTCTGCACTGCTGCAACAGTGGATTTGTGTGAGATCATGCTTGCCGACAGCGGGCACATCCACGAGATGGAAGCGGAGTGGAGAAGCCGAAAAGCGAAGCGCGCAGGCAAGAAGGGGGTAGAGCCTCTGTATACGGTGGAGGACGCAAAGGATTCCATGGGTTTCTTTACTCCCTGCGACTATGAGAAGGTCTGTACGATCGATGAGGGTATCAAGGTGCGATTCAATGATGCAGGGCACCTGCTGGGCTCTTCTTCCATTGAGATGTGGCTCAGTGAAGGAAAGGAGAATCGTAAACTGGTATTCTCGGGAGATATTGGGAATTTTGACCAGCCCCTGATCAAGGACCCAGACTATATTGATACCGCTGATTTCGTAGTGATGGAGTCCACCTATGGAAATCGGGTACATAAGAAACCAGAGAATGCTGTTGGTAATTCTGTTCCCACTCAGGTAAGGGCACAAGAGCTTGCAGATATCATCGAGCGAACTTTCAAGCGTGGCGGCAATGTGATTATCCCCGCTTTTGCAGTAGGGAGAACGCAGGAGATGCTCTATTTATTGAGAGTCATCATTGAGAAAAAGCTCTGCCCAACAGTCCATGAGATACCAGTATTTGTGGATAGCCCGCTATCCGTGAAGGCAACTCATGTGTTTGCGGGAAACTTGTTTGGTTATATGGATGATGAAACCATGGAGCTGGTGAACAAGGGTATCAATCCCATTCTTTTCCCCTCTCTGGTAACCATCACAGACGTAGAAGGGTCTAAGGCGTTGAATCGGCGCAAGGAAAGTTGTGTGATCATTAGTTCAAGCGGTATGTGTGAGGCGGGAAGGATCAAACACCATTTGAAACATAATCTGTGGAGAAGTGAATGTACCGTTCTCTTTAGCGGGTATCAGGCAGGTGGAACACTTGGGCGTTCCATTCTTGAGGGAGCAAGGCATGTCACCATCTTTGGTGAGCAGATTGATGTACGTTGTGAAGTGAATGAATTGCATGGCATCAGTGGACATGCCGACCAGGAGGGCTTGGTGAAATGGCTTACCAGCTTCCAGAAGGAGCCAAGACGAGCCTTCATTGTCCATGGGGATAAGGAGGTAGCCCCTTGGTTTGCTTCCTATGTATCCAGAACACTGGGTATCAAGGCTTATGCACCAAAAGTTCTGGAACGGTTTGATTTACTTAAAGAGGAGTCTCTGCCTCTTGCTGAGCCTATGGAAGAGATCATGCTTCCATACTTCAGAGAGCTCCATGAGGCTTTGGAGGAGCTGAAAAAGCAAGAAGCAAATCTACTCTCCGTTGTACAACGTTTGGAACAGGCTGGGAAGGAGAAAAACATTGAAGAGAAACGTGCCCAGCGGCTCACCAATGCAATCAACAGGCTTGCCAGTGACTTGGAGTATTTGAAGATCAAATGGGGGGTGGATGCTGACTAGGACAACTGTCTTCCGAAAACCGAGCCCCAGCTCTGTTGTTCCAGGATGGAAAAACCCATCCTTTCATAGAAACCATACGCACGGGTGTTCCTCCCATCCACCCCAAGGTGGATGCCTGGGACACCCTTTTCCAGTACTGTGTTTATAAAGGTTTCCATGAGACTCCGTCCAAGGCCCTTGCCTTGCAGCTGTGGGAGCAGGTCGATATGCAGATGTGCAGGATACCCAAGATTTTGCCACATCCCTTGTCCAGGCCCTTTGAGCAGTGTTTTGATTACACTCTCTTCTGCTTCACTCTTGAACGATTGTTGATGTGTATACTGTTCCTGCAAGGGAGGCAGCCAGGTTTTCTGAAGCCAGGAGGTATATGATGCAGTGTCACTTGTTCCTACAATATATCCGGAGGGTGTCCCATTTTCATCAAGCGCAATGAAGCAGAGTTCTGGTTCATAAAAAAAGTAGGGAGCTGCATAGTAGTGACCGACACACCATGGGTCATTGAAATATGGGGTACCATCAAGTCCTGCAAAAGCGGTCTTGAGAGCTATTGAGTAAAGATATGGAATATCCTGTGGTAATACTGTTCTGATGTTCTGCATGTTCATTTCCTCATCTCCTCTTACCATATCGCTATTATGGGAAATTCTCAATAAAAATGTAATTTCTTGGACTGAGGTAACTTAGACTAAGAGTGAAAAATTTCTTCAAAAAGTGCTGGACAAAATGTGAATTAGGGTTTAATATCCCTCCTTGTTCGGTAACGAGAACACAGACTGATTCAAATCACCAAGTATCGCTCGATACTTGACGAAATTAGAATATGTCGGATACTCTGAAAGAACGCCCCTTATGAGGGGATGGGAAAATGTGATGTGTAAACATTAGGTTTTTACCATGATTATTGAAAGTTATTAGCGCAGGGAAGAATAGAGAGATTGGAACAGTGGAAGACCACCAAGATGGGCTTCCCAGTCAATTCACAAGAAATGAGAACGATAGTTGAAAAGCTACGTTCGTGCGAGAATTACAGGGAAAACTTAAAAGTAAAGTAAGCCGGGCCCTCGGGCCCGGAAATGCTATAACGGAGAGTTTGATCCTGGCTCAGAACGAACGCTGGCGGCGCGTTTTAAGCATGCAAGTCGAGCGGCAAGGGCCTTCGGGCCCCTAGAGCGGCGGACGGGTGAGTAACACGTGGACAATCTGCCCCCCGGCCGGGGATAGCCCAGGGAAACCTGGATTAATACCGGATGAGACGGGACGCACACAGGTGCGATCCGGGAAAGGCGCTGCGGCGCCGCCGGGGGATGAGTCCGCGACCCATTAGCTAGACGGCGGGGTAAAGGCCCACCGTGGCGACGATGGGTAGCCGGCCTGAGAGGGTGGACGGCCACATTGGAACTGAGACACGGTCCAGACTCCTACGGGAGGCAGCAGCTAAGAATCTTCCGCAATGGGCGAAAGCCTGACGGAGCGACGCCGCGTGAACGAAGAAGGCCGTGAGGTTGTAAAGTTCTTTTCGGGAGGGGGAATGACCGTGGCAGGGAATGGCCGCGGGATGACGTGAATCCCGGAATAAGCCCCGGCTAACTACGTGCCAGCAGCCGCGGTAACACGTAGGGGGCGAGCGTTGTTCGGAATCATTGGGCGTAAAGGGCGTGCAGGCGGCACTGCAAGTCCGGCGTGAAAGACCCCGGCCCAACCGGGGGGGTGCGCTGGAAACTGCGGTGCTTGAGTACAGGAGGGGATGCCGGAATTCCAGGTGTAGGGGTGAAATCTGTAGATATCTGGAAGAACACCGATGGCGAAGGCAGGCATCTGGCCATGTACTGACGCTGAGACGCGAAGGTGCGGGGAGCAAACAGGTTTAGATACCCTGGTAGTCCGCACAGTAAACGATGTGCACCAGGTGGCGGGGGTAGAACCCTCGGTACCGTAGCAAACGCATTAAGTGCACCGCCTGGGGAGTATGCTCGCAAGGGTGAAACTCAAAGGAATTGACGGGGGCCCGCACAAGCGGTGGAGCATGTGGTTTAATTCGATGGTACGCGAGAAACCTTACCAGGGCTTGACATACACCGGAAGCGCCGTGAAAGCGGCGTGCCGCTTGCGGCCGGTGAACAGGTGCTGCATGGCTGTCGTCAGCTCGTGCTGTGAAGTGTTGGGTTAAGTCCCGCAACGAGCGCAACCCCTGCTGTCTGTTGCCACCACGAAAGGTGGGGACTCAGGCGGAACTGCCGGTGACAAACCGGAGGAAGGTGGGGACGACGTCAAGTCATCATGGCCCTTATGTCCTGGGCTACACACGTGCTACAATGGCCGGTACAGAGCGCAGCGAGGCCGCGAGGCGGAGCGAATCGCTTAAAGCCGGTCCCAGTACGGATTGGAGTCTGCAACCCGACTCCATGAAGTTGGAATCGCTAGTAATCGCGCATCAGCATGGCGCGGTGAATACGTTCCCGGGCCTTGTACACACCGCCCGTCACACCATCCGAGTCGGGGGTACCCGAAGTCGCCAGCCCAACCCGCAAGGGGGGGCGGTTCCGAAGGTACGTCTGGTGAGGAGGGTGAAGTCGTAACAAGGTAGCCGTACCGGAAGGTGCGGCTGGATCACCTCCTTTCTGAATAAGAAAGGCCGGGCCCGGCCCTCACAGCCGGACCCAACCAACGGTCGTCGACCAGCAGGTGCAAGTCCTGCAACAATGGCTCATTGAACGTGGTACGAAACTGTTTCAATCTCTGTATTCTTCCTTGACAAGATAAGACCTTTGTAAGTATGGTGCACATCCGGATTCAAGAACGGAAAGGTTTATTGCTTTTTGAAAGTTATTAGCGCAGGGATTGGAAGAATGATATGGTCAAGCGAAATGAGGGTCCACGGAGGATGCCTAGGAGCTGCCAGGCGAAGAAGGACGTGACAAGCTGCGAAAAGCCGCGGGGAGGGGCCAATACCCAGAGATCCGCGGATGTCCGAATGGGGTAACCCGCAAGTCTGGATGACATGCACATGCACGTGAATACATAGCGTGCATGGGAGATACGCCGGGGAGTGAACCATCTAAGTACCGGCGGGAGTAGAAATCAAACGAGATTCCCCCAGTAGCGGCGAGCGAACGGGGAAGAGCCCAAACCGCGTGCCCTCGGGTGCGCGGGGTTGTAGGGGTGCGGCGGGGGTAACCCGTGCAGTAAGAAACCACAAGTGTAGCGGAACGGTCCTGGGAAGGCCGGCCAGAGCGGGTGAAAGCCCCGTACGCGAAACGCCTGTGGCTGCATGGCCGCACTACCTGAGTACGGCGGGACACGAGAAATCCTGCCGGAAGCAGGGGGGACCACCCTCCAAGGCTAAATACTCGGCAGCTACCGATAGCGCATAGTACCGTGAGGGAAAGGTGAAAAGGACCCCGGGAGGGGAGTGAAAGAGAACCTGAAACCGTGGACCTGCAAGCGGTCAAAGCCCTTAGGGGTGATGGCGTGCCTTTTGTAGAATGAGCCTGCGAGTTACCGTATGCGGCGAGGTTAAGGGAGAGAAGTCCCGGAGCCGCAGGGAAACCGAGTCTGAACAGGGCGTTCAGTCGCATGCGGTAGACCCGAAGCCAAGTGATCTAGCCATGGCCAGGCTGAAGCAGGAGTGAAATCCTGTGGAGGGCCGAACCTAAATCCGCTGAAAAGGGTTGGGATGAGCTGTGGCTTGGAGCGAAAGACTAAACAAACTTGGAGATAGCTGGTACTCTCCGAAATAGCTTTAGGGCTAGCGTCGCATCGATTGTCGCGGAGGTAGAGCACTGGATAGGTGAGGGCCCGTCACTGGGTACCGAGCTTAACCAAACTCCGAATACCGCGATACAATGTGCGGCAGTCAGACGGCGACTGATAAGGGCCGTCGTCAAGAGGGAAACAGCCCGGACCGCCGGCTAAGGTCCCAAAGTCGTGCTGAGTGGGAAAGGAAGTATGATTGCACAGACAGCCAGGAGGTTGGCTCAGAAGCAGCCACCCCTTCAAAGAGTGCGTAACAGCTCACTGGTCGAGTAGTCATGCGCCGATAATGTAACGGGGCTAAGCACGGCACCGAAGCCGCGGGACAGCATCAATTGTGGTGCTGTCGGTAGGAGAGCATTCCGTGAACGGAAGAAGCAGGGGCGTAAGCCCCTGTGGACGGGACGGAAGAGAGAATGCAGGCATGAGTAACGAAAAGACGGGTGAGATCCCCGTCCGCCGAAAGCCCGAGGTTTCCAGGGTAAAGGTAATCTACCCAAGGGTCAGTCGGCCCCTAAGGCGAGGGCGAGAGCCGTAGTCGATGGGAAGCGGGTCAACATTCCCGCACCTCCCAGGGTTCCGATGGGATGACGCATAGGGCGAAACGCAGCCGGGCGACGGTAGTCCCGGCCGAAACGGCGAGCCGATGAGGCACCCAGGCAAATCCGGGTGCCGAGGTGAGCCGCGAGCGAGCTGCATCACGGTGCAGCGAAGTGCGCGTAGTCGTCGTGCCGAGAAAGAATCCCTAAGGAACGGCCCTGGGGGACCGTACCGAAAACCGACACAGGTGGGCGAGCTGAGAATGCGAAGGCGCACGGAAGAATTCGCGTTAAGGAACTCGGCAAAATGCATACGTAACTTCGGGAAAAGTATGGCCCCCGCAAGGGGGTTGCAGAGAAACGGCCCATGCGACTGTTTACCAAAAACACAGGTCCATGCGAACCGGCAACGGGAAGTATATGGACTGACACCTGCCCGGTGCTGGAAGGTCAAGAGGAGTTGTCAGAGCAATCGAAGCAGCGAATCCAAGCCCCAGTAAACGGCGGCCGTAACTATAACGGTCCTAAGGTAGCGAAATTCCTTGTCGGGTAAGTTCCGACCCGCACGAATGGTGTAACGATATGGGCGCTGTCTCAACGCGAAATCCGGTGAAATTGAAGTCCAGGTGAAGATGCCTGGTACCCGTGGTTAGACGGAAAGACCCCGTGAACCTTTACTTCAACTTGGCATGGAGACTTGGACAGGGATGTGTAGGATAGGTGGGAGGCCGCGAGGCGTGGGCGTCAGCCTGCGCGGAGCCGCTGGTGAAATACCACCCTTGCCTGTCCAATTTTCTAACCGCGGCCGTGATCCGGTCGCGGGACAGTGCCAGGCGGGAAGTTTGACTGGGGCGGTCGCCTCCCAAAGAGTAACGGAGGCGCGCGAAGGTCACCTTAGGATGGTTGGGAATCATCCCTCAAGTGTAAAGGCACAAGGTGGCTTGACTGCGAGGCAAACAAGCCGAGCAGGTACGAAAGTAGGTCTTAGTGATCTGGCGGTAGCGAGTGGAAGCGCCGTCACTTAACGGATAAAAGGTACTCCGGGGATAACAGGCTGATCTTGCCCAAGAGTTCATATCGACGGCAAGGTTTGGCACCTCGATGTCGGCTCATCGCATCCTGGGGCTGGAGCAGGTCCCAAGGGTTTGGCTGTTCGCCAATTAAAGCGGTACGCGAGCTGGGTTCAGAACGTCGTGAGACAGTTCGGTCCCTATCTGCCATGGGCGTTGGATGTTTGAGGGGTTCTGCTTTTAGTACGAGAGGACCGAAGTGGACGAACCTCTGGTGTACCGGTTGTCGTGCCAACGGCAGCTGCCGGGTAGCTACGTTCGGAAGGGATAACCGCTGAAAGCATCTAAGCGGGAAGCCCTCCCCAAGATGAGACATCCCACCCGCACAAGCGGGCACAAGGAAACAGGGAGACTACCTGTTCGATAGGCCGGGGGTGTACGCACGGCAACGTGTTCAGCCCACCGGTACTAATCATCCGAGAGGCTTGACCATATCATTATTCCAATCCCAGGGCTGCCAAGGCCGGTCGTGCGAGATCCCTCGCGCTCCCAGGCGTTGGCCGGCCCGGTGGCCACAGCAGGGTGGACACACCCGTTCCCATCCCGAACACGGAAGTTAAGCACCCTCACGCCGATGGTACTACGGTTAGCCGTGGGAGAGTAGGTAGCCGCCGGGCCTTTTTCTTTTTCCCTTCATCCCCTCCTTACCGGAGGGTTTTCTTTTTATATCTAGAGGTCGAAGGTGTGGTACACTTGCTCTTGGGGGTGTGCCGTGTTGCTTCTCAGTGTATTTGCCATTGTCTTTGTGGGGGCTTTTCTACAAGCAAATATTGGATTTGGTTTTCCCATAATTGCCATGATATTCTTTCCTTCATTGTTTCCATTTTCAACTGCTGTGACACTTAATCAGATCATTGCAATCGGTAGTACTGGTTTTCTCACTATTAGGTATTGGAAATCGATTCAATGGAAAGTGCTTATCCCCTTATTGGTTTCCAGTTTGCTTGTAGGTGCAATTGTGATCGTATCCAGTCTCCAGGTGGAAAGCCGCATCCTTACAGGAATCCTCGGTTTCTTTCTTATGGCATTGTCACTATATTTTGCCCTCTTCAGTAAGAAAATTGTTATACAGGCTTCCATACTCAACGGGCTTTTAATGGGTATTGTTGCTGGATTGGGTAATGGGTTGTTTGGTATAGGTGGTCCTCCTATAGCCTTGTATCTTTTTGCTGCAGTGAAAGACAAGAAACACTATCTAGCCACCATCCAAGCATATTTCTTGGTATGCAATATTCAGAGTATCCTAATTAGAAGTTATCATGGAGCATTTGAGATATCGCACATACCCATCATTCTCATTGGATGGGTGGCTATCGCTGTTGGAACGTATGTTGGGCTGCTTCTTTTTAAGCGGACCCCCGATTATCTTCTCAAGCGAATTGTCTATATGTTTGTTGGGGCTAGTGGTCTCTGGATAGCACTGCAACAATTCTTTCTTGCTTCCTAAGTGATAGGCCTCTGACTTTTCACGATACAATTGGTGGAATGAAAAGGATTTACTATCTAACATAGTATAAAAAAAGTAAGAACGGTAATGGTATGAACAACATGGCCTCTGAAACACATCAGTTTGTCTCAATGGATACAGGAATGGTTTTGCAATGTCATGGTGAAGAGAGTGCAAATGCAATTGCCGCAATGAAGCAAGAAATACTTCGATTGGAACAACTCCTCAGTCGATTTATTGATTCGAGTGATGTATCAAACATCAATCATGCAGCCGGGAAAACCATGGTACCGGTTTCTGAGTCAACCTTCACGGTGATCAAGCAAGCTGCTGATCTGTTTGAGAAAACGGAGAAACGGTTTGATATCACCATTACCCCACTTGCTAATCTATGGGATTTCAAGAGTCGGCATACCATTCCTCCAATGGTAGAGATTCAGAAAACCCTCACCTATGTTAATGCTCATGATATCCTGTTTGATGAGCGGAGTATGCGTGTGGGATTACGTAGGAGAGGGCAATGTCTGGACTTGGGTGGTATTGCGAAGGGGTATGCCGCAGACCAGGCAAAACGTATCGCTTTGGACCATGGAATTACCTCTTCCTATCTTAATCTGGGAGGAACTATCGTAGTCATCGGTAATAGACCAGATGGAAATCCTTGGAGAGTAGGGGTACGACATCCACGAAAAAATGATTCATTGCTTGGTGTGTTGCATGTGGCTTCAACCTCGATTGTGACAAGCGGTGATTATGAGCGATTCTTCTACGATGAACAAGGGAAACGATGGCATCATATCCTGGATCCAACAACCGGGTATAGCGCGGAATCAGATTTGATCAGTGTGACAATTGTGGGTGAAAATTCCACATTAGCTGATGCCTTGGCAACAGCACTCATCATTCTTGGAAGTGAACATATTCCGCATATACAGGAACAGTTTCCAATGGTCAATATTATTGCGGTAGATAGGGCAGGTGTGCTCTATTTGACTGAACGTATCACTGATAGCTTTCATCCAAGTTGCTGAAAAGACTGAGGTGGTCCTACTTCCCACCTCAGGGATACCAAAGTAGAGTTGATTGTAGAAGGGGGCACAATCAAACGTATCTCTGTTCTCAAGGGAGCGGTAGCAGAGGAGGGGAAGCTTGTGAAGATACAGAAAGAATCAACCATTGATGATCTGTATCAAAAAGCCCTGGATCAACAACGACTTGAAGTGGATGTAATCAGTGGGGCAACCATTACTTCCAAGCCACATCTCAAGGCTTTGGAACAGGCGTTAATACAAGCCCAGCAATGATTATGGTAAAGAAAGGAATGTATAAGTAGATTTTTTAGAACTTACAAAATATACCGAAATAGGTATGAAAAAATTCAATCAAAGGAATTTTCGAATCCTTCAATAACAGAGAAGCGAGTATTATACTCATATATGTAGTAGTATAACAATATATAAAATATACTATAAAAATATAGAAAAACATGAAAACAATATAAAAACAAATTTGAATATATAGAGATAATGATGTTATAAGAATACCTTGTGCGAGCCCAGGATCGTCGGAGTAGTGTTTCAATGACAATCATGCATGAAGGTTCTCTCTTTAGCAACTTCGATGACAAACTGAAATATCATTCTGTGACTCCAAGGTGATGATTACCTAAAGGGATGTGAGGATGTCTGGAATGCTTTGCCCACTCTCTCTTCTTTCTGAAACTCTGAAGCATATGCATAAAGAGGGAAACAACCTATCGTGATGCGTTTTGGTCCTGCGAGGCTTTTCTCGGATGCTTGGATTGTTCAGGTTATATTGACTTTCCATCTTGTTCATCTTGAAATGGGCCATGGTGGGTTCTGTACGATGTAATTGCCTCCTTAAACCATCAATGGTTGAGAGAAGGCGGGGTTTTCGGAATTCCCATAAAACAGATTTTGCTAGTAATGATGCCTGCTGAAAAAAATTATGGTAATAAAATTTATTGATAGATTCACTTGGTTAGCCATACTCATTTTGTTTTTGCTAGACGGGTGGGGATCGGACTTCAGTACAATTAGGGAAGAATGTGGATTATAAGGCTCTTTGGTATGGAAACAGATGTTTATACACTAAAGAAAATACGAAAAGTATATAAAATAAATATAAAAACAAAAAGAAATAATATCAAAATAAAATATAAATGAACAATAAAAATATTAACACACTAAGAATTGATATATAAAAAAATTGATATTATACAGTTAGTTACCATGCTATTTTCTCTACAATCCTTTCAGTTATTGCTGTACATTCTCTTCATGAACAAGAGGATAATCTCTTACCTAGTGGACAAAAGTGACAAATAACGGTATTTAATAGATGTACGTTCTTAGACCGTACTTTTGTCTGGAAACCTTTCCTTGCAACAATCCAGGAGTTTACATGCCTTCCCTTGCTTCCATGCTCAAGGTTAAACGCGAACACGTGCCCTTGATGTATACGTTATATTTTGCCTTTCTCACCAGTGGAATGATGAGCACCATGATAGGGGCCTTGCTACCATTCCTGAAAGAAGAATATCACATGAGTTATGTACTCAGTGGTGCTGTAATCTCAGCCCATCAGGTAGGAAACTTCATTGCACTTCTTGTCGCCGGATATCTCCCGTATCTCATCGGCCGAAAGCGGAGTACCATTACCCTTTCTCTTGGTATTGTCATCGGATTTCTCTTGATCACGGTAACAGGTAATCCACTATTGCTGCTTTTGGCTTTTGCATTCACCGGGATAGGAAGAGGGACCAACAGCAATATCACAAATGTAGTCATGAGTGAGATAAGCGAGAATAAAGGTGCTGGATTGAATCTCCTGCATGCTTCTTTTGCCGTGGGAGCCTTTCTTGCTCCATTTCTAGTGCTTTTCTCAACTACGCTCTTTGGTGTCCACTGGAGGATCAGCGCATGGTTCCTGGTATTGGCTGAACTTCTGGTACTGGTCTTTCTCAGTCGATCATCCCTCTCCGGGAAGCCAAAGAGAAAGGAAGTAGGGCATCAGAGCCACGCATTCATGAAAAGTGGCCGTTTCTGGCTTAATACCTTTATATTGTTTTTCTATCTCTGCTCAGAAGCCTCTGTCATTGGTTGGTTGGTGACCTACTTCATTGACACGGGACGATTGAGCCCCTCCCTCGCGCAGACGACAAGTTCGGCGCTTTGGGTGTGTATATTGCTTGGGCGACTTGCCTGTGCCCACCTCTCAAACAGAATGAACAAGAATGTCCTGCTCATCATCCTTGCTTTGCTTCAGTTTGTTTTCTTCACGATGATGATCAGCGTAGAGAATACTGCATTGATCTATGTCAGCCTTTTTGGATTTGGTTTTGCCATGAGTGGAACCTATCCAACAACCCTTTCTACGATGGACAGCAGGTTCACCTCCTCTACCATCGCAACCGGAACTTGTATCGCAACTGCAACTGTTGGAGCGATCAGTATGCCGATCATAATCGGGGCTGTTGCACAGTCCGTTGGAATGGCAGGAGGTCTTGCCACCATCACGATCAGTATTCTGCTTATGCTCCTGCTCATCTTGGTCAAAACGTTCCTGGAATCGAAGGAATCGAGGACCAGCGTCATCCGCTGAATGCGGACGTAAGGAATTCTTATGCTTACCCAGAATGATATGATTCGTAATATAGCCATCATCGCCCACGTTGATCACGGTAAAACCACGTTGGTGGATGCCATGTTCAGGCAGAGTGGACTTACTGATGATGGACAAGACAGAATAATGGACAGTGGAGCCATCGAGCGGGAACGTGGTATCACGATCAGTGCAAAGAACTGCGCCATCTCCTGGAAAGGGGTGAAGATCAACATTATCGATACCCCGGGTCACGCTGATTTCGGTGGAGAGGTTGAACGAGGGCTCTCCATGGTCGATGGTGTTGTGCTTCTAGTGGATGCAGCGGAAGGGCCGCTTCCACAGACGCGGTTTGTACTTGAGAAAGCACTGAAGTTAAACCTGAAACCGATTATTGTCATCAATAAGGTCGACCGTCAGGATGAACGTAGTGAAGAGGTTCTTCAGGAGGTTTATGAATTGCTGCTTGAGCTTGGCGATGATGAATCGATGCTTGAGGTACCGGTCTTCTATGCAAGTGGGAAGGATGGCCGTTGTGGACTGTCCGCTCTTGATCTTGATGAGAATCTCCACCAGTTGCTTGACGCAATCCTTGAGACCGTCCCAGCACCAGTATTTGATGATGAACAACCCTTTGGAATGCTCGTAAGCGATCTCTCTTACAATGATTACCTCGGCCGCCTTGTTATCGGCAAGGTCGTGAATGGAATTGCAACCACCAACGACAACCTTGTGTGTCTGAAAGAGGGTGGTGTTATCAAGCCACTGAGAGTATCGAAGTTGCAGACCTATAGTGGTCCGACTTTCAGTGAAGTACCCAAGGTATTCAGCGGTGATATCATTGTGCTCAGTGGTGTGGAAGATGTCCATATCGGAGACACAATCTGTACCAGTGATAATCCCAAGGCGCTGGAGCGTATCCATATCGATGAACCGACCGTTTCCATGCTTTTTGCCAAGAATATCAGCCCATTGGCTGGACGGGAAGGCAATCAGGTAACCTCGGCAAAGATCTGGGAACGCTTGCAGAAGGAAGCGTTGCGTAATGTCTCCATCAAGATTGAGAGGAATGCCGACGATACCTTTACGGTAAAAGGAAGAGGCGAATTCCAGATGGCCATCATAGCTGAGCAAATGCGTCGAGAAGGGTTTGAGATGTGCGTAGGCAGGCCCAGGACCATATTCAAGACCGATGAACAGGGAAGGAAGACTGAACCAGTTGAGTTCCTCTATATAGATTGTCCCGAGGAACATAGTGGAACGGTCATGGAAAAGCTTGCAAAGAGAAAAGGCCATTTGCGGGATATTACCTACAGTGAGAATGCTCGGGTGAAAATGCAGTTTGAGATCCCCTCCCGCGGACTGATAGGGTACCACGATGAGTTTCTCACCGATACACGTGGCAACGGCATCATGAACAGCTATATGAAAGGCTACGAGCCCTATAAAGGGGATTTCCCAGACCGTTATAGCGGGAGCTTGATCAGCGACCGAAGCGGTAACGCAGTACCCTATGCACTGTTCCAGTTGGAGGACCGCGGCAGATGGTTCATCGAGCCGAGTGATCCTGTCTATGAAGGGCAGGTAGTAGGGGAGAGGAACAGGGAAGGTGACTTGCTGCTCAACCCAACCAGGACAAAGAAACTAACCAACCACAGGGCAGCCGGTAAAGATGATGCGGTTATCCTGACCCCAGTAAGCAAGCCAAGCCTGGAACAGGCAATCCAGTTTATCAAGGATGATGAGCTGGTTGAAATTACACCAAAAGCAATCAGGATGTGCAAAAAAGTCCTCGGCACCCAACAACGTAAAGTGTTCGAGAGCCGAGGAGAGATTCCTCAGTACTTGCTGTAATTGTTTTCTAGTCCTGCAGGCTCAAGATTACCGGGGCATGGTCACTGCCCATGACCTCGGTATCGATTGAGCTATCCCCTACACGACTCTTGAGGTCCTCACTGACAAGCCAGTAGTCGATACGCCACCCTGCATTCTTCTCCCTAGCACGGAACCGATACGACCACCAAGAGTAGGTATCGGTTTTCTCAGGATAGAGGAGGCGGAAAGTATCGATGAATCCGGCTTCCAGGAGCTTGGTAAATTGCTGCCGTTCTTCAATGGTATACCCAGCATTTCGTTCATTCGACTTCGGGTTTTTCAGATCGATTGGATTATGGGCCACATTCAGGTCACCACATACAATGACACCCTTCATATCTTTCAGGGAAGATACATACGCTCTGAATGCTTCATCCCAATCCATTCGTACATCGAGCCTTGCCAATTCGCTTTGGCTGTTGGGTGTATAACAACTTACTACATAGAAATCTTCAAATTCAGCGGTAACTGTCCTCCCTTCGCTATCCAAAGGGTGACCAATTCCGGTTGAAACATCAATTGGCTCTGTTTTACTGAAAAGAGCCGTGCCACTGTAACCCTTCTTCTCGGCAAAGCTCCAGTACAGGTGATAATCAGGAAGGCTCAGGGAGATTTGGTCTTCCTGCAGCTTTGTCTCCTGCAAGCAGAAAATATCTGCATCACTAGAGGAAACATACTCCTCAAATCCCTTTTTCTGAATTGCCCTGAGCCCGTTGACGTTCCAACTGATTAACTTCATGCAATACTCCTACATGAGAAACACGTGCATCGAATCGGCTTCATTGAGGACTTCTTCAGGCCAGATGGAGGCTTGCACCTCTCCGATGTGGGCTTTTTTCAGGAGGAACATGCAGAGACGACTCTGTCCGATGCCACCACCGATGGTCTGAGGCAACTCTCCACCAAGCAAACGCTTATGCCAGTACAGTGACGTACGGTCTTCTGCATCTTTCATTTTGAGCTGTCGAAGGAGGGTCTCCTCATCCACCCTGATACCCATTGAGGAGAGTTCCAAGGAATCTCCACGGACGGTATCCCAGACAATGATGTCCCCGTTCAAGCCGGTGTGCTCATCGTCGGTCTTGGTTGACCAATCGTCATAATCAGGGGCTCTTCCGCCTTGGCTGATGCCATCAGCGAGAGGGCTGCCGATCCCGATAAGGAAAATGGCTCCATACTTCTTCGCTAGTTCTTTCTCTCGTTGTACAGGACTCAACTGAGGATACTCTCTCTGTGCATCCTCACTGTGGATAAAGGTAATATGTTCAGGAAGCGTCGGAGTGCATCCAGGAAACATTTCGCTCACCAAGAACTCAGTGCGTTTCATGGATGAGTATATCTTCCTCACTACACGCTTGAGATAGTCAAGTGAACGTTCATTTTTTCCCATGACCAGTTCCCAGTCCCACTGATCAACGTAAATGGAGTGTATTGCATCCAAGTCATCGTCAGGTCTGATGGCATTCATATCGGTGTACAAGCCAGTGCCACGTTTGAAGCCAAGGTCAGCCAGAGCCATACGCTTCCATTTTGCCAAGGATTGGACGATTTCCATTTCACGATTTTCCAGATTACCTATCTGGAACCGCACTGGTCGTTCGATACCATTCAGATCGTCATTAATACCCGAACCCCTTGGGACAAAAAGCGGGCTGGTAACCCTGCTCAATTTCAAACCTCCAGAAAGTTCCCGTTCAAATGTGTCCTTGATGTACTTAATGGCTTTTTCAGTCTGTTTCTGCTCCATGGCAGGGACATAGCCTTCTGGGAAAAACTTTGGCATACAAATCTCCTTAATATGGCTGAGCATACCGTATTTTCTTGAGCTCGAAAACCCTAAAAGGGTAGGGATGTCCGTTGAATGAGATAGTGAAACGTATCGGATGATTGGCTTGCTAAAGAACAATCAACGAAACTTACCTGTATCAATACACGCCTTGTGAATATTTGTACATGTATTGAAAAAGTAAGAAAAAACAGAAAATAAATTTGAAATGATTTTAAAACGATATAGGATTAAAATAAAAAATGAGTATTTTTATAAAACTATATATAAAAAAAATCAAAATAATCGTAAAACAGTATAATAAATACTGAAACCAAAATCATAATAAAATAAAAATGATAGCTATATTCTTACCTATCAGTACACTCATCAGAAATTTCAGAATATACTGGTGTCTCACTGTATAGCAAAATGGTATATATAGTTATCAATAAAAAAAGTTGCATTATACAAGAATACTATAAAAATTCATGTAAAATAATAATAAATAAAATAAAACCAAATGGAAAAGATTGAGAAATGATTTGTACAAAGGAAGAACTTTGTTCTACATCCTCCATAAGCTTGTCTGGTTACTGGCGTCATGGTAATCTCCAATTGTTGTGATGAACAACAGTTAATAAAATAAAGTATAGGTGAGGCTGAATGATGAGAAGTGTGGAATTCAACAAGGATTTCCTTTGGGGATGTGCAACTGCAAGCTACCAGGTGGAAGGTGCAGTGGAAGAAGATGGAAGGAAACCCTCGATATGGGATACCTTCTGTGAAAAAGATGGGGCAGTCCTCAATGGTGATAATGGGGATGTCGCAACTGACCAATATCATAGGTACAAGGAAGATGTCTCCCTGATGGATGAGTTGGGCTTCCAAGCATATAGATTCTCAATTGCATGGCCAAGGATCATACCAGATGGAAAAGGTGAGATAAACCAGGCAGGAATAGCATACTACAAAAACCTGTGTGATGCGTTGCACGAGAAAGGTATGAAGGCTGTGGCTACCTTGTACCACTGGGACCTACCCCAGACATTACAGGATGAAGGCGGATGGACCAATCGTGATACAGCCTATGCATTTGCAGCATATGCTAAGGCATGCTTTGAGCAGCTTGGATCCTATGTTGATATGTGGATCACCCTCAACGAACCATTCTGTAGCGCTTATTTGGGCTATCTTTATGGGGTTCATGCTCCAGGTCATACAGATACCAGGGAAGCTTTTAATGCTGTACACCATCTCAATCTCGCTCACGGGCTTGCAGTCAAGGAGTATAGAAAAGCAGGATTGGATAAACCGATTGGAATTACGTTGAATCCGGTGGCTCCTCGACCAGCTACCAGAAAGAAAGAAGATCACCATGCAAGTGAACTAGCAAAAGCTATCAATACAGATGTATTTTTGCATCCGTTGGTACGAAAAGGGTATCCTGTACTCGTGACAGAAACGCTCAAGATTTCTTTTCCTGTACAAGCTGGTGATATGGACATCATTGCAGAGCCCCTCGATTTCATAGGTATCAACTACTACAATGAAGGGGCTGTGGCGTATGACGAGAAGATGCCATTCAAATACCGTGATGTTCCCGTTTGGCAAAGAACTACTGACATGCAGTGGCCGATCGTACCTTATGGATTGTTACGCTTGCTGCACTATTTTGATGAGGAGACGAAGGGTCTTCCTCTCTACATTACCGAAAATGGTTGTGCAGCACAGGATGTGGTAGAAGAGGGGAGAGTGCATGACTTATTGCGCTGTGATTATCTGAACCAACATTTTGCAATCTGCAAGCAAGCAATTGACGAGGGTGTTAAATTGAAAGGCTATTTTGTATGGTCTTTTCTTGATAATTTTGAATGGGCTTTCGGATATTCAAAACGCTTTGGTATCGTGTATGTAGACTACAAGACCCAGGAAAGAATTGTGAAGGATAGTGCCTATATGATGCGTGATGTAATATCTGGGTATTGCGAATATTAGTATCGAAACAAATATAAATACATACTAAAAACATAAGAAACAATAAAACAGTACCATTAAAACTATTATTATACAGATATAATGGTACTGTTTTGATATTAATAACTATATTATTAGAATTAAATATTGATTAAAATAGTATTATAACAACGATAAAATACTAAATAACAATACTAATATAATACTGTATTACATCTAAAATAAGTATATATAAATGAAATACACTATAATAGTAAACTATAACGGAATAGAAATGATATAATTATATGTTTAGATCCAATTGTTTTTTCTACAAGATTTGATGATGATATATTGCAACAGTCTTCAATGGGATCAGGAATAATTATGAATGGTATCATCCCTAGCAGAACTGAGAATTGACGAAAGATTATTGACTATGAGGAGATATTGCAACGTGGTTTTTGCAACGAATAGATACAGATTTCTACACATTAGTAATCATGGATGTATATATATCGAATATGTATAAAATAAAATAGATACAAAATTGAAATAATATTAAAATAAATGTAAAACCATTATATAACACTTAAATAAAGATAGCAAATGTATTATAAATTTACAGATTACTATAATATTAAGTACTGAAATGAAATAAGACTCACTGTATACTTGCTTGATTCAGAATAATACTTGTACGACCGATGAACTGGGTATATACTATGGCTTAAGGTTTATAATCCATGGCTAAGACAATATCATTCCACCTCCAGAAAGGTGGTGTAGGAAAGACTACCATCTCAGGAACACTCGCTTGCCAATCCGCATTGGATGGGTATCGTACGTTGTTGATTGATGTTGATCCTCAAGGAAATGCTTCTTCTTGGTTTTTGAAGGAAGCTCCTCTTTTTGAATTAGCTGATGTTGTCCAAGGGAAGTGCTATATCCAAGATGCTATTATTCCTATACCACAGATACAGAACATGTCATTACTTCCTACCTTTGGCATTGGTGGGACATTGAAACTGTATGCTGAAACAAAATTGGCAGAAGAGCCGTTTGTTTTACAGGACTTGGTGCATGAAGTTTCGGAATCATTTGACAGGATAATCCTGGATCTTTCTCCAGGCCTCGGTCGTTTGGAACGTGCAGCGCTTATCTCCAGTAATGAAGTCATTACACCTATGACTCCTGAAGTATTTAGCCTTGATGGACTTGAAATATTCATTGATGAATTGGCAAAATTAAAGAAGAATCTTCGATCTACTGTGAGCCATTCAAAAATCATCATAAATTCTTTTGACAACAGGATAAAACAACACAGGGACATTTATAATGCAGCATGCGAAGGCGTGTTCACTGTGTATAAAATTCCAGTCGATCCTCTTTTTAGGAAAGCTCAGGAAGCAGGTTATGCTCCCCAGTTATTCAAGTCAAGGGGACGAGGGTTAAAAGAGAGTACTGTAGGAGCTATCAAGACACTTAATAAAGATATTTGGAGATAAGGTATGGCACTGAAAAAAAACCCGGATGTGGAAAATGAATCGGTCTTGGATGAAAGCATCAGCGGACAGAAAGCGAAAGAGTTATTCTCGAATGAACCAAAGAAGCGAAAGAAAGAAAACAAGGTGCTCACTACGTTTTCAATAGAACCATCATTCAAGAGGGAATTGGAAGAACTATTCCAGAGCATGGGCTTGGGTTGGGCTGCTGGGATACGGTTTTCCCTACGTGAATTTGCAAAAAAACATGCTGAGGATTGATTCTTCTTATACATAATAGCCATACCATATCCTTGCCTAACATACCTTGCATTTTACTGAAAATATTTTATAGATTCCATTATATAACAATTGAATCCTATATTAAAAAAATATTATTTTGATATAGGTATGCTATTTTTGTGATCATGAAATATACAAAATAAGTATTGAATATATTAGATAGAATACTTTTATTTGATGGGTAAGATAGCAATATACACTATCATGAACTATACTAATATTAAAAATAATTAAAAAAATATGAATACAAATAAAAATGCAATAAATATAATACAGAAAAGATAAGTAATAAAATGTATTTTGTATAGATACTATGAGTAGTCTTAACCTTAGAACAATTACAAATCAGTAATGGCATATTGCTTTGTCCACTTTTTTATAATTCTCTTTTGAGCTCTTCTCTGTCATGCGGTATACTCGTTTGTGAGGTATACAGAGATGGCAACAACATGGTGGGAAGAGTGTATCGTCTATCAGATCTATCCACGTAGTTTTCAAGATACAAACGGTGATGGAATTGGCGATCTGCAAGGTATCATCAAGAGAATGGATTACCTGGTCTCTCTTGGTATCGATGCGCTATGGCTGAGTCCAATATATTGCTCACCCATGGCTGATTTCGGATATGACATTTCTGACTACCAGAATGTTGACCCAGTATTTGGAACATTGGACGATGTGGATCAATTGATACGGGAAGCGCATACAAGGAATATCAAGATTATATTTGATATGGTGTTCAATCATACTTCTATCGAGCATCCATGGTTCCAGGAGAGTCGGCAATCGAAAGATAATGAAAAGGCTGACTATTATATCTGGAGTGATTCGATACCAAATAATTGGCAAGGAGCATTTGGGAAGAGAGCGTGGAGTTATGATGAAAAGAGGCAGCAATACTATCTACACTCTTTCCTTGAGGAGCAGCCAGATCTTAACTGGAGGAACCAAGAAGTTGTAGATGCAATGTTCTCGATCCTTACATTCTGGTTGGATCGTGGTATCGATGGCTTCCGCCTTGATGTGATCAACTGTATCTTCAAGGATAAAACACTGAGAAGCAATCCCAGAATTGTTGGGTCTCGTCCGAGGCCGTATGACATGCAACGGCATATCTTTGATAGAAATAGGCCGGGAACACATCAGAAATTGAGAATGATGCGCCAATTGGTAGATGCTTACCCAGATAGGATGTTGGTGGGTGAAATCATGGTGGAGTTGCCAGGGGAGCCGGAGTTGGCTGCCTCATTCTTGGGCAGGAACAGGGATGAATTACATCTCTCCTTTGATTTTTCTCTTGCCTATACGCGATTCAATGCAACCAAGTGGCAGCGAAGTGCAAAGCGATGGTGCGAAGCAATTGGGAAAAATAGAATACCGAGTTGGGTACTAAATAATCATGATATACCACGAATAGTAAGCCGACTTTCTGGAAATGTGGCAAAAGCGAAACTTGCTGCACTGTTTTTGCTCACGCAGAGGGGTTCGATATTCTTATACTACGGGGAAGAATTGGGTTTGCCAGATTCCAAAGTCCCTTGGAAATCGATCAGAGATCCTCTAGGAAAACGGTATTGGCCGGTTCATCCAGGAAGGGATCCAGCAAGGGGACCGATGATATGGTCCAATGAAAAGGGATTTGGTTTTACTGATGGAGAAAGCTGGCTTCCATTTGCCTCCAATGCTGCCTCCTATGCAGTAGCAGAGCAAGAGCAAGATGCTTCATCCATGTTGCATTACTATCGCGCACTGATTGGAATGAGAAGAGAAGAGACTGTCTTCAGACGTGGTACTTGTGCATATCTCGATACAAACAACAATCATGTTGTATGTTATGTACGCGAATATGGAGATGAGAAGCGATTGATGCTTCTGAATTTCAGTGGTCGGAAACAGAGGGTTTCCATCCGTGACAAGCATTATCCAAAAAGTGACTGGATTTTGCGTTTTACTTCACAGCGAATGTTGTCAGATGCCAAGGCCGAAACATTTATCCTTCAGCCTTGGCAAGGTTGCATCTACAGTCTGAAAAGCAGGTCATCATAGCTTGGAAATGGCCAGTACTGCTTTTCTGTATATGTCTCTGCAAGATCGACATAACTTCTCAGTGTTTGCATCTGAGGCACCACTTCATCACGATAGGTTTCTGCCTGGGTCAGTACTTCTTCATTGAAGGATAGTGCTTTTGCAACACAAACATGCAAATATTCTGTAGCTTCAATTGCCTGATTGAGAGCATTCTGGACGATGCCCACATTCCGTTTCTGCAGAGTGGTATCGAGACCTATGACATCTTGCTTGGCGATGGTATCGCTGAGTTTTCCCACATATTCACTCACCGCTGGAATGATGTACTTTCTGCACATCTCGACCATGATCGAAGCTTCAATGTTGATCTGTTTACTGTAGGTCTGCAGGTATATTTCCAATCTGGAGGTAATCTCACTCTTCGTAAATACCTGCTGTTTTTCAAAGAGCTCCAAGCTCTTCTCACTCAGCATTTGTGGTAGAGCACTCACCGTGTCCTTAAATTCGGGAAGCCCGCGTTTTTTAGCTTCGTCTTTCCACGCTTTACTATACCCATTCCCGTTGAAAACAATGCGTTTATGGGCCTGGTAGAAATCAGTAATGATGTTGTGGCACTCAAGTTCAACATCTTCTGCAGCCTCAAGGCGATTGGCAGCTTCCTCAAGAACTTGTGCAACAGCAGTGTTGATATAGATATTGGGACCTGCCATAGACTGCGAAGATCCTACCATCCTGTATTCAAACTTATTACCGGTAAATGCAATTGGACTTGTTCTGTTACGGTCAGTGAGGTCCTTGGGTAGCTGAGGCAACATGGTCATGCCCATTTGTACGTATTGTCGGTCGCTTTTCGTGCAACACCCTTCCATGGTAATGGTATCGAGGATGGTGCTGAGCTGATCTCCCAGATAGATGCTGATGATTGCGGGAGGAGCTTCGGCGCTGCCGAGGCGATGATCATTGCCAGCGGTGGCCGCTCCACATCTGATAAGAGGAGCGTATTCATCCATTGCCTTGATAAAAGCAGTAAGGAAGATAAGAAATTGCAGATTATCCTCGACATTGTTGCCAGGACTGAGAAGATTGGTGCCATCATCAGTACTGAGTGACCAGTTGTCATGCTTGCCTGACCCATTCACTCCCAGGAAAGGCTTCTCATGAAGGAGAGCAACCATGCCATGGCGAAGTGCCACCATCTGGAGTACATCCATCAGAAGTTGGTTGTGATCTGTTGAGAGATTCGCAGCATCATATACGACTGCAATCTCAAACTGGTTGGGAGCAGCTTCCTTGTGCTGGGTCTTGCTGCTGATACCAAGTTTCCAAAGTTCAAAGTTTAATTCACTCATGAACACAGTCACCCGGTCTCCGATGGTGCCATAGTAGTGGTCATTCAGCTCCTGTCCCTTGGCAGCCAAGTTGCCCATAACTGTTCGTCCCGTGAGCCTGAGGTCGGGCCTCTGGTCATAAAACTGCTTGTCCACCAAGAAATATTCCTGCTCTGGACCAATGTTGATGATCACCCGTTTTGCCTTGTTGTTGCCTAGGGCCTTCAGTACACGTAGTGTCTGTTTCTCAAGAGCTTGGTTGCTTCTGAGCAATGGTACTTTCTTGTCGAGCGCTTCTCCGTTATAGGAGAAAAATGCAGTGGGTATGTACAGGGTTTTTACCCCGTTGACGTCCTTGATGAAGGCAGGGGAGGAGGTGTCCCAAGCAGTATAACCACGTGCTTCAAAGGTTGCTCTCAGTCCTCCATTTGGAAAAGATGAAGCATCCCCCTCTCCCTTGATCAACTCCTTTCCGCTGAATTCGAGCAGGACCTTCCCTCCCTTGGTTGGGCTGATGAATGAGTCATGTTTTTCTGCGGTAAGGCCGGTAAGGGGCTGGAACCAGTGACAGAAATGGGTTGCACCTTTTGCAAGGGCCCACTGCTTCATTGCACTTGCAACAAAGTCTGCCAGTTCACTGGTCAGTTCACGTTGACCACGCTGTACTTCCTTCAGCTGCCTGATGATCGGGTCGCTGAGGTACTTACCCATCTCTACTTCAGTGAAGCAATTGACTCCATAGAAATCGGTAACCGGTGTTTTGGCGTAGTCTATATCGAACATAGTGCCCATCCTCTGATTGGTATGTTCAGACAATACACACTTTTTGCATGATTATGCAATAAGGCAGAGGATTACAACGTATCTTTTGGCGTGATACTGATGGTAATGGTATCCTGATACAGCCCTGCTGGAGCCATGTCAGCACGGTCTTGATTGATCCCAGAAACCTCAATCGAACGAATATTTGGAGCACTGGAAGAAAGATCTACCCAGTCAAGGGGGACACTCCCTGTCACTGGTTCTCCACCGAAGAGAAGAAGGTAGGGGATGGCAAAAAGAGTACGCTGGCCATCAAGATGCAGACTGAAGGTTTGGCTTCCTACACTATTACTAAAGGTAACCTCCACTCCATATGTTTTTCCACTCTCAGCATTCTGCAGTGTCAGTTGGGCTTCTGCAATCTTGGTCTTATTTGTTCCATATGCATTCTGTATGGAGAAATTTGTTTCTGCTTGGATGGATAGGGTGAGAATTGGATCCTCATTTACTTCTCCAAAAGGGATGTCTACAATCGGAGACTCCCTGAAACTCTGCCCTGGTATTGGAGCGTTTCCGTTGCTGGGTACAGCTTGATTGTTGATTTTCGCATAGGTATAGCCCTGATAGAACCCACTACCTTTATCTGCTGTAGCAATATTGAAGGTTTCAAGGTTGTTGGAAGTCAATGTATAGTTTGATCCAGATCTAACTTTGTTTTCCATGTTTGTTTCCCATGAGACCAGATAGAGCTGAATCGAACTAATTTTAGATGCTTGGTTTCCTGAAGCTCCTGGCACCATAGGAGTACCTGATGCACTGGTGATATCCTGTTTAAGAAAGCCTCCAGAAGTTAGATTTGTAACAGCCACAATACGGAATCCAAAGCTTGAATTATTGTTATAATGCTTCTGTCCACTCGAATCAGTATAGGAGTATCGATCTCCAGAAAATGAAATCCCATTGGTAACAGGTGAAACAATCATAAAAGCCGGATCAAATAATGGAGCTCCATTTGTATTGAATGTCATGGTACCCAAAAGTGCGATAAGGTTGCCATCAGGAAACAGAGGAGTAGTGCCAATTTGGAAGGCTATTGGATTTGAGTTGTCATAATTAACTTCAATCTGACCCCAAAGAAGTGCCTGACTGTAAAAGATCAAGACTGAGACCAATAATACCAATTTTTTCATGCATGCATGATATATAAGAAATTGGATTAATTCAATAAAAGATTTCTTAATTGAGATTTATTCTTGATAAAAAAGCAATTGTTAATATGTGATAATAAGGAGGATTAAATAAAACTAGGGCCTATGACTTGAAAAAAAAAGAAACTAACTATCAATTGGCGTAATTTCAACAAATATGGTGTCTTTATATATCCCTGCCACTGCTGCTTCTGCCTGCGTCTTGACTATACCTGCTATAAATATGGGTATGCTGCTGAAGGGGGCAAGAATATCTTCCCATAGTAATGGGACACCGCCAGTCACTTCGCGAGTGCCAAAGAGAAGTGTGTACGGGATGGTATATGGTATCTCTTCATTGTTGAGACGCAGATAGAAATCTGGATTATTCTGTGCGTTTCTGAAGGTAATGTTGACAGCATATGGAAAACTTTCTATGGCGTTTTGCAGTATAAGCTGAGCTTCTGCAACTTGTATCTGGGACCCTGTATAAGCTTCTTCAATGGGAAAAGCCTCTTCCTGTACGATGGAGAGAAGAAAGTTAACCTGCTCGATTGGATCTCCATAGGGAATGGGGTCATCAGGAATTGTCTCTCCAGGTTCAAGAAGAGAAGTAGTAGAAGAAGGGGGCTGTCCCTCGATGATCTCCTGCCCATTCACAGGTACATAAACATTGTTGTTCTGGTCGTCCTCATCCTGTATCTGGAGGTTGAAGGAACCGAATATTCCACTTTTCCAGGTATAGATTTCACCTTCAATATAGCGGTGGGCATTCTGCGTACTGATGAGATAGATGCCGATAGTAACAGTACCATCAGTAAGTTCCATATTCTCATTCTTTAATAAATGGCTCGTTTGGTTATCGATATAACGCCAATTGTTATTCCATGCACTGGCAAGACGAAAATTTGAATCCTCAGGTCGGTCATGGTCCATTTCTCCGGTAAAGGTAAACTGTAAATCACCATTGTATGAGAGGAGCAATGGGTCTTGAATGATATCCCCATCAGGGTTGTCAAACACCAAAGTGCCTAGTTTTGCTACGAAGTCATTTTGGTTGAACGGAGCATTGCCTCTTTCAAAATAGAGGTAGGGTGAAGGAGTGTAGTTAACTGTGATATCAGCTGACAAGATGTTGGCAACCAAGATGAAGAGCAAAGCGCTGATTTGTCGCTTTATACTCATTAAATGAGATACTAACAAAGAAGATATATTAAAACAAGTAGGAAAATATTAATTTGTACAAACTTTGTACAAATATTACATATTTGTATAGACGGATATCGTTAGATTGAATTTCTTATGGTAGTATGCAATATTGTTACCGTGTATTAATAGAATATTATTTGCAATAGGAGCTTTCCATGAATCTATTTCTTGAAATCCTTCTCATATCCTTTGGCATCAATACCCTGTTTTTTGTTTATGCCTTTATACGAAAGACTGATGTGGTAACAGATCTTTCCTATAGTTTAAGCTTCTTGATTGCTGTTCTCTATTTATATCTGCTGCATGCAGAGAAAGCCCTTTTACAGACCGTCTTGCTTAGTGTTGTGTCTCTTTGGGCTTTGCGTTTGGGCGCTTACCTGCTCAGTCGTATTCTTGCCACGAAAGTTGATCATCGCTTCGATGATAAACGTGATTCATTTGTTCGATTCGGAACCTTTTGGCTTCTCCAGGCAACTGCGGTATGGATTATTCTGTTGCCAGTGACATTTGCAATGGGGCAGATTGGCTTGCAAATAAACTACCCTTTCCTTCTTATTGGATTGGGCATTTCCCTATTTGGCCTGATCTATGAGACTGTTGCCGATTATCAGAAAAACACTTTCAAGAAGAAGCATCCCAAGAAGCTCATCACCTCCGGTGTATGGGCGTATAGTCGTCACCCGAACTATTTTGGTGAAATCTTGGTATGGTGGGGAATCTTTGTGATGGTTCTTCCTGCTCTAAAGGGGGTTGATTTCCTTGTTGTCCTTGGACCGGTATTTATAACCCTGTTGCTGCTGTTTGTCAGTGGAGTTAACCTTCTGGAGAAATCCTGGAAAGAGAAGTACGGGAATGAGGCTTACTATCAAACATATGTACGCCAAACCTCTCTGTTTATTCCTTGGAAAAAGAGGACATGATTAGCAATCTGTTGGTAACAACGGTACTATGCCTCTTTGGGTATGTTCTTGGCGGCATCCCCACTGCCTATCTCTTTGCAAAGAGGAAGCATATCGATTTACGCGAGAGAGGAAGCGGAAACCTTGGGGCTACCAATACAAGTAGGACTCTTGGGTTTCGATATGGAGTCATGGTAGGTGCCCTTGACCTGTTCAAGGGCGTGATTCCCTCCCTGCTCGCCGTTCAATTCTTCACCTTGACCACCATACCCCTCCTGTGTATTGGCATGGCGACCATTCTTGGGCACATCTATACCCCATTTCTCTCTACGCATAGGGGAGGTAAAGGGGTAGCTACCGGAGCGGGGGTTATTGCTGTCCTCTTCCCTTTTGCCATAGTTGCAGGTCTGGTTGTTTTCTTCTCTGTGGCACTTGTAAGTCGGTACATTTCAATTGCTTCCATAACGACTTATGGTGCGCTCATTCCCTACTATCTGTTATTTTCTAGTATCAAAGGACAGCAAGTTGAGTATTCCAGATTGGCTTTTCTGGGAATACTGGCCTTGTTGATTCTCTTTACACACAGGACGAATATACAACGTCTGATACTCCACATGGAACCAAAATTCAGCGTATTTGCTGACAAGGAGCACTCATGACCATTTCGGGAAAAGATCTTTATGGTTCATTGACATTTGGCTTTTATCATCTCAGGGAAAACATGCAAAAGATCAACAATATCAATGTGTTTCCTGTCGCCGATGGAGATACTGGGTCAAACATCACCCATACGCTCAATTCAATCCTCTCCAATACTGATGGATCGGGATCTGTTGCTGATATCTCAAACAATTTTGCAAGAGCAGCGCTCATCGGGGCCAGAGGGAACTCAGGCATGATCATTGCCCAGTTCTTTCACGGGTTCTCTCTTATTGCGAAGGAATTTGAGGAACTTACTGTCAACGCATTCATAGATTCTGTGAAGGCTGCGGTTACTGAAGCCTACAATGCAGTTGAGAAACCTATGGAAGGAACTATACTTACTGTTATGAGAAGTTGGGCTAATCAACTCTCACAGGCAGAAGGCTCTAATATTCCCATTCCCATTCAGTTACGTCGTGCCCTTCGTGCAGCTCGAAAAGCGGAGAAAGAAACAACCAACCAAATGGAACTTCTCAGGCAATTAGGGGTAGTGGATGCTGGTGCCAAAGCATTTGTATCCATCTTGGAAGGAGTTGATCAGTATATCCTGAACCCTGCGAGGGTGTTCTCTGAGACTGATTTGCTTGTGCATGTAGCTCAAGAATCGATGGAGAGTTCCTATGCTCATGAGAATGGCCGGTATAGGTACTGCACAGAGGCTCTTCTGCGTATTTCAGAAGGGGAAGAACAGCGTGTGAAAGAGGCAGTGATGGGCCTTGGTGATTCATTGGTAATTGGAAGCTATGAGGACCAAATGAAGGTACACCTTCATACTGATGATCCTGCCTTGATGTTTGAACGGCTTGGTCGCTGTTCCCACATCGCCGAGCAAAAAGTCGATGACATGCATATGCAACAGCTTGCTGTAAGTTCACGTATTTCCAATACAGTCATTGTCACTGACTCCTCAGCCGATATCCCCCAAGAGGTGGTTGATGAGCTGCGAATCTACAGGATTCCTCAGATTATACAGATTGGGGAGACATCCTATTTTGACCGTATTACTATTTCATCCCCCCTTTTGTTGAAGATCATGGATAACCGCTCTCAAAAGGTATCCTCTTCGATGCCTTCAATAGGGGAGATTCAGCGCCATCTGGAGTTTCTCACCCAACACTATGAGCATATTGTAGTGCTCTCTGTCTCTTCCCAGCTTAGTGGCACGTATAATGCGTATCGAGTAGCAGCAAAAGCATTGCAAGAGAAAGGTGCAGATATTTCCATCATTGATACGAAGCTCAATGCTTCAGCCCAAGGGCTTGTAGCTAGAGAAGCAGCGTTAGCAGTTGCAGGGGGAGAGCAGGGTGATACTCTCTTACAAAGTATCCGAGAAACTGCAGAACGTACCACGATATTGGTATCGGTCCAATCGCTCGAGATGATGGTGGCCGGTGGTAGAATCCCAAAGAAGCTTGGCTCCTTGTTGCTGAAGCTGAATCTTAAGCCAGTGGTAGGGCTGTCCAAGGAAGGTGGTGGTGCCTTCCATGGTATACGATTATCCAGAGCAGGAAGTATCTCTGCCTTGGTTGGACGCTTCATGAAAGTATATAGGGAATCGGGTATCCAGGCCTATGGTCTTTCTTATATCGGCAATGCAGGGCTGGCTACCTCTGTTTCGCAGATAGTAGAACGGGAAACAGGGATAAAACCAATGTTCGTAGAGCAGGCTTCTCCTGTCATCGCCTTACATGCAGGTAAGGGTTCCATTTCTCTCTCTTTCATTGCAAAGAAAAGAGAAGATGGGACTGGTTGAATTGGGTGATAAATGTGGTATAGGTGACAATGAATTACTAGATGATCTAGTAGTTTTGATGCACGCATCCTGTGAGTCTAAAAGGTTAAAAAACACAAAAAAGTAAGTGATACATCTCTCCATCAAGGGCTCAATGTGTCTAAAGGAATGATATTTACCGTAACAGTGTCACTGTACTGTCCTTGAGGAGCTTCTCCCAATTCAGGTCCATCATTGACCGAGACTGTTATGGTTTTTTCCATTGATGCAAAGGTACTGCTATTGGTGAGAAGATTTCTCCATTCAATGAATTGGGCATGAGGAATAGGTTGAAGGTCTTGCCCAAAAAATAGTTGGTATGGGATCCCGTATAATGAGAGGTCACCATTCAGATGGAGCCTGAACCCGTTTGGATTCTTACTGGTAAATGCGATTTCAACGCCATACTCTGTGTTCTGTTCTGCTTGTGTAACCTGTAATTCGACTGTTGCAATAACGGGGCGATTCCCGAGCAAGGCATCTTGTAAGTCAAAGGACGCCGGATTGCTGATAATACTGAAAGCGTATTGATGTTCAAAGGGGAATCCATCTCCTTCAAAAGGAATCTCGACCTCGTCTCCTGGAACAGGAGCAGTAGGGATGAAAGGAGCTGTAGGGGTAGCCGTTCCGCTGCCATCCACCTCTACTGGGATTTCTTCAAATTCTTGTTGACCCTGCCCGTCAGCTGATACTCCAAATGATCCAATGGAACTGTTCTCATCCAAAGAGTAATAGACACCAGGTATGTAGTAATCATATCCATAGTCCGGGGCAATCATGACAATATAGGTGGTCAGTGTGTCTACTTGTCCAGGTAACACGTTTCCCCCTCCAGAGACCAGATCAATGGTTCCATTTTCTACAATTACAGAATCAACAACAGCCCCCCCTACGATAGTAATAGCTCTCAGTGTAACCGGTATCTGTTCTTCATAAACAATCTGTCCAGTATTAGGATCTCTTACATATCCTTCGATAAATAAGCTTGTACTTACGCTTATATTTATAAGTTCAGGATCAAATAGATTATTTCCATCTGTCCAAAGAGTTAGAGTACCAAGCAGTGCACAGAGATTGGCTGGATAAATTTCAATGTCACCTGAGTTGAAATTGGAAAGAACAGGAGGAGGTCCATATTGAAATTGTAAATACTGTTCAGTTTCATAGGACGACGTTATCGTTACTTCCTGCTTTGCAGCAAGGAATCCATTTGTGAGTATGATAATAATGGTGATAAATAACCATCTTTTTTTCATACTGAAAGTGTAGGGGCAAGGATGGTAGCAGTCAATGGTTGATTCCGTAACAAATATGGAGGGAGAACTAAAACCCGACACACAAAAGTATCGAAAATAATTACTTAGGGCTATACATTGTCACATACTTGTATAAGTTTGTGTTGGTTGATAAGGTTAAAAACAACAAAGGAATGAATGTTAGGTATTTATATAATACAAAGATAGGATTCATGAATTATGAAAAAGATTCGATTGGTTTATTGTTATATCATCCTGTCTCTTGTCCCCATATTACTGTTCGCTGAGGTAACAGCCACGTATCTGAGCGAAAGTGCAATCACCCTTGATATCTCTCCTGGTCCCTTCACCCATCCAACTGTATTGGGTGCAAAACTTGGCACATTCGTCATAACCTCGACAACAGGAGAAATTTATAGTCCTTCACTTGTTAATATAGGGGAGGCGAGTGATCAAATTCCCCTGACAGGGCTTATGAAGGATTGGGCTGATGGTCCTTTCGAGCTAAACACGAATGATTTCTATATCATATCTGTGGCATATCCAAATGGATTCGGTTCAGAGCCAGTTCTGCAAGTTCTTTATGATAACTTGAGGCCAATAATTTCTTGGCAGAGCAATACGGTGTACGCAAACCCATTCTATGTAGAGTTGTATCTGGTAAATACAAACAGTACCAATAGAAATGCTCAGAGTGGATGGCGACCAGCTTCTTACTTTAAATTGGATTCTCCATTTTCCTTGCCTGTTGGATTCAATCCTCGCTTCAGTGTGGCTGTTGCAGATAGTCCAAATACCAATGTTGGGTCGTATACCACAGGATCAGGTAGTGTGAAAGAATCGCAAGGCAGTTATGTTACTACCGATGGTTCAAGTGGTCCTGATAATACTCCAATTCTTGATCCAGGTAGTTACACCAACCCGGATGATCCGGATACGCCAGGATTTTACTATGGAGAAGTGCCAGTCATAGAGAGCTTCTTCATCGATTTTCTGATACCTGAATCAAATTTTGAACTCAGTAATGCCTATGGGAGCAACAGGGTGACCATAAATGAGGCTCGCATAGAAGTGATGAATGGGACACAAGGAACCAATTATGCACAGCAGTTTACCTTTTCTGACCAATCTCCGGCTTCCTCGTTTCAGCTTTTCCCAAGTGTTGGTTCTGGGGCTCCCATCAATTTCAATCTATATCTAGAGAACCAGCTAATAGAAAAGGGGACAGCTTACACATGGTCCGGCTTACAATCTGGCGTATTGAATACTCGCAATATTCGTATCGGTGACATCAGTGAGACAGAAGTAATGAACAAAGTCAGCGGTACCTATGCAGATACCATAACAGTAAATATCACCAACCCTGATTGATCACCTTGCCTGCCTGGATGCCAGTCGTTCCTTGAGCAGTCTCAGCTTGTCACTTACCTCATCACTGGAAAGCTGCTGGTTTGGATCTACCTCATCAAACAGTTCCTTGGGAATCTCCTCAAGGAAACGTGAAGGGATACTGGTTACCAGCTCGAATCCTCGCTTGCGTTTCTCACAGCTGCTGATAATAAGCGCACGCCTTGCTCGGGTGATCGCTACATAGAAAAGTCGCCTTTCCTCATCAAGGCTGGCTGGGTTCTCTTCTATTGCCCTTGCATGGGGAATGTACTGATCTTCCACCCCTGCGAGGTATACGGTATCAAACTCCAGTCCCTTGGAGGCGTGGATGGTCATCAGGGCAATCTTCCCTGCATCCTCTTCCTCAGGATTCTCTTTCCCTGCAAGACTGATCCTGTTCAGGTAGTCGAATATGGAAGCATTCCTGTTCTCAGGGTTCCTCTCCCACCTGGCGAGCATATCACAGAGCATGCTGACACCTTTCATCTTATACGCAGCGAATGCTTCATTATCGGGATGTTCCGCCTCGATATGCTGCTTGTACCCTATCTCCTGGATCAAGGTCCTCAGTATCTGGTTCCTCTGGGTATTTGTATTGAAAAGCTGGTAATGATACTCCTCAATCAAATCAGCAAACCGTTTCAGTGTACGTTTCATTGCTTCCTTGACCTGTCCATCGGTAGATATGCTCATCAGGGTCAGGGCGCTGAAGAGAGAACACTTATGGTCATCAGCTACCTTACGCATTTTCTCGAGCGTGGTTCTGCCGATTCCCCTTCTTGGGGTGTTGACGATCCTGAGTAGGTTGATGTCATCATCCTGGTTGGCGATCACCTTCAGGTAACTTACAATATCCCTGATCTCCTTTCGGTCGAAGAAACTCTGCCCACCGGTTACCTGGGAAGGAATACCCCGTTCAGTGAACTTGGTCTCCAGGATGGCAATCAGGCTGTTGGTTCTCACCAGTACACCGAAATCACTGAATGGACGGTCCTCTTTCTTATGGATCATGAGAATCTCATCTGCAATGGTTGAAGCCTCATCCTCATCATGGGCAGGGTGGATAAGCCGGATGGAAGAACCCTTCCCACTATCGGTCCAGAGTTTCTTGTCCTTCCTCATCTGGTTGTTCACGATCAGACGGTTGGCCGCCTCGAGAATATTTCCAGTGGAACGGTAGTTGCGCTCGAGCTTAACCTCCAGACGTTCAGGGAATTCACGTTCAAACATCACCAGGTTCTCGTAGTTTGCACCTCGCCAGCTGTAAATGGACTGGTCGTCATCACCAACCACGCAGAGATTACGGCTCTCTTGTGCAAGCAGCTCGACCATTCGGTACTGGGAAAGGGATGTATCCTGGAACTCATCCACAAGAATATGGCTGTATCGTGCCCTGAGTTCATCGAGGATTTCAGGATGCTTGTCAAACAATTCAAGGGGTTTCATGATCAGGTCATCAAAGTCGACAGCATTGTATGCCTTGAGGTGCTTCTCGTACTCGTAGTAAAGATTCCTGATCTTGTCAGAGGCATTGGGGCCAAAGACCTTACGCTTTGTCTTGATATCACTGAACAAGGAAGAAAGCTCAAACAAATCAAAGCTCTCAACAACATAATCAAGATTCTGGATTACTTCCTTCATCAATGCTTTCCTGTCATTGGTATCATAGACAGTGAAATTATTCTTGAACCCCAAATGCTGTATATACTGCTTGAGAACTCCCATGCCAAAAGCATGGAAAGTGGTCGTGGTAAGTTTCTTCAATGGCAAGCCAGTGAGGGAACGCACCCGCTGTGCCATCTCCTTTGCTGCCTTATTGGTGAAGGTCAATGCAAGGATGGAGTGTTCATTGATCCCTTTCTCCAACATATGTGCGATACGAAAGGTCAGCATTCTTGTCTTTCCACTACCGGCTCCGGCTATAACAAGCAGGGGGCCGTGCAAAGTGGATGCAGCTTTGCACTGCTCAGGGTTGAGCTCTTTTTCTAAATTGAATTGCATGGTTCCTCAGATTCGTTTAATGAATACCGAATCGATTCCGACCCCAAGGACAACCAAGCTGGTGACGATCAGGCCGGAGACAATGACTCCGCCGAATACTGCCATCATGGTCTTGCGCTTGTCAAGGCCCAAAATCCAGGAACCAAGGGTTCCCGTCCATGCACCGGTGATCGGCAAGGGTATTGCCACAAAGAGGAGAATACCCCAGTAGCCATACTTGCTGACCTTAGGGGCAACGCGTCTCTGAGCCCTGGCGACAAAGCGATCGAAAAAGGAGGCATACCACCTCCAATGCTCATGGAATAGCTTATGAAATGTTGCCAGAAATGTGTAGACGATTGGGGCAACCAAGGCATTGGTAAGCACACAAAGAGGAGTTGCTATGAGAAGGGAAACCCCATTGAAATAGGCATAGGGTATGCCTCCCCTCAGTTCACTGATGGGGAGAAGGGAGAGCAAGATACTGAAAAACAACGTGGGACTATCCATACAACCATCCTCTAGGAGGGAATTTCTTCATCAACAAGTATCGCTGAGGCAGGGCAGACTTCATGGCAACAGTAACATCGGATACAAGCCTTGGGGTCGATGATGATACGTTTATCAACCATCGTCAAGGCTTCGGCGGGGCAAATGTCGATGCATTTTCTGCAACCAATACAAGGATCGACCAGAAAGACCGGAGCCTTGCGCTCCTTCTTAACCTTCCAGCGGATATAGCGACTGAAAATAAAGGGTACGATCAAGGAGTGGAGAAAACTGGTGCGTTTTTGTATCTCGATGCATACGTAGTCTCCCTGTACCAGCTCTTCAGCAGAGAGAGCAGGGTAGGAGGTGGGTTTTTCTCCCAAACCTCTCCTGATCCCTTCTGAGACGATAGGAACGAGCAGAGGATCATACCCCATGATCTGTGCCTGAGCGTAATCCAAGGCTACTGCATCACGGCTGGCGATCAAGAGGCCCAGATGGCGAGAGACCCCGTTTGCCGGGCCTGGTCCTTCCATTGCGATGATCCCGTCCATCAGGCTGAACGCGGGCTTCACGATGAAGCGATACCCACCATCAGGGACGCAAACTGTTCACGCGAAGGGAACTGCACATGGCAGGGACTCTTGTATAGATTGGGCACCAATCCAAACAGGTTTTTGACCGCTCCTGTGGCGTACATCAATTGGTGTGTCTTGAATTTGGGAAGGCTGAAGACCATATCCACCTGTGACAGTACGGCAGCGAGAGGAAGCTTCTTGCCACGGGTATACGGAATTGTGTAGGTCTTAGGTTGTTTGGTGAAGTCAATCCACTGTACCCCTTCCTCTTCACATACTTGATATATACCTGAAGCTTTTGGTTGGAAATTGGGTTTCTGCAATCCTGGGGAATCACCAACCAACACCTCCTTTGCGCCTTGGCTCTTGAGATGCCTGATCATAGCCCTAAGGACAGCTGAGTGCGTGGTTATACCACGCTCTTCCTTGGCATCACTGAGAATGTTTGGTTTGAGAAGAATACGCTTGTCCCTGACATCAGGCATTTCTCCTTTCTCACAGGCCACGGCAACCGCCTGATCGACCAACGCTTGTTCATATTGCTCACATCGTACAATGGCGACACTACTCATACATCTCTCCTGATCAGGCAAAAATAGAGTGGACCTCGGCCCTCTCCTTGGTCGGGAAGAATGATGGAGCCATAGTCTCTCTCTTCACTTCCCGCTTGGGCGCTATCCATAATGGTGAATCTTCCAACCCGCTTCTCGAACAACTTTTCGACTACACGCTCATTCTCCATCGGGTTGATGGAGCAGGTGCTGTACAGGATATATCCTCCCGTTTTCACTGCTTCGAGGGCAGCGGCAAGCATCGCAAATTGGGTTATGGCAAGCCGTTTGGGTCTCGATGGGCTCCACATAGCAAGAGCCTTTGGGTCATGCAACACATGGCGCTCACTGGAACAAGGGGCGTCGAGCAATACCCGGTCATATACATTCTGTTCATAGAGTGACCAGCGCGTAGCATCATGGGCTGTTACCTGAACAATCTCCCGTTCGTCCTCGCTGAGGTGGTCCTTTACCACTTGTTTCAGTCTTGCTCTGCGGGCAGAAGAACGGTCATTGGAGACCAGTTTTCCCTCACCCTCGAGACAGGAAGCTAGAACAAGCGTTTTGCCTCCTGGAGCTGCACACATGTCCAGGACAGTCTCTCCCTTCTGCACACCAAGCAGTTTTGCAGCAAGAACTGATGCTTCATCGAGGTAGTATGGTTGGGTCAGCCCCTCATCGTACGCGATAGGTACCTTGTCCTTGATCAAGGCTGCCTTCAACGGTTCCCAGCGATCTTTGTAGATATCCTGGTAGTATGCCCCAAACAGCGTCTCTCCATCTGCTTTGCCCTTCTGTTTTGCCATGGTCAGACTGTACCAATTTTTATCCCTCTTGTGAACCTTTTCCTCTTATGATATGCTCAGCCATGGCGTATATAACTGCATTTCTTGAAGGCATTATCAGTTTTATCAGTCCCTGTATCCTCCCCATTCTTCCGCTGTACTTCTCGTACCTTGCCGGTGGTGTGGCAGAGCAGGATCAGGAAAAGAATCTGCTGTTGAAAAACAGCATTGCATTCGTCATTGGATTCACCATTCTCTTTGTAGCCCTTGGGGCTGCATCAACCACCATAGGACAGTTCCTTCAGAGTCACTTGGATATGCTTAACCGTATCGGTGGTGTCCTGGTCATCCTCTTTGCTCTGAATAATCTGGGATTCGTCCTGATACCTGCATTGAACAACAACCATAAGTTCCAGATGAAAGGCTTACAGAACATGAATGTTCCCAAGTCGATGCTCTTTGGCTTGGTCTTTGCCTTGGGTTGGACTCCCTGTGTCGGCCCCCTGCTCGGCAGTGCCCTGATGATGGCGGCAAATGCTGAACTGGTAGCCAAGGGTATGATGACCCTTTTCTTCTATGCAATGGGCCTTGGCATTCCATTCTTGCTCTCGGCAATCCTGATCGAGCAGCTCGAAGGTGTCTTTGCAGCGATAAAGAAGCATTCCAAGCTTATCACGATAATCAGCGGCCTCTTCCTTCTGGCCTTCGGCATTGCCTTGACCTTGGGGTTTAATCCGGCCGCACTATTTCTTTAGGAGTTTTTCATGAAAAAAAATACCCGTACCTTGATGATTACCCTGATTTCATTCATCGTAATCATTGTCGTCGCCTCAGTTGCATACAATGCACTCAAGGAGAGCAGCGCTCCGGCTGTCTCTCTCAAACCGAACCTTACGAATATTCCCACTGCTACAGAAAAAACTGCCACTGTTGAACCATCAATTGATGCAGTAGAAGAGCCAGATGTGGCCACAACAACTTCTTCAGTTGATGAGCCGGTCGCGACTCCTTCTGAGGCAGAAGCTGATGCTCCTGAAACGGAAGAGGCTGAAGAAGCTCCTGCAGAAGAAGCCCCAAAGATGCCGGATATTCCTCTTTTCACCCTAGATGGGGAAGAGACCAGTTTCGATGCCGTACGTCAGGGCAAACCAGCAATCATCAACTATTTCGCTTCCTGGTGTCCTCCCTGTAAACAGGAACTTCCTCACTTCCAGGCTGCGTATGATACCTATGGTGATGAGATCAGCTTCATCTTCCTTAATGCAATGGATGGGCAGCGAGAAACACTGGAAACCCTTACCAAATTCATGGAAGAGTTTCCTTTCTCCGGTCCTGTCTTTACAGATGAAGGGGTCTTTGCCTACATCTTCCAGACAAACAGCCTACCGACCACCGTATTCTTCAATGCTGATGGCACAATAGCTAATGGCTACCTCGGGTATGTCAGTGAGACTGCGCTGCAGGAGAATATTGACCAGTTGCTTACACAAGAGTAAGCATATAGCCGACGTAGAATAGAGCGCTTCCCCCGATACAGAACAAATGCCAGATGGCATGGTAGTGGGGGAGGCGTTTACTTGCGTAAAAGATCACCCCGATACTGTAAGTAAGCCCCGCTGCAATGATCCATTTGATCAAGTCAGAAGGAAGGTAGGGCACAATATCCTTCCAGAAGAATACAATCAGCCATCCCATGGCAAGATAGAGCAGGACATGCAATACCTTGGCTTTTCCCCAGAAAATGAGGGTGAGGACGATACCGAATACCGCGACCAACCAGACCAGCAAGGTAATCCGGTAAGCAACAGGGGTCCCGATGTACATCATCAATGGCGTATAGGTTCCTGCGATTAGGAAGTAGATGTTACTATGATCGAGAACCCTGCAAAGCCGTTTACCATTCCCATGGGGTAGGGAGTGATAGAGTGCTGATGAACTATAGAGCAACAACATGGTCAATCCCCAGATGACCAACCCTACCTGGAAGGAAGTACTGGAAATGAAGGGGAGCTTGAATATGATGGAGATGAGCGCAATGAGCGCAAGAGCAGCTCCCACTACATGGGTAATTGCGTTCTCTTTTTCTGCCTTCGGGTCGTCATAGGAGTGAAGGGTGATATGGTCCTCTAGCCAAGCATTGAAACGTTGCATCGTTGATGCCTCCTGTTGTTGGATACCTTAACGATGTACCTGCTTCTCGGCAATGGTAGATTTCTGCTGTTTTGATACTAGTAGAAATCTATTAGGAGCAAAAAACAGGGCCCTGAGGCCCTGCTTTCAAAGAATATGCTCCAAAAAGAGTTTTGTTCGTTCATTCTTTGGATGGGAGAATATCTCATCGGGCGTGCCGACTTCCACAATCCGTCCTTCGTCCATGAAGACAACCTTTGAAGCAGCTGCCTTGGCAAATCCCATTTCGTGGGTCACCAGAAGCATGGTCATACCACTCTTTGCAAGTTTGAGCATGACATCAAGCACTTCCTTGATCATCTCTGGATCGAGCGCGCTGGTGGGTTCATCGAAGAGCATAACCTTCGGTTCCATTGCCAATGCACGTGCGATGGCAACACGTTGCTGCTGCCCACCTGAAAGCTGGGGTGGATGTACATCAGCTTTTTCCTCAAGCCCTACCAGCTTCAATAAATCTCTTGCTTTCTCCTCAGCCTTCTTTTGTGACATTTTTCTTACTTTCACAGGGGCGAGGGTGATGTTCTGCATGACAGAAAGGTGGGGAAACAGGTTAAAGGACTGGAACACCATTCCTACTTCCTCACGAATCTTTCTCAAATCCACATGTGGGTTTGTTACTTCATCCTCATCGATGAAGATTTTACCACCGGTTGGATTTTCCAGCTTATTGACACTTCTGAGCAAGGTGGATTTCCCACTGCCCGATGGACCGATGATGACAACAACTTCCCCGTTTTCTACCGTAAGGTCAGCGTGTTTGACAGCTTTGACCAAGGTCTTGTTTGCGGTGATATAATCCTTTGAGAGATCTTCAATACGTATTCTAGCCATTCTGATGCAACCTTTCCTCCAGGATGCCTACCAAGCGGGAGAGCAGGAGGGTGATGATGAGGTATATGAGCGCAACAACCAACATGGTTTCCAGGGAGAGGAAGGTCCGACTGATATACTCCCTACCTTTTCTTAGGATATCACTGAGTGCAATTGCAGATACCAGGGATGAATCCTTGAGCATCGAGATGAACTCGTTTCCGATTGCTGGAAGTATTACCTTTACCGTCTGGGGGAGAATGACATAGCGGAAGGCTTGGGAGCGGCTCAATCCCAGAGCAATGGCAGCTTCCATCTGTCCCTTGGGTATCGCCTGGATACCTGCCCGTACGATTTCACCCATGTAGGCGCCGAAACAGATGGAGAGTGCAACGACTGCCGCAACCATCCCCTGTATCTTGAAGAAACGACCCATTGCATAGTAGATGAAGATCAACTGGACGAGTAGGGGAATACCTCGGATCAATTCTACATAGACGCCGCTGAGCATATTGACCCAACGCCGTTTGCTCACCGAACCAAGACCTGTGACGGTTCCAATAATCAAGGCACCTAAAATTGCAAAGATGGTAGCCTGGAATGTTACCGGAGTGCCCTTGATGGTTACCATGAAAATATCACGATAGGGTTGGGGTTTGAACATGACCAAGCCGGCAAGCAAGAGGATTGCACTGAAGAAGGTGATTCTCCACGAATTCAGTACATGTCCATCATCCTTACGTGGGATGAGCACCCCATCGGTCATCTGGATGGTAAGTGCCTTTTTTTTCTGAGCAGTTGGGTCAACAGAGACCACCTGGTCCCGTATCTTCTGCATTTTCACTGTTTCATTCTCAAATGGTTGTTTTTCCATATATTCTCACATTTTACTGATATAAGGGAAGTACTACATAATTATGCATGTAAAGTCAAGCTACTATGTATAATTATTCACATAATCCCGATAAACAGTACAGCCGCCTCACGGCGGCTGCAACAGTAGTGAAACAAGATATGTTTAGATGATGCCCCATTTCTCTTTCAGTGCATCCATTGTTCCATTCTCTTCCATGGTCTTCAGTCCATTGTTGACCAGGTCAAGTACTTCACTATTGCCCTTCAAGGTTGCAATGGCAATTGGCTCAGGCTCTCCCAAGTCACTGGCACTACCGGTGATCTTCAGCTTGCTGGCATAGTTTTCATTGGTCATGACGTAGTCACTGGCAATGACGGAGTCAGTAACCACTGCATCAAGATTGCCGTTGAGCATATCCTCGATGGCAAAGCCGACTTCGTCATATGCCTTGATGTTTACACTGAAGTCGTCACGACTCTGGTCAAAATCATCAAGGAAGATATGGCCGGTAGTTCCCAGCTGTACACCAACAGTCTTGTTGTTGAGACTTGCAGTATTGGAAAGACCCGTATTGGATACAGGAGCCAGGATTGCCTGGGTCACCACAAGAATCGGAGTGGAGAAATCCATGGTAGCCTTTCTCTCTTCAGTGACGGAAACGCCACTGGCAACTGCATCATAGGCTCCGTTGGCAAGACCAGCAAAGATGCCTTCCCAGGCAACATTGACGATGCTGATCTCAACATCATTTACCTTTGCAATTTCTTCAACCAGATCAATCTCAAATCCAACGATATCCCCATTTTCATCGACAAACTCAAGTGGGGGCCAAGCACAGTTGGCTGCGAAGACATAGGATTTCTTTCCGCTTTCAGGCTGGGCTTGGGCGAAGACCAGGGCAGAGGTCAGCACGAGCAACAGGGTAGCAACAACAAGTATTTTTTTCATGATTATCTCCTTCTTGTAATATGCGAATAATGCATAGATATGCAAATAATGTCAACTATTTAAGAATAAATATACATAAAAAGGAGAATAAAATGCAAAAAACAAGGAGCCGAAGCTCCCTGTTCTTTCGTAAAAACTGCTTACAGAAGATTCCACTTCTTCTTTAATGCATCAAAGGAGCCGTCGTCCTTAGCCTTCTGGAGTCCCTCGTTGATAAGATCCAGGAGTTCCTGGTTGTCCTTCTGTACAGCTATTGCAATATCTTCTTGAGTGAACGGTTCACCGGCAACTTTCAGACGTGAGCTGTAGTTTTCGTTCGAGAGTACGAAATCACTGGCGATCAATGAGTCACAGACAGCAGCATCCACATTGCCGTTGAGCATGTCCTCGATGGCAAGCCCGATATCATCATATGCTCTTCTCTCGACAGGATACGCTTCCAATGCAAAGTCTCCGGTAGTACCAATCTGGACCCCGATTTTCTTTCCTTCCAGATCCTCAATGCCCTTAATACTGCCTGCGTCTTCATTACGGATGATGACGACCTGTCCAGCAGAGAGAATAGGAGAGGAGAATGCCATGGTGGCTTTTCGCTCTTCAGTTACGGTGACACCACTAGCAACACCATCATAGGCACCATTGGCAAGGCCGGCAAAAATGGTATCCCAGGGGATATTCTTCACTGACATGGGAACACCGACCTTCTCGCCGATAAGCGGTATCAGCTCAACTTCAAATCCGGTAAGAGTACCATCTTCAACAAACTCAAGTGGGGGCCATGTTGCATCAGTTGCAAAGACATAACCGTCTTTCTTCTCTTCCTTTTTGCAGCCGGTAAGCACAAGTGCAAAGACCAGTACCACCATCAGTGCTGCTATCATGGTTTTTTTCATGTTGTTTCCTTATACATATACTGTAATGTTAGATTCTTGTTTGGATAATGGGCAACTTTGGTACCTCTGTCAATGACCTATGATCTGGTAGGTTGCACTCAATCCAATGATAAGTCCGAGCAAGACACCTCCCAGCACCTGGCTGAAGGAGTGTCCAAGCATGGTTTTCAGATTCTCTGGAGTGAACTGGCCTTCTCGGTGGATATCACTGAGGAGTCTGCTCCACTCATTGATAACTTCAGCTTGCTTCCCTGCTGCCCTTCTAATGCCCATTGCATCATGAATGACAATTGCAGCAAACGTAGCTGCTATGGCAAAATCTACCGTACCGATACCTTCTGTGAATGCAATTGAGGTGGCAAGAGCAATAACACCAGCGGCGTGGCTTGAAGGCATTCCTCCGGTGCTGAAGAGCATGGACCAGACAAACTTCCTCTCAAAGAGTACATTGATGAAAGGTTTCAGGAATTGTGCAATAAAGAAAGCAAGAGCCGCCGAAATAAATGGGGCATTTTCCAACAAGGCATTGTTCATGCCCAATAGAGTAACTTTTTTCCCCTGCTTGCGCAAGATTCTATCTTGTTCTAGAGTTGCACTCAACATTATCCTTGGAGCAGTCATGTACGTTTCACAGCAAAAAAGTGATGCCATTCAATTCTGGGTGCTGAATATTGCCTCATTCTTCGGCCAACTCTCCATTGCAATGGTCAATCTGGCACTCGTATACCATCTTCGAAGAGCCTTCTCCCTTGGTGCGGACCAAATAGGGGTTGCCGCCTCCATTACCACTGCGACGTACTTGGTCTTTTGCCTGCTTGGGGGTAAGTTCACCGTCCATTTCCGCCCACGCCACCTTGTGGAGACCTCCCTGGTTGGGATGGCAATTGCAGTCTTGCTCTTTGTCTCCACAAAGACACTCTCCATCGCATACCTTGCTTTGGTGTTCTATGGGGCTTTCATGAGTCTTCTGTGGCCACAAATAGAGGGATGGTTCTCAAGGGGAAAGGAGGGGGCGCAACTCAATCATGTCACCAATGCCTTCAACTTCTCCTGGTCTTTCGGGGTCGGTGTCTCCAGCTATATTGCCGGTATCCTCGTTGAGGTTTCCACCACCACACCTTTTTATGTTGCCATCCTCATGTTCTTTCTGGTATTTCTTCTCCTTGTAATAACCAGTGCACTGGTACCTGGGATCAGGGCAGTACAGAGTGAACATGCCGATAACAAGGAGAATGGCAGGGAGGATTCGAGCACGCCTCTGCGCTTCTATGCTTGGGTAGGCATCATCTCTCTATACAGCGGTATGAGCGTCATTCTTACCATTTTCCCGTTGTACGCCCAGGATGTCTTGAAGATCAGTGAAAGCCAGACCGGTTTGCTCTTGCTTGTGCGGGGAGTTGCCACGTGTGTGAGTTTTCTGGCTTTGGGCAAGTTGGAATTCTGGCACTTCAAGAAGCGATACATCTTTCTGGTACAACTGCTCTTTGGAGTACTCTCCCTTGTTGCCATGGGGTTCTCCTCTCCGATTCCCTTTGCAATCTTTTTCCTATTGTTTGGAATACTGTTTGCATTCGCCTATGACCAGAGCATGTTCCACGGGGCAAGTGGCAGTGTGAATCGATCGGGGAGAATGATCATTCATGAGGTCTTGCTGACCGTAGGAACCATACTGGGAGCAGTTGTGGGAGGAAGCGTGTACGAGCAGCTCTCTTTTTCCAAGGTATTGCTTGTCATTGGAAATGCCGCCATCATCCTCGTCATGATTGAGTTGCTTGTTGCCTTCTTCATTGAAAGGAACAGGATTACGGGAAAGTAGTTTTACACACAACCTAGAGTTCGTATACAATAGAGAACAAAGATGCCAAAAGGAGCCCACTATGAGCAAGACCTTGACTGAAAAAATTCTAGCTTCCCACCTGGAAGAGGGAACACTGGGAACAGGAAACCCAATCGGGATCCATATAGACCAGACGCTCACACAGGATGCCACTGGTACCATGGCCTACTTGCAATTCGAGGCAATGGGGTTGGATCGAGTCCAGAACGAGCTGGCTGTGAGCTATGTTGATCATAATACCATTCAAGTAGGATTTGAGAATGCAGATGACCATCACTACCTGCAGACCGTTGCCGCTGCCAAGGGCGTAGTATTCTCTCGCCCGGGAAATGGGATCTGCCATCAAGTACATCTGGAGCGATTCGGCAAACCAGGGAAAACACTGCTTGGCAGTGATAGCCATACCCCAACCGGTGGTGGCATCGGCATGATTGCAATCGGAGCCGGTGGGCTCGATGTAGCGGTTGCCATGGCCGGCCAAAGCTTCCACTTGATCAGCCCGAAAGTAATAGAGATCCGTCTCCATGGAAAACTCCGTCCTTGGGTCTCTGCGAAAGATGTCATCCTGACCGTTCTTGAGCGATTCGGGGTGAAAGGCAATGTGAACTGTATCTTTGAATACACTGGTGTAGGGGTCGAGACACTTGAAGTCCCAGAGCGTTCGACCATCTGCAACATGGGGGCCGAATGTGGCGTCACCACGAGTATCTTTCCCTCGGACGAAAAAACACGGGCATTCCTGAAGGCTCAGGGAAGGGAATCTGACTGGATTGAACTCAGTGCTGATGAGGGAGCAGTCTATGACGAACTGTTTGAAATTGATCTCTCAGCCTTGGAGCCCAAGGTAGCATGTCCCCATTCACCGGGGAATATTGCAACAGTAGCATCGCTTGCAGGGAATCGAATTGAGCAAGTTCTCATCGGTTCCTGCACCAACTCCAGCTATGCCGATATGAAAAAAGTTGCTGACATCCTTGATGGACATACAGTGGCAGAGCATGTAAGCCTTGGTATTGCACCGGGAAGCCGCGAAGTGCTCCTCATGCTCAGTGAAGATGGCTCGTTGGCGAAAATGATCGCCAGTGGGGCCCGAATCCTGGAGAGTGCCTGTGGGTTCTGTATTGGAAACCATCAGAGTCCGGGAACCGATGGGGTCTCACTCAGGACCAGCAACCGCAACTTTGAAGGACGTAGCGGCACCAAGAGTGGTCAGGTCTATCTGGTCAGTCCTGAGACTGCAGCTCTGAGTGCAATAAGCGGGCAGTTCACCGATCCCCTCTCCTCCCATGGCATTGCCTTCCCCAAGGTAGTCCAACCTGAACAGTTCCTGATTGATGACTCCATGTTCATCTTCCCTCCCGAGGATGGCCGTGAAGTCAAAATCTTTCGGGGTCCCAATATTGGTGATCCACCAAAGAACACCCCGCTCAAGGAAGACCTGGACGGGTATGTGACGATCAAGGTAGGGGACAAGATCACCACCGACCATATCATGCCTGCTGGAGCTAGGCTCAAGTACCGCTCAAATATCCCTGTGTACTCCAAGTTTGTCTTTGAGCCGGTTGATGAGCATTTCAGTGAACGCTGTACGGAGAATCAGGACCGGGGCAAGGACAACTTCATCGTAGCCGGGGCCTCCTATGGCCAGGGATCGAGCCGGGAACATGCGGCAATCTGTCCGATGTACCTCGGAGTGAAAGCGGTTATCGCCGTTTCCATAGAGCGCATCCATCAAAACAATTTGTGCAACTTTGGTATTGTTCCCTTAACCTTTGTAAAGGAAGAGGACTACTTGCGTTTTGACCAAAACGATGAACTGGTGATTGAGAACATCGCAGAGCAGATCAAGGGTGAGACGGTTGTCTTGAAGAACAAGACCAAGAGCAGGGAGATAACCCTCCGCTGTGATATCACCGATGGCCAGAGAGCGATGCTCATTGGTGGTGGTCTGCTGAATATTCTTAAGGAGAAAGCTTGATGGAACAGGCAATATACATGAAAGACGGTGCCTTGGAGGTTCCTGACAGTGTCATCATCCCTTACATCGAGGGAGATGGGGTAGGTCAGGAGATCTCCTCGGTTATGAAGAATGTGGTTGAAGCGGCAGTCAAAAAAGCCTATGGAGATACCAAGCAGATAACCTGGAAGGAGATACTTGCAGGAGGAAAGGCAAAGGACCTAACTGGAAACTACCTTCCCGAGGAGACCCTCGAGGCAATCAAGCAATACAAGGTGGCGATCAAGGGACCCTTGACCACCCCGGTAGGGAAGGGAATCCGTTCCTTGAATGTAACCCTCCGTCAGACCCTCGACCTGTATGTCTGCCTACGCCCGGTTTCCTACTACCATGGAGTTCCTTCCCCTGTCAAACACCCAGAGAATGTTGATATGGTTGTCTTCCGTGAGAATACAGAAGACATCTACGCAGGCATTGAATGGGAGTCGGGTAGTGAGGATGTTCGTAAGGTCATCGCATTCCTCAAAGAGGAGATGCAGGTGAGCAAGATCCGCTTTCCTGAAACCAGTGCGCTGGGGATCAAACCTGTTTCTGTTGAAGGAAGCGAACGCCTGATCCGCAGTGCTATCTCATATGCACTGGAAAACAACCGACGCAATGTTACATTGGTGCATAAAGGGAATATCATGAAATTCACCGAAGGTGGATTCAGGAAGTGGGGCTATGAACTTGCAAAACGCGAATTTGGTGCAACTGAGGACGAGCATGGAACCGTGAAGATTGATCGGGAAGGCCAAGAACCGCTGGTCATCCAGGACTGTATCTGCGATGCTTTCCTGCAGAATATCTTGCTCAAGCCAGAAGCCTATGATGTCATAGCCACGCTTAATCTCAATGGGGACTATGTATCGGATGCCTTGGCTGCCGAGGTTGGTGGTATCGGTATTGCCCCTGGGGCGAACATCAACTATGAGAGCGGCTTTGCAATCTTTGAAGCAACCCATGGCACTGCCCCTGATATTGCTGGGAAGAACATTGTGAACCCTCTATCCCTGGTACTCTCCGCACAGATGATGCTCTCCTACCTTGGATGGAATGAAGCTGCTGAGCTGGTTACCAGTGTTGTCCAGAAGGCGATCAGTGAAGGGATGGTTACCTCTGACTTCGCTCGCTTGATGGAAGCTGAAGGCAAGCCGTGCACAAGGTTGGGAACCAAGGAGTTTGGTTCCTATCTGGTGTCATTGCTCTAGAGAAAACTCGGAAAAATCTGTCAGCAGGCCATGGACACCCTCCATGGCCTGAGTTGTCTGTATGTCTGCTCCTGGGCTTCCAACAGCATAAATGCTCTCAATGCCCGCCCTGCTTGCAGAGAGAATACCGGCCTTTGTGTCTTCGAAGACCGTACATGCTTCTGGTCTGAGACCCAGTGCCTTGCAGGTATCCTGGTAGATATCTGGGGCAGGTTTTCCTTTTCTCTTTCCATTGTCATATATGATCAAGGAGGAGGGTACGTACTTGCTGAGAGAGAACCATGCCTCATAGCGGCGGATGTTGTCCTCTCCTGCACTGGTGGCTATGGCAAGGGGAATACCGGCCAGTTTAGCTCGCTTGAAAAGGGTAATGGCACCAGGGGCGAGGCTGAGGGGACGGTTGCCAAGACAAATATCCTTATAGAGTTCCTCCTTCTCCCCACTGATACGAATGACCTCTTCCCTGCTGGTGGGTCTCCCCAATAGGTAGGTAATTGTCTCAGCATTGGTTCTCCCGTTGAGGTGGTAACTCTCTTCATCTGTGAGCGGTTTATTCCTCAGGCGCAATGAAATGGCACCCCATGCTTGCCGATGATACTCGGTATCCCAAAACAGGGTGCCATTAAAATCGAAGATCAGGGCCTTATCGGTCCTCAAGCGGTACCACCTTGCGTACATGTGGGCCTGAGTACACCTGGCGAGGGCGGCCAATCTTCTGGTACGGATCGTGTCTCCATTCAAGCCAGTGGGCAATCCATCCAGGGAGTCGGCCCATGGCAAAGAGCACGGTGAACATCGACTCAGGAATCCCAATGGCATGGAAGATGATCCCCGTATAGAAATCCACATTCGGATACAGATTGCGTTCGATGAAATAGGGGTCATTCAGGGCAGCCTGTTCAAGATCCATAGCAATTTGCAGGAGCGGATCGCTCTGGCTGTCAGCACCCAGGACTTGCTGGCTGAGACGTTTTGCAATCCTTGCCCTCGGGTCATAGGTCTTGTACACCCTGTGGCCGAACCCTGAGAGCCTGAAGGCGTTCTCCTTGTCCTTTGCCATTGCAATTACCTGTTCAACACTGAGCCCTTCATTATGGATTTTCAACAGCATCTGCATGACAGCTTGGTTGGCTCCTCCATGTTTGCTTCCCCATAGGGCACAACAACCTGCTGCAACGGAAGCATAGAGATTCGCCTCACTGCTGCCGACCAGTCGGACGGCACTCGTGGAACAGTTCTGCTCATGGTCTGCGTGGAGGATCAGGAGGATGTTCAATGCCTTGGCATGCAAGGGGTCAGGAATATAAGCATTTACCGGTGTGTGGAACATCATGTTCAGGAAGTTCTCACAGTAGGAGTACTTGTAGGAGGGGTCGACGAAATCCAGTCCATTCATCTGCCGATAACTGAACGCTGCAATGGTTCTCATCTTGGAAAGCAGTCTGCTGACCGTCAAGTCAACGTTCTCTTCTGGATCGGCATCCTCCAACTCAGGATAGAACGCAGAAAGTGATGCAACCATCGCGGAGAGAATTGACATAGGGTGGGCTTCCTGTGGATAGTCACGGAAGAAGTTCCTCATATCAACGTGGAGCAGCGAGTGCCTGTTGAGCATATCTGCATAGGTGTGACGTTGGGCGAGTGTGGGAAGTTCCCCTTTGATCAGGAGATGGGCTACCTCAACGAAATCACAGTTTTCTACCAGGTCCTCAATATCATATCCGCGGTAGCGGAGGATTCCCTGCTCCCCATCAACGAAGCAGATATTGCTCATACAGGATCCTGTATTTACAAATCCGGGGTCATAGGTGATGAATCCAGTACTTTTTCTCAGGGCGGTTATATCGATTGACTTTCCACCCATATTGTCAGTGATGACAGTGAGATCGAATTCGCTGTCCTCAAGGACCAGTTTAGCTGCTTTTTCTTTGATATCCATTTCATAGCCTCCTTTAGGGGGTCATTTCGTGTATTTTTTTGTGAGCAGGTGGGTGAAATGTATCCTAGATTGATTGTTTTGGAAATATACCACCCACGCATTCCTTTCTTTTCTTTCTCCCCGGTAATGGTTATACTACTACGTATCAATCCCAGGAGATGCCCCATGGAAGAATTTGTATTGCCGTTGGATGAGGAAATTGTCGATATTGCAGACTTTTTTAAGGTCTTCGGAGATCCCACCCGATTGAAAATCCTCTTCCTGCTCGAGCAGGGGGAGAGAGGCGTCAATGCAATCAGTGAAGAACTGAATATGCAACAAAGTACCATCAGCCAACAGCTCAAACTCCTCAGGGCCCGTCGTTTGGTGCGTTTCAGGAAAGACGGGCGCAATGTTCTTTATCGTCTCAATGATGAACATATCCATGACATCCTTGCCATGGGTATCGAGCACTACCAGGAGTTGCTCTGATCAGTACCTCTGGGATTCATTTTCTGCATATTCGCCAAAGAGATCCAGGCACATCTCCCTCTCCGCTTGGGTAAGGTTGAGTACTTCCTGATCCTTGCATCCCTCCTGTATGTACCGATAGATGTAATCATCCCGGAATCCAATTGCCTCGGCGTCCTCAGGTGTGCAGCCGTAGTACACCTCCTTGATGTTTGCCCAGATGCTTGCAGAGAGACACATCGGACAAGGATAACAGGTGGTGTAGAGTATGCAACCTGAAAGGTCATGGGTCCCTTTCTTCTTGCACGCTTCACGGATGGCATTTATTTCTGCGTGCGAGGTCGGGTCGTGGTTTGCCAACACACTGTTTGAGGCAACATAGAGAGACCCATCGGTCGTGTCCACAACCACAGCACCAAAAGGACCACCTTCATCGTTGTTCATGGTCTTTCGTGCTTCGTCTATCGCCAATTGTAAATACGCTTTCGCATCCATAGTACTCTATCTCCATCCACCACTATAGCATACGTTTCTCAGTAGATAAAATACCGCCCTCAGTCTTTGAAGGCGGTAGTGATTAGCAGCTTAACCGCGTTTGGAACTGGCGATCAAGCGGATTGCATTGATATTGATGAATCCCTTGCAATCAACCGGCTCATATCCACCAGCCTTGTCCATGCTTCCCATCTCCTCGTCATAGAGGGAGAATGGGCTTTCCACGCCAGCGAAGATGACATTACCCTTGTACAGTACGACCTTGCTGGTACCTGTGACATGCTTCTGACTTACAGTGAAGGCAGAGCGAAGCATCTCAAACTCAGGAGCACCCCAGTAACCATTGTAGATCAATTCGGAATACTTGGGCATGAGGCTGTCCCTCAGATGCATTGCTTCCTTGTCCATGGTGATTCCCTCAAGATTATGATGAGCCTTCCAGAGAATTTCGCAACCCGGGGTCTCGTAGACGCCGCGACTCTTGATTCCGATATAGCGGTTCTCTACCATATCCACCCGGCCAATAGCGTTGTCATGACCCATCTTGTTGAGATACAGGATCATCTGCAATGGATCAGTGATTACCGTTTGGTCGTTCTCATTCTTCACAGAGACTGGGATACCGTCCTCGAAGGTGAAGGTGAGCAATGTTTCCTCATCCTTGGCTTCCTTCGGGCTGAGGGTAAGGCTGTACACATCATCATCAGCGCGAAGCGAAGGGTCTTCCAGGATACCAGCCTCGTGACTGATGTGGATGAGATTCTCGTCTTCGCTGTATGGCTTCTTGGTGGATGCCTTGACGGGGATATCATACTTCTTTGCATAGGCGATCATATCGCTTCTTCCCTCGAACTGACTGAGCCATTCGGGATCTTTCCAGGGACTGATGATCTTCACTTCAGGCATATGCATGTAGTAACCGAACTCAAAGCGGACCTGATCATTTCCCTTACCGGTAGCTCCATGGGAAACATAGACAGTTCCTTCCTTGCGGGCAATTTCAATCTGGCGTTTTGCGATGATCGGGCGGGCTAGGGAGGTTCCCAGCATGTAGGTACCTTCATAGATTGTATTGGCCTGGAGGGCGGGGAAGATGTATTCAGTGACCAATTCCTCTCTGAGGTCTTCCACGTATACTTTTGAAGCGCCAGTTGCCAATGCCTTCTTTTCAATAGCTGCAAAATCCTCGTTCTGCCCGACATTTGCTACATAGGCGATAACATCAAAGCCTTTATTGGCAAGCCATTTCAGGATTACTGAGGTATCGAGTCCTCCACTGTATGCCAGAATGATTTTTTCCTTATCCATATTCGTATCTCCCTGTTCGGTATTGTATTCTGTCGTTAGTGTAATAATTCCTGTGTAGAATGACAAGTGGTTTATGCATAAATATTCGTAAAAATCCTATTATATGCAATTAAAATCGAATATATCCAGAAATATACTGCATTAATATACATCAATACTAATTCGAATATTTTCGAAATAGTAATTGCAAAATCATATTTTCCAATCTATACTGCATTGGAGGTATTCAAATGTTGGTATGTGATCAAGTAACCAAACGCTATGGTAATCAACCAAGGAAAGCAGTCGATACACTGAATTTTTCCATTGCAGCTGGACAGATATTCGGGTTCCTTGGTCCCAACGGGGCTGGGAAAAGCACCACCATCAAGATGCTTACTGGTTTGCTCAAACCAGACTCCGGATCCATCAGTTTTATGGGATACTCCCTTCATTCTGATCCTCTTGCTTATAAGCGATTGATCGGATATGTCCCTGATGAACCGCTTTTTTATGAGAGGATGAGTGGGTATGAGCATCTCTCCTTCATTGCAGATCTCTATGGGGTTGGCAGTGCAGAACGCAAGCAAAGGATCGATGAGCTGGGGGAGCGTTTGTTGCTCAAGCATGCCCTGAACGATGAGATCTCTTCCTACAGCCACGGGATGAAACAGAAACTTTCTATCATATCAGCCCTGTTGCCTTCTCCTAAGTTACTTATACTCGATGAACCCATGGTTGGGCTGGACCCAAAAGCGGCTTTTATCCTGAAAACACTCCTGGGTGAGTTTGCTGAATCAGGGAATACCGTATTCTTTTCCACCCATGTATTGGAAGTTGCCCAGCAACTTTGTAGCAGACTGGGGATTATCAAGGAGGGGCGGTTGTTGTATAACGGAACCCTTCAGGAACTGCAATCGCGTACACAAGAGCTTGATGCAACCCTGGAATCGTTGTTCCTTGAGCTGACAGAGAGCGAGGGGTAAGGGCCATGAACATGCGCGTTGTACTCTTGTTGGTTCGCGCTTTCTTCGCGGGGACCAAGCCGATCAAGGATTTCATGGAGCGGATCAGTACCTCTCGTTCCAAGATCGTGAGCTTGTTGGCCACGTTCTTGATTGCTCTCGTGTTTGTCTACCTTGGTGTCATCCTGGGGGTGAATTACTATAGTTACCAAACCCTTGGTTTGCTTTTGAGTTATCCATATCTTGGCCTTATCTTTGCCGCACTCTTAGGGTTTGCGTTCCAATTGTTTTATAGTCTAGCCAGTGGAACCAGTCTGCTCTATGGGGCGAAGGATATCTTGCTGGTTGGTTCATTAGCCGTACGTCATAGTGAGTTGGGAGCAAGCAGGCTACTGATCGCGTACCTTCTGCAAGCTCCCCTGTACTGGTTCATTACATTTCCAGCCCTTGTTGTAGGTCTCTGGATTGATGGATTCTCCCTGGCATATTTACTTGGCGGAATCTTTTTTCTTCTGATAGGACCGTTGTTTGCCCTCTCCCTTTCCGTCTTGATCTCCATGGGGTTGGTCAGACTCACGAAGGGAAGGAACCATAAGATGGCAGAAGAGCTCTTTAGCGCAATTGCCTTGGTGCTCCTGATTCTCATGATGACGGTCTCCCTTACCCGGAATATGGGTGAGGATAGTTCCTTGCTTTCGTTCAATTATGAGGCAATGTTGCAGGCATATACTCCACTTATTGAGAAGCTCATGGGTATGATCCCGCTTTTTCTCATACAGGCGAAGATGGTCACCTCCCTTGCAAGCCTGCTAACTATGCTTGGGCTGGGCTTGCTTCTCCTCATCGGTTTGGTTCTGTTTGTGGGGTCCACCTATGCTGCAAATCTCTCATATGTACTGAGCAACCAATCAGGGGCACGAAACCGAACCGGTCGCCGATCCTCCAAAGCTGTATCTCCCCAATGGGCACTTATGAAGCGTGAGCTGCTCATCATCCGATCTGAGAGCATGTTTGTGTTTGAAATAGTTGGTGAACTTGGAATCCCTGTCTTGCTTCTTGTCCTCTATGGATTCATGGGAATCCTGGATGAGCTTTCTGAGGTTGCTTTGCAACTTGTGGAAACCGGAGTATTTCTCCAACTGGTGTATCTGTTGTTGCTCTTGTTCGCTAATCTCAGCATGATCAGCTCAACCAGTGTTTCCAGGCAGGGAAAGCGCTTTAACCTCGATAAGCTGTACCCGCTTGATGCAAGTGCATTTGTCGGGGCGAAGTTGCTGTTTCATCTACTGCTTGTCTTCATTCCCCATGCAATCTATTTATCAGCTGCGCTCCTGCTGCTCTCCCTTCCCCTGTGGCATCTTCTTTGGATGATTCCTCTGTCATTGCTTTGCATAGGAATGATCGCATGCCTACAACTTGCAATCGATTACCATCATCCAAGGCTCGACTGGAAGGTAAGCCAGCAGGCAATGAAAAGCAATCTGAATGGGCTCTTCGGCATGCTCGCAGCTTTCATAACCTTGGCACTCTTTGCCTTGATATTGCTGCTGCCGATGCTAATCGGGCTGAGTATGGTGCTCTCCGTGTTGCTGTTGTTTGTATTGACCGGTCTTGGTTTTTCTCTTTCCTATCGCCTTGCTCTCTCGAGGGCCCGTGTATTGCTTTCCAAGTAATCGATGGAGTGCAATACTGCTGACTCCAGGGAAGGGAAGGTGTCAAAGGGATACTGCCGGTTCTGCCTGCTCCAAGCAACAATCATCCCATAGTCTGCTGCCTCAAGCATGGGTATATCGGTGGGGCCATCACCGATGGCGATAATGGTCTGATAGTCTTCTCTGAGTGAGTCTACTGCCAGAGCTTTGTCACCCGGTCCAGCAATATCGACCAACAAGTGGAAGATGTCTTCCTCATTTCTGACGAGTCTTTTCCCACGAATAAACGAGAATGAGTCTTCCATTCCGAGCTTCTGAAGAAAGGCCTGTGCAATATTTTCCGTACCGCAGGTAAGAATACCCAGGTCACTGATGTGAGAAAGTTCGAGAAGTGCATCTTTCTCCCTTTCCCCGATGTGGGAGACAAGGAGTTCTGCTACTTCATCTATCATGGCTGGGGTAGCTCTTTTAACCAGCTTTTCATAGCGGTGGTGGAAAGATGTATCGTCAAACACTCCCTTCAGGTCTTGTTCGATGAAGTGCTTGCCCCGTTTCTTGAACAGGACCCCTCTCTCCTTCGCCGCAGAAAGAATCAGCAGCTGTTCGCTGTCATAGGAGTTGATCGGGTAGAGGGTTCCGTCAAAGTCGAAGATGGTTAGGCTTTTCTCTCTCATTCGATGAGTGTAGCAGGAAGGCAAAAAAAGAGGAAGGGAACAAATCCCTTCCTCCTTACTAAATGCCTGTAGCCAATTTATTTTTGAGCATCCCTTCCATAGATCATATCAAAGTACTGCATGTCAGTGCTGAGAATCTTGTCCAGACCAGGCACTGTCTTGCGGTATGACTCCAATGTTCTCCATAATTCGAAGAAATCGGGATCGACCTCGTAGGATTCTGCGTAGATCTTTGCAGCTTCAGCATCAGCAATACCCTTGATCTTCTCACTCTCGGCATAGGCTTCTGAGAGAATCTGTTTCTCTTCTCCCTCAGTCTTTCCTTGCCACTGTGCGAGTTGTCCACGACCGTAGGAGCGGTATGCCTCAGCAATCTGATTACGTTCCTTGATCATTCTCTGATATACGCTCTCGGTGAGATCGTCACTGTAGCGAATCTGTCGAATGACGATGTCAATCAATTCAATACCGAACTCATCGGTAAATTGTTTTGCCTGGGCAAACATCATATTGCTCAAGCCATCACGACCGATACTGATCGTCTCCTGCTTGGCAACGGTGGCCGTAAGGTTACGCAGTCTCTCGGCATCCTCGACGCTCTCTACATTTTGTACCTGCTCTTCGACCTCGATGACATTGATTTCATTACTGTTCCTTACCGCCTCATTGAGATAGTTCTCACTGATGATGGTACGAATGGAAGAATCAAGCACATCGTTCAGCCTGAAGATACCATTGTTGAGGGTATTGACCGTTTCATAGTACTTGGCTGGATCTGCAATTCTCCATCTGGCTGTGGTATCAACCCAGATGAACTGGTTCTCCTTGGTTGGAATCCTCTGTGCAGCCCCATCCCATGAAAGTATTTTCTTGGGATAGATTACCACGCTGTCTACCAACGGCATCTTGAACTTGAGTCCTGCATTCTGCTCCGTGTCAACAATCTTTCCGAATCGGGTAATCACTGACTGCTGGCCTTCTGCAAGGATGTAGAAAGGACCAAGCAAGATGAAGATGGCAATGAAGACAACGAGGACTACCAGGGTGGTAACTAGTTTCTTATTGGTGTTTGTACTCATTTTGTACCCCCTTCAACCATCTGCACCGGAAGGAAGTTACTCAGGTTCTTGTCAACCAGGGTAACCGATCCACTTTCGGTGGGATTGATGACTGCCTCCATTGTCTCTATGTACAATCGAGTTCGAGTAATGGTCTGTGACTGTTCATAGACCTCTCGGACGCTGTTGAATCGTGCCACGTCACCTTCAGCTTGGTTTACACGTTCAGCTGCATATCCTTGCGCTTGCTGGATGAGCTTGTTTGCCTCACCTCGGGCAGAAGGAATAACCTTGTTGTAGTTCTGCTTTCCTTCGTTGATCAAGCGGTTCATATCCTGGATTGCCTTGTTGACATCCTCAAAAGCATCCTGAACTTCTCCGACCGGTGGTACAATGTTCTGTAGCTTGACGGTTACAACACGTACTCCTAATTCGTAGGCATCAAAGATTTTCTGCATATTTTCCTGTGCTTCAATCTCAATTCGGGTACGTTCACTGGTCATGACAGAGAGGATGGGAAGATCGCCCACCAGCTTGTTCATGACACTCTGGCTGATATCTCGCAGTGTTGTTTCCCTGGACTCGACCTTGAACATCCAGTTCACAGGGTTTTCAATCTTGTATTGAATGATCCACTGTACATCGATGATGTTCAGGTCGCCTGTCAGCATGAGTGATTCAGTGGTGTAGTCGCTGTTTCCAAATAGTGGGGAAGTAGAACTGTTTGAGCGATATCCGAATGTCATCGTCTGAACGACTTGAGTTGGGACATTGTAACTGGTCTCGATTCCTAGTGGGATCTTGGTCTGCAATCCAGGGCCTACTGTTCGGTTGTATTTTCCTAAGCGCAGGACAACCGCTTGTTCGGTTTGGTCGACAACAAAGAAACTGCTAAGAACCAGCATGATGAGGACGACGGCGACAATAATCCAGATCACCAGCTTGGGGCTGATGTTCTTTACTTTGCGCGCAGGCCTCGGTGGTTGCTGCATGGTATCCATGATAACTCCTCTTTGTACCAATATGGTACTCTTTCAATGTACTTAGCTCTCGGGGACTCGTCAAGGATGTAATAACGCCAACATTGATTCGTTTGGCATTGAAATAAAATTCGGTGCGTTCTATTATATCCCTTATGAAAAAGAGACTAGTAACTTCTGCGCTCCCGTATGTGAACAATATTCCGCATTTAGGTAACCTTACCCAGGTCCTGAGTGCTGATGTTTTTGCCCGTTTCTGTCGATTGAAAGGGTATGAGACACTCTATATATGTGGTACTGATGAATATGGTACGGCAACTGAGACACGTGCTCTCAAGGAGGGTGTGAGCCCGAGGGAGTTGTGTGACCACTATCATGCCATACACCGTGACATCTATGCGTGGTTCAATATTGATTTTGATTATTTCGGGAGGACAAGTACAGAAGCACAGACTGAAATTGTCCAGGATATCTTCAAGCGGATGGACAAGGCTGGGTATGTTAGTGAGCATGAGTTGGAGCAACTCTACTGCCCAAAGTGCGAGCGATTCCTTGCAGACCGTTTTGTTGAGGGAACCTGTCCTCACTGCCATTCAGAGGGTGCAAGAGGAGACCAGTGCGACAGTTGCCAGACCCTGCTTGATCCCATTGAGTTGATCGAGCCTCACTGTGGTGTCTGTGGTACCACCCCAATCGTCAAGAAAACCAAACACCTCTACATCAATCTGCCCAAAGCTCTTCCTATGCTGGAAGCTTGGATGGAGAAGACCAGTAAAGATGGTTTCTGGGCAAACAATGCCATACAGGTGACCAAGTCCTGGATTCGCGATGGTCTGAAAGAACGTTGCATTACCCGCGACCTGAAGTGGGGTATTCCTGTCCCCAAGCCGGGGTATGAAGGCAAGGTGTTCTATGTCTGGTTTGATGCTCCCATCGGGTATGTCTCCATATCAGCCAATGCTACCAAGGATTGGAAAAAATGGTGGTTCGAGCCAGAGAATACTGAACTGTTTCAGTTCATCGGGAAGGACAATATACCCTTCCACACCGTTATCTTCCCCTCCTGCCAGCTGGCAAGTGGGATGGATTGGACCATGCTTCATCATATGAGCAGTACTGAATACCTTAATTACGAGGGTGGAAAGTTCAGCAAGAGCCTCGGGATCGGCATATTTGGGAACGATGTCCAGGATACGGGAATCCCTGCTGATGTGTGGCGGTTCTACATGTTCTACAACCGACCGGAGAAAAGTGATGTTACCTTCACCTGGGCTGATTTCCAGGAGAAAGTCAATGGGGAGCTTATCGGAAACCTTTCCAACCTTGTTAACCGGACGCTTACATTTGTGAAACGGTTCTATGAAGACGGAGCCCTTTTTTCAGCACCCATCGATACTGAATTGCATACCCAGATTGTAGAGCGTGAGAAAAAAATCGATTCATGTATGGAGCGTGCTGAGGAGCGCGATGCACTCAGGCAGATCATCAGCCTCTCCTCTCTAGGAAATAAGGCATTCCAGGATGGCGAACCTTGGAAGATGCGCAAGGAGCAACCAGAGAAAGCGATGAGTCTGCTCAAGACCCTCGTCTATCTGATTCGTGACCTGGCGGTGATGGTCCAACCGTTCATGCCGGAGACTTCACTGAAAATGCTTGCCTTCCTTGGTGCGGAGAAGACCAACTGGAATGACCTCGGAAACTGGGAAGGGATTCAGGGTATTGGCGAAGTTTCCCTACTTTTCACCAAGCTTGAGGATTCGCTGATTGAGCAGCTGCGTACTCGGTTCAGCGGCTCCCAGGAAGAGAGAGAACAGAAGAAAACCAAAGAATTGGAGAAAGATATGGATCAGAAAGAGGACCAGGTAAGCCTGGCTGAACAGTTTGCGAGTCGAGTGATTCTCAAGGTTGCAAAGATTATCAATGTGGAGAGACACCCCCGTGGTGATAAACTCTATATACTTACCCTTGATGTACAGGAAGAGGAACCGAGGACCATTGTCAGTTCCATCGTGCCTTATTACAAGGAGGAGGAGTTGCAGGACCAGAACATTGTACTGGTAAGCAATCTCAAACCGGCAAATTTCCGTGGAGAGAAAAGCTACGGGATGTTGCTTGCAGCCAGTGATCCCGATGCTGAGGAACACTCCACCTGTGAAGTACTCTTCGCACCTCAGTTTGAAGTGGGAAGTGTGCTTACCCCAGAGGGATATGCCCCTGTTGAGGAAAAACTATCATATGTGAAGGCTGATCACTTCTTCTCCATGCCGATCTATACTGAGTCTGGTGTGGTGAAGATTGATGGGAAACCGATTGGAAAAGATGGGGTAGCCTTGACAGCAAAAAAATACTTGAATGGCCCGGTAGGTTGACCCCTGCCTGTAGTCTTCTTATGTAGATGAGGATTTTGGGGGCCAATTGGCCCCCAAATATGTTTTGAAGGGGAGAGAAGCATGAACATGCATATCCAGAGAATAGCAACCAGTGAGCTCTCGCAAAGCGGTGCAGTGTTTCAAAGCAGCTACTGGGCTGAGGTGAAACAGCGCTCCGGGTGGAAGAGCTTTGCGTTCTCAGTTGAGTTGGAGAGGTCAGCCTTTACACTGCTTGTGCTCGTAAAACGGATGGCTCCTTTCTGTTCTCTTGCTTACATTCCCTTTGGCCCTCCGCTCTCATCCCTCAAGCTCAGTCAAGTGAGTGTGTTTTTAGAGGAATTTGCAAAAAAAATACGAACATTCCTTCCAAAAGGAGTGTTTGCTCTTCGCTACGACCTTCCGTTTGAAGAGGTGAATGATCAGAATGTCATGATCTTTGAGACAAAAAGACTCAGGACATTGGAGCAGAGTGTGCAACCTGAAGGAACTGTCAGGATAGACCTCAAGTGGGGGTACCACGCCATAACACTGGGATATCGAGAGAGAGCGAAGCGTGCGCTGAGAAAAGCGGAACAAACATTTCAGGTACGGGTCCATGAGGGTGACGAGGCATCCTTTCTTGAATGGTATGATGTGTATTTGGAAACTGCAAGGAGGGATGGATTCAGCCCCAGGTCAAAAAAATATCTTCATTCCCTGATGATGCTTTCCCGTGATGATGCTCTGTTCACCTCTCAGCTTTTATTGGCATATGAAGGGAAAAAGATTGTCGGGGGAATCATCGTACTCTTCAGTCCTACCGAAGCGCTCTATCTTTATGGGGCATCACTGCGTTTTGATGGCATTTCCTGTTCCTACCTATTGCAGGACTTAGCGATCAGGTTGGCTTGTGAGAGAAAGTGTGAGGTCTATGACCTATATGGGATCCCAGGGCCGAAGGGGAGGGCAAGCCATCTTGCTGGACTGGATATATTCAAACGATCCTTTGGGGGGCAGCCCTATTACCGATCGCCCTCAACAGATTATCTCTACAATCGGCTAACCTGGCATTGTTATATGTTCTTTGAAACAATACGGTTTCGCTCCAGAAGGAGTATCAAGAGCCAAGCAGAAGCCCTACCAAGTTCTTGAACTGATTTCCGCGGTCAAACTCGTTGGCGAACAGTTCAAAGGAAGCACTTCCAGGCGAGAGAAGGATTGCCTGTACCAGATTCGGCAACTCCAGTTCCTTCACACGAGCCATCTCATAACTCTGCTGCAAGGCATCTCCCATGGACTTGAAGGGACCAAAATATGGGATGTGGTACTTCTCAAGCAGAGGAATAAGCTTACCTCTGGTGAAGCTGCCATCCAGCAGGGAGATACTGCTTGCATGCTGTAGTTCCTCAAGCATTCCTTCAGCTTTGAGATTTTTGTCTGTACCACCGCAGATGAGGTGTACAGCCATGGTACGGAACTTTGCATAGGAGAAGTGCACTGCCTCAGGAATTGTTGCTGCACTGTCATTGACAAATAGGATGTTGCCAAACATGCCCAATTGTTCGATTCGGTGAGGAACTCCTTGGAAACTCTGCAGCGCCTTGAGGATGCTTTTATACTTGAAACCCAATGCAAGCAGAATGGCATAGGCACTCCTGAGATGCGGTTGTTCCTCAAGTACCTTAGCGCTTGCTCTGTCAATTCCACGGATATGTCGTTTATCCAGATGGGTTTGGGTTCTTATCCTGTCCAGCATCACATCAGGGATGACCGCCATCTTGATGTTTCTGGTAAATAATTGCAGTTTATCCTCAAGATAGCGCTCTATGGATTCATAAGAGTTCAGATGATCAGGATAGAAGTTGGTAAGAGCACAGAGCTCCATCATTGGTAGCTGTCCGTGCATAGCCTGTACCGTGTCCCGAATTTGCCAAGATGAGAATTCACACACAAGGAACTCGGGAAGCGCTCTTCCTTGCTCATTCCGTCTTTCCCACTCTCTGAGAATACTGAATCCGCTGATCCCCATATTCCCACACTGCATTGCCTCGTACCCATATTCCTGCAGGACATGGGCAACCGCTGCGCTGGTTGTGGTTTTTCCTTTGGTTCCTGTGATGCCTATGATCTTGACCTGTTCGCACCAAGGGGAGCTGAACAGCCAGGCAAAATCGTTGACTACCATGCGAGCATACCTAAGCATGGAGTGGTTGGGAGGGATGGCCGGGTTCTTGACCACAATGTCAGCCCACAGAAAATCTTCTGCCCGATGTGGCCCGGAGATGCACAATGCCCCTCGTTGGTTGAGATCTTCCATCTCATAACCGAGATCACTGGTTCCTTTCAGATCTGTAATTCTGACTTCATCTCCATGGTCTAGGAAATACGAGGCTGCTGCGAAACCGCCTCCATGCATTCCAAGGCCGAAGATAAGTACCTTCATGTGCCACCCCCGGATGCCTCTATAGTAAAAAGAAAGTGCAATTAGAGCAAGTGAAACGCAACTGAAAGCGCAGGAATTTCACATAAGTGGATACGAGAAAATTCCCAAGTACCCTATTGACGTTGATTTATCTTCCCTGCATAATAGACCGGTAATTACAAAACCAGTCGTATTCGGGCTCTACCGAAAATAGAGACGGTTGGTAAGGAGCGCTATAGTGCCTTGTGGAAGAAAAAGAAAGAAGCATAAGATTGCTACTCATAAGAGAAAGAAAAAGCTCAGAAAGAATAGACATAAGAACAAATAGTCTGTTCAAGTAGACTTATACTTCGTACAATGTACAAAACCGTCGGTCGCTCCGGCGGTTTTTCTATGGAAGTCTTGAGCCGATATAAAGCTTGATGACAGAATGAGATTTGTTGACCAATCCATACAATGTATGGTAGGGTATGCAGACACCTCTTTATCCGCTCTTGAGGGCGGATCATAAAGTCCGTAAGGAGGAACCATGAGAAATTATGAGTTCACTGTTATTTTCAATGCAAACGAAGATAACACACAGGCTGGTTTGGAATTCGTGACCAGCACATTTGCAGCTGCTGACGTAGAAATTACCAAGCAGGATGACATGGGCGTAAAATACTTGGCCTATGATATCAAGAAGCAGGAAAAGGGACACTATGTCTACTTCGAAATGAAGGCAGATCCCAGTAGCATCCTTGGCTTCGAGCAAAAGTTCTTGTTGAACCCGAACATCTTGAAGTTCTTGTTCGTAAACCCTGAGAAGTAAAGAAAAGAGAATGGGAGCAAAACCATGGCAAATGACCTGAATGTAGTCGCATTGGTGGGCCGTCTTACCAGAGATAGCGAGCTTCGCTATTCAAATGGTGGTATGGCAATCTGTCGTTTTTCCATAGCAGTCAACCGGAGAAAGAGGTCGGGTGACAATAAATGGGAGGACGAAGCCAACTTTTTCGACTGCTCGATGTTTGGCAAGAGTGCCGAATCCCTCAACCAATATCTGGAGAAGGGAAGGCAGGTTTCCATTATCGGTGAGCTTAGGCAGAACCGATGGGAACAGGACGGCCAAAGTCGGAGTCGGGTTGAGATTGCCGTGAATTCGTTGCAGCTCCTCTCGAGTCCCGGTTCTACAGATGGTAGAAACACCTCTCGTCAGGGTGAACAACCACAGACGAGAAACCAGGGGTCATACGGTTCACGACCTGCTCCCCAGGCTCCCGCCTCTCCCTTGGATATCGGCGGTCCTGAGCAGTTTGACGATGACCAGATCCCATTCTAAGAATCTGCCTTTTGGCAGATGATGTTGCAAGGAGAAACATATAATGCGCGATGACGATAACGATTCCATGAATAATGACGGAAGAAACGGAAGAGATAGAAGAGGGGGCGGACGCAAACCCAGTTTCAGAAAGAAAGTTTGCAAGTTCTGTACCCAGAACCTTACTCCCGATTACAAGAATCCTGATATGCTACGGCGCTACATAACCGAGCGTGGCAAGATTCTTCCTGCCCGTATCACCGGTTGCTGTGCAAAGCACCAGAGGGCTGTTACTACTGAGATCAAGAAGGCACGTGTACTTGCGTACCTTCCGTTTGAGAAGAAGTAACTTGTGTTGGGTGCCATGAACCAGCCAGATACAAAGATGTTGAAACAGGTGTTGTTCCTGACAGTGGTAAGCTATGCGCTTTCCCGCTTGTTGATCGGAAACCTGCTTTTCACCATCCCACTGATGGTTCTCGCACCGAAGTTTTCCAATCGGAGAGAGGCGTTATTTCCTGTTGGCTTGGTAGCTGCCTTGTTGGTGATTACTGAGTTTTTCAGGGCAGAAGGGGCCTTAAGTAGCCCCGAAGGACGCCTGTTGCTTGTGATTGGAATGTTCATCCCGATTGTGCTCTTGGTAGCCAGTGCAGTATGGATTGCTCTGGATGACAGGCGTACATTCTACCGCTATCTGGCATCATCCATGTTTGGGATTGTTGCTTCGGTTGTGGTGGTTATTTGGTTTACAAGACCTAACGAGGCGCTCCAGAGGGTAGACTCAGCAATGTTTGAGACCTTTCGTACGCTCCTCGGAGGGACAACTGGTGGAACGCAAGCTTCCCTTGAAACACCTGGTGTTGCATTGGAAGGTTTGTACCGGATGTCGGTAATGGCAATAGGGGCCATGTTGGCTCCACTCTGCATGGTATTGGTTGGGTTCACGTCTTTCATGGCGATGAGCTACCAAGCCCGGTTCGATGGTTCCTTCAATGTACGGGTTTCCCGTTGGAAGGTACCGGAAGTCACCCTCTGGGTGTTTCTCGGTTCCTGGACCCTGGTCCTCCTGTTGATCCTGGCTAAAGCAACCTACCTGTATAGGGCTCTTGCGTTGCAAGCAGCACTTGCAAGTAGTGTACTGTATGCTGTGCAAGGAATGGCAATTGTTGTACATCTAATACTGCGAAAAGGCATTGCCGTGAACACGACCCGGTTGTTCTCCACACTGTTCCTCTTGGCGTTCTTAATACCTGGGGTGAATGTACTGGTTGTCTTTGTTCTTCCCTTGTTAGGGGTAACGGAGACTTGGATTATGTATAGACGTAATGAGTAAGGAGTGTATCCTATGAAAATTATTCTGAATCAGGATGTAGTCAACCTCGGTGAAGAGGGAGACGTTGTAGTTGTAAAGAACGGGTATGCCCGTAACTATCTGCTTCCAAACAACATGGCTGTGATGTTCAATAAAACCAATCAAGCCATTTTTGCAAGCCGTACTGCAGCTATCGAAAAGCGTAAGGAAGAGAAGCGCGCTGCAAGTGCAAGCATGAAAGAGAAGCTTGATAATGTTGAGATCACCATGGTTGTCTCAGCAGGTGAGAGTGGTAAGCTGTTTGGTTCTGTCACGTCTGCTATGGTGCAGGAAGCACTTGCAAAGCAGGGCATTGAAGTTGAACGCAAGAAGATTGAGGTTGCTACCCACTCCATCAAGATGGTTGGTACCTATTCTGTACGTGTCCGTCTGTATGAGGACGAGAGTGCAGAGGTCAAGCTTGTTGTTGAAAGTGAAAATGTCTTGAAGAGACGTCAGGCAGAGGAAGCCAGGGCTAAGGCTGAGGCTGATAAGGCTGAAGCTGTCAAGGCTACACAAGAGGCCAGGGCTGCCAAGGCTGCTGAGGAAGCTGCTGCTGCAGAAGCAGAAGTACCCGCAGAAGAAGCTAGCAGTGAAGAGGCTGAAGCCGAGAAAGTAGAAGAGTAAGAGATATGGCATCGAATAGCATGCTGGGGCGCGTTCCTCCTCAGAACGAAGAGGCCGAACGCGCAGTACTTGGGGCGATCTTGCTCAATGAGAAGGTCCTTGTAGAAGTGACCGATTTCTTGAGCAAGGATGATTTTTATAAAGTCGCTCACCAGCAATTGTTCGCCGCCATCCTTTCATTCAGACAGGAGAGTACCGAAGCACTGGACCTGATTACCCTCAGTTCATATCTGAAGCGTAAAAGTCAGGTAGACCAGTGTGGCGGTCTCTCCTATATTTCTACCCTTACCAGTGATGTCCCTACTACGACAAATGCTGCCTACTATGCAAAGATCCTGAAGGCGTTGAGCCAGAGACGCAAGCTCTTGTTGTTTGCTTCAAAGCTCAAGGATAATGCCTTCGACGAGTCACAAGAAATCCAGCAGGTCATCGACGAGGGAGAACAAACACTCTCCAAGCTGAATAATGAGACTGCTGGTAGTGATGCATACCAGTCCATCAAGGACCTGATCACCCAAACCATCAGTGATATCGAGTATCGCAGTACCCACGGGACCAAGAACGGGCTCGATAGTGGATATACTTCTCTGGATTCCATCACCGGTGGGTTCAAGAAACAAGAACTTGTCATCGTGGGAGCACGACCTTCCATAGGAAAAACGGCCTTTGCGCTTTCCATGACGCTGAACATGATTACCAAGCTGAAATACCGAGTAGGTTTCTTCTCCTTGGAAATGAGTGCCGCAAGCTTGATGGAACGTTTGCTTACCGGGCATAGTCGTGTCGATTTCTCCCATATCCGTAAGGCTACACTGAAAAACAGTGAGATGAGCGCCATTGTTGATGCATCAGGATTGCTCTATGAATCAGAGCTCTATATCCAGGATACCCCCAATATGAAGCTCATGGAGCTTAGGGCACAAGCGCGAAGAATGAAGTTGGAGCATGATGTCCAGATTCTTTTTGTCGACTATATCGGCTTGATCGATGCCCAGGCAGATGCTCGCATTCCACGCCATGAACAGATATCCATCATCAGCAGAAACTTGAAACAGCTTGCCCGAGAGCTGGATGTACCCATTGTCTGTCTAAGTCAGGTAGGTCGTCAGGCAGATGGTGTTGAGCCAAAACTTAGTGACCTGAGAGAGAGTGGATCCATCGAGCAGGATGCTGACGTAGTCATCCTCCTTCACCGTGAGGTCGGAAAAAACCGAACCGATAGTGAGGAAGAACGTCAGAAGAACAACATCCAGGAAACAAAGATCATCATGGCCAAGAACAGGAATGGTGAGACTGGTGTGTTCTCACTGGCCTTCGTAAGCAATATTGTCCGTTTTGAGGAGATGGAGTTCAGCCACAAATATGTGGCCGGGAACAATCCTAACGCCTAAGGGCAAGAAAATGCCTCACATCAGCAAGCGTTAAAATCAAGAAGAGTACAATGACAAAGGCCACTCCCATGAGCTGGAGATGATAGTAGGTTCTTGGTTTCATCTGTTTTCCGGTAATCCACTCCAGTCCGGCAATGATAACCTGTCCACCATCGAAGGCAGGGATAGGGAGTAGATTGACCACTGCGAGGGAGATGGAAACCACTCCCATGAGATACAACAATCCTCGTATACCACTTACTGTGCTGCTCTCAAACCCGAGGGTGGTGATGTCCCCGATCATCAGTGCGGAACGAGCCATGCCCGTAACTTCCGAGCGTAGGTCTGCATCCCGTCTCGAGACCAAATTGCGCAGTGATGCAATGGTCTCTTCTGCAACATTCCACCCCTTGCGAATCCCACCTATGATACTGAACTGTGTATTCTCGCCCTCTTTAGTCTCTACTGCGAGTGTAAACCCAAGGACGATTGACCCCCTCTCATTGCGACCTGGCGTGAAGTGTAAGTCCCTCTTCTGTCCGTTTGTATCCTCAACGGTGATTGAGATTTCATCCTCTGTATGGTCGTTCAGTACGGTGAGGAGATCGAGTTGGTTCATGACAGGGATATCGGCTACAGAAACGATTACATCCCCTTCTTGTAATCCTTGGCTGTAGGCAGGGCTCCCATAGCGTACCGACCCTACCTTAAGTTCCTGTATTGGGGTCAATCCATAGCGGAATCCTCCCTCAGGTTTTGGAGTTCCCTGTACCATGAACATGAAGGTTGCTCCCTCCCGCTTGATGGTGAACTGCTCACGGCCCTGGCTTTCAGAAAGCTGTGCCTCCAGTGCTTGCCAGTCATCAATCGGTATTTCACCCAGGGCGATGATCTTGTCACCTTTCCGTATTCCGGCCTCATAGGCTTGGCTTTCCTGGTTGTTGAATAGGGAAGGGTAATCAGCAGTGGTGGCAACCACTGCCTCATTGGTGATGACCTGTGTCGGCAGGCTGGCAAGTATGGCATATAGGAGGGCGGCAAAGAGAAGATTTGCTATTGGTCCACTGAGATAGGTAAGTACTCTACGTGCTGGGTGAGCGGAGAAGAGCGACCCTTCCTCAGTGTGCGTGAATTGTTTCTGTTTGTGGATCAGTGCTTGGCTCAGGTCATCAGACCCCTTGAGTCGACAATACCCACCCAATGGAAATAGGCTTATCCGGTATTCAGTTCCTTTGTGCTGGGTAGCCAGGAGTTTGGGGCCAAGACCGAACGAGAACACCTCGACGTCTATCCCATTGAGTTTTGCGGTCACCAGATGCCCTATCTCATGGATGACCACTACAATGGTTATTCCAACCAATCCTATGAGGTATTTCATCAGGATGGCAGCTATTCCACTCATAAGTAACTTCTTGCAATATTCCGGGCTTGTTTGTCAAGGGCGAGGGTCTCTTCAAAACTCCCAACGCTCTCACTCCATGCATGTTCCAGCGTTCTCTGGACTACCTCGATCATCTTGGGATAGGAAATAGCTCCTTTCAGGAACGCATGTACAGCTATCTCGTCCGCTGCGTTGAAAGCAAGGGCAGAGGAACCACCTCTTCTGAGGATGGAAAACGCCAAGGAAAGGAGAGGGAACCGCTCATAGTCGGGTTTGGAGAAGTGGAGGGTGAGATTGGTGAAATTCAATGGAGAGACAAGCGATGCATGTCCTGCTCCCAGTGCATTGATGATCGGGAGTGTCATGTCTGGATTCCCCATCTGCGCATACACTGCGCCGTCTATGGTACGTACCATGGAGTGTATGATGGACTCTGGGTGAATGACCACCTCAATTGTATCGGCATCAACATTGAAGAGGTATGAGGCTTCAATTACCTCAAGAGCCTTGTTTGCCAAGGTTGCACTGTCGATGGTTATCTTCTTTCCCATATTCCAAGTGGGATGGGCGAGGGCTTTATCTACAGTGATGGAAGCGAAATCCTTCTTAGGCAGAGTCCTGAAAGGACCTCCACTAGCGGTAAGGACCAAGCTTGAAATAGAATCGGATTCCCTGCCTTTCAGCAGTTCCCAGATGGCAGAATGCTCGCTGTCAACAGGAATAATGGATGCCCCATGTTGCTTCGCTACATCGAAAAGATAAGAACCTGCACATACCACACTCTCCTTGTTTGCAAGGGCTAGGTCAAATCCGCACCTGAGTGCAGAGAGGGAGGCTTTAAGCCCTTCAAATCCTGCAATGGCATTCAGTACCATATCTGCTTCAAGGGAGTGCAACATCTCTTCGAGGCCATTGAACCCTGCATAGGATCTCACGCCCTCAATTCCCGTTAAGGAAGATCCAGTGGTGCAGACCGCTTCTGCCTGGAATTCCTGGGCCAAGGAGAGTAATTCCTGTGATCGTGTATTGCTGGAAAGGCCCACCACCTTGAAGGGGAGGGCTTTGCTTCGGATTGCCTGAAGTGTCGTGGTACCGATACTGCCGGTACAGCCAAGGATTATTATCCGTTTCATACCATTAGAAAAGCGTAAGCAGGAGCCAGAAGATAGGAGCACTGGCAAGCATGGAGTCGATGGAGTCCAACAGGCCTCCTCGGCCTGGAATAAGGGATCCGCTGTCCTTGACCTGTGCAGAACGTTTGAATGCACTCTCGATCAAGTCTCCAATGTTGGCAGCAGATGAGGTTGCAAACCCTAGGACCAAAGCCATCCAGATGGGGATGTCCTCACTGATGCCTGGAACAAACAAGCAGAACAGCACTGCGAGTACCATTGCACTGAGCGTTCCCCCGATAAAACCTGCCAAACTCTTGTTCGGGCTTACCTTGATGATTCCCTTGTTGTTCCTGCCCATGGACATACCGAAAACGAATGCAAAGATATCATTCCCGAAGACCAGCAGGAAGAATAAGATCAAGGATGTAGATGGATGGGGTAGGGTAAGGATTCGTTGGATGAATGTAATGAGAAGTCCAGGGTACAAGATAAGTAGACTCTCTCCACCAATTCGTGAGAGTGATTTAGCAAAGGAATCCTTGTACCCGTGACGTAGTTCTATACTGAAGAAAAAAAGTGCCAGCAAGACAACCGTCAGATCTACCAAGGGCAGGTCTGGTGCATGGGCAATTTCAATCCACTGAGCAAGAGGAAGCAATCCGATAGCCCAGGGGGAAATATGAAGGGTGGTATGTTCTGCTTTCTCGTACAATACCTTCAATTCTTTCGCACCATAGGTTGCAGTCAAGACAGCCAGTAGGGAGAGGGCAAGATATGAGTAATGGGGTAACAAGAAAATGATGATAAAGAGTGTTGGAAGGGTTATTACTGTGGTGAGAACCCGCTTTCCCATTGATGTCATTGTACCCCCCCAAATTTTCTAACCCGTTTTCCATAATCCTTGCAGATTCGTTGGATGTCTTCTGCATCCCAATCAGGCCATAATTTTTCATAGAATGCAAGTTCAGCGTACGCGCTGTCCCAGAGTAAAAAGTTGCTCAGGCGTTTTTCATTTGCACTTCTCACTATCATATCGACTGGGGGGATGTGAGGCAAGTCCAAATTGCTGGCAAGCGAAGCCTCTGTAATTGCCTCTCCAGGATGGATTGCCATGAATTGGTTGACCGCCCGACAAATTTCATCCCGTCCACCGTAATTGAGCGCGATGATTGCAGTAATCGTTGCATTGTTGCTTGTCTCTTGGACGGTAGTGGCTACTGCCTGTTTAACTTGAGCAGGGAGTCCGCTCTGATCACCTCGTACCAGAATGCGGATTCCATGACGATTGTAGTAACCAATCTCTCCATGGAGCTTGGAAACAAAGAGATGCATCAGATAGGAAACCTCTTGCTCACTTCGTTTCCAGTTCTCCGTAGAGAAAGCGTAGAAGGTGACAAACCTGATGCCCTGCTCGGAAGCTTCACGGATGACCCGTTTAACAGCTTTCAATCCTTCCAGGTGTCCGGCGGTTCGCGGTAGTGAGCGCTTTTGCGCCCAACGTCCGTTACCATCCATGATGATACCCAGATGGACAGGGACAGCAGGTTTTCTCTCCATACTCTAGATCTCCATTATTTCCTTCTCCTTCTCATCGGAGAGGGAGGTGATCTGTTCGACATGGGAGTCTGTCATTTTCTGGATTCTGCTTTCACCATCCTTAAGCTCATCCTCGCTGATATCGCCATTTTTCTGCAGCTTCTTCAACTCATCAATCGCTTCACGTCTGATGTTTCGGATAGCGACCTTGCTCTGCTCAGCAGTAGATTTGGCGTTCTTCACCAGCTGCTTGCGTCTCTCTTCGTTCAATGGGGGGAAATTCAGTCTGATCAATTTTCCATCATTGTTTGGGGGAAGTCCAAGATCACTCTTGAGGATAGCCTTTTCAATTGCACCGAGAACACTCTTGTCCCAAGGCTGGATAACGATTGTTCTAGCCTCAGGAATGCTGATGGTTGCGACCTGGTTGATCGGCGTTTCTGCACCATAATAGTCTACTCGAATCTTCTCCAGCAAAGAGGCTGAAGCTCGACCAGTGCGCAGACCGGCAAAATCCCTTGAGAGGCTCTCAAGACTTTTTTGCATCTTACTTTCACATGTGTCCAATACCTGTTGCATACTCATCTCCAATAAAACGACCGCTCACAAGGCGTGAGCGGTTCGTATCAAGCGACTACACTCAGACGCTGCAGGATGCAGCACCAGCGCGCAGAAATGCATAATTAACGATTTCCAAGGAAGCCCCAGCTGCCTTGCCCACCTCATTTGCCTTCTTCTCTACAGACATGGAGTCGTCCTTTACGAACGGCTGCTGCAGGAAGCAGATCTCACTGAGGTGCTTGTTCAGCTTACCCTTGACGATACCTTCGACAACCTTTGCAGGTTTGCCAAGCTTCTCAGCCTGTGCAGCGAAGATCTCCGTCTGTTCCTTGATATAGGCAGCATCAACAGCATCGGTATTGAGATAGGAAGGGGTGAACGCAGCAACATGCAATGCGCAGTCGTTGGCGAACTCCTTAACCATGTCATTCTCGAAAATCTTCTTATCATCAGATTTGAACATCACCAGGACAGCAAGTGCACCATTGCCGTGCACATAGGTGCTGGCAAACTCATTCTCACCAATAGCGAAAACGTGAAGCTGCTTGAGCGCCATGTTTTCCTTGATGATGGTGATCAAATCAGTGACCATGCCTTCCAGTTCCTCGTTGATCTCACTGTAGCCTTTCTCAAGTGCTACTGCACAGATGTTGTCTCCGAGTTCAGCAAACTGATCATTGCTGGCAACAAAGTCTGTTTCGCAGGAAAGCTCAACCATGACAGCCTTGTCTTTCCCAACTTTCACGAACACACGACCATTGTTGGTTGCGCGGTCCTGGCGCTTTGCAACAGCAGCAAGACCCATCTCTTTAAGAATCTTCTCAGCAGCGGCGAAGTCGCCGTTTGACTGGGTCAGTGCCTTCTTGCAATCCATCATGCCTGCGCCGGTAATATCGCGCAGCTTTTTTACTACTTCAGCGGTAATTGCCATGCTTCACTCCTTAGTCTTTGTACAGGGTTTCTTCGTCAACGAGGAGGTCTTCTGATTCAGTTTCTTCCTCAGTTGCTGCCACTTCTTCCTTCTCTACGTTCTCTTTTTCTTCGAACTTGGAGAATTCGGCACCCTCTTCAGTGGAGAAGACAATTTCTTCGGTCTCTTCTGCCTTTTCCTCGGTCTCTTCTACCTTTTCATCATCATCACCACCAAGGGCTTCAATGATCTGGATACCAGCTTCGTTGTCAGCATCGACGACTGCGTTGGCAATGATTTCAACAAAGAGGCTGATGGCACGGATGGCGTCATCATTTCCTGGGATAGGGTAGGTGATATCAGTAGGGTCACAGTTGGTATCGACGACTGCAATAACAGGGATACCCAGGCGCTTTGCCTCAGTGACAGCAATAGCTTCTTTCTTGGTATCGATGATGAACAGGGCTCCTGGGAGCTCTTTCATGTCCTTGATACCACCAAGGTTCTTCTCCAGTTTCGCCTTCTGCTTGGTAAGCAGGGAGACTTCTTTCTTGGTAAGGGACTCAAAAGTTCCATCGATTTCCATCTTCTCAATCTTCTTGAGTGTTGCAATGGATTTCTTGATGGTTGAGAAGTTGGTCAGCATTCCACCGAGCCAACGATTGTTGATGTAAGGCATGCCACAGCGCTTTGCTTCAGCTTCAATAGCCTGCTGGGCCTGTTTCTTGGTGCCTACAAACAGAATAGGCTTGCCCTGCTTAACAATTGCACGTACAGCGTCATATGCTTCTACGATGCAGGCAGATGTTTTCTGCAGGTCAATGATGTGGATGCCGTTTCTCTGGCTGAAAATGAAACGGGCCATCTTGGGGTTCCACCGTTTTGTCTGGTGGCCGAAATGTACGCCTGACTCGAGCAGGCTCTTCATGGTTACTACGGACATAATCCTCCTGTCTGACAACACAACCGACCTATTGGCCTTGATTTGTGCGTCACCCTTCTACTATTACTCACCTCTAGGGTGGAGATTCCTCTATCACTATACGGACAAAGGTGCACCCAGTATTTCAGAAATTTGCAACAATGGCAAGCCTATCACAGTAGCTTCATCACCTTCGATTCTTTCAACCAAGTCCCGGCCTGCTCCTTGGAGACGATAGGAGCCAGCAGCTCCCTTCCACTCTCCTGTTTCCAGATAAGAGGCAATGGGTTCTGGTCCAAGTTGCTTAAAGGAAACCACCGCAAGATCCGTCCCGCTCATTACCCTTTCATGATACCACAGTGCCCAGCCTGAGTGCACTTCATGCGTATTCCCATCGAAGAGGCACAGCTGGGAGAAAGCCTCCTGTCTGTCCTTGGGTTTTCCGATCAGGGACCCTTGAAAGGAGATCATGGTATCACAGCAGAGTACGGGCATCTCATAGACTGGGTGGATATCCTGAAAGGATGCCAGTTTTCGTCTTGCAAGCAGTTCTGTGACTATTGCTGGATCAGTTTCGTCGTGGGTTTCATCGCACCCGGTTTTGAATACCTTCACGGTCACTCCAAGTGATTCGAGCAAAGCCTTGCGTGCTACTGATCCACTTGCCAGTATCATAGACGGTAGTAGTGTAGCAAAATCAGCCAATTTCTGCCTCCAGCTCCTCTATTTCTTCGCTCAGCTCAAGCCAAGCATGCTCTTCAGCGTGCAACTGCTCGCTGAGTGTATCTTTTTTCTTTACGAGGCTGGTGATGATCTCCGCATTGCTGTAATTCTCTTCCTTTGCCATTTCTGCTTCCACCAAGGCGATTGATGCCTCCAGTTTTTCATGGTTTTCCAGGAGTTTTTCGCTCTGGCGTTGCAGTGTCCCAAGCCGATTCCTCATTCTGTTTGCTTCCTTGTACGAGCGTGCTTGCTTACTCTCGCTTTGGGTGGTTGGGGAACTCTGTTTCTCTACCTTTTCCTTCTGTTCCAGCTTGTAGGAGAAATAGGAGTAGTCGCCTTCAAAGAGCTCAGGGGGATTGTCATTTGTAAGGTAGAGAATCTTTGAGGCAATGTGTTCAATGAAATATGCATCATGGCTGACAAAGATCATGGTACCATCATATTGCCGCAGAGCCTTGAGCAGCATCTCCTTTGCGTTGATGTCCAGGTGGTTGGTTGGTTCATCAAGGATCAACAGATTGACCGGATGCAGGAGGATCTTGAGCAATGCAAGCCGGCTTCGCTCTCCTCCACTCAACACGGAAACCGATTTGAATACATCATCCCCACTGAACAGGAAGGATCCAAGGTAGGTGCGTAATTTGGGGAGGTCATTGGTCGCAGCGACACTGGAAACCTCATCCAATACGGTATTCTTGGGGTTGAGCGTTTTCTCTGTGTCCTGGGCGAAGTATCCGATACTTACACCGCTTCCCAGTCTGATGGTACCCTCATATTCACTATCCTGTCCGCTGAGCATCCTTAAGAGTGTCGACTTACCGGCGCCATTCTTTCCGGTAACCGCAATTCGTTCCCCCTTGCTGGCAAGAAACGAGAAATCCTCAAAGATGACCTGCTGCCCATAGCGTTTGCTTAATTGGTCAATGATGATGACATCATTACCACTGTGCGGGGCAGGGGGGAAGGAAAAGGAGAGCTGCTTCAAATGGGAGGGGACTTCCACCAACTCCAGTTTTTCCAGCATCTTTATCCGGCTTTGTACCTGTTTGCTTTTGGTTGCCTTGTAACGGAACTTTTCAATGAATTGCTCAGTCTTCTGCAGTTGATCCTGCTGAAGTTTATACGCAGCTTCCAGTTGTTTTATCTCCAGCTCACGTTGCTTGATGTAATCACTGTAGTTTCCGCTATAGCGTTTAAGTGTTCCCCCAAACAGCTCATAGACTTCCCTGACTGTCTCATCAAGAAAACCTTGGTCATGGCTTACGATCATCAATCCACCCTCGTAGACTTTCAGATAGTTCTTCAGCCAATAGATGGCCTCGATATCGAGGTAGTTCGTCGGTTCATCGAGCAACATGATATCTGGATTCTCTACCAGGATTTTTGCCAGTGCGATACGCATCTGCCATCCACCAGAGAACTCGCTGCAAAGGCGATTCATGTCAGCCATGGTGAATCCAAGACCGAGGAGAACCTGTTCAATGGTCTGCTTGCGAGAAAAATATCCCTGTGCGAGCAGGTATTCCTGTATCTCTGCCAGGCGGTGCAGAAGTGGTTCGGTGGAATCAGTGGGATCGCTGCCAGCAAGCTGGGTTTCAATTACGTGTTGTTCCCTGCTCAGTTCCTGGAACCGGGAGAACGCTTTCTCCACTTCCTGGTAGACGGTGCCTGCATTGAATACGATATCACTTTGGGGAAGGTAGGAGATTCTCAGGTTCTTGGAGGTGGAAACCTGTAGGTCATCGGCACTCATCTGAGCGCTGATTACCTTCAGCAACGTGGATTTACCGCTGCCGTTTCCTCCTGCAAGTGCGCTCCGGCTCTGTTCATTCAGGGTAAAGGAGACATCCTTCAGGATATCCCTGTCCCCAAAAGCAAGGTGCACACGTTGGACTTGTAAGGTTGCCACACTCTCTCTCCTTATACTGAAACGGGTGTTGAAAAGCCCGGTGTTTGACGGTATGATTACCTTAACACATGCGTGTGTTCGGTGACAATCCACCAGAATCCAGGAGGTTTACAGTGCTTTGCCTAACTCTTACCGGCTCGACCTTGGAGGAGAACCGGGCCTTGGTGGAACGCAACCGGCAGTGGATTGCACTCGCAGAACTGCGGCTCGACCATCTGCTTCCCGATGAACAGAAGATAGCTTCCTCGTTTCCTTCCACCGTGGACCTCCCGGTAATGTTGACCATGCGCCGAAAAATTGATGGTGGAATGTGCAGCTTACCTGAGAAACAGCGGTTGCAGCTTCTCTATGAGGCAGCAAAAGGTGATTTTACCTATGTAGATATTGAGGACGATGTCAAGAAGAGTGACCTGAAGTTTAAGGATCCTCTCTTTGAGCAAAAGGTGGATCTGGAGAATATGCTCCGAACCCGTGGCATACGGATTGTCAGGAGCTACCATAATTTTGAGTGCGTACCTGCAGATCTCTTTGGGAGAATCCATAAGTTGGCAGCCAAGGGGGATATACCCAAGGTGGCTGTCACCCCAGGAAACATGATGGATGTCATTACCCTTTTCAGGGTCCAGCAGGAACTTTCCAACCTCACAGAAAAAATTGTGATCGGTATGGGTCCCTACGGAGTCTGTACTCGTATCCTCTACAAGAAGTGCGGTTCCTTGCTGAGCTTCTGTTCGGACAGCCAAGCAGCTCCCGGTCACCTCAGTGCCCAAAGCATGAGTGAGCTATACCGCTCTGACAAGCTTGATGCCAAGACCCATATCTATGGGATCATCGGCAATCCGGTCAGCCATACCTCCTCTCCCATAATCCATAATCCTGGATTTGAGGCAATTCGCTATAATGCAGTATATGTTCCGTTCCTTGTGGATTCGGTCAGGGCATTCTTCAAGCTGGCCGAGATGCTGCAAATCCATGGATTCTCGGTAACCGTTCCCCATAAACGAAGCGTGCAACCTTACTTGGGACGCATCACCCGTGAAGTGAAACAAATCGGTTCATGCAATACAGTGGTCAGGATCCAGAACATGTGGAAAGGGATCAATACTGATTACTACGGATTCCTTGCCCCGATCGATGACCTGATTGCACAAGGGGAAATCAGGAATGCTTTGGTAATCGGCGCCGGCGGTGCGAGTAGGGCGGTAGTATGGGCACTGCACAACCATGGCGTAAAGGTCACCATCCTCAACAGGAGCATCGAACATGCCAGGACCTTGGCGAATGAGACGATGAGTGCCTACGATACCCTGGATAATGCACACCTCTACAGTGAAACGGTGGATTTGGTGGTACAGACAACCAATGTAGGAATGGGGGATCTGGAAGGCCAGGAGCCTTGTCCATCCCTGCATTTTTCTGGCAATGAAATCGTGTATGAATTGGTCTATAAGCCAGAGGAGACAGCCTTTCTCAAGCGGGCCAAGAGAGCAGGTTGTACCATCATTGGTGGAAAGCAGATGTTGATGGAGCAGGGAAAGCTACAGTTTGAAGCCTTTACCGGTTACCACTACCCGCACTGGGTAACGGTTTCACTCTGACTCAGGCAAAATGAAATCTGACAAGACGAATCAGGAATAGCTTGCTCACCGGCAGGATCTTTACCTCCATTGAAGGCATAACCGCTGCCTTGAGCAGTGCCTCTTTCTGGGGGGTGAAGGCGAGTTCCAGTGCCTGGACGATCAGTTCCTGGTCAGGGAGTTGCAGTTCCAGGAGGATGTCCTTCTTTCCTGCTGCCTGCTTGCAGAGACTCACCTTGCCCTGGTAGTCGAATCCTCCAGCCTCAAGGATTGGGTTGAGCACCTGGGGTACTATCTGGGATGGAAGGAGTATGATCCTGCTCTGGAAACGATGTTCCAGGTCTTCACGTTCAGCCTTTGAAAGATCTGCCTTGGCAATGGCTTGCCGTAACGATTCATCCAGGGGAGCTTTTTCCACCTGTTTCTTCGGATGGCATGCAAGTGTGGCAATCTGTCTTAGTGTTGCAGCGCTTCCAATTCTTTCCCTTAATACTGGATGCTCTTTCTTTTCCAGGATTTCGATTCTGTCGAAGCTTTTCGTGGCACCGACCAACTGTCCGGCATTCTTCAACACCTGCCTCCAGGTATCCTCACTGTCCCTGCGCATAATGAAAATGGTAGGAGAGAGTGTAGCGAGGCGGTGTTCGGAAAGAGAAGGAAGATTATACACAAGATTTGCAGTACGTTCATCACAGGAGAGAACCAGTCCATCGTAGATGGTCACGTTCTGGTAGCGTTCACTGAGCATTTCAAGTTGCTTGGAGAGGGAGGTGTTCATCCCCCTTGTGCTGTTTGCCTGAAGATACTCCTTGATCTGAGGGTAATCCAATGAGGAATCAAATGCTCCCAGCACACTCTCCTTGGAAATATGATACTTTCTTTGATGGTCCAGCACCTCAAAGTAAGCAAACCTATAGAGAATATCCCCTGCAGGTGAGTTCCCCTGATAGCTGATGGTCTGGTCACTGTCAATGAGCAGCCCTGTTCGCTGGCTCTCACAGCTGATGGCGGAGACTTGCCAGTTCTCGTCCAGGGTCAATACTCCCCAGGTGGAGAGTTCATTCAGCAGGGATGCCGTGTAGGTAACCTGGTAGCGGATGCATAGGCCCTTGATCAGGAGCTTGAGTGCGGTGGTGTCACAACCTCCAAGTGTCTGCAGGGTCGAGAGAAGAGCACTGACAAATTCCAAGGGGGCTGTGCCTTCAAGATTCCTGGAAAGCAGGAGAGAGAGCAGCTGGTAATCTGAAAGAGAGAGCAGTGCCTCTGTTTTCTGCCAATCGAGGGTACAACGCCTTGCATCTCTCCGTATCACACCCATCTCTGTGAGATACTCGCCCAGCGCTTCATACATTTCCTTGAGCCGGTCGCGTTCATAGGTGGGAAAATGCTGACAAATCCCCTCATTGAAAAGACATTTCCCTTCCTTGGCCACCAACGAGAAGAATCCACGGAGAAATTCAGTGGAGCAGTATGGCTTATCCACACATGGTTGCTCCGTTTCTCCAAACAGGGGAATGAGCGAGCAGTACTGCAGTAATTGCTCTTCCAGCAGCGGGTTGAAAACCATTCTCCCTGCATCGCTGAGCAGTATCAGGCGTTCCTGCAAATTTCCTACCCGCCTCAGGAGATTCCCATAGCTGAATGAACCTTTGAGCAGAGAGGTGACCTGCTCCACCGTGAGCGGGCCAAACGTGGCGACCAAGCTTAGGATTACCTGATCGAATGAGTCCAGCATTGAGAGGGTCTTCTGTACCGTTGATTCCTGGCTGAACAACTGACAAAGTCTTGCTGTCAGCTGTGGTTTATGGAAAGGCGACTGGAGCTTTCCCATGTAATTACGTGCCAAGTAAAAATAGGTGTCTTCGCTATAACGACTTAGTAATGTCTTGAACGCTTCTTGTGCTCTTTCACTCACGTGTCCCATACCTCTATCTCATAGGAATAGCCTTGCTCGGCAAGGAATTTCTGACGATTGGCGGCAAACTCTTCCTCACTCGAGTACCGTGTTACCACAGAATAGAAAAAGGAGGAGCGGTTCTTTGGCCTGAGAATTCTTCCCAGTCTCTGTGCTTCCTCACTTCTCGACCCGAAGGTTCCGCTGACCTGGATGGCAACCGATGCATCAGGAAGGTCGATTGCAAAGTTTGCTACCTTGCTGACAACCAGGATACGTTGCTTTCCTTCCCTGAAATCCCTATACAACTCTTCCCGTTTTATGTTTGGGGTACTTCCGGTAATGATCGGCAGTCCGAAATGGTTGGCGATGCCCTTGAGTTGGTCGAGATACTGGCCGATGATGAGAATGAAATCGTCGGGATGTCGGTCAACCAAAGCCTGTACCACTTCCAGCTTGCGCTTGTTCTCGCTGGCGATACGGTATTTTTCCCGTTTTGTCCCTATGGCATAGGGAATCTCATCCTCCTGGGGAAGGTCAATCCTTACTTCATGGCAATACGCTTCAGCGATAAATCCCTGCTGCTGCAACTCGTTCCAGGGGACATCAAAACGCTTGGGTCCAACAAGACTGAAGACTTCATCCTCACGACCATCTTCCCTTACCAGGGTTGCGGTAAGACCTACGCGGTAGACAGCCTGCAACTCTGCGGTGACCTTGAACACCGGGGCAGGAAGCATATGTACCTCATCATAAATGATCAGACCCCAGTTCCCCTTGGTAAGCAATTCAAGATGAGGGAAAGGACCTTCCTTGTCTGGGCGGTAGGTCAGTACCTGGTAGGTGCAAACGATGACATCCTTGCTTTCCTTCCTTTCTCCAGTGTATTCCCCGACCTGGTCCTTTGTTAAGGTGGTCTTGTCCAATATTTCACTGATCCACTGGTGGACTGCGGCCACATTGGTTGTGACCACCAACGTCTTGGTGGTAAGTCGTTCCATGATATGCATTCCCACCACTGTCTTCCCTGAACCGCAGGGAAGGACTATGGTTCCGAACCCGCTCCCCGGACCAAGATCTCCTAGCAAGGCATCGGCTGCCTGTCTCTGGTAGGGGCGTACCGAAAAGGATTTTCCTCCGAGGGTGGTTTCCCTGAGCGTGAAGGGCAGCTTGGGACCATGTTTCAAAGGGATCCTGTCATCAACAGGATACCCGATCTTGATCAGTTGGAGCTTGATCTCTCCGCGATTGTACGCTTCAAGGAGAAATCGTGATTCATCCTTTACCACCAACAGTTTTGCAATGGCCTGTCTGCTGAGCAATTCCGTCCTGATGCGTTTATTTTCAACCCATAGCTCATAGTAGCGAGGATCTTCACTGCCTGAGAGAATGACTTTTCCCCAACGCGTCCCCATATCCTCAATATAAAAACGCACCGATTCCGGTACTGGAAACTTTGACCAGAAATCAAGGCGTGAGAGAATGAAGGATGCATCCACCCCGCAGCTTGAGGCATTCCAGAGACTGATTGCGCTCAAGGCATAGGTGTGCATATGCTCAGGGCTCTTGATCAGCTCGCAGAAACGGACAAGGTCGTTGCGACATGCCTCACTTTGTTCATGGTGAACATCCAGAAGCAGGGTTTTGTCACTCTGTACAATAAGTGGGGTATCTCTCATCATGCCTTCCCAAATGCAGTGTAATAAAGGTCAAGCAGGGTGATTGCGACCATTGATTCGATGACCACCACAGCGCGGCTGCAGATGCAAGGGTCATGACGCCCTTCAATTTCCAAGTTGGTGGTCTCGTTATTCTTGGTGACGGTCAGCTGGGATTTCCCAATGGATGCAGTTGGCTTGATTGCTGCCTGCAGGATGATCTCCTGCCCTGAGGAGATACCGCCAAGGATACCCCCTGCATGGTTGGAAAGGAATCCATCACTGGTCCTCTGGTCATTGAACTGGCTGCCACGCATGGATGCACAGGCAAATCCATCGCCGAACTGGATCCCTTTGACAGCTCCAATGCTCATCACGGCATGGCTGAGCAATGCTTCAAGTTTTCCGAATACCGGCTCACCGAGCCCTGGTCTCACTCCTTCTACCCGGCACTCTATAACTCCACCAATGCTATCTTTCTCACTTCTTACCTGTTCAATGAGAGATACCATTGATTGTGCAGCGTCTTTATCCGGGCAGGAGAGGGGATTATCCGTTTCATCCCAATCTCTCTTGTGGGCAACGACATCTCCCACCTGCACGGTGCCTGCCTTGATTGTGATGCCTCGCTTGCCGAGGAGCTGCTTGGCCAAAGCCCCGGCTGCAACCCTCGCGCTGGTCTCTCTCCCACTTGAGCGTCCGCCGCCGCGGATATCCCTGATCCCGTACTTCTGGAAGAATGTCCAGTCTGCGTGACCGGGCCGGAATACCTGTTCCAGATGGGAGTAATCGGCTGATCGCTGGTTGGTGCTGTAGAGAATCATGGCAATCGGGGTGCCGGTTGTGATCCCCTCATAGAGACCACTGAGAATGGTCAGCTTGTCAATTTCATTTCGCTCGGTACCTGTTGGGTTTGCTCCCGGCCTACGGCGGTCCATCTCTCTTTGGATGGCCTCCTCATCAATCCTGAAGCCGGGTTCGACCCCATCGATGATAACTCCCAAAGCAGGTCCATGTGACTCACCAAATGTGGTGACGGTATATGCTGTGCCAAAACTGTTGTGCCCCATATCAAACCTCGATTTTCAGTGTTTCAACAAGGAACCGCGCCGTATCGCGGACGTCCGGGTAATTTGGTAATCGTACCATGATGTCACAAATGTTGCTATAGCGTGCATGTCTGCTCTCATACAGCGAAGCGAAGGAAGACTCAGGATCTGAAGGATCGAGAAAGGGAGGAACCCCTCCCTTCAGGATTCGCTGCAGGAGGACCGGTTCCTTCACTTCCAGGTAGACGAGCTTTCCTGAATGCTTGATCACATCGATCAAGGCCTGGTTGTCAGAGGCTCCTCCCCCAAGGCTGATGATGTAAGGGGTTTCTCTTGTGTTGAGAAATGCCTTGAGTGCCCTCACTTCCTCTTCCATGAAGGCCTTTTTGCCCGCTTCCTGATAGAATTCACGGATGGAACGGTATGGAGCAATACCCTGGAGAACCAAGTCATCAAGATCGACCCAGGAGTATCCCAATGCTTGGGCGGCAAGCTTCCCCAGCGTGGATTTGCCGCTGTGTTTGATTCCGCAGAAGTAAAGGTGTTTCATGTTCATCTCTGGTCAAACAGGTCAGTCCAGGTGGAACTGTACGCATCCAGTACGGGAGCTGAGGCAGGAGCCTTTGTGTAGTATTGTCTCCTGCGTTTTTCCTTTCTGCCCTGGATCATCATCTCCACAGCCATCTGGTAGCGTGCTTCATGGAGATTCTTTCTTACCTGTTCTTCATAGTGGTTCACCCTGATGGTTTTCTTCAGGGCGAAGTGGAAGGTGACAATCATTGCATACCAGAACAGTGAGAGCAAGAGCGGTTGCAGATCGAGATAGGAGTAGGGAAGGCTCACCTGCGTAGCATTGCTTGCAACTCGATAGAGATTGAGTGCATTGGGCCAGAGAATGAAAAAGGTGAGAAAGAGTGGCACAATCCAATAGAGTCCCTGCCGTGAGAAGAGAAAACGCAGACAGGCTGCGAATGCAAGGAAGTTCAAGAGCAGGCAAACCAAAGGTAGTGCATAGATTTCAATCATGGTTCCTCCGCTATCCAAAGGGTCTTTTCCTATGATACCATAGGGCAACTCTTTGGGGAATAACTATGGAATTACAAAATCAAATCTCCAGTACACTGTTGAAAAAACGAAAACGAGAGAAGACTGAGGATGTACGAGGCCCGTACTATCGTGATACGACAGCCATCATCCACTCTTCACCATTCCGTAGGCTCAAGCACAAGACCCAGGTATTCTTTGCTCCCAGCAATGACCATATCTGTACGAGAATGGAACATTGCCTGCACGTCTCCTCGATCGCCTCAACAATCTGCAAGGGGCTTGGCCTGGATAGTGAGATTGCCTGGGCAATCGGAATGGGGCATGATTTGGGTCATACCCCGTTCGGTCATACTGGGGAGAAGATTCTCTCTGCAAAAATGCAGGAAGCAGGGTTTCTTCCGTTCGAACATGAGGTCAACAGCCTGAGGGTCGTCGATTTTCTTACCTCACACGGGAAGGGGCTTAATCTGACCTATGCAGTCAGGGATGGCATTGCCTGCCATAACGGTGAGCAGCTGGTACAGTCCATCATGCCGACCTTTACGGTGAGGGACCTGGAGCAGATTACCAGTAGAAAAGGTTTGATACCGGCCACCTATGAGGGAGCAGTGGTACGTTTCAGTGACACCATTGCCTATCTTGGCAGGGATTTCGAAGATGCCTGCAGGCTTGGGATCATCAATGAGGAACAGCTTCCACAGAAGGTCTCCCGCATACTTGGGAAACGCAATGCTGATATTATTGACACCTTGGTAAGTGACGTCATTGAGCACTCCAATGAAACGGTGGGAATCAGTTTCAGTGATGAAGTTTTTCCCGCTGTGCAGGAGATGATCAAATTCAACTACCAATCCATCTACAAGAGCCCCATGCTGGAGGGGTATGAGCGGTACTTCAACCGCTTGTTGACGCTTATTCTCGATTACCTCAACTTCCTGCTGGGAACCTATGGCTATCGAGAGGAGTTGTACGTGCAGGAAAAGAACATGCTCGCAATGGGCTTCTACCATCATTTGATGGATATGCATGAAGCATACGAAGAGAGAGATGGGAATATTGGCCGCCTCATCTATGACTATGTGGCTGGCATGAGTGACAATTTCTGCCTCGATTGTGCCAATGAGATTCTCAAGCCTGAACATCTCAATGACAGTATTGAACACTCCTTGACGGGGAAATGGTTTGACGCCCGCTAGGCAAGTTCCTTGCCCAGCTTTTGGATTTCTGCGATGAACTGTCCCAGGTCATTGAATGCCTTGTAGACAGCAGCAAACCGGACATAGGCGACCAGGTCAACTTCTCTGAGCTGCTTGAGCGTTTCATCTCCAATATCGCTGGATGCAATCTCCCGCTTGCTTCCCACCTTGAGCATGATGGCATCCTCGATGTTCTGCAGCAGCTGGTCAATCTCATTCTCGCTGATCTTCAGTTTCTCGGTACAGGAGCGTACTCCTCGACCGATCTTGTTCAAGTCGAAGGGCTCTCTTCTCCCGTCGCGTTTAATCACCATCAGGGGCTTGTCTTCGATACGTTCATAACTGGTGAATCGGTAACCACAGATATTGCACTCCCGTCTTCTTCTGATTGAAGAACCACTGGAATTTTGTCTGGATTCAAGGACCTTGTCGTCCATTGCTGAACAATGTGGGCATCTCATCGGTGTACTCCTTTCTCTCTATAATGTATCACCAATAGTGCAAATTTTCAATGAAATAGTGGTTTGAGGTTAAGCAATTTCAATTAATATGAAAAAGAGTACACTATATGTAGTTTCTTTAGTAAAATCTTACGTTTTCTGAGTCTGTATAAAAATCTACTAATTTATGCTCTGTTTGTTGTAATTAAAACGATTCTGTGATAATAATAACATATTGGAGGATCGTATGGCAGAATCAGTGAGTAGCTGCGTAAAAAGGATAGTTGATAAGAGCCCTTTTATCCATGAGATGTTGATCAATGGGATTCTCTCATTCAGCAACTATGCCTCCTCGATCCAGGATGATGTACAGAAGGTATATGGCAAAGAAGTCAAGGCCAGTGCGATTGTGATGGCCCTCCGTCGTTATGGCGAGGAGCTGAAGAGGGAGAGTGCAAAGACCGATCATGGCAATGTCGAGTATGGAATTGTCATGAAAACCAATATCTTCGATGTGAACCTGGTCAGGAAGGATGACTTCATCAGTAAGTTGGGTGTCCTGTACCGTAATATCTCAACAGAGAAGGGTGATTTCCTCAACATAACGCTGGGAAGCCACGAGGTATCCCTGGCGGTAAGCGAGAAATATCGTTACCTCGTTGATGAGTTGACCGAAGGTGAGGAGATTCTCAACCAGATGAATGACCTGGTTGCTCTCTCCCTGGTGTTTACCGGCGATTTCCTGCAAACCCCTGGTATTGTCTACGAAGCAGTGCGTCATCTGGCCTGGGAACAGATCAACGTCATTGAGATTGTCTCCACCATGAATGAATTGACCTTTGTAATCAAGAGAGAGGACTCCATGAAAGCATTTGATGTGCTGCAAGGGTTCCTCCGTGCAAGCTAGACTGACAATCCATGCTGCTGAACGTGACCAAGGAAAGACCACGTCCTTGGTCCAACTGGTGAGGCAGTGTAGAGCACAGAAGATGCATATCTGTGGGGTTCTTGCCCTTGCAAATCCCGAAAAAACCGTGTATAGACTCAAAGACCTCTTCTCCCAAGAAGAACGATTGGCACTCGCTGAGCAGCCCATCGGCCAAGGGAAGCGTATCGGAAGGTTTTACCTGGATGAACAGGTCTTTGATTGGATCAATGATCGGATAATCCAGAATCTGCCGGATTCACAAGTAGCCATCTTTGATGAGATTGGCAAGTTGGAGATCTCCGGAGCGGGGCTTGCCTGTTCCTTCAGGGAAGCCTTGGAAACACCCAGCCTGCAGATTTTCGCTGCAGTACGCACCCCATTTATCGAAGAGGTGCTGAATTGTTTTTCCATTCCCAGGGAGCGAGTGGAAATCACGTATGTCGGGTATAAGGAATGAAACGCTATGAATGAACTTTTCTGGATGGTAATGCTTGCTCTGAACTTTGTCATGATTCTTATCGCTTTCCGATTATGGGGAAAACTGGGACTCTATATCTGGATACCCATCAGTGTTATCGTGGCAAATATCCAAGTGACAAAGAATGTAATGCTTTTTGGACTGGATGCAACCTTGGGCAATATTGTGTATGCTACTGGGTTCCTTGCTACTGACATTCTCAGTGAGCTCTATGGCAAGAAGGAGTCGGCAAAGGCGGTTGCCATCGGTTTCTTCAGCTTGCTCTCAATGACGATCATCATGCAGGTTGCACTGTTGTTTGAGCCAGCTGCATCGGATATTGCACACTCCTCGCTCTCTTTGGTCTTTGGCCTGATGCCTCGCATCGCCTTTGGCTCCCTGGTAGCCTATGTGATAAGCAATCTGCACGATATATGGGCTTTTGATTATTGGAAACGCAAACGGCCAGGAAATCGTACGCTCTGGCTGAGAAACAACCTAAGTACCATCGTCAGCCAACTTATCGACACCTTGGTATTTACATTCATCGCATTCTGGGGTGTGTATCCAACTGAGGTCCTCACCGGAATAGTCATCAGTACCTACCTGCTGAAGTGGGTGGTGGCTGTCATGGACACCCCATTCATGTATCTTGCCCGGTTCTGGTACGACAAGGATAAGATTCCCACCCCTAGCATTTAGGGGGAAGCACCACCTTCAGTGCATCGATGCATGCCCTTGTCCCTACATAGAGGGAAGGAGAGAAAGGCCTTCGGTGCAGGAGGAAGTCATCATCATATATGAAGGGTTTCCCATCCACATATTCCACCAGCATTCCTGCTGAGCGCAGCACTGCGTGGCTGGCGGTTACATCCCAAACATAACAACTCTGGTTTACGCATCCCTGGATATGCTCATAGATAACAGGGCTGAGCATGTGGATGATGGAGGACCCGAAGATCCTGATCTTCCCTTCATACCGGGAGAAATCCATCAATCGCTGCCCGCTTGATCCCATGGTGATCTGATGGGGAAAGTCCTTTTCCCCTTCTACATTCAATGGTTGCCCATTTATCAGGATATCCTTGCCTGGGTCAAGTCGCAGGAAAAGATCATCCTCACCAATTCCCCAGCGGGGGGCGCTGATCATGGCACCGACCGGCACCCTGTCCTTGTTGAGAATACCCAATGCCACAGCCCAGCAAGGGAGTCCCTGGGAGTAGACATCAGTGCCATCGATCGGGTCAAGGACAAAGGTATAGGGAGCACTCTCGCTGAATGGGGTGAGTGTCTCCTCACTGATGATGTTGGAGGAGGGGAAGAGCTCCTCGATCACGGATATGATCCGCTTCGAGATTGCAAGGTCCGTCTCTGTTATTACCGAACCATCCTTTTTGTAGGACCGGCTGATATGTTGTTGCTGCTCTTTGGCATAAATCCCCGCTTCCTGTACTGCAAGAGCGAGTGTATCCAGTGCTTTCTTATCAAGTGTGCTTTCCATTATCTTGCATAACCTTCTTGCTCATGATAGGGTAATGGCGCTTATGCAAACACCTATTTCAACCCTTGTCCAATCGTATATCAAAAACAGCACCGCTTACAAGGCGTATGGCACGACCACCCGACACCTGCATCTGGAAGGGTTGGAGGGGTATCCCCTTGCCCAGTTCCTTCGCATGATCTCACGCAAGCATAAAGGCCGTATCTGGGTCATATGCCCAACCGAGGAGAGCGCAAAGGACCTGCTCAAGGACAGTGGTGTCTCGCATAATCAGGATGCCCCCTACAGCAATGAACTCAAGACAGTCTATCTTCCCAGCAATGGGAGAAAGCTCTATACCCCGTTCAGTGGGGACACTGTTGAGTATGACCAGCTCAATCGGTTGACTTCCATCACTGAGATGCGTCATGGGATGATCGTAACTCACCTGAGGGCTTTTGTAGGCCCCTTGGTCAGTCCTGAGACACTCTCAGCCTCTTCCTTATCGGTCAGGGTTGGTGGGGCTTTTGACAGCACCACCATTGCAGAACAACTCTCACGGGCCGGTTATATCAATACCGTATCTACCAATGCAATCGGTGAATTCAGCCTGAGAGGGGAGGTCATGGATATTTTTCCCTATGAGAGCGACCATCCTTTCAGGATTTACGCAGATTGGGATCAGGTGGGTAAAATCAGTAGTTTTGATCCCATCACACAAGAAACACGGTCCTCGGTTGATCACTTCACCTTGTCCTTGGTGGATGCCACTGACAAGTTCATAACCTCTTCGATAAAGGGGTACCTCGATGACGATGACCTGTTCTGTTTTATCGGGGATAAGCGACTCGCTACCAGTTTCCATAGCCTGCAGCTTGAGGCAAAGTCACTCTACCGGCAAGCATTCCTGGAAGACCGGGATGCACTCAAGCCGGATGAGTTATTGCTCGATTTTACGCTTTTCCAGACTACCTGCCGGTATTCCATTACCGTAATGGATCTTGCAGGACAGGACCCTGGGGCCTTCAAGTTCGATATAGAAGGACCTCGTTCCTACTTCGGGAATTTTACCTTGCTCAAGGAAGATCTCAAGAGTTTTGAGAAGCAGGGTTGGAAGGTGACCATCTTTGCAGAGAACCAGCTGCAGCTGCAACGATTGAGCCAGATGCTCAGTGCTTTCTCCTTCCTCTCCTATGAGCGGATGGAACTCTCGGGAGGCTTCTCTCTTCCCGGCACAAAGATCATCGCCATCTGTGAGCACGAGATATTTGGACGAAGAAGGCAGGTGGTAAAGACCCTGCAACATACCCAGTCGACACCCCTGGACTCATTTGTCGATCTGAATGAGGGAGACTATGTAGTCCACGTGAACTACGGGGTGGGTAAATTTGTCAAGATTGACCGTGTTTCCAGTTTTGACCGTGAACGTGATTTCATCAAGATTGCATATGCCGACAGTGAGATGCTCTATGTTCCCATTGAACAGGCAAACCTGGTCCAGCGCTACATCGGAAGCGATGGGGGGACCCCCAAACTGGATAAGCTTGGTGGCATCAGTTGGGAGAATAAGAAAGCCAAGGCCCGTAAAAAAGCCGAGGACCTTGCAAAGCATCTGATAACGCTCTATGCGAAGCGACAGAACAGCCCAGGATTTGCTTTTCCCAAGGACACTGATTGGCAATTGCAGTTCGAGGCATCCTTTCCCTTCGATGAGACAGCTGACCAGCTCTCCTGTATCGAGGACATCAAGGATGATATGGAGAGGCCGATGGTCATGGACCGTCTCGTCTGTGGGGACGTTGGATATGGAAAAACCGAGATTGCCTTCCGCGCTGCCTTCAAGGCGGTCATGGGAGGAAAGCAGGTTGCGTTTCTGGCCCCTACCACCATTCTTGCAGAGCAACATTACCAGAACTTTGTCAGCAGGTTGGGGCGTTTCCCTGTCCGTTGTGCACAACTCTCCAGAATCGTACCCAAGAAAGACCAGAAAGCGACCCTGCTGAGTGTTGCTGAGGGAAAGGTTGATGTACTGTTCGGTACGCATCGGATTCTGCAGAAGGATATCATGTATCGGGATCTTGGTCTCTTGATCGTTGATGAGGAGCAGCGTTTCGGTGTCAAGGACAAGGAGCGTATCAAGGTACTGAGAAACAGCATTGATTCGCTCTCCCTCAGTGCCACACCCATTCCAAGAACCCTCTACATGTCACTCCTGAAGATAAGGGACATGTCACTGCTGGCAACCCCTCCCATCGCCCGCCGCCCCATTGAGACACATATCGGTGAGTACGACCAGGATGTCATTGTGCGGGCTATCAGGGAGGAAGTGGACCGGGGTGGTCAGGTCTTCTTCCTGCATAATAGGATTGAAAGCCTTGATGAGGTGGTCCAGCAACTGACGACCTTGTTGCCGGATTTGATCATTGAGAGTGCTCATGGGCAGATGGACAGCCGAAAACTGGAAGACACCATGAGACGGTTTGTCCATGAGGGAATACAGGTTTTGGTCTCGACTACCATCATCGAGAACGGTATCGATATTCCCAACGTAAATACCATGATCATCGACCGGGCCGATCGATATGGACTGAGCCAGCTCTACCAGCTCAGGGGAAGGGTGGGGCGTAATGACCGTCAGGCATATGCCTACCTCTTCTATCCCCAGGGGAGCGCCCTCAGTGAGATTGCAGTGAAACGGCTCAAGATCATCAGTGAACATACAGAACTCGGTTCTGGATTCAAGGTAGCCATGAAGGATATGGAAATCAGGGGAACCGGGAATCTCCTTGGACGCGAGCAGAGCGGGCAGCTCTCCTCTGTTGGTCTTGATATGTATATCCGTATCCTGGATGAGGCAATCCGGGATCTAAGGAAGGAAGGGTTGAAAGAGGAGGATAAGGAAGTATTCCTTGAACTCGATTACACAGGATTTATTCCCGATACCTATATCAAGGCCCCTTCGGTGAAGTTCGACATCTATCGAAAGATAGCCTCCATAAACAATGAGGAACAGTTGCATTCCTTGAGCAGCGAGCTTAGTGACCGGTTCGGGCCGCCTCCGGAGGAAGTTGCCAATCTCCTGTATATTGCACAGATCAAGATCATCTGCCGTAAACTGTCAATCATCCATTTGACAGACCGCAGGGGAGTCGTCACCATTGAGTTTGGCAAGGTTGCAGATCTGAATGTAAACAAGGTGATGAATCTCATTGCCTTGAGTAATAAACGTGTGTGGTTGGACATGCGAAAGATGAATATTATGTATATGAAGACTGATGCAGTCTCCCTCAAGGACAAGGCCGTGTTCCTGATGGAGAAGTTGCAGCGGTTGCTATAGGAGTTTGCATGCAGGTTACGCAAGATACAATCTTCCAGGATATTCCTGAGTTGCAGTGGGTGGAGAGCAGAAGGGAAGGGGCACGGCGTCCAATCAAGAGCTATGTGCTCCGAGGCTGCTATTTGAAGACCTTCCAGGTTGAGGCCGTCAAGCGCTATTACGCAACCTATGGAATCCCATTTCGTCAGGAACTGATGGACTACTCCCAGGTGTATGGGAACGAAAACCCCTTGGTTATTGAGATTGGTTTTGGCATGGGGAGTGCCACCAGCCGTATTGCCAAGGAGCGAAACCAGTTCAATTACCTTGGATTGGAAGTATTCCTCTCTGGATTCACCAAGCTCCTGGATGTCGTGGGGCAGGAACAACTGGACAATGTGCGTCTGATGCGTTTTGACGCCGTGGAGGTTCTTCGCTCCATGATTCCAGATAACAGCGTAGCAGGATTCCACATTTTCTTTCCTGACCCATGGCCGAAGAAACGTCAGCAGAAACGACGTCTCATCCAACAGCCTTTTGCCTCATTGCTTGCAAGCAAACTTGTACAGGGGGGGTATATCTACTGTGTCACGGACTGGGAAGAGTATGCCCACCAGATGCTTGAGGTGTTTGACAACACACCATCCCTGGTGAATCCCCATGGGGGATTTGCTCCGCCTATCCCTTGGCGGGATACAACCCGCTTTGAGCAAAAGGGGCTAGCAAAGTCCCATCCAATCAACGAGATTTGGGTGGAAAAACGCTGAGATGAGGGAAGGGAGCCTGCCGCCGCATGCTCCCTTCCAAGGTTCCACAAATTCACTCTCAAGCAATCAGAAAAGCAATAATCTGATTGTCCACCACCTACTCCTCTTCCGCTAAGGAATCTTTGTAGGCCTTGATTACCTCATCAGCCAGTTTTCCACTGAGAGGCTCGTAATGGTCGAACTCCATTTCAAAACTTCCCGTACCACTGGTCATCGACTTCAGGTCGATTGCATAGTTGAGTAGTTCTGATTGAGGCACCTGGGCTTTCACCAACTGCAGATTTCCCATATCTTCCTGACCAAGTACCCGTCCACGTTTGCTGCTCAGGTCAGAAAGGATATCGCCCAGATAATCATTCTCTATATATACACTAAGAAGCATGATAGGTTCAAGTAGGACAGGTTTGGCCTTGTCCACGGCAATTTTCATGGCTCCCTTTGCAGCGAGCTTGAATGCCATTTCACTGGAATCTACCGGATGCTCCTTTCCATCGACGAGGGTGATGCCTATATCCATCATTGGATAGCCGGCAAGATAGCCTTCCTCCATCAGTTCATGCAACCCCTTCTCAATACCGGGTACATATCCCTTGCTGACTGACCCCCCCTTGATGGCATTGGTGAAGGAGTAATAGGCACCCCTTTCCAAAGGCTCAATCTCGATCAGGACACGTGCATACTGACCATGGCCACCACTCTGCTTCTTGTGAGAGTACTCAGCAATACCGCTTTTCTTGGTTATGGTCTCGCGGTATGCCACCCTGGGGAGCTTGGTAATGATGTTTACCTTCTGCTTTTCCCGTACCTTGTCGAGGATCATGTTCAGATGTAGTTCACCCATGCCGGCAACCACGTTTTCCTTGGTCTCCTCGTTGTACTTGATAAGGAATGTCAGATCCTCTTCAGTTACCTTATGAAGTGACTCGTTCATCTTCACTTCGCTCTTCTTGTCCTCTGCACTGATCGCGAGGCTGTAGATAGGCTGTGGGAAGGCGAGTGGCTTGAACTGGAACTTCGTATCACTCCCTTCCACCAGGGTTGAATTGGTGGAGGCGATGTTGCTCTTTGCAATGACGCCGATGTCTCCTGCAGCCAACATATCTGTTTCGATAAGTTTTTTGCCGACAAGCCGGTAGACCTTGCCAGAGCGTTCTTTTCTGTTGAGATGCGGGTTATACAGTTCTGTATCTCCCTTGACGGTACCCCTGAGCACCTTCAGGAAGCTCAATTTTCCACTGAACTGGTCGATGGTTGTCTTGAAGACTACAGCTGCTGCCGGTCCTTCCTCGGTAAGGGAGAATTCTGACTCACTACCATCTTCGTTGACGATCCAATCGAATTTGCCAATCGGTTTGGGGAAGTTGTTCCTGATGAAGTTGAGCAAGCTGACCATTCCGCTGCCTTGCTCAGTGGCACCACAGAAAACTGGGATGACCCGGTTGTCATCCATGCCTTCACGTAGTCCGCGCCTGATATCCTCACTGGAGAGAGTTCCTTCCTCAAAATACTTTTCGATGAGATCATCGGCTCCCTCAGCGGCATTCTCCACCAGGTCGTTGTGATATTGTTCCTCGAACTCCTTCATATCCGAAGGGATCTCGGCCTCTTTCTCTTTTCCATCATCGCCAACCATGTAGGCTTTGTCTTCAATCAGATTGATGACACCCTTGAAATCCTTGCCGCTTCCGATGGGGATGACAATGGGGACAAAATTGGCTTTGAAGGTCTCTCGAAGGTTCTCGAGCACTTGTGTATAGTCTGCACGGTCGCGATCCATCTTGTTGATGAATACCGCCCGTGGTTTATTGCGTTGATCAAGATGACGCCAGAGCTTGATTGTCTCAATCTGGGCTCCATCACGTGCGTCAACAACCATTACTGCTGACTCACAGGAGCGGAATCCGCAGATGGTCTCACCGATGAACCCTGCAGTTCCCGGGGTATCGATGATGTTCAGGGTTTTTCCTTCCCATCCCAGGGAGGCGAGGGAAGCATGAATGGAAATCTTATGGGAAATTTCCTCATCCGTGTAATCGCTTACGGTCTTTCCACTGGAGACATTCTCTGCCCGGGAAATCACATTGGCATAAAATAACAATTGTTCCACCAACGTGGTTTTCCCGGTGTCGTTGTGGCCGATGATGGCGACATTCCTCAAATCATTGCTGACAACGCTCATATTTCCTCCTTTGATCACATTATGCTGATCTAGAACGCATGCATGTATGGTACGCCCCATCAACTCATATGTCAAAAGAATTCTGTTTCAGCACTCAACCACCAGGACACAAAAAAGCAGACATCCTCTTGCCAGAGGATGTCCGCCGGTACATGCGTGAGAACAATCTGTATGTCCAGCCTAACGAGTCAGGCTGACATTCACATCGATGATGTGGTTGATGTCCTGTTTGAGCTTATATGCGAATTGGTCCATAACAGTGACATCATTGGGAAGTTTGTCACCGTCCTCGCAAAAAAAGGTCCAACAGGGTACATCCAACGCCGCACTGATCTTCTCTATGGTGGAGAAGGAAGGTGCTTTCCTTGAGGTCTCGATCTCTGTCACAAATGAGGTGGAAACGCCGATCTTCTCAGCCAATTGAGCTTGGGTCAGGGAGAGCTTTCTTCTGCGCTCCTTCAGGTTCCTTGCGAAAATGTCCTGCAAATTGTAGGTTCTAGCCATGTTGTACTCCTCTTATGAAATTGCAATGCAAAAAAAACAACCGAAAAGCGTGTAAATTACCTCCAACGGTGTAGTATTCACACCGCTTTCAATACATTTTAGGCATATTTGTCATAACTTCGCAAGATTGGTACCATGCCGTTTCGATGTTTTTCCATACCATTAGCGGGTTTTTTGCGCGTAGTGGTCGAACTCCATTGAAAAGGTTCCCCTGCCTTGAGTTGCAGAGCGTAGTGCAGTGGAATATCCAAACAACTGCGACAGAGGTGCCTGTGCATGGATATGTTCACTTGCAGTTCTGCTCTCGATACTGTTGACCAGCCCACCCCTGCTGGTGATGCTGCTGATGGCTTCTCCTACATACTGCGTAGGCACGATTACCGTAACCTTCATCACCGGTTCCATCAGGATAGGGGCGGCACTCTGTGCAACCTTGTCAAAACACATTGCGGCACAAGCCTCGAATGCAAACGGGGTAGCGGTAAGCTCGTTATAGGTGATGCTGGTAACCTCAACCTCAAGGTCAACCGTCTCATATCCAAACTGGATGCCTCCTTTGAAGGCATTGGTGATTCCCCGTTTTACCGCTTCATAGTACTGTTCGTCCATGCCTCTTACCTTCGCCGAACAGGTATAGCGGTTCCCGCTTCCGGAGGGAAGGGGGCGAATGGTTAGGGCAACCCCTGCAGTATTTTCCTTGCCGGCGATGATCTTGGAGAACTTCTCGCTTCCACTGGTTTCCTTGGTAACTGATTCACGGTAGGTCACCTGTGGGTTACCCACTCGTGCCTTGATCTTCATCTCCTTGGTAAGTCTGGTCACCAGAACATCCAGGTGTAGCTCACCCATCCCGCTGATCACCAATTGCCCAGTCTCATCGTCATCACGGTAGGTGAAGGTGGGATCTTCCTGTGCAAGGACCCCGAGAGCGGTGCGTAGTTTATCCCCGTCACTGAGACTGTTCGGCTCGATGGCAACCGAGATGACAGGAATGGGGAAGTGCATCTCCTCAAGGAGGATCTGTGCTCCCTCACTGCCTACGGTATCGCCGGTTCTTCCTTCCTTGAACCCAATGATGACACCAATGTCACCTGCTTCGAGCTCACTCAATTCCTCTGGACGGTCTGCATGCATGCGCAGAATCCTGTTGACCCGCTCCCGTTTCTTCTTGCTGATGTTCATCAAGGCAGTACCTTTCTTGATGGTACCATTGTATACCCTGACAAAACTCATGGGACCAGCTTCCCTGTCCACTTGGATCTTGAAGATGAGGCCGAGTGGTGGTTTGTTCTTGTCATAGGGAATTTCCACATTTTTTTCCGTCTTCTGATGGAGTCCGACAATAGGAGGAACCTCAGAGGGGGAGGGAAGGTAGTCTATGACTCCATCCAGGAGGGCTTGGACACCGATATCCTTGAGTGAGGAGCCAACAAAGACCGGCAGAGCCTGTCGTGCAATGGTCGCCTTTTTCAAGGTTTTCTTGATCAGGTCAGCATCGATGGGTTCGCCTTCAAAGTATAGTTCTGTGATTTCATCGCTGAAGGATGCAACACTGTCGATCAGCTTCTCGTACCAGCTCTCGACCTCTTCCTGCATGGAGGAAGGAATCTCCTCTTCAGTATAGGTCATTCCCTGGTCTTCAATGCTGTATACATAATACTTCCTGGTAAGCAGGTTGATGATGCCACTGAAGTTGTTCTCTGCCCCGACAGGGAGGAAAAGGGGTATGGGATTTGCTCCCAATTTGAGTTTCAGCTCGGAGACTGCCTCATGGAAGTTGGCCCCGAGCCTATCCATCTTGTTGATGAATGCGATACGGGGTACACGATAGGTATCTGCCTGTCTCCAGACTGTCTCCGTCTGTGGTTCCACTCCGCCGACTGCGCATACAACCATGACCGCTCCGTCAAGGACACGAAGGGAGCGCTCCACTTCTGCAGTGAAGTCAACATGTCCCGGGGTATCGATAATATTGATCTGGTGTTCTTTCCAGTAACAGGTGGTGGCGGCACTTGCGATGGTGATACCGCGATCCTGTTCCTGTTCAAGGAAGTCCATGGTCGCTTCCCCGTTGTCTACCTCACCAATGCGATGGTTTTCACCCGTATAATAGAGGATGCGTTCAGTGGTAGTGGTCTTGCCCGCATCAATATGTGCCATAATTCCAATATTTCGTGTCGTCTTCTCGTTCATGTACTTTTCCTTCAAACAATCTGAGCAACATTACCATACATGTCTTTTATAATCAACGAGAAAGACGAATCAGGAGGATGCGCAGGGCATTGAAAACGGCTATGATGGTCACCCCAGTATCGGCGAACACCGCCAGAGCCATGGACGCATACCCCAATGCGCCCAATACAAGCACAACGGCCTTTATCCCAAGTGCGAATGCAATGTTTTGCTTCACAATACGCGAGGTTTTCTTGCTGATTCTTACCAGTTTTTCCAGCTTGGACAACTCTTCACTCAAAATTACGATGTCAGCACTCTCAATGGCAGCATCACTTGCCTTGCTACCCATGGCTATGCCGACACGGCTGGCAGCTAGGCTTGGGGCGTCATTCATACCATCCCCGACGTATGCAAGGTGCGGGTTAGTTTTCTCTATTTCTGCGAGATGTTCCTGCTTCTGGTCAGGGAGGAGCCCCGCATGATAGCCATCCAAGCCTAGCTCAGTCGCAATAGCCTTGGCGTGTTGTTCCTTGTCTCCCGAGAGCATGAGCAGCTGCCTGACTCCTAGTTTCCTCAATGCCCCTATAAGCTGTTTTGCGTCCGTTCGGAGCGTATCCTTTAGTATGAACGATGCTGCGTGGATATCATCAACGGCCAGGTGGATGGTTCCCTCTTCCTCATTGTCCTGGGAGAGCGGGATTGCTTTGTATGCGAACAGGGCTGCATTCCCTGCTGTCACCTGTTTCCCATCAATCAGGGCAGAGATACCCTTTCCTGCAATCTCCTGGATATTGCTTGCTTCAAAGGGAGATGCAAGTGTATCAAATGCCCTTGCAAGTGGGTGATTACTCTGCCTCTCCAGGCTTGCTGCGAGTTTTTCAAGGTAAGATTCGTCAAGATCGCTCTTGCCGGTTGGAATCATTTTCTCCAAGGAAAAGCTTCCGTGGGTAAGTGTGCCGGTCTTGTCGAAGACCATGGTATCGATGGCAGAGAGAGCTTCCAGGTAGTTGCCACCCTTGACCAGGATGCCATTGGACGCACTCTTGCCGATTCCGGCAAAATAGGAGAGAGGGACGCTGATAACCAGGGCACAGGGGCAGCTCACTACCAAAAACACGAGTGATCGATAGATCCAGGTCTCCCAAGTTCCTGTTATGAGTGAAGGTATGATAGCAAGCGCAAGCGCAAAGAACACAACGAAGGGAGTGTAGTACCGTGCGAAGGTGGTGATGAACTGTTCACTATGGGCCTTCTTGGAAGAGGACTCCTCAACAAGACGCAGTATCTTGGTTGCCGTGCTATCCTCATATGCGCGGTTGGTCTGAATGTCAATAACACCGGTGAGGTTCACACTGCCGCTCAGTACGGTCTCTCCTACCTCTGCATTCTGTGGAAGGGACTCTCCAGTCAGGGATTGCATATTCAAGGTCGAGGAACCCCTGATGATCATGCCGTCCAAGGGAATCTTCTCGCCTGCCAGTACCCTGATGATGCTTCCAACCGAGACCGATTCACTGGCAACCATCTCTGGTTTTCCCTCGCTGATGATCCTTGCCTCATCTGCTCTCAGGTCAAGGACTCCCATAACCGCATTCCTGCTTCTCTGCACTGCACGGTCCTGGAAGAACTCCCCGACCAAGTACAGCAACATAACTGCAGAGGCTTCTCCTGTCTCTCGGATTGCGAGAGCTCCAAGGGTGGCAATGCTCATGAGGAAGTTCTCATCAAACACCTTTCCGTGCAACAGGTTTGTCCCAGCCTTGATTAGCACTGAGTATCCAGCGATGAGGTAACTGGGAATGAAGAGCCAGGGAGTCTCAAGAAAGAAAGCAAGGGCAAAGAAGAGCGCAGAGAAGGTAATGCGTATAAGCATACGCAATGAGGTATGTTTTCCCTGGTGTGGCTGGGATGAAACCTTTAAAGCAGGTTCCACACGTTTTGCTTCTGCTATAAGGGATTGAAAGAATGCATCATCCATGTCATCGGTACTTTGGACGTGAATCTGTTTTTTTGCATAGTCAACCCGTGCTCGTTTTACGCCTTCCACCTTATTCAGGTTTTCTTCTATGGTGGCTGCACAGGCAGCGCAATCAAGATTTTGAACATTCCAGATACACTTGTCGGCCATGTAAATCTCCTATCATTTCAATATATGAACATATATTCATATAATATGTTTCGCTTCCTTTTGTCAAGAGGAGAAAAAGAAGATGAGCAAGCGCTGTTTGTATGATAGAATTGACTTACCTGCGAAGAGGGTTGGGGGCTCTTACTTCGTGTGGATTTTTTTTGGACAGAGGGAGTCTTTGAAGACTTCTGAAGGAGTTATCATGTTGGAACAGCTGAAAGAAGAAGTGTGTGAAGCAAACCTGTTGCTTGAGCACTATCGCTTGATCACCTTCACTTGGGGTAATGTCTCTGCGGTTGACCCAAAGCGTGAGTTCATGGTCATCAAACCCTCCGGGGTTCCTTATGAGGATCTTACTGCCGACAAGATGGTGGTGGTGGAACTTGCAACCGGCAAGATTGTGGAAGGTTCCTACAACCCCTCGTCTGATACCCCTACCCACCGCTATCTATTCAACCATTTTGGAGAGATACAGGCGGTTGTTCACACCCATAGCCGATGGGCAACCATTTTTGCCCAAGCTGGACGGGGTATTCCGGCTCTCGGTACCACCCATGCTGATTATTTCTATGGGGAGATTCCCTGCACCAGGGAGATGGCAAACAATGAGATTGAGACAGCCTACGAGGAAGAGACCGGTAAGGTCATCGTTGAACGGTTTGCCTCCCTTGATCCTCTTTCAATCCCAGCAGTACTGGTTCACAGCCATGGCCCGTTTACCTGGGGCTCCAGTGCAAAGAAGGCAGTGGAGAATGCTGTAGTTCTGGAAGAAGTGGCCAATATGGCCTACCACACAGTACTGTTGGAACACAATCCTAAACGGACGATGGACCAGGTCCTGCTGGATAAGCACTATTTGAGAAAGCATGGAAAGAATGCCTACTATGGGCAGAAGAACTAGGAGTAAACTATGAATAATATTGCACAGGTCCGTTTGGGATTGGTCGCGGTGAGCCGCAGTTGCTTTCCCAAAGCCTTGAGTGAACGAAGAAGGAATGCAGTCAAGGAAGCATATCAGGATCCCATTTACGAATGCCCTATTACCGTTGAGGATGAGAAGGATATGCGCGCTGCTTTGGAAGATGCCTCGAAGCATGATGTCAATGCATTGGTAGTGTTCTTGGGCAACTTTGGCCCGGAGACTGCCGAGACCCTGCTTGCCAAATACTTCGACGGACCAGTGATGTATGTTGCCGCGGCGGAAGGAGATGGGGATTTGCATGATGGTAGGGGGGACGCCTTCTGCGGAATGCTCAACTGTTCCTATAATTTGGCTTTGCGTTCCTTGCGTGCACATATCCCTGAGTATCCTGTCGGCACTGCCCGGGAAGTCGCCACCATGATTGAGGAGTTCATCCCTGTTGCGAGAGCCGTCATATCCCTCAAGCAATTGAAGATTATCTCCTTTGGTCCAAGACCACAGGATTTCATGGCATGCAATGCACCCATCCAGGGACTATTCGACCTCGGGGTGGAGATTGAGGAAAACAGCGAGCTCGACCTGCTGGTAGCCTACAACAAACACAAGGATGACAAGCGCATTGATTCCTTGGTGAAGGAGATGGCAAGTGAGATCGGCAGTAGTCCGTACGAGGGAATCCTGCCCAGACTCGCCCAATATGAGTTGACACTGCTTGATTGGGTTGAACAGCACAAGGGGGAGCGCCAGTTTGTTGCCTTTGCAAACAAGTGCTGGCCAGCATTCCAGACAGAGTTCGGCTTTGTTCCCTGTTATGTGAACAGCCGTCTTACAGCCCAGGGTATTCCCGTCAGTTGTGAAGTCGATATCTATGGAGCATTAAGCGAATACATTGGTATCTGTGTGAGTGATAAACCTGTGACCTTGCTGGATATCAATAATACGGTTCCCTCCAAGATGTATGAAGAGCATATACGGGCAAAACGGTCTTATCGAAATGATGAGTTGTTCATGGGTTTCCACTGTGGAAACACCTCCTGTTCCCTGCTCAAGAACCCCCATATGGGATATCAGGTGATCATGAAGCGTGACCTCGAACCGGATCTTGCAGAACCCGATATCACCAGGGGGACGATGGAAGGGGATCTGGTATCCGGTCCGGTTACCGTGTACCGCCTGCAGTCTGATGCTCGGGGGAGACTGCGTGCATATGTCGCGCAAGGAGAGGTCTTGGATGTTCCAAGCGAAAGCTTTGGAAGCATCGGCGTGATAGGCATAGAAGAGATGGCTCGATTCTATCGGTATGTGCTTCTTAAGAAAGCGTACCCGCACCATGCTGCGGTAGCTTTCAGCCATGTCGGGAAGGCCCTGTTCAATGTTTTCACCTATCTTGGAATTGAGGATATTGCCTACAACCAGAGGGAAGGACTACCCTATGAAGGCGAGAATCCGTTCAAGCATTAATAAATGCACCTACAAAGAATTACAGCCCCTGACTTTCAGGGGCTGTATAATGATCCTTAAAATCTTACGTCCAGTCGTCGATGAGTTCCTTGATTTCCTCAACAACCACTGCATCGCTTGCTTTAACTGGTCCCAGTATATTGGCCTTGGCAAGCGCATAGGAGAGGACCATTACCGCTTCCTGTCGGTCACTCATCTTATCCAGGGTGACTGAAGAGTAGAACGGCTTGGACTTTCCACCATCCTTGCCCTCGTAGTAACGGTATTTCTCGAGGTTGGTTGACCCTTGCTTCCAGTCTTTCTCCATGCTCCGCATTTCCTTGCTTCTCTTGGATGCACTCCAATCTCTTGCATAGAGTTCCTCGGCAAGTTTCAGGTAATGGCCAGGGTTGTAAAGATGGCTGGGAATGGTATCCATGGCTATTCTCATATAGCTGACAGCCCACTCCTTGTTCCCGAATGAGATGAACCCACCAGGAAGTTCGTCATAGAGGCTGGAAAGCACGTACCAAGTCTCACTGGAGTCGAGCACACCCAAGGTATTTACAATTGTAGTCAGGTCCTCGAGCATTCCCTTCGCTTTACCCAAGGCATTCAGTGGTCCCTTTGTCTGACCCCATCGACCGATGTTCGAGCACTTCCAGAGGTACCCTTCCCATGAAGTGTTTGCCTCAATGGATTGCAAGGCATATTGTTCACCTTTTTCATAAAAAGCAAATCTACCATCCTTGTCGTCCTCATCCAACTCATCTCCAAGGGATACCTGAAGGCGTGCCAATCGCCACAGGATCTCTGCACGATCTGCATCATTGGTCACCCCGGCTAGCTGTTCTTCCAGCAACCCCTCAGCCTGGGTGAATGCGTCAATCTCATACAGTTCATCAGCCCTTGTTGTGTCAACCGCAGCGGTAAGTGATCCGGCGACAAGCAGGGTGAGGACCAGGGTAATACCTACTATCTTTTTCATGAACCCTCCTAAGAAAACAATCGTTTGATCAAAGCAAGCTTTCCCCGATAAGGGGCATAACGCAGTTTTATTTCGAGCCATCGTTTACTCTCGAGCACACTTTTCTGGTGGCTGAAGGTATCGAACCCCTGTTTCGCATGGTAACTACCCATACCGCTGGCCCCAACTCCTCCAAAGGGGAGGTGGGGGTTGGAGAGATGCATGACCGTATCATTGATGCATCCTCCTCCATAACTGACGGTTCTTACCACATGTTCCTGGTGTTCCTTGTCGTTGCTGAACAGATACAGTGCCAAGGGGTGCTCCCGTGCCTGCACATAACCGACGGCTTGTTCAAAGGTTTCGTAGGTCAAGATGGGCAAAATCGGGCCGAATATTTCGTCACTCATGAGGGTTCCTGTTCTCTGTACATCAGTCATCAGGGTTGGGGCAATTTTCAGGTTCTTTGGGTCGATCTGCCCACCGTAGACGAGCGTTCCTTCCTCAAAAAGGCTGATGAGCCGGTTGAAGTGTCTTTCGTTGATGATTCGCGGAAGGTCTTCACAGTGCAATGGGTCGCTCCCAAACATGTTGGTGATTGCCGCCTTCATCTCTTCTATCAATTGGGAAGCAACAGGGCGTTCAACCAGTACGTAGTCAGGCGCTATGCATGTTTGCCCTGCATTCAGACATTTTCCCCAGATAATACTGCGGGCTGCAAGAGGAATGTCACTATTTGCTTCCACGATGACAGGGCTTTTTCCCCCCAGTTCCAGGGTGACCGGGGTGAGTGTCTTGGCTGCAGCTTCCATGACCACACGGCCAACAACTGGGCTACCGGTAAAAAAGATATGGTCATAGCGGTGGGAGAGCAACTCCTGGTTCATTTCGCTGCCTCCCTGGAAAACGGTCACGTAGTGGCTCGGGAAGAGTTTTGCGATCAGGGATTCCATGACCTTTGATGTATGGTTGCTGTACCTCGAGGGTTTGACAATGACGCAGTTACCAGCTGCCAAGGCACTGACCAGGGGAGCAATGGTCAGTTGGAATGGATAGTTCCAGGGGCTCATGATCAACACAATCCCCAAGGGTATGGAGATTGTGTAGGCTTTGGAAGGAAACGAAAGCAGAGTGTTTCTTACCCGTTTCTTACTCGTCCAGGAATCCAGGTGCTTGAGATGTTTGTCTATTTCTGCATAGACCAATCCGAGCTCAGTTGCAAATCCCTCAAAATCGGATTTTCCCAGATCCTCGAATAGTGCATCAAGAATCTGTTTTTCATGCTCTTTGATCCCATCCTTCAGTTTCTTGAGCTGAGTCTTTCTCCATGCAACCGACTGGGTTGAACCATTACGGAAGAATGTTCGCATCTCAGAGATGCAGAGCTGTACTTCATTCATTAGTATTCCCCACTTTTGTGCCAGTATGACACCTGGTTACCTGTTTGTCAAAATCAATACATCAGAACCCAGCAATTATCTCCTCACTGAGATTGCTGAGAATTGCCCTCGCGAGGCGGATTGAACTCTCAACGTCCTCCACGCTGCTGATTCCCCAGTGTGTATGTGCATACCTGACCGGGATGCCGATCACGATGGTAGGAATACCTTGGCCGGATAGATGCAAAGCAGCTGCATTGGTTGCCCCACCGTTCCTTACCCCTTGCTGTACGGGTATCTGGTGTTTCTCTGCAAGATCGAGGGCAAAGCGTTGGAATCTTGGGTTTGTTATCATTTTTGAGTCAATGAATCGGAGCATGGGGCCCTTGCCCACGATGGTCTGCTGCTGATAGGGGGGAAGGAAGGTGTCATCAGCCGGACTTCCCTCAAAGCAGATGGCTACATCTGGATTGACTTTCCTTGCGGTGAGTTGTGCTCCTCGGCACCCCACTTCCTCCTGGCTTGCAAAACCGGCGACCAAATTGACATCAAGTGGCTCTTCCTGAAGGTCTTCCATGACATCAAGAATGGTTGAACAACCAAGTCTGCAGTCGAAGGCCTTGCCAAAGAGCAGCTTTGTTTCTGAATTGTAAGAGCAGGTTGCCTCCGGGATGACTGGGCTTGCCACTTCAGCTCCCAGTTCTATGGCATGTTGCTTGCTGGATGCCCCGATATCGATGAACAGACTGGAGATGTCTGGAACGCTTTTTCGTTCTGCCTCGCTTTGGTAGTGAGGAGGTTTTGATCCAACAATACCGGGAATGGTGGAGCCATCACGCCTCTGTACCCGTACCATATGAGCAGGAATATTGGTGGTAACCCATCCCCCGATGGGGATAAATTCAAGCATCCCATCCTCACGGATGCATTTGACCATGAATCCTACCTCGTCGGTATGTGCATCAAGCAGTACAGTTGGCTTTCCCTCTTGGTTCTGTGTTCTGGAGAGGTAGAGATTCCTCAAGGAGTCCTCTTCAAAACTACCCAGGTGTGCTCCGTCCTTGCGGATGACCTCAAGTACTGCGTCTTCAAATCCTGAAATGCCATTGGCGTCACAGATTCTCTGTATTCGTTTAATATTTGTCATGATTCATTCTCCTGATAATCTTCATTATTATCCATAGATTGCTGGAGTTGTACACCCGTCAAATAACCTCACTTGACCAAGAAGCGTGGCATTTCCTACAATGGGGCAGGCGATGGGGTTCGCCATCTCTCCCAACCCAAGAGAAAACCGCAGCCTACGATTCTGCTGATAACTCCTGCAACCTAATTAAGGTCTGGAGGTGTGCCATGGCACTAAGTCTTGCGGAGTTGATGATTCTCTGTCTTCTTGTTGAATATCTATTACAGCGTATCCATGTTCCCCCACTTATAGGGATGTTGGCAGTAGGGGCAGTCCTTGGTCCACAGATATTGGGATTGCTCGACCCTGACCTGATACGAATCGGCTCAGACCTGCGTATGATTGCACTCATCGTAATACTTTTGCGTGCAGGGCTGGAACTTTCAAGAGAGAGTCTCCATAAGGTAGGGCTCCAGGCCATACTGCTTGCATTTCTTCCCGCAGTCTTTGAAGCCGCTCTCATCATAGCCTTGGCACCTGGGCTGCTCTCTATAAGCAGGGGAGAGAGTGTTTTGCTCGCATGTGTGCTTGCGGCAGTCTCTCCGGCTGTGGTGGTTCCCATGATGGTTCAGTTCATCAAGGAAGGCAGGGGTACCAAGAAGGCCATCCCTACCTTGGTGTTGGCCGGTGCAAGCCTGGATGATGTAACGGTTATCGTTGCATACAGTATTGTCCTCTCACTCTATGTTGGGGATGCTGTGAATATTTCATGGATGATTGCATCCATTCCCCTCTCGCTGGTTTTTGCAGTTATTGTTGGGTATCTGATCGCTCGATTCCTGATCAGGGTGTTCGAACGGTACAATCCACGTGCAACCAAACGGGCAATGACCCTCTTGGCGATTGCAATTGCTCTGGTCCACATTGGGGACCTGCTTGAGGCCAGGCATATACCTTTTGCAGCACTTCTTGCTGTCATGGCTATCGGGTTCATTATCTTGGAAAGGAGGGAATCGATGGCTCACGAGCTCTCCAGCAAACTGGGGAAAATCTGGGTCTTTGCGCAGATAGTGCTTTTTGCCATGGTAGGGGCGCAAGTAGATCTGAATGCAGCAAAGGAAGCCGGCTTTGCTGCAATTCTTCTTATTCTTATCGCACTGGTGAGTCGATCGGTGGGTACCTATCTCTGTACACTCGGCTCTGGATTCTCTCTGAAAGAGAAGTTGTTTGTCGTTATTTCCTATCTTCCCAAGGCAACAGTGCAGGCCGCAATTGGCTCTGCTCCCCTTGCAGCAATGGGTGAACGTGGTATGGATACCCGCCCTGGTCAGATCATCCTGGCCGTTGCCGTGATGAGTATTATTTTAACTGCTCCCCTGGGTGCGTTTGCCATCAGCTGGGGTGGCAGGCATCTTCTCTCGGTGGATGGGAGTGAAGGCTCGAGCTCCTCTGCATTGGTAGCGAGTGAAGCTGAGTACGATCTGCTTAAGGATTGAACATAAAGGGAGCTGCAATCCAAAGCTTGCGGGTGTGGATACAAGTATATGGACTGCAGCCCGGAAGAAGGGTACATCACATGGATGGCTAATAGCGATTGGGAGATATGATGCTATTGGAAAACCATCCTGTATTTTCTTTGTATAACGGGTTCTATGAGAAGTCAATAGTGAGACAAGCCTTTCGGAAAGGGTAGAGGCCCAGAGCTTCAAAAATCATGCTTGCAGTAGTAATGTAGTAATAAAGAAAAGGGAACCTACCAGACGGTAGGCTCCCTTAAGCATCTCCTAGGGGAATTGAACCCCTGTTGTCGGGATGAAAACCCGATGTCCTAACCACTAGACGAAGGAGACATAACAAGCATGTTAAAAAACAGAGGCAAGATGAGCCGCACAGGATTCGGACCTGTGACCCACGCCTTAAAAGGGCGTTGCTCTACCAGCTGAGCTAGCGGCCCTTGCAACGTAATGGACTATACCAGAGAGCTCAAAAGGGTGTCAACTACTTGAGCAGAATTATTGCTACATCACGTGTGCTTTGCGCTGGTTTTCTGTGAATAGGACTGCCTCTCTGGTGTTTTACCGGTTTCAAGCATACATTGCTGAAGCGATTATTACTGCAACAATGGAGACAAGCGTATCCAAAGAGAGCGTGTTGTCGACGTAATCCGATTCACCTTCCTCATCACTGCGCATATAGATTGAGATTACAAACGGTGGCGGGGTAAGGAACATCGTCATGAGCGCAACCTGATACATCCGATCCATTCCCAACCAGGAGTCTACCACCAATGCATTCAGGAGGAGGGCAAACAGGGTAAGCAATACCCTTCTTGCCAGTATGGTCTTCAAGGATTTTCCTATCAGCTCCTTCTTGATATGGATTCCGTAACCGATGGTGATTGCAATGAGGGGAACCGTCAACTGGGCAAGCAGGTCAATCATTTCAGCCAGGGTATCCCAGAGGGGAGAGCTTTGGACGTGGGGAGCTATGAAGCTGGTAGCAAGCCCTGCAATAATTGCAAGGATTACTGGGCTGGTGACGATTTTTCTCAGTAGTTCACTGCCTTTGGCGGTTCCATCGCGATGCTTGATCATCAAGGCCATCAAGATGGTAAAGACAAATACTACCTGTCCAAGATCTACCAGAGCAATCTTTCCCAGGTGTGCTTCCCCTTGGAAGGAGACAAATACTGCATAACCAAACATTCCCATTTCAAAGCCGGTCATCATCAATGCAAAGTAGGGGCTGTGTATCTTCAGAAGCTTTCCAATATAGTGGCCCAAGACAACCATGATCAGACATACAATAAAAATGAGGATAACCAGAATAAGATAACGGCTTTCCAGTTCTATCGAAGAGAAGGCCTGAAACAATAATGCCGGCAAGGCAAGATCAGAGACAATCCTCTTTACATGAGAAAGTGATTCGGTAGAGAAGAAATTGGTTCGTTGCAGCGCATAGCCCAACAAGAAAAGCAGTAATAGCGGTACGACAGGCAGTATCTGTTCAATCATTGCATTCCTCTCTGTATATATGATGGTAGTGATTTGCCACTACAGTGAGAATCTTCAACAAGTATAAAGGCTAACAGCCCAAACCGCTAGTGGTAATGACGATCTTTGGGAAGTAGGTAGAGCGAGTAAGCCTTCTCCATTATCTCTTGGGTAACCGATTCTTTTCCTTCCCAGTCTGCAATCACCTGCGCAAGGGTGCAGCAGAGTTTTGCTCTCCTGAGACTCCTTTGCGTATGGTCCATCACCTTGCTGTAACGGGGAAAAAGATGGGCAAAACCTTCGCTCTTGCGTTTTGGTTGCAGGGATCGGACATGCTCCATGGCTTTCCTGTCAACATGAAATGCCTGAACTGTTCCCGTCAGCAATGGTTCCGGCTCCAATGCAAGGGCAATGGCGAACCGGTCAAGCAAGGGCCAGCCGATGAGTCCCCAGAACTGGTCAATCTGCACCTGGGTGCAACGACATATTCCATGAGGATTACCCAGATTTGCACAACGGCATCCGTTGGTAGCGGCAACCATGGAGTAAAGAAGTGGATAATCACCAACTTGGTGTGTGTCCAACAACTGTGCGAGTGTAGTTCTTACTTTTGGTTTCTGGTTTGAGAGTTCATCCACAAGCAGTGCACCCCCATGTGCCCGGCTTATCCAGGGAGGGGTTCCTGCGAGTATCTTCTGCTGACTCATTCCAGCCTCCAAACGTAAAAGAGGGGATTCAATGCTTTGTTTCCCGTGGATTGCCCAGACTTCTTGCGCGCGCTCTCCTAAAAGAGGGGGAAGCAAGGCTTTGGTCCGGTTCAGTAATAAACTTTTTCCACTACCTGGTGGTCCATAGAAAAGAAGTGGTATTTCACCAGCAACAGCGTAACAGAGCGCTTGTTTCGCTTCTTGCAAGCCAAGGATGCCGAAGAATGGATCTTCCTCCAATGTATGCTTCTTGCCTGTCTCCTTACTCTGTATCTCGTTTTCTGGATGAAGTAATGCAAATCTCCAGAGTTGACTCAATGCAGAGGCAATGGAAGGACAGGAAATACAGTGTTTATTGATTGGGGAGATATTCTCACCGCTCAGAATGAGTGAAATTCCAGCTTCTGCGCATAACTGTGTTAGTTCTCTATGCAAAGGAGGGAGACTTATCAAGGATCCTGTCAAATCGATAGTCCCATACAGCAGGATTGAGTGTTTACTTATTTCCAGGAGGTTTTTCTCCATGCAAATCATTGCAAGCAGAACTGGAGCAAGTATGCCATCGATGGATGAGTGGGCTGGCACTTGGATTGAGAGTCGGGGAAGGGGGCCCTGATAGTAGGCTTTCACTTCTCCCTTCAAGCGGGAAGCTTTAGCCTGGGAGAGTCCACGTATAGTGAAAGTGGTGTTTGATCTTGCCACCTGCACCCGAAGGAGGGTGCCATTGAATCCGGTTCTTTGGTATCCATATATATGCATACCACCTAAGAGGAGTTATCAGGCAGTCTGCTTCATGATGCTGCGAAAATGACGCATCTGGATCCGGTAGGCAAAAATCAGGAGGATGGCTGCAGCAATCCAAGCCAGTGGGCTGGAGAGGATGATTCCTTCATATCCCAACAAACCAGGAAGCGTGAAGGCTGCAAGCGCTCGGAATAGCAGCTCCTGAATGGAAGAAAGCATAGGAATCAATCCAGATCCTAATCCTTGGCAGGTATTTCTGAAAACAAATATGAGACCCAGAGGGATGAAGAAGTACGAGACAAGAGAGAGATATTGACTGGTTTGCTCAATCACGTGACTTTGCGAAGCATCGATGAAGAGCAAGGCGAGGAAATCACCTGCAAAGAATACCAGAAGAAATGCTGCCAGACTGAAAAGCACATTCAACATAAGCGCACTTTTCAGACCTTGGGAAATTCTGGGAAGATACCCTCCTCCTAGGTTTTGTGCGCTGTAGGTCGCCATTGCAAGCCCGAGGGTCATCAGTGGTTGGGTCACCAGTTGTTCAATGCGAGTTCCCACCGAGTAGGCTGCAACAGTATCGCTGCCAAAGGTATTGATGACAGACTGGACTATCATGACCCCGATTGCACAGACAGAGAATTGGAGTGCGCTTGGCAATCCGATACGCAGAAGTCTGCCGATCATAGGCCAGTCAATACTCCAGTCTTCTCTCTTCAGGTGCAATATCGGGTATCGCTTGTATATATAGAAAAGACAGAGCAGAGCAGATATCCCTTGGCTTGAGATGGTGGCAAGCGCAACTCCCTTGACACCCATATCCAGGATGATGACAGATACAAGGTCGCCGATGATATTCAATACACTTGCAATCAGAAGAAAATAGAGAGGGGACCTGCTGTCTCCCAAGGCACGGAGGATGGCTGCCAGTAGGTTGTAATAGATGGTGGCAACAATGCCAAGGTACAGGATAACTAGGTAATCTTGTGCATCCTTGATGATGTTTTGTGGTGTATTGAGTATTTCCAGCAGAGGTTTGACAGAGATTATCGCGAGAAAGGAAACAAGTATAGAGAGGAATAAAGCTGAGAGGATGCTCATTGCTACTGCCTTCCGCATGCTCCTCTCATCCTTAGCCCCGAACTTCTGGCTGATGATCACAGAGAAGCCTGCATTGAGTCCGATAACGAATCCAAGCACAAAGAACGTGATCGGTCCGGTAGAACCGACTGCTGCCAATGCGTGGACGCCGATGAATCTACCGACGACAAAGGTATCTACCATCGTATAGAACTGTTGGAATAAGTTGCCTCCAAGAATGGGAAGCATAAAAAAGAAAATCAACCTAAGGGGATTGCCTCTGGTCATATCCTGCTGCATGGGAACGTTGCTCCTTCGATGGGCAATCATATTGCCAACGAATGGTTTGGGCAAGCATATCAAGAACGATACTTTGCACAATATTTTTCACAAACCTACTGGACAGTACTTGGGAAGTCCTGTATAGTCGCTTCTTGTCGGCCTACGCCGGCCGCCGGAAAGCTTCCTCGGGAGCTTTGGAAAAAAGGCTCACAAGGGCCTTGACGGACAGGCGGCAAATCGGGTAAGTTGACCGAGCGCCTCCCGAAAGGGGAGCGGGAAGATTTATGAAAGCAGAGCGCAGGGAAGAGATGAGAATAGGAAGGAAGCAACCCTTGAGGGGCTTCCCAGTCAATTCACAAGAAATGAGAACGATAGTTGAAAAGCTACGTTCGTGCGAGAATTACAGGGAAAACTTAAAAGTAAAGTAAGCCGGGCCCTCGGGCCCGGAAATGCTATAACGGAGAGTTTGATCCTGGCTCAGAACGAACGCTGGCGGCGCGTTTTAAGCATGCAAGTCGAGCGGCAAGGGCCTTCGGGCCCCTAGAGCGGCGGACGGGTGAGTAACACGTGGACAATCTGCCCCCCGGCCGGGGATAGCCCAGGGAAACCTGGATTAATACCGGATGAGACGGGACGCACACAGGTGCGATCCGGGAAAGGCGCTGCGGCGCCGCCGGGGGATGAGTCCGCGACCCATTAGCTAGACGGCGGGGTAAAGGCCCACCGTGGCGACGATGGGTAGCCGGCCTGAGAGGGTGGACGGCCACATTGGAACTGAGACACGGTCCAGACTCCTACGGGAGGCAGCAGCTAAGAATCTTCCGCAATGGGCGAAAGCCTGACGGAGCGACGCCGCGTGAACGAAGAAGGCCGTGAGGTTGTAAAGTTCTTTTCGGGAGGGGGAATGACCGTGGCAGGGAATGGCCGCGGGATGACGTGAATCCCGGAATAAGCCCCGGCTAACTACGTGCCAGCAGCCGCGGTAACACGTAGGGGGCGAGCGTTGTTCGGAATCATTGGGCGTAAAGGGCGTGCAGGCGGCACTGCAAGTCCGGCGTGAAAGACCCCGGCCCAACCGGGGGGGTGCGCTGGAAACTGCGGTGCTTGAGTACAGGAGGGGATGCCGGAATTCCAGGTGTAGGGGTGAAATCTGTAGATATCTGGAAGAACACCGATGGCGAAGGCAGGCATCTGGCCATGTACTGACGCTGAGACGCGAAGGTGCGGGGAGCAAACAGGTTTAGATACCCTGGTAGTCCGCACAGTAAACGATGTGCACCAGGTGGCGGGGGTAGAACCCTCGGTACCGTAGCAAACGCATTAAGTGCACCGCCTGGGGAGTATGCTCGCAAGGGTGAAACTCAAAGGAATTGACGGGGGCCCGCACAAGCGGTGGAGCATGTGGTTTAATTCGATGGTACGCGAGAAACCTTACCAGGGCTTGACATACACCGGAAGCGCCGTGAAAGCGGCGTGCCGCTTGCGGCCGGTGAACAGGTGCTGCATGGCTGTCGTCAGCTCGTGCTGTGAAGTGTTGGGTTAAGTCCCGCAACGAGCGCAACCCCTGCTGTCTGTTGCCACCACGAGAGGTGGGGACTCAGGCGGAACTGCCGGTGACAAACCGGAGGAAGGTGGGGACGACGTCAAGTCATCATGGCCCTTATGTCCTGGGCTACACACGTGCTACAATGGCCGGTACAGAGCGCAGCGAGGCCGCGAGGCGGAGCGAATCGCTTAAAGCCGGTCCCAGTACGGATTGGAGTCTGCAACCCGACTCCATGAAGTTGGAATCGCTAGTAATCGCGCATCAGCATGGCGCGGTGAATACGTTCCCGGGCCTTGTACACACCGCCCGTCACACCATCCGAGTCGGGGGTACCCGAAGTCGCCAGCCCAACCCGCAAGGGGGGGCGGTTCCGAAGGTACGTCTGGTGAGGAGGGTGAAGTCGTAACAAGGTAGCCGTACCGGAAGGTGCGGCTGGATCACCTCCTTTCTGAATAAGAAAGGCCGGGCCCGGCCCTCACAGCCGGACCCAACCAACGGTCGTCGACCAGCAGGTGCAAGTCCTGCAACAATGGCCCTGAAGGGGGCGTGGACTTCCTGTTCTCATCTCTTCCTTGTGTGATGGTGCATAGGCTTCAGCGGGGGCATAGCTCAGCTGGCTAGAGCATCGGCTTTGCAAGCCGAGGGTCAGGGGTTCGAATCCCCTTGCCTCCAGAGAGAAGAAGATTTTTGAAACATTTTAGCGCAGGGATTGGAAGAATGATATGGTCAAGCGAAATGAGGGTCCACGGAGGATGCCTAGGAGCTGCCAGGCGAAGAAGGACGTGACAAGCTGCGAAAAGCCGCGGGGAGGGGCCAATACCCAGAGATCCGCGGATGTCCGAATGGGGTAACCCGCAAGTCTGGATGACATGCACATGCACGTGAATACATAGGGTGCATGGGAGATACGCCGGGGAGTGAACCATCTAAGTACCGGCGGGAGTAGAAATCAAACGAGATTCCCCCAGTAGCGGCGAGCGAACGGGGAAGAGCCCAAACCGCGTGCCCTCGGGTGCGCGGGGTTGTAGGGGTGCGGCGGGGGTAACCCGTGCAGTAAGAAACCACAAGTGTAGCGGAACGGTCCTGGGAAGGCCGGCCAGAGCGGGTGAAAGCCCCGTACGCGAAACGCCTGTGGCTGCATGGCCGCACTACCTGAGTACGGCGGGACACGAGAAATCCTGCCGGAAGCAGGGGGGACCACCCTCCAAGGCTAAATACTCGGCAGCTACCGATAGCGCATAGTACCGTGAGGGAAAGGTGAAAAGGACCCCGGGAGGGGAGTGAAAGAGAACCTGAAACCGTGGACCTGCAAGCGGTCAAAGCCCTTAGGGGTGATGGCGTGCCTTTTGTAGAATGAGCCTGCGAGTTACCGTATGCGGCGAGGTTAAGGGAGAGAAGTCCCGGAGCCGCAGGGAAACCGAGTCTGAACAGGGCGTTCAGTCGCATGCGGTAGACCCGAAGCCAAGTGATCTAGCCATGGCCAGGCTGAAGCAGGAGTGAAATCCTGTGGAGGGCCGAACCTAAATCCGCTGAAAAGGGTTGGGATGAGCTGTGGCTTGGAGCGAAAGACTAAACAAACTTGGAGATAGCTGGTACTCTCCGAAATAGCTTTAGGGCTAGCGTCGCACCGATTGTCGCGGAGGTAGAGCACTGGATAGGTGAGGGCCCGTCACTGGGTACCGAGCTTAACCAAACTCCGAATACCGCGATACAATGTGCGGCAGTCAGACGGCGACTGATAAGGGCCGTCGTCAAGAGGGAAACAGCCCGGACCGCCGGCTAAGGTCCCAAAGTCGTGCTGAGTGGGAAAGGAAGTATGATTGCACAGACAGCCAGGAGGTTGGCTCAGAAGCAGCCACCCCTTCAAAGAGTGCGTAACAGCTCACTGGTCGAGTAGTCATGCGCCGATAATGTAACGGGGCTAAGCACGGCACCGAAGCCGCGGGACAGCACCATTTGTGGTGCTGTCGGTAGGAGAGCATTCCGTGAACGGAAGAAGCAGGGGCGTAAGCCCCTGTGGACGGGACGGAAGAGAGAATGCAGGCATGAGTAACGAAAAGACGGGTGAGATCCCCGTCCGCCGAAAGCCCGAGGTTTCCAGGGTAAAGGTAATCTACCCAAGGGTCAGTCGGCCCCTAAGGCGAGGGCGAGAGCCGTAGTCGATGGGAAGCGGGTCAACATTCCCGCACCTCCCAGGGTTCCGATGGGATGACGCATAGGGCGAAACGCAGCCGGGCGACGGTAGTCCCGGCCGAAACGGCGAGCCGATGAGGCACCCAGGCAAATCCGGGTGCCGAGGTGAGCCGCGAGCGAGCTGCATCACGGTGCAGCGAAGTGCGCGTAGTCGTCGTGCCGAGAAAGAATCCCTAAGGAACGGCCCTGGGGGACCGTACCGAAAACCGACACAGGTGGGCGAGCTGAGAATGCGAAGGCGCACGGAAGAATTCGCGTTAAGGAACTCGGCAAAATGCATACGTAACTTCGGGAAAAGTATGGCCCCCGCAAGGGGGTTGCAGAGAAACGGCCCATGCGACTGTTTACCAAAAACACAGGTCCATGCGAACCGGCAACGGGAAGTATATGGACTGACACCTGCCCGGTGCTGGAAGGTCAAGAGGAGTTGTCAGAGCAATCGAAGCAGCGAATCCAAGCCCCAGTAAACGGCGGCCGTAACTATAACGGTCCTAAGGTAGCGAAATTCCTTGTCGGGTAAGTTCCGACCCGCACGAATGGTGTAACGATATGGGCGCTGTCTCAACGCGAAATCCGGTGAAATTGAAGTCCAGGTGAAGATGCCTGGTACCCGTGGTTAGACGGAAAGACCCCGTGAACCTTTACTTCAACTTGGCATGGAGACTTGGACAGGGATGTGTAGGATAGGTGGGAGGCCGCGAGGCGTGGGCGTCAGCCTGCGCGGAGCCGCTGGTGAAATACCACCCTTGCCTGTCCAATTTTCTAACCGCGGCCGTGATCCGGTCGCGGGACAGTGCCAGGCGGGAAGTTTGACTGGGGCGGTCGCCTCCCAAAGAGTAACGGAGGCGCGCGAAGGTCACCTTAGGATGGTTGGGAATCATCCCTCAAGTGTAAAGGCACAAGGTGGCTTGACTGCGAGGCAAACAAGCCGAGCAGGTACGAAAGTAGGTCTTAGTGATCTGGCGGTAGCGAGTGGAAGCGCCGTCACTTAACGGATAAAAGGTACTCCGGGGATAACAGGCTGATCTTGCCCAAGAGTTCATATCGACGGCAAGGTTTGGCACCTCGATGTCGGCTCATCGCATCCTGGGGCTGGAGCAGGTCCCAAGGGTTTGGCTGTTCGCCAATTAAAGCGGTACGCGAGCTGGGTTCAGAACGTCGTGAGACAGTTCGGTCCCTATCTGCCATGGGCGTTGGATGTTTGAGGGGTTCTGCTTTTAGTACGAGAGGACCGAAGTGGACGAACCTCTGGTGTACCGGTTGTCGTGCCAACGGCAGCTGCCGGGTAGCTACGTTCGGAAGGGATAACCGCTGAAAGCATCTAAGCGGGAAGCCCTCCCCAAGATGAGACATCCCACCCGCACAAGCGGGCACAAGGAAACAGGGAGACTACCTGTTCGATAGGCCGGGGGTGTACGCACGGCAACGTGTTCAGCCCACCGGTACTAATCATCCGAGAGGCTTGACCATATCATTATTCCAATCCCAGGGCTGCCAAGGCCGGTCGTGCGAGATCCCTCGCGCTCCCAGGCGTTGGCCGGCCCGGTGGCCACAGCAGGGTGGACACACCCGTTCCCATCCCGAACACGGAAGTTAAGCACCCTCACGCCGATGGTACTACGGTTAGCCGTGGGAGAGTAGGTAGCCGCCGGGCCTTTTTCTTTTTCCCTTCATACCCTCCTTACCGGAGGGTATTTTTATTAAGAGAGAGTTCTCCTCCCCATTTTGTACCTTTCAATTGCCAAGGAATCCGGCTATACTTGCCCGAGGAGGAACCTGTGGCTTTAATCCCATTCTATAAACCGACCCTACGCAGGAAAGACATGGATGCAGTATTGCAGACCATGGTAGATGAACGTATTGGGCCGGGAGAACGCAAGAATGAGTTTCTGAAACAGTTTTGTACCTATATTGGAGCCGGTGAAGGGATTGCTCTTCGCAGTTATCCTGATGCCTTGCGTGCAGCATTGCTCACGTTCTCGCTTCCACCAGGAGCAAAAGTAGGAGTGAGTGTGCTCTCTCCTTCACTCTACGCCTCAATAGCAAAAGAAATGCAACTTGAATTGGTACTCGGTGACATAGATGAGGAGAGTGGTTGTCTCAGCCAGGGCGAGGCGTCTCGCCTTGTCGAGGAAGGAGCACAGGCACTCTTGATTCATGAGCCAATGTGCCAGATACCACTGCATTGTGAATACCGATCACTTGGAGTTCCTGTCATTGAGGACATCAGCCAAAGCCTTGGTAGTTGCTTTGACGAGGAGAAAGCTGGTGGGTTCGGAGACCTGGTTGTGTGTGCATTGGAAGAGGATGCAGTGGTTAGTGCAGCTGGAGGCGCCGTATTGGCAATCATGCATGGTGATTACCAGAAGACACTCACTGCACTATTCCGTGAATATAGGGAGTATGTGGAACTTCCCGATATGAATGCTGCACTGGGATTGATCCAGCTTTCCAACCTTGATGACCATCTTTCCAAGAGAAGGGAGTTCTATACGCTTTTTTCCAATGCGCTTCTCAAGACTGAACACAAGCTGTATGGAATTGGGAACATAGATTTCAAGCCCAATGGATATGGGTTCTGTGTTGTCTTGGACTCCAGAGCCGAGGATGCCATCAAATTTGCGAACAAGTATCAGGTTTCTGCACAGAAAACGTTCTCAGACACCTTGGCTAAGGGGTACAAAGACCGATTTGATCTTTTCCCGAAGGCCCTGCCTCCCCATCTCAGAGGAATATCGCTTCCTCTTTACCCATTCCTGAAACAATCAGATACTGAGTTATTGATGAAGGTCATCAGCCACCTACCGTAAGGAGTCAACTATGGAACAGAGACAGGTACGTCATGTATTGATCATTGCAAACTGGAGCAAGAAGACATCCCATACCCTCTCCCAGACAATTGTCGACTACCTTGCTGAGAAGGGGATTGAAAGTAGTGTAAGCAGAACGAACAGGGGAAACGAGCCCTTGGTCGTGAATAAGGACACCGACTTGGTCATCTGCCTTGGAGGGGACGGGACGGTACTCTACTGTGCGCGCTACCTCCAGGATTTGGGAATCCCCATCCTTGCCATCAACGTAGGAACCTTTGGTTACATCACGGAGATATCGGTGGAGGAGTGGCAGGAAGCTATTGATTACTTCTTGGAAGGAAAGAACACCATCAGCAGAAGATTGATGATCAGGGTAGGGGTATTCAGGAAAGGCAAGAAGGTATTCACCGCTCATGGACTGAATGAGATGGTGGTATCCTCCAGTGGTATCAGTAAAGTCGTCAGTCTCTCGCTGCGTATCGGGTCAACCGAGGCAGGATTTTTTCGTTCAGACGGCATGATCATCGCAACCCCAACCGGTTCCACAGGCTACAGTCTTGCAGCCGGAGGTCCTATACTGGATGTGGATCTCACCTCCTTGATTATAACCCCGATTTGTCCATTCACCCTGTCCAACCGGCCAGTGGTGGTAAGTGGGGATTCAACCATCACTCTGACCATTCCAAAAGGGCAGAGAACCGGATTGATGCTGTCCGTGGACGGACAACAAAATTTCTGCTTGCAGGAAGATGATATGATCGTTGTGGAAAAATCGCAGAGCAAGGCACTGCTGGTCGCAAGCGAAAGGCGTAACTATATAGAAGTATTACGTGATAAACTAAATTGGTCCGGGGGAGGATTGCATGCTTGAGCGGCTTGAAATACACAACTATGCACTGATCGAAGACAGTGTCATTGAGTTTCCTGATGGATTTACGGTGATAACTGGTGAGACCGGCGCAGGAAAGTCAATAATTCTGGGAGCACTTTCCCTGCTGCTCGGGGAGAAAACCGAAGTACAATCCATCCGAAGCGGGCAGGAGAGTGCAACGGTAAGAGCCTCCTTCGCCCTGGAACCTCCCTATCCTCCCAACTTGGCAGCGTATCTCGAACGGGAAGGCATTTCCATTGGCGATGAGAGCCTGATCGTAAGCAGGACCATCAAGAATAATGGACGTTCCTCGGTATCCTTGCAAGGTCGTCTATCCAGCCGGACAGAGTTGGCTGCGATCAGCAAGGAACTGCTTGATATCAGTGCACAGAGGGATCACCAGAGTTTGCTCAGCGCGGCAAACCAGCTTGCGGTGCTTGATGTCTATGGAAATTGCGAGGAAGAGAGGAGTGCCTACCGTACTGCATATGAATCATACCAGGCACTGAAAGATGAACTGGTGAAGAAGAAACAACAGCTTGAACAATCACAGAAGGAAGAGGATTTTCTTCGGTTTGCTGTTGAAGAGATTGCAAAGATAGATCCAAAAGTAGGAGAAGATGACGAGATAGCTGAGCAGGTTAGGGTGATCGCTAGCTATGAGCAGATCCATGAATCCTTGAGCTCAGCCATTGGAGTACTGCACGGTGGAGAGGTGGGGACCAGTGCCCTTGCCTCTCTCTCGCTTGCAAGTTCCGAGATTTCCAATGCTGCAAAAGCCGACCAATCCTTGGCCGAGTATGTTTCCCGTCTTGAAAGTGCTACCATCGAGATCGAAGATATCTATGAGAGTATCCGCGACTACCGCTCATCCATGAGCTACAGTGAGGAAGAGCTCGACAGGTTGCAAGGCAGGCTGGCCAGCCTGCAACGTTTGAAGAAAAAATATGGTCACACACTTGAAGCGGTCTGTGCCTTCTCCCAGGAGAGCCAGAGTCGCCTCAATCTTAGTGAGGAACAGGAAATCTGGCTGAGCAAACTGGAAAAACAGATTGCTTCTGCAGCAGAGATGGTTGCCAGAGAAGCACAAGTGCTCTCACAAAAGCGGCAGAAGGCAGCACAGAGGCTTTCCTCCCAGGTCGAGCAGAAACTCAGGACCCTTGGGATGAAGGAGGCACGCTTCTCTATCGCCTTCACCCAGATACAACCAGGACCACAGGGAATTGATGAGGTAAGCTATGATATCTGTGCAAACCCTGGGCTGGAAATGCGTTCCATCAAGGATGTAGCCAGTGGAGGGGAGCTGTCACGTATCATGCTTGCAGTGAAAACCAGCCTGGCAGAGAGTGATGCGGTACCTACGCTGATCTTTGATGAGGTTGATGCCGGTATTGGAGGCAGCGTGGCGCTCTCTGTAGCTGACCAGCTGATGAACCTCAGCCGTTCCCATCAGGTTATTGTCATTACCCACCTTGCTTCCATTGCAAGCAAGGCAGATACCCATCTGGTGGTGCACAAGGAGATACGAAACCAGATGAGTTACTCCATGATCAGAAGTGTGGAAGAGGAAGAACGTCAAAAGGAAATAGCAAGGATGCTCAGTGGTGATGATTCCAGTAGCGAAAGCCTTGGGCATGCAAAGAAGCTACTGCAAGCAGGGAGGAACTGATGGACTATTACAAAGCAGATAATGGATTTGCCTATGGTGAAGAGAATGAGATTCCCATGGCCAGAATCACCATGCGCCCCCTCGGGGATAAGCGTATTGCGATCGACCACACCTATGTCTCTCCCAGCCTGAGGGGACAGGGAATAGCAAGGAAGTTGGTAATGCTTGTTGTGGAACAGGTAAGGAAAGAGGGAAAACTGATCGTTCCCCTCTGTTCCTATGCCCAGATGGTCCTTGAGGAGGATCCCGAGCTGTCCAAACTCATTGCCAATTAATTGATATAGATATCGAAGTTCAATTCCTTCGCCAATGCGTTGATTGAGGTAATGTCCTCTTCCTTCGGTTGCTTTTGCATGTTTACATATGGATATACTGCATTCTGTAATGCGGTGAGGTCAGGTTGGAATCCTCTCTCCCGTACAATCTGCAAGAACTCCAGAATGAAACGAATATTGTCCTCATACAGACCGTGTTCCTGAATTTTCTCACCCAGATTCGTCATTTGGGTGTGGAAGATTGTAGCGACCAGATCTATATCCGGCTGTTTTCCATACTTCTTGAGGAATTCAAGCATCAAGGCGAAATCCTGTTTGTATTCATCCCATTTGTCCAAGCTGCCATACATGAACAAACTCTTGATGGAACTCAAGGATGAACCTATCAGCTCTTCATAGAGGGACCCCATTGGTAGATATGGTACATGCTTTGCCAGTGTGGCATAGTGGAAAATGTTTTTTGACAATCTCCTGAGAGCATCATAGTCAAGGGAGCATACACTTCTGTCAATCTGGTCGAATAGTTGGTCCCGCATGCGCAAGGGGATCTGCTTATGCCCGATGTTCGTGGTCTTGACTGTATCAGAGCCTTCCTCTTGAACCTCCATGAGATACTCAAGCGTAGCCTGTGCAGGGTTTGGGTCACGTGCCGTACAGATGTAATGAGTCAGCGTCTCTGTATTGGTGACTAGGAGCCGCTCAGTGTGTTCATCCACTTCTGTGTATGAATCCAAATGGAACCATCCATAGATTTCCTCATGGTCCTCTTTCTCAGCGATACGACGATTGAGCGCAAAGAAAAGTGCTGCCTCTACTTCACCGGGAAGTGTATGCAAAAGTTCCTTGGCAAGGGTCTTGCCAGTCCCGTCTTGTTTCCTGTTTGCCTTTGCCCTGCTCAGATCTTCCAGAAGTTGCCCCAGAAGATCTTTCCGGCTGAACGGATTGTATAGATCGACAGCCATGAGAGCGTAGGCAATATTTTGTTTCGGTTCCAGTCCGGCTAGGTCATTGAAGAACCAACCACAACTGGTGTAGGAGAAGTGCTTGTATTTCTGCCCCTCCAGCAACATCGCCAACCTATGTTTCTTTCCAGCATCATCCGTAAATGAAGAGAGGAAGCTGTTCATATCCTTGAGATGGCTGGCAACCGGGGAGAATTGGTAGAGAATTTCTCTGGAATCAACGTCTTTGCCCAAGATTTTCTGCACTTCATCAGCAAAAATTACATCGATTTCTCTTGAGAGATTATCGAAAGCGAGGCGAAGCGGGGTTCTCCATGCTTGGTTCCAGCTCTCTTCACCGCCTGTGTGACAACCACAATCTTTGTACCACCGCGAAACGCCATGGCTGCAGGACCAACTGGTACCCCTTTTTTCTTCTCCGTCATGCAGGTAAGCCATCTCTGTAGCCGGATGATCCTTGAGATAGGCGGCATAGTTGGTGAACCTAAAGTCATCTCGCTCTTCGACCTTCCTGATCAGGGCAGAGAGGGCCATATCACCATAGGGCTCATGATGGCCGTAGATCTCTCCATCGGTAGCGGTATGAATAAGGCTGGGGTTCTCATCTTCCCTGATGGAAACCAGACGCTGGTAGAGTGAGTCGGCGTCCCTCAGGTAGTGTCCGAAGCTGATGCCTTCAGCCAACTGGGGATTATAGAAGAATACACTGATGGTCTTACCCTTGGCTCCTCGCAAGAGGAATGGTCTGTCATAGGGGGCACCTCTGCCTTCCAGGTCAATGGTTCCCTTCTTCTTGTCTTCGATTGCCTTGCACTGCCAAGGGGACAGGATGACGTAGGAAACACCTTCCTCAGCGAGGATGTCGATAACCATAGGGCTGATTGCTGTCTCCGGTAGCCAGATCCCATCAGCCTTCCTGGAAAAACGTTGTGCAAAGTCTTCCAGTCCCCAACGGATCTGGACCCTTGCGTCCTCTTCGGTACACAGCGGGAGAATGGTATGGTTGTACGCTTGGGCAATGGCATTTCCAAAGCCGAGACGTTCTTTGCTTATTCTGTCTGCTTCCAGGATGAGATGATACGTATTCTGATGGTATTTCTCCATCCAGCTGAGCAGAGTAGGCCCGAAATTAAAACTCAGGTACTCGTAGTTGTTTGTCAGGCTGAGGATTCTCCTGACTCCAGAGAGATATCGAGAGAGGCTGTTTGCCTTGTAGCAATCTGCATGTATACGTTCATTCCAGTCTGGGAAGGGGCTTGCAGTAAGCTGTTTGCCGATGAGTCCCGTCTGGGGGTTTTCTCTTGGTGGTTGATAGAAATGTCCATGAAGGATCAGGGACGTCTTGTCCGATTTGTTTGTTTTCATATAGCTCGCCCAGTATATCATAATACCAAGAAGGCGGACTACCGGTTGGCGCCCTATCTTGCACATTGTTGCGTTCTGGTGAATGATACGGTAGGAGGAAGCCATGAGTATTCATATTGTTTCAGATAAAAACAGCATTGCCGATACCGTTTTATTGCCTGGGGATCCACTCAGAGCAAAGCATATAGCACAAACCTATCTGACGGATGTGGTGCAGTACAACGAAATACGGGGAATGTATGGATTCACCGGTCTCTATCATGGTCAACGAGTTTCTGTACAAGGAACAGGGATGGGGATGCCCTCATTTTCCATTTATGCCCAAGAATTGATCGACAGCTATGGAGCAAAGCGCCTGGTACGTGTAGGTACCTGTGGGACCATGAGTGAATCACTCAAACTCAAGGATGTATTGATTGTCCAGGGAGCAGACTCTGACAGCGGGATGAACGTGAGCCGTTTCGGAACCTACCAATTTGCACCGACAGCAACGTTCCCTTTGCTCATGCGGGCCTATGAGAATGCAAAGGAAATGGGCATCGGGTATGCAGTGGGAAATGTGTTTACCAGTGATCAGTTCTATGACATGAAAGGTGATGAGAAGAAAGCTATAGCACAGTCGGTGGGAACCATGGCCGTAGATATGGAGACATGCGAGCTCTACACCTTGGCCCGACTCAAGAGGATTGAGGCCCTGACTTTGCTCACGGTCAGTGACTCCCTGCTTACCGGGGAACAGGTTGCTCCGAAGGAGAGGCAGACTACCTTCGACTCGATGGTAGATCTTGCCTTGCAGACTCTCTTTGACTAAGGAAAAAGAGCCATTGGTTGACTAAGCGCGTTGATTCTTTTACGATTGCGTAAAAGAACATCCGTCAGGATACTTTTTGGGAGTAAGCATGATTCTCATCAATATTGATTCCTTGTCTACTACCGAGTTGCAATATATCGCCCAACAGGAATGTTTGGAAGATTGGCAGACACTCGATCGGGAGGAGCTCATCGACGCCTTGGAGGAAGCCTTCGGCGAACAAGACGATGAAGTCTCATCGGCACAGAAGGGAAAAATCCATAGAAACAGGTTTTGCAACTCCCTTACCGACTATCGGGGGGACAAGCAGAATCTGAGTGATCTCCCTGGCGTTGAACAGTTGCCTGAAACCTATCTGGATACATCAATCCATCTCCTGCTTCGGGACCCTCAGTGGGCTTATGCCTATTGGTCCCTGTCGCCGGCTTCCCAGCAAATGGTCTTCGGTGAGGATGGACAGGCTCCCAGCAGCTTGTTCCTTCGGGTTCAGGAAACCAGATTTGAGACCGGGGAAGTGTTGTCCTTTGATATCTCTGTAGAACGTGAAGATACCCAGTGGAATATCAACCTGCCCAATATGGGCTCCTCGTATTTGGTTGATCTTTGCTGGCGTGACCGTAAGGGGAATGAGATGTCCCTGGCACAGAGCAAGAGTATCGAAACCTATCCTGCCTACTGGCAGAAGCATAGCGAAGAGTTGGTGGGAGACTACTCCTCCTTCCTGGCAAACTTTTCCTCCCTGGTAACGAAGGAAGGGGAGATTGTCGATAATCCGGTGATCAGGGATCTCGCACAGAATCTGAGCAAGGGGGTACTGTAATGTCCAAACCATCAATTGCATTCATCCTGAATGCCCATCTCCCTTTTGTCAGACACCCAGAATACCCGCGATTCCTTGAGGAGGATTGGCTTTTTGAATCCATCAGTGAGAGCTACCTTCCCCTGCTGAGGATGTTCAACCGACTTGTCCAAGACAAGATTCCTTTCAAGATGACCATAAGCCTCTCTCCCACGCTTTGCTGTATGCTTACCGATCCTGTGCTCCAGGAACGGTTTCTAGAGTATCTTGAACGTCATATTGAGCTCGGAGAGAAAGAGGTCTCACGCTGTACCAAGGAACAACCGGAGTTCCTTGAGATGGCTCAGTTCTATCTCGACCAGGCACGAGAGAATCTGGGGGATTTCCAGGACCGATATCGTGGAAATATCCTCGAGGGTTTCAAGGCACTGGAAATGAGTGGTCATCTGGAGCTTGCAACCACCGCTGCAACCCACGCTTATCTCCCGCTTTACAAGGATTATCCAACTGCAATCAATGCGCAGGTGGAGCTGGGGGTACAGTCCTTCCTTACAACCTTCGGCCATCTGCCAAAGGGATTCTGGTTGCCTGAGTGCGGGTATTATCCTGGGCTTGAAGAATCGTTGAAGTATCATGGTATCTCATGGTTCCAGACAGCCAGCCAGTCCATGTTGCTCTCACCGGACAAGGTCAAGTGTGGCACCTATCGCCCTGTACAAACCCCGAATGGAGTGGCTGCCTTCCCCAGGGATTTCCAGACTACCAGCCTGGTTTGGTCCAACGCCTCAGGCTATCCTACCGACCGTCATTATCGTGAGTTTTACCGAGATATCGGTTATGACCTGCCGATGGAGTATATCAAGCCCTATATCCATGAACCTTCGGTACGCGTGTTTACCGGATATAAGTACTGGGCGATCACCGGGCAGACTGACCAAAAAATTCCCTATCGTCGGGATCTTGCCCAGAAGCGTGTGGCAGATCATGCCAGGAATTTCCTGTACAACGTCAACAAGAAAGCGGAGAACCTCGAAGGGGTGGTGGACAAGGATCCTATATTTACCTTGGGTTATGACGCTGAGCTGTTCGGCCACTGGTGGTTTGAAGGCATCGATTGGATTGAACAGGTATTCCGTCAGAATGCGGAACTTGAACAGCAAACTTCCTTTGTCTCTCCCTCTGCCTTCCTGGAAAAGGAGAGAGACACCCTGCAGAGGGTCAGGCCTGCCTTCTCCTCATGGGGACAAGGTGGCTATAGTGCTGTGTGGCTTGATGGTTCAAATGCTTGGACCTACCGGCATATCCATAAGGCCATCGAAAGGATGGAGGAACTTGCCGTTCGGTTCAATGACCAGATCAGCCTGAAGCAGAGATTCCTTAATCAGGCTGCGAGGGAAGTGCTGCTGTCCATGGCAAGTGACTGGCCATTCATCCTGTTCAACAAGAGCAGTACTGAATATGCACAGAAACGAATTGGAGACCACCTGAGGAACTTCAATGTTGTCTATGGGAATATGTGCAAAAATGCCGTGAATACTGAGTGGTTGGTAAAGGCCGAAAAGCGAGATATTCTCTTCAGCGATATCGACTACAACATCTTCAATCCTGAAAGATAAATAGAAAATTCTTCATTACTCTGTCCCCTTCCTTTTTGGAGGGGGATTTTTCTGTATCCAGGCAAAAACCTCAAAATATCGCTAAATAGTCTACGCTTGTTAAGCAGTGAGTGACATTTTTACCTATCATACCGGTGGAAAGATGGAAAAGTTCGGTTGTACTGTGGTGGTAAGAAGTGTACATTTATGGATGTAAGTGGGAGAAAATCCCAAATATTGAAAAAGGTGAGGAGCCTGGTCATGTTGACTGGTGAGTTTTACAACACCATTGACGACAAGGGTCGTATACTCATCCCTTCCCGATTGCGGAGCGCATTGGAAGGGGAAGCCCTCTATGTGACCAGAGGTCTGGAGAACTGTCTCTGGCTGATGCTTCCCACCGATTTTGAGAAACTCAAGAACACGATTATGAACGGTCCTGGTGCAATGTTCGACCGGAAGCTTAGGATTCTACAACGTGGCATGATAGCCCCGGCGCAATTGTGTGAGTTTGACAAGGTTGGGAGAGTCAACATCCCGCAGAGCCTCAGGGAGAGTGTCTCCCTTGCCGCCAAAGAGGAGTCGGTACTCCTTGGCACCGGCAATTATCTGGAGCTCTGGAACCGAAGTGCCTATGAGCAATACCTGCATGCAAGCATGGATGAGTTCCTTGACGCTGCACAGTCGCTCAGCGAAATGATCAGGGAGGACTTCTGATGGAGTACGTTCACTACTCGGTAATGACCCAAGAAATCCTCGAGTACTTGGTACCACCGAATGATCGGCCGGCAAAGATGGTCGACTGCACCTGTGGAGAAGGCGGACATACGTTCCTATTCCTCTCCAAATACCCAAACCTGGAAGTAACAGGGCTTGATCGTGACCGTGAAATCCAGAAGAAAGCGATCAAGCGAATGGAACCCTTTGGAGAACGTTTTACCCCCAGGAATATCTGGTTTGATGATTTCTTCTCTGAATATGGGCAGCAGGATCTGGATCTGGTTCTCTTTGACCTGGGCATTTCCAGCTTCCACTTTGAAGAGTCCGAACGCGGTTTTTCTTTCAGGAAGGGTGAAGAGCTCGATATGAGGCTGGACAAGGATGCCCCCATCAGTGCCCAGGATGTGGTGAACGGATACCAGGAAAAACGACTGGCTGATGTCATCTATCAATTTGGTGAGGAACGATACTCCCGGCGTATTGCCCGGGCGATCGTGGAGGCACGCAAGCTCCATAAGATAACAGGTAGTGAGGAACTGGCTTCCATCATCTACAAATCAGTTCCCCCCAACTATCGCTATGGAAGGATTCATCCAGCTACCAGGAGCTTCCAGGCTATCCGAATTGAGGTGAACCGGGAGCTGGATAGAATCGAACCGGCACTAAAAGGTGCCGTACAGGCCTTGAGGAGTGGAGGAAGACTTGCAGTCATAAGCTTCCATTCATTGGAGGACCGGCCGGTGAAGTGGCTGTTCAAGGGAATGGCAGAGGGGAGTGAGGCAACCATAAAGATCCTTACTAAAAAACCCCTGATACCCAGTGAGCAAGAAGTAAGTGAGAACCCAGCAAGCAGGAGTGCAAAACTGAGAATCATCGAAAAGCTGTAAAGGAGGCGAGCTATGGTACATGACTGGTACACCGTGGAGATTGACAGACAGCCGTCTGCTAAACCTCGCTACGCTGAGCGCCTCCAGCACGCCATGATTCTGGTCATGCTACTTCTCCTGATGGTCGCAATCTTCCTGCCGCTCTGGCAGCGGGGGATCAATCGCTCGCTTGAAGTGGAATACCAGACACTCTTGGAGAATCGCCAGGCATTGGAAGAGGAACAACAGGTCCTGCGTGCCAGCATTTCTTCACTAAGTATGCCTGAGTCGTTGGCTGACGGTGCCTGGAGAGAGGGAATTGTATTCCAACCAATCAAGGCCGCGGCAATGCTCCCCATCTCAAGGAGTAGCCAATGAACACCTACCAACATATAGACCAGTTCTCCTTTACTCCTTCATCCATTGCTCCTCTTTGTCAGGCAACATGCATCAGGGGCAGTTCCATGCGCATTGCTGATGTGCAGATTGATAGCAGGCTCTGTAGGGAAGGAAGCCTCTTCTTTGCTTTGAAAGGGGAGCGCACCGACGGTTTTACGTACATCAGGTCAGTATCAGATAAAGGGGCTGCTGCAGTTGTAGTTCCTACTGAACGCGCACAGGAGGCCTTACACTCATGTGATTGTGCAGTTCTAGCCAGTGATGACGTGCTAGCCAGTTTGCATGCACTATCCCGTTCCTACCTCTCCTTGTTTCCCCAGCTGAAAACGGTGGGCATAACCGGCAGCTGCGGAAAGAGTACCACCAAGGAAGCGATCGCATGCATAGCAGGACAACTCGGCCCGACTGCGAAGACCCCTGGAAATCTCAACAGTGAGTATGGACTTCCCCTGAGCACCTTCTCCTTGGATAAAAAGAGTCGCTATGGAATCTTCGAGATGGGTATCGATCATGTTGGGGAGATGGATAGAATGGTCTCAATCCTCAAACCCGATATTGCTCTTCTGACGAATATCGGCATCTCCCATCTTGAGAAGTTTGGGAGCCAGGAGATCATCGCACAGGAGAAAGCCAAGATTTTCCATCCAGGGATTGAAGCAGGGTTTGTAAGTCGTTCCTGCAAACATCTCCCGCGCATTGAGAAACAAGCCTCGAGAACACTGTATCGTTATGATAGAGATGCAGTGAAGGCTGTTGACCTTGGTTTGGAAGGCTGGTTGGTTACCTATGATGGGGAACCCTTCCAGGTCAGGGCAGTAGGCAAGCATTTGCTCGAAGATATTGTTGGTGCCATAGCGATTGGAGCTTATCTCGGGGCAAGCCCTAGGGAAATCGCCCAGGCACTTGAAGGGTTCACTCCAATGCAGGGAAGAAGCTCGGTATATCGTAGTGATATCACCATTATCGATGACTCCTACAATGCCAGCCTGGATTCCACCAGGAGTATTCTCTCCTATATCTCCAGCCTCAGGTGGGAGGGGGAGAAGAAGGTTGTGCTCGGTCCTATGAAGGAACTGGGGAACCAGTCCCGGTTTGCACACCGATCGGTTGCGAATCTGCTGGCAAAGTCCTCCTTCGGTAGGGCTTACCTCTATGGGAGTGAAATGAAGGAAGCTGCAAGCCAGCTTAGGCGGCAGGGATATGCTGAGAAAGTATCATTTACGGAAAACTTCGAGGAGTTGGAACATACTGTTGAGAGGCAGAGCAATCGGGGAGACCTGTTCTTGCTCAAGGCTTCACGCTCAGTAGGCATGGAGCGGTTGATTCCCTCACTCACTGAATATGCTGCAAGGAGGCCGATGAGGTATGCCTGATAGGTTGTTGCTCCTATTTGTACTCTCCTTTGTCGTAACCTTCGTAATCTCGAAGGTTCTGTTGTCTTTTGTAAAACAGAGCGACATTGCGGTCAAACCGGAGCTGAGGGCCTTCCAGAAGCAAAAGGCTGGGACTCCAGTGCTTGGAGGCTTGGCTTTCACCATGGGAACCTTGTTGGTTTCCCTCTTTGATCCTTCGCTTTCCAATCCACAGGTGTTGTTCCCCTTGCTTTCCTTGGTCATTTTTGCCGGCATTGGTTTCCTGGATGACCACATGAAGCGCAAACATGCCAATGGCGATGGCTTGCCATCGGTAGTGAAATTGTTGTTGCAGATGCAAGGGGCCCTCTTGCTTCTGGTACTCGCCAAGGGTCAGAACCTGCTCAGCACCCGTATCGATTTGGTGGTATTCCAGCTTGATTTGGGTATAGGCTACTATCTGTTTGCTTTGCTGTACATACTCTATTTCGTGAATGCAGTGAACATTACCGATGGGCTTGATGCTCTGGCTGCAGGAAGCAGCCTTCCAATGCTTCTCTTGCTGCTGATGCTTTCCTTGAAGACGGGGAGTATGGCATCCAGTGCATTGATTGGTTCCTTGATTGCTTTTCTCTTCTTCAATCTTCCACCTGCTCGCTATTTCATGGGGGATTGTGGGAGTCATGCACTTGGGGCATACATTGCAATGTCGGCCCTGCTGATGGGCTCGGAGCTGGTACTGTTTCTTGCCAGCGGATTATTCCTTCTTGAGCTGGCTTCCAGCCTGATACAGATCATTTCCATCAGACGGTTTGGCCGAAAGGTATTTACCATTGCCCCATTGCACCATGCATATGAACTCAAGGGGGTGAAAGAGAGCCGTATTGTGGTTGCTTTCACCTTGGTGTCCTGGTTGTTTGCAGCAGTCTCACTGCTGATTAGTAGGTGAATACCATGGATATACGAAGGGATTTTGATGACTGGCGGCAAAAAGAAGAACCACTTGAGGAGGGCGGAAGAAACCTGAGTGCCTTCACTTTCCTCTGTATCGTCATCCTGATTAGTTCTCTTGGACTGACCATGTTGTATAGTGCCTCATACAATGAAGCCCTGATACATGGACTTCCTCATCATTACTTTTTCACAAGACAACTGATGTTTGTAGCCCTGGCAGTAGTAGGTTGGTTGGTCATCCGTTATATCCCCATTCGATGGATAGAGCATATTTCCTATTTTGCATTGGCAGTATCCATGATTCTCCTCCTGTTGACTCTTTTCAGTCCATTTGGGCAGGAACGTTTGGGTTCCAAACGGTGGTTGCAGATCGGACCCATTCCATCCTTCCAGCCTTCAGAGTTTGCGAAAGTAGGGATCATTCTTTTCTTTGCTGCCTACCATAGGAAGGACCGTAGCGATCAATCCATGCTTCTTCGTCATGGACTACCCATAGTGATCAGCTTGGTGATTACCTTGTTGATCTTTCTCCAGCGGGACTACTCCTCAGCACTCTTGTTCCTGTTTATCTGTTTTGCCATGTTGATCGCAAGTGGGTTCAGGATACTTCACATGGTCATTCTTCTTGCATTCCTGGTCCCTCCAGCGATTGTTGCGATGTTCAGCCAACCCTACCGTGTAAAGCGAATCTTCTCCTTTCTGTTTCCTTCCCTTGATCCTAGTGGGATGAGTTATCAGGTAAGTACCGGACTGAAGGCAATCTCATCAGGAGGGATGTTTGGGGTAGGCCTGGGCAATGGTTCCTACAAGCTTGGACTCCTGCCTGAGGTCCAGAGTGACTTCATATTTGCCTCAGTTTGCGAGGAATTGGGACTTGTGGGTGGAGCTTTTATTCTCGCACTCTTTCTCATGTTTGCGATTCTTGGATACCATGCAAGTCGCAGGATGCAGGACAGGGATCGTTTTCTCAGTCTGATGGCCTTTGGCCTGACCAGTATGATCCTCTTCCAAGCCATCCTGAATCTTGGAGTGGTAACTGCGTTGTTGCCGCCCACCGGTATCCCCCTACCGTTCTTCAGCCAAGGGGGAACCAATATCCTGGTGGTATTGCTCAGCTGTGCGATGCTCTACCGAATTCTACTGATCAGCAGTGGTAGGATACCACTGTACAAGAGTTCATTGGGCAAAGAGGAGCGAGCAGCGATTCAGTTTCCCTCCCAAGGGGGCGTTGAATGAGACGCATACCGATTGGGGTGAAGTTGACCGTGATGATACTTCCCTTGGTTGTGTTCCTGGTGTTCATTACACTCCGTTCACTTCCTCAGTTCAATATCACCACGATCAAGGTTGTTGCGGTAAATGGGAAAGAAAAAGTTCCCTCCTCACTCAAGGAACATCTGGCAACCTTTGTGGGGCGCTCGCTTTTTGAACTGAATTTCAATCATCTGGAGCGGGAGTTGGAGTCATACCCAACAATTGCATCCCTGGAGCTTAAAAGAACATTACCTTCCTCTCTGGTAGCAACTGTTTCCTTGGTGGAAAGTCCTGCTTTGGTACAGACCAATGATGGGAAAGAGACCTATCTGGTTGCGGAAAATACTTTGGTGAGATTGCCTGGCGAAGATATTGATGCATGGAAAAAGGAAGTGGTGACTATCCTGGTACCTCCATCCTATGCTCAGATGCTCAGAGTCTATGGACTTGACCGCTCATTTCATCAGGTCATGGAATTGGCAAATTCCCTTGGAGAGAAAACTACCTTGATAACAAGTATAAAATACGATAATAATAGTAGTAACAGCTTTGGAAAGATGGTTTTGGAAATCTCGTCCCTCAATGCCCAGATTTGGGTGAGGGAGCCTGTAGGGACCGCCCAGATACAAGCGGCCGTAGCACTGGCCCAGCAGGACCAGAAGGATACACTCTCCTTCCTCAGCTCGGAAGACAAGCGTTATGACCTCTATCGAGAGGGTTTGGTGCGCAGGTAATGAGACCGACCAGAAGGGGGTTGTTGTAATGGCTGGTGATAAGATGTTGATGGGACTGGATATAGGCTCAAGCCGAACTAGGTGCGTTATCGGCTCAGTGAGCCGGGATGGCCAGTTGATGGTAGACAGCATCTGTGAGCACTCCAGTGAAGGAGTTCGCGCCGGTTCCATCGTTAATATTGAGCAGACCTTGAAGACCATCCAAACGGTGATCAACGAAGCAGAGCTCCAGGCAGGAGCGGAGATGAGTGAGGTCATCATCGGAATCGGTGGGGAGAATATCGTGGGTATTCCCAGCACCGGGGTGGTTGGGATCAATAGCAAGGACCAGGAGATAAAAAGAGAAGATATTTTTCGCAGTCTTGAGGTCGCCAGGGCGTTCGAACTACCCCAGGACCGAGAGATTCTCCACACCTTGGTCCAGGATTTCCAGATTGATGGACAGATGGGTATCAAGGATCCCATCGACATGCTTGGGCATCGGCTCGAGAGCCGAGTGCTGATTGTAACAGCTTCTTCTGCAATTTGTCAGAATGAGCGAAAGTGCATCCAGCGTTCTGGTTTGAGCGTGCAGAGAATGGTATTACAGAGCCTTGCTGATGCTGAGGTTGTGCTCAGCAGTGAGGAAAAAGAGATGGGTACCATACTCATCAATATCGGCAGTGGTATCACGAATATGATAGCATATACCAATGGAGCTCCCGTCTATACTGGTGGGGTTAACCTTGGAGGAGATGCTGTCACCAACGATATTGCCTACATTCTGAATAAGACGCGGGGAACTGCGGAGCAGATAAAATGTGAAAGTGGTCACAGTTATGTACCTTCTGTCAGTAGTGAAGACATGGTACTTATCCCTCAGGTGGGAGGCCTTCCTCCCATCAAGATGCCGAAGAAAGAGCTCAGCAAGGTCATCGAACCAAGAATGGCTGAAATCTTCAGTAGATTGCAGAGTGACTTGGAGAAGGCCCAGGTGCATGGTTCCTTTGGTGGTGGAGTGGTATTGGTTGGAGGAGGGGCCCTGCTCAGTGGGGTCACCGAACTGGCTAGTGAGATATTTCAGCTTCCAGCGCGCCTCGGGTTCCCTGAGGCTATCGGGGGCTTGGATCGGAGTTATATCAGTCCCCAGTACACCACGGTGCTCGGCTTGATGAAGAGTGAAGCTCGTAGGGTAAAGGACACTGCTACCGGAACACGTTCACGCAAGGAGCGGACGCGTCGCAAGGAAGGTGGGGCTGTATCGAAGCTCAGAGGTTTTTTCAGGACACTGTTTTAAACGTGCCGAATGGCGAAGGAATAGAGTATGGATTTTGGAATGTTTGAAGTTGAGGATATGGTTCAGGATGAACAAACCACTGCCACGGTCATCAAGGTGCTTGGGGTAGGAGGTGCTGGGGGTAATGCGGTGAATCGTATGATTGCCAGTGGCCTGAAAAAGGTGCAGTTCGTTACCATGAATACTGATATGCAGGCCTTACAGCGATCCAACGCACAGGTCCGTCTTCCCATCGGCAAGGAGTTGACCGGAGGGCTTGGCGCTGGGGGCGTCCCCGAGGTTGGTGAGAAAGCCGCCCAGGAGAGCAAGGAAGACATCCGTCGGGAGATAGAGAATGCCGATATGGTCTTTATTACTGCCGGCATGGGGGGGGGAACCGGTACCGGTGCAGCCCCTGTAGTCGCTGAGATAGCCAAGAGCTGTAATGCACTCACTGTTGCCGTCGTAACCACTCCGTTCGCCTTCGAAGGGAAGAAGAAATTGCTGTTGGCACAGGCAGGAATTGAAAAACTGCGAAAGCAAGTGGATACCCTTATCATCATTCCCAACCAATATTTGCTGAAGGTAGTGGAGAACAATACCCCTATCAAGCAAGCCTTCCTGATGGCGGATGAAGTCTTGTACATGGGTGTACAGGGTATCAGTGAGCTGATCACTGAGCCAGGTGAGATCAACATTGACTTTGCAGACGTCAGGACTGTCATGAAGGGCAAGGGTGATGCTCTCATGGGCATCGGGTTTGGAGAAGGGGCGAATCGTGCAGTTGATGCTGCTCGCCAGGCCATCAACAACCCCCTCCTGGAAAATGCCAGCATAGAAGGGGCCAAGAGTGTTCTGGTCAATCTCTCCGGCAGTGACAACCTTACCCTCCAGGAGTACCAGGATGTCGTTGAGTTGGTAACCGACAAGTGCAGTGATGATGCCCTGATCATCGCAGGTCAGGCTTTCAATCCTGAACTGGGTGACCGGATCAAGGTTACGGTGGTGGCTACAGGCTTTGAAAGAAAGGAAGAGGTCGTTGGTGCCGAAGTGCCAGAGATGGATATGGTCAAGCGCCACTATGCCGCTGCAAAGGTTGACGAGAAGAGGCAGGAGGAAGAAGCTCCTGCAGCAAAAAATACCCAGGAGGACGAGGAACCAATCCCCGCCATCCAGGTCAATCGTTGGCAGGATCTGCAGAAACAGCTGGGCAAGGGGCCGGGAAGTAATTCCAACGACTATACCATCCCTGCCGTACTGAGGTACTCCAGGAATAAAGCAGAAGAGAAGTAGGTATGGCTCTCCCCGTTGACCAGCTCTTGCTCGAAGAGTACGAGGATTATCTGATGATACAGCGTCGTCTATCCCAGGCGACGCTGTCGGTCTATCTATACGAAGTTTCTCGCTTGCTGGAAACCTCGATTCCTCTTGAAACGGTGGATGCAACCCAATTGGAGACCTATCTGATCAGGGAAAGAAAGGTGCGGGACCTCAGTCCGGCTAGTCTTGCAAAAGCGCTCAGTGCACTCAGGTCATTCTTTTCCTTTCTGCAACTCCAGAAGATAAGGCAGGACAACCCTGTTCTCTTGATCAGTCATTCACAGAAACCACTCAAGCTTCCCCTGGTGGCAAGTGTCGAACAGATTGATGTACTCCTTGAAAGTATTGATACAAGCTCCACTCTGGGGTATCGGGATCGTACCCTGTTTGAATTGATCTATTCCTGCGGATTGAGAATTAGTGAGGCTTGCAATCTTGAGGTTTCCGATTATCAGGATGGGAAACTGAGGGTCCTTGGAAAGCGCGACAAACTTCGTATAGTACCAGTTGGAGAGATAGCAGCCCAGTATCTATCTGCATATCTCAAGGATATCCGTCCTGTGCTTGTAGGTATGCGCCTTGCCAACAAGGCCCTTTTTGTCGGACGTAGGGGAAAGAAGCTCACCAGACAGGCTATCTATAAACGTTTTGTCAGCTACTGTAGGGAGTGTGACCTTGATGCAAAGGTACATACCCTTCGCCATAGCTTCGCAACCCACCTGTTGGAAGGGGGGGCAGACTTGAGAAGTGTCCAGGAGCTCCTAGGACATGCAGATATCAAGACAACGCAGATCTACACCCATGTGGATACTGCCTCCCTGCAGCATGCATATGATGCCTACCATGACGAGCAGGGGAGTGAGGAGTAAGCGTGAGTGTATTATGGATTCTCTGTCCCATCATCGCCTTCGGTTCTGCGGTGGATGCCATCGCTGGTGGTGGTGGCCTGATCACCCTGACTGCCTATGTAGCAGTGGGGCTTCCCCCAACCACAGCCCTCGGAAACAATAAATTTGCCTCCGCAAGTGGAACACTGGTTGCAACCATCCAGTATCTGGCCAATAAGCAGGTCAGCTTCCTGGTAGGGGGGATAGCCATCGTGACAACCTTCATAGGTTCTTCCTATGGATCCTACCTGGCAACACAATATGCCTCGACCTATCTCTCCTATCTTCTGATCATTCTGGTACCTTCCCTTGCCGTATTCATGTTGGTTAACCCGAATTTTGGGAAAGCACAACCGAGGGGAAAGGCTTTCACCCTAACCCTCAGCGGGATCACCGGACTGGTCGTTGGGATGTATGATGGCTTCTTTGGGCCAGGGACGGGAATGTTCCTTACCATCATATTCACTGCTGTGCTTGGTCTGGACCTGCTTAAGGCATGCGGAACAGCAAGGATTGTGAACCTTGCTTCCAATATCGCAGCATTGTCCATGTTTCTCTATCATGGGGTGATCGATTTTTCCATTGCAATTCCCTGTGCCATCAGTGCCATCATTGGCGGATACATCGGCAGTCACTTGGCGCTGAGAATCGGAGGGAAGGTAGTGAAACCAGTCATGTTGCTGGTGCTTTCCCTCTTGCTTATCAAGGTTGTCGTTGAACGGTTTTGAAGCAAGTCCCCTGTTTTCCTGCCTTTTGGAGTTATGAAACTTTCGATACTACTGGCGCTCAGTCTCCTGCCACTCTCATGCGAGAAGAGGATAGCGTTGGCTCATTCTGGTGTTACATTGCAGGAACTCGTAAATCGTGGAGCAAGCATGGGCCGGGTGAAGCGGATGCTCAGGTTTCTTTATGAAGAGCAATCACTCAAAGTCTGTTTCTGGGGAATGGAAGGGTATCCATCCGCGCTTTACCAGATGGAGAACCCTCCGTTCAGGCTTATGTACAATAAGCTTTTGCCTGACCCCTCTTCCCAGCTGCTTACCCTCTGCGGAACCCGCTATCCGGATGGCAACGGTTCTCAACGGGCATACCGCTTTGCCCTTGAAACCTGTGCAAACAACACCACGCTGGTGACAAGCAACAGCCGAGGGATTGATAGGACTGCTCTCTATGCCAGCGGGGACGTAAAAGTCAATGCATTCGTCATCTGTGACTGTGGATTAGCGACACCTCGCATCAGGGCCTATCATGCATTACCGTTCGTCTCATTGCTCTCCCCCTATGAACCTGATGATGCAGCTTTCCCTTCCCGTTGCCTGAGCCGTAATATGCTCTCGACAGCGATTGGGGATGCTACGATGGTTATACAGTCCCCTGAGAAAAGTGGATGCCTGCACTGTGCCACCTCTGCGTTGGATCAGGGAAAGGACGTATTTGTGCACTCTGATGGGCTCTGTGGTGGTTCACTGGATGCTGGCATCGCCGCTCTTGCACAAATGGGAGCCCCTGATGTTGCCTCCTTTCGTGACCTTGCTTCCCTTCTTTGTTGGGAGAGTCCATGCAAGGTGGAAGAGAGAAGAGGGGGAGCGGGTACGTTGTACCGTTTTGGACGGGCATGGTATAGTCTAGAGTATGCATGAACCCTTGATCCAGGAGTTCCTGGAAACCCAGAAACAGATACGAAATCTCAGTGACCATACACTGCTTGCCTACAGGAGGGACCTGGAACAGCTAGCAGCTTATTTCTCTTCCCTTGGGATTGGCCTGAAAGAGGCTGGAAGGGAAGATGGGAGGATGTATCTTCGGTACCTGAAATTCGACAACCACTACAGTGAGACAACAGTGAACCGGAAGATCAGCTGTGTAAGAACCTTCTATACCTCACTATGTAAACGTGGGGTATGTTCAGTGAACCCATTCTCACTCGTGGCAACACACAGGAGCCAGAAACACCTTCCCACTGTTCTTACTGTCAATGAAGTGGCACAGTTGCTCAGCCAGAGCTGTGATGATTTCCGCTCAGCTCGCTCAATTTCGCTTTTTACCTTGCTCTATGACACTGGTTGCAGAATCAGTGAGGTGCTCGGTATCAAAGAAGAGTCAATCGAATGGGATAAACGACGTATACGAGTCTTGGGAAAGGGATCAAAGAGCCGCTATGTCTTTTTCACCAATCATTGCAGGGAGGTTCTGCAAACCTATCTGAGCTTGAAAAGAGAGCGATTTGATTGCCCCTTCTTGTTCTGTTCAATACAGGGAAAACAGTTGCCGATGAGCACTGTTGGTAGTATGTTTGCTACATATAGAAGAAGGCTTGGGTGGCAGAAACAATTTACGCCCCATGTACTGAGGCATACCTATGCAACCCATCTTCTGGACAACGGTGCAGATATTCGATTGGTACAGGAATTGCTTGGTCATGCCAGCATCTCTACCACCCAGATTTACACCCATGTATCGAAAGAGAGGCTGGCACGGGTCTATGCATCCTGTCACCCCCATGGAAGGAAGCAACATGAGTAGTTTTAAAGGAACAACCATCGTCGCAGTGAGAAGAAATGGACATGTCGCCATAGCTGGCGATGGACAGGTCACTGCAGGAGATACGATTTTAAAGTCAAACGCGCATAAGGTGCGAACGCTGTATGACGGGAAGGTAATTACCGGTTTTGCCGGGACAACTGCCGATGCATTCACCCTCTTTGAACTTTTTGAGGGAAAATTGAAGCAGTACAATGGGGACCTGACCCGATCGGCAGTGGAACTGGCCAAGCAGTGGAGAACCGATAAACAGCTGCGTCAGCTCGAGGCAATGATGCTTGTCAGTGATGGAAAGCGAATATTCCTGATCAATGGAGCAGGGGATGTGGTCGATCCCGAGCGGGATGCCATCGGTATCGGAAGTGGGGGCAATTATGCACTCAGTGCAGCATTGGCATATTTGGAGGCAGACTCCACGATGTCAGCGGAAGAGATTGCCAGAAAGAGTGTGCAGATAGCAGCATCAGTCTGCATCTACACAGATGATCAGATTAACGTAGAGGTACTATAAGCATATGGGATATTCAGCAAGCAGGAAGCTTGATGAGCTCAAGCCTTCTCAGATTGTTTCAGAACTCGATAAATATATCATTGGCCAGCAGAAGGCCAAGCGAACCATAGCGGTTGCGATTCGTAACCGGACTCGCAGGAAACGGTTACCTGAGGAAATCAGGGACGAAGTCTCTCCCAAGAACATCATCATGATCGGCCCCACTGGAGTGGGAAAGACCGAGATAGCAAGGCGTATCGCAAAGCTGTCCAACGCTCCGTTTATCAAGGTAGAGGCTACCAAGTACACAGAGGTAGGGTACGTCGGTAGGGATGTTGAATCGATCATCAGGGACCTCATGAGTATTGCTGTCCAGCAAGTGAAAGCTGAACTAGCCGAGGCAGAGAAGGAGAAAGTATCAAGCAGGGTTGAGGAGCGTCTGCTCGATATGTTGCTTCCTCAGGCCAAGGGTGATGAGAAGAGTGATGTGGTGCCGGCCGGCAGCAGCTTCACCGACAGTCAGAAGGCTACCCGTGAACGCTTCAGGGAGATGCTCAGGGACGGTAAGTTTGATGACCGTGAGATAGAAGTCAATGTCCAGAGTAGGAAGCGGGTTGGTATTGAGGTCCTTGGTCAACCGAATATGGAAGAGCTGCAGGATGCAATGCAGAGCCTTGGCTCAATCTTTGGAAACGGCCGTGGACATAACCGCAAGTTGACCGTAAAACGTGCCCGGGAGATTTTTACCGAGGAAGAGACTGAGAAGGCTGTGGATAATGACCGTGCCATTGATGAGGCCAAGGAACGGGTAGAGCAGATGGGGATTGTATTCCTCGATGAGATCGACAAGGTCGCTAAAAGCGGTGGTGGTGCATCCAGCATTGATGTAAGCAGGGAAGGTGTACAACGTGATATTCTTCCCATCGTTGAAGGTACCAGTGTTTCCACCAAATGGGGCGTGATTGATACCACACATATCCTGTTCATTGCCAGCGGTGCATTCCATGTTTCCAAGCCCAGTGACCTGATTCCTGAGTTGCAGGGGCGTTTCCCGCTTCGCGTTGAATTGGATGACTTGAGTGCTGACGATTTCTACCGGATTCTTACAGAGCCTGCAAATGCGATGACCATGCAGTATCATGAGTTGCTCAAGACCGAAGGTGTGGAGATCATATTTGATGATGCAGCCATCAGGAAAGTCAGTGAGATAGCCTATGAAGTGAACACGACCAATGATAATATAGGTGCCAGGAGACTGTTCACCATCATGGAGAAGCTCTTGGAAGAACTTTCCTTCAGTGCAGATGAACTTTCAGGGCAGACCATCACCATCACCGCAGCATATGTTGATGAGCGGTTGCATGATGTTCTCCAGGATCAGGACCTCTCCAAGTTCATTCTCTAAGGGGGCAATTTGGAATTCCTAACGCTCGAGGCAGAAGACTATGAACACGCATTGAAAGAAGCACGCACACAGTGGGGAACTGCAGTGCGTGTTCATACGCGTAAGGATTTCCAAGTGAAGAAGGGGATACGCAAGGAAAAACGTTGCCGTATCACTTTCTTCCTAGTGGAGAATACAGAACCTGTTGAAGAGAGAGAGGAAGAAGATCCTGTTTTTGATGCAGGGGACCATTTATCCTTTCTTATGGAACAGAATGAGATTCCTCCGGCCAGAATCGAACAAATCAGGAGCATGTTGTTGCCCGATGATAAATCCTTGGGGCAAGCAGAGCTTGAAGTCCAGTTTTTCCAGTATCTTCTTGAAGGCCTGCAGTTTGAGGATTCTGTCCAACAACGTTACGTAGTGTTGGTAGGACCGGCCGGGGTGGGGAAGACCACCAGCCTGGTAAAACTTGCAATTCATCTCAGGGCAAAAGAAGGAAAGAAAGTAGCCCTGCTCAGTTTTGACGTCCATCGCCCTGGCGCGTTGGAACAGGTTAGATACTTTGCAAAGGAGTACTCCCTCCCGCTGTTCGAGGCTACCGATGCAGGGGTGTTGTCTGGATTGCTTGAGGTTCTGGAGACCTATGACCATGTGCTCGTTGACACCACCGGCCATAGCAGTAAGGATGTGATGCTTAGGGATTCCCTCTCCGACTTGTTTTCTTCATTTGATGACAAGGAACGTGAGTACACCTTGGTGGTGAGTGCAAGCAGTAAATTCACCGACCTTATTGCACAGTATGAGCTGTTCAGTGAATATACACTACGAAAATTACTGGTGACCAAGCTGGATGAGACCCATGGGATTGGTAATATTCTGTTCTTTGCCAAGGAGGTTGGCCTTCCCCTCTCTTTCCTGGCTGATGGGCAGGGGGTGCCTGAGGATTTTCATCGTGCCGATGCGTCGGTATTGGTTTCCCGATTACGTGGTTTTACTCTTGAGCTTGATCAATTTTTCCCATCTCTCTAAAGAATGGGTGTATCACCTGCAATGAGTTTTCCCTGGCTTATGAGCGTCCTGACGATGGCCCCAATCGCTGGTGCTGCAACATTCGAGCCATAGAGAGAAGCCCCTTTCGGATTGCCCGCTCCTACATAGAGTATATATTCTGGGTTATCAATCGGTACCAGGGCAAGTGTAGATACAAGTATGGTTCCATCCTCATAACTTTTGGTCTCTTCATTGAACAGTTGGGCTGTTCCTGTCTTTACCCCAATGTCCACACCTTCAACGCTTGCCTGGATTCCCGTGCCTCCTGGAAGCGTAGCGCGGTGCATTCCCTCACGAATACGTTCAGTGACCGAAGGTTCCAACACTTGTGAAATCACCGTACGTTCCCGTTGGTAGCTTTTTTCTCCACTAACTGGTGATGAGCGGGAGAGAATGAGGTGTGGGGCAATGAGCTCTCCACTTGGAGAGAGCGCTGTTGCTGCAGCACAGAGATGTAATGCACTTACCAGGAGTTCCTGTCCAAAGGCGATGGTTGGGAGGGTTCTTCCCGACCACTGGGAAGGGTTGGCGATATAAGCCTTTGCCTTGGATGGGAGCGAGATGTCATAGCTGGTAGTGAATCCCAATTGTCCCAACATCGCATGAAAAGAAACAGGGTCAGTCTGGAGTGCCCAATGTGAAATTGCCCCATTACATGATTTTGCAAGCATGGTTTCCACATCAACCTCCCCATGGACTGAGGTACAGTTGATCGTCACATTGCCGGATCCTGCATTGAAGGTGTAGGATCCATCACAGAGAAAGGGTTTTTCAGTCTGCGCTTCGCCGATCTGTAGGATGGAAGCCATGCTGAAAAGCTTGAACACTGATCCTGGCTCATACAGAAGATTCACTGCATTGTTTCTTCTCTCATCTTCTTCGCTGCGTCCTAGTGCATTGATATCGTACCAAGGATAACTGGACATACCAAGAATATCACCATTTTGGGCATCGAGTATAAGCGCCATTGCATAATCAGGGTTGAATTCATCGGCAATCTGTTGCAGCTGTACATCCAAGGCGTATTGCATATCTACATCCAGGGTAAGTATGACATCCTCCCCATAGGTAGTTCCGCGATTCCCGATTTCTGGATAAGGATTGAGGAATTCTTCCTGACTTAGCTCAATACCCTCGATTCCCTCCATTTCCATATTGGTGAACCCAATGGTTTGGGAGGCGTGAAATTGGGCAGGATAGGTACGTCCTATCCGCTTCTCTACGTTCACTTGGTTCTGCAGGCCATGTTCTTGCAAGATACTACGTAGAGGTTCTACCTGCCTGTCGTCTATCGCCTTCTTGATTTGCGCATAGGTGGTGTAGTTGCTTGCCTTCTGTTGTATCTCTGATGGGCTCATCTCTACAAAGGGGGCAATGACCTCACTGACCTGAACAATGTCTTCAATCATATTGAGATGAAGGTAAACGCCCCAATAGGGACGCTCTATGGCGAGAATCCTTCCGTTTCGGTCATAGATTGTACCCCTTACTACGCTTTCAGCTATCTCTGGATTGTGGTATGTTTTTGTTTGTGGCTGGTCAAAAAGCATCAGAGAGGCCAATCTGATGAAAAAAATCCCAAGAATAAGGGAAATAAGAACGGTGAAGAATTGGATATATGTATGTTTTGGACTGGTAGCCATGATTGATTTATACTACTATGTAGGAAAGGTAATGTCGAGCTATGGGAAAAGACTACTACGATGACATGCAGGAGCGACCTTCTTGGCGTTCAGGAAGGGATGGCTCTGAAAATAACCGACCGAGCAAAGGGCTGATCTGGACGATTGCACTGGGTATTGCTATCTGTGTAGTGGTGATCGTGATCTGGTATCAATTTTTTCCAGCACAAAACCAAGATCCTGAAAACCAAGCTACGGTAATTGAGGAAGTACTGCCCGAGGTGAAGGAAATTGCCGATGCACCGCAAATCAGTAGTGATGAGAACACAGAAGGAGCTGTATCCCCATCTGATGCACCGGTAGTGGATACTGAGAGTGCCAGGTCAATCGATGACTCATCTCCCCTTCGGAGAGCTCCCACCACCAGTAGTGCTTCCATCCAGTATGCAGATCATCTGGTCAAGGAGGGTGAGGATCTTGCGTCCATCGCAGATTTGTACAGTCTCAAGCCACAGACCCTGATCAGTGTGAATAAAATCCGGAATATCCAAGCTGTCAAGGAAGGGGTTACCCTTACCATTCCCGATCGTGATGGTCAGCTCTATACGGTCAGGGAAGGGGATATGCTCAGCACAATCGCCCGGAAGTACAGTCCTACCTTGGGCTGGAAGACCTTGCAGGAGCTCAACAACCTGAAGAATGAGAGAATTTTCGTTGGTCAGGAGCTTTTCATTCCTGATACTTCATCATCCTCTCTTGCTCAGCTCACTGATGTTTCCCCCATCCAGTTCCAGAAACCGTCTCCAGGATCCATCAGCAAGCTTTTTGGGCAAACTTTTGAGAGTCCAACAACCGGGGCCAGTGAAATCCTTGCAGGAATCCTCATCGAAGGAGACTGGGGAGAAGCTGTTGTAGCTTCAGCCAAGGGTGAAGTGGTAGATGCAGGATATGAGCAGAAAGGAAGGGGAAGATTCGTAATCCTCAGCCATGAGGGTGGCTACCGAAGCAGCTATTACCATCTGGAAAACGTTGAGGTGAGAATCGGAATGAGTTTGGAGAAAGGTCAAACCATTGGAAGCATCGGCAACAGTGGCACCGATTATGAGCAGCCGACGCTTTTTTTCAGTATCGAACAATCTGGGATAGCGCTCGATCCCATGCAATTCTTCTAAGATCAATCATTCTCAATGCATGATAAAAGGGAGACCGCAAATGCAGTCTCCCTTTTCATGTTTGGGCAAATCCTCAAGCATTCTTTCCGCAGCAATGCTTGTATTTCTTACCGCTCCCACATGGGCATGGATCATTCCTTCCACCTTTGGGGTCTGTCTTCTTACCGTAACGGGAGCCGTGTCCCCTCCACCTTGTACTCGTCTGGGGCCTTGGCTTGCACTACTGAAAGCCCCCTGTGCCTGATGACTCTCCACCGTCTTGGCTTCCTTGGCTTTCTGTCGGTACTGCTGTTCCGGTTTGGTAATCTTCACCCTGACCAAGGTTTGTGCCATGAAAACCTTGATTCCTTCAAGCATCTCAGTGAAAATCTCAAATCCCTCTACCTTGTACTCAACCAGGGGATTACGTTGTGCGTAGCTTCTCAAGCCCACGGCGTCACGAAGATCCTCAAGAGCAGTGAGATGGTCCTGCCATCTGAGATCGATCTGACGGAGGTAGTTGAAACGGAGGAAATCGTTGAATGGTTTCTCTCCAGTGAGGGCAACCTTGTCATCAATCTCCTTGTCGATATACTGCTGCAGTGTTTGTTTGTACTCCTCTGCAGTAGCTTGCTCGGGAAGGGGAGGAATCTCAAGGTGGAATGTGGTGAGCATCTCCTCAAGTAATTTGATTCCTTTCTTGTCATCCTTGCCATCGGAGAATACCTGGTCAACCATATCATCACTGATATCGTGACAAATACCCCTGACACGTTCAAGGAGGTGCTCATCACTAAGGATGGCATCACGCTCGTCATAGAGATAGTTTCTCTGTTCATTGAGCACATCATCATAATCAAGAAGGTGTTTCCTGATTTCGAAGTTGCGATCCTCTACACGCTTCTGGGCTTTCTCGATTGCATTGCTCAGCATACGGTGTTCAATCGGCTCCCCATCTTGCATGCCAATCTTGCCGAGCATGGTCTTCAGGTTTTCAGAGGCGAACAGACGCATCAAGGGATCATCCAGGGAGACAAAGAACCGACTTGCACCAGGGTCCCCCTGACGGCCACTTCGACCACGTAGCTGATTATCGATACGTCTGGATTCATGTCTTTCAGTGCCAAGGATATAGAGCCCGCCGAGCTCCTTTACCTCTTCATAATCATGCTTCCATGCAGGATATACTTTCTTGATTGCTTCAGTAAGCTCCTCAGCACTAGCATCAGCCCCACAGATGGCTCTTGCTCTCCCGTCTAGGCTGCCACCAAGCTTGATATCGGTTCCACGTCCTGCCATGTTTGTGGCAATGGTAACCGCTCCCTTGGCACCAGCGTTCTCGATGATCAAGGCCTCTCGTGCATGGTTCTTGGCATTGAGCACCTCGTGCTTGACGCCCATCCTGCGAAGCAGGACTGAGAGCAGCTCGCTTTTCTCGATGCTGATGGTACCGACAAGGATTGGTTGACCGGTAGTATGAACCTTCTGAATCTCCTCACAGATTGCCTTGAACTTGAACTCTTCATTATAGTAGACCAAATCCGGAAAATCCTTTCTGACGATCGGCTTGTTGGTCGGGATAACCACAACATCGAGGCCGTAGATCTTGAGGAACTCAGGAGCTTCGGTATCAGCGGTACCGGTCATACCGCTGATCTTGTCGTACATCCTGAAGAAGTTCTGGTATGTGATTGTGGCGAGAGTCTTGTTCTGTCCAAGGATCTTGATTTTTTCCTTTGCCTCAATTGCCTGATGAAGACCCTCGCTGTAGCGCCTGCCGTGGAGTATACGGCCGGTAAATTCATCAACAATCTGTACCTGTCCTTCGACGACGACATAGTCTACATCGGCAGTATAGAGACGAAGTGCCTTTACCGCCTGGGTGACGTAGTGGACATACTCGAAATTCTCATCCTCATAGAGTGAACCGTTGATGATATGGTACTTGTTCAGTAATTCCTCAATATGGTTCATTCCTTGGTTGGTGAAAGAAACCCGCTTTTGCTTTTCGTCCAGCTTGTAGTCCCCATGTTCCTCGAATACGGGAGCCTTGCGGTCGAAACGTGCAAGTGGGTCAGGTTCATAGTAATCACCGGTATCAGGATTCTTCTCACACTCAGTGAGCAGAGGTGCTATCTTTGCCGCTCCGAGTACCTGTGCAGAGTCATCCTCACTCTGTCCGCTGATGATCAAGGGAGTCCTTGCCTCATCAATAAGGATTGAGTCAATCTCATCGATGATACAGTAGTGGTGTTTTGGCTGAATCTTTTCCTGTTCAGACCACTTCATGTTATCCCTGAGATAGTCAAAGCCAAACTCATTATTTGTACCGTATGTAACATCCTTGGAATAGGAACTCCGTTTTGCTTCATTGTCCATGGAGGAGAGGATGACACCCACGGAGAGGCCTAGATATTCATAGACAGGGCCCATCCAGGAGGCATCACGACCAGCAAGATAGTCGTTTACCGTGACTACATGGACGCCCTTTCCTGTAAGCGCATTCAAATATGCGGCCGGAACACAGGTGAGAGTTTTTCCTTCACCTGTTTTCATTTCCAGGATCTTTCCCTGATGAAGCACCGCCGCTCCCATGATCTGCACATCGTAGTGTCGTTCGCCCAACACGCGGCTCGCTGCTTCTCGTGCCAGGGCGAAGGCCTTGGGTAAGAGGGAGTCAAGGCTTGCACCTTGTGCCACCTGATCCTTGAAGCTTTGGGTTTGCTGGCGCACCTCTTCAGCACTGAGGCTCTCTGCCCAGGCTGCTTCCTTGTTGACCAGCTCTACGAGTGGCTTGAGGGATTTGAGGTCCTTATCTTGTTTGGTTCCGAACAGTTTGGTAAATAGTGAGGTGCCCATGAATTTCTCTCTTGTTGCGAATATAGGGGCTTGGCCCCTTCTTGTAAGTATACTCATACTGGAGTTGCAAGAAAAGTAGAAGTGTCTGGAAAAGATGGGACAATTATACCCATAGTGTATCAAAGTGATACAATTCTGCTGGAACAACTGCTCCCATTGTGCTATAGTGATGCTATGGTAGTCTGTTACACAGGGGGAGGAACCCTCGGACACGTTTTTCCAGCCTTGGCTGTCCATGAGGAGTTGGCTCTCTTGCCGGACTACCGCTGTTTTTGGATTGGGCGTGAAGAAGCCTCCGAGAGGGAGGCTGTTGCACGCTATGGCATTCCATTTTTTGCGATACGGTGGGGAAAACTTCGTCGCTACTGGTCCTTCAGAAACTTCCTCGACATCGGAAATATATGTATTGCATTCTTCCAGGCGCTTCGTATCCTGAGAGACCAGAGACCTGACGTACTCTTCTCCAAGGGAGGGTTTGTATCAGTACCCCCGGTCTTGGCGGCGGCAGTCTTGCGTATTCCAGTAGTGAGTCATGAAAGCGATGCAACGCCTGGTCTGGCGACCAGGATAAATGCAAGGTTTTCATCACGTATCTGTGTTCCTTTTCCCGAGGGGTTCACATCACTGAAGAGGCATAAGCTGGTGGTCACCGGCAACCCGGTACGCCGATCTCTGGTGCTCGCATCAAGACAAGATGCATTGCAAAGGCCAGCATTCTTAGGACCAACTGAGCCCTTGATTCTGGTACTGGGTGGCAGCAGTGGTTCCCTACAGATCAATGAGTTGGTGCGAGCGTCTCTTGATTCCCTCACTGAGATGGGATATGTCTATCACCAGTGTGGGGCAAAGGATGTACAACACATAGTACATGACCACTATCAGGAGGTGCCGTTCATTGATGAGGCGTTGCCTCTCCTGTTGAAACATGCCACAGTGGTAGTCAGCCGAGCAGGGGCGAATACCTTGGCTGAACTTGCGTTGTTTGGCTGTCCACCCCTTCTCATACCCTTGGGTGGGGCATCGAGCAGAGGTGACCAGATAGACAACGCTCGGCTGTTTGAGCAGAAGGAAGCGGCAACAGTGCTCTATCCAGACACCTTGGATGTGAAGCAATTTCTGGAAGGCGTATCTTCCTTGGTTACTGACGAGAAGCTTCGCGGGAGGTTGCGTGGCAACCTGGGAAAGCTTGCTCATGAAACGAGTGCACAACATATAGCAACTGTGCTGAAAACAGTGAAGGAGTCAACATGCAGTGGGGTTTGACCATAGGTTCTGTGTATTTTAATTCAATCGATATCATCGTTTTCTCGCTTGCAATCATTGGAGGAATCGCCGACACCCTTAGTGGGTTTGCTGATGCATTCAGCCATCGTAGTGGCTATATTGTCGGTTTTTTCTCTGCACTGATGTTCACCAAGCTGATCGCTGAATTGTTGGTTCAGTCATTCGCACTTCCCAGTCTGCTTGCAAGTCTTATCAGTTTTGTAATCCTGTTCTTGATTGGCTATGCCTTGATGCGATTTGTGGGAAACCTCTTGGAAACAGCACTGAATGCAACCGGCCTCCGTTCGGTCAATGGCCTGCTTGGTTTTCTGTGGGGAGTCCTTGAAGTTGGCATTGTGTGTGCCCTGGTGATCTATGTGCTGGAACTCCAAACGGTCTTTGACCTCTCACAAATATTCGATAAGAGCCAATTTACCCTCAATGTAGTGAGGCCATTGGTTCCTGAGACCGTAAACTGGTTCGCTTCAACAGTGCAGGCGCCGAATGTTTGAAGTATTGAGGGAATATCAACAGGGAGTGGCTGACCAATTGCAGGACCAGATAGCCTCTGGTACCCTGAGTCAGGTAAACCTGTTTGGAGGAAGTCGGTATAGCCTCAGAATGAGTTTTGCCCTTGAGACTGCAAGGGTACTCTCCTGCAATCAAGGGGGAGATGATCCCTGTAGTTGTAATAGCTGTCGGAAATTCAGGAATCTCACCGTCTCAAATGTGGTCATCATCAGTCAGAGGGACCACCGAAGCGTTATCGAGACGAGTCTCTCCACCTTTGAAAGGCTTTATAATGATTTTTCCCGGCAATTCGTCATACAGAGTATCCGGCGGATGTTACTGCAGTATCATCCAGCCTTGTTCTCAGGTACACAGACACAGAGTCAGAATGCAGCTGCGGCCCTCGCAGGTCAGGTCAATGAACTCCTGGTGGATTTTGCACGGATGGAGATAGGGAATGCCTCCCAGGCCAAGAAAGCAGCAAAGGAAATACGAAGTGCACTGAAAGGGCTCTTTACTGCAGCCAAGAAGAATACCACGGTGACCATCTCTCAGGTGCGGGCACTGGAACATTGGAGTGGCCAGACCAGCATGGGGGATGGGAAGCGATTCATCATTCTGGAGGCGATGGAGATGACAAACAGCTCTGCGCGCAACAGCTTGCTGAAGATGCTTGAGGAGCCAGCGAAAGATACCTACTACTTCTTGATCAGCGAGTATCCAAACCGGATTATGCAGACAATCCTTTCCAGGGTACGCAGGTACGCATTTCCGCCACTCTCCCCGGAGGCCGTTGCTACGTACCTCCAACCATTTTATCTTCAAGAAAAACAGTACGACTCCTTGGAGTCATTCTTCCTTGAAGGTGGTGGTATGGATCTCTCCCGCGCCACACAGATTGCGGAGCTTTTCGTTGCTTCAATACAGGAGCAGCGATACCTACAGAGTAGTGAGATTGCATCACTGCTCAAGGAAATTGATGATATGCAAGGGTATGAGTTTGTATTGAAGGCAATGCTTGAATCGCTTAGGCGGGTGATGCCTTCCAGGTCACTACTCTCTCTCTCATCGCTGGTCAATACTACCTACAATAGGGCGCAGCTCTACAACCAGAACAACCGCCTGATGCTTGAATCACTATACTATCAAATGATGGAGGAAGCATGAAAAACTTTGTCCAACGGGCAATCCAGAAGATTGACCAACTTGATACCAACCAGATAGTGGAGATCCTGAAGAGTCAATCCAGTGATCTTGAGATGCTGGAGAGTGTGCTTGAGTCAATCCAGGATGGGGTAATCCTGACCGACGAGAGAAAAATCGTTCACTATGCAAACAGCAGATGCCGTACCCTTATTCCCATGGCAAGAATGCGGAATTATGAAGGGATGGCCCTCTCCAGGGTCATTGAGGATGAACATGTCCTCAACTACATTATGCTGGCACTCAAGGGAAAGCATCAGGATGAAGAAAACGAGTTCACGTTCCAGAAAGGAACCAAGATGCAGACCATCGCTGTGACGGTTTATTCCTACTTGAACAGCTCTGAGAGAATGAGATCTTCCTTTGTGATCATGTTGAGTGATGTCACTGAGCATAATGCAAATGAAGCCAGGCTCCGTAGGAGTGAAAACCTTGCATCGATGACCACCATGGCTGCAGGGGTAGCCCATGAGATCAAGAATCCGCTTGCAGCGATGGGAATTCATTTGCAACTCCTGAAAAAAGCATTTGAAAGGAAGGAGTCACTTACCCTTGGTGATGCAGAGCGGTATCTCTCTGTCTTGGAGGAGGAAATCAGTCGCCTCAACGGTATTGTGGTGGATTTTCTCTTTGCGGTACGGCCCATGGATACACGCCTGCGCCTTGCTCAGATGACCAAGACATTGGAGGATATCTGCTCGTTTGTGGAGCCGGAACTGGAAGAGCATAGCGTTCATCTGATCAAGGACTTTGCGTCTTCCCTGCCCAGGTTGGAATATGATGAACATCTGCTCAAGCAGGCAGTACTCAACCTGATAAAGAATGCAATGAACGCCATGGAGGGTGGGGGTAAGCTCATTCTCCAGACCAGGCTTGATGGGGACCATGTGGTCTTGAAGATCCAGGATACCGGTATTGGTATGGATGAGGAGACGCAACAGAAGATATTTGAGCCATACTTCACGACTAAGGCAACCGGTACGGGGCTTGGACTGACAGTGGTCTACAAGATTTTGAAAGAACACAAGGGAGATATTACGGTACAGAGCAAGCTTGGAGAGGGAACTGTTTTTACCCTTACATTCCCGGTTCCCAAGAGTGAACGGCTTGCGCTGAAGTGGGATACGGTAGCGGAGGTGCACTATGAGTCGTAACATCCTGATATGTGATGATGAGAGAAATATTAGAAACGGCCTAGCCTTGGCCATGGAACTTGAAGGTTTTGAAACCCTTGAGGCAGAAAATGGGAAGGTAGCCTGGGATATGGTGAACAAGCAGTCGGTTGATCTTGTCATCACTGACCTGAGAATGCCGAATATGAGTGGAGAGGAATTGCTGAAGAAGATCAACAGTGCCTATCCCCGCATGCCGGTCATCGTACTCACCGGGCATGGGACCATTGAGACCGCAGTGGAGGCAATGCGCTCGGGAGCAATCGATTTCTTCACCAAGCCGGTGGACCTGGACCGCTTGACCCTGGTGGTTAAGAAAGCACTCTCCAATAATGATCTCTATGTAGAACATGAAAGACTGAAAGAGGAAGTTGCCCAACTCAAGGCTCGTAATCGGTATGACCGAATCATCGGCAAGAGCCAGAAAATGGTGGAGTTGATGGATATTGTAAGCCAGGTTGCACCAACAAAAGCCTCGGTGCTGGTCACCGGGGAGAGTGGTGTAGGCAAGGAGCTTGTTGCCGATGCAATCCATGAACTAAGCAATAGAAGCAAGGGACCCTTGGTGAAAGTACACTGTGCTGCCCTGACTTCGAGCTTGCTGGAAAGTGAGTTGTTTGGACACGAGAAGGGGTCCTTTACCGGGGCGGTGAAAGAGAAACGCGGACGGTTCGAACTAGCTGATGGGGGAACAATCTTCCTCGATGAAATCGGAGAGATTGATGCAGCCACCCAGGTGAAACTACTGAGGGTGTTACAGGAGAAGCAGTTTGAGCGGGTAGGTGGAGAGAAACCCATTTCTGTCGATGTTCGAATCGTGTGTGCAACCAACCGGGATCTGCTCAAGGAGATTGAGAAAGGCAATTTCCGTGAGGATCTATACTACAGACTTAATGTCGTTCATCTCGAGGTACCTCCACTGAGGGAAAGGAAAGATGATATTCCACTCCTGATGACCTCATTCCTTACTTTGTTCAGCAAGGAGAACAACCGTAGTATTGAGGGGTTCTCCCCTCAGGCAAAACGCGCCTTGCTTAGTTACGACTGGCCGGGGAATATCCGGGAACTCAGAAATTGCATAGAGAGCGCCGTTGTGCTTGCCCGTGGGTCGGTCATTGAGTATGATGACCTGCCCCCAAGTGTCACCAAGGCGGAGAATTCACAGAATCTCTCCCTCGATGTCGGCATAACCTTGGCTGAGGCGGAAAAGCAGTTGATCATCAGCACCCTTGCACAGTGTGGGGGAAATAAGACCAAGGCAGCAGAAGTCTTGGGTATTGGAAGGAAAACCTTGCATAGAAAAGTACAGGAATATCACATTGACCAAGCATGACATCTATCAGATTTTTGATAAGGATGGGTTGTTGGAGCAGAACTTCCCCTCTTATGAGTATCGCGAGGGACAGCTCAATATGGCTGACCTTGTCAGGGAGAGTTTTGAACGCAATGCCATAGCAGCAATCGAGGCGGGAACCGGTATCGGTAAATCCTTTGCCTATCTTGCTGTTGCACTCTATGCAGCCATGCAATCCCCTGATGAGCGCACGGTGGTCGCAACCAGTACGATCAACTTACAGAAACAGCTGTATGAGAAGGATATTCCCATGCTGTTCAAGTTTCTCGGCTTATCCTGCAAGATTGCACTTGCTGTGGGCAGGGGTAACTATCTCTGCATAAACCGATTCATGCAGGCAAAGGCTGATTCCTCACTACTCGCCCAAGACCCGGCCAGTGAGCTCTACCAGGTTGGGCAGTGGATCAAGGAGAGCGAAACAGGCCTATTTGCCGACTTTCCTGGAAGACTGAGTGGAGAACTGAAAGGGGAGATCTGCAGTGACGGGGACCTCTGCCAGAACCACGCCTGTGCATACTTTCGTGACTGTTTCTATTTCAAGGCGAAGGCAAAGGCGAAGGATGCGAAGATCATTATCAGCAACCACCATTTGCTCTTTACCGATGCCCAAAGCCGATTCATCAGTGATGTAGGCTATGAAGAGGAGATGATTCTTCCTCCGTTCAATCGCCTGATCATCGACGAGGCCCACAATATTGAGTCGAATGCAACCGAGTATTTCACCGAGGTGTATGACTCCCAGCAATTGTTGCGCCAGATCTCGAAGATCCAACGCTCCGGCCGGTTCAGGGGAAAAAGTCTCTTGGAGCAACTGGGAGAATACAGCAGTGAAGCCGATATCATTGACCGTATCCAGGATGACATCCATCTCCTGACCCAGAACGTGGGTACGCTCGACCAGTACTTGCTTGGTGTTTTCCAAAAGAACGACTACCAGCCGGTGCTGATAAAAACGGAACACCAAGGTCGTTTGCAACAATTTGTTGAGGCTGCTACCAGTGTATCCCAGGCAAGTGGGAGACTTGCTGCGAAGATCAATACCTTTCTAGAACAGAACAAGGCTCCCCAGGAACTCGATGCCAAGATCAATGAGCTTAAGGTACGCGGTACACGGATTGCCATGATGAGCGAGGTACTGACCAAGTTCTGTAATTTCACACTCTGGCAAGATGAAGTGCACTGGTTCAATGCTGAATCCTACGGTACCCACCGGCAGGTGCAAGTATGTATAACCCCTCTCTCCATTGCCCCCCTGCTTGTAGAGGCGGTGTTCCAGAAACTCGATACCGTGGTATGTACTTCTGCAACCCTTGACCTGAATGATGAATTTGCATTTTGGTCCAGTCGGGTTGGGCTTCCCTATGATGAGGAACGTCCCTTTCTCAAGGGAGCTTTTTCTTCCCCCTTTGATTACCGAAATCGATTGTTGCTTCTCACTCCATCCGATGCTCCCTTGTACAGCAAGGATAAGGAAGAGGCATATGAGGCGTATCTTGTAGATACCATCATGTCCTCAGTACTTTCAGCAGGAGGAGGAGTGCTGGTATTGTTCACCAGCTACTCCATGCTGAAGAAGGTACACCAGAGGCTCAGTGAAACGTTTGAGAAAGAGGGTTTGACCTTGCTCTGCCAAGGGGAGTATGACCGGTATACATTGCTCAACAGGTTCATCAGTGAGAAGGACAGTGTTCTCTTCGCTACCTCCTCCTTCTGGGAAGGGGTTGATGCCCCTGGGGAGACTCTTCGCATGGTCATCATCGTGAAGCTGCCATTCACTGTTCCCTCTGACCCAGTGTTCAAGGCACGTTGCGAGGCAATTGATGCCAATGGGGGAAGTGGGTTCTACCAACTTGCCTTGCAATCGGCAACCATGAAACTGAAGCAGGGATTTGGACGGTTGTTGCGTTCAGCCTGCGATCGTGGTGTGGTCCTCATTCTGGATAGCCGGGTGGTGAGCAAGAACTATGGTATGTACATGATTCGTTCATTGCCTGAGAGCTATCACCCCGAGAGCGAGACTTCAGGATTATCAGATAAGGTAGAGAATTTCCTCTACGGAGGATGATACATAAAAAAGCTGCTCCCCGGCAGATGCCTGGAAACAGCTTTTCTGATTTGATGCTATCAACTACTCGATGATTGCAAGAATATCCTTCATGCTGAGAATCAGGTATTCGGTGCCATCGGCTTTTACAGAAGTTCCGGCATACTTGTCATGCATGACGCGATCCCCTTCCTTGACGTTCATCTTCACGTCCTCGGTTCCTTCGCCGACTGCCACGACCACTCCGATCTGGGTCTTTTCCTGTGCTGTCTGAGGGATGTAGAGACCGCTTGCGGTCTTCTCCTGCAGCTCTTCCATCTTTACCAATACTCTGTCTGCCAAAGGCTTAATGGTCATTGTATCTTCCTCCAACCAAAATGAATGTGAAAGTGTAATAGAGAGGGATGTACCCTCGCTTGTGATAATATAGTCAAAACAAGAAGAAGGGGCAAGCTGATTCTTTTCAGGTGCGCAGATACTTCTCACTGTGCAAAAGAGACTTGCCGTTACTAGGAAGTATTACTATATTCAGTGCGAAGCAAAAAAAGAAGGAAACAGGTATGGAGAACAGGCACAAAGACAGTAACTATCCTCTGGCCCTCAAAGACAATCCTGCAGATTGGGGCACCCAACAGGTTTGGAGGCATTTCTATCGTCTGGCCTGTCTATTCGCCCGTTCCGAGGATTTGGACAGGAGTCTCAATTGCTTTGTTGATGTGTTTTTGATCAGGGGGAATGAAATGCACAATCCAGACAAGGATTGGCTTGATTTCTTCAGGCGTCAGTTTGCCATCTACCTTTTTGGGAAAAAGAGAATCTCCTGTTCCCTCAGTGAGGGGGATATGATCCATGATTTCCTGAAGATGGAATATGAGCAGATCAAGAAGGAACTCAGCGAAAGTGAGATCCCTTTCAAAGGAGAGTGCCTTGCCCCATGGTTTGCTTCACTTGAGCTTGATTTTCCTTGGTTGGTTACTGAATCTGAGCCAAAATGGTCAGTTGGGTAACGATGAATTGCCATCTTATTCTTGGTTCGAGTCAGAATGTCCCGGAAATCCTGGGATATTTTTTTTATGAGTCAAAATGACACTTTTTTCTAAAAACCTCTACTCAATGTGATCATGTTTCACTTATTTTATCTGGAAACGAATATGTAAGTATATAAAATAAAAGCAATTAAAAATCATTATGATAAGTTGGCACGCTAGTTGCATTTACCTTTCCAACGACCAAACAGGAAGGTACATAATGAAAAGAAACCAAACGATGTTGAATGCAGTTGAAAAATCTTACGCTTATGATGACGCAAACATTCTGAGCATGTACCTCAAGGAAATCAACAGGATTCCCTTGCTTACTCCTGAAGAGGAAGTGGAACTTGCAAAACGTGCGCAGAAGGGCGAAGAGTTTGCACGAAAGAAAATGATTGAATCAAATCTCCGCTTTGTAGTCAATGTGGCAAAGAAATACCAGAACCAGGGACTGCCATTGGTTGACCTGATCAATGAGGGAAACATTGGTCTGATGACAGCACTTGAGAAATTTGACGTTGAGAGAGGATACCATTTCATCAGTTATGCTGTGTGGTGGATCCGCCAGGCAATCATGAAGGCAATCAATGAAAAGAGTAGGGCAGTTCGTCTCCCACTCAATAGGACCAATGAGTTGTTGCAGATCCAGAAGGCCCAGAAGGCACTGATGAAGGACAATAACTCTGAGGACGTGAGTGCAGAGGAGATCGGGGCACTTACCGGTTTCGATCCTGAGCATGTAGGCAACTTGCTTGCCATCAGCCGGGATATGGTTAGCCTCGATGCACCCATCTTCAATGATGGAAGTGCAAGTAATATTGGTGATTTCATAGAGGATGAATCACAGATGAGTCCTGAAGACAGTCTTCTTGAGCACTCCTTGGAAGAGGACGTTCGTTCGCTGCTTTCCACCTTGAGTGACAAGGAGCGGGAAATTATAGAGTTGCGCTTTGGTCTTGAAGGAAAGAACCCCATGTCTCTCAAGGAGATCGGGGAACTGTACAACCTGACCAAGGAGAGAATCCGTCAGATCGAGAAGAAAGCAATCGAGAGATTGCGTAACCCCTCCCGATCAAAGATGGTTGAGAGTTACATCGCATAACAGCACCAAAAGGGTGTATCTATATATATTGGAAAAACCGGGCACAGGCTGTCCGGTTTTTTCCCTCTCTAGCCCAATCAGACAAAAGGCTCGGTAGCGGAAGCATTCATATGTGGATACGTGAGTCCGACAACAAAAAGAAACAGGAGATCGATTTGCTCGGTCTCCTGTTTCTTGCTATTCCTGTAAATAGGATGCTAGAATTCTGGACGATTGGATTTCCCTGTATAGCCCATATTAAAGCTGATGGTAGCTGCACAACGCATAACCAACACAGCCATTGTCTCAGGCCTCATCTCTGGGTGCTGGGCCAATACCCAGGAAGTAGAGACAGCAGCAATGACCTGTCCACGATAATCGTGGATAGGGGCAGCAACACAGTTGATGGCAGGCTCCGCCTCCTGGTCGTCAAGTGACCATCCCCTTCTTCTGCATTCGCGAATGTCCTGGAGTAGACTCTCGATATTCGTATGGGTGTTCGGTCCACGGCGTGAGAAGGTTTCATGGGCGAGGAGGGCCCGAATTTCTTCGTCACTCAAACCCATCAACAAGGATTTTCCAAGTGATGTGCAGTATAGAGGCTTTCTCTGGCCAACTATCGCATACTTGCGAAGACTGTTGATTTGTTCCTTGCTATCCACATAGACCATCTTGTCCTCCTGTCGGATGGCAAGAAAGACCACATTACCTGTAGTTACGGAAAGTTCGTCCATGGCAGGGGAGCTCTCAGTCTTCAGTTCGAGGTTGTTGAGATAGTTGCTGCAAAGAGCAATGAAACCAGGACCAAGGCGATATCGGCCGGTTTCTTCTGATTTCCTCACATATTCTCGTTGAATGAGCACTCCGATGAGACGGTGTACCGTGCTTTTGGGGAGCTTGAGCATCTCAGAAATCTGAATCAGGTTGTAGCCGTTCTGTTCGTTTCCCAACAACTCCAAGATGTCAAAGGCTCGATCAAGTGATTGTACTTTCAATTCTGATGGCACCTCTCATCCTCCTTGTTCTTGCAATATATTCCATTTATTTCCCCTTGACAAGAGATACAGGTATCTTATAATGGAATCAGATTCCACCATGTGGGACAAAACTGGAAATATTGAGAAATATGTGTACATAATCATATATTAATTCTTCAATATGAAAAGAAGTTCCACGATATGGAACATAAACTTAGGAGGAAAGCATGAAAAAAACTGTGTGTTTGGTGCTTTGCATGTTGCTTGTGTTCTCTGCCGTCTTTGCGCAAGGACAACAAGAGGCAGCAGGGGAGAAGACGTTTACGTTGAAATTGGGACACGCTTCTACAACGGAATCAACAAGGCATAAGGCCCTGCTGGTAATGGAAGAGTATGTTGAGAAAGAGTCTGATGGTCGCTTGCAGATAGAAATCTATCCAGCAGGAACCCTCGGAAACGAATCTGACATGATTGAGGCCATGAAACTCGGTACCCAGGAGATGTTTGTTGGTGGTGTCTTTGCGTCACAGACCCCAAAACTTGAGATTTTCCTGATGCCGTTCTTCTTCCCCACACAGGCAGACCTGATGAAGGTTTCCCGCAGTGATTTCGGTGCTGAGATTATGGCAACCGCGGAAGAGTATGGAATCAAGATGTTGGCAGTTGGCGACGGTGGTTCCCGCCAGATTACCAACAATACTCGTCCTATCAAGACCCCAGCTGACATGAAGGGCTTGAAGATCAGGACCCCACCGATTGAATCCATCATCAAGAGTATGGAAGCATTGGGAGCAAATCCTGTTTCCATTCCCTATGGGGACACTTACATGGCACTCAAGACCGGTGTTGCTGACGGCCAGGAGAACCCCTTGGCTAATATTGGTGACATGAAATTCTTTGAAGTGCAGAAGTTCATGACCATGATCGATTATCAATTCCATCCCGAGCCGTTTGATGTGAACCTTGATGTCTGGAACTCCCTCCCCAGTGATCTACAGGAAGTTCTCCAGGCTGGTGCATGGATCTATACCGATGAGCAGAACAAGCTTCGCCGCGAGCTCAACGAGTATTACTATGACATGATTGTTGATGGTGGTGTGACTGTCTATTCACCCACTGATGCAGAGATCCAGAAGTTCATCGATGCTTGTCAGCCGGTGTACTCCTATTTCGTGGATAAAGGCATTTTTACCCAGGCTGAACTGGATGAGATGCGCAGGATTGTCAACGAAACATAATGTTATGGGCCCGTCTTCTTCGGGGGACGGGCGATTTCTGTCTAAAGGATAAGTGTGGTTTTGTATGAAAAAACTCATTCTGGGAATCGATCGGTTCCTTTCAGTGGTAGGCATTGCCCTAACCGCAATTCTTGCAACAGGAGTAATCATCTCGGTGATACTCCGCTATGTGTTTTCTATTGCCTTCGTCCAGTCTGAGGAGTTGTTGACGATGGTCTTTGTGGCCACCACGTTCTTCGGAGCCGCCCTTGGGCTTCGTGAGTCTGAGCATATTGCGGTTTCCAATTTTGTCTCAGCTATGCCTGCAAAACCTCGTAAGGTTTTTGCTGTTATTGGGCAGGTAGTGATTATCGTGGTTTCTTTGGGAATGATATATTACAGCTATCGAATGATCATGAAGGTGGGGAAAGTTCCTTCACCCGCAACAGGGATACCTCGTGGGTACTACTACGCGATGATCCCCATATCCTTTCTCTTTACCATCTTCTATGGAGTGGTAAATATCCTAAAAGAGTTTATTGACATCCCGCAGCCCGTGAAAGGGTACAAGGATGATTATGAATTGGGCATGACTAATGCTGAAGGAGGCGTATAATGGAACTTTCATTGATGTTTTTTGCCTTGATCGTCCTCCTCGTCATTGGTGTGCCGATCGCATATGCCATTGGAGCCTCTGGGATCATCTACATGCTTATGAGCAACCCGACGTTTCTCTTGACCTTCCCCCAGCGGGTTTGGTCAGGAACTGAAAGTTTCATCATTGTTGCCATGCCACTGTTCATGCTTACCGGAGAGTTGATGAACCACAGTGGGCTGACCAGGCGACTGATTGATTTTTCCATGCTTCTGGTGCGTCCGGTTCGTGGAGGCCTCGGGGAAGTGAATGTTGTCGCATCGATGATATTCGGCGGTATCTCTGGTTCATCTGTTGCCGATACCTCCGCCCTCGGTTCCATTCTAATTCCCGATATGGTGAAAAAGGGATATCCCAAGGGGTTTTCAGCTGGTATCACGGTAGCTTCCTCGACCATTGGTATGATCATACCCCCTTCGGTACCCATGCTTATGTACGCCATGGTCAGTGGTGCATCGGTTGGAAAGCTGTTCCTCGCTGGGCTTATCCCAGGTGTTCTGGTTGGTGCGACACAGTTGATCATGACCTTTGTGATCTCCAGGCGCAGGGGCTACCACCCTGAGAAGGAGAAAATCGAGTGGAGACAGGCTTTGAAAGTGACCAAAGATGGCTCGCTTGCCATTGTTATGCCTCTCTTGATCATCGTCAGTGTCTCCTTTGGTATTGCAACCGCCAGTGAATCAGCTGGTCTTGCTGTTCTCTATGCAACCATCCTTGGATTCTTTGTCTACAAGGAGCTGAAGTGGTCTGAAGTGAAGAATGCATTGAAAAAGACCTTCATGATGTCATCCTCGATCATGATCATTGGTGGATTTACCATGATCTTCACTTGGATTCTTGCTGTTGAGCAGGTTCCTGCCGCCATCGGCGCCTTCCTGATAGATTCAAATATCCCAGCATGGATGGTGTTCCTGTTCCTGGATATCATCATCCTTCTGCTTGGTACCTTCCTTGATGTGACTCCCTGTATTCTCCTTATCAGTCCAATCCTGCTGCCAGTAATGCAGCAGTTCGGGATGAATGAATTGCAGTTCGGGGCTATCATCATTGTAGGTTTGGCAATTGGATTGGTGACCCCGCCGGTAGGGATGTGTTTGAATGTGGCAAGCAAGATATGTAGAATGGACATTGTGAGTGTATTCAAGTCTGCCGCCCCATTTATCATCTGTAATGTGATAGTATTAGTGGGGATAACTTTTGTCCCTGCTTTGAGTTTGTGGTTGCCATCCATCATCTAGATGGTGGTATTGATATATGAGAAATTAATTGCAAGGAGTTACGATATGGATACAAGGTATTCGACTGGTAAAGAGGCATTCAAGCATATGACGACACAGGAGCTCAGGGATGAGTTCTTGGTGGACGGAATATTTCACGCTGATGAAGTGAGTGGAGTTTACTCACACATCGATAGGATTGTCACAATGGGTGCAATGCCGGTGAAAGGGGAGCTGGACCTGGAAAAGAACATCGATCCGATGAAGGATTTTGGTGTCGAGTACTTCCTGCAGCGCCGCGAGATTGGAATGATCAACATCGGTGGCGATGGCTACGTGGTGGCCGATGGCAAGCGCTATGACCTGGTGAGCCTCGATGGATTGTACCTGCCGATGGGAACTAAGAAGGTGAGCCTTGGAAGCAATGACGGGAAAAAGCCTGCAAAGTTCTATATGAGCAGTACTCCTGCACACCATGCCTTTGAAGCAAAGCATATCGTCTTTGCAGATGCAAAGCATGTACCGGCTGGCAACAAGGCAGAGAGCAATGAACGGGTGATCAACCAGTATATTCACCCCGATGTATTGGATACCTGCCAGCTTTCCATGGGGCTGACACAATTGAAAGAGGGCAGTGTGTGGAATACAATGCCGGTACATACGCATGAGCGGAGGATGGAAGTGTACTTCTACTTTGACATCGATGCAGAACAGACCCTGTTCCATTTCTTCGGGGAACCGAGTGAGACAAGGCATATTGTAGTGCACAACGAACAGGCAGTTATCAGTCCGTCTTGGTCGATCCACAGCGGAGTCGGTACGAGCAACTATACGTTCATCTGGGCAATGTGCGGTGAGAATAGAACCTACACTGACATGGACCATGTGGCAACGAAGGATTTGAGGTAAATTGTATGGGATATATTGAAAAACAGTTCTCCCTTGAGGGGAAGGTGGCCTGGGTGACCGGGGCAACGTACGGTATCGGGTTTGCCATTGCAAGTGCCTATGCATCTGCTGGTGCGAAGATCGCATTCAACGATATCAACCAGGAGCTGGTGGACAAGGGCCTAGCTTCCTACAAGGAAGCAGGCATCGACGCCAAGGGTTATGTGTGTGATGTCACTGACGAAAAAGCCGTGGCTGAGACCACAGAGAAGATAATCAAGGATCTTGGAGCGGTTGATATCCTGGTAAACAATGCCGGGATCATCCGCCGTGTTCCGATGCACGAGATGAGTGCAGAGGAGTGGCGCAAGGTAATCGACATCGACCTGAATGCCCCTTTCATCGTGAGCAAAGCTGTTCTGCCTGGGATGATGGAGAGAAAGAGCGGTAAGATCATAAATATCTGCTCAATGATGAGTGAGCTGGGCAGAGAGACGGTTGCAGCGTATGCTGCTGCAAAGGGTGGCCTGAAGATGTTGACGAGAAACATCTGCAGTGAGTACGGCAAGTACAACATCCAGTGCAACGGTATCGGACCTGGATACATAGCAACCCCGCAGACAGCTCCACTCAGGGAGCGGCAGGCCGACGGTAGTCGTCACCCGTTTGACTCATTCATCGTAGCAAAGACACCTGCAGAGCGTTGGGGGACAACCGAGGATCTCACCGGTCCAGCCTTGTTCCTTGCCTCCGGTGCAAGTGATTTCGTGAATGGTCATGTCCTGTATGTCGATGGTGGCATTCTTGCCTATATTGGCAAACAGCCCTAATTAGTCCTTCTTTTTACTCTGCCCATATTCCCTTCAGGGGATGTGGGTGATTTTTTTTGGCTCAAGGCTGGGATGGTATTTGCGATTGTTGCTATTTGTTGCAAAAATGAGGAATTCAATCAATTTTCAATTATGAATTGCGTGAACACGTAAAATTCAATTGAAAGCTGATAGGAAGAAGCAAAATGCGATTTGTCCTAGGTCTTCCATAATACCGAATGCTAAGGCCAAATTGGAATAATGTTCCAAAAAGGATATTAACAAATATTTATCTAATAAGAAGTTGGAAGTACCCAAACTGCTTCTTTTACGCTCCGGATTCATTGACAGTCAGGAGCTAAGCAGGTAGGATTTGCACGTCTAGTAATAGTGAAAATTAAGAGGAGTCTTGTATGGCAACAAAGAACACAAAGTATGTCTATTTTTTTGGCTCCGGTAAGGCAGAAGGAACTGCCCAGATGAAGGATTTACTCGGAGGAAAGGGTGCAAACCTTGCCGAGATGACCAGCATTGGGCTTCCTGTCCCACCGGGCTTTACAATCAGCACTGAGGCTTGCGCCTTTTATAGTGCCAATAAAGGTACCTATCCTGAAGGATTGAGAGAAGAAGTGCTGGAACACCTTGCCAGACTCGAGAAGACGATGGGTGCAAAACTGGGTGACAATAATGATCCCTTGCTTGTCTCCGTAAGAAGTGGAGCTGCCCAGTCCATGCCAGGAATGATGGATACCATCCTCAACCTGGGACTTACCCCCGATTCCGTTCAGGGGTTGATCAAGAAAACAAACAACGAGAGATTCGCCTGGGACAGCTATCGCCGTTTCATGCAGATGTTCGGTGACGTCGTCATGGGTGTTCCCCATCATGAGTTTGAACGTGCACTGCAGGATGTGAAGGACACTCGTGGTATTGAACTCGATACCGACCTTGACAGCAAGGATCTGCAGGAAGTGATTGCCCGCTACCAGCGATTGTACAAGCGCTTCACAGGAGAGGAGTTCCCCACCGATCCCCTCGACCAGTTGTTCAAGGCTATCAATGCAGTATTCAAGTCCTGGAACAATGAACGTGCAAACAAGTATCGCCAGATGAACGACATTCGTGGTCTCCTGGGTACTGCGGTAAACATCCAGAGCATGGTATTCGGTAACATGGGTGAGACCAGTGGCACTGGTGTAGCTTTTACCCGTGACCCCTCAACTGGTGAGAACCAGTTCTATGGTGAGTACCTGATGAATGCTCAGGGTGAGGATGTTGTTGCAGGTATCCGTACTCCACAGTCGATCTCTACACTCAAGAAAGTCAATGAAAAGGTCTATGACCAGTTGGTTGATATCAGAGGCATCCTGGAAAAACACTACAAGGATATGCAGGATCTTGAGTTCACCATCCAGGAAGGCAAGCTGTACATGTTGCAGACCAGAAATGGTAAGAGAACCATTTTCAGCTGGTTGCGCACCCAGGTCGAGATGGTCGAGGAAGGCTTGATCGACAAGGAGACGGCCGTAAGTCGTGTCCCCTCTGGTGAGTTCGGCAAATTGTTTGCTCCGATTCTCGATGGCAAGTACATCAGGGACAACTCCCTGGAGGTTGTCACTCGTGGTCTGAATGCCAGCCCCGGTGGTGCATGTGGCCAGATCTACTTCACTGCTGAGAAAGCGGAAGAGATGGCTGCAGAAGGGAAGGATGTCATTCTCGTGAGAACCGAGACCAGTCCTGAAGATATCGGCGGTATGGCTGTTGCCAAGGGAGTGGTCACCTGTCGTGGTGGTATGACAAGCCATGCAGCAGTAGTGGCTCGTGGTATGGGTTGTCCTTGTGTCAGTGGTGCTGGAGAGATCAGGATCAATGAACCCAAGCGTTTCCTGGAAGTAAACGGTACCAAGCTCAGTGAGGGTGATTTCATCTCCATCGATGGCTTTACCGGTGAAGTGTATGGTGCAAAGATTCCTGTCCGTGCTTCTGAGATCGTCCAGGTGCTCAATGGAGCCATGAAAGAGAGTGAGTCAATCCTGTACAAGGATTACAAGGCCTTCATGGGATTCGTCCAGGACCTGAAGTCATTGGGTGTCTACACCAACGCCGATACACCGCATGATACACAGATGGCCGTTGCTTTCGGTGCTGAGGGCATTGGCCTCTGCCGAACAGAACACATGTTCTTTGGTGGTGACAGGATCATGTCGATCAGAAAGATGATTCTTGCCAACAATATAGTGGAAAGAGAGAAAGCGCTTGCTGAATTGCTTCCCATGCAGAGGAGTGACTTTGAGGAGATCTTCCTTGCACTTGATGGCCGACCGGCTACCATCCGCTTGCTTGATCCCCCGTTGCATGAGTTCCTTCCCAATGACCATACCAGCAGGCATGAACTTGCCTTGCAGATGGGTATCACTGTTGAGGAAGTAGCACAGAAGTCCTCTGCCTTGCATGAGTTCAACCCGATGCTTGGTTTCCGCGGTTGTCGTCTTGCGATCATCTATCCTGAGATTCTCAGAATGCAGGTAAGGGCGATCATCGAGGCTGCGATCAACGTGAAGCGTAAGGGAGTGGAAGTACTTCCTGAGATCATGATCCCGTTGGTAGGCAACTACAAGGAGTTTGTGTTCACCAAGAAACATGCCCTCGAGGTAATCGAGAGAATCTTCACTGAACAGTCTCTCAAGGTGCACTACAAGATCGGTACCATGATTGAGGTTCCTCGTGCTGCCATCACCGCAGACGAGATCGCCAAGGAAGCAGAGTTCTTCAGCTTCGGTACCAATGACCTGACCCAGCTTACCTGTGGATTCAGTCGTGATGATGCGGCTTCTTTCCTCGGTGCATATGTCAATGATGCTGACAAGCAGTTCTATGAGTATGACCCGTTTGCCACCCTCGATGTGAATGGCGTGGGTAAGCTCGTGGAGATGGCCGTAAAGCTTGGTCGCTCTGCTAACCCCTCTATCAAGTTGGGTATCTGTGGTGAGCATGGTGGAGACCCGAAGACCATTGCCTTCTGTAACAAGGTTGGCCTTGATTATGTCTCTTGTTCTCCGTTCCGTGTTCCCATTGCCCGTCTTGCTGCAGCACAGGCTGTGATTGAAGCAAAGAAGAAGGCATAACAGCTTTATTCATGTCAATTTGTATGCCTCCCATTGGACTTGTTCCGGTGGGAGGTTCTTATAGAGTAAGCTCCACATCTCCTTATCCTTAGCAGGTGAATCACTTTTTACAAAATTTGTAACAACTCTATAAATTTATTAAAATCTCATAAAATTTACAATTAAATTAGTCATGTAGAAATGATATTTGAAAAAACAAATGAAAGAATCAGATTCCTGCTATTGCAGGTAGAATACAACCATAGTATTTGTTGATACTCCGTAAAATTTATCTTGTAAATAGTATGGCCTGAAAGCAATAATGTTTACATATGTATTATTTTGGAGGGCTTGTATGAAAAGACTGACTGTGTTTTTGTTGGTGCTCCTTTTTGCTTCTTCCTTCATGTTTGCCAATGGTTCTTCCGAACAAGCAAGTGATGTCAAAGAAGTGGTAATTGGAGTGTTCGAGCCTCAAACCGGAGAGAATGGTGGAGGAGGGTATCAGGAAGTACTGGGAATGCGGTATGCGAATGAAGTCTATCCCACCGTGCAAATCAATGGGGAGACCTACAATGTTAGACTTGTGGAAGCTGACAATAAGTCTGACAAGACAGAAGCAGTTACTGCTGCTCAGAGTCTGATTTCCAGTGGAGCTTCTGTGATTCTCGGGTCCTATGGGTCTGGAGTTTCCATTGCCGCTGGAGATATTTTCCTCGACAACCAAGTACCTGCTATTGGCGCCTCTTGTACCAATCCACAGGTGACCTTGGGTAATGACTACTATTTCCGTGTATGTTTTCTTGATCCCTTCCAAGGGACGGTGATGGCCAACTATGCTTGGCAAGAAGGCGCGAAGAAAGCGGCGGTCATCACGCAATTGGGTGATGATTATTCATCCGGTCTTGGTAACTTCTTCAGTAGGGCATTCTCTGGTCTTGGTGGTCAGGTTGTGAGTGAACAACGGTTCCAGACCAATACCACAGACTTCAAGTCAATTCTTACAAATATCAAGGCAGCTGACCCTGATGTAATCTTTGCTCCTTCTTCCATTGCTACTGCTCCGCTCATCATTAAGCAGGCAAGAGAGCTCGGCATAACCGCAAAGATCATGGCAGGCGATACCTGGGAAAATTCATCAATCATTGAAAATGCAGGTATAAGTGCAGAAGGTGTTGCGCTCTCCACATTCTTTGATGATGCTGACCCGGCTACCGATGAAGCAGCAAAGTTTATCGAGGGTTTCAAGAAGTACTTGGTTGCAAACAAGCAACCCGATATAATTCCAGCTGTTTCCGCTCTTGGCTATGATGCGTATATAACCGCAATCAAAGCCATAGAAGCAGCCAACTCAACAAAAGGACCTGCCATTCGTTCTGCTTTGGTAGATGTGGATGTTGAAGGTGTTACTGGGCGGATCGTATTCAATGAAAATGGTGATGCTAATAAAGATATGGCATTCATCAAGGTAGTTGAAAACGGGCAGTTCAAGTTCTTGAAAACTGTCAGTATCGCAAAGTAATGATTCTTTCTCTTGGCCGGAAACCAATTTCCGGCCAAACCCTTTTTTCGATGCCCGTTTTCTCATTTTACCAGCAACTTTCAGTTGCCTAGCTTGGACATGGAGAACAGCTGATGAGTATGACGACTATCCTGCAGCATTGCTTGACAGGGATCTCTTTAGGAGGTGCATACGCCTTGATAGCCATTGGCTATACCTTGGTATATGGCATTCTCCGATTAATTAATTTCGCCCATGGGGATATCTTCATGATGGCCGGGTATTTTATGATTTTTGCCTTGGCAAGTTTTCCATGGCCTATCGCCATCATAATAACCTTGACAGTTACAACCCTCATGGGTATTGGTATTGAACGTGCTGCCTACAAACCCCTGAGAAGTGCTCCTAGGATGTCAATCATGATAAGTGCCATAGGAGTATCGTATCTCCTTCAGAATTTATCTACGTACCTCTTTACCGCAATCCCGAGGGGATATCCCGAAATTCCTTTTCTTAAGCGAATATTCCAGTTGGGAACACTCAGCGCCTCCCTGGTAACGTTGCTCACTCCCGTACTTACATTGTTTTTGGTGATCATCCTCATGATTTTGGTCAATAAGACAAAGACTGGAATGGCGATGCGGGCTGTAAGTAAGGATTTTGAAACCGCTAAACTGATGGGTATCAATATCAACAGGATTATTTCGGTAACTTTTGCCATTGGTTCATTTCTGGCTGGTGTAGGGTCAATTCTCTATTTTACCGATCGTATGTCGGTAACTCCATTCTCCGGTACACTCCCGGGTCTTAAATGCTTTGTTGCAGCAGTGTTCGGGGGTATCGGCAATATTCCAGGGGCGGTCATAGGAGGGTTCTTTATAGGAATTGTTGAAACATTGCTTGTTGCCTTGGGATACTCAACCTATTCGGATGCATTCACATTTCTTTTGTTGATTGTGATGTTGCTCGTGCGACCGACCGGTTTGTTCGGCGAGAAAACAGTGGAGAAAGTATGATGAAAATCCGTCGGAACCAGATACTTACATTGGTAACTTTGGTGTTGGTAACACTATTTCTATACTGGCTGGATGCACACCGGATGCAGAATGGCATGTTGGTCTCAGTTCTTACCAAAGCTGTGATTCTTTCCCTTGTTGCTGTTTCCATGAACCTTCTCAATGGCTTTACTGGTTTGTTCAGTCTGGGACAAGCGGGATTTATGTCCATCGGTGCATATACTACTGCAATACTCTTGATTCCCGTGAAGAATCTGGATGGGGTCTATTACATGAATGGGGTGCATCCTGCAATCAGGGCTGTGAAGGAACTGATGGCTGCAAGCCCTGCTTCCTTACAGATTCTCTACCCATTCATCGCGCTGCTGTTGGGTGGTCTGTTGGCTGCCTTTGCTGCCGCACTGGTGGGGATTGCAGTGCTGAGATTGAAAAGTGATTATCTGGCAATAGCAACCCTTGGACTGTCTGAGATTGTAAGGGCGATTTTTTCGTCACCACAGTTTGACCAGATAACAAACGGATCATATGGATTGAACAAGATTCCAAATTTTCCAGCTATGCTCTGGGGGCTCGTCCCGTCCTTGATCACACCGTTCGTCGTAGTGGCTTTTTGTATTATTTTCATGGTGATGCTTATCAAGTCCTCATATGGTCGTGCTTTCAAGGCCATCAGGGAGGATGAGATTGCTGCGGAAGCGATGGGTATAAACCTATTCAAGCATAAGGAGATGAGTTTTGTCATCAGCTCCTTCTTTTCAGCAATCGCTGGTGGCCTTCTGGCGATGTACATGCGGTCCATCGAAGCCAAGACCTTCTCCATTACCTTGACCTACGACATTTTACTTATCGTGGTAATCGGTGGTATCGGGAGTGTTTCTGGTTCAATACTCAGTGCCTTCCTGGTAACTGCGGCCAAAGAGTGGTGGTTACGCTTCTTTGACCAACCGCTGGTCATTGGTGGATGGCAGGTTCCTCTGTTCAAAACTGGCTTCAGAATGGTGATATTCTCCTTCTTGTTGATGATGGTAGTGCTTATCTATCGCAGGGGATTGATGGGTTCCAATGAGTTTAGTTGGGATCGTTTGTTTTCCAGGTTCAGCAAGAAATCACGTACCGGAGGGAATTTGAAATGAACGATGTGGTCTTGAGGACTGAACATATAACGATGCAGTTTGGCGGTGTTGTGGCTGTTGACGATCTCTCTATAGAAATCCAGAAAGAGAGAATCACTGCGCTCATCGGACCCAACGGAGCAGGAAAGACTACCGCTTTCAACGTAATAACAGGAGGCTATCAACCTACGAATGGAAGGGTGGTTTTTGAAGATATGGTAATCGGAGAGAACTTTCCCCGTGGCAAGATGAAAAAGATTTACAACGGGACGTACAAGACCCCATATGGGGAGCAGGTGGTGAATACACCTGATAAGATAACACGTCTTGGTATGGCTCGTACATTTCAGAATATCAGATTGTTCAAGGACCTTACGGTCTTTGAGAATGTACTGATAGCCAAGCACTGCCACATCAATGCAGGATTGTTGCGTTCAACGTTCAGGCTTAACCGGTCGGAAGAGTTGAAAATGCATCAGGATACAGAGGAACTTCTGGATAGGGTGGGGTTACTGTCCAATCGTGACGAGATTTCTTCATCTTTACCCTATGGGAAACAGCGAAGGCTGGAGATTGCCAGGGCACTGGCAACCGGGCCCAAGTTATTGTTGCTTGATGAACCTGCTGCAGGCATGAATCCAAAAGAAACGGAGATGCTTTCTGCCTTCATCAAGGAGATACAGAATTCGTTCAACCTTACTGTTTTTCTTATCGAGCATCATATGAACTTGGTCATGGAGATTTCAGACCATATCTATGTATTGGATTACGGGAAGATGATTGCTGAGGGAAATGCCACTGAAATCCAGAACAATCCCAAGGTTATCAAGGCCTATCTGGGGGATGAAGAGATATGAGTTTGCTTGAAGTACAGAACCTGAAGGTGTGTTATGGTGGTATCGTAGCGCTCAACGGTATTTCTTTCTCTGTCCAAGAAGGTCAAATAGTGACCCTCATAGGTGCAAATGGTGCAGGTAAATCTACAACCTTGCGCTCCATTATGGGTCTGGTTCCGGTGACCAGTGGAACCATCACCTATAATGGGGAAAAACTCAATGGTATGGATACCCGTAAGATTGTTGAGCGAGGATTGGTTCTCGTTCCCGAAGGTAGGCGCGTATTTGCCAATCTGACTACGTTGGAAAATTTGAAGATCGGTGGGTATTTGCAGGATAAAACAGAGGAGCAACAAAACCTCGAAAGAGTATATGATTTGTTTCCCAGGCTCAAGGAACGGTATTGGCAACTTGCTGGAACCCTTTCTGGGGGCGAGCAACAGATGCTTGCTGTGGGAAGAGCCCTGATGGCAAGTCCCAAGATGATCATGATGGACGAACCCTCGCTTGGACTTGCTCCACTGGTGGTAAGGGACATATTTACTATCATAAAGCGTGTAAATGAGGCGGGTGTAACGGTACTGCTCATCGAGCAAAATGCGAATGTGGCACTTCGTACAGCCCATGAAGGCTATGTTATGGAGACAGGAAATATAACTTTGTCAGGACCTGGTATGACACTTCTGGAGAATGAAGATATCAAGTATGCCTATCTGGGCAAATCAAAATGAGATTCCCTTTGTTCATATGAGCGGTATGATCACCAGTAGAACAACAAGAAGAAGCGGTCCCCTAGGGAACCGCTTCATGAGCCAAAAAAGGGAATTGAACCCTTGACCTGCTCATTACGAGTGAGCTGCTCTACCGCTGAGCTATTTTGGCAATAAACGTATGAAAACAGGAGCATTCTACCCGAAACAGGGAAGAAGGTAAAGACGGATTGTGTATAAAATACCTGCTCACCTTTACCTTGACCTTTTCCTCTAATGTCGAGTAGGCTTGCGGGTGAAGAGGGATACGGTGAATAGAGAGAGACGGTTCAGACATGCTGTCGCCCAGGAGGTGGTTGTCTTGCTGAATACAGAAAAACAAGCAGTACGTACCAAAGTTGGGGTAGGGTGGCAGCCGGATGTCGCCCAATTTTTGTTGGATATGTTTCCTGATGCCTTGGAGTACGGTTTTGAGCTCAAGGATATTGCGCCGTTGGTCAGTGAGAAAGTAATCAACTTCACAGCGGAGGACTATGCATTGCTTGATGATGATTATGACTTGGAGGATCTATGATCGTCCTTGGTATCGAGACATCATGTGATGAGTGCAGTGCTTCCCTGGTGGAGGATGGGCATACCATTCTCAGTAATATCATTGCAACCCAGATTGAACTCCATAAACCCTATGAAGGCGTTGTCCCTGAACTAGCCAGCCGGCTCCACACTGAATGGATTGGCCAGGTTGTGCAATCGGCCCTTGATAAGGCCCATCTCACCGTCAATGACATTGATGCAGTAGCTGTCACCAGCCGACCGGGACTCTTGGGGTCCCTACTTGTCGGGGTAAGCTTTGCCAAAGGCTTTGCCTCTTCCCTGAACCTTCCCTTTATCACCATTGATCATATCAGGGCACACCTGTATGCATCCCAGATCGAACATCCCCTGGACTATCCATATCTTGGGGTACTGGTCTCAGGGGGGCATACGGTGATCTGTCGCGTTGATGACTACGATACCATTGAGGTCCTGGGGACAACAATAGACGATGCAATCGGGGAAGCCTTCGACAAGGTCGCCAAGCATTACGGATTTGGGTACCCTGGAGGGATTGCCATCGACCGTTTGGCGAGGACAGGCAATCCTGTTGCTTTTCTGTTTCCCGGCCCTAAGCTCAATGTCATGGACCATCCGTATGATATCTCTTACAGTGGTCTGAAGACAGCCGTGATCAACCAACTCGACAGCTTCTGGGATGGAGAGAGTGAGAAGAGCCCTGAGAATATTGCAGCATCCTTCCAGCGAGCTGCTGTGAATATGCTCATGAAGCGGGTACGTCAGGCATTGAAGGAAACCGGACTTAGGCGATTGAGTGCTGGGGGTGGGGTTGCTGCGAACAGCTACCTGAGAAGTGAACTGCTCTCCCTGCAGGGGGGTGGCTATGAGGTCTCCTTCCCCTCACTGAAGCTTTGTACCGACAATGGTGCCATGATAGCTGCCCTTGCCTACCGGTATCTCCAGGATGGAATAAGAAGTGATTTTTCCGAGGCGCCAAGTGCCCGGGTTACAGCATTTAAGAAACAATACGCCAAGTGAGAGGTTCTATGGACACTAACTATGATCTGGACAGTGTAATCAGAAAGGTTCCCGATTTTCCGAAGCAGGGAGTTCTGTACTATGACATTACTGGTATTCTTGCAGTGCCGGAGGCTTTCCGTTACTGTATCGATCGCCTGGAGGAACTCTGTAAGGGACGGAAGATTGACGCCATTGCAGCAGTTGAAGCTCGTGGATTCGTCTTTGCAGCCCCCTTGGCCGAACGACTCTCCCTTCCCCTTATTCTTGTCAGGAAGCCCGGGAAGTTGCCGAACAAGACCATCAAGAAACGGTTTGATCTCGAATATGGCTCTGACATGGTATGTGTCCAGGAAGTGGATATTGAAAAGGGTTCCCATGTTCTGTTCGTTGATGACCTGATTGCAACCGGGGGTACCCTGCAGGCTGCTGCTACCATATTCAAGGAACATGGGGCTCTTGTTGAAGGGTTCTTGGGAGTGATTGGGTTGCCGTTCCTGAACTATGAAAAAGTACTGGAAGGGCATCCTGTGGATGTTTTGCAGGAGTATCACGGAGAGTAGGAAGAAATTCCTGCATGTACTTGACAAAGTAAACACATTTCCGTATCCTACGACAGGATTTTGACATTGGGATGTAGTGTAATGGTAACACTGCAGATTCTGGTTCTGCCTTTGGGGGTTCGAATCCCTCCATCCCAGGCACCGGTTCCTTCGTCTAATGGTTAGGACAGGAGATTCTCAGTCTCTAAATAGGGGTTCGATTCCCCTAGGAACTATAGTTTATATGGAAGGGGCAGCCTTGCAGGTTGCTCTTTTTTTTCGGATACTATTCAAGAGGAACCACAATCATGATTACAGCTGCAAACATCGGTCTCGCCTACGGGACTCAAGTACTCTTCAAGGAAGTCAATATAAAGTTCACCCCAGGAAACTGTTATGGGGTAATTGGGGCAAATGGGGCAGGCAAATCCACCTTCCTGAAAATTCTCAGTGGTGAGATCGAGGCTGATAGCGGGGAGGTCATCATCTCCTCCGGCCAGCGCATGGCCGTTCTCAGGCAGGATCACTTTGCCTTCAATGAGTATTCCGTGCTTGAAACCGTCATTATGGGATATGAGCAGTTGTATTCAATCATGAAGGAACGCGATGCCATCTACTCGAAGGAAGATTTCACCGAGGAAGATGGACTGAGGGCTGCTGAGCTCGAAGGTGACTTTGCAGACCTCGGTGGATGGGAAGCCGAAGCCCAGGCAGCACAGATGCTAGATGGGCTTGGCATCAACACAGAGATGCAGCAGAAGATGATGAATGAGGTTGAGGACAACATCAAGGTTCGTGTCCTGCTTGCACAGGCACTGTTCGGCAACCCGGACATTCTCTTGCTTGACGAGCCCACCAACCACCTTGACCTTGAATCCATCCACTGGCTTGAAGAGTTTCTCTCCAACTTTGACAACACCGTCATTGTGGTAAGCCACGACCGTCACTTCCTGAACACTGTATGTACCCATATTGCAGACATTGACTTCGGCAAGATCCAGCTGTATGTCGGTAACTACGATTTCTGGTATCTCTCAAGCCAGCTTGCTGCGAAGCAGATGAAGGACCAGAAAAAGCGCAGGGAAGAGAAGATTTCTGAATTGAAGGAGTTCATCCAACGGTTCAGCAGCAACGTGGCAAAGGCAAAACAGGCAACGAGCCGTAAGAAACTGATCGATAAGCTCACCATTGATGATATCAAGCCGTCCAGCAGAAGATTCCCCTATGTGGCATTCAAGCCAGAACGAGAGGTAGGAAAGAAGATCCTCGAGGTCAAGGGCCTGAGCAAGACCATTGAAGGCGAGAAGATTCTGGACAACTTCTCCATGGTACTCAACGCAGATGACAAGGTAGCCTTTGTAGGACCGAACCACTATGCAAAGACGATCCTCTTCGAGATTCTCAGTGGAAACATGGAACCCGATGAAGGGAGTTTTGAGTGGGGGGTGACCACCAGCCTCTCATACTTCCCCAAGAACAACGCACACCTCTTCAATGAGCATGTCTCCATTACCGATTGGCTCAGGACCTACAGCAGTGATAAGGACGATACCTACATTCGCTCCTTCCTCGGCAGGATGCTCTTCAGCGGGGATGAGGCTCTGAAGGACTGTACGGTTCTCAGTGGAGGGGAAAAGGTCCGCGTCGTGCTTGCACGCATGATGCTGGAGCAGGCCAATTGCATGATCCTGGACGAACCTACGAGCCATCTGGACCTGGAGGCCATCACCGCCCTCAACGATGGATTGATTGATTTCAGTGGTGTCCTGCTCTTCAACAGCCATGACCACCAGTTTGTTGAATCGATTGCAAACCGCATCGTAGAGTTCACCCCAGCGGGTGTCATTGACAGGCTGATTGGATTCGAGGACTATTTCAATGACGAATCCATCAAAGCCTTGCGTGATGAGATGTACAGTGGTTCCCATCATGCCATGGCCCTATAAGGAGGTCTCATGCTGCTTGCTGTAGATATTGGAAATACGAATATCGTGATCGCTGTCCATGATGGGCAGAAATGGATACACTCCTACAGGATTTACAGCGACCAACGAAAGACCAGCGATGAGTATTTTGTTGTCTTGGAGAGCCTGCTGAGTCATTCGCAGCTCTTCAAGCATGATATCAACCGGGCTGTGATCAGCTCGGTTGTACCCAACCTGACCCGGTCAATGCAGAAAAACATCATCAGGTTGTTCGATGTTCAGCCCTTGATGGTAGATCATAGGGTGAACAGTGGTCTGAGAAAAGAGACCATCCCTGCTGAACTGGGAAGTGACTTGTTGGCAAACCTTGCCCAGGCACATTTTGCATGTCCTGATCATGCGGTGGTTGTGGTGGACTTTGGTACCGCACTCACCCTTGCTACGGTTGACTGCGATGGTTCCGTCCTTGGGGTTTCCATTGCCCCCGGTCTGGTTACTGCGGTGAACGCCCTCTTCGGGAATACCGCGCAACTTCCCCAGGTAGAACTGAAGATTCCTCCCTCTGTCTTGGGCCAGAACAGCCAGGACTCGATCAGGAGCGGAATCATGTATGGCTACGCAGGAATGGTGACAACCATGATCGAGCGAGTGGAGCAGGAGATAGGCAAGGAGGTCTACGTCATAGCTACCGGTGGTCTGAGCAGGACCATCGCCCCGCTCATTGACCGGATCAACCAAATTGCCTCCATGCATACCCTCGATGGTCTGAAACTCATCCAGGAACTCAACTAGAAGGTAAACATCCCGTTTTCCATGATTACCACTTGCCGTCCATCACGAGTATGGGCGGTTATTTTCATGTCCGGGGAGCCGACCATGAAATCTATGTGCATAAGGCTGGTATTGCAATGTGCTTGTTGCAGCTGTTCCTTGGTATCCAGGGTTGCACCATCCTTGAGTGCAGAGGGATAGCCTTCTCCGAGAGCAAGGTGGCAGGAAGCATTCTCATCAAGCAGGATTGAGTTGAAGACAAGGTCGCTTTTTGCGATCGGGCTGGTCTCATCCACCAAGGCAACTTCCCCGAGTCTACGGGTGCCATCATCTACGGCAAAAAACCTGTCCATTGCATCCTGGCCCTTCTTGGCGTGGTACTCAACCACCTCTCCATCCTTGAATACAAAGCGGACCTCCTCAGTGGTGGTGTTCAGCACCTCAACAGGTTTGGTCGTGGTGATGTATCCCTCTGCCCTGAGGTTGTCAGGAGTGGTGAAGATTTCCTCAGTAGGGAGGTTGGGAAAGAACTCCCTTCCATCGGGGAGTGTCTCACCTCCTCCGATGAAGCGTGCTCTCTCTGTGAACCCGATCTTCAGGTCACTCTTGCTGCTCTGGTAGTGCAGTGTGTCGATTTCAAGCCCATTGAGATAATCCTGACGTTTCCTCAGTACAGAGGCTTTCTCATTCCAGGCCTTTATAGGGTCATCTGTGTCGAGGAGCAGGATAGGGGAAAGGACCTTCATGAGGTCATCAGTGGTTGCATCCTCTCCCAGTACCTGTTTTGCCCAGAGGGGCCCGGGGGCCACACAGACACACCAGGGGAGCTGGTGACGCATCAGTTTCTTGGTTTTCGCTTCACTGAACTGACGTTTTGCCTTTCCCAGTATCTGGTTCTTTTCTCCGTCAAGTGGGCCATGGTCGAGCCGCTCCTCTGTGCTGTCGATCCTGATATGTGACCAACCCTCACTGACAAACTCGTAGTCGAATGCCTTGAGGAAATGTGGGTTGAATTTCAATGCATCTTCATCCTGGTGCTTCAACCTCTCTGAGAGGACATCCAGGTCATCAAGCAGGACCTGCACATAGCTTGCCCCATGGCGATAAGCTGACTTGCTCAGTTCCCGGGCAAAATAATAAGTGCCCGGTCCTGTGGTGATGACAACCCCTTTTCCGCTCTGTAGGTTGATCCCCCCTTGGATGATCAGGTCCGCATATCTCTCAATTTCCTGTTTGTTCATACCAGTCCCTCCTCTGTGAATATTCCCTCTTCCATTACAGATGACTCACTCCCATCCTCGCTATGCAGCGTTACCGATAGATGGCTGTCCCCAATTGGTACCGCCACCCTCACCAGGGAGGTGCAAAGAGCACTGTCTTCTATATCCCCTTCATTCTGTTGAGTGGTCAGATTGTCCAGGGAGAATCCACCCAGCACAATCGTGCTGGTCATTTCCCGTGCAAAGAGGGGATGGATCGATTTTTCCAGGTAATGGCTTTCAACGGTATCATGATCGGCAAGTGAGATTTCACTCACTCTCTTCGCATTCTCATCAACTGAGAAGAGTGCAGTGAGCGCTTCTTCGCCACTCTGTGCTGCATACTCTGTGACCAATCCATCTTGCACAGTGAACCGTGCTCCCTTTACTTCCTGTCCAAGGACATAGAAGGGCCTTGAGGAGGTGAATGTTCCATTGGCACTTTTGCCATCCAGGGCAGCATGAATTGCCTGCACCGGGAGTGAAGAGAAGAACGAGCGTTGGCTGGGCAGGGTTTGTCTGCCGCCGGCCCAGATGGTGTCCTTGGCCATGGTAACACCAATCTCCCAAAGGTCCCCGATCAAACGGATCCTGCACCTTCCTCGTTCATTCAGTTTCTGTTTCCTGTAAGCCAGGAGGTTTCCCTGCTCTTCCCAGAAACGGAAGCCATGCTCATCTTCTATTCGGTAGAGCGTGGTGAAAAGTTTCCACATATCCTCTTCACTTGCTTGGGTCCCAAGCAACTGCAACGCCCAGCGAGGGCCTGGATAGGGTATATTGGCCCAGGGGACGGCAATCCTCCGGTCAAGGAAGACGGGATCGGCGAGCAATCCGTATTTCCCCAGGGTGGTTACTTCCTCCGCTGCTGTGTTGAGGTCGGTTGGTGTAAGGTATGGGTGCTCGTCCAGGTCGACAATGTGGCACATGACGGCTCCCTGTACTGGGGGACGGAAGATTTCCTTCTCTGTCGGCTCGATGGGGATGGCGTCCACTACCTTCCCATGGTTGGTATGTACGATGGTGACCGTCTGCCTGGTTGCAAGTGCGGCCTTCTGAGCAAGCAGTCTGGCAAAAGTCAGGGTGCTTGCCTCACTGTTGATGGAGAGGCTGTCACCCTCACGTAATTTCAATTGCACCTCGATGACAAGACGTGCATATTGTGTAAGCAAATTTTCCATGAATCCTCCGTTCACGCTCTCAATATACCAAAAAATTGCAGGGTAACATACCCTCGGGGATCAGAAGGTTCCCAAACTTCCAAAACCGCAACATGTAGAACAAAATTGATATAAATGCAGTATATTTAACACAATTCTCATAATTCGACGTGGACAGGAATTCATGGAGGCCCGTATACTGGTTTTGTAGGGAAGTGAAACTACATGGAGCAATGCGATGGGTTCAAAAAAAGAATATGTGAATCGCGAACTGAGATGGCTGAGTTTCAATGAACGGGTGTTGATGAGTGCCGAGAATCCGAATATTCCCTTGATGGAACGCATGAAGTTCATTGGAATATTTTCATCGAACCTGGATGAGTTCTATGCAGTACGGGTTGGCTCAATTCACCGTGCTCTCCTCGACCCAGAGCACTACAAGCTCAAGGAGAGCGGGAATCCCAAGACCTTGATCAAGCAGATTCTCAAGGAAGTGAAGCGGCTCAATGACCGGATGGATCGGGTGGTTGAGCAGCTCTTCAGGACTCTTAGGATTCATCATATCTCCATCGTGGATGAATCATCGCTAACCTACGAACAGAAACGCTACCTGCAGGACTTTTTCCGTCAGACACTCCGCAACCGCCTGTTCCCGATTCTCCTTGATCCAAAACTGCAATTTCCCTATCTCAAGCATGTAACCCTCTATTTAGCGGTGCATATGTACCATAAGGGTAATACGAAGGATTTCCGCTATGCACTGATCGAGGTTCCCAGTGATCTGATCCAGCGGTATGTGAAGCTCCCTTCCCGGGGTGGTTGGCATCACTTCATTGCCCTCGAGGATGTAATCCGATTCAAGTTGGCAGACATCTTCAAGGCATTCAGTTATGACTGTTATGATGCCTATACCATCAAGATCACCCGGGACGGTGAATATGACCTGACTGATGAGATCACGAGAAGTCTCTATGAGAAACTCTCATCCTCCATCAAGCAACGTAGCCAGGGGGATCCGGTCAGGTTTGTCTATGACCGTGAGTTACCCAAGCCGATGCTTGACTACATCATGGAACATGCACAGCTGAAACAGTGCCGAATCATCATACCGGGTGGTAGATACCACAATGCAAGGGACCTGTTGCATTTTCCCAAGGTAGGCAATGAACAGTTGTATTTCGAGGAACAGCCTCCCTTGCCTCACCATACATTGAGAGAGGAGAGAAGTCTGCTTGACCAGATAGATGAGCGTGATCACCTGGTGACACTCCCTTACCACAGCTATGACTGCATCATTGACCTGCTACGTGAAGCAGCTTTGGATAGGACGGTCCAGGGGATCAAGATGACCCTCTACCGCGTACCGGAGAACTCCAATGTAATCAACGCGCTGAGAAATGCTGCACGGAACGGAAAGGAGATTGTGCTGTACCTGGAGCTCCAGGCTCGCTTTGACGAGGAGATCAACATGCAGTGGACCGAGACCCTCACCCGTGAGCGCCACATCAGCCTGATCAGTGGGGTTGAGGGGATGAAGGTGCACAGCAAGCTTGGGCTAATCACCCGTTACAGTGGCAAGAAACAGAAAAAGATTGCCATCATCGGTACAGGAAATTTCAACGAGGTGACGGCAAGTCAGTACAGTGACCATCTCCTGCTTACCTCCAATCCCAATCTAACCCAGGAGATCGACCTGCTCTTTACGCTTCTGGACCGTGGGTTTGCAGATATCAAGTTCAAGCACCTGATCGTCTCCCCCTTCCATACCCGTAAGCGTTTCATCTCACTGATCAAGAAGGAGATGGAGGAAGCGAAGGAGGGCAGGCCTGCAGAGATTACCCTCAAGTTGAACAACCTGGTTGATGAGGGAATGATCAAGCATTTGATCAAGGCAGAGAGAAGTGGTGTCTCCATAACCCTGATGATCAGGGGCATCTGTTCCATGGCCCTCTTCCCGGAGCAAAGCAATGTAAGAGGAAAGGCCCTGATAGACCGCTATCTTGAGCATACCAGAGTGGTGAAGTTCCACAACAAGGGAGAGCCACTCTATTTCATTGGATCCGCCGATTGGATGGAACGTAATCTCGATACGCGTATCGAGGTCATGGTTCCTGTCTTCGATGATAGGATCAAGGAGGAGTTGGAGTTGTTCCTGCAGGCGCACTGGAACGATACAGCCTCTTCCTTCAGCCTCCATGAAGAGAATTTCAATCAACGTCTCCAGAAAGGTGAACCGAATGAGAAACGAGCACAACGGGATCTGTATCTCTGGTATCAGCATCAGTTGGAGGAAAACCTATGAACAACAACGGCCCGTACTACCTGTTATTTGAGACCCAGTCTGCTCCAGAGACATGGGAGCAGCAATTTTCTCCCTACCGAATTCTCTGGAAGGAGGCCTCCATTCCGCTTGAGGGTACTCTGCTTCTTGATGAACAGCCTGTAGGGGGGTTGAGATACTTCCCTGAGGAATTGCGCCTTGAGCTCTTTCCTCTCCCTGGTACCCAAGAGCAACTGGAGGGTTTGCTGGCAGTGCCGGCCTTCAGGGAGATGTGCAACAGTCCCATCATTGGTTGGTGTGAGAAACAGGTAGCCATTTTCTCTAAACATGCCTCTGATCTGGATGATATGAAATCCTTGCACGCATTCAGGACAGCAATGTGCAATCTCCGCCAGATGGTCCCCCTAATCGGTGCTGGACTCTCCAAGGAGAGGCGGAAGGAGATCAAACGATTACTGAAGAGACTGGTCAAATATGCAGGGAAAGTCCGTGATGACCATGTTCTTAGTCAGCTGTTGGAGGAGAGAGGACTAGAGGATGAGAAGAAGCATCTGAAGACGGAGAAGCACCTTTCAGCTTTGAAGGAAGCGCTGCCTTCTTCCTTTGCTTCTGATATTCGCCAGCTACTGGAGGAGAACCGATTCGCCTTTTCGGGTTATCACCCGAAGGTTATGGTGGCGAAGGCCCATAGGCGTTTGGTGAGGGCTGTTCACAAGGTGCACTCAGCGAGGGATGTACAGGCGATGCACAAGGTGCGCAGACGGGTGCGCTCTCTGCTTGCAGTGAGCGGGATGGCATCCGTCAAGCAGGATAAGAGGCTGTATGAACTTGAGAAGATTCTTGGCAAGTGGCACGACCTCATCCTCTTGCAGGACTTGCTGGTAAAACAGAAGAAACCCCCCATTGAAACCCTGCGGGTCTTGGTCGATGTAGAGAAGGAAGTACAGCACCTGGTAGGTGAGTACCGTCATTTGAGTAGTGAGTACTGGGAGGAGATGACATGACAACATTGGCCGTGTACAGCATCAAGGGGGGAGTAGGAAAGAGCACCATCAGTGTGAATCTGGCTGTGCTCTCTGCGATGGCTGGACAGCGGACATTGTTGCTCGATCTTGACCCCTTGGGGTCAAGCAGCTACTTGCTGGATGTAAAGCCGAGGAAAAGTCATGATGCAACTGCATTGGTGAAGGGTGGCAAGCAATTGACGAAGCAAATCCAGGCCACCAGTTTCTCTTCCCTGGATGTACTGCCATCCTCAACGGCTTATCGTTATCTTTCCATTCTCTTTGATGCAAAGAAGCACTCCCATCACCGGCTGGAAAAACGACTGGAAGAGTTGAGTGCAACCTATGACCTGATCATCATTGATGCCTCCCCGACCATGAGTTTGGTCAGTGAAAATGTCCTGTATGCATCGGATATATTGCTGGTTCCGGTTGTTCCCACTCCCTTTGCAGTGCTTGCCTATGACCAATTGCTGGGTGAGTTGGAACGTTTGGAACAGACGGATACACGAGTGAGAATGGTTGTCTCCATGCTTGACAGAAGAAAGAAACTGCAGGTAGAGACTACCCGGGAGTTGTTGCAGAGAAAAGAGGCACTGCAAACGGTGATTCCTTTCGCGAGTGAGATAGAGAAAATGGGTGAGATACAGAAACCGGTAGTGACAAGCAATGCAAAGGGGAAAGGAGCAACTGCTTTCCGTGGTCTGTATGGCGAGTTGGTACCATATCTACGACAGCGTTCACCGAGTGAGCGTACTGGGAAAAAGGAGTAATATCGATGAGCAAATTGATTGGGATACTGACCTCTGGAGGAGATACCCCTGGATTGAATTCGGCGATACGAGCAGTAGGAAAGACATTGCTTCATGAGGGCGGTTACACCTTGATCGGGTACCTTGATGGCTACCGTGGTCTGATGGAGAATCGGTTTGTTGAGCTCAATGATGCATACCTCTCGGGTATCATCACACGGGGTGGCACCATTCTGGGCTCCAGTCGCGATAAACCCCATAAGATGCCGGTAGGTGGGAAAATCATGGACATGACTGATGTCATTGTCGAGAATTACCACTCCAATCACCTCAGTGGTCTTGTGTGTCTTGGGGGTGGGGGAACCCAGAAGAACTCCTACCGCTTGGCCAGTGCAGGGTTGAATGTCCTGACGCTTCCCAAGACCATCGACAATGATGTGATGCATACAGATGTTTCCTTCGGCTATGATACAGCGATGATGATTGCAACCGAGGCAGTCGACCGGTTGCATAGTACCGCGAGCAGCCACCATAGAATTATCATCCTGGAGACCATGGGCCACAAGGTGGGTTGGCTTGCACTCGGTGCCGGTCTTGCCGGTGGTGCTGATGTCATTCTGCTTCCTGAGATTCCCTATGATGAACAGGTGGTCGCTGATGCAATTCTCAGACGCACGAGGGAAGGGAAGAAGTTCAGCATTGTGGTGGTTGCCGAGGGAGCCATGTCAAAGAGTATGGCAAAGGTACTTGAAGAGGAGGATGGCAAGGAGAAGGTTGAGGAGATGCTCAAGACCCGTACCCCGCAGCTGGCTGCCAACCTGGAGCGTCTCACGGGACGGGAAGCCAGGGTAACCATTCTCGGCTATGTGCAGCGTGGTGGAACTCCCACTCCCTACGACCGATTGCTTTCAACCTCACTGGGTAGTCGATGTGCCCAGGAGATCATGAAGGACAAGTGGGGGAATATGATGGCAGTCCAGGACAACAAGATTGTGACCGTTCCTCTGGAGAAAGTTGCAGGTCCTGTCAAATATATTCCCAAGGACCACTACCTGATCACCTGTGCAAAGGATATCGGGGTGTGCTTGGGTTCCTGAGGGCAAAAAGAAACTACACAGGATTATGTAAGAAGACGGGAATAGACCAAGCTGTTTTCTTGTATATTAAGACTCGGATGTTTGGGAAATGATTCGAACCTGCTTTCAAGCAAAATGCTAGAAGGAAGGGTTTATAGTACTAGTATTCTCCCATAAGAAGCCCATCTATGGGAGAATAGCTGTATCCGTGGGAGAATATCCCCAAGAAAAGCAGAAGGCAACCAGCGATAAGGTAACAGTACTGTGCATTTCAATACAAACTTGAATGAGCTATGACGATACGAATGGGAGATCTGGTTGAAGGGCAGTTCTGGATTGTGCATCCTTTCTTTCACGGATGACGTCATCCTCAGTAATCTTGCTACAGAGCAGGGGAGAAAATGCATCATAGTTTTGTCGGTTTTGGAGAAGTGCTTCCCTGCTGAAAGAGGCATAACAGTATTTGCATCCATGCATGCAGGTGTTGTATAGGCCTATATCCACACTTGGCACACAAGAGCATGCTGCTCTTTGGTTAGCATCTTTCTTAAGGTGAAGAGGTTTTCCAGATATTCGAGAAATCAGGGCATCATCTATGCATTTCCCATGGCTGATATCATAGGTCGATAGATCTATGGCTTCTGCACAGGTTTCGAGGGTAATGCCATTCTCACTATCAATGGCAGAAAACGCTCTTGCAATTGTATGCATTTCATTCAAATCTGGTTCTCGGTACCCCAGGGCTCTCAATGTACTAACCGTTCTTTTTGGAAAATCGATGAAACTGATAACACAACGCTGGGTTGCATCCTTCAACGTTTCTGCAAGGGCGGCAAAATGCTGAATATGAAATGACAGTGTATACTTGTCAGTGAGAAGGATAGGATCATATCTCCAAATCACACGTTCTTTGCCGATTTCCTCAGAGAGTTGCATGAATGTATCAACCAATGATACGTGTTTACTTGCCAGTCCAGGTTCTACATCAGCTTCATAGGCATTGAGTGTACATTGGAAATAGTAATGATACGCTTCCAGTTCGTTCAGTCTCACCATAAGAGGGGCAGGGTTCTTTGTCCAGAAGACAATACAATCAATGAGTTCAGGAGATAAATCTATCCTACTGACCTGTCTTGGGTTGAAAGGATTTCTGGAAAGGACATACCGTTCCTTGATTCTGTTCAGGAACCAACCTGTATAGAAAGCTGGAATGTCAGTTCTTCTGCTGGCACTGAGTATCATACTTCGTCTACCGTACTCTCACTTCAGGGATAACGCAAGATTTCAGGAAATCTATGTACATATGCTATTTGATGTAGATTCTGATGGAAGTCCAGCAAACCTGGAGACAATGAAAAACCCACACTGCTTAGTGTGGGCTATTCAATTCTTTGTAATGTAAGTGTTTCTTCTCTAGAGCGCCCTACGGGAGTCGAACCCGCTTCTTCAGCTTGGAAGGAGAACAATACCTTTTATCAGTGTTTTTTGATGTTAATTTATCATTTTGATGCATTTTTGGATGTTTTTGAGTTCGCTGATGGTTCCCAACCAGTTGACCGATAAAGACCCCGCCACCCAACGGAGAGAAACCTACCAGTAGGAAACAATTGATGATGAACCTTGGATATGAATGCATAGCATGCAGCTAATCACTACAGGGAGGCAATCATGACCAATTTCAAGAAAATCCTACGTTTGTATTGTGGAGGATTCAGTCAGCAATCGAGTGCAACCAGCCTATGCTGCTTTAGGAATGCCAAGGCCCTCAGCATCATACGAGAGTAAGCGAGAATTGGAACTCCCGGTTTCAGAGGATGTCATCACCAGGGACCTGAGGAAACTTCTTCATTAAAGCCAAGAATGTATTCGTAACCCAAGCTTTCTGCTTCCTATTTTTTTCATATGTGAAGGAATTAGAAATATCCCGACCGGATGAGAACTGGCTTAAGGTAATAGGTTATGTTGCCATGGGTCAAGCAATCCTGGGAAGGGTTACAGCGTCTTCATATATGCTGAGACTTGAAGGACAAGACCTGCGTTCCATACATTCAGCTAAACCCTGATCGTTTTCAATTTATCTTGTCAGCAGCTCTTGCTGGCAGGGATTGCATAGTTCGGTGGCAGGCTTTGCTCAGGTCAAGTGGCCGGGGTGTACCGTTGAACTCAGTTTTTTCAAGAATTTCAAATTTCAGCGTAAAGGGCTGAAGAAGGGGTAGGGAAAATCCGAGTGAATTTACATCAAAACTTTTTAGAAGTACATAATACCAATAGTATTTTTGATGGCGAAAGAAATACCTGTATCAATAATCAAGAAATATAAAATTACTATAAATTTGCCAAGAAGAATTGGATAGAATATTAAAAAATAACATAAAATATTATTTAATAAAAAAATACATAAAATGAAATTTGATGATATAATTAGACAAATATTTGCAAGACAGAAAAATCATAAAAATATAAATGGGTAAAATCAAATGAAAACGAAGTATCCGGAATTTTTTCTCTATGATGATGATGTCACTAAAGAGCTATGGGATAACAGCCTTATTGCCTTTGATGCAAGTGCATTGTTAAATTTATATCAATATTCTAAAGATACTTTAGACGACTTTTTAGATGCGATGAAATTATATAAAAATAGAATTTTTATACCTAATTGGGTGATATTAGAATTTCTAAGACGTAAAGATGCTATTATTGATGAGCAAGTGGAATTGTATAACAATTTAATTGATAACCTAAAAGACAGTTTATCTGCCTTAAAAACGAGTAAAAACCATCCATTTGTCAGTAAAGACAAACTTCGAAAATTTGAAAGAAATATAAATGAAATGACTAAAGAATTAGAGAAGAATAGAGATGAATATTGCATAAATAAAACGCAAAAAAAAGATATGATTCTTAAAGAATTAATGATGTTGTTTGAGAATAGAATTGGAGAGCCTTATACAGAAAAGCAACTAGATGAAATCATGGCTGAAGGAGATATACGTTTGAGTGAAAAAATACCTCCAGGTTATTGTGATTATATTAATAAGAAGGAATTAGGTAACAGTACAAATAGATTAACAAAGAGTAGAAGATATGGCGATCTAATTATATGGCGACAAATTCTTGAAATTGCTAAAGAAAAGAACAAGAGTGTTTTATTTATAAGTGATGATACAAAAAAAGATTGGTGTTATGATAAATGTTATACCAGAAGAGAATTATTTAAAGAATTCTTAAAATATACTGATGGGAAGTTCTTTAGAATAATACAATCATTTAAGTTTTTAAACCATGTAGATGAAGAAAGTGATAGAGAAAATGGTAAAAAACTTACGATAAATGAATCAACTATAAATGAAGTGAAAGAGATAAGCGAACAGAATTTTGAAGTACCAAATTATCTTGATAAGATATATAAAAAATTTATTAAACAAAATTCTGATGCTATTTGGATGAGCAATGATATTTTTAAGAAAAATATAGATAATTTTAGTATTAACTATGATTGGTTTGAAAGAAATAATGAAATTATTGAACTTCAAAAAAAATGGTTTGAGCAAAATAGGAGTATCATTGATGAGATTCAGGAAAATCGTGACATCATTGAGTTTAAAAAACATATGATTGAAAATATTAAAAAAAATATGGATCTAAATAGCAATTATACAAATGATAATTCAGAAGATTTGAAAGATAAAGATGAAGAATGAATAACAAAAGATTAGATTTATCAGCAGGTTAAGGAATATTATCGGGAAATCCAAGAAAGTATAATCTGTGTAATTCAGGGGGTGCATAGAATTCTTTAGAAAAAGGGTTTAAGATAGTTTAAAATCCCTCAATTGAAAATGTGTTTAATTTGTTATATAAGATAAATTACATGAATCAATTTTTTAATATATATTTTTAGTTCTTGATCTTGGATGACTGGGGGAATATCTGTCGGGGTAGAATGATGGAAGGATTTTGAATATTCGTTTAAATCATTTAAAATGCTATAAACGGGTTTTAAATTAACAAGTGGATTGTCTCCCGAACTCTCTCTGATATCTTTAATGATCTCTCCTAGCCATTCATCCTCTTTTAATACAGAGAAATATTTAATTTTTATAATACCTTCTAAGATTGGCCGGATGCATCGAATAATTTCATGCTTGTCACTATTTACTGCAAGTCCATTATTGAAGTAATTGTGTACTGTATTTAAATCTTTAAAAATTGGGGGTAAGCATTCAGCTTTAATATCAAATGAAGAAAAGGTTGTTGTTCCTTTTAGACTAATCAATTTAAGAGCTAAGAAGGATTTTGAATATTGGTTATTTTTATTGACAAGATTGGCGAAGTTTAAGTCATGAGTAAGGATAAATAATTGCTTACACTGAGTGGCCACATCATTGATAAGATTGATCGTTAAACGAATTCTATTATAATCAAGACTAGAAACAGGGTCATCAAAGATAACGATTCTATTTTTAATATCAGATTGAATTTGTGAAAGAAAAAATGCAAAAGCTATGCAAGAATTATCAGCTTCACTTAAAACATATTTAGCAGAATATTTTTGAGGAGAATCTGAATAATAAATTGAGTTACCTTTTATTTGAAGAACTATTCTTATTTGAGAGCTCTTTGCTCCAATTTTTTTAATTTCATAGTCAGGTGTAAGAGATGTGAGATAATAATTTACTTTGGGAATGAAATCTTTGAAAATTTTTGCAGAATATTCTCCCAGTTCGGTTTGCAATTTTCTAATCTGAATATTGAGATTTTTTTTGATATTTAATAAATCTTTTCTTTGGTCCTCAAGATAGTCTATAACAGGTTTTGTAGAAAGGCTCTTTCTAATTGAAATTTTCTCTTGCTTTAAATGTGTGAGGCTTTTTTCCAGTTCTTTCTTTGATTTTTGTAACGATAATATTTTGGAATATAAAGAAACTCCTTTAGCCCCGATAATAATATTATAAAGTGAATTAGATTGATCTATTGAAGATTTAGATTTGCCAGAAATGATATTTTCTGAAATGTAGTTGCTGTTGAAAAGTGAAATATTAGAAATATTATTATTCCATCGATTGGATTTGAATTCTAACTGCTTATTCTGATCATCTAGAAATAAGATTTCTTGATCATCCGTAGAATTAAATGTTCTTTTTCTACTTATCAAGTTATCACGATTTGATAATGAACGCAAAATTTGTGAAAAGGTAGTTTTACCAATTCCATTCTCACCATATATCAAATTTACTTTATCAAAAATACCATTCCAGTTCACAAATGATGTAGTGCTAGTGTTCTCAAATTTACCTACATTTTTAATCTTAACTAATTTATTTATCATATCGCTGATACACTTCTTTGGATTGATTTTAAAAAGCTAAACAAAATATAAAAATACAAGCGAAAGAAATCCTTTGTTCATACTATTTGAATGGTAGCTAAAAGTCTAGAAAAATTTATTTAGAAGGTGTTATTTCTATATTCTTAGTTTTTTCTCCATAAAAGTCTGTCCATGAAATTATTAATGCTTGTTTGGGTTTAGATGTAAGTGTTCTGCTACACAATAAAGAAATTGATTGGTTTGGTTCTATTGATATAGGGAAGATACTATTAGTTCTAATGTGTGAATGATTATCAGGAATTTTGATATTTACATTTTCGGCTGAATAATTTCCTACATTTTTCAAAATTACAGCTTTATTGTCATTGCTGAATGAAACTATGATATTTGCCTTTTGATCGTCAGAATTTTCTTTCTCTATTCTTTCTTTTGTAAGAGTGTTTAGTTTGTCTTGATTTCTGGAATAGATAATTTGTAATATACCAACAATTAATGCAATTATTAATGATATTATGGATATGATAGTAGCGACCATATGGTTGTAACTCCTTTTAATTTAAAAATATAATTTTAAATATTGTAATACAAAAAGATAAGCTTGACTAGTTAAAAATTTACTATCTAGGTTTCATCTAGGTTTCATAGAAATTGATAAGAATTAAGAAAAAAATGTACAAAAATCTTGACAATATACACTAAGCCCAAATCTTGGACAGGAGTGGCCAGAAAGATACGAATAGAGTTGCCCCAGATGCGCAAGATGCGTATGGTGGACGTATGGGAAGGAATAAGCGGACTTTTACCGGTGATTTCAAGTTAAAGGTAGCCTATGAAGCACTGGCTGGAGAGAAGACAATCCAGGAGATTGCTGCCAGTTCAACCTATTCAAGTGCAATTATCGGATACATAATTAAGATGACAGAAAAGGTATTAAGAGAAATATTTAGGTATAATTCTAGAATTACTGTAAATATTGATAGGCTGAGAAAAAATTCCGGTTATAGAGGGGAAGCAGATGAAGAGAAAATGTACATAGCATTCCGCGAGACTATCTATACTTATGAATTTCAAGATTATATACGAAATATTGTGAGAATTTACATAAAGGACAAAGAGAATCATCAATTCTGATGAGCATCGGCTCCGATAGTTCGTGCTACCAAAGCTGATTTTGTGTTCAAATCATATGTTGTTGTTACAACTAGAGAGTTCTCATAATTGAGTAGAATGTTCCCTATCGATTAACTAAAAGTGCTAACAAATAAGACTGATGTAAATCTGATGCAAGCAAAGCAAACCTGGAGACAATGAAAAACCCACACTGCTTAGTGTGGGCTATTCAATTCTTTGTAATGTAAGTGTTTCTTCTCTAGAGCGCCCTACGGGAGTCGAACCCGCTTCTTCAGCTTGGAAGGCTGAGGTAATACCATTATACGAAAGGCGCTTGCTCTGTATCAATGTATATAAAACATTCTGGAATTTCCGTCAAGTACCTCCAGTTGACAGAGGGAGCACAACACTGGTACAAGTATCATAGAAACAGTTAAGCGAGGATTAAAAGCGTGGGACAACGTGGAGAAGTGTATTCAACAAGACTTGTCAAAAATGACAGGACTTATTTCTTTAATGTAAAAGAGAACATCTATGGGGACATGTTCCTCAACCTGGTGGAAAGCAAAGGTACTCCCGACAACGATCGATACATTAGACAATCGATTATCGTCTACCAAGAAGATTTGGGAGAATTTTTGAAAGAACTGCAGAAATCCTTGGATTTCCTCAAGCAGAACGCAAAAAAAGACTAATAGAGGGCAGCCGATCGGCTGCCTTTTTCGTCTCCCTAGAAGAGTGACTGCTGCTCCTCCTGTTTTCTTGAGCCCTCCTGCTTGATAGAGAATGTCTTTCGATGAATAGGAGAGAGTCCATAGAGCAGACAGGCCTCCCGATGCTCCTTGGTAGGGTAGCCCTTATGCTTTGCGAAATGATAGATCGGCCACTTGGCATCACAGAGCACCATATACCGATCACGTTGGTTTTTTGCCAAGATGGATGCTGCCATAATCTCAGGAATAGTGGCATCCCCCTTTACGATTGCCTGTACCGTACAATCAAGATCAGGTCTCTGGTTTCCGTCAACGAGTGCTGTATCGACTGAAATGTGAGCCTTTACTTTTTCGTAGGCACGTTTCATGGCAAGCAAGGAAGCCTGGAGAATGTTGATCTTGTCAATCTCCTGTGCAGTTACGCTGGCAACAGCCCAGGCAAGAGACTGCTCCTTGATGATGATTTCAGCCTCTAGGCGTTGTTTTTCAGAAAGTTGCTTTGAGTCACCCAGGATTTCAATGGGAAAATCTGGGTGAAGTACCACCGCAGCTGCCACAACAGGACCGGCCAATGGACCTCGCCCAGCTTCATCCAAGCCACAGACAACTCCCTTCTCATCGTTCAGGTCGAACAGCATCGGTTCCACACATCACCTCCTACTTTTTCCCAAAGCCAACTTATGCTATAATCCCACGGAATACTGCGTCAAGCAAAAAGAGGGTGTAATTTGTTTCTAAAAAGCTTGGAACTATATGGCTTCAAATCTTTTCCAGATAAGGTCAGCTTGGATTTTGCCGATGGAATCACCAGTTTGCTCGGTCCCAATGGATGTGGCAAGAGCAATATTGTCGATGCCATCAAGTGGGTATTGGGAGAACAATCCACCAAGACCCTGCGTGCTGGGAAGATGGAGGACGTCATATTCAATGGAACAGACAATCGTAAACCACTCCAAGTTGCAGAAGTTTCCCTGGTAATCTCTAATGAAGAACATCATCTTCCTCTTGATGCACCAGAAGTGGAGATCAGACGAAGAATTTTCCGTACAGGGGAAAGCGAGTACTACCTTAACAAGAACCGAGTCTTGCTCAAGAATATCAGGGAACTTTTCTTTGACACTGGAGTCGGCAAGAGCGCCTATTCCATTCTGGAACAGGGCAAGATAGACCAAATCCTCTCATCAAAACCTGAAGACCGACGATATATCTTTGAAGAAGCCGCTGGAATAAGTCGTTTCAAAGTCCAGAGCCAGGAAGCAGAACGTAAACTTGCACGAACTGATGAGAACATTATGCAAGTGGAAACCATCCTCAAGGAAGTGAAGAGAACCTACGAGACCAAGAAGAATCAGGCATCGAAGGCAATCAGCTACCGAGAGCTCAAGACTGAACAGTTCTCTTTGGAAGTCGATGTGCAGTTGTCAACGCTTAAATCTTTTCTCCTGCTCAGAGAGAATAAAATTGAGCAGAAACAGCGCTCAGAGGAAGCTTATGCTGCGCAGCGAGGATCACTTACAGAGTTTGACCAGGAGATTGAACAGCTCCAGGAAGAGCTTCGTACCCTTGGGTCACAGCGAATCAGCAAGCAGACTGAACAACAGAGACTGGATGAGGCTACCAAAGGTAGGTCGGACAAGCTTGATTTGCTTACCCAACGATTCCGAGATTTCCTCCAGCAGAAAGACCAGGCTGGTGCAAGAGCAGAACTGATTCAGGAACACATTGAACGAGACACCGAGGAAATAGACCAGAAACTCACTGATATTGCAGGCCTTGATGAGTCAATCGAACAACTGCAGGCAGAGACAGAGCAGAACCAGAAGTCCGCTGAGCAGACAAGGACCCTGATCACAAACCAGAATCAGGAAATTCTCGATCTTGAAGATGCCAATAGCAGCTATGAAGCAGATAGTGATGCACTTTCCCTGAGGATCAAGGAGCTGGGGGACGTTATCGTTGTCCAACTCGAAGAGAAACTGAAGCAGAGTGGCTACACCCTTGAAAACAAGGATAAGGCGAGAACTGCGCTGCTTGGGAGTATTGAGCATCTTAAGGGTCGTATTGCTGAAGAGCAAACCTTTCTTGCCACGCTGAAGCAGAAAGGAATTTCTTCAGAAGATCTTCTGGACAGACAGACCCAGTTCCAGGGAGGACTGTTGAAAGAACTTGCCCAGGTCCAGTCTCTCTTTGACTCCTATGAGGCAATGCAACCAACCTTCCTTGATGAACTCATCTCTGATGAAGGCACCATCAGCGAGAAACGTAAACTCGATCAGGAAATGGTCAATCTAAGAAAACAGATCCAGACCAACCGAGAAAGGATTGCCTATCTCAGGGAGGAGAACAATATTCTCACTCAGGCTTTGGAACGGTACCAGGAAGCCATCAGTGACCAAAAGGTTGCAATGAATCAACTCCTCACCCAAAAACAGGGAGCCAAGGAGTGGGTAACAAAACTGCAGCGTTCTCTTACCGAGCAAGAGTACCAATATAAGGATGCACTGAAGCTCAGCGAGACAGCCCAGGAGAGAATCTATGAAACACAGGAAGATATCCGCAGTGTTGAAGCTGAAGTAGGACAGATAAAAGAGCGGATAGCAGTCCTGAATGCAGAGCTCAAGGATCTGGTTGTAGTCATAGATGAACAGAGCAGGATTATCCGAGAAAAGCAGGAACAGAAGAACACCTCATATGAACAGCTGCAAACCCTCCGAACAGAGAAAGAGAAGCTGGAACTGCAGATTGACCAGCTCGCCACCAATATCACCGGAGTTTACACCACGTTCTTTGAGAACTACGGCAAGAGCCTGAAGGAGTTCGAGAATCGTCTGGAAGATGAAGTTCCCGATATCCCTGTACTGAAGAGCCGTCTGGATGAAGTCAGACGGAAGATTGATGGAATGGGATACATCAACCAGATGGCGGAAGAAGAGTATGCGGAGGTTAAGGAACAATACGATTTCCTGAGTAAGCAATTGGATGACCTTTACCGGGCCAAGAATGATTTGGATACCGTCATTACCCAGATCAAGACCCGTAGTGAAGAACTTTTCATTGCTTCCTATAAGCAGATTGCCCATAACTTCCAGGAGATGTTCCGTCGTCTGTTTGGTGGGGGAAAAGCTGAGCTCACTTTGGTGGAGCCTGACAATGTCCTGGAGAGTGGCATTGACATCCTGGCTCAACCTCCGGGGAAGAAGCTTACCCACCTTTCTCTCTTGAGTGGAGGAGAGCGGTCGATGACCGCTGTAGCACTGCTGTTTGCCACCTATCAGGTAAAGCCTTCTCCTTTCTGTGTTCTCGATGAGATCGACGCAGCGCTTGATGATCGGAATATCGGGTATTTTCTCTCCGTATTGGATGAATTTGCCATGAAGAGCCAGTTCATCATCATCACCCACAATAAGCACACCGTCATGGGAAGCCAGACCCTTTTAGGGGTAACCCAGATGGAGCCAGGGGTTTCCAGTATGGTCAGTTACAAGATCGGCAATGTGGCCGGCGAGGATGTAATCCTCAACGACGACCAGGAACTGGTAACCATAGAAGAATAGGTTGCATTTTGCACCACTCCTTGACAGGAAAGTCTGGTGTACGGTATAAGATGTAACTTGAGCGAAAACGACAATAGAGTAAGGTAATGTTTGATTCAATAAGCGATAAGTTCTCCGGCATCATGCGCAGTCTTGCCGGAAAGTCCAAGATAACAGAGAAGAACGTCCAGGAAGCCGTCGAAGAAATTAAGATGGCCTTGCTGGACGCTGACGTGAACCTTCGGGTTGTCAGACGCTTCATCAATGGGACCATGGAAGAAGCCACAGGGGAGAAAGTCCTCAAGGCTGTCGACCCTGGTCAACAGTTCGTGAAGATTGTCTACGATCGGATGGTCGCTCTGCTTGGGGACGAGGAGAACCAGAAGCTTCTGCTCAAGGGCCCTGATACAACCAGTGTCATCCTGATGATGGGTCTCCAGGGTTCTGGTAAGACCACTACATCAGCCAAGCTGGCTTCACGCCTGAAAAAAGAAGGCCGTCGTGTCATGCTTGTTGCGGCAGACTTGGTCAGACCGGCTGCTATCCTGCAACTCCAGGTTCTTGGTGAGGCAGTAGGGGTACCCGTCTTCAGTATTGAAGGGGAGAAAAACCCAGCAAAAGTTGCCAAGGCAGCCCTTGCACAGGCAAAGAAAGATCAGCGAGATGTGTTGATCGTCGACACCAGTGGACGAATGCACCTTGATGAGACCCTGATGGATGAGATCCAGAAGGTCCGTGATGCAATTTCTCCTGATGAGACACTCTTTGTTGCCGATGCAATGACCGGACAGAATGCTGTCACCATTGCCAAGGAGTTCCAGGAGAAAGTTGGGATCAGCGGGGTTGTACTCAGCAAGTTCGATAGTGACACACGTGGTGGTGCTGCACTCTCCCTTCGTTCTGTTGTGGGCAAACCGATCAAGTTCATTGGTGTTGGTGAGAAGATCGAGGATCTTGATCCCTTCTATCCAGATCGTATCGCTAGCCGAATTCTCGGGATGGGCGACATTGTCTCGCTTGTTGAGAAAGCACAAAGTGTTGTTGATGAGAATGAGGCAATTCGCATGCAGGAGAAGATGGCAAAGAACACCTTCGATCTGCAAGACTACCTTGACCAATTGAACTCAATGGATAAAATGGGTTCAATCGACCAGCTCCTGGAAATGATTCCCGGTGCAAAGGGTCAGGTCAGCGAAGATGACATTGATACAGAGGAAATTCGTCGAGAGAAAGCAATTATCCTTTCAATGACCTATGCGGAACGAACGAATTACCATATAATGGGACCGACAAGACGTAAACGTGTTGCAAAAGGAAGCGGAACCACCGTTTCTGACGTAAATCGTTTGCTGAAAAAGTTTGAGAAAATGCGACTTACGATGAAGAAGTTAGCAAAAAATAAAAAATACCAGGCTGCAATGCTTAAACAGATGGGTATGTAGAGTTGAATTCGTAGGAGGAATTGACGTGAGCACAAGCATGAGACTGAAGAGATTTGGTACAAAGAAGAGACCTGACTACCGTATCGTGGTGATGGACTCCAGGGCAAAGACCCAGGGCAGGACCCTCGATGAGGTTGGTCAGTACCATCCTCTGGCTGAGAAAGATCAGCAGGTTATCTTGAAAGTTGAGAAAATTCAGGACTGGCTCGCCAAGGGTGCACAGCCCAGCGATACCGTAAGAGCCCTGCTCAATAAGAATGGCGTGACGGTGACCAGAACTGTCCAGGAATAACTTCCAGGAGATGGTTGTGGAAAAAGATCTTGTTGAATACATTGTAAAATCACTAGTTGATGTCCCTGACGAGGTCAGTATCAATGTGATCGAGGGTGAAAAATCCACGATTCTTGAGCTGAAGGTAGCCAGCGAGGATGTCGGCAAGGTGATCGGCAAGCAAGGCCGTATTGCAAAGGCGATCAGGACCATCCTGAGCGCCTCAGCCACCAAGGGTGGCAAGCGTGCCGTGCTGGAAATACTGGACTGACCTATGGAAGAGTTGCTCTGGACTGCTACCGTAAAAGCTCCTTTTGGAGTAAACGGTGAGGTGAAAATTCACCCTCACAATGATGACTGTGCCTACCTGCGAAAATCAAGGAGGTTGTGTTGCGTGCGAAGGATGGATCAGAGCAAACTTTCTCTATAGAAAGTTTTCGCATGATGGGTTCACAGCCCTTGATGAAGTTCAAAGGATTTGACAATCCCGAGGATGCAAGGGTGCTCAATGGTCGACATCTGATGGTTCCCAGAAAATGGGCAGCCCCTTTGAAAAAGGGCCAGTACTACGTCGCTGATCTTATCGGTTGTGCTTTGGTGCACGATGGTGAGCATTTGGCTGAAGTCGTCAGTAGTGTCGATGGTGCACAGGCTGTGATGCTTGAAGTCCGTAGCCCTGATGGTTCCCTTTATATGGTTCCGTATCTCAAGGAATTCATTGGCGAAGTTAGCCTGGAGGACCGGACGATCGAGTTGAAGACTCCCTGGATTCTCGCGTGAAGATTCAGATAGTCACCCTGTTTCCAGAAATACTGGAAGGGTTTTTCGAAAACTCGATCATGAAGAGGGCTGTACAAAGCGGTTCAGTTGAGTATGAGTTCATAAACTTCAGAAGCTTTGCGACAGACAAGCATCAAAGCTGTGATGACGTTCCCTATGGTGGTGGCGCTGGAATGGTGATCAAATGTGATCCCCTCTGCAAAGCGCTCGATTCCATCAATGCAAAAGAGAAGCGGGTGGTGTATGCTTCCCCCTCTGGAAAGCGTCTAAGTCAAGCCTATGCCGAAGAGCTGAGCAAGGAAGATGAACTGGTCTTTATCTGTGGCCATTATGAAGGTATTGACCAACGGGTGATTGACCTATATGTTGATGACGAGATTAGTATCGGGGATTATGTAATCAGCAGCGGCGAGGTTTCCACCTTGGTAATCGTAGACGCTGTATACCGTTTGATTGACGGTGTGATTAGTAGTGATTCACTCAGTGAAGAGAGTTTTCACGGTGGATTACTTGAATATCCCCAGTATACAAGGCCTGAGACCTATTGCTCAAAAGATGTCCCTGATGTATTATTGAGCGGGCATCACGCCAAAATTGGCCAGTGGCGACTACAGAAACGGTTGGAAAAGACCTTGTTGAACCGACCGGATTTGTTGGAGACGGCATCTCTTGATGCGAACTCCAGAAAGATTTTAAATGCATTGAAAGAACATAGTGCGAAGGGGACCGGAGACGATGGATGTAATTAAGGCTATTGAGTCGGAACAGATGAAGGAAAATGCAGAGAACTTCTGCGTTGGTGATACCGTTAAAGTGTTTTTCAAGATTGTTGAAGGCACCAACGAACGTGTCCAGGTGTTTGAAGGCCTGGTCATTGCAAAGAACAATGGTGGGATTCGCAGGACTTTTGTGGTCCGTAAGATTTCCTACGGTGTAGGTGTGGAAAGAATTTTCCCCTTGCACTCACCTCGTGTTGAAAGAATCGAGGTTGTTCGCAGAGGTCGTGTCAGAAGAGCTAAGCTCTACTACATTCGCAAGAAGGTGGGCAAGAAGGCGAAAGTCAAAGAGCTCATCCGCAGAAAGAACGCCTAAGGCGTTTACCAAAGCGAATATCTGGAGGGGACGACGTACAGTCGTCCCTTTCTGTGTATCCTGAGTGCTTGTCGCTGGCGGAAAAACAGGATAGTCTTGCAGACACGAGGTAGGCAATGGAAACGGAAAAGAAACAAACAGGGACCCCGGGACGGCAAAAACGACGTACCCGTTCCAAGAAGCAGTCCAAGGCCAAGGGAACTCCCAAGGAAAAGGCAAAGAAGGGTAGTGGTAAGAGCAATCTACTCCCTGAACAACGTAAACCCTATCATAGTAATCTTCCCCAACTTCCTGTAAGGAAGGTGCTTGAGCCGAAGGAGACCTGTGTGCTCTGTGGAGAAGTCATTGATGGCATTGCAAGTGCCCTTACCCATCCTGATGGGGGATTCTGTCATTTTGATTGTGTGCTCAACCAGATCCGGGAACAAGAGAAACTTTCCCCTTCCCAGAAAGTCAGTTATATCGGCAAGGGTACCTTTGCTGTGGTGAACCAGGAAGAGAATGGATCGTTCAGTTTTGCAAAGAAGATTGCTTGGGAAAGTTCTGAGGCATTTGCCAAGATGAAGCAATACGTGGAGGAAATCAAGAAATGAACAGAAAAGAGCGTATTGCCATGCTTCCCGGTTCTTTCGATCCACCCACAAACGGACATATTGATATCATCGAGCGTTCTTCCCATCTTTTTGAGAAACTCTATGTGGTCGTTGCCGACAATGTACAAAAACAGTGTCTGTTTACCGCTGATGAGCGGATGGACATGCTCAAGGATATTCTCAAGGAACATGAGAACATCGAAGTGGTGAGTTATCGTGGGCTGGTGGTTGATTTTGCTCGTGAGCATGGGGTAGGGGTCATGGTACGAGGTGTCAGGGCTTTGGTAGATTTTGGGTATGAGTTTGAATTGGCTATGACCAACAAGCAACTAAATCCTGACTTGGAGGTACTATTTATGCCAACGAGTCCTAAATATTTTCAACTGAGAAGCAGTGCAATCAAGGAAATGGCGGCATATGGGGCCGATATCTCCCCAATGGTTCCACCTCTTGTCGTACAAATGATGAGAAATCGAATCAAGTTGTTGACGCTTTAGTGCTTTTCCGTTATTCTTCCTTACGTGTCAAAAATTAGCATAGTGTAAGAGGTTATCAACATGGCAACACCGAAATATAAGACTTCCAAAGCAAGCGCAGCATCAAGAAAGGCTGCTAACATGCGTCTTGCAACCCCGACACTCTCTCGTTGTAGCACCTGTGGAAATATGGTTCTTCCTCACCGTGTCTGCCCGAAGTGCGGTTTCTACCGCGGCGTGCAGGTCATTGAGTTGCAGGATAAATAAATACGACGATCAGAGGAGTTAGATAATGGATAGCAAAGAAGTATTTGAAAAAGTTAAATCATTGATTGCAGAGAAGCTCGAGATTGATGAGGGCAAAATCACCATGAACGCTTCCTTCAGAAAGGATCTTGGCGCTGACAGCTTGGACACCTATGAGCTGGTATACGCTATCGAGGAAGAGCTTGGCATCTCCATCCCTGATGAGAAAGCCAACGAGTTCGAAACCGTTAAGGACGCAGTCGACTTCCTTTCCGCACAACTGTAAGGATTTCCCTGTCTATGGAGAGTAGCCTCTTCAAGAGAGCTCCCGCAATCTCATCAGAAAGAGAGCGGGAGCTTCTTCTATTCATTGAAAAGAGCGAGATGGAGATCAATGATCTCTCCTTGCTCAATCTTGCATTCACACACCGCAGCTTTGCCAATGAAACCAACGAACTAGTGGACACGAATGAACGTTTGGAGTTTCTCGGTGATAGCGTCCTGGGTATGTGTGTAGCGGACTGGCTTTTTAGAAATCTTCCTGCTAAAGCGGAGGGAGATTTCTCAAAAATCAAGAGCATTGTAGTCAGTGAAGATAGTCTTGCCATGATCGCCCGTTCCCTTGAGGTGGATAAATATCTACTTATCGGAAAAGGGGAAGAGAACAGTGGAGGAAGGAACAAGAAAGCCTTGCTCGCTGACTGCATGGAGGCAATTTTTGCAGCCTGTTATCTTGATAGTGGGTTCGAGGCCGCAAAGAAATTTATTATGCGGTATCTGGAAAACCAGATCAGGGCAGTACTGGAAGATGATTATCATCGTGATTACAAGACAGCGCTACAGGAATACATGCAGAAGCGATGGCGCATGGTTCCTACCTATACACTGATCAAGAAGACCGGGCCTGAGCATGATTTTACCTTTTTCATGCAAGTTGATGTAAATGGTCGGGTTTTTGGTCCAGCACAGGGACGAAACAAGAAACAAGCCGAACAACGTGCAGCAAAGCTTGCCTATGATCAGCTGGTAAAAGTGGACAACGACTGATAGTTTTTTGCTATCTCCAATAGTTGCTCTTTCTTATTCTGCGCGGGATCATCAAGTACTGTTTCCAACAAGTAATCAAGGGTTCCCCCAAGTTGTTTTCCCTTGGGAATTCCCGCCTTCATCAAATCATTGCCATTCACGGCCAAGTCCTTGATGGACAAGGCATCCTGGGCATCAAGGATACCCTTGACCCGCTCTTCCAATTCTTCAAGCAATCTGATATCTGCCTTGCCGTGTATGGCTATCTGGTCAGCTATCCTAAGGCTGAAGAGCATACCCACATGTTCCTTGCCTACGCGGGTGAGAAAGCGTCTGACAGCGCTGTCACTCCAGTTGCTCTGGTAACTGAACATATGATGGCGGACCAAGAGGCTGACAAGTCGAATCTGCTCATTGCTTGCCTTCAGTCGTCTTAGGACCTTGATGGTGAGTTTCTCCCCAACTAGATCATGGTTGTAGAAGGTGTTGCGTTCCTCTCCTTCTTCCATCACCTCACTCTTGCCAATATCATGGAAAAGGGCGGCAAGGCGCACCTCCAGACGGTCAGAGAGGGCTACGGACGCTTGGCAGGTACTGATGGCATGTGAGAGCACATCCTCATGATGCATCCCCCTCTGGTCAATCTGGTCTCCTGCAGCAAGTTCGGGAAGGATGATCTGCAATATGCCACACTCCCTCATGTAGTTGAGTCCCACCTCGGGATGATCGGAGAGAACAAGCCTGAAAAGCTCTTCTCGGATGCGTTCGCTACTTACTTTGCGAAGATTCTCCCTGCAGGTATGCATGGCCTTGAGAGTATCTTCTTCAATGATGAAATTAAGCTTGCCTGCAAAGCGGCAGGCTCTCAGGATTCTCAGTCCATCTTCCTCAAAACGTTCTTCAGGAATTCCAATTGCTCTGATGATCCTGTGTTTCAGATCTTCCTTTCCACCACAAAGATCGATGATTTTGCTATCATTCAAGTCAACCGCAAAAGCATTGATGGTAAAGTCCCGTCTTTTCAGGTCTTCTTCAAGATTCGTGATAAAGGTCACACTGCTGGGGTGTCTTCCATCCTGGTAGGATCCTTCACTACGGAAGGTGGTTACCTCGAAGCTGTGTTTCTCATAACGCACAGTGACCGTGCCATGGTCAATGCCAGTGGGGATGACAGCCTTGAAGAGACTCATGACCTCCTCTGGTTTTGCATCGGTGGTAAAATCGAAGTCTTCGTTGTCGATACCCAACAGATGGTCACGAACGGCTCCCCCTACAATATAGAGGCTGAAACCTGCTTGCTTGAACTGTTGTGAGAACCTCTGGATCACAGATGGAATTGGGAATTGCTGCATAACAAGACAGTATCGCGACAACGGAAGAAGGTCAACGGAAAAACCAGTCACAAAGGTTGTCATGAACACGTATTCTGAATAGAATGACATCTATGCGATAACCCGATAAGGGCAAGTTGAAGGAGTGTGTATGTTTCGTCCAGTAACCACCAAAGTGGATTTTCCTGCGATGGAAGAGAACGTTCTCTCTTTCTGGGAGACAGAGGATATTTTCAAGAAATCAATCGAAACGCGGTCTGAAGAGAATGAATACGTTTTCTACGACGGACCTCCGTTTGCGACCGGGCTTCCCCATTTTGGGCATCTGGTTCCAGGAACCATAAAGGATGCTATTCCCCGGTATCAGACCATGAAAGGCAAACGGGTCAGGCGTGGTTTCGGTTGGGACTGTCATGGGCTACCTGTTGAGTATGAGATGGAGAAGACGCTGGGTATCAGCGGGCACTCCGCGATTACCGAGTATGGTGTGGCCAAGTTCAATGAGCAATGTCGCTCAATCGTTTTGCGATACACCGAAGAGTGGAAACAGACGATCAATCGCATGGGACGTTGGGTTGACTGGGAGCATGGCTATCGCACCATGGATACCAACTATATGGAGTCCATCTGGTGGGTATTCAAGACACTCTTTGAGAAGGGCTATATCTATGAGGGGTACAATATCCTTCCATACAGCCCAGCCTTGGCAAGTCCTCTTTCCAATTTCGAAGTTAACCTGGGAGGCTACCAGGATGTCGTGGATCAGGCTGTAACCGTTCGATTCGCAGCTGATGGCCAAGAGAATACCTATTTCCTTGCTTGGACGACTACACCCTGGACGCTTCCCAGCAACCTTGCGCTTGCCTTTGGTCCAGACATCGACTATGTGAAGGTCAAGGATAAGAGTGATGGGAATTACTATATCCTGGGCAAGGCTCGCCTCGACCATTACTACAAGGACGAGGACACCTATGAGATTGTTGATGAGCAGAAGGGTACCTTCTATGAAGGTATGCGTTATAAACCCTTGTTCCCATACTTTGCAGATCTCAAGGAGCAGGGCGCATTTGTCTGTGTGATGGGTGATTATGTAACCACCGAAGATGGTTGTGGTATTGTCCATACAGCCCCCGGTTTCGGTGAAGATGATTATCAGGTACTCAAAGGAACAGACATTCCTGTCGTTTGCCCTGTGGATTTGGAGTGTCGTTTTACTGATGAGGTACCAGACTTCTCTGGTCGTTTCGTCAAGGACACAGATAAGGATATCATCTCTTATCTGAAGGAGCATGACCTGCTGGTGAAGCGGGAGAACTACCTTCACTCGTATCCTTTCTGTTACCGTACCAAGAAGCCGTTGATCTACCGTGCCATGAGTTGCTGGTTTGTAGACATCCAGAAGATCAAGAAACACATGCTCGATGCAAATGAGCAGATTTACTGGATGCCTGAACATCTCAAGTATGGCCGATTTGGCAAATGGCTTGAAGGAGCTCGTGACTGGGCAATCAGCAGAAACCGGTTCTGGGGTAACCCTATCCCGGTTTGGAAGTGCGATGGCAGTGAATATCTAGAAGTAATCGGAAGCAGGGAAGAGCTGGAGTCCAAGTGTGGGCAGAAGGTTGAAGATCTGCATAAGCATTATGTTGATGATCTGACCTGGCCAAGTCCTGACGGCAAGGGCACGATGCGCCGCATTGGGGATGTCCTTGACTGCTGGTTTGAGTCGGGGTCCATGCCATACGCACAGCAACATTACCCATTTGAAAACAAAGAGTATTTTGAAAACAATTTCCCCGCTGATTTCATCTGTGAAGGCTTGGACCAGACTCGTGGTTGGTTCTATACCTTGACGGTTATTGCGGCAGGGCTCTGGGAGAAACCAGCGTTTACCCACTGCATCACCAACGGTATTGTTCTGACAGCCGATGGGAAGAAGATGAGCAAGAGTGAACGAAACTATACCGATCCGATGGAGATTGTAAACGCCTACGGTGCAGACAGTCTGCGTTTTGCCTTGATGAATAGTGCAGTCGTCCGTGCAGAGGACCTGAAGTTCAGTGAGGAGTCGGTAAAGGAAGTACTCAAGACCTTGATCATCCCTCTCTGGAATGCTTACTCATTCTTCGTAACCTATGCGAATATTGATGGGTATGAGCCTTCTGAAACAGCCTTCGAGGATCTCACGAACCCGATGGACCGCTGGATTACCAGTGCAACCCAACGGTTTGTGCAGACTGCCACCGACTCTTTCGATGCCTATGACATCCAGAAAGCGTGTGCATCCTTTGTTCCGTTCATCGATGACCTGAACAATTGGTACATTCGCCGAAGCCGAAGGCGTTTCTGGAAGGGCGAGAACGATACGGATAAGAAGCAGGCGTATGATACCCTCTACAAGGTCCTGATGACCTTCGTCAAGGTTGTTGCACCAATCATTCCGTTTACAAGTGAGGAGATTTACCAGAACTTGAAACGGGGAGATATGGCACAAAGTGTGCATCTCTGTATGTATCCTGATTATGATGAGAGCCAAAGGGATTGGACCCTAGAAAGCCAGATGTCCCTGACCCAGAGAGCTATCGCCATGGGTCGCTCACTGAGAGCTTCCAACAACCTGAAGATTCGTCAGCCTTTGCAGAAACTATTCCTCGTCGACCGGGAAGAGGATGAACGGGAAATTCTGGCAAGCATGGAGTCAATCATTGCAGAGGAACTGAATGTGAAGGAAGTACATCTGCAATCTGATGAGTCCTCCCTTGTGGAGTATAGTGCTAAGGCCAACTTCAAGGTTCTGGGAAAATCCCTGGGCAAGGACATGAAGGAAGTTGCATCCATGATTGCTGATTTTGATGGAGAGAAGATTGCTTCCATCCTTGACGGCACACCACACACACTCTCTTACAGCAATGGCGAGATTTCAATCTCCAAGGATGAAATCATTGTCCAGAGGACTGAGATGGAAGGTGTAAAGGTACTGAATGATGGATCACTTACTGTAGGGTTCGATACCAAGGTTACCCAGGAACTCGCAGATGAGGGAATTGCACGTGATATCATTCGCTCAGTTCAGAACCTCAGAAAAGAGAGTGGGTTTGCCGTATCTGACCGGATTGTACTGACTTATGATGGTGATGAGGTTATCCAGCGGGTCTTCGACCAGCATGGACAAACCATTGCCAAGGAGACGTTGTCCAATACCTTGCGCTCTGGTACACTGACAGGAGAAGGTATTGATTGCAATGACCATATGGTGAGGTTGCAAGTAGAGAAGGATTAAGCGTGATGAAACATTTTGCCAGGCTGGTTCCTATCGGGTTTCTTTTGGTGCTCTTCCTCTCTTCCTGTGCCACAACGGCAAGGAAGGAGGTTCCCTATTTTGATTTCCAGGGAATGGCGGACAGTGGTGTCATTGTTGTAACCGTGGATGCCCAGAAGGAGAGCGAACTCATCAAAGGCGTTTTTGCCGATATGCAGGAGTTTGCTGATCGAGCCGAGCGAATCTCTCTCTCGCTTTCCCCAAGATTGGATGCGTACCCGTTGGAAGTTGAGGAGTTGGATGCCTATGGGGTGGTCGAGGGAGACTATCCCAAGTGGTTGGCAAACACTGCCATGATGTACTCCAGGGAGCTCAAGAGGCAGTATGCCCAGGATGATCTTACGTACTTCCAGCAGAAGGAAGGGGATTTGAGCATCTACGCTCCCAATAATGATAAGATACTCTTCACCAATAGGGAGTACCCAGAGGTGTATGAGCTTTACGATGCTGAGCGGAAGTTAATCGATTTGCCCACGGCAAACGATATGGCTTCCTCAAACATCGCGGTCTACTCATTGGAGCCTGAGACGTTTTTTGATCTTGGTCTGGAATTGCCGGATACGGTGATCACCCAAGCAAAGGTGATGCTTTTACTGATAAACCAGAAAGAGGATGGGGGATACAGCCTGGATGCTTATATCACGATGGACACCCCCAAACTTGCCACTACACTGTCCCAGATGGTAAGAACTGGATACCTGGCTCGGCTGAAGAGGGAGAAGATTCCCTTCAAGATAGCCGACTTGATGAAGATGTTCTTGATTGAAGATGATCTAGTAACGATCAAACATATGGATTTGGGTGAAGAGCAAATGAACAATCTCAAGCAGAGCTTGAGTGGTCTGTTGTAAACCCATAAGAGGAGATACCACATTATGCCTTCGTATGAATATGAGTGCCAGCTTTGCAAGGCACGGGTTGAATTGGTCCAGTCCCTGGATAAGCATGAGCCTCCTGCTGTCTGCCCTTCTTGTAATATGGAACATACCATGAGGCGGGTAAACAAGCCCTCTTCATTCCATGGCGAACAAGATGGGCAACCTGCTGAAGTAGAGCAGGTAGATGAGAAGGAGTAGTCTTTTGGAAACGAAACAGAAACGAATTCTAACCGGTGACAGAACAACAGGTAAACTGCACCTCGGTCATTATGTAGGCTCCCTGAAGAGCAGGGTTGAGTTGCAGCATACCTATGAGACATTCATTCTCCTCGCTGATGTTCAGGCGCTTACCACGCATTTTGAAGATCCTGAGTTGATCAACAGCAGTATTTATGATGTGGCAATTGACAACCTTTCAGTGGGCTTGGATCCTGAGAAAGCCACCCTGGTACAACAGTCACAGATAACCTCCATCGCTGAGCTGACGGTCTTCTATTCAATGATTGTAACGGTAAACCAACTCCGTCATAATCCTACGATCAAGACAGAGGCAAAGAACTATGGGTATGCAGACCTTACCTATGGTTTTCTTGGATATCCTGTGAGCCAGACTGCTGACATTACCTTCTGTAATGCAGATTTGGTACCGGTAGGGGAAGACCAGGTCCCACATATCGAGCTTGCCCGTAAGATTGTCAGGAAGTTCAATGATATGTATGGAACCAGTATCGTTGAGCCACAGGTCAAGCTCAGTACTGTAGGCAGATTGGCTGGACTGGACGGGAATGCAAAGATGGGTAAGAGCATGGGCAATGCAATCTACCTCTCTGATACGCCAGAGGCAGTATGGGAGCGGGTACGCAATGCTGTTACCGATCCTGCGCGTGTTACGATCAAGATTCCCGGGACTCCCGAGATCTGTAATGTGTACAAGTATCACTGTGTGTTCAATGAGGCGGAGAAGGACAACATTGCTGAAATGTGCAGAACTGCACAGATTGGTTGTGTCGCCTGTAAGAAACGACTCAATGCAGTACTCAATGAGATGTTGGATCCCATCCGTGAAAAGCGTGCCTACTATGAAGCCCATCGAGGAGAGGTAAGAGACCTCATCATTGAAGGTACTCGAAAGGCAAATGCTATCGGTAATGAGAACATCCATGCCATAAAAGAGAAAATGCACGTTCTTATCTGAGGATATTGATTATCAGTAATAGGAAGGCCACCGAGTGAATCGGTGGCCTTTTTGGGGTCAATCAAACCAGGTAAACCCGTTCTCTTTCGCCATGTTTAAGGCAAAGCGGGGCAGGGTCCTGATTGGATAAACCTCCACTGGAAGATTCTCCTGAAGCATCGGTTCTACAATTCGCCATGACTCGGTGATCTCCTGCATGGTAGGGAATACACTCTTGTCTCCCTGTAGGATCTTCTCCACGATCTGTTCATATGCCTCTGGGGTATTGGCTCCAAAGGTCTCACTCTGGTTGAAACGGAACCGAACAGGTTTTGATTTCCAACTCGTATTGGGCATCTTCAGATTCATGTTGATGTCAATGGTAAGCTCTGGGTGGATGGTGATGATCACCGCATTCTCTGCAATGGAATCATCATGCATTACCTGCTTGGTGGCGTTCTTGAACTTGATGTATATCAAGCTTTTTGCCTCGTTCTGCATCTTTCCAGTTCGTACATAGATGGGGATACCGGTAAAGTAGTAGGTATTTACAAACAACTTGAATGCAGCATACGTGGGAGTATGTACCACATGGCCACTACCAGAACCCAGTGATTCATATCGTCCCATATGGAATTCCTGGATAGGGGATATTGCCCTGAGAACCTTCTCCTTTTCGACGGCGATATCCTTCGGAGTCAGGCTTGCTGGCTCACTCATCGTTAAGTAGGTGATGATCTGCATGATATGATTCTGGATGGTATCTCGTACCACCCCGATCTTCTCATAGAATCCTAAGCGCTGGTCCACTCCATGGGTCTCGTCGAAAATGATCTCAATGGACTCAATAGTCCTGTTGTCCCAGATCCTTCTGATGATATCATTATGAAAACGCATCAGAAGCAGGTTCTGCATGAACTCCTTACCAAGATAGTGGTCAATTCGAAAAATTTCCTCATCAGTGAAGGCTTTCTCCAGGATATCGTTGTAACGTTGGGCACTCTCTAGGTCGAATCCAAAGGGTTTTTCAACAACAATTTTCTTTGTCAGGGAACAAATGCAATCCAGCTGGTTATCCACCTGTTGGATCTGTTCAATGGCAATCTCATAGAGAGAAGGCTGCAGTGCAAGATAGTAAATGAATTCCACTTCGTCGCATTCCCCACACATGGATTTCAAACGGGTGGTAAGGATGGTAACAGCATTCGTGTCACTCATATCGTAGTACAGGTAATCAAGGTGGTCGGTGAAGGAGGATGGGGCATCTTTCCTGATGATCTCTGAGAGGAACTCGTCCCTGGTGGTAAACCGCCTTCCAAGAGCAAGTACCTCAAAAGAATCGCCCTTTTCCATGAGATGCTCGTAGGCAGGATACAGTTTCTTCAACGCAAGGTCACCTGTGCCGCCATATTGGATAATGATTCTCTTCATAGTGTATTCTCCCTCAAGTCTGTTACTATCGTACCATGGAATGGATGGTGAACAAAGAAGGAGCAGGGTAGAGTATGTGCATCCTCCTTGCCGGACATCAACCTATTGAGAGCATCCCTTTTTCCCTCTCCTAGGAAGAGCAGATACACCTTTGCCTCTCGGCCAAGGGTGAGAAACCCATGGTAGGTGAGTGTGACTCGTCTTTTGGGTGGTTTGGGACTATCGATCACAACCATGGTTTGAGCATCTGCACTATTCGGCCAGGAACCAGGAAAGAGACTTGCAATATGCCCATCCTCGCCTACACCGAGATAAAGACGGTCAAAAGGCTCATCGGAAAGGGGCTTTTCTTCACTGACAATGGTGAGTGTGGTCCCTTGGTCCAAAGCTTTCTGCAAACCAGCTTCCCTAAGTGTATCCTCATTTCGTTCGCCCTCAAGACGTTCATCAATAAGATAGAGACGCATTCTTCCAAGTGATTCACTTGGAAGCGTGAGCATGGCATTGATGAGATGGGAGGCACTTCTTCCTCCTGGTAATCCAATGTGCAAGGAGCCGGATTTTTCCTGGGATAGTGAGAGCAAGTCATCCCTGACCATCTGCTCAAGTTCCTTGGTTGTATGTATTCTCTCAATATTCATACTCATAATGTACCCAATAAAATGGAAGTAGAATAGTAGGAAATAGGGTAGGCTCAGGTATTTTCTTATTGATTTCCCAACTTTTCGCGTGCAATTGCAAGCATAAGCTTGATTCTGTTCTCCTGATTTACCCCTGTTGCAGAAGGATCGTAATCGATTGGTACGATATTGGCATCCTTACTCCGCTCTGTAACTGCCCTGATCATTCCCTTCGCACAGATATGGTTGGGGAGACACCCGAACGGTTGGGTGCAGACGATATTGTGGTATCCACTATGAACAAGATCGAGCATCTCGGCGGTAAGCAACCAGCCTTCTCCCATCTTTACTCCATAATCCAGCAACCCTTCATCAAGTTTTTTCATCTCGGTGTAGGGGATGGGGACAGTGAATTTGCCACTTTTCATCATTGCTTGCCGGCTCATCTTCTCCACCTTGTAGAGCTGACGAAGTATGAACTGGGTGACCTTCGCACTAATAAATCTTCCACCGTAATATGCACGGTCAGTGATGGCATTGTCCGCACCATAATAGAGAAATCCCATCATGGAGGGAACCAAGACCTCGCATCCCTGTTCCTCAAGGTATTCCTGGAGGTGGTTGTTTCCCAAGGGAGAATACTTCATATAGATCTCCCCAACAATTCCTACCTTGATACGTTCTTCCCCTCGCGTCTCGATCTCAGCGAACTCAGCACAGATTCTGTTGAGGTTCCGCTTCATTGCCCATCCAATGTATCCACGGTTGTGGGCAAAACAGTCAGAGAGGTAGGTGGTCCACTTGGACACCAAGGCATCTGCCTCTCCTTTTTGTACCTCGTAAGGGCGTATCTGGTTGCTGAGTGCCATCAAAAGATCACCGTAAATAAAAGCACTGTAGGTTTGCAGCAACATAAAGGGAGTGATCTTGAAACCCGGGTTCTTCTCCATCCCCTTGAGATTGAGACTGATCACGGGAATATGGGGTAGATTGCATTTTTCCAATGCCTTCCTGAGAAGGAAGAGGTAGTTGCTTGCCCTGCAACCACCACCGGTTTGGGTGATGACCAAGGCAATCTTATCAGTATCGTAGCCTCCATGTTTGATGGCATCGATAAACTGACCGATTACCAACTGGGCTGGATAGCAGATGTCATTGTGTACATACCGAAGCCCCTCACGGATAACATTTGGGCCCTGGTTCTCCAGAAGCACCACATTATAGCCATGATTGGAGAACACCTCCTTGGCGATATTGAAGTGGATTGGGCTCATATTGGGGATCAGGATGGTGTAATCCTTCTTCATCTCTTTGGTGAACGGTGTGCTCATCGCTGTTCCTTGGCCTCCTGGAGTGCTGCAAGTAGACTGCGGATGCGAATTTTGACTGCTCCGAGGTTTGCAATTTCATCAATCTTGATCTGGGTATAAATCTTGTCAGTCTCTCGAAGGATATCCCTGATTTCATCGGAGGTTACCGCATCAAGCCCACAACCAAAGGAAACAAGCTGAATCAACTGCATATCATCCTGCCCTGTAACATATCGGGCAGCATCATACATCCTGGCGTGGTAGGTCCATTGGTTGAGTACCTTTCTTGGTTGTTTCTCCACAAGATGGGCAATTGCATCCTCACTGATGACTGCGCAACTGCACTGCAGCAGAAGACCATCGATTCCATGGTTTACCTCTGCATCAGCATGATAGGGCCTTCCCGCAAGGACCATGATCGGCCAATTTCTCTTGCGTGCCTGTTCAATGATGAGGTTCCCTTGTTCCCTGATTGCTTTCTGGTAGGTTTCAAGACTTGCGTACCCTGCTTTCACAGCAGCCTTGATCTCCTGTTTCTTGACCGGGTAATACTGGCTGAGAACCTGATGCATCCGTTTTGGAAGAAATGCTCTGTCGGCAAGCGAGAGGTAGTCACTGATGAAGGTAACTGAGCCATCCTCCAACTCACTGATATTATGCCGAAGCACCTCAGGGTAATAAGCTACCACCGGACAGTTGAAATGGTTGTCTCCCTTCTCTTCGTCGATGTTGTAGCTGGAACATGGATAGAAGATGGTAGGAACCTGTTTCTCAAGCAGATCCTTGATATGTCCATGCATCAATTTTGCTGGATAGCAGATGGTATCGCTGGAGATTGTGGACTGTCCCTTGAGGTAGGTTTCCCTCGTTGATGGGGATGAGACCACGACCTCAAAGCCCAAGTGGGAGAAGAAGGTATGCCAGAAAGGCAGCTGTTCATAGAAATTGAGCTGCAATGGCAATCCGATCTTTCCCCGTTCCCCCTTCCGGGCTTTCAGATGCGCGAAATATTGTTGCTTGAAGGCATAGATGTTCAGCTGCTCGGGGTTATTGATGAATGTCTCAGGGCTGACAATGCGGTCACATTTATTTCCGCTTACCAGCTTACGACCTTCGTCAAAGATATTGATCGTCAATAAACAGTTGTTGGTACAACCTTTGCAGTATGTAGTCTTCGTTCGATGGGTGAAGTGTTCCAATTGCGTGAGTGAGAGGGTAGTACGTTGCTGTGGAACTTTATGGTGCTGGTCACGGGCATGCAAAGCACAACCATATGCACCCATAAGTCCTGCCTCATGTATCCTGATCACCTCACTTCCCAGCTCCGTCTCGAAGGAACGGAGCACGGCATCGTTCAGGAACGTCCCTCCCTGCACGACAATATGTTTTCCCAACATGGCAGGGTCGGTGGAGCGAATTACTTTATACAATGCATTCTTAACGACGCTGATGGCCAAACCTGCAAAGATATCGGAAACACTGGCCCCGTCCTTCTGGGCCTGTTTAACGGAACTGTTCATGAATACTGTGCAACGCGAGCCCAGATCAACAGGATTCTTTGCCTTAATGGCAAGTGCTGCTGCTTCCTGCGGGGAATAGCCAAGTGCATTGGAAAAGGTCTGCAGGAAGGAACCACAGCCCGACGAACATGCTTCATTGAGGAAGATATCGTCGATGGTGCCATCCTTGATCTTGAAGCACTTGATGTCCTGTCCGCCGATGTCGATGATAAAGTCGACATCCCTCTGGAAGGTCTTTGCACTCTTGTAGTGGGCCATGGTTTCTACGAGGGAGTACTCAAATGCAAAGGCATTCTGCAGCAGATGTTCGCCATAACCAGTAGAGCAAGATTTTTCAATGGTAATATGAGGGTAACTTGTGTAGAAATTCCCCAGGAATTCCTTGATGGCCTGCACTGGATTGCCATTGTTTGCCTCATATCGGCTGTACAACAATCTTCCCTCAGGGTCGATGATGCAGGCCTTGATGGTAGTGGACCCTGCATCCACGCCCAGGAATGCTGGTCCAGAATAATTTGTCGGATCAATTTTGGTTAATGTTGCCTTTGCGTGACGACCCTTGAATGCTTCATAGGCTTCTGGATCCTCAAATAGGGGAAGAATAGAAGTAAAAGCTTTTCCTGTATCATAATGTTCAAGGTTGAAAATTAACTCATCCAGCTTAATATCCTGTTCGTCAGCACTGAGTGCTGTTCCCAGGGCTACATAATAGAGTGAATTCTCTGGACAAATACCCTCGAGGCCAAGGGTCTTGTCGAACGATTTTCTTAGCTCACTGAGGAATGTAAGCGGTCCCCCAAGGTAGACTACCTGGCCCTTGATGGGGCGCCCTTGAGCCAGTCCACCGATACTCTGGTTCACCACTGACTGGAGAACAGAGAGCGAAATATCACTCTTCTCTGCTCCCTGGTTAACCAAGGGCTGAATGTCACTCTTTGCAAATACTCCACATCTGGATGCGATTGAGTAGCTCTGTTTTGCCTGCTTTGCAAGTTCATTCAGTTCCATCTGGTCGACATGCAACAAACTTGCCATCTGGTCAATAAAGGAACCCGTGCCACCGGCACAGGTCCCGTTCATCCTGACTTCCATGTTCTGGGAAAGAAACAGGATCTTTGCATCTTCACCACCGAGTTCGATGACCACATCGGTGTGGGGGAGGAATCTCGTTATTGCTATCCTGGTTGCGTATACTTCCTGGACAAAGGGGAGGTTCAGGTTCTGGGCAAGCCCCATGCCAGCTGACCCAGAAAGCGCGAACTTGGTAGGGTGTCCTGCACAGATTTCTTTGATATCGGTAAGCATGGTACATGCTGTCTCAGCAATCTGAGAGTAGTGACGTCTATAGTCTGTATGCAGTACCTGCATCATATCATCAAGCACGACACACTTCATGGTCGTGGAACCAACATCCAAGCCGATCTTCATCAAGAAAGCCTCCGAATACCCAAACCATATCGATTTTTTTGGTTATGGTACAGCGAACACAATCAGTAATTATACAAATAGACTAAATCTGTCTATTATCTTTCGATCCCATCTGCACCAAAATCGACAATTTCAGTGTTTTTGATAGCTTCTTCCAACAGTGGTTCAATACCCATGGAGCGGTAATGCTCTTGTTCAACCAACTTGTCTGGGTGTACCAATGGGTGTTTTGGGCTGAAGATCACGCAACAATCTTCGTATGGAAGGATTGAAGTCTCATAGGTGCCAATTTTCATGGCAAGATTCATGATCTCCTGTTTGTCCATACCGACTAGTGGGCGGAGAACTAGCTGTTCACTCATGCTGTCAGTAAAGGCCATCGACTCCAGGGTCTGGCTCGCTACTTGGCTGAGTGCTTCACCGGTGACGATACAAGTCCCCTCTTCTCTCTCACTGATAGCATTGGCGACGTGCATCATTGCTGCACGGAACATCAATGTGGTCTCATCCTCCCTGCTGTGTTGTTTGATCCAGAGCTGAGGCTCAGTGAAAGGCACAACATGCAGTCTGGTTCCCTGGAGATATGGTGCAATGAGACTTGCCAATGTTTTTACTTTTTCCAGGGCTTGGTCACTGGTGTAGGGGTAGGCGTGGAAGTAAATACAATCCATCTTCAATCCCCTTTGTGCCATTCGGTAGGCAGCAACTGGACTGTCGATACCTCCACTCAAGAGCAACATTCCCTTTCCTGCTGTTGAGACAGGCAATCCCCCCGGGCCCGGTTTTGGAGAGGTATAGAGATAGGCCATGTCCCTGATCTCACAATGGATGGTCAGATCAGGATGCTTTACATCAACGGTCATCTCGGGGTACATCTCATGGACTATCTCACCAAGAGAGCAGTCGATCTCATAACTGGTCATGGGAAAACTCTTGTCAGCACGTTTGGCGATTGACTTGAAAGTACCCTTACCTATGTTGAAAGGTTCGTCAGCGATCAGCTTTTTGGCAGTCTCCCTGATAACAGAAATATCTTTCTCACAGCGTAGGCAACGGGAATAACCTACCACCCCAAAGGTGGTTCCCAGTGCCAATTCAACGGTTTCTTTAGGACATTCGTTGCTGATTTCAAAGAATATTCGGCCTTTTTGGCGATTAACCTGTGTTTTATATCCTTTCAGTTTTTGCTTGATGTTCTGTTTCAGGCGCTTCTCGAAGGAATCGCGGTTCAAGCCTTTCAGGGAGATTTCTCCCAATCGTATCAAATAGAGAGTGGAATCTTTCATGCATGCTCCTGGATGAGGGTGGTGATGGCTTCGGCCAAGGCTTCAGCTTCTTCTGTAGTGGTATCAGCACTGAATGAGATCCGAATGCTGCTTTTTGCCAATGAGGGAGGAACCTGCATGGAGTCAAGGACTCCCTCTCCCTTCTGTTTTGCATTATTGCTGCAGGCAGAACCGGAGGAGACACAAAATCCCTTGTCATACAGCATCCGTGTGAATACTTCACTGGGTAGATGGTTTGTAGCAATGTTCAGGATATAGGGTGAACAGGAATCCACAGGGCTGATGGCCTGCAAGGATTGAAGACGTTGCCTAAGCAGGGTGTTGATCTGCTTGACCTGCTTCTCATGATCGGAAAACTGCTCCATGGCTTCTTTCGCTGCTTCGACCATACTGACAATCCCAGGTAGGTTCTCTGTTCCCGGTCTCAGCCCAGCCTCCTGTCCTCCTCCCCGTGAGAGGCTCTCGATTGCTGGATCAGTGTTGTAGAGAAACCCAACTCCCTTCGGTCCATGGAATTTGTGTGCGCTGAAGGCTGCACTATCAACTCCCAATGCTTCAAGGGAAAAAGGAATCTTTCCGAGCGCTTGGGTTGCATCGGTGTGGAAGTGGATTCTCCTTCCTCCCTGCTCCTTTTCAAAGGCACGAACTTCAGTAACCAGAGCCTGGATGTCCTGGATGGTGCCAACGACATTGTTCACGAGCATCAGGGAGACCAACCGTGTCTGTTTAGTCAAGGCAGAGCGGAGATCTCCTGCCTTGATGAATCCACCCGGTGCATTAAGGGCTGTGACCTTCCAGCCCAACTGTTTCATCAGCCGGACATACTCCTTGATGGAAGAGTGTTCAATATTGCTGATGATCACATGTGGTTTCTGCAGTCTCCAAACCAAGCTGTTGAAGACAATGGCATTTGCCTCGCTGGCCCCGCCAGTGAAGGTGAGGGTCTCCTTGGGGACAGAAAGAATCCCAGCCAGATCCTCCCTGGCTTGTTCGAGCTTTTCCTTTGCCTTGATCCCCTCAGCATGAAGACTGCTTGGGTTGCCGATGTATGTACTTGCTACCTGTTGGTACACATCAAGAGCGGTTCTGCTCATGATGGTGGTGGCAGCACTGTCAAAATAGCGTATTTCTTGCATATCGGTATTGTGGGATAATGGGTGGATTTTTGCAAGTATGTAGGCTCAAGAGAGCGCTTGTCTTGGACCCCTGCTCTGGGGTATAACAGTACTATGAAAAGCATGGTGACTACGCAGTTAGATAATGGCAAGCAGACAGAAGTATTGCTTGCTGACGACTTGAAGGACCTTTCGGCCCATCTTGGTGAGTATGGACGCTTGGTGTTATGGGTGTTTGATACAAATACGGCAAAACTGTTCAAGCAGCTTCCGCCGAGCCATGTTGTCCTGGAAAGTGGAGAGAGTGCAAAGAATTTCTCTTCCCTGGAACGTATTCTCAGTGCAGCCCTCGATGAAGGCCTTGCACGTGATGGCCGGATTATCGGGTTTGGAGGGGGTGTGGTCTGTGATATGTCCGCCTTTGCTGCATCGGTGTATATGCGGGGTTGCCGGCTTACCTTGGTCCCCACTACCTTGCTTGCCATGGTTGATGCTTCGGTTGGAGGCAAGACCGCCATCGACTTCAAGGGAATGAAGAACATGGTCGGTTCGTTCTATCCAGCCAGTGAAGTGCTCATATCCATCGATACCCTGAGAACCCTCAACGACAAGGAGTTTCTCAATGGACTGGCCGAGGTGGTCAAGCATGCTTTACTCAGCCAGGATGAGGAACTCTACAAATTTCTGCTGGTTCACAAGAACGAGATTCTCAGTAGGGACCCAAAAACATTGGCTGCCTTGGTGGAACTCTCGCTCAAGGTAAAGCAGTGGTACATTGAACAGGATCCAACAGAGACCATGGGTATCCGGCAGAGCCTGAACCTGGGTCATACGTTTGGGCATGCCCTTGAGTCCTCCTCCCACTATCTGATGTGGGGTCATGGTGCCTGTGTTGCGTGGGGTACCTGTCGAGCACTGGAGGCTGGCGTTGCCCTTGGTGTTACCGACAAGGCCTATGCAAGTGGAGCAACGAAACTCTTCAAGAGTTTTGGGTATGACATTGAGTACCGAATTGGCCGTGGTGACTGGATTGAATACCGTGACCACCTGCTCAAGGACAAGAAGAAAGCGGACGGGAAGGTGCAATTTGTCCTGTTGGAAAAACAGGGTTCGACCATCCTCAGTCCGCTTGATCTTCAACTTATTCAGCATTTGGTTATAGCCAAGCCGATTTTCTAGGAAACTATTCCACTAATTTCAACAGATTGCCATAGATCTTGGTCACCTCTTTTGCCTGCTTCTTCATCTGTGCCGCCTCCAAGGAGTCAGCGAGGGTGAGAAGGGTGTAAAGCGAGGTGTCCAAGGCATCGAAGCAATCATCATCGGCAGTGAAACGATAGTTGCCGTTTCCACTCTCTTCCAATGCCACAAAGTACAAGTGTTTTCGTTGTTTCTTGCTCTTGGTCAATGCGAGCAACCAATGCAGGTTGTCGATGAGGGTGCCCGCATCCTCTATGGTGTAAATTCCTGATGGTGGATTATCTAGAATACCCTTACCAGGATTTACTTTTCCTTGCAATTCTAGTGCTGAGAAGAACTTATCTCCATAATGTATATAGAATCCCCTGTAGAGAATGGCTACCGGGAAGTTCTTCGGTCTCTTGGGGGCCTTCTCGTTCATCTGATTGAGGTAGTTCAAATCTTCAAGCGGGATAAGGGCAACCAGCTTCTCTTTCTTCTTCTTTCCTCCAAGTACCAGCGTAGGATAGGTTCTCTTGTACACCGTGATGGTGGTTTTTCCCTTCTCCTCTCGTTCCTTGATGGCTTTCTCCCGTACCTCCTGCTTCTGTAGTTTGCCTGAAGGGCGTTCCTTCTGCACCAATGCGGTAAGCTTGGGGTAGAGCTCAGGGGAGATGTCGTCCAACCATGCCTTGTCCAGAGGACTGACACTGCGGGCATACAGCCTGCTGGTCTGGACAATCTCACCGGCTATGATGAACTGGGGAAGACTCTTGAAATAGGCACTTCCAGGGTGTATGAACACCTGGTCTGCGGTAAGACTCTTGTACATGTTTCCCCGCGCCTTGATACACACATACTGCATCAATCCACTGGCGATGCAGCAAAGATACTCTCTCACCGTTCCTCCACTGGCAAGGGGGAATCCCACGTCTCCGCAGATTTCACCGAGTTGCTCATTTACATGGACTATCTCCTGCATGCCTTGGAAATCGAGATAATTCTTCTTGCAGAAGCGTTGCTTGGCATCCTTGCCGGGGTTGGCCGTATACTGATGGTAGATATTCAGGTAGGAAGCAAAATCCCCGTACTCCGTATTGTTGAACCTGCGGTGTGCAGCTCGGCTGAGGTCCTCTTCCCCTGGGGGAAGGAGGAATGGAGTCTTGGTAGAGAGGAAACTCACTGCGATCAAGACCTCCTCCAGGACGTCTGGATGATTCATCATCGCTTCAACAATGACTCGGGAGTGACGAGGGAGCAGGGGAAAACGGCACATCAGGCTGCCGACAGTGGTCAGCTGACGCTTCTCATCAATTGCCCCGATGAATCTGAGTGTATCCTCTGCGCTGGCGATGGCACTATGCTTAGGCCTGGTGATGAAGGGAAAATGCTCATAGTCGGAAATTCCCAGGTCACTCATACGAAGGACAACCTCACTCAGGTCAGTCCTGAGTATCTCTTCGGTACCATAGGTAAACCTGCTCTTGTAGTCATCTTCACCGTAGAGACGATAGCACACACCAGGGCTGGTGCGTCCAGCGCGCCCCTTTCTCTGTTCACAACTTGATCGGCTGGTGGGAAGAGGAACAAGGGAAGAGGTGAAATCCTTCTGGTTGTAGAAGTTTATCTTGGCTATTCCGCAGTCAATAACGGTGGTAATACCATCGATGGTGACTGATGTCTCAGCAATATTCGTGGCAACAACCACCTTGGTTTTTCCAGGGGAGGTATCGTTGAAGACCGATTCCTGCTCTTCCTTGCTGAGCCTACCGTACAACGGATAGATTTCCAGTCGTTTGTCGGTATCAGCCATATACAGTGCATTCACACAGTTCGTGATGTCAAACTCCCCGCTCATGAAGACCAGGATGTCGCCACTTTTTTTCTTGGCCTCGGTAGTTACAATCTGGGTGATTGCTTCCACCTGATACTCAAGTGATTCTCGTTGTAGCGGCTTATAGATAACCTTCACAGGATAGACTCGTGCATCAATGCTGATGATGGGAGCTTTATCAAAAAAATCACTGAACACCTTGGTATTGATGGTTGCGCTTGAAATGATAACCTTGAACTCCGGGCGCTCCTTCATGACATGCTTAAGAAGCCCCAGGATGAAATCGATATTGAGCGAACGCTCATGTGCTTCATCGACAAGTATGACAGAATAGGAACGAAGCAGTGGGTCGGCCTTGAGTTCCATCAGGAGAATACCGTCAGTCATGACCTTGATTCGGGTCCCGCCGCTGGTGGTGTCCTCAAAGCGCATCTTGTAGCCCACAAATTCATCATCGCGGGCTACCTGTTTCTTGATAAACTCACTGACACTGAGTGTAGCGATTCGCCTTGGTTGGGTAATGCCGACCTGCAGGGCGTCTGCATAGCCAGCTTCATGGAGAATGAGGGGGATCTGAGTGGTTTTTCCACTTCCCGTTGGGCTTTCGACGATGATGACCTGATTTTCCTCAAGGCCATCAAGAATCTCCTGCCGGTGCATATAGACCGGCAAATGTTTCATGTCTTTCAAAGTAATTCCTTTCTTATAAGTGCAATAGCCGCCTCAATTGAGAGAGCTTTGTGCATATCCCTGTTCTTTAGATTCTTCAATGTAAGGGTGGATGATTGTACATCCTCATCTGAAAGAAGGATAGCGAACGGTATTGCGTTTGTTTCAGCCCACTTGTATTGGGCTCCTTGTTTCTTGTTGAGCAAATAGACGGCCACCCTCAACCCATCCTTACGCATTGCTCGTGCGATTCGGTCATAATGGGGAAAATGCCTACCATCAGTGTTGAAAATTGCCACATCAGCTGAGCTGGCAGATGCTACCAGCGGGCTTGACAACTCTTCAAGTGCGGCTAACAGGCGATCCAAGCCAATGGAACTTCCCACTCCAGGGAGTTCTTCCTTGGTATAGAGGCTTGCAAGATCATTGTATCGACCACCACTGCAAACAGAACCGAAATGGGGGAGTTCGGTAAGGAACGTTTCATACACGATACCAGTGTAGTAGTCGAGTCCACGTGTGATCGAGGGGTCAAAGGTGAAGTGTTTCTCAATCCCAGCCTCACAGAGGTATGAATAGATGGTTCTCATTCTCTCACTGTGTGGGTTCTCTCCACCAGAGAGGGCAGCAAGCCTATCCAAGGTGGTGAGAAAGGGTTCACTCTCGTCCTCTTTGCTGATGTATTCAAGAATCGCATTGGCCTTCTGTACGTCTCCTGTGAGTTCTCTCAAGAGCTTCAGTACTTCCTCTTTTCCTATCTTCCTGAGTTTATCTACCGTCCTGAGAATCTCAACGCTCAGTTCAAGTAATCCATGATGAGAAAGGAAGGCGTTGAACAAACCCCGGTGTGCGATACAGAACTGGTAATTCTCAACACCCATGACTGAGAATGAACTATCCATCATGGAAAGGATTTCAAAATCCGCCTCTGCGTTGTCCACACCCACGATATCGAAGTCACACTGCGTGAATTCACGGTAGCGACCTTTCTGGGGATTTTCTCCCCGCCATACCTTATCTATATGGAAACGTTTGAAGGGGAGGGAGAGTTCACTCTGGTGCTGTGCGAGAAAGCGAGCGAAGGGAACGGTCAGATCGAAGCGAAGGGCAACATCTCTTTCACCGTTGTCCTTGAAATGGAAGATTTGCTTGTCTGTCTCTCCTCCACCCTTGCCAAGAAGGACTTCAGTGTATTCAAGTACCGGAGTGTCAATGGGAACAAATCCATAGGACCTAAAGTGTTTCTCAAGGTTGTTGGTGATTGCTTTCTTTGGGATTTCCATGGAGGGCAAAAAGTCTCTAAAACCCTTGAGAACCCTAGGTTCTATAATGCTTCTTGCCTTCGGTTCCTTGCTCATTGATTCATACTCCTGTTGTGTTTTTGATGTGGATGGTGTACAAAGAGTGTATAACGAATCGCTTGTGCACTGCAATATGCGGTTCTTTTAACACCCTATACTTCTATGAGAGCGATATGCTGATACGATACAAACAAGACGAACATGGGAAAACGCTGCCTGTTGCGAATATTTACACCCAGACTGAACACAAGATACCTAACCATTTGATCGATCGTGATGCCCTTTGGGCTATCCGAAAACTGCAAAACTCCGGTGCTGAAGCCTATTTGGTTGGAGGAGCGGTTAGAGACCTGTTGCTGGGAAATATTCCCAAGGATTTTGACCTCGCCACCAGTGCCTCCCCACGCCAGATCCAGCGTTTGTTCTGGAATGCAAGGATCATCGGCAAGCGATTCAAATTGGTGCATCTGGTATTCAAGGACAAGGTGCTGGAAGTTTCCACCTTCAGAAGCGGCGAGGAGGCGATGGAGGGAAACAACAATGTGTTTGGCTCCATTGACCAAGATGCCAAACGCCGTGATTTCTCAGTCAATAGCCTCTACTACGATCCAACCAATGGCCAGTTGCTCGATTTCAACAATGCCATGGAAGACTTCAAGAAAAAGCGCATCAGCTCTGTCATTCCCTTGGATGAGACATTCAATGAGGATCCCGTTCGTATGATCAGGGCCATCAAATATGCCTCCACCACAGGGTTTACCCTTCGCTGGAGTATCCGCGTGGCCATCCGCAAACACTCGGGAGAGCTCTCAAGGGTGTCCACAAGCCGTCTAACTGAAGAGGTGAACAAGATCCTTGCAAGCGGTCATAGTGTCAAGATTTTCAATGAGTTGAACAAATACAAGTTGCTTGTTTTTATGCTTCCTGCTTTCTCCATCTATTGCAATTTTCCCCAGGTACAGAAGAGTCTGGAGGAACTGGATGAGAAGGTTATGCTTGCCAAGCGTGGCAAGAGCGATGAAATTGAGCTAGCTGATATGATCAAGGCGCTGGTCGATCCATTGGTTATCTTTGCTGATGACCACATGAGTCCTGATGAACGATTCAAGGAAACGTTCCGCCAGATCAAGGTTTTAATCAGTCCAATGACTCCTTCCAACTATGATATTGAGTTGGCCAGTGAGCGCCTGTTGACTGAGCGTGGATTCAAGACACCGAGAAACTGTGTGAGGATGCGTAGGCCGGCAAACCGTGTTCCGCAGCGCAGGAAGCCCAATCCAAAGAGAAAGGGAAGAACGGAAGGACCCGGGGAAGTGCAGGCTGGTACGCGAAGAAGGAACAACCGAAGGGGTCCAAAAAAAGGAACCCCCGCCCAAAAGGGTGGAGGAACTTCCAGTGAGCAGCCGAGAAACAGTGCAGAGGCACACGATCTCTAACCCCACTCTTCTATCTCAATATTTACGCTGGAGACAAAGATGCCTCCATACTTCTCAAGGCTGTCCGCTATGTATTCCTGGAGTTCCCCCAGGGTGGTTGCTATCTGGTGTTGCATTGGCACGCGTAACTTTACCGTGAGTGCATACCCCTCTGCCTTCACTTGTACCTGTACCCGTTTTACTTTTATCTGACTGTCGAACTCGTCAAGACAGTGGGCAACCATTTGGGTAAGTGCGGCTTCACTGACAGTAGTCTTGCCATATTTGCTGAACTCAGGGCGTACGATGGTTTTCTCGAAGCTGACATTCCTGCGCTGGAAGGGGGCTTGTCTCCCATGCTTGAAGAATACTCGCATGGAATCGTATGCGATCTGTGGGTAGTTACGGGTTATCTCAATTGAGGGAACAGGGATTACATGCTTCCCTTCGCTGTAACGGATACGCATGGCAGTATCTATCTGCTCCTTGGTTGCGATATCCTCGATGCGCATGAGTTTTTCAGGTTGGGGAAGATTAAGCCTGGCGGCAATCTTATAAATCATTTTCTCGCTGGTCCCAATGATCAGGATCCTATGATATTTCTGCTTGTTGAGTGCCTGTTTTACTTCTTTCTGATGTTCGGCATCATCGAAGACAGCGGTCCTTACGGCAGAGAGCATGTTCTCCTCCCGTTTGGCTGATTTGCCTGCGATGATGCGATCTCCACCGATGAGGAGACCGTCGTCAATGATCAGATCTATACGAAATTTCTGGGCTATCAGCTTTGAACGGAAGCTTTTTCCCGTTCCACTCTTACCGACCAAAGCATACACTTTTATGCCCTTTAATTTCCAAAACGCATATTTAAATACTCGATTCATGGTTTTCATTATACCGAAATTCTTGTACAATAGAACAGCATTTGTTAAAATATGCATTCTGTACTATTAATCACCTACATAAGGAGCGTTATGCATGCAAAGAATACCTACGTTCAGTAAGGGTGGTGTGCATCCAGACGATAGAAAGGTATACAGTCGCTCAGAGGCTATTGAACGATTACCCATGCCTTCAGAATTGATTGTTGCTTTATCCCAGCATCTTGGTGCCCCTGCAAAAGCCTTGAAGGCGAAAGGGGATACCGTAGTTAGAGGTGAGAAGATTGGGGAAGCTTCAGGCTTTATCAGTAGCGATGTTCACTCTCCAGTATCGGGGACCATCAAGGAAATACGCAAGGTCACCCTTGCCAACAGCGTCCAATGTGACGCATTTGTTATTGTGCCTGATGAAGAACAACCTTCTGTTACTGAAGAAAAAGTCGATTGGCAGAGTCTTGATGGCAACACGTTGCTCAGCAGTATCAAGGATATGGGGATTGTCGGTATGGGAGGGGCTACATTCCCTGCCCATGTTAAGCTATCCATCCCCAAGGACAAGAAAGTTGATAGCTTTGTAGTCAACGGTGTTGAGTGTGAACCCTATCTGACAGCTGACTACCGAATCATGCTCGAGAAAGGTGAGCAGGCCCTTGAGGGAGCAATGATTGCTGCCAAGATTGTCAAGGCTGAACGGGTCATTGTCGGAATAGAGATGAATAAACCCGATTGCATTGCTCATCTCCAGAAGATAGTCAAGGAGAAGGGGTATCCAATCGAAATCGTTGGGCTTCAGATGAAGTATCCCCAGGGAGATGAAAAGCAGTTGCTCAAGGCAACACTAAACCGCGAGATCCCTTCTGGCAAGCTTCCCCTCGATGTAGGTGCAGTAGTGGCGAACATTGGTACCTGTAATGCAATTTATGAGGCAATTGTCTTGAAGAAGAGCCTCTATGAGCGAGTTATCAGTGTTACCGGTGAGTGTATCGCCAATCCCAAGAACATCCTTGCCCCGGTAGGGACGAAGATGAGTGACCTGCTTGCCTTCTGTGGAGGCTTTTCCAGTGAACCAGAGAAACTGGTCAGTGGTGGTCCTATGATGGGGTTCTCTTTCTTTGATACAGAGACACCAATGACCAAGGGGTCCAGTGGTCTTCTTGCCCTCGGTGCTCAGAAGAAATATCGTTCGACCGCTTGTCTCAATTGTGGTCGATGCGTGGCTGCCTGCCCAATCGGGCTGATGCCTGCAAAGCTTTACCGTTATATCACTAATGGTGAATACGAGGAAGCGATGAAGACCTCGTTGATGGATTGCAAGGAGTGTGGGTGTTGTTCCTATGTCTGCCCTGCACATCTTCCATTGGTTCATACGATGAAGACTGGAAAGAAATTGGGGAGAAAGAAGAAATGAATAAACCTACCATGACAGTTTCCTCTTCGCCGCATCTCCATGCGAAGACAGATACCGCGTCCATTATGTGGAGTGTTTCACTCGCACTTGCTCCTGCAACCCTTTGGGGTGTGTATGTGTTTGGCTTCAGGTCTCTGTTGGTGCTTGGGGTTTCTGTCCTCACAGCCTTGTTGTCGGAGTTCTTGCTTGGCAAGTTGTACAAGGAGTCAACCCTCTGGGATGGCTCAGCGTTCTTGACCGGTTTGTTGGTTGGAATGAACATGAGTCCTTCGGTTCCTTTGTTTGTTCCGTTCCTTGCAAGTGTGTTTGCAATATTTGTGGCAAAATGGGTGTTTGGTGGCCTAGGTGCTAACTGGGCGAATCCTGCACTCGCTGGTCGTGTATTCGTATTTTTCTCGTTTACCACACCAATGAGCAGCTTTGTAGCTCCCCGAACCCTTGCCTCGGCTCTTCCTGATGCACTTGCCTCGGCTACCCCTCTCTCACTAAGCAAGACAGCTGTTTCTGGTGGGACATTGGGCCTTGATGGTAGTTCCTTGCTCTCATCAATGGGGTACCCTGCAACTGAGTTTGCGCAAAACCTTTCAGCTATGACAGGTATTTCAGCCTTTACCATTGACACCTTCCTTGGTAATGTAGCCGGATGTATCGGTGAGGTTAGTGCACTGGCCTTGCTTATCGGTGGACTTTATCTGCTTGCAAGGAAGATCATCACCTGGCATATTCCGGTGACCTACTTGCTCTCTACTGCAGTATTATCCTGGATGTTTGGTGGAATCCCATCAGGCCTGGGAATATTTGGTGGTAGTTTCCTTTCTACAATCTTTAGTGGTGGTTTGATGCTCGGAGCCATTTTCATGGCAACGGACTATGTAACCAGCCCAATCAGTCATAAGGGCCAGATTGTATATGCGATTGGGTGTGGTTTCTTCACCTTCCTCTTCAGATATTTCGGGAGCATGCCTGAAGCGGTCTCCGTTTCAATCCTCCTGATGAACATTTTTACACCGATGATAGACAGATACATCATACCTCGTAAATTTGGTGATACCAGAGAACTGAGGAAGAAGCAGAAGGAGGCTAGGGCATGACAAAGAATCTGAAATATTCACTGATATTGCTTTCGATCTGTGCTGTAAGCGCCTTTGCCTTAGCGATGACGAACTCAATCACTGCCCCGGTTATTCAGCAATATGAATATGAACAAAGACAATTGGCACTGACAGCAGTCAGCAATGGGTTTGCAATTGGGAGTGAAAAGCCGGTAGAGGCTGACCCCTATGTCACGTATACCATCGACTTAACCGATAATGGGCAACTTGCCGGATATATTGTAGGGTTGAAAAGTGCCGGATATGGTGGACAGATGACCTTGGTTGCCTCATATAAGGTTTCCGGCGAAATGATGGTTGCTCAACTCTTGACCCATAGTGAGACGCCTGGCCTTGGATCAAAAGCTGCAGATTCATCATATATGGATAAATTCCAAGGAACTGGTGCTGATACCCCTGTTCCAACAGATAAAACCATGCTCACCGATGCTGACGCTCAAGCGATTAGTGGTGCATCCATCACTTTCGGAGCAGTTTCCAGAGCGATTGAAGCAGGGAGTGCCTATGTGAAAAATATTGGAGGTGTGAAATGAGCAAGATGAAAGAACTCTCCAAAGGGCTGTTCAAGGATAATCCGATTTTTGTGTTGATGTTGGGTTTGTGTCCTGTACTAGGAGTTTCTACCCAGGTTTCGAATGCGATTGGTATGTCTGCAGGTGTAATGTTCGTTTTGCTCTTTAGTAACATGATTATCTCAGCATTGAGAAAATTCATACCTGCATCAATACATATTCCTGCGTACATTGTTGTTATTGCTTCGTTGGTTTCATTTATCCAGATGGTAATGCATGCATATGTTCCCTCTGTTTATAATGCATTGGGTGTGTATCTTCCACTGATTGTGGTAAACTGCATCATTCTGGGAAGGGCTGAAGCGTTTGCGAGTAAAAATACCGTTCTTGATAGCATTTTGGATGCAATCGGAATGTCCATTGGGTTTGCATTGGGTCTGACCTTGCTGGCCTTAATTCGTGAATTATTTGGTTCTGGTACCATTACCCTGTTTCCCATGGGCAATTTCAGTGGTGTAATTAATATTCCCTGGTTCTACAACAATCCAATTAGAGTGTTCTCTTTGGCACCTGGTGCGTTGTTGATCATGGGATTCCTGAAGGCGTTCTTCGATTGGAACTCTTCACGTAAGAAGGACAGATAACATGAGTTATATTGCAATACTAATAACCTTCATATTTATTAATAACTTTATTTTCTCCCAGTTCTTGGGCATGTGTCCGTTTATAGGTGTCTCGAAGAACAGTGAGAATGCCATCGGAATGGGTGCCTCTGTAACCTTTGTCACTACGGTTGCCTCTGTGATTACTTGGGCAATTTATTACTTCTTATTGGTCCCTTTTAGTCTTGAGTACCTCCAGACGGTCACATTCATCCTTGTGATAGCAAGTTTGGTACAGCTGTTGGAGATGGTGATCCAGAAGATAAGTCCAGCCTTGTATAAGGCTCTGGGTATCTATCTTCCCCTGATTACCACCAACTGTGCTGTCTTGGGTATTGCCATTATCAATATCACGAATGAATACAATGTGATGGAAGCCTTTATTGGAGGGCTTGCTGCAGGTCTTGGCTTCACTCTGGCTATCGTGTTGATGAGCAATATTCGCGAGAAACTTGATCTGCAGCCGGTGAGAAAAGCGTATCGTGGCGTTCCCATTGCCTTTATTTCTGCTGGATTGATGTCTTTGGCCTTCATGGCTTTTGACAAGTCATTGATTACCAACCTACATCTGGTATAAGGGGGATCGTTGTGAATATTGTTATGGCAATCATTGTAGTCGCCGTTTTAGGTGGACTCTTCGGATTCGGTCTCTCCTATGCAGAAAAGAAATTGGCGGTCAAGAAGGATCCAAAGGCCTTGGCTCTTGAACCTATTATGCCTGGTGCTAACTGTGGTGTGTGTGGGTATGCAGGTTGTGCTGCGTATGCTGCAGCTGTCGCCCTTGGCGAAGCTCCAATTGGCCTCTGTAGTCCTGGTGGTCCCGACTTGGTGACTAAAATGGCAGAGATCATGGGACAGAAGGTTGAAGCTTCCGGGGAAACGAGAAGAAAAGTGGCCCACGTTATGTGCCGTGGTAATGTTGATGTGAGTTCACAAGACTACAAATATGAAGGTCTTGAGGACTGTAATGCAGCATTTCTGCTCTTTGGTGGGGATTACGGTTGCAAATCAGCCTGTCTGCACCTCGGTTCCTGTATCAAGGTTTGTCCGACCGGTGCCATCAGCAGGGATGCTGAGGGATACATCATCGTTGATGAAAAGAAATGTATCAGCTGTGAAAAGTGTGTGCAGATCTGCCCAACGGGTGCTATGCACATGATTTATGAAGATAGTGACTATGTTATTGAATGCAACAGCCATGAACCGGGTGGAAAAGTACGAAAAGTATGTACAGTCGGTTGTATTGGTTGTAAAATCTGTGAAAACAAGTATCCTGAATCAGGATGCAAAGTTGACAGATTCCTTTCTACCTTCGATCAGACACTCCCACACAGCCAGATTGCTGATGCTGCAGAGGCGTGTCCGACCAAGTGTATCATCAAGCGGTAGTGCATGAAATTATTAGTAGGTGCGTACAGTCAAATCACTAATGCTGAGCCAATGCCCGTTTACGAACGGGCATTGGAAGCTGTATGCAAACCTTTGCTTACCCATCTCCATGCACATGAAGATGCGATCATGCAGCTTTCCTTGAGTATACCTCTGCTCGATTGGCTAGATGCTAACCATGGCTCGGTGAATCTTCTGATATCCGATCTTGCGAAGAACGGGAAACTGGAGATGCTTACAGGTTCATTCAATCAGAGTATCCTGAGCTTACTCTCACCCAAGGACCGTTCCAACCAGATAGAGATGACAACCACATATCTGAGAAAGCGATTTGGACAGCGATCCAAGACGCTTTTCAGTTATGGGCAGGTTTTCAACCCGTTGTTCATCAATACAGCAAATCTTTGCTTCATAGATTCAATAATCATATCCACCTCTGACGAGACAGGGCTCCAGCAATTTGATGAACCGTTCATCATGCAGGAAATGGGGAAGTCCGTCTCCATCATTCCCATGGATGGTACCATCAGTGATCTGATAGCCTCGTTTGCAAAAAAAGCTATCAGTTTTGGAAATCTGATTGAACATATCAGGAACTACCTGGAGAGCGAACCTCCCTTTGTCATGGCTATGATCAACCTTGATCATCTGTTGCAGGCAGGTGTGACTGCACAGCAAACCATACAACTGTTCGATCTGTTCTTTGGATATGAGACCAGCTCCATCGATGAGGCATATCTCCATAACGATCCGCCGAAGAAAGGGTACCTACAAGCAGGATGGTATGGTATTGATGCAAACAAGGGTAATTTGGGGTGTATCAATGAGTTGTTTGTAGAGGACGAAAGTCTTGCTTATCTGTATGGGCGATATACTACCATGGTGGAAACTGCCCGTATGTACAAGAAGGACAAGGATGTACGAAAACGCTTGGAGGCCTTGATCCAGAAGATTTCTTGTGGGAGTATGTACCTTTGTGATGCCAATGCACCAATGCTACGTTCATCGGTCAGGAAATTATTCTGGCGATATATCAGTGAAGCAGATAGTGTGCTCACTGCTCTCAAGGACTACAGCTATCCGGTGAGCAATGACTTTGACCATGATGCACTCTGTGAATATCTCTTCTTTGGCAAGTACCTGAGTTGTGTGGTCGATCCGAAGGGCGGCTCCCTTTCTGAGCTTACGTATTTGCCGTCCTTGTATAATTATGGGGATACGTTCAGTCCACTTTCACAGTTTGGTAGTGCAAGTGATAATCACCACCAGCTTCCTCCCGGGCAAAAACAACGGTTGTTCAGTGATGTTTTCCTGCGAGAAAACTTTATCATGGACGAATATACCAAGTTGGATGAAAAGAATTGCTTGGCTATGGGAAGCCAGGTCTATAATCTTGAGGGAGTAGACCGTAGGAATACCGAGTATTTGGCAACCTGCACAACTGGGGACAGTCCGGTCATCGGTGGAAGTTTGCAGATCGCCAAACATTTCAAACTTCGTCAGAATACCATTTTGGTAGATATAACGCTTACCAACATTGGGGAGGATCCCATAAGCTGTATCTATGGCTGTGAGATTCCTCTCTCGATAGATTCACATGGTCTTCCCATTTCCTTTATCCAGTTGGAAAACAAGAAGAATCTGACATGGCAAGAGAAAGAAGTGGTTCTTGAGCAAGTCAAATCGCTGAGAATCTATGATGAACCCAATAGTACTTCCCTGACCTTGGTTGGCGATACCCGCTTTACCTTGCTCAAGGAAGATTATACTATTGAGAGCGAAACAGTCCTTGGGAATGAGATGCTCTACCAGCACACCCTGTTCATGGCCTCATGGCCGATTGTCTTGGCAAGTGGTGGAGAAAAGAAAATTACCTTGGGTCTTCGTGTTGAACGAAAATAGGAGTACACAGATGTTTTTCCAGAATAAATCACAGTTTGAATCAGTAAAAGAAGAAGCCTACACCGTATGGAGGCGTCTTTGACCCGCAAGGGATGGAAAAGAAGATTGCAGAACTCGAAGCAAAAACGCTTGAACCCGGATTCTGGGATGATCCAAACAATGCACAGGCTCTGTTTACGGAACTCAACAGTCTGAAGGAAATATACAATACCTGGAAAGAGTTGATCGATAAAATGGATGAAATGAGCGAGCTCATGGAAATCTATGCAAATGAACCGGATAATGCGGAAGAAGAAGCTGAGATCAACGAACAAATTGAAACCATGCTTGCCACTTACCAAAAGCTGCGGGTCAAGACCTTGCTTGATGGTAAGTTTGACAAGAATGACTGCTTTCTCACCATTCATGCTGGAGCAGGTGGAACGGAGGCCAGTGACTGGGCCAATATGTTGATGCGCATGTACCTCCGGTATTGCGAGCGTAGTGGTTTTAAAAGCCAGATACTTGATCTCCAGGAGGATGAGGGTGGTATCAAGAGTGCGACCATCAAGGTTTCCGGACCCTATACCTTTGGGTATTTGAAAGGAGAGGCTGGTGTCCATCGATTGGTGCGTATCAGTCCTTTTGACTCCCAGAAGCGTCGACATACCTCGTTTACCAGTGTCTATGCATCCCCGGTTATTGATGACACCATCGAGATCGACCTGAAGCCGGAGGATTATCGTCTTGATACCTATCGGGCCGGTGGAGCTGGTGGTCAGCACGTCAACAAGACCGACAGTGCTGTAAGAATAACCCACTATGCCACAGGAATTGTCGTACAGTGTCAGAATGAGCGAAGCCAGGTGATGAACAAAGATGTCGCCTTCAAGATGCTCAAGAGCCGTCTGTACGAGTATTACCGTGAAGAAAAAGAGAAAGAACACCAGAAGAATGCCATAGAGAAGAAAGAAATTACCTGGGGAAGCCAGATTCGTTCCTATGTGTTCCAGCCTTATACCATGGTCAAGGACCATCGCACTGGAACGACCATCGGTAATATCCAGGCAGTTATGGATGGGGAGATTGAACCCCTCATCGAAAGTTATTTGCAGTGGGGGCAGAAGGAGGAGTAGGGCATGGGCAAAAACATGGCCCTTCGTACAGTATGTATAGTGCTGTTTCTCCTCTGCGCTTCAACGCTTGCTGCACAAGAGGGAACGATGTCTTTCTCTATCGGCATCGTTCCGCTTGATATAAGGCTTGATACACTCTCTGAGATGGTTGGAACCATCGCAAATCGCTATGGAAGCCAGATCTTTCTCGATAAAGATGAGACAACGCTGCTCTCTGATCGATTAGAAAAAGAAGCTTATTTGCAAAGGAATAGAGACCTTGGCAAAGCCTATGCTTCACACGACCAAGAGAAATTGCAACAGGTATTGGATGCAGAACAACCAGCAATACCTCTTGATTTTGATTCCCTCCCGGTAACATACCACCTTGAACAATTTGATCAGGATCTAGCAAGCGCACTGCAGGCCAGTGATGATGCCCTTGCCTGGTACTGTTCTAAAAACACATATGATGCATTATTGCTGCTTGACTCAGAGGAGCTCGCTGGATTTCAGCGTATACGGACTCAGTATTATCATCCAAAGTTGGCAGAAAAGAAGACACTTACTGACTCATTGGTGCAGAACTCCTACTTCCAACCATTGGAGGAGCCCTTGGAGAAAGCGCTATTTGCACTCGCAAGCAAAGGAAATCTCGGGATAGTTACCCTCAACGATATCCCTCCAGGACTAGCCGTCTCCGTCGATGGGAAGCCAACAGCATTACTCGATACTACACTCATCCTCTCCCCAGGACCACATATACTTGGATTGAATGCTCCTGGCTACCAGCCGGTGGAGATGGAGATCGAGAGTAAGGCTGATGTCATCCAGCCTTTTCAGTTCTCGTTTGAGGAAGTCGCGTTTCCTTCCTTGGTCGTGCATAGTGAAACAGCCAAGGTACACTGGTTCCTCGATGGAAATCCACTGGGAGAGCACCTATCCATCTCCCTTTCTGATCCTACATACCCAATGGTACTTACCTTAAGTGGGAAAGGCTTTGCCCAGAGGGTCGTCCATCTGGACAGCCCCTCTTACAATGAGTTGGCCATTACGCTTAATGCAAAGGAACTTGCCTATCCTTCCCTGCGCGATGATGCACAGAAGGACTTCTATAAACGACTGAGAAATACTATTCTATGGTTCGGAACCTATATCGGGTGTGCCGTCCTGAGCCAGATGTATGCGACTGACAATCCTCTTTGGCAAGTAGGCTTGGTTGGAACCAGTTCGTTGGCACTGGTTAGCTCGATTGCAATGGCTGCGGATTTTCTCTCTTATGAATCCCTCGCTGGTGCAGGTATCTGAATATGATGAGGAGCATTGTATGTTGAAAGGTTTTGGGGCAAAGCTGAAAGCCCTGTTTGGTATCAATACGTTTGATGAGTCGTACTTTGAGCAGCTTGAAGATTTTCTTATTGAGGGTGATTTGGGAGCCAAACTGGCTTTTACCATCAGCGATGAGGTAAGGAAACGGGCAAAAAGCGAAAAATCGAAAACTACCCAAGATTTGCAGTTGTTGGTGAAGAATCACCTGCATGAAAAGATCGAAGCGTTCCAACCTACCCTTGAACCTGGGAAACTTACGGTTTTCCTTGTGTTGGGAGTCAATGGAGTTGGGAAAACCACCACCATTGCAAAACTTGCAAATATGTACAAGAAGCAGGGAAAACAGGTTTTGCTTGCTGCAGCTGACACATTCCGTGCTGCTGCCATAGATCAGCTGGAAGTACATGCTCAGCGGCTTGGTTGCAGGATAGTTAAGCAGAAAAGTGGCAGCGACCCAGGCTCGGTTGTCTTTGATGCAATTACCTCTGCCCAAGCAAGAGGGGAAGATCTTGTTTTGGTTGATACAGCGGGGAGAATGCACAACAAGGAGAACCTGCTAAGGGAACTCTCCAAGATTGACAAAATTGTAAAGGGAAGGGGCATTGAGGATGTCCATTACAAGAAATTCCTCGTTATTGACAGCACCACTGGGCAGAACGGAATCAGCCAGGCTGAACTCTTCAACCAGGCAGTGAAGCTCGATGGCCTGATCCTCTCCAAATATGACAGTCTTGCTAAAGGTGGAGCCTTGGTCCAGATCGGTGAGAAGTTTGGTATTCCTGTTTCATTCGTGGGTACCGGTGAGACATACCAGGATATCAAAGCCTTCGACAAGGAAGACTTCCTTAATACACTGGTAGGTCTCACAGATTAAGATGAAACACCTCATCTCCAGCGCAGCTATGCTTCTCTGTTTCTCAGTGCTGTTTGCTTCAACATTGGTGCAATCAAACAGCATCGCCCAGGAGCGTGGTTTGTTATCGGGAGAATCCCCTTACCACCTTTCCCTCAACGATGAGAACAGGGAACTCTGGGGACCTGATGGCATGATCTGGAAAGAGACCGTTTCCAATGATGATGGTAATCGAACTGTGTCCAGGTCCTCTTCTGATGGAGAGGTCCTGGTTTCTCGTGTTTTCAGGGATGGCTTGTTGCGTGAAGAGCAAATTGGGTCCATCTCACATGCATACTACTATGGAGAGGATGGAAAGCTTGAGAGAGTTACCTCTTATCAGGGGGGCTCCTTACAGGAAGCACAGCTTTTCACCTATTCGGCATCGAATGGAAGTTTGCTTGCAGTTGTGACCGTGAAAGGGGAGGCTAGCTCAATCCGTTACTTCAATCAGGAAGGTAAGCAACACTCCTTTACCTATGCAGATACCCAGGGAGGACAGACATTCCTTACCATTCAGGGAAGTACCATTGTAAAACCTTTTTCATCAGAATCAGAGGATACGCAACTGGATGTGGTTGTTGAAGAGACAGGTTCATTCACCGTTGAACGTACACTACCGAATGGTAGTGTGGTACAAGAACTGTATGATGAGCAGGGTTTATTGGTTCTGAAGAAAAATCCTTCCAGTGAGACTGAATACCGGTATAATGAAGAGAACGAGCTGATCAGTGAACACACTATCAGAAATGATGGAAGTGAAGTGGTGAACAGCTTTGAAAAGGGAGAAATAGCAATGGTTGAAGAGAAGGAAGCAGGTCGCACTACCAGCATCTTGCGTTTCCTTGATGATGGGAAGCGGGTCCAGACGCTCTATAGTGAAGGACGTCCGTATTGTGATATCACCTATGCTCCAGGTGGGAAGAGAATTCTTTCCATCTCATACCGGTAATTATGCGGTTATTGTTGCGCCTTGCCACCCGTTATGCCTTCTCCAGGCAGAATCGGCATCGTGGGACAAGTGTGCGTATTTCCCTCGGTCTGGCTCTCTGTCTCTTTGCCATCGTAGCGGTGCTTTCGTTTATGCAAGCCCTTCAGCGGAACCAGTTCGAGGATATCAGGACCTTTGAGTCCTTCGATCTTCAGATAGACCTGCAGAGCAATGATTACATTGCAGCCAATGAGGCTGCAACCCTGATTGAAGGGTTGGACTCTGTCCAGCATGCTTTTGTGTATGTAGATATTCCTGTCATTGCCCAGGGAACTGATGGGTCGACCATTGCTGGCCGTCTAAGGGGTATTGATGGGGAGGGAAGATTCCTTTCCAATCTGAACAGCTATCGTGGATTCCTGTTTCAGGAAGGTCAGATTGCGGTTTCCTACTCAAATACACGTTCCATCGATATGGGTGAAACCCTTACCCTTACATTCCTGAAAAAAGGCAAGCAAGCAACAGTGGTTCCGTCCAGAAAGGAACTTGAGGTGGGAGCCGTCTATTATACCTCCAGCTATGATTTTGATCACTCCACCTTCCTCTGTGATGTAGAGACCCTGCTTGCCCTGCAAGGTGACGTTCCCTTGAAGATTGGGGTCTTCACCCCCCAAGATGTCAAGGAAGTGAAAGCTGAAATCATGCAAATGGGTTTTACCAATACAAGTACCTGGATGGAGATAAACGCATCCCTGTATGGTGCAATGGAACTTGAACAGAAGATGATGGCACTTATGCTCTTTCTGATGGTGTTGGTCATACTGGTACATATCAGGAACAGTTCCAGAAGATTGCTGCTCGCAAAACAAACTGAGATTGCCATGCTCCGAGCCATCGGGCTTACCAAGGCAAAGGTACAAGCCTTGTTCGTGTTACAGGCGGTGGTAGTGGCAGTCATTGGAAGTTTGGTGGGCGTTGTTCTCTCCTATGTAGGTATTGCCATGTATCCAACGCTTTCTTCCTACGTCTATCGGTCGATGGGTGTTCATCTGGAACTTGAGATCAGGAGTGTGGAACTTCTGGTGTTGTTTATTGTCATTGTTGTCTTCAGCCTCCTTGCGTCCTTCCATGGGACCCATAAGATACTGAAGGCAGATATCATGGAGATGTTTACGCATGATGAAGTCAACTGAGGTACTCACCCTAGAACAAGTCTCAAAGAGTTTTCCTGCAACCCTCAGGGGAGGAGAGCCCATCCAGATATTGGAAGGGGTTTCCCTCACCCTGAATCGTGCAACGAGTATTGCGATCACCGGGCGAAGCGGGAGCGGGAAGTCGACCCTGTTGCAGGTCAGTGCAGGATTGCTCTCTGCAGACAGTGGAAGTATCCGTTTTGAAGGTAAGGAGATTCCCTGCCTTGATGATGAACACCTCAGTAGACTGAGAAGTCGTTCTATGGGCTTTATCTTCCAGAGCAGTTTACTTCTGGATGATTTCACAGCACTTGAGAATGTGCAAATCTCTGCCATGATTGCAGGGTACAGTGAGAGAGATGCCTCTCGTAAGGCCTTGGCAATGCTTGAACTGGTTGGTTTGCAGGACCGACTAGGACATACCAGCGACCAGCTTTCCGGAGGGGAGCGCCAACGAGTCGCTATTGCAAGGGCTCTGGTGAATGAACCCTCACTCATTTTTGCCGATGAACCAACAGGTTCATTGGATGAGAGGAATGCTGCACTGGTTGAAGATCTCCTCTTTTCATTGGTCGCTGAGAGGGAAGTAGCCCTGATGCTGATCACACACAACCTTGCCTTTGCCAGTCGCTGCAATACCGTTTATCAACTCCATAACAGAAATGTGGAGGTGCGCTTTTGAAGCAAGGCCTTCTTCGTCTTCTGGTACTGAGAAAGCTCGGGTACAAAGGAAGCAGAGCAGCAAGAAAACGAATCCTCTTTAATCTCGTTTTGATCACACTGGTAGTTGGAGCCTTGGTCTTCGCACAGATCTTTGTGGTATCCATGAGTAAGGGGATTGCTGATAAATATGCATTATTGGGTAATGGCCATCTGCAAGTGCATGAGGATTCCACACGTGTCCTGACCGAGAAGGAAGGTGTGCTGGATGTGCAGCTTGTTTCTCAAAGCTATGCCCTGATCTATAGCCCAGAAGGAAACAAGATGGTGAGGCTCAAAGGTGTTGAGGACGGATATTTCAACGAACTGAGAACCTCGCAGATCACCTTGATGGATGGAATTCCCAAGGAGACTACCACACTGGAACAGGTACTGCTCAGTACCACCTTGGCTGATGAACTCCAGGTGGGGATCGGTGATCGTGTTGCCTTGATGCTGGTAGGTGATGATGGGATCCGTCCACAATTCTGCGTAGTGGGCAATCTCTATGATTCAGGATATCGGGAACTTGATGCGAATCTCGCCTTTTGTGACTATAACCTGATCAATCGGCTGTTCAAGGGCAGTGAGGAGACCTACCATGAATTGTTGGTAAGTCAGGAGAGGATTGAGCCTTTGAAACAGGAATACCAGGCTGATGGGTTTATGGTAACTTCTTGGGATGAGGAGAATTTCACCATTGCTACAAACCTCAATACAAGCAGGCAGGCTGTGTTGGGTGTTATGGTGGCTGTTGCAATGCTCTGTGGCTATTTCATCAGCGAACTGAGCAGGGAACTGGTAGAGGATGACAAACATCAGATAGCTATGCTTACCTTGCTTGGAGCACGCCACAGCTTGATACGCAGTGTCTATTTCTACACGGTCATGATGGTGACCATTCTCTCCATGATGGGGGGGGCATTGCTGGGTATCGTGATGTCTAGCAATCTATCCCCATTGCTTAGCGCGGTCGCCGATCGTTCGATTCCCTCTCTTTCTTACTACCTGCTGGATTTTAAAGTGGTCTATCCTCTGGGAGATATTCTCGTCATTGTACTGGTTCTGCTTCTGGTAAGTGTGATATCTGTACAGTTTAGTTTACGAAGGGTAAAACGAATTGAACCTTTAAGCTGTACACACTTTGATTAACCGGTGTTTTTCAGTATACTTGCTCTATGAATTTTGAAGTGTTTGTACTCGGGACCAGCGGCATGATGCCCCTTCCCAATAGGTTTCTTACCAGTGCCATGGTTCGTCGTGACGGCGAACTCTTTCTCTTCGATTGTGGGGAAGGTACGCAGGTCTCCCTGAAAATGCTGAATCTGAAGTGGAAAAAGATCCATTCCATTTTTATAAGTCATATGCATGCAGACCACGTGACCGGACTCCCGGGGATACTTATGCTTTCCAGTCAGGTTGACCGTGATGAGCCGCTTACGCTCTATGGTCCACCAAAACTCAAGGAATATGTGGATGCCAATCGAAGAATCCTTGATATGTATATCAATTATGAGATTATTGTAAAGACGGTTGAACCAGGAGTTATCCTGGAGACTGATGACTTTATCGTACGCGCTTTCAGGCTCAATCATACCAAACCCTGTTTGGGATATGTCATGCAGGAAAAAGACCGACCAGGGGAGTTCCATCCAGAAAAGGCACAGGAACTGGGAATACCGGTAGGACCACTCTGGGGGAAATTGCAAAGAGGAGAGACGGTTACCCTGAGTGATGGTAGGGTAATCTCCAGCACAGACGTGATGGGAGCGAAGCGTGGCGGTAGAAAATTCAGTTATGTCACTGACTCTCTGTATCTTCCGTCCATTGCCAAGGAAGTAGCGCATAGTGATCTTCTGCTTTGTGAGGGGATGTTTACGTCCGATATGGAAGAGACAGCATATGAGAAAAAGCACATGACTGCCGGTCAAGCTGCCCAGATTGCAAAAGATGCGGAAGTGGCCAAGCTTGGCCTTCTTCATTACAGTCCACGATATGGGGACAGAGAACTACGCTTCTTGCTTAAGGATGCCAGATTAATTTTCCCTGATACGATACTGACCAAGGATAGGATGAGTTTTGAGATTCCTTTAAAGGATTAGTTGTCTTCCCAGTTGCTGCTGCAGGCACTCTGTGCTTCATGCAGCAATTGTTCCTTGTCAACAATTCTTCCATTCCGTGATGCGAATCCTAGTTGCAATGAGGAGCCTGAGAACTCCTTCTGGCAACTCTCGATGATTGAGAGCGTGAATGAGCGTGCCTCATCCCCATTGTAGAAGGGGAGTACCATGGCAATTTTCCCGCCTTCAAGCGTGAAGCTGTAGGCAAGTTCCCCGCTGAGCATCATCAGTTTGTTTGCAATAAGGGAGGCAGGACCTTCGGTGACTTCAATCATGACCAGGGTAAGGTCGTAATCCATCTCTTTGGAATTATCCAATTCCATTTCCAAGATCGTGTCAAAGTCTGTATTGTAGGTGATATTCTCAGCAACAGGCTCAGCAATCTCTGCTTCTGCCTCCACTGTTTCCTGCTCCGGTTCCGCCATTTCAAAGCGTTCAACCATTGCCTCCTCTTCCCTGGGAACCATTGGTTCGACGGAAGCAACCGCCTGTGGCTTAAGCTCCTCTTCCTCAATGGTATCTTGTATCTGGGAAGTGTTTGGCTGCACTCTCTGTTGGCTGAGCAACAGCTCGTCACTGTGTAGGTGGCTGGGGTCGTCACCGGGAAGGGTGTAGAAAGGTTTGTCATACGCATTGGGAGGGAGTTTGTCTACTTGGTCAGCATACTCCTCATCTCTCCTGCGAGCGATCATGACACCGACCTCGATCATTACAAGGCCGAGAAGAATGGGAAACAACTTAACCAATATGTCATAAATCTGTTGTTGATTGACATCATAGAGTGGTAACAGATACCGTGAAGCAAGATAGAGGCCGGCCAAGAGGAGAAATACGGTAAGGAACAGGCTCAGAAAAATCTGACGTCCATAGTGTTTGTTTTCAGACATTGCCACCTCCATGCAAACTTTACACCAGTATTATTGGTATAGTATCATACTTAGTATAGTGATTGAAGGATGGCATGACAAGAAAAATTCCGCTACTATTCGCTTTCAGCCTAGTTTTTATCTTTTCCTTACTTATGACAGTACTTGGTACTGGAGGTTTTCTGCATAATCGAGCCTTGAAAGCTGAAATATCAAAACTTTCGTATGAGCAGACCATGCTTTCATTACAGGTGGACTCGTTGAGACGACAGAGAGATGAAGCGAGCAGTGAAGATGCTCTAAAGGATGCTGCCTTCAAGTATGGATATCAGAGTGAAGGGGAACAGGTATATTACTTCATTGATGAGGATCAAAATTCCAGCCCCTATGAGGATAGGATACTCCGCACCTTTGAATCAGGTGAGTCTCTGGGGTTTTCTGGAATTCCTACCATATATCTAGCACTTGCCTCCCTAGTCATGGCAGCAGTGATTACGCTATGCTATTGGTGGATGCAGAATAGGCGGAGGCGAACGTATGAGTTGGAAAGGTGAGGAAGCAGAACTCCTCTATAAGTCAGAACAAGCGACCTTGGACCGATGTGTGGTTCATCTTCAGGAGGACCAGCTTATGATCCTTCCCTGTGACACAATCTATGGTCTGAGTGGTAAGGTTGCCACGACGTTTCAAAAGATTCGCGCATTGAAGGAGCATCTAGGGCAACAACAGTTTGCTATCTTGGCAACTCTTGAGCAAGCACAACAACTTTGCCGCGTTCCAGAGGTACTCCATGATCATTGGCCCTGCTCGCTTACCTGCATCCTTCCGGCTATGGACGGTGAAGGGACCCATGCAATCCGGGTTCCAAATGACCCTTTCATACAGGAACTGCTTACCCGTCTCGGTTCCCCAATCTATTCAACTGCCGTAAATCCCCATGGGTACTCCATAACCAATATTACAGATATTATCTTCACATACAAAGATAAGGTGCAGGCCATTGTCGTGGATCCGATGCGGCAGAGGGATACTCCCTCCACCTTGATCGATTGTACGACAACTCCCTACACCTTGTTGCGCTGTGGCGACTATGATGCGTCAGCACTTCTTGCTTAGCGTTGAATCTTCCTTGCCTCCATGTAATACCGCTTCTCATGCGCTTCTCCCATGGAGAAGGTTTTCCTCGGCAAAGCATTGTCCCTGATGATCGAATCAAAGAAGGTTGATTTGGAGACTTCCGGCAGGATGAGCCCAATGTTGCCATCCTTGCTTCCCAGGGTAGCTGTGACATCCTTTCCATGGATATAGTCCACACTGGCAATTTTCTGTGCAAGCAATGAATCTATGATCAATTGCAGGGTACCTGCGGCGATGGAAGCTTTTGGCTCTGTAAGTATGTACACTTGATATCCATGCTTGTCACAGAACCCGAACCTCTGTACGCCATCCTCTTTGTTGATTGCTGCGTCGAGTGATTTTAGGTCTGATACCTTTTCTTTCTCAAAATGGTCACAAGCTTTTGCGAGCTCGCTTTCAAACGTATGCTGGTCAAGATCGAAAAGTACACGGTGGATCGGTTCAAACTCCAATCCCTCATCAAAGATATTCTCTAGTTCAACCAATGCATAGCGTGCAGGATGCTCTTTTCGCTCTTCTTCCGTGAGGGTCTCCCTGATATCCATCCAACAACTCTTCGCTGTTGCAAGGCTGTGGTTACCGTCCCCCATGGCATAGAGCAGGGGATTATCCTGGGGGAGTGCATCAAGCATTCCATCCAAGGACTCTGCAATCTTGAGCATGTCTTCTTCAGTATCAACAACCCAGGCTTTCAAAGCACCGCCTCCAGCCATAAGTTCTGTTTCATAGGCAAGTGGAAGTTGCTCTTTCTTCTTTGCAAGCGGTTCAATGACCGAACGCTTCTCGTCATTGATCAAGACCATGATGTGGGGAAGTTCAAGCGGTGCATTCTTACGAATCTCTTTTCTCGGTGGTATCCTGGAGAGAATGGTTCCCTCAGTCGCCCTGATCATGCTGCGTGAATCAGGGGCATAGTCATACTGCTCAAGGTCCAGTGCAACAAGAAGACCCCAGCGTCCGATATTGCTGGAAGGAGTAGTTCGGTGTACCAGAAAAAAAGCATTCTTGTATACGTTGAACAGATCCTCTTCTACATACTGTCTCATGGTGGCATTGATTGACTCAATACGTTTTTCTGGATCTGCCTCCTCAAGGTATACTTCAGGATAGATCAGGTTGAGTGTTGAAGGATTCTCCCCCACGAGTTGTTTGACCTGTTCCCAATATTCGGGTTCTGAAGTATACTGGTCGCAAGCAACAACTGCCCATTTGGAGAGATTGACTGTTGCTTTTGGTATCATGATATCTGCGCGCTTGAGCGCAACCTTCGAGAGCTGCTGAGTTACGTTGGACATGTTCATTCCTCTTTTATTTATGAATGTGGTAATATACTATGATAATATTGATAAATCCGCAACATAAAGTGAGCGTTTATGAGTAAAGCTATAATATTTACAGGTGGTGGGGCTCCTTCCCGGCTTCCTATGGATCTTCTACAACCTGGAGATATGGTTATTGCGGCAGATAGTGGGTATGAGGCAGCGAAAGCCTTGGGGATGCCCGTCAATCTTTGTATCGGGGATTTTGATTCCACCCGGTATTTTTCTGAGATACAACACCTTGACCATGAGAAGAGTCTTGCAGATAAGGATGAGAGTGACACAGAGCTGGCGTTACGAAAAGCCTTCTCCCTCGGGTTTTCCACCTATGTTCTCGTTGGTGGTGGAGGGTTTCGTATGGACCATCTCTTTACCACCTACAGCCTTTTTGACCAGTATGGTCCTCCCTCTGCATGGTATACAGCCTATGAGAGCCTTTTTTTGGTCGGAAAATACCACCGCTTTGAAATACACAATCCACCACAAACGGTTAGTTTTATTCCCTCGAGCTTCACCAAGGAAGTAGTCATTACTGCAAAGCAGTTGCAATGGCCTCTCAGTCAGCATGTATTATCCATGTCCTCTATTTCTCTCTCAAACCGAGCAGATTCCCCGGTCTTGGATGTATTTGCCTCAGGCCAGGGGAAACTCTTCGTGAGTTTCCCGGTTGCAGACAAGCTCTCTTAGGTGATACCATCAATCTATGTTGCAGACACGGCGCTTGCTGGCTTTTTCCAGTCGGGTACATACCTATACACTCTTGCTCTATCTCTTCTTTTTTCTTGTCTATATAGCAAGTAGTTTTTTTGCTGTAAGCATGGAGTTTGTCGGGCTGCTGCATTTCTTTCTCTCTCTCATAAGCTGGACCAGTTTGCTTTTTGGATTCTGGATTCTGGTTTTCTCCCTCTTGGTCTGGGCAGGGGATCGAATATTCCCTGCTTCTGCAGTATTGCTAACTGTTCTCAGGATGCTCGCAGTCTTTGCCTTAAGCTTGATTGTAGGGTTATTGGAACATGTGATCACGAGAGGAATTACGATAGGATGATGTTATCATATATTGCTTGAGGAGTAACTATGGAATTACCACCAACCATCTGTGCTATCAGGGGGGCTATTTGTGTACAGGAAGATGTACCTGAGCTCATAGAAACTGCCGCTGCAACACTCTACCGGGAAGTGCTTGCCCTTAATTCATTGCAGCAAGAGGAAGTTGCCTATCTCCTGATCACCCAAACCAGTGATCTGAAAAGTCGAAATCCTGCAACAGGATTGAGAAAAGCAGGTTACTGTGGTTCAACCCCCTTGTTCTGTATGCAGGAACTTGAAATCGATGGGATGTTGGAGAAGGTCATCAGGATGTTGGTTGTCGTGAACCATCCTATGGAACAGACAATTCCTGTGTTTATGCAGGGAGCAGAGGTGCTTCGCCCAGAGTATGCCCACCCCTCCATGTAAGGAGGGGAAGGATATTTTTTTTGAAAAGAGATGTAAATTTACAGATAAATTCTAAGAGTTTGTAAACATTAAGTTGCTTTATATAAATAAGCTACTGATTGATGTTTCGAATTTATGTATAAATATTGCATAAATGTACAAACTGATGCATAATCTATGATAATTTACACTTGGTACCGTAGGAGGCCATATGAAACACAAGATGCTTGTTTTCCTTTTGTTGCTTTTGTCCATCTCCATGCTTTGGGGCGCTGGAACCACCGAATCAGGAGACGCTTCGTATCCAAACAAACCGATTACCATGATTGTTCCGTACGGAGCTGGGGGCACCACAGACATTAGTGGAAGGCAATTGGCTGTCCAATTGGAGAAACACCTTGGCGTGAGTATTACGGTCATCAACCAGGGTGGGGCTAGCGGTTCCATTGGCGCCCGCACCGTGCTTGATGCAAAGAGTGATGGGTATACCGTTCTCTTCACCGCAGAATCATTGGGGACCCAGAGAGTAATGGGTTTGAGTGAGATGAGTTATGATGATTTCACCCCGATCATGGTTGCCGTCAATGACCCGAAGGTCATTGTTGTAGGTAAAGATTCAAAATATGAGACCCTCCAGGACTTGGTGGATGACATCAAGAACCGCCCCGGCAAAGTCAAGATGAGTTATACCGGACCAGGTGGATCAGGGCATGTGCAAGCTATGATCTATGGCAAGTTCGGCATGGAAATGGCCCTTACTGCATACCCTGGTGGAGCGGACTGCATCCTCGCAGTTTTGGGAGACCAAGTGGATTTCACCAACTCCAACTACTCCACAGTCACCGGATACCTGGAGAGCGGAGACTTGAAGTTGCTGGGTATCTCTGCCCTTGACCGACTGGAAGCCCACAGTGATGTACCTACCCTCGGAGAAATTCTCCCTGGTTCAGAGCGCTATCTCTCCAATCCGTTCACCCCGCTTTCATTCTTGGTGGATAAGGATGTGCCCTCTGATGTGGTCACCATCCTTCGCGATGCAGCAAAGAAAGCTGTACAGGAACCGGCTTGGAAAGCGTTTGTTGCCAAGAACTCCTTGGATAAGCTCTATGAGAAGTATCCAGATGAGGCTTCTATGAAGGAGTTCTACAAGGATTGGGAGTCCTTGGTTTCCTGGATGCTCTACGATAGTGGGGTAGCCAAATTCAGTCCTGAGAAGTTCGGGATTGAGAAGTCCCAGTACTAGATATTACTCGGTCTTGCAGAAATTCTCTGCAAGACCTTACACAAGGAGTCCTCATGGAAGAAGCGCAACGATCAAGAAGTGGAACATATTCACGAATCGAAGGATTCGTGTTTCTCTTGTTATCCATCTCTACCATTGTCTATTCGTTGGTGGAGCATCACCTGGCAAAGGTAGTCTGGCAGCAGTCCCCTTATCTCTTTCCCCTGCTTGTAGCGGTGTTCCTGCTTCCTCTCTCCCTCTCCCTGCTTCGTTCTGCAGGTAAAGAGAAGGGAGAGATTACTCCTGTATTGTTCTTGGTTCGTGACACAGCTGTGGTAACGCTTGCAACCTTGGTCTATGTCATGGTAATGCCCTATCTTACGTTTCTCGTCTCAACGACCTTGTTCCTCTTCGGATTGTTCTTTTACCTAGGAGAGCGAAGGTATCTCTTGATCGGCTTGCTCTCTATAGGATTTACTTCTTTGATGTATCTCCTGTTTGGAAAGCTTCTGCACGTCATGCTTCCGTAGGAGGATTGGATTAATGGATATGTTTCTTGGAATAATTTCCTATGCAAGTAACCTTCAGTTTGTATTGCTTGTCTTCGCCGGCTCGTTGGCTGGACTCTTCGTGGGTTCCATTCCTGGGTTGTCGGTCTCTATGGCAACAGCACTTCTGGTATCAATCACCTACTCATGGCAGACCACCAATGCCCTTGCCACCATCATGGGCGTGTATGTGGTAGGTGTATTCAGTGGTGCTCTCTCTGCCATCCTTATCAATATTCCTGGAGCCCCTTCATCGGTAGTAACCACGCTTGATGGCTTTCCCATGGCAAAAAAGGGTGAGGCGTACAAAGCCCTGATCTACGCGGTCATGTACTCATTCATAGGGACGCTTTTTGGATTTCTCGCCTTGGCTGTTGTTGCCAAGCCGATATCCTCTGTAGCGCTGAAATTCACCCCGATGGACTACTTTCTCCTTGCAACCTTCGGCTTGACCACCGTAGGTTCCTTGACTACGAAGCATTTTGCAAAGGGACTTATCAGCGCCTGTCTCGGTCTGTTCTTCAGTATGGTAGGCATTGACTCGGTAATGGGTACCGCGAGGCTTACCTTTGGCATCGAGAACTTACAGGCAGGAATCAATATTGTACCCGCGTTGGTGGGGCTCTTTGGCTTTTCTGAGGTGTTGATGGTCATCTCCACCAGTCTTGAGGGAGGTGATGTAAACGCTCTCTCGTACCAGAAACTGAAAATGAAAGAGGTGCTGCGCCATACACCGATTTCTCTCTGGTATGCAACCATCGGGGTTGTCATCGGAGCGTTGCCTGGCGCAGGTGGTCCTGTTGCGGCCTTCCTTGCCTATAGTCAGGCAAAGAAATTGGTTAAGAATCCCGCTGTTCCTTTCGGAGAGGGGGCAGTGGAGGGCATTGTTGCCAGTGAATCGGCCAACAATGCTTGTATTGGAGGGGCCATGATCCCCATGCTTACCCTCGCCATACCCGGGGATGCTGTTACTGCGATCATTCTCTCAGTCTTCTATGTTCATGGATTACAACCTGGTCCAATGTTCATCAAGACAAGTGCCCCGATGTTTCACGCAATCCTTGCTGGTGGCTTTATTGGGAGTGTTTTCCTCTTGGTCCTTGGTCTCCTGGTAGCTCCGAGGATCAGCAAGATCATTGCTGTTCCCAAGAGAATTCTGCTTCCCTTGGTTACTATACTTTGTATCATCGGATCCTTCGCAACGAATAACAGGATGTTTGATGTCTACCTGATGCTCTTCTTCGGGGTATTGGGTTTCTTCATGCGACGTCGTTCGTATTCTGTTGCTCCCATGACACTAGCCATCGTCCTCGGAGGTATGATGGATTCCAACTTCCGCAGAGCCATATCCCTTGCCTCCAGTGAGGATGTATTTCTTGTGGCACTGCTAGGAAGACCCATAACCATGATCTTGCTTACGTTGGTTGTTCTGACACTACTCTCAAACAGCAGGGCCTTGAAGCGATTTATACGATTGAAAAGGATGTGATGTATGCGTGTATTCGTTAAACCCGGTTCCTTGCATGGAAGTCTTCAGGTTCCTGGCTCCAAGAGTCACACCATACGAGCTGCTCTCCTGGGTTTGCTCGCTGAAGGCAGATCGATCATCGGTAATCCGCTGGCTAGTGGTGATGGATTGAGTGCCCTATCCGCTGCAAAAGCCTTCGGGGCAAGGATAGAAGAGAGGGAAGGCTCTTGGGTGATTGAAGGGAGGGGAAGCTCCTTGATTGCTCCAGAAGATTGCATCAACACTGGAAATTCAGGTACCACCACCTGTTTCTTCTCCTCAGTTGCTGCCTTGGTGGATGGTTGGACAGTGATTACCGGAGATGAGCAGATTCGTAGGCGTCCTATCAAGCGCTTGGTAGATGCACTGAATACCCTTGGCGCAACGGCTTTCCTGACCCGAGAAGGGCAGGAAGCTCCTCCTGTGGTTATCAAGGGAGTATTGAAAGGGGGAAAGGTAAGGCTCAATGGAAGCAACAGCCAATATGTTTCAAGCCTGTTGCTCTCGAGCCCATTGGCAGAAAGAGATACCGAGATATTGGTGGACAACCCCTTGGAGACTCCCTATGTGCAGATAACCCTCGACTGGATGCAACGATATGGAGTTGAAGTTGAGAGGAATGAGGACTATACCAGGTTTTACATCAAAGGTGGGCAACACTATACTCCGGGAAGGTTTACCATACCTGCGGACTTCTCTGCAGTAGCATTTCCCCTGGTAGCGGCCACACTCAGCAATTCAGACTTGCTTTTGACCTCTCTCGATTTTCTGGACAGTCAAGGGGATAAACGAGTAATTGATATCTTACAGTCAATGGGTGCATATGTGGAAAAAGACGAGAAGGAGGGAACCCTCAGGGTAAAGGGAGGGGCAACCTTGCACGGAGGTCTTACGATAGATCTTGGTGATATCCCTGACTCCTTGCCTGCACTCGCAGTTGCTGCCACGCAAGCACACGGGATTACTACCTTCACCAATCTTGGCCATGTACGCCAGAAAGAAACTGATCGTGTAGCTGAGATGGCAAACAAACTCAATGCCCTGGGTTGCGATCTGGAGGTAGGGGAGGACTCGCTTGTGGTAAAGGGCCCTACAAAGGTGAAAGGGGGAACTGTTGGATCTTCAGGCGATCACCGAATCGCCATGGCGATGGTAGCGCTTGCCCTTGCCACAGAGGAAGGTCTGGTCGTTGAGGATGCGGAGTGTGCTGCTGTCTCCTTCCCCGGCTTTTTTGACGCCTTCCGTACCTGTGGGGCAGATATCAGGGAGCTGGATACATGAATAGGAAAAAGATCACCATCACTGATGTCGCTAGGGCCGCAGGGGTCTCCATTGCAACAGTGTCAAGGGTTGTGAACCATGCCAACCGTGTGGAACCATCTGCAGCGAAACGGGTACGCGAGGCTATGTATGCTTTGGGATATGTCCCCAAGAAACCCAAGCGGCCACATGCCATGATTGCACTGGTGGTTCCTAGTTTGGAAAACCCTTTCTTCTCTTCGGTTGTGGAGGGAATTCTTCGTCAGGCTAATCAGGAGGGTGAGACCCTTATGGTTCTCTCTTCAGAGGGGAGTGCAGTGCAGGAAGAGGAGAACCTTCGAAGGGCTGCAAAGCTTGGTGTTGATGGTCTTTTGTTCTGCCCCCTCAGTGATACTTCCTCTTCGTTGCTGCCTGCATTGTTTGCGATATCAACCCCAATCGTGATCATCTATAGGCATGATTACTGCGATTACGCAAGTCATATCTACTATGACAACGAGCTTGGAGGATATCTTGCAGCAAAGTACCTCTTGAAGGCTGGACATCGTCAGATTGCCTTCTTCGCGAGTTTCTGGAGTGAGAGACCGGATGACCTTCTCAATTTCCATGACAGGAGACTCCTGGGAAGCTATTCATCCCTCGATCGTTTGAAAGGATACCAGAAGGCATTGAGCGAATACGAGGTGAAGATACAAAGGGAACTTCTCTGCAGTACAGGGTATACCTATGAAAGCGGGTATGCGATGACCAAGCATTTTCTCTCCACCCTCTATGATTTCACTGCAATTATCTGTTGTAATGATTCTGTTGCAGCTGGCGTTTTACAGGCATTGAGGGAGCAGAATATCGAAGTTCCGAGGCAGGTCTCCGTGATTGGATACGATGCATCCTTCCTCAGTGATATGACCCGTCCCGCCCTGAGCAGCATACATCAGGATCCTATGTTGTTGGGTAGGAGTGCATTTGAGCAACTCCAGGCAAGACGTAGAGGGGAAGGGAGGACGGATGTCATCCTCAAGCCAAATCTTAGTATCAAGAGTTCCACAGGGCAGTGTGAATCCAGAGATTAGGAATCAGCACTCGATAGTGAAGAGAACGATATGGATGTAAGATATAAAGGGAGCCGGAGAAAACAAACTAACCGGCTCCTCTTTATGAGTTACTTGGAGTAAAGCTCAACAACCGCAGATTCTGTGACATCATAGTCGATATCACTTCTTACCGGTAAGGTTACTACCTTAGCTTCCAATTTCTCTTCATCAAATTCCAGCCAAGCAGGAATTTTTCTGTTCTGGGCGAGTTTGCGTAACCTGAATGCCTGCTTGCTTTTTTCCTGGACCGAAATGACATCCCCGACCTTCAGTGTTACCGAAGGAATGCCTACTCGCTTCCCGTTCAGCATAAGATGACCATGATTGATCAGTTGTCTGCCTTCCTTCCGGGTAGTTGAGAGTCCCAGGCGGAATATGGTGTTGTCAAATCTGAGTTCAAGCAAGGTGAGTAGATTCTCTCCGGTGATTCCGTCAATTTTCTCTGCTCTTGCGTAAATAAGTCTGAATTGCTTTTCCAGTACACCATAGATAAAACGCAGTTTTTGTTTCTCTATGAGCTGACGCGCATACACACTTTGCTTGCGTCGTCGATTTGTAGTCTTTGTGCGTCTGATGCTTGGTTTGTGGGAATACCCCAATACCAGGGGATCGATCCCCAAATAATTGCATCTTTTGAAAACAGGAGTTCTCGATATTGCCATAGTGTAGTAGTACCACCTAATCGTATTAAATTATTAGCCAAGGCTAACAAACACTATCTATAACAAGTATTTCTATTTATTGCAAGATATCAGCAGAGCAGTTGGATTGATTTGTGAGCACAGCTGTGCTGGAAAGATGAAAAGAGGCACACCATAGTGGTGTGCCCCCCTGTGAGCCGACTGTCAGGATTGAACTGACGACCCCGAGATTACAAGTCACGTGCTCTACCGCTGAGCTAAGTCGGCTTTGACTCTGTGCACTATATCGACAGAGGGCAAATCTGTCAAGAACTTGGGGAAAAACGCCTTGCAATGAGAGAAATCAAGAATTTTACTGAGACAGGTTGACAAAACAATGCAGAGTTTGTAATGTACGAATGTCTTTTGGCATGGAGAGGTTCCCGAGTGGCCAAAGGGGGCAGACTGTAAATCTGTTGGTTATACCTTCGAAGGTTCGAATCCTTCTCTCTCCACTTGGAGGCCTTCTTCTTTGAGGAAGGCCTTTTTCCTGTCTGTATCGTGAAAAAGGGGTGTTGATGAGTTGCTTCTATGAGGATGGCTTACGGTTTTCTTGTGTAGAGGGTTGCCGCTATTGTTGCAGCTGTGAACCGGGGTATGTTTTTCTCTCGCAACCAGATCTTGATCGACTTTGTGCCCATACCGGTATGGATGAGCAAGCATTCATAAAAACTTATTGCCGGATTGTAGATATGGGTGCATTCTCCATGATCAGTTTGAAGGAAAAGCAGAATTATGACTGTGTGTTCCTGAACGAAAGGGGATGTTCGGTATACGATGGACGACCCAGGCAGTGTAGGACCTATCCATTCTGGATGAGTATTCTGGAGAGCGAGGAACATTGGGAAGAAGAGAAGAAGTCATGTCCGGGAATCGGAAAGGGGAGACGCTACACCAGGGAAGAGATTGATGAGCTTCTCAGGATAGATCTCCAACAAACCCCGATCATGCGGGATTAGGAAAAGCGATGGCAAAGATTTCGGAATCGGTACTTGAACAGATCAAGGCACGAATTCCTCTCAGTGAGGTAGTCTCTGATTATGTCACCTTGAGTGCCAGGGGTGGCAGGCTTTGGGGCCTCTGCCCTTTCCATGAAGAAAAAACCCCATCCTTCTCCGTCGTTGATGAACAAGGTTTCTACTACTGTTTCAGTTGCAAGAAGGGCGGCTCGATGTTCGACTTCCTCATGGAGATGGAGAAGGTGAGCTTTGTCGAGTCTGTCAAGATACTGGCAAGAAGAGCAAATATTGAACTTGCTGATGAGACTGAAGAGGATAAGAGCAAACGTGACCTGAAAGAGACATTGTTTGAGCTCTATGACAAGATTGCTGGATCATTTCACTATCTTCTGGTGCATTCCAGACAAGCAGAACAAGCCAGAGTCTATCTGAGAGACCGGAATGTCAGCGAGGCAATGTGGGAGAAATTCAACCTTGGATATGCCCCTGCTGATGGACAATGGCTGTATTCATTCCTCCGTAAACATCACTACAGTGATGAACTCCTCAAGCAGAGTGGTCTCTTCAGCCAGAACAATCCCCGATTTCCGCTGTTTCGTGACCGGTTGATGTTTCCCATCCGAAACTGGCAGGGCAAGACGGTAGCTTTCGGTGGGAGGGACCTTTCCAATACCTCGAAGGCAAAGTACATCAATACCCCAGAGACAATGATCTACAGCAAGAAACACAACCTGTTTGGCTTGTACGAATCCCTTGATACCATCAAGAAAAGCCAGAATGCGATACTCTGTGAAGGGAATTTTGATGTGGTTGCCCTGCATCAAAGTGGTTTTACCAATGCAATGGCTCCATTGGGTACCTCCTTTACCGAAGACCAGGGTAAGTTGCTGAGAAGATATTGTACCTCGGTCCAAATTCTCTTTGATAGCGACAGGGCAGGACAGAGTGCAGCGCAGAAAGCTTTGGTCATTGCCCAGGATTTCGGCATGGAAAATTCTGTGCTTATGCTCAAGAGTGCAAAGGATGCCTCAGAGTTGGTGCAGGAGAAAGGGGAAGAAGCCCTGCAAAATGAGCTGCAACATGCAGTTCAAGGGTTTCATTATCTTGTAAACAATGCGGTAAACCAGTATGATACACTGACGCCCAAAGGCAAAACCTCTGTATTTCATGCGGTTCGGCCATATTTGGACGTCACACAGTCGTCGATTGAGAAGCAGGATCTTATAAAAACCCTGGCTTCCCTTTTGAATGTTGACGAGTCGTCAATTCTTGACGATTATTCACGTAAGGAGCGGGTTGTTGTAAAACCGGCTGTCAGGAATGAGGAGAGACAGATCCGGGCGTTGAATCCAGCGACCATTTCTGTCGATTTGTACGCAATGCTGACTCTGGTCAACAATCGGGATTTGTATTTGCAAACTCGATACAAATTAGCTGTTGAGGACCTGGAGGACAGTGAGGCTGAAGCTCTCTACGATGTATTGGAGGAGGCTGCACGGGAAGATGTCGGAAAGCACGATGAGTATATCTTGCAGATGATTGAAGACCCGCAACTGCGAAGTGACGTAGCATCGTCCTTTGCTATGGAAGAATTTCGACTGGCACCAGTGGAGGTTCTCAATGAAGCAGTGAATCGAATTCAACTGCGTAATTATGAGAAGCGTCGTTTAAGCAATAAACGACTTTTGGATATTAGTCTTCAGGACGGTACTGAGGATGAAGGGATCGAGGAACTGCTTCGGGAGAAGACTGAGATTGATGCTAAGATAGCACAACTTAAGCGTACTCTTGGACAGGAGATGTAAACAGGGTAGGTAAGAAATACAGATGCTTGATGAAACTATTTCGCAGACCATTCTCAAGGACATGGTAGCACGCTCAGCAGAGACCGGACAGGTAACCAAGGACGAGATACGTAATGCTCTCGGGCCGAAACATGCCACGGATGAGGCTGTCGATGAAATCATGCAAACGCTCAGTGAACTGGAAATTGATGTCACAGAGAGTGAGGATGCCCATGTTGCTGGTGTTTTCCCAGATGGTCCGACTCCCGATGAAATCGATACAGATGACCTTGATGATGAGCCGGATGACCTTCTTGATGATGATGAGAGCATCACGGTTGATGACTTGATTGAACATTTTCCTGATGAACATACAAAGGACGATGAAGAGAAATCCAAGAAGAAAGCAAAACATGGATCGGATCCCGATGCGGATGATGACGATGATGCACTTGATGAAGACGAAGAGGAAGATGATTCCATAAAGAGTGACTGGACCGCTTTAAGTACCGATGATGATTCGGTAGGGGGCGGTGAACGGTTTGTTGACATCTCGAGCCTGGAGGAGCGGGATGGGGATAGCGATCACAGCAGGCACAATACAATCCTCGGTACCGACAAGAGCGATACCAGTGGGGATGATCCCATACGCCTTTATCTCAGGGAGATTGGAAGGGAGAACCTTCTTACCGCTGAACAAGAGGTTGAACTGAGCAAGAAGATGGAAGATGGAGCCTTGATCATCAAGGAAGTCATTCAGGAAAGCGGTGTCATGATCACCCGCTTTTATGAAATCTTCAAGACACTCAACCTGAAAATCGAGGGACAGGAAGAAGAGTACAACGCAAAGGATTATAAGGAACTTGTTACGGTTCAGAAGCGCTTCAACCAGTACTACAAGGAGCCCTTGAAGGAAGTTCAGGCCGGGCTCAAGAACTACATGGGCAAGAAAGAGCAGATGATCAGCACTGGCGAGGATGTCTTGCGTGATGAGGGACTCCTGAAATCGAGGAAGACCCTACTCAAGAAGCTTGGAAAGATTGATCTGCAACCTGAGGAAATAACCTCCTTTACCCATGACTTCATTGATGCAGAGAACAGGATTCGCTCATACAAAGAGAAGAAGCAGCAACTGGAAAACAAGTTGCACATAACCAATCCAAAGGAACTTCGTCAACTTGGCCGTGATCTTGCGACCCAAGGCAAGAGTGCCATCATTGAGGAAGAGCTTCACCTCAGCAGTGATACAATCAAGGACCTGATCAGGGAGTTACAGCTCACTGAGAAGGACCTGAAACAGATTGAGTATCAGTTTGAGGATACGTGTGAGAATATCCTGATTCATTCCACCAAGATCAAGTATGGTCAGAAGATGATGAAGGATGCGAAGGATAGGTTGATCAGGGCGAACTTGCGTCTGGTTGTCTCCATCGCAAAGAAATATACCAACCGTGGCTTGCACTTCTTTGACTTGGTCCAGGAAGGCAATATTGGATTGATCAAGGCAGTTGAGAAGTTTGAATACCGCAAGGGTTTCAAGTTCTCTACCTATGCCACGTGGTGGATCCGCCAGGCAATTACCCGTTCGATCAGCGATCAGGCAAGAACCATCAGGGTTCCCGTACACATGATAGAACAGATCAATAAGGTGGTTCGGGAGTCAAGGATGCTTATGCAGTCCCTGGGTCGTGAACCCACCGATGAGGAAGTGGCTGAGAAGCTGGGTTGGACCGAGATCAAGGTCAAGGCAGTCAAGAATGTTGCCCGCGAGCCAATCAGCCTTGAGACTCCTGTTGGTGAAGAGGAAGACTCCTTGCTCAGTGATTTCATTGAGGACAAGGAAGTTGAGAATCCAGCCACACAGACAGCATATGCGCTGTTGCAGGAACAGCTGAAGGACGTTTTGGCTACACTACCTGCAAGAGAGCAGGAAGTACTGAAAATGCGATTCGGACTCGATGATGGGTATTCATTGACACTCGAGGAAGTTGGGTTGTATTTTGAGGTGACAAGGGAACGTATCCGCCAGATTGAAGCAAAAGCTTTGAGAAGGCTCAGACATCCCAAGCGAAGTAGGAAATTGAAGGATTTCATTTGAGAGATACAGGGAGAAGATGATGGAAGAAGCAGAAGTATTTGCACGACTCAACCAGCTGCAGGAAGACCTTAGTGACCGTTTTGCGCTTGAGGATGAGATTGTCAAGTTGCCAAGGGATTTGAAGGTCAAGCAGGAGCTGCTCGACAAGATTAACCTTGAATATATTGAGGAACATACGAGAAGTGAAGCAGCCAAGGATGATCTGAAAAGCCTTCACATCCAGTATGATGATGCAGTATTGGCTCGTGAAAACTCTGAGAAGCAGATGGAGTTGATCAGTACCCAGCGTGAATTCGAAGCGTTGGAGAAAGAGATCAAGGATGCTGCAGCAAAGGAACAGAGTCTGCTCAAGCAGTTGCATGTGAAAGAGAAGCAGGTCAACGAGTATAGTGAACGCCTTACTGAGAAAGAGCAGTTGATGTCACTCCAGAAACAGGAAGTTGACAGCGAGGCGAGCAAGATTGAATCCCTGCTCGATGAGAAGCGGAAGGAACTTGAAGCACTTGAGAAAAAGTGCCTGAGTTACATTGGTGGTGACATTGATGAAGACTTGTACAACAAGTTCTGCAATATCGTGAAGAACAAGAAAGGAAAGGGTATTGTTCCCATCCATGGATTGGTATGCCAGGGCTGTCATATCGTTCTTCCAAATCAGTTCGTCAATGAGGTCAGGGAAGCAAAGGAAATTGAATTCTGCCCGTACTGCAGCCGTATCCTCTTCTATGAGGAAGCAGAAGGAGCAGAAGAGAAGTTCCGCAAGCATGTTGAAGATGTGGATATCGAGGAAGGCGGTCTTTCCGACTTTGTCGATAGCAGTGAATTCGACGATCTGCTTTAGGTTTTTTCAAGGTAGGCTAGATGATCGCGGGCGGCTACCAGCCGCTTGAGGAAAGTCCGGGCTCCATAGGACATGACGCCGGGTAACACCCGGGAGCGGTAACGCTATAGAGAGCACCACAGAAAAGATACCGCCGGTTTTCCGGTAAGGGTGAAATGGTGGGGTAAGAGCCCACCGCACCACTGGCAACAGGGGTGGCAGGGTAAGCCTCGTCAGGAGCAAAACCAAGCAGCAGGTGGGTTGTCCGCCCTGAACCTGCGGGTCGGTTGCTAAAAAGCCTTGGTAACAAGGTTCTTGGATAGATGATCATCACAAACAGAACCCGGCTTATTGCTTGCCTTGTTTTATGATAAACAGGAGAACAGAAGATGAAGAAAACACGATTGTGGAAGCTCCTTCTGTTCTCCTTTTTTCTTGCTTCGCTGCTTTCTTCTTGTGGAAAAGAGATACCTTCCTTGCAAGTGCTTGCACAGCAAGGGGAATGGGATACCTTATACCGTGTAGCAAAAAAGGATTTCAGGGAAACCTACAGAAGCGGCAGCCTCTATTATCTTGCACTTGCGCAGGCTGAGCGTGGTGATAGCGCATCGGCATTGCAGAGCCTTGATCTGTATCAGGAGATAGCCGGAGAGGAAGGAGCCAGTATGGCGGCCCGTAACTTGATGCTTATTCTCGCTGACCGTGAAGGGAATGCAGAGCTTGTTGTTGAGCAAGCTGCATTCCTTGATGAGGCTGGAGCCCTGGGGACACAGGGAGCGATAGCCTACTATCAGGCACTGATGGCTCTTGGTCGCTCTCAGGAAGCAGCCATGGTATTTGCCACCTACCTCAGGCAGCAGTTGGATGACAGGGAGTATGCACTTTTGCTGCTCGAAGCAGAAGCACCCCTTGGACAGATACGAGATGCACTTGGGGATCTGGAAAATGGAGAAGCAGTGTCTCTTCTTGCGACCCTTGCTTCTCAGCTACCCTCAAAGGCATGGGCACAGACGCTGGTCCCCCTTGCACAGGAGTATGAGCAGGCTGACCTGACCTCACAGGAGAGACAGATGCTGTACGCATCTTTAGCTACACTTTGTACACAAGCAGATTTCAGGGTTCTGGCCAATAAGTACCAGACCTTGTCGATGGAATGAATATATAGAGAAAGGATTGAGAATGAATATACTTGAGGCATTAGCCGACGACCTGGTTATGGTTGCGCAACCAAGCCGATACACTGGTGGAGAATTCCACTATGGGAAGAAGAACATGGATGCTGTGGACTTCCATGCAGCAATCTGTTTTCCTGATCTCTATGAAATAGGGATGAGCAACAATGCCGTGAGAATCCTCTACGATCTTCTGAACCGGATGGATTATGTGCATTGTGACCGGGTTTTTTCCGTTGCCCCTGACTTTGAGGAATTGCTGAGAAAGAAACAGCTTCCCCTTTATACCCTGGACCTGCACAAGCCATTGCATGAGTTGGATTTGTTGGGCATATCCATTGGGTATGAACTCTGTGCCACCAATGTACTCCAGGTATTGGAACTGGGGCAAATACCTCTCAGGAGCAAGGACCGCGGGGATAATCATCCCATTGTCATCCTGGGAGGACCAGCGGTGACCAATCCACTGCCTTTCTCTCCGTTTGTGGATTTTGTTTTCATCGGTGAGGCTGAAGGTGGCTTGGAACAGGTGGCCCAGACCATGAGAAAAGCCCGGGAGCAGGGCTGCGGAAGAGTGGAAACACTTAAGATGCTCCAGGAGTTTCCGTTCCTCTGGTCACCTGAGAAGAAGCGGTCCTTGCGGTTCATAGATGACTCTTTCGGCCTTAAGCGTGATGCCCGATACCAGCACTATGTGGTTCCTTCGTTCAAGGTTGCCCAGGATAATGGGGTTGTGGAGATCATGAGAGGATGTCCCAATGGCTGTCGATTCTGCCATGCAGGACAGTACTATAAACCATATAGGCAGAAACTCTATGAAACGATCAAGGAAGAGGTGAGTCAGTATGTCGATACGTTGGGATACCGGGAGGTGACCCTTAGTTCTCTCTCCAGTGGGGACCATCCCTATATCAAGGAGATGATCGAGACACTGAATGCAGAGTTTGCTTCCAAACATGTCTCCTTTGCCCTGCCCAGCTTGAAGGTCAACTCCTTTTCCTTGGGAATTCTGGAGCAGTTGAGTGAGGTACGTAAAAGTGGACTGACCTTCGCCATAGAGACTCCCAAGGAATCCTGGCAATTAGCGATGAACAAGCCTGTCCCCTTGGAACAGGTAATTGGCATTGCCAAGGAAGCGAAGAGCAGAGGGTGGAAGCTGGCAAAATTCTACTTCATGATTGGCCTACCTGTCGTTGACCGAGAGGAAGAAAACCAGGCAATTGTGGATTATCTAGGGGCAATCTGGGATGAGACCCATATACGGATGAATATCAACATTGGAACGTTCATTCCCAAGCCGCATACCCCATTCCAGTGGTGTGCACAGCTAACACCTGAGCAATCCTACCAGCAGTTGAGCCAGTTGAAGAGAATGATCAATGAGCGGATCAAGGGATGCAAAGTAAGTTACCACGAACCGAGCGTCAGTTATCTTGAAGGTCTGATCAGCAGGGGAGATGCACGGTATGCAGATGTAATCGAGAAGGCTTACCAGAAAGGGTGCCGCCTGGATGCATGGAATGAGTACCTCCAGTATGATCTCTGGAAAGAGGCTATTGCTGAAGCTCCCTACAATCCAGAGGAAGCCATATTCAAGGACTATGATGTTGATGAGGAGTTGCCCTGGGATTCTGTTTCCCTGCGTGTCGGAAAGAAATTTCTCAAGGAAGAGTGGGATAGGGCGAAGAACTTGCTCCTGAGTGATCGTTGTTATGATGAATGTGAACATCAGTGTGGTGCATGTTCCTCTGCCCATCAGGTTATCGATGTAATCCACAAGGATCCCCTCCTTGAACAATGGAAAGAGGAGAAGCCTGGCGCCGCGAAGGCAATGCCTCCTGTTCCTGCCAATACGGTACAGACAGTTATTGTTTACTCACGTTATGGATCTGCGCTCTACGTAAGCCATATTAATGCAATGCGAAACTTTGAGATGGCATTCCAGCGCTCAGCGCTGGATGTGCAGTTCACCCAAGGATTCAATCCCAAGCCAAAGCTTGAGTTTGTGAACCCGCTTTCCATTGGAATAGCTGGAGAAGAAGAGGTAATGCTCGCTGAATTGGTGGATGACGGAACGCTGGATGAGGAAAAGGTGAGGAGTGAGTTGCAGCAAACCCTTAACGAAGGATACACAATCCTAGATGTATTATTCCTGAAGGGACCGAAAAAGCAGACGCTTGCCAAACACCTGAAAGGAAGCCTGTTCAGCATCGACACCAAAGGCGAGGAACCCTATACAGAGATCTTGGAGAAACGCTTGCAAGCATCTGATGCATCCTGGGAAGTAACCAAGGGAGATACACCTCACCAATACAAGGTTCGTATTACTGGGGAACGCAACTTGATCAAATTGCTCTTCGGTTCTGATGTTGACAAGTTCCTGATTGCAAGCAAGCTTACGATCAAGCGAGAGAAGCTCTTTGCAGGATCTTGGGACACTGGATATGTAGCGTATTTACGATCAATCGAATAGTTGTTCTGTTCGTCTCAGGCAATCATGTGGTCCCACCATCATCAGGATATCTCCGGCGACCAGCCGCTCAAGCGGTCCCGGGGATAGGTTGATCACCCCATCCCTACGGATGGCTACGATGGTGGCACCGGTTTCCTGCCAGAAACGCAGCTCCCCCAGATTTTTCCCGATAGCCTTGCTCTCCTCAGCTATGGTGTATTCATAGAGGGGAAACGGATTGGATTCCCTGAATCGGTTGTTCATGGTAAATAGCTGTTTTGCAGTGGAATACAGCTCACGGTTCAGGGATTCCTGCTCGTTCAGGATTTCCCTCATCCTTTGCAACAAGGAGCGTCCTTCATCATGCTTGTGATGTTTCTTGATATAGGTCTTTGCTTTCTCTGTGCTGAGAACACGAACACCACTATTATGCATTACATGAACCACCTCGAGCTCCTCGAGGAGGGCGAAGGCTCTTCTGATGGTCTCAGGTGATACTCCGTATTCACTAGACATGAGCGAACGTCCAGAGAGTCGTGTCCCTTCATCGATCTCATTATTGGCAATTCTTTTTGCAATATCATAGGCGATTCGCTCGTAGATGGCTCCGCCTTCTTTTTTTCGTTCTCGCTTCGCACGAGTGTTCTTATCTGCTGTGCTATCCATACGCCATTCCTTCTAGCGGGTTTCCTCGCTCTTGACCTCCTGCCAAAGTTGATCCATCTCATCAAGATGATCCTGGTCCAATGGTACATCCTTCTGTTTTGCCAGTTGGTAGAGCGCATTGAATCGACCACGCATCTTCTGGTTTGAACGATGCAAGGCAACCGAGGGATTGTAGCCCAGGAACCGGGTAAGGTTGACGGTGGCAAAGAGTAGATCTCCCAGCTCCATTTCCAAGTCTTCATCGGTATTATCCTGATGGTCTTTTGCCTGTAATACTTCGCTGAGTTCTTCTTTTACCTTTTCTACCACCCCTTCTACATGAGGCCAATCAAACCCAACTTTCCGGATCTTCTTCTGGATCTCATTGGCCATTTCGAGAGGGGGTAGGGAGGAGGGTACCCTGCTGAAAAAATCATCATCCTTGCTCTGTTTGCCTTCAACGTTGGTCTTGATGGAGTTCCAGAGGTCAATGACTTCACCAGAGGAACTGACTTGAGCAGTGGAGAATACATGGGGGTGTCTTCTGATGAGCTTTTCACAGACATCATTGAGTGCCTGAACAACAGAAAAATCATCCTGTTCCTCGTGGATCTCCAGCAACATCATTGCATTAAGTAGTACATCACCCAGTTCTTCTCTCTGTCCAGGAAAATCCTGTTTGATAACTTCATCGATATACTCATAGGTTTCATCAAGCAGGTTCTCTGCAACACTCTTGGATGTTTGTTCCCTGTCCCATGGACAGCCCTCTTCGCTCCTAAGCAGGGTGACGATGGCATGGAGCTGCATCAGAGCGTCTTGTAGTGAGTCTTTCTTTTCAAAGGTGAAGTCAATCATATACACCAGTATAACGATTCCAGACAATCTTGAGAACCGATGGACCAAAGTGGTTGACATGTAGTGCATACTGTATATACTGTATATGTACAGAAAGGAGAAAACAGCCTTGGACATCATTCTTTCGAATGCAAACCCTGATCCCATCTATGCACAAATTGCAGAACAAATACGTTCTCAGATTGTTTCTGGGGTTTTGAAGGAGGGTTCGTTGCTTCCCTCCATCAGGGTATTGGCAAAGGAACTGAGAATAAGTGTCATCACCACAAAACGTGCGTATGATGAATTGGAGAAGGAAGGCTATATTCAAACCATTGCTGCTAAGGGAAGCTATGTAGCTTCTCGCAATCATGAGCAGATTAAGGAGGAGTACCTGAGGAAAATTGAGGAACATATGAGGGCAATCATGTTGCTCTCAGATTTCTTGGATCTCGGGGAAGATGAACTTGGAATGATGTATGAGTTATTGAAGCGGGGAGATGCTTAAGATGGAACAGGCTATCATATGCAGGGATTTGAAAAAACAACTAGGAAATTTCACCCTCGATTACCAGGAATTCTCTGTTGCACAGGGTACGGTGCATGGGCTCATAGGAGCAAATGGGTGTGGAAAGACCACAACGCTCAAGCTTCTGCTTGGATTATTGCGCCAGGATGCAGGAGAAGTTTCGGTTCTTGGCAGTACGAATATTGGAATGGATGCCCAAGCAAGGAATTTCATAGGCTTCATGGTGGAAGATGCAGGCATTCCCAGCATGCTTAACCCGACTGAACTGGGAAGGGTGTTTCAAGGGCTCTACGCCAACTGGGATGCTTCCTATTACAAACAACTCCTGAACCAGTTCCATCTTGATCCCAAAAAACCTTATAGGAAGTGTTCAAGGGGCATGAAGGTAAAACTGCAACTGGCTATTGCTTTGAGTCATCAGTCAAAACTCCTGATCCTCGATGAACCGACCAGTGGGCTGGATCCGGTGAGCAGGGATGAGATCATAACCTTGCTCTCACGTTATAGTGAACATGAGGACCATACGATCCTTATCAGCAGCCATATCACCAGTGATCTTGAGAAGTTGTGTGATTATGTAACATTTCTGGAAGATGGGAAGATACGGCTATCGAGTGAGAAAGATGAACTGCTTGAGCGCTATCGCTTGGTACAGATCCCATCCACAAGGATTGCTGATGTTGAACCGAATACGATAAAAGGAAGGCGCGATGGGCAGTTCCAGAGTGAGTTCCTGATGAGGACTGAGGATGTACCTTCATTTGGTGAGGTGCAGCGTGTTACCTTGGAGCAAATCATCATCATGCTTTCGGTTGGGGGGGATTGGTCATGAATACAGTAATTACATTGATGTTGAAAGATATATATGTGTTGAAGAGAAAATCTGAGCCCACACTGTTTATCATTGTTTTCTTTGCCGTTTTTGCAGGCTTACAGGGTGGATTCCTCTATACTGCAATGTGTACCATGATGATGGTGATGCTCACCCTTACCACGTTTGCATACGACCAGAGTGATGGTTGGGAAGCTTATGTGTCAGCTCTTCCGGTATCAAGAGAAGCCGTTGTGCAGAGCAAGTATATTTTTGGGATACTTACAGTAGCCGTTTCAATTCTGTTGGTGATGGTCTCCTCTGTTGTTTTCAGAGGCTTCCAGATCGCAGCAATGATCAATGCATTGCAGATGCAGGTCTATCTAGGATTGTTTTTTCTCTCTTTGAACTATCCTTTGATCCTGAAATTCGGTTTCGAGAAGAGCAGGGTGTGGTACATTCTGATTACTTTTTTGATCGTTGGAGCAGGGTCGGCGTTCTCCAGTATTGCTTCACAAACAGGTTTACAGATTAATGGATTGGTTTCCAGTTTTGCTGGCTTATTGGTCATTGGTTTGTTGTTGTTGAGTTATGGTATTTCGCTCAGAATAATAAAACACAAGGAATTTTTGGAAATTTAGTCATAAGATAGTAGCAGAAACCAGAGAACATATGGTACTACAAAGCAAAGGAAGGCTGCCATGTGTGGAATAGTCGGTTATATCGGTAATGAGGTTTCTTCACCAATTTTGCTTGAAGCTCTGAGAAGACTGGAGTACAGGGGATATGATTCTGCAGGTATTGCAGTCATTTCCAAGGAACGAAACCTGCAAGTAAGGAAGATCAAGGGCAGATTGTCCAATCTTGAACTATTGGTCGAACAGAATCCTGTTGAAGGAAGCTGTGGGATTGGGCACACCCGTTGGGCAACCCACGGAGAGCCCAGTGATTTGAACAGCCATCCACACACTGATGTTTCCCAGAGTATTGCTGTGGTGCATAACGGTATCATCGAAAACCACAGCCAGCTACGTGCATGGCTTGAAAAACACCAGGTGTCTTTCTCCAGCCAGACCGATAGCGAGGTCATTGCGCACCTGATCGACTTCCATTACAACGGTGACCTCTTGCTTGCAGTCAGGGAGACTGTAGAGCGTCTGGAGGGTTCCTATGCGATTGCCGTGGTCTGTGCAGACCAACCGGATATCCTGGTGGTTGCGAGAAAGGACAGCCCGCTGGTGATCGGCAGAGCAGAAGGCGCAACCCTGATCGCGAGCGATGTCCCTCCGTTGCTTTCCCATACCAGGGAGATCCAGTATCTGAACGATCTGGAGGTTGCAGTTCTTTCCAAGGATTCAGTGCATATCTATAATCTTGAAGGAGAAGAGGTATCCCGTCCTTGTGAGACCATCGATTGGGACATGGAAGCAGCTGAAAAGTGCGGCTACGAGCATTTCATGCTCAAGGAGATATGTGAACAACCCAAGGCGCTTGGAGAGACGCTGCGGCCAAAGCTGGACAAGCAGGGAAAACTGGTGTTTCCACCTGATATTGAATCGCTCATTAAGGATGCCACGCATCTCCTGATCACTGGTTGTGGTACTGCCTACCATGCTGCAATGGTTGCTTCCTATGTCATTGAACAGGTTGCAGCCATCCCTGTTGAGGTTGTGATCGCTAGTGAACTTCGTTACAAGCGTCACATCCGAAAGGAAGGGGAAATATGTATCCTTATAAGCCAAAGCGGGGAGACTGCCGATACAATCGCAGCACTCAGGATGCTGAAGAATCTTGGCATACCGACGTTGGCGATAACCAACGTGGTTGGTTGTACCCTCAGCCGTGAGGCGGACAAGGTACTGTATACCAATGCCGGGCCTGAGATCGCCGTTGCATCGACCAAGGCTTTCACAACCCAGTTACTCAGTCTGTTCACCCTGGCAACCTTGTTGGCGAAAGCTGAGCAGTCAGCCTTGCTGGAAGCTTTGCAGCAGCTTCCCAGCCAAGCACAGCGGTTGCTCGACCGACAGGAGGACATCCAGAGGTTTGCGGCAAACCAGTTCAACAAGACCAAGGTGTTCTTTATGGGGAGGCTGGTCGATTATGCCATCAGTCTGGAAAGTGCCCTGAAACTGAAGGAGATAAGCTATACGCACAGCGAAGCGTTTGCTGCAGGAGAGCTCAAACATGGACCCATAGCGCTCGTCGACACATCCACTTTGGTGGTTGCTCTCTGTACCCAACCTTCATTGTTTGCAAAAATGGATTCCAATATCAAGGAAGTGAAGGCGAGGGGAGCAACAGCGCTGGTTATCACCTTCGAGCAAGTCCATACCTTTGATGAAACGGCTGATACGATATTCCGCATTCCCCAGACACATCCGCTGTTCAGTCCCATTCTCTCGGTGATGGTAAGTCAGCTGTATGCCTATTACTGTTCTGTACAGAAAGGTAATGACCCGGATAAACCAAGGAATCTGGCCAAATCGGTTACTGTAGAGTAACCGGTAGGTAATTCCAGAGATTTCACGTATTCATCTACTCGTTTCTTGACTTGTACTTTTTCATGCCTCACCATGTAATGGATTACATGAACTGGAATAAGTATTGAACTGTTCCGGTAAGGAGGCAGAGAAAGTGAGAGCGCTGAAGATTATTGTATTGGTACTACTGTCTGTGGTGGTCATCGTATATGGCATGGCATTCATGGTGTATCGCGGTGTGAATAATACCTTGCTCAACCAAGAATACTACCATACGGTTGTCAGTGACAATGAGATACCCGCATTGGTACATGGTGAGATCGCCAACATGATCCCAGATATTGTTCGCGATGGTCTCACTGAAGGAAAGACCGTCACTGACCCGGTTCAGAAAGCCGGTGTTGATGCACAGGTGGACTTGCTCAGTGGTGCAATCATCGATGCCCTGGGCGTGGACTGGATCGAGGATCAGGCAATTATGGTCACTGACGATGTAGTTAACAGTCTCACTGGTGAAACCGGGAAACTGACAGCAGTCATCGATATGGTCCCAAGGCTTGAAGAAATCGAACAGAATATCGCCAAGGGGTTGGAGCAGTACTCTGATATGGAATTGATGGCTATGTTCGGGGCTCCAAAGGCCTATATCCCAATGATCGCTGAACAAATTGTTGATCAACTTGGTCTGCCGGAAACCCTGGTGATTAATGATTTGGTGAATGATAGTGCTCCGGGAACCATCACCATGGTCCGTGGATATCTTTCACTCATGAGCACCTGGCTGGGATTGCTGGTCATGATAATCGTTTTCCTGGTTTTCCTGATTCTCTGTATTCTCCTGTTGCAGAGAAGCACCGGATTGCAATGGTTCGGGATCACCACAGCGCTCAGCGGTGCATTGTTCCTGATCATCAAATCGATGTATTCAAGCCTGGATAGAATCGGGAGTCTTGCAGGTATCGATTTTGGATCGCTTCCCGTTCCAGCGGATACCATAGAAAACATTGTGAAGTACACGTTCTCCCAAATGAACAAGTCAGCCATTGTCCTGATCATTATCGGGGTTGTTTTCTTTGCTGTTGGTCTTATGATGCCGAAGAAACAGGAACAAGCGTAGGTTCACCTGAATTGTGAAACCAAGTTCATATGTATGCTACGGGTATGTGAAAATATCCGTAGCATATTCTTTGCCCAAAATCAAAGATGAAGAATACATGGTTAAGGTATCTGCAAATTGGAATGAATCTTATCTGGAATGTTTCTAGTTAACAGAATATCTATTATTAACGAAAATATATGAATTCTGTTTTTGGTATTGCTCTTACCTTTTTGTTATGGATAATTTCGATTTAGAGTTTGATATATCCAAGATTTACCAGGTCAGTCCAGTAGATGTTGTTAAAACTTCCCTTGGAGACGTTTACTGCACCATAGATGTGGAGATACATGTTGGTTTCAGTATCCCCAATAAAATAATCTGGAAAAGATGAATTTCTAATTTCAGTACTGGCTGTCTCAAATGGTTGTCCATTAAATCTATGGAACTTTGGGGAATTATGAATGGTATAAGAGCCAACATCGAAAACCAGGTCCATAGATACCGTTGTTCCTGATATTGCTGTTTTTGTAAGTGTACAATTGAAATCAGGGGATATGGGGACATCGGCAGTGGCAATATATTCTGGTCCTTGGAATGTAGTTCCAAGCGTATCAGAAAAGCGATACAGCGTTATATCATTAACCGTAAGCACTGCATCAGAGGTAATCTGCACACCATTAAAATCCCTCTTATATGTGGTATTGAATGCTGTTTTGAAATTTTGTGGGTTTTCTGAGTCAGTGATGGTATAGAATAGCATCAGAGATGGACCAGAGCCTGAATCAATAAGGCTAAGAGTACCCAGGCTATCATCAACATCGAGACTTAAGCCAACCTTATCTCCATTGGTATCACCATCAGTAAATACCGTACCTGAACCGAAAGTGAATATGGTAGCAATCCCACACGATACAAGCAGGATCAGGACAATAAAAAAGACAGACACAATAGAAAGAATGGGAATTCTTCTCTTCATGCATCTGCCTCCTTATGGTGCGGGTCTCTACCTACCCTAACCCGTTTGCTTACAGGAGTGCAAGTCTGTTGGTTGCCAGCTTGGCATACTCCGATGTTGGGAACTGGTCAGCAAGCTGCTGGAACGTTGCCTTTGCCAGCTCAGTGTTACCAGATTTCTCTTGCAGACGAGCCTGCCCGAAAAGAGCCTTCGGGGACTCAGCTGCGGTAAACCCGAACTCATCAATAATCTTGGTGTAGTACTCGAGTGCCAGAGAATCATCTCCAAGCTCTTCAGCTGCTGCTGCAGCATTGGCAAGTGCCAGAGAGCCAAGATAGTTACCATCTGCTTCAGTGTAGACAGAAAGGAAGCTGTCAGCTGCCTTCTGGTACTCCTCATCCTGGAATGCCACCATGCCCAACAGATATTCAGCTTTCAGACTTGGGTATTTACTACCTTTGCCTGCGAGGTCTGTCAGACCAGCAACCAGTTCATCATAGGTCTCCTGGTACGCTTCGTCATCGCTTCCCATGGCCTGAAGCTCAACATATGAGGCTTCTAGTTGATCAATCTCGTTGAATTGTGTCTGCAGGTTCTTCTGGCTCACGGTAAGCACAATGCCCAATGTTGCCAGTCCAACAATCACAACAATTGCAACGATGATCAACGCCTTCTTGTTCTTGCCAAGGAAGCGGTTCAAAGATCCTTCGATTCGTTCAGCCAAGGTCAACTCAGCTGTATCCTTAGAATTATTACTCATGGCTCATCTCCGTTATCAAGGGTATATGACACAGGCGGCAGGTATGCCGCCTGTGATTCGGAACACAACCTTAGTTGTCTTCCTTCTCCTTGTCCTCATCCTTGTAACGCATCATTTCTGCCAGGGAGTAGGTATCGTTCTCATTATCCTCGTGGATATATTTTGCAATTTCCGACTGCTGAGAGCGTCTTACCATCTCCTTGACGGAGAGTGAGAGCTTCTGGGTCGAAGGATTGCACTCTACAACCATCGCAGTGATGGGATCTCCGACATTGTACTTCTTCAGTACTTCGTCAGTGAACTCCTCATCTGGACCAACCAAGTTGTACTTGCTGATCAGCCCCTCGATATCTCCCATGACCTTCACGAATACGCCAAAGTCTGTGACGTTGGTGATAACACCACTGATCGTGCTGAACTTGGGATAGTCGTGACGCAAGGTCTGCCAAGGGTTGCCCTCGAGCTGCTTGACACCAAGGCGGATACGACGATTGTCCGGCTCAACGCGAATGACCACAACATCAATCACATCACCTTCACTGCAGAAGGATGCCATGTTCTTGACTTTCTTGGTCCAGGAAATGTCATCAATATGGAGGAATCCATCAATACCCTCTTCCAGGTTGATGAATGCACCACTATTGGTGATCTTCACAACCGGCTTGGAAAGAGTCATACCGATCGGATAGCGATCAGAAATGGTGTCCCAAGGATTTTCCTCAAGCTGCTTGAGGCCCAAAGAAACACGCTTCTTGTCGAGGTCATAACCAAGAATCTTTGCTTCAACGACATCGCCTACATCAAGGACTTCCTTGGGGTTGTTGATGCGCTTGGTCCAGGACAGCTCACTGATGTGTGCGAGTCCCTCAATTCCGGGCTCAATCTCAATGAATGCACCAAAGGTGGTAATCTTGGTTACCGGAGCCTTAATGGTATCACCTACATTGTATTTCTGCTCGAAGGTGGTCCAAGGATCTTCCTGCATATGCTTCAAGCTCAGGTTGATCTTCTGGGTCTCCGGGTCGATGTTAATGAGTCTGAGTTGTACCACCTGTCCCTTCTTCACGAAGTCCTTTGGACGGGTAACATGGCCCCAGCTCATGTCATTGATATGCAAGAGTCCATCGAATCCACCAAGGTCGATGAATGCGCCAAAGGAGGTGAATGACTTCACAACACCTTCAACCACATCGCCGATCTGGACAGTGGAGAAGAATTTCTCTTTATTCTCTTTGATTTTCTGGTCAAGATACTCACGTCTATTCACAACGCTCTTAAGCTTTGTGCCACCGTGGAACTTGTCAATGATGAAGTAATCAGTGATACCGATCATGGTCTCGGGATCCTCAACTCTCTGAACATCAGCCTTTGAGAGGGGACAGAAACCCTTGTACTCGCCTCCGAGGTCTACCTCGAATCCGCCCTTGATTACCTTTTCAAACTTGCCCAAAACAGGAGATCTGCTTTCAGAAGCAGTCTTCAGTTCATCTGTACGTTCTTTGAAATCGGCACGCTTCTTGGAAACGACGATTTGGCCGCCCTTCCCTTCCTTGGTGATAATGACGACTTTTACCTCATCACCTACTTCAGGAATCGATGCGAATTCGTCACGAGAGATACGACCCTCGCTCTTATAACCGACATCCACGAATACATACTCGTTGTTTACCTGGACAACAGTACCGGCCACGAGCTGACCGTCTTCGATTCCATCAAGAGATTTAAGATACTCCTCCTGCAGTAAATCCTGCATTCTGGTCTTCTTTTCTTCCATTTCTTGTTCTTCAGCCACTTGATTTCTCCTGATCCTAAATTTACCTATTTACATCGCCCTTGAGCGTAAAAATAGCAGATAACACTTTCTCACAAACTTGTCCTATAGTCAAGTACGAGGTGTCTATGTACAGGGCATCCTCTGCAACTCGAAGTGCACCAACTTCCTTGCCCTTATCAATTTCGTCACGCATCTTGATTTGTCGCAACACAGTCTCGTAGTCTTGTCCGTCCGGATGCTGCTTGAGGCGACGTTCAGCACGAACTTCAGCCTTTGCATCAAAGTAACATTTTAAGTCGGCATCTGGGAAGACCACTGTCGTAATATCTCTCCCTTCAATGACGACATCCATATCCATTGCAATCCTTCTCAGCTGATCATTCACATAGCTTCTCAGCGGAGGATACGTTGATACTTGCGCTACTACTGCGTCAACTTCAGGGGTATGAAGCTTATCTTCAATATCACTGCCATTGACACAGATACGGTCGTCTTCAATAGAGAGCACATAGTGCCTTGCAGTTTCCAAAACTGCTGGGTAATCCATAGGGTCCTTCCCTTCCTGTACATGCAGGTAGGTGTAGGCCCTGTAGAATGAGCCGGAATTGAGATAGTAGAAATTGCAAGTCTTTGCAATCATCTGGGCAATGGAGCTTTTCCCAACGCCAGCCGGTCCGTCTATGGCTACGACCATTACCATCCTCTCCCTGAACTCTTTCTTAGAATATCATTTTCTCCATTCAGGAGCGCCTTGATCTCGGAAGAGGTGACAGTACGGTACTGTCCTGGTTTGAGGTCACCCAGTTCAATGCAACCAATCCTCATCCTGACCAGCTGCTTCACCTCATACCCATAGTGACTGAGAATCTTTCGAATTTCACGATTCTTTCCTTCGGTAAGGATGATTCGTACCCATTTCTTGCTGATGATTTCAAAACGCTTGATCGTATAAGGCTGCGGCATGTCTATGAGGACTCCCTTACGGGCCTCATCCAGGTCTTCCCTGCGTACGCCAGTAGTACAGCTTACCAAGTACTCCTTCTCAATCTCCTCGGAGGGATGCATGATCTTTTGTGCTACATCCCCATCGTTGGTGAAGAGAATCAAGCCACTGGAATCCTTGTCCAGACGACCAATATGGAAGAGAAGATTCTTGTCTGGAATATCAATCAGATCACGTGCGTAGTTTTTCTCGTTTGGATCCCAGTTCGTGCAAACAAACCCCTTGGGCTTGTGCAAGGCGTAGTAATAGGTTTTCTCGCTTGGCTCCACCAACTGGTCATCAACCATGACGACATCTTCTTCATCGACCTTGGTTCCCAATTCTGTTACTCGTTTCGTATTGACGGTGACCCGCCCACTGGTGATCAGTGTTTCGCAGGATCTACGGGACCCGCAACCGCTCTTTGCCAAATAGACCTGTAATCTAAGCGGATATACTAATTTCATGCTTCTTCTTTCTCCTGTGTTGGTTCTGCTTCAAATCGCAGTCGGTCGATATCGGAGAGCTTGGGGAGTGCGCTGATACTTGCTAGGTTGAATTCGAAAAGGAATTTCCTCGAGGTGCCGTAGAGACAGGGATGCCCAGGGACATCCTTCCTTCCGATCACCTTGATATATTCACGGTCTCTCAACAAACGGATAATGGTGTCACTGCTGACCCCACGGATGTTGTCTATCTCCCTACGGGTAATCGGTTGGCTGTATGCCACAATGGACAGTGTTTCCAAAGCTGCACGACTCAGGCGTCTGTCGACCCGTCTGCCGTAGCAGGAGCGAAGCTTGTCGTGTAGATCTGAGGAAGGTAGGAATTGGAAGGCACCCTGGCTCTCAGCAAGGTCCAGTCCATGCAGGTATTCACGGTAATGTTCCTGCAGTTCTGTAATGGCTTTTCTTGTTGTCTCCTCCGAAAGGGAGGTCATCTTGCTCAATCGTTCCAAACTAACCGGTTCGTTCTCCAAAAAGAGAATGACTTCGACCAACCGGGCCTCGGTACTCAAGAGGGGGCTTTGCTGTATCCCAGCGTTGCCCACTTGCCTCTTCCTATCCACCACTAACGCTCCTATCACTCATCGTCAAGAATGATCTGCTCATCCTCACTCTCATCATCATACAGAAAAACGCGACCATCGTCAGTAGTTGTGCGGAGATTATCTGCATCTTCCTCAAAAAACCTCTCTTCTTCACCTTCTGAGATAGGTGCGGTGATGATTTCTTCCTCAATTTCCTCGAAATCATCATCGTACATGTGCTCAAAATCCTGTTCGAAGGCTTCATCGACCTTACGGATAAGAATTGGGCCGAACGGTTCGCTCTGTACAAGGGTGATCATCCTGAGTTTGCATGCATCAAGAATTGCCATGAAACTGCAGATAATATGGAGCAGTTGGTCAGCATGGACGATCAGTTGTTCCAAGGTGATATAATCTTGAGTCTCAAACAATTCCTGCATCAAGGCGATTTTTTCATTGACCGTTACCGATTCGTAAACGTTGAACACCTTGTTCGGGGTTATGGTGGTCATAAGCCGTGAAAAAGTCTTGAGTAAATCCTGCAATGACACATCGCCAAACAGTTCTTCATCTCCGAATGGAAGTCGAAATTGGTTGCTTTTCCGGGTGATGAACAATTCGGCACTGGTATTGGTTCCAGTAAGCAGCTCAGTATATTTCCTGAACTTCTGGTACTCCAGCAGACGGTCCACCAGTTCTTGTCTGGGGTCCTGGTACTCTTCATCGAATTCCAGTTCAACAGGGAGCAGCATCCTGCTCTTGATATACAGCAGGTCTGCTGCCATCTTGTAGAATTGCGTCAGGTCACCAAGCTCAGTCACCTTCTCTTCCTTGAGATAGCCCAAGAATTGTTCAGTGATCAGCGAGATGGGAATGTCATAGATATTGACTTCAGATTTTTGGATGAGGAACAGCAACAAGTCCAATGGACCATCGAAGGTGGGGGTATGGAAAGTTGCCCCCTTTGGCACTTGTTCTTCTTGCACTGTTTGTTCTTGCACAGCATTCCCCTCTCACCGCGAGTATACCGAACCCCTGCTGTATTGACAACACAGAGGTGGATTGTTCCACCTCTGTGCCCATCAGTACCTGTTGGGAATTACTTGCTTTCTGAAGCAGTTTCCGCTGCCTCAACAGCATCGGCTTTGGGGAACATCTTTGCCCTGAGGCGATTGTCAAGGTCAGTGGCGATATCCGGGTTGTCCTTGAGGAAGTCCAGTGTACGCTCCCTTCCCTGTCCAATCTTCTCCCCGTTATAGGAGTACCAGGAACCACTTTTCTCCAGCATGTCATACTTGAGCGCTGCATCAAGTATGCTTGCGATATAGCTGATACCTTCACCGAAAAGAAGATCCAGTTCAACTTTCTTGAATGGAGGTGATACCTTGTTCTTCACAATCTTGATTCGTACTCGGTTTCCAATGATATCATCAGCACTTTTACTGATGGATTCTATCTTGCGAACCTCGAGGCGGACAGAGGAGTAGAATTTCAGTGCATTCCCTCCAGTGGTTGTCTCGGGGTTACCGAACATGATGCCGATCTTCATACGAATCTGGTTGATGAAGATGATGGTGGTGTGGCTCTTTGAAAGCAGACCGGTTAGCTTGCGCAATGCTTGGCTCATCAGTCGTGCCTGGAGACCCATGTGGCTATCACCCATATCACCATCAATTTCTGCTTGTGGGGTAAGGGCAGCAACAGAGTCCACGACAATGATATCCACTGCCCCACTCCGTACCAGGGATTCTGCAATCTCCAGGGCCTGTTCTCCACTGTCCGGCTGGCTTATCCAGAGCTCTTCAATGTTTACACCCAGTTTCTTCGCATAACTTGGATCCATGGCATGCTCAGCATCAATGAATGCGGCAATTCCCCCAGCTTTCTGACTCTCTGCAATGGCATGAAGAGCGAGTGTGGTCTTACCACTGCTTTCAGGACCGTAGATCTCAATGACCCTACCCTTCGGGTATCCACCGATACCAAGCGCTTCATCAAGAAGCAAGGACCCGGAAGAGATGCTTTCAATGTTTCGGTTTTCCTTGTTGTCACCGAGCTTCATCAAGGACCCTTTTCCAAACTGCTTGTCAATCTGGACCCTTGCTGCTTCCAATGCTTCCCGCTTCTGCTTCTGGTCAGTGGGGAATGTCGTATCTTTACTGTTCTTTGCCATGTTATGCTCCTCGAATACTCTGTAACCTTACACTATAAGCCTAATACTTTTTAATCTGCTTCAAGCAGGAGGGTGACAGGACCGTCATTGGTATAGGATACCTTCATATGAGCTCCAAATTCACCTGAAGAAACTGGAAAACCCAACTGAGCAAACAACTTGAGGGATTGTTCATACAAAGCCTCAGCTTTTTGTGGTGGTGCAGCATCGTTGTAGGATGGGCGGTTTCCCTTGCGTAGATTTGCCAGCAACGTGAACTGGCTGACGACCAGTATGGATCCCTGTACATCAGAAAGGCTCTTGTTCATTTTTCCTTGCTCATCGGTAAAAACACGTAGCTTCACAATTTTTTCGCACAACCACGTAAGTTGAGCTTCTGTATCGTCGTGCCCTATACCCAGATAGACAAGAAGGCCATGGTCGATCTGGCCGGTGATTGTCCCCTCAACGGAAACACTTGCATCCTGAACACGTTGGATGACCGCCTTCATGCCTGTGCTCGTTCCTTCATCGCCTGTATGAATGCAGCCCTGTCTGGAGCACCAAAGAAGGCGCTTCCACAGACAGCTATATCTGCTTTTCGCTGTGTGATCTCACCTACTGTATCCAGATTTACTCCCCCATCCACACTAATAAGGTAGGCATATCCATGTTGTTCCCTCAGTTCAGCAAGCCGTTCAATCTTTTGTAGTGTGGAAGAGATGAGACTCTGACCACCAAAGCCAGGATTCACCGTCATGACGAGTATCAAATCGACCATGTCCAGGATAGGTTCAATCATGCTAACCGGTGTGGAAGGTATGAGTGATACTCCAGCCTTACAGCCACTAGCCTTTATCATCTGTAAGGTGCGATGAAGATGCAGTGATGCTTCCCCATGTACCGTGATATAATCACATCCACTCTCAGCGAACAGTGAAATATACCGCTCAGGTTTATCGATCATAAGGTGTACATCAAAGACCAAGTCTGAGTGAGGTCTGAGATCTTGGATGAACTTGGGACCGAAGGTGATGTTCGGGACGAACATTCCGTCCATGACATCCAGATGTACCCAATCTGCTTTGCTTTCGTTGATGCTCTGTACTTCCTCAGCGGTACGTGAGAAGTCAGCAGACAACATGCTTGGTGCGATTCGTAGTGAAGCTGTTTCCATACTCCATTTATAACAGGTAGAGAGAGGTTTTGCAACGACTGCTTCTAGAAAATACTATATATTTGTTAATATGTTTTATGCACTTTCCTTAAATCAATTGCTAGTTTTTCCAAATCGTGCTATATTATAGAAAAGCAACTATGAATGCAAAACCCGAGCAGGCTATGTCCCGGTCTGCCCGGTTTTATTTACGTCTTAGAATTGGACAAATATGTTTGGAGGAAACCATGGGATTCCAAGAGATCGAGAACTTGCTGAAAGAAGAGCAATGGACGAGAAGCACCGTAACTACCTATACAACAAGCAGCTTCCAGGAACTGGACAAGAACATCAAGGAGATGGACGAGGAACAGAAGACTGAAGCAAAGAGCTTGTGCGACACGCACCTCAGTGAGAAGGAGCGAAACAGTATCATTGCCATGTACATCAGTGGGTCCATCCAATTGGAACGCAGAGGAGCGGATGATTATTTACAGCTGCTCAGCCTCATTGAGATGTTCATGGAAGCCAAGAAGTGGAATATTGTTGAATACCTCTCACAGAAAATTCTCAGCCGCAATGAGAACAAGCATGCGCTTCGCTTGCTTGCTGATTCATATGAACAGATGGGAAAGGAAGAAGAGAAATTCCAGCTTTGGGAACGTTTGGTCAAGGTGGACTACGAAGAAGTCGAAATCGTCCGCCAACTTGCCTCGCATGCAAAGCAGAAGGGAAACAAAGATAAAGCAATCTCCTTCTATAAGAAAGGCATCCACAGACTTATCAAGAGGAAGGATGTCTCCTCAGTGAGAGCAATGTTCACTGCCCTTCTTGAATTGGAAGAAGACAACTTCGGTTACTTCATCTCTGTAGCAGACCAGGTGTCTGCTGTGAGCAAGAGTACTGCAGTAGCATTGTTGCGCGACCTAGAGAATGCAAGCAAGGATGACATTGACCATCAGATCGAATGCCAGAAACAGATGCTTGCCCTTGACCGTGAGGACACCTTTGCCAGGGAAAACCTGATCAAAAGTTACAAGACGAAATACAAGACCCATTCCAGGCTCAAGAGCTGTCTTGAATCCAGTGCACTGACAAGCAATATCAATCGTGACATTCTCCACAGTATCGAGGATTTCGAAACAAATATTGCGTTCGACAAGGGTACATTTGTCTTCCAGAACAGTACAAACCGAATCGGTAGAATCCGGTCAATTGATGAAAGTGATGTCATCGTGGATTTTGCTGGACAGTCAAGCAAGGAAGGCAGCAGGATGTCTACCTCAATGGCTTTCAAGAGCTTGCAGGCACTTCCAAAGAGTCACATCTGGGTACTCAAGAGCGCTTTGCCAAGAGAGAAACTCAGCAAGAAAGTGCAGGAGGATATTCCTTGGACACTGAAGACCTTGATGGCCAGCAATGAGGGAAGAATCAACCTGAAAGAGATGAAGAGTGAATTGGTTCCCTCCATCCTTGATGTCAAGGAGTGGACTCCTTGGCTCAATCAGGCAAAGAAGGAGTTGATGACCAACCCACTCTTCGATCTTTCCAGCAATGATGTTGACACATACCTTCTTCGTTCCACCCCTGTAAGCTATGAAGAGAAGCAGCTCCAGGTTTTCAGGAATGAGAAGAATATCTATGACAAGATCAAGAGCCTGAAGGATTTTATTGCTGCAAAGGGTGACGTCGAGAGTGACTTTTTCTTTGAGATGGTGAGGTACTTCAGTGACCTTTTCTTCGAGGAAAATGGTGCCTTCAAGCCGATTGTGGTATCGAACGACATTACATTCAGTTGTTACTTGCTGCTTGAAGAGTTGGTGAAACATCAGCACATGAACTTCATCAGCTATCCTGATGCGTTGACCTTCGCTATGCTTTATGAGCGCTGTGATAATGTTGAGGCAACCTTTGCTGCAATCAAAGATCCCGAACTAAAGAAAGCCTTCATCGACCATGTGGTCGAGGAAATTCCTGGTTGGGAGAAAATCCTTGCAGTCCTGTTTGACTCCTACCTCACTGGTTACATCCCCGATATCTACAAGCAGAAGAAGAAGTACAGTGCCCTTGCAGGCATCTATCGTGATGCGATGGAGAACTTCAAGGAAAAAGGAAATACCCTGATCTATCTGCTCAAGAACGGTGATAAGAAGTATTGGGAGAAAGCCGGTATTACTGCTGAGCAGCTGCTCTACACCGAGTTGCAATTGCTCGACTTCACCAATCGCTGTATCGACAACCGAAAGGACGTACAGGAAAATCGCAAGAACGCAAAGACGCTTATGGGTTTCCTCTTTGATGAACGTGCAGTCCTGAACTTTGTGGCAGAGGGAAATGAAGAGAGAGCTCAGAAGATTTACAGCCTTGTGGCAAATGTATTCAATCTTCCCGGTGGAAAGAAAATTGAGATCAAGCATGCAATCAGTGAGCAGTTCCCCTCATTCAAGTTTTTTGACGAAGTGGAGCCGATCAACAAGCAGAGCGTTGTTCCAACCGGCCTGTTCTGTACTCCAAGCAGTTTTGCCGCCAAGAAGAAAGAGATTGAGCACATCCAGCATGTGGAACTACCAGAGGTTGCCAAGGAAATTGGTGAAGCAAGGGAGTTGGGAGATCTTCGGGAGAACAGCGAATACAAGTATGGTAAGGAGAAACAGAGTCTCCTGAACAATACCTTACGCAGGCTCGCCGAAGAAGTCGATCGTGCTACGGTCATTACCAAGGAGAAGGTAGACTCCTCTAAGGTTGGGTTTGGTACCAAGGTGGTTATGATGGACAACATCCATGCTGAAGAAGTGGTGTTCACCATCATGGGACCGTGGGAATCAAATCCCAATGAGAATGTCATAAACCTTCTCGCCCCGTTCGGTAGAGCCTTGCTCAATCATGAGGTTGGGGAGCGATTTACCTTCACCCTCAACGATCAGAATTATGACTTTACGGTCAAGTCGATTTCAGTCGTTGATTTCTAGAAAAACCAAGCCCTCGGCAAGATAATTGCTGAGGGCTTTTAATCTCTGTGGTAGTATGGGTACATGCAGGAAAGGTACACCGTCGATGAACATACTGTCTTGGAAGAATACCCACGTCCCCAGCTGGTTCGAGGTTCCTACGAGAACCTCAATGGTTGGTGGGATTTTGCAATAACTGATGAAGAGACCAGGCCACAATATTTCCCTCTTAGTATTCTTGTACCCTTCTCACCGGAAACAAAACTCAGTGGGCTGCAAACTGAGATTACCCCAAATCTAAGACTCTGGTACCATCGTACACTACCATATACCGCCCTCTCTCCCGATTCACGGCTCCTGTTGCATTTTGAGGCTGTCGATCATTCATGTGTTGTCTTCCTGAATGGTATTGAGGTTGGATCGCATCAGGGAGGGTACCTCCCCTTCTCCTTCGATATCACAGATCTATTGAAGAAAGAAAACGACTTATTGGTCAAGGTTGTTGATCCTGGAGACAATGATCCGATCATCAGAGGGAAACAGGCATCAAAAGCAACGGGAATATTTTATCAGGGGCAGAGTGGTATTCACCAGACTGTCTGGATTGAGGAAGTTCCCCGGATCTATATCAAGAACATCATCATCACCCCTGACCCTGCACAGCACTGCTGGTACGTCCAGGTTATTCCCAATGATGGGGTACATGAGGTGACGATCTCATACTTGGATGGGCATAAGCAGTGCAAGGGAATGAGTAACCAACGTCTTTGTTGCCAAGTGGAGAAGGTGCACGCTTGGAGTCCTGAAGATCCATATCTCTACCCCATTTCCGTACAGCTGGGTAATGATATCGTAACAAGTTATGTTGGGTTGCGTAGCTTTGATGTGCAGGATGGAAGATTGTTGCTCAACGGAAAACCCTATTACCACCACGGAATCCTGGACCAAGGATACTGGCCTCAAAGTCTCTATACCGCTCCAAGTGACCAAGCAATCATTGATGATCTGGTCATGGTGAAGAAGTTGGGCTTCAATATGGTTCGTAAACATGCAAAGGTGGAGAGCCGAAGATGGTATTATCATTGTGACCATCTAGGTCTTTTGGTCTGGCAGGATATGGTGAGTGGGGGAAGGCCTCCTGTTCAACCCATTATGTCTGCACCACTCTTTGTTCCTGGATTTATGGTGAAAGACCACCACTATCGACTGCTGGGCAGTCAGGATGCAGGATACCAAGAGATGTTTGCCACTGAGCTTACACAGATGATAGAAACGCTCTATAACTGTGTCAGTATTGCGATGTGGGTTATCTTCAATGAGGGTTGGGGACAATTCGATGCGAAAGAGATGTACTCCCTCGTTAAAGCTCTCGATTCAACAAGAACCATCGATTGTACCAGCGGCTGGTATGACCAGGGCATTGGTGAATTCTCTTCCCGCCATGTGTATTTCAAACGGTACCGCCACCAAGCAGATAAACTCGGTAGAGCAATAATTCTCTCAGAATTTGGAGGGTATCTGTATCGTGTTGAAGGACATGACGATGAAGGAGAAAAACCCTTTGGGTATAAGCATCTGCATGATCGTACAGCATTCAATGATGCCTTCTTCAGGCTCTACGAGGAAGAAGTATATCCTGCCAAACAAAAAGGGCTTGCAGCTTCCGTCTATACTCAATTGACTGATGTACAGCAGGAACTCAATGGATTGGTTACCTTCGACCGAATGGTGGTAAAGCTGGATGAGGTGGTTGCCTTACAGGTTGCTGCCTTGCTTCTTGGAACGGAAGAGCGAGAGTAGTTCCACCTTCAGCAATGCATAAGAGAGGAGCCATACCACGAGCGATCCAAGGGCTAAGAGAGAGAGTATCAAGAAGTTTCTCAGGTTGGATCCACTCTGATACCAAGTCATACCGAATGAAGCATAAAGCAAGCAGTACCCAAGAATCGGTATATTCGCGGCTACAGTACGCAACAATCCTCGTCTCAGTCGTGTATCCTTTATCGGATTGTAGAGATCTCTCAATTTGAATGACAAGAATCCCAATAGCACTACATAGCTTATTCCATTGGCAAGCGGAAGGGAGATAATCCCCCACCCCAGCGTGATGAAGACCCACATCAAAATGATATCCACAAAGTTCTGTAAAAAGGTGATCTTGGTCATCAGGGCATAACGGTTCGCACTATAGCCGAGACGTAGCAGCATTGCATACCAACTGGTGGTTACCATGAACAACAGGAAGGGTCGAAGAGCCAATGCGGTCAGTTGGGCATCAGCAAGCGTGTAATTACCGGTCTGCAACACCACGCTGACACTCTCTTGGCTAAGGAAGAAGAGAATAATTCCACTGGGAAGCAGGAGACTGGTTAGTTGAACAATGCTCAGACGGGTATGTTTTTGCATCTCTTGCATCTGGCCCAGGGCATAGGAGCGACTGAGCAAGGGCAGGCTTACTGCACTGATTGCGTTGAAGAAGACTCCGTAAGGCGTCTGGTAAAAGATTGTTGCATTTGCGAAGGCCGTCACACTCCCTTCACTCAAGGTGGAGGCAAAGTGATAAGTCACCAACTGCGTGAGAACCTGCATTCCCATGCCGAGTACAACCAATGACCATGCTCCAATGACAGGTTTCAGCGGTGTATCTGCCTGTCTTATTGCTGGTTTCAACCGATAGCCGTAGCGTCTGAGCATAAGGTAGGAGTAGGAACCTTGCAGCAGTCCTCCGACCAGAGTAGCCCAAGCCATACTCATTGCCCCAAGGTAAGGAGTGAGATACTGTACCCCAAAAATTACAGAGAGTGAGAAAAGCAACGGGGAAAGATAGGCATGGAGAAAGTTGTGATGAGATTGCAATACCCCATTGAAAATTGCACCCATGCTGATGGCTGCCAGATAGACCATGAAGAAAGGAAGTAGTTTTGCGCCCAAGGCAACCTGGGCACTGTCAAAGTCACTGATAAGGGAAATGAACTCTTCGCCAAAGAAATAGGAGAGCAAGACCAAGGGTATCAGGAGAATAGCCTGATAAGTACAAAGCAGGCTGAAGAGATGAAGAGAGCTTCGTTTCTTTCCTAATCCAAGTAGACTGGAGAAAGCAGGAATGAGTGCTGAGTTGACTGCCCCTTCAGCAAAGAGTTTTCGGAAATTGTTGGGGATGTTGAATGTGAAGTTGATCACATCTGCCACCCCACTCGCTCCAAAGACTGAGGAGAGTACACGAGCTTTCACGATCCCGAGCAGTCTGCTTGCGATCGTGCAGAGCATGATGGCAAAACTGCTTTTGGCTGTCTTGCTACTTTGCGTAGAATCTTGCAAGGTATTCCCTTTTAAAGGAAGTAAATCGATTTTCCCTGATAGCCTGGCGGACGCGTTCCATCAGTCGGTAGAAGTAGGTCAGGTTGTGTTCCGTGGCCAGCATGCCTCCAAGCATCTCTCCGGTCTTGATAAGATGATGCATGTACGCTCGGCTATACTGTGTACATGCCCTACAGGTACAGCCCTCTTCAAGTGGGCCATGATCGAATTTATGGATTGCCTTCTTGAGTGTAATGACACCGTCATCGGTAAAAATGCCACCATTCCGTGCCATACGGGTTGCAAGGACGCAATCAAACATATCAATACCGTTTTCGACTGCTTCCAGAATATAGTCTGGGCTGCCAATACCCATGACGTATCTTGGTTTCTCCTTGGTTACCAATTCAGCAGTGTAACCAAGATAGTGAGAGAACTGTTCTCTACTCTCACCTACCGAGAGCCCACCGATGGCAATCCCAGGGAAATCCATCTCATTGAAGAATTCGGCACTCTGCTTGCGCAGATCCTCATAGAAGTTGCCTTGGACTATGCCAAAAAGGTTACCCTTGAACGCATCTCCCAGCTTCTGACGATGTTCAATAGCACGTTTTGCCCAAGCATGGGTGATATTCATCGCTTCAGTGGCTGCTCGGTGATTGATATCTGGAGGGGTGCATACATCAAGGCACATGGCAATATCACTGCCGATTACTTTCTGTGTATCCACTACATTCTCTGGTGTGAAAATATGTTTTGAACCGTCAATATGACTTTGGAAGGTAACGCCCTTGTCTCCAATTTTCCTGAGCCCTGAGAGGCTGAATACCTGGAAACCGCCACTATCGGTGAGCAAATTTCCATCCCAGTGTGAGAAATTATGTAGTCCACCAAACTGGGATAGCACCTCCAGCCCTGGTTTGAGATAGAGGTGGTAGGTGTTGCCAAGGATAAGCTTGTATCCGATTTTCTTGACATCCTCATGGAACATTGCTTTCACTGTTCCCTTGGTGCCTACAGGCATGAATACCGGTGTCTCCACTTCTCCGTGGCCAAGTGAAAGGATGCCCAGGCGAGCATTGCTGCTGGTATCCTGATGGATAGTTCGAAATATTGCCATACAAATCCCCTAACGTAATACGGCTCTTTCTGCCAGTGCTATGCATACTATCACAATCATCGGGATTGCCATACCCCAAATGGGAGCGATAACGCCCTGTTTTGCCATGATGATGGTGACCATCTGTACCACGAAGTATATCACGGCAATGGAGAGGCTGGTAATGATGCTGAAAAGCAGTACGTTCTTCTTGTACCTGTAGCTGATGGTGCAGGCAATGAACAACAGGATAAGAGGATTGAGGTGCTCAAGCAAACGCTTGGTGAAATCGGTGGCAAGCTCAGGATATCTCGAGGGATCGAGCACTTGCATGCGCCTCAGGTAATCGACAGCTGTTGCAAGCTCCATGGTGGTGATATCATTGCTCAGATTCCTGAAATAGGAAGGGGCAAGAGTGAACTCATCAAGTTGCAGCTCCCCTACTTCTCTTGAGTCAACGACCAAGCCAGCCCCATCAATCTGTTGGAATCTGACTCGCTCCATCCTCCACGTTTCTTTCTCCTCTTCCCAAAATGCCCAGGCTGCGTCAACCCTTGCCTTCATGGCCCCTTCATCATCAAGCAGGACCAAAAGTACCTGGGCCAATCGGTTCTGTTCATCACTATACTGTTTTGCATGTACTACATAATTGCCATCTGGGTCACGCAGGGTAATATTCCTATTGTCATAGGTACTGCGTAATCCAAACAGCTCGTCTTGTTTCACCTCACGTGTTCTCTCAGCTGGTATGAAGACATACTCTCCAAAACCAAATTCCAGAAGGCTGAATAGAATTCCAAGCACGAGGATGGGGGTGATAATCCTGCGATAACTCAGCCCACTTCCCAGCAAGCAGATATACTCATTATTGGCCTGCAATTGTGAGAGGAAATATGTGGCTGAGAACAAGAGTGATGGACCAAGTGCAAAGAGTACAGCTTGGGGAGTATACAACAAGGTCAAAGTCAGGATGGTAAATGGTTTTACCTCATTCGTGAGATACCCATCCAGATTACTGAATAAGTCAACGCTGAGTAGCATAAGGGTACATAATACCAAGGCAAGTGAGGCAACAACAGTAACTGAACGGGCAACATAGCGGTCATGCAGCTTCATAGACGCCTCGCAAACAGCATGATCAGGATGCCGGTGAAGAACATCAATACGTTGGGTATCCAGATCAGGAATCCTGGGTTTATGGGAAACTTGAAAATCTGCATTTGTGAGAAGAAAAGAAGATACCAGTAGAGTACTGCTACCAGCATGGACATACCAAATCCGATAAGCCGGCCATGCTTTACCTTGAAGAATGAGAGAGAGAAGGTGAGAAAAACCAACATGAAACAAGCAGCACTGAGTGCAAATTTCTTATGGAGTTCCGCCCTGTAGTACTGGTAGTAGAAATTAATCGGGGTTTTCTCCTCAAGCGTTCTTACTTCCTGTTCAGCTTCCTCAATCCTGTCAGGAGAAACCGATGCTTGTTGCATCAGTGTGGCAAGTTGCAACCGTGCCTTTTGAAGCTTTTCTTCATGGCGAACTGTTTCCTCTTCAAGGGCAGTGCGATGGATGGCAATGTTTTCCTGTAGTTCGCTGACTGACAACTGAGAAGGAAGGGCCGAGGCCAGACTGGCTATCTGTCCTGAGAAATTGAGAAAGAATCTCGCACTATCCGCTTTGGAGAGAGCCCATCCACCTTCCACATCATTCCTGAGCATCAAGGGATTTTCCATTTCAAGTTGGTAGATGAATGCATTCAGATCATAGAGTGTTACCTCAGCCGTCGGGGCACTGAGTATCTGGCCGGTTCGGTCATTGGAAGTTTCAAACAAAACGATATCGTGTACGGTGTTTCCAACCACTTCTTTGTTGACCAAGACCTTGTTACCTATCGTATTCGTGGAGTTACTGGCAAGTTCCAAGGTAGGAAGCTCTCTCATAAGACCGCTGTAGAGTTCACGATACTTCTTGGTACTCCAAGGGAGCGCCTTGTCTGCTGTAAGGAATGTCATGAATGAAAAGACCAGGGAGATGAGAATGATGGGAAGAAAGACATGTTTCAATGATATCCCACTACTACGGATTGCGAGGATCTCATTGTTCCCCGAGAGGTCCCCGATTACCATGCTTGAAGCAGTGAGGCTGGAGAACGGGAATGTGTAGAGCAAAAACTGTGGGATTGAGAGCATTACCAGTTGGAATACTGAGAAATAATCTACCTGCTTGAGGAGTATCCGTTGGGCAATAAGAAGAATCTGGTTGATAAAGAAGATGAAAAAGAAAAAAAAGAACGCCACAATAAAGGAAAGGAGGTACTCCCTTCCTATGTGGCGATATACTAAGCTGAATCGTGCACCTTGCTTCAACGTTATACTCCCGTTGAACCAAAACCTCCACTTCCGCGTTCTGTAGCATCAAGCTCCATAGTCGGTAAAAAGGAGGCTTGTTCACACCGTGCGATAACCATCTGTGCGATACGGTCTCCTGTATGGATGACCACGTCCTTCTCCCCATGATTGACCAAGAGGACAGCCACCTCTCCACGATAATCACTATCGATGGTACCAGGGCTGTTGAGAACGGTAATCCCATGTTTGGCAGCAAGTCCACTTCTTGGCCTGACCTGTGCCTCATACCCAGGAGGAACCTGAATACTCAATCCGGTGGGAATCTTTGCATAGGAACCTGCCTTCAGGAGTAGGTCCTCCTCCAGGCAGGCTGAAAGATCAGCACCTGCACTTCTCTCCGTCCCATATACGGGAAGGAGAGCGTGCTCATTGAGCTTCTTGACCTTTACCGGAATCGAATGGCTCTCCATGTTATTTGGCATTGCCTTCGATTGCATCGATGTAACTCAGGTTCAAACGACCCTGACGGTCGATCTCGATAAGTTTCACCGGTACGGACTGGCCAACAGTGAGTACATCTTCGACGTTCTGGACACGAGTCTTGGCAAGCTTGGAAATATGGCAAAGCCCTTCCTTACCTGGCAGGATCTCGATAAAGGCACCGAAGTCCATGATCCTCTTAACGGTTCCCTGGTAGATTCTTCCTACTTCGGGTTCCTCAACGATGGACTGTACCAATTCCTTGGCCAGCTTAGCCGCAGCAGCATTCCTACCGAAGATGGTAATGGTCCCGTCATCAGCAATATTTACTTCTGCACCACTCTGGCTTGCAATTGCCTTGATCGTCTTACCACCGGTTCCGATGACAGCGCCGATCTTCTCAAGGTCAACCTTCATGGTCAGGATCTTGGGAGCATACTCATTGATCTCCTCACGAGGAGTCTTCAGGGTATCTTCCATGATGTTCAGGATATGGATTCTTCCCTTCTTGGCCTGCTCAAGAGCCTTCTTCATGATCTCAGGGGTAACACCGGCAATCTTGATATCCATCTGGAATGCGGTGATACCTTCACGGGATCCAGTTACCTTGAAGTCCATGTCGCCGAGGTGGTCCTCTTCACCGAGAATGTCACTGAGTACCACATACTTGGAGTAATCAGCACCTTCGGTGATCAAGCCCATGGCGATACCGGCTACCGGAGTCTTTACAGGTACACCAGCATCCATCAATGAGAGACAACCACCACACACTGATGCCATGGATGAGGAGCCGTTAGACTCCATGATCTCACTGACAACACGGATGGTATAAGGGAATACATCTTTGGGTGGGATGATAGCCTCTAAAGCTCTCTGGGCAAGATGTCCATGTCCAATCTCTCTTCTACCGGTGGAGAGCCTTCCGGTCTCACCAACACTGTATGGAGGGAAGTTGTAGTGCAGCATGAAGGAACTGAAGGATTTCTCACCATCAATGGTATCAAACATCTGCTCATCACTGGAGGTACCAAGCGTGGTGACTGCCAAGGCCTGGGTCTCTCCGCGGGTGAAGAGCGCTGAACCATGGGTTCTGGACAAGAGTCCAGCTTCACAGGTGATCGGTCTAATTTCATCTACCTTTCTACCATCGGTACGAACACCTTCGTTGAGGATGGAGGAGCGAAGAATCTCATATTCGAGGTCTTCGAAGAGCCCACCAAGCTGGCCTGGGCGGTTCTCGTCTTCGGCAATCAGGTCAGCAAACTTTTCCTTCACCTGTTCATGCACCTCAGCAAGAGCAGCATAGCGCTCCATCTTGCCCTTGACGAAGGATGCTTCCTTGATCAGGGGGTATGCAAATGCCTTTACAGGCTCAAGCCAGGAAAGGTCAACTGTGCTCTCGATGATGGGGAGTTTCTCTTTTCCTGCAAGTTCACGTAGTTCAAGCTGTGCATCACAGAGTTTGGTGATAAAAGGCTGGGCAGTTGCGATTGCCTCAAGCATCACTTCTTCACTCACCTCTTTTGCACCACCTTCAACCATGGTAATCCCATCACGGGTACCAGCAACTACAATATCAAGTTCGCTCTTTTCAATTTCACTGAAAGTTGGATTGACAATATACTTGCCATCAAGGAGTGAAATGCGTACAGCAGCGATAGGGCCACCGAATGGAATATCACTGATGGTGACTGCAGCACTTGCCGCATTCATGGCAATGATATCAGGGGTATTGTTCATGTCGGAGGAGACTGCAGTGGGGACAATCTGGATTTCCCTACCGAAGGCCTTGTTGAACAAGGGTCGCATCGGACGGTCGATCAAGCGGCTGACGAGAATTTCCTTGTCCTTGGGGCGGGCTTCCCTCTTGAGGAATCCACCGGGGATCTTTCCTGCAGCATAATATTTTTCATTATACTCAACACTGAGTGGTACATAATCCAAGCCTTCATTGGGTTGTTTGCCACAGCAGACCGTTGCGATAACCGCACTCCCTTCATAATGGGCATAGACGGAGCCATTGGCTTGTTTGGCAATTTTTCCGGTTTCAAAAACCAGATCGGAATTACCAATCCGTACAGATACTTTCTTAACTTCCATTTTACTTTTTCCTTTCTTCGTTCTTTTTGTTCTTCTTTACTATATCATATAAATAGCTCCAACAGCCTGAAAAGCCATCGGAGCCATTCACACAAAATTACCGTGAAAACACCACCGTTATTTTCTCAGACCGAGGTCTGCGATCAGCGCACGGTAGGCGTCGATGTCGTTGTTGCGCAGATACTTCAGAAGACGTCTGCGTTGTCCGACCATCTGCAACAACCCTCTGGTTCCAGCATGATCCTTGGGATTTGCCTTGAAGTGAATCTGCAGGTCGTTGATTCTGGCGGTCAACAAAGCAATCTGTGCCTGGGTTGATCCAGTGTTCTTCTCATCACCACCATACTTTGCGATGATTTCTTGTTTCTGTTCTTTCGAGATCATGAACTACTCCCCTTAGCTATCAAGCTAAGTCTTTTTGTACGTAACAGTTTCATATCCCACATTACCGTTTTTGGAATAATGAAAAGGTCTTCATTGCCTATGATTGTTTTCACAGGGACCTTCGTATCATCCGAAAGTGTAAGGTAGGCATCATACACGCCAGCCATCGGCAGCAATTGCATGAAGGAAGCCGTACGGTACAGCAGTCCGTCTTCAGTAAACCTGGAGGGGTGAGCCACCAAATCCAACTCATACGGTCTGCCGAGCATACTTTGGATTTCTTCCAAAGCGCCCTTAAGAAGTTTTTTACGCACCAGGGTACTTGAAACAACCTCACTTTTGTCAGTCTGGACAAAAGGAGGAACTTCTACAAATGCCCCAGGTGACAATCGGTTCAGATATTCCTGCAGCTGAACAGGTCCGGCACTTGACGCCGGGGCACCGCAGCGGAAATCTTCTCCGACAACCATCGCCTTGACTTGGCAAAAAGCACAAACCAAAGTTAGGAACTCCTCAGCTGTGAGTTTACTGAAATCAGCAGAAAAGTCAATGACTACCATATGGTTAACACCAAGATTGGCAAGGATTTCCTGCATTTGGGCTTCAGTGGTGAGCTTGGAATGATATGGTTGGCTTTTCGTTGCCATCTTGGGATTTTTATCAAAGGTAATCACCATACTCTCCCACTCATTTTTCTTGGCTAGAGAGATCGTACGATCCAGAATGGTCAAGTGGCCACGGTGAAGACCATCGAATACACCAATGGAGACTACCATGGGCACCTGCCAGAGGACCGGATGAGCTGAAAGATGCATGAAATCATACCGTTTCATACTGTTTTCCCCCTGAAAACGGGTGTATCTGGGCAATCAGGCGATTTTCCTGAATATTGGATACGGCCCGTAGGATACCATCCTTGCTATACAAGGCACCAAAGACTGCATCCCTACCCTCCTTGATGCACGTCATCCTATGGGGATAGCCCCCATTGGCTACACGAAACAATTCTGAATCAGGGATTTCAAATATACTGATGGTTTCCAGTCTTTTCAGATACGCATCAGTATACTGCATGGAGCATACAAGCTCTTCAGTTTGTTTTGCATCTACTGCTTCATCAAGTGAAAACGGTCCAATGCTGGTTCTCGTCAAGGCGGTGAGGTGAGCCCTGCTTCCACAAGCTTTTCCCAAATCCCTGGCGATACTTCGGATATAAGTGCCTTTTGAAACATGGATATCTGCAACAAGTACACCAGCTTCATAGCTGATTGGGGTAAACGCATAAATGGTGATCGGTCGTTTTGGCATGACCACCTGCTTGCCCTGCCTGACTAGCTTACTTGCTCGTTTCCCATTGATATGCAGGGCACTATAGGCAGGAGGTTCCTGCTCTCCTTCCCCAACAAACGAAGGAATAGCTTGCAGAATTATTTCATGGGAAGGAATCGCCGATTCTGCTATCACTTCCCCTTCCGGATCAAGGGTATCGGTCTCACGTCCAAACTGGATATGCGCACGGTACTGCTTGTCCATCTGGGAAAACAGAATGTTCAATTTGGTCATACTGCCTGTCAACACAATCAAGAGTCCCTCTGCAAACTTATCAAGCGTACCAGCATGCCCTACTTTTGGGTCTATGGTACGCTTGATATCGTTAAGACTCGAAAAACTTGTCAGTCCCCGTTTCTTGTTGATGAGGAGAATACTAGCGTTCTTTCCCATCTTCCACCAATGAATCTATCAAGGCATTGATCTTTTGTCCTTCTTTCAGAGAGATGTCTGCCTTGAATCTCAGTACAGGGGTATTCCGGGTTTTCAGGAATGCCCCTACACGTTTCTGAATGAATCCACTTGCCTTCTGCAACCCCGCAACACTCTCCTCAAGGCTCTTGTCATCAAGAACCGAGGAGATGAAGACGGTCGCATAGGCATTGTCCTGGGAGAGCTCCACTTTACTCACCGAGCAAAGGGTGCTGACCAGGGGATTTTTCACCTCTCCTTTGACGATCAGCATGCTGATCGCCTCAGAGAGTTTTGCTTCTATTCGCTTCTGGCTATATTCACTCATGGTTGTTATTCACTTTTTGTTACCAACTTGCGGGCGATTTCCTCAGTCTCAATGATCTCAAGGATATCTCCGACATGCAAGTCGTTGAAATTTTCAAGTCCAATACCACATTCAAAGCCTTCTGCAACTTCCCTCGCATCATCCTTGAATCGCTTCAAGCTCGAAATCTTGACCTTGTCGGAAGTGAGTTGGATATCTTCGCGGAAGACCCTTGCATAGGCATTTCTCTTGACCTTTCCACTGGTAACCATACATCCGGCAATCGTTCCAATTCTGGGTACCTTAAAGGTATCACGGACTTCGACAGTACCGATCTCAACCTCACGTACCTCAGGACTGAGCATACCTTCCATAGCACTTCTGATATCGTCTACCACATCATAGATGATGTTGTATTTACGAATCTCGATTTTCTCTTGATCAGCAAGGACCTGGGCTCTTGGAGTCGGGCGTACATTGAACCCGATAACCAATGCCTCAGATGCACTGGCCAAGGTGACATCACTTTCAATGATTGCACCGGCACTTGCACGGATTACATTGAGATGGATCTCATCGTTGGAGAGTTTCTGTAGAGCGCCCTGCAAGGCTTCAACAGATCCCTGTACATCACCCTTGATGATGACATTGAACTCCTGGATGGTACCTTCCTTGATCTTGGTGTAGAGATTGTCCAAGGTAACCTTCTTCACATTCCGGCTATCCCCGATTCTCTCAAGCTCCTGCCGCTTGTTACCGACCTGACGAGCCTGTCTTTCATCTTCAGTGACCTGGAATGGATCGCCCGCTCCCGGAATGTCCGAGAGACCGATGATCTCAACAGGAGTGGAAGGACCAGCCTCATCAATCTTGTTGCCCTTGTCATCAAACATGGCTCTTACACGACCTGGGTAAATACCTGCTACATAGTGATCTCCCTGTCTCAGGGTACCACGCTCGATCAAGATGGAGGCAACAATACCCCTACCCTGGTCAATTCTGCTTTCAATGATCTTACCTTCAGCCCTGCAATTTGCATTGACCCTCAGCTCGAGCATTTCAGCTTCAAGGAGGATGGTATCAAGTAATTCGTCAATACCGATCTTCTTGAGTGCAGATATCTCACAATACAGTGTCTGTCCGCCCCATGCCTCAGGCATCAGGCCAAGGTCAGAGAGCTGTTGCATGACACGCTCAGGCTTTGCCTCAGGCAGGTCACATTTGTTGATCGCTACAATGATGGGAACATTGGCTGCACGAGCATGGTCGATAGCTTCACGAGTTTGCGGCATCACACCATCATTGGCTGCAACCACCAGGATGACAATGTCAGTAACCTGCGCTCCGCGGGCACGCATCATGGAGAATGCGGCGTGTCCAGGAGTATCGAGGAAGACAACCTCACCCTTTCCAGGAAGATCGACCTTGTAGGCTCCGATATGCTGGGTAATCCCACCATACTCACCTTCAGCAACCTTGGTTGAACGAATTGCATCAAGCAACTTGGTCTTACCATGGTCTACGTGTCCCATGACCGTTACGATTGGTGCACGATCAATAAGGTCTTCGTCCTTGTCCGGTTCACTTACGATCAAGGTTTCATCGTAGAGAGAAACAAGATTTACCTGACAGTTGTATTCGCTACAGATAATTTCAGCTGTCTCGTGGTCAATCTGTTGGTTGATGGTAACCATCATGCCCATCTTGAGAAGTTTCGCAATGATCTCGCCAGCTTTCAAGTTCATCTTCTTGGCAAGGTCACTTACCGTAATGACCTCCATCATATCAATGGACTTGGGTACTGCGGCAAGTTTGGCTGCTGCCTGTTGCTTGCGTCTCTGGATCTGGAATTCCTTCTCTTCTTCGGCATTCCGTTTCTTATAGGTAGCGTTGTTCTTCTTTTTGAAGCTTTTCTTGTTGGTCCTCTGGTTAACAGGAGCCATATCCTGCATAGGAGGTCGATTCCCTCCTCCACCTTGAGGTCCGCCAAAGGGGGGACGGGGGCCACCAGGTCCTCTGAATCCACCACCACCGCCATTGCGTTGGAATGGAGCGCCACCTCTTGCAGGACCGTTTGGATTAGGTCTGTATCCACCAGGTCTACCAGGTCCACCTTGATACCCACCGGTTCCAGCAGGTCTGGCTGGGCCACGATTATCCTGGCCCTGATACCCGCCTGCTCCAGCAGGTCTTCCAGGACCACGGTTATCCTGACCCTGATATCCACCCCTGTTGTTGTTGGGGCGGTATTGTGGTCTGGTCCCAGGAGCTGGACGTCCACCAACCATACCGGCTACACGTGGACCAGAACTGGGGACCGGACTCTCTTTGGAAGAGATACCACCAGGATTTTTATCCTGCAACTCCTTATGATCCTTGACCGTCAATCCCTGGTTGGGAACCGGTGGCAGATTGGTTGGTCTGATAACGACCGGACCATTATGCAAGGGAGAAGAGGATAGGTTCTCTGACCCACTGTGACGATGGGCTTTTCGTACCACACTACTTGTGCGGCCGTCAGAAGCTGTCTTTTTCTTCTCAGATGCTTCCTTGCTGCCTTCATCCTTGGAGGTCTTCTTGCCTTCCTGCTTCTCATTCTCGGGCTTTTCAGCCTCCTTGCGAGCCTGAGGCTTCACCACGACTACCTTTTTCTTTACCACCACTACCCTACGCTTTTCAGCGGGAGCTTTGGGCTTGGACTCAGGTTCTTTGGCGGGACTCTTCTGCTCTTTGTTGTGTTCCGTAGGATTCACAACATGTTTGATCAACGTTGCTTTTGGCTTGTTATTCTCTTCCGACATTATTTCCTCTATAATTTACTCTACCTCAAATACCAGACCTGTACCACAGTTTGGGCACACATTCATATCCTCTGTGATGGAGGAACCACAATTGGGACAGACGTACTCAGTCTCAGTTTCCTCTTCATCTTCAACGATATCAACGTACTCATTGATGGTATCCTTGATTGCAATAATCTCTTCCTCGCTCAAATCACTGAAGCTTGCAAGATCCTCTTCGCTGAGATTGATGAACTCTTCAACACTATATACATCGTGGAAATGGAGTTTCTTCAGCAACATCTCATCCAAAGGAAGCTCAGAGAGGGCAATCTCATCCTCATCAACAAAGCTCTCCTCAGGAACAACTTCGCCTTCCTGTCCAACAAGCACTTCCTCATCATTCTGGGCAACGAGTTCTTCACTATAGTACTCTTGCTCATCAAGGAAGATGCTTTCAGCCCTTGAACGGGCTTCCTTGGCAATATCCATCTCATCAAACTGAGCCTGGGTCTTCACATCAATCATCCAGTCGACCAACTTGTTTGCCAGACGGACATTCAAGCCTTGCTTGCCAATGGCCAATGAGAGTTGGCTGTCTTCAACAATGGCAACTGCATGATAAATGTTCTTGTCAAGAACCACTACATCCTTCACCTGCGCTGGGGAAAGTGCATTACGGATATAGTTGATTGGGTTGGGATCGTAGCGAAGAATATCGATCTTCTCACCCTCTATCTCACTCATGATAGTCTGAATTCGATTTCCCTTCAACCCAACACAGGCACCGACAGGGTCAATATCGTCATTACGTGATGCCACGGCAACCTTGGTGCGATATCCAGCTTCACGAACAATCTTGATGATATCAATCTGGTTCTGTGCAATTTCCGGTACTTCCACCTCGAATAGCTTGCGAATCAATTCGCTGCTTGTTCTGGAAAGGATAACTCGAACCCCACGTTCAGCTTTCTCTACACTCTCCACATAGCATTTGATCTTGTCATTGCTCTGGTAGCTTTCCCTGCTGGACTGGTTTCTCCTGGGCAACAGGCCTTCAGTACTGCCAATATCGACATAGATATCACCGGTTGGAGCTTGTCTCCTGTAATAACCAATGATCAACTGACCTTCTTTTGCCTTGAATTCACTATACAGCGTATCCTTCTGGATATCACGAAAGCTCTGATGTGCACGTTGTTTTGCACTCTGTACACTGATACGGTCGAATTCCTTGAGGTCGACGGGAATGAGCAACTCATCACCAATCTCACACTCTTCATGGATTTCTTTTGCTTCACTGAGAGGGATCTCAGTCACCTCATTGTACCATTCGTCATCATCGACGATCTGGCGTCTGCTCGCGAGCTCAACGCTGGTATAATCTTCACTGAACTCTATGACGGCATTCTCATCGGTACCGAATTTACGTTTGTACGCTGCACGGAGTATGTCTTCAATGGTGCTGATAACCAGCTCCTCGGAAATACTCTTTTCCGCTACCATACTTCTAATAGCGTCACCAATTTCAGTTGCCATGTGAATTGTCCTCCCATCTATAGTCGAGTTTAGCCTTCTGGATAGAAGCCAACTCCACAACCATTGTTGCAATCATCTCTTTTTCATCCTCAATAAATACCTCGTCAAGCGTAAGCGAATGGTCATCACATGTTTTGATGATACCACTTACCCAGGCCGTCTTGCTTGTATCATAAACCCGTACACGCTTGCCGGTAAACAAGCTGAACTCATAGCTATCCTTGATTGTGCGCTGAAGGCCTGGGGTGGTTACCTCGAGTTGCAGATCACGCTCCCCCAATATCAGTTCCATTCTTGGATATACCAATCGGTATACCTTCGCACAGTGGTCGACATTTACTTCTTCTTCCTTTGCCATGATTACAATGGTAACCAGGACACTGCTTCCTCGGTCAATCTCATTGATATCCACCAATGTAATGCCCATTGCACTCAGCAGAGGTTCGTATTCACGAAACAAAGGTGTTTCTTCTATTCCTTTCTGTATCATACTGCTCCTGAAAAAAGTTCATAAAAAAGGGATGCGCCTGTTGGCGATCCCCAATAAACAACTAATCCTGCTAAAATAGTATCGATAACGAGGATCTTTGTCAACGATGCATGTATGCCTAGACATCAGCAAGTACCATTATCGTTGCTTTACAGCCAAAATGAGACTCCAGCAGTTCACTTGCCCTTCGTGAAGTAGCACCAGTGGTCGTTACATCATCAAGGAGCGTAGCGGTATATCCCGCTGACAGGAAATGCACAAATCGGGCATGTTTTTTCTTGGAATGTGTCAATTGCATTGCTTGCTCACCCAATCGTTGTTCCTTCGAAAGATATTTATGTTGCATTCCCTTATGTCTGTCGAAAAGAGAAAGATACGCATAGCCCTCCTTCCTTGCAAGATAGGAGGCAATAACCTCACTTTGGTCAAACCCCCTTCTCCTATACCCTTCCCTTGAACAGGGTATCGGAATAATGATCGGAGAGCTCACACTTTTCAGCAACGGTATATATAACCCAGAGAGGAGAGGTGTCAGTGACCGCTCTCCCGCAAATTTGAAGCATTTGATCAAAGATGCGAGCGTTTTTCCGTACGGGCCGTAGGAGAGTACTCCCTTGCTGCAAAATGGACAGGCATAGGTAGCATCAAGCACCGGTTGTCCACAGACTGGACAGCGATGTGTGAACAGGAACTCATACCCAGCCCTCCGAATGGCTTCCTCACATGTTGGACAGAGTGTTGTATCAGAAAGTTTCTTGCATAGATGACACCACATACTCCTTAAGAAGGAACTGTGGCTATCTTGCTTGCAATTTCTCCTGTAAATCCTTCAATAACAGGAGCGCCTCCAAGGGAGATGACTGGTCAATACTGAATGACTCCAATGCATCGATTACTTCTCTTTCATTCGCATCAAGATCACTATAGGGAAGTTCTTCCTGTTCAGAGGCAGCACTGAACAGATCAGGTTGCATGGCAGCTAGGTCATACTCAGTAAAATGTTGTTTCTGGAATTGACGGGCTTGGCGGATGATATCACGGCCAACCCCTGCCATTCTTGCAACGTTCAACCCATAGGAACTGTTTGCAATTCCCTCAATGACTCTCCTCAGGAACTTTACTTCCCCACCCATCTCGCTTACCTGCAACGTCAAGAGTTGGATGGCGCTGGTATCAATTTGGGCGAGCTCATGGTAGTGGGTAGCAAACAGTGTCTTGCAATCCATGGATAGGAGTTTCTGCATCATGGCATAGGCAATCGACATTCCATCCTGAGTGCTGGTACCCCTACCCAGTTCATCTACAATTACAAGAGAATGCCTTGTTGCTGTTCTGAGAATGTGGGCTGCTTCCTGCATCTCTACAAGGAAGGTGGACTCTCCACGGGCAAGATTGTCACTCGCCCCTACCCTGCAGTAGAGACGATCGACGATGCCAAGCTTTGCTTTCGTTGCAGGAACAAAACTGCCAATTTGCGCCAGGAGAACCAGCAATGCGCTCTGCCTGAGAAATGTTGACTTACCTGCCATATTCGGTCCTGTAATCAAACAGAACCGTTTCCCGTTGCCTCTGATCGTCAGGTCATTGGCAACAAAACCACCAGGGGTGAGATGTTGTTCTACCACTGGATGTCTTGCCCCTTCCAGGGTAAGTACATCCTCGTCAGTGAATATGGGTTTTGTATACTGGTGAGTGATTGCCGTACTTGCAAAGCTCTGCAAACAATCCAGGTCACTGAGGAATCCACTGATGGAGAGCAGAATCTGTTGTACGTCCCTGGTCTTGGATACCAGAGTTTCGTAGACTTCCTTCTCCCTCTCTTCAGCCAAGGCGGCACTCTCAAGGATTTGTTGTTCCAGTTTGATCAATTCATCACTGGTGAACCTCTCGGCATTCACCAGTGTTTGTTTGCGGTAGAAGGTTGGGGGAACCTTTGAGGCATGGGTTTTGGTAACCTCAATATAATGACCAAGGATCTTGTTGGAAGAGAGCTTTATTGTAGGAATTCCCGTCTCTTCCTTCAGTTGCTTGAGATAGGCGTCCAATAGCTCCCTACCCCCCGATTTGGTACCTCTGAGTGCATCAAGTTGTGTATCAAACCCTTTACGGATTACCTTTCCTTCCTCAAATGGACCTTGCCACTGGTCATTGATGGCTTCCTGAATTTCACTTGCAAGCTGGAGCAACATGTTAAGCTGTGTTTCATCCAGCTTGGAGGGAAGGAGATCCTGGTATCGTTGATCAACCAATTGGAAAAAGGCTGAAATGGTCTGGGCAATCCCTGTCAGGTCCCTGGGAACCTGCCTATTCATGGCAATGCGGGAAGTCAGGCGCTGGATATCCAATACCTGTTTCAGGATCGACCTGACCCTGCCCAGTTCATCACGGTCCAGAAAAAGCATCTCAACCCATCTTTGGCGAAAGAGAATTTGCTCGATATCTGTCAAGGCTTGTGTGATCCAGTTTTTCAACTGGCGGGTACCCATGCTGGTGAGCGTGGCATTGATTGCCGAGAAAAGCGTGAATTTCTCACTTCCATCGTTGGTATTGTTTACCAGCTCAAGACTCTTTCGGCTTGCTTCATCGATATGCAGAAATTGTGTCTCTTCAACCACCGTATATGAGTCAATCTGGTTCAGGCTTGTCTTTGCTGTCTCTCTCAAATACCAGAGCAGAGCCCCTGCACTGGAAAGCCGATGGTCCTTTTCCTCCAGGGAAAAGGCCTTCAGGCTCGTACTTCCTATATGGCTGCAGAGCAAACTGTATCCATCAGCAATGGAAAATCTCCAAGGCGGAAGCTTGCTTACCATTGCTTGCTGAGAGGCTAGTAAATCCTGGTAGTCCTGATAAAGAAAATAATCGTCCTCATTTACCAAGAGTTCCCTGGGCCGCACTTGTTCCAATACAGCAAGCAGTGAACCATACTGATGATCTTTTCCTAGCGTCCTCAATGAGAACTCACCTGTGGTGATGTCTGCATAGCTGACAGAAATACCCTGTTTCTGGAATGAGATGCTCAAGACATAACTGGATTGCTCTGCATCAAGGTAGTCATCTTCAATGACTGTTGCAGGTGTGATGACCTGTACCACTTCACGGGTTGCCAGCTTTTTCCCACCTTCCTGGTTGAGGCTGGTCTGTTCACAGATTGCAATCTTCTTCCCTGCTTCCAACAATCGTTTGATATAGGTTTTTGCCGCATGATAAGGAATGCCGCACATTGGCTGACCATTGCGCTTGGTGAGAGTTAGGTTGAGGAGGCGGGAAACTTCCCGGGCATCATCCTCAAACATCTCATAGAAATCACCAAGGCGGAAGAACAGTACTTCCCCTTGATGTTGTTCTTTGATCTGATGGTACTGGACCATCATGGGAGTTAACGTATCTTTCGAACTCATACTTAATACAGTGTGGTGGTGATCGCAAGTACCAGTTTCAAGCCACTGTCTTCACTGCTACCCCTGAAGATGGTTCCTCCATCCCATGCAAAGGTATTGTCAATAAAGCTTGCGTTTTTCACCAGATACAATCCCAGTGGGAATCCAGGTACCTTCAGTTTGATTCCTGCTCCCATGGAGTAGTACCAAGCAAGTGAAGATGGAGCGATATTCTGCAAATCGGTACTGACACCTGTGGCACTTCCATAGATCTCTGCTGAGAGTACATTGTGGGCAAGAGGCCAGCTGATAGAAACCTGGTTGTCCCAGAGGTATGCCTGGTCAAAGATAACCGAGAAACCACGACCGGTATTCATACCATCTATATAGAGCATCTCATAGCGGGTGGCCCCTTGTTTTGCATCGTACCAATCCCAACCATTTGTGTCATATTTATTGTTATAGTACTGGGGCAGCATTGCACTGACAGTGGTGGTGGCACCCAACACAACATTGGCATCCTTCTCTGCAAGCTCAAACGAGAAGAGCGTCACATACCCACTTGCAGATGAAGAGGTCTTGATATAGTTGGAAAGACCTCCAAGAATACCACCGGCATAGGTAAAGTTCTGGCTGAGATAGTATCCCTTGCTGGTATTCTCTATCCGGTCACGACCATCCCAAGCGAAGGAAAGGCTGAGTCGGTTGCTGAACTGCCAACGGTCCCCGTATGCTTTAATCAAGCGTTCATAAGGGTCATAGACCGCATGGTTATAGTCTGCATAGTTAAGCCCGATGGATAGCCCTCCCCCAACGGTGAGGGAACCTGGACGGAACATGAAGGTATAGCCGGTGTTGTATCCAAGGGAGATCCGGTAGTACAGATAACTCATCAGATCGGAGTTGGCGGGAAGTGCCTTGTCTGCTGCCAGATAGCTGAGATAACTGTCATATCCGAGGGGATATGCATTATCTTCCAATATGGCGACATCATGACCAGTATAGTAATCACTTCCAATTCCCCGTTGCAGGACGCTCTCCTTTTTGCTTCTCTCGAAGTTGAAACTCAATCCATTCGACCAACGGTAATCCTTGAACCAACCATCAGTAAATGAGATGGAGAAATTCTGGGTATCAGGACTCAGGTTGGTGGTTATCGCCAAGTCCCTGCCTGTCCCGCCAAGGTTCTTGTCCGACCATTGGAGGAATCCTGAGACAGGGAAACCGTCTACATTCCCACCAAAGGTTGCCCCGAACTGGATATCCATCTGGTTCCCTTCAACGACGGTATATACAGGGACAACAGTGCCTTCTTCACTACCATTGACAATATCAAACTGGACATCGGTGACGATCAGTGTGTTGTAGATGTTCTGTGCACTTCGAATCAAGGCTTCCTTACTGAACACATCGCCGCGACTGAAGGTCAATTCGCGTTCAAACACATACGGTTTTGTTTTGGTAAGACCCTCTATGCGGATATCTTCCACTATGGCCTGTTGGTTTTCCTGCACAGTGAGGATGAAGGTGATAACCTTGTTCTCTTCATCACGTACCATATCACTGGAAATGAGATTGAAGATGTACCCATTGTTCCAGTAGAGGTCAGTCACTGCCTCAATCTCTTTCTGGACACGGCTGATATCGAGGACAGCACCTTCTCTCATGCTGATAAGGTCCTGGAACTGTGCATCACTGAAGACTGTATTTCCTTCGACCTGAATACCCCCAAATTTCCACTGTTCCCCTTCCTCAATCTGGTAGATGACCCTTAGTCGTGTATATTCATCGTCCTCTCTGCTGATATCTTCTGTTCTCACATCTGAGATGGCTGCATCGACAAAACCATTACTCTGGTAGAAGTTGATTAGGTTCTGTTTGTCAGTTTCTATGGTTGATGGATTGTAGTAGCCGCTATTGAAGTAACTGATGGTCTTTGAGGAAAGCTGTTTCTCAAGCTGGTCACTTGCAAGCGTTGTATTGCCCTCAAAGGTAATCTCACCAATTCTCTTCTGCTTGTTCTCTTCAATTGTGAACTCCAGGCTCACTGTATTCGTGGTTTCATCTATCTCATAGGAAGAAGAAATTTCCGTATCGGCGTAACCTTTCTCTTCATAAAGCTTTCTGATCTCATCCTTGGAACGCTCGATATTCTGTTCCTGCAGGAAGGTTCCTTCCCCACTGAGGAGAACTTCCTCGATATTCTTTGTCTTTATTCCTGCATTCCCCTCAATCATAACCTGGTTGATATAGGGCAATTCATAGAACTCCATGACTATCTCAAGGTCGTTGTTGCCCTCTCCCGTTCGCTGTGCTTCAGCAAGGAAATACAAGAAATAATCGAGAGCATAAAGCTCTCCTTGCAATTCGTTGAACAATTCATCAGTGAAAGGTTCATCCAAGTATGCATATTGAATATCCAAGATCGTGCTTTCATCGGCATTCTGCAGGCCTGTATTGGAGAAGGATGCAATTCTCTTGCCTATGTACCATGGGTCCTCTTCCGCTGCACTCAACAGGGGAAGGGAAAAAATAATGATCAGGATTGCGCAAAAGAAACGGCGCGATTTCCGCATGTTCATGATAGCTCCTCGTATATGCTTGTTTAACGCAGAACAAACCTTCTGGTTACACTAAAACCAATGGTATCTAAAATATTGATAAACGACAACTCATTGGGTTGGGTAAAGAAGGAGAATGTCCCTATGGGATTCTGCCAGTCAAGTGACAGCTCTAAGTCAAGGGAAAGATCAGGGGAAATGAACGTTCGGGTGGCTTTTGTTCCATCGGTGGCAGTAAGGTGGACCAATGCTTGTAGGAAGAACTGCTCACCTACGTACTTACCCATGAATATGGTGGTATTGTTCAGATATCGTGCAAGAGGACTGAGGTTGGCCAAGCTTCCTCCAGGAAGAGCATCGATGAGGATATTCTGCAGGATATTGCTGCGGATGGAGAACATATCAAGGCCTAAAGAGATACGGATTGAATCGGTAAGCAAGGTTGATTGACTGGTCTGCAAATATCCCAGCCGTTCAGCTACGTCAGTGGCTGCTGCTGCAAGACTTGCAACACTGTAGAGGTTGACCTGGCCATACGCCCCGGTAGGAAGAATTGACTGACCAAGAATCTCGAGTATTTCGTTCACATCCTTCGGTGGTGTCGATTCGAATTGTGGGTTGAGGTTGGTGAGGCTTGACTCACGGAGTACCAGGAAGATATCAACCCTGTTCCCTTGTGCATCAAAATCTGTCAATTTTGCTCTCAGATTAATGGTTGGCTGGATGGTATTCTGCCCGGAGAGAGCATCGGTATGAAGCGAAAGATTGCCTTCAGTGATAAAGAAGTTTTTCTGGAAGTAGTAGAACTCTCCACTCCTGAACGATAGGTTCCCATCGATCACGAATTCATCGGTAATATGATCGTAGGTAAAATTGATATTCTGATTTTCCGTGATGGTTGCCTGAATGAATGGATTCGGTGTATTTGGATAGAAGAAGGAGACATTTCTTCCAGTAACCACCGAGAAATCAGTAGTCGTGAGGTTGTTTGCCACATACCAGTATGGAAGATCCTTGATTCCCAAGCTGATCGTAGTGTCCTGGATGGTTACCTCTCCATCAAGCCATGTCTCAAAACCCACACCAAATAGGTTGAATGTGCCTCCGGCATAGGTGCGGATATCAACATCAAAGCCCTGCATGGGGATCCATACGTAGAGCATTTCATTCCCACTGTCAGCGTGTATTTCGTAGTTGAGTAGACGCAACCCATCGAAATTTGCTCCAAGGTTACCGTAACCTTCAACGGTTTTTCCTGTAATCTTGTTGGTCGAGAAGAATGGAGTATTCGGGGTGATCGCTCGTGTCCCGTCCAACGTGGCCGTAATATTCTTCATAGTAATGATGTCTTCAGGCAGCCAGAACAGTTCCATCCTCGATGAATTGACAGAAACCTGTCCATAGAGACGTGGAGAATCTTTGCTGCCTCCCACGAAAACTTCCCCTTCTGCAATACCGTCCAGGAAACCGAACACTGGTTTGAGGAATGTGCGATTGAGCATGTTCAATGGAAAATGTATGTCTTCAATGAGGAGAGCGAAGTCTTCCTCAGCAAGAGATCCCTGGACTGAAAATCCAATCCCAAATGCTGGATCTGCTGCTCCCATGATGTGTTGTGTTGTCAGGTCATAGTTGAATGAGAGGAGATCGCTTTCAATGGAAAGTCTTGGATTGTCGAGTGAGAGTGCATATACACCGTCAGCAATCCCTCCCTCACCATACAGCAGGATGTCTGAGAGGGAGAGCACAGCCTTTGCCTTTCCTTCCCTGATCGGGGCGAGTGCTGAAGGAAGATCAAAAAGTGTTTCCATCTTGCCGAGATCGAGTGCCAAGGTATAGTTGACTTTACTCTGTTGATCTTTATAGGTGAGCTTTCGGATATGTGAGAATACGCCTTCACTCAAGGCTTTATTCCCATTGATCAGTAACAGATTACCTGCATAGGAAATATCTCCTTGTGAGAATCGTGAGTCAAAAAGATTGAGTGTGGTGTCACTCGCTTCAATCTTGGTAGAGAATGTACCCTCTCCTTTTCTTACCTGCAACAACCCATCGGCACTGATGGTTTGCTTGAGATTGGTATAGCCAAGAATATCCAAATTGACCACCACACCCTCACTGAAGGTAGAGAATCGATCGAGCGGCAATTCTGCAAGCTTGACTACCGTACTGATACGCTGCTCCTCGCCCATCAATGAGATGGCAATTCTTCTTTCGTTGTTGGATTCCAGGGTAAATGAGGCATCGAATGGCGCAAGGAAGGATTGTGTGGCCAAGGTAAGGAAATCAGCCCCCCTGTAGGACAAGGTACTCTTCATCTCCGTTCCCTGTTCATCAGTGAGTAGCATTTCTGACAGGGTGATGCTCTCCTGGGTTATTGATACGGGTGTCTGCAATGTATAGGTGTGTCCTTGGAATACAACTTCACCTATGGAAAGGAGTTCACTTTCAATGCTCCAGTTACGAGAATCGTTGAACGCCAGTTGTGTATCACCAGAAATCATTGCATTTGCAAAGAATCCCCGATTGGGGAGAATCAGTCCATTGCTACTGATGTCAGCCACAATAGGTGGAGCAAGATTCATGGATAGAGAAAATGCCTCTTCTTGCTTGATGGAAAGCTGCAATGTACTGGTCTGCAAGAGGAATGAGAAAGGATAGAGCATGTCGAAAATTCCAAGCTGGGCATCTCCAATCAGGAGATTTTGGGGAGATGAACTTACAATCCCTTCTATGAAGAGGGATTGTTCAAATGGGGTGGTCATCTTGAACCGATACTGCTTTGGTGGTTCATCAAAAAAGTTGATACTCCCTAGCAGTTGTCCGTCAAAGCTCCTGAAAAGGTCCAATTGTCCGCTGGGAAGCCAGTCGTACAAGTCAGTTTTTCCTGTGTACACCAATCTGTATCCACTGGTAGCAATGGTCAAGGCCTCCACATCGAGCACATCCCTCTCAACATACCCTTGGAAGATGAATCCTGCATCTGTCTCAACCTTGCCGATCTTCATCTGCCGAAGCGCTAGGTCGATGGCAAGGGTGCCGTCAAATGGCATGACACTTCCCTGACCAGTTTCTGACTGGAATGAAATATTACCGGTAAGGTTTGTCGCTTCATCGTAGTACGGTTGCAAGAATGAGGCATAGCGGAAGACAGTGGGAGAAAGGAATGAAAGAGGGAATTCATCCATACGTGAGCTGATGTGAAGAGAACCGAATCCCTCCTCTGGTAGGTTGTATACTGAAAGTAGGTTGAACCGCTCATCAAGAGATAATTCCCCCTGTAGCTGTACCCCCTGCACATTTCCTTGGTATGCGAGACGGGTATAAAGAGGTCCATCAGTGAAAGAAGATATCAGTTCCTCAAAGGTAAGGGAGGCACTCAATGCCGAGCGATCTTTCTCATAACGAACGGTTGATGTAAGAGGAGAAGCTGCCTCGATACCCTCCGATAGCACGGAGAACGTACTACTGGATGTCATGCTGGCTGAGGCGCTTTCAATAACAGTATCTTTCAGTTGTGCATCGCCGGTAATGGATACAGAATCCAGGCGAGCAGTAAGATCATCTCTTTGGTAGGTTATCTGATTGAGTAATACGGAGGCTTCAATATTCTCACCTTCGCTTTGGTATCGGGCATTAAGGATCAGGTTGTCACTGTCTAGGGAAAGTGTGTCCAGGATAAACGTGAGCGGTTCCCCCTCCTTCGTCGCAGCACCAAGGGAGAGTTGTCCTTCACTCCAGCTTCCCTGCAATGTGGTTGTTGGAGCATACACTTCCATCTGATTGCTGCGCATGATCATTTCGTCAAACGAGAGTGTAGCAAGTTTTGGTCTACCTTGTTCCAGTGATACCGTACCGCTGAACTCAGGTATGGAGAACGATAGGCTTGGTAGCTGTGCATCAACATTTGCAGCAGAAAGCGATACCAATCCTACATCTGTAGGCAGATTAAAACCTGAGATAGATCCTTGGGCAACAAGGTTTTCCATGCTGCCGAATCCTTGTTGTGTAGTAAGATCCGACTGTGAGGAGGTAAAGGAAAAAGCACCCTGCCTATTAAGGTTGAGAATTGTTTCTTCCAGAGCAACATCGGTACTACCAATCTGGAGAGACACACCTCCCGCTCTGGCCTGCAGCGAAGGAAGGCTATCTCCTCTCTGCATCTCAAAATTGAAGGCGGCCTGGCTTATATCAACGGTGAATGCTGAGGTACTGAAGGTACCTTCCAAAGAGTCTGTATGGACTTGGAAGGTATTTTCCTGCAACCAGCGGCTGATAAGCTCTGATGATTCATTCCCACTCTGTGAGAGGGAAGATGATTCATCGAGTTGTACCTGTACTTCCTCCAGTTCAAGAGACACCCGTTTGTTCCCTTGCATGACAGATTGGACAAGCAAGGGGATCCCTCCCTTGATGGTTCCCTCTCCTGCAGAGGCAAGCACCTTGTCATCCTTTTGCAAGGAAGGGTTGAGGATGGTCAGGTCCCTGAGGAATGTACGTTCTATACCGGTGGCGGAGAAGGTAAACGAGCCGGTTTGCTCGAGGGAGGAAATCAAGTAATCGGAAAGATATCGGCTTGGATTGCGCATATCAAGATATACCATCCCCCATAGGGTGAGTATGGCACAACTGACAAGCACGAGTACCGAGATGGCTATGTCCTTCAACGTTGTATGATATCGCACGCCTCTTACACCTTTCTGTACAAGTATAGCCGATAGTGCATGGCTTGGGCACCTCCCTTTTCCTGGTTATTACGTATTAATGCGTGAAAAAACTGATTTACCTTGTGGTATATTTACCGTACCATAGAGATAGGATAGGAGATATGGATATGCCTTCAGTATTGCAGAATTTTGTTGTTTTCGAGGGATTGGATGGAGCTGGTACCACTACCCAGATGCAGTTGCTTGCAGAATATTGTGACCAGAATGACCGTCCCTGCCGTGCAACCTTCGAACCTACCGATAAACCAATCGGACGGCTTGTCCGTTCCGTACTGAGAAAGCAAATTGTTACTACACCGCTATCATTGGCAATGCTCTATGCGGCTGATCGTGAAGATCATCTCAATAATCCGGTCAATGGTCTTATGCGGGACCTGGATGAGGGAAAGCTGGTCATTTGTGACCGCTATCTCTACTCTTCTCTGGCATACCAGAGTGTTGATAGCGATTTTGAGACGATAAAAAGGCTCAATGCCTTCCCTTCCCCCCAGTATTTATTCTTTATCGATACTCCGGTTGATGAATGTCTGAGAAGAATTAAGGGAAGAGGAGATCAAGAGGAGCTGTTTGAGCGTCATGAGTTTCTCGAACAGGTAAAAGAGAACTATGAGCGCATCTTTGAGACACTCGGCAAGGAAGTAACGCTGGTGAGGCTTGATGGGCTCCTCCCGAAGGAGGAGATTGCAAGAAACATCCAGGAGATTCTCTTCTAGCGGATGAACATTGCATCCCCGTAGCTGAAAAAGCGATACTCCTTGTCTACGGCATGTTGGTAAGCACTGTCGATGAGGTGTTTGCCTGCAAAGGTAGAGACGAGTACCAGCAAGGTTGATTCAGGCGTGTGGAAGTTGGTCAGGAGCTGGTCAACCACTTTCCATTGATAGGGGGGGCGGATAAAGAGATTTGTCCGTCCTTCTCCACTCTCAAGGCGTTGATCAGCGCTGTTGAAGGCACTTTCAAGGGTTCTTACACTGGTTGTCCCTGTAGCTACAATCTTCCTGCCATCCCTATGCGCCTGGGTTATGATGTTTGCCGCTTCTTCACTGATCTCATACCGTTCATAGTGCATCTTATGGTCATCCAGGTGCTCTGTTCTGACAGGAAGGAATGTACCTGGCCCGACATGCAACGTAATGGGTACGATTAGACAGCCTTTCTTTCGTATTGAAGTGAGTATATCCTCAGTGAAGTGGAGCCCTGCCGTGGGCGCTGCAACCGATCCTTCCGTTTCTGCGTAGATGGTCTGATAGCGTTTTTCATCAGCGAAGGAATCATCCCGTTTGATATACGGAGGAAGGGGGACATGTCCAAGCTCTCGGAAAAAATCCTCATCCAGCGGTGAATCAAAGGCAACAGTCCTGGTTCCATCATCACCGATTTCGGTAATCCAGGCCTTTCGGCTGTAGCTTCCCTCTTCATTGCAGAATGTATAGTGCTTCCCTACTTTCTGGCGTTTTGCCTTGGTGACCATGCACTGCCAGGTGTTGTCAAGATTCTCCTCCAAAAAGAGAAATTCAACGATACTACCGGTATCACTGGTAGCGTATACCCGTGCTTTCCTTACTTTGCTGTTATTCACGACAACAACGCTTCCTTCCTCAAGGTAGGAGGCAAAATGATGCATCTGTTCATCGACAACACTGCCATCACTGCGGTTCAGTACCAGTAGCCGGTCCTCCCCTCGTTTGTCCGCAGGTGTTTGTGCGATCAGGTGCGGTGGTAGGTCAAAAGAGAATTCCTTGATTGTCATCCATATTCCTTTTGCAGGGTATACCCAGCAATTCATAGGCAAGTTTAGTGGTCATACGGCCACGAGGTGTTCGTTTCAGATACCCTTTCTGGATCAGGTATGGTTCATAGAAATCCTCAAGGGATTCTATTGCCTCGCCAACACTGATACTTAAGGTCTCGGCGCCTACAGGCCCACCATCATAGAATTCGATGATGGTTCGCAAAATGTTGCGGTCCTGCATCTCAAGCCCATTGGTATCTATCCCGAGTCGTTCCATTCCATGGTCTACCACGGCAGTGGTGACAATACCATCACCCATAACAGCCGCAAAATCCCTCAATCTTCTCAAGAGACGATTGGCTATACGGGGTGTTCCCCTACTACATCGTGCAAGGAGAATGATTGCCTCCTCCTCTATATGCACATCCATGATCTGGGCAGACCGCCTGATAATATTTGCCAGTTCCTTCTCATTGTAGAACTCAATATGACAGGTAATGCCGAATCGTGAGGAGAGAGGACTGGATACAGAACCAGCCTTGGTGGTAGCTCCTACCAGGGTAAATTTCGGAAGAGGTATCCGCATCGTACGGGCTGCAGGTCCTTGTCCGATGACCCAATCGATCTCGAAATCTTCCATGGCAATATACAGCATCTCTTCAAGAGCAGGCTTGAGTCGATGAATTTCGTCGATGAAGAAAATAGATCCTTCAGTGACATTGGTCAGAATTCCTGCGAGATCCTTGGGTTTCTCCAATGCAGGTGCGCTGGTCATTCGGATCTCTGCTTCCATCTCGTTGGCGATGATACTTGCCAAGGTGGTCTTTCCCAGTCCAGGGGGGCCGATAAGGAACGTATGATCCAAGGACTCCTTCCTCTCCCGTGCTGCTTGCACAAAGACTGCAAGATTATCCTTGAGTCGTTGTTGTCCCTGAAAATCCTTCAACAGCTTTGGGCGAAGAATATTTTCCTGTCTGTCCCCCTCTTCCTGAAAGGAAGAAGAGGTCACGGAGTTTTGTATCAGTTCGTGTAAATCCGGTTGATTGGTTTCCATATGTATTGTATCCCTGTCATCCGAGCAGCTTGATGCTTAAACGGAACAAATGTTCCTCGGCATCATGGTGACTCATCTTCTCGAGCTCAGAAGCCTGGTTCTCAGTGACCTTGTCCACGGTTTCCTCGACAAGACGACGATCATACCCCATATCTACAAGTGCATTGATAATGTCACTGTATGGGTGATGTGCCTGTTTTCTCGTGCCATTCGGGCTTCTTCCTTTGTCCTCGTCCAAAACCAGCACATTTCTCAGGGCAAGGATCATCTTCTGTCCGGTTTTTGGACCGATTCCAGGAATCGATGAGAGCAACTTAAGATTCCCACTATCCAATGCCTCTGCAAGGTTTCGAACGTTGATACCACTGAGGATCTTGAGGGCCTGCTTTGATCCGATTCCCGATACTGTCTGTAACTGAAGAAAAGCTTCCCGCTCATCTGCATCAGAGAAACCGAAAAGAGACATGCTGTCCTCTCGATGAACAAGAACGGTCATGACTCTTACTCCCCTACGAGCGTCAAGCGACAGATTGCTGAACGTGCTGGCAGTCTGGCTGGAAACAGAAAGCGTATATTCAATATGGCCACACCGTAAAAAAAGGGTTCCCTCTTCAATGGTAACGATGTCTCCAATCAGTGCGTTGATCATGGCAATTTCATCCTTATTCTTGAGAAATCATAGACAGCAAAGCAAATTGCCACAGCTAGGGCATCTGCAGCGTGATCAGGACGGGGAATGGTCTCAAAACCCAGCAAGATACGAACCATCTCCTGAACCTGATGTTTTTCCGCACCACCAAAACCCGTCACAACACTCTTGATGGTGGGAGGGCTGTACAACTTGACCGGGAGCTCTTGCAATCCCATCTGATGTATACAGGCTCCGATCACCTTCGCTACCGGGATTGCGGAACTGACATTCTTGGTAAAAAAGATGTCTTCCATCGCACAAACATCCACATGGTGGTCTTCAGCCAACTGTCCAACCGACTTCGCTATAAAGTGTATCCTTTGGCTGTCTGGTTGTGAAGTACTGGTTTTGATGACACCAAAAGAAACAGGCCGGTTATGCTGCCCATCTGATTCGACAACACCCCAGCCTGTCTGTGCATATCCTGGATCAATTCCTAGGATTCGCATGCCTTATTCTTCGTCGCTATCCTCAAAATCATCAGGCAATTCCAGGTTGGAAGAGACTTGCTGGACATCATCCAACTCTTCAAGCTTATCGATGATCTTGAGTACTTTTCGGGCTTTCTCGGTGTCAAGGGTGACCGTCTGGTCTGCAACTTTCTCTACCTCAGCGCTTTCTTGCTCAAACCCAGCAGCCTGCATGGCTTCCAGGACGTTTGCAAAGTCACTTGGAGTGGTAATTACTTCAATTACTTCATCAGAAGTCGTTACATCATCAGCACCATTCTCCAATGCCACTTCGAAAATCTGTTCTTCAGTGTACTTGGATGAATCGTAGGTTATGATGCCCTTGGTCTGGAACATGTACGATACACAACCGCTGTTGCCCAGAGTTCCGCCATTCTTGGTAAGCGTGGACCGAACATCACTGGCTGTACGGTTCTTGTTGTCGGTAAGAGTATCGATAATAAGTGCTACACCACCAACTGCATATCCTTCATACGTCAGTTCATAGTAGGTGGAGTTTTCCAACTCACCAGAACCTTTCTTGATTGCCCTGTCAATATTGTCCTTGGGCATATTCTCTGCACGTGCCTTGAGAATAGCAGTACGAAGCCGTGCATTGGAGTCGGGGTCAGCGCCACCCATCTTGGCAGCAACGGAAATTTCTTTGATCAGCTTCGTGAACTTCTGGCCGCGTTTAGCGTCAGCAGCACCCTTCTTGTGTTTAATGGTAGCCCATTTACTATGGCCGGACATAATTGAACCTCTTATTTAGTAAAATATCATGAAATCTATAGCCCATTTAACCTATCATATGCGCTAGTGGCGGTCAAGGGGTTGCGGAATTTGGAGAGCGAGCCTTAGGACAATCTCATCAAGAACCATCCATCCAACCTTAGATAATACAAATAGATGTGAGGTATCGCTGTACCAAAGAGGATCGAGATTTGCAATGGTTTTTGAAAAAAGTGAATCAAAATCGAGGGAAAAGCGTGCATTGAAAAGGTTCTTTTCAATGCCACGGTTTGTGCGGAGTGCCATCATCAGGTATTCTTCGACCAGTTGGTCACTGCCAAGCTTCTCTTTTTCATACCCACAGAACAGAGTTCCTTCAGCAAAGGCATGAAGGTCTTCCTTCTGGCTGTAATGCCATGAATGGCTTTCAGATTGCAGGAATGAAGCAGCGCTGCTTCCCAATCCTAGATAGGTATCCAGGTTCCAATACACAAGGTTGTGTTTGCAATATCGTCCATTTCTTGCAAAGTTTGATACTTCATAGTGCTCATACCCCAACTGGTCAAGTCGGTTCCACAATCTTTCCAGCAACTCCATCTGGCCATCATCATCCCATACTTTCAGCTCGCGCTCTGAGACTCTTCTTGCAAGCTCTGTGCCCTCCTCTACGGTCAGGCAGTAGAGGCTTATATGCTCCGGATCACCGAGCGATACTACGGTATCAATATCTTGTAGTGCCATCTGGATGCTTTGACCGGGAAGTGCAGCCATCAGATCGAAGGAAAGATCAATATCGTAGAGACCATGTGCTTTCTTGGCGAGGGCAATCGCCCTCAAGTTGTCTTCTACCGTTGCATTCCTACCCAGTTGACGAAGCACTGAATCATCCATGCTCTGGATGCCCATACTTACTCGGGTGATGAGTTTTTTTTCGAATAGAGGAAAGCAGGATTCTGAAAACGTCTCAGGATTCATTTCGATGGTAACTTCGCTGCACTGGGTGCTCTTCGCTGCAACCAGCAAACGAGATAGTTGTAATTCGGTAAGGGAACCTGGATTGCCTCCACCGATAAAGATCGTTTCAAATCCACCAGTCTCTTGAACCACACCCGTAATCTCTTGTTCAAGACGTGAAACATAGGCTTCCTGGAATCCTCTCCAAGAGGACTCTGGTTCACTATAGAACGCACAATATGAGCAACGAGTGGTACAAAAAGGGATATGGAGATACAGGGCTTTTGGGTTGCTTGCACCTAATGTGAGCACTATGCATCCCCCAGATATTTCATGCTTGTGAAGGGCCAGAAACGAAACCGAACCGAACCATTGATTTTTTTCTGGGTCACAGGGCCGAAATACCTGCCGTCACGGCTGTTGTCACGATTGTCCCCAAGAGGAAGGATGGAATCCTGCGGAACATAGATTCCGCTTTGATACTTTGCGCTATCGCTTCTTGATTGCATGTCAGCAGGGTTTATAAGGTGTTTGGTTCGCTTTGCGGCAGTTTCGAATGCGTACATATCATCAGGATAGGAGTCCCCTTGGACGCTTGCATATTGGCTCTTCAGGTAGGCAGGGCTTACTGACAGGTCCAGCCCAGCTTCCTGGTATCCAAACAGACTCCCCCATGCTCGAATTCCTTCGTAGGAAGAGGCATCAAGACTTCTATGTGGACCATCTACCAAAGAGAGATCAGATCTGAACGATTCTTCATCTATAAATGAGGAAAAACCTGCAGGGCGAACCTGTACATTACCATTTACAAAGCGAATCGTCTCAGAGGGAAATCCAATTGCCCTTTTGACATAGAGTCTTTCAGCGATGGATCCATCCTCATTCTTATCGATATTCACCAATGAAAAGGTACCCATATAAATGATCTGGGAGAGTACATCAAAAAATGGTCCTTTTGAATCATATTCAGGATTGTAGAAGGTAATGATATCATCACGTTGTACTTGTCTATTTGCCGAAAAGATCTTCGGACCACCAGGGTATACTTCAATGCCATAAATGGTTTTGCTTACAAATACCCTGTCCCCAATATTGAGTGTTGACACCATGGAGGGTGATGGTATGACGAAGAGTTGGAAGATATATTGGTTGATGAGTAATACCGCAAATACCGCAAATACCAGGGCGTCGACCCAGCCTTTTACTTCACCAATAAAGGTGCGTTTGGTCTTCTGGGACATCTCATAGGCTTTCACTGCCTTGCGATGAGTGAGTATGCGTATCGTATGTTTTTCAAGAAAACCCAATAATGATTCCATAGGAAGCAAGCTATCACAATAGAGTTCAGTTGACAAGAGAACACCAGAAAGATACCTTATCGTGTATGAAACGACGAATCGAACTGCCTGAAGTTGATCAGGTTCAGCTGCCACATGTTCTGGGCCTGAGGCCAGGTGTTCTTATTTTGATACTACTTATCATTATCTTGGCAGCGGCAATCTTTTTCATTGCCTTCTTCCCTGGAATCAACAAGGGAGGACGATACGTCACATTTCGTGGGCAACTCAGTGAGAGCGGAGTAGTTATTGATGGCTCATATGTTGGGGCGACTGGTTATCAGTATTTTATTGAGAGTGGAAACCATGAGGTAGCATTGATGAAGGGAGGTATTCCCTACGCGTCCTATACATTGGAGGTAGACCATCCTGTCTTTTTGACCTGGCTTTTTCATCGTACGATGGAGGCTCCACTCCCTACCCTCTCTTTGGATAAGGATAGCAAGAATGCTATCAATAGATTCAATCTGCAGGAAATTGCTGATGCAAGTGCCATACTCAGTTATGACGAGGTTACCCGTATTCGTCCACTCTTCTCAAATCTGATCCACGACCTTGAGGCACTTGGCTTTGATCAGAAATCTACGCAAGCAACCCTTGAAACAGCACTTCGCTTTATCAGCAATGAGGCCATGCTCATTGAGGCAAAGGATGCGCTTGAGGCAGTAGAGATAAGCGATTCAGTGCGTGACCTACTTGCTATTGCAGAACAGGTAGTGAATACCAACAATGCAGGCACACGCTTGGGCCTCGCTTCCAGTGTACCTATCATTACCCCTGAAAAGCGATCACTCTCTTTTGGAGATCTCCAGCTTGCAGGGTTTGCCTACCCTCAAACTTCCTTTGTCATGGGCAGGGAAACCGATTCCCAGTATCCCGAGATACATGAAGCAGGAGTCTCTGTGGATGTTCCTTCCTTTGTACTTGGAGCAACAGAGATCAGCCAGTACCAGTGGGCGTTATTCCTTGAAGACAATCCCTATTGGGAAAAGAGTAATAAGGATGAGTTGATGAGCAAGGGATTGGTAGATGACTCATATTTGGAAGGTATGACCATCTCATCGGTGTTTGTTACAAGTCGTCCTGTTTTCAATGTAAGTTATCATGCTGCACAAGCATTCTGTACTTGGTTGAGTGAAAAAACGGGAAAAGAGGTTTTCCTTCCCACTGAGGCAATGTGGAGTCTTGCCGCCCTTCAGCAGAATGATTTAAACTATACAACGTCTCTCTCCCCTTCTCCAGATATCAGTGGCGGTCCCGTATCGCTTATGGGAGGTGTCTGGGAACTTACACAGACGCCCTATATTCCCCTTTCCAGGATAACCGGTTACCAGGAGAGCCTCGCCTTACATGAAGCGTTCTCTCTTGATATGCAACCAGTTGTGAAAGGTGGCAGTTACCTGAATGATCCCCAGATAATCACCGAACACACGGTCGGTGTTATTGAAAGTGATGCTTGTGGGGACCAAATTGGATTCCGTGTTGCTTGGTATGAATAGATGAAACAAGATAGAAACAAATTCAAACTTCTCCAGAAGAACAAAAAGGCCTACTTCAACTATGAGGTTATAGAAGATCTCGAGTGTGGTATATCGCTTGCAGGTACAGAGGTGAAATCCATAAGAGATGGGCGTTTCAGCTTTTCTGACAGCTATGTGACAATCGATAAGCAAGGGCTAACCCTGGTAGGTCTTACTATACAACCATACACCCATGGCAATATCAACAACCATGAACCAAATCGCAATCGCAGGCTTCTTGCCCATAAGGCAGAGATTAAGAAGTTTAAGCGGAAAGTAGATGAGAAAGGGTTCACCTTGGTACCTACCTCCATCTACCTGAAAGGAAATCTTGTAAAAGTACAGATCTCCCTATGTAGAGGAAAACAGTTGCACGACAAGCGTGCTGTGGTAAAGGAAAGAGATTTGAACCGTGATACAAGGCGCGAATTGAAACAACTACAGTATTAATTCAGTTCTTTACATCAATGACCATCAGGAAAAAGCTTCCTGGTGGTTTTTTATTTGTCTTTATTACGAACACGAATTCTTATTTCGGGATCAACTTTTAATGAAGAAATACTTACCAGCTGTATATCACAATAGTTCAGGCAGGTAGGATACTCCGTTAGTCTTTAAAAAACAAAAAACTACAAAACTGTCAGAATAAGAAACAATAAAATGTATAAATATTAAAATTACATAAATTAAAGTAAATAATATAAATGAAAAAATTGTTAAAAGATATATATAATTATAAAAAGAACGTAATAACGTAAAATATAATTGTAAATCTGATTATAATATATAAAAAAACATGAGAAGGTAAAAAAAATAATAAAAAGAATAGAAAATATAATTGAAAAAGTAAAAAATATAATTACAAATAAAACGTAAAATATGCATATACAAATCATGAGCATTTAATATACAATAAATAAAAATATATAGTAATAAATGCTACTTACTGTGACACAGTAAGTAGTACTACTTTATAAGATAGACATAATATAAATTATAAAGTATTATAAAGACACAATATGTACCGTTTTTAACAGTGAATCAAAAATTGACTATATTTGATGGATTGAACAGATAATTGAACAAACAATGAATATGAGGAGCTATAATGTCCAGCCCAGCACCATTTACCCTATGTAGAATATTTCGAGGCGAAAGGACGTATTACTACGCACTATTTCGTGATCCAGACACTGGAAAACGGACGAATAAGAAAAGTGTGGAGATGCTGAGAAAACGCTTGGGGATATTTGATACAACTCCTATAAAAAGAAGAGATGAGGCTATACGTATCTGTTATAAAGCTTTGGACGCAGGAATCATCTTCTCAGAAGAAACTGAGCAAACCTTGGTTGGGTATCTTAGGGATTTCTATACCTGGGAAGCAAGTGAATACGCTAAACGAAGAAATTTACTGGATCCCGGATCAATTTCTCCCGATTACCTTGCTACACGGTTGAACCTCCTGGAAAACCACGTATTTACTCGTATCCACACGAATCTGCTACTCTCTAGAGCAACATTGACTGAACTTGAACGGTTACAACTTGAATTGGTACAGGAAGGTTCAATTCGTAATACGACGATCAATATGGCAATGACCACCATACTCGTTGCACTCCGTGAGGCACAGAGAAGAGGCCTTGTTCCTCCGTCGGTGGTATTGAGCATACAGGGACTTGCTGCACAGCATCAGGAGCGGGGCATACTTAGTGAACAAGAGTTATCTGCATTCATGCAATATGCAAAAGTACATAGTGAAAAGAGAATCTATCTGGCATGTCTTTTGGCTCTCCTGACGGGTATGCGAGCCGGTGAGTTGCGTGGATTGTGTTTGGAAGCGATTGGAGAGGGAATGATCACCATATCTCAGGCTTATGCTGATAGAGCTGGGTTGAAGGCACCAAAAGGAAAAAGAACCAGGATGGTACCCTGCCCTACTTTTGTATGTGATGAACTCAGGTCCTTAGCTTTGGAAAATCCATTCTCTCATACCCATACTCTGGTGTTCTGGAGCAAGAAACATGGGGCGTTTGTATCAAGCCATTATTTTTCTGAACGTTTTCAACAGGAGTTGGTACGCAGTGGTGTTTTTGAAAAGAAGAGCCTCCAGGAAAGGAATATAACCTTCCATTCATTGAGACATATGGCCAATACGCTCCTACGTGGTACCGTAGATGAGCATGTATTGAGAATGACGATTGGTCATACGAGTGAACAATTGAGTAATCTTTACACGCACCTAAGCCAACGTGGTCTTGAGAGTGTGCAACTGGCTCAACAGAATATGATACTTCCTCTTCTGGAATCAAAACCATCGTGAAAGGTAATGTAATTGATGATTTACTGACGAGAAGTTGGTTGATGTATCAAATTTAAGCGTATTAAAGCAAGAATTTGATCAAAACTGAATGCCTGCGTGGTTTAATTCAAATTGGGCCTATGGTAAAATTCATACAACACTTTTAGGAGGTGGCAGCAGTGAGATTAGCTGTACTTGGTGATATCCATGGTAATATCCGTGCATTTGAAGCAGTATTAAATGATGCCAAGGCCTCCAAAGCTGACCAGGTTATTTTCCTAGGCGATTTGGTGGTTATGGGACTAGATCCTCAACTTTGTTTTGATCTACTCATGGAACAAAACCCTTTGGTGATGATCAAAGGAAATACGGATGTGTACCTGGAGAATCTCAAAGCCTTTCCCGTCAAAAGTGAACATGACGCACAGATACTGAAACTTCTGAAATATACTTCCATCAGGATGCATCAAAAGGCCAAGGAAAAACTTTCCAGCCTTCCTTCTGTAGAACGACTGGAGATAGAGGGTGTCTCCCTCATTTGTTGTCATGGAACTCCCTATGATGATAATGAAGGTATTGCCAAGGATACTCCATTTTCCCCAGGACTTTCAAAGAAACTTGCAGAAGAGAAAGTGGACTTGATTTTCAGTGCCCATACGCATATTCCCGCTGACTTCCAACGTGATGGTATCAGATTCATTAATCCTGGGGCTGTAGGCTATTCATTTGATGGTGATGTTAGACCTAGCTATGCTCTTGTGGATATTGAGGATACCAGTATTCGGTGTATTCACCGAAGAGTCGACTATGATATCAATCGCTATATCATGGAAGTCGAGCATGCACTGGAAGGATTCCCACTCTTTGATCGACTCCATTATCCCTTGGAGCATGGTAAACAGCTGAAGGTGTGAGAGAAAGGCTTATATGAGCGTGGATTGGATCAGGTAAGCAGTGTATCCAAAATAACAGAGCAATAAGCCAATTCCTTCAAAGCGATTAATACGACCTTGCCTATCCTTCTTGAATCGGTATCCGATTACAAAAAGACTAAGAGTAAGCAATGACATGACAAGCATATCTCGTGAAACAACCATTGGATCAATAGCAAATGGATGAATTGCTCCTGCGATACCAACGACAGCGGTGGTATTGAACAGGTTGGACCCAATAACATTCCCGAGCGCGATATCATGCTCCCCTTTCTGGGCAGCGAGAATCGATGAAGCGAGTTCAGGAAGACTGGTTCCCATAGCGACAATGGTAAGTCCGATGATCAAATCACTGACCCCAAAGTATCTTGCAATCTCCACTGCGCCCCATACCAGGACCCTGGAACTAAGAATCAAAAACAAGAGACCGAAAATCAAATAGAGTACGGCGCGTTTCATTGATAACGGGCTCGGAACTTCTTCATCAATCTCTTCAGCGAGTCGGTCGTTACCTTCTTTCAAGCCTTGGTACACACTCCAGAATATCAAAAGGGCAAAAAGTACCAAGATTAACGCTGCATCAAAATGAGAAAGATTCAAGTCGTAGAGTAATACAATGGAAAGCAGCGTGAGCAGTGAGAGTATGGGTAACTCTTTTTTCAAGATCTTCGAACTCACTGTAATTGGACTTATAATGGCAGTAATCCCGAGAATGAGCCCAATATTTGCAATATTGGAACCATATGCATTCCCCAGCGCTATACCTGGGCTTCCTTGCATAGCCGACAGTGTGGAGACCACCATTTCCGGTGCGCTGGTACCAAATCCTACAATGACCATTCCTATCAGGAGAGAGGGCATGCCAAAATGGCGTGCAGTAGCTGCAGCACCATCTACAAATCTATCTGAACTCAAAACCAGTACAATAAGGCCGCCAATAACGGCAAGAATTGGTAATACCATCTAATTTCCTTCCAAAAGTGACAGAACATCGCCAAGAATATTACATATATGGATGCAAGGTCGATCTACGTTCTTTGTTAACAATATACTAGTGTAATGAGATTTTTTTGGTTATTCAATCATCACCGATACCAAAAATAATCAGCAAATAGACGGTGCTGTCTATGGTTGTTCACAATTACAAGACGGCAACCCAGAGTGTGATAAGGGCGTCATACAATCCGTGGATGATTACCAAGGAAAGGAGTGAACAGGATTTGATTTTTTCCCGAAGAAGACAGAAAAGAATGCCAAGAAATGTGGTCACGATAACCTGAAGAACATCACCTTGGAAACTATGGAACAGTCCAAACAAGAGTGATGAGATTAGGATGGCGAACCATTTTGATTGCTTCACTTCCAATAGCTTCTGAAAGAGATATCCCCTGAATACAAACTCTTCTGCCAAAGCAACTGCAAATAGCGAATAGATCAAATCAAAGGCAAATTGCCATACCTTGGTGTAGCTTGTGCTTCCAACCATTTCCTTGAATCCGAGAAGAATCGGAACCACGGTGAAAAGAAATGACATCAGGAACGCGAGACCGATTCCAGTGAAAATCTGGTTTACCAACCTTACTTCTGATTTCATGAGAAATCGTATACGTTCATGATTGATACGCATCAGGAGTAACGGAACGATCATAAACAACCACTGGGAAGTGACCAACAAAACCATTCTCCAGCCAAGGGCTAGTTGCATCAGAACCTGTTGGTTCAGCCAGACTACTACAAGAAGTGTGCAAAAAATTCCAAATATCCCAAAACCTAGGTCAATGAGACCTTTTTTCCTTCGTACACGTATATTGTTGATCATCATCTGACTTCCTATATTGCTTGTTGTTTAGTGCAGCCTGGTCCGCTGATTGTGCTGCGGCCTCCAGAGAGAGGCGTAATCGAGATTTGCGTGCTTATTCTCTCCTTTAGTGCAGGGACATGGCTGATGATACCAATCAACTTTCCATCCTGTTGCAGTGCTGAAAGCGCCTCCAGAGCTGTCTCCAGGGTTTCCTCATCAAGAGAGCCGAATCCTTCATCAAGGAATAATGAGTCTACCCTCACCTTCTTGCTCGCCATCTGGCTCAGCCCCAACGCCAAGGTTAGGCTTACGATAAAGCTCTCACCTCCAGAGAGGTTCTTTGTTGAGCGAATCTCGCCTGCCTGGTAGTTATCAACTACATTCAGTTCCAGTGGTTGGGATTCATCCCTGATCAATAGATATCTGTCTGTCATTTTTTCCAGCTGACGGTTGGCATGGGCCACCATCAATTCAAAGGTAAGCCCTTGGGCAAATGTACGGTACTTCTTTCCATCGGCTGAGCCGATGAGGTCATGCAACATCTCCCAGCGATGGCACTCTTTTTTCTGAGCCTCAATAGCAGACTGTTTATCCAATATTCGTTCTTTTGCAGCCGTATTTTCACTCAACTTGAGTTTTGAACCTGCGATGGCATCGCGTAATGCTTCCAGGGATTCTTGCAATTCCCTATTCTCTCGATTCAGTTCCTCAAATGTCTTATCCGTGAGCATTTTTGCAATTTCTTTGGCTAAACGTGTCTCGCGGTCTTTCTGTCTGGTTGTTAGCTCTGTTCTTGCATCATCAAGTTTTTTGGACAGTAAAGATAAAGATTCCCTTTCTTCCAGTGATAGCCTTGCTTCGAGGAATGCTTCTTCATCTGGAAAGCCTGTTGGAATCAAGAGGGTTGAAAAGTCGTCTTCCGCTTTCTTCAATTTAGGTGCTGTTTGTTCAATTCTCTTCTTTAGGGAGTCAACATAGGCCTTGGCCGTTGTCAGTTCTTGTTGGAGCGCAGTGTTCTTGCTTCTGGCTTCTTTCTCTGCCTCCTCTGCATCAGCAATCGCTTTATCCAAGAGAGCTTGTTCTTCATCAGGATCCTTGTTGGCATACAATTGTTTTCGCTTTTCTGTTATGTCGGCTAGGTCCTGTTCTTGCTGTCTGAGTTGTTCCTGCCTTTCAGTGAGGTTCTTGCCTTGTGTTTCAATCACGGCCTCAATGCGCTTTATCTCGCTGTCGATTGCTGCAATCTGATTTTGGATTTCTTCATTTTTTCTTACCTGCCCCTGCCATGTATTCAACCTTGATTTGAGGGAACCGAGCAGTGTCTCAACCTCTGTTTCTGGTATTTCTGTAATACCAAGTGATTCAAGTTTTACAGAAACCGCCAACTTGAGGGTATCAAAGTTTGTGTGAAGCTTAATAAGTGCGTCCTTCAGTTCTGTAAACGTCGTTTCAGCAGTCTTTGCATCATTGGCTACTTGATCTAAATATTTCTCACTTACATTCAGGTTATTTCGGGCGAAGGTTTCAGCTTGTGCAAGGTTTTTGATGGCCTCTTCCTGTTCTTCAGCCTTGTCGATCAAATTAGTAAGCGATTCGATTTTTTTCTCAATTGCATCGGGAACCGGAATGTTGCCCTGAGCAAAGGGATGTTCGGTCGAGCCACAAAGTGGACAGGGTTTGCCGTCTTCCAGCTTTAACCGTTCATTTTTAAGTTTCTCGATCTTTCTGATATAAGCCATTTCATGAAGAAGGTTTTCCTTTTCAGTGCGATACTCTCGAAGCAGCTTATCACCGAGCAAATGGTCTAGATCATCCTTGCCTTGCTGTAGGTTTTTGGTTGCTGATTCCAGCTGCTGTTTTAGTAGCGAGTATTGTTTGGAGGCTTCTTCCAGTTTATTAGTGGTGTTTGTTACTGCCGTATTAGCATTTTTGTAAGCAATCTCTTTCTGGGTTAGTTCTTGTTGCTTGGCAACCAGATTACCGAACTGTTCTTCAACACCGGCCAGTCCACTGACCAGCCAAGCATCGCGGGCATTATCTTCGAGGTACAGCTTCACAGTTCCAAGCGTTTTTACTTCGGTAGTCCGTTTTGCTCGTTCCTTGGAGAGAGCCTGCTTGTTGGCCTCAATCTTGATGCTTTCCTTGGTACAGGCCTCAGTGCCTTCTGATACTGCCTTAGCCTGTTCGCTAATTCTTTGATCGAGGGAACGGATTTTCTGAATCAACGTGGTTGCCGTTTTCAGATTATCCTTTGCTTTAAGGGTTTTCTGTTCAGCAGCTTTAAGTGCTTCAGCATGTGTATTTGCAGAGGATTCAAGCTTGGGAAGTGTGGCTTTATCTTTGTGCAAGGCTGCTTGATCGTCAACCTGTTGCTTTCGGAGGGATGTGAGCGTTGCGTATGTTCCTTCCAGAGATGAGGCTTTCAGGGCATTGTTCAGGATTGCCCTTCTTGGTTTGAATGTTTCCATTTCACGATTGAGTGCTTCTTTCTCTTGGGTAAGGTCATTGATTTCCTTGTTGAGATTCTCTATGTTCTTCATCCAAAGCAAGGCTTCGTTTGTTTTAAACAAGTCGCTGGTAAGGATTTTCTCCTGGTGGAGTTTTTCTTCCAGCTCCTCTCTTATGGTTTTTTCTTGTTCGGGTTCCAGAATCACAATACCAGAGGTTTCAGCCTGGAGCAGTTTTAATGCATCCATTTCTTTTCTCTGTCTCTCATGTACCCGTTTGGAGATCTCAGAATACATTTCGGTACCAGTAATTTGTTCCAATATTTTTGATTTCTGCTCACTGTCTGCTTTCAAGAATGAGTCGAAACTACCTTGAGCCAAGAGGATTGAACGAGTGAACCGGTCAAAATCCATTCCTGTCTTTTCTTCTATAACAAGCCCGACTCGACTTTTCATCGTTTCAATCGGTTTCCCGCTATCAGCGTCAAAGATTTGATGTTCTGCTTCCTGCAGATTTCCCTCAGCCTTGCTCCGTGCTCTTCTTTGTTCCCAATGACAACGAAATCGTCCTGCGTTTGAGGCAAACAACACCTCTGCATAACAACTTCCTGTCTGTCTGCTCATGATCTCATTATTGCTTTTGGTAATTCTTCCAAGCCTTGGTGTTGCTCCATAAAGAGCAAGACAAATGGCATCGAGAATGGTCGACTTACCTGCGCCAGTTGGTCCAGTCAAGGCAAAGATACCATTTGATTCATATTCTGGATGAGTAAAATCGATAACCCACTCTCCATAGAGCGAGTTGAGATTCTTGAATCTGAGTTCGAGTAGTTTCATGGTTTTGTCCTATTCAGCAAAGGTATCTTCATCATGCATCTCTAAGAGTATTTCATGATAAGCATCTCTCAGGGGCTGTCGCTCTCCCTCGGTTACTGCAAACGTATCGAGACATCGTGTAAAGACTTCTTCAGGGTTTAGGTCTTCGAGGGTTTCTTGTACCTGCATTGATGCCATAACACGTTGTATGAATTGACGATTCCTTATACGGAGTATCGTGAGATTTGAATCTTGTACAAGCTCCTCACATTGTTCACTTAGATTGGTGACCATCTCGGGTGCTGTATATTCAATTTCAATATAGGCAGACTCACCCGTCTCTTTGAGCTGTAGAATTCTTGAGGTAATGTGCTCCATGTTTCCCTTGATGCTCTCCAGGTGTTGAAATGATGGTATGGGAAGAGGATCTATGGAAAGGGTTTTATCAAAATGCAGCAATACAACCTGTTTCTGCTGTTTTGCTTCCCCAAATCCCATGGGGATCGGGGAACCACTGTACCGTATCGCATCCTTGCCACCTACACACTGTGGTACATGGAGATGCCCAAGCGCTACGTAATCCAGGAATTCAGGGAAGACAGAGCTGTCTATCTGTGCAAGGGAGCCGATGTAGAGTTCACTCACACCATCTCCCTCTACTGTCTTGCCACCTTGTGTGAAGAGATGCCCCATTGCAATGAGGGGTACATTGTTTCCCAATTCCATTTGTCTCTTTTTTGCAATACTACAAACTGTTTTATAGTGTTCCTTTATTCCTTCCAGGAGTTTTCTATTCTTGTCATCAATGGTCTCTCCTGCTTCTGCGTAGCGGATGTCCTTGTCTCGCAAATAAGGGACAGCACAGATAATGGCCATCGGTTTACCATTTGCCTCAACTATAAGCACCTCTTCTTCTGGCGTTTCTCTTTTGGATCCAATTACATGTACATTGAGTACATGTAAGAGAGCGCTCGGAGCTTGTAGGAATGATGGGCTGTCGTGGTTTCCCCCGATGATTACGACGGTCTTGCAACATGATTTGGAGACTTTGTAGAGAAACTCGTAATAGAGTTGCTGGGCTTTGTTGCTAGGTGTACTGGTGTCGAAGATGTCACCGGATACCAACAAGATATCTACTTGTTGATTTTCGATGGTTTCAATCAACCAACCAAGAAATGCGGCAAATTCATCATAGCGTTTCTGTGAGAACAGTGAACGACCAAGATGCCAGTCTGATGTATGGAGAATATTCATAAAGGCTCCTGAAAAAGAGTTGTACTCATATCATCATAGTATAGGCTGACAGCAGGTGATTCTCAACCAAGGAAGAGCAGAACATTTTCCTTTTCAAGAAATAGAGACCAATCAATTATTAGGTATCTTGCTGGGACAGGAATACTACCTCAGCAAGATACTCGATGATTACTATTTACGATTTTCAGTCAACCAGTTAACGATATTTTGAAATAGGGTGTCGTAATGCTTCCATGACATGAAATCTGGCGATGCCCAGTGGGGCGCGCAATCAGAGGTATAGGCAGCGCTTCTTCCCTTCCCAAACTCACCGATTGCAATAAATGGGTCTTGCTGGACCCGTGCTATCACCACTCCCTTCTCAGAATTCTCCAATGTTTTGTTGTACCCAATTACATACGGCCAATCTCCCTCAATACCGTTAAATACTGTATGAGAATGATCGATAATCTTAGGGAATGTCCCTTCTGGGGTCTCCATCCTGTCATCATAAGGAAGCAAGTCAACTGGAAGAATATCAGCGATGGCTGTAGTGCCATAGTGTGCTTTTCCCTCAATTCCAGTAAAAGACATGAATCCTCCAATCATAAGAAATGATCCTCCTTGCAGTACGTACTCCTTGATGGCTGTACAACGGTTTGGAGCTCTTAGTCCTCCAGGAAATGATTGTTGGGTCATGAGAAGAGTGTTTGCACCAACATCAGATAGAATCACCAGGTCATACACATTCAGTTTTTCTACTGTGTCAGGGAATGATGATAGTGCAACATGGGATGGCATGTAATCCACTGAACAATCTCCTCTCATTAATGCATCTCTGAGCCAATGAATATTCTCAGTGTAGCTTTGCGTGGTCATTTCATCAGCTCCCTTGATATGAACAGTATAACCCACGTACGATTCTCCACAAATAAAGATCTTTTTCATAGATACCTCCATCTTATATTGTATTAACAATTATCCTTACAATAGTTACTGTAAATGTGATATCTAATGTAGTGAATACATAAAAGAGACGAGAATATGGATTATATTGAACAAACTAACCTATTTACCGGTAAAAATGGGGGCACATGAAAAGAGAGAAAATCGCAGTATATCTCAAAGATCTAAGTAATGCTGAGTTTGAGCTTGTCTATTGTGAGCGAATGGATGGGAAAAGCTCCAAGTGGAACTACTGTAGGCACAATCACTCGTATTTGGAAATTATATTCTTCCTCAGCGGTACAATCTTGGTGGATGCAAGCAACGAACAACTGCAATTAAAAACTTATGGTATATTGTTCTATCCCCCTGGGGTAATTCATCAGGAGTTGAAAAATCCACACATCAATCAGGAAGTCATTGCCCTTGGAATACAGTCAAAACAGCCATGTTCCCTTCAAGAAGCGTTTCTCACCAGTGACTCAAAAGGGATTTTTTCATTTCTGTTCAATCAAATCTATGAGAATGCGTATCACAGTGGATCACAAAGCGAAGCTCTTAAGAAGTGTTACATTGAGGCACTTCTTTTGAATGCTGCACAAAAATTTTCTGACGAAGAGCAAGCCCCCTTCGATGTAGTACATATTGTCACTGAGTATATCAATCACCATTTTTTCCATCAGATAACGTTGGAACAGTTGTCTGACCTTGTTGCTGTTAGTCCTTCTTACCTGATTCGTCTCTTTCACAGGGAGATGCACACAACCCCTATGCAGTATCTTACAAAGATACGGATACGAACTGCAGAAGGCTTGTTACGATCAACCTCCTTTACAATAGCTGAGATTGCACAAAAGGTTGGTTATGAGGAGGCGTCTTACTTTTGGAGAATTTTCAAGAAATTTACGGGATATGCACCATCAGCCTATCGTTTAATTGTGCAATAAAAAACCCGCCTTCGGAAGAAGACGGGTCGTGTTTCTGGAGGTGGGGGGATTCGAACCCCCGTCCTAACGTGCCACCCAGGGACGTCTACAAGCTTAGCTGGTGATCAAAATTTCCAAAGTGCGTTAGGTTCACCGGCAAAACGTCCACTCTTTGTAGCCTACTTTAATGTCCCCTCCCCCCATAGGCACTGGGTTGGGTAAGCTCTTGCTTTTACAGGTATCCGTTGCTTAAGAGCGGCAGCAGACGGGCCTGTACGTTCTCGTGCTGTTACGCAGCGAGAGCGTATTCTGCTTCGAAGGAGACTTCGTCTTCTTTTTTGGCAGTTAAATGTTTTTGCTAGTTTTAGGAGTTGGCGCTCCGCTTGCAGCCACTGGCCTGATCTTCCGCCAGTCGAAACCGAAACACCCCCAATGGGACTAATCCCTTGAGGTATCTTTACTATACTCAGAATTTACAAAGAAGGCAAGGAGGGCTTATGCCCCCCTTGCTTGGTTCAACTTAACTGTATTTTTACAGGTTTTCTTTTGTCAGTACAGATACGCCGGTATCTACATAGTCCTGGGAGATAGCCTCGCCACTCAATGCACGATAGGCAGTCTTTACACCTTCGTATCCCATTACATCAGGGTTCTGTGCCATGGTTGCAAGAATATGACCACTCTTGATCAATGAAAGAATCATATCACTCTTGTCAAATCCAACACCGATGACACTAGTTCCTGCTTCAGCAATTGCGTTTCCGATACCAACTGTGGATCCTTCATTGGCTCCGAAAAGACCAACCACACCTTGAGTAATAAAGTTTGCACTCATGTCCTTTGATACAGCAGCATCACCATTACAGTATTGGGTCTCTAGGATTTCAAAGGAAGTACCCTCGAAGGCCTTACGGAAACCCGTTTCACGAGCAACAGTGGAGGCCGTTGCACTGTTAACGGAGATTACTCCAATCTTTCCAGCATTTACGCCCTTAGCTTTCAATGCCTCAAGCATCTCCTCACCTGCTGTAGTCCCTGCAGCAGTGTTGTCTGTTGCCAGCGTCTGTACTGCGGGGAAGTTTGCTGCAGAGTCAACATAGACAATGGTAACTCCAGCTTCTTCAGCTTCTTTTAGTGCAGCAGTTACTGCATTCGGACCATTTGCAGCCAGAAGAATGGCATCAGCACCACCTGCAACTGCATTGTTGATGCTCTCAATCTGCTTAGCATCGTCCTTTACATCGGGAGCCAACCATTTGTAATCAACGGAGCCCAATTCCTCTGCTGCTTTCTGTGCACCCTTGTCCACATTTACCCAGTGCTGGTCCATCTGATCCATTGTGATCAGATAAATCTTGTAGGCAGAAGAATCCTCTTTTGCGCCCTGTGCGAACAGTGACCCTGCAATCAGCAGTACCAATAGTACCATACTCAGTTTCTTCATACTAATACACTCCTTTACTATTTCTCACCTAAGGTGATTATGATCAAACACTTACTTCCGTCCGTTTCTTCCGGGAACTCTTGCCTGAGCGGACGATGACATCAAGCAATACTGAGATGACGACAATGATTCCAATAACTATATTCCTGATGGCAACTGGGGCTCCTGCAAATTGCAGACCGTTCTGAAGAACGCCCCAAATAGAGGCACCGATCACTGTACCAAAGAGCATTCCCTGTCCTCCAAGGGTGGAAACGCCGCCTATCACCGAGGCAGCAACAGCGTACAGCTCATAGGTATTGCCTGCATCCATGGTACCCATTCCACTGGTAGCGGTGGTGATAAGGCCTACAACACAGGAGACAAAAGCAGAAACTAGATAAGCTTTAGTTGTTGTAGAAACCAAGTTAACACCACTGAGTCTAGCTGCCTCTGCGTTGGACCCTATTGCATAAATATGCCGGCCTGTCTTTGTACGGGTGAGGATGAAGTTGAAGATAATCCAGAGTACCAGAGCAATCCAGATAGTGTTATAGAGTCCAAAAGTCTTTCCATAATAGAAGAAGTCACGAAGGCCTTGTGCTGCTTCTCCGATTGAATCGGTATTGTAATTGTTGTTTGCTATCTGCGCTATGCCTCGGGCTATTGTCATGGTTCCCAACGTGGCAATGAATGGAGGTAATTTCGCAAATGACACGAGCAGACCATTTGACAATCCCACTCCAAGGCATGCAACTATAGTTAGCAATACAGCCAACCAAGGATTCACTCCTTTTGTCATGAGAGTAGCGCTGATCATCGTGCTCATGCCTACTACAGAACCAATGGAAAGGTCGATATTTCCAGTAATCAGTACGTAGGATTGTCCGATTCCAATAAGCAGTATTGGGGCAATCTGACGAAGCAAGTTTGCCACATTACGGGATGAGAAAAATATTGGGTTCATTATCCCAAAAATAACACTCAAAACAACAAGACCAGCGGTTACAGTCAGTACTTGTCCTATTCCCCGTATTCCCATCAACCGTTTGAACGGTTTTTCAATATACGTTACCATATCGTTTACCTCACCCTACCTGGTTCTCAAATTTATTTTCAAACTGTGTTGCAAGTGCAAGTATCTTTTCCTGTGTTGCATTCTCACGAGTTAATTCACCTGTTATCCTGCCATCACACATTACTAAAATTCTGTCACTGAAACCAAGGATTTCCGGCATCTCACTGGATATGAACATTACCGCAATACCTGACTCCTTCAACTGATTCATAAGCTGATAGATCTCAACTTTTGCAGCAACATCTATTCCACGTGTTGGCTCATCAAAGATAACTACTTTACTATTTCTGGCAAGCCACTTACCCACGACTACCTTTTGTTGGTTTCCTCCTGACAAGGAAGAAGCATCGACCTCTGCATTTGCAAGCTTGATCTTCAAGTCCTTAATAGCTTTGTTGACCATTTCGGCTTCTTTCTTGCGATTAATAACGCCAGCCTTGGAGCAAAGCAAGTCAAGGTTAGGCAAGGCAATGTTTTCTCTCACTGAGAGCTTGACGCAGATTCCGTCTTTCTTTCTATCTTCAGGAGCAAGCACCAAACCATGACGTATCGCATCCTCTGGACAATTGATAGTAACTTCCGTTCCGTCAACAGTTATGAGGCCTTGCTCTTTTGGATCTACACCAAAAATGGCTCTCGTCATTTCAGTACGTCCAGCTCCCATCAATCCAGCAAAACCGAGTATTTCACCCTCGTAGACATCAAAATTTATCTCCCGTACCAATGGACCTGCACACAGATTTTGTACGCTGAATAGTTTTTTCCCTTGATGAGCAGGAATCCTAGGAAATTTCTCCTTAATCTCCCTTCCTACCATATGTGCGATAATCTGGTTCATGGTAAGGTCATGAAAGGGTTTTTCAAGAATGAATCTTCCATCCCGCATTATGGTTACTGTATCAATGATATGTTGCAACTCTTCCAGACGGTGACTGATATAAATGATTCCCACCCCCTTCTCTTTTAGGCCCTTGATTAGCCGAAAGAGTTGGTTAATCTCCACACTAGTCAATGCACTGGTGGGCTCATCCATAATTAGTACCTTTGCATTTGATTGCAAAGCCTTTGCAATCTCCACCATCTGTTGTTTCGATACTGCCAAGTCACCAACAAGCATGTCAGGGTCAAGGTCAATATCAAGAGATTGCAATACTTCCTTCGCCCGGCTGCGCATACTCTTGTTGTCAAGCAATCTCCCTGTTGTATGTTCATGTCCAAGGAAAATATTCTGACAGACAGTAAGATGAGAACACATATTCAATTCTTGATGTATGATCGATATTCCTAGTTCTTGAGCTTGTTTGGGAGTAAGATCGCCTTCAATCGTATTTCCAAACAACCTCATTGTTCCGCTGTTCCTGGTGTATACTCCGCTGAGGATTTTCACTAATGTGGACTTCCCAGCCCCATTCTCCCCAAGTAATGCCATAACCTGGCCAGCCTTTAAGCGGAACTGGACATCATCCAGTGCTTTTACACCTGGAAAGGTCTTGGTAATATGTTCCATTTCTACGATGTATGGTTGATCATTCATGTATGTAAGTGTTGCATGGGAATAGTAAGCTAGATAGGTGCCCTTTTTTTAGAAAGAGGTGGAATTATTTTGGATTATTGAGGAATTGATCCCGCAAAACCTCGATATTGAGAAAATTCATGACGCAGCAGTTGTCGATCAATCATTCCATCCTTACACAGCAACAGACGGTCTGCAATCTGCAGCGTATCTGATAGTGAAACTGCGAGGATGAGGATGGTAGTTCCTCGCTGTTTCAATAGGTCATAGGTGGAAATCAATTCAATTCGTTGATACATATCTATCGAAGCGAATGGCTGTACAGCACAAAGAAATGTAGGTTTTTGGAGGAGTAATCGTTGATACACCAATCTTAATTTATAGGACTGGGAGTACTCCTCTGCAGATGTTTCAGTTATTGATTCTCCAAAGGGTTCTTCCAAATCGTGGCCAAGTGCAACTCTACGTTTCCGCGTCAACCAAAGATACGGCACCTTATGGTCACTGGTGAATAACAGATTGTCCAATACCGTGAGTTGGGGAAAAATGAGACTTTGTTCAGGTTTTGCTGGAACCAGTGCGATGGAGCGATCGGAGATTGTAGGTCTTTTCCCTTCCAACAAAATGCTTCCTGATTCAGGTTCTGTCTCACCCTTCAACAATAAGAATAGTTGTTCCAAAATAAGATTTTCACTATCCATGAGCACTACTGTTTCGCCTTTTTCGATTTGAAGATGTATATCTTTTATGTTACGATAGGAGAGGTGGTTGATTTTAAAATAGCCTTCTGAGATAGGTCTCTGGATATATTGTTCCTGTCGCTTCCCTTCTTCGATGGATTCCTTGAATTCATAGGCGTATTGGTTGATCACCCTGTCATTCATCTGATCAGGATATAGGTGTTTGATAATTTTACCTTCTCGCATAAGATAACATCGGTGTGAGAAACGAAAAGCTTCTTGGTGGTGATTACATACATAGAGGAATGTCATTCCTTCATGTATGAAATTGGTAAGAATCGGTTGCAGCTTTGCCAAATCCATCTCACTGACGAAGGTAGAAATATCCTTGAGAATGACTAAGCTACTTCTGGATAGTTTGGCCTTTACAAATTGTATCACCAGCTTCTCAAAAGAAGAAAGGTCACTCACTAGAGTTCTGTTACTGATTTCAAGGTGGAATGGTGCCAGCAGTTGCTGCATCTGTGAGGAAAGTAGTTTATACTTGATGAGATGTTGCTTACTTCCTTTTCTGAGGATAAAGAGATTTTCCTCAACACTCAGATTATCGATAAGCATACTCTTACGATCAATCACCGCTACATTATTCTCTTTACGATTGCTGGAGAGGTAATCATTGACCAATTGCTCTTGGCAGTAAACATGTCCGTAATGGAGTGGGATGTTCTTCTGGAAAATGGTGAGCAGTTCCTCGATACCAAGTGCATTCACCCCTATTAGGCCAACTACCTCTCCTTTAAAAAGTTGAATGTTTATATCGTGTAAAAACGGAGGAAGCGATACCTGCTCAAGACGAAATACTTCCTCTTTCATGATTCAGCTTTCTCCTGCTTGCTTGCTGGCAATGAGATGATTACATCTGTCCCCACTTGTTTCTGGCTGGTTACAGTGAGACCATACTGCTCCCCGAACAATAATTTGATTCTATTGTTGACATTCACCAATGCGATTCCGCTTTCTTTCTCCTCTCGCTTCACATAATCAAAACTGCGTATATTCAACCCTCTCTGGATTTTCTCCAGTATCTCAGTCTCCATCCCTACCCCATCATCACTTACGGTTACGATGAGCCTGGACTGAGTACGTTCCAAACGAATTAGAAGATGTCCTTCCCCTACCTTGCATTCAAGACCATGGAGGATACAGTTCTCAACAATAGGTTGAAGAGTGAGTTTAGGTATACGGTACAGGAGGATGTCTTTTGCTTCTTCTTCATCAAATATTATACTCAACTTGATTCTGGTGCCGAATCGAAACTGTTGGATAAAAAAGTAATTCTTGGTATTTTCAAGCTCTTGGCCAAGAGTCACCAAGTTCTCTACATTGCTAATGGTATAGCGAAAAAATGTGGAGAGTGCTTCGGTCATGGTAGCAACTGAATCTAGCCCAGCAAGCAGTGCTTCACTGCGAATCCCTTCCAAGGTGTTGTAAAGGAAATGAGGATTAATCTGATTCTGGAGCGCCAAGAATTGAGCTTGACGCTTGCTCGCATTCATTAAGTGATCGTTATTGAGCACCGTCTGCAAGGTTCTATTGACCGAAACCAATTCCTTCGCTAACGGGGTTTGTTCGTCTATTATTGATCGAAAGGTGTATCCAGTAGCAAACAACTGCCAGATATGTTTTGTTCTTTTATATGGCAGCACTATCCACCAATAACTAAAAGCCAGCAGAAAGAAAAAGCTTACAAGTGAGAAAAGAAGAACCAGTGGTGTCTGGATACGTTCCTCTAGGTAGAGAAACATACCAGCAAGCACAAGGAGGACGTGCAATACAAAGAGAGAGGCAATAAGGATTATACGTGATTCTAGATATCGATAGGTATCAGCCATAGAGCTTCCTGTATTCATTAGGCTTAATCTGACAACTCTTTTTGAACAACTTCGTAAAGTGCTTCGGATCATGATAACCTATTTCAAATGCTATCTCAGCTATCCCTTTATTTGTATCCACCAGTAAACGTTTTGCCTCCTGGATTCTGAGGGCAAGTACATAGTCACTAAAACCGACACCCATGCTCTTTTTAAAGAGTGCACTGAAATAGGAACTGTTGAGATGTACCTGTTCACTTACAAGATCCAGACTGAGCATCTCATCCTTATAATGTTTTTGGAGATAGTTTATAGAAATTCTTATGGGTTTACTAACCAGTACTTCCCGTGCCTCGCGATACTGAACTAGGAGTGTATGCATTGCCTTACAGTAGGCTAGTTTTACCGCTTCCAGAGATTCTGCTTCAAGCATTGCCTGTTCATGGTTCTCTACTGTATCCTCCTGTGCACACTGTTCTTTGGCAAACTGTAGGGCTTGTCGGTAGGACTGAAGAAGCACTTCCACTGTGGTATAGAGGGAAACCTGTTGTTTCTCCAAGGTACGAAACATATCTGAAGTGAGATAATCAGTATTCTGATTGTCTTGAGCACAACATTTCTCGAACGAAACTGCTACACTTTGAAGGAAAGGATCAATGGTACATTTTTCCAAGTCTTCGGCTTCAAACAAGCGATGATGTCCTTCTACCAGTCTTCTTGTTAAGGCTTGTTTTGCTGATAACAATGATATAGGAAGATCAACAAGAGTTGTTACCTCCAATCCTATAGCTATCGAACATCTTAAATCTTGAAATATCTGAGCCTGAACCTTGAGCATTTCAACCAAATTCTCAGCCCCCAAAATTACCTGAGAACGTTGTTCACTCTGATAGGTATAAAATAGGTATAGATCTCCTTGATATGCTTGAAGACAGACATTGAAGGAGTCTCTTTCCACAGCAGTTCTCACTTTTTCTTGAAGCAGTTGAACCACTGGATCCTTTGATGGACTCTGTATACCAATTATCCCGATACAAAGCACGGTGTTGTCGGTAATCCAGGGAGAGAGAATCTGAGGATCATTATTCTTCAAGAATGATAAAAAACTGGTACTCTTTAAATACTCTCTATCTTCCTTTACTTGTTTCTGCAAGGCTTTCGATGATGATTGCTCACTGTATCGATTCTTCATCCTTTGCAGTGTTTGGTTCAACTCCTGCTTCTTAATCGGTTTCAGCAGGTATTCGCCTACACCGTATTTGATGGCACTCTGTGCATAGTCAAACTGTTTATGGCCACTGATAATAATGAATTGCAAATCTGGATATAGTGCTTTTGCCTTACTGATCAATTCCAAGCCATCGAGACCTGGCATACGTATATCAGTGATAACCAGATCAGGCTTCTCTCGCTTGATTACATCAAAAGCTTCCAATCCATCATAGGCAGTCCCAACGTTCTGTAGATCTAGTCCATCCCAGTCAATCAATGCAACTATAAGGGCACATACTCTTCTCTCATCATCCGCGACAACAACTTTCATATTCGTTATTGTACGGGGAAAACTGTAAGAGCGAAAGTTAAACCAGTGATTTTCTTTCCTCAAGTGTTTCTGCAAATACCTCGAGTGCTTCACCGAATTGTTGTAAGTCAGTGAACTGCAAAGTAGCTGATCGATCGTATCCAGTTTTTTGCTTGTTTACGATTACCAGCGAAGCACTATTCTGCAGTGAATGATACGGCAGGTTTGCAGCAGGTTGTACCAACAGTGAGGAGCCCAAGACCAGTGTAAGATCACTATGGCTGAACATTTCATATGCCTTGGCTAGCACCAAGGAGTCAAGGTTCTCTCCATAGAAGGTGATATCTGGTTTGATCACAGCCCCACACTGAGTACACCGTGGTACTTCTCCTTTCAATACGATAGGGGCAATGGATGCATATGAGTAGTAGCTATTGCAGTTTGTGCAGTGGTGGTGTTCAGCACTCCCATGTAACTCATAACACTTTCGACTTCCTGCCTTCTTATGCAGCATGTCAATATTTTGTGTAAATACACCTCGCACATAACCTTTTCTCTCCAAGGTAGCAAGACTGCTATGAACCACATTCGGTTGAAAAGAATCCAATGTATACCAGAACTCCCTGGCCCATTCGTAGAAGAGCTCTGGGTGAGCATGAAAAAATCCGATACTCAAGATCTCTTCAACTCGATACTCATTCCAACGTTTTGCATATATTCCACTGCTGCTTCGAAAGTCAGGTATTCCGGAGAGCGTTGAGATGCCTGCACCAGTAAGCACGACCAGGGAACGGCTTCCCCTGATCATTGCTCTGAGTGTGTTGAATTTTTTCTCGAATGCTAGTTGTTTTTCCATTACACTCCAAATTATACCAGAATTCCGCTATAGGTGTTTCCTTTCAATTCATTCAGGCGAACTGTAACAATATTTCCTTTTTCAGGAGAACCAGAGAAAACGACCATTTCATTGTGCTCTGTTTTTCCGAGCATCTGGGAAGCATCGTTCTTGGAAACCTGGGTAACCAGTACCTCAACTTCCTCATGACTGCGTTTTGTCTTCTCGTCCGCAAAAATGGCATGTTGAAAAGAAATAAGTTCGCTCAGTCGTCTCTTCCTTATCTCCTCATCCACTTGCCCTTCCATGTCTACGGCCTTGGTGCCCTCTCGGGGATTAAAGTAGTACATGAATGCTTCAAGACACCTCATATGAGAGAGAACATGTAGTGTTTCCTGATACTCCTCTTCTGTTTCGGAGGGGAAGCCAACCATTACATCGGTGGAAAATGTAATCTCAGGAACTGCTTCCCTGATCTCATCGATCAGTGAAAGGAATTGTTCCTGAGAGTATTTGCGGTTCATGAGGGAGAGGATTCTCGTTGATCCACTCTGCAGTGGAATATGTAAGTGACGTGCAATCACGTTCTCTTCCTTGATCACCTGTACCAGTTCGCTGGTAAAATCCTTGGGGTGAGGGCTTTCAAAACGTATCCACTTGACCGAGTGTTTTTGAGCTGCCAGGATCTTTAGCAACTTGGGAAAGTTGATAATTTCCCCATCCTGCTCAAAGTGATAACTATTTACATTCTGCCCAAGCAGGGTTATTTCCTTTACTCCCTTGGAGTCGAGGAAAGCAAATTCCTTCACAATATCTTCAACTGGTCGTGACACTTCCCGTCCACGTACGTAGGGGACAATGCAGTAAGCACAAAAATTGTTACAGCCATTCATGATGGGAATAAAGGAGCTGAATTCACCTTCCTGATAGTAAGATGATCCAAAGGTATAGGACTGGGAGTGCTCGTCCATTTTCCCATCCTTACTGGTGAGAATATTGACGATACGTTGTTTGTCGTTCGTCCCGATCACATAATCTACCTGTGGGGCTTCATCTTTCAGATCCTCTTGCAGGCGTTCTGCCATGCAGCCGGTTACAATCAAGGTAAAGGGTCGCTCTTTCTTGATCCGACCAAAGAAACCAAGTCTTCCCCAGATACGATTATCAGCACTTTTTCGTACAGTACAGGTATTCAAAATAGCGCAATCTGCTTGTTCAGCACTTGCTGCGGGAACCAATCCGGCTCCTTTGAGCTGCAGTTCCAGTGCATTGCTTTCGGCAATGTTCATCTGGCAACCGTAGGTCTCAAGCCAATATGTGTGAATCATTTCACTTCCTTGCTTGCAAACTGCTTTGCAGCTTGCATGGTATTTTTCATAAGCATGGCAATGGTCATTACCCCGACCCCACCGGGAACCGGAGTAATGGCGTTGCAGCTTGGTGAGACGTGTTCATAGTCGACATCACCTACCAGTCGGTAGCCACGCTTACGACTGGCGTCTTCAATTCTGTTAATTCCTACATCAATGACCACTACCCCATCTTTTACCATATCGGAGGTAATAAAGTGGGGTCTCCCTATTGCAGCAATGAGAATATCTGCTTGGCGTGTGATAGATGGGAGATCTTTCGTTCTTGAATGACAGATAGTAACCGTTGCATCTCTTCCCTTCTGTATCAGGAGGCTTGCCATGGGCTTCCCTACAATATTGCTTCTCCCTACAATCACAACATGCTTGCCTGCGGTCTCTATGTGGTAATAGTCAAGTATTTCCATAACTCCCTTCGGTGTACAGCTCACAAAGCTAGGGTTGCCTATCAGGAGGTTCCCTACGCTCTGAGGATGGAAGCCATCTACATCTTTCTCAACAGCAATGGCCTGAATCACCTGATCAGGATCGAGCCCCTCAGGGAGCGGCATCTGTACCAAGATCCCATGTAGAGAAGAATCTGTATTTAATTGATGAATCAGTGCAAGGAGCTGCCCCTGGGAAGTATCAGAGGGAAGATGGTAGTCCTTATGGCCAAAACCAAGTGAGAGACATGCTTTCTTCTTCCCTGCCACATAGCTTTGACTAGCTGGGTCTTCTCCTACCAGAACAACTGCAAGAGTTGGTGCATACCCATAATTCTCCAAGAAATGTTTTGCTTCCTCGGTAAGTGTATCATAAACGTTTTGCGCTACTTCTTTTCCTGATAGTATCTGCATGTCTTGCTCCTCAATATCCCCTACAGTACCGCAAAATACCAACGAATGGCAACAAAGGTAAACCGTCTGTTTGCTTTTCCATTCTTCTGTTACTATACTTTTCAGTGGGTATGAAGCTATGCTATTGTAACTGACAGGAAACCACCTTGTTTCCTGTACATATACTGAGGTACCGAATGAAAAAATTACTACTGTTACCACTATTCCTTTTCTTGCTTTCAGCTTCTCTCTTTGCAGCTGACACCTATGATAAAGGAAATCAAATCTTCTCTTTCAAGATAGGAACCACCATTCCTGCATTTACCCATTTCTTTTCTGATGATTCTCCATCAACGTTGGTCGGTCCGGGAGAAGAGAATACGGGTATGAAGGTTGGCGGATATGGTGCCATTAGTTATCAGGTGTTTAATACACCAAAGACCGCAATTGGTGGTGAGATCGGCTATAACTTCAATTTTTCTGCAGCCAAGATGTTGTTCACTGCAGTTCCTTTTTATGCAAAGTATTCATATGTCCCTGTACAGGGTGAATGGGACCTCCCCATTTCCTTTGGCCTGGGTGGAGCGTACATTAAGTACAATGACGCTTCCATGATGACCATGTACGCAAACATGGAAGTTGGCGTCACTTGGTTTCCTGGAGAGAACTGGGGGTTTGGTATCAATACCGGACTTTGGTTGATCCCCGAGTTTAACTACTATGAAGATTTGCAGCAAGACAATGCGCTCGTGGGTTTTGTACCCATCACCCTCGCCATCAGTTACAGACAATAGGAGTCCTTCCCATGAAGAAAAAACATATATTGACATCGATTGCACTTACACTTCTCCTCTCTTTCATGCTGATTAGCTGTAATGCCGATGCAACTGCAGGTCTATTTAGGCAGATCAGTGAGTCAAAGGCACCTGTTGGTATAGTCTACAAGCAGATAGTTGGACTAGACACTACTGCTCCAAAAACCTTGTACTATTTAACTGATGAAGGGTTGCTTAAGACGGATGGAACTAGCTCTACAAAGTTGGTTGCTAATGCTGAGGAAAACATTATTACAATTGCATATTTGGATGGAAGCACTACCATTGCCTATCAGGTAAACAAGAATGCAAATAATGGGTATAAAGTAATTAAGACTACCGATGTCTCTGGAGTAGCCGGCACGAGTTATGACTTCTCTGCATTCGAAAATGCAAAACTACTCCCCAATGGGTTGGTGCTGACTAAAGACAGTTCTCACGTCTTTGAACTCTATGATTATGACGATACAACTGCTCCTACCATATCTATTGGTACGTATACGGATTATGATTTATCATCAGTTGTGCAACTTAGTGGTAAGGAGCATGATGTTACTACTCCAATGCTTGTTTCTCTTGTCAATGAGAGCGGTAATTACAAACATGTCTATGTTGACGGATCTGCAACAGAACTTGCAACATCGACCAGCGGAATGAGATTCACGGCAATGTCTGTTGCCAATGCTAGTTTGTATCTGATGGAATTGGATGATACTGAGGGCATCATATACAAGGCAAATGATGCTGCAAATGCTATTACAGCGAGTACTACCTTCACTAAGATTCATGAAACAGCAGAAAATTATGCAATGCATGCATTCATGTATGGTTACTATGATAGTGGCACTACACAGACCAAGCTCATCACAAAGCCTTCTGGGGTAAATGATGCGCTCTATGTCTTATCCATAAATTCGACTGATGCAGTTTCTGCTAGTGATAAAACTGATGGATACGGAGAATATCTTGATGCAGCAGAAATTGTAGATAGCTATGAGAAGAGTGTAAACGTATTGTTGGTAGCTACTCTGGAAAATGGTATGTATGAGATTGATATTGCTGGAGATGATTCGTCTGATTCAGAAGAGTACACCCTATAACAGTTATTGGAATTATTTTCACCATAGCTACCCTACCAAAGGTAGTTATGGTGTTTAATCACAAGTCGCTCAAGAATCTAAAGGCTCAGAGAAATTTTCAAATAAAGGAAGATTCAATTGTGGCAATCCTGCTTTTTGTAGGGATTCAGCTACAGATTGTCTAAAATAGGGATGCAAGATTCTTGGAGCAACACCATTCAGGAAGGCATTCATAAGTTCTTTTTCTATCATGATTTCATTCTCTAATGTAATTGATAGATTGTAAGTAATATCTAGGCTAAAGAAAATTCCTTCTTTATCTTTCTTTGACCTTGCTATTTCTTTTGAAGAAGCTGAAAAGATATAGGGAATCTTGATGTCAATCTCTTTCCCCTTTTGTCTAAAAGAGACCTCCTTGTCATCAATAATAAAATTATAGTATAAAGAAGATCCTGATTTTAGCTTGGTTTGATCGAAATGATAACAGTACTCAGGAATCGTTACAGTATGGATATTCATTTCTGCAAGTAATTCTTCGAATATCATAATTACATCCTTTTCTTTACAGGGAAAACCATTACCTCGGTTTGTGATTTCCAAGGAGTAGTAACAGATTCCTTATTAATACCCAATTTTCCAGTTCCTGATGTTAAAGCCTTTATTTCTTGTCTTGCATACCTATCAGCAATAGCCTCGATGAAACGGGTTTGGGTTTCAATAACAGAACTTTTTCCTGCAAGAATTTCGCTTACATAATAATTCAAGCTTACTCCATTAGATTTAGCCTGAAGTGATAATTGCTTATGCAACGTAGGGGTGACTCTTACAATAAACTTTCCACTGTAAGATTTACTGTCTATATTTTCTGGTTCTGGTATGGGCAACCCCTTCTCAAGGCTGTAGGATAACCACGTTTCTTTTGCATCCTCAATCATCTCTAGGGCCTCTTCAACAGTATCCCCTACAGAACAGCAACCTTCGAGTTCCTTTACTGAAATAAAATATGTTCCATCGTCCTCTTTTTTAAACTCATAGGTATAAGGTAATTTCAAATAATCTTCAATTTTCTTCATCTAGAAGGTCCTCCAAACTAAAGATTCTAACTGCTTGTCTTATATAACATGCCTTAACAGGCTTTTTTTTGGGAACAGTTAGTCGTGCATTAGAACCAGGAAGATGGAAAATAAAATGACTTCCTTTTCCATCACGTCGTTCACATCCAATATTTATTAGCACATAGGTTAGTTCTTCATAGCTAATATTGTTTGGTTGTGTTTTCATCTTTGTTACAAGTTTGATCAATCTTGATGACACACAACCACTTCTATTTATGTATAGTGATACTATATTTAGTATCTATAATCAAGCATAGAATATCAAGACGTATTGGAAGCGTCTACAAAACCTTATTGATCTTGAAGGAACTCAACGCAAAATAGTTCATTATTAATTACTAGAAATTATGAAACAATGAATTTACGTATCAGTATTAAGTTAAAGAAAACATAATTGCATATGAATAGTTTTACTAGTAATTCATCACCTTTGAAACATTAATTAAGCTTGCTGAATAACTTTAATTCATCCAACTTTCCTTCGTATCAAAAACCTGGTAATGCTTGGCATCATCCATGACAACCTTCACCAATCCATCATTCAGCGTAAGATGGTATTCAGCTCCATACTTCTTGTAGTTGTTGTAAACCGTCATGCTGTCGAGCTGGTCGTGCATTGCCACAACAATATCTGCATCAAGGGTGCGAATCCAACGAAGACTATTTGAAGTATCCCCTCCATGATGATTGGCTTTAGCAACATCACTCTGGATTGCATCTCCATACTTCTGGGTAAGCTTACGTTCTTGGATCATATACAAATCACCAGAGAACCATGCAGTAGAACTACCATGCTGAAACTGCAGGGCAAGTGAGTGATTATTCACGAATTGCGTTGAGTTATCAGGAAAGTTCTTTGGATACACTATCTCACGTGGAGGATTGAATACTGCAACTTTAATTGTTTCACCAAAGGAAAATGAATCCCCCTCAGCAAGGATAGTCGTAGGTATTTGATTTGCTTCAGCTGCCATAAGCGCTGCCTGATTCGTATTTGTAGGATACTCCAAAGCAGAGCGATACATCTGGTGGATTGGAAATGATGCTGCAATAGCAGGGAATGCGCCAATATGATCAATATGTGGATGAGAAGCGACGAATATATCTATCTCCTCTACTCCTAATGCGTTGAGTGCTTCCTGGACTTGTGGGGCACTCTCAGGGTGTCCACAATCGAGGAGCATTACCTGCCCTTCAGGACTAATGAGAATGGTTGCGTCCCCACTCTTGTCTTCGGCTGTTTCGCTTACCTCAAGATCAAGAAAATAGATGGCAAATTCACCTGGATGACGTACCAGCAAATTGGAAGCAAACAAAGATAATGCCATGAAAAGTAGAAGCATTGTAACTAAATTACGTTTTCTCTGCATGAATACTCCTAAACTAATTTTAAAACAGCGTCACAATAATTGGTAATGACTCCGTCCACTTTCCAACTATTCATATCGTGCATACGATCAAGGCTATCGACAGTCCAGACATTTACCTTGACTCCGTGGTTATGGCATTCTTCAACAGCCCGCTGTGTAAGGGATACCCCGTTGGGATGATAATACTCAACACCAAAGCTTGCACAATAAGCTCCAGCTGCTCCAAGACCTTTTGCATCAACCAGAAATGCACAGAGTATAGAGCTGTCAAGTTGTTTCATTCTGATAACTGAACCATGATTAAAAGAGCTGATAAGACATCGATCTTTCAAATCATGCTTATTGATTAAATCCAATGTAGCTTGTTCAATTCCTTGGTAGTAGTAGCGATCGGTCTTAATTTCAATGTTGGTAAATATCCCATGGTTTCTTGCCCATGTGAAGTACTCATCAAGTGTTGGAATTGATTGGAAAGTATTGATTGTTCCAGCATTACATTTTTGCAGCTCTGCTAGGGTGAAGTCACGCACAAACCCTACAGCATCAGTAGTTCTATCCAGCGTTTCATCATGGATGATCACCAGTGAACAATCTTTTGATAAATGTACATCCAATTCAATGGCAGTACACCCAGCTTCCAATGCTTTCTCAAAAGCGAGCATGGTGTTCTCAGGATATACACCACTAAATCCTCTATGAGCAATAACCTTCATATGTTTCCTACCTTATTTCATTGCTGTCTTTTCATACCCGGTAAGCATGTATTTCTGGAAGATGAAAAACAGTACGATGACTGGAAGGACACTCATGACTGCACCTGCCATAATCTCATGGTTGTTCATGGTATCAAGTCCTGCAAAGGTATTGCGGAGATGGACCAAACCAACAGTCAATACTCGTCGTACCTCATTCTTGGCAATGATCTTTGGCCAGAAATAGGAATTCCATCCATTGGTGAAGGTAACCAAGGTAATGGTGATCAAGGTTGATTTACACATAGGTACGAGTACTCTCGTTATAATACCCAACCTTCCCATACCATCTATCTTGGCTGCTTCAATATAGGAATCGTCTACAGTAAGGAATGCTTGACGCATCATGAAAATATAATAGGGAGAGACCATTTCTGGGAGAATGAGCCCAAGGAATGTGTCGGTAAGTTTCCAATTTGCAAACATGATATACAAAGGAATGAATGTCACCTGCAAGGGAATCATGAGTGCGCCAAGTACCAATACAAACAGGACCTTTTTGCCTTTGAACTTTCCTTTGGAAAAACCATAGGCTGCTAGTACGCCTGTGACAACCTGACTGATAAGGATACCTGCAGTCATTACGATTGTATTGTAGTAATACTTGCTGAAATTGGCGCGCTGCATTACATTCGAATAATTTTCAAAATGCCACGACTTTGGCCAGAAAGTGGGAAGTGCAAGCAATATTTCTTCCTGTGATTTTACCGAAGAAATGAACATCCAATATAACGGAAAAATCATGAACAATGTTACCAGGACAGCCAGCGCATATTGCAGGACTGTAAGTACCTGCTTCCTTTTTATAGCCCTCTCGTTCAACAATCGTGCTTGCTCTTGTGTCAATGTATCATGCATCATAGTTCACCCTCTTATTGGATATTCTCATCGTAGCAGCGGTGATAGCTAGCAGCACGAGGAAGAAGACTACTGCAATGGTGGATGCACGATCCATTCGGAAATCTTCCATTGCATACTTGTAAATCATGAAAACAATTACTTCAGTGGAACGGTACGGTCCTCCGGAAGTAAGTACATCTACCGATTGGAACACCTTCATAGCAGAGATAAAAGTAGTTACAAAAAGGAAAAGTGTAGTTGGAGAAAGAAGAGGCAGTGTAATTCTGGAAAATTGAATCCATTTGCTTGCACCATCTATTGATGCAGCTTCATAGTAATTCTTGCTGATACCTCGCATGGAAGCAATATAGATCATCATACCATATCCAACTGTTCTCCATCCTGTCAGCATGAGAATTGACAGCAGGGCGCGGTTTCGGTCACCCAACCAATTGACTCGTTCACCTCCGAACTGTTCAATAAAAAAGTTGAGAATACCGTTCTGTGTGTTCAATATCCAGATAAAGACAACTGCAGCGCTGGACATAGCTACATATTTTGGAAGAAATACCAAAGCACGCATGACAGAGAAGGATGCAGTGATTCGGTTCATGATAAGCGCAAAAATCATACCCCCAACGATGGTAACGGTAAGCTCTCCAAGGGTAAAGAGCGCTGTTACTTTTAAGGAATTCAAGAGATACTTTGTGCCCGATCCCTGAAACAACCAGATCCAGTTCTTCAGTCCTACATATTTATAATTATCATTGATCAAATTCCAATTGGTGAAACTGATTCTTACCACCTGTACTACTGGATAGTAAATAAACAGCCCCAAAAAAAGTAGTGCAGGAAGAACAGTGGCAAAGTCTTTTCCTGATTCTATACGTCGTTGTAGTGGAGTACGTTGTTTCATGGTACCAAGCATTCCTTATTCGCAAGATAATGCCGCCGGTACATCACTGCACCGGACGGCAAAACATAATGAAGACACATTATTCAGAGTCTGCAAGAACCTCATCAATCTCTTCAGCCATATATTCAAGATTGGATTCTACATCCACACCCTCAATCATGATCTGGTCAAGATATGATTTCCAGATAGTTGCCAATTGGTTCCAACCTGGATGTTGGATTCTTGGATTAATCTCATCAAGGTTGTCAAAAATTGCCTTGAAGGCAGGTTTTCTCTCCAAGAACTCATCCCCTTCTGAACTGGAAAGAACTGAGTTCCTCGTTGGGATGTAACCAGTGCCATCTGCCCACTTCATGTTAACATCCTTACCGATCAGGTACTGCAGGAATTCCCAAGCAGCGTTCTTGGTCTTTTGGTCATTCTTGGCAGGAATCAGAAGAACACTTCCCCCAATCTCACTGATCTTGGTGTCCCCAGCTGGAAGCCAAGCCATGCCAAGCTCGAAATTGTCACCAATCAAACCAGTATAGAGATTGTACAAGCTACTGGTATGAATAACAGAGAATGTCTTCTGATCGACAAAATTCTGTCTCATATTGGAAGAAGCACTTGTACCACTTGCCCAATAGGTATATCCATTATTGACCCAGTTCTGAAACTTCTTGGTGAGATCAACAGAGATGGGGCCAGCAAGATCAGTACTTACCCGATCTTCATTGACAATCTTTACGCCGCTGTTGAGGTACATCGGTTCAAAGTACCACTGGTCCCAACCAGGGATGATGATCGCCCAACGATCTGTAGTACCATCGCTGGAGACCTTGCTTGCTTTCTTCATGAATGCATCAAGATCATCAATTTTCTTGGGAATGACAATACCTTCCTTGTCCGCCATGGTCTTGTTATAGTAAATAACCTGAGTGGAAATAAGGAATGGTAGTGTGACTTGCTTGCCTTCATAACTGGTTGCAGCAATCATACCTTCGCCGAAGTCGTCGATATCATACCCAGTTGCTTGAATGTAAGGGGTAAGATCTTCCGTAAGACCACCTTTACCATATTCAGCAACATAGGGAGTGTTTGCAACAGTAAGGGCAGGAAGACCACTTCCAGCTGCATGAGCGGCAACCAAGGTCTCGTTTACGGTCGCATAGTTACCAATGTATTTTGCTTCCACAGTAACCAAGGAATCGCTGTTATTGAAATCTCCAACAATTTCCTCGACCAATGGCCAATACTGCTGCTCAAGAGCATGCCACCATTCGATTGTGATCGGTTCGGTTACTTCGTATGATACAGCTGCTTTTGCAGGAGCGGCTGTTTCTGCTGCACCACCGGCGAAGAGCATACCTATTGCGACTAATGAAATAGTCATAAGAAGTAGCAATTTTTTCATGTTTTTCCTCCTAGTGTGGGGTTATCCCATCAGTAAGTCTACGTTCTCTACTCCCATATGTCAAAGTAAATTTGTTAATATAATGATAAAGATGTGTAAAGATTATATGATAAAGATTTTAAAAATTAAACAAAATTCAACATATGCATTAATATTACCGACCAAAATACAATATTGTATCAATACTGTTTTAGACGCCGATACGTATATAGAGTGAACGGATAAACATTGTTGAAAGTGCACAGGCCAATCCTGCTGAAAAAAAGATAGTTACAGGAGCATAATACACTGAAAGGGTGTGTAATCCAGCAATTACGAGAATCGTAATGCTCACTGGAAGATGCCTGAACCCCAAGATACAGGAAGAAATAATCAGCGTTTTCAAAGAGTGTTGTTTTCTAGATAACAGGGGAAATACATGTACCGTCCCAACTAATACCAATAGCATGAGACTTATAGCTACAAAGAACAACATCGGAATCTGCTGTAGGAAAAACCAGGCATCAAAAACCAAAAATGCCAAACCTGCTGCAATTATGAGAAAGACTATAGTGGCCTGTAGAAATACACGCTTGAACGTTGAGAAGAAAGTCCTGACAACATACCCTTCATTCCCCTCAAGTACATTGAAACAGTAAGAATAAAGACTCACGGTAGCAGCACCGATGGTAATAATGGGGAGACTGGCTAGAAACCAGAGCAATCCTGCAAAAGCCAAATAGTAGAGCTTCAGCAAAAAAGCCCATACAACGTTATCAGGATCAAAAATCGTGTTGATATTCATAGTAATTCCCCTCTATTCACCGTACTATGATAGGGAGTTTAGGAACATGAGGCAACCAATAATGAGTCTAAGAGGTACATTCAAGACATTACCATCAAAATCACTAGTTTCTCTCTTCATCCTGATCCTTCTGGTCGGAGTATATGTCGGTGATTTGTTCATTCAGAGACAAAAGGAAATTGTTTTACAACTGTTTGTGGCCAATGATGAGCAAGATGTTTTCAAGGCAAGTTCTCTGGAAAAGGAGCTTGGAATACTATTCAGCATTGAGAAAAATCAAAGGATTATTGTCGATGATTCTCTCTATGTGGTTTTTGGGAGTTCTGACCGCTATATTGAATCGAGCCTTTCAAAGATTTATGCCTATATGGCAGCCAAGGAACTTGATATCCTCATTGCACCCATGGATGTTGCAAAGCATTACATCTCCGGTTTGCCCATGACTGATCTCTCTACACTGGTGGAAGCGTATCCCTCACTAGAAGTCATCACCCCATATTTGGAAATGGCTGATGACAGTAATGGACAAAGAAAAACATACCTGCTTAATCTTAGAGAAAGCAGGTATGCCAATTCTGATGCATCAGTGCTTGTCATTCCAGAAAGTGCCCCAAACAAGGAAGCTATTATTGGCTTTCTGGAATATCTATTTGAAAAGTAAATCGGGTTAGTCTCCCCTCACCTCATGGAGGATATTCCTGACTTCTTCATCCTGGAACTGCTGGTCAATTTCCTGACTGCTTAGACCCAGGAACTCATGGCAATTGTAGTGGATCCAACGTTCATCATCAGGACTGTTAAGGACGTGTTTGCGACAGAAATAATCCGGTTGGACTGGAAGAGGTTCTTCCTTCTTGTAGAGAGGAACCTTGTAATCGAAAACTGCAATCTTGAGGTCCTCGCGGGGTATGCCTTTTCGCATGATGACCTCTGCTAGTGCGTTAACCGTTTTTCCTGTATCGAAAATATCATCCACCAAGAGAATTCTATCTCCGGTTCTGAGATGTTCTGGGCTGTAAGTCCATCCGTCGACCATAACATTTGTCTGGGTACGGAGGTACCCGTAGGAACGGGCAACAACGGCAGCATAGAAAACAGGTCTCCCCTGTTCCCTGATACGTACCATCTTGTAATATTCACTGAAGACGTTTGCCATATAGGCACCACCCCTGAGTGAAGCATAAATAATATCCGGGACAAAATGATCTTCCTTGTACATCTGATGAGCTAGTTTCAGAGCACTGTCACGAATATCATCGCACGTAATAAATTCTTTAATTACCATAGAAAAGACCCCCAGGGACTAGAAAACCGTCAGAACTTCCAAGCCATGTTTAGTTATAGCAACAGTATCCTCAAAATGTGCAGATGGCAACCCGTCTGCTGTAACGACTGTCCAATCATTGGAAAGAAGTCTTACTTTCTGGGTTCCCAAATTGATCATAGGCTCAATAGCCAAAACCATGCCCTCCCGAATACGAGGGTTTGGCAAATAGGAGCTGGTGTAGTTTGGAATTTCAGGCTCCTCATGTACATCAAGTCCTACGCCATGACCACAGTAGTCTCGGACCACTCCATATCCATGCTTTCTGGCATGTTTGTAGACAGCAGCTCCAATATCCTGGATCCGAGCTCCTTTTTGAGAAGCCGCCTCAATACCGAGACGCAGACTCTCTTCTGTGACATCACAGAGCTGCTGGTACTCATCCTTGGTCTTTCCAACGATGAATGTCCTTGCCATGTCGGAAAAGTGCCCATTCATGTTGATACCCAGATCAACATCAACCAGATCGCCTTCCTGAATAATTCGTTTCTTCGAAGGAATCCCATGGATTACCTCCTCATTGACTGAAATACAGGCTGTAGCAGGAAACCCCTCATAATGAAGAAAAGCAGGAACTCCTTTATGGTTCACAATAAACTGGTAACAGTACTGATCTATATCATAAGTGGTCATCCCTTCCTGTATATAGGAGGAGAGGTTATGCATAAGTTCAGCTGTAAGATGGCAAGCTTCTCTTATGCCAGCAATCTGGCTTTCAGTCTTTAAACGAATCATCGGTATGTTGCTCCTGAATAGGGAAAAGCTGTTTCTGCATGGCATCCAGAATCCCATTGATGAACTTATAATTTACTTCAGTGGAGAAATCCTGACTCAACTTTACCGCTTCGTCAATAATGATATGAGGATGGATATCCCCAAACATGAGGCAGAAAACACTCATCCTGAGAATATTTCTGTCTACAATATCAATTCGCTCGAGAGGACGATTGAGCGAAAACTTACTGATCGACTCATCAATCTTCTCAAGATTTTCCAACGTACCCTTTACAAGATACATCCCATAGAGTTTTACTTCATCCTCAAGCAAACTGTATTCTTCATCAGTAATACCACTGAAGATGTACGGTATGGATTCCAACGTAAGTGTATGATTGAAGTCCATTGCATAGAGAGTTTGTAGTGCTAATTCGCGTGCTTTATGTCGTGTTTTCATGCTATTTATACAAAATGTTTACAGTGGCAGACTTTCTCAAATCATCCACCAGGCTATTGATCGCCGCATAGTAGTTCGATTGTTGCTTCGCGGCAGCAAGTTCGCTTCTGATGTACTGCTCTACCGTAGTTGAGGTAGTTGGACTGATCTGGTCCTCCAATTGAAGAATCATGGTATCATTGTACGCAAGAATTTTCAGGATATGGTATCCGGTATTGCTGGTTACTACATCACTGACATTTCCCACATCTGTAGTGAATGCCACGTCAAAGAACGCATCGCCAAGACCTGCAAGCGCTTCAGTATTATCCATGGTCAGCCAACCAATATCTCCAGCCTTATTCTTGCTCTGAGTATCTTCTGAGTACTGGACCACTGCTTTCTCGAATGAGAGGGATCCGTTCTTGATGTCTTTTGCAACACGTTCGAGAAGCGTCTTGTTCTGTGAGTCTTTCTGGGAGTCATTGGTGAAAGGGATATAGATATGACTCAGTTTCACCGTTTCAGGACTTACAAAACGAGTCTTATTCTTGCGATAGAAAGAGCTAACTTCAGCGTCAGATATCTGGACCTTAGCACCAAGCATATCGGCTTTCTTCATACGTACATAGGAGTCAACCATCAACTGCTCCTGGATAGCTTTGCGGTATGCTTCAATGGAACCAAAGTTGTTGGTAATGATCTGGTCGAATTGTGCATCGGTGAATGCCTGCCCAGAAGTAACTTCAAGATTGGCCTTCTGTGATTCATAGGCACTATCTACCATTGCATCAGTTATCTTAACACCATCACGGGCGGCACCCTGACGGAACAGTTCATTGTTGATCAGAAGATTCAATACCTGCAGCGGATCAACACTCTCAGGATCTTCTCCCTGCTCTGCTGCACTTGCCTTGTACTGTGCAACCTCTGCTTCAAGATTTGCCATGCTGATGGGTGTGGTCTTGGTAAGCCTCACTGTTGCGGCAGGGGCACCAATCGTTGCAGCAAAGGCCATCGTGCCGATGAGCAGAATGACAGCCAAAACACTAATTCTACGTTTCATATAACAACTCCTAAGAATATCTTCTCATAAGGTACTACCAACAGAATGGGGAATCAATCAGATTTGCACATGTTTACCGACAGCGCGGGCAAGATCAACCTTGTTGACTATCTCACTTTTCTTCAGGAACATCCCTTCCCTCTCCATTGTTTTCATCAGCGTCTGGAGTGTTTTCATGGATCGAACACCTCCTTTGGTGATAAAAGCCATGCATCGTTTTCCGGAAATGCTACCGGCTGTCTTCAGGAAACCAGAAACAGTGTTTGGTATTTTCCCGCCAAAGAACGTAAGCGTCTCGGTCCCGATGATCAGATAATCATAGAAAGAGACAATCTTTCCCGCTTCGAGGGACATATCAAATACATCGACCATATGACCTTGGGAGGCGATACCTTCCGACAACGCGTTGGCAATTGCCTTCATTTTATCATTCCCTTTCGATGCTGGTGCATACAATACGCAAACTTTCATAGACACTCCCTTGAAACAGCAACCGACCGCATATCTGCGGCCGGTAGTCGATAGTTATTGGAACAGCGACCGTCCTAGTTGGCTTCAGTAGCTGTTTCAGCTGCTGCTGCACCTTCGCCACTTGTCCACCAATCGGTAGTCTGTTGAACCTGTTCCGTGGTGACGGAATCGAGCAACTCATCCTGTGATGGCGATTTGTTCACGAAAGCCACCAAAAGGGCCAATACCAAGAACAAGACTGCAAGCGTCCCTGTAGCCTTGGTTACCACACTGCTTGTGTGAGACCCAAAGGCGGTATTGCTTCCACCACCAAAAATTCCGCCCAGGCCTTCACTTTGCTCATCCTGTACAGCGACAAGGAAAATCAACAGAAGACTGACGACGACGAATAATACCAACAGAATAATGCTCAAAACACCCATTTTCTCTTTACTCCGAATACTTACTTATCAAAGTTCACAATCGGAAGGAACTGCTCCACGGAAAGGGAGGCACCACCAACCAGTGCGCCATCGATATGTTCTTTAGACATCAAGGCTTTCACATTCGAAGCCTTCACTGAACCACCATACTGTATAATCAGCTCTTCTGCAACACCCTTATTGTAGAGTTTTTCAACAAGACTACGAACATAGGCATGTGCAGCATCAGCATCTTCAGGGGTTGCAGTCTTTCCTGTCCCAATAGCCCAAACTGGCTCGTAGGCTAAAGTGATGTGTTGCATCTGCTCAGCAGATACACCCTTGAGACCTTCCTCTACCTGACGACTCAATACTTCTTCAAGTTTGCCGGCCTCTCGTTCTTCCAGGGTCTCACCGATACACAGGTCGATTTCCATGCCTTCAGCGAGTGCAAGCAATACCTTTCTGTTGATGAAAGCATCTGTTTCACCATAGAGAGCACGTCTTTCACTATGCCCAAGGATAACGTTGGTAACTCCAAGATCCTTAAGCATGGTTGCACTCACCTCTCCAGTGAATGCACCTTTCAGGTTGTCGCTCATGTTCTGTGCAGCAACAATAATCTCAGAGCCCTTGAGTGCTTCGAGCACTGCGGGGATCGTGACATAAGGAGGAGCAACCATCACCTTTGTGTTGGTTCCTTCCACTGCCTTTGCAAGCTCCTTAGCGAAGGCTGCACCTTCACTTGGAGTCATATTCATTTTCCAGTTTCCAGCGATATAGGGTTTTCTCATCTTATTTCTCCAATGCCTTGATTCCTGGAAGAACCTTTCCTTCGAGGAACTCGAGCGAAGCACCGCCTCCGGTACTTACGTGACTGATCTTGTCTGCCAGGTTAAACTTATTGATAGCTGCAACAGAGTCACCACCGCCGACAACGGAAGTAGCTTGGCTCTCTGCAAGTGCCTTGGCAACGGTAAGGGTTCCTTCAGCGAACGCATCGAACTCAAATACGCCCATTGGACCGTTCCAAACAACACTCTTTGCCTTGGTGACAGCATCAACAATCATTGAGATAGTCTTTGGTCCAATATCCATACCAATCAAGTTCTCAGGAATATCAGTGGAATCAACGCTGACAGCCTCTGCATCTTCCTTGAACTCAGCACCACAGAGATGGTCAACAGGAAGAATTACCTGTACACCCTTCTCCTTTGCCTTTGCCAGGAAAGAAGAAGCAACATCCTTGTACTCTTCCTCAACCAGACTCTTCCCGATAGTGTGTCCCTGGACGGAAAGGAATGTATATGCCATTCCACCACCGATTACGATCGTATCACAAGTTCTTACCAGACTTTCCAAGACACTGATCTTACTGGAAACCTTGGAACCTCCAATAATGGCAACAAAAGGTTTCTCAGGATTGCTTAAAAGTGGTGCCATAAACTTAACTTCCTTTTCAATAAGGAAGCCTGCATATGAAGGCAGATAGTGCGATACTCCTTCAGTGGAAGCGTGGGCACGGTGTGCCGTTCCAAAAGCATCATTAACATACACATCACCCAAGGAAGCAAGATTCTTTGCAAAATCGGGATCATTGCCCTCTTCTTCACTGTAGAAACGGACGTTTTCCAACAAGAGAACATCACCAGCTTTCATTGAAGCAACCTGTCCGGTAACCTCTTCACCGATTACATCACTTGCAAGTTGGACATCTTTACCCAGCAGTTCACTGAAACGCTTTGCAATTGGTGCCATGGAGAATTCAGGGTTTTTCTTCCCTTTTGGTCGTCCACGGTGGCTCATAACCACAAGGGATGCACCGTTATCCAACAGGTACTTAAGGGTAGGAAGTGCAGCTCTTATACGTGTATCATCAGTAACCACGCCATCCTTGATGGGTACGTTGAAATCTACACGAATCAAGGCTTTCTTGCCTGAAAAATCACACTCTCGAATGGTATTTAGAATCATAGCTTTCCTCTATATTTCGATGGTAATCGTTAGCAAGGAAATCAGGCCTGTAGAAACAGGCCTGACATTCACAGTAACACAGTGTTATTTCACCAGCTTCTTTGCAAGGTCAACAACGCGGTTGGAGTAACCCATTTCGTTGTCATACCAGCTGATAACCTTGAACATCTTCTCGCCCATTTTCATGGTAAGATCAGCATCAAGGATTGAGGAGTGGGTGTTGCCTACGATATCGCGGGAAACAATTGGATCCTCAGTGTATTGAAGAATGCCCTTCATGGCACCTTCGCTGGCTTTCTTCATTGCTGCATTCACATCCTCAACTGTTGCATCCTTCTTCAAGGTTACCACAAGGTCAACAACTGAACCGGTTGGGGTTGGAACACGCATTGCCATACCGTTGAGCTTTCCCTTCATCTCGGGGATAACCAAACTTACAGCCTTGGCTGCACCAGTGGTGGTAGGAATGATGGAAAGTGCTCCAGCTCTTGCTCTTCTCAGATCCTTGTGGGGCTGGTCAAGCATTACCTGGTCGTTGGTGTAAGCATGAACGGTGGTCATCAAACCTTCTTCAATGCCAAAGTTGTCATTAAGAACCTTAACGATAGGGGCCAAGCAGTTGGTGGTGCAACTTGCATTGGAGTAAGCGAGAAGGCTGTGGTCAATAGCATCATCATTGACACCACAGACAACGGTCTGATCAATCTGGTCCTTAGCAGGAACGGTAAGGATAACCTTCTTTGCTCCAGCCTTGATATGATCCTTGTAACCACCCTTTGGGCCTTCAGCAACAGAGAAAACACCAGTGGATTCGATTGCTACATCAACACCAAGCTCCTTCCAAGGAAGTTCGCTGGGAGAACGTACTGCAAAAACAGGAATGTTTTTTCCATCAACGACGATAGCATTCTCTGTTACTTCGACGCTCTTGGAGTATACTCCATAAGTGGAGTCATATTTCAGAAGGTGGGCCAAGGTCTTGGGATCAGTAAGGTCATTGATGCCTACAATCTCGATGTTTTTGTCTTCAAAAGCGATCTTGAAAACATTGCGTCCGATTCTTCCGAAACCATTAATTGCAATTTTCATTGTTTGTTTCCTCCGGGAAATGTAATTGTGTATCGATATTAATATACTGTTTTCCTTCTACAAGGGTCAACGTATATATTATGTTTTGACAACCAATTTCAACTGGTTGATCTTATGGCCATCAATATCCTCAACGGTAAAAATAGCCTCGTCATCCTCAACAGACTCATCCTTGAGTGGGATTCTCCCAAACAGTTCAAAGACATAGCCTCCCACTGTCTCATATTCCTCCTCAGATAGGTGCAAGCCTACTGATTCATTCAAATCTTCAATGGAAGTTCTTGCATCGACAACAAACGTATTGTCGTCCAATTTACGCATTCCGTCATCTTCATCATCATCAAATTCATCCTGGATATCACCAACAATAACCTCCAGAATATCTTCCATGCAGACAATCCCGCTCACACCGCCGTACTCATCAATTGCAATGGCAATATGAACCTTTCTCAATTTGAATTCTCTGAGCAAATCATCAAGATGCTTGCTTTCAGGAATGAAGTATGGCTGCCTCATCAATGTCTTGGCATCAAATACATTGTCTATGCCATTACGGATGATATCCTTAGCATATAAAACACCAACAATATTGTCTATTGTCTGCTCATATACTGGATAACGGGAGTACCCTTGTTCCTGAATAATCCCATACAACTCATCAATCGTGATATCACTACTGATAAACTGGACATCGACCCGGGGAATCATAATCTCCTTGACCGTCTTATCCCGCAGTTCCTGAATGCCCTCGATCATCGTCTGCCGCTCTTCCAACTCTGCTTTAAATCGTTCCTCACGATTGTCAGAGCGTTTCTTGAACAGACTTTTCCATGGCAAGCTCAACGTTTGCTCCCCCTCAATTGATGGAGAAGTTTCTCTTGCTTGATCAACATCGGCTCATCAGCATCATTGCTGGAATGATCTTCACCAAGAAGGTGAAGCAAGCCATGGATCAAGAGCCGAAACAACTCTTCATCTGGTTCTACACTAAAGGATAGTGCATTTCTTTTCAAGGCATCAAGAGAGATTACCATGTCTCCCAGTACCCTGATTTCCTCTGGCGGACCATCAATCAATCCTACTTGTACTTCAGGCCAAGAAAAATCTTCTACATCTTCCTCCTGAACGAAAGAGAGGATATCTGTAGGTTCGTCCTTATCCCGATACGTCCTATTCAGATCCTGAATGGTATCATCACTGACAAAGCTTACAGAACATTCACAGCTTGGCTGTCCAAGCAGTGCGAGCACCTTTTCCAGATGTTCAACAACCATCTGGGAGGGTGCCTGCATGGCATACTGCTCATCTTCATAGGAAACATCGATATAATATGTATTCATTGTCCTGGTTATCCTTTCTGCTCTGATGGATATTCAATACGGCGGTGATCGCGTCCAAGCAATGTTTGCACAAACGCATCCTCAATCTGATCAAGATCTGTGAGGGAAAGTTGACTGTTCTTGAGTTGGTCCCTCTCCAACTTTCCCATGATGAGCGAGTGTACCAGTTTTTCATACTTAGAGTGATTTGGACGCTTCAGGGTTCGACTGGCAGCCTCCACGCAATCAGCGAGCATTACAATGGCAGATTCAGGAAAAGCTGGTGGATTTCCATTGTATTTGAAGTCATCCTCTTTTACATCTATTCCCGCAGCTTGGGCCTGATTCTTTGCCTCATTATAGAAAAATTGGATGATATCATTGCCATGGTGTTGGCTGATGATATCCAGGACCTCTTGAGGAAGTCCTGCCTCCCTTCCCTTCTCCAATCCAAGCTTCACATGGCTCTTGATGATTGCCGCCGAGAGAGATGGTTTGATTTCATCATGCTTGTTATCCCCACTCTGGTTCTCGATGAAGTATTCGGGATGGTCAGCCTTCCCAATATCATGATACATCCCTCCTACTCGTGCAAGCATGGCATTTGCACCAATGGAGCGAGCTGCATTGAAGCTCAGGTCAGCCACATTCCTGCTGTGATTAAACGTTCCTTGCGCTACAGATTCCAAACGATCGAGTACAGGGCTTGCGCTGAATGCCAGCTCACTTAGACGATACGCAGTTGGAATGTTGAAGAGTTTTTCGCCCAAAGGAACGAAAGCTTCCAAAAATACCAAAGTGATGGTGATATTTAAAATCATACCACCTACAAGAGGCATGACCTGATGAAGGGGTAATGCTTCCAGCATATACAAGGCAAGGGCAGCAAAACTACTGATAACACAAGCATAGAACCAATTGAAAACATCATCAATTCGCTTGATGGTATAGCGGAAGAAGTAGAGACATACACCACTGATGGTCAATACAAAGAAGAACGTAACTGAGCTCGATTGCTCCATAAGTGTTGCATAACATGCGAGAAGAAAGGCGCTGACCAAGCCCAAACGTTTCTTACTGGTGATATGACTGGTAAAGAGTGGTGCAAACAATACAGGAAGATAAGAATCAAGGAACAAAGAGGAACGCGAAGTAAAAAATAGACTGACCACATACATTGCCACCAACGACAATGATACGGAAACAAGCATAAGATTCAAATAGAGATATAACCTTTTTTCTGCATGCAGGAACTGGATAAAGACATACACAGAAACGCTTGTTGAGAGCAGGATGAAGATTGCCCTGCCGATCAGCTCAAGAATCGTGTACTGAAAGCTGTTCGATCCCATTAATTGCAACAGATCAATCTGTGAGCTCGTGACAACCGTATCCTTGGCTATGATCTTTTCTCCTCGTTCTATGGTTATCACCTGCTCGGGAATCTCTGCAGCTGCTTCTTCCCTGAGTGCAAGTGTTTCAACAGCTTCATAATCTACATTTGGATCTAAAAGCATCTCAAGAGCATCAAGTACAAGATATGGTTGGAATTGACTATTGATAAGCTCGTACGGCTCCAGTCGGGCAGTCAGCTGTGTGGGGAGGTTCTTTTTTGTCAGGAGCGTATCCATGGTTTGCAGGGAAGGTTCACTACTTTCTTGTTGGAGAAGGCTATTTCGTACCAGAAGTTCCCCATAGCCTTGGGAACGGACGGTATTCACTTCCTCTTCATCAAACAAGCCTCGTTCCAAGACATAGCTCCCTGTTTCTTCAAGTGCTTGCAACAACAACTGTTGCTGTTCAGGGGAAAGTCCTACAATTCTCCCTACTACATTATGCTCATCACTAATACCTTCCTTCTCGAGAAACGTATTGAAGTCTGTATTTCCCTGGTGAAAGAGAGCCAAAAATTTCTCCAAACGCCTGCTGGAAACGGTAGATGATCTGAGAGAGTAACTGAAATACGGCAAGACTTCCTGCATTCGCTGTTCTATGAGCTTTTGAGTTTGTTCATCATCAATGTACTGGAAACTGCTGGTAGCAAATATATCCTCACTGGAAAGTTCACCTTCTGTATATCGCGTTCCTAGGTCCTTAAGACCCGATCCACTGGAGTGAGTACTTAAGAGCGGTATTACCATTGCCAGAAAAACGGTAAGCACCATTAAAAAGAGAGAGAGTTGTTGTTGAAGCTCCCGCTTTTTCTGTTTACGTTCAGGCAGTTGTATTTTCTTAATCATGATTTTTCGTTCCCCTCATCCCCCGCATAAGCATTTACAATATGCTGTACAATACGGGAGCGTACCACATCGCGAGAATCGAAACGTATGAAATCAAGCCCAGCGATTCCTTGCAAAATCTGCATGGCATGGATCAATCCACTATCTTTGTGCCTAGGAAGGTCAACCTGGCTGATATCTCCTGTAATAATAGCATTGGCGTTTTCTCCAAGCCGGGTAAGGAACATCTTCATCTGTTCCTTGGTGGTATTCTGTGCTTCATCAAGAATGACCGTCGCATTTTGCAGACTCCGTCCTCTCATATAGGCAAGAGGGGCAATCTCGATGCTCCCGTTCTCCTCTAAACGCCTGATATTCTGTATGCTGACCATGGCTTCCATTGCATCATAAAGTGGCCTTAAGTAGGGATTGATTTTCTGGGCAAGGTCACCTGGTAAAAAACCTAGGCTCTCCCCTGCTTCAACAATCGGTCGTGTGAGGATAATCTTGTGTTTCTTCCCACTCAACAACTGGCCGAGTGCATAGGCTACTGCCAAGAATGTTTTTCCAGTACCTGCAGGTCCGATACCAAAAACAATCTGGTTCTCCATCATGCTTTTGATGTATTGCTCCTGCATCCGACTCTTGGGATAGGCAAAGCGATTATGAACCATGATAAATGGTTTTTCCCACTGGTCACTGGAGAACAGGTCCTGGATTGGTTGGTCGCTTTTCATGCCCTGGTATTCCATGAAAATTTCTGTTTCACTGAAATAGTGCTGATTCTCAGCAAGTTTCTGCAACCGTGCCATCAAGGAGAGAAATCGGTTCGTAACTTGTTCATCCTTACTTAGGCAGGAAAGCGAATTGCCTTTTACAAATAAATCACATCCAAGCAAGGCCTCTAAATAAGGAAGATTCCGATCATTGATACCCAGCACCCGTTCCATCTGTTCTTCATTGGAAAATTCCACACTTCTATCCATGCATAATCCTATGAGGAGGATGAACGCGTCCAAACACTGTTGTCCTGCGTCCATGTCTCTTCCACATCCAGCTCGGGAATTGTGTTCCAAGTCAAGTAGACTGAAACCGTTGGAACCCAGCTGTATTGGTTGTTCGATAATACAACACTTCCGCTGTATTTACAATTCAGTGACCAATCTTCGAGGTCATGGACCAAGATAATTGAGAGCTCACTGAGGTTGAATTGTGTATTGTATCTTCCATCTCCACTGAAGTCAAAACTTCGCAGAAGATCTTTCCAAAGCAAGGAGTAAGAGAACGTATCATCAGCATTGTAATACTGGAAAAATCCATTATTTGTGCTTTTTGCAGCAAGCGTTATATCCAAAAATTCAGCAATTTGGAGTCGTGCTGATGCCATTATTGAGAAGGAACTTGCGTATCGGTCCTGATAAAAGAACTTCAAAGACGAGTCTATGCCCAAAGTCAAGGCAATACGTCTTTTCCACCACCTGAGTTGTATATCCTTTCCTGCAATATCGATCTGCAGTTTCTCAGCTTGCAAAGCTGAAGACTCCCCCTTTAAGGCATATGATACCTTGAGATGGGGAATTGCAGTATCATACGTAATATGGTCAAAATAGTTATGTTTTCCATCACTGGTCAGGAACGAGAATGAAAACCTCTGTGACATGGTGAGAAAGGATGAAAAGAACTGTTCCTTGGCCGTTCCCTCAAGATGCATGGCATCTTCCCAGGAAGCAATGGTCCTGGTAAAATCGTATGACCCAGATAGCGAAACAGAAAGGGGTTTCGAAGTATAGGCAAATGATGATTTCAAGGTATCCTTACGTAGAGAAGACTCATATTCGCTAAAAAGCAGTGAAGACGAGAGAGAAAGCGGCCCCAATACATATTTCAGACTCGGCAGCAGGCTCTGCTTAACTGGATAGAGACTTGCAGTAACACTGGGTGTTATGGTTGCTTCCCCAAGTGGAAAAGACTGCTGGAATCGTACCTGGTGCACTGTCACAGATTCATTGTCAAACGCATACTCTTGCTCGATGATCTCTACTGGGCTACCGAGCGGTTTCTCGAAGTTCTCCTGATAACGATATAACCGTTGGCTCAAGGTATAGGTCAGTCCGATGATTGGAACAGCAACCGTATTTACATTGAAGAGTTGATATGCGTAGGTTTTATAAATGCTCTTGCTCTGATCTTCCAGGAAGGTAAGCTGTGGGAGTACTTCGCTTGAAATCGTGAATAACTTGGTATTGGGCGAAGCTTTCAGTGTCACAGAACCTTTTGTAAGGCTGTAAAGATATGCTTCATCCCAATCAATCACACCAAGAGTTGCATTAAGGGTATGGGTAAGCTTTTCTTCCAACGAATAGGAGAGCGATAGAAACTTTTCATTCTGCTTCGATGCGTTACCGCTGTTGACCACTGTAATTTGGTATGCATCAGGCAACAGCACATCTTTTTCCTTTTCTGCAACTGAATCCTTGGTTTCCGATGTTTTAGGGTTTGTAAAGGAATAATCAAGTAGAGTACCTTTGAGATTAAGGGAAAATAGGGGAAGATGCATCTGTTGCAATACATAGGAGTAGGCAGGGCCTTCATCCTGCCATTTGAACAGCGCATCAGCTTCAAGATTGGAAATATTCAATGAAGAAATATATGGCGAAAGTGTGCTGGTTGGAAGCGAGAAAGACCCCTTCATTTTCCAAGTGAAACTGGTGATGTCTGATCGGTAGGTTGTGGGAAACTCCTGATTCTTCCCCAACAAAGCATCAAAAGCAAAGGAAGTAAGACGATTTCCATACATGCTGAGCACCTTTGGGTCTGAATAAAGAGGCATCGATATATCAAGTTTCGCCCATGAAGTGTTCAGTTTGATTCCCTGGTTGAGATAATACCGATTGTATCCTACATCAGAATAGAGCGCTATGGGGCTTGTCCCCAAGGGATATAACGCGAATGCAGAAAGGGAGTCAAATGTAAGACGTTTTGAGAAGAACGTCGTCTTACTGTCATAGCCAGCATGCAATCCTGCGTTCTCATAGGCATCGAAGAAAAATGTAAGATAGGAATCTGTTTTCCTTGCCCAGGACTGTATAACAGAAAGTTCTTCAGTACTCGTATAGAGAACCTTCCCTGGAAACTTAGGCTCTTCATCAGGAGAACTTAACAGCTTGGTTATACTCGATTGTTCACTCTCTTCGAACTTTGGATATGATCCATATACTTCCCAGGTTGTGGAAACAAACATCCCACGATCGCTGGTGAATCCAAGGGCAGGATTACCCACCATCTGGTTGCCGGGGAAAAAGAAAAAAGGAGTCCAGAAAACAGGAACACGACCAAGATACAAGGCTGCATCATGGACCATAAGATCCCCTCCTGAGAGGAAGCTTAACCGATCTGCCCTAATGGATGAGAGGGGGTCCACCGAACGAGTCCCGATTTGCCCATCCTGATAGTATATGCCACCTTCAGCCCCCTGGTAGGTAATGAGACTTCCCGAGGTATAGATACTGACATTCTCATCCTCGCTGTTCTCTCGATCACTCTTGGTTGTTGCCCCGCTGATGGTCAGGGTCTCATCCGACCAATCGAAGGTTACGACACTGCCTTCTATCGATTGTAACGCGGCATCAGCACCATTGTCTTCAAACATTACAGAACCCGTAGCAGTTAACAAAGTATGGGAAAGGTCAATGAGCACATTCTGTGCCCTGAGCTGTTTTGGCTCCTGTTTTCCCTCGCCTACAAAGGAGACGATGACATCCCCCGATAGTGTGAGAAGAGAGGAATCAGCATCCGTCTGCATGGTCCTTGCTTGCATAATCTCAAGTCTGTAGGCCCCCTCCTTTTCATCGGAGGTTATGATCCGGCTATGCTCAATCGCGTGATACTCGTACAGTGCATCACGGAGTGCAGCAGGGTCATCTGCCCAGATTCCCCTGAGCTGAGCCATCTCGATGAGCTCTTCGTCACTGGCACGTTCGATACGCAAGGCAAGCAACAATGAAGTATCTTGGGCATAGAGAAACTGGCTCCCCAAAAGAAATAGAGCCAGAATCATCAGTATTGGTAATCCGTGTTTCTCAACCTTTTTCATGCAACATCTGAGCTAAATAATACCCTGTGTGGGATTCCTTGCATAGTGCAAGTTGCTCAGGAGTTCCTGTTGCTACAACCATTCCACCACCATCCCCTCCTTCCGGTCCAAGGTCAATGAGGTGGTCTGCTTGCATGATGACATCAAGGTTGTGCTCGATAAGCACTACCGTATTCCCTGCATCTACCAATCTATTCAGTACTTCCATCAACTTCTTGACATCTGCAAAGTGTAGCCCTGTAGTTGGCTCATCCAGTACATATAACGTTTTGCCTGTCCCCACTTTTGAGAGTTCAAGGCTGAGTTTGACTCGTTGTGCTTCACCTCCGCTGAGGGTAAGCGCACTCTGCCCAAGCTTGACATACTCAAGGCCAACGGACTGTAGTGTGTCTACTTTCCTTTTAATCCTTGGAATTGCACTAAAGAACTCGCTTGCCTCTTCAATGGTCATTTCCAGGACGTCATGGATGTTCTTGCCTTTGTAATGGACTGCCAGTGTCTCTTTATTGAATCGTTTCCCATGGCATACATCACAGGTAACATAAACATCAGGGAGAAAGTTCATTTCTATTTTCAGCTTTCCATCTCCATGGCAGTTCTCACATCTTCCTCCTGCCACGTTGAAACTGAAGCGACCACTCTTGTACCCTTTAGCCTTGCTCTCCGGCAAGGAGGCGAACAGCTCTCTGATAGCGGTAAAGACCCCTACATACGTAGCAGGATTGCTGCGGGGAGTACGTCCGATAGGGCTCTGGTCGATGTTGATCACCTTATCGATATGTCCAGCCCCACTGATATCACTGAAACCGTCATAATTCGCTTTTTTGTTGGCCATCTGGCGTTTTACTGCAGGAAGCAGGACTTCATTCAACAGGGAGCTCTTTCCACTTCCTGAAACACCGGTGAGTACTATAAGTTTTCCAAGGGGGAAATCAACATCCACTGACTTGAGATTGTTCTTGTTGGCACCTTTTACGCTGATTACTTTCCCAGAACCTTTCCGTCTCTTGGATGGGATGGCCATGGATAAGGTACCGGCAAGGTACTGTCCGGTGATACTTTCAGGATTATGTTCAACTTCCTCGGGTCTTCCCTCAGCTATGATATACCCGCCATGGACACCTGCGCCCGGTCCAAGGTCAACCAGGTAGTCAGCCTCTCTAATGGTAGCCTCATCATGTTCAACCACCAAAACAGTATTGCCGATATCCCTCAAATGCTTGAGTGTATCGATAAGCTTCTGATTATCCCTTTGATGCAATCCAATGGACGGCTCGTCCAGTACATAGAGTACACCACTGAGCGCAGAGCCGATCTGTGTTGCAAGCCTGATACGTTGTGCTTCGCCTCCACTAAGGGTGGCACTGCTCCTGTCAATCGTCAGGTAGTCAAGCCCAACATTTCTGAGGAATGTAAGCCGGCTTCTGATCTCCTTGAGCACCTGATTGGATATCATAATCTCCTGGTCACTTAAGGTTAGTTCATTGAAGAATGCATGCGCCTTCTTAACAGAAAGACGGGTTGCCTCCATGATATTCATATCATGGATCGTCACTGCAAGTGCTTCCTGACGAAGACGATCACCATGACATACCGGGCAAACCTTGGTTGTCTGGAAACTATTCATCCACATCTTGATCTGCATACTGTTCGTTTCATAGTACCTGCGTTGTAGATCAGGGATAATACCGGGGAATGGTTTTTCTACCCGATACGTTTGATTGCTCTTCTCCCGTTCGTACTCAACAAATACTCGTTCCTTGGTACCATAGAGCAATGCATTGATGGTATCCTCAGGCAGTTTGCTGAAGGGAGTATCAAGGGTGAAATGCAAGTGCTTGGCTAGTGCTTCAACCAGAGACCTGGACCATTTTGCATCGGGATTCATCGTTGCAATGGCTCCTTTATTGAAGCTTTTGGAATAGTCAGGGATAATAAGATCTGGATCAAACTCCGTCTTGATCCCGAGTCCATTACACTCTGGACAAGCTCCATAGGGATTATTGAAACTGAACAAGCGTGGTTCGAGGTCAGGCAGGGTAATACCGCAGTGGGGACAGCTGTTACGCTCACTGAAAACCTCTTCGTAGCTTTCTTCCCCGTTCTCTCCAAGAAAGGTCACTTTCACCAGACCCTGCGTCATCTCGTTAGAAGTCTCGATACTGGAGGCGAGTCTGGATCTTATATCCCTACTGAGGATCAAACGATCAACGACAATATCGATGGAGTGCTTGAATTGTTTTTCCAAGACAATCTGCTCATCAAGATTGAGCATTTTCCCATCAACCTTCACCCGCTGGAATCCTGCTGTACGGGCATCCTCAAAAACTTTCTTGAATTCTCCTTTTCTTCCAATCGCAACAGGGGCGCTTACAATGATTCTTGTACCATCCTCTGCCTTGAAAATGGCATCAATGATCTGGTCCACGCTCATCTCACTGATCTCTCGACCGCAGACATGACAGTGTGGTTTCCCTACCCTTGCCCACAACAGTCTGAAATAGTCATATATTTCAGTGACGGTTCCAACGGTTGATCGAGGATTACGGTGAGTTGATTTCTGCTCAATTGCAATGGCTGGGCTGAGCCCTTCCATGTAATCCACATCAGGCTTGTCCAACTTATCGAGAAACATCCTGGCGTAAGAACTCAGACTTTCTACATAGCGTCTCTGACCCTCGGCAAAAATGGTGTCAAAAGCCAAGGAGCTTTTTCCACTTCCTGAGAGGCCACTGATAACGATCAACTGATCTTTTTTCAACTCCAGGTCGATGTTTTTTAGGTTGTGCTCCCTGGCACCCTTTATTATCAACGTATTATGCATGTTCAATTGCTTCCAACAAAGCAGCCTTTGCTTCCTGCTGCGTTACTTTTTTCACCAATTTCCCTTTTTCATAGAGAAATATACTATTGCCAAGACCAGTAATGGCCAAATCGGCTGCTTTTGCTTCACCTGGACCATTGACCTGGCAACCCATGATGGCTACGGTCAGATCTTTATCGATGGTGAGGAGCTCTTGTTCTACGGATGCCAGGAATCCCTGGGAATCGAAACTATGCCTGCCACAACGAGGACAACTTACAATCCTGATGCCTTTCTTTCTCATCCCCAAGGTTCTCAGCAGCTCAACACCTGCCTGGACTTCGCTCTCAATATCGCCTGTAATACTGATGCGTAGGGTATTGCCGATTCCTTCATTGAGAAGTTGACCCAATGCCCATGTGGAGCGAGTAACTGCCGATATTACCGATCCGGCTTCCGTAACTCCAAGATGCAGTGGGTAGGGACTCTGGGAAGCAAACAGCCGATTTGCTTTCATGGTAAGATCTGTGTCACTTGCCTTCAAGGAGACCACTGTGTTGGTAAAGCCCCATTGCTCAAACCAGGATAGGTATTCAAGAGCCGTATTGGTCATCAGTACTTCTGCAGGGTCGTTTCCACGTGGTAAGGATCCGCTGTTCAGTCCTATACGAATAGCCTTACCCTGATCCTTTGCGCTCTTTACCACCTCTTCAACTTTCCATTTTACGCCGATATTTCCTGGATTGATCCTAATCTTGTGTGCTCCACATGATAGTGCATCCAATGCTAGTTTGTAGTCAAAATGTATATCGGCAACAACGGGAATTGGACTTTTATTACAGAGATAGCTGAACGCATCATGATCCTCTGAAGAAGGATAAGAGAAGCGAATGACATCGCATCCCATTGCATTAAGTTTACCAATTCTGCGAATCAACTCCTCCAATGCATCTGTTGCATGGGGGATTGCACTGTCATACATCGTTTGTACAAGAACTGGTAGCCCACGTCCGATAAGACTATTACCAATATGTACCTGTTGATCTCCTGTCATCCTATGCTCCTCTCAGTCATACACATAGTATTGGTACGATATTACTACACATTTGTAAAGCCTATCAGCTCTCTTCCAGAACAATTAGCAGATGTTTTACCTTGGTTGGCCCTTCTTCTCCCTGGATCCCAAAGGAGAACGGCTCTCCTGGCATAAAAACAGTAAAAGTTCCTTCTTCCGAGCGAATAACATCGGTAACCTGACTGTCTGGAATGGATATGAATCCATTTTCATCCTTCGGCCCTTCCTGATCTTTTCTCCGGTATGTAGTAACGAGCAACTCACTACCCTGCAAGGTAAGCACAACACATACCCTTGATGGATGTACCATGAAGGTGCCTCCAAAAGGTGCGGTTGTGTACTGAGCAAACAGTACTTGCAAGCCTTCGATTGAAGTACTTGCTGTATCGAGCAGTGCCACTTGTTGCAGATGTGGTATTGCCGGTGCATAAAACGTGAGTTGGTCAATCGTGTCGTGTATCATAGTCTGCCCAGAATATACCCAATTCAAACATCTTACAAGAATATGCAAGAGGCCTTTACATTTATATTGATAACAACTATATTGTGGACAAGGAGAATATTTACATGGAAAACACCATTATCAATAGCATGAAAAAAAGACGTACAATCTACAATCTGGGAAAAGAACTTCCCGTTATGAAATCTACACTTGAGGATGCTGTTCGCGGAGTAATCAAATATGCTCCATCTGCATTCAACTCACAAACAAGCAGAGCTGTCATTCTGTATGATGAAAACCACCATTGGCTTTGGGATCTAATCCTCTCCAAGCTTGTTGCAATGATAGAAGATCCTGAACAGAAAAAGCAAACTGAAGAGAAAATTGCTGGATTCAAGGCAGCTTCGGGAACCATTCTGTTCTTCGAAGAGATGACTACTATACGCAGTCTTCAGGAACAGATGCCACTCTATAGCGAAAATTTCGCGCTCTGGAGTCACCATGGGACCGGTATGGCACAGTTCTCTGTCTGGACGGTTCTCGCTGAACTTGGAGTTGGTGCCAGCTTGCAGCACTATGGGAATCTCATTGAGGAAGAAGTACATGCACATTTCGACCTCCCCTCTTCCTGGTCCCTGATCGCCCAAATGCCTTTTGGATCAATCGAAAAGGATCCAGGAGATAAGGATTTCCTTCCTAGTGAGGAACGGGTACGGGTTATTGCGTAATTTTACCTGATAAGGCGGTGGAGCCTTGCTTCTCCCCCTTATTCTCAATACGCTTATACTATGAGCAACCTATCATTCACCACTTATGAAAGCCCCCTTGGAACCCTGTACCTTACAAGTAATCAGGATGCATTGCTGGGGGTTTCCTTCATTTCAGAAATAAGAGAAGAACAAGAAAGTAATACTGTCCTTGATATGACGATTCAACAATTGGATGCATATTTCAACGGGAAATTACAGCAATTCACGGTTCCCCTTGAACTGCACGGGACTGCTTTCCAGATGTCTGTCTGGAAAACGCTCTCTCTGGTACCCTATGGTACGGTAGTTAGTTACCAGGATATTGCAATTGCCATCGGCAATCCTAAGGCTGTACGTGCTGTGGGGATGGCAAACAACAAGAATCCCATCGGCATTATCATTCCCTGCCACCGGGTTATCGGTAAGCAGGGATCACTCACTGGGTATGCAGGTGGACTGGATAAGAAGCAGTGGCTTCTCTCCCATGAACGAACAAACCAGAACAACATAACCTACATGAACAACGCGATCGGTGAAATTCACGATCGTCAGGTTCACTAGAAGCTTTTATCAAGAATATTTGGGTCTCCTAATTCTTATAAGAGCGAAAACCTTAGCAAGTTCCACGATTGTTTTGGTGCAAGATACTGGTCCATTGCCCCCTTATTTAGAACAGGTATAATTCTATCTGGGTTATCCTTGTTGTTGCTAGCTTTCAAGTCTGGATGGTGTAGAACGATGTGCTCGATAAGTTTCAGTTGTTGGCTAAACCCTACCGTATCAAGGTTCAGAGTCAGTTCTTCAGTCAGACTCCTGTTAACCACGAATAGATCAAGTTCCTGTTCCTCTTCATGATACACAAGCACTGCATCTGCATACGGGACCTCGCCATAGCGATTGTTATTATAGGATGGTACATCCAATCGAATATCCAGCACTTCTCCCCTTCCATACTTAGATGCATAGTAGAACGGCCAGTAGATGGTTTGAGCCCAACTCGGTCCTCCATCCTCGGTCATGATTGGCGCAATGACATTCACCAACTGGGCAAGACATGCGACTTTCACCCGATCACAGTGTTTAAGCAAACTGTTGAGTAGACAACCAACCACCAAAGCGTCCTCAAAAGTATATACATCCTCCAGTAGATGTTTCCCCACTTTCCAGTCAGGTTCTGCTTTGTCCTGCTCGTTTGAATGGAACCAAACATTCCATTCATCAAACGAGAGAAACATGGTTTTAGAAGAACGTTTTTTTGCTTGCACATAATCACATACATGTACGACTGTTTCTATGAACTCGTCCATTTTCTTACTTGAAGCAAGGAAGGTCTCTGCATCATTCTCATCATTTCTGAAGTACATGTGCAATGATAGGTAGTCAGCAATATCCCAAGTATGCTCAAGTACTGTCTCTTCCCATGCGGGGAAAGTAGGCATATCACTATTACTGGAACCACAAGCCACCAATTCAAGGCTAGGATCATACAGTTTTAAAGCCTTCCCTACCTCTGATGCGAGACGCCCGTATTCCTCGGCTGTCTTGTGTCCAACTTGCCAAGGTCCATCCATTTCATTACCAAGGCACCACATCTTGATATCATAGGGAGCTTCTGATCCATGACGCTTTCTCAGTTCACTTAAGGCAGTACCTCCTGGATGATTACAGTACTCGACCAGGTCCTTTGCCTCATCAATACCGCGGGTCCCCAAGTTAAGCGCCATCATCGGTTCTGTACCAACTTTCTGGCACCAATCCATAAACTCCTTAATGCCAAACGTATTGGGATCCAATGCTTTCCAGGCAAGGTCAAGCCGTACCGGTCTTTCTTCTACAGGACCAACAGAGTCTTCCCAACGATGGTTGGAAACATAATTACCACCAGGGAATCTAATCATGGGGATATCGAGATCTTTCACGAGCTTCATGACATCGGTACGCATACCAGCTTTATCTGCGAGTGGGTGGTCTTTTTCGTAAATACCACCATATACACATCGCCCAAGTTGTTCTACAAACGAACTGAACAACCGCTTATCTGCTGTTCCGATTACACAATGTTTAGAAGCATGTACTGTACATTTCACGTAGGTTTCTCCTGTTATATCAACCTTTTACCCCACCGCTGGTAAGTCCAGCGATGAAATAGCGTTGGAAAAATATGAATATAATGATAATTGGTAGTGTTGCTGCCAGAGCCCCAACAATTAGAAGATCATACGAACTTCTATAGGGGGTAAGTAACGTGTTCAGCCCAATAGGTAAGGTGAACTTTTCTCCAGTACGGAGTACAATCAATGGCCAGAGGAAGTTGTTCCAGCTCTGCATGGACATGAAGATCGCCATAGCTGAGAAAGCTGGAGGCATGATGGGAATAACAATTCTAAAGTAGATCGCATATTCATTCAGACCATCTACACGTCCTGCATCTATTAGGTCCCTAGGCACTCCATCAATATATTGCCTGAAGAAGAATATTGCAAAAGGAGAGACAATCATGGGAAGAAATACCCCCCAGAAAGTATCTATCAAAGAAATGGAAATCATCAGCTTGTACAAGGGAAGAATGAGAATCTGAATTGGTACAAGCATGAGAAATATCACCAAGGTTGTTACTATCTTCCTGCCCTTGAAACGGTACAGAGAGAGTCCATAAGCAACAAAGGAACTTAAAAACAGAGCTAGAGAAGTTTGTAACAACATCAACAGCAAGCTATTTTTGAACCAAATAAAATAAATGCCATCTCGTATTGTATAAAGACCTTTGAATGTTAAAATATTCAAATCGGTAGGAATCAAAGTTTTTAACGTAATTCCATACCTCAGTAGGTCTTGTCCAGGTCTGAACGATGCCAAGACCAACGCATAGAGTGGTATCATATATACAATACATAAAAGAACCAACATAAGGTTTTTTACAAATGATCGTTTTGTAATGTGATTGATTCTGCTCATCATCGCCTTCCCTCGGTTTCAAAGAAACCAAACATCTTCAAGAAGGAGATGCTCAAGGTAAATACAATGATTAATAAAACAATACCAATAGCACTTGCCATACCCATTTCACCTTCCTGGAATCCTTTATTGTAGAGATGCCCAACAATAGTCAGTCCCACATTATTGGGAGATGGTTTACCTGCCCAGAGAATATAACTCTCTTCAAACATTGCAAAACCACCAAAAATGGAGATAGTGGTCACAAAGATAGTCGTGCTTTTTAGTAATGGTATGGTAATTCTCCAGAGCTTTTGTGATGGGGATGCTCCATCAATATCTGCAGCCTCATAGAGTTCATCTGGAATTGCCTGCAATCCCGAGAGAAAGTAAATAATATTTACTCCTACCCAACGCCATAAAGCAAGTAATAATAAAAGAATCATTGCTTGATGAGGTCCACCGAGCAACCACTGTCTTGGTTCAGCCCCCAATGCAATGGCTAGCGTATTTACAATACTTTTATCACTGGAAGCAAATAATAAGCGCATTATGGTCCCCGCAACAACAATGGATACTAAGCTGGGCACATACAATATTGAACGATATACTGTATTAATTGTTCTATTCCCACTATTCAACCAGACAGACAAAAGAAGAGGGAAAGGAATTAACAAAGCCAGTGTATAGATGGTGTAGCGAAAACTATTCTTTAAAGCAACCTTGAATTCAGGATTGTCAAGTTTTCGATAATTCTCCAAACCGATAAACTCAACTTGCCCTGGGTATACCTGTTGGAATCCCATTATAAAGGTGCTGATAATTGGATACAGGTAGAAAATTAGGAATGAGGCAATAAAAGGGAGAATGAAGACATAGGGTGCTACCTTTTGTGAACCCAAGGTTTGATTGCGCTTCATTAACACCTCCTTAATAATAATTTATACAAGGATACGCCAAAATACATGGCGTATCCCTTGAGGAATCAAATACTCAGTTATCTTGCCAGATCTGCTGCTTCCTTCAAAGCTGCAGCAGGACTCTTGGACTGCTGTTGCAATGCTTGAATCATAACAGATGATTTCAATCTGTCGATGACTGCAGGAAGTTTTTCCTTGATATTGACGCTATTGATCTCGTCTTTAATATCCAGCAGCATGCCGAAGATATCATCATTCTGATAATATTCAGTAAACTTATTAGCTGCATTCATCCGAGGATTGTCCCAAACATCCCAACGAGGAGGATCGAATCCAAGATCTTCCCAAATAATCAGGTTGCCTTCCTCAGATCCCTTTGCAAACATCAGAAAATCCTTGGTCAGTTGCATATCTCTTGCCTGACTGGTTACAGAGGTACCAGTTCCACCCATACCAGCTGAACGCATGCCATCAGCAGACCATCTTGGCATGGGAAGAATCAAAATTTTTCCAGCCAAGTCTGGCATGTAATCGGTGAATCTGTTCATATACCACATCGGCATCCAAACAGAAGCAGCACCGCCATCATTCATGTAACCATAGTACTCTTCTGCATGATGGAATCCACCAGGAGCAGCATCAGCAACGCCGCTGTTCAAGAGGTCCTTCAAATACTGAAGAGTTTTTACGTTGGTAGCATTGTCAAGAATGACATTACCTTCTGCATCAAGGAAATCGGAACCTTGCTGAGCAATTAATGGCCAGAATGACCATTGTTCGGTGACCTCAACAGTAGCCATGGGTTTACCCGTTTTTTGCTTAACAATCTTGCCAGCTTCCATGTAGTCATCCCAAGTCTTGATATCATAAGGATCAACGCCTGCAGCATTTAAAATCTCCATGTTGTAATAGATGACTGAAGCACCAACATGGAATGGAAGACCATAATTCTTACCGTCTTTGCTATAGATATCTAAGCGGGCTGTTACAAAATTATCACGTACTGGATCAATGACATCATTCAGTGGTTCCAACTGGATGTTTCCCTTGAGGAAATTTGGATATTTTGCAATTTCAATATCGACAAGGTCTGGAGCACCAGTGCCTGCCTGTAAAGATACCAAAAGCTTAGTGTGCATATCCTCATAGGGGAGAACCTCACCTTTGAAGTTTATCTTTCTATCTGGATTCTCTTCATTCCACAATTTTGCCATCTTTTCATAGAAACTCATGTGGAGATCCTGGAAAGTCCAGAAGGAAATTTCAGTACCTTCTGTTGCAGAGGAAGCTTCCTCCTTACCTCCTGCTGCAAATACCATACCGACCATACAGGTGATCAGTACCAAGAACATTAAAAGTCTTTTCATAATTCACTCCTTTTTTTATAGCAACAATTCGAATATGAATTGTTAACTTTAAATTTCTAAATACATCACTGAAAGGTAATTTTTATCTCCTCTTGCCGAACAAGCTGACAGGTATAAACCCAACATACAAACTCATACAAATATTTTTATATATCAATATTTCTGATGTATACCCAATTATATGTTGGTAAATAGCAACTGTCAACAAATATATCATATAATACACAATGATATGGCTATGAAGCCTATGTATATCAAGATAGTTGATTTACATATTGTTATAAATGTAATATCATGATACCTTACAGATACATAATTATAGAGGACACGCAATGCAAGGTAGAATAATGATTATCAATCCGAATACGGATATGGATGTCTTGAAAGGCTTAGCCTCTCCTGTACGTGTAAGTATACTTAACGAGCTACGTAAAGGCGAAAAAAATGTAAACGAACTCTCTAGCATTCTCAACCTTCCTCAATCCACGGTTGCCACAAATATCATGACCCTTGAGAAAGCCAATCTTATAGAAATTGATATTAGAAAGGCTACCAAGGGAAATCAGAAAGTATGTAGAAATATTTATGATGAATATGTGATCAATCTTGGTAACAAAGAGGAAAGCAGTGATGAAGTGATAACAGTAGAAATGCCAGTAGGATTATTCATTGAATATAATGTTTCCGCCCCATGTGGTATGTGTACTACCGAGAAAATTGTTGGATATCTTGATACTCCTGAGTCATTTCTTGAACCTGAGAGAATTAAAGCTGGACTGCTTTGGTTTGAAAAAGGATATGTAAAATACCAGTTCCCGAACAACTCATACAACAAGAAGAAAGCAGTCAAAAAGCTTGAGTTAGTGGTGGAACTTTCATCTGAGATTCCTGGCACCAATCCAAAATGGCTTAGCGATATCACCCTTTCTATTAATGAACACGAAGTGGGAACATGGACAAGCCCTGGAGACTTCGGGGATAAAAGAGGGACCTTCACCCCTGAATGGTGGAAGCTCAAAGGCTCCCAATATGGTTTGTTGAAAACATGGACTGTGACAGATGAAGGTTCTTTTGTGGATGGAATGAAGATTTCTGATCTAAAAATCAAAGATCTAGCTCTTAATACCCACCATTCGATAAAAACATGTTTTGCTGTAAAGGAAGATGCGGAGAATGTAGGTGGGATTAACATCTTTGGACATGGCTTTGGTAATTATAGCCATGATATTCTCTTGAATCTCTATTTTTAAATATTATTATTTATTATCATTTGATTTAATGCAAAATGGACACCACATGGGTGTCCATCTCTATTGTGAACCGTTGTTCGGTAATCTGCTTATTGCAAGGCAAGCAAACTGAAGACCAAAGTGAAGAGAGCAACTGTCTCAACAATACCGATAACGATAAAGTAGTTAGCAGTACCCTTTCCAGTCTCAGCAAGTGCATCACAAGCGCAGGCTGCTGTCTTTCCCTGCATCCATGCAGAGAGTCCGATAGCTGCACCACCGAACACACCAACGCCCAATGCCAAGGTTGATGAGGCCCCTGCAGCAATGGCTGCGGCAATGAAGTTCATCAAGAGGAACCCGTAAATGGTCTGGGTAAGCGGAGCACCGGCAAATGCAACCATGATGAACGGAGCAGGTTTACCGTTCGCGTAGCACTTCTTCCAACCACCAACTGCTGCCTGGGCAGCAGCGCCAGCGCCAAGACCCGACCCAAGAGCCGAGAGAGCCAATGCACATGCCAATCCAATAAATTCCAAGTTTCCCATGTGTTTCTCCTTAGTTGTTACCAAACAACGATCAGTTTTCTTCTACCGTTTGGGTAAACGGTTCATATGCGATCCCAGTCCACTCCATGCCGAGCTGACCAGAGAACTCCAATAGATTCAAGCGCACACCGTGCACCACTACACTAAGCAGCCCCATTACAATGTTCAGGGAGTGCCCGATTACCAGAACCAAGATTCCAGCAACAAGTGCAAACCCACTGAGCATACCACCTGCCATACTGTTGAAACTCTGTGCAATGGCAACAGAAGCCATTCCAACAGCGAACAAACGGATATAACTCATGATATTTGAAAATGCGCTGATGGTATTGAGGAAGGTGGTGAAAAAACCACCCAACCCACTGGCAAGTCCCTTTCCAAACTTGATGCCGGGACCTTGTGATCCAAAGACAACCACCAAGAGGAACCCTGCCCCTACTATAGAAGCAACATACATCATGTTTGCAGGTTCACCGATGACCAGTTGCAATACCACAAAATAGAGGGCAAGGATGTCCATCAACCACCCAATATCAGCAACAAAGCTCAAGTCCTTCTTGGGAATCTTATGGATTACATTGAGAATGCAAGCCAAGCTGAGTTGAACCGTGCCAATGATAAAACAGAACTTCATGACCGTATTTTGAGCTGCACTGGCAGTCAAACCAAAAAGTTCAGGATAGTTGGAAATGGAAGGAATCACCAATGTCTGAAGGAATGGAACTGCCAAAAGGATTTCCTTCGATCCGAACCAGGTGCCTGTCAATGATCCCCACACAATGGTTGCGATGCTCAGTACATAGAGCAACATGACCATGGTATTCGCTTTCTTTGCTTTTGCATGCAATAGCACAGCTGTTGCCAAGAAAATTACTCCATAGCCCGCATCCCCAATGATCATCGCAAAGAACAGGGTGAAGAACAACAGAAACCAGGTACTGACATCATTTTCACGATAACCAGGAACTGTTCCCAGAATATCAAATACGGGCTTGATGATTCCCACTCCCTTTGGATACTTGATCAAGGTTGGTGGAGTATCTTCTTCGGTGGCTTCATCCAACTGATAAGCCCAACCCTTATCCTTGGCAAGGGATATAAAGTCATCTGCCTTGGTTTCTGGAAGATAGCCCGAAAGCCAGACCAAGTCCTCACCACCTTCGAGCTGTTCCCCAACCTCCTCAAAGTGCATTGCCATCTCAAGTTTCTTCAAATGGAATGAAAAAGCATCAAGATAGGTACCTGCCTCCTTGAGAGATTTGACTACATCCTTCAGGCGGTTTTCATCCGAAGCTTTCCTGTTCTGTAAAAAACCAAGACCATGTTCACTCATGGTAAAGGGTTTGGCTGGAACTGATGAGTCGAGCGTTTTCCCTACGGTTGCAATGGCCATCTGTCCAGCAACAGGAGAGAGCTCAATATATTGGATTGAGGAATCCAGATTCTTCAAGTCTTTTTTGGAAAGGGTATAGAAATGCAACGTGATCCCTTCTCGGGACAGCTGCCTTACTTCCTCTGGATCGAAATCACCCCACTCCTTCAGCTCCTCAATCTGAGCTAAGTCAGCCTTGATTTCCTCTAAGAGGGTATCTCTTGTCTCCAAAAGCCCTTGATAGCGTTCAAGAAGTTCATAAAACACTTCATCAGACACCTGACTCTGGGAAGGCATATGCTTTTTTTCTTGCAGATCAAGAATGACATTCCGTAAGCTGTATATTTGGTCATAACGCTTCTGGAGCTGTTCAATCTTTTGACTCTGGACCTGTTCACTGGTTATATGGAGCAGACCACCTTTTCTGAGATCCCTGAGCATGGTACGGCCATTATGTGCCTGAACGACGATGTAGGCCTTTTTCATTGGTACAATCATCTCATGCCCCCTGCATCAGCTTTTTCTTGGCGATCTTACCACGAACAACAGCAGCAGTCTGCTGGTCACCCAGGTAAATGGCGATACGACGGATATTATCCTTTGCCTCAGGTATCTTCACCTTCTCGAAAAGGTTCACCCGTTGACTGGTGGTTCTCAACTCTTTTTCAAGGAGTCTCACCTGTTGTTCCAATGTTGCGATCAAGGCATCATAACGAGCCAAGTCACGAAGGCTCTCCAGTCCCTTGTCCACCCAAAGAGGATAGTCAGCAAGATCATAGGAGATGGGGACAAAGGTCAGTTCCTTGAATACTGGAATGGTTACACCGGCAATATTGCCTTTTGCTTTAACCACCTTGTCTATCTTGATGAGCTTTTCAACCTTCAGTTCAGAAGCGAATGCCGTATTTTCATGATACACAGCAATCCACGTCTGCATGTCCTGAACGAGCGCCTCCTGCTTTTTCTTCAGTGAAGCCACCTCAGCAGAAATTTGCCTGATAACCATCTGCAACTGTTGTTTTTTCAGTTGCAGGGTCGGCAGATACCGCTGGTATTGCTTCAACCTGTCCTTTTGGAGTTTCTGTTCGTTCTTGGTCAGTTTGACGGCCATCTCGACTCCTTAGTCATTCAACTTCTTGGGCCAGCGACTCAGGATCAAATCACTCTTCAATCCTGTTTCATTTGGCTCGAAACAGTCACTGAGAATCTCCCATCCCAAGTCCAGTGCTCCCTCAAGTGGGATATTCACACTCAAATCCATCAATTTGCTTTCAAACAATCGACCATACTTGAGCAGTTTCTCATCCCAATCGGTCATATTGAAGCCCATGGATTTCTTTTCCAGAGACTCCTTGTATGATGCATACAGTTTGATCATACCATCCATCAAAGCACGATGGTCATCCCTGGTATCCTTGTTGACCTGTTGCTTGAGACGACTCAGCGATCCGAATGGCTCGATTCTTCCACCCTTCAGATAGTACTGGCCTTCGGTGATATACCCGGTATTATCAGGAACCGGATGCGTGACATCATCACCAGGCATGGTAGTTACCGCAAGAATGGTTACAGAGCCTGCACCCTCAAAGTCAACAGCCTTCTCATATCGGGAAGCAAGGGAACTGTAGAGATCCCCAGGATATCCTCGGTTTGAAGGCACCTGGTCCATGGTAATGGCCATCTCTTTCATGGAGTCAGCAAAGTTGGTCATATCAGTTAGCAGTACAAGAACCTTCTTGCCATCCTGTGCAAAACGCTCAGCAACAGCAAGGGCCATATCAGGGACCAACATACATTCAACGGTTGGGTCACTTGCAGTATGGATGAACATGATCGTTCGACTCATCGCACCACTACTCTCCAAGGTATCCTTGAAGAAGAGATAGTCATCATACTTGAGACCCATACCTCCAAGTACGATCAAGTCAACTTCAGCCTGCATGGCGATTCTTGCAAGCAGTGGGTTGTAAGGCTCACCACTGACACTGAAAATAGGAAGTTTCTGACTCTCAACCAAGGTATTGAACACATCAATCATCGGGATACCCGTTCTGATCATGTTACGAGGAATGATACGCTTTGCAGGATTAACCGCAGGACCACCGATATCAATCATATTGTCTGACAGTGAAGGTCCATTGTCACGGGGATTGCCGGTACCATCAAATACACGACCGAGAAGGTTCTCTGTATACGAGACACGCATCGGAACGCCAAGGAATCGCACCTGATCACCGGTGGATATGCCCTGTGCTCCGCTGAATACCTGCAAAGAGACCAGATCATCATCAAGCTTGATGACACTCGCATAGCTCTGCTCACCTTCAGAGGTGACAATGGCAAGCTCACTGTTGCTTACCCCGACGGCACGCACGGTGATGACGTTTCCTACAATGGATTCAATTTTTGAATAGACTTTCTGCATCTGCAACCCCTTAGATCAACTGCTCAGCGTCAGGATCAACACTACGTTGTTTCCCCTGGTACAGGGCAAGAATCTCCCCTTCTATCTGTGTGAAGCGCTCGCTCTTCGTTTCAACATTGTTCCAGTCAAGGAACTTCTGTCTAAGCGTGTTAAAGAAGGAACGCACATGTTTCTTATCCTCTAGATCAAACTCAGTCGCAAGCACCTTGAACAGTACCTCGAAGGTATGTTTCTGTCTTTCCGGTGGGACCGAAGCATCAACTGGGTCGAAGGAGTTTTGCTGTAGGTAAAAAGCATCAATCAACTCACTCTTCTGATACGTGATATAGTCTGAAACCGAGGTTCCCTCTTCACCAACAACCTTCATCATCTGGTTGACCTCATTACCCCTTCTCAGGATATTGCGAGCATACTCAACTTTAGCCTGTTTGATGATACCCTCATATTTCGACCAGGAAGTGAGCGGATCGATTGCAGGATATTTACGTGCATCACTGCGTTCCCGGCTTAAGCCGTGGAAAGCTCCAACAACCTTGAGTGTAGCCTGGGTTACCGGCTCCTCGAAGTTACCACCAGCAGGACTGACGGTTCCTCCAATGGTTACCGAGCCGATACGACCATCACGCAGACGTACCTTTCCAGCTCTTTCATAGAACTCTGCAATACGGCTCTCAAGATAGGCTGGGAATGCCTCTTCACCAGGAATCTCTTCAAGACGACCACTCATCTCACGCATTGCCTGTGCCCAACGGCTGGTGGAGTCAGCCAAGAGCAGGACACTGAGTCCCATTTGCCTGTAGTACTCAGCAAGTGTCACAGCGGTGTAAACGGAAGCCTCACGGCTTGCTACCGGCATGGAAGAGGTATTACAGATAATGATGGTACGTTCCATCAAAGAACGACCGGTCTTCGGGTCAACAAGCTCAGGGAACTCCTTGAGAACCTCAACTACCTCACCGGCTCTCTCTCCGCATGCAGCAATAATTACAATGTCAACATCTGCATTACGGCTGGTCATATGCTGCAGAACAGTCTTTCCTGCACCAAACGGGCCAGGGGTACAGTAGGTACCACCCTTGGCAACAGGAAGGAAGGTATCGATGATCCTGATTTTGGTCACCAAGGTTTCATCGGGGCGTAGACGCTCCTCATAGAGTTTGATGGCTTTCTTGACCGGCCAGGTGAAGATCATGGAAAGGTCTTTCTTGTTACCTTTTGCATCCTCTACGGTACAAATGGTATCACGAACGCCATAGCTACCCTTTTCCTTGATGCTTACCACTTCCCAATCAGTATCATTGAGATTGAATGGAATCATGATTTGGTGGGTGAACAGGCCTTCTGGGACAGTACCGAATGTATCGCCGGGGCGGAGCTTGTCTCCCACCTTTGCAACTGGGGTGAAATCCCAATCATTGTTGGGAATTGCATCAAGATACACCCCACGTTGGAGAAAGAACCCACACTGTTTTGCAAGTTCAGGAAGGGGGTTCTGCAAACCATCATAGATCTGCTGCAAGAGCCCGGGCCCCAAGGCAACACTCAACATCTCGCCGGAGAACTCTACTGTATCCCCAACGCGGATTCCACCAGTCATTTCGAAGACCTGCAGGGAAGCCGTATTCCCATTGATACGGATTACCTCACCCTTGAGGCGATCATCACCAACATGGATATATCCGACTTCATTCTTTGCAATAGCACTGTCGAACTCGACTGTTACCATATTCCCGTTGACGCCTAAGACACGCCCACTTGTATTTGCCATATCCAACTCCACTAATTGTTCTCAATCTCAGTCTGAATATTGGAAAAGAGACGCTTGAACTCAGCGTTTCCTTCCTCTCGGGTAAAAAGACTTTTTCTTTGCAACATTTTCAGTTTCAACGCATACGAAAGAAGCCCTTCAATATCAAATGTATGAAGAGCACTCAAATCATCCAGATAGTTCCAATGCAGCCTTATCAGCAACATTTCAGCTTGTAATACGTCATCACTGGAAAGAGCCTGACGCACAGTATCACTGATTTTGGCTTCTTTATCCCCATCATTTCGGTAGGAAGGATCAGAGAGAGTAAGTTTCCTACTTCTTGCCTCAGTCAACTCCTTCTTTACCATGCCAGCAAAATGTTGGTACTGGAAAAGAAAATGATGTGAGGATGCAACACCGCTTACCGCCTGCTCCAAAAGTAGGTAGTGAGCCTTGCTTACCTGATCTTTGCAGAGCGACAGAAAGGTATCAGTTGTGAAGGGAAGCACTCCGTCATACCGTAAGGAAGGTAACGTTGCTACCAAATAATAGTAGGAAGCCACGACAACTCCTTATTGTTCCGCTTTGAAAACGATGTCCTGGATGGAAGGAGAAAGGAACGGACGAAGCAGTTCCGCAGTCTCCTCTGCACTGAAATCATAGAATGCTGAACCATCCTTCTCACTCACCCTGAAACCAGATCTTGCAGAAGGCACTGCCTTGATCTCAAGACCTTTCTTGAGTTCATCACCAAGTTCTTTTTTCAGGGATGTTGCAAGCTGATCGAAATCTTTCTTGCTCAGCTGCAGTTCCTTTCCCCCGATATCTGAAAGGGAAGAAACAACCTTGATAATTACATTGACAAGGTCTTTGCTGGAATAGGCTTTCTCTATATCAGCTGTAAGAATCCTGTCCAGTTCAGCCTGTATGGCCTTCTTCAGGGAGAGTAGTACATCCCTGCTTGCCTGCTGAAGACTGCTGATTGCACTCTGGTCCCGCGTCTGGATCTCTTTGTGAGCCTTCTCGATTTCCCGAGCAGCCTCTTTACGGGCTTTCTCCACTAACGATGCAGCCTCAGCCTTTGCATCAGTAATAATCTGATCAGCCTCTTTCTGGGCAGCCTCGATCCCATCCTTGCGGATGGAAGCAACCAAATCTTGAATCTGTTGAGCCATCTGAATTCCTACCTTGTCCTAGAGTTCCAATAGGTCACGAAATATTTGGATTCTGCCTATATACGCAAAATTTGCCAAACTGTAGGGAATTATCGTGCAATGAACATAAAATTTCAACCTATTTGTCAATTTTTGTCCATTTGGCTATTTTTGTTCCCTTATAGCCAAAAGAAATCACCGGAATTCTATACCCTTCCCGATATTTTTGCTAGGATGCTCCCATGAATATGCTTGCTAGACATGCCCATCTCTATACCAATGATAGTAAACGGGGGATTCTCTGTATTGAAAATCTTCACGATGGGATGGTCCACCTTCTTATCAGTGAAAATATGGCAAAAGACATACAAGCTATACGGTTCCGTCTTGATCTTGGGACATTTGAGCATACAGCTCTCCAGAATGCATATGAGCATATTGGTCTGGAAGTATTTTCCATCAGGGTATTGGTAACCGCTGATGAGGATGAAGACTTGGATGAACTGCTCGCTGCACAAGAGACTTTACTGCTATCGCAGGGCAAATTACTCTATTGAAGCATATATGTTGATATTCCTCTTACAGATGTACAAGGAGGAATATCATGTACGGGAGAATCCAGAAACATAGTACGGTAAGGCTCTTCAGTAATGCACAGGAGGCCTATCGCTTGCTTGCACATTATTATCTGAAAGTTACAAATGCGGGTGGGTGTATTCTCGATTACCTATTACTGCCCCATTCAATTGACTTGTTGCTCTCCTTTCCCAATACCATGAACAATCTTATTGCAGTGGATTCCGCCCACCTGCTTCCACTCTTTGGTACATTGGGAGCAAGAGGGAAACACTACCCTTTCTCTGGTACCTATGAACTCTACCATGCAAGTCACTGTTTCTGTGAATTGGGAAAGGCAGGAACAAATGTCCTGCCTTTCAGCTTGGAATCAATTTTGCAGGAAAAGAAACGTGCTAGGATTTGTTCGCCTTCGCCTTGTCTTTTTTGATCAGATTCCGAACCCCTTGGATTGTTACCCGTATGGCATCCTCTGTATCGTGAAGTTTCGGGTTCTCCATACCCAGGAGTTCACGCTCCTGGTTACCCACCACGAAGAAATCACTACCACAGCGAACACCCAAGTGTGCAGCAACCACAAAAAGAGCAGCACTCTCCATTTCGCTTGCCAAGACACCAAGGCGTTTCCAAGCTTCCCATTTGTTTATCAGGTCATAACTGACCGGCATCAGGGAAGGATCATGCTGACCGTAGAAGGAGTCCTTGCACTGTACGACTCCCAGGTGACTTTTTTTTCCAAGTTGGTCAGCAGCCTCTTTCAATGCTGATACAACCTCAAAGTTTGCTGCAGCGGGAAATTCTATAGGGGCATACTCCCTGCTGGTTCCTTCCATTCTTACTGCAGCGGTAGCAATCACGACATCGCCGCCCATTACCTCCAAGGCGATACCACCACAGGTACCCATACGGATGAACGTATCACTTCCACATTTGAAGAGTTCTTCCATTGCAATGGAAGCCGAAGGGCCACCAATACCAGTGGAGGTAACCGATACCTTCTCCCCATCCAGGAACCCTGTATAGGTAACATATTCTCTGCTGTCAGCCACCAGAGACGCATCATCAAGATACTTAGCAATCAGTGGCACCCGCTTCGGATCACCGGGAAGGATAACATATCTTCCTACATCGCCCTCTTTGATATGCAAATGATATTGAATACCTGTTCCATTCATATAGTCTGACATAGAGCCTCCCTCATGTTTTCATGGTAACACCCAGTGCAATTGGGTGCAAGCTGTCTCAGTACCCCATCTGCTTCAACATATCAGCAAGCACACGAAACCGCTCACCAAGCCGTTCTCCTTCCTGGGATAGGGCATCATTGAGTAGACGGATATCAGTATCAATCATTGGATTATCTGTACAAACCTCTACGCTCATAGCATCCCCTTGCAGTCCAATCCGGTCAATGGTCTGTTGCTCTGGATCATAGAACTTAGGAAATCGATAGGCATCCTGAAAATACAGATTGGTCCTACATATCAGAATCGCTAAGTCAAGTGCACGGGTAAGGGGAAGTTCTTCACTCTGGCGTGACCACTTCTCGCCAGTATAACGCCACACCTTTGCTGATGCTTCCACACTGCCCCGATCATTCCACTGAGCCAATCCAATCGAGAGACCTTTGGCATCACTTTCATTTGCCTGTTTTCCATCAACGTGTTCATAGTTCGGTACCACGATAACGGGCTTGTGTTTCAAACTTGTAGGTATCTTCATACATGTATCTCCTTTGCGTGTATATAGGTTTGTTTCATCATCGATAGCAGTGCTTCAAGGTCTGCACGATAATCCGAAATATCCTCTTGATAATCCAGCTCTTCCAAAACTGAGAAATCCAAAATAGAGGGGCCTTCCTTGTTGTAACTAGCCTGTAATTCTGGATAGTTTGCCAGTGCTCCAACAGAGAGACGGAAAAAGAGTGAGTTCTTGGTCGCTTGGATATTGCTGCTCACCCCTAGGTACTCCTGCGCTGTACTGCTATCGACCAATCGAAATACTCCCATTGGTGGCTTTTGCTCCTCATAGAGGGCTCTAAGATGTTTCTTGTTCATACTGAATCCTTTAGTAATTTACTAAATTAGTATACTTAGTAAAAAGCCCTCTGTAAAGAGGGCATGATCAATATTTCTAAAGTTGAACGTATGTTTTTCCCATACCTCCATCCTCTGGTGTGGCAAATCGGAATCCTTGTATCGAGCGATGCTTCTCCAGATACGAGGAAATCCCCTTGGAGAGAATTCCATCCCCATACCCATGGATGACGGAAAATTGAGAAACACCATGAACCAAACAGCTTTCAATCTGTTGCTCAAGGGAAGAGAGAGCTTCCTCCAGGGTATACCCTCTCAGGTCAAGCATCAGTTTTGGCCGCGGAGTACTGCTATGGTAGGACACCAACACCTTCTTCTGTTGCTCTTTGATTGCTTGCAATTGCTTGCTCTCGAGCGTCATTCTCATCGATCCAATCGCAACGAGATACTTATTCCTTCCCTGCTTTTTCAGGATTTTTCCCAATCGTTTTGCGGTTCCACAGAGTACTTCCATACCTTCACTGAACTCCTGTGGATTTTGGACCTCCAGATCTGAAAGCTCCTCTTCACTCTGTTCCAGCAGTGCTTGTTCATCCTGCACCCTGTCCTCAAGGCTCTGTACATACGCTTTTACCTGTTTGCGTTTAGCCTTATCCAGTTCACCTTCCCTCATGGTCTTTACAAGGTTTTCCAACTCTTTTCGTTTTGCACTCATGAAACGGGCAAGCTCAGTCGTTTGTTCATCCTTGAGTTGTGCTTCTTTTTGACGTACACGAAGCTCCTTGAGCTGAAGTTGTTTCACCTCTTGCTGAAGCGTGTAATACCGTTTTTGGGTTTTTTCTTCCTGCTTCTCAAGCTCTTTCCGTTTTTCCTCAAGATCCTTGATAATGGAAGCAATCTGGACCGCTTCACTGCCAAGGTACTGTTCTGCACGAGATATGACTTCCTCAGGAAGTTTCATATAGCGGGCAGTATCGATCGCGTGGCTCTCTCCCGGCAATCCTTGTATAACCCTGAAGGTTGGCATATGTGAGTGCTCATTGAACTCCATTGAGGCATTGATCACTTCCTTCTTTGCATAGGCAAACTGCTTGAGCACTCCATGATGACTCGTTACCAATGTCAGTTTTGCCTTCTCCAAACAGAATTCAAGGACAGAGCGGGCAATTGCAGAACCTTCCACTGGATCGGTGCCACTACCAAGTTCATCGAGAATAACCAAACTTCTCTCACTCATGTTTCTGAGAATGTACCCAATCTGTTTCATGTGGCCACTGAACGTGGAGAGCTCTTCCTCAATCGACTGTTCGTCACCAATATCAGTAAACAGATTGTCAAATAAGGGCAGGCTGCTCCCCTCTTTTGCGGGAATGAATCCACAGTATTGATTAAGCAGTGCAAACAACCCCACAGTCTTGATCGTAACAGTCTTTCCTCCAGCATTCGGACCGCTGATGACTACTGCCCGTACTCCTTCTTCGAGTGCAATGGAGATAGGTACGGCTTTTCTGCCCAACAATGGATGTCGGGCTTGTTCCAAGTTGCATCGGTTTGTCATGAGGTCAGTTGCAGTGCAGTGTGTGTCCAGAGCCCAGAGAGCAATAGAGAATATGGCATCAAGCATGCCAATACGTGTGGATAAAGCGTTCAGCTGCGTTCTGAGTGCTCTCGCACTGCTGTTCAGTTCCCTGAGAATCTTGGCTATTTCCACGAGTATTTGGTTTTGTGCCATCATCACCGAATTGTTCATCTCTACAAGGGTATAGGGTTCCATGAATACGGTATTCCCTGAACTGGAACTGCTGGAGATAAATCCTTGTACCTGACTTCTCCGGTCACTTCTTACGGGAATGACCAATCTTCCATCCCTCATTGCTTCCTGGTCCGTTTGCACTGCAGTGGGATTGCTTCTGATGAACTGGGCACAGAAGCGGGATCGTTCGCTCTTGGCTGCCTCCACCTGACGGAAGAGAGCACTTATCCTTGGATGGGTATTTCTTACCTGACCACTCTCATCGAGCGTGTTCTCAGCTTGGTCAGCGAAAGCCACCAGTTCATATGGCAACCCTTCTCCCAAGAGAGGGTTCAACACCGAAAAGTATCCATCAGGATCCTGCACAGACTCCATATGCTTATAGAGATGCTCAGCACTACGGATATACCGCGCTAGATCAAGCAGTTCATACCCTTCTGCCCCTTGGGTAGGATCATCAAGAGATGAGAGCGTTTCCTGGATTGCAGGGAATGAGTGGATGATGAGCCTATCGGCTCCTGAGAGCAGTTTCATTGCTGCTGAAACTTGTCTCTGACGTACGGTAAGTTCATCCTGTGTATCGATAAAAGGAAGCGTTTTAAGAACTTGCACACCTTCTGGTGCATGACTCATGCTCTGTATCTGTTGTAAAACCTGGAAGAACCCCAGTTCTTCAATACTCTTGTGATTCATCTCTCTCCATTCGTTTGACCCAGGATTTTGAACGGTCATTCTTTCCCATCCATTCAGGTTTCTTTTCATCAAGGGAAGCAAGCATCCTGAGATAGCTCTCATATCTATCGTAGTGAATGAGATCCTGTTCCACTGCTTCCATCACCTTGCATCCAGGTTCTCCCTGATGCAGGCATCCTTCATACGTACATGAGCCTGCAAACTCCGCAAACTCAGGAAAAGCATCGCTTAATTCGTGGGGATCGGTGTGTGGTACGAGAAACTCCCTTACCCCAGGCGTATCTGCAATCGTAAAATCAGGACCATGCAACAACAGAGCATGATTGGTGGTATGCCGACCACGATTATACTTATGGGAGATTTCACCTGTCTTTTGCTCTACTCCCAGCAATCGGTTGATCAACGTGGATTTTCCAACCCCACTCTGTCCGACAAATGCCACTGTCTTACCCTTAAGAACCTGATGCAATCGATCAAGATTCTCTCCATTGGCAGCACTGACCGCCATCGTCTGATACCCAAGTTTACCGTAAAGGGAAAAGCGCTCATGTTCCTCCTCAGTGAGAAGGATGTCACTCTTGTTCAGGATAATCATAACCGGTGCTTTACGGGAGCAAGCTATTACCCGGTCGATGAATCGTGGCCTGAAAGGAGGACTTTCAACACTGCTTACACAGACGACCAAATCCATGTTGGCTACCACGGTCTGATTACATCCTTTCTTCGCATTCCAGCGCTGGAAACAGTTACGTCTCTCGAGCCGTTCCGTGATCAAACCCTCTCCCTCATTGGTAAGGACAAAGGATACCTGGTCCCCTACGGCAAGTGGATTGTACTCATCGGTAACTTGGAACAACTGTTTTCCCTTGATACGGCAAAGATAGGAGTTTCCTGAAGACTCCACCGTATAAATATTGTTGATCCCTCTGGTTATCAGGCCTGTTTGCATCTCTTTATAGCTCCCAGGAAGTACTGTATCTGCAAACGGGGCTCTTGACAACCAGATGGTATTTGATACTGTAATGCTATGTTCAGTTTTAAAACGTGCTCTCACCCACTCTGCCATACCTATGTATGCAATGAAGGTAACTATTGTTTTCGTCATAGCGAGAACCAAGACGAGCTCTACCAGGATTGTCTTAATCGGCTAACCGACAGCAACGATATTGTTGACTATTCTTTGACTGGTAGTGAGTTTGACAACCTAACCTTGGGCAAGAAGACCATTTCTGCCTCCAACATGGCTTGGTGCACTTTTCGAGGTGTGGATTTCTCACAAGTCACCTTACTCAACAGTTTTTTCGATTTTTGTCTCTTCGAAAAGTGCAAATTCAACAGTATCATCTCCCGCTACAGTGTATTTTCCGGTAGCAAGATGATCGACTGTGATTTCTCAGGTAGCATGATCATGCATACCAATTTCAGTGGAATTGACACACTTCGTTGTTCATTCGGAGACTGTGACCTCTACTTTTCGACCTTCAATTCAAGTTTCCTCAGGGATACTGATTTTGAGGATTGCAACTTGAAGAAAGCCGACTTTGTCTATACTGACAGGAGACGCGTCTCCTTCCGCTACTCCAATTGGGAGGAGGCACGCTTTTGAATATCTATCAGCATTTCTCTGTTGTTGGTTTCTGCAATACCTATCTCGTTGCCCGCAAGGAGGGCAGTGACGCCCTCTTAATCGATCCAGGTCATGTAGATACGGAGTTGATCAACTTGATAGAGGCAAATCGTTACCAATTGAAACATGTGTTGCTCACCCACAGACACCCTTCCCACACAGAAGGACTCGGTACCTTGAAAAAGATCTACGATGTTGAGGTCCACGCCTCAGCCTTCAGTAGCTACGAGTTCCTCTATCATCCAATTGAGGATGCAGAGGTTCTAAATCTTTGTGGTTTGGAGATTGAGGTCATTCATATTCCTGGTCACAGTTTGGACAGCATGGTGTATAGAATTGATCACGCATTGTTTACTGGTGATACGCTACTTTGTGGGAGAATAGGATCAACACCTGGATACCGGGAGCAAGCGCTTCTTATCTCATCCATCAACCAGAAACTGATGAAGCTCGATGAGAACATCCTGCTCTTTCCAGGACATGGCACAGCAAGCAAATTGAGAATCGAGCGTATGTTCAACCACGATCTCTTGCAGTTGGGTAAGATTGAGACCGAGCGCCAGAATTGGAGAGAGGACGAGTAGAATCTACAAAGGAGCGAAATCGTTCTGGCATTGCGGCAATGAAACGCAATCTTTCTCCGGTTGACGGATTGTCAAGTTCAAGAAGAAGGGCGTGCAACATCAAGGTTTGTCCATCATCCTTCCCATAGATGGGATCGCCGATGATCGGGTGACCTTCCTTGCTTAAATGCACCCTGATCTGATGAGTTCGTCCGGTGTGGAGTGTGATCCTCAAGAGAGCAAACCCACGGTACTGTCTTAAAACCTGATATTCAGTCTTGGCATATCTTCCTTCATCATCAGCACACGTGGTGAATTTCTTTCTGTCCTTGGGGTCACGTTTCAGATGTTTCTCTATGATACCCTGTCTCTGCTTAAAAACTCCTCTTACCAAGGCAATATAGATTTTCTTCGTCGTTCGGTCCTTGAACTGGGCAGAGAGATGTCTGTGGCTTATGCGATTTCTCGCAACCACCAATACCCCACTGGTATCCTTGTCCAGGCGATGCACAATGCCAGGACGTACGGCAGGGCTGGAGAGATCTACCTCTTGTTCATCTTCTGTGTCATCCTGCAGTTCCTCGCAGAACTGTTTGCCGTATCGATGGACCAATGCATTGACCAGGGTATGTTCGATATTTCCATTTGCAGGGTGTACCACCATCCCTTGTTCCTTGTTGATAACCAGAAGATCCTCATCCTCATACAGGACAGTGAGAGGAATATCTTCCCCTTCAATTCCTTCAAAGAATGACTGGCTGAAGTGGATGCTTATGCGGTCACCTTTTCTGACAAGCTTGCTCTTCTTGCTTGTCTTGCCATTGAGCTCAATCGTTGTGTCTGCTTCACTCAAGGTAGAACGTGAGATGATATCGGTATGGCTTGCAACATAGACATCCAAACGAAGGGGATGTTCCAAGGATTCTACAACGAGGTCTACCCTCCCATTCTTAACGCCCATGGGTACTCCCCACTTCGCCGATGATATAATCGGCAAGTGAAATTCCCAGTGAAAGACCGGCTGCAATCGAACCTTGCATGAGGAAGCCTTGCAGTTCACTGGATGGAGTGGTGATGAGCTCGGAATCCACTGCAACTCGATAGAGCAATGCAGCTACCGGGATCGTGATAACCATGGAACCGAAGAAAAGTGTCTCAGCTCTCCTGATCTTATAACTCCAGAGAGGAAACTCTTCTTCCTCATAGGGCTCATACCCCTTGAGCTGGTCAGCTGAAAGCTGCAAGGGGAAGATCATGAGCAGCAGCAATAGGATTACCATGGTACGGCGCATGCTCACCCCCGTTTCCCGAACAGCTTTGTGCCAATCCTTACCAGGTTGGAACCTTCCTCGATAGCCAGACGATAGTCACCACTCATACCCATGCTCAGGGTATCGAATGATGGTGGGGCAAATCGCTTTTGCACCGCATCATAAGCCTTTCTCAGTCGTGAGAACGCTGTTCTTACCATCTTCTCATCTCCATCCAGCGGACCAATGGTCATCAACCCACGTACCTGGAGATAGGTACTTTGCATGATGACATCAAGTGCGGAGAAGAGCTCATCCTCAGAAGAGAACCCACTTTTGGACTCTTCTTGTGCTGTCTTGAGTTCAAGCAGGATGGGAAATGGACGGGAAAGATATCCTTCAATTTTCTTGGCAAGTTTCAGCGAATCGACACTATCAATTCCATCGAAGAGCTCTACCGCTTTCTTTGCCTTATTGGACTGCAGGTGCCCTATCAGGTGCAGTCTCATCCCTTCCGGTCTTGCTTGGGGAACCTTCTCCTGTACTTCCTGCACACGATTTTCCCCATAAAGGAACTGTCCACACGAATACAGGTCCAGCATTTCTTGGTAGGTACGGGTCTTGCTTACTGCCATCAGCGTAATGTCACTTGGTTTTCTCCCCGCAATCCTTGCAGCTTCACCCAAGCTTTCCAATATTTCCTGATAGTGCTCCCGTAACTCAATCATCTCTCTTGTCGCTCCTATGATTCTTGTCATGCAACTTCTTGTGCAAGGCGGTCTCCCGTATGGTTTTTCTCAATGCTTCCAGCAACAACCGCTTTTCCTCATTGCTGCTTGTCAGCGAGGGAAATGCGTGCAAGATTCGTTTGGCAGAAATACTGAGACGCATACGCAACTCATCCAATTCAGTATCCAACTTTACACGCAAACCTTCAAGCATCTTGTTCTCTTTGAATTGGCGAAGCACTTTCAGGCGATTTTCAATCTCCCCCCTCTTCTCCCTGAATTCAGCAAGCTGCTTCTGGAAGGCACTCATTCCCAGTACTGAGCTGGTGGTATCAACACTAAGCAATACGATGATGATTTTTGCCCCATGCTCCATGAAAGCTGGAGTGAAATGATCGAAAATCGCTGAGAGATGGGGATGAACGCCATAGGTGACAAACAGTGAGAGCAATCCAAAGAGTGTTGAATTGAGGAGGCAGACCCTTCCCTTGAGATTGAAGCGTGTAGAGGAGTAATCCCATAATCTGATGGAAAACAGTGTCTCAGAAAGATACCCTGTTGCATATTCCAGGATGCTGGTACCAATGACAGCGATAAAAAACAGGATAAGTGGATTGTTGGAAAATCTTGCAAAGACGAAAATGACCAACACCGCTCCAAATCCATAGATGGGAAGATAGGGTCCATGAAGAAATCCACGGTTTACGAGAGTGCCCTGTCTTATGGAACAATACAGAACCTCAACTATATAACCAAGAATAGAATAACAGAAAAAATACCAGATCAACAACGTCAGATCCATACCATCCCCTCATTGTCTGATACTACTATACTCACAACCATTTTGAGCGGCAATAGTACCCCTATCAAAGCAAAAACGCACTCTGTGAAGAGTGCGTCTATGACCGGAGAGGGATTTGAACCCCCGACCAGTTGCGTGTAAGGCAACCGCTCTCCCGCTGAGCTATCCGGCCGATGAAACAGAACGTATCACAAAGAGAGGAAAACTGTCAACCATGTATGAGCAACTTAAGGAAAGCTTCTCTCTCCATTGGCCGCTGATAATAGAATCCTTGTCCAAAGAGAGCCCCGGCTTCACTCAGGAATTCATGATGCCCCTCATTCTCCACTCCCTCTACCACCATATCCATCCCCAGTTCCTTTCCCATCTGTATGATGGAGGAAAGCACAGCTTTAGAGCGATTATTCTCACCAATCTCATAAATAAAGGAACGGTCTACCTTTATGATATCCATCGGCAAAGTGGAGAGCATATGCAGAGAGGAGTAACCACTGCCGAAGTCATCCATCAAGATGGTAAAACCATGGCTCTTCAGTTCACTGACCAACTCAGACATCTGCACAGGATTGTCTATGTAGGCACTCTCAGTAATCTCAAACTGAATGTACGAGTGATCTACAGCATATGATTCTGTGGTTTGCAGGATAAGCTTCACGATATTCTTGTTGTTTACATCGATCCTGCTGAGATTGATAGAGATAGGAATATCGATCTTTTGCTCAGCTATGAATGCACATACACTGGAGAGAACTGACATATCCAGCGCAGTAATGAAACCATATTTCTCGAAAACAGGTATGAATTGCTTTGGGGGAATCACCCCTCTGGTCGGATGTACCCATCGAGATAGCGCCTCTGCAGAGTGTATGTGCATTCCCTGGATATCATAAATGGGTTGTAGGAAGAAGGTGAACTGCCCGCCATCCAAAGCACCCTGCATCTCATTGAGTACATCCTGTTCATTGAACGTATCACTCCGAATGGAAGGTTCATAGAACGCATACCCTTCCCTATTACGAAATCGTGAAATCTTTGAAGCACTGTGCGCTTTATCCAGTAGAGAGGGAATACCTTGACTGGGATCTTCAATCTCATACATACCGAAAACCATTGAAAGATGTAATCCAATATCCTGTCCGATATGTTCAATATCGATGGCTTGTTTCAGTTTGCTCGCGCTGCTCATTTCCTTGGGTATGCAAGCAGCAAAATGGTCTGCCCCAACATGTCCATACACTCCATGGTCCTTGATGAAATCCCGCAACGATCGAGCAACGAGTTGCAAAACCTGATTTCCACGATCAAATCCCAGCAACTCATTCAAGACTGAGAACCGTTCAATGTTCCAGTACACCATTACAAAGGAGGTATTAATATGAGTATCAAGGAATTCACGACATGCCTCATAAAATCGCTGTCGTGTATATAAACCTGTTACCAGATTGTGGTTTAAGGCAAATGACAGTTGTTCCTGTACTTGCTGCAGTACCTTTTCATCATGCATCGATTCAGAGAGGTCTTCTATAAGCAAGCTGAAAGGCTCACCTCTCCCCTGAATCCCCATCTGGCGGAACGTAATCCTGCACCAAATGATATCACCATCTTTCTTGACAAGTCGGAGATTGAAAGGATCCGATGTGATGCTCGTCATGCTTTGTCTTTCCACATGACGCAGTAGCAGGGTTCTATCCTCAGGATAGAAGAGTTGAATTGCATTGTTCTTGAGTTGTGCTATCAAATCCTCACGTTCATACCCCAGGAGAACTGCAAGGGTCTCATTGGCATACTGCAGATCCAGTGAGTACGACTCCAGGGAGAATACAGCAATACCTTCCTTGCTCTGTTCTATATAGGGCAGCATACGTTTGTTCAGTTGCTGCAATTTATGTTCACGACTGACATCCTGAAGGGTTAAGGTAACCATCTGGACATAACCGTAACAGGTTCCAAGTTGACAGGTGAGCGAGAAGTATCGGTTGTCATGGCCTACCACCATGAACGTCTCTCCCCTTTGGTGATTCTCCTGCAAGCTTCTCATTCGTGAGAGCACATTGTTCCTTTCTGAGGGTAAAAGCCATCCTAGAGGGTCTTTTCCCAGTGTTTTTTCTTCACTATTGAACATCTCATGGAATTTCCTATTCGCTAGGAGCAAGGTGACCGTATCACGCTCACAAGCAAGATGGAGCAGAGCAACGGTGAAATCCTGTAAAATCTCCTTCAGAGGACTCTCTGGGGATATATATCCGAAGGGAGAAAAACGAACAACATTTCCTCCAATGCGATGGGACATGTAGTACCAGGAGATCAACACAGGAATGAATGAACCAGATGAAAGTGTGAGACGAACCTGTATGGGACTTCCTTCCGGTTCAACGATACGTTTCCTGAGCGCTTCGCGAAACAGTGGGCGATCTTCTGCAAGCATTGCTTTTATCGAAGCATTACTTTTGAGGAAACCATGAACCTGTTCCACATAGGGTTGTCCACCAACAAACACAAAGAGGGTAAGTAGATCATGGTTGACATCATAGTCCCAGGAGGAGTCACCTCGCTGCAACAACTTGAAGTAGCTTGACCGGGAAAGATGCAATTTCGTCGGTTGTGTAACCGATTTCTCTGCAATTTGCTTGGCCTGTTTCAATTGGTCTACCAGAATGGCAAGCTTTGCAGGCTTTTCGTTGAAGAGTATCAGTTTCTCCTTGCAGAGCCATACACTACCAAACTCATCAGTTTGTTGCCAAAAACTGTAGCTATCATAGCTGAGAGATTGGAAGCGACAGTGTTCACATACTTGGTCCCTGTGAAAAATTACCTCATAGCATTTTTTGCCGATAAAGCTAGTATCAGGAGAGTAAATCTCTCTGCCAGCCTTGTTCAGGAAGAGCAGGTTATAGCTCTGCATATCGCTCAGGTAAACGGTATCAGGAAGATTGTCCAACATCCATTCATGATTGGTCCAACAGCGGGTATTATGCATCCCCATTTCAGAGGCATAGTGTGTACATTGGTTTCGTCCATGGTTCTTCGAGTGGTACAATGCAAGGTCCGCATGTTGATAAAGTTCGTTGAACGTTATTCCATCCTCAGGGCTGATACAGTAGCCAAGGGAACAGGTAAAGAGAATCCCAAGCGTCCTATCTTCGGCAATAAGCCGGCAGAGTTCATCTCCTGCACCTCTCAGAGCCTCCGTGACATGCGGGATATATGCAACAAACTCATCACCACCCAGCCTGCCGATAATGGTTCCCTGTGGAAACACCGTTCTCATCAGGAAAGCAATTCGCTTAAGTACACGGTCCCCGAGGTCATGGCCATAGGTATCATTTATCAACTTGAATCGATCGATATCAATCAGGAAGAAAAGACTGCTACCACCATCCCTAAGGTATCGAGAAACGAGCTCTTCAAGGGAAAACCGGTTATACACACCGGTAAGGCTGTCACTATGTGCCCGCTTCTCCAAGGCCTGCTCCTGGACCTTGCTTGCCTCAATGTCCTTGATTGCGATATATCCAATGGTAGTATTATTGGCAACAGAAACATTGAAATGAAACCTAACCCATCTGTAGCCATCTTCCTTATGGAAAGGGTGTATCATTTTTGCTTCTATCGTGAGTTCTTTCTTCCCAGTCTCTACAAATTGCTTCAGCTTCTCACTCGTGTCAATTTCATGAAATACAGGGAGATATTCCTTTTGTATTGCTTCTTGCAGGACTGAATCATACATGGTGTAGAAATCATCACAGCCAGCCATCATCTTCCAAACACGATTGTCTGCAAGTACAGCTGTCCCAGAATCTAGATTGAACCCTCCAAAAAAGGCTTTATCCTGCCCCAAAGCCTGCAGTCGCATTGCTATCTCATCATGTACATCCTGAAAAATCCCTATCGCTCTTCGGTGATCATGCTCTCCATCTGAGAGAAAAGCATAACTTAATCTCAACCAACGGTAGGAACCTGCTACACTCCGGACTGAAAGAATTGAATCTGGTTCATTGCCAGCTTGTAATTGAGCAAAATCATGGTTCAGGGTCACTGAGAAGTCAGGATGGATATACCCCTCTTCAAGCAAGAAAGCAGCAGGATTGTGAATTTCAAGGGGAGCATGACCACCAAGAACCTTCCTTGATAAAGGAACTAGACGATCTTCATCAAGATGATATTCCCACATTTCCAAGGTAGAGTGAGAAAATGCAAACTGGAGCCTGGTATTCTGTCTTTCCAGTGCAAGGGCATTTTGGTGTGCTTCAGAAACATCACTTGCCACGAGGTAATATACTGGAAATTGACCATGGTGACGGCTGTACCTACCAAGCAACCTGATGAAACGATCCTCCTTGCGCTGCAATCGAAAGGATATATCCAATTCCTTGTGGCTGCTCTTCAGTTTCTGGAAAACTGCCTTGATGCGTTTTCGCTCTCTCTCATGTACGGAGTCCAGCAAATCCAGTTCATTGTAGTTGTGGAACTCCTTCGGGGTGTATGCGAGCAGTTTGGACAACCCTCTGCTGAGATAGGTTGCACGTATCTCGTCGCCGAGCTCATATACCCCCACTCCACCGGGAAGGTTGTTGATAGAAAGCATTCGCTCTTTACTAGGGCCGCTTAGCCCAACCTCGTTCATACTTCTTACACCTTATTCCACAAAAAGTATCTCATTGTAGCACATTTCATGTAAGAAGTATGATAAAACACCTATTTTTTCACCGAGTCCTGGGAATCTTTGAGCAACACATCATGTGCTCCACCCTCGATGATGGACGTGGAACTGACTACGGTTAATCGAGCCTTTTGTTGTAATTCAGAAATGCTGAGTGCTCCGCAGTTGCACATGGTTGATTTTATCTTGCTCAAACTCAAGTTGAGATTGTCTTTCAGTGGGCCTGCATAGGGAACGTAGGAATCGACACCTTCCACAAAGCTCAATTTTCCATCCCCTCCAAGGTCATATCGTTGCCAGTTTCGTGCTCGGGAAGATCCTTCTCCCCAATACTCCTTCATGTAGGAACCTTTGACATTCACTTTCTCTGTTGGAGACTCATCAAATCGTGCAAAATAGCGTCCCAACATCAGGAAGTCGGCACCCATTGCCAATGCGATGGTCATATGGTAGTCCAGCACTATTCCCCCATCAGAGCATATGGGAATATACACACCTTTTTCTTTGAAATATTCGTCACGGGCTTTTGCGACCTCAAGCAAGGCAGTTGCCTGACCCCTTCCAATTCCTTTCGTCTCTCTGGTTATGCAGATCGATCCACCGCCTATGCCGACCTTCACGAAGTCAGCACCGCTTTCAGCGAGGAAGAGAAATCCTTCCCTATCCACAACGTTACCTGCTCCCACCTTCACTTGGTCCCCATACTGCTCCTTGATCCAGGAAAGTGTCAGGCGTTGCCATTCACTGTACCCTTCAGATGAATCGATACAAAGTACATCGGCACCGCTATGAACCAAGGCCGGAACCCGTTCCTTGAAGTCTCTGGTATTGATACCCGCTCCAACACGGTAACGTTTCTTCTCATCAAGCAACTCATCAGGATTATCCTTATGGCAGTCATAATCCTTCCTGAAGACGAAGTACTTGAGTCGATTCTTCTCATCCACGATGGGAAGGCTGTTGAGTTTATGTTCCCAGATAATGTCATTTGCCTCACTGAGTGTTATCCCTTCACGGGCGTACACCAGGTTTGCAAATGGTGTCATAATCTGGTTGATCGGGGTATCGAGAGAGGTCCTACTTGGCCTCCAGTCACGAGAAGAGACAACACCAAGCAATGTTCCTGAGCTGCTGCCATCCTCTGTCACGGCAATGGTTGAATGCCCTTTCTTCTCTTTGAGGGCTATCAAATCTAAAAGCGTATCCTCTGCCCTGAGATTGGAATCACTGGGAACAAAACCAGCCTTGAAAGCTTTTACGCGGGCTACCATTGCGCACTGTGCATCGATAGGCTGTGAGCCATAGATGAAACTGATCCCACCTTCCCTTGAGAGAGCCTTGGCCATTTCCTCTCCACTCACCGATTGCATGATGGCACTACTCATGGGAATATTGAGGGTGATGGAGGGCTCTTCCCCCTTCTTGAACTTGACCAATGGTGTCTTCAAGGACACATTTGCTGGAACGCATTCTATACTCGAATATCCTGGGATAAGCAGGTATTCACTGAAGGTTCGGGAGGGTTCTTCATAGAGGTAGGCCATAACGCAACTCCTTAGAGGGTTTTGGCACCATATTGTGCACAGATACCTATACTATTGCAAGCATATTGCAACAAATATCAAGCAATTTGTTGCAAACTATCCATAGACAGCTTACCGCTTACCAACCAGAAGTAATGAATCTCTTTCTTTCAGAGAAACCTCTATCATGTGGGTGTGAACAATCGCCCTCTCCGCATCACAACCGTTAAAGCAGGTGATTTGCAACAGCGTATTGTCTAATGTAATGGTTGTTGGCATCTCATGCTTTCCCAAGATACAGAAAATTGCCTCATGGTTCGTATAGCGAACAAAACAAAGAGAGTATTCATCGCTATAGAGTAGCTTCCAAGCACCATGGGCAAGGGTATCAGCATGAGCTGAGCGGAACTGTCCAAGCCGTGAATAGAGTGAGAAGAAATCCTTGTTCCACTGTTCTTGGTCCCACTGCATGGGATAGCGAGCGGATTCAACTGATCCGTACGGGCCAGGAAGCGCAATTTCCTCCCCATAATAGATATTCGGCATACCGGGAAGCACATACAACAACTTCACAATTCCTGCATAAAGAGAAAAGTCAAAGATCTCCTGATGTGCATAGAGGCGAGGGGTATCATGACTATTGATCAGATTCATCTGCATGCTCAGCATCTGTTGTGGCATTGACTGCAGATGGCTTTGCAGCGCTTGTGCAAACTCAATCCCATTGAATGCTCTCGTCGTCCCAGGATTCTGTCCCCAGCCATCTGCCATGTACCGGTCTTTCTCCCCCATCCAGCTTCTCATCGGACGGCTGCTTCCCAGGTAGTTCATGGTTGCATCCCACATATCACCTTGTAGGAATGGGGTGGAATCCACCCAGTCCTCTCCTACTAAGTATGCTTGATTATTCTCTTTCTTGACCGCTTGTCGTACTTCCCTCCAGATCTCCTCGCACAACTGATCATCGCCCCTCCGTCCGACCTCACTTGCAACATCAAGCCTCCAACCGTCCTGGAGGTAGGGCTTCCTAAGAAAAGAACGCAATACGGAATCAGGGCTACGGTAGATCAAATCACGGAGTTCTTCGCTATTGTAATTAAGTTGCGGTAGCGTCTCGACATCTTGCCAGAACGCTACAGAGCCATCCTCATTGATGTAATAATAGGTGGCTTCCTTGCTTGATGGATCAGAGAGAGCTTTCTTGTACCAGGGATGTTCAGTTCCTGTATGATTGATTGAAATATCGACTACTACGCGAATTCCTTCCTTATGGAGCGCCTCACAGAGGTGGGCAAAAGCCTCATCTCCACCGAGCTTCTCATCTACATGAAAGAAATCGGTGCAGTCATAGCGATGAGTGGTTCTGCTCATCCCGATGGGATTAAGATAGAGAACCGTTACGCCAAGACTCTTGAAATGGTCAATGGCATCCTCAATACCTTTTAGGTCACCATTGAAGAAATCGAGGCATCGCCCCTCCTCGAACTCGAGGGGTATTTCATCAAAACCGTGTATGGTGACCTCTCCCCCATCAAACCTGTATTGTCCTTCTCTGGCACCAACGGACAGGTCTCCTTTACGGAATCGATCAGGAAACACTTGGTAACAGAGGCCACTGCCCACCCACGTTACGGGGACCAGGTCACTGACCAAATGGAAACATTCTGCAAGTGGAGGAACAGAGGCTTTCACGCCCACCTTGCTATAGGAATACGCTCTTTCATCCGTAACCAGGAAGAAATACCAATAGGCTGATGTATCCACCAGCTTGAAGGAGCCTTTGTACAATGTGCGAGACCCTTCCTGCACCTTATCCAGTACAATCTGCATCTCACGTCCAAGCTGGAAACTCACCAATCTTACTTGTTTGATCGTGTTGGAAGAATCTACCTGTATTGAAACGCTCACCATCTCACCCTGTTTTGGGTAGAGCGGTTGGACATACAGGGCGGAGACGTTGCTATCGATTGATTGCTTCCAGGTTGTACTGACCATATTACTTCCTCATATTGTTTGTTGACTGTACTACAAAACCGGTTTAGTATAACAATATACCAAGTTTTGCGGCTGTGCAACCTGCATTGTTCCCCTTCAATACAACATTGTGGTAGGATATCGGCCGAAGTTGAGGATTGCACCATGGCAGAGCAAACGACCAGAATCAAACGACCTACGATCAAGGATATCGCCCGTGAGAGCGGATATTCTAAGACGGCAGTCTCTTTTGCATTCAATGATCCATCAAGGATCAGCGAGAAGGCATGCAACCAGATTCTTGAGACCGCTGAACGGCTTGGATACATCCCAGATCCAATGGCTCGCAATTTCTCACTCCGTAGACATCTATCCATAGGCTTCCTGCTTCCACAGGAAATTCGTTACTCACTGCAGAACCCATATGCACAACAAGTACTGCTTGGCATCGGAGGCGTTTGTGAAAAATATGGCTATACGCTTACCCTGATACCACCATTGAATGAAAGTGTAACAGAAGCTGTACGCAATGCTGCAGTTGATGGGTTGATTACCATGGGCATGCAAGTAGGCATGGACATTGTCTCGGTCATGAAAACCCGCTTGATCCCTTATGTGACCCTTGACGGAACTCCAGATGAAGATATGCCCAGCGTTAACATCAATGATGAGTTGGCTTCCTATGAATTGATGAAGACGGTGCTCGAATCCGGACACCGAAACATCTGCATCATTTCTCTTGGACAAGACATTTTCGCTGAAAAGGCAACAAAATTAAGCCTTCCCCAACGAAGGATGGAAGGTTTCAGGAAAGCGTTGAGGGAAGTGGGGATATCTCTGGAAGATGTACCGGTCCTGGTGAGTGAACCAACGCTTGCAGACGGAAAACTGAGAGGCAAGGAAATTTTGGCATTCAGCGAGCTGCCCACCTGTGTAGTCTCAATGAGTGACATTGTGGCAATCGGGTGTATTGTTAGTTGGAATGAAGAGGGATTGTCTGTCCCTAATGATATTTCTATTGCAGGATTCGACAATATTGATGAAGCTACCTGTGTCATTCCCCATCTAACAACCGTAGACCAGCCAGCACAAGAAAAAGGACGCCTTGCTGCTGAAGCCCTGTTTAACATGATAAACAAGGAGACCTTGCAAAGCGTCCATATTCAAATTCCCTACACGTTGATCAAACGTGATTCAGTAAAGGATCTTACTTCTGTACAGCCTTGATCAGGGCAGAGAGAACTTCATCAGGAGCTGAGGAAGCATCAATATCGACCAGCAATCCTTTCTCACGATAGTAGGCAATCAGGGGCTCTGTCTGCTGCTCATAGACACTCAAGCGATTCAGGATCGCCTCTGGCTTATCATCATCACGTTGAATGAGAGGCTCTCCTGTTTCATCATCAATACCTTCCACCTTAGGTGGATTGTAGTGAATATGATAGGTTCTTCCTGTAGATTTACAGACTCTCCTTCCACTCAGTCGTTTAACGATCTGCTCCCGATCAAGGACAAAATTCACAACTGCATCAAGCCTTTTCATCTCGGCGAGTGCGTCGGCTTGGGCGATGGTGCGTGGGAATCCATCAAGGATAAAACCATTCTTTGCATCAGTTTCAAGGAAACGCTGTTTGACCATCTCAATGGTCACAGAGTCTGGAACCAAATCACCTGCAGCCAAAATGGCTTTTACCTGCTTTCCTAGGTCTGTGTCCCCTTTTATATGACTGCGAAACAGGTCGCCGGTCGAGATATGGGGAATGCCAAAATGATTTTTTGCTTCGGACGCGATGGTCCCCTTACCGGCACCCGGAGGGCCGAGAAAAACTAAATTCATGTTACACCTCACAACAGAAGAATAGTTGCATCCTATCACAATGACCCTATTTTGTCCTCCCCTTGTAAAGAAGTAGAAAATTTACAAACATCAGTTTATTTAATGCTATACTATAACAAAATTTCACTAAAGAAGGAGTATTGTATGAAACGATTGCACGTTCTTCTACCTATGCTGTTGCTTCTTTGTGTATTGCTTCCTGTTTCCGCCCAAGGATCAAAGGCCGAGGCCTCTGATGAGGTTGTGCTCACCATGGGTTCCTGGAGAACCGATGATGTAGAGCAGATGAATCGCTTGCTTACTGCTTACAAAAAGCTTGCCCCTGAGGTAACGATCAAATTCCAACCGACAAATCCTCCAGACTACAACGCCACCCTGCGTCTGCAACTGGACAGTGGAACCGGCCCAGATTTGATGTACGCCCGTTCATACGCAGCAGGTCAAGAATTGTTCAATGCCGGATATTTTGCCGATTGCACGGACATTCCTGGACTTATGGATAACTTTTCCGACAGCAATCTTGCCCCATGGCAGATGAATGACGGTACCATGTTTGCTGTTCCTTTTGCGGCTGTAAGTCATGCGGTATATTACAACAAGGATATTTTCGAGAAGGAAGGGCTTGCCGTTCCAAACGACTGGGAATCATTCCTCTCACTCTGCAACACTCTTGAAAACAGAGGATATACTCCCCTCGCCAATGGATTGGCTGATGAGTGGGATATCCTTGAGACCTTCTTTTTCGGCTTGCTCCCCAATTATATCGGTGGGGCTGACATGCGGGTGAAATATGAGAATGGAGAACTTCCTCTCAATGATAAAAACTTTGTTGCAGCTTACCAGGCCATGGCAGATGTTGCACGATACTGTCCTGATGGTTTTGAGTCGGTTACATACAATGACAGCCAGGTACTGTTCAACAGCCAGAAAGCGGTCATGTTCGTGGACGGCAGCTGGACGGCCGGTGTCTATAAAGATGCCTCCTTTGAATGGGGATTGTTTGCCATTCCTGCTCCAAAAGGAAAGAATACTGCTATCTGCTTCCACCCTGATATGGCGATCACGATGAATAGGGAAACCGAGTATCCTGAAGAGGCGAAGGCCTTCCTTGCATGGCTCTGTACAGAGGAAGGAGCAACCACAGCAAGTCAGAACCTGCCCAGTGGATATTTCCCGATGATCGACTTCCCCATCAAGCTTGAGGATCCCCATGCAAATGAGTTCCTCTCACTCAATGCAGGAAAGGAAACTGATGCACGATTTGTCTGGCCTAAGCTGATGAATCTCTATTCACCTATGAACCAAGCGGTTATCAAGGTGATGAAAGGAGATATTACCGCCAAGCAGGCTGCGGACTCTGTTTCGGCATTGATGTAACCAACCGTTACAGAATCTTACTTCCCGGGTATATGCCCGGGAAGTCTCTGAGGTAGTGTATGCGTCCAAAACACGCCCATCATTTTCCCTGGTTGCTTTATCTGGCTCCAGCGTTGCTAGTATATACCATCTTTATGGCCTTTCCTCTTATTGACTCATTACGTTTGAGTTTTTTCAGTGGAAACAGCCAAGCAACCCGAATCTTTGTGGGTCTGGATAATTTCAGACGACTGTTTACTGACCCAGAAATCTCTACACGGTATTGGGGAGCTTTTTTCAATACCTGGAAATTCTTTTTTGTGCATCTCGTTGTCCAAAATGGACTGGGTATCTTTTTTGCCGTTCTGCTTACCCATGAAACCATGAAAGGAAGACACCTATACCAGACCATTATCTTCATTCCTACTACGTTTGCTGTCCTGATCACAGGATACTTGTGGAAACTGATGCTTAACCCGGTTTGGGCAGGCGACTTTCTTGTTTCCATCGGATTACCGTTTCTCAAACACCCCTATCTAGGCGATACCAATACAGCTCTCTGGGCTGTCTCTCTTGTTTCTTGCTGGCAATGGCTCGGCATTCCTACCATGATGTTTGTTGCAGCATTGAGAAACATCAGTACTGAATTGCTGGAGGCAGCACGACTTGAAGGAGCTGGCAATGGAAAGACATTCTGGTACATCAAGCTCCCCCTTATCAAACCAGTTGTCGGAATCATCGCAGTGCTTACATTTGTGAACAACTTCAATGCATTTGATATCGTCTTCGCTATGGAGAACGTGAATGGAGCCCCAGAGTACTCTACAGACCTCATTGGAACACTTTTCTACCGGTATGGTATTGCAGGACAACATCCCATCGGGATTCCTGATGCAGGGCTGGGAGCTGCCATTGCAACCATCACCTTTCTCCTACTTCTGGTATTGGTCATTCCAACCCTGAAGAACACACAGAGGAGTGCCTAACATGAGTGGATCGTTACGAAAAGAAAACAGGCATGTACTCTCCCATATTGTGTTGCTGACATGGACATTTATTGTGCTTTTTCCTATATGGACACTGGTGATCAATTCATTCAAGACAAGGTTGACCATCTATGAGAACCCATTTTGGATACCCAAGACATGGAATTTCTCCAATTACACCACGGTTATTCGTGATGGTGATTTCTTTACTTATTTCAAGAACAGTTTCTTGGTAGTATCAATCTCTCTTTTGCTGGTAACCCTGCTTGCAAGTCTCGCCGGCTATGCATTGGCACGCTACAAGAGTCGTATCGCCAAGATTATCTATTTCTTTTTTATTGCGGGTATGATGATTCCCATCAAGATAGCCTCAATAAAATTGCTGGAAATTGTAAGAACTCTTGGTCTACTCAACACCATCTATGCACTCCCCCCAATCTATGTAGCCATGGGGCTTCCGGTTGGGGTATTCATCCTTACCACATTCATCAAGGAACTGCCTGAGGACCTCTATGAAGCAGCAATCATTGATGGCGCTAGCAGCGGTAGAATCTATACCATGGTTATTCTTCCCCTGATCCGCCCTGCCCTAGCCACAACGGTAATCTACAACCTTATCCCATTCTGGAACGACTTATGGTTTCCTCTGATTTTTATCAATGATGAACGACATAAGACATTGCTACTCGGAGTGACTCGTCTCTTTGGACAATACCAGACTGACTGGTCAAAGGTACTGGCTGTTCTCACCCTCTCTGCGATTCCAGTCCTTGTTCTCTATCTGGCAATGAGCACTCAGTTCATCAAAGGGGTTACTGCAGGCTCTGTAAAGGGGTGACAGACTCACTATCTTGGGGTAGAATCAGAGGCCATTACTGAGGAGAAATAGCTACATGAATAAAATCGTATTACACGCAACCGACCTTGATGGATATCTCAAGGATTCGGACAAGGATAAAATCGCCCATGTTGATGAGTTGTACAAGCAGTCACTTCATCATTGTTCTGTGCTCGAAACAGCAAGTGATGTGGGAAGACTTGAGACATCTCGCAAAGGTTTGGTCGAGAGTGCCAAAGAGATTGGACGGTATCTCAAGGATGTATGTGCAGAGGAACCTTCCATTCACGTCTACTCATTCGAGACCCCTCAGGAACAGCATGGACAGGCAAGCCGATTGATTGCAAAACTTCGCGATCCCAGTACCGGCCATGAGGAATTTCTCTACTATATCCAACGTGCTTACGAGATGCTCTTCTCCCACGTATTTGCTGATGCTGCACTGCCTACCAAACGATCGATCATCACCAAGACACCGGTCACCAGCCCAGTCAGGAACTATGCGGTACACAGAATCCCAGACGTAGACTCCTTGATCAAGAACAGTGTCATGTGCGTTATGCTGCGAGGAGCTCTCCTTCCCAGTATGATTCTCAGCAAGGAGATCCAAGAATATTCAACTGACAAGTTTGTCACTCCTTTTGCCTTGTTCAAGATCAAACGGGACGATTCAAAGAAAGAGGCAAATATGGATTACATCCTGGATTTGGATAAATCCTATTTTGATCTCGAATCACTTGACGGGAAGGATCTGATTTTTGCCGATCCCATGAATGCAACCGGCGGAAGTCTGGTTACCATTGTGAAATACCTGAAGGACAACGGGGTAAAGCCCAAGTCAGTCAAGTTCATCAATGTCATCAGCGCGCTCAAGGGTTCCCTGCGAATTGCCCGTGCCATTGAAGGTGCGGAAGTCTATACGCTATGGATGGATCCAGTACTTAACGATGCAGCCTATATCCTCCCTGGATTGGGAGATGCAGGTGACAGACTCAATGGTATGGATAATAGCGATACTCCAAGGAATATCATCCAGCTTATTGCTGATTACGGTTCTGCCATCACCAATCTCTATCGTGCACAGGTGAGGGAAATAGAACAGACAGTTCTGGAGCGCTGATGCAAAGGATACTGACTGTCTTACTGCTGTCCAGCACGTTGCTTCTCTTCTCTTGCACCTCAATGGGCAGCGGGAAGCGGGCAGTCTTGGCAGCAGAGAAGGCAAGTCAGCTTTTCCAGGATCAGGAGTATGCGGCTTCTGCGCAATTATACAAGGAAGCGGTACTCCTCGACCCCAGTCAGGCATCCTATCAATACAATGAACAATTGGCTCTTTTTCATCTTGGTAATTTTAAGCAAGTAAGGGAAAAGAGCGATGCTTCATTCCAGAACTTCCCTACCCACCTCTCGTTTCTTTTTCTCAAGGCAAAAGCCTTGGTCGGGCAGAACCAGTATGAGCAAGCATTAGAGGTGTATCAGAACATTTTCAGCTTGAATCCAACCCTCTACGCTGAACAGCTCGAAGTAGCTACCCAAGCTGCAAACTGGGGTTTCAAGGAACAGTCAAAAGCGCTTGCCCTCTCTTTGGTACAGAAACACCAGAAGGAAAAGGATGCATTTACCTTGCTCGCTTCAATCGAAGGAGACGGGAGTTGGTATGCTTCCATGGTTCAGTATCTTACGAGGGGAGATGCAACACAATCCCAAGAACCGCTCCCAGAAGAATCCAGTACAGTGGATGAATCTTCTTCAGACGAAGCGCAAGGAAAACCAGTAGAAGATAGAGAATCGTCTCCTTGATCCGGATGCTTCCTCCATCTAGCAAAGTAGTTCCAAACAATTTCAAGCCAGCGTAACTGATAAGTCCTACAACAGCAGCCCTCAATCCATAGAGACCATCCTTCACATACGGATTCTTGTCAAACTGGCCAAGAAAACGTGCAATGAAAATGATGATGATCAACGAAGGGGTTATCTCTCCCAATGTTGCCACCAAGCCGCCCAAAGGACCTGCCGCCTGATAACCGGCAAATGTTGCCATGTTGATGCCGATAGGCCCCGGTGTTGATTCACTGATGGCAATCATATCGGCAATATCGCTTGAGGTGATCCAGTGGCCATGGGTCTCGGCAAGTGTGTACAGGAAAGGCAGGGTTGCAAGCCCACCCCCAATTGCGAAGAGTCCTATCTTGAAAAACTCCCAGTAGAGTTCCAAATAGATCATGCTTTCCTCCGCTTTATTCTCTGTACAGCTAGTCCGTAGAGGATTGCAAAGGGAACAACAACCAGAGGAGAGAGGGAGAATGCCAGTGTGAGAGATACTGTGGCAAGGTAGAGCAATACGGTTGGAAGATCGATAAGGCTTTTCTTGGAGAGGGTGATCACCGATTGGGTGATAAGTGCACACACTGCTACACGTATACCGCCAAATGCACGTTGGACCCATTGATTGTCCTGTACCTGCAATAATATGGTTGCAAGCATGGTAATAATAACCAGAGAGGGGGTAACTTCTCCCAACGTTGCTGCAATGGCACCGGGAATACCACGCTTACGGTAACCGATCATGGTGGCCGTATTCACTGCAATGATGCCGGGACTGCATTGCCCAACTGCATAAATATCCAATACCTCTTCCTCAGTTACCCAGTGGTGGATATCTATGACTTCCCGCTGGAGCATGGGAAGCATGGCATACCCCCCTCCAAAGGTAAGTCCACCGATCTTCAAGAACGTGAGATAGAGTTGCCAGATTGTTGCTTCTCTTCTTTTCATGCTCCGTTTTCCATTGCCTGTCTTACCAGCTGGTCACACCGTTCATTGTCTGCAATACCGGCATGTCCTTTTACCCAGTTCCATTGAACCGGTAACTGTTCATTGAGTGCATCAAGTGCAACCCAGTACTCTTTATTCTTGACTGGGCTTTTACTAGCGGTTCGCCATCCATTGACTTTCCACTTCTTGATCCAGGTTGTTATACCGTTTTTCACATACTGGCTGTCTGTATTGATGACAATCCGTTCAGGATCATACTGTTTGCAAGCCTGCAAGGCTTCAATAACAGCCCTTAGTTCCATTCGGTTGTTTGTGGTGGCAGCCTCAAATCCACTTGCTTCCTTCTCAAATTTCCCATTATCGGCCCTGAGTACAAAAGCCCAACCACCGGGCCCAGGATTCCCAAGACACCCACCATCTGTATAGATTTCAATTTCTGCATGATTCATAGACCGGATAGTAATATAGCTGGCCCCTCCGGTCAACTACAGGAATGGAATACATGCAGGAAAGAACGATTGAAAAACATTGGAATCTTGTCCTGCAGTACGGTACAGTATTACTATCCAGCAGATAAGGAGCGATGTGTGCAACGCCATACAAATGCAATCTATCTCATTATTCTCATCATCCTACTCATCAGCTTGGGGACCATTGGGTATATGGCTCTCCTTGATGTTGCCTTCGTGGATGCACTGTATATGACCGTTATCACGGTATCCACTGTAGGTTTCAGGGAAATTGAAAATCTTGATGCTACAGGCAAACTTTTCACCATACTTATCATCATCAGTGGGCTGGGTTTGGTTGCCTATGCCTTTTCACAGCTGGCTGCATTCTTGGCTGAGGGCGAGTTCAGACGGATTCTACTCAACAGACGTGTACAAAGGAGACTTCAGAACATGAAGAACCATTATATTATTTGTGGAGCTGGCCAGACGAGTGTCAGCCTATTCGAGCAGTTCAAACGAAGTCACGCAGAATTCGTCATTATCGAGAAGGATCCTATACGCTTCGAAGAGCTTCTTAATCAAGGTTTTTCTGTAATTCATGGAGATGCAACAGATGAAGACATCTTGATGCAGGCAGGGATCAAGCAGGCGAAAGGCTTGGTTTCCACCCTAGGCAATGATGCTGAGAATGTATTTACCGTTCTCACGGCAAGAGAGATAAACAAGAACCTGCAAATAGTTGCACGCGCCATTGAGCCTTCAGCTGCACAGAAACTCAGGAAAGCAGGTGCAGACAGTACCATCAACCCGAATGAATTGGGAGGGAACCGCATGGCGGTCCTTATGCTCCGTCCACAGATCATCTCATTCCTTGATGCAATCACCCGCATTGGGGAAGATACGCTTGATCTGGGAGAAATTGAAGTAACAAAATCCTCACCCTTGGCTGGTAAAAACTTACTGGAGGCCCGTATTCCGGAAAAAACAGGATTGATCGTTCTTGCCACAAAAGAGAGTGATGGGTCTACTACTTACAACCCCAGTTCAAGCACTGTGTTACATGAAGGGTTGAGCATGCTGGTACTTGGCAGGCAGGAACAGATACTCAAACTTCAACGAATGGTCTCTCCAGACGGCAATTAGTCAATACAAATCACTCCTCTTATTCCAAAGCCAAAGATCATAAGCCCCTATGGCATGGCTTGACAGCCCCTTCCCTACTTCGTAGGATAGATTGTCCATGCCAAGGGAAAGGGGTTGAAGCCCCTGCGGTCCCGCCACTGTAGAGGCTGGGAATCTGCACCAAGACACTGTTTAGAAACGGGAAGTCGCAGATTCTGAGCATGCCTGAGCCAGGAGACCTGACATGGATAAATTCCGACGGCCTACGGAGTATAGGTCAGGGTATGTTACATGCCCGTGCAAAGGGGCGTTATGCACAATCGAACAGCTAAACACTATCTCCTATTCATTGCTTCTTTTCTGCTTCTGACATTCTCCCGTATTGGTGCACAACCAGTACTTGAGATCGGGCCCCAGAAGCAAGCTGAGGAAATCCGTATTGTAAGCCTTTCCCCAAACGTCACCGAGACACTTCATGCCCTGAATGCAGGGTCTTACTTGGTGGGAAGAAGCGACTACTGCAATTACCCTGAAGAGGTCGTTGAGTTGCCGTCGGTAGGAACCTTGTACAACCCTAGCCTCGAAACCTTGCTATCTCTTGAACCTTCTGTGGTAATCAGTAGTGCATTTGTTTCTGATGATTTTCTCGCCTCCGTGGAAAAAGCTGGTATTGAAGTAATTCAGCTTGAAACACAGCAAACCTTTCAAGGGACCTATGAGTTGATACGAAAAATTGCCGAGGTGGTGGGAAAGCAGAGTGAAGCAGAACTTATCATCCTTTCGATGCAAAATACCGTGCGAGAAGTTGTAAACACCTACCAGAACAAGAGTAAGCCCTCAGTGTACATGGTTATCGACTTCGGAGGTTTTGATGCTACCGCTACCGGCGATACCTTCCTTGGGGAGATGATAGAACTCGCAGGGGCAACAAACGTGGCAAAGAGTGCCAAGAACTGGACATTCAGCAAGGAACTTCTGATGGCAGCCGATCCTGAGATTCTCCTGCTCAATCCCCGCTGGGGAGAAAGCGCAGAAGCAACAATTCAGGAATTTACCACCACAAAGCCTTATAGCGATTTGACTGGTACAATCATAAGCTTTGATGCAGATTCCACCAGCAGGCAAGGACCAAGGAGTGCTGATGCATTGAAAGCACTAGCTGAGTTGATCCATCAGGAAACGAATTAATGAAAAAGGGGCTGTCTGCAACACTTGCGCTCAGCAGTGTGCTATTGATGTTGCTCTCCCTTACCTTGGGCCCTTCCAATATCTCCCTTGCGAACACAATCGCAGTACTCACAGGCCAGGAGACTGGGGGCAACCAAGGATATATCATTTGGCAGCTCCGGTTGCCGAGGATCCTTGCGTCATTTTTTTCTGGGGCAATCCTTGGCTGCGCAGGTACGGTGTTCCAAGCGGCATTGCGCAATCCCATGGCCGATCCCTTTATCCTGGGCATCAGCAGTGGAGCATCCTTTGGAGTTGCCCTTGCATTGTTCATTGGGCTTGCCCCTCTCCTGGGATTTCCCTTGAGCGCCCTCCTTGGAGCTACCCTTACCACGCTTTTTATTGTAGGGATGTCCCTTAAGCGAAAGAGCAGTAATACGACGCTTCTCCTGACCGGAGTGGCGGTAAATTACATACTCAGTGCAGCGATGACACTGTTGATGTTCCTGCATCGTGAGCAATACCAACGTATTCTCTACTGGACACTTGGAAGTTTTTCCACCAGCACCTATGCGCAGGTCTTAACGCTTATGCTGACATTTTTCATCCTCTTTGTGCTGTTACGGGCAAACCATCAGAATATGGATATGTTGCTCCTTGATGAGGCTTCTGCTCATGCAGGGGGGTTGGCTGTTGGAAAAACCAGGCTTGTTCTTTTGCTTGCTGGTTCGGCAGCAAGTGCAATCTGTGTCTCCTATTTTGGCGTCATTGGATTTATCGGTTTGATGGCTCCACATGTAACACGATTGCTGGTTGGCCCCAAGCATAATAGGCTCCTGCTTCCGTCAAGTCTCTTCGGTGGTTTTCTTCTTCTTGCCAGTGACACTGTCTCCAGGGTTATGCTTCCTAGCGGTGAATTACCGGTGGGGATTATCACCAGCTTACTTGGTGTTCCCCTGTTCATCTACCTGCTTCGCAAGGGACGGTACCGATATGGATAGTCTCAAGATCAGTCACCTCAGTGGAGGGTATGACAAACACCAAATATTCCATGAGCTGGACCTTACCCTTCCCAAGGGAAAGTTCATTGCACTTACCGGCCCGAATGGAAGCGGCAAAAGCACACTCCTGAAATTCATATATAAACAGCTTAAACCCGATTCTGGTGCAGTCTATGTAGATGGTCAGGATATTCAGCACCTCAAGCAGAAAGAGCTTGCAACCAAGTTGGGTTTTGTTGCCCAGAATGGCAAGCTTGACTATGCCTTCACCGTCCGTGAGGCGGTATCCATGGGACGATATGCACATGGGGGAGAGGATGATGGGCATGCAATAGAATCTGCAATGGATTCCTGTGATATTTTGCATTTGCAGCACAAGGTAGTAACTGAGCTAAGCGGTGGAGAGATGCAACGAGTGCTGCTAGCAAGGGCATTGAGTCAGGATGGGCGACTGCTGTTGCTCGATGAGCCGGTGAATCATCTTGATGTACGCCACCAGAGGGCAATAATGGGCTTGCTCACCGATCTGGTCAAGAAGGGCTACACAGTTATTTGTGTACTGCATGACATGTTGCTTGTCCAAGTCTACAGCCAACTTGCACTGGTCCTCAAGGAAGGGAATATTGTTTCCCAGGGACCTACTGAAACAGTATTCAATGATGCATTACTCAATGAGGTATATCAAATAAGGGCACATCAGGTATATGATGGTGAACTAGGGCGTAATGTCTGGCTACCAACATGGTAGCAACGAGGAAAGTTGATGCATGAAACCTCTAAGCTTGTTCCTTCACCATATCTATCGTACTGTAGTCAAGATCGGCTTGGCTCTCAATTACGATTTCTTTACCTGGCAGGAAGAAGCTTTGCCCAAAGGACCCAAAATATTCTGTTCCAACCATTTCAGTTCCAGTGATGTGCATTTTGTAACTACCCTCACTGATGAACCATTGCATATGGTCATTGGCCCTGCCTTCGGTATTCCTGTCATTGGATCGTTTCTTGGATGGACGGAACAGATAAAAGCCCTAAGCAAGGAAGACCGCAGACATGTTGTTGACCAGGCAGTCTCTTACCTCAAGAAAGGAGATAGTATATATATCTTTCCTGAAGGGGGTTTGAACACCCAGGAAGAGATGATGCCCTTCAAGCAGGGAATTGCTGAGATGTACCTCTCCTACCCCGTTCCTATCGTTCCCATTGGATTGATCGCCCCAAGAAGAAGAGTGAGGAACAAGATCAGTAAAACGGCAAGGCGAGAAATGCGAGTCGTAAGTAGGAACTACTATGCTAATATTGGGAAGGTGATGGAATTCCCTGAGGCCTTGGAAGTAGCCAAGGTTGATAGAGTCGCTGCACGAGAGATGATCCTGAGGGAACTCAGGAAAACCATTGATTCATTGATTGTCGAGATCAAGACAGATAAGTTCTGGAGTTGAAATATGGATGATGTACATAAGATCTTTACAGATTTCAAGAACCGGGTTGATGAGATAGCTGAACACGCTGAGCATGTGCATTCAGTTTCATTCAAGGCGGATTTGAAGAATGGAACCTCATTCAACTTCTCTTTCAATGCAGAGAAGTTTGCAAAAGCAAAGGACCCGAAAGGGGCCTTCAAGTCCTACAGCATCTTCAACGGGATTGTTGATATCGTTGCTTCTCTCTCCAGTATTGCAATCATCATCTACCTCATAAACCAGATGATCGAGGGTCAGGGTGTCAGTCTGCTGGTCGTCCTCACCTACTCACTGTTTATCATCAGCTTCATCTGTTCTGCTCTCTTTCATTTCTTCTCAACTGAACAGAGAGCTCATCTTATCTTCTCGTATATCAAGGAGAGTGCAAAGATTTTTGCCTTGGCTGTGGTAAATCTTCTCTGGGCACATTTACAGGAGCCCTCAAGCCTTACCATGGTCAGGAGTCTTGTATTGGTGTTGATCGCCCTTGCATTTCTCTTTCTCTCCGGTAGAACACATCTTTCCTTGCAGGTAAGTCTGGCAATTACCGCTCTCTTGCCCTTTGTTTCCTTGGCTGTTGATATGAGCCTGGATTCCATTCTTCGTTGCATACTTTTCAGTCTCTGGTCAATCGCAACCTTGTTATTCAAGCCAGAGTCTCGTATGAAAACCAATTCAGCTTTTGCCTTGATGGGCGTCCTTTCACTCTCCACAGCACTTGGAGCTTTGCTTTAGCGGTATAGATTGCACTTTTCTTTCCGACTGGTTGCCTCTATACTGAGTACATCAGGAGGACGGTATGATGAGAATGGGAATCTTGGGTGCTGGAAACATCGCCCGCAAGATGGCTGCAACGATAGCAGAGATGGAACAGGTGGAAGCCTATGCTGTTGCATCTAGAGACCTACAGAAAGCGCGTGACTTCGCAAAGAAGTGGAATGTCCGTAAAGCGTACGGTTCCTATGAGGAAATGCTGGGTGACCCCGATGTTGATCTGGTATATGTTTGCACCCCACACTCCTTGCACTATGAACATATGATGCTCTCCTTGGAGCATGGGAAACCAGTACTTGGCGAAAAGGCTTTCACGATGAATGCAAAGCAAGCCAGGGAAGTCATAGCACTTGGGAAAAAGAAAAAGCTTCTGGTAGCTGAGGCAATTTGGACACGATATTTACCTATGCGTTTGGTTCTTGAACAGATTCTTGAACGCAGGGTTATCGGTGAACCACATTCACTAACCGCAAATCTCTGCTATCCCATCAAGGGCGTGAAACGCATGATGGACCCGGAGCTTGCCGGAGGTGCTCTTCTGGATCTGGGAGTGTACCCGATCAACTTTGCCATGATGGTGTTTGGAAATGAGATAGAGTCCATTGAATCTTCCTGCATCAAGACCGACAGTGGTGTTGATGAATCCAACTCCATCACCCTCTCGTTCAAGGGTGGCAAGATGGCAATCCTTCACTCTTCCATGCTGAGTACCAGTGACAGACGTGGTGCTATATTCGGTAGCAGGGGGTTTATTGAGTTCCTCAACATCAATAACTGTGAAGGGATCAATGTATATGACCGTGATTACAACCTGGTTGAGACCTATAAGCCTTTCAAGAACATCACAGGGTTCGAACATCAGGTTGAGGCATGTAGGAAGGCACTTGAGGAGGGCGAAATCGAGCTTAAGCAGATGCCTCACAGTGAAATCATCAAGGTAATGGAAGTAATGGATACCCTGAGAGGCCAATGGGGTGTACACTTCCCGGGAGAATAAGCATATGGAACTTTCACAACAAATTGCACTGGTAGAAAGCCAGGAAGAACTGCTGCAGTTCGATCATTTCTCAAACCGTGATGCATGGGAACTGGGAAAGATCTTTGCCGAGGAAGCTTTGGGCAAAGAGATTCCCATCGCCATATGCATCAGGACAATGAGTGGCAAGACACTGTTTCATTTTACCGCTGAAGGTTCAAATCGTGGCTCACAGGACTGGATCGACCGAAAGTTCAATACGGTCCAGCACTTTGAAACCAGTACGTTGGCATACTCCTTATTCCTGAAGAAACGAGGGAAGACGTTGAGTGAACGTGGTTTGGATCCAACCAGGTTTGTGGATTGTGGTGGAGGATTCCCCATTGTTGTCAGATCAGTTGGATTGGTAGGAGCTGTAATGGTAAGCGGTCTTACCGATCTCGAGGATCATGATGTACTGGTTAGATGCATCAGCAGGTATCTGGGTGTGGAGAATGTTCCTCACTACCCTACGAAAAATCCTTGAGTAGATGCATGTAATAGCGTTCCTCGATACATTCTTGGGGAACACCCAACAATGAGAGTACTTCAAGTAGACGGGTCCTGGCATACGGGACCCGTTCTGCTGTCTCCAACACAAATTCCATCTCCAAGAACCAGCCGAGGGAAGCAATCTCCACCAGTTCTATATGAAGGGGTGAGAGCGTCTCATCGAATACCCAATCGTAGGAGTATCCCCGCTTGGTCTTCCTGATATATACCTCATATCCGAGACTGAGGAAAAAAGCATGAGCTTGCTGTGCCTGGTCGGAGGATGAGAGAAACTCAACTTCCTCATTGACCTCAATCCCATCCTTCAGGCTCTTGTATTTTCTTGTAAACCGTACATTCCCTGATAGATTCTGAAAAGAAGGCCCGAAGCGTTCCGCCCGTAGACGGAAAAGAGGCTCCTGTCCCGCCAAGGCATAGTAGATGTCATCTTTCTCTTCACAACACACCTCTCCAATGCCAGGCTGCTGCTCGATGTCATGCTTGAGCGTGATAGGATCATCTACATGGGCTTTCAGTTCAACTTCATAGGACATGTCAGTCTTTCCAGGGGAAAATCATATTCTTCAAGGAACGGTGTCCAACACTCTCGCGTTCTTCATAAAGCAGTTCATCCCAAGGGATATGCTTCCTGTCAGCCTCCGGTTCCTCTTCAAGATAGTCATACTTGTACATCATCAATTTGACTGCATCACTGCTGGCAAGCAACATACCGGTCACTCCAGGGGCAAGGCCTGCAAGAAGTGCAGATAATACAAAATTCACTATCTGGTACACAGCAAAGAACAAGGTGAAGAAGAGATTGTCAAATACAATGAGAAAGCTCTTTTTCAGAGTCTTGATCGGACGGTCCCCAGGCATTGAACGAAAGAGTGCCCAGTAATACAGAAGAGCGAAGCTCAACCCCATGAACAACCAGAAAAGTATGACACTGAGCAGAGTTCCTACCGCATTGCCATAACTCAGATAGAAGGGAATGACAAACAGGATGAGTGAGACATCAAGCACGGAAAGCAGCCAGTAAAAAAGACTATGCCTCCATGAGTCCCTGATGCCATGTTTGAATCCTTCCCAGCCAGGCCGTTCGTATTTTGCATATGCCCAGGTACTGGCTGAGGTACCTGCTGTGAAGAAGGCGAACAGACCTACTGAGAGAATCATGGCAACTACAGCAAGCAGTCCATTCATTTCCATGAGGCTCATGCTTCCCATGAAGGCAAGCAAGATCAGGAGGAACCCAAGGTTGTGGACAACCATCGAAATGAGGTTGTCCCAGCCATCGAAAAACGCTTTTTTAATGAAGAATCCAGTCATGCTACAAGAGTACTCATACGATTGCAGGAAAGCAAGAGGTTTTAGAAGGAGGTTTCATCCGGATTCTGCGTTGGTCCACAGATATTCTCCATTTCATCGAGCTTTGCCATTTGTTCTTCATTCAACGTGAAATCAAAGATATCCTTGTTCTGAAGAATAGAAGAAGGAGTAACCGATTTGGGAAGCACTACATGCCCCTTCTGGATATCATAACGAAGACATATTTGTGCCGGACTCTTCCCTACCTCTTCAGCAATGCTCTTGATCAGAGGACTGCTGAGCAGGCCACCGGTGCCTAATGGACTATATGCTTCCAGAACCATCTGCTTGTCCTTGCAATATTGCACCAATTTGTGCTGTTGTTCACCAGCATAGAGCCGGATCTGATTGACCTGCGGCTTGATCTCAGCTCTCTCGAGCAAGGATTCAATATGATGTTCACGGAAGTTGCTGATACCGATACTCTTGATCAGGCCTTGCCCGATAAACTCCTCCATGGCCTTCCAACTCCCCCTATTGGCGTCCTGCCAATGTGAGCGAGATGCAATGGGATTGGGCCAATGGATCAAATAGAGGTCAACATAGTCTGTATCCAGTTTTCTCAAGCTTTCCAGGAATGCTTCCTTAGTCTGTTCATAGCCATGGTCATTGTTATGAAGCTTGGTGGTAAGATAGATCTCCTCCCGATCAATCCCACTCTCTCGTATGGCGCGTCCAACACTCACCTCATTGCCATAGGCAGCTGCAGTATCTATATGACGATATCCTACCTCGAGAGCGTAGCGAACACTCTCATATGCTGCTTTTCCTTCAGGAATCTGCCAAGTGCCAAATCCAAGTTTCGGAATCTCAAGATTGTTGTTCATCGTAACTGTCTGCATAGTGCCTCCTGTTAATTCAAGAAGAAGTCCAAAATATTCCATCCTGTCTGTTCATTTTGTTTGAACAATTCAGTGTACCCACAATTGGTACAAGTGACGGTGATGAACCGTTTGTTTTGGACATCGAAAATCTTGGCAAAATTGCCACCCGTTGCCTGGAACCGGTCGCTCTCATAGTGAGTGCCGCCACATTTTGGACATATATATCGTTTCTTTTCCATGAACTTAAGCATATCATGGTTTTCCCCAACCAAAAAGTGACAAAAACCCTCTTGACTAACTGTTTGGGCATTGGCTATAGTGTGGGAGTTGTTACGGCGGCATAGCTCAGTTGGTAGAGCAAACGGCTCATATCCGTTCGGTCAGGGGTCCGAGTCCCTTTGCCGCTATAAAGACCTCCTTGGAATTACCAGGGAGGTCTTGTTATTTCAACGCAAATACCCCAACCACCTACGTTGACGCTCTATCATCACCTCAACTAGCTCTGGAATATTTCTCATGGTATGTACCACTGGATTGGCAAGCAATGCCTGGATTACATACTCCTTCTTTCCTTGCAGCACAGCCTCAGCTGTTAGGTCATATACACCACAGTAGTTTCTCAGGAGGGCGGCGAACCCTTTGGGGAAATTGTCAAAAGCAACACCTTTCATGCCCTTGCTATATACCTTCGCCGGCACCTCAACAGCAATCCAAGGGGGAAGATTTTTAATCAATCCATTATTCAGTATGTTTACAGCCAGTTCCTCATATCCGCTATTCTCTTCAATGCCTTCAAGGATATAGACCAAACGTTCGGTTACTTTCAGTTCAATCTTTGGTTCCAAACGCGATAGCATCTTTTGATATAAGAAATAAAAATCCTTTATCCCCTTATGGTCAACAACCTCTTGTGCCCAACTGATATACTCCCCAAAATGACTGTCAACAGTGATTGGCAACAAGTGGTAGTGATCGAGAATCTCCTTGAACAGGGTCCTATCCGCCCAGGGCTTCTTGCTTCTGGTTCCCTCTGGTAGTGGACGATGGGTGGATCCCTCTGTGATGAACGCCTCTCCATGTTGCTGCATGTAGGAGAGAATATCGGAGTACCCTGGTTCTTTCTCGAAGAAGGCAGGAGCTCTGTCCAAAATATCTGGGTAAGCATCCTTGCCGCTGTCCCGGTAGTACGCTTCCAGTAGCACGCTGAAATGATTCAATCCAGCACTCCGGGTTTGCAGATTGGAGAATGGCGTTTCAAGAATTGAGGGTAGATACCGTTCAAGGGATGCAATCTCATGGCAAATTCCCACAAATTTGAGCGATGGATACTTCCTGAGCACAGTCGTCACAATGGCGGTCATTGGGTTGGAATAGTTGAAAATCCAGGCATCTGGACAGAGAGAGATAACATCTTCACAGATTTCCATGATGACAGGAATAATCCTCAGTGAATGGAATACCCCTCCAGGTCCACCATTTTCCCCATACACCTGGGCAATACCGTACTGTTGGGCAATAGTCCAATCCTCATCCCAGAGCTGAAAACGATTTCCCACTTCGATGGAAATGACCACTACATCACAACCCTGCAATGCTTCCTTACGGTCAGTGGTTGCCTCAATGGTAAAAGGGAGATTATTCTCTTCGACAAATGCTGTGGCCTTGCCATACACGTTCTGCAATGCCTGGTCATTGATATCCACCAAGCTGAGGGTACTTCCGACCAATGTTTTACTTTGCATAATATCGCCAAGGGTACCAAGCCCAAACTGTGCACTGCCTGCCCCAATAAGAACTATTTTCATGATTTTCTCCTCACAACACTATACTATGCTTTTTTCTGGCTACAAAGACTTTGTTTCATAGTATACTCTCTCCATGAGACTCTTTTATGCACTGCTGTTTCCAGAGAGCACTTTGCAACAGCTTACATCCATCCAGAACACCATTGTTCCTTATCTCTCTAAAGGAAATCCAACGAGTAAAGGGAATCTCCATCTCACCCTCGCTTTTCTCGGAGAGCAGGACGAGAAGATCCTTCCTTTGCTCAGTGACATCTTGGAAGCAATGCCTAAGAGAGAGATGGAAGTTCTGTTCAATCATGTAGGGACATTTCCCAAACAGGGAGGTGACATCATCTACAGTGGAATTGCCCATCATACAGGATTGTTTCAATTACAGAAAACACTTGTTGCCCTCTTGCAAGCGTATCATGTAGTCTTCAAGGATACCCGTTTCAAAGCACATATTACGCTCTTTCGCAGAGCTCGGTATACAGAGCTTCCCGAGATTGCAGGCTTTACCAGCAAGGCAAAAAGCATTGCCCTGATGCAGTCCCACCGCGTACAAGGGATCCTTACCTACACTCCTTTATTTTCTAAAATATTACAATAAAAACAGTTGTATTTTAACGCATTGCAAACTATTCCCTTCCATGGTACCCTCCACACATGGATACATATGTTGAGCACAATGCACGAGCCTGGGATAGTGAAGTTGAAAAACACACTATCTGGACAGATGGTTGCACTGAAGAACAGATAGAGAAAGCACGCAGAGGGGAATTGGATATGGTTCTCTCTCCGTTCAAGCAGGTCCCTCCTTCCTGGGTTAGTGATGTGAAAGGGAAAAAGATCCTTGCCCTTGCCTGTGGTGGTGGACAGCAAGCGGTTCTCCTTGCCCTCGCTGGCGCAGAGGTAACCCTGTATGATATTTCAAAAAAACAACTCGCACAGGATGCATCCTATGCTGAGCGACTCCAACTGGAGATGGAATTCGTCAAGGGAGATATGCGTGACCTCTCCTGTTTTGCAGACTCCACGTTTGACCTGATATACAACCCAACCTCCACATGTTTCATTGATGAAGTGCACAGCATGTATCATCACTGCTACAGAATCTTGAAGAAAGGTGGGAGACTGCTTACCAGCATCACCAACCCGGTGCTCTATCTCTTTGACGAAAAGAAAGCCCTGAGAAACCACCTCCAGGTTAAATACACCATCCCCTACTCTGACCTGAAAAGCCTTGGGAAAAAGGAGTTGGAAAAGCGAATGAGAAAACATGATACCATTGAATTTTCCCATACCTTGCAAGACTTGCTTGGGGGGCTTACGGACTGTGGTTTTCATATAACCGGTATCTACACCGATACTGCAGGATTCATGATGATAGACAGTTATATCCATGACTGCTATCTTGCAGTTCGTGCAGAGAAGAGCTTGTAGGGTACAAACCCATCTGTGTATACTAGGGATATGGAAAACTATTTTGCACGATTACTACTCTCCAGTGAACTTGATGACCCGCTCTACTTTGCACGTGTACATCAGAATATCGCCGATCTGGAGAAGAAGCGAGTAGCTCACTTCAACGAATATGGTCCCATGAATCAAGAATATGTACTCCTGATGGGGGATTTGAACATGGCCTACTACCGTGCAGGAGAGACCCATAAAGAGTTGGAGGTTGCTCAACAGATTTATCAGACGAACCAGATCCTTCATGGTGATGATGATGAGTCAACCATAGAGGCCATGATCGCCTTAGGCAACTCATATCTTGATGATGGACAGAGTACTGAGGCACAATCCATTGTTGAGGATCTGCTTGGTCGTGATTACACCAAAGAGAATGGCCCCTCCTATGATCTCTATATCGACTCACTCTGTCTGCAGGCAGACATCTACCATATCCAAAAGAAGTTTGATGAGGAGCTTCTGCTCCGTCAGCAGGTACTCACCATCCTTACCTCATTCCAAGGATCCACGAGCAGTCAGAGTATCATGGCTCGTTGTGCACTTGGGGTCTGCCTGGAGAGGCGATACGCCTGGAGAGAAGCCCTTGAGCAGTACAGGATCATCCGGTCTTACCTTGATATAGAATCGGATTTTGCCTCTGAAGCAGAGAAAATTGGACTGCTTGTTCATATTGCGCGCTGCTATCGCAAGCTCGGTGAAGTTGAGGATGCAAGGACGCTCTACCGGTGGGCTCACCGTAAAGCCCACGTCTATTTTGGTCCTGCCTCTCCATTGGCTTTGAAAATGCAACGGCTTCTCAAGGCAGCTGAACACAACAACCGATAATCTCATTCTTGACATGCTTCCCTACAATGGTGTAGTACTTATTATAAATGTTAGCATTGCCTAACCCTTATAGATTTACTAGTAATAAGCTCCGATGGAGGAACTATGAAACGTATTGCAATTGTATATTACAGTGGAACGGGAAATACCGAAGCCTTGGCTCAAGCGGTGGCAAAAGGTGCCAAGGAAGCCGGTGCAGAAATAAAGGTGATCAAGGCCGGTCTATTCTCTGCCGATTTGCTTGATAGCTATGATGCAGTAGCTTTTGGGTGTCCTGCAATGGGCTCTGAAAGCTTGGAGGATGAAGTATTCGAACCAATGTTCAATGCGCTCCTTCCCCATCTAGAGGGAAAACCGGTTGGGCTCTTCGGCTCATACGGATGGGGAGATGGAGAGTGGATGGAAGACTGGGCTGAAGTCACCAAGGAAGCAGGAGCAGTATTGGTTACCGACCCTGTTATCGCCCTGGACACCCCTGAAGAAGAAGCGTTAAATGCAGCCTTTTCACTGGGAACAGCGCTTGCTGGCTAATCCCATCAGGAAATACGTAAGCTTGCTTGCAGTATAGGAGGGGTGATGTAAGGCATTGGGAGCCAATTCCACTACATCGCATCCAATAATCGTCCTATCCTTGGTAAGAACGGTTAGTAACGTAATTGCATCCCACCATGAGAGTCCACCTGGATCGGGGGTTCCGGTTGCACTCATCAACCCACAATCGAATGCATCGACATCGAACGTGACATACAGTTGTTTGGGAAAATCAGAAGGAAGATCCAATGTTTCCAGCGAGTGTATATTCTTCTGGCTGTAGAGGAACGATGCATCATAGTGACCAACCTGGTAGCGCTCACGTGCCTCAATATCCTCTTCACTATAATTCCGAATTCCTACCTGGAACAATGGGATGCCTGCCTCTACGGTACGTCTCATGACCGATGCATGGCTCAGTTTGCTGCCTTCATAGGCATCTCTCAGGTCCATGTGTGCATCGAACTGCAGGATACCGACCTCCCCTTGGGGAAATCGGTCCCTCAAGAGAGGAATTGCAGCATTGGTAACTGAATGCTCACCTCCAAGAAGTACAGGGATGGAGCCATGGTCATACGCCTGGAGGATAGCCTCAGCTGCCGCAGCAATAGACTGGGCGACCATACCTTCAGTCCCAAGCGGTTCCCTGGTATGAATACCCAAAGCCCCGGGATTCCCAAAACCCTCAACAAGTTGTTCAAGTTGGGAAGAAGCTTCTATGATGGCCTCTGGTCCATCCGCTGTGCCTCCCATGTAGGAGACTGTATCCTCCAAGGGAAAAGGGATTACATGAAATCGTGCTGTTTCCTTGTCACAGTTGGGAAACTCTGAATCTAAAAACCAGTGTTCCATTCTCTCTCTCCTACGACAAGCGTCGTTGATAATCATCAAATCCGAAGGTTTTCACCACGGTATATCTCTTATCGCGATAGATGCCGATATCCGGTAAGGCGATACCATTGAACATGGTGGTCTTGACCATGGTGTAGTGCATCATGTCACAGAGTACAAGATGGTCCCCAATCTTAGGTGCTTTCTCAAAGGTATAACTGCCCACCCAGTCCCCAGCCAAGCAGGATGATCCTCCAAGACGATAGACACCACTCTCTTCCAGTTGCGCTCCGATTACATTTGGAGAGTACGGCATTTCCAGACAGTCCGGCATATGGGCCGCAAAGGAGGCGTCGATCATCAGTGTCTTGATACCACCATTATCAACAATATCAAGAATTTCGGTTACCAGATACCCAGTTTCCCAAACAAAGGCTGCACCAGGTTCCAATATAAGTTTGATGTGGGGATATCGATCGTGGAAATCCATGATCGTCTTCCTGAAAAGATCCAGGTCATACCCTTTTCTGGTTACCAGGTGTCCACCACCAAGATTCAACCACTCTATATCACCAAGTAAATGCCCCCAATGCTTTTCGATCGATGAGAGCGTATGGGCCAGCTCTTGGGCACCACTCTCGCAGAGGTTGTGGGAGTGCAATCCACTCACCCCCTCTGGGAGTTGTGGAAGATCCTTGGGAAGTATACCCAAACGGCTCCCGTAGCTACAGGGATCATACAAGGCAGTAGAGACTGTCGAGTACATGGCATTGATGCGAAGTCCCAATTGAGCATTGCTACTTCTGTCACGATATGTCTCCAGCTGGGAAACAGAGTTGAACGTAATGTGTGTTGCCATCGAGGCAATGGTTTCAAATTCGTTCTTCTGATACACCGGAGCATATGCGTGGATTTCATTAAAATAGGGAGATGCAAGAAGTGCCTCATTCAGTGAGGATGCAGTTGCCCCGCTCGCAACGGCGGCCAAGTCCGGGAATACCGCGTGCATCGCAAACCCTTTAAGGGCGAAGAGGAAGGAGAGGGGAAGATCCTTCTGCAACTGTTCAATGATGGAAAGGTTCTTTTCCAGAAGCTCATACTCCAACACAAAGGCTGGAGTATGGCTTATCTTTTTCAAATCGATCATGAGCTACTCACCAAAGGCAAGCTTGCCATCGACAACCACTTCCCAGGGAAGGCCCAATGGCCCAAGTTCCTCAAGGAATGGATCAGGATCAAACTGTTCCATATTATTCACACCAGGGGCCTTCCAGATACCACGTGCAACCAAACTGGTGCCGAGAGCCGCGGGAACACCTGTCGTATAGCTCACTGCCTGTGCTTTTGTATCCTGGTACGCCATTTGATGGCTGCAGTTGTTGAATATGTAGAGAGTCCTCTCCTTGCCGTCCTTGATACCCTTGATCTGGCAACCAATGGAGGTTTGGCCCTTGTAGTTTTCACCAAGGGAGGAAGGCTCGGGAAGTACGGCCTTGAGAAACTGTAGCGGTTGGATTTCCATTCCCTGGAACATGACCGGTTCAATACTGGTCATCCCAATATCCTCCAGCACCTTCAAATGGGTGATGTATTGCTGGCTGAAGGTCATCCAAAAACGGGCACGTTTCAGACTCGGGTAGTGTTTCACCAAAGATTCCAATTCCTCATGGAAGAGCAAATAGCTCTCTTTTCCCCCGATTCGTGGATAGTCCACGTTCTGGTGTATTTCCAAGGGCTCCGTGCTTTTCCACTCTCCCTCTTCGTAGTAGCGACCATTTTGCGTAATCTCACGGATATTGATCTCAGGATTGAAGTTGGTAGCAAAGCTCTTTCCATGATCCCCTGCATTACAGTCAACAATATCGAGATAGTGCATCTCATCAAAATAGTGTTTTGCAGCATATGCGGTGAATACATTGGTCACCCCAGGGTCAAAACCACTTCCAAGCAGTGCTGTCAGGCCAGCCTTTTTGAACTTTTCCTGATAGGCCCACTGGTAGGAGTATTCAAAATGTGCTTCATCCTTTGGTTCGTAATTTGCAGTATCAACATAATCAACACCATATTTCAGGCAGGCATCCATGATCGGGAGGTCCTGGTAAGGAAGTGCAACATTGAGTACTACATCAGGCTTGAAAGATTCCATGAGACTGACCAATGCCCCAACATCATCAGCATCAACCTGAGCAGTTTCAACAGGGACTGGTCCTGCCTCAGCGGCAATTGCATCACATTTGGCTTTTGTCCTGCTTGCAAGCAAGATTACCTCATAGAGGTCTTCCATTCTGGCAGATTTGCGTACGGCAACATTACCGACGCCACCTGCTCCTATGATCATTAAACGTTTCTTTTCCATGTTTTACTCCTCTTGGTCGGTTTCGTAGTAGGTATATCCTCTGAGTCCGGCTGTATAGGCAGCAATGATGCGCCGCCTCTCAAGCGGGGTTATCCTTCCATCCTGAACTGCACGTTCAGCTTTGTTTCTGATCAGAGCCTCCAAATGTTTAGGCTCATATTCCACGTAGCTTAATACATCAGCCACCGTATCACCTTCCAACTCATTATGAAGTCGGAATTTCCCGTCCTCATAGGTAACTGAGGCAACATTGGTATCTCCCAGCAGATTGTGCAGGTCCCCCAGTGTTTCCTGGTAAGCCCCAACCAAGAAGACCCCGAGGATGTAGTCATCATTCTCAGGAAGGGTGTGAAGGCTAAGGGTGTTCTCCACCTCCCAGCGACCAATGAATCGATCGATTTTTCCCTCGCTGTCACAGGTGATGTCACTCAGGATTGCCTTTCTGTCCGGCCTCTTGTCCAGCATATGGATCGGCATGATGGGGAATAATTGATCAATCGCCCATACATCAGGAAGTGATTGGAAGAGACTGAAGTTTCCATAGTAGATATCTGATAATTGCTGCTCCAACTTCTCAAACTCAGGGGACTCAACTTCTCCATAGGTCTGCTTGATCTCTGCAACAATAGACCAGTAAACATGCTCTGCTGCAGCACGCTCCCTCATATTCACCTTACCATAGAGAAACTTGTTTCTAATCTCCTCACGGTAATAGTTTAGGTCGTTCAGGCACTCCTGTGCATTCTTCTCATTGAGCATCTTCCTCACGTAGAGGAGGTTCTCCAATGCTGGAAGCACTTCAGGGTCGAGCTTTGCCTCAACATCCTCGCCGTTCCAGAAAATATTGGTATCCAGGACGTTGAGCAGCAGGACCGAATAGTAGGAGACCAATGCTCTTCCAGACTCACTGAGCAAGGTTGGATGGGTAACATTCTCTTCCTTGCAGATGGTCATTACTTCCTCGACAACGTCATCACAATACTCTTTGGTGGAGTAATTTCGGCTGTTTGAGCTATCGGTATGAGAACCATCATAGTCAATTGCCAATCCCCCTCCGATATCCAACAAGCCCATGGGGGCTCCCTCATGAACCAATCCACAGTAGAATCGTGCTGCTTCCGTTGCGCCCATACGGATATCACGAATGTTGGGAATCTGGCTTCCCAGATGATAGTGTAATAATTTCAGGCTATCGAGCATCTGCTCGTTCCTGAGCTTATCAACCACCTGGATAACCTGTGTGGTATTCAGGCCGAAGACACTGCGGTCCCCACCACTGTCTGTCCAGTGTCCACTTGCAACGGTTGAGGGTTTCATTCTCAGTCCAATATTGGGCTTAACGCCCATTGCCCTACTACGTTCCAGAATGATATCCACCTCTCCCGGCATCTCCACCACCAGAACGGTTTGCACTCCCATGGAGAGGCCTCTCAGGGCCAAGTCAATATATTCCTCATCCTTGTATCCGTTACAGATAACATAGGCTTCCAGATCATCGATATGAGCAAGGGCAAGCAAAAGCTCAGCCTTGCTGCCGGTTTCCAAGCCATGGTGGTACTGTTTACCGTATTTACATATTTCCTCAACAACCTGTTGCTGTTGGTTTACCTTGATAGGATAGACTCCCCGGTAGGTACCGGTATAGCCTGCATCCTTCATGGCACCAAGAAAACTCTCATTGATATGTTGGATCCTCGAGTCAAGAATATTTGAAAATCGCAGGAGTACAGGCAATTTCATACCTCTCTCTTGCAAACCCTTGACTATGGATAACAAGCTTACTTGACTTTTTGGGTCCTTATCTTTGAGCCGTACTTCAACTTCACCTTTCTCTGAGACATGAAAATACTCATTTCCCCAGGAATCGATGTGATACAGCTTTCTTGCGTCATCTAGTGTCCAAGTATCCATTACTACTCCTCATAGGTCTTTTCGTTTCATCAGTATACCAGAATTTATAGACAATGCACACAGCAGTAGTGCGATGCCGATAGAGAGTGAGGTGTCCCTAAGGCTGGGAGGCATAACGCGTATTTGTACAAATATGTTTTGTATTCCAAATTTCTTACAAGTCTTAATCTTGACAATTCTCCTCGATTAGTGAATTATCTAATTGATATCATTTTGATATCTTTTACTATCACACCTTGGAGGCATTCGTATGAATGAACCTGTCTACTCTAAAGAAAAAGTCCTGAACCGACCTTCAATCGGATTGACGATCCTGGTAGTCAATGTGCTGCTTATCCTCTTGTCATTTGCCCTGTTCATCTTTGGCATGGCTGCAGATATTCCAGGAGCCATTCGTGCAGTTGTCATTACTCTTGGAGCACTCTATGGTTTTATCATTGGGCCAATCCTGTTTGGGGGATTGAAGATAATCAAACCGAATGAAGCGTTGGTGCTTACCTTATTTGGTAAGTATTATGGGACACTCAAGAAAGAGGGATTTTTCTTTGTAAACCCATTTGTAACAGCGGTTAATCCTGCATCTTCATCTGAAAACTCTTCAGGATCCTATAAGCTTGAAGGAAAGACTGATGCGAATAAGAGTGGAACCACTGCCTATTCGATACAGATTCCAAAACGTAAGCTATCCCTCAAAGCAATGACACTGAATAATGAGAAGCAGAAAATCAATGACTCTCAGGGCAATCCAATCATTATCGGTGTTGTCGTTATCTGGAAAGTGGTTGATACCGCTAAAGCGGTGTTTGACGTTGACAACTATGTGGATTATCTTTCCATACAGTGCGATAGTGCACTGAGAAATGTGGTACGGCTCTTCCCTTACGATAGTGATGATGATGAAAAATCATTGAGAGGAAGTAGCAGGGAGGTAGCAGAGGATCTGCTGAAGGAACTACAAGGCAAGGTTGCCGTTGCCGGCCTGGAAATTCTGGAGGCAAGAATTACCCATCTCTCTTACGCTCCTGAGATTGCCGCAGCAATGTTGCAGCGTCAACAGGCTTCTGCTATCATCGCTGCGAGACAAAAAATTGTGGAAGGAGCGGTTGGAATGGTCCAGATGGCTCTTGAGCAGTTGAATGAGAGTGAGGTAGTGAACCTGGATGAAGAGCGTAAGGCTTCCATGGTAAGCAATCTTTTGGTTGTTCTTTGTGGAAACAAGGATGTACAGCCAATCGTAAACAGTGGGTCACTCTATTAGCATAAGGATGATGACGTATGGATGCAAAGGATAAGAGTAAGAAACAGGTATTGTTGCGTCTTTCGTCATCGCTGTGGAAGGAGCTGGCCGCTTGGGCGGAAGATGACTTCCGCTCTATAAACGGCCAGATTGAGTTTCTGCTCACCGAGAGCGTACGTTCCCGTAGGAAAGCGCTCAAGGATGACGATCAAGAGACATAGTATTGTGGGCTGGCTTGATGACCAGCCCACTCTACTGTTATTTGATGATTTTCTAAATTTATCCTTAAAGAGTTACAGAATTTCACACCAAAGGTCGAATGGTAAATTGCATACTATAGTCTCTTTACTGATTCTCGTACTTGTAAATAGACAGGCAGGCTTACCTGATGAGGTTCAACAACTTCTCCTTCAATAAGTTTAATCAGCATATCAACAGCTAGTCTTCCTCGTTCTGCTGTATCTTGATGAATTGTGGTGATTGTCGGAGAGGTTATCCTGCTGAAAATATTGTCATCAAACCCAGTGACTGAAATATCATCAGGTACACCAATATTAATCTTATGAAAAAATGCTATTGCCTCTGAAGCGTAATAATCAGCAGAAAAGACTATAACAGTACATGCATTTTCAAGAGAAGAGAGTTCTGCATAGATTTTGTACCGTTCTTCTTTGCTCTGCGGAAGAGGAATGAAGGTTTCCTCTTCTAGGGTCAATCCATACTCTCTAAATCCATCTGTAAGCCCATGAAATCTCATATGGTCAGAAACTGTCCTGGTAGGGCCATTGGAGAGAAAAACCATTTCACGATGCCCCATTGACAAGAGATACTTTGATAGCTGATAGCCTCCCAGTCGATCTTCTATACCCACCCGATAGTGTTTCATATCACCTTCAATATGGTAACTATCAATATGGACTACCGGACATGATACATGTTCATTGATGTGAGGGATTATCGATTGAGGAACCCAGAGAATAATGACTCCGGCAAGTTTCCAGGACTGGACAAACCGTAAGACTTCATTTTGGTCACTCGTTGTATGTACCATCATATAATACCCAAGTTTCCTTAGTTCCCATTCAATATTACCTAAAATGGTAAAACTAAATGGATCCTCGAGCTGGGTTTCATCCCGACGTGTCTCACTGAAAAAAATCACTCCAACAATTCGAGAATTTTCATGAGCTAGTATAGTCGCTGCCATGTTTGGAGCATAATTTACTTCTTCCAGTATTCTTTCAACCTTTTCGCGTACCTCTGGAGAGACTTTCCCAGTTCTTCCGTGAATTACGTTTGAGACAGTAGTAGGACTGACACCAGCCCTCTGGGAAATTTCCTTAATAGTCTGCATATCCTTACTATAGGTATCTCCTACCATTTTGTCAAAAGAGAAATCTCTTACAAGTAAGGCTCCCAGCCAATCATCCAGGAGCCCTTACTTTCTTATTGAAGATACCCAAGCCACTTATTCTGAATATCAATCATGCGAGAGACCATATCATCGATGCGTGTAACTTGGTTTACTATTGGGTTTGCTATGATTGCCTGTGTAGCAAGATCCTTGCTTTTACACAGAATTGCTTCAGCTGTTAGATCATACACACCACAGTAGTTTCTAAGCAGTGCAAGATACCCCTTCGGAAGAGATGGAATCTTGATACCGTTAACTCCATCTTTATTGATGATTGCTGGAACTTCCACTACCACCCAAGATGGAAGATCGGGTATCAGCCCATTATTTAAAACATTAACAGCTGGTTCTTCATATCCAGAATTGGTGATGATTCCTTCAATAATGGGTACTACCCTTTCATGGACCTTTAATTCAATCTCAGGTTTATGTTCAACAGTAAGTGCTGCTCGATAATAATCATAGAAATCCAAGATTCCCCTATGATCCACAATATCCCAGGCCCATGCTAGATACTCCCCGAAATGACTGTCTACTGTAATGGGGAGCAACTTGAAATATTGAAGCATGAATTTGGCTATTCGTTTATCTGTCCATTCAAAACGTCCTTTTCGAGCAGAACCTTTTTTATGGAACGCTTCATGGCTTTCCATTTGTCCAGTTTTAAGATAGGTCTCATAAAAATCACTATATCCAGCTTCATGTTTGAAGAATTCGCTTGCTTTCTCAAGTACCTGGGGATAGAGGTCCTCCCCAGTTGCAATATCTTTCACTTGGTACATGCAACTGAAATGATTCAATCCAGCAGCCCGATAGGAAAATTTGTCACGCTCCATACCCAACATCTCAGGGAGCCAACGGTCGAGCCATCCAATTTCGTGACACATCCCTACAAACTTTGCCTCAGGGTACTTTCTCATTACGGTGGTTCCGATTGCCGTCATCGGATTCGAGTAATTGAAAATCCATGCATCAGGACAAATCTCAACTGCATCCCCTACAATATCAAGGATGTGAGGAATAATTCTTAACGAATGGAACACACCACCTGGCCCTCCGTTTTCCCCATAGACCTGGTGAATTCCATATTGCAGGGGCACCTTCCAGTCATCATCCCAAAGCTTAAAACGATCACCTACCTCTATGGATGTGATGATGAAATCTGTTCCTTTGAAGGCTTCTTTCCTGTCGAGTGTTCCCTGAACAGAGAAGTCCAGTCCCTCTTTCTTGAGAAAATCATTTGCAATGCGGGCTACCCTATCTACTGCTTTAGCATTGATATCAAGCAATACCACCTCACTGCCGGCAAGTACCTTGCTTTGAAAAATATCACCGAGCATTCCGAGCCCGAACTGGAGAGATCCAGCTCCTACTAATACTATTTTCATAGCGTGTGTTCCTTCTATCGGTAATCCCGATATATTATTTTATTGAACCTTCAACCATCCCTTTGATTATGTAGCGTTGAGCAAACAAATATAGGATAATTATAGGTATTATAGCTAATAATGTTGAAGTTAGGATAAGATCCCACTGTTTCAGATATGCCCCAGCAAAAGCAGTTACAGCAATTGGAAGGGTTTGCAATTCACCTTTCGATCCGAGTACAAGGTAAGGAAGCAGGTAGTCATTCCAAATCCATATTCCATTAAGGATCATAACCGTTACAATAATGGGTTTGAGAAGAGGAAACACTATTGAGAAAAATATTCGCGGATATGAACAACCATCAATAGTAGCGGCTTCTTCCAGTTCATAAGGGATATTTTTAATAAAACCATGAAAAACAAATATTGAGAGGGATGATCCAAAACCTAGGTATGAAAGAACAATACCTCCCATTGTACCAAGAAGACGTATATTGATAGCGTTGCCAAGTATCCTAAGCCATCTAACCAAGGGATACATAAGAACTTGGAACGGTATTACCATTGCAGCGACAAAAAACATGAAGATGACAGCAGACCACATCTTTTTATCATTTCTCACGAGTACCCATGCTGCCATTGAAGAGAAAATGATAATTACGGCAAGTGAAGAGATAGTGATACCCACAGAATCCATAAAAGCACCTAGATAATCTACTGTTGAGTTATTGAAGATTCGAGAGATATTTATTCCAAGCTGTCCCCAGGAAGATGGAAGAGCAACAGCATTGATGATAATCTCGCGTGATGTCTTGGCAGAATTGAGAACAACCATAAGAAAAGGAATCATGAACAGTATAAATAGAAAAATGGTAATCAATTCCAATAAGAGTATGGATACTCGTGTTCTTTGTATTCTTGTTTTCCTCATTACATTTCTACCTCTTTCTTTTTATTGGTTGAAACTTGGATCAATGACACCACCACCAAGACGACGAAAAGTACCACAGCTTTCGATTGCGCCTGTGCCATTCTATTTGCCGAAGCAGTATCAAAAATATTCATTGCCAATAATTGTGAAGCCTTTACTGGAGTCTCCATAAATCGTGTGGCGGGTCCACCGTTTGTTAGGGTATAATTCATATCAAATTGCTTGAATGAATGCGTAAGCGTAAGGAAAAGGCTGATAGTGAATGCATTTGCCATCATAGGAATCAGAATATGGAAGACGTTTCGGAAAAACCCTGCACCATCAACGGAAGCTGCTTCCATGAGGGATTTGGGAATGCTTTGTATCGATGCTACATAAATCAACATAATATACCCGGAATATTGCCAGGTGTTCACTGCTGACATCGCCCAAATAACAGTATTTGGATTACTGAGAAAAGAGGTTTTTAGGAATTCTATGCCATACTGTGTTCCAATCGAAACGAGAATATTGTTAAAAATAAACTGCCAGATATAACCAAGTACGATACCTCCGATAAGATATGGTACGAAAAAACCGGCGCGATAGAAATTACGAAACCTCACTTTGCTTGTTACAATGAGGGAAAGAGAAAAACTCACAAGATTTACCAGTAGTACATTAATAATGGTGAACCCAACCGTGATCAGAAAGGAGTGAATAAAGTCAGGAGCCTTCAGGATCTTTGAAAAGTTTTCAAACCCTATAAACGTGACAGTCGGGCTTACACCATTCCAATCGGTCAAAGAATAATACATGCCAAGTAAGAACGGTATGACAATAATCAATATAAAAGTACATACAACTGGCAACAAAAACAAAGTATTGACAAGGCCTCGCTGTTTCATACCAAAATCCTCCTCTCTCTATTAGGGACCAAGGAAAGCTCATTTGCGATAAATAATGATGCACGGTTGATAGCCAACCGTACACCACTGGATTAGAGCAACCTTACATATTCGGGAGATTTCCAATTGCAACTTTCATGTCAGCAATGAAACCTTCAAGGTTATCCTGTTCCTGTGCAAACAGATCATAAATGGGTCCAAATACATTCTGGCCAGCTCCATCAGGAAGCATACCGAAGAATACTCCATAGTTTCCACCTTTCTTGTTTGCTTCCATGAGGGCCTGACTGAGCTTTCCCTTTGGTTCCAATGTCACTGAATTGAATGCTGGAATCATGCTCGCATCATTAACCATGTAACTATGCCCTTCTGGGGTTCCAGCCATTGTTGCAAGAAACTTCTTTGCTTCTTCGACATTAGGTGAAAGCTTATTCACAACATAGAAACTGGGGGCAAAGAGAAATAAACCTTCCTGAGGAGTATTGGTGAATGCGTGTGGGGCATATCCCATCTCGAAATCAGCATTGAGTTGTCCCAAGTTTGGATCAACCCAGTTGCCTTGGTGCAAGAAAGCCGTCTTGCCTTGTGCAAAAGCAGCAACTTGGTCATCATATGCTCCGTTTACTAGGATTGCTTGGTCTGAATACTTATATAGGAGTTGCAAATATTTTGCATATTCCCTGAATCGTGCTTCGTCCATCTTTCCTTCGAGGGCCATATCAATTACAGACGTATCGGTAAAGCCAAGGCCACCGCCCCAGTACACTGCAAGGTTGTGTTGTGCAGCAACCCACCACATACCACCACTGAGGGATGCTGCCATGGATACAGGAGCATCAATACCCAAGAGGTCCTTCTTGGCTTCAAGGGTTTTAAAGGCTTCTTCATATGCATCACGTGTTGTAAGCGTAATTGGATCGATTCCAGCCTTATCAAGAATCCCAGCATTATAAGCCATACCATACCCTTCAATTGCAACAGGGAAACCAATAACCTTTCCATCTACAATCATTTCAAGATCTGTGTCGTTTACCCAAGGCTGGTCAGAGAGATCAGCAATATAGTCTTTCCAAATCTCGTAGCCGCCCATTCCTTCAATAACAAAAATATCGGGAATCTGATCAGACTGTGCTTTTGCTTTCATACCACTACCATAGTCTCCACCACCGCCGAGAGCTTCTACGGTTACAGTAACTCCATCAGTGTTTTCAGAATAGAGAGCAGCATATGCATCCAATGCATCCTTTATTTCGACTTTGTTGTGAAACATAGTAACGACTTTCTCTCCCTGGGTAGATTCTTGTGCCCCACCTGCAAATATGCTGGACACTAGAAAAACTGATAATAAAACACCAAGAATTCCTTTCTTCATACAAACCTCCTTAGTGCAGATACTCTTACCGGCACTATTCATGAATAATATAGGTGTTACGTAACACCTTCTACTTAACACTACCATATCTTTGCTATGTGTCAAGAATTTTTTGCAAATTGTTATATTGCTAAATTAATAGATGTAGAAGTCCTTAATATTCAAATGAAGAATGTAGTAGAAAATATGATAAAAGCCTTATCCCTATTGATTATATAGTTCAAGGCTTTTTCTTAATTAATGGAAATAATCTTCCCAACAAGTTATCAGTGGGCTGGCTTGATGACCAGCCCACTCTACTGTTATTTGATGATCCCCTGTTTCTTCAGTTCGTTAACATTCAATGGATTATTGTAGGGTGATTCAAGTTTCCCCTCATTAACCATCTTGATCACCTGCTTACGATAGGGACTATCCAGGTTCACCCCAACAATCTTCCAGTTGTTGTCAACCTTTGGATATATGGTCCCCTTTTCCTTGATATAGGCTACAAGCATATCTCGAATTGAGTTTGGACTCTCCCATTCCCGTACCCCAGATACCAGTTTTTGTGCTTTCAGGGCCGAAGAATATCGGTAGTTGTTCACAGCAAGGGTAAGTTTCTGTGTATCAGAGAGTGGCTTACCCTTAAACCTGACATTCTTGATCCTCTGCCCTTCAGGTTTGCTCAGGTCGATCTCGTAGTCAACACCGCTGAACATATCATAGAGATAGCCCGGCTTGTCTGGGTTGAAGCTGATGGAGAGGTCACCCGGCTTCCACTGGTTGTAGCAGGTTGCAGACCACTCCATATAGGCTTTCAGCTCAGCACCGGTGACTGGTACTCGATAGAGGGTATTGTCGTACTTGTAGATACCAAAGATGGTTCCGTAGTTGATCGCACCCTTGGGAATATCACTGGTATCGGCAAAGAGCGCAGCTGCTGACACATCTGCACCACTGTTAAGCAGTTGTACCTCATTGATGAAATCCATGACAGCGGTATCACGAAGTTTTCCCTCGGGGATACCCATAATCTCATTCTTGGGTTGGAAGTCAACTGCTGCTGTACCAAAGATACCACCACTGGGACTTCCATCAGCAGAAGGTGCTCCACCGGAAATAAAGTCTCTGGTGGCCTGATGTGCCTCCTTAATGAAAGCATTCCCCCTGATTAACTCACTCGGTTCATAGTCAGTCATATCAACGATGGTCACTTCCTGTCCATCAACTTGCTTGTTCTCATCAAGACTGAGGTCGATGCGAATAACCTCACGACCAAGGTTCTTTGCCCCGCCGATAGCAATCCCATCCTGTACCTCTGCGATTGTGGTATGGGCATGCCCAACGATAAGCACATCAATCTCAGGGCAAAGCTCAAGGATAGCAAGGCCTCCATCACTGCCTCCGTCAACATCATACTCAGGATACAGTCCCACATGAGCAACAACTACCAGAACATCGACCTTGTCATCCAGGATATCCACTACCCGTCTTGCAGCAGGGCCTACAGGTGCATAGACAAAGGGATCAGTCTTTTCGCCATCCCATCTTGGTGCATTTGGATTAGTAAGGCCGATGATGCCGACCTTTACTCCAGACCTCTCTACTATGGTGTACGGAAGGGCGGCCATGGTGCCATCCAATCGGGACATATTTGCCGATAGTAAAGGAAAGTTCGCCAGTTCCTGCATACGTTTGATCAAGTTCTCTCCAAAATTGAACTCATGGTTTCCCAATGTCAGGCTATCATAATCCAAGAGATTCATCGCACGGATGACAGGATGATCACCTTCCCTCTTGTTGTATAAATCATCAGTCATGATATTTCCCTGGATGATATCACCATTATCTACCAGGATGACATTAGGATGTGCATCACGAACTTGCTCCACATAGGTAGCAATACGGGCCATACCGTTGTTGTTTGTCTCCTTGTCGTTCTCATAACTGAATCCCCAGACATTTCCATGAATATCTGTGGTAGCTAGGATGACCAGTTCCTCCGCCTGTTCTGGCAGGGGTTGTGCAAAGAGGAATCCCATTGTGATGCAAAGCATCAAAATGCCGAGTAATACCCGCTTTAAGAGTACTCGTTTCATCATTCTACTCCTTTTCCCCGATTTCCAATCGGTTAGTGTGATATCTCTATTCTAACACTGCTTTTCCAGAATCCAATATCAGTGGTACAACCGTTTTGCAATTTCTTTTCCGTCTTCGAACTGTGCCTCATATTCAACCGCCCCTACACGGTCATATCGAACCCACGGACCATGTTTCACCCCATGCTTAAAACTCCCTACCTGCCATACAATCCCATTCTCTCGGTAGTAATGCCAAAGCCCATCCATAAGGTTATCCTTGATGGGTCCCTCAGCCTTGATATTTCCATCCTTGAAGAAATAGGTCAGTTTCCCACCCTGCATTCGCTGTTCAACCTGACCATTCGAATACGTTTTCTCTTTCATTGTTCCCCCCTTGTTGATGCAAATGAAAAGAGCAAGAACCGTATTGATCCTTGCTCCTTGACAGTGTTTACACACAAATGAATTGCTGCAGAGTCGTCCTGCAGAGAGTTCTGGTAGTTTCATGACAGGAAAGCCAACCATTCTGCTTGCCTCCTGATTACACTTTACCGTAGCACACCTTCCTAGATTCGTACATCGTCTGCCTCTGTTTCTCGGAGATAATTCATCAACTTACTGATGGTAAGCGGGGCGCTCCCTTCATAGTGGTTATTCACATTTATGTAAATCACCTTTCCCTCCTGTGCAAGCTTTACGAGTCTTGGAGCAATTGCAATCAATTCCTGATCATGGCTTTCAAGAATTCGATCCCATTTCCCTCCACTCTCCTTTTCAATTTCTTTCCTATCTTCACCATGCAAACGTACACAGAAAGGGGAATGGAGATGGGACCCTGCTCTCTGTAATTGGGTGTCAAGATCATCCATCCAGTACCCAGAGAGCAATACAGGACCAATCTGTCGTTCCTCCAGGAAGGAGAAGTAGGATGTATCCATCCATGCAGGGTTCCTGAGCTCTACGGCATAGGGAAGAGAATCAGGGAGCAAAGAGAAAAACCTGTCAAGGGATTCAAGGAACTCATCACGATCCTTGAACATACTACGGTTCAGGTATCCAAACTGAAACATCAATAGGCCAATTTTTGGGATAAGCGGCTCAAGGGTTTCTATGAACCGATAAAACACCTCGGCATCAAGAAACCAAGGGTTTGGTTCAGTCTTGCTCTGGTAACTGAATGGAAGGGTCAAGGTATTTGGACACTTGATGGTAAATTTGAAGCTGTCAGGAGTATCCTGGTCATATTCTCTCACATCATGGGGGTCAGGAAGACCATAACTCCGCTTTCCCAGCGACCAGAACCATCTATCCACTTCCACCGAATCATAGGTATTGGCATACTGGGCAAGGTACCGCTTGGAACTACCAGGCTCATATACCAATCCATCCCAACTTTCATATTTCCACGAACATGTTCCAAAGTGCATGGTATCCATGCCTTACTGTAACAAGGCTTGAGAGACTGAGCAAGGCCGGAACCTTGCAGTTCCGGCCTTGTGAGGAAGGTATATGAACACCCTAGGGCGCCACATTCAAGTTCCCAGCAGCCCATTCCTGGCAGAAATGGCTACCAGGTGTGCAAGAGTATGGGCAATCTCTTCAGTAAACTCATCTGCTGTAGCTCTCCAGCTCCAATTGACATCATTACAGGTTGAAGGATAGTTCATTCTTGCTTGTTCATCCTTCTCCAATAAATCCTGCATGGGAATGATGGCTGTACGAGCACAGGAGAGCATCAGGGTGCGAATCATCTTCCGCACCACCTCAGTCTCTTCGCAATCAAGATAGGTAAGCACCATCTCCTTGTCCTGTACATCAAGGGAATTGAACCATCCAAGGGTGGTATTGTTGTCATGGGTACCGGTATACGCTACAAAGTTCTCCTTCCAGTTATGCGGTAGAAAGTCATCATAATAATTACTTCTTCCCTTTTCATCCTTACTGAATCCAAATTGGAGTATTTTCATTCCAGGAAATCCATTGTCATCCCGTAAAGCTTCAACTGAGTCGGTCATCAACCCAAGGTCCTCGGCAATGATGGGGACTGATCCAAAGTGGTCTCTAACCTGCTTGAAAAAGGTTTTACCGTCAACCGTAATCCATTGCCCACGTTCTGCTGTTCTATCCCCGGCTGGTATTTCGTAGTACGCATCAAACCCTCTGAAGTGGTCTATTCTCAAAATATCAATCATGGCAAACAGTCGTTCCAATCGCTTGATCCACCACTGGTAACCCTCAGCTTCAAGAACATCCCAGTCATAGACAGGATTCCCCCAAAGTTGCCCAGTTGCACTAAAGATATCTGGGGGCACACCACTTACCGCGCTGAAATGCCCCTCCTCATCCGTCTTGAACAGATGGAGATTACTCCAGGTATCTGCACTGTCAGCTGCCACGAAAATGGGGACATCACCAACCAGTTGAATCCGCTTTGCATTCACATACCGTTTGAATGCATCCCACTGCAAAGCAAAGAAGTATTGCAACACCTTCCAGATGGCAACCTCTCTCTCATGTTCCTTACTAAATGCCCTCAAGACATTCTTATCTCGTTTGGAAAAACCTTCAGGCCATTGGTTGAACCAGCGGGCATCCTGATAGGTCTCATACAGGACCATGAAAAGCGCATAGTCATCCAACCAAAACGACTGCTCCCTGCAGAACCCCGTAAATGCAGTATCCTTGTCTTTATTCTTATGAAGAAAAGCGAGGGCAGCCTTCTTCAACAAGGGTAGCTTTCTCTCCTGCACCAGTTGAAAGTGTACCCTATCATCCGGAAAAGATGGCATGGATTGCAAATCCTCAGAGGAAAGGTATCCCTCATGCATCAACGTTTCAAGGTCAATGAGCAGCTCATTGCCGGCAAACGTGGAACGTGGAGCATAGGGAGAATTCCCAAATCCGGTTGGATTGAGCGGCAAGAGCTGCCAGAGGCGGATATCTGCCTTCTCCATCCAATCGGCAACAGCATAGGCATTACGCCCCAAGTCCCCGATACCGTAAGGAGAAGGAAGGCTGGTGATGTGCAAGAGAATACCGGCATCTCGTTTATGCTTGCTATTCATCCTTGCAGACCTCTCTCATGGTAAGTACTTCTCATTGTCATCAACCCTTCACAGCGCCGGCAACTACACCACGGATGATGTGCTTCTGTGCTGCAAGATAGAAAGCAATGATCGGGACCATGGCCAAGACCAGCATTGCCATCATAGCCCCCATATCGACCGCTCCATAGCCACCTCTCAGGTACTGGATGGCAACAGGAATTGTCTTGTACTCTGTTCCAATGGTCAGGTAAGGGAGGAGGTAGTCATTCCAAATCCACATGGAATTAAGGATGGCAACCGTTATTGCAGTTGGCTTAAGCATCGGAAAGACAATGAGGAAGTACGTCTTTACAGGCCCAGCCCCATCGATCATGGCAGCTTCTTCAAGGCTAAGGGGAATACTCTTAATGAATCCACTGAACATAAAGGTTCCCAGTCCTGCACCAAAGCCTACATAGAGCACGATAATGCCAACTGGATTATCCAGATGAAGAACATTGGCCGTTTTACTCATCGTAAACATGACCATCTGGAAGGGGACGATCATGGAGAACACCAACAGGTAATAGACAAAGTTGGTGAACTTTGTTTTCACCCTGGTTATATACCATGCCAGCATGCTCGTAACCAATGAGATGCTGATCACGGAGAAAACAGTGATGAACAGTGAATAGCCGAATGCATCAAAGAACTTGATCTTCTCTGATCCTGTAATATAGTTCTCCCCTCCTGCATAGGTATCAGGATTGGGAAAGGAAAATGGTTCATTGGAAATGAACAGCTTTGATTTAAAAGAGTTCATCAATACGACCAAGATTGGAGAGATAAACAGAATGGTAAGGAGGGAAAGGATTATGATCAAACCATAATTAATCCGTTTAGCTTTGGCTTGCAGGTTCATGCCTCTACCTCCTTGTTACGTGTAAGACGGAGCTGGCTTAGGGCAATGAATGCAACCAAGATGGTAAAGAGTACTGCCTTTGCCTGACCTACCCCTTCGAAGCCACTGCGGCCATAGAAGGTGTTGAAGATGTTGAGTGCCAACATCTCTGTCTGCTTTCCAGGAGCACCAGCTGTGAGAGCAAGGTTCTGGTCAAACAACTTGAATCCGTTCGTAAGGGTGAGGAAACTACAAATGGTAATTGATGGCATGATCGAGGGAAGGATGACTGAACGCAACATGGTCCATCTTCCGGCTCCATCAATCTGTGCTGCTTCAATGAGATCATGAGAGATATTCTGAATACCGGCTATGTAGATGACCATCATGTATCCGATATTCTGCCAGTTCATCAGGACAACCAAACCCCAGAATCCATACTTTGGATCATTGACGATGGTGACTCCCTGCCTGAGAAGAATACCATTGATGATTACCTGCCAGATCCAACCAAGGACAATGCCTCCGATCAGGTTAGGCATAAAGAATACTGTCCTGAAAAGGTTTGTCCCCTTGATACCCCGGGTAAGCAGCATCGCAAGCGCAAAGGCACCAAGGTTGATGGTTATCACGGAGACTATCGTAAAACGAATGGTAAACCAGAGAGCTGAAAGGAACTCCTTATCAATGAAGATGTTCCGGTAGTTCTCCAAGCCATTGAAGGTTGCATTCGTTACGGTACTGAACTTGAAGAAGGAAAGAACCACCCCCATAACCATTGGGATCAGAAACGCAATAGCGAAGCAGATCAGACCTGGAAGCGCAAATAAAGCAAAATATTTCTGTATGGACTTTTGCATGAGGGACTCCCTTGTAAAACAGGCAAACCGCCTTGCCTTCCAATGAAGGTAGGCGGTTTATCCTAACATGTTTTCTACGAAGATTAGTTGGTCAAATCGTACTCAGTCTTCCAAGCATCGACAGCGACCTTCTCAACCTCGTTCCAATTCATCCTACCAACGCTGTACTCAGCAAGAGCTGCGCCGAACTTGTTCTTCCACTCCTCACTGGGGATGATGGAGAATGCCCAAGGAACAGAGTTGACCCCAGGCTTGTTCATCCAACGGATGACTTCCTTGGCCAATGGATCGGTGGGAAGCTCGCTATCCTTGAAGGAATTGAACGGTGTGATGAACATCAGGTCGTTCTTTACGAACTGCTTGCCTGTTTCGCTGGCAAAGAGCCATGCGAGGAACTGGTCAGCCATTTCCTGCTGTTCTGCACTTACATTACTGTTAATGCAGAGATAGTTTTCTGTTCCAACGTTCAGGCCTGCATTCTCCTCACCTTCAATCCCAGTGTAGATGGGCAGGAACTTTATGTCGGAATCAGCAACCTTGTTACCCTTGACACCAAGAATCTGACTGGCACCCCAGTTGCCGTTCTGTACCATGGCAGCCTGGCCAAGTGCAAACTCTGCCATTGAATCATCAACACTCTTGCTTCCAAGCAAGCCAGGAGCAGTGGTGCTGTTGTTCAAATAGAGATCCCAGATGTTCTTCATGTTTTCACTGTAGGTGAATTCAAGTTCAGGGACGCTTGATCCAGCAGGAATATCCCTTGCTACCATCTCAAAATGGAGAGGAACGTTTACCAAGTGGGTCTGCCATCTCCACTGATTACCTGCAGACAGACTGGTGGAAGCAAAAACACCCTTGATACCCAAGGCATCCTTGTGCTTGGTCATATCCTCAACTACTGCCTTGAGGGTTGCAAAGTTGTTGATCTCATCTGCACTGGAGATGGATACAGCCTTGCCAGAAAGAGCAAAATATTTTCTCATGATTGCATCGTTGTAGATAATGCCATAGCCTTCAACAGCGTACGGGATAGCCAGAACCTTCTCACCATCAGTCAGAGCCATTGACTTGTCGCTGAGGATGCTGTAGAAATCAGTGTTTCTCAGGTCAGCGGTATAGCTCTTGCTCTCTTTCAATCCAACAGGTCCATTGGTCTGGAAGATTACTGGAGGATTGCTTTTTGCAATTTCACTCTTGAGCGTCTGTGCGTAGGTACCGCTTGCAGCGGTAACGACCTTCAGCTTTATTCCCGTCTCCTCCTCAAAAGCAGGTGCAATCTTGGATTCGTACACGTCAGCAATTTCTGGCTTGAAGTTCAAGAAATACACTTCCTTGGCGGGAGCGGCTTCCTGGGCACCAGCTGCAAATGCAACCGACCCCATTGCCACCATGGCAATTAGTAAGGCAATAAACAGATGTTTTTTCATTGATTCATTCTCCTTTGGTGTTACCGTGATCATTAGTGAGAAAGATTTCTCCCCTCATTTTCTTTGGTACATCTCTATACTAAACCGGTTTTATAAACCGGTCAACTTAATTCGTATATATCTTTCAGTAGTATTATATTTCTCATAGTACAATCTTTTACATTCCTACTGTTCTATTGGTAACAGAACCAATCTCACAGAAACAAAGCGTTCACTTGTATTCAAGAATGATTTGGTAAAGACAAGAAAATAGTATTGTTTTTGCCGACTTAACCACTTAGAAGACATACAGAGCCATGATTTATCATCCGACTTGCAGCGTCCAAAAACAAATCGCTAAAAGGATCCCTTCAATGGTGTATGTACAGAACCATGTTCCATGAAAAAGGAGGCAGTGTATGACTTGTTGAAAAAGTGCTTATCGACAAGTAAATCCCTACACAAGGAGCAGAACATGCAATAAACACCCGAGTACAATCACACAGGCTATCAGATCACTATGACATACTGAGTTGAGGTTGTAACTTATATTGCTGGGATAACCAAGCCATTTTTCCCAAAATACAGGCAAGGGAAAAACATAAACCTCTGAGAATGCTGGTAATGGGGAGAGTGAAAGGCATTCTCCAAGCAAATGAGAATTTACTCCCTATGCAGAGAAGATGCTGAAGGAAGCTGTGCTTGCATTCCTGGAAGAGAGAAAGCGCTACCAGACGATCAATAGGACCTGTAACTCGTTTACGTTCAACTGTTCCTAAACAGTTCCACACGGTTTCTCCCCATCTCCTTGGCGCGATAGAGGGCCTTATCTACCTGACGGAATATCTTGACCTCGGAATCATCAGGGAGTACGGGAGAGACCCCGAAACTGGCTGTAATCTTTCCAACCTGTTCAAATACGTGTTTCTCAATGTTCTCTCGTAATGATTCTGCGAGTGCCTTTCCATCACGTTTGGTAAGAATGAGGAATTCCTCCCCTCCCCAACGGGCAAGTGATTCATCTTCCAGTAGTTGATCTTTTACTAGAGCAGAGATTTCTTTCAGGAGAAGATCCCCTCGTTGATGACCAAAGGTATCGTTGACCAGTTTGAAATGATCAAGATCAAAGAGGATAAGTGCCGATACTGCAGAACCACCTTGCTTGTTCTGCAATAGCTCTGAAATAATGTTGTCTATCTTACGTCTGTTGAGTAAACCGGTCAGTGCATCCTGTTCGCTGAGCATACGTAGTTGCTGGTTCTGTTCCTCGATAAGACTGATATGTTTTTGTTCCTGTCTAAAATAACGATAGTTGAGCGCCGAAACAGTCCAGGCAATACCATTGTTTATGACAAAATCCGTACGAAAAGGGACATTGTTTGCAAGCAGCGCATGCGAGTTCACCATAACGATCGATGCAATGGTGAACGTACCATAGAGAATACCAGACTGGACATAATCCAGAAGAAAGAAAACAGCTCCCCCGTAGATGAACGCTAGATAAAGCGTGGGGATATTCAGGAGGATTCCTTTATTTGCAAACATCCTATTGAGAGCAATAAACATCCCAAGTGCAAGGGGCAGCATTTCAAAGAATGGATAACCCAGTCCAGAGATGGTTTCTTTAGGCTTGCTTATCACAAGGCTGATGAGACAAAGAAATGAAATAAGAAAGGCACTGAGGAAATATTGGGCTCTCACAGGAGTACCTGGCTGTATCAGGAATAATCCATAGATCAACTGTTCTACGGCAAGCAATGCTGAGATTATTCTGGTAGCTTTCAAGTTTCTGATGAAACGTTTGGTTCTCTGGTCGAGGGGAGTCATAAACACATATATACCCTATTTCCTCCCACACGTCAGCTAAAAAAGGTCGACCAATGGTGATTATGTTTGCAAAAATTGTAAAAAAAAGAAGGGAGAAACCGTATTGGCCCTCCCCTCTTGGTAAAAATCAGAGATTACTTGTTGATCAGACGAACCAACAAGTCACGAATCTGCTTGCCACCCTCGGCAGGGGTGATTTCACCAAAGGCAACTCTCTGATAAATCAGGAAGAGTGTGCTATTGAACTCAGTGTCATTCGGTACATGATCAGTCTCTGCTGAAGAGTGAGGACCAGCAACCTGCATGTAATCAAGCACTTTCTGATCTGCTGGAGATGCTGCACCGGCTGCACGAGCAGAAGCTGAAGCACTTGCACCCCTGTTGCTGCCAAGAATCAAGGCTGCATCAGGATCATTGACCAAGAAGTTGATGAACTTCACCGTTTCTTCCGGATTCTTGGAATCCTTGTTTACCGTGTAGAACTGACTTGGTGCTTGCCAAAGAGCCTTGGTAGCTGCAGCGCCTGGGAACTCCATGAGTTCAAGCTCATCAGTTGTTGCTGCTTGATACCCACCAAGTTGGTTGGTATAGAGATACCCAATGGCTACCTTTCCAGCAATCAAAGCAGAAGAGTCTGCATTGTTCTCTGCAAATCCAGCGGCTACATCTGGTGGCGGAACCAGACCATTCTTACGATAATCAGCAAACAGCTCAAGGTACTTCTGTGCATCAGAGGCAGTTACATCAGTTGATGAGGTAGCAGCAGTGTAGAGAGGAGTACCATTGTATCGGGTCCAGTATCCAAATGGTGTGGAATTGGTAGACATAACACCAATATCCTGCATTGGATAAACACCACGAGGCAGTTTACTCTTGAGCAATACCAAATAGTCACGGAACTCATCGTACGTCAAGGATCTCTTTGGAAGTGGAACCCCTGCTCTCTCAATCATGGACTTGTTATAAACCAATGCCGGCATCGTAACACCAGTAGAGACGCCAAGAAGCTTCCCATCAATGGTACCACTAGCAACAGCACTTGGGTCGATAACTGCAGTATCCAACAAGGTTCCAGCATACTGATCCAATGGGAGAAGCACATCCGCATAGTCGTAAATGTTTCCACCCATCTGGATAATATCAGGACCATTTCCACCTGCAAGCTGTGTATCTACTTTTACAAAGTGATCACCAGCTCCACCGGAAACCTCAGGGTTTACCTTGACTCCTGGATTTCGGCTCTCGTACAGATCAATGGCTTCCTGACTGATGGTGACTCTCTCTCCACTGCCCCAATAGGCCCAGCGGACAGTAGTCTCCCCAGTCTCTGCTGCTTGTTCCTTGGTGCCTGCACCAAAAACCAATGAAGCACTCAGTAAAACGAAAAGCAAAACCAATAAGGTCTTTTTCATAGAAACCTCCTATGTTTCTGGGATGCAATCATCCCTTGATACCAGTAGTAGCGATACCTCTGACAAAATACTTCTGCAAGGAGAAAAACAAAATGAATGCAGGAATGAGCGAAAGCACAGACATAGCAAACATCGGCCCCCAGGAAGACATGCCAGAAGCGTCCAAAAACAGTCTCAGTCCCATGGGGACAGTATATTTATCAGGACTGGTCAAGTAGAGCAACTGGTTGAAGAAATCGTCCCAAGTCCATAAGAATGAAAATAATAACGTTGTAATCAAGGCGGGTAACGTGAGCGGCATGATAATCCTTGTATAGATACCGAACTTACTGCATCCATCGATGACCGCACTTTCGTCAATATCCTTCGGCAATCCTCTGATGAACTGTACCAACAGGAAGATAAAGAATGCATCAGTAGCAAAGAACTTCGGTACCACAATAGGCAAGAACGTGTTAATCCAACCAAAGTTGCGGAACATAATATAACGAGGAATTGTCGTAACATGGGATGGCAACATCAGGGTAATCATCATAATGGCAAACCAGTACTTCTTCCCAGCAAACTTCAGCCTGGCAAATGCATAGGCTGTCAATGAACAGAACATTGCATTGGCCAAGGCACTGAGTAAGCAGATGGTAAAGGAGTTCTTGAAGAACGTATCGAAGCCTACGATACCTATGCCGTTCCATCCTACTGGATAGTTCTCAGTGGTAAATTCCTTTGGCCAAAGTGAGGGGTCAGTGAAGATCATATTACTGGGCTTAAACGAGGCCCCGACCAACCAGAGAATCGGATAGAGCATACTTACCCCAAGGGCTATAATGAATGCATTCAGCAGCAGCCTGTTGATTCTTTCTTTTCTTTTCAGCATACCCTACTCCCCTGTTCCATAGGATACCAAGGCACCCGAGAATCTGAACGAAAGTGCAGTAAGCCCAGCAATAATAATAAGCAAGACCCAAGCCATTGCCGCTGCATATCCCATTTCAGCAAACCCAAATCCCTTGATATACAGATACAGGCTGTAGAACATCGTTGAGTCAAGAGGCCCTCCAGAACCTCCGCTGACAATAAAGGCTTGAGTAAATGATTGGAATGCACTGATCATTTGCATGACAAAATTGAAAAAGATGATCGGGGAGAGTGATGGAAGGGTAATGGCAAAGAACTGCCGAATCTTCCCTGCCCCATCAACGCTGGAGGCCTCGTAGAACTCCCTGGGAATTTGTTGCAAGCCTGCAAGGAATATGATCATGGGTGAACCAAACTGCCAAATTGCAAGAAGAATCAAGGTATAGAGTGCATACTTTGGATTCGATATCCAGGCAGGAAGCATCTCAAGTCCCAGTGTTCTTTCCAGAATCATGTTCAACACCCCGTCTCCAGCAAAAAGTCGTCTCCACAGGACTGCTATGGCGACACTTCCACCCAAGAGGGTTGGAATATAGTAGAGCGCACGGTAGAGAGGGATCAACTTGAGCTTCTTGTTCATAAGCATGGCTACAGCCAACGCGAACACCAGCTTCAGCGGTACTGAGATGAATACAAACTTGAACGTAACGATCATCGAATTTACGAAGCGATCATCACGAGGAAGTATATCGGTTCCTGCAAACATGACCAGATAATTCCTCAGCCCAATCCATTCAGGAGGTGTACGGATATTGAACTGGGTAAAGGAAAGGTAGAGTGAATAACACATCGGATATAGGGTAAGTACAAAAAATCCCAGCAACCAAGGTACCAGAAACATATAGGAACTGAGGTTCTCTTTCAGGACTTTCTGTCTATGCAAACTCTTCATGTAATACTCTCCATAGTAGTAATAGATGCTTTGCTTCTACTAACATACTACCACACCAAATGAAGATTGCAAGAAAATGTGCTCGGACACATACACTTTTTTTTACATTTTCGGAATAACGTTCCAACTATGAAAAGATCAGACTCTCTTCTGTTGATTCCCCATCCCCTACAGAAAAATGGTTGATGGAGGAGAGAAACACAGAAACAACTGAAGGGTCGAACATGGTACCACTACAGCGCTTGATTTCTGCTACAGCTACCTCCTGGAGTAAAGGTTTCTTGTATGACCGTTCGCTGGTCATCGCATCGTAGCTGTCTGCAACACTGATTATCCGCGCAGTCAAGCTGATAGCTTCACCTTTCAAACCTCTGGGATATCCACTTCCGTTCCACATCTCATGATGTTCCAGTACCGACAAGGATAGGTCACTATACTCTGCAGAAGCAGAAAGGATTCGATACCCAATCTCAGGGTGTCGCTTTACCGCTTCCCATTCATTTTGATCAAGCTTGGTTGGCTTGTTGAGGATTGACTCATTGATCCCAATTTTTCCAATATCATGCAACAGGGCAGCAATTCGGATACGCTTGACTTCACTCTCGGGAAGCTGCAACTGTTGGGCGAGGAAAACAGAGAGTGCACTAACCCGCCTTGAGTGTTGCAATTCACGGGGACTTTTTGCAAACAGGGAATTGATAACCAATCCTATGGATTTATTCTTTGCACTCGCACTCTCGTAAATCTTGTTCCGTTGCAGGTGATCCTCAGCGCGTTTGAGTGTCTCCTGCAAGCTTTCATCCCCTACTTCTCTGACAGCATACCCCGAGGAGAGAGAGAGTCTGAAGCTCTCGATACGAATCTCCTTGGATCGCTCTTCGATATAGGACAACAGGGATTCAACTTCCTGCACAGAATCTCCTGGAAGGAGGAAGACAAACTCGTCGCCACCATAGCGTGCAATCGTTGTCTCATCATTGCTGCACATCCTGAGTATCTGTGCTGTAGCCTTAAGCATGGAGTCCCCCACCTCATGCCCAAAGCTGTCATTGATAAGTTTCAGCCCATTGATATCCACCAATGCAAGGGTGAATGATCCAGCATGTTCAAGCCTTTTCAACTTACTCTCGAAATAGACTCTACTATACAGGCCAGTGAGATAATCATGGTTTCTCTGATAGATCAGCCTTTTTTGGTTTTCACGAATTTCCGTTACATCACGACAAACCACCACAGCCCCAAGCAACACATCGTGTTCATCACGAATGGGAGCAAAACTGTAGCTACCTATCCATTGTTCACCCGTATCTTTTTTGATTAGGGTATACTCTGTATCCCCTGCTTTTCCAGAGAGTCCTTGGAAGCCCGCCCACATCTGTTGCTCCAGCTGATTCCCCTGACTGTCATAGACTTCAAACAGAGAAGAAAATGCTTGCAGGGTATCAGGACATTCTGAACGCTTTGAGAATCGATAGTAATGGAGAAATGATTGGTTAACCAGGATGAAACGACTTTCAGGGTCAATAATGAAGACTGCATCAATCATACTGTTGATTGCTGCATCAAGAGTGGCTTTGCTTTGTGCAAGTGAGTGCTGGGCAATCTGTTGATCCTCAAGCGCGTTGAGAATGATTTTCCTCCCCTGTTCGGTCTGTCTCTGCAATGCTTGGAGTGAACGCATGGAGGATATTCTCTCAGTGATATCAAAAAAGGTAATAAGGAGAAAACGGTCCAGAAATGCTCCACTGATTTCCATCTCCAACACTGTACCAGTAGCTGTAACCAAGGTGAATTCTTGTGAATCGATATGTCTAGAATGCGTGATTATGGACTGTTCAACAGCCTCTTCCCAGGATTTTCTTGCTTTTTCGCGGTACGTTGGATCAGGGTAAACCTTCTCATACCATGTGTCGACATCCTCTATTTCACCATGCTTGAATTCAAATGTTGTACTCCATGCTTCATTTGCAGAAACTACCGTACCCTCCTGGGTAAGAAGTACCATGGGCAGGGGTGCATTGGAGAATAGTTGCTTGAATTTAATTTCGCTGTCTGCCAATTCTTTTTCCGCAACTTCCCTTCTTCTTACTTCCTTGCTGAGCTTCAATATCCAGAACCCCAGAGATGCAGCGACAAACAATGCTATGCCAATAATCAGATAGATAGTAGTACTCTGTACAGTTTTTTCATACTGCAAAGGCAGATATGTCCGATATAATCGCTCCCTAGTATCACTGTCAATTGTTTGGAGAGCCTTGTTGATAATCGGGAGAATAGAGGCATAGTCCTCATGAACAGCAATAGAGAGGGAGTTCATGTAGGCAGTAGTACCCACTACCTTTACTTTTCTGGATAGCCCAAGTTTGGACCGATAATGGTTAGCAACCAACAGGTTTTCCACCAAGGCAAAACACTCTCCCTTTGCAACGAGGGTGAGTCCTTCTTCAACGGTCGATACTTCAACCAAGGTCAGATTTGGGTAATCCCTGGTGAGCCACTCCTGGGCCGCATAATTGGAAATTACTGCAACCTTCTTCCCTTCAAGCTCTGCCAGACTACCGATATACCCGACCTGTTCTCCGGCAATGATTGCAAGAGGTACAGTCAGGTATGGTTCACTGAAACGCAAGGTTGCCTCTCGCTCTTCTGTCTTGCTGATACTTCCGGTCATGGCAATTTCACCAATAAGCAACTTCTCATAGGCATCCTGCCAGGAAGTTCCTTCGACAGGAATGAAGCTCAGGCCGCTGAGAGAGCTGACACTCTGTAGATATGCAAAACTCAGGCCTGTAGGCATACCGTTCTTGTCCAAGTACTCAAGCGGTTCCCACGCAGGATCGACCAAGACAGAGAGAGGAGCTTGTCGTGCAAGCAAAGTACGTTCATTTTCACTCAAAGTAGAGAGAAAGGATGGATCTGCAGCAAAAAGTGTTGAGGTGAGCAGGAGAAGCATACTGAGTAATCTCAGGCACCGGGTATTCATGCGTTACCCTCCTCTTCCACTGAGGAGTACCGCTCTGGCCGACCGATTTCCTTGAGGAGAGCGTTGACTTCCCGTTTCAGATTCATGATCCGCTCTTCCCTCTGGCTCATTACTGCATACCAACGTCTCAGTTCAACCAACTGTTCCTTGTTTTGTTGCTCAATTGCATTACGCTCGGTTATATCCAATCCCTGGGCGATGGTTGCAACAAGAGAGCCATCAACCGGGTCAAGGATAGGTCCAGCATTCCAGAGAATGGTCCGAACTTCTCCCTCTATGGTTTTCAAATGAATCTCAACATTGGAGAGACTGTGTTCAGTTTCCAAACGGTTTTCCAGCCGTTTAAGTTCTCCCTTTCCCAGCGAAGTCAAGACAGATCCCACATTCTTTCCTACTATATCGCTTATTGGAAGGCCCAACAAAGATGCAAAGGAGTGGTTGGTCCTGGTAATGGTGAATGAAGCATCCCAGACAAGGATAGGGCTGTTTGATTCCATAAGCAGGGCATCGAGATAGTCATGGGCCTCTTTTAGTTCCGAGGCCATTCGCTTCTGTTGGGTAAGCAGCTCGGTATAGACGATAATCCCCCCAATTTTTCCTGATTCCCTATACCAGGGTCGACACTCCCAACGGGTATAATCCATGCTCCCATCCTCATGGATATACACATCATCATCACCTGTGACAATTTCGCCATGGAGCGCTCGCTGGTGTGCAAGCTTCCACTTCTCAGGGAGACCCGGAAATACCTCATAATGGGGTTTGCCGATGAGTGCATTCCCATCAGGGATATGATACTCCTCACAATATTTATTACTGACGTAGAGATATCGTAGCTCTGTATCGTGGACTGCGATTGCATAGCGTGAATGCTCTATTACATAATGAAGCAATGCTGAAGTATGCTGAAACGATGTTTCCTGCGTCTGGAACGTCTTTGCTTTACGTTTCTGTATGATCACAATGACCGTGAGAAGGATAAGCAGTCCTAAAAGGAATACTGCCACACCAAAAATAGTGAGGGCATATTGCCCTTGGGTTGCACTGATAGGCACGTTCAAATGTGTTACTCCCAGTCCTCCAAACCAACGTATGACAATACCTTAGCATACCCCCCCCTATCCTGCTAGCATTTCTCAATCTACTTTGCGAGTATTTCCCTGATCGTCCCGATCAAATCATGGCAGTGTTCAAACTCCCTGTCCTTTACTCCTTGGTGTGCATTTCCCATGATAAACCCTTTGCCGGCAGCCTCAAGCATGGGAATGTCATTCTCATCATCCCCAAAGGCATAGGTATGGGCGATGGGAACAGAGAAGTGTTCACTGATTGCTCTCAGTGAGATTCCCTTCGAGGTAGGACAGATGTCAAACATCTCTTTGCCTGTGGTAACCACATGAAAGGCAGAACCCCAAGCTTCCCGGCTTCTTGCCAGAACTGTGGAGAGATTGCCATCACATACAGCTGTGATCTGCAGCACATCTCCGGGGACTTCGCTGAATGTGTCAAAGAATCTCGTATATCCTTTTGCTAGATAGCTTTTTGCTTTCAGCTGTTCGCGGGCTACCGTAGGAAGACAGATGGCATCTGTCGTTGAGATAAGCGCCGTTGCCCCCCAGTCATGCAGTGAAGAGGTTATCTGCTCAGCCAAGGAATAATCTATTCCTTGATTAGGAAACAACTCTCTTCCCTGATACAATACCCTGCACCCATTGGAAGCCGAAAAAACCACCTTGGAAGAGACTGGAGAAAAGAGGGGAAGGAGCGCCTCATGGAATCGCCCGCTGGATATGCAGACCAGGTAATCGGCCTGCCTTGCTTCTTCTACCAAGGCAAAGAAATCCGATGAGACGGTTCTCTCCCCATGGGGAAGAATCGTTCCATCCACATCACAGAAAACAATACCGGCATATGTGTGCACATCCACCTCCAAAATGTTGTGCATCAGTATGGCTGATATCCCCCCCGGAGGCAAGAGACGTGAGTTTTACTCTTGATTACTTAACATATATATAGTATATCAAGAGTATGAGTATTGTTTTGATTGGAACTTCAGGCTACAGCTATACCGAGTGGATAGGACCAGTGTATGCACCAGGAACCAGAAGCGAGGAGTTCCTTGCCCACTACGCCCAACGCTTTCCCACCGTGGAGCTGAACTTCAGCTACTATCGCATGCCAGAGGCTTCTCAGCTTGCAGCAATGCATAAGAGTGCCCCATCCCTCCAATTCTCCATCAAAGCACACCAGAGCCTCACCCATACCATTGATCCTTCTTCATGGAGGGAGCAGGCGCTCCTGTTCTCACATGCTCTTGAGCCGCTGGTAGAAAACCAGGTACTCAGTGCTGTACTCCTGCAATTCCCCTACTCGTTCCACTATGAAGTGGGAGAGCGAAAATATCTGGACTCACTCCTGAAATCCCTCTCCCCATTCCCTCTTGCCATCGAGTTCAGGAACAGCAGCTGGTACAACAACCGCACACTCGACTCACTACGAGAGAGGAATATTGCCCTTGCTTCCCTTGACCTCCCCTCGGTGAAAGGCAACCCACCCATGATGGATGTTAAAACCAGCAGCTCACTGGCATACATCAGGCTGCATGGCAGGAATGAGGAGACATGGTGGGGATCGGACAGCGCAAGCCGCTACGACTATCTCTACAGTGAGAAAGAGCTTGCCAGCCTGCTTGGGCGTATCCAGTCATTTACCACACATGCACAGAAGGTACTCATCTACTTCAACAACCATAGAAGGGGTCAGGCAGTAGCCAATGCACTGACGCTCTACCAGTTGGCAGTGGGAGGCAAGGCATGCAAAGAGCAGGTGCAAGCATCATCCATATCAATGTAACCGACTTTGCAGCAGCAGTAGAGGTGGCAAAGAACCCAAGTCTTGCTGACACCCCCTTTGTGGTTGCCCTTGAGGGATCAGCAAGGACTGTGGTGCTTACCCCATCCCACCGAGCATGGGAAGAAGGTATACGGGCAGGCATGCCCCTCCGCTTTGCAAAGCAGATGGTCCCTTCCCTGCAGGTGCTCCCCTGGGACAATCAGAGTACCACGAAAGCCGATACAGCAATCACCTCCATCGCACAGGAATATTCTCCAAGCATCCAGTGCGACCGGGGAGGACATATCTATCTGGATATGCAGGGAACCACCCGTCTCTTTGGCCCGGTGGTGGATAGCGCGGTACATATCCAGGGAGAGATCAGGAAAAAGCTAAATCTTGAGGCTTCTGTGGCAGTTGCCTCCAATAAACTGGTTGCAAAGGTGGGTACCCGTACCACCCGACCTGCCGGACTTATCCAGGTCAGGGAGGGTGATGAGGCCTCATTCCTTGCTTGGCAGGATGTTTCCTTGCTCAGTGGTGTGGGCTCTGCCACTGCACGACTACTCTCTGTTGCAGGAATCACGACAATTGGCCAGATTGCCGCCCTTGGGGATGAGCAGGTGATGGCATTCCTGGGGAAACGAGGTCTTGCCCTCCGTGACGCCGCCCGTGGTTTGGATAACAGCCCACTACAAAGCGGATTGCCGGAGAAGCGGATTGTGCAGAGAAAAATCAGCTTTGCTGAACCAATCCTCGAGATGGATGCTCTCAAGGCCGCAGTGGTTACAGCTGGGGAGGATGCTGCATTGTCTATGCGAACTGCAGGACTTGGTGCGGCAAAGATCCACATAGCGTTGCTCTACAGTGATGGAAGGAGAAGTGAAGCTTCCCACCGCATAAAGGGACAATGGGTCTATGACCTTGAAATATCCCTTGTCGCATGGAAGGTTGCACAGCTGGCAGCAAGCCGGAGGGTGCGTATTCTCTCTTGCACTCTCTCCCTAGGTGAACTCTCCCCACTCGCCCCGACCCTGGACCTCTTTCTTCCCGATGCACAGCATCGCTCTGATTCCCTGCAACAGGCAGTTGACCGAATGCGTCATAAGTTTGGTCCTGGCATCCTGACCCATGGGGCAGCACTTGCCCATGCGTAGTCGTCTAGCCCTGAGCACAGCCTACTCCCTTCTCTTCTCTCCTGTTTCGGTAGATGAGCTCTTCGACCGTCTACAGTCCATGCAGGTAACACAGGTAGCCATCACGGACCGCGACAACCTCTATGGGTATCCTGTCTATAGGGAAGCAGCAAAAGAGAGGGGAATCTCCCTTATCTGCGCTTGCCTGCTTACCGAGAAGACGGGAGACCTCTTTGCCTTTGTACAGGACCAAGGGGGCTATGAGCTGCTCTGCAAGCTCATCAGCAAGAGGAATCTTGACCCTTCCTTCTCATACCTCCCTACACTCAAGGAAACTTCAGAAGGGCTGGTGTTGGCAACCGCAAGCAGTGCAATCCTTACCCAGCTTGCCGGTACAGGAGCCAAGCTGTATGGTGCAATCAGCCCAGATTCCCTGCAGATCATTACCACCGCGAAGAAACTCACTGTTCCCCTTCTTGCTGTTGATGGGGCATTTCTCCTCGCCGAAAGTCAGAGGGAGGTTCACCAGGTACTTCGAGCCATTGCCCTTCATACAAGTGTGGGTGCTCTTACAGAACATGAATATTGCCAAAAGGGCGGAATCTTACTTGAGCAGAGGGAGTGGGAGCAGTCCTTTGCCCCCTGGCCAGAGGCCATGGAACATGTACAACGACTCAAGCCGTATGACCCATTCTCCTCTTCCCTCATCTTCCCCACCTATCCAGTCACGGAGAAGAGAAGCGCAGAAGAGGAACTGAAGTACCGGGTCTATCAGGGAGCTGAGAACCGCTACGGGGAGATCAATGATGCCATCATGGAACGCATTGAATATGAGCTGGGTATCATAAACGAAAAGGGGTTTGCTCCCTATTTCCTGGTGATGCACGATATCGTGCTGATGAGCAGCAGGACCTGCGGTAGGGGATCAGGAGCTGCATCCATCGTCTCCTACAGTCTCTTCATCACCAATGTGGATCCCATTGCCCATCATCTGTACTTTGAACGATTCCTCTCGCCTTCCCGCCAGGATCCACCGGACATCGATGTTGACTTTGCTTGGGATGAGCGAGACGGGATTTTTGCTGCAGTCTTTGAACGCTTTGGCATTGATCATTGTGCGAGGGTGGCCAACCACAACCGGTTCCGCCTGCGCTCTGCAATTCGAGAAACAGCCCGCTGCTATGGGCTGAGTGATGCACAGATCACCAAGGCAGAAGAGACATTGTTCATGCGGGGAGTCGATGCGCTGATTGACCCCCTGTGGCAGACCATCGTCCGTATAGCCTCAGCCCTTGACCGGCTTCCCAAAGAGATATCCATGCACTGCGGGGGGTTGGTCATCACACCCAAAGAAGTAACGTGCTATGCCCCGATCCTTCGCTCAGCTGATGGATATCCCTTGCTGAGTTGGGAGAAGGATGGAACAGAGCAGGCAGGTTTTGTAAAGATCGACCTCCTGGGCAACCGATCCCTTGCAGTCATCCGTGACACCTTGCAGAACCTGCGGGAAGAAGGAGTATCCATCGATGAGCGAACCTGGCAGCCTGCAGAAGATGCTGATACGATCAATGCACTTGCTTGTGGGAATTCGATGGGTGTCTTCTACATAGAATCCCCTGCAATGAGACAGTTACAGAAGAAAACAGGACGAGGTGATTTTGCCCATATTGTCATCCATTCCTCAATTATACGGCCTGCAGCAAACAAGTACATCAATGAGTACGTACAACGCTTGAAAGGCAAACGATGGGAACCGCTCCATCCCAGGCTTGCCTATATCCTCGATGAGACCTATGGAATACTTTGTTATCAGGAAGATGTCTCCAAGACAGCCGTTGCCCTGGCAGGATTTTCCCAAGCTGATGCCGACCAACTCCGTAAGGTCATCGCAAAGAAAGCCGCAGGAAAACGGTTGCAGGCATTCAGGGACCAGTTTTTTGCAGGTTGCCATGCTGGTGGGGTAACCACTCCTGTTGCTGAACAGATCTGGCTGATGATGCTCTCCTTCGATGGCTACTCCTTTTGCAAGCCCCACTCAGCAAGCTATGCCATGGTATCCTTCCAAAGTGCATACCTCCGTGTCCATCACCCGGCTCATTTCATGGCTGCTGTATTGACCAACCAAGGGGGATATTACCGACCACAGGCGTACATCAGTGAGGCAAGAAGGATGGGTCTTATCATAGCCGGCCCCGATATCAATATCAGCAGGATTACGTACTGGGCAGAAGGAAACACCCTGATTATCGGCCTGATGGCCATCGCTGAACTCAGCAGAAAGGCTATGAAGCGAATTATCGAGGAACGCAAACAAGGAGGGAGATTCTCCACCTTGGAAGAAGTTCCCCTCCGGATCTCCCTGGACAGGGAGGATCTGGTCGCCCTGGTAGCCTCTGGTGCGTTTGACTCATTGGCACCTGAGAGAAAACGAAGTGAACAGCTCAGGCTCCTGCTTACCACCACACGTGCTAATCAATCCTATGGACAGGCAGACCTGTTTGCCACGCCTCTCCCCTATTGCAAGAAAGAACAGCTTCCTGTTGCCGTACATCGCTCTTTCAGTGAAGAAGAGCTCCACCGGGAGTTTTCATCCTTGGGCTTCCTCAGGAATCATCATCCCCTGGTCCTCTACGCACACCTCCTGAGATCAGTTCATCGGATCAAGGCTTGTGAGATCGACCAGCATGTAGAGCGATATGTCACACTTATCGGCTACCAGATAACCCAGAAGCAGGTATTGACCAAGACGGGAGAAAGCATGAGCTTTGTCTCCTTTGAGGATGAGACGGCACTCTATGAGACGGTATTGTTCCCGATTCTCTACAATCGTCTCTACCCATTGCTGGCAGGTCGTTGGCCGCTACTGGTATTTGGGCTGGTGAAAAATGACGAGGGTGCTCTCATCATAGAGGTCCAGAACCTGAGAAAACTGGACTCCTAGGAGGATGTCTCTGCCTCAATCCGCTGGAGATAGGCTTTCATGTTGAATTTTCGCTCCAGCCCCTTGTCATTCATGTAGCGGATATTTCCGAATATGGGTCGTTCAACCCATGGACGGTCATGCTTGCCGAAACACCAGGCAACACCGGCATACCCATTTGGATCACGTCCATCTGCCTGGTAGGTATTATTGAGTTTCAGTGCCCAGGAAAATCCCTGCTTGGGAGTCGGGCTCCACTCGAGGATCTTTTTCCCCCAGTACATCCTCAGGTAGTTGTGCATTCGACCCAATAGAACCAACTCCTTCTGTGCTGCATTCCAGTAGGGGTCATGGGTCTCTCCCCTTTCCAACTCTTCATAGCGGTAGGTAACAGGTCTTGGGTCGGCCTCATGCGCCTCCAAGCTCTTCCTCGCCCAGGAGGGAAGCCCCTCATACTGATCGTAGAATGGGTTGAAAGCAACAAAGTTATAGGCAAGTTCACGCCTGACGATCAACTGCTCCAGGAATGCCGGTACATCACTGATATCCAGATCTTTAACCGCGTGGTAGATGGTAACTGGGCTGATCTGCCCAAAATGAAGATATGCACTGAGACCACTACTGTGGTTCTGTGCAGGATCATTGCGTTGTGTATCATAGCCGACCAAGGTATGTTCGATGAAGTCATCCAGTCTAGAGAGCGCTGCAGTACTGCCCCCTTGTAAAGGCAAAACCGAACTACCCTTCTGTTCTATCCCCAGGGATTCAAGAAGCAATGGAATATCCCCAAGATCAGCTGAATCAAAGGGGAAGTCATAGGACCGGCTCTTCACCATGAACTCTGGTATCTGGATCTCCTGCGCAAAGTAGGAGATCATGGGTTCAATCTTTCTTCTCAGGGTTGCTGCAGAGTACTCTTCCTTATCACTCACCGCGTCAATGGGCACCACAACATTTGTCTCTACCTCATAGATGGTACATGCAAGGAGCGAGGAAACCTCCTTTCTCCAAGAACGTTCAATGGTGGTGTATGCCCTGTCGACTATAAGACAGGCAATGCTTGATTGAAGCTTTTCCAAACCTTCCACTACCCCAAAAGAAGAGACAAGCAAGGGTATGGAACGCTCCTGCAACTCCTTCTCCACCTCCCGAATACCTTCCAGCATGAAGCGGTAGTGACGGGCTGAGGCTCCTGCAAAATGTGGAGTGATTCCAAAATAGACAACCAACGGTTTCTTAAGGGAATTTGCCGTCTCTATTGCAAACGAGAGTGCTTCATTCTGATACACCCTCCCGGATGCCTGCATCCAATACACAACATACGGCTTTTCATGCAGTGTTGGTTTGGTATTGAGTTTCCTTATTCTTTGTTCATCAACCATCATGCCCAAGCGTACCACAGCTTTTACCACTAGAGAAAAGAAAAATATGAAATCTAAAAACAGCATTGCTTATCCGTTTTTTCATTATTTGCGCAAAAAGAACTTATGGCAGTTCGACAGAATTGACTGTTTGTGTAGATTTCTTTAGCATGCCAAAAAGGAGTCCACTATGGCTAAACAACTCAAAACCGGAGCAGAGATTATTGCACGAAGCCTTGAGGATCTGGGTGTACAGTATATCTTCGGATATACAGGAGCGGCTATTCTGCCGGTCATGGATGAGCTAGCAAAGAGCTCGATAAAGATTGTCGTGAATGCCAATGAGCAGTGTGCGGCCTTCAGTGCTGCAGGATACTCGAGGAGCAGTGAGCGGGTCGGGATTGCCATTGTAACCAGCGGCCCGGCCATCACCAATGCACTGACAGCTGTGGCTGACAGCTACGCTGACAGCATTCCCCTGGTGGTAATAGCTGGACAGGTACCAGAGCACAAGCTTGGTACTGATTCGTTCCAGCATATTGATGTCGCCTCAGTTTTTGGCCCCACAGCCAAAAAAGTGTACTCCGTTAAAGCTTTGAACAACCTTGAAAAGGTGATCAAGGATGCTTACTTCCTGGTACAATCAGGTAAACGTGGACCGGTAGTCATCGACCTTCCCATGAACCTGCAACAGAAAGCAGCCGGGTATGAAGCACTCCCCCTTGAACAGTTCAGCACCATTTATGATCAGGATGTCCATCTCTCCGCTTCACAATGCAAACAATTTTTCGACCTGTTGATGGAGGCTGATCACCCACTCTTGTATTTGGGTGGTGGGCTTAACAGTGCACGTGGCAGTGAAGCCATAAGACGATTCAATGCAAGGTTTTCGATCCCATCAGTAAACACCTTGATGGCCAAAGGGGTGGTGAGTGAGCGTGAGGATACCAATCTTGGGATGCTTGGTATGTTCGGCACACCTGCCGCCAACAAGATCATCCAGGAGAACGACCTCTTTCTCGCCATTGGAGTCCGGTGGGATGACCGAGTTGCGGAAAAAGTTGGCTTTGCCATTCAGGCGAAGATTGCGTTCATCGACATCCATGCCGACAAGGTGCAACAAATTCGGGGAGAAAGACGACCAGTGTTCTCTTTCATTGGAGATGCTGCAACCATTCTTCATGACCTCTGCGATTGGGCTGATACCCATGACCTCAGGATCACCATTGATACGTGGAGAGAGCATGCAGCAGCACTGAAGCGACGTTGGCCTCTTGCCTACAATACTGAAGCAACTACAATTCAGATGGCAGAGGTCTTACGTACCTTGGATACGCTTATCGACGAATCTACCATCATCACCACAGGGGTTGGTAATCATCAGCTGTTCTCTGCTCAGTACATTCGATGCCAAAGGCCGCGTTCTTTTCTCACCTGTGGTGCCTTTGGGACCATGGGAAGTGGAATGCCCCTTGCTGTTGGAGCAGTACACGCCAATATGGATAAACAGGTAATCGTAGTGGACGGGGACGGAAGTTTCAGGATGAATATGGGTGAGCTCTTCACGATAGGAACCAACTGCCTTCCCATCAAGATACTCCTCCTGAACAACCATGCCGATGGGATGGTCTACAATCTTGAGGATGCTGCATATGAAGGTCGTCACTCTGCAACTTGTAGAAATGAAGATGTCAATTTTGCGAAGATGGCAGACCTGTGTGGTTTCTCCTTTAGCAGAAGAATTGAAAAGAAAGAGGACATTGCTCCTGCGCTCAAGGAATGGTTCGAGAGCACTGGACCATGCTTGCTTGAGGTGATTACCGACCGTAAGGAAGTGCTGTACCCGGTTGTAAGACCTGGTGCTTCCTATGCAGATATGGACCTTGGTCCATTTATAAAGGAAAAGGAAACAATATGAGCAGTATTCTTATGATTTTCAATCATGCTCCCTATGATGGGAGCGATGTAACGTGGAATGCCCTACGTCTTGCTGGACAACTGCAGGTAACAGGTCATACAGTGCGAATCTTCCTGATGAATGATTCTGTCGATCTTGCCCGTGATTCAAACAAGAAGCCACTCGAGTATGACCAGGACCTATCGCAGATGCTTCGTGACCTGATCGCAAAGGGTGTTCAAGTAAGGGTTTGTGGAACTTGTATGGCCCGTTGTGGTATCCATAAGAACGAACCATATTTTGCAGGCGCTGAGAAATCCACCATGGCGGCCCTTGCTGAGTGGACTGCCGACAGCGACAAGGTACTCACATTCTAAGTGCTCTACAGCATTTTCAGATTGAACTTCGGCATAAAGGGGTGGAACCCTTTATCCCCAAAATATTCGATAGCACCCTCACCTATGGGAATCTCATCATATGATGGTCCAAAGTCGAGGGTGCCGTTGTAATAGGTACTATTGGTGGAGTCTTCCCAGAAATTAAAGGAGCTGGTTACATCAACTGTTATCAGGAGGGTCTTTGGCACCGTGACAGTAAAGGTAGTGATCTTTGCATCCAGACCACCGGCAGTGTTGCCACTCTCTATGATGATCTCGGGATCTTCATCATCCAATGTATCGTTTGCACCCCAGAAATCCTCATCAGCAAAGAGGTCGATACATCCTTGGTAGGGATGTGTTTCCTGATCAAGGAAGAACTTTCTGTTTCCCTCTGAATTCTCCAGTTCCCTTCTCATCCATACCCAGTTGGGCGATTCCTCGGTCCCTGCATTTACTACCATGTCCCGTTTCTGGAACTGTCCATCAACATTGAAATACTGACGGATGGTGTAGCTACCAGGGGAGGGGGAACCACCTGCATCATGAGTATCTGTTACCAGAGCGTGGGCAGCATCTGTCGACCAGGAAGGAACATTGAAGGAACACAATACATCCATCTCCAGGTAGGTGAAGCTCATCTCATAGGCCACATAGGTACCAGTCGGTATTGCTTTCCTGGCAAGGAAAAGTCCATCAGCCCCAACAGAACCTGAAAAATCAAGAAGTTCTGCGCTCTCATCATCCACCAATGTGACTTTCAATCCATCATCACGTTCCAAGGCAAAATAGGTGATAAGCATTTTATACGAGGACGGAGAGATGTTTACCGATTCCCATGGGTATTCGTCCACAGTTCTTTCAACCGTCCCCTCTCCGGTAACCACCGCATTCAGTGTAATTTCCACTGTTTCACCTGAACCAAGGTTACATCCAAGTGCAAGAGAAATGAAACTGACCAGAATACCAAGGCAAAGAAAACGAACGAGGCTTCTCATAAGCACCTCCCACGTCACTACCAGGATACTCTCAGTATAATCTGAACTAATAATCTGACAATATCCATGATATGTATATTCCTGAAAGAAGTGGCAGTTTATTGCCCTTGAGGAAACTCATTCCTGTATACTGAAATGAGGAGACCTATACATGCATCTACCATACCACGGAGCTGGAATCATATTCTGGATGATCACTGAGACAGATGAAGTATCTTTCCTAATGGGAAAACGTTCCATGCCGCCTCAAAACCATAGGTGGTCTTTCCCTGGAGGGACATGGGAGAAAGCAAGAGATGGGTATGATACCAAGGGAAAGATTTCCTACAAAGAGACAGCAATAAGGGAATGCCATGAAGAAGTGGGAATATACGTTCCATACCCAGAGAACATGTTGCTTCTCTGGTCGCTTGATGTACCAGGTTTTCACTACCGAGTCTATACATATCAACTCAAGAATCAGGCAACACCACCCTACATCTCTGAATTCTCTGAAGCAAGATGGGTTACCTTCTCTACTGTCCCTTCTCCTACGGTAATCTTCGTACGGACACAGATCCGTAGGCTGAAACAGCATGTAAGGCAATTAAGGCACTAGAGAGACATACTTAATCATCTATGATTAATTGCATCACTCGTTATTACATATAGATAGTTACATCAAGGAAAAGGATCATCGGTTTTTTAGACCAATGATCCCTTTCTCGACAATTTTTAACGATTCCCTACGGCTTGATGTGGCAGAAGTAGTAGTGATCCTCGGAGAGGCGCACCATGGGTGGATACTCCTTCTCGCAAATCTCACCTACCTGTTTGTGACATCGACCAGCGAACGGACACCCCTTCACCTTCTTTGCAGGATCAGGAAGCATTCCTTCCAGTTCAATGATCTCCTTCTGCTTTGTCGGGTCAACCTCGGGAACTGCTGAGAGCAGTGCCTCGGTATATGGGTGGTGGGAGTTGTCCATCACCTCATCCCGTTTGCCATATTCAGCAATCTTTCCTGCATACATGACCATGATGTAATCACTGAGGTAGTTGATGACATTCAGGTCATGCGATATGAACAAGTAGGCAACATGGGTGTCCACCTGTAGGTCATTGAGCAGGTTGAGTACCGATGCCTGGACAGAGACGTCAAGTGCACTGGTTGGCTCATCACAGACAATCAGGTTTGGAGAGATGGAGAGTGATCGTGCAATAGCCACACGCTGTTGCTCCCCTCCACTGAGCTGACGAGGTTTCTTCTCCAAATATTCCTTACCCAAGTCAACCTTTCTAAGAATATCGATAATCTTCTCACGCCGCTCATTCGCATCATTGATGTTTGCAAGCTTCTGCATGGTTCGACCAATGATCTTTTCAACGGTGTGGGAAGGATTGAGACTCCGCCCAGGATTCTGGAAGATGAGCTGAATGTTCTTCAGCGTCTCCTTGTCCCGCTTATTCCAACCAATGGAAATATCAGTATCCCCAAAGAGAATCCTTCCCTTGGATGGTGGGAACAAGCCACTGACCATATGTCCGGTAGTGGATTTACCACATCCAGATTCACCTACAATACCAAGAATGGAATGCGGTTTGACTGAGAACTCAATGCCATTGACTGCATATACTTTACGTCTGCTGCCATAAATCTTATGTAAGTTCTCAACCTTCAACAGATCTTTCTCACTGTCAAAATCCGGATCATCCTTGCGTGCAGTTGGCGTAAGTCGCACCTTCAGTTTGTCAGGGATATCCTCAGCATACGCACGATCGCAGGCAGCAAAGTGGGCCCCTTCTATCTTCTTAATCCCGTATTCACTGATACAGGTATCGTTCTTCTTATCACACCTGTCAGCAAACGGACAGCCACCTTCATCAGCCCCACGTTTCTTCACATAACCGGGGATGGTGTTCAGCTTCGTCTTTTCCTTCACTACCCCACCTCGGGGCATACAATTGATCAAGGCACGGGTATATGGGTGTACAGGATTCTCAAATATTTGCTGTTTGGGACCGCTCTCGACAATCTCACCACTGTACATAACCACGATATTCTCAGCTACTTTATTGATAACACCAATATCATGCGAGATATAGATCATGGACATCTTCAGCTTATCCCTGAGTTCTGCAATAGAATCAAGGATGACAGCCTCTGTAGTAACATCCAAGGCAGTGGTCGGTTCATCAAGAATCATAAGGTCCGGCTTGCAAAGCAAAGCCATCGCAATACAGATTCTCTGCTGGATTCCACCACTCACCTGGTGAGGGTACCTTCTCACAATGCCCTTGGGGTCTCCAAGGTTCATCATCTCCAAAGCTTCAATCGTTGCTTTCCTTGCCTTTGCCTTGTTCAGCTTCTGGTGGTGCATTCCCACTTCATCAAGCTGAAAACCAATGGTAAGGGAAGGATTGAGGGAGGAGTATGGGTTCTGGAAAACCATGGCAATTCTATTACCACGAACAGATTCCATATCTTTTTCCGATTTCTCGAGCAAATTATCACCCTTGAAACGGATAGCTCCCTCTACCTCTGCATTACTTGCAAGGTAGCGCATTACGGTGAATGCGAGGGTACTCTTTCCACAACCAGATTCACCTATGATGCCAATCGATTCACTGTATTCCAGATTCAAGGACACATTGTTGACTGCAGAAAAGGTCCCATCAAAGGTGTTGAATCGAACATGGAGGTTTTCAATTTCTAAAATATTATCGTTCATGTATCAATACCTTACTGACAAAGTCAGAGAAAATTGAGATGGCAATCACCAAGGAAGCGATAGCCAAGGCTGGAAACAGAACCGCCCAAGGCGCTTGTGCAATGACCGGCTTGTTCTCGATAACCATCATACCCCAGTCAGGGGTGGGAGGCTGCAATCCAACTCCCAAAAATCCGAGGGAGGCAACCATCATAATTGAATAGGCAAATCGTGCAGTAGCTTCAACAATAATGGGTCCCATGGTATTGGGGAGTATCTCAACAAACATGATGTAGAGATGGTTCTCACCGCGAATACGAGCAGCAGAGACATACTCTTGGCTCTTTTCTGTCAAGAGCACTCCACGGGAGACACGTGCTGTAGCAGGTACGAATGCAATGGATACAATGATCGTCAAGCTCGCAATACTGGAATCTCCAAGAATACCAAGGATAACCATGGACAATACCAAGGGAGGAATGGCCATAAGAATATCCATTGCCCTGAGGAACGCTGTATCAAGCTTCCCTCCAAAGTACCCTGCTGAAAACCCAAGTAAGATACCCACCAATGTGGAAAATATGGAAGTCAGTAGTGCTACGGTAAGGATTGATCGACTGCCATAGACAATTCTCGCAAGAATATCGCGGCCAAGCCCATCGGTGCCCAACACATGACCGTATTCACCAGGGGAAGCCATCTGATTCTCAGAGTCCATTGCCGTATGCGTAAAGGGAATCATGGATGGACCTACTGCAGCAGCTATCAACCAGAACAAGATGATTGCGATACCAACCATGGCCAATGGACTTTTCTTCAATTGATACAAGAAATACTTCATTTCTGGCCTCCTTGGTATCTGATCCTCGGGTTGAGATAGCTATACATAATGTCGGTAATCATCGTAGAGAGTGAGTAGATGACGGTTATCAAGAGCACACAAGCCTCAATAAGGGGTACATCTCTTGTCTTGATTCCTGTCATCAACAATGAGCCCATCCCTGGGAACCCAAAGAGCGTCTCAACTACGACAAGACCACCAAACAACCAACCCATATTCATACCAATAATGGTAATTGTAGGAAGCATTGCATTTTTCAACGCATGCCTGAATATGACATACTTGCGCGGCATACCTTTCAAGGTAGCTGCCCTGATGTAGTCAGAATTCATAACGGTGATCATGGAAGAACGTTGCATTCTCGAGATATATCCGAACATTACAAACGTAATGGATAGTGCCGGGAGAATTACAATGTTCAGATTCTGCCAAATACTTTCCCCGATGGGAATGACGCTTACAATGGGAAACCAGTCCAACTGGACAGCAAAGACGGTAATGAGAATAACACCGGAAACAAACTCAGGGAGGGCCATCGTCGCCAAGCCAAAGAATGAAATGATGGAGTCTGTCGGTTTTTTCTCCTTTACCCCTGCCAATACCCCAAAGAAGATAGATAGTGGAACAAAAATGATAAAGGCTGTCATGGCTAGAATTACTGAATGGCCGACCTTCCTCCAAAGAATGGAGTTGATCGAAACACCTTTCATATAGATAGATTCACCTAAATCACCGACCGCTACGCCTTTGATCCATCTTCCATAGCGTTCCAGCAAGGGATCATTGAGCCCCCTTGCCTCACGGAGGGAAGCTACGGCCTCCTCTGTGGCACTCTGGCCCAGTATCATTTGTGCGACATCACCTGGCATGATTTCAACAAGCAAGAAGATGATGAACGACATGACGACCAGGGTCGCAATAAGCGACCCCAGACGACGAAGAAACATTTGCATTAATCTCTTCATAGAATATCCATGTACTTATATTGTGGAAGCATGGTAATCGGCTGCCGGTAACCAACAACACTGTCATTGATCGCCACCAGATACGGAACCTGTACGTTGATCAGAGGACCATTCTCATAGAACCATTCCTGTAGCTCATGATAGTAAGCCATGCGCTGATCGGGATCTGCCTCACCGGAAATCTTTTCGATTAGATCGTTGAGAGCAGGTGCATCCAGATGGGACTCATTCCAAGGACCACCGCCCTTGAAGGCAAGTCCAAGCAACATGGATGGGTCAATACGACCACCCCAACCAGTGAGGGAGATGGGAACATTCAACCAATACTGTGAGAGGTAGACGTCACGGGTATATCCCTTCAGCTCAATATCGAATCCAGCCTCAGCAGCCAATTCCTTGACCGTCTGGCTGAGCTCCTTACCAAAGGGGTGGTCAGAAGCGTAGTAGAGTTCAGTGCTCAAGCCATTAGGATAGCCAGCTTCTGCAAGCAATTCCTTTGCCTTTGCAATGTTTCTCTCACGTAATGGCAACTCTTTGTACTCAGCCAATGCGTTCATGATCGGGGTCTCATTATAGTAGACTCCATCGCCCAGTTCCATTTTAGCGGTACTGCGGGCAATTATCTCTGGATCCATGGCATACTTGAAAGCCAATCGAACGCGGTTGTCATCAAAGGGAGCCTCATCTACACGCATGGAGATGAATCTCTGTTCCTGGTAAGGAGAGATGACAGAAATGCCATCAACACCATCAAGACGCTGCTTGATCTCTGGGGTGATGAAGGGAACAACATCTACACGATCAGATTCAAGCATGGAGATGCTGGCATCAATATCGCCTACAAAGTAAATGGCAAGCTGGTCAACCTTGGGAAGTCCTTCTACCCAGTAGTTCGGATTCTTCTCAAGCAGTGCTGATTCCTTGGGAACCAACTGGCTCATCATGAAAGGACCAGTACCCATTGGCTTGGTCTCACCAAAGGAGTCATAGTCATACTCGCTGGAAAGGATTGCCATACTGTAGTCGGTCATCTGATATACAAAAGTCGGGCGAGGCTCTTTGAGTGTTACCTCAACCGTGTAATCATCAATTACACGCACAGATTCCATAACCTCGAAGTCAGACTTCTTCAGATGCCCAAGATCAGGATTCTGGGTTCTCTCGAGTGTGAATTTTACATCCTCAGCGGTAAAATCAGAACCATTGTGGAACTTGACACCCTCTCTCAGCTTAAAGGTCCAGACCTTACCAGCGTCGGTTTCCCAGCTTGTTGCAAGCACAGGATCAAGTTCACCGGTTTCTGCATTGATCTCCATAAGATACTCATAGATGGATGAGTTCATGGAGAATACCTGACCATCCCAGACACCCGGGGTAATCAATCCAGGGACCTGGTCTGCTACTCGGATCTGTTTAACAGGAGCTGCTTTCTCAGCGTCTCCTCCTGCAAATACCATCATCGGTATCGCAAGCAAAAGTACTACTAGTAATGTACGTCGCATAATTCCTCCTCAAAGTTGTTCGAATCTAGACGTTTTCTTGTCGGAAGTTCCCACATTAGGAACTATTTTTCACAATCGTACAGGCCGTTAGTGCAACCAATGCACATAACATAGTGTGTGTAATTCCTGTATCCGACAACTCTATTAAACAATTAAAGTTGGCACTTTGTCAAGAAACATGCTATAATTATTTGCTATTAGCAATCTTTTACTTAATCCAATCCTTTACAATCCCTCTCTAGCTAACATCTTATCATGACTTCCCTCTCCCATGAAGAACTTTTTTACGTGCACCCATTCAGTATTTTCGGGTGATTATCTATGGTATATGAGAATTTCATAAAAAATCATTTTTTGATTTTTCTAGACATATTTATGATTCAATGATACGTTCTTAGTAGGATCACATCATTGGAATACTATGAAAGGAGAGACAACATGAGAAAAATCACGATGTTTGTGAGCATACTGTGCTTAACAACACTGCTCTTTGGGGCTGGAATCAATGAAGGGCAGTTTGCCGATCAAAGCAATCCTGAATACCTCGAACACTATTTTGGGATCACACTTCCCAGCGATTCGGTTGAGTTTGCATCTTTTGAGAGAGCACTCAACCAACTAAGCGGAGCAGTGATAGAAATCAATGAGCAGAATGACATCTTCAAAGCACTTGTGGCTGCCGCTGACCTCACTGAGCTGGCCTTGACCTACAGTCCAGAGAAGGCATCGAGCAGACTTGCCTTCCATGGTATCAGTAGTGAAGTGCCCCAGGATGTACAACCCTATCTTGCATGTGCACTGGATGCATCATTGCTTCCCCCGTCTGTTGCTGAGGAGATTATCGGTACATCACCACTTGCCAGCCTAACTGCTGCAAATCTGCTGATGAGCATTGCAAATGCAAACGGTGTAAGTAGAAACTATATCGGCAATGTGCAGGATAGCGATATCCTTATGCGAATCTCCAACGCTTTTGACAGTTATACCCTCTTCTCCGACAACAATCTGGATGCAATCGGTGCAGAAGCAGTACAGAGAAAGGCTTCCACCGGGTACAACTTGAAGAAGGACGCTGATGATGCACAATTCCTTTCATCCCGTACCATTCAGTATGGGCATAGCGATGAAACCCACCTGAAACAGCTTGTTGTTCTGCTTGCGAGTGAAGGAATGGATGCGAAACTGCAGATAGAACCAAAAGTCTCCATCTATGAATACCTGCTTGACTGGGGTCCGGTACCTGAACCAAGTCCCTACTACATGGTTCTTGAAAACAGTGAAGATTTCTATCTTGCGTATGCAGTTGAGTATGATGCGAAATTCGAGTTCGAAAAAGAAGAAGATCTATTGAAATTCGACCAAATCATCAACACCTATGCAAAGAAAAATGACAAGAATCAAGCAAAGGACAGCAACATAGCCTTGCTCCGAGGTGCCTGGTGGCAACCGCTGTACAGCACAACTTTCAATGCCGACCCCCAGGCATACCAGGAAATCGTTGACTGTATCCTTATGGAGGACGGATATTCCATTCACCCCTTCTCTCTGCTTGAGAACAAGAACAACCTTATCAATACCCTGAAAGACTTAAGTGGATTGGAAGTACATGAGAAAGCCTTGTTCGTAAATAATGCTTTTTACCGCTATCTAACCGGTGCAGATTACCAGTAAGATAACCTATGTTGGATAGGCAGCCGCCTAAGGGCTGCCTATCACTACAGAACTGAGATCAGATGGAGGTCACTGTTATGATTCCCTACGTACGTCAGAACCAGATATATTCATATATTAAAATGAAGCAAATTGCCTACATTGAGGAGTTGCTGGAATTGACAAACGTCTCACTCCCAACCGTTCGTCGTGATCTCAAGAAACTGGAAGAAGAAGGAAAGATTATTCTTCTCAATGGCGGCGGGGTAAGGCCGAATGAAGAAGCCGAACACTCGGTAGTAGCCAGGCTGGAAGTTAATTCAGAAGAGAAATACCTAATATGCAGTAAAGCTGCAAAATCGCTCGAGAACAATGAATTCATATATCTCGGCCCGGGTACAACAGAAAACTACCTCATTGGGTTTCTGGCAGGCAAGCATTGCACTGTGGTTACCAATGGTATTTTCCATCTTCCGAAACTATTGGAGTACAAGATCAAGACGATTGTTATTGGAGGAGCCCTCGATCATAGCTATGGGATTACCCATGGTCCTGAGGTATATGGGAACATTGATACAATGAATTTCAGTACATGCATCATTGGTGCAAGTGCAATCACGAAGGGGGGAGTATCTTCCTTTGACCATGATGTTTCAGTCATCAACCAACTCGTGCTTAGTCGTTCAAAGAAACGTATACTGATTGCAGATTCCACCAAGTTTGCTGCTTTTAGTCATCACGAATTTGCAAAGGTTGAAGACTTCGACTGTATCATTACTACAGAAAAAGCCGGGATTAAAACAACAGAAATGAAGAATCTTGTCATTGCACAACCCTCTGATTTATAAAGGAATTAATATGCAGCATCGCAGAAAAGCAATCATCGGAGGTACTGGAGTCGGCTCATTGGCCAACTTGAAAGGCCCTTTCCTTGTAGAAACAACGTATGGGAATGTAGAGACGTACCGTTTTACCCTTGCAGAGGAAGAGATCCTTTTCCTTCCCCGGCATGGGAAAGCACACAACACCCCTCCTCATGCCATTAATTACCGAGCTCAGATGAAAGCACTTCAACAGGAAGGGATTACCCATATATATGCTTTGCTCACCAGTGGTTCGATGGATGAATCGATTCATGAGGGATCACTGGTGGTTATTGAGGACTTTCTCGATTTTACCACTGGTCGCAACAAGACCTTTTTTGATGGGAATGACAACAAGGTAGCTCATGTTGACATGAGTGACCCTTATTGCAAAAACCTGAGATCGCTGTTCACAGAAGCTGCAGAACAAGCGAACATACCAATCCATACCCAAGGAGTGTACGTCTGCACGGAAGGTCCCCGATTTGAGGGTAAAACAGAAATTGCCATGTTCCAAAAATGTGGAGGCACCTTGGTAGGCATGACAGGCATTCCAGAAATGTTCCTGGCCAAAGAACTGGGAATGTGCTATGCCGCTATCGGCCTTATCTCAAACATGGCTTGTGGTTTGAAAGGTGAGAATCTTGCACACATCGACCACGGCAAAAGGATTGCCCAGGCGAAGGAGTCTGCCTTGCAGATCATCAGCAATATTTTTACGACAAAGCCATTGACCAAAGACCATTGTGACTGCTCCAATGCAGTCCTTCATCTATAATTTTAGGAGAATTACATGCCTACCACTATCCCTGTTTACTTGCAACATAATCCTGTTAAGCTCGTATTGCTCGACCAGACAAAACTTCCCATTGCCGAGGAGTTCCTCTATCTTGATACACGACAATCCATTTTCGAAGCTATCAAGAAACTACGCGTCAGAGGAGCTCCTGCCATCGGCATCGCGGCTGCATATGGCATCTATGTGTGTCTGTCACAGAAAGAGTACCAAAGCCTTGATGATATGGAACAGGACATGAAGGAACTTACCGAGTATTTTGCTTCCAGTCGTCCCACTGCTGTCAACCTATTTTGGGCATTGGACCGCATGAACAAGACCTTCACTGAATTACGCAACAAGCCAGGTAGCAAGCAAGCTGATATACTTTCATCATTATTGCAGGAGAGCAATACCATTTTCAATGAAGATCAGGAGATGGGCAAGGCAATCGGAATGCATGGGCTGTCCCTCTTTGACAAGAGGAAACAGTGGGGTGTGATGACACACTGCAATGCAGGAGGATTGGCAACCAGTGGATATGGAACCGCTCTTGCCCCACTCTACCTTGGTCATGAACAAGGGTATCAATTCAAAGTCTATTCAAATGAAACAAGACCGTTGTTGCAGGGAAGCAGACTTACTGCCTATGAACTTGCAAAAGGTGGCCTTGATGTCACTGTTCTTTGTGATAATATGGTATCATTGGTGATGAAGGAAAAGAAAATCGATGCAGTAATCGTAGGTGCTGATCGAATAGCCGCTAACGGGGATACAGCAAACAAGATAGGCACCAGTGGTGTTGCGATACTTGCACGCTATTACAACATTCCTTTTTATGTGGCGGCTCCAAGTTCAACGTTTGATGTTTCAACAGAGACAGGCAGCGATATTGTTATCGAATTGCGTGACGGAGATGAGGTGATTAATGGGTTTGGGAAACGTACGGGACCTAAGGATGCACAGGTGTACAACCCTGCTTTTGATGTTACCGATGCTTCGCTTATTACCGCCATTATCACTGAGAAAGGTATCATTGAGTCCCCAAATGCAGAGAAGATCAGAAATCATCTCAGCAAGTAAGTAACAGCAACCAAACGAGAGATTACTCATCATGGAAAATGATGGATATCACAAAATAGGTACAAGGAGATAGAGATGAAGAAATTTGTTGGTTTTATCGCAATGGTTCTTATCGCAGGTCTGTTGTTCGCAGCAGGTTCAGCAGAAAAGACATCACAGGAAACAGGTCTGAACATTGCCATTATCACCACCCCAAGCGGTGTCGATGATGGGTCTTTCAACCAGGACAACTACAATGGGATCCTGGCATTCATCGAGGAGAATCCCGAAGCACAGGTAACGGCTATTCGTGAACCCAGTGGGGATGTGGCTGCTGCTCTGAAGACTGCAGCTGATGTCGTAGCTGAGTATGATGTACTGGTATGCACTGGATTCCAGTTTGCAGGTATTGGTGAGTTGGCAAAGGAAAATCCCGAGACAAAGTTCATCCTGGTTGATACCTACCCCACCGATGCTTCAGGAAACAACGTTGAGCTCCCCAATGTTTATGCAATGACTTTTGCAGAACAGGAAAGCGGGTTCTTCGCTGGTGTAGCAGCTGCCCTTGAAACCAAGACGAACAAGGTTGCGGTAGTCAATGGTGTTGCCTACCCTTCAAACGTCAATTACCAGTATGGATTCGAGAGTGGTGTCATCTATGCAAACAAAAAACTCGGAACCAATGCTGAGCTCGTGGAACTGGCCTCCCAGGCAGGTACCGATGTTACTGGTGCAAATGTGGGTGGTAACTACGTAGGTTCCTTTGCAGATGAGGCAACAGGCAAGGTAATCGGACAGCAGCTGCTTGGACAGGGTGTAGACACTGTTTTTGTTGCAGCCGGAGCCAGCGGGAACGGAGTCTTTACTGCAGCAAAAGAGAGTGATGGAAAACTGCACGTCATTGGATGCGATGTTGACCAGTGGGATGACGGCAAGGTCGGTAACGATAACATTATCCTTACCAGTGTCTTGAAGGTGATGAGCCTGAATGTACATCGCGCACTTTCCAGTATTCAGGAAGGTACTTTCGAGGGCGCCAATGTATTGCTGAAAGCTGACACCGATTCAACTGGGTTTGTGAAAGAGAATGGTCGTAACCAGCTCGCCTCTTCCACAATCGAGAAGCTTGATGAAGCTTACAAGCTGGTTCAGGATGGAACACTCGTTCCTGCCTCCAACTTTGGTGGATTCACTCCAGAGGGATTCAAGGTAAACTAATTTTGTGTGTATTCGGTACTGGTATCGACTGATACCAGTACCTCTATTTGTAGGGAGCAACAAGACGTGGACACGGTGGTAGAATTTAGACACATTACCAAACGATTTCCCGGGATCATTGCAAACAATGACATCTCTCTTTCCATCAAGAAAGGGGAAATATTGGCAATTCTCGGTGAGAATGGTGCTGGCAAGTCGACATTGATGAGCATGCTCTTCGGTATGCAGACACCTGATGATGGAGAAATCCTGATCAGGGGAAAGAAAGAGCATATTTCCAGTCCACTTGTTGCAAATGAATTAAATATTGGCATGGTACATCAGCATTTCATGCTGGTGGAAAACCAGAGCATCACAGAAAACATCATCATGGGAATAGAACCAAAGAAACGATATCTTGGACTCTTCCCCTATGTAGATGTACATTCTTCAAACGAGAAGGTTCGTGAACTGTCGAAGCACTACCAATTGGAAGTAAATCCAGAAGACATTATCGAGGACCTTCCCGTATCGACACGTCAACGTGTTGAAATACTCAAGATGCTCTACAGAAATGCAGAAATTCTCATTTTCGATGAACCAAGTGCAGTTTTAACCCCACAGGAGATTGAATCCTTGTTGGGCATCATCAAGAATCTCAGGGACAGCGGAAAAACCATCATTCTCATCACCCATAAATTGGATGAAATTAAAAAGATTGCCGACCGTTGTGCCATTCTCTGTAAAGGAAAACTGGTTGGTGTACTAGATGTACCCTCTACCACTACACAGGAAATGAGTGCCTTGATGGTGGGACGAGATGTTTCCCTTACCCTTACCTCCACAGAGCATTCCCAAGGAGCCGAAGCACTTCGTGTTGAAGGGCTTACTGTTGAAACGGATGATCATATTCGAAAAGTTGACAAGGTAAGTTTCTCTCTCCATAGGGGGGAAGTACTTGCTATTGCAGGGGTAGCCGGTAATGGACAGGTTGAGATCGCGGATGCCATTGCAGGGCTCCTTCCTGTAAAAGAGGGTTCTATTACGCTTGATGGGCAGGATATCACCACTCACACCGTTCGCCAGCGTATTGAGGCAGGAGTTGCCTACATACCTGAAGACAGACACTCTGTTGGTCTGGTGCTCGATTTTCCTCTCCGTGAGAATCTCTGCCTGAAGCAGTATTACCAAGAACCGTACAGCAACTCACGTGGAGTGCTGCAACAACAGGAGATGGATACTCTCGCTACCGAGCTTATCTCCTCTTTTGATATCCGTAGTGGTTCGGGTGCCTCCACCTTGGCTCGAAGTATGAGCGGGGGAAATCAACAGAAAGCCATTATTGCTCGTGAGATCAATCTGCAGGCAAACGTATTGATGTTTGTGCAACCTACTCGTGGGTTGGATGTAGGAGCAATCGAGACTATACATAAGAAAATTGATGAACTCAGGGCACAGGGGAAGGCAATTCTGCTCATCTCCTTGGAGCTTGATGAGATCATGGAGCTTGCTGACACGATCCTCGTTCTCTACAACGGAAGAAAGCAGACGATCAAGCCAGCATCAACAATGACCAAACTTGAGGTTGGGGAGTATATGATGGGGGTACATGTTGAAAAAGCCTAATCTTGTCAAACGATTATTTATGTCCTGTTGTGGTCCTGGCAAGCATCAACTACTCAGGGTAAGTCTGTTCTGTATATTTCTCAGCCTCCTTGCTGGAGCGGTATTGCTGTTGCTGCTCGGAAAAAACCCTCTTGAAGCGTACCGGAGCATTCTCCAAGGTTCCGGCATTCTTCCCAAGGCACGGTATGCTGGAAAAAAGAGTCAGCTTACCGACTTCATGAGTTTGCTTAATTACACGACTCCCATGATTTTCGCCGCACTCTCTGTTGCGGTTGCCCTGAAGAGTGGAATCTTCAATATCTGCGTTTCCGGCATTATGGTATTCTCTGGATTCTTGGCAACTGTCTTGGTGGGATATTCATCACTTTCCCCGATTATTGCAAAACCTTTGGTTATCCTGATCGGGATCTTGGCCGGTGGGCTGATCGGAGTATTGATCGGATATCTGAGACACCGCTTCAACATGAACGAGGTGGTTGTGGCAATCATGCTCAACTATATTATCAGTTATGTGGTCAGCTTTTTTATCCAGACCAAGTTTGTTGACCCGATCACTCGTCAGTCGGTTGAGGTTGGACAGAATGCACGTTTGACACTCTTCGATTACCCGATCATGAATTTGAAGATGGAAATCAACTTGGTTTTCCCGCTTGCTCTACTCACTGTGTTCTTGATTCGTTACTTCATCAACCGCACCCGTTTTGGGTTCGAACTGAAAGCAGTAGGACTGAACAGCAAGGCCAGCAACTATGCTGGGATCAATGTCGGGAAGACTATGGTAACAACGATGTTGATCAGTGGCGCGCTTGCAGGTTTGGCCGGTGTTACCTACTACCTGGGAAGTAATGCATCGATCCAACCAAGGGTACTCCCTTCCCTAGGGTTTGACTCCATTGCGGTCGCTCTCCTTGGCAATACAACCGCCATTGGAAGCTTCTTCGCATCCCTATTGGTCATGGTATTCGACTCAGGTACGACTTACATGTCATCAAGAATGCAGGTTCTCCGAGAAATTGCTGCACTCATCACCAGTATCCTGCTGTTGTTCAGTGCAATTGGTATTTTCTTCAGGGCCCTTGCAAACCGCTATGCCCGCGAAGCTGAGGAGGTTTGAGCATGGACAGCATTATCATTGAAGGAATCGCATTCTCCATTCCGCTCTTCATCATTGCAATCGGGGGCATTTATAGTGAGGGAAGCGGGGTGATAAACCTCGCCCTTGAAGGACTGCTTGGCTTTGGTGCCTTTGCAGGAGGGCTGAGTTATGCTCTTCTGAGCAGTGTTATCACAGGGAACCCATTATTGCTTATCTATGCTTCCTTGGCATTTGCCATGGCAGGAGGAGCGTTGCTTGCATCGCTTCATGCACTGATGTGTATCAAGTTTAAGGCTAATCAGGTTATCAGCGGCGTGGTTATCAACATGCTCAGTGTAGCCCTCACAGCCTTTCTTGCAAACCAGATCAATGCATCAGTCTTTGGACAACCATCGAACAAGTTCCTCTTGGAGATCTTCCCCAAGGTAACGATTCCCTTCCTATCAAGAATTCCTATCCTAGGAGCTGTGTTTACTGATCTGTACACCTTTATCCCGATTATTGTCGTGGTTGCATTCCTCATGGCATACATCTTCTACAAGACTCCGTTCGGTATGCATATCCGTGCTTGTGGGGACAACCCCCATGCAGTGGCTGCCGCCGGCGGGAATGTCATGAAGATCCGCTTTGTCTCGGTATTGGTCAGCGGTGCTCTAGCAGGGCTTGGGGGCATGTGTTTTGCCTACTCGATCTCTACCACGTTTTCTCCGAACATTTATATGGGTTTTGGCTATCTTGCCATTGCTGCCTATATCTTCGGTTCTTGGAAAATTAGCCGGACATTCCTTGCTTGCATTCTTTTCGGCTTTGCTCGAAGTGCTGGATATGTGCTGGTACAGAAGCTGGAATTGCCATCTTCCTTTGGGGACCTCGTCCTTACCCTTCCCTATATCGTTACCTTGGTCTTGCTGCTCTTTTTCTCATCAAAGACCAAAGCCCCAAGAGCTCTTGGGGATGTATATGAATAATGACATAGGGAGTCGAGAGACTCCCTGTGCTATGTATCAATTTTGAACGTGTAAGATAGACAAACGAATCCTTGTTTGTAAAACTTCTCCCTTACTTCTTACGTTTTTCTTGCTAACATATCCTACAGACCGTATGATTCTGATAGGATATACGAGCAAGGGAGCATCAATGTCGCAGGGAATCATCATTCAAAATGTGTATCACTTATTGTTTTTTTTGGTCATGTGCTATGCATGGATAATTTCAAAACGGCAGGTTCCAGGAATTGGTTATTGGACGCTCAACCTATTTCTTTACACAATTGGTCTGATATTACAGATGGTGTTTGTACAAACGGGGCTCCAGTTCTCCAGAATTATTGCCAATCTGATGCTATTCAGTGGAGGGCTGTTCTTTTACATTGGTTTTGCTAATTATACTGCACGTCCAGTTCACTGGAAAATTTGTTACGTATTAATATTCTCCATGATTATTTCCTCCCTCACGGAGATAGTTTTTTCACTCCCCTTGGAAATTTTCATTATTATCAATGCAATCTATTTCCTTGTTATTATTGCCCTTTATCATACAGTTTTTATCCCAAATTTTTCTGGTTGGTTTGGGTCACTCATGGTGATATTGTTTGTGATCTACACCATCTTGGCAGGTACTCAGATTTACAGGATTATTACCACACTCGACAATATCATCCATGGCAACCCCTCTACCAATGGATTTGATCTTACGGGGTATACCATTACAGCAATCGTCAATCGATTAATGCTCTTTACTGTCAATTTCATAGTCCTTCTACTGGTCTATAAGAAGTTATTACATGACCTCCAAACACAAGTAGAAAGCCAAAAGACCCTTTCTCTGCATCTCAAGAACCTTGCCGAGCATGATGAACTTACAACCCTCTATAATCGTCGTACCATCGAACAACTCATCAGTCTCTATTTACCCAAGAATCAAGAGAATGCAATCGCATATCTCTTTATGCTTGATATTGATTATTTCAAGGACCTGAATGATGCCTATGGACATCAGTGTGGTGATGTCGTATTGCAGCATACTGCACAAGGTTTATCCTCACTGCTTGAAGAGCAAGATCTTTTGGGTCGTTGGGGTGGTGATGAGTTCTTGCTTTTAGTGGTAAGGAGGGACAAGGACGCAATTGCTCCTCTTTTACAAGGAATGAAAGAGATGATGCGCGATATTTGCAAGCAATATCCAGATACTCACGGATGTTCACTGAGCGGAGGCTTTACCCTGCTTACGACTGATGATACGCTGGATAGTGCCATACAGCGTGCAGATGCCTTGCTCTACCAAGCAAAGGAAGCAGGACGAAACCGCATCATTGGTAACCTGACAGGAGATTCAGAATGACAGATGACGACAAGCTTGCGATGTGTTACCAGGTTATAGGGGATACTGCAACAGAAATATCCCAGGCATATTCAGATTTCGGAGACCTTGTAGGGTACTACATGGGCCAAACTTCAACCACATTGCAGCTCAGGCTTTTTAGACCTCTGGCTTTGGAAACCTCACTCTATCTCTTGTCGCTGCTTGATAGCACCAGTGAATTCTACGCTGATATCCATCAGGAAACAGAGAAGCTTGCAGAAGAATTGAAAGTACCATCTCTGGAAGAACGACTTGCCACATACAAACAGGGAACTAATAGCGTCATGCTCTTTGTTACTGCTTGCCAGCAAGTCGTAGGAAGCGATGCTCTCTGGCTGAGTATGAGAAGAAAAGATACTCCTCCCCAGGAGACCATCAGTGATAGGGGGTATGTGGTGATCAAGAGCGCGGCAGAGAAGATTGAGGAAGTTTTAACGTCGTTGAAGTAAGGTATCAGCCTTATGCAATAGAATTAAAAACAAATCGTATACAGGGAAACCTTTTTGTCTGGTTTTCCTTATCAAAATCCGCCTTTACCTTTTTCTGTTTGTTCGTTACAACTATATGCACAATGCAAAACAAAAACCAGTTTTCTGAGAAACCCACATATGAGCGGGTAGTATTAACACAGCAGAGTCAAATTCAGCGGACGGTCTACATCAGCCTCCTCTGTATTCTTGTTGGAGCCATAGCAGGATTGGGTGCTGCCGGATTCAAGTACTTGATTGAGTTCTTCCATAATCTTTTCTTCTCCGGTCAACTCTCCTTCCAACATAATCGTGGAGGACTTATCAGTTCCTGGGGTCCCTTTGTTATAGCTGTTCCTGCAATCGGTATTACCCTCGCCCAATGGATTACTACAAAATGGGCACCGGAGGCTAAAGGACACGGAGTTCCTGAGGTCATGGTCGCAGTATCAGAAAACCGAGGCAAAATTCGCCCCGTCGTTGCTCTGGTGAAATCATTTGCCTCAGCGATTACCATTGGTTCTGGGGGATCAGTCGGCAAGGAAGGCCCCATTGTGCAAATTGGTGCTAGCTTTGGTTCTACATTGGGGCAATCACTCAAGCTCTCATCCAGGGAGACTATTATCCTTGTTGGCGCTGGGGTTGCTGGAGGAATCAGCGCAACGTTCAATGCGCCAATCGGCGGCATAATGTTCGCCTTGGAACTCATTCTTCCTGAATACAGTATCATGACCATTATGCCACTGGTGGTATCGGCAATTATTGCCACTACTGTGGGAGCAGTCTTCATGGGTTCACACCCTGCTTTCATTGTTCCTGAATATACGATGGTCTCCCATTATGAACTCTTTTTCTATGCACTGTTAGGGTTGCTTGCAGGATTGCTTTCCGTCGTTTTCATCAAGTCTGTATATGGAATGGAAGACTTTTTTGATGGACTGAAAATTCCTGCTGCGGTGAAATCAATCATAGGTGGACTGATCGTAGGAACCATTGGTTATATCAGCCTCCGCCTGTTTGGCAATTACCACGTGTTTGGTGTCGGATACGACTTCCTTGACTTGGTTCTTGATAACAAGATCACTGCACTGGTGATGGCATTTGCCTTGATATTCCTAAAACTCCTTGCAAACTCCCTTACGCTGGCCTCAGGCGGCTCAGGCGGTATCTTTGCCCCATCACTCTTTCTTGGGGGTGCCTTAGGTGCAACGGTTGGCATTATCGTGAACACGCTCTTCCCAGAGACAACAGGCCCTATCTCTGCTTATGCCATTGTCGGTATGGCTGCAATAGTCTCGGGTGTCACTGGAGGAGTCCTTACTGCCATTATCATGGTATTTGAAATGACGCGGGACTATGCAATTATGCTACCCCTGTTGCTCAGCGGAGTGCTATCCTATTTTGTTGCAAGGCTTATATACGGTGAGACAATGTACACACAGAAACTTACCAGACGGGGTATTCAGATACTTTTCGACAAACGAATTCCCACCATGATGACCCTCAGCGTAGGAGAAATTATGAAACAAGACCTGATAAGCTGCAAACCTTCCGACCATGCAGAGACTGTCTGGAACATTATGCATGACCATGGAATCGGGTTACTTCCTGTAATCGATGGGGATACGGTGTTTGGTACCATTGGATATATCGAACTACACCAAAGCAAAGAAAAGAGCAGGGAACCTGTCTCCTCGTTGATGAAGGAAATCGACATATCCATCCCCTACTCTGCTAACCTGTATGATGCACTTCAGGTAATGGAAGAGGAGAAAACCAATATCCTTATTGTAAAGGACAAGGATAGTAAGGTGGTTGGGTTTGTTACCGCCAATAGGATTATACAAAACTACCTACAAAAGAAACGTCTCAGTTAATAACTCAAGTTCTAGCGACGATATCCAACTAGCACGCTTATGTGCCAGTTGGATTTTTTATGCTTTGAAAATAATTCACATGAAGTCTTATATAATCTTAGTAAATCACTTTTTCTTTAAATCTGGTGAATAGTGAATAATCCTCATTACTATTTACTATATATAAGGTAATTCAGACTATTTAACCAGAATATTTTTCCTCTCCCATGGTTACATCAAGAATCGATGTACAATATTGACAGATAGAAAAACAGGTTCAATATGATAGATATTACAGGTCTTTATAAAGGAGCGAACCATGGACCATAACGCCCAAAAAGGGAAAATTCCCTTTTTTGCTGGCTTCGTCCTGTTGTTAATGCTGCTCTCCATTTCCTGCTCACACACACAACAAGAAACCATTGAAGCACTGTCGTACTCTCCTTCCTTTCTGGAACTGGAGACAATGCCTCTTTCCGTCCCCGAAACTACTCAAGGATATGGACGGGAATACGAACTTCTGGGAGTGGAGACTTTCTCAACTATCAATCGTGCCCCTACCCCAGGATTCCTTCTACTCGATGCGGGCATCTTCCCCAGTAATCCTGACGATTACTGGATTGTCGGACGGTCACAGGGAGAAAGCGAATATCGCCATTATTACTCCACTGACCCTGAGAACTTAAAACTCAAAGCCAACGGACACTACGAGGTGCATTTCACGTATAAAGTCCTGGAAACCCCGGAGAAAGGATTCGAGGTAATTTTCTACTCTGATACCGGTGCTTCCCACAACGATTGGGTGGGTGACAGTATCTTCATTACAGAACCGGAAGGCAGCCAGGGTGAAGCTTCTTTCACTGCTCGTCTGAAGAATTATCCTGACTATCAGCTCCTTATGAATATCGTCAGAAAGGGTGCTATCGCAGTTCGCGATATTGTGATAACTGACTTAGAGACTGGAAAGGTTGTCGCAGAAGAACATGGGGACGCCGTGAGACATGGTCATTCACTTTTCCTTCGAGGTGAAGGAAATTTCTCAATCAAACCGAGTACTATCATAGAAGACGGTTCCAGTATTTTCACCAAAGGATTCTCAAGGGTCTGGACTAACCCTGAAGTAATGACCATTCCCAAGGATAGTATTATTCTCTTTGAATTTGACTACAAGGTGAACAAGAATATCAATAACCGGGAACACCTTGGCTGGGTACGACTTTTCCTCGAGTCTGATACAAGTACAGATCGTGGTATGATCAATGTACCGGGATATGGCATACAAGAAGGACATTATGCAGGTGCAGTGAAAACAGGAACAATGGATGGCACCTATATATTGGAGTTGGGAATCCATGATGATGTGGAGATTGAATTCACGAATATCAAGCTATCAAAACAGATACCGGTGCAACCTGCCCCTGATTTGAAACCATTTAGTGCTCTCTACCCTCGCCTTGGCGATTTCTTTACCGCATATGGTGAATGGGTCGCTTCTGATGGAAGTGGATCCGCTCAAGGAGAAACACCATGGATGAGTCTCTTTGAACTTGAGAAGAAATTGGCTTACAACGATGTCCTGCTCGCACTGCATGAAATGACCAGCACCAATGATCCTGCATTTGCGGTAAGGATGCGAACGCAGAATCCCTCGATCCTTCTTCTTCCCTCGGTAAACACACATACGTTCTGGGAAGGTGATGAATACATGCAGGAGCAAATGCCCAACACGCTTGCCAATGCTGAAATTTCTTTCATCCGAGGCATTGATCCGGATTGGATCCTCACCACAGCAAAAGGGAAGAGAATCAACGACACGGATGGCGTCGATACATTGTTGTTGAATATATCTCCCTTCTGTCCCCCAAACAGTAGCGGACAAACCTACCTTGATTACTGGAAGGAAACCATGTTCGATCTTCACGTTGAAGACGGTACTTGGGATGGAGTGTACCTCCAGCAACTCCTGGATCGTGGTAACGATTTGATTAAGGGGATTAGCTATAAAACCAAGGTAGACGCCGACTATAATGTAAACCAGAAAAAGGATGAGACCCCTCCTTGGATCCATGAAATGACAGTTGCTTCTTCTCTAACAATGATCAGATCTCTCAGAGAAAAAGCTGGAGCGAATACATTACTTATTCCAGGACACCTGATCGATCCTATTCTTGCCCCTTTCTGCAATGGGGTGACAATACGAAATTTCAACTGGGGCTGGTATCATACAGATGGGAAAAAAGAGTGGTTTGGAGAGGCTCAATGGAGTCATCTCGTCAACCGAGTATGGGAGTTGGAAGACATGCTTCTTGACCCAGCAATAATTCTTCTGGAGGCAACTCCTCTAGAGTTTACCGATGGGAAACGTGAGCCACTCGAATCCGATTATCCGCTTAATCGGTTTGCACTGGGGACTGCACTTTTGACCGATTCCTTCTATGAGTATGACTTGGTAGATGGTCGTAGTGCTCCCTTCTTCTTCGACGAGCTGCTGGTCACACCCCAAGGTCGAAGTACTGGCGATATCTCCGGGAAAGGCTGGCTTGGGAAAGCCTTGGCAGATGCGGAACACCTATCCAGCAATGAGGAGGTGGTATTGAGCATCTCTGAGCCCATAATGCTGGGGAACCGAAGAACCAAGTACATTGAACTCTTAAAACAAAAAACCAAGGAAACGGAGAGCAAGCAATATACCATTGAGCTGGATTGGAAAATCCTGGAAACATCAAATTCCAATCCAACGCTCAACGTCTCACTGGACAACACTTGGATAGACTACTACCCTCTTTCCTCTGTATTGCAAGGCTCCTCCGGTCATGTGACTTTCCACACTACCGTACCCGCCAAACAACTCATGAGCTGTATGCTCAATATAGGAAAGAAAGGTGTGGTAGAAGTTTCCAATGTGAAGATCAGTAAGAGCGATAGTGGACTCTACAGGAGAGATTTTGAACATGGCATTGTCATAGTCAACGCTACCAATGAGGATAAAACGGTATCGTTAAGGGATATCAAGGGACCTTTGAACAGGACAAATCTCAGACACATCAAAGGCAGATTGGATACGGTTACCAACAACGGCCAGATGGTAAGTGGGGATGTCACGATCAAGGCCCATGATGCCCTTATTCTCTTGGCAGACTGACATGCAATCTCTTTCATGTGATGACCGGAGAGAACTCCGGTCATCGTGTTAGGCTAAATGTGTGGTAGATTATTGGTTATCGGCTACTGCCAATACTCGGTTTTTCATAAACTGCATGAATCGATCGCTTTCTGTATAAATCCCATTATGGCCGGAGTGCTCCAACCAAAGCATCACTTTCTTAGGGGCTTCTACGCTTTCATACCAACGCTCGGTGATACTTGAAACGCACGTCATATCGTATGCCGCGTTGATTACAAACAGTGGTATGGTGAATCGATTGGCTTCCTCTTCCAGACTACGATGCCGGATCTTTGGGTAGACAGTCTTTGTCCCACGGATCACCCCTCTGACCAGATTGATTTTAGAGAAAAAAGAGTGCTCAGGTGCTAGAAACATTTTTTCTGAGCGAAAACCATGATCACTTGGAGCACTGGGACTGTATGAATAAAGGCGTGAAAGTAACGCATAATAAGCTTCTCCATCTCCTACCAGATTTCCCTCTTTATCAATCTTTTCGTAAGGAGGTAATCCAATCTCCTCAAGTGTCTGGATTGTTTTTGTATCTCCTCTTCTCTTCGCACCCTCCAATATCATTCTGTATCCTATGGTGTCGTTCTCAGTAGAGTTGATATGTGGGGAGGCAGCAATGAAGGCATGGAATAAATCAGGTCGCTCTACAGCTGCAAGCGAGCCCAAAAAACCACCCCAGGAGTGCCCAAGGAGGAAAATTTTCTCTTGATTGAATCGTTCGGTCAAGAGCTCACTGAGTGCAATGACATCTGCAACATAGTGCTCAACCTCCATGCCCTTCTTCGCTGCTGCATAGCTTGCGGCAACTCCACGTTGGTCCCAGCAGACAATGGTGAAGTCTTTATGCAGATCTCCCAGATAGGTTCTTACCCAACCCACCTCTGATCCTCCAGGTCCTCCATCGAGCCAGAGAAGGATTGGATTGTCTCTTTTCTCTCCTGCCAAATAGATGGCCTGTTTTGTACCATTGATCGATACACGTTCCCTGCTATCTACTTCCAACTCCAGCCTATTGCCTGCTTGATCACGTATAGTCGCTGTATGCGTACAGGATGAAATGATCAGAAGGAATGCAATGAGAATGATTGCAATAGGAATAAGTCGTTTTGTTCTTTTGTGCATAAAAATGCTCCTCGTTGTTGATTTTCATCAGCAGTGTAAGGAGCATTGCGTTGTGTATCCTATCGGAAGATTGTCTGAATTTAGGAATAACCTTCTCAGTATATGTTCGTAGACAACCAGAAAAAGAGCATTTACTACACTTCTATGGTCTTTCCGGATCATTCAATACGTGTCTGAACCACGGTATCAATTCCAGAGCGCAAATCCTCAACAGTGGCAGCAACGAATACATCTGGCTGTAGGGAGCCCCCCTGGTGTGACTTGTCCATGACAAAGAACTTTGTTGAGTACTGCAGGGGAATCCCGCTATGGGGAAGGATGAAGGACTTCACCTCTCCAAAGTGATTCACGCTCCCTCCCGTGGGTGTTCCCACAAGCGTTGCGTTTGAGCGCTGCTTGAGTTGTACTGCATTCATCAAAGCTGAAGAGAATGTACGCTCTCCAATCAACACATCCAGTAAAAATCCCTGTGTTTTCTGATACGTTGCCAATCCATCAATCATGGGTTCAAACAAGCTTGAATCACCTCCTCCATTGTATCTGAGATCAACGATTATCTTGGCAGGTTTCTTGGAGGATACAAGGGCCAAGGTCTCTTCGATGAAGACATCTACAGGGAAGGCAGGGTCTGAGGCACAGACATTGTATTGTATGAAGAGTATATCTTCTTGTGTGTCCAGAAACTCAGTTCGGTAGTAGACACGTGCACTACCTGTACGGGAAGGATTGTCATACAGAGTCACGAACTCTTTCTGGTAAAACTCAGTGATTGAAATTGGTGTTATTGAAGATGAAGAAACATTCTGACAGGTGCGATGATCGATGGTAAGCGTAATTGGATCACTAGGATTCTCAGCTATTCCCAGATATGAGTAGAACTCTGCAATGTTGAGAAGCTGGGAAACACTTTGATTGAACCATACCTGATTATCATAACCAACCAGACGTTCCGCCTTCTTTAAAATCTGGTGTATTGGAACCCCATTAAGGCTGAGCACCTCAGAACCAAGCATTGGCTCCTGGCTCTTCTCGACTACGATCAGACGCCATGCATTGTTGATATATGCAATCTGAATAGGGAGAGCATGCAAGCCTGCAGCCAATTCCTGAGGAAAGCCTACCATGGTGTGAGAGTCACCAATCTGTGCAATCAATTCACGTACAGTGAAATAGAAATCAATGTCTTGCATTTGGGGAGCAGAAACCAGAACATCCTCATACAATGCCTTAAAGTCATTTCCCTTGGTAACGCTATATATATCTGGATGATTATTTTCAAGGGTAGTCATAAGGACCTGTAGGTCCTCTCTTCTGGGGTCAGACATATCAATATCACTGGATAATTGTGTCGAAGCACAAGAAGAAAGCAGCCCAAGCAAAAGAGTGATGCTGAGGATTAGTATATTTCTCATGGTTTTCATGGAAGGCAATATACCATACATAGTAGACTTGGTATAGAAAGAAAAAACCGGGTCTTCCTGTTAATCAGAAAACCCGGCTTGTTTACAAACAGAATGATTAGCCTCTAGCCATCATATTATGCAGACCACCACCATTTTCCACATTGGTGAATCCCATCTGCTGGAAATCAGAACACATTTACCCAATAAAATATCTTTACCAAAAAATATACAACGAATTTGTCACTTTAATTCATAAAGGGTCGAAACTTAGATTGACAACTAAATATAAAGTAATTTAATTTAGACGAAACAGTTTGTTTTAATATATCTTATTTATTGCATACAAGGACAAAAGGTTATGAAGCATTCTCTTTTCTTTCGTATGTCCTGTGTAGCACTTCTAAGTTTCTGCATCCTAATGGTTAGTTGTGATTCTTCCATCTCTGACAATTCTATTCAAACAGAAGGAACTAACACTATTCTTTTCCAAAACTGGGTTATACAGGATGAAGAACCCGATTTTTCATCTATGGAAGTACCTGGTACGTGGTATCTATTCAACCTCTATACCATAAATGCTATCACACCAAATGACATCGAATATCTTACAGTCCATATCTATGCACAATCTGAGTACTCATTTCAATTATCCAAGACAAACACAAATTATATAGATGCTTCCAATTTCAGGACGTGGGTATTTATTCCTGATGCTTTTTTCCAATCACGTACCAATTTAAGCTTTTATATTGAACAACCAGATGGCACACGAAATCGTGAATTCGAGTCAATGAACTTTAATATCCAATCGTGGTATACAACTGATGACGATGATAATACCTATCGATTTGGTACGATACCCTATGATTTGAATCCTGAAGCCGGAGAGATCAGGAAAATTATCCGTACTTGGGAAAATATCCCATTGCAAGAACAAACGATCACCATCCCGCTTTCTTTCAATGTTGATTTGAATCAGGGACCGTTGGAAATGCAGACAATATATTATGTAAAAGAGGCAGAAGACGATCCAGATGATGAAGATGATTATCACGTGTCATCTACTACACTGAAATCTGAAAACCTTTCTGGTTCTCTGACGATGGAAGATGGTACTGTTACCATTAGAATGCCACATTTTCATTATCTTTCTTCTACAACCGAAAAGGCCATCAACAACAGAGCGCTATTGAGTACCCGTTTATTTCTTCCTCTGTATAATTATATTGATTTTGAACGTCCTGAAACACACTACTCGGATGTTTCCTATACATTCAGTCAAACAACCATGCATGCACTCTCCTTCCTCACCCTACGGTATGTACTTTCTGATGATGAAACATTTGACGAGACGATACATACACTCACACTCAACAGTCTCCCCGAGGAACAAATCCCAAACTCCTTGGAACAATATATACCCTATGATACCAGTGTGATGGATACCTTTCAGACTTTTGATCCTGATGGTGATTCCATCCCTGAATTCTCTTATGAATCACTGCATAGGATTAGATTTCTTGCTGATGAGAACTATGCATCCCGATGGGATACCACTCCTGCCTTTGACAATATTATCGTTTACAGTGATGGAGCACAAACAATGAGAATGAGGAACAATTCTAGTTCAACAATATATGGGGATTATGAAAACCTAGAACATGAAATCTTCCTACAAAGAACTAGCACGGGAAAGTATCTAAAGATTGAACTACTTGAAGAGCGTCCTATTACTCTTGTTGAATATGAATCAATGTTGAATGGAACGCATTTAACCAATCCTGTTAATGTACCTTAAGATAGTGAAGTTCTGTTGATTCTCTAGGATTTAGACAATTACACTCAACGTTAGTTTAGACTTTCCATATGCATGTCGGTCTAGAGGTAGCCAATACTAAGCAATTCACAACAATCATATATATACAAGGAAGTTACCTTCACACTATTTGGTAACTTCCTTGCTTTTTGAATGGTACGGGGAGAATGTATTAATCTCTGGCCATCATATTATGCAGACCACCACCATTTTCCACATTGGTGAATCCCATCTGGTTAAGGATACGCATGCCATAGCTGGATCGGGCTCCTGAAGCACAATAGATGATGATCTCTCGATCTTTATCTTCTATTCCTTCAGCCCACTCCTGTAGGGAATCGAGTCCAACATTGATTGCTCCTGGGTATGCACCCATTTCAAATTCCATCGGAGTTCGAACATCCAGGATGATTGGTCCTTCAGAAGCAAGCGCTTCAGACTCATCAGCTTCTTCACTCTTTGTTTCCTTGGAATCCTCTACAGATTTCTTTACGATCGGGAACTTTCCTACCTGTAGATACTGGAAACCAATAGCTCTGGCATGTCGCTCTAGACTGATGTAGCCACCACTCACGTTAAACACACGGTCGAACCCTGCACCCTTGAGCATTCTGAGTACTACGTGACCCTTCTGCCCATCATCACTGATGAGGATGATCGGATTCTCCTTGGGAATCTTGTCCAGATTCTCCCTGATCATATCCTGACTCAAGTTGTTGGTTCCACGTAGATTGGCTTTTCCATAGCTGATCGGATCACGAAGGTCAATTGCAATAGGCTGCTGTTCCATGACGAAGTGTTCAAAATCCTGTGCAAGGATAGAAGGGCTGAAACCACTGGTATGGTTGATTGCGGTAAAAGCTGCCATATTGACGGGGCCATTCGGTGAGTTGAACGGAGGAGCATACGCCAAGTCGAGTTCAGCAAGATCATCAAGTGTCAGTCCACCTGCAATAGCAGTAGCGATAACATCGATTCTCTTATCTATCCCTACCCGTCCAGCGACCTGGGCTCCAAGTACTTTCTTGGTCTTTTTATCAAACACAAGCATCAAGCTCACTTTCTCTGACCCGGGGTAATAAGCAGTATGACTGGCCTTGTGCACGACCACAGCATCAACGCTGAGACCTGCATCCCTACCTGCCTTTAGACTCATTCCTGTAGAGCCTGCAATAGCCTCAAATACCTTAACGATCGAGCTACCGGAAACACCTTTGTAGGTACGGTTCCCTCCAAGAGCATTCTCTCCAACAATTCTTCCCTGTCTGTTCGCAGGACCTGCCAGTGGCATCCTCACATTTTTCCCAAGAATATTGTGGGAGATCTCCACCATATCCCCAGCCGCAAAAATGGAAGGATCACTGGTGCACATCTGTGCATTAACCTTGAGTCCTCCAGAGGAACCCATCTCAAGACCTGCATCCTTTGCAAGTTGCAATGTAGGACGCACCCCTACTGAAAGCAGGACAAAATCGGTATCGATGGAGGTACCGTCGTTGATGAGTACTTGCTTGTCTTCAATGGCCTCTACAGATTTACCCAGTTTGAGCTTCACACCATAGTCCAATAGTTCCTTCGTGATAAACCCTGCAAACTCCCCTTCCAGGTTGGGCATTACCTGGGGTGCCATCTCTACCAATGTAACAGCAATCCCACGCTTGGTGAGTGCCTCAACCATCTCCAGGCCTATGAAACCACCGCCGACTACTACTGCTTTCTTTGGGTCTTTCTCATTGATGTAGTGGTCGATCCTATCCATATCAGCAAGGGTCCAAAGTTGGAAAACATGTTCCTTATTCACGCCTGGAAGAGGCGGTACGACCGGCTTCCCACCTTGGGCTAGAATCAGTGAGTCGTATGGGAACACATGCTCCTCACCAGTAACGTTATTCAATGCTTTGACCTGCTTCTTTTCACGGTCTATTGCAATTGCCTCTGTATGGGTATGTACCTTAACGCGATATTGCTCATGAAACGTCTCTTCACTTGCAAGAATCAAGGAAGAACGGTATTCAATATCCCGTCCAAGATAGTAAGGAAGGCCGCAGTTTGCAAACGAAACATCTGCTCCAGCCTCCAAGAGGGTGATATTCACATCATTATCAAGTCTTCGTACTCTTGCTGCTGCCGTTGCTCCAGCTGCAACACCGCCTATGATCAATACATTCTTCATTAGTAACTCCTCGTGTAACAACGGTGAAAAAATAGTATGAATAGTTGCTAGTGTCAAGTATTCATACTAGCAATCGTTATTTTTTTCTTGAATGAAGAATTTTATCAGTATTTTGTATATATTTCTACGCTCTTAGCATAGTTTAAAAGTTTGGGGGTGCTTTGTTGCACCCCCGGTTTGTTATTTTTTTATGATTTATGATGATTAGATACAGCGGACTGCATGGAATCCATGGTGCACTGCAGAGAGAATATTATCTGGATTCTCGGCATCCCCGACCAAGGCACATTCGACCTTGTCAGAAAGTGCATCATACAACTCCGTATTTGCCTTGTATCCAGCCGCTATCGCTACGGTATCGGCTTCAAGGGTATGTTTCTTGCCGTCCTTCTCATAGATGACCTTGCCATCTTCAAATGAGAGCACTTTTGCAGAAGTTACACTCTTCACCTTACAGTCCTCGATCAACTGACGAAGTGCCTGGTCATTGTTCTTGCAGTGTCTTGTGGTTGCAAGAATCTCAGGGAGCATCTCGATCATGGTTACAGAATCTGCCTTCTCTGCACAGTGACAGGCGGTCTCACATCCGACCAAGCCAGCTCCAACCACAACAACCTTCTTTCCATAGGTTTTTTTGTTGGTCAGTAGGTCATTTGCCCCCGTTACCCAATCCTGGTCAATTCCCTTGATCGGAGGCATAACGGGCGTTGCTCCGGTAGCGAAAATCACCTTGTCGTAAGCGCCAGCAAGAACTTCTTCAGGAGTTCCGTCCTTCATAAGTGAAACCTTTACGCTGCTACGGTGCAGTTTTCCAACCAAGTAGTCGACGTAGTCCTTCACGTCCTTCTTGAAGCGTGGTCCACCTGCTGCAAGCAACAATCCACCAAGCACGTTTCGTTTCTCCCACAGTTCTACCTGCATGCCTCTCTGCTCTGCAGTCAGTGCAGCCACAATACCACCAGGGCCACCACCGATGACCAAGATACGCTTGCTGGAATCATCTTTACCGACAGGATAATAATCCTCAGCGAAAGCAAGCGGGTTCACAGCACAATGTAGAATCTTTCCACTAAAACCAGCAAAGAGACACTCATTACAGCCGATACAGGGAGTAATGTCGTAGGTTTCATGTTTCTTGACCTTCTGGACCCAGTAAGGGTCAGCGATAGCCATATGCCCTAGTCCGATCATATCAGCCTTTCCATCCTGCAAGGCAGCTTCTGCATCTGCAGGATTCTGCATTTTCCCTTGTGACAGTACGGGTACCGTTACATGCTTCTTGACCTCTGCGGCAACTGGCAACTGTACCATTGGTGGTTGATAAACGGTATTGATCGCCTTGTACCAAGCCTCATAACAACCAACATCAACATGGAGTGCATCGACACCAGCTTCCTCAAGTATCTTTGCCATTGCAGTTCCTTCGTCAAGCTCCCTACCCCCTTCCACTCCGTGGTACGGGGTGAACTTGTAGAGAATCGGGAAGTTCGGTCCTACTGCCTGACGAATTGCCTTCACACACTCTACTGAGAAACGCATACGGTTTTCCAAGCTACCACCATATTCATCAGTGCGCTTGTTCCAGAGCGTTGACTGGAACTGGTCCATCAAATACCCACCATATCCATGTAGCTCGACTGCATCTGCCCCAGCATTCTTGGCAGTTGCAGCTCCTTCTGCCATCTTTGTGACGAGGAACTGGATATCTTCTCTGCTGAAAGCCTTGCATTTAACTTCAGGAAACCAGAATGAATCGACTTCACTTGCAGAGTATGGTCGTACATCACCGGTGGTGAACTGCATTCTTCCCAATCCTGGGGTAAGCTGGATACAAAGTTTTGCACCATGATTATGGATTCGTCGAGCAAGGAAATTCATCTGCTCGAATGCTTTTGCAGTACCAAGTACATTACATGCCTTTGCTTCATACTCCATGGTAACCTGATTTGCACCAGTAATAATGAGTGCAAAACCACCCTTGGCGCGCTCTTCATAGTAACGAATGGATCTGTCGGAGAAGGAACCGTCAGCGTTTGTCTGGGTTCCCATCGGTGCCATGTATGTGCGGTTTCGCAATTTCATGCCTGCAATGCGTGTCTGTTCTAAAAGTTTCATCTTTCGTTCCTCTCCTGTATTGAGTTGTCTGATTAAGTACTTGGTGGTTATATTACTCTGGTAATATTATGTAGTACTCGGGTACACCTTAGCAAGCTAATCAGAAGTTGTCAATACAATTTTATCGATATATGGCTATCCATCATGCACACTTGTTGAATGAGGATGCTTCTGGTAGAGTTTGGAGCGAAGGGAGAGCGTGGTATGGACATGAAGGCACAGATTATTGCCAAGGGGAATGAGCTTTTCAAGGATAAGGGATATGAAAAAGTTACCGTGAATGATATCTGTGAAGCCTGTGGCATTACGAAGACCACGTTCTATTATCATCTGAAGTCAAAACAGGACATTTTGTTGCAAAGCTATGATATTATCGTTGACAATCTGACCCCAATGCTTAGACAGATGCTGCACTTACATTCCTGTTGGGAGCAAATAAAACACCTCTTTGATTATCTCATCACTCAGTTCATAGCATTGGGCCCTGAGTTGAACAGTCAACTGTTGATCGTGAATCTTCAGAGGAAAGACCGTGCTCTACACCTAAGGAAACACTTAGAGGAGATTGCAATAGATATCATCTCAATGGGACAGGAAAGAGGTCAGTTTCACAACAGCAATGAACCCAAGGTACTCTATGAAGCGGCGGCTTATATGTTTACTGGTTATGAGTATATGTGGTGCACTCTTTCTGGTGACTTTGCATGGAGGGAGTTATTCTTCCAATCCTTGGAAACATTGCTTGTGGTAACACCAGAACCGGTTAACTGCAACTAGGTAAGCGGTTTGTAAGTATAAAAGATTCACAAACTATATAGTTTACTGATACTTTATATCCTAATTATAGATTCTAATAATTATATTTGTTCGTTATAGTATTATATATCTATATTGACAGATAAAACTATCAGATGTAATCTCATCTCATGGACAACACACAACACTACGTCGCTATTATTGGTGACATTATTGACTCTCGGACTCTTACAAACCGAAGACAGGTCCAGATACAACTGCAGCAGGTCTTGCAGAGAGTAAACAGTTTTGCTTTTTTGGATACCTACAAACAAATCCTAGATATCTCACCCTTTTCATACTCTACTACAAAACAAGTTCAGCTCACAAATGAGAAGAATTCGATTACGTCCTCCTTCACCATTACCCTGGGAGATGAGTTTCAGGGATTACTAAGCGATTGTTCTCATGTAGTTTCCATTGTTGATTATATTGAACGTCATATGTGGCCGGTACGTATCCGATTTGGTATCGGTATCGGAGAAATCCATACTGAAATCATCAAGGATTCACCGTTTGGAATGGACGGTCCTGCATATCATATTGCACGTGATATGCTAACTCACCTGAAGCAAAGCGAAAAAAAACATAAGGAACCATGTACTACCACTCGAATCGGAATTATTAATGATGAGAATCTTTCTCTTATGCTCAACATGGCTTTTTCCCTCCTTTCAACCTTGAAAGAAGGCTGGACAGAAAAACAGCAGAAAACATTGCACACGTTCATGGAAGGAGGACAATATAACCAACAGAAAACAGCTGATCTGCTCGGTATCACCCAACCAACGGTGAATAGCGCATTATCTTCGGCTCATTTTTATACCTACTTGCATACGTTAGCTGGAATAACGAGCAGACTAAGTGAGGCATGTTAATGAATACTGATATTTTCCTGTTCTATCTCCTATTACATATACTGGGTGACTACTACCTCCAGAGTGAAAGACTGGCAGGGTCAAAGAGAAACAAATATCCAGCGGTACTGCTCCATAGTCTTATATATGCACTCCCATTTTTTGCCTCCCTAGCATTTATGCACCCTTCCTCGTCATTGGTCAATTCACTTGTATTTCTCATCATTCTTCACGTTTGTATAGACACGGCAAAGTTCTTGTTTCACAGACTTGGAAAGTGCAAGGAATCCACACTATATCTGGCCGATCAAACAGTCCATCTCATCTCACTAGCAGGAGTGGCAACACTACTCATTCCAGCACCATTAGCTCCAGCTTCATGGCTTACCGGTTTGCTAAATTCCAGTAACTATTTCCCTGAAACCATCCTCACCTGGGCTGTCAGTATCTTGATACTTGCAAAACCTTCCAATATTACCATCAAACACATTATTTCACGATTAGGAAAGAAAGAAGAGACACCCCGAAATAATGCCGGGGCCATGATCGGTACCCTTGAGCGCTATATCATGATAATACTGCTCAGTCTTGGGCAGTTTGGTGCACTGGCTTTGGTGATGGCGGCAAAGTCAATTTCTCGCTATGAGATGCTCAAGGATAAGGATTTTGCAGAGTATTATCTTCTGGGCACTCTCTTGAGTATTCTCATTGTACTTGTAGTATGGCTACTTCTCTTTTTTTGACATAGTGGCTTGTTTCTCTATTCTCCCTGCATGACTTGTCTGATTCCAGGAGAGCAGACCAAATACCTGTTCCCCTATGAATGCGAGCAAACTGATCACGATGGTACCGGAAAGTACCAAGGCAGAATTACGCAGGGTAAGTCCACTGATGATGATGGTCCCGAGTCCTTCCCCACCAATTACTGCTGCGATGGCGGCAGTCCCAAGATTGAGGATATAACTGTGTCGTATACCGGTGATTATCATGGGCAACGCTTGTGGGAGCTCAGCAATATGAAGTTGCTGGAACCAAGTCATTCCCATTCCCTTTGCAGCATCGATTACAGCTGGGTTTACTGCATTGAACCCTACTATTGTGTTTCCCAGGACAGGAAAGAGAGAGTAGAGAAACAGCGCCAACAAGGCTGGTTTCCATCCAAAACCCAACACGGGAAATGCAAGTATTATTACCGCTGATGGAGGAAAGGTCTGGATAAAAGCATTCAGCTTAAGTACCAGGTGTTGGAACTCTCTTCCTGCCCTTCTTGTAACCAGGATGCCAATGAATATACCAAACACACTGGCAAGTAGCGTTGCTGCAATAGTTAGGGTAATGTGGGCACCAGTCATTTGCAGAATAGTCTTCCTTGAATGGGTGAACTGTGTCTCTGAAGGAAACAAGAACGAGAGTATCGTAGTTTGCAATGCATCAGAGGAAATATAGAGAGCCAACCCAACAGAGATCAGGAGAAGAGGAACCCATCGCTTGATCATTTCTCTAGGAGATGCTGATTGTTTGGATTGTCTCAAAACGCACCTCCCCGAATAACCGTCCTTCCTCATCCACCACGGCAGCTGCAGGCAGCCCCAAGCTCAGGATGGCAGCCATACACTCTCTCATTGATGAATACGTCTGTACTGTATGGTTTGCGCTGTGTACCGCACGCGATACGAGACGTCCCTTCACCCACACAAACCCTTTGATAGGTTTTCCTCTCTCATCAACTTGCCAATAACACCTGGGTGAATCCTCAGGTAATACTGATGTGTTCGCCTCTTCCATCCCAGAGAGTACTTCTTGTATGCAACAATGGTCGGCAGTAAAGAGGGATAGACGTTTGAGTGACCGATCGGGGCCGAGAAATCGCTCCACGAAGTCATCCTGTGGAGAGGAAAGAATCTGCTCTGGGGTATCAGCTTGTACCACTTCCCCATCCTTCATGATCACCAGGTAGTCAGCAAGACGGATAGCCTCATCAATATCATGGGTGACAAAAATAACGGTCTTCTTCAATTGGCGTTGAATACGGATAAACTCATCCTGGAGCTGTTCACGGGTAAGCGGATCCACAGCCCCAAAGGGTTCATCCATCAGCAGTACAGGAGGGTCTGCTCCAAGCGCACGGGCAACCCCTACACGCTGGGCTTCCCCACCGGATAGTTCATGGGGATACTTGTTCCGGTAGATCTTGGGGTCCAGCCGCACCAGAGTGAGCAATCGCTCTACCCGCTCCCCTCTTCCTGACCGTTCCTGTCCAAGCAATCGTGGGACCAGATCAACATTCTCTTCTACACTTAGGTGAGGCATCAAACCAACAGATTGTATGGCATACCCCATGGATCGCCTGAGCTCAGTCTCATTCATGTTCTGTATGGACTCATCACCATAGGTTATGACTCCAGAGGAGAGTTTCACCAGTGCATTGATACACCTGAGCGTAGTTGATTTTCCACACCCACTGGGGCCGATCAACACAGTTACCCGATTAGTGGGAATCTGTAAGGAGACTTCCTTGAGTGCCTCGATCTCTCCATAACGCACAGAAATGCGGTCTGCTTGTAGGAAAATGGAAGTATCAGAAAGGATAGGATGGGCAGGCAATTGCATCAGCGTTCCTCCCGTGCCAAGAATGTAGGAGTGAAGAAAGTGATCAGGAGCTGGAATAGCCGGTCAGAAATTACGGTGAGGGCAATGATAAGCAACATACCTAGCAAGACCATATCGACTGAAGCCTGGCCGAGTCCCTCAAACACCAAGACCCCAAGTCCATCCCCTCCGATCAACTTTGCCAGCGTGGCGTTCCCTATGGTTTGTACCAATGCTACCCGAATACCATGAAGAATCCCTACCGTTGCCAAGGGAAGGCGGACGATCTTCCATAGTTGCGTGGAGTTCATACCCATTCCCTTTGCGGCAAGAACCACTTGCTCATCAATTCCAGTAAGCGATGTATAGGTATAGCGGATAATCGGATAGAGTGCATACATACTGAGCGCAATGATTGCTGGTGCATTACCTATTCCCTGGATTCCCCACTGTCGAAGAACCGGAAAAGCCCTGGAGAGAGCGGCAAGTGGAGCAATCAAAAGACCAAAAAGAGCTATCCCTGGAATGGTCTGCAATATATTGAGGATGGGGAATACCACACGCCTAATGGCTTTGTTCATAAAGGCGAGAAATGCGATTGGAATTCCTATAAGCATACTGATAAGCAGGCTTATACCGGTAATCCTGATATGAGATAGAATCTCACGGGCCAAGCGTGTACCCAGGTTCCTTGCTTCCAGAAGAATTCCCAGGCGATCAAACATGCCAAGAAGGCCCAAGCCTACTATCGTGATCAATACCAAGAAAAGGGCAATCTTATCACGTCTTTGCAAGGTTTTTTGCATGAAATAGAGAATGGAGACAGAGGCAAGATACACATACATCCCTGATGCTGGACTATAGCGGGCAAAAGCCCCCAGATCTTCAACCAAGGCATTTCCAGCAATCCCCAATACCAATATGGGAAAAAACACCCCAAACACCATGGAAGCAGAAGCAAGGAGCCGAGCATGGTTTTTCTCTGGAATGATTACACTTGCCAAGAGTATGAGTGGGGGTGTAAGCAAGAGGAGCATGGGAATAAACCCAAGTGAAAGCACATGTACTGTAAACTCTTCAGATATCCTGTTTTCCCGTGATTGTAAAAATGGCAGGGTTAAGCTCAGCAGAAATAAGAACAGCGTTAATATCACCTGTTTATCGAGGGATCTCCACTGGAGTACGTTCCGATTCAATGACTCTCCCCTCTGTGGCTAACCGCCTAGTAATCACAATCTATCCCTCGCATGAGAGGGCCTCTCTTCCATGGTTGATTTGAGAATAACAGGAGAAAGGGAGGGAATCAAGTTTTCTCGGGGTCTATTTTCTTGTGTGGGTGAGCAATCACCTTTATAGTGCTAGGTATACTGAAGCTCTATCAGGAGGTAATCCCGATGAAACGGTATAATGTAATTATCATTGGAACAGGGCAAGCAACTGGGACCATACTTGGAGAACTTCTGAAGCAAAACCAATCTGTTGCTGTGGTTGAGTCAGATCGCGTTGGAGGAAGTTGCGTCAACTGGGGTTGTACCCCAACCAAGACCCTTATCGCAAGCGCCCGCGCCGCTCACATGATTCACAGAGGAAGTGAGTTTGGCATCGAGGTAGCATCCTACCAGACCAATTTTTCCAAGGTCATGAAACGTGTCAATGCCATCCGTGATGAAGCAAACAAAGGGTTTACGGAATGGCTCGAACAAACAGTTGACTTCTATCCCGGTTTTGGGTCATTCATCGATTCCCATACCGTAGAGATTGAGGGAGAGCGTATCCATGGAGAGAAAATCGTCATTCATACGGGTACCAGGGCAAGAGTTCCTGATATCCCCGGTATCGAAGACGTTCCTTGGTTGGACAACAAGGGCATCCTGGCTCTAGGGGAGCTCCCTTCCCATCTCTTGATCATAGGAGGGTCGTATATCGGGCTGGAGTTCGCCCAGGCCTTCAGGAGACTCGGCTCCAAGGTAACGATATTTGAGTCATCTCCACATATCATTTCCAGGGAGGATGAAGAGATCAGTGAGATTGCCCGTTCGATCTTGAAAGATGAGGGAATTGAAATCGTTACCTCCGCCGCCATCAGCTCTGTCTCAAAAGAAGCTGACCAGTCAATCTCAGTACACTACCAGGGAGGAACCATAACAGGGTCCCACCTTTTGGTTGGTATTGGCAGAGTTCCAAACAGTGATGCACTTAACCTCAGTAGTGCTGGCATCGAGATGGATGAAAGAGGATTCATCACAGTTGACGATGAGTGCAGAACATCCGTCCCCCATATCTTTGCACTCGGGGATGTAAACGGACGAGGTGCCTTTACCCACACATCCGTCCATGACGGACAGGTTTTCCTCTCGGTGCTTTCGGGAGGTTCGAAAAAGATCTCTGACCGTATTCCTACCTACTCACTATTCATCGATCCACCACTTGCAAGAGTAGGTTTGAGTGAGAAAGAGGCAAAGAAGCTCAATATACCCTACTTGGTTGCAACCAAGGAGATGAAAACGATCAGTAGAGCGAAGGAGAAGAATGAGACGAAAGGACGTATCAAGATTTTGATACACAAGAGGGACGATACCATTATTGGGGCTGCTGTATTTGGTGTGGGTGGAGATGAAGTGATCGGTATGATCGCTCTCGCCATGCAAGCAGGACTTCGCTATCAGACAATCCAGGATACCGTCATTCCACACCCTACTGTGGCGGAATTGATTCCCTGGGTATTCTCTTCATTTCAATCGGAGGCGTAATCATGAAACTATTTGCAAAGAATGTACTCTTTCTCTCATTAGCACTTTTACTGTTGTCCATACCTATTTTTGCTGCAGGTACAACGGAGCGTGTGGATAAGCCAGAGATAACTGTGGGTTCCAAGATAGATACAGAAGGCGCCTTGCTGGGAAACATGATTGTACTTATGCTGGAAAACGATGGGTTTCGTGTTATCGACAAGACGCAGACCGGCTCCACACCCATTGTCCGTTCTGCCATCATCGCTGGTGAAATCGATATCTACCCAGAGTATACTGGCAATGCCTACTACTTCTTCTCTGGAGAGAGCGAAGCAGAGCTCTGGAAGGATTTCCAAGCTGGCTATAAAAAGGCTGCTGAGCTCGACCTGAAAGCCAACAACATAGTCTGGCTCACTCCTGCCCCTGCCAACAACACATGGGCAATCTCAGTTCGTGGGGATCTCGCTGAGAAGGAATCCCTAAAAACCTTGGATGACCTTGCCGTCTATGTAAATAATGGAGGTCATTTCAAGCTTGCCGCAAGTGAAGAGTTTGTATCCAGTGAGGCAGCACTCCCCAGTTTTGAGAAGGGATACGGATTTTCTCTTGATGAAAGCCAACTCTTGGTATTTGCAGGGGGGAACACAACCCTCACCGAACAGGCAGCAGCCTCTGGTCAGGAAGGGGTCAATGCTGCCATGGCATACGGAACCGATGGACAGCTTGCTGCACTTGGCTTGAAGGTCCTCACCGATACAAAGAACATCCAACCGGTCTATGCGCCCTCCCCGATCATCCGCTCTGAAGTGCTTGAGCAAAGTCCTGAAATTGCGACTATTCTAGAACCTGTTTTCCAAAGTCTTGACCTTGAAACACTGCAGTTGCTTAACAGCAAGATTGCTGTTGAGGGACAACCAGCCAGGATGGTCGCTGAGAACTATCTCAAGGAAAAGGCGTTCTTGTAGGAGTATATATGGATATTCTTTCCTGGGTATTGATTGCATTTATCACCTTGGAGACTCTCAATGTAGTGTTACTCTACAGGATGCCTTCCTCAACACGGGGGAATGCCGTGGGAGTGTTCAAGGCCTATGAGAAATCACAAAAGGACCCAGAGATTGGGGAGTTTGTTACCTATCTCATCAATTGGGTTGCAGGCACCAAGTTGATTTTCATCGTGCTGATCATTGGAATTGTCATCACAGGAGGGAAAGAGACCAAAGTATTCAGCGTAATTGCCCTGATTTTCTCGATTATGACTTTTTATTCACAATTGTACCCAAGACTGAAACATATGGACACTGAGCACCAGCTCAGTGTCAGAGGGTACTCCAAGTCGCTGGCAATTATGATTCCCCAACGGAGCGAGAGGAAAGGAACCATCATGATGCTTCCTCTCCCGAGCGAGTGCAGGGAAAGTAAGATGAGATACCCCGTTCCTTGGGGCGGAAAAGGAGGTAACGCCTCCTAGGTTCAGGGCTTGACCTAAGGTATTGACACCTTTCATTGGTGGTTTTTTATTGGTATTCACGGTCGCAGTAGTTTTTGTTCTCTGTACATTGTGATTGGTCGTTTTGAGAAATTGAGGTATGCTTCAATGAAGAGAAACAGTTTGGAATATCTCGATATGGAGCGGGTAAACTCCCTGCTTGAAGGGTTCAATAAATCCACCGGATTTGTTACTGCTATTCTTGATCTTAATGGCAAGATACTCTCTAAATCTGGGTGGAGAAAAATTTGTACTGATTTCCATCGTATCAATCCATTGACCGGTGAGAGGTGTACACAAAGTGATACCATCCTAGCACAAAATTGCAAGGATCATGAGCAATATCACTTCTATACTTGCTTGAATGGATTGGTGGATGTTGCCGTACCGATCATCATCCAAGGTGAACATGTTGCAAACTTGTTCTCGGGACAATTCTTCTTTGAGAAACCTGATCTGCAGTTTTTCAAAGATCAGGCAATCCATTTCGGATTTGATACAGCATCATATCTACAAGCTCTCAGTGAGGTACCGGTTGTCTCCAAGGAGCATGTGACCAAGGTGATGGATTTCCTGCTCAACATGACCCAGCTGATCAGTGAGATGACACTCCAGAGAATTGAACAGATTGAATTGAACAAAGCCTTGCGACAGAGTGAAAAGGCGCTTAGAGAGAGCTATGAACGTTTCAGAATTGCACAAGATATGTCCCCTGATGGGTTTACCATCCTTCGGCCGGTACGTGGTGAACAAGGAATCATAGTCGATTTTACCTGGGTGTACGAAAATGCTGCAATTGCAGCATTGAATGGTACTGACCCTGAAAAAGTAATTGGACTGCATTTGCTTGATCTGTTCCCAGACCATAGAAACAGCAAGATGTTTCAAATGTATCAAGATGTTGTTCTTTCTGGAAAAAGCCAGACATTGGAGATTGGTTATGAGGGCGAGAGCATATCCAGACCAATATGGTTGAGATTGGTTGTCGTTCCCATGACAGGGGATATCGCTATTCTTGCCCAAGACCTAACGGAACGCAAACAGGCAGAGGAACGTCTGCAATTTCAACATGACCATGATTTCCTCACGAATCTCTATAACCGAGGTTACTTGGAAAGAGCGTTGATACGTCTGCAAGACGAACAATATCTCCCCGTCTCCCTGATTATTGCAGATACCAATGGATTGAAGCTGATCAATGATTCCTTTGGACATACCATGGGAGATGAAGTATTGAGGAAAGCTGCGGAACGGTTACAACATTTCGCCAAACCAGGAGATATTGTTGCCCGTTATGGGGGTGATGAATTCATTATGGTGCTGCCCAATACCTCCAGAGCCGAGGCAGAAGCTCGTCTTCAGGAAATAGAATCTACTGGAAGAGAGGCTGAGCATGACCCCATTCCATTGACCCTGGCCTATGGGTACGATACTCGTAGCAGCCTGCAAGAAGACTTTGCGGCCGTCTTCAAACAAGCAGAAGATATGATGTATCGGAACAAACTGTACGAAAGTTCCAGCACCAAGAACAAGACCATCAAATTGGTCATCAACTCGCTGTTTGCAAAAAGCGACCGGGAGTCGGAACATTCCAAACGAGTAAGTGCATTGTGTGAATTCATTGCAAGGAAACTCCAGATGTCCACGATTGAGATTCATCGAATGAGAATTGCCGGGCTTCTCCATGATATTGGGAAAATTGGAGTTCCTGAGAGTATACTCAACAAACCTGGAACGCTCTCAGAGAGCGAGTGGGAAGTTATCAAGCGGCATCCAGAGACAGGGTTCAGAATCCTCTCAGCATCAAATGAGTTTGCCGATATTTCTGGTGCTATATTGGAGCATCATGAGCATTGGGATGGATCAGGATATCCTCGTGGCATCAGTGGTGAGTCTATCTCCCTTCAAGCAAGAATCATCACTGTGGCTGATGCATTCGATGCGATGACCAGCTCTAGGTCCTATAAACATCCCATGAGTATTAATGAGTCAATGTACGAGTTGAACCGATGTGCAGGAACACACTTTGAACCATCGATCGTTCGTGTCTTTCTCGATTCATATGAAGAGTTCAACGCATAGGAATGAGTAGTGAGAACGGTTATGAAATACTACCTTTATAGGCGTAGAATCTGCATACCATGCCAGAAATGTGAAAATTACCGCTCCTAATGCGAACATTTTCCCAAGCACAGCAAAAACTGTGCTATATATTTCACATCAAGTTATCAGTAATCAGGAATGGGTACAATGGAATTTTCTATACAGAGCAAAGAACAACTGAGAGAATTATGGACCAATATCTACAACACAGAGGGGAAGCCCGACTGGTCCCACATACTACCTTACTATGATGAGCATATTTTCTTTTGGGACAGTGTCCAGAAAATCCATGGCATTGCAGAATTCACTGCAATGACCGAGCGCTTGATCGCCAGGTCAAGCGACCTGAAGATGGATATCAAGAATATTGCCCAAAACGGCAATGTCATGTTCCTTGAGTGGGAGATGACGCTGAGTTTCAAGAAATACCCTAATTCATCGGTATATGGCGCAAGCAGGGTCACCTTGAACGAACAAGGAAAAATCATAGAACAGCGCGATTACTATGACCTGTGGGGTGATATCTTTGATAACATCCCCCGCTTCGGCAAAGCCTATCGCAAGTTCATGCATAAGAAATTTGGGTAACACAAGAGGTAGTCATGAATCCCTATCTGAAAGAGTACGAATGGTCACATATTGCTGCCATGCTCAAGAACAACAAGGCAACTCCAAAAAGCGAAGAGAAAGACTTCACCGGAAATTTGGTTGTCATCACAGGAGCTACCTCGGGCATCGGGTATGAGACAGCCAGACTATTCGCTTCCCACGGGGCCTCTCTTCTGGTAATCAACCGGAACAAGGCGAGGTCAGAACAGCTGAAACAAGAAATAGAGCATGAGTTTCAGGTACCCTGTACCTACTTTGTTGCAGACTTCTCGCATCTTGATCAGATACATGCTGCCGCTACCATGTTGGTAGGACTAGCACAAGATATCGCTGTACTCATTCATAATGCCGGGGTGTACAATACCAAAAAGCAGTTTACAGCCGATGGGTTGGAGGAAGTCTTCCAGGTCAACTATCTTGCTTCCTTCATCATTACTAACCGGTTGATGGAAAAACTCAGACGCCAGGAACGTGCAAGAATTTTATATGTCAATTCTGAAGGGCACAGGTTCGCACTCTCAGGCTTGCATCTCGATGATCTAGACTGGAAGAGGCACCACTATAGTGGACTGAAGAGTTATGGCTCAGCAAAAACTGCACAGCTGCTCTCTCTTTTCCCCTTTACCGAACACTTCAAGGATAGTGGAGTTACGATCAATGCGATGCACCCTGGTGATGTAAGGACCAATATGGGTGAAAATAACGGGAAGCTCTATAAATGGTTCAAGCATCACCTGATCAATCCTTCAGCCAGAACCCCCCAATTGTCAGCCCAGGCGTTGTACTACCTGGGTGTCTCTGCTGATGTGGAGGGAATTACAGGAAGGTTCTTCAACTTCACTACTGAAGAAATTCCCGCTCCCCACGCACTCGATAGGGCTATGGCCGAATCTCTGTGGAAAAGAAGCCTTGCGTACCTTTCAGTAAAAACATGAAGGTGTTACTGATAGTATAGGTTTTGTACTATATCTTACAATATTGTAAACGTTTACAGAATTTTCTTGACAGATATGAATTGTCGTGCGAATAATACAATTGTACAAGGAGATGCGGAGTGAGTAACGTAATCCTGTCCATGAAAGCGATTGATAAGCGATTCGCCGGTGTACATGCACTCAAGGGTGTAGATTTCGATCTGTATGAAGGTGAAATTCATGCAATCGTCGGTGAAAACGGGGCTGGCAAATCAACATTGATGAAAGCCCTCACTGGCATATTTCCAAAAGACTCAGGTGAAATCCATTACATGGGTAAGCTGTTTAATCCACAGGGCCCTAAGGAAGCATTGGATGCAGGTATTGCAATCGTGCACCAAGAGCTGAATATGATGGAACATCTCACTGTAGCACAAAATCTCTACATCGGGCGTGAGGCTACCAAACACCATGGCTTGTTTTTGGATGAGAAAGCACAAAACAAGAGAGCCAGGGAGTTGTTTGCTCATCTGAATATGTCCATAGACCCAGAAGAAAAGGTACGGGACCTTACCGTCGGCAAGCAACAGATGGTTGAGATTGCAAAGGCTGTTTCCCATAATCTCAAGATTCTTATCTTTGACGAACCAACTGCTGCCTTGACCGACAGAGAGATCAAGGACTTGTTTACCATCATGAAAGATTTGGCAAAGAAAGGCGTTGGTATGATCTACATCAGCCACCGTCTTGATGAAATCGGCATCATAACCGACCGCGTTACCGTCCTCAGGGACGGAGAATATGTGGGTACCAAGCTGACCAAGGAGTTAAGCAAGGATGAGATGATCAACATGATGGTTGGACGGGTAATCTATGAACAGCCTAAAGCAAAAAGCAATGTTCCCGATAATGCACCAGTTGTCCTGAAGGTTGAGAATCTTAATGCGGGCAAACTTGTACAGAACATCTCATTCGAGTTGCATAAGGGAGAGATTCTCGGATTTTCTGGACTCATGGGTGCGGGTAGGACTGAGACGATGCGAGCTCTCTTTGGTGCTGATAAAGCCTCTGGTTCGATTTATATCAATGGAAAGAAGACACTCATTGAAAGTCCAGAAGATGCTGTACTCAATGGCATTGGATACCTATCAGAAGATCGAAAACGTTTTGGTCTGGCGATCAAGCTCTCTGTCGAATCCAATGCCATTATGGCTTCGTACGAAGACCTCTGCCCCAACCTCTTCCTTCCTCGCTCCAAACTACATCAGATTGCTGCAGAGAATGTAGAGAAACTCAATGTAAAGACACCCTCACTGGACCAGCTCGTACAAAATCTTTCTGGGGGCAACCAGCAGAAAGTGGTTATCGCAAAGTGGCTGATCAAGAACTGCTCCATCCTCATCTTCGATGAACCAACACGGGGGATCGATGTAGGGGCAAAGAGTGAGATCTATCACCTGATGAATGAACTCGTCAAGGAAGGCAAGTCCATCATCATGATCAGCAGTGAACTGAATGAGATTCTGAGAATGAGTGACCGAATTGCGGTAATGTGTGAAGGAAAACTCACTGGGATGCTTCCAATAGAAGAGGCAACCCAGGAAAAGATCATGGAATTGGCTACACAACATGGATAGGAGTAACCCTAGATGAAAACGAAGGATTTGGTTGAGTTGAAAAAAAAGAAAGGATTGAATCTCCAAAAGTTGCTTGCACCACTGGCTCTCGTTATCATCTACGCATTCTTTGCGCTCTTTGGCAGGAACTTCTTCTCCTATACGACATTGGTAAACATCCTTGACTCTTCCTATTATATTGGGTTTCTGGCCATCGGGGTTACCTTTGTCATCATTACCGGTGGAATTGATCTCTCTTGTGGTACAGTGATGATGGCAGCGACAATCATCGGCGGAACAGCATACAAGACATGGGGATGGCCAATGTGGATTTCATTGATCCTCATCATTGTGGTTGCAACATCCTTTGGTCTTTTCAATGGCATCATGGTAAGCCGACTGAAGTTGCCACCTTTCATCGCAACCCTCGGTACCATGATGATCAGCTTGGGTACCGGATCCATTGTATCGAATGTGCGCAGTGCTACCTTCCCGGCTCGTGGGGCAGAAGATAGCTGGTTCAAGGGAATATTCAAGTTTATCGCGGAGGATAATACCTCCTACCCCACCGGTGCCATCGTACTCTTCGGTACAGCATTCATTGCTTATATCATTCTTACCAGAACAAAGATGGGGCGATATATTTTCGCCGTTGGATCAAACAAGGAAGCAGCACGTCTTAGCGGTATTGATGTCGCAAAATGGGAAATGATGGCCTATGTGATCAGCGGTTTCCTTGCCGGTATCGGCGGTATTGCCTTTGCTGCAGTCTACACCACCGTTATGCCTGCCCAAGGCCAGGGTTTTGAATTGTATGCTATAGCAGGAACCGTTATCGGGGGAACCAGTCTTAGTGGAGGTGCAGGTTCAGTCTTCGGGACAATGATTGGTGTGTATATTATGAGTGTATTACGCGCTGGATTGCCATCGATGGATCTACAGTCACAATACCAGACGTTCTTTACTGGTGTAGTTGTTCTGGGCGCTGTCATGCTCGATATCTATCGAACGAAAAAATCTTCTGAGGTTCGCATTCTCTCCGAGTCTGACAGGTACAAGGAGGAAATGCTGCTGAAGATCTCTCAACTGAAGGCAGAATTGTCCTCTGCTGATCCTGCAGCCAAAACAGAGATAGAGAAGAAACTTGCTGAGCTTCGTCTGGAAATGCGTGCACAATATCGTGCTCTGAGACGGGAAGAAAAAACACACAGAGCAGAGCTGCGCAAAAAAGAGAAGGCATTCGTAAAGAGATAACGGAATACATCCGTTGTATATAGCAAATCCGGGTTATTGGATCCGGTAGAAAACAGGAGGATTAGTATGAAGAAGACCTTAGTCGTTCTAATGGTTCTAGTGTTGCTTACTTCCACTGTTCTGTTTGCGGAAGGAGTAAAGGAGCAAAAGCCTTATATCGCTGTTGTTTCAAAAGGGGAACAACATGATTTCTGGCAGCAAGTGAAACTGGGTGCCAATGCGGCTGCTGCAGATTATGGGGTTGATATTACCTTTGAAGGCCCTCCTTCAGAAAGTGATGTACAAATCCAAGTTGAGATGCTCAATAATGCAATGGCAAAGAACCCTGTGGCAATTGCCTTGGCAGCATTGAATACCAGCAGTGTGCTTGACCAGCTTCAGCAGGCCAAGAGCCAAGGTATTCCTGTCATCGGATTTGACTCTGGCGTACCAGAAGCTCCAGAAGGTTCAATCTGGGCAAATGCATCAACCAACAACTATGCCGCAGCAGGTATGGCTGCCCAGAAGATGTTCGAAGTGATCAAAGGCAAAATTGAAGCTGCTTCGATCGCCAAGCCCGTCAAGATTGTCGTCATGAATCAGGACGCTTCAGGTGAATCGCTGCTTAGCCGTGGAAAGGGCTTCAGAGACACCATGATCAAGTTGATTGACGAGAACACTTCACTTGGAAAGAGTGATATTGCAGTAATTGGAAACACGGCCTACATTGCTGCAGACAGCCCAACCAAGGGAAGAAAAGTCTTTATTGAGATGATTGTCCCCGCTTCTGCCGCCATGACTGATGCAACCAATGCAGCACAGGCAATGCTGAACAAGGTGACCAGTGACAATGTTCTGGGAATCTTCTGTTCCAATGAAGCAACGGTCAAGGGTCTTCTTGCTGCAACCAACGATGGAGCAACCTTGAAGAGCAATTCCGCATTCAAGGATGTGGTGGTTATCGGGTATGATGCAGGCGCTGCACAGAAGAATGCGGTTCGCCAGCAATACTTCCTCGGTTCCATTACCCAAGACCCCTACCAGATTGGATACAAAGCAGTCGAACTGGCATACAAAGCCTACAAGGGTGAACCTGTTGCTGATGTCGACACCGGTGCAAAGTTCTACAACTATCAGAACATGGATGATGCAGACATCAAGGGTTTGATCTACGATTGATGAACCGTTGAACAGAGATTGCATCTCATAAGTTTGGGGGGTCACCGGCATTTGTACCGGCTGACCCCTTTTTCTGAGGAGACCATCATGGCATCCCCTACCATCAAAGATGTTGCAAGAGCAGCGAATGTGTCTATTGCTACAGTTTCTCGTGTCCTCAACCATGGGGATTCTGTAAACATACACACACAAAAAAAAGTATTGGACGCCATGGATACGCTTGGCTACAACCGTAATGAGGTGGCACGTTCCCTCAAGTTTCGGCATACCAAGACGATCGGTATTATCGCTCCAGAACTCTCCAACATCTTTTTCATGGAAGTTGTCGAGGCAATGGAACGCTGCCTGGCTCCGCACGGATATTCATTGATCATCACCTCTTCCAACGATTCAGTGGAAGAGGAGAAGCGAAAGCTCCAGATATTCATTGAACGCAATGTGGATGGGATTGTGGTGATGCCGGCAGGGGCAGATGGCCGTCACTTCCAGACAAACGCACTGTCAAGAATCCCTTTGGTCATGGTCGACCGATGTATCGAAGGACTCAAGGTTGACTTCGTGGAGACCGACAGCCGATATGGGGTTCGTCAGATGATCAAGGCGCTCAAGCATGAAGGATATAAGCGAATCGGGTATATCGGTGGAGACCTCAGTATCCATACGGCACATGAACGATTGTACGCATATCTGGAGGCAATGAAAGAGCAGGGTCTGACAGTCGAAAATCGATTTGTCTATCATCAGGATGCAATGACCCAGGCCTCTGGGCGGTATCTCCTCAGGCAAGCACTTCTTGAAGTAGATTATCCAGAAGCCTTTTTCATTGCCAATGATTCCCTGCATCTAGGGGCAACCATCCAAGCCATAGAGATGCTATCCCCTCATCAGCTGGAGCAACTGGTATTCGCAAGTTTTGACTATCTCAGCTATGCTCCCTTACTCAAGCTCTGCCATTATGCAGTTGCACAACCTTGTGAAAAGATTGGGAGAGAAGTCTCCACCCTTCTTCTAAAAAGGCTGGGTGGCAGTTGGGAAGACTTTCCGGAGCATGTGAAGCTTCGTCCGGAAATAAAGGTGATTCGGGCAAATGGGGGCATCCCCTACCCCATGACAGAGAGAGAATCAGACACCTGGCCTATTGCATAGCTTGAACTATTCCCGATAGAATTTGTTGCTCACACTTTGTCAGATCTTTAATGTTCGTCAAGCGATAACGCATGGATGTATGATGGAGAAATGGTTAGCATCTGTTTGTTTTAGGGAGGGCCGGTAATGAACTATCTGATTCAGTTCCAGATCAACATATTTGCCTTCGCTATCTTGGTGATCCTCTATCTATTCATGCAGAAATCACGGATCAAGACATTCAGCAAACATCTCATCAATTGGTCCTTGGTAACAACCAGTATCGCCATCATCGATGAACCACTGACATGGATTTTTGATGGGCAGCAATTCTTTGGTGCATTTTTCCTTGAATACTCCACCAACTTCCTGCTCTACCTGATCGGCCCAGTCATCGGGGGATTGCTCATGTCCTATGTGGATTTCAGGATGTTTCATGACAGGAAGAGAGTCCACAATAGATGGTACTATCAGCAAGCAAGCCTTCTTACACTTCTCATACTTATCATGAACACCTTCTTGCCTCTCTATTTCTCTGTAAACCCTGATACCAACAGCTATAGAAGTGAACCATTCAAGTTCATCCACTACATCTTGCTCGGTTTGCTGTATGGATATTTTTTCGTGTTTGTCACCACCCATAGAAAAAAGATCACCCGCAATGAAACCTTGATTTATCAGTTTTTCTTTTTCATTCCCATAGCCGGAATGTTGCTCCAACTCAGTAATTCCAAGTTACATTTTTCCTGGACATCAATTGCATTGGCACTGTTTGTTATCTATGTATTCCTCGAATCCACACCCTCCGATGAGGATTACCTAACCAAACTCTACAACCGAAACAGTTATGATGCATATATACAGCACCTGCTTCAAGGAAACAAACAGTTCTCACTGATTGTGTTTGACCTGAACTATTTCAAGGAGATCAATGACAAATATGGCCATGAAATGGGAGACTATACATTGATCTGCTTTGCCAAGGCACTCAAGAGAGCATTTGCCCACAAGGGACTTGCCTTCAGACTTGGAGGGGATGAATTTGCAGCAATATTCGAGTCTGGTAATGTTGAAGCTATCATCGAGATGATGAAGAGGCATTTGCAGCAGAATGACAACCCACTCATCAATAACCTACGTTTCAGCTACGGGTACCACTCACCACTGCCTGGGATGACTGCTGATGAGCTAAGCAATATTGCAGACCATAAGATGTATGTACAGAAGCAAGAGATGAAAAAGAACGATCCCAGGGGGATGAGATAGAGAATCCCCCTGGGCTCACCTTCACCGAGTATTACAATGTTTCAGCTGTAGTAAAAATTTCAGCTAATCCTTCAGGTATTTCTTCAGTGAAAACATAGTCCATGTAGTTCAGATCATGGTTGTACCCTTCATGGACAGAGATGGTTAGGTTCTCTTTTCCCAATTGCTCAAACAATTCCTTGACTTCATAGACGCCCTCTACCCGAGCGTTCTGGTCAAAGGTCCCATGGATGATATGGATCGGAATGTCAACAAATGGAAGGATTTCTTGGTTGGTGGGCATCATCTTGTGTGCATCAAACCATTCTGGGGTAAGATATACCCCATAGGAATGCTTTAAGTACTCTCGATCTCTCTCTTCGATGGCCCGGTATAGCTCATTCCTGGTTGGTTCTAGCATGATGGCAAAATCTTTTTCATCCATGACTCCGCTCTTGTCCTGGTCCATGTAGTCATAGGTAACACCGAAATGTGCTGCAATCCCGTTTCTGTCTTCAGCAAATTCCTCGGGTGATACAATCCCATCCTTGTTGTAGTCAAAGTAGTTGCGGTAGAAGACCATACTTGACCCACCTGTTTGCTGCCAATCGAGAATACTCATCATATCGTCATACATAAAGCCACAGAGGATGAGTACGTCAACATCCGTCTTCAGTGACACCAAGGGAGCGATCAAGGTACCTTCACTCCATCCCAGGAGGAGGACCTTTGCATTCTGTAGCCCTTTGTACTCTCTCAGCTGTTCAACAATTGCAACAACATCATTCACACTTGCATGAGGCGTATAGCTTCTGTAGACAATGTCATCAACTGAAGTAAAGTACGGTGGTTCATCTGAAGAGGTGACCCCACGGGTATTGTAACTGAAGAATGCTATATCACGTGCATTGAACTCATCGCGGAAGAGATCAAAATAGGTGAACTGTTTTTTCTCATCCAGCATTCGCTTGTTATCATAGGTATTCGGGCCAGAACCATTGACATACACAACCAGCGTTTCAGCATTCCCATCATCGGGCATGGAGAGGAATCCTTCGATTAAGTACCCATCACGTGAGGGTATTTGCACAATCCCTGTCTCTGCTTCGCCTACGTACGTGGTGGTACAACTCGAAAGAAGCACAACCAATGAAATAATCAGAACCAACATGTTTCATCTCCCAGAACATAGTATTGTATCTATTTGTATCGTATCAGGGTAGAAAAATATACTGTATGGAGTATGCAAAAAGAAATAAATATCTTTTACTGTTTTGGTAAATTCCCCCTTTCAGTTGGTCGATTTTACCATTCAGGGGTAGTCACCATGTGATGTGCAGGTTCTTTTCGCTCTATTTCCCATGGTTTCTTACTTTGGCACGATTATTGCAAAATACAAGCAGGAGTTCGTGAAGACCTCCAAAATTCTATGGAGAGATAAGCATTATTATGAACAAAAACAGTACGAAACAGCTTGCTGTACTCATGATCATCGCATTCACCACGATGACAACCCTTTTCGCAGCAGACAGGTGTGAATACCTATCGCCTCGTATCTACCTCGGCATCGATTATGGCCATAGTGTGGTAGAAGAACAGGAAGTGCCAAATGTTGGTATTACCGTTGGAAGCAAGCTTTCAAGCCGGACATCCACTGAAATATTCGCAAGAATTGAACCGCTTTCGAATTTTCCTGGAGAAAATTTTGGTGTTGATATCACCGAAACAGAAGCAACGTTTGCTTTCAGCAGCGGCTTGGCAGTAACTGCCAGAATGTTCCATGATGCAGCATTCAACCCCTTTGTCCAAGCTGGAATTGGAACCATGGCTATCGGACACCTAATCAGTGAGGATGATGAGTATGTCATGTCAAACCTCGAGTATGTAATGCATGGCACGGTCGCTACCGGACTTGAAGTGAACATCTTCCAGGGAGTCTCCATCCAATTTGTGCACGGATATCGTTACATTCCACATAGAAGAATATTTGATATCGAACCTCACACATTAAGCGGTTCCTTCAACAGTGTTGCATTCAAGGCGTACTTGGATTGAAAACAGGGTTAAGCTCTTTTCTGTGCACCTCCTTTCCCCAGGAGGTGCTCTGTATGCTGAGATTTGGTTTCATGATATGATTCAGCATCCTACAGCTAGTGAGTGACAACATGAAGAAGTATCCGGTACATGAAGATTTTCATACGTTGCAGATGAGTATTCCTTTCTATGCACCTTTACTACCATTGCTGCAAAGGTTGACCCGCTCTGCATATGTACGGCGATCCATCCCTGAGACACTCATGCATAAGAGAGAAACCTGTATTGCTCATGATGGATATCCCATAACAATAGAGTTGTTCAGTCCCAAGTCTATTGAGCCAAATGCTCCTTGCATTCTCTTCTTACATGGAGGGGCATTTGCACTCCCTGCTGCCGACCACCATAAGCAATTGATCATTGATTTTGCTCTCGGATGCTCTTGCAAAGTAGTCATGGCTGATTATCGATTGGCACCAAGGTATCCATACCCTTACGGACTGGAAGACTGCTTTTCAGTCTATCGCTGGATAGAAGAACACACAAAGGAACTCTCCATCGATCCTGGTCGTATCGCAATCTATGGGGATAGTGCTGGAGGTGCGCTGGCCTCAGGATTGACGCATTTGATCAGGGATCGCTCACAGCAGATACCACAGTTCCAGATGCTTATCTATCCGGTCCTGGATGCAAGGCTATCCACTGATTCCATGCAGCAATATGTTGATACCCCTATCTGGAACGCAAAGCTCAATGCCAAGATGTGGAAACTCTACCTTGCAGGGGAAAAGGATTCATACGCCTCCCCAAATGAGATTACCTCATTGGAAGGATTGCCAAATACCTATATTGAGGTCAATGAGTTCGACTGTCTCAGGGATGAGGCAATCGAGTACGCAAACAAACTCAAAAAAACGGGTATTGACGTATATCTGGTGAAAACTGAGGGGACTGTCCATGGGTTTGAGCTGAACTATAAAAGCAGCTATACCCAAATGATCATAGGCCAACGGATAGCGTATATAAAGGAGCAGTTTGCCTTAAGATGATTACTCACCTTCAAACACATTCTTTCCCATTTATAGACAAAATATGCACTGTTCAGTATCTCATTACCAAACAATGCATATAATTCAAAAAATTGAGAAAGCGACAAAAACTATCGTAACGTCAATCCCAACTCCTCAAGCATAGCCTTTCCATACTCGATCGAGATGGCATAACTGAAACTTGATTCATACCCTGGAAGGGACCCCCTGACAAAATCCCCACCCTCTTCTTTTGGAACAAAAAGGCCCATCATGATACCAATGACTCTTCCATCGTCATAATTGACCAGCGGACCTCCTGCCATCCCAGTATGCATGGCTCGGTCGAACAGAAAAAGATTCACAGAATCCCTGAGTGAAACTTTAGAGGCAATAATTCCACTCTGTACTGCAAGGTTCTGAAGGTCCTCATGTCCGAAAGGGAATCCAAATCCAAGTACCGAAGAACCCAGTTGTACGGACTCAACATTTCCTACCATATGGTCAGGGGTATCGATGATCAGGGGCTTCGTGAAATGAATCAGCGCAGTATTGGTTGTATGATCGGCTTTGATAACCTCCACAGGGATTGCCTGGACCACATCAAGACTGAGTGGAGAGAACGCCTCTGGATTGCTGGGTCGAGCTACCATCAAACCCTCATAGTTCTCTTCCAGCAAGTAGGTGGCAGTAAGGAGATATCCCTGTTCATGTACGAGAAAGGCCGTTCCCAGAAAGACCACTACATCCTCTTGCTGTCGTAACAAGAAAAAGCATCCACCTGCATATTTTTGACTGATCTGTTTAAACATTCGTTTCCTCCTGCTTTTTTTTCTTGGATTTCTTATGGAATCTCACAAGAGGAGCCTCTCCACTCTCAATCTGGAAATGACGGGTCTTCAGTTTTCCCGTTTTCACAGAGAACGTCTGCACCCCGGTATACTCGTTCAAGCCCTTCTTAAGGCTATAGGTAAGCAGAAGCAGGACTACCGCAAAGGGGAGCCCAGTTGCAATGACCGCTGACTGGAGCGCAACAAGGCCTCCACTGAGTAACAGGGCAGCTGCCACCACACCTTCCAGGATTGCCCAAAAAAGCCGCTGGGGAATTGGTGGATCTGGATTACCACCAGCTGTAATGATATCGATTACCATGGAACCGGAATCAGATGAGGTGACAAAGAAACTCACCACAACCAATACCCCAAGAACAGATAGAACTGAAGAGAGCGGGAAATGTTCCAACAGAAGGAAGAGAGAAAGCGGTACATTCTCGGTTACCCCTTGGCCAAGATTACCTCCCTTGAATAGGTCAATATAGAGGGCAGAATTACCAAATACAGTGATCCACAAGAAGGTAACGAGTGTCGGGATCAAAAGTACTCCCATAAGGAATTCCCGGATGGTCCTGCCCCTGGAGACACGAGCAATAAACATGCCCACAAAGGGAGACCAAGCGATCCACCAAGCCCAGTAGAAGACAGTCCAGTCATTCTGCCAGGATGCATTCTCAAATGTTTCATTCCATGTAGCTATCTCAGCGAACGAAGAGAGATAAGCACCAATATTCTCGACAAACCCGTTTGCAATAAAGAGCGTAGGGCCAAAGACGAATACAAACAACAACAGTGCAAGAGCAAGCCAAATATTGAGCTCTGAAAGTTTTCTAATACCGGCATCAAGACCCCTGACTACTGAGATTGTGGCAATCGTGGTAATCCCTGCTATAAGAAACAGCTGCACAAGAGGGCTCTGCTCGAGACCGGTGAGGTGATTCAGTCCTGCATTGATCTGCTGTACACCAAATCCGAGGGAGGTGGCAACACCAAACAACGTAGCGATGGTTGCCAGGATGTCTATCAGATTACCCCATCCCCCGTTGATCTTCTCACCAAGAATTGGATAGAAAATTGATCTGATGGACAGCGGTTGGCCCTTATTGAAACTGAAGAAAGCCAAGGCAAGCGCAACCAGTGCGTAAATTGCCCATGGATGCAGACCCCAGTGGAGGAATGTATACTTCATGGCATTCTGTGCAGCTTCGGCCGCAGAATCAGCAGGAACCGGGGGAACCATAAAATGGAACATTGGTTCTGCCACACCGTAGAAGAGCAGGCCTATACCCATTCCAGCGGAGAAGAGCATGGCAAACCAGCTGAGAGTACTGAAATCCGGTTCAGCATCGTCCCCTCCCAGTCGTATATCCCCATAACGGCTGAACATCAGATAGAGCACGAACAGCAGGATAATGTTCACTGCCAGCGTGAAAAACCAACCGGCGTTGGTTGAGATTCCATTAAGGAGAGGGTTGAATATATTCCCCAGCATCTCGTTGAAGAATACCGAAACAATGACAAATCCTATGATAAGGGAAGCGGAGGTGAAAAATACCACAGGATGTATGTCAAAGTCAAGTTTACGTTTGGTAGATGGTTTTTTCTGTTTGATATCAAAGCTCCTTATATATAGCTACTAGCACAATCATAATTCTGCTCTGATTGAAAACCAATACAGGATATCTGTCAATAGGCGAAAATTGTCGAAATTTTACACGTTAAAGGACAAGAATAACTATTTTATATCTATTAGTAATACTTACAAATATGTTCATGAAGTGCTGCCTGTACTCTTCGTGGATGAACAGGCAAGCTTAGCATACTTCTCCTTGTACACATACCGCATCAGATGGGTATCCAGATAAGGAAGTGGTTTCACCTGTGCACAAGAGAGCCTAAGCAATGCGGCTTTGCTGTTCTTCTGGACCAGTGTCGCTACCGCATGAGCCTCCGATTCACTGCTGCCCATACAAAACGCCCCTACTTTTTGCACAATCAGCGCATCGCGATGCTTGAGACCGTGAAAGCCAGTAGGTTTCTCTTGAACTATCTCTACGGAAGGACCGGCAATCTGTGCGAAATCGTCGAGAAACGCATGCAATGTTTTACCTCTTTCGCTTACCTCCAGAACCTCCTGGGAGGTAAGCAAGAGGATATAATTGCAATCCTTCTTACTCTTCATTATCTGGTTCCCCATTGCCTGCAATGAAGGAGAATCATTGGTTGTATACGTCACTTCCTCTCCATCTCTCCTTGCAAAAGCACGTATTTGCACCTCCCCATTGAGAGAAGATAGAAGTGGGGAGAGCCTGAAGACCTGCTCCTTACATACTCCTTCCAAGGCTTCAGCAATGCTGAAAGCCTCTTGAGGACTGGATCCAAAACAGAGTGCACCATGGTTAGCCATCAGGACTGCAGGGCTTGCATAGCCCTTTAGTATCCTGCCTACCTGATTCATCAATGCCTTGGTACCTGGTAATCCATATCGTGAGGTGGGTATGATCTCTCCAAGCAATTCTCTCCACTCATCGCTGATGGATAGGTCATTGCCAACCAGACTCATCAGAGAAGCCATCTCCTGATGGGTGTGTATGACACAGTTTACTTGGGGATGCGTTCTATAGACCAAGGCATGGATTCCTTTCTCGGAGGAAGGTTTCAGGGAGCCTGTATACGCTAGTCCCTCCAGCGAGACCAATACCAATTGGTCCTCCGTCAGGTGCTCATAGGACTTACCACTGGGGGTAATTAGAAAATGTTCTTCCCCTACCCTACAGCTGATATTTCCCCATGTTCTTGCAACCAACTGCGAGGCAACCAATTTCTTCGTTGCCTCCAGTACCGCTTGTTTTGCTTCCTGAAGTTCCATACATCAATCCTTGATACACTCAATCTGGGAAAATACCCGGTTGAAGGCTTTCAGTGACTCGTCAATCATTTCTTCAGTATACGCCGCACTGGTGTAGAGTCTGCTTCCCGCCAATGTTACCAACCCTTCGGCCATGTAGGCTGCACCCATATACTCCATCTCTTTCTTGCGCTTTGAAGTTTCTGCAATAACGTGGGGGATTGTCCACGGTTTCTTCCAATTGACGGAGAAGTGCATGGTTCCAACCGTCTCCAGATGACAGATGGAACCTTGGTTGAATGCCACAAACGGAAGAGAATGCTTTTCTATAAGTGATTGCAGTCCTTTGGTAAGTCGGTCCCCCATGAGGCCGGCCCTCTGGCAGGCATTACTCTTTTCTATCTCCTCCAAGGTATAGTACCCGGCAACACAGCTCAGGGGTGTCGCAGCCATCGTACCCCCAACCAGGGCCTTGTGAATCTTGTCTCCGGTCTGTATCCCTGCAGCAAGATATTTCATATAGTCCTGTTTCCCACCAAGCCCACCAGCACCAGGATACCCCCCTGCGATGACCTTCCCAAATACCGTAAGATCTGGGGAAACTCCAAAATATCCCTGGGCTCCTGCCATGCCAATCCTGAACCCGGTTACCACCTCATCAAATACCAGCAAAGCATGGTAGGCATGACAGAGTCTCTCCACTTCCTTATTGAAGTTCTTGTCCAGTGGCCTGGTACCACTCTCTGGACCTACCGGTTCAATAAAGACTGCAGCGGTGCCTCCCCTGAGTTTGTTCAAACGCAAGGTCCGCTCCAAGGCATCCAGGTTATTGGGGAAGAATTCCTGGGTGTGCTTGAAGAGATAGGAAGGTACTCCATGAGCCTGTATTCCCTTTGTACCCGGCAGCCGTATCCCATAGGCAAGTTGGTCACTCCAACCGTGGTATGCTCCACCCATCTTGATGATGTTCTTCCGGCCGGTGGCGAGCCTGGCAACCCTTATGGCTGCCATGCAGGCTTCTGAACCTGAGTTGAACATCCTGAACATCTCAACGCTGGGAATGCTTTCACAAACCTTTTTTGCAAGTTTATACTCATACTCATGGAAGAGACCTGTGGACGGACCACCGTCTTGCAGGAGTTCAACAACCTTCTCCCTTACAGATGGAGGATTGGATCCAAGAACTGTAGGCCCTCCTGCTTGCAGAAAGTCGAAATACCTGTGCCCGTCGATGTCATACAGATATGCTCCTTCTGCCTTCTTCATCACCAAGGGGAAGGGATGATTGAAGGCAAGATTGTGTTGTACTCCACCTGGGATATAGTGCTTGGCCTCCCCGATCATGGTTTTTGAAAGAGGGCAAGATTCGTCAAAATATGTTCTCTCGTAGTGTGACAAGGCCTCTCTGGAAATACTGTAGATGGGGCTCTTGATCAATGCATCAAGTTTCTTCGAGATTTCTGCTGCATCGGGGTAGGTTGAGATTGCAAATCGGGTATCCATATCATTCCTCCTAGATGGATGGTGTTTTTACCGGTTTTACACGGGTATTCATGGAAGTTCTGTAGATGATGAATCGATTGACACAGAACTCTGAGATCAGGTTAACCACCATCGTACCACCAAGGACAAGGTAGTCAGAGATACCAAGGCCAACCAAGGCATCACCCCACCATGTGGAGAGTGGGGTAAAAATCAGATAATAGATTCCCAGCTGGGTCATGGCCTTGGGAATATTGTTTGCACTCTTGAAGGTAAAACGTCGATTCACTGTGAAGTTGTAGAGGACACTTGCAATGAGGGCGGTAAGATAACTGGGCCAATACTGGAGATGAAACACTTCCTCCAGGAGCGTAAATACCAATACCTGAATAACCCCTGCACTGATGGAAAAAAGTACGAACTTCCCAAATTGGATGAGATTCTGTTTTCCGGTCATCGCTACGTTGTTGTTTTCTTCCATGGAACTTCCTTTCCCTATGCATTCAAGGCAGCAAAGTGCTTCTTGTTGGATCTATAGAGTTGTGTATACACCTTGTAATTACGGTCATACACTTTCTGGCTCTCTATCCTCGGCTCATAAACCCTACCCTTTGGGATTGCATCTGTTGCCTCTTTCTCACTCTGGTAAATCCCGAGACCAAGACCTGCAATAATGGCAGCTCCCATCGCTCCTACATTCTGCGGGTTCTCAATACTCTGTATCCGTCTTCCCAAGATGTCACTGAGAATCTGGCAGGTAACGGGAGAGAGAGCCCCTCCCCCAACAAACCGGATAACCGATGATGTCTTGATCTTCCTTTCCTGTACTTCCAGGAACCAGCGCATATGCAAGCAGACCCCTTCGGTCACTGCCCTGATCATCTCTGTCTTTCCTGTTTCAAGGCGTAAATTGAAGAACATCCCCCGGGCTTTGCTGTCCTCAAATGGACATCGATTCCCGTGTAACCATGGGGTAAAAATCACTCCATTGCTTCCAGGGGGTACCGTATCGATTACTGATGCCATATAGTCATAGAGGTTTTTGGCAATAGCCTCAGGAGAATCTGTTATCAGTTTCTTCTCCAGATACAGGTTGATCTCATCCAGGGCAAGATGATCCTTTACCCATTCCAGACATTTTCCGGCAGTCTCGAGTTCAGAGAAATAGGTAAATCGCCCAGGAAGCGCACTCACGATTGCTGCAGTTTTTGATGCAGGGTCGACCATGCTCTTTTCAACTACAGTGGAAAGCCATCCTGAGGTCCCCATGTAGATATGGGTATCTCCAGGATTGGTAGCACCTGCTCCAATTCCGATTGAAGCAGCATCGCCTCCCCCACCAAAGACCGGAGTACCAGGTTGCAATCCAAGCACGCTCGCTGCCTGCTCTTTCATTGTTCCAGCCTGCTTCGTCGATTGTATGATATGGGGTAAGTGATCTGGGTTGACCTTGAGCATCCTGCACATGGCTCTGCTCCAGGTACGTTTCTTTGTATCGAACAAGAGTGTTGCAAACGCTGAGTCTTCAGTCATGATAAACGAACCGGTCAGCTTCGCTATCAGGTACTCCTTCACATCCAGCCACTTGTAGATGTGTGAAAATATCTCCGGTTCATGATTCTTCACCCAGTGATATTTCCAAACCGGGTCTTTCACACTGGTTGCAACCGCCTTGGTAATGGAGAGGGAGACAAGGAGCTTCCAGATATTTGCTCCCTCGATCTGCATTCCGTGGGCCATGCCCCGCCTCAATTCCTTGGTTGCTCGTTGATCAAGGTAACTGAAGGCATTCCTGAGTGCGTTTCCTTCTCTATCCACAAGCACCAAGCCCTGCATCTGGGAACAAAAGGAGATTCCCTTGATGTCTGCAGGATCGATTGCAGACCTAGAGAGTATCTCACCAGTCGTGCTTACCATCGCCTTCCACCAATCCTCAGGATCCTGTTCAGCTCCACCACCATCGAGAAGATATAAGGGGTATTTCACAAGTGCAGAGGCAACAAGCTCCAAGTGACCAACTGCTGAGAAGAGACAGGTCTTCATCCCCGTAGTACCAACATCATAGGCAAGAAGATATTGTTTACTGTCCATGGCCACTCCTTTTACGGGGTTTTCAGATTTTCAATGCGTGGGATATGAAACTAACCATTTGATCAAGAACAAACGTGTCCCGATTCTCTATATCATTTCCCAAGAATATCTTGAAACGTTGTTGGTAATACTCATTGGAGTATGAGAACTGAAGGGATATGAAGAGATTATCCATGAGAAAGGCTGCCATCGCAGGATCAATATCCCTCCTGATCTCACCCGTCCTCTGTCCTTCCTTGACCAATTCAGTGTACATCTCGGCGGAGATGGATTCGATCTCATACGAAAGTTGCCTTACAAGCTCACTGTTTCCCACTGAGGTTAGTTCACTATAGAGACGGATAAGTTCCAGTTGCTCTCTACTGGATTTCTGGATGGCTTTGACCAATTCCCTGCACTTCTCTTCAAAGGATTGATCTGATGGCACAATTGCCTGCAAGATGGTCTTCAGTACCTCGGTTCCTTGATGTATCGTCACAAGAAAAAGGTCTTGCTTAGACCCAAAATACTTGTATAAAGAACCAACACTAATTCCAGCTTTCTCAGCAATGATATTGATATTCGTATGGTCAAATCCCTGGCTTGCAAACTCACTGATAGCAGTCCGTAGAATCATGAGCTTCTTCTCTTCAGAGAGTTTGTCGAACGTAGGCTTGGTGAGTTTTCTCTTTTTTATTTCTCCCATGAAATATCCTCTACCCTCCATACCAGTGAGTGAGTACTCACTCACTATTGAGTATACCATGTAACATATTCTAGTCAAGAAAACTTTTTATTATGGGATAGCAAGTTACCTTTCACAGAAACGATCGGGAAATATTCAATACCCTCATCCTCTTTACGATTCATTTCCTGGAGGCTACACTGATATGCATACTATGATTCATTGATAAGGAGTTAGAACATGGCAAAGGATCCAAAAGCAACGCTTGGGGTACTCGCATCGACAAAGATCCAGCAGTTACTCATTGCTCTCTTGTTCATTGCAATGGGTATGATGGGTTTCGCATCTGCCTCCGGAGCGGGGAGTCAACTCTCTCGTGAACTCTCCAATATGTTTGGTGGGGACCGTGAGCTCCTTCTCTACATCCTTTCAGCGCTTGAGCTGCTCTGTGGTATTTTCCTCATTGCCCAATTCTTCATGAAAGGAATCCCTGCAAAGTTTGGTAAGCTTGCACTGACCATCATCCTGGTTTTCTGGCTTGCTTTGATCGTCATACTCGATATCCTGACCATTGACTTTGGTGGTTTCAGTGGATCTGATTGGTTCGCCTGGATAGAACAAGTAGTACTGCATCTCATCGTATTGGCAAGCATAGTGCAATTGCAGAAGTGAGAATGCTTACCAAGTAGCTTATCAATACCTGTATTGATACAACCTAGCGCGAATTCACCAGTACTGATCTGGGTGTTCGCGCTCTTTTTTTTTGCTTCATAGGGACTTGCTGCGCTGGTTTACGATTCGTAATTTATTTTGTATATTATAGTTAAAGATATTGACGGATGCGACGTACTACGAATGTAAAAGGAGAAAAGCATGGCATATGAAATTGCACAGCGTTTTCCAGATGAAGTATTGTACCAAGATGAAGGTCCCTTTGTCTCGCTCTATCAACCAACCCATAGACGCTTTCCGGAAAACAAACAGGATCCTATTGTATTCAAGAATCTACTTCGAACAGTAGTGACATCACTGAGTAAGAACTATAAGAAAGATATTGTCACCCAAATAATGGAGCCGTTCCATGAACTTGGAGAGGATGCCCCATTCTGGAACAACACATCAGAGGGCATTGCTGTCCTTGCAAGCAAGAACAGGTGTGTTGTGTATAATCTGCAGATACCTGTTAAGGAATTTGCCACAGTAGCAGACAGTTTCCATATAAAACCTTTGATCAAAGCGTTCCAGTCAACGGAAAGCTATCAATTATTAGGGTTGAGCAGCACTCATTTCACGCTCTATCAAGGTGACCGTAATGGATTCTCACAAGTCACCCTGCCCTCTGGTACACCGCGTACATTGGAAGAGGTATTAGGAGACCAACTGACAGATTCCTATCTGTCTCATGGCTCGTATGGTGGGACTGGAAGCCATACCATGTATCATGGAAGCGGGGATGCAAAGCAGGAGAGAGACAATGATACCGAAAAGTATTTCAGGTATGTCGACCGGTTCATACTCGATCACTATTCAAAACCATCGAAACTTCCGCTGATCATTGTTTCGCTTCCAGAGTTTCTTTCCCTTTTCAAGAGCATCAGCAATAATCCCTATGTATTAGATGAGGGTATTGAAAACTCCTATGATTCCCTGGACAAGGATACGCTAAAGGCCAAGGCCTTGGAGATTATCAAACCGATCAATGAGAAGAAGATACAGCAGGTAGCTGAATCCTATAAAATTGCAGAAGCCGAAGCTTTGGGCTCATCTGATGTCAAAGTGGTAGCAAAAGCAGCCTTCAATAGTCGAATTGCGACCTTACTCATAGAGGAAAGCAAAATAGTACCGGGAAAGATCAATCGAGCGACTGGAGAGGTGGAATACGGAGACATAAAAGACCCAGCGTTTGATGACCTCCTGGATGATATTGCTGAATTAGCCTTGATGCGAAAAGGAGATGTGCTTGTCATTCCGAAGGATATGATGCCAAGCACTACTGGTGTTGCAGCGATATTTAGATACTGATTTTTCCTATCTGACAGAAAGAGGCTCTTCATGGGAGACCAAGTGGATACCAATTGAGCTAGGAGAGATTTGCGTATTCCTCCATTTTACCCTCAATGTCTTCCATTGATAGAGCCTCATACTGTATTTCATAGTTACTATAGGGTTTCAATAATCCCTCTGCTTTTTTCTGTAACTTTTGTATGCTGATCTTCTCTTTGTTGAGTTTAATTTCTGCAATGCTCATCGTTAGATGGAAATCATCAATCGCTACAAGGTCTATTTCATTTTTATTGCCCCGTTCCCAATAGGTGCCAATGACAGAATAGTCTGAAGATCGAGAATAGATATCAAGGAATAGACGCTCAAGTGTATGTCCTGAATAGGTAGACAGATCTCGATGTATCAGTTTTATTACATAGGTGAATCGCTCATTTTCAATTTGAGAAAAATTCTTGTAGATAAATCGAAACCAGAATCTCATGAAATGGTCTTTGATCTGGTACTTCTGATTTCTTGAATCTTTCTTGGCGCCAATGGGACGTACTTTTCTGACTATATCATATACATCCTCAAGACGTTGGAGGTGTCCACCAATACTCTTGGTGATTACCGACTCAATTTCTTGCCTTGATGTTTTTCCAGAAGCAATCAACTCAAGTATTGAAAAATAGATTCCATACTCTTTCCCGAATTCCTGGATGAGGAGATTTTTTCCTTCCTCTAAGAAAAAGGAATCTTTACTCAGTATGTAATTAAGTACCATTTCCTGCGTAAAACATGTATTTTCAAGAAGTATCTCCATATATCGTGGAACTCCCCCAGTAATGAGGTAGTATATAAACAAGTTATTAACAGTATATGCATCGTACACTTCAAGAACTTCTTTTACAGAGAATATTGAAAATGGTTTTAGATAGAGGATTTTATCTGCTCTTCCAAAGAGAGGTTCTTTCTCGTTCTGAAAGATGTTAACCATCATGGAATATATTGATCCAATAAAAAGAATGTGCACATGTGTCCTGAATTTATAAGAATCCCAGATATTCTGGATCTCCGAAAAAACACTTGGGTTTATGTGTGCATACTCCTGGAACTCATCAACAATAAGAACAAATGGTTTAGTGATTCCATATTTCATGAATAATTCAAAAATCTCAGAGAATCGTTCAACACTTCCGATATAAGGCTCCCCAGTCAATTGTTCATATAATGGAAGATACTCCTCACACAACATTTTCTCCGTTTTCCTACTTGTAAACAGATACACAGAATCCTTGTCTTTTGCGTATTCTTTTGCAAGAAGCGTCTTCCCTATTCGCCTTCGTCCGGTAATTACCGTAATCTTTCCATATGAGGATTTGCACTGCATGTATATAGTGTTGAGGATATCGAGCTCATAGTCCCTTCCGAAAAACTTCATTATTGCAACCTCCATTACAGTAACTTTGGTTGCATTATATGATACCTAGATCAATTAAGCAATGATTGTACAAACCTATTAAATGAATGCTCCACAGGTTCCAATCATCCAGCCACTACCACACCCTTTAATGATTTACGGCTGATAATAATACTGTAGAGAACAGAAATAACAAGGATGGGGGCGAGCAGCATTGCTTGCAATTCTGCACCCTGGCTGGTCACCGTTCCACTGAAATTGAACAGGGCATGGAAAATTGCACCAGGAATAATGCTTCGCGTTTTTGCCACGAGAAGAGCAAGCAGTATTCCTACAGCTATTGCTACTGCTATCTGGGAGAGTAGTTCAGGACTGCTGTAGCCCCTAAGCAAGTTTACTATATGGCCAAAACCAAAGGTAACACCACTTATGATGATTGCCCTTTTAGTAGTGGAATTCTTCTCGATTGCCAGAAACAGCAATCCACGAAAGAGCACTTCCTCTATAAACCCTACCGCCATCATCAATAAAGCTGCAATCAGGATATCCGAAAGACCCAAGGTAGCTTCCAGTCCTACAAACCACTGGATGAGTGCAAGTATCAGGAGTGGTATAAAATACCATACACTTGCGTAGATATTTCGCTCTGGCAATCGTAGTAAGAGGTCTTGCAGATGATGGGTTTTCAGTAGCACTCCCGAAAAACCGACCAGTATCAATGCAGTGATGAGACTTCCCATGCCTGTTTGTCTCCCAATTTCATCCCCGATATTCACCAATACGATGTAGACCAATATCCAGAGAAGTGCGCGCCGTACTACCGTTTTGTCTTTACCTTCGTTCATTTCATGTTCCTTCTTTACTGTATTCATTTTTCAAACCTGTAAACGTATGCTTTAAAAGCTGGGAAATCTGTGCATCTTCAAGACTGCACTCATTTGTTGCCAGCATTGAGGCAATGCCATGCACCATGAGCCAAATACCCAGGAATATCTGTTCTGATTGCTTCTCTGTAAGTTGCGTCATTTGCGAGATAATGCTTATGATCGGTTTATTTGCATCATCCGAGGCCAGGTCAATGACTTGTTTTCCTCGAAATCCATCCGACATGAACAATAACCTGAACAGGTGCTTCTCTCTCCTAGCGAAATCAATATATGAGAGCCCCATTCCAAGAAAGGGTATTGCGTTTTTTTCCAAGCCTTGGAGCAACTGCTCCTCGAAAAGGGAATCAACCTTTTGATACACAGCCTCTCTGAGATGCTCCATCGAGGGGAAGTTATGAAATATCGGCTGTACGGAACATCCAAGTGCCTTGGCGAGTGAGCGAGCATGCAACGCCCCTTCACCCTCGTCCCGAATAATCTGGATTGCAGCATCCACAATAGCTTGTTCTGATATTCTTACCTTTGGTGGCATATGCTCTCCTTTTTATAACGTTCGTTATATAACGTATGGTATGTTTTAAACAAGTACTTTCCTTTTATTATTTTGAAAATATTCAAATTCGGTTACCTACACCATATTCTTAGGTACTTTTCTATCTGTTGGGTAGCTCACAGCATGCTCAGGACGTAATCGTACATGACAATATCCCTAGTCAAACGATATCAATAATTAATTCATTTTACTGGTGCTGTCAGATTCCATTCCAGACAAGCATGCTCTACAGTTATGTCTTAGATAGTATACATCAAAAAAGGTATAGCCAATGAATACAGCTCCTTTACAACATCATAGTTTTTATAGGGTTTCCTTCTGGGCCTGTCTTGCCATGTTGGTCCTCATCCCGATACAAATTCTGATATTTGTGCTTTCACCCCACCCTACTACCGTACTGGGATGGTTGGAACTATTCAAAATGAGTTGGGTCTTGGGCGTTATTCATTTCGACGGCTTATACATCATCAATAACATTATCCTAGCCATCATATACGTAGCTCTTTTCTTACTATTGGTGGAAGAACATCCAACCCTTATGATACTTGCCACCCTTTTAGGGTTACTGGGAATCGCCTCATATTTTGCATCCAACAAGGCAGTGGAAATGTTCTTTCTCAGTAAAGAATACTGGGGAGGGAGGACCAACCTCCCTGACGAGGTTTTCTTTGCCTCGGTTCAGGGGTTGCTGCTTGCTTGGAAAGGGACTGCATTCGATATCTATTATATTTTGAATGGAATTACCCTTTTCCTTATTTCATCGGCCATGCTAAAAAGTCACTTATTCAAATCCAGTATTGCAATCGTTGGTTTCATCTCCGCTTTTCTTATGATCATCCCATCAAACTTCGGAGCTGTGGGAATGGTATTCAGCCTGCTTTCGCTTATACCGTGGTATCTATTTACGATCATGGTAGCGAGAGTGTTCCATTTTCATGCAAAAGCGTGATATGTGCATACTTTCATGATAGAAACTATGCATACACTACCCCTCTTTGGGGGCAAAGGCATGGAGCTTTAATTCTTTCACTGTATGCAATATACTTTTAGGTAATTTGATTGGTTTTCAATATTGACTCTATATTACTTGCTTGGCTGGTACTGAATCTCATGCATAGAACATCAGCTATCAAGGAGCAGTGATGAGATGAATAGATACAAGCAAATACTCTGCTCAGGTATTCTGCTCCTTTTCATTCTCCAGTCTGTATTCTCTGTACAGACTTCCTTGGGAATAGAACTTGGGTTGCCTGGTACTACGGGTATTGTTGGACAGTTTGAACATCAGAACCTGCGTAGCGAACTTGCCTTGCATGTATTCACCTTGGAATACTTGCGTGCACCCCTCAAACAAGAGGGGCTGCAGATGGTAGAACAGAATCAAATCATAGGGAAAGCCATCATCTCTACCAAGATCACACCAACCGAAAGACATGTATTGTATGGAGGTGTGGGGATGCTCAGTTACCTTGATTTGTACGATGACGAGTACATGGTAGGGGTTGGCCCAGTTCTTCAATATGCCTGGAAATTTCCAGAGAAGCATTGGGAGTTGAATTTTGATCTTCTGCTCCCACTTGTTTTCAGAGATACCTATGAAGAGCCCATCCCTGAAGACGACTGGCCTTCCACAGCATCGTTTATATATGTGATTCTCATAGCGATGGCCCCAACCATTGGTATTTCCTGGTCGTTCTAAACCTAAGGAATCCTTTCCGGATAGAACCAATCATCCACAGAGCAGACTACGCTACTCCCACACTCCGTTGTTGAAGGTGTATGTCACTTCTTCTGGAGTCTCAGAGCTTGAAGGGAACTCTTCATCAAAGAGCAATTTCTTCTCTTCCCATTTGCTATGGTCAATTTCATTGGGTGCTACATACCACGAAGGCTTATCAGTATGATCAATTGTGTTAGTGGTAAAGGAAGGTGTGCCATTTTCAACATGTACATCGTAGGTGAGAGACAACAGCCTTGCAGTTCCTGTATCGTTGTCATCACTTGAAGAAGTCACCTCCCAAGCCCTTGCAATTCCGCTTGTTCCAGAAATGAAATCCCCACTGATCTCACCATCTTCAAGTGATGATTCCACCACAAGTACGGTATTATCTGATTTAGTAAACAACATAGTTCCCGTATATGAGAATTTACCATTAGCAAATACTGTGAAATCTAGATCAATGTTTTCATTTGCCCCAGTAAATCGTACATAATTATTACCCTCTTCAATGGTACAAGGAACTGTAGTACCAAAGATTTCGATATCAATAGCACTGGTACCAGTGGGAACCACTTCTGTTTTCCAACCCTCGATAGGAGGAATGGCAAAGGAATAATCAGAAGCAGAGGAACGAATAGAACGCTCAAATGGTAATGCACTTCTGAATATAGGTATCATGTGGGCCGATCCTTGTTCAAGCGAACATGACATAAAGACAAGACCAATAGAGAGAAGTAGTAATGCAACGAGAGCAATATTGATTGCTGACTTTATAGAACAATGAGACACATATGAATGCTTAATCACCAAAGACTCCAAATGCTTGTTAATAATTGTTTGTGAATGGTCATTGTAATTCAGAACATAGGGCATTGCCACCCTGAATTTTTGATTTTCGGTTATTGTACAAACAGGGACCACCATTACTATAATAGGAATATCCATGTAATGGTGATCCCCTCAGTACCTATCAGGCTATTGTTTGTTGATAGCAGTTTCCCAGACCATCCGTGCATACAAGGAAATTTCTGGACCACTTAGTCCATATTGTGCTATTCCCATAACCTCCTCGTTTGCAGCAAATCGCCATCCTCCGCGCAGTGCTAGTTGCATATATGTGGTTATATTCAGCTCAAGGCCAGCAGATACGGAAGCAAAAGCAGATCGATGGGAGAATGCGACATCATACCCCTCCTTACCGTCAACATCCTCAAGATACCCAACTGAGATCCCTCCAACTGCCAAGCGCATGATGGGGTGGACCAGACTATCAGGAGAGAATGTGAACAACATCTCCATTCCCGACATCATTGCATACGCTGCGTCGGTATTCGCGATAGACAACCCCAAATCTGCGTGGGCAAAATTGGATAATGGATTGACGGCAATGAAAGCACCAAGAGATAAACTGGGTGAGAGTCTAAACCCATAGGATACATCAAGTAAAATGGCCATTTCATCTTCGATGAATGCTTCTCCCCCTCCCACATGGAGATAATTCACAAATGAACATGTGGGGCTAGAACCTTCAAACACTGTTTGCGATGCAAATACCACGCTTCCACCACATAGAACCACCAAAACCAACAACCCGATTCTTACATTCTTAGTCATACTTCATTTACTTCCTTATATATTGTTAGTGACTATTCTTTTCTACCAATTGATCAAGCATTCCCACCAATTCAGACTGCCTATAAGGCACACCTTGTACAACAACAAGATTGATATCCCTCAGATTGTTAATGTCCTCAAGTGGATTACTGTTTAAGACCAATAGATCAGAGCGCCGACCTGCCTGTACTGTTCCGAATTCATCTGATTTTTCAAAGCATTCAGAAGCCCGTACCGTGGAAGCAGCAATTGCCTCCCAGGTGGTCATGCCCAACGCAACCAATCTTTCCAATTCCTTGTGCAGTGAAGAACCTGCAACTACGTTCAGGGTTCCACTGTCCGTCCCCGCTGCAATAGGAGCGGTTGCCCTGATAAGTGCCTCCACGATCAAAGCAAAATCTTCCATGTGATCAGAGGGCAATACAGAGTACCCCTCCACGTTTTTCTGTATGAGCTTGGAAAATGATTCTACTGATGCAGACCAGAATGCCCGATTTGACGGAGATATATAGCGTGTCCAGGGATCAGCATCAATGGCATCAATATGTTCGGGAGCAACGATATTCCTCCAGACTTCCAATGTAGGGATATTCCAAATTCCTGCCTCGGCAGTACGGTTTGCAATTTCATCAAGTATTTCGGGTTCTATCTTGAATGTGCCAAATGGGTTGATATAACCGGTCAGATGTTCAATGGAGTGCATCAAGGAACCATCGACTACCTCTTCAATTCCTACCTCATGAGGAACATGCCCTACCACAGGAAAACCCAACTTCTTGGCCTCTTTTGCAATACTGTAGAATGCGCTTGAGGGAAGCTTATTGTACACTTTGAAATATTCAAATCCTTTCTCATTAGCCCTCCGGACAGCATCCACCCCTTCGTTGGCCGTCTTTGTGTCCAAGTAGAGCGACTTATCAAAGTATTTGCCCGTTCTCGCTTCATGAATGGGGCTTGCTTGGTACACCCAAGGTGAAAGCACTTCTCCTTTTCGAACCGAGTCCCGGAATTCCAGATGGTCACTGAAGGCAAACCTTGCATCATCCCGACCGGCATCAGTAAAGGACGCCATATTGCGAACTGAAGTCACCCCATTTGCCAAGAACAGCAAGGGATCCAAGGCATTGAAAAGGAGATGCACATGCGCATCCGCCAGGCCCGGAACTATCCACTTGCCGGTACAGTCGATACGATCTGTAGATGCAGGGATTCTTTCATAATCAGTACCCACATATACAATCTTTTTATCTTCTACGATTACCACTGCATTCTCGATAATCTTTTCAGGCTCAGTCATGGGAATTACTGTTGCATGAACAAAAGCCTGTGTGGCATTCACCTCCTTAGGCTTTGGAAGCTCCAAGCGAACTGCACGGGGCCCTGTTAAACAGGAGGTTATAAACAAGACGCAAACCAAAAGCAATCCTATTATCCAAAGCCTATACTTCTTCCCTACCATAATATTCTCCTATTCACGTATGATGGTAGAAAGGATATCGCTCAGTGATGGCTGATCCTATCGGAAAAATGTATGAGAAATGGAATAAACAGCTACGTATTTAGTTGTAATTAGGATGATTTCAGGTACTAGATACATCATCTTTTCATTGAAAAGAAGAACAAAGGAGGAGAATGCTCGTTGATTTCTTTAAAACAGCATTCCTCATGTTTGCGAAGATCTCCAATGAGCAATAGGTGGCCATTGGTGTTCTCTGATGTTGGTAGAACAGATCAACTTGTGGATTGCTAGTAATAATTATTCGCAACATTATAAAAATCGGTATCTCAAAAGATTGACTTATGACATATATTATGAAGAAAATTGTGTATGAAAACAAAAAATAAAACGAAACTAGTATGTGCACTTGGGGTGATCGGGATCATCGTTTTATTCTTCACAAGCTGTATAGTCACAGAAGAATTTATGAATGAGTTACTGTACGGCACAGGAGGCACTGGTGAAATGGCCTCCGCTCAAGAGGAGAACAATACAGGCAGTGAACTTGATGGCAATATTAGCGGAACATACTTCAGTGAAAACTGGGGTGAAATTGTTTTTATACAAAAAGATAATCAGGTTACGGGAACATTCCCAAATGGTACGATAGAGGGAACACTCACTGGAAATACGTTGGAAGGAAGGTGGACAGGACCTTGGGTAGCTGGAAGGATGCGACTGAAATTTTCCTCTGATGCAAGCAGCTTTAATGGCTATGAGAGCATGGGCAACCTAGAACCTAGTCCTGATAATCCTGATGCTCGTCCTTGGAGTGGAACAAGGACGGGATCACTACCCGGCCAAGAAACAAAAACACAGGAACTTGTGTCACCTCCAATAGCAGAAAAGTCTACTGCTACCACATCATCCAGTACAGGATCATCCTCAGCGTTCAATGCCACTGGAGTGTATAGGACAAGCTTAGGTGAACTGACTTTATCCCAAAATGGAAGTACAGTAACGGGAAGTTATCCTCAGAGCACACTTACGGGACAAATGTCCGGTTACGAACTTACTGGGCAAATCTACTCACTTGGAACAACGGCTGATATCCGCTTTACCTTCGCTTCTGACGGCAGTGGTTTTCAGGGAGAGATGTTGTACCAAGGGGAGAGCCATGTATGGAATGGTACGAAAATCAGTAGGAATGCCCCACCCCAACAAGGGGTAACCAACAAGCAACCTGAAACTGAATCCAAGCAAACTACTCCATTATCTGTGAGCGGCACCTACTACAGTGACAACTGGGGGGAGATTGTTCTGGAACAACGAGGAGAGTATGTATCTGGTACATACCCAAATGGGATAATTGCAGGCACACTTACGGGGAATACGCTGGAAGGAACCTGGGAAAGTCCTTGGACACGAGGCAGAATGATACTGAAATTTTCGCCCGATGCAAAAAGCTTCAGTGGATATGAGAATACTGGTTCAATCGAACCAAATGCGAGCAACCCAGATTCACTTCCTTGGACGGGGGTAAGGACTGGCTCATCACGCCAGGTGAGTACGGATACGGGAACTACGCAGGTCGATACTGATCAATTTGATCTGTATTATGGTGGTTGGATCGATGTGAATGAAGACAACTCTGGCTTTGTGTTCGGTGCCGATACGTCATTAATCCTGTTCTTCGATGGTGAAATTGCTGAGGGATACTGGACCACAAATGGCAAGAACATCACCCTATTTGTAGAAGGTCCACAAGGGGATTATGTCACCTTTGAGGGTACGTATGATTCTAATGGGACTAATCTTCTCCTCACACTCGATGGTGATCAGCTGGTCTTGGAGCGGCATTGGATCAGCAACAAGGATGATGTAATTGCATTCAACAACCAATTTAAAACGGAGACACCTGTACAGTCAGGTTCCATAGTGGGAGTGTATGATACCAATTTTGGGAAAATGACACTTACCCAGAGAGGATCATCGGTAACAGGAGAATATCCGATGGGTGAGGTGCAAGGTAACTTCTCCAACAATACGTTCTCTGGAACCTTTTCCTCCATGGGAATTGAAGGTACGTTCAATCTTGTTTTTACCCCCAGTGGTGATGCATTCGAGGGAAAGATGGTGGTTGATGCATATACCGACTATCTCTGGATAGGTACGAAAATCTCATCTGGAGAACAAAGTTCACCAGCTACAACAACCGTACCCGCACAGCGCACCGCATCTTCCTATACTGTTGGCATGAATGGTCCAGCCGGAGGAATAATCTTCTATGACAAGGGTGAATTCAGCAATGGATGGCGATATCTTGAGCTTGCTCCCCAAGGCGCCGAAATGACTAAAATGTGGGCTCCAAACAACGAGATGACTGCAGGCGTATTTGATGTTGATGATGAAATCGGTAGGGGTGAAGACTATACTGGGAAAATTGTACGTACCTATGCGAACACTACTTCTGGAAATGAATACGCCGCGCAAGCTTGTGAGAGTCTTTCCTATGGTGGATTCAATGATTGGTTTCTGCCTTCACACGCAGAATTGGTTGAAATCTACAGCAAGGTACATAAGGAAGGTTTGGGAGGGTTTGCCAGAGATCTGTATTGGTCATCTACTGAATGGAAAGATGGAAGCAACAGCTATGCATATTATCTTAATTTCGATGATGGATCTCAGTACGTGAGTTCCAAAATGGATTCCTTGAAGGTTCGGCCGGTGAGAGCTTTCTAGGGCGTATGCATAGGCAATTCAACGGTGGCAGTGCCACCGTTGTTTACTTCTATAAGCTTCTAGCCAGAAAGAGTATCTCCTCACAATATCCATTTCTCATCAGTGAGGAGCATATATCATTAGGTAATGGAAGCCTCGTAGATTTCTCGTATTGAAGTTTCAAGTAGCTTGTTGAACTCCTCGTCACTCTGCTCAACATGCAGATCTTGCGCGAGGGCTCTTGAGAAGCTGGCGATAAGTCCATGGTTCTTTGCAAGGAGTTTATTAGCCTTATTGCGAGGATACCCTCCAGAGAGAGCCACCACACGAACCATGTGTTTCTCTTTCTGCAGTTCAGCATAGAAGTTTGGTTCGGTAGGTATGGAGAGCTTAAGCATGACCCGATCCTCCTCATTGAGGTGTTCAAGCTGTCTTGTCATCTCAGCCTTCAGGATCTTCTCTGATGCTTGCTTGTCCATACTGTGGATGTCGACCTCGGGTTCAATGATCGGAACCAAACCTGCTTTCAATATGATCTTGGCATTTTCAAACTGCTGTTCGACTATCTTCCTGATTCCCTTTGGATTGGATTCCTTGATGACTGAACGCATTTTGGTGCCAAAAATCCCCTGCTCGACTGCTTTCTCTAGCAGTGGTTCAAGGTCTGGCATAGGTTTCATCAACTGAACTCCTTCAGAGAGTTCTGCAAGACCTTTGTCCACTTTCAGGAATGGGACTATTCTCTTGGTTTTCCAAAGGTATGCAGCCGTTGGCATTCCTTCAATGGTCCGGTCCATGGTGTCTTCAAACAGAATAGCCCCCAGGATATGGGCATCGGTAAAAGCAGGGCTCGTAATGATTCTGGTGCGCATTGCATGTACAAGATCGAACATTTCTTTATCCGTTGCATAGGCATCTTCAGGGATTCCATAGTGCAACAGTGCTTTGGGTGTACTGCCTCCACTCTGGTCCAAAGCAGCGATAAAACCTTTTCCAGTTACCATACGGCTAAGTTGTTCTCTGTTCATACGCTTCCTTCCTTATTACCAATATAAGTTTTTTATTGGTTACAAGTTAAAGGTACTCAAATGTAGTAAAGCAAGCAAGTGAGGGACCAAAGAATTCGCTATCCAGAATTACCAACTTGGAAAAACTGAGGGGGGGGGGGCGGTATCGTATCGCACGGCAATCCACCAGTCGGCAATGAAAAACCTACTGGTGGAAGATGTTTAGATATTTAATTTAATTGAGAGCGACTGTCCCAGTTACACGAGAAGTTTCATCGGTCGAGAAACTATCTAGATATTCTTGAGATGAGAATATGATATTTCCTTCAACCACTGCATCCACCAAATGGAATCCAGTTGCCTCCACATAAACATCACCTTTGAATATACCGCTTTGGATACGTGTATTTGGACTTCTGACCACCATTTTTGGAGCACTCAAAGTATATCGTGCTGTGACTTTCCTGTTCTCATCCTGAGTATAGAATGCCAATTTTCGATATAATTCATCATTTCTTGTAAAATCCCCGTCAATTATGATTTCTTGATCAATATCCATGTCCTGAAGAATTGCCACAATCCAAGTACCATCAGGACTAATAGCTCGGCGGAAATCTTCCGGAGTGTTTACTATCGAAGCTGTGGTAATGGCATCTGTTGAATCAGACTCCTTGTTGCAGCTTGATAACACAAATAGTATGGCTAATACTACAATGATCATAAAAACGTTCTTCTTGTGAACCATTCATTTCCTCCTACATAAAAATCTCAAACTTCTTTCTTGTTCTGATAATTTCAATCTCTCGATTGTCGGATGCAACCAACTCACATATCCAATACCTAAAGTGTATTCACGCGAAAAATAGCAATAAATTTCTTTCAGATTTCCGATTACATTCAAACAATACCCCTCGGGGGTATATCTGTCAATGGTTGAGACACAGCTGCTGTCACGATAGTTATCGCTAGTTGGAAAACGAAAAAGATAAACGGATTCAAGAACTACCTGATGCGCAGGGTACTTACTTGATTGTAAATAGATCAAAGTATGCAATAATCTTTTCCCAAATAATCAGCGACACTCTGACCTGTGGAATTGTAACTAAACGAGACATTGTTGTTTGTTCCATTTACATATAAATCGGCAAACCTTTTTCTACAAGTAAGTGACTCGTTGGATTGGTCTACCTGTGTTATTCATTCAGTTCACTTAGACATCTGTGAAGAGAGAGCTCCTTCAGTACTGTTGTGCATTATATCAAGGCCAGCCTAAACAAACAAAGAGAACTGTTCCAATTGCAACCTTGTAAGTATGAGTACCACGGTTATACTAAGTCTCTCCCCTGCTACCCAAAAAGATTTTATCTATTCAGGTAATAAAGAAATCCTATTGCTCCACCTAGATCAGGTTCAATCGAATTGGAGTATATTCTGATCCCTGGGGTTAATTTAAAGAATAATTCCATTGGGGCATTCCTAAGATAATAGGAAAAACCTATGGGAACATTAACAGAGAATACATCAATCTCTGGACCAAAGTTCATCGCTGCAGTGAACCCAATATTCAGATAAATGGGTGACCTACCAATGGAGGAGTTATCTAGGTCATATTGGACACCGAATTCGATGGCACCGTTATCTCTAACGCTGTATCCGAATGTTCCAACAAATCTAAAATCACCCATACCATATTTCATGGCTAGCCCTGAAACAGGATACCCTCCGCTAAGTCCTAGGCCAAAACCGTCTGCTCTATCGTACTTGGCTGCAGATACTACCGACACGCTCAAAATAATGAGCACAACAACGAGAAACACTTTCTTCATGGATTTTCCTTTTGGAAATACTAACTATATATTAAATCGTGATGCTTCAATAATACTTTATCTGAAATCTATTTGATATGTTTTTAGGCATAAATCGTATTTAATTTCTTTTATATACTATTTTTAATAACGATTTCATCGAATACATATACAATCAAAAATACTTTGCTGGAAGTAATTGACCAGGATTTTAACAGCAGACACCAACTACTAACAATTTGACGCTTATATACTATGAAGCAGTCCCAACAAGGTAATACCTTATCGGGACTTGGAGACTATGCATTCTCCATAGTATGCCTATGAACATCTGGCTCAATATGCTGTGGCAACGGTAATCTTTTTCTGAAGATGGCGTTCGGCCTCAAAAGCATTCCTTCCCGTTATAAAGAAGGGATATGATTCCTCAATGGTACCTGCTTCATTGAAATATGAAAGGGTACCAACCAATACTGATTGATTTTCCTTGCAGCTGTAGCAGAGTGCATACACCTGATTTATGCTGTCTTTACATCCCGACTCCGGTGTACAGGAGAGACGATAGCAGATGTCATTGTCTCCTGCATCACATACATAGTCTACGGTATCCATGGACAGTATTTGTTCCTGCCCATCCATGGTCACCTTGATGGTACCATCTGTTGAATACACATAGGGTGATTCCCTTTCCATCTGGTTTAAGGCTATCACCATCTCGCCCAAGGCATCATGCTGATCCTTATAGAGGAAAGCCTCCCCTACCTTATTAGGTAGCATGTTGTCATCCGGTGCATATACATAGCCATGCTTGGCTTCATACTGAGAAAAAAATCCATCTGGAAGAGAAACAGCAAGATCTTCCTCAGGGAGCGCGGAGGGAGCCCCGCACAAACAGGCAACTGCCTTCTCTGAGTTTAGCACTGCCCCAGAAACGAAGCACAATGAAGAGACCAGCAAGAAAATTGTAAGAAATACCTTGTAGTTTCTTGGTTTGTTCATACTCGAACCTCCTGATCCATACTGTAGATATATGCATCTTACAGACCAGGCATCTCAGAGATGCTACAGATACCGTTACAGGAAACGTTACAATTACAAATTTACAAGAACTATCTTGGTTTTTTTAACAATCTTCTCCATTCGAGCATGATTGTTCAATGGAAAGAACAGTGGATTCACTGCCAAGAAAAAAAGACCAGGGTCATGGGCTTCTACCGCAATTTCTACCCAATCCAGTGCTGAATCATACTCTCCTAAACCGATAAAGATCTGGGCGATTGGTATGTAAGGATATACGGTACCCGACTTATTCTGTTGTAACTGCTCAATAATGGCAATGGCTTCGCTAGTTCTCCCTTTTTTTGCAAGACTGTATCCCATTCCAACAAGCAATGCATGATTCCATGAGAGGGGCATCTCCTTAGTAGGGTCTATATCCTCAAAGCATCTCATGGCAGCATCAATATTCCCGCGGATCAAATGAATATGCGCATGCAATATTTGATCCAGTGGAGGATCGGGATAGAGAAGGAAGTGTTGTCGTACCACATCTTCAGCCATCTGGAATTCGTGGAAAACAAGATGCAACCAGAAACGGATCTTGAAATTATGATGATTTACAGGATCCAAGGCATTGACGTATTCAGACAATCTGCGGGCTTCCTCATAGCGGCCGGTCATAATGCAGAGTTCCGCATAATCTCGCAGCGTTCTGGTATTGTTCGGCCTAAGCTGTAAAGACTTTTGAAAGAGCTCCTCTGCCCTATCGAAATTCCAATCTTTCTGCACTGCAATGGTTCCAAGGATGGTTAACGCTGTTGGTTCCTCTTCATCAATTTCAAGTGCTTTTCTCGCCACTTTCTCGGCTTCCTGTAACTTGTCTGTACGGTTAGGGAAACAAATCCCTTTATCACTGTAGGCTAACAATGCTGAGCCAATCCCTGCCCATGCTTCCGCATCAGAAGGATCTATTCGTACAGCCTCCCTAAATAATGCAACGGCTTTCAGGCAGACTCCTTCCTCATCAATCCTCAAGAGGTGTTTTGCCTGCAGCTTTAACTTGCTGCTGAACATAGAGACATGAACATTGCTTTGTTGTTGGACTACTTTTCCCGCTTTTGGTGTTTCGATTGTAGCGTTTGGGGAAAAATGCATATTGATGGCATCTCCGATATATCGGGCAGCAACAGCCGGGTTATCTGTATGTGGAGAGAGGGTTATGGTCTTTATTGCAGTTACCTCATCCGGTTTTGTCTGCAAGAGCCTTGCCTCAATCATCAGGGAGGTCTCATCTCCACGACAGAATCCTTCAATAATGTAATCGGCCTGAAGCTCTGCGGCTATGAGTGACAACCGCTTACCAGAATCCTTATAGGCCAAGGTTGAGGTTCTGGAGATGATTCTCAGATGTGGCACCACTGCAAAGTAGTCTTCCAATGCCTCCATCACCATATTGAGAAAAAGCAGCACCTCATGATTCTCTATATCAATTCTGTATAAGGGAAGTATTGCCAGTCTTGGAGCATGGGTATTATCCATGATGGATATACCGTCTTTTCGAATTTCTCCATTTTTAATTCGTTGCACAAGGGCTCGTGTTTCATCTTCAACTTCGGACTCGAACTCCTCCCACATGATAGTTCTGCAGGTATCGTACTGCTGCAATGCAAGTTTCCTCTCTCCCCTTAATGCGTGTATGTAGATTACAGCCCTATGACCTTCCTCGTCGAAGGTATCGAGATGCAAATATTTTCGGGCATGATTCAATGCAGAGAGGTAATCACCCTGTTTGATCTCGGCTTCATACAACGAGCGTAGCAGTTGCTTATACTCGTAAAACACATTCTGTTCTTCCTGTATTTGCCACGCAGAGAATCCTGGGGATGAGCTGATAGTGAATCCCTTCAGGAACCCACCCTTCCAAAGTCCGACAGCTTTACGCATGGCTGGTAGGTCTGGCCCACTCTCCAGGATGCTTCTAAATGCAAGGAGGTCACAACTGATATGAGTAGTATCGAGGTACAAAACATCCCCGTCAGAGAGCAAGAAAGCCCCCTGTAAGCATGTATGTATTTCAGACAGGATTGTACGCAAAGACCCCATCGCTCGGGAAGCATTGCTATCTGGCCAGAACAAATCAGCCAGCTCTTCCCTCGTAGCTCTTCTTTCAGTACACACAAGATAGCCCAAAAGAGCTTTTGATCTTCTCCGAGCGAAGGATATCTTCCGAGAGTCTACGCTGAACCTTGGTGAACCAAGAAGTTCTACGTACAGAGTACTCATCTGATAATCCTTACCAATCCGTCTTGACTTCAGCATACACCCGAATTGGTGTCTTATCTAGGGTTGCATTATATGGTAAAGACTGAGTTATCTTGAGGGGTGTAAATTAGCCTTCCAGCTTAATGAGATGGTTTTTTGTAAATTCGTTGGTATCCGCCTCAAGATGATTTGCGAGATTCTCTATCGCTGATTCCATTGAGTGCAATGCTCTATCTGAAACAGGATTGATCAGTCCAAGAAGTGGCTATAAGATTCTTCAAAACATACACGGCTTAGCCAACGGTAGCCTTTAGTATTGATACAAGACAGTATTTCCAGAAATCCTTACCCCGGTGATTGCTCTTCATCCATACTATGACTATGATTCAGACGATTTCGTACAATGACGGGGGAAAAAGATATGGCAAAATCACATGATGCAAAGAAAACAGAGAAGAAAAAACCGCTAAAGACTGCAAAAGAGAAAAAGCAGGAGAAGATGGAGAAGAAGAAAGCTAAATAATTTTCGGTAGCCCTTTTCCATCTTTTATGCTCTTCCGTGCAAACCATATCAATCCTCTATTGATCCAGATATGCTTCAGTTCGTGTACCCAAGGTGGTACAACTATTCATAAAATTTTTATCAGCACTTCGCTTCTGGAGTAGGTATCTTTTTTATCATTACTCCTATTTGATTGCAAAAAACTCTATTTTATACTACATATCTACAAATCTATAGTATGCCTACACTTTCCTTACCCCAGAATTTTCTCTTTTCCTGTATCTCATGCATTCTCAGGTTGAATTTCTACTATTCCGGTAGTATATTTTAAAGACATACAGACGTTATTTTTTATTTGAAGAATATTGTAAGTACGTACACTCACTATCGGAGGAAAAGTATGAGTAAAAAGATTTTTCATGATCCAGACCCTGCAGAGACGAAAGATTGGCTGGAGTCGCTAGAGGGTGTAATAGAGCATGAAGGCAATCAGAAGACTGATTATTTGCTTTCAGAACTTACCCAAGCAGCACGAAGCAAAGGTGTTACCACATCCCCTGGGGTCATAAGCCCCTATATCAATACTACAAATCTAGACAGTAATGCGACCATTCCACCGGAAGAATCGCTTATTGCACGAAATGTATCAGCATTTGTCCGTTGGAATGCCATGGTAATGGTAGCTAAGGCAAATGAGGATGGGAAAGGATTGGGCGGGCATATCGCCAGCTACTCATCCTCTTCAGCAATGTATGAAGTAGGTTTCAACTGGTTCTTCAAGGGACCAGAGTCCGAACACGGCGCCGATATGATCTACTTCCAAGGTCACTCCTCCCCTGGCATGTATGCCCGGGCGTTTATTGAAGGACGGCTGAGCGAAGACCAACTGGAACATTTCAGACAGGAGGCAGCTGGCAAGGGCCTTTCTTCTTACCCGCACCCCTACCTGATGCCGGAATTCTGGCAGTTCCCAACCGTATCAATGGGCCTTGGACCATCAATGGCAATCTATCAGGCACGCTTCATGAAGTATATGGAAGACAGGGGCTTGAAGAACAGTGGAGATAGGAAGGTCTGGGTCTTTATGGGGGACGGAGAGTCTGATGAACCAGAATCACTTTCAGCGCTCTCGCTTGCTTCCAGGGAGAAGCTCGATAACCTTATCTTTGTGGTTAACTGCAACCTGCAACGTCTCGATGGACCGGTTCGTGGTAATGGAAAGATAATCCAGGAACTTGAAGGAAAGTTTAGAGGTGCTGGGTGGAATGTCATCAAGGTTATCTGGGGAACTGAATGGGACTCCATCCTCGAGAAGGATACCAAGGGTATTCTCCTGCAGAAACTGGCTAACATGGTTGATGGTGAGTTCCAGACCCTGCAGGCTAGAGGCCCAGCATATCTGAGAGAGAAACTCTTCTCTGGAGATGAGTACCTTGAATCGCTTGTTGAAGGGATGACGGATAAGGATCTCTGGCAGTTGAGCCGTGGAGGCCATGATCCCAGAAAGATCTACCAGGCATTCCATGCAGCATCGAACCACAAGGGAAAACCCACGGTCATTCTGTTCAAAACCATCAAGGGCTTTGGTATGGGCAGCGGCGAGGGTGCTATGGGTGCTCATAACCTGAAACACATGGAAGAGAGCGATCTTCTCGCCTTCAGGGACCATTTCCATGTACCTATTGATGATGAACAGGCAAAGAGTATGGTGTTTATCAAACCGGATCCTGAGAGCAAAGAAGGTAAATTCCTTGCTAGGCGACGTGAGATAATGGGAGGACCAGTTCCCTACCGCCATAAGGATGGCGAAAAACTGACGGTCCCCAGAACCAAGAGCTTTGAGGATATGTATGCCTCCACTGGAGAGAGAGAACTTTCCACTACCATGGCATTTGTCCGCCTACTTACCAAGCTGGTTAAGGACAAGAACATCGGGGAGAGGATTGTCCCCATTGTCTCTGATGAAGCACGAACCTTCGGTATGGAGGGCCTCTTCAGACAAATTGGTATCTATGCCCCCGATGGCCAGCTGTATGAACCGGTTGATAAGGAATCATTCCTGTGGTATCGCGAAGACAAGAAAGGACAGATTCTCGAAGAAGGAATTTCTGAGGCCGGTGCGATGTCCTCGTGGATAGCAGCAGCCACAAGTTATGCAAACCATCAGGTTTCGATGATCCCCTTCTTCATTTTCTATTCCATTTTCGGTTTCCAGCGAGTAGGTGACTTCATCTATGCTGCTGGAGACAGTCGTGCAAAGGGCTTCCTGATGGGAGCAACTGCAGGAAGAACCACCCTGAACGGGGAAGGATTGCAACATGAGGATGGTCATGGACTGCTCTTGGCATCCACCCACCCCACCTGTCAGGCATATGACCCTACTTTTTCCTATGAACTTGCTGTGATCATCCAGGATGGAATGAAGCGTATGTATGAGGATGATGAGAACATCTTCTACTACATCACACTGATGAATGAGAACTACACCCATCCAGAGATGCCCAAGGGAGCTGAGGAAGGGATCAAGAAAGGTGCCTATCTCTTCCGGAAAGCAAAGAAAAACAAGAATCCTGTCGTACAGTTGATGGGAAGTGGAACAATCCTTAGGGAAGTCATAGAAGCAGCTGAACTCCTGTCAAAGGACTTCGGTGTGGAGTCTGACATCTGGAGTATCCCCGGGGTCAATGAACTGCACCGTGACGGCGTTGAGGCAGAGCGATACAACCTCACCCACCCAGAAGGCAAAGCCAAGGTTCCGTATCTGACCAAGGTCATGGAAGGACATGATGGTCCAGTGGTGATAAGCACCGACTATCTCAGGGCATATCCTGAGCAGATCAGGAGGCTCATCCCCAATTCCAAGGTCACCATCCTCGGCACAGATGGATTTGGCAGATCCGATTTCAGACATGCACTGAGAACCTTCTTTGAGGTTGACAGGTACTACATCGCAGTTGCAGCGCTGAAAGGCCTTGCCGATGAAGGTACCATTCCTGCCAAGAAAGTGAGCGAAGCGATCAAGAAGTATGATATCGATGTCGACAAGCCCAATCCATTACTGAGTTAAGGAGAGATACAGTATGGCAACAAAACAAATTCTAGTACCAGATATCGGGGATTTCTCTGATGTACCAATCATTGATGTTTACATCAAGGTTGGTGATGTTATCGCTGTCGATGACTCAGTAGTAGCGCTTGAAAGTGAGAAGGCTGTCATTGACATTCCCTCTCCCTTTGCAGGAACCATAACAAAAGTTCTGGTCAAAGAGGGAGATGCTGTTTCCAAGGACTCTCCGGTAGCTGAGATTGAAATCGAAGCTGAAGGTGAAGAAGAACAAGAGAAGAAGAGTACTGAGGAAGAGCCAAAAAAAGAACTACCAGAAGAAAAAAAGGAAGAAAAGAAGGTTGAAGAAGCCGTAGAAGCACCTAAGCCTGAACAACCGAAACAGCAAGTTCAACAAGAAGAAAAACCGGATCTTGTCAATGAACAGGCTCCTGGTGCTGTATACCATGCAACGCCTTCACTTCGCAAATATGCAAGGGAACTCGGGGTTGATCTCGCTAAGGTAAAAGGGAGCGGGCCCAATGGTCGTATCCTGCATGAAGATGTACAGGCTTTAGTGAAAAAGGCACTGAGTGGTGGTGGAACTCCAGCTACCTTCGGCAAGATTGAGCTGGAAGACTTTTCAAAGTATGGGGAGATTGAGCGCAAGAAACTTACCCGTATCCAGAAAATATCGGGACCACACCTGCAGAAAAGCTGGCAGATCATCCCCCATGTCACCCAGTACGATGAGGCCGATGTCACTGAACTTGAAGCATTGAGGAGAACGATCAAGGAGGAGATGAAGAGAAGTGAAGATCCTGTGAGTATCAGTATTCTCCCCTTCATCGTAAAGGCGGTTGTCGCAGCATTGAAGAAATTCCCAGAGATGAATGCTTCATTTGATGAGGACAGTGGTGAGTTGATTCTCAAGCACTACTACCATATCGGTATTGCGGTCGACACCCCAGAGGGCTTGATCGTACCGGTCCTGAAGGATGCAGACAAGAAGAGCGTTACAGAGATTGCAAGGGAGCTTGCAAGCATCAGCCAGCGAGCCCGGGACAGGAAGCTGAAACCAGAGGACCTCTCAGGAGGATCGTTCAGTATCTCAAGCCTTGGAGGGATTGGGGGTACTGGATTCACTCCCCTGATCAATCCACCACAGGTTGCAATCCTTGGAGTCTCAAGACTTGCAAAGAAGCCGATTTGGAATGGCAAGGAGTTTACGCCCCGAGACGTTCTACCCTTCTCAGTAGCCTATGACCATCGGGTCATTGATGGTGCTGCTGGAGTTCGCTTTACTACGTATCTCGCATCCCTGTTGGGCGATTTGCGACGAGTACTACTCTAAGGAGGTGGGTACAGATGCAAGAGAAGAAAACAGACCTTGTGGTCCTCGGAGGAGGACCCGGTGGGTATAGCGCGGCATTCCGTGCCGCTGATTTAGGTAGGAAGGTTACCATCATTGAGAAGAGTGCAGTACTGGGAGGGGTATGTCTGAATGTAGGTTGCATTCCTTCCAAGACATTGCTGCACATTGCAGAAGTGATAGAAGAGGCTGAGAAGCTGGCTCCCCTTGGGGTCTCCTTCGGTAAGCCTACCTTTGACTTGGAGAAGATCAGATCCCATAGGGATTCGGTTATCAAAACCCTTACCTCCGGGTTGGACTCACTCTGCAAGGCCAGGAAAGTCGAACGTATTGTTGGAGAAGGGTCCTTCCTCTCTGATAATGAACTGAAGGTAGTGACAGAGAAGGAAGAGCTGAAGCTTACCTTCGAGGACCTGATCATAGCGGTTGGGTCCAGGTCGGTACAGATCCCCGGTATTCCCTATGAGGATGAACGTATCTGGGACTCTACCAAAGCCTTGGAGCTCACGCACATCCCCAATCGTCTCGCGATCATAGGGGGAGGCATCATAGGGCTGGAGGTGGCTACCATGTACCACGCGCTTGGATCAAAGATAACCATCATCGAGATGATGGATTCCTTGATCCCCCCTGCTGACAGAGATCTCAAACAGCCGTTGGTGAAGAAACTCAAGAAGCAGTACGAAGCCATCTACACCTCCACAAAGGTGGAAAAGGTAGAAGCAAAGAAGGATGCGCTTACGCTCCACCTAGCTGGGGATAAGGCTCCCTCCACAATCGATGCTGATGCTGTGTTGGTCGCAGTAGGAAGAAAAGTCAATTCCGACCGAATAGCACTTGAGAACACGAGTATCAAGACAACTGGTCGTGGTTGGATTGAGGTGGACAAGAAGCTTAGGACCAATGTCCCTCACATCTTCGCCATTGGGGATGTTGTGGGAGACCCGATGCTTGCTCATAAGAGCAGTCATCAAGGCAAGGTGGCCGCTGAAGTAGCCGCAGGACAAGCATCAGCCTTTACTCCCATGGGAGTTCCCTCAGTCGCTTATACCAGCCCTGAGGTAGCATGGGTTGGCCTGAGTGAAAATGAGGCCAAGGAGAAGGGAATAGCCTACAAGAAGGGGTCTTTCCCTTGGATGGCAAACGGTAGGGCACTAAGTGCTGTCGCAGCAGAGGGCGTCAGCAAGGCACTCTTTGACGAGAAGACAGGACGCTTACTGGGAGCTGGGATCTGTGGAAAGAATGCAGGCGAGCTTATCTCTGAGGCGGTAATTGCCTTGGAGATGGGTACCGTGGCCGAGGATATTGCCCTCAGTATCCACCCTCACCCTACCCTTAGTGAGACGTTTGCAGTAGCTGCAGAACTTGCAGAAGGTACAGCAACCGATACACTTAACAGATAAGATACTAAGACAAAGTTTGGAAGCCCGCCCTCCTACAAAGGACGGGCTTTCTGTATTGTAATCGTTTTTGGACAAGGCAATGTAGGAAGGGTCTGAAGTGTTAATGCTACCTTCAGGTTCTGTAACAAGATACGTCAGCTCATTGTGGTTATCATCATCGTGTACTACACTACCAGTAGTTTTCTTACAATAGTTTCACCAAAAGGGATTAGATGTCGTTACATTATCCAACACTGGGATCGGTGCTGCTTACAGTTGGAATTCTCACTTCCGTTATGATGATTTTCATCTGGCGATTATACCCTACATTACAGGGCACCAGCCTTTGGGCAGTTGGAGCACTACTGACCACGTTAGGATTCTTTCCCATGTGGCTGGAACCAACGCTTGGCAGTATCGCTATTGTTCTGAACAATATTGCAACAATTACCATCCCACTGCTCATATTCGAGGGAGCCATCAGGTTCAAGGGGCTTCATCCGCTAGACCATGTACGCGTACCTTTTGAGATTCTGTATGGAATAGGCTATCTTCTTTCGACTCTCTTGAACATACAAAATGCAAGAGGGCGATATATGATCAATGATCTTCTCATGATGATTGTCCTTGCCTTGACCATCGTGGTCCTGCTATGGAAGGTGAAAGGGCTTGAACGTATTGTCTATATAATCATTGCAGTCACATTCGCCCTGATGTTTGTTGCCTTCTTCTTTCGATGGCTGTTCTCAATGCTTAACAGCGATTTCCTGAACGATCCCAATCAGGTGCTGACCCCCATAATCTTTTTCACGCTTGTCCCCTGGGCTATCGGTTGGTCATATGGATTTATTCTCATTATCAACATCAAGGGAAGACAGGCGCTCTTTGACGCAGCCCGTACTGACGTGCTTACGGGATTGAACAATCGGTTATGGATGACCGAACAATTTGACGCTGCGCTCAAGGCTGCAACCACCAAAGGTACCTCTCTGTGTCTTTCAGTATTGGATGTCAATGGATTCAAGAAACTCAACGATAAGTATGGACACATGTTTGGGGATGAAGTGTTACGGCACATAGGCAAGGTAATAAGAGAACGACTGACTGATGGGGATTCAGCTATCCGTTATGGAGGGGATGAATTCATCCTCCTCCTCACTTGCCCAAAATCAGGCAACAATCTTACGCAAAAATTACATCAGATTGTAGATGCCGTTACAGAACCAATAACCATTGAATCTGTTGACCTGAACCTATCCATAAGCTTTGGGAATGCTCTCTATCCTAAGGATGGAACTACCAGTGATGACCTCTTCAAGGTTGCCGACAGTAGGATGTATGCACAGAAACGCTCTGCAATGCGATGAAAGTTACGGTGATTAGACCGTAAGCAGTCTTTTGGACTACCAATAAAGTATAGGTAGCATAAAAAAGTTCACGATACCCTTTCCGTTTACTGATATTTTTAGTAGCTTCTAAAAATACAATCTTTTATCTCCTATATACATCCATTAAATTTGAATGATATCGAAGGTTGTTTTTATAGAATCATGTCATGGTGGTAATACCACGCTGGCTTTTGTTTCATGAGAGGAATAACAGGTTGTAATCTATTTGTAAGGTGGCTATTTTTATGCAGATTTCTGACAAGCATGTAGTAAGTATGAACTACACATTGAAAAACGACCAGGGAACAGTTCTTGATACTTCTGAAAACCGTGAACCGCTTTCTTTCATCGTCGGTTCCGGAATGATCATTCCAGGGCTGGAGAAAGAACTGCACGGTAAAGAAAAGGGAGACAAGGTATCAGTAACCGTCGAACCCAAGGAAGGGTATGGTGAATATGATCCTTCCCAGACTGTCGCAGTTTCCAAGAATCAGTTTGCTGAAGGAACTGAAGTCAAGGTGGGTATGACTGTTCAAGCCCAGAGAGAAGACGGTCAAGTACAGCTACTGACCATTAAAGAGGTTGTGGATGACACCATTACCTTGGATGCAAACCACCCTCTTGCTGGAGAGACCCTCCATTTCGATGTTCAGATCGAAGATGTCCGTGAGGCTACAGAGGAAGAGATTGAACACGGTCACGTACACTGATCTGTTTTCTGATTGATTCTTTCAACCAACTAAATCACATTTACAAGACCGTCGGTATACAGGAAGTATTGCCTAGCTGACGGTCTTGTTGTGTGATTGTATTATTACACACCGATAAATTTCACTTAACTGATAAAGCAATCCAAACAATGGGTCTCGTCAGAATATCCAGAAATTTTCTTGAATTTATACACGTGTATGGTATCCTACTCAAGGCAATGAAACATTGTTGCTGACTTCGATTTGGTAGTCGGAAATAAATCGTATTTTACATAAATGTTCCCATTTTGGGATATTTTGTATTGACTCTTCCAATATTGGGAATATACTCTATGCATGTGATAGCAAAAAGATATTTACTTGAATTTGGCTTAAAACATCCTAATGTGAAAGGCGAACTTGCTTCCTGGTATCATATGATTGATAAAAATGAATTTCCTGATCCAAGCTCAATCAAAGCAATATTTCGATCAGCGGATATCATTCCCGATGATAGAATAGTATTTAACATAAAAGGAAATTCTTACAGGATTATTGTAAAAGTTAGGTATGCAACACAAACCATGTTTATCAGATTCATTGGTACCCATGCAGAGTATGACAAGGTAAATGCGGAGACAATTTGATGAAACCAAAAGTATTAAAAAATGATCTCGAATATGAGATGGCTCTCAATCATGTCGAATCTCTAATGGAACAACCTGAAACTGCAATAATCAATGACGAGATTGAACTATTTACTACATTAATCTCAATCTATGAAGAGGAAAATTTTCCTATTGATCTTCCAGATCCAATCGATGCAATTTTGTTTGTAATGGATCAACAAGGACTGTCCAGAAAAGATCTCGTTCCCCTTATTGGTAGTCAAAGCAAGGTATCTGAAATTTTGAACAGAAAACGCCCTCTCAGTCTTTCTATGATGAGAAGGCTTCATGAGGAATTGAATATTCCAGCAGCAATTCTACTTCAAGACACACAACAAAACAGATTCCTATAAAGCATTTCAACAATGATGATTATCCTGTTTTCGAGATTGAATGTGTTTTATAGTTTGGATATATAGAACACGCTCTTCAGTGGAAGTAAGCCAACAACCCTGAACTGCATAACAGCCAATTTCTCATATTATCACTTTCTAGCACACAAATTATTTCATTCAGCCCTCCCCTACTCTTGCCATTCTCTCATTCCAGGATGATAGTTATATCATAGCTATTGTGGTAATACTTCCCATTTGGGAAAAGGAATGAAGCTATGCAAAGAGATACATTTCATACAGTGATTATACTGTTCCTTGGCCTGCTACTCCTGTTGGTATCCTGTGCTACTTCCACTACAGCCGAACCTATGCATGAAATAGAAAGTGAGGCCGTCTCTCCCTCACCAATTGAAGCGGTACCCTCTTTAGCACCTGAAACTGAGGTACCAATTGCTGCTCAAGATGCACCTAATGATCAGCAGAATTCGATTGCACAATTGATAAAACCCAAGCGAGTTTTTCACTATGGAGATGTTCCTCGTTACGGTGAGTATCTTATTGTAAGTAATGAAACCGGCTACACACTGGTACAGCTTGATATATTCAATGAGAGCATGTACCGCTCAAGTGACCAGATGGATAATCTGTTAGAACCGGAGTCTCTGATTCACCACGGTCAACAGAGAATAGCACTATTCAAGTTCCCGTTATTACAACAAGCCTTAGAGCAACAAGGAACAGACTCATATTCAGTCAATGCAATCGATATCGATGGAGATCGGTATAGCTTCTCATGGTTGCCTGAAACCGATTCATGGAATATTGAGATTACTGAAGATGAACTCACCTTCTCTTTGGAGGATATAACAATCCCTCCCCCACAAGGAGACTACTTTCTCATCACGAATGGGACTGAGTATCCCCTCAGTGCACTCTATGTCATAGATCCAACTAAGAATAATGAAATTGCGAGTACCAATCTCTTAGGTGATATGGTACTCCTTCCAACACGCATCGTTCACATAGCAACTGATGATGTTCCCTGGATAGCCGATCAGTTACCGTTTGATACATATGGCAGGGTTGAAATTCAAGCAGAAGATACCGATGGTGACCTTTACAGGAGACTGTGGTTTCCAACAACGGATATCTGGAATATTGAATTGACTATCGCAGACCTCCAGTATGATGTCTCCATTGATACGTATGAGCTGTATGTGGAGAACAATACCAACTTCGATATTTGGTACCTCTACCTTGCCACTGAAGAGTACTATGATGTACATGCATACGGAGATGACCTGTTAGAGGACAGCATCCTTTATGCCGGTGATAGTACATATATCAATCTCTCTCAGTTCTCCCATCTAAGTGAATTATTGGCCACCGATATCGATGAACCATTACATCTCATTGGTCTCGATCTGGATAATGAGGAATACCACTTGCTTTGGTCACCTCATGATAATGGTTGGAGTATTGAACTGACCAATGAGAACTTCAGTTCAGAGCCTTTACCAGAAGCCCCTTATGGCTATGCTACTCTCCTTGTCAGGAATCGTACTGGTGAGGATATTTGGTATCTTTACATGGTTACCGATGCCATGGTTGCACTCCAAGATAACGGTTTAGACGTGTTGGGTGATATTATCTGGCGAAGTGAAGATACACAAGCTCTTGTCCCAGAGTCGTTCTCTTGGGTTATCAGCTGGCTTAGCGCATATCCCGACGGATCCTTGATGCTTATAGCAGAGACATATGATGGAACGATCTATACTCGCTCCTGGAGTCCTCAAACTCATGGCTGGCTTATTGATCTTTCATCAGAAGATCTACTGAAAGAAATGTGAGTGGTACTGCCTGGTGATAGACATCGTAAGCCTATAAGAAAATCTAAATATGCAAGCGTCGGATGAATATCTTCATAAAGAGGAAATTGTATGTCATTTATTTCTCTCCTACACAAGATTGTTCTTTGCTATCGTAACAATACCGTACATATCTTCTTTGATATCTCGAGCATTATAGCTTACAATCATAGCAAAGAGGGAGCTATATGATTGGATTTATTATCATTGCAGCTATTGCTGCTTTAGCCTTTGCCGCAATCAACTATTATGGGGTGAAGAGAAAGGATTCAGGAACACCAGAAATGCAGCAAATTGCTGCTGCTATTCAGGAAGGGGCAAAAGCTTTCTTGGTGCTTGAATACTCCGTTATTGTAAAAGTTGTGATTCTTATTGCGATCTTACTGGGTATTGTTGTATCCCCCAGTAGTGCCATAGCGTTTATATTTGGAGCTTTAATGAGTGCCAGTGCAGGATGGATTGGAATGAATATCGCGACAATCAGTAATGTACGCGTCTCTAATGAAGCTCGTAATACGAGAAATTTGGGGAAAACATTACGTGTGGCTTTTAGAGGGGGGTCTGTTATGGGACTCTCTGTTGGGGGTTTTGCCCTTCTTGGACTCGCCATTGTCTATCTGGTATTCGGGGTTCTTTTAAAACAGGTCGCTCCTGAAAATCTTAGATTCCATACCAACTGGCTTGGTATTAGCGATATTCCCTTCACGATGACCATAAGTGCCTATGCTTTAGGTTGTTCTATCATTGCTATGTTTAACCGTGTTGGAGGTGGAATCTATACGAAGGCTGCCGATATGGGAGCTGACTTAGTCGGAAAAACTGAAGCAGGAATACCTGAAGATGATCCAAGAAACCCAGCAACTATTGCTGATAACGTTGGAGACAACGTTGGAGATGTGGCTGGTCTTGGTTCTGACTTGCTGGAAAGTTATGTAGGAGCATTGGTATCAGCGATGATACTTGCTGCATATATCTATTTTTCTCGGGGAGGGATAGATGCCAGTCTTGTTGCTAAACTTATCTATGTCCCCCTCCTTGTTGCTGCTGTTGGTATTATCTCTTCAATGGTGGGAATTCTTTACTTACTGGTAAAAAAAGTGTCCTCCAACCCACATAAGGAACTGAATGCTGCAACATTTGTTGGTGCAGGATTAACCGTAATATCTTCTGGTTTTATCTCATATTTCGTATTTAACGGCGAAGCCTTGCATACCATAGGATTTGCGCTTGGTGCATTTTCTCCTTGGGTATGCGCTGTTCTTGGTATTGTAAGTGGCATTGTGATTGGGCAAATCGCTGAGTACTATACCAGTTATGATTTCAAGCCAACACAGAAGATAGCAGCAAGCAGCGCGGAAGGCGCAGCCCTTACCATTACCGAAGGAATGAGTGTTGGCATGATCTCAGTAATTGGTCCGGTTATCATCCTAGGAGTTGCAATTATTGCTGCAAATATTACTGCTGGCCTGTATGGCGTAGCCATGGCTGCTATCGGCATGCTCAGCTTTGTAACGGTTACCGTGTCTGTTGATACGTACGGACCGATTGCTGACAACGCTGGTGGTATCAGTGAGATGGCAAAACTGCATCCTGATGTTCGTGGCATTACTGATGAGTTGGATGCTGTGGGAAATACCACAGCAGCGATTGGAAAAGGATTTGCTATCGGTTCTGCAACCCTTGCCGCTCTTTCTCTCTTTTCTTCGTATTTATATGCACAAGCCGGTGAACACGCTGTGCATGGTGCAGATATGATTTTAAATATGGTAAACCCTCTTACACTCGTAGGGGCATTAGTCGGAGGAGCACTTCCCTATCTATTTAGCGGAATATTGATAAGAGCCGTTGCGAATGCTGCACGTAAGATGGTCCAAGAGGTAAGAAGGCAGTTCAAGGCAGATCCTGGCATTATATTAGGAACAAGTCTTCCTGATTATAAGACGTGTATCAGCATAAGTAGTGCAGGCGCTCTATCTGAAATGAAGAGCCCTGCTCTTATTGCCGTTCTCACTCCCCTTTTCACTGGTTTTCTCTTTGGCGCAGAATTTGTGGGAGGGTTATTGATTGGAACAACACTGTCTTCAGTTATGCTCGCACTCTATACAGCCAATGCCGGTGGTGCATGGGATAATGGTAAGAAATATGTGGAGAATGGACACTTTGGAGGCAAAGGTTCTGATGCCCATAAAGCTGCCGTGGTAGGTGATACTGTTGGAGACCCCCTCAAGGATACCGTTGGACCCTCTCTCGATATTCTCATAAAAATCATGGCAATTGTTTCGTTAATAGCTGTATCGATCTTTAGTAAATACAACTTGTTTTCACTTCTCATGAATTAGACAAATAGGAGTGTAGGTATGCATTATTACTATGTAGTTTTTTCTCCCATTGAGGCTCTCATCACCAGTCAGTTAGAACCAAAACCGTTTGGGGCTTATATGGCAAGGGGATCAAAGAAAGGCTCTGCCGAACGCCTGATGTTTGCTGAGGTTGAGGGTGAATTTGGTGATTATTTTGATTGGGAATATGCAAAAGCAAAATGTGTGACGCATGCAAGCGGGGAAGTGAAGCATTCGCTCTATTTGTCGATTTACCGGGTAATTGAGCATATTCCTCTTGAACAGTATAAGAATATCTACTTGGTAAATAAGGATGGGTCTACACTGCCTCTGGAACCGGCCCCGTATAAAACGCCTAGTAACTGGAGAGGATATGGACTTTATAAGGAACATTGTCCAGTTCATCCACTTGTTGTCAGTTCGTTGGAACCAAATATGTTGGCGGATTATATCATCAATGATACCACGAAGAAAATTACCGTTCCTGCAATTATTTTCAATGATATTCGTATTATCGACTTCAATGAGAAGGAAGATACTGGCAATATCGGAAGCATGTATGAACGGGATCTTGATCACTTGAAAGATTGTATTGCCACTATCCAGAGCAATAAGGATAAAATCACCAAGACTGTGGATCATTCCTTTGATACCAAGTTTTCCTATCAGATCATTGATAATGGGTTCTATCTTGCTAGAGGCCATAAAATCATCTTCTACCCTATGCTCTCCCGTGAGCAACTGAAAGAGGTCGATTATGATTGGGGGAAAAGTGCCAACTTTTTCTAGTATCTTGATGGGAAGCGGTATCATCATTACTAAAAGAAGTGCATTGATGATGAGGTTCTGTTTGAGAACCTGAAGAACATTCTACTCCAGCGCTAATGAAGTAATATACATTAATTCGTTGTCCACAAGTATACCTGCAGGGGAGTCTACACCTCCCCTATTTTCCTTGTTAATTCTTATGTAGTGAATGTATAATAGGGTAACACTCGCGTATAAAGGTTCTTTTAATGTTTCATAACAATAAGCAAATCAGTAAGCAACTCCTTATCATCATTTCTCTCATCATCATAAGTTTTTTGGTCGGATGCGGTGCTCAAGAAGAGAAACGTTCTCAAACCATCGATGATGAAGGTATTATCGTTGGTTTTTCGCAGATAGGTGCTGAAAGCGCCTGGAGAACATGTAACACCCGCTCAGTACAGGAAGCTGCAGCTGAACGTGGCGTGCAGCTTGTGTATGACAATGCTGAACAAAAACAGGAGAACCAGATAAAGGCATTGCGTTCCTTTATTGCATATCAAGTTGATGTAATCGTCTTTGTACCGATTGTAACCGATGGCTGGGATAATGTACTGCAAGAAGCCCGTGATGCCGGAATTCCTGTTTTGGTTACTGACCGGAAAATCGATGTTGCAGATCCATCCTTATATGCAGGATTTATTGGAACCGATAGCCTGAAAGAAGGCAGAAATGCTGGGTTATTTCTATTGGACAAATTCAAAAACGAACGTGAGCGTTTCGAAAAAACCGGGGACCATATCAATATTGTGGAATTATTCGGCACAGAAGGTTCCTCGGTAGCACTAGGTAGAGCTGAAGGATTCAGGGAAGTCCTAGCAGGGCATCCTGAGTTCCAGATTGTGTATAGCAAATCTGGTGATTTCCTTCGTTCAAAGGGATACGAACTGGCTGTTGAATTTCTCGAGATGCATAACGATATCGATGTTATTTATTCCCACAATGATGGAATGACCCTTGGAGCTATCGAGGCAATGGAAGAGAGAGGAATTATTCCTGGTACTGACATCGTCATTGTCACCATTGATGCACAGCAGGCAGCCATTGATGCTCTTCGTGAAGGTAAGGTTAATTGTGTCATCGAGTGCAACCCAAAGACCGGTCCTGAAATCATCAAGCTTGCTGAAAGACTGGCAGCTGGAGAAAGCATTCCACGCCTGCAATATGTACATGAAGAAGTGTTCTATGAAACCGATGACCTCTCCCTCATAGAGCCTCGTGGGTACTAGCATGAAGAATAAGATATCTATTGTTGATAAGATTTTTTCTGTGTTTAAAAGCAGAAGCATAAAAGAGAGAATTAAGATCTCCTATGTGATCATCATCCTTCTGATGATCACTCCTCCCGTTATCACTGTTTTTTCGTTTGTTGTTCAGATGACTCGCTATGACCTGATCATAACCAATGTCAGCAAGGCAAACAGCCTCAACCAGACGGTAAAGGAGGATATCTCCAACGAGATTTGGGATATCGTTGCAGGAAACAAGAAATTCGATGAAGGCAACCAGTATGCCATCATAGATGGGATCAATGAGAGCCTGGATGACATCATGCGAACGACTGAAGAGCGGGAGAACCGCCAGATGCTTGAGGTAGCCGGGCGGGCGGTCGATACGCTCAAGAGAAATGTTGACAGGCTGGGGAACCAGATGGCAAACCATTCTCTGGTGAGTGAAAATGAAGAAAGCCTCGATGAAATCAGAGGTGTTTCTGCCCTAATCTCAGACATCCTCCAGGATTTCATCGTTCGTGTTATTGAATCAGCAACGATCACAAATGAGCATCATAAGCGTATTACGTTTGTACTCACTGTCATTCAGATTTTTACGGTATTCTTTGTCACGATCTTCGCTGTCTTTACCCAGCGTTCAGTGACAACCAGTATCAATACTCCGATCACAAGGCTTGAGAACTTGTCAAAGAAGATTGCTGAGGGAGATTTCACTGCCAGGGTGAAGCTTCCCCAGGTGAGCGAGCTTGACGGTCTGACCGACAACCTGAATATCATGGCTGTAAAAATACAAGCCTTGATCGCAGAGAATGTTCGGGAACAACAAAACCTTCAGAAATCAGAGATGAAGGCGCTTCAGGCCCAGATAACACCGCATTTTCTCTATAACACATTCGATACAATCGTCTGGCTTGCCGAGGAGAAGAAGAATGATCAGGTGATAGATATTACCCGCGCTTTTTCCAGCTTTTTCAGGATCTCTCTCAACAAGGGTAAAGACTTCCTTACGGTCCGTGAGGAGTTTGAGCATGTCAGAAGTTATCTGACAATTCAGAAAATCCGATACAGGGATATTCTGGACTATGATATTGAATACTCACCCGAGATGGCAGACTGTCAGATCTTGAAACTGGTGCTCCAACCTCTCGTTGAAAATGCCTTATACCATGGGATCAAGAACAAGAGAGGTCGCGGCTTCTTGTCGGTGAAGGGCTGGCGTGAAAACAATCGCCTTTGTTTTTCCGTGGAAGACAATGGTATCGGGATGACTGAAGAGAAACTTGCGAATATCATGGAACAGATCAATGGTTCGGCCGATCCTGAGGATCTGAACAATGTGTATGGACTGTATAATGTTAACAAGAGACTAGAGCTGTATTATGATACAAGCACGAAACTGGAAATAACTAGTCGGTATAAGAAGGGCACAACCGTGTATTTCAGTGTTCCAGAGGTTGGATTCAATGTATAAGGTTTTTATTGCAGAAGATGAGATAGTAGTACGTGAGGGACTCAGAAACAGCATACAGTCGGGGACAGGCCCTTTTGTTCTCGTAGGTGAAGCATCTGATGGGGAGATGGCCTTATCCATTATGAAGGATGTGAAACCGGACATTCTGATTACCGATATTAGAATGCCGTTTGTTGATGGTCTGAGTCTTTCCAGAATTATCAAAAAGATTCTTCCCTGGATCAAAATAATCATAATTTCAGGTCATGATGAGTTTCAGTATGCACAAGAAGCTATATCAATCGGTGTCGACGAATACATACTTAAACCTATTACCGCTTCCGATATGCTCTCTACTCTCAACAAACTGGTAGATAGGATTGAACAAGAGAAGCGACATCTCTCAAGTATAGAAAACCTGAAACTGCAGGCCCAGTCCAATTCGGACCTAATCAAGGAGCGCTGGCTGTGTGACTTGGTAACCGGAATTGTCAAGACCGAGGATGCGCTGGAGAAAGCTGGTGATATGGGTATAGATCTTATCGCTCATGGATACCTTGTAGCGATCATCAAGCTTTCCACCTCAAGCGAGAACTATTCTGAATTGATCACAGCCAAGATCCATATAAACAGCCTTATTGACAATCAGGAAGAGGTGTTATGCTTTTCACAAAGCAGGGACTCATTTATCCTGCTGTTGAAGCAGCTTGTATCCGAATCACTCGAAGAGACTGCTTACACCTTAGGACAAGCGATAAAATATGAGGTTGAAAGAAACACTGACTGTATGGTCGCTATTGGGATAGGCTCATTAGTGGAGAGGATCGGATGCCTCTCTCAATCATTCGCCGAAGCTGAACAAGCTGTGAATTTTTCTGTGAAGACTGGTCAGAAACTGATCATTGGAACACATGATCTGAATGCTTTCTCCGAAATTGATTTCTTGAAACTGGACGGGAGTCCCATATCGGAGCGGCTGAAATATGTGAAAAAATCAGGTGTTGATGAGATCATCGCCCAGTATATTACCATGATCGGAGACCACCCGTTCGAAACTACGCTCATAGGGTATTACCTTCTCTATGATCTGATGGTTGCTATATCAAAGATCATTGATGAATTGGGCGGTGCTTCCCAGGATGTTATTCCATGGTTGTCACAGAAAACGCAACTTTCAGAGATTGCGAGTTCAAAAGAGACTTTCTGTGAAGGGGTGAAATTGATCCTCGATACGTTCATCGATTTCAGGGAATCTAAATCTGCAGGAAAGTATTATGAAATGATCCAGAAGGCAAAGCAGCATATTACCCTTCATTTTGCCGACCAAGATATTTCCCTGCATTCAGTGGCATCAATCGTAAATGTGAGTCCAAACCATTTCAGTACCATCTTTTCCCAGGAGACCGGGGAGACCTTCATTGAATATCTTACACGGGTCCGTATCAATAAATCGAAAGACCTGTTGCTGACGACAGCGCTCAGGAGCGCAGACATCGCATATGAAGTAGGATTTGGAGATCCCCATTACTTCAGTTTCATTTTCAAGAAACATACAGGCATCTCCCCCCGGGAATTCAGATCCGGAGGAAAATGCCAGAATTGAAGATGAGGGGTCTCTATAGCCTTACTGCTCTCTTTGCCCCTCAATCTGTTCTTTCCCTGACAGTCGTAGCCAAGGCGGAAGAGCTATACTGAATTTCCTGTTATCACGGAGCGACATGATTACGCTTTGCAGCACAATGAAGAAATACAGGAGGAGTCCGCTTACCATAGCTTGCCAGTTAGATTGAACGCCTGCTGCTCGGATCAGCTCATTAATGATCAAAAGGGTCAATGTACCTATTGGAGCCCCAAGCAGGTTCCCTACCCCACCATTAAGCAATGTACCACCTATGATAGCAGATGCTATTGCTTTCATTTCTGCACCTGCAGCATTTCCGACATTGCCTGCACCTGTTGTCATGATGTAGACAAAACCTGCAATACCGGCAGTCAATCCACTAATCACATACGTGATGAAGATCGTTCTCTTAACATTGATGCCGAGCATCATTGCACTATGGGTATTTCCACCAACGGCGTATACATTCCGCCCAAAACGCGACCATTTCATAAGGGATGCAAGGATGACGAGAAGGACAATAAAGATCAGCGTACCTGGCTTTATTTCACACGGAATAAAAACCCCCAGTCTGTTTCTTGTACCTAGCCATGCAATCACGATATCAAAATCCCTCAAACTCACGAATGCAGGCATGGTTACGTTGATCGGATCCTTATGGAGTGTAGTCAGGAGCCCTTGTGCCAAGAACAACCCAGAGAGCGTAATGATAAATGGTTGGATCTCAAGATAGGCGATTAGATATCCTTGCAGAATTCCAAATGCAATACCGATACCCAGCGCAACAAGGATGGCTCCCCCAATACTCCCCATCCTGGATTCCAGGAAGACTGCACAGGCCATTGTTACCAAACCAGTCACTGATCCGATGGAGATATCAATACCTCCTCCGATCATGACGATACATAAGCCGAGGGTCATGATAATCAGTGGTGCATTTAGGTTGAATAGGTCGAAAAATGTCTGAAATTGCAGAAAACTATTGGGGAAAGTGATGATTGCAAACAGGTACATCAGTACAAAGATGACCGCAGCTATAAGAAACAGAATATTTGAATTTGATAGTCTTGCTTTTGGTTTGATTACGTTCACAGATGCCATCCTATTCCCCCTGCTTCCTAGCTATATTTGTGGTGGAGACATGTCCCTTTTGCTGGCTTGAAGAAAGTCTCCAGGAGCGGAACCTATCCAGATTCTTGCTCATGAAAGCCCTGACCACCGGAGAGGCAACCACCATAAGAATAATAATGAAAACAGCCTTGAATACCTTGATCATCGCTGGATCTATCTCCAACCTGAGTAGGGTCCTGTTCAGCATCTCTATCGTATAGGCACCAATAATGGAACCGGTAATGCTGAACTTTCCACCGCCCAAAGAGTTTCCACCGATAGCCACGGCAAGTATTGCATCCATCATGATCAGTTTGAGCAAGTTGACGCTGTCGTGACGGCCTGCCTTGTTCACGGCAATAAAGCCGGCCACCGCAGTACATATTCCCATGATCAAGAAGGTCAGGAATATGATTTTCTTTGGATTGATACCGTTCAGACGCGCCGCGTTCGGGTTTATTCCAACAGTCTCTACATAGAGTCTGAGATTTGTGGTCTTGAATACCACTGCCACGATAGCGATAAAAACAGCAGTAAGGATTATTGCTGTCTGCACTGGTACGCCCGGTATCACCGTACCTATTTTATTCGATATATCGTTAGCTAGGATGGGAGAGAGTTTCCCGTCAATCATGAAGGCTATGGACCGGCCACCGGTAAAGAGTATAAGGGATGCAACCATTGGTTGAACCTTGAATACCGAGACAAGGGTACCGTTGAATGCTCCAAGGACCAAGCCCATAAGACAACTCAAGAGGAAACCCACAATGATGGTAAACAACGTGACCTCACTGGCCTGTAGGACGTACTGGACAAATACAGCGGAAGTAATGGTGGCACTTACCCCGATGCTGATATCCTGCCCTCGTGAGGCTCCCGTTACCAGCGTCATACCTATGGAGAGAATGACCAACTCAGAGGCACCGAAGAGGATATTCGGTATATTCCCGTAGAATGCTCCGTTGACCATGCTGATGGTAAAATAATCGGCACCCTTTATCAGATTGATGACGATGAGTAGTGCCATCACCGAGAGAGGAAGAACCAGGTGAGAAATGTTCTTTTTCATGTTGCTCATTTGTTCTTTCCCCCCTGTGCTATTACGTTCATTACATCGTTCTCCGTCAAATCAGTTCCCCTGAGCTCCCCCACAATTTCACGGTCTTTCATGACAATCAATCGGGAACAGGTTCGAAGCATCTCCTCAATTTCTGAAGAGATGAACGTAAGGCTCATCCCTTTGGATGCAAGATTGAGGACCAGTTTCTGGATTTCAACCTTGGTTCCAACATCAATACCACGGGTTGGTTCATCCAGGATCAGGTACTCTGGGTTGGTGAGCAACCAGCGGGCCAGTATGACTTTCTGCTGATTACCTCCAGAAAGGGATTTGATCGGTGTATTGGAGGTTGGAGTCTTGATATTTAACTTCTTGATATACTCGTCGGCATATATCTCTGCCTGTTTTTTGGGAATTGGTTTGAAGAAGCCTTTCAAGACCTGCAGGGTGAGGATGATATTGTCTCGTACAGACAGGTCTTCGACAATGCCATCGCCTTTGCGATCTTCAGGCAAATAGCCTATTCCATGTTTTATTGCGTGCAGGGGTGTCTTGATCTTCACCCTCTTACCTTTCATCCTTACTTCACCACCAGTTACTTTGTCTGCGGCGAATATGGCACGGACACTTTCACTACGTCCGGAGCCGAGCAGACCTGCAAACCCATTCACCTCGCCTTTTTGTATGGCAAAGTTGAAGGGTCTTACCCCTGCTGAGCTTGAGAGTGCTTTTCCTTCAAAGACAGGGATGGAAGTATCAGATACGATCGGCTCATGTTTCTTTAGTTTGGTAACATCCTCGAGCACATTACCCAACATCTTTGAAATAAGCTCAATTTGGGAGAGTGAGGTTGTTTCATATTCACCGACCAGCTTTCCGTTGCGAAGTACCGTGATCATGTCACTGACTTCGTACACCTGCTCGAGAAAGTGTGTGATAAAGATGATTCCCACTCCCCGCTCTTTCAGCTCACGCATGAGTGCAAAGAGTTTATGTACCTCGTCTTCATCAAGGGAGGAAGTTGGCTCGTCCAGTATGAGAATCTTACAGTCCATATCCACTGCTCGGGCAATGGCAATCATTTGCTGTACGGCAATCGAACAGCTAGCAAGTTCCTGGACTGGGCTTGCCGGAATACCGAGAGAATCGAGCAACTGGGCTGCCTTTTCATTCATCTGCTTCCAATTAACGAATGGGCTGTGACTACGGCCGATAAACATATTTTCAGCAACAGTCAAATTGGGACAAAGCATTATTTCCTGATAGACGGTACCTATTCCCTTATTTTGTGCTTCCTGCGGAGCTTTAAAGTGAATAGGTTCTCCCTGTAAGGTAATCAATCCGGCGTCTTTTTCGTAGACTCCGGTAATGACTTTAATGAGTGTAGATTTACCCGCCCCGTTTTCGCCCATGAGTGCATGGATTTCACCTTTTCGGAGCTTGAAGTCTACGCAATCCAGAGCTTTGACGCCAGGAAATGATTTGCTGATATCCTTCATTTCAAGTATGGTTTCTGACAACAATCAAAGGTCTCCTTTTACTGATACGGTACGAGCTAATTGCGGTGCGGCATGCAGAATTATTTCTGCGCACCGCACTGCAAATACTACATTGTTGTGATTACAAATACTTACCTTGTGATTACACCTTTACCTGGATCGGCATTGATTCCCCATTTTGCGATGAGGTCATCGGTAATCGTGTCAGTAGTTAAGAGCAACTCTTCCTGGTAGACTATGCCACTGGGCATCTTTCCACTCTTGATCCATTCGGAGATCTGAGCTGCCTGACGTGGATTACATTGCATGTCTGCATCCCAGTAACCAGCCTGTACGTTTCTGAGTGCAAAGCGGTTGAAGTCAAATCCAATTACCTTGACGTCGCCGCCCTTTCCATGGCTGATCCCAGCTGCTTCAAGAGCCTGCACGGCACCTTGTGCCATACCATCGTTCTGAGCGTAGATGACGTTGAAATCCTTGCCTGCTGCAATTGCTGCTTCAACAACTTTACGAGCTTCTTCAAGGCTCCAGCTGTCTCCACCGGTTCCATCGGCAACTATGTTGAGTTTGCCTGCTTTTGCGGCGTCCAGTACTGCTGCACTTCGGCCAATTTCTGCTGCAGAACCCATCTGTCCGCGAATAAGGATCAGATTGATCTCATCAAGATCAAGTCCCAATACCCATTCCACTGCCTTTTCACCTTCATAGGCCATGTCAGAGAGAATAGCGGCCTGGTAATTGGAGGGGTCAGTGTCAATTGCACGGTCAAAGAGAATTACCTGAATTCCTGCATCCTTTGCAGACTTCAAAGTGTCATCCCATCCAGAAGCGTTTGCTGCTGAGATCAAAAGGTAGTCCACTCCGTCTCGGATGTAGCCTTTTGCTGCAGCGATCTGCTCGCTGTTGTCCATGGTGTTGGTCTGTTTTGCGTCATAGCCGTTTGCTTCTGAGAATACAGCATTCATGTCTTCAACATTAGCCTGACGATATCCGGATTCTTCTGGTGGTAGATTTACAATACCAACCTTAGTTAGACCAGATTCTTGCACACCAGCGGCGAACAGAGCGCCCGATCCCAGTATAACCAGAACCAATAAAATACCTAGAGTTTTTTTCATGTGTCCCTCCTTTTAAGGAATCATAAAAATAGATTGTTTTTTTGCGGCAACGCCGCATCTAGTAATAAAATCCTAAGGTCGGGTATGTCAGAAGTACATGAGGTATTCTATTGAGTTTGGTAAGATATCTTACGCTTTCAAGCCAAATCTCGAGAAAGGAGAGAAAAGGTTAGTTATCTTATTACAAAGGTTTGTTTTCTTACGATTCTAGATGGTTTCAAAGCTCATATACATAGGTATTTGCTTCACCAATTGTACTAGTTCTGAAAACCTTGTTCACAGTTTCACCGGTCAACGACATCATTTGCTGCAAATTATTGTAAGTAATATCTACCTTCGTGATATAGTTAAAAGGGCCTATAGAAGATACATCAGAAGAGAGGTATGATTATGAAGAAGCAATACGTAGCTCTCCTGGCAATCCTTGTGATAGTGATGATTAGCGGATGTAAAGAGGCTGAAAATCTCGCAGAATTCGGAATTTCGGATTATTCAGTAGGAAAAGATAGTCTCACAATAGAATTTACCAGAGATTTCACTTTTACCCCTCCACGTACTATTACTTTTTCTTCTACGGAGTATGAGGTAGATGTATTTACTGATGAGGAAAGTCCTAACCGAATTGCACATTACGGTTTGCTCGATTTGACTTCTGATTCCCTTACTTTGGTAATGCTTACTGATTTTGATCATACTGGAGAATATATTTTTAAGATGTATACAGGCGATCATCTATCTCCAACAATTATTGCTGAGACTGAATCATTTACATTTGCAAGCAGGAGTAACGAAAACGATACAGAGGTTAATGTGATTTTTAAAGATACAACTGAAATCAATTTCTCAGTATTGGAAACGATTTCTTCAGAAAGTAGTGAGAGAATGACCGATTTAACTGCAAACGACTTCCTGCTATTTGCAATGGATGGCTCTCCATTGGAATTCAGTTTTACTGACTGTCATGCTGAAGATGAGAATGTGCCTGCCGGCGAGTACTCAATCAGTCTGCAAGATGGTACTTTTACTGATGCATTGTACTATCTCAGATTTGCCAAAGCCGGATGCAACCCCGATACTATTTCTTTTAATATATCTGAATAATCTGGGTTTTCTTCTACTCGATGATCAAGACAGGCATTAAATATATCAGGTCTCTCCAACATGGGATATGTTAAACAGCACATTATTTTATAGTGAAGTTTGCACGAACCGTTAGAGTAAATGGTTGCATGGTAAATGAGAGAAGCACTACCCAAAAAGGGCCTCCGAAGAGGCCTAATCATATTGGACTTATGCAGCTAGAAAGAAGATCCTCTTCTAAGTAGCAGGGATACACCGTCGATAGATCTCAGAATACCGACATTTTTGAAAAAAAATATACCGTCCCATGGGGCAGAAGGGTTTCCCTTCTTTGTTGCCCATATGGGTACGGTACCTTATCTATCATTCACTACCCTCTTCTTGGGGGATAATGAACCATATGACTCTTTCTATCTACCGTTCTTGAACGTCTGTGCCACGGAGACAGTTCTCTTAGCCTGATGTTTGACCGCAGGTTCAATATCACCAACAATCTTCCCATCCTGACCGATGGTGGCGGAAGTTCCATAGGGATTTCCACCAGCAGCGAATAATACCGGATCTGTATACCCGGGAGCTGCTACTAGAGCACCCCAGTGGTACATGACCGTATAGAGGGAAAGGATGGTAGCCTCTTGCCCACCATGAGGATTCTGTGCCGAAGACATTGCGCTGACCACCTTGTTTACAGTTTTGCCTTGAGCCCAAAGTCCACCTGTTGTATCGAGGAATTGCTTCATCTGAGACGCCATGACTCCGAATCGGGTTGGAGTACTGAAAATGATGGCGTCGGCCCAATCAAGATCATCTACTGTGGCAACAGGAATATCCTTTGTTGCCTCCACGGTAGCCTTCCAAGCGGGATTCTCCTCTATCGCGGACTGAGGAGCAAGCTCTGCAACCTTCAACAGCTTCACTTCAGCGCCAGCTTCCTTAGCCGCCTCGGCAGCCCACTTTGCCATCTGATAGTTCGAACCACCCATACTATAAAACACTATTGCCAAATTTACCTTAGCCATATCAAAACTCCTAATATTTAATTGTTCTATTTCCTTGGTCATCCATTGGAAGAACCAAGCTTCTTCAGCAGCTCAACAAGCTGTTGTTTCTCTTCTGTACTCAATGCACTGAAAATACCACCGATATTCGCTACATGGCCGGGAAACATGGTTTCCACCAATTTATAGCCCTTTTCGGTTATACGTATGAGACTCGCCCTTCCATCCTGAGGATCGGGGTATCTCACTACAAATCCAGTCTTTTCCAAATTCTCGATGACCACCGTCATATTTCCGCCAGTGGAGAGCGTTCCTTCAAGAATCTCACCAATACGAAGATTTCCTTTATGGTAGAGAATCTCAAGCACTCCAAACTGGGCTGCTGTTAGACCTACCTGCTTGATGGTCCTCATCTCGCGTCGCCTCACCGATTGGAAACATCGTGAAAGTGTTACCAAGGCTTTCAAATTCAAATCATTATCGGCTCCATACGACTTCTTGTTCTTCATATTCCCAATATACTACTAATTAGTAATAACGTCTACTGTCTTCCCCACTTGGAAGGAGAGAAACCGGTAATGACCTTCTCAGAAGTAATAGTCAAACCAACAACGCACTGATGTGGAGGTCCCAGCACCGATAGACTCGTATCCGGAGGTGCAAAATGGAAACCAACAAGAATACCGAACAATACAAGGTTGAGATCATCGGTTCTGTCAAACGTGGCCGGGGAAGGCCAAGGAAGCGGTTTGACCCTATTCCCTGGAACAGGTCGGACCAGTACCGATTCTGCCTAGCAGGGAACGTTCTCGTTGATGAAGAAGGGAAGATCCGGATCGAGGAGGCAGCCAATGCTTGACATGAGCGGCATCCCGATCTATCTGCTCCCTGGATACTCAGATTTAAGACGCGGTATCAACGGATTCGTGTCGGTCATCACCAACATCATGGAGATGGACGTCACCCTGGGAGGGTTGTACATCTTCTGCGGCAGGAGGCGTGACAGCATCAAGTGCGTCATGTGGGACAAGACAGGGTTCCTGTTGCTGCAGAAGAAACTGGTGGGCGGCTACACCTTCGCCTGGCCGAACAGTGAGGAGAGGGTGAAGGAAATCAGTGGGGAAGACCTGCTTGCAATGCTTGACGGTATAGACATTTTCCGTCGTTTCACCCCTTGGGAGAATGTACGGATGCGACCTGGGAAAGCTGTCTGAAAGTGCATCTAATTGTCTACAAGTAGTATACTTAAACCCTGTTTTCTGCTATACTTATCTCTATGAAAAGCAAGGGTGACAGGAAATCAAGGACGGTCGAGATCTTGGTGGACGGGCTGAAAAGCCCGGCCTCGGTATTGGCTCCCCTTGCCCCCACCAGGGACATGAGCTTCGACCAGATCAGCCTCATGTTCACCCAGATGCAACAGATGATGCAGCAATTGCAGAAACAGAACGAGCAGATGCACATGACGCTGCAATTGCTCATCCAGCAACAATTCGGCAAATCCAGCGAGCAGCTGAAGCAGAATCCCGATTGGGAGACACTGCCGCTGTTCGCCCCCGAGATGCTGCCCCAGTCTGCCGGAGAGGATGATTCACCCAATCAGCAATCCATTGATGGGTACAGGAAGAAGAGTGTCGGAAGGAAACCTCTTGCAGGAGCCTCACATGTGGTGAACCTGGTCAACGATGTCGAGGCGTCGGTGCTTGACGATTACCGCAGCAGGGGCTATTCAGTACGCCCGATGCCATCCACCCACACCTCGTACTTCCAACGCATCAACGCCGTCATACTGGTAGAGGTCGAGAACCGAAAGTATACGGTAAAATGCAAAGATGAGGAGCTCGTGCTCAGCGCGCAATGCTCCCGGCGCTTCCTTCCCAAGACCAAGGTCGGTGAGCTGTTGCTGGCCGAGATCGCCTACCAGAAATACGGACTGCATGTTCCGCACAACCGGCTGAGCAAGGCCCTCGGCCTTGACGGCATCGACATCAGCAGGCAGGACATGAGCAACTATGGGCTGGCAATCCTCGAGCGCATCAAGGCAGCCGAGGAATCGTTCAGGGCGAAGGTGCTCGCACAAGCTGCTCTGTATATGGACGAAACTACCACAAAAAAACAGGGTTCGGAAAAGACGAAGAACTACATGTGGGCGGTGTGCAACGAGCACCTCGCCTGGTACCGGTATTTTGACGGCAGGGGCGGTGGCCCTCCGCTGTCGATGTTCACCGACTACACCGGATGGGTGATGGCGGACGGCTACGGAGCCTATGATTCCTACCTTGGCAAGGCCCATAGGTGCGTCTGCCTTGCCCATGTTGCAAGACGGTTCAAGGACTGCGAGAAGATCACCAAGGACCACAACCTTGCAGGGCCCGCCATCGCCTGGATCGCCAGGCTGTACAAGATCGACTCCCAGCTTCGGGCAAGACTTGTCGCAGGGGAGATGTCCAAGGAGGCATTCATAGAAGAGAGGAAAGCTCTTTCGATGCCGATCCTCAACGACTTCCATGCTTGGCTTGAGAATGCGGCCCTCACCACCTCCCTGATCAACCTGGTGCAGAAACGGGCGGTTTCCTATGCTCTCAACCAGTGGGACAAGGTCCTGCTTTCCTTCGAGAATGCAGAGCTGAAAATCGACAACAACGACTGTGAGCAATCTATCAGAGTCTACATTCAGGGACGCAAGAACTGGGTGAACCACGGCAGCAATGATGGTGCCGATGCTTCCTGTCTGCTCTACAGCCTCATTGAGACAGCCAAGAGACAGGGACTGAATCCCCGCAACTATCTTGCCTATCTCTTCATGCAGGCTGCCAAATACGACAACCTTGAGCTCACCGGCGAACAGATCGAGCCGCTGATGCCCTGGAATGTGAAGGCGGAGGACCTGCAGCTTGTCACCGATGAGATGAACAGGCTCTCCCAGGCCATGAGGCCTATAGAGAACAACTGATTCTTGATCATCATAACTTTGAAATTCACGCATCTCACACTCCGGCCCCAATCATATCGGGTAGAGGAGTGTCAGGTTAGTGCGTTGTTGGTTTGACTGTTACTCTCAGAATGAAGTTACACAAATGTACGTTCATCCATCCTAACAATGGGCAATACTATCTCCTCACTATGATTTTCACTTATCGGTAAGATGATTGCTAAAGACCGGAATGGTGCGCTAAATAGGGTAGAAATATTTAGTATAAATCACACTGTATACTTCTTATATGTGATAACATTTTCCCTAAACATGTATGCATTAGACGATCCTAAATCAATCATACGATTCAAAATCCATATATAATCATTAATAAGCGTCCTATTGTTTTTTATTATCGAAATATCGTTGTAAAAAAGACGTTTTATCATTCTTTCTGCTGAAACTGATGCCAACGACATAGATTCAGAGATATTTGATTTGAATATTTCTGTTAGCCAACTAATTCCATCAGGTAAAAATTCTTTTCCTCCAATTGTAGAAAATACATTTATTACAGACATGGTATTGCTTTTCCCTTTTTCAAGAAGTATTTTTTTATAAAAATCCTTTTTTCCATTTAAGACGATCCAGGCACTTTCATCTGGCTTGCCATTGAAGTCCCATAGTAGATATCTAATATCTAGCAGAAGTATTTGAATAAGTGGATGTTTGTCACCAATCGGTAATAGATTAAAAAGATCTTCCCATAAATTCCAAAAATTACTTTGTTGTTGGTTATATTGAGTTTGGTCAATTTTTAAGTTTCCATTATCATATAAATTTAAAACAAAATAATTCAAGGTGGAATTTACGAAATCAACTAAGTCATTTCGCCCATATAATTGTGTTTGTTTAAAACTTGATAACGAATTGATCAATTCTGTAAAAATAGGTTTCGAAAATTTTAAATTTGCATTCAAGAATATATTTGCAAGATATTGTTCGATAGCCAAAATTAATTCATCACTGAATTGTCGAGATTCTTTAATCATATTATAAGAGTAGTCTTTCTCTTTTGTTAAATCACATAGAACAATTGGTAATAAGTGATTTATAAATTCCCAGTAATCACTATCCTCAGTGTAATAAGGTGTAATTACAAACGCTCTTGCAAGTAAATCTCCTACACAATTTTCTAAATTAATTTCCGAAATGTCTAACTTCAAATCATCATTAGATAATATTTGGTCAACAAATTCATATTCTTTTTCTTGTGCTTCCTTTAGGACCGTCTCATCTTGATTTCTATAGAATTGAGGAATATTTTTCTTGAAATTGGAATATTTAATTAGGGCAAGCCAAATACTTTTTGCTTCCTTAGGATATTTTTTGAAGAATATTTCTCTAATATATTTTGTGTTTGTAACTATATCATGGTTGGCAAAAGGAGCAAAAAGCATATAAATGATCATAACTAAAATTTCTTTATTATCTTCTTCATCCCCAGAATTTTGCATGAGTAAGTGGAATGATGATAAAGCCAATTCCTTTTCCAAAAGACTATAACTTTTGTTTATTTCATAATTTCTCGTGAATGTATCTTTTAATATAGCCATAATTGAACTGACAATTGTGTCCAAACACCATTCCTTTTGAATATCGGAAATTGAATTTGAAAATACATCTAAACCAAGAACAGCAAGAGTTACCGGTCTACCATATAGGAAATCTAAATTTTTGGGATTGAAATAATACGTATAACATTCCACCCATTTCTCATAACTCATTCCTTCCTCATTCTTCTGCGCTTTTGAAATTAGCGACGAATATGAGGCTGAGGTATTTATAGCAACAATATCTTCCTTCTGTGAATCAATATATTCAACGACTTCTTTTTCATATTTAGGTTGAATTACAAATCTACTTTCTGTTTCATCATACGCTTTTACTTCCCAATTTCGTATGTCGATTTCATTCAGTTGCTTTTTCCATAAAATATCATTTTCATTGATATTTGCTCGAAGTTTATCAAAGATGTTGAATATTTGATTGTTAAGATTTCCATTATTAAATTGATAATTCACAATAAAATCGAGCAAACCCCTTGAATATTGTTTTCTATGTTTGAGCTGATTAGATTCCCAGCGTTCTTCTTGTGCTAAAGGAATATCATTATCCCTTGGTGAAAGGACTGAATTTTCTTGAAGTGCTCGATGTAAATCCCACTCATAGAATTCTCTGACCGTTAATAACGGCAATATCGCTTCTTCGACTTCCCTTGGATAAGCAATGGCAACGCTTGTTAAAACCGCTAAGGGAGCAACATTGTTGCTGTTTTTTAGAATATAATCAAATATGAATTTGAGATTCTTTCTACTTAAATCAGTTTGCTTTTTAGCTATTTCTAATAGAAACTTCTCAAGGCTCATTAGTAGTGATTCCAATACATAGTTTGTAACACTCATTCCTCTGTATGCCGCCCACAATTCCCAAGCTGCCCATTCTTCTACTACTGTGCCTTCGTTAAGTTCGATTTTTAGTCGAGAAATATCATGTTTGTGCTCACAAGAATTTTTTACGTAAAATTCAACTGAGTAATTTAAAAAATCAATAATTAATTTTAGCCCGATTATTGGATGAAACCTCAATAGAGTGTAAGCAGGTGTTTTGTATATTCCTGAAGGATAGGCGGAATGATTAATGTTAATTCCCCAACACTCTGCTTCATGCAAAGAATGAGTTACTGACATACCAAATATATCTGTTAAGGAATCATCTTCTTCCGGAGGAACATATTTCCAGTATTTCCAAAATATTTCAATAACTAATTCTGGTAATACTTTTACAATTCGTTGACTCCCGACCCCTGAAAGGCAGCCTTCAATTACAGCAGTATAGAAGGCGTTTAGTTTCCATGACTTTCGATTTTCAATATTGGCAAATGCTCTTGCAATGAGTTGCTTAATTTCTTCTTTAGAAATATCTGCCAAGTCAAATAGAAGGACAATCAGATCTTTTGATTTGTTATTAATATTTCTTTCTTGCCAAAACTCATTCTCTTCTTCTATTTGTTTTAAATAATAAATTACTATTGATTTCGCGGCTTCCAATTCTGTATTCTCAATATCACTGTATTGAAATATTAATCGACCATACCAATCTGTTAGAAAGTTGAGTATCGAAAGTCTTATTGCATCTAATTTATGAATATGTTTTTGAATAAAGAGTACTGCTTCTTTCCAACCTGAACCAATTGGTAAAAGCAATGTCATATTGCCAGTTACCTGATCGCTTTCTTTGGCACAAGTTTTTATGATATGAAGACATTTATTGAAGAACACGGCGTTTTTTGCTAGAAGTTCTTCTTCGAAAAAGGTAAAAATTGAACTGCAATTATCCGACTTAAATGCAGCAACTAATAATTCATCAGCCCAATATTTTTCAATTGTTTGATCCGTAATAATTGCTTCAATCAGCTCATTAACCTTTTCACTGTTATCAATTAGATAATCTTCAACCCAAAGACGAAATGCTCGTCTAATTGCGGGTTCTGTTTCTAAATTGCTGAAAAAATCTTTTGGTTTTGAGAAGTCGTCAAATTTTGAAGAAACATATTTAACTAAAGCCCAATCTTCTAAAATATCATGAGTAGGGGAATATTCTCTATTATTGTTATTTTGAAACACTATTTCGTCATTTTCCAAACAAGCTACAGCTTCCGCATCAGACATCTTAAGCTTGGTGAATAGTCTCATTTCTTTTGCTCTTTTTACAGCAATTTCCATGAACGCTTTTTCACGTTTAATTGGAAGTCCATTTTTAGTATTAGTTGAGTCTACAACTAGTGAATTCCATAACTCATCTTTAAATTGAGTTAATGAAATTTCGGCGTAATCCTCGTTTGTTTTTCTGATTGCTAATATTGAAAAGTCAAGATATTTCGGACTTTGAAGCAACTTTTTGACTTTATCGTTTTTAATAACTCTATTTAACTGCGGGAATTTATCTACTACAAGTTTTAATTCTTCTTCACCAAGTGTTTGAATGTTGATTATGTCTATGTTATCTTTATCAATACCAAATTTTAGAGTAATTAAGTCAACTGCATATTTTCGTGATGAAGCAATGAATTTAATTTCAGGATGTTCTTTAAGCAACGCCAGAAATTGTTTAAAAGCACATTCTGGGTCAGCTTCCAATAATTTCTCCAAACTATCAATGAAAATAATTTTCTCGGGAATGAGGGAAATACAAGCCAAAATATCTTGAATTGTTTCGTTCACGCCTTGACCTGAAAAAACCTTGGCTAGTGTAGATTCATTGAATTGGTCTGCTCTAAAAACGAACACGCTTGCAGTGGACAAATCTTTTAAAAGAACATTTTTAATTTCAGCCGATTTTCCGATTCCAGGCATTCCTGTCACAATTGTTATTTGAGAATTGCTTAATCCATTTAAAATTTTTTCTTTTACTTCTGTTCTTGGTATTTGGAGTTGGCTATCTCCTATTCCGATACACGTTTTTATTGGTCTTAAAATCTCTTTGCTGTCTGATTTGAGTTTCTCAATTGCTTTAAAGTACGGACTTAATAGTGTATTGTCAAAATTTTTAAAAAAATCTTTATCTTTTATACTTTCTAGTGTTACGCTTCCTCCATTTGGATTAATCGTTGCTACGTAAGCAAAGATACTATCCCAGATTTCCTTTTCGGTAGTTTTAGAAGATTTACTTTTACTCAGCTTGATTAGATTGAGAAAGTAAGTTTTATCAACACTTCCTTCATTAAGGAAATCATATTCTAGAACATCTACGCATTTTAAAAACTCCCATAGTTCTTGATCTGTGAGAGCTGTTTTATTATTCGCTTCTTTTAATACTTCACGAAAAACATCTAAACAGTCTTTTTTTCCTTTGATTCTATTTACTTCCGTAATAAAATCCGTTTCTGTTGCATGATATTTCGCCCAATTAAAAAGTGATTTAAGATGATTTCTTTCATCCTTTGTCAATCCATTTTTAGCGATAATCAGTTTATCTCTTGATTTATCGAAAATTGATGTGTTTTTGTAATCTTTCCAAAAGGCATTGATTACTTCCTTAAACGTTTTATTTTTGGCAGTAAATGATATATCATGTTTTGCTTGTATCAGTAGTCGGTGTTCTCCATTTGTTGTTTTAGCAATAGCCATGAAATCATCAGTCTCAAAACCCCTGTTGGTTACTTGTAAAGCTACTTCAGAGAGTACCGCTGAATCAATACAAGGAACATTCCCACGAATAATAAGGGTTGTAATAAATGCTGTCTGAACTAGTTGTTCAAAATTTGTCCCTCCACCGCCTTTCTGAAATACACTTCCTTTTGTAGACATTTCTTCCTCAATTTGTTTTGAGAAGTCCATGATGGACGACACATTTTTTAAAGTTTGACTTTAGTAATATTTGTTGCATAAAACTAAGAGAATTTTTATCTTTTAAACGCTTTGCTGAACTAATTATCCTTGACTGCAGAAGATTTTCCTGGATAATCAATCTTTTTGCCTGATCCCCATCATTGCTCTTAAGATATGCTTCGCAAGCAATCAAGGACTCTCTCAAGTTCAGCCCACCAAAGGAAAACAACATGATGTATGGAGCTTGTTCAGTCATGGGTCCCTATCCTTATTAATCTAAAATGGGCTATCAACAAAAGAGGCTGCAACCATAGGCCCATCCCTCTCATCCAAGCAAAATATTATTAGCAACCCTATTTAGTAGTAATGGTTCAATACAAATACTACCAGTCATTATAGCCGTAGAGGTACCTGAGTCAAACGAAAATAAAAATTTTATACATTTTTCACTCCATTTTCATGCATTGTACTTGTACCTACCAGACAAATTGCATTTTTCAGTAAAATGTACGATCCATCTCGCGCTCTGGCCTTATCGAATATCTGTTTTGCACTTATCCCAACTATCACCCTCTATTGAATTGCTTTACTGGAAGCTGAGGGTTGGCTATGGATTCAACAAATGTCTGACAAAGCCAATACTATTGCTACTGAGAATACAAAGAAGAGGCCTTCGGGTGTGTTCAAGACTCCCACTTTAGGAAACACACCGATAACCTCTTTATGAATACTATTATGCAAGTTATTTAGCGACAATGATCACCATCATTCGGATAATGCAAAAACTAATCGATACAAAACCCAGATGCACAAAAAAAAATACAATTCCCTATTATGTCACTCGTTTCTTGGTTTTAATATCCATTGCAGAAACTAAAAACACAATCTGAATAATCGGGTACATAAAATAATTCACCCACGGTGAACCTAAAGTTGGCAATAATAAACCTACAGCTCCGATTCCAGAAATAAAGAGAATAACTAAAAAAACTGATGCAATTCTCATGTACCATTTCAACTCTTTTCTAAATACTAAAACAAACAATAGAATCACCCAAATCATAATACCAGAATATAGTTTCCAGGGATCTTCAAAGTATCGCTGTTTAAGGCTAATCGATACATGATTATGATCTAGGTATCGTTCTACCTTTTGGTCGATATCACGTTTTAACTGTTTCTCTATCTCCGTAGAAAATTCAACTTTTTCAAGCTCATGAATTTTGTTGAGCACTGAGATTTCTTGATCGATTTGAATCGGTTTGATAAGCAAAGAATCTATCAAAGGGAAAAGCATACCAAGTATTAGTAAAATTATTATAACAGCCTTAATGTTTTTCTTTGTTATCATTAGTATTGTGGAAAATAGATCACTTATAATACCCATCACTATTCCTTGATAATCTACTGTGGAGGAGGGGGTATGACCCCCTTCGCTCCTATCTCACCCCTGAAATCAACCATCCTCTTGTCTTAAGCCGTAGCATCAGGAAACGTTCAAAACGTCCTCCACAGTAGGAGCGCCCCTCCACTAATACTTACTTTTTCATGTATTTCCATAAGCAACTCCTTGATGAAATCCCATACAGATACTACATTTCTAACAAGCATCATAATTGGTTCCAGAAAAGTGCAAACAAGAATGACTTAGCCTAACTGTAATGATATTATATGTTTATACCTTATGTCAACAAATACCATTTCTGTCAGTAGTACTTTCTCGGCCATATTCATAACTTCTTGTAACTATATTGCTCAAAATTTATGACGCATGTTCAGTGGTTACCGCTTTTCACAAAAGTTACGACTTCCTCGTAAATTCTTCCTCTCTTATCGATTACAGCTGCAAGTTCCTTGAGCTACAGAGCCCTCTTTTCAGTATAGAGCTTTTCAAATTCGGCGATTGTAGCATCATCTCGATTCTTGGTTCTTCCAACAACAGACTGAGCCTGAGTTCAACGGTGTGCCTCGGCCACTTGACCAGAGCAAAGCCTGCCACTGAATTATAGCAAAGAGAGTATCTATCTTCTGCATTGGAAAGTGTCAGGGTTGGTGAGAAACCAGGGTCCTGATGCATTTTCCAAGAGATTCAATAATCTCCCAAGATATTGGATTATGCATGATCAGTATTGCGCACGTAGGCGGTGTTTCTACCACTTCCTTGGCGGAGGATGTATCCTTCTTCCTTGAGGCGTTTCAGGGCAGCCTCCACCGATGAACTTCCGATACTCGGGCAAAGCTCAAGGATCTGTGTTTTCGTGAAAACGCCCAAAGTGCTATCCACAGCTTTTCGCACGATCTCATACGGGGTGCTCTTCTGATCCACCGAGCCGAGCCTTTCCTCGAGGTCCCGATAGCAGTTCAGGACGATGCCAAGAAAATACTTGATGAAGGAAGAGTAATCATTCTCACCCTCATTCCATCCACTGGATACTTTCCTCAACACATCGTAGTACGCATCTTTAGTCATCTCGATTTTCTGTTCGATGCTGATGTACTTTCCCACCATGAAACCGCTTTGGTACAGCAGCAGTGTAGTGAGTAGTCGACTCATCCTTCCATTGCCGTCATTGAACGGATGGATACACAAGAAATCACAGATGAAAATGGGAATCAGAATCAGCGGATCCACCACTTGTTTGGCAAGGGCATCCTGATAGCTTGTGCATATCGAATCCACGGCATCCGGTGTCTCGAATGGTTCGAGCGGAGTGAATCGAGTAAAGGAACTACCGTCTGCATGGGTTTCAATGATGTAATTCTGGGTATTCTTGAACTTTCCCCCAAACGTTTTGTCGGTATAGGCGAGCAGGTCCCTGTGCAACTGCAGGATGATATCACCCTTGAGTGGGATATGTTCGTAGCTTTCATGGATCGTGTTCAGGACGTCACGATACCCCACAATCTCTTGTTCGTCACGGGTCCGTGGCGTGGTTCTATCCTCCACCAATTGCTTCATCCGTGCGTTCGAGGTCCCGATTCCTTCGATCTTGTTCGAACTGTCGGTGCTCTGGATCCTTGCAACCTCGACCAATCGTGCCAGTTCAACTGGTTTCTGCCTTAGGTACAGATCTTGTCTACCCTTGTGTTCACGTATTTTTGCGACGAATGAGATCACCTCGGTGTCCCAGGAGCTCTCCCTCAATATGCTATAATTGAATTCGCGCATCTTTCTCCCACCTGCTTTTCTTTTCTCCCACAGGATACTCTAATTTGGGAGAAAGTCAATCCTCGTGGGAGATAACGACCAAGAGTGCTTCAAGTAGTGCCTTGTTGCTTTGTATGTATTGATTCCAGCATTATTCATTTTCCCTTTGCATCCTCTGTGTTTCATTGTAAATCAGTCGAACCGTAGCAAGATAGAAAATAAGGAACAACAATTGACTTATCTGACCGAAGTTTATCCAGCTGAACAACCCCTTAGTGGAAATCATGAACCAATAATTTATGAGTACATCAGAAACAATGACCACCCCATAAAGTACCAATCCTATATTGATGGAATACAGAAGAAGGACCATTGCCAGGGGATCGATGAAAGTGAGCAGTGTCCAATAAATGTTCAACCAGACTGGCACATTGCTGTTCAGTCTCTGATAAGGGAAGATCCCGTACTTGATCAAGTCCATTGCATGATTATACGTAGCACCTAGAAACGACAACAGGTAGATGATAAGCATAATTTTCAGTGCATAAGATTTCTTGACCGAGAAAACATCTTTGACTGAAACACGTCTTTTGTTCATTGTATGCCCAGCCTCTTGATTTTCTGTAGGTACTACAAAACTTCTAATTTAACCAAGCCCTTTTCCCTCGGAAAATCCAATTCCCTGCCCCGAATCATATTGTCGCATAATGAAATCATCAACACCTGAATAGAGGGTGCACCGTTGAACTCACACTAGAAGGATACAGTGAAGGGAGGTTCGTTATCCTCAAATAATGGAGTGCTGTCATGGAAATTGCGATATGCATACCCCTTGAACCTCTCGACTGACTCCCCACTATATATGACACCGCCGTTTTCCGCGATATCATTAGGATACTTGGAAATGAACTTCTTCAGGTTCAGCGTGTGCTTGCTATCCATAATCCTGCCGCTCTTAATCTCGTAAGGAATAAGCTTCCTCTGTTGCCCGACCAAGAGGTCCACTTCCAGTCCGTTGCTATTCCTGAAAAAGTACAGCTGGTTGCTCTTACCTGCGTTGTAGCGCGCTTTCACCGCCTCCATTACAATCATATTCTCAAATAGCTTGCCCATAAGAGGATCCCTATTCATCTGGGCAGGAGTGCTGATACCTAGAAGATGCGCAGCAAACCCGACATCACAGAAATAGATCTTTGGGGTCTTTACAATTTGGCTGGTGCGGGATGTGAACCAGGGCCTAAGGATATACACCAGATGCGATGCCTCAAGAATAGAAAGCCAGGAACCTATTGTCGTGCTACTGACTCCAACTTCGCCACTCAAGGCCGAGTTGTTGACCAACTGGCCACACCTCCCCGCAAGAAGTGTAAGAAAAGCAAGGAAACGCGAGAGGTCATGGACAGCTCCCACCGATGCGACATCCCTCTCCACGTAGGTGGTAAGGTAGCTCCGGTAGTAGTCGGATGGGGTCCTCCCAGGAGCTTGGAAGAGATAAGGCATGAATCCAGAGACCAGTTGCTGATCGCGGTCCATGGCAATACCTGCATTTGCCAACTCATCCAGCGACAAAGGTAGCAGGTTGACTACAGCAGTGCGTCCGGCAAGAGATTGCGAGACCGTATTCTGCAAACGTATCTGCTGACTTCCCGTGATGATATATTGTCCCATCTCCTTGCGTTCATCTATGCGGACCTGTACAAGGCTTAGCAACGATGGGACCCTTTGGATCTCATCGATTATAACAGGTTCAGGATACCGAATGAAAAATTCGTACGGATCTTCCTCAGCAAGCTTGCGAGTCTGCAAGTCCTCGAGGTTCGCGTGAGAGAAACCGGGGTACAGGGAAAGCGCCAACGTGGTCTTGCCACATTGGCGGGGGCCGAATATGGTCACAGCGGGATACTCGCCCATTAAGCGCCTTATCACTGGTTCAATTTTTCGTACGATCATAGGAAGATTGTATCCTATGATTACGGAGATTACAAGTATTGGTTGCAATCTCCGTATATTAGTAAAAAGAATAATAAAAAGCCATTCTCTTTTTCCTAGAGGATGGCTTTCATATGAACGAAAAATAAGAGATTTGCTAATGGGCGCGATTGGGTTTGAACCAACGACTTCTACCGTGTGAAGGTAGCACTCTCCCGCTGAGTTACGCGCCCGAATTACTCTGACTATAATACGGAAATAATCTCTTGCTGTCCAGTGGGTATTTGGGTTTTATGTGGGAGAGTGATGTAGATAATTAATTATATATATACTACACTCGTTGTATTCACGTAAAGAAAAGGGGTTGATCATGGAAACACTGGTAATAGGAAGCAGGGTCTCTGATTCTGTGGAGGGGCTGAACTGCTTTCTCTTTGATGAACGAATGGGAATTATGACCTATCACTCCGGTTCCATGAAAATAGAACAACCTACCTTCCAGTGTTTTGATACTGAGAGAAAAATTCTTTACAGCGTCAGTGAGACAGAGACAGACGGACACGTATACGCCATCCAAGTGTACCCTGATCATACATGCAAACTACTCTACATCCTTCCAACAGGAGGAGGTTCTCCCTGTCATCTCTCACTCAGCCCTGATCATTCGATGCTTGTTGTTTCCAATTATGCAGACGGAGTGCTTACGGTCTTTTCCGTTGTTAATGCTCCTTCTTTGGTTTTTCAGAAATCCTTCACCGGTAAGGGAACCCACCCTACCCGCCAGGAAAGATCCCATATTCACAGCAGCAGATTCACCAAGGATGGAAGCTCATTCTTTGTAGCCGACCTGGGACTGGACAGAGTTCTTTGGTATCAAAGTGATATGGAAGAGAAAGGAACTATCATCACCCCACCAGGAAGTGGGCCCAGACACCTTGAACTATCAAAGGACGAGAAGTTTCTCTATGTAGCCAGTGAACTCTCATCTGAGGTATTGGTATACGCGCTGTCTGAGAAACCTACCCTGATCCAGCGAATCAGCACACTTGAACCTGGGTACAAAAAAGAAAACACCGTGGCTGACATTCATTTCGATGCGAAATACCGTTATCTCTACTGTTCCAACCGGGGACATGACAGTATCGCTATCTACCGATGTGAAAGCATGAATGGAACATTGCGTTTCATAGGCCACTGCAAGACAGAAAAGGAACCCCGAAATTTTACCTTCTCGCCTTCCGGTGCTCACCTCGTGGTTGCAAACGGTAGCAGCAACTCAATTACCAGCTACCCAATCAACCGCAGGACAGGACTGTGTGGATTATGCAATCATCGGATTATTGTTGAGCAGCCAGTTTGCCTGAACTTTGTTGGATAGCAGTAAAAGAGGGTCGGATAATCCGACCCTCCATACTACCGCTACTTTTTGGTTACCAATTCCGCCAGACAGTCACATGGGTGACATTTCTATTCGGCAATTCCTGGGTTGAGAACCGGTCAATGAGAAATGATCCAAAAATCACACTGGCTAGGAGATAGACAACCAAAAAGATCCCTGCTCCTATCAACATCCTATTACTCTTCTTGTGGCTCGATTTCATCGTCCTTCTCCTTATTGTCAGCATACTGTTGTAAATCATTCATGGTCAGACCCAAACGCTCCATGGTTTCAAACAGGGAGGGCAGCTCCCGCTTGAGGAAATGTTCACGTCGTTTTTGCAGGACCAGCGTCCTTGCATCCTTTGCGGTGAAATATCCAATCCCGCGTTGGTTCTCAAGCGTACCCTCTTCCTGCAGAAGTGAGTATGTCCTGATAACGGTATTGGGATTCACCTCCAGTTCCATTGCCATATCGCGTACCGAAGGTATTCTCTGACCATCCTCCCAGACATTGCTGAGGATCAAGTCATGAATATACTCGGCAATTTGCATATAGATTGGAGAATGTGTATTAAACTGCATCGGTGGCTTGGACCTCCTCAACCCTGAAGAACGCGGTTACCAGACAGAAGATCGGCAACACAGCATAGTAGAATATTTGGGTGATGATGCTGAAGACCTTCAATGGACTCAACGTCCTGCTTAAATTTACTGGACTGAGATAGAACATTGCATCGAATACCTGCAATGAGGAACCAAATTTAATCGCAAACACAATTCTGGTGAACAACAGGCCAAGCCCTCCGAGGACCAGAGCGATCACGCCTATTGCCAACACGGTCTTGATAAAATGTGCCTTCCTGAAGTACGTACCACCCAGGAGGAACACAGAAGTCCACACCCAGTACTGGGCAAGAAGAATTCCAAGATCCCCATCCCTGAATGGATTGAACATCGCCATCGGATTCCCGAAGATGATCAATTGGATAGGCTCAGTCACCACACTAATGAGAAAGAACAATACGAGAAGTGCTATCGGATACGCCACGATCATCAGCAGAGCCTTTGATAGGAACTTCTCAAGGTTCGTTGCAGGAAGCATCAACCAATCATGCTGGGTATCCTTGCCGAACATATCCTCACTGAACATCAGGCTGCTGATGATCAATCCCCCAAGCAAGAGGAAAGAAGGAAACATCTCGTTGTAAGATTCAGCTGGAAACGGTACCCCTGCATACCGGGCAAAGACACTCTGCAGCGTCTCCGATGCAAACATCACAAGAACAATTACCAGCCCGTAGGTAAACAAATCCTTCTGACTGGTCTTTACCTCTCGCTTAACTAAAGCAGAAAATCGATTCATCTCACACCTCCTGCACTACCCTTCGATTGCTCGATGATTACATTGAACAAGGTCTCCAGGTCTAAGGGCTTTCCTTCCCTGTCATCAGTACGTTCACTCAGTACCATCCAGCCTCCAAGCACCTTCTCGGTGTACATACCCTCGTCAGCCTTAGGCTGTTCTGTGGTGAGGGAGAGAACATACTTCTCATTCACCGATTCGACCGTATCGTTGAATATCACCTTGCCATCATGCAGGATGATGATCGGGTCGATCAGATTTTCCATATCACGTACCTGGTGAGTTGAGATGATGAACGTTCTCTGCTCGGTCATTGCAGATGCCACAGTCTGCCTGAACTGACGCTTGCTTGGAATATCGAGTCCATTGGTTGGTTCATCCAAAATCAAGAGCGCAGTGTTGGTGGCAAGCCCAAAAGAGAGCAATACCTTCTTTTTCTGTCCCAGAGACATCTGATCGAGACGCTGATTCAGATCAATATCGAACTCTGTGCAATACTGATTAAACTTCTCATGGTCGAATTTGGGATAAAACGGAGAACGCATCGCGAGATATTCACTTGCTTTCATCTTCGGTAGAGGAAACTCTTCTGGGAGATAGAAAATTTCACTAAGCAGTGACGGTTCCCTCTCCTGGGGATTCTCTCCCATTACCTTCGTCTCACCTTCTTCGATAAAGAGCTGCCCGCTGAGAATCTTCAGCAATGTAGTCTTCCCTGCCCCATTCTTCCCCAGCAACCCATAAATATTCCCTCTCCTGATCTCCAGATCAAGATGGTTGAATAGACGGTTCTGAGCATATGAGAAACCAATATTCTGCATGTGCACTACGACCTCTTGTCCGTCCTTGACGGCAAGCGCGTTCTCTTGCATTGCTTGTTCCATGCACGCCTCCTAGTTGTTTACTGTACTAGCTAACTAATACACCAATATTCTAGCAATGTAAAGAGCTTAGCCAATTATTTCTTGTAATTTTTTCCGCATATACGTACCTACGGGAAATATCCAGCAAAATTCCGTACAATTGTCCGACTATTACTAGTAAAATACACCAGAAATTGATAGTATCCAATCTTGCGCGTTCTATGCATAGAGAACGTGCAATGTTCACGCTTCCCCTTCTTGAGAAGGGATGAACCACACTTCATAGAAAAGGACTAAATACTACATTTAGTACATACCCCATCATGAAATAGAAGGAAACCGGTAATGACTGAAAATACCAATCAATTCTATCTTGACCGACAGAATCAAACAGAATCAAACGCTCGCACATATCCCAGAAAATTCCCCATTGCCATCAAAAAGGCAAAAGGTTCTGTAGTAACCGATGTAGAAGGAAACACCTATCTTGATTTCCTCTGCGGCGCTGGCACCCTGGCCCTCGGTCACAACGACAGTGAAATCACACAGACCATGATCGACCTTCTCCAGAGTGAAGCACCACTGCACTCACTCGATCTTACCACCCCAGTCAAGGATACCTTCGTTCATACCCTCCTCTCCTTGCTTCCTGAAGAACTCAAGCAACATGGAAAACTCCAGTTTTGCAGTCCGAGCGGAACTGATGCAGTGGATGCCGCTATAAAGCTCTGCAAGACTGCCACCGGTCGCTCCTCCGTTATTGCATTCGGTGGTGGATACCATGGAATGGGTCACGGTGCCCTTGCACTTACAGGCAACCTGAATGCCAAAACAAACGTCAACGGCCTTATGAGTGACGTACACTTCTTCCCCTACCCGTACTCCTACCGCTGTCCGTTTGGCCTTGGAGGTGAAGCCGGAGTAGATGCAGCTTGTGCCTACTTTGAGCGCACGCTCAAGGACCCGGAGAGTGGAATCACCAGACCAGCGGCGGTTATCCTTGAACCTATCCAGGGTGAGGGTGGCGTCATCCCCGCTCCTGTAAAATTCCTGCAGACTGTCAGGAGGGTTACCGAGGAACTCGGAATCCCCATGATCGTCGATGAAATCCAGTGCGGAGTCGGTCGTTCAGGCAAGTTCTTTGCATTCGAGTATGCCGGCATCACACCCGATGTTATTCTCACTTCCAAGGCAATTGGAGGGAGCCAACCGATGGCAGTGGTAATCTACCATGAGAAGCTCGATGCCTGGCAACCAGGAGCACATGCAGGCACCTTCAGGGGAAACCAAATCGCCATGGCAGCTGGTACAGTAGTCATGAACCGAGTCAGCGATCCTGCCTTCCTCACTGAAGTACAGGAGAAAGGAGTACATCTTGAAAAAGCTTTACTGAAGCTCAAGCAAGAGGTATCCATCATTGGAGACATTCGTGCAAAAGGTTTGATGCTCGGCATCGAGTTTGTAGACCCAAAAGGAAAGAAGGACCAACTTGGTTCTCTCCCCTGCAGTGGGGATATCGCAACTCGTGTGCAGCAGGAGTGTTTCAAGAATCGCCTCATCATGGAAAAAGGCGGCAGACATGGATCAGTCATGCGTTGCCTCTGTGCACTGAATGTCACTCATGAAGAGATTGAAACCATGCTCAAAATCACCGAGCAAGCAATACGCAAGGTAGATGCAGATGTCACAAAATCCAACTAACCTTCCTTACTTTCTCGGACCAGAGAAGGAAAAGAAAGATCAGTATAAGCATGTGTTAACTGATACCATCGAGGCGATTACTGCCTCGGTGAGTGATCAGGGAGCCTACCAAGGCGCTTCGGTAGAAGCTTTACAACAAGCACTTGCACAGTTCTCCCTGCTTCCTTCCCATGGCATTGGTTGGGAGGCACTCCTGGAACAGGTGAAAGAGACAATTCTCCCCTACTTTCTCAGGACCTGGTCACCAAATTACATGGCTCACCTGCATAGCCCTGCTCTCTTGGAGTCAATTGCCAGTGAGTTGATCATCGCAACCTTCAACCAGTCGATGGACAGCTGGGACCAGAGTCCAGTTGCAACCGAGGTTGAGGTAGCAGTAGTCAATGAGCTTTGTAGACTCTATGGCTACAATGAAGGGAGTGATGGTGTATTCACCTCCGGGGGAAGCCAATCGAACCTGAGTGCCATTACCATGGCCCGTGACTGGTACTGTAGTACAAAGCTTGGCCATGATGTAAAAAAGGAAGGTCTTCCACCCTCCTACCACAAGCTCAGGCTCTACACAAGTGAAGTCTCTCACTTCTCCATGGAAAAGAGTGCCCATCTGCTCGGCCTTGGCTACAATGCTGTACGTAAGGTGCCCGTTGATGACCTATGCAGGATGGATGTAGAGAAACTCAACGCGATGATCGAGTCGGATAAGCAAGATGGCCTTCTGCCCTTCTGTGTGGTGGCAACCATCGGGACAACCGACTATGGTTCCATCGACCCTGTTGGAGCATTACGGGAAGTCTGTGACCGTGAGGGAATGTTCCTCCACGCTGATGCAGCCTACGGAAGTGGACTGCAACTTTCCCCGACCTATCGCTCAAGACTGGGGAACCTTTCACTCTGTGATTCCATCACCGTCGATTTCCATAAGATGTTTCTTCTCCCTATCAGCTGCGGAGCGCTCCTGGTAAAGAACAAGGAGCACTTCTCTGTATTCACCCTTCATGCAGACTATCTGAACAGGGAGGAAGATGAAGAGGAAGGATATACCAATCTGGTGGGAAAGAGCTTGCAGACCACCCGCAGAGGGGATGCCTTGAAGGTATGGATGGCCTTCCAGTGCAGAGGAAAAGATGGGTATAGCAAGATCATCGACACCTGCACAGAGAATGCCGCCTATCTCGCAAAAACATTGTTGGAGCACCCATCATTCACACTTGCCATTGAACCGGAGCTCAGCAGCGTAGTATTCCGTCACGTTGGTAGTTGTGAATTGAATAAGCGTATCAGGAAGGAGTTGTTGCACCACCATCAAGTCGTGATCGGGCAGACCGTGTACAAGAATCAGACCTATCTGAAGTTCACCCTACTCAACCCAACCCTTACCAAGGAGCATCTCTCAGAATTGCTTACCTTGATAGACACGTTGGCAACTGAACTGCAATAAGATTATCTTACACGTACAATAAAACGTTTCATTCTCTTGTAACTGTCCACCATATTTTCATGGTGGACTTTCTTTGGATCGAAGCGTAGCACACTGAAAGTTATCTGGATGCAGAACCCGATCAAGACAGCACTGAGAAGGGTGCCCCACCCCAGCATGCCACCAAGGAGAAAACCAACCAGGGAGACTGCAATCTCCAGGATTCCACGACAGGTACCGGCTGACCATCCACTTTTTCTGGAGAGAAATACCATCAGGGAGTCACGCGGACCCGCCCCATAGCCAGAGGAGATGTAGAGATAGGAGGCAAACGAGATGACAAAGAGCCCTCCAATCATCTGTAGTGCCCCGAGGGCAGGATGGGATCGCTCAGGAAACAGCCCACTGTCCAGCAAGACATTGATAAAAAGACCAATGACCACCATATTGCTGATGGTTCCCACTCCTATCTTTTCTCCACCTAAGAGGACAATAAGACCAAGCAAGAGCCCAACAACAATCGTCATACTGCCTATCTTCATGGAAAACAGGGCTGCCAATCCGGCATGGAACACATCCCACGGGCTGTACCCTATATGTGCCTGCATTGTCAGTACAATACCAACTGCATAGGCAAACAAACCAATGGATAGACGCACCAGGCGTCCCACTTCTCTTTTCATGCCATTCCTACCAAAACTTCTTCAGACCTTCAGCCTGTACTATCCACCCATCTTTTGGGAAACCAGGATAGGGAGTGTCACTCCCCTCCCAACCGCCTGCCATCAGGGCAAGGGCAAGAAGGAGTGCACCATTACCAGGAAGGTACAGGGGAAGGTCCTCCTTCGGTCTCTGGGCATTATGCCCATTGGCAGTATAGGTGTTTTTCGGAGAGTCCATCAACAAGAGGTCCAGAGCCAGTTCTGGTTTTCCCAATCTTGCCGCAGTCATGGCCATCAAGGGGAAGTCCCACCCCCATAGCTCATTGAGCTGCCACTTCTCCATAACGTTCATAAGGGAATGTTCCATGACTTTTTGGTCAACATCTCTTCCGTCAAGTAGACCAAGGCTGAAAAGAAGGGAGGGATGGTCGTAGGCATAGGCTGTGTAGGTATCGGGGCAATTCTCCTGAGCAAGATAGAGCCCATCTCTCATCGGAAGAGGGGCCAGATTGTCCAAAACATGCTTCCATTTGGGATCAACGGGTTGCTTAAACTGTTCCATGAAATCGATGGCCTCAGAGAGCGCCCATCTCCAATAGGAGAGCTCGAAAGTCGGGTTGACGGTTTTCTCAGGATCATGGTTTTCCTGTACAGGAATTACCGGAGGACCAATGATGTAAGATTTTCTCTTCTCATCCCAGATGACATAGTCCACCATAAAGTCAGCAGTTGCCTTGACGACTGGAACCCAGGAAGAAAGCAACGCTGACTCTGGATGCGTTTTTCGTAGGAGAGAACCGTAGAATATCGGATGAGGCTGTTGCCAACAGAGCAAGGTACCAATGGCAGAGGGACTGTCATTTCCACTTGGGTCGGTCATCTTGGGCCATCGCCCACCATGATAGCCTTGGCTCCTGGCCCGCTCATATGCCCCAGGGAGAATATCGAGATAGTAGGAAAGAGAACGCTCCAACAGATGAGGCTGACCATAAAGGGCAAAGTGTGCAGCATGAAGGAGGTGCATCTCCAGATGGAACTTGCCATACCAGCTATTGCAGGTAAGACCAGTCTCTGGTGGAGGCGTATTCCCGCTGCACTGGATGGCAAGCAGATAGCGTGAGAGGATCATACGTCGCTGTAATTCTTGTGCTCTTGGATCTGATGAGGAGGAAAGGTCAATAAAAGCACCATCCTGCCAGAAGGAAGCCCAGTGAAGAGTACAAGCATCAAGTGCTTGGTTGAAGTCCACTACTTCTTGCCTCTCCTGCCCATGTTGGAACAACACACCAACCTCCAGCATCTCTTGGGAAGCAGTAATCATAAACTCATGTGTTGCTGATTGTCTAAGGCAGGCATGCTTGCTTAGCAGTATATGTACCTCATACTGCATTGTATCAACGGTTCTCTTGATGCAATATCGGCCATCTCCGTACTCCACCAATTCACTATGATGACTCTCAGGTTTTGTATAATCACTGGCAGTGATGTCATGCGCAGGATAGGGAAAGAGAAGAGCAAGGTGCAACTTCCCTCTCTTAAGGAGTGGGGACGATAGGCGAAAGGAGAGTTGGTCTTGCCTTGGATGGCAGAGGGTAAGAACCTGGACAGGCTCGTCTTCTACCTGGAAGTCACTGGTAATGACCCCACTATAGAGATCCAGTTCCTGTGTGATTGATTCCATCTTTTTCATGTCATAGGGACCACTCGCTTGCAAACCAATATGAGCAAGATTACATCGGTGGGGATTCACTCTGAGGTCATGAAAAAGCGCCTCTTGGGCGGTATCATCACTCATATAGCCGACAGTCCTGCCTGCATGCTCATACTGCTTCAGGATGAGCCGATCGTAGTGCTTCTCTTCCTTTCCTGGGTAGTTGTGCAACCCCCAGCTGGACATGGTACACAGCGGTGTCTTTCCCTTTGTATGGGCAATCTGGCTCTGTGTCCCGGTACAGTCGACGGTATAGGCAAGGTTTCCATTTCCCACCGAGAGAAAGGAATCGGGGTCCCAAGCGTATACCTTGGGGTTCATCTCCTGGACCAGTCGCTTTCTCTCTATCGGCATGCCAGACCTCCCTCTGTTTCAGTAAGAGGCGCGAAATATGGTCGTTCATTCGGGGTCTTGTTTGGACTGTGGTAGGTAAGATAGAGTTTCCCGTCGAAGGTCTGGAAAATCATACCATGTCCTCCATCGCTGCTTACCAGTGGTTTTTCTACCTGATTCCAAGGACCAAGGATGGACCCGCTCTCACTACTCGCATATCCCATTGCATAACCGGAAGGAGCAACACTGGAGAAAAGCATCAAGAGCGTACCATCACTGTTTCTGTGCAGGAACGGACCGTCGGTCACTTTTGCATCCACCAACCCACTCCCATCTCTTCTGACCAATGCTTTCGGCCAAGAAGCCTCTGAAGCCCTGAAAAGCAGTACAGGATCCCCAATAGGGGTGCTGAGATCACGACTCAGTCTTCTGGCACATACCTCTCCATCATTAATCTGCACCCATTCATGGCAGAAGACAATCCAAGGCTGTGCTGTATCGTCAAGATAAAAAGTACCGTCCAGGCACTCCCAATCCAGTGGTGTGGCTGGTTCATCTGAAACAGGAAGAAATGGACCCATGGGAGATTCACTAACAAGGATATGGGTACCACGACAATGTCCTGGGGCAGTGAATGTCGCAAAGAGATAGTACTTGCCCTGATAGGTGTGGACCTCAGGAGCCCAGAAGTTATGGGTTCCCCAAAAACCTTCTGGAGGGGTAAACACCGTAAAAGGGCCATCCCACTCATGCAAGTCAGTACTGCTGTACACTTCGAAGCTAACCCCAGGAGCTTTCCAAGGGTCCTTGTCGGTTGTCCCGTAGAGGTAATAGCTCATGGATTGATTATCGGAAAGCACAAAAGGGTCACGCATCTGTATCTCATGCAGTTTCATCACACATACTCCTTGGTTTGAGTGTGATTATATCCTACAAGGGCTCCCCAAGAAAGTACGATTTCTTTTTCATTTGTATGGTAGGGAAAATCTGTCTATACTGGAAAGTATGCAAACACTATTGGAATGGGAATATCTAAAAGCACTATCGGTTATTGTCGTTGGTTCACTTATTTTATTCTTGGTGAATATCATCCTTAAACGTAGAATCCGTAAAATGGAGGCAAAGAAACAGGAAGGGAAGAAAACCATCAACCTGAATTTCATGCGGTTCTTCCAGAAAATTGCTGTTCCCTTGGCCTTCCTTGGATTGCTGACTGTAGCGGTGGAGATGGTGGCATTTGATGATCAGATCCAGAAAATCGTAAAGATCAGTTTTTCCATCATCATGACCTTCATCATTGTCCGTTCTCTCAACAAAACACTTGAATTGGCATTCGCACGATACTTTGATCATGATTGGGCAAACCATGACCGGGAGAAAAATCTCAGACCCTTGTTGTCCTTGATCAAATTCATCTTCTGGATCATCGGTATCATCTTCCTGATGGCAAATCTCGGCCTCGATGTCTCCACTGCCCTTGCCGGCCTTGGTGTTGGAGGTATTGCCGTTGCCATTGCCGCCCAAGGAATCCTAGGGGACCTCTTCAGCTACCTGGTCATCTTCTTTGATAAACCTTTTGAGTTGGGTGACTTTATCGTCTTTGGTGACAAGGCAGGTGTGGTTGAACGGATTGGCATCAAATCAATCCGCATCAGGGTACTCTCTGGAGAGTTGATGATCATAGCAAACTCTGACCTGACCGCTGCACGCGTACACAACTACAAGCAGATGCTTAGGCGTAGGGTTGTCTTCAAGATTGGCGTACTCTATGAGACCCCAGCAGAGAAACTGGAGAAAATACCAACCATCATCAAGGATATCATCGCCTCAGTACAGACCATTGAAGGGGTCATCTGTGACCGGTCCCATTTCTTTGCCTTCGGGGACTTCTCACTCAACTTTGAGACGGTCTACTACGTGCCAACCAATGACTACAACATCTATATGGATACCCAACAGGAGATCTATCTCAAACTTGTTAGGGCATTCAAGGAAGAAGGTATTGAGTTTGCCTACCCGACCCAATTGGTCTACACCAAGGCTGGGGCAAGTAAACCAGTAGAAACAGAGGTGGTACCTCCTCCTCAGATTACAAAGTAGCCAATACCCTCATGGTCATACTTCTTTTTCACCAGTTGTATGGCCATCTCAATGCTTTGGAGGGTTGCATCCTCGCAGTACATGATCAAGACAAAATTCTCTTCCGGCCACACATCATCCCCAAGCTTGGGGATGGTGTTTCCTTTTCCATGGGCAGTAGGGATAATTGTGTAGTGCATTGGTACAGCATAGTGCTCAAGTGCTTCCAAGACATCTTCCAGGATTGCCTGGGCTGCTATGATTTCCACTCTTCTCATCTCACTCCCCCTCTGCATAGTTTTCGATACTCTCTACATCCTGCTTCCGCTTATCGCGGTTGAAGAGTGCATAGAGCACCGGTGTGAAGAAAATGGTCATCAGCGTGCTGATCGTCATTCCTCCAATGATGGTTTGCCCGATCGGCTGAATTTGCTCTGCTCCCTGTCCTCCAAAGAAGGCAAGGGGGATCATACCAAAGATGGTGGTCAAGCTGGTCATGAGAATCGGTTTAAGGCGGTTTCCACCTGCCTCAATACAAGCCTCTCTGATCTTCAGGCCACGCCTTCTCAGCAGATTGATATATTCGATCAAGACGATACCGTTATTTACCACAATACCAGCCAATATGATCAGGCCAATCGCACTAATCAAGCTGAATGTTTCTCCGGTTATCAGATAGATTCCTACAACACCAACAAGCATGAGGGGCATGGAGAGCAGGACAATGAAGGGATTCCTAAATGACTCAAACAGGGATGCCATTACCCCGAACACCAAGACAATCGCGAGCACCAAGATCAACCAGACCTGGCTGAACATCTGTGTCATGTCAGCAAAATCACCACCATATTCAATGAATACATCACCTGATGGCTGAAGTTGTTCTTTCACCAAGGCTTTGATGTCCTCTTCTGCCTGGCTCACTGCGTAACTCCCTTGCAGGCCCCCCACTACGTGGACTGTACGCATCTCATTCTCACGATTGATGGAAACAGGGCCAGTGGCTCTCTCTATGGAAGCAACATTATCCAAGCTGATCTTCTCGCCCATGGAATTGCGTACGAAGATGCGCCTAAGGTCGAGCTCACTGGAGCGGTCCTCATCCTGAAGGATGACCACCACATCCGTCTCACTCCCGTCGCTCTTCAGCTGGGTAGCAGTAAGCCCATTTACACTGTAGCTTATCTCATTGGCAATACTCTGCATGGTAAGGTTGTAGGCATAGGCACGTTCGCGATCGATCACCACCCTGAATTCGGGCAAGCCCTGGGTGAAGTCAGTACGAACTTCCGTTACTCCCGGCAGATTCTCCTCGATCAGGTCACGGATTTGCTCAGCAGTGGCGACTGCTAGGTCCAGATTATCGCTTTTTACCACCACATCAACAGGGTTTATATTCCCAAGTCCCATGGACATCTGGCTGAATGAGAATGAGGCGGATGGGTAGAGTGGGAAGTATTGTCGGAGCTTCTCCTGGACAGTTTGCATACTATCGGCACCCTCATCATCATGAAGGGAGATCTGCAAGGACCCACTGTTGGTTCCTCCCCCGCCGAACATGCCACCACCGCCGACGGTCACGATCAGGTCCTTGTAGCCAACTATATCCTGCTTTGCCTGAGCTTCCAGATCACGAAGAAGGCTCTCAGTTGTTTCAAGGGTGGTTCCCTCGGGGAGTGTTGCACTCACCGTAACTGATGTTTCACTCATGGTTGGGTAGAGGCTCTGATGCATCGCACCATAGGCTTGAAAGGTCAGCACCATGATCATTACCACCAACAACAGCGTAAGCCAGCGGTAATCGATGAGAAGCGAGAGCACACGCTTGTATCCTCGGTCCAGAGCCTCGAAGGCATCCTCTGCCTTGTCATCAATGAAGCGAAGTAGACGGGGTCTAAGCGGCTTCTGTTTACGGGTATAAATTTTCACATAGCTGCTGGAGAGCACGGGGATCAAGGTAATGGAGACAACCAAGGAAGCAAGCAGACTGATGATGATGGTTCCCGCCATCGGGGTAATCATCTCCCCAAGCATCTCAAGGTTGCTTCTCAGCAGTACCATTGGAACAAATACACATACCGTGGTCAGGGTGGATGCAACAATTGAGACAATCATTTCCTTGGTACCAAGGATTGCTGCTGCATGCAGTTTAGCCCCTCGTTCGCGATAGCGGAAGATATTTTCCAGAACAACGATTGAGCTGTCTACCGTCATACCCAGCCCAAGGATAAGCCCGGTCAGGGTCATCAGGTTCAACGAGTAGCCTAAGAAGAACATGGAAAGTACGGTAAGGAGCATGGAGATCGGAATTGCTACGCCAATGATCAGGGTAGACTTGAAACTCCTCAGGAATATGAAGAGCACGACCATGACCAGAATCACTCCGTAGAGCAACGATTCATAGACTGCATTGATGGTGGATTCAACCATCGTCGAGGTATCCACGATCACATCCAAACTCAGGTCATCAGGAAGCTCATTGTTCAACTGGTCTATGAGTTCATGGACCCGCTTGGCAACCTGCACCGTATTGGCATCAGATTCCTTCGAGACAGAGAGATATACCCCAGGCTCCCCATTGATATACACCTGGCTGGTTGCATCGCGAAATGCATAGGATACGGTTGCCAGGTCCTTGAGGCGGATAACACTCGAACCTGTTACGTTGCCGGTATTGTCATAGTTCGGGAGGCTCATGATCATGACATTCTCAATCTCTTCGAGGGATGAGAACTCTGCATCTGTCCTGAGCAAGTAGGAGAGATTACCCTCCACCATGGTACCTGCACCAACCTGTACATTCTGAGGGTTCAAGGCAAAGGAGACCTGGCTAAGTGTTACCCCATACGCCTCCAACCTGTTCTGGTCAATTGCGACCTGTACAATGGCATCCTGACCACCATTGATCGAGGTATTGGAAACCCCACCAACCCGGTCGATCTGGTTCTGGATGACATCCTCCATCAATGCCCTAAGCTCATTGGCATCCTTGTCGCTGGAACTGCGAAGGGCGATATTCATCACCGGCATCATATTGGTATTAAGCTTAAAGATAGTCGGTTGGCTGGCATCGTCTGGGAAGAAATCTGCGACCAGATTGAGATTGTCATTAATCGATTGGCTAGCCTTATCCAAGTCAGTTCCATAGGCGAATTCAAGCATCACCATACTTATCCCCTCAGATGAGGTTGAACTGATTGTCTTTATTCCCCCGACATTGGAAACAGCACTTTCAATGGGCTTGGTGACCCTGCTCTCCATGGTCTCGGGGCTTGCACCACTGTAGGAGGAGTAGACAATAACCATGGGAAGGTCCATCTCCGGAAACAGTTCTACTGCAAGATTGGGAAAGACAACCAACGCAAGCACCGTCAACAGTACATAGATGACAATGATGGTCGTCGGCCGTCGTACAACGGTATTGGTTACACTCATGAATATACTCCCCTATTGGACAATGCGCACAGCAGCGCCATCGGTGAGGAGACTCTGACCCTGAATAACCAGGCGATCACCCTGCTGCAAACCAGATACAATCTGTACCATATCCGATACCTGCATGCCGATTTCCACGTTCCTCCTGTGTGCCACATTACTTGAGTCAACTACATATACATAGCTTTGTGCACCTGCATAGAGAAGTGATGAACGCGGAACCACCAATACATTTTCAAGATAATCAGTGAGGAGTTCCACCGCAGGGAACATGCCACTCTTGATCTGATTCTCGGTATCTTCCACGGTTATCCCAATCTCCAAGGTTCTACTCGCAGGATTGAGAACCGGACTGAGTCGGGTAACCGTACCGGTAAACATCTTATTCGGGAAAGCTTTAAAGGAGAGACGTGCCTTTGTACCAATAACTACCGAGCCGATATGCCGCTCAGCGATGGACATGACAACCTCCAACTCCTCAAGCATACCTAAGCGGGCAATGGGTGCCTGACCGGTAACCACCGCTCCTTGTACGAAGGGAAGTGCAAGTACTGTTCCAGAGGCGGGAGCCTTGATAATGCTCTCCTTATACACCATTCCAGCACGGGATGGATCAACAGTCCCCATTACCTGGTCCTTTTCAACCTGTTCCCCGACTTTTACCAAAAGGGATGTAAGGGTACCGGCAACCTCAGGGTAGACATCAATCGAACTGGGATCGATTACATTGCCATTTCCTTGGATTACGTTTTGCAAGTTCTGTGGTTCGAGCGCTTGTACGGTAACAGAGACGGTTGCGTCCTCCACTACCTCGGTTTCACTTGCTTTCTGCTTTTCGATAAGTCCCGCAAAAGGATTGATGACAATGACAGCAGTGGCTGCAAGGATCAGAATGACGAGTACACTTACTCCGACAATGCGTTTTTTTGATGTATTAGGATTCATGGGATGGATTAAACTCCTTCATTGGAATATTCAGGTCGTAGAGTAGGTCGATAAGGGCACTGATGTATTGGTACTGAACACCAAGCACTCCTTGTTTTGCGCGCATAAGATTATTTCTTGATTCTTCAAGACTCACAAAACCCAAGTATCCGCTGTAGTATTGGATAACCTGTGCTTCATAGAGTCGTTCACTCACGGCAAGACTTTGCTCGGCAAGGTCTGCTTGGAGAGAGAGCATATTCAGATTCTGAACCTGGGAGATGACACTTACTTCCATCTGTTGGAGCGCCTGCTGACGCTGCAAGGCAAGTTTATCAAGCGAGTCATCCATGGACGCAAGTCCTACCTGTGTTCGTGAGTTTGGGATAAATCCATCAAGGGGAAGTGCTACACTTACCGTATAGGAAAAACTATCACTGAATGAGTTGCTGTAGGAGTCATTCCACCCAGAAATCCCATAATTCCCTTGCAGGCTAATGGATGGGGTGAATGCCTGTTTCTTGTTCAGCTCTTTCTGCTTTTCAATGCTCGCAAGGTTCAAGTCAAGAAGTGCAATGGAATAACTCTTTGCAAGATACTCCTGCAACGCTGCAACCTCAAGATGCTCCATGAGAGCAGGAATCTCTCCTTCCACTTCCAGAGGTTCAGAGAGATCCATGCCGATCAGAGCTTTCAGGGAGAGCAGATTTGCCTCATACTGGTTCTTTGACTGCTGCAAGGGGGGTCTCATCTGCTCATAGGAGAGTTCAGAGGTAAGTACCTCAACCTCACTGGCAAACCCTTGCTCGAACTTCTCCTTCACTTCATCCCACTGCTGACGGGCAAGCTCCAGATTTGCTTCCTGAACCTCAATGTTCTGCTTCTCCATCAAGAGATAGTAGAACAGCTTGGTCACATTCCTTTGTATTTCAGCTTTTGCCTGTTCATAGGTAACCTTCTGTATCTGGTACCCCAGATGATAGCTCTCCAGCTGTTCCTTCACTGCCAGATTCAAGGTAAATTGCATGGAAAGACCGAGGGAGAGACCGGTATCTCCAAACGTTGCAGGAATCGGAATTCCAGAGACAGTACGCTCAGCGGCATTAAATACTGGACCAGAGCCAGAATGGGAAAGAGAGAGATTAAGATTAGGGAGAAAGAGATTCCAAGAGGTATCAATATCGCGCTTTGCTGCGTTTACATCGATGGCATTGCCCTGAAGGGAGAGATTGTGCATACGTGCACGTTCCAATGCATCGTCCAAATCAAGGGGATTCGCACCCAGACCAAGTATCCCTACTATTAGTAGGACAAGGAGTAGTAGTAACTTTCTATTCATAGCATTTCCTTAGGTAATAACATGCAAACAGTACTCAATCTGATACAATTCGGCAATCAATCGACAAGAGTTTTTCACTAATCACAACAATTTACTACTCACAGGCAGATAGGCTCTTATGGCCTCCATTGTTTCTTTTCTCTGATTAGCAAGGGACATAACCTTGCGTTCTGAAATATATGAATGTAGGATGAAGTATGAGTGAATGCACAGTCGACAATGAATTTCTCTGCAAGCACAGCATGTTTGGCGGGCTCAACGATGCTTCTCTCTCCTTGATCAAACCCTATCTGGAGGAGCATACCTTTGAGGAGAATGTTACCATTCTCAAGCAAGGGGAACCCAACAACCGAGTACACTTCATTGTGGAGGGAGAGGTTGCTATAGTCAGGCAATCAGAGACCAACAAGAAACAGAGCAGAATCATCACAACATTGCATAATGGAGACAGTTTTGGAGAAATGGAACTCATCGACATCCAGAACTGTGCGGCCTCAGTGGTAACCACTGCTGTGAGCCGGGTCATTACATTATCCAACAAGGATCTCTACAAGATATCACTCGTTGACCTGAAGACCTACACCATGCTTGTTCTCAACCTTGCCCGGGATATTTCAAGAAGGCTTCGTGGTGCAGATGAAATGCTCGCCATGGTCAAGAACCGTGCAACCATGCCTACTTCTGCTTCTCAAGGCGATGCATCCTCATAAGAAACAAGACCATCAGCAGGGGAAACAGGGTACCGATAAGCATTCCGCTTCTCAGTGCAGCATCAGCCTCGGAGAGTCCTCGTAGCCAAGGAGCCTTGGTAACCAGATTGGGGAATACATCAGCAGTCACACCAATAAGCCAGGGGCCAAAGGCTGCGCCTGCATCTCCGCCGGCAGCCAGAAAGGCAAAAAGAGAGGATCCAGCGAGGGGGAAACGGTTTGCACCGTTAACCACTGAGCCTGGCCAAAGAAGCCCTGCTCCCAATCCTGCAAAGATACAGGCAACCAAGCTGATAATCGGCAGTGGACTCAAAGCAGCCACAAGATAACACACTACACAGAGTAGAGATCCCATCAGCATTGCCTTGTACAACGGAAAGCGGGTACCCCATGCACCGTAGACTGCGCGTATGGTCCCCAGGAGCAACGCAAACAAGCAAAGGCCTACCAGGTCCCCCACTTCCTTCGGCAGCCCCAGAGCAGTTTCAGCAAAGGTACTGGTCCATTGGCTCATGGAGACCTCAGTAGCGCCGCCGACGGCAATACCGAGTACAACAAAGAGAAAGTATCTGGATGCAAGCAGCTCCCGGATCTTTGTCCGGTGGTCCTCATGCACAGCAGGGGCAAGGGGGACAGTCAAAAAGTTGATGAAATTCAAGAGGGGGAAAACTGACCAGATCAAGACAACAAACATCCAATTCCCGCGGCCGAAGAGCTGGATCATCAGTGTCGTACCGATGACGACAACAATGAATCCCCATGCATAGAAGGAGTGCAAGAGACTCATAGCACTCTCCTTTGCATCCCCAGGGATTGCCTGTACGATTGCACTCAACAATAGTTCGAAGAGCCCACCACCTATGGAGTAAATGATAGTTGCAAGCATCAATCCAAGATAGGTGTTGTGAGGGAACAAGCGAGGAGAAAGGGCAAGGAAAAGAAAACCTACAAACGCCAGAAAGTGCCCCAGGGTAATGAACGGTCTGACTCCATAACGGTCAACCGGTCTGCTGAAAACAAGGTCGGCGACAATCTGGGTGAAGAAATTGAGCAAGGTAAGACGCCCTACCTGTTCAAAGGAGAGACCAAGCTCACTCATGAAGGTTACATAGAGGAGCGGAGCCAGGTTGCAGGTCAAGGCCCCAATGAAATTACCTAGGTAACAGGCTCGAATGGTGCGTTTGTACATGTGGCTGAGTATACTACCAGTACAGATAAAATGGAATGAAAAATATCCATCAGATGACCCTTTCCACCCTAAAGACAAAAAAAATCATAGGGAACGACGTACGATTCGCAACCATCCTCCCCTATAACAGGAAGATGTATGTAATAGTGGTCATTCCCTGCCCTGAATGGTGTACTTATCAGAACACCTCAATCTCTACCATCCAATCAGTCTCTGGCCCATGATATTGATATGCTTCATGTACTGGAGCTCCCCAGGAGTCATCTCCCCCAACCCCACTCTGTCCCTCGAGAATCCTTACATGCAATTTTCCAGTCTCTGGGAGCTCATGGATATACATCGCTTGCTCCAGCTCATGGCAACTGTAAGGCAAGACAGAACATTCAAAGCATCTATTGGACCTGATTCTCAGTCCTTGATCATGATTGTCTGTAAGTGTCAGGCTTCTCACCTCAATCCTGTTCCCATACTCCTGAGGATGGAGATAGGATTTCTGGTCAAGATATGGGTCGAACTCAACGCATCTCAGTACATTGCCACCTCTGCGGTCTTGATAGCTTTCCATCATCTCATTTCCATAGTAAGAAACATTCCGATAACGACTATCCACCGAAAAGGCAATCCCAAAGCAAGGGATCGGGGATGAGAATTTTGGTGGTTCAATGTGCATGATTACCTTATTGCCTGAGAACCAATAGGAGACCTTCACCAAAGTGGAACCACAGCGGATACCCGCAGAAAACACATTGTTTTCTCTGCTGAAATACTCGGCTACTTGGTACAAGGATGCCAGTTTATACTCCATGGTGGGAAGTAGCGGATTGACACCAATGTCATTGTCCGTCGGAGCACGCCAGAACTCCAACTTTACTGCACTCTGTAGAATATTTCGCATCTTGTGTTGTATTGCGACAATTTCTCCATGGTGATGATTGATCAAGAAGGAGAAATTGCCACTGCGATGACCAGTATGCATATCTCCTTCGATAAGGGCATCAGCTTCTCCAGGTGGCACCATTTGGGTGGATCCATAACAGTGGATCTGAGAAACCCTCACAATTCCATGCCCTTTCCTTGCCCAAGGGGTATCATGCTTTTGCACTACGCTCACTATAAGTTGGAGCTCTCCCCCCATGCAAGAGCGCTCATCAGACACTACTGGCCTTACCACTGCGAGGGAGGGGATCACATAGGTGTTTTTCTCGAGAGGACCCAGCGAAACACGCAGACATCCTGATGCTATCTCATTGCCATCCAGCGTATAGGTGTATAAGAACTCATACCCATCGGTATTGATGAACGCATGCTTGTTCCGTATCTGTATCTCATATTGTTGCTCTTCCTTGCTGGACACCTTTGGTATGAATTCGATTGTTACCGGACTATAGGAAAATGCAACCTGCTGGAGTTTAGCAGATATATTGCGTTCACCGTCAACAAGCCCATTGATACAGAAATAGCCGTCAGTCGGGCTACTGAAACCCAGGCCACAAAGCTCCTTGCCATCCTGCATAAGACTCTGATCGACAAAATCCCAGATGAATCCCCCTCCGTATGCTTCAGATGCATCTTCAAGGGCAACATACTCATCCAGGTTACCAACACTATTGCCCATAGCATGTGCATATTCACAGAGCAGGAATGGTTTCTCTCCCCCTTTGAGGTACTCCTGAATCTCTGGAATCCTGGCATACATCCTACTCTCTACATCACTGGTGGAATCATAGCGCCTGTCATGAAAAATCCCTTCATAGTGAACAAGATGATTATCACCCAGGCTCCTGAAATATGCTGCCACATCGGCGATGATCGGACCACCGAAGCTCTCATTACCACATGAATAAAAAAGAATGGAGGGGTGATTCTTGTCACGCATAGCCATTGATTGTGCCCGATCAAGTACCGCATCCCTCCACTGCATCTTATCGTCGGGAATTGTATGGGGTTTCCTTTCCGCCCTACCAGCAACCATCCAAGTACCATGGGTTTCCAAATTGATTTCATCCATAACATAGATACCCAATTGGTCACAGAGATCATAAACATATGGATGGTTGGGATAATGACTGGTTCTCAGTGCATTGATATTATGCTGCTTCATCAGCAACAAGTCTTTCTCAATCAATGCTTCATCGATTGCTCTTCCCGTATGGGGGTCAAACTCATGCCGGTTGACTCCACGAAGAATCAGTCTTTTCCCGTTAAGATAGATTGTCCGTCCCCTGATCTCTATTTTCCTGAAACCAAAATGCCCCTTCACAGAATCAAGTACCTGATTGTCCTGTTTGAGAACCAAGGTATAATCATACAGATTTGGAACCTCGGCGCTCCAAAGCAATGGATGTTTGAGTGACACCTTCAATCCAGGATATCCTTGCCCATTGATGAGTACTTCATACTCATACCTTCCTTCTCTTGAAGGAGTTACTTCAAAGGTGACCTCTCCTGATTGGTAATCGTCACTGAGCGTTGGGCGGACAAACACATCCACTATCCTGATCGGTTTACAGATCAATAGCCTTACTGAACGAAAAATACCAGGGATTCGCCAAAAGTCTTGATCCTCAAGCCAACTTCCCGTAGAAAATCGTAGTACCATCACTGAGATGAGATTCTCCCCACGCTTGAGATATGGGGTAATAAGAAACTCACCAGGGGAGAAGCTATCTTCCTTGTACCCCACATACCGTCCATTCACATAGAGATACACCGAAGAGTCAACGCCATCAAAGCGAATGAGTATATCATTCTCAAGATTCTCATCCGTGATGGTGACCTTCTTTGCATAACACCCTGTAGGATTCAAATCAGGGATAGCTGGTGGACGTACTGCATGCACTCCATCCCATGGGTACACCGTATTCGTATACTGAGGTACGCCGTAGCCTTTCAGGGGAAAGTGAGAGGGAACCTCAATATGTTCCATAGCTGAAAGCTGTGTACTATCCAAGAAATGAGGAGTAGCCTCTGATGGAGCTTCAAAATAGGAAAAATACCAATCCCCATTCAGGCTGATTTCTTTCACTGCTTCCTGTTGAGCAAAGAGAGCATGAGGAGGGAGTCGGTTTTCTTGAAAAACGGTTGGGTCAAGGGATTGGTTGTATTGCATGTTGTCACCTACTTACTGTTTGACTGAACCTACCATGCCTTGCACAAACTGCTTCTGGAATGCAAAGAAGACAATAATGACAGGAAGTGTAGCCAAGGCGATACCTGTCATAATCACCCCATAATCAGGTGTGTAAGAGGAAGATAATGAAGAGATCAAAAGCGTTGATGTCCGCTTGTCATTCGATTGCAACACGATAAGTGGCCAAATATAGGCATTCCAACTCGTCATAAAGGCATAGATGGCACCAGCAGCATAGGTGCTTTTCATGCTGGGGAAAAAGATGGTGAAGAAAATCCTAAACTCACCTGCCCCATCCACACGGGCAGCCTGCAAAATCTCAGTCTGGTAATTCACGAAACTTTGCCGGAAAAAGAAAATCATAAATACGCTGATGCTCCCTACCAAGATAATGGCTGTATGGGAATTCAGCAGTCGCAACACCACGATGATCTGAAAGAGGGGAATCATGAGGGAGGCAAAGGGAATCATCATGGTAAGCAAGAAAAATGAATAGGTCTTCTCCCTTACTCTCGATTTGTACATCTGGAATCCATATGCTGCCATGCTGGTCACCAGAAGAGAGAGGACCACGGTGAGAACTGCGATCTTAGCTGAATTGAAAAGCGCACCGCCCATATCAGCCTGACCAAACAGGTTCTTCAGATTAACACCCAACTGATCACCAAATGAGAGTTTACCTGTTTGGATATCCACAGCACTATTGGTTGAACCCAGCACTATCCAGATGAAGGGGAATATGGAAAGAAATGCTGAAACAGATAAAAACAAGTAGAGGAAAAATGTACCAAACCCTTTCTTCATATTCATTTCGATGCTCCTCTCTGTAGTTTTCTTTCTGCTCGTTCAAGCCTCTTCTGCATGGTTTCATCCTTGTCACTGCTCACCTTGAACTGCACGAGGGTCAATAATGCAATAATGACCAGGATTGCATAGCTCACCGTGGCAGCATAGCCAAAGTTCGGCGTGTATTTGAAACAAATGTTATAGATATATACACTCAGTGTAAGAAAACAGTTATCCGGGCCTATCATACTTGCAGTGGTCCCTCCCTGTGAGAGGTTCATCGGTTCATCAAACAGCTGAAGGGTTCCTATCGTGGACATGACCGTAGTAAAAAGAATAATCGGTTTTAAAAGCGGTATCGTGATGGTGAAAAAACTCTGTATTTTCGTCGATCCATCGATGGAAGCTGCCTCATACAGATCGTCAGAGATATTTTGCATTGCGGAAAGATAGAAGATCATATTGTAGCCTGTCCATCGCCAGATCATGGCAATGATCAGGACGAAGGTTGCAAGCCTAGGAACACTCATCCACTGCAGGGGAATATCGATGATGTGCAACTTAAGGAGGGCGTTGTTTATCAGGCCCTCGTAGCTGAACAGCATCTTGAACAGGATGGAATAGGCAATCAACGAGGTAACAGAGGGAAGAAAGAGTGCCGTTCTAAAGAAACCCCTGAACCGGACTTTCTTATTGTTCAGAATTGCTGCGAAGGTTATGGCCAGCACCAACATAATCGGAACCTGGAGCAACAAGAGCCTGAATGTATTCTTCAATGCCAGGAAAAACATCGGATCATTGAACATCCTGATATAATTCTTCACCCCGACAAATTCACTTACGATTCCCTTTGTTGAGGTAAAGGAGAGATAGAGTGAGTAAAAAATGGGATATACAATAAAACCAGCCAACAGTATCGAAGCTGGGATGATAAAATACCAACCAACTCTATCAAGTCGCTTTTCAGTAGCCATAGAATACACTCCCCCATGAGCAGGAATTGGGGCAGCAACCCCAATTTTTCATCCCTCGCCGATATAACTGGCGATTCAATCAAACGACATATCTCATTCCAGCGTCATTGGGTACATTTTCCATACTATCACCCAATAACCTATAATTGTTGCATACACCTTTTTAAAAAAGCAGGAGGTCATGCCTCCTGCTTCTCAGGATCAACGAATACCTATTGAATTGAATTCTTCAACTGATTCTCAGCGGCTTTGATAGCCTCTTCGAGTGTTGATCTACCGGTATAGTAATCTTCCATGACAGCCATTACTGCAGCATCAGCCTCATAGGTATACTGACCAACGTTCACCTTTGGAACCATGGATGCCCATTCACTCAGGTCTTTAAAGATTGCCTTGTTTCCAAAGAATGCATCCTTTGTTTCGAAAGCGTCTCCACTGAATGCTGGGATATAGGAACCGATGGCACCATTGTTCATCAGGATGGTCTGGTAGAACTCCTTATCGTTTCCATAGATCTCTTTCATGAACTCAATAGCCTTGTCACGGTTGGCACCATTCTCAAGGACGAACCAGGAGGAACCACCCAGATTGGATGCATTGGCGGAGTTGGGAAGATCAAGTCGTGGGGTTGGAGCTACTGCCCAAAGACCACTCTGATCAGAGGCAGCCTTGACCGAACCAATAATCCATACGCCAGTGGTTACAGAAGCGACTTTTCCTGAGTTGAATGCACCAACCCACTCATTCCATCCATTTGAAGGGAATGCGAGGTCTTCTGATACAAAGCGCTTATACAGTTTCATGGCTTCTTGAAGTGCTGCATTATTCACGAGAGCTGGGTTTCCTTCATTATCGAAATACCAGCTTCCTGCACTTTGGAGCATGATTCTGAACAGTCCACCATCACTCTTGTCATTGGCGAGCATATACTGACCGGTTTTTGCCTTGTACTCTTTTGCAATATCGGCAAACCGATTCCAGGTGATGTTTTCAAGGTCCTTGGCCTCAAAGCCAGCTTTCTTGAGCAGATCAGTGCGATAGAAGAAACCAGATACGCCAGAATCGAATGGAACACCGTAGTATTTGCCATCCAATTTCATGACATCAGCTTTGTAGCCTACAAAGTCACTGTAGTTGAATGCATCACTGAGATCTGCAAACTGGCCAGGATAACTGGTCAGGTATTTCTGTACATTGTAGTCTTCGATAAGCACGATGTCAGGCAACCCCTGGGTTGTACGGGAAGCCAAATTGGTATGGAGTTTCTGTTCAACATCTGCCTTTGCAAGTTCAACGATTTCAAACGTTGCATCAGGATGTTTTTCCTGATATCGGCTGACAGCCTCGTTCATGATCGAGATATTGAAGTTTGGATCCCAAGCCCAGATGGTGATTGGACCAGCCTCCTTTGCTTCATTCGTTCCTGCCGCAAATAATGGTGTCATAAAAACCAAGAGCACCAAAAAAATAGTTACGCTTTTTCTCATTCCTTTCTCTCCTTTTCTCATAGCAGTATTCCTGCCTGTTGTCTTCAGCTTACGTTGCACCACACCAACTGTCAAGAATTTTTTTACTATTTTTTTACTATAATTTTATCAACCAGAATTATTCTCAATGCAAAGCAAATCTAAGCATCCCAGCACTGATGACCATATTTTATAAAATACATTCCAATTATTCAGATTTGGTGGTAGGATACTAGTAAACTTTTACTTGAAGATGTAAGAAAGGAAAACCTGTGGCTACTATTACGGATATTGCGAAGAAAGCGAAAGTCTCTATTACCACTGTTTCAAGAATTCTGAACCATGATGATACACTCAGCGTCTCTGACGAAACAAAACTGAGAGTGCTTGTTGCTGCAAAGGAATTGGAATATGTCACGCTCCAACAAAGAAAGCTGAGAAAAAAGGCAGGGAAGAAGCTCACCTTCGCGATTGTGGAATGGTATGACTATCCTGCATTGATCGAAGATCCGTACTATCTGTATTTGATGACTACTGTCGAAAAACAGCTTGCCAGAGAGAATATCAACACGGTGAAATTCATCAATATCGATGGAGAATTTGTTCCCTCCGTAGATACACAGATAGACGCCATCATCGCCATTGGTAGGTTCAATCTCAACCAGATTGAGAAAATCTCCACCTTCTCTCCCTATATCGTATTCCTCGATTCCTGTCCTGATGCCACCCGCTTTGATTCTGTGCTCATCAACACTGAACTCGGTACACGGCTTGCATTGCAGCATTTGTACGACCTGGGGCACCGTAGGATTGCCTATATTGGTGGAAAAGTAATCGGGGATACGGGTGGTCAAGGGAGAGATATGCGAAAAACTGCGTATTGTGAATTTATGCAGGAAAACACTATCTTTGACGAGGCGCTCATCTTTGAGGGAGAGAGGCTCTCCTACACTGAAGGATATACACTCGCTAAGTCAGCCATAACGTTACAGGATCGCCCTACTGCTCTATTCTGTGCAAACGACTCTACAGCAACAGGGGTCCTGGCAAGGCTCCATCAAAGCAAAATAACCGTACCTGATGATATCAGTGTGGTGGGCTTCAATGACCAAAGCTCAGTACAGTTCCTCTCTCCACCACTGACAACGGTCAACATACCAATGCAGTTCATCGCACAAAATACCGTGGATATCCTGAAAAACAGAATAAGTGGTCAATACAGACTCCCCATCAAGATCTATGTGCCTACCTCACTGACCATCCGTGAAAGCACCAAAGAACAACGTTAATAGTATTGCATTCTGAGACCATAGAAAAAGAGGACACCACCGGCATCCTCCTTTTCTTGGTCTTTGACTGTTTTCATTCTTGGAACAGCGAATATCAGGAACATCTCCCTAAAAAATCTCTACAGGAAATCCTTGACCCCCTTGGCGGCAATCTCACCAGCGTTCTGGTAGCCAGATCGCTTGTTCTCTTGCTCAGCTTTTACCAAGGTTCGTGCAGTATAGCTTAGTGCATTCATGATGGCACTATTGATCTTGGAGCGTTGGATTGCTGTATCCAGATCTGGTCCTATCATAAAATAGGTATCGCTCGGCTCATGGTGGACCACCTCAATCGCATAGAAGAGCTCTCGCCCACTCTCATTCCTTGCAAAATCCTGGAAGTCATAGTACTGATCCTTGAAGTAGGCAATCCACTGCGTCTGGTCGGTCGGATCAACAACTTGTGCAGGAATGGGAATACGTTCGTAATCCATCCTTAAGGCACTGATGGTGGTATTTGTGGTAATATCATCGGTCCTGCTTGTCACAAAGCGTAAATTCTTTTTTCCTGTTCCTCCGAGGTTGAGTTCCCGCACCCCTTCAGCATTCACATAGCTGAAATCGTACTCATATGGACCATCAATAGTGGTGATTCTGTCCTCTGCAACGACCTTCACCCCCTGCTTGATGGAAAAAAGCCTGTAGGTAATGTAGGTCTTGTTCTGATAGCCGATCGTACGCTTTACTCCAGAGAAGAGTGGATTATCATAGGGAAGTCTTACCGGACTCTCCTTGCTTATCTCTTCAAAATTGGTACTGGCATAGACCTCCAATACATAGTCCCATCCCCTTCCCATACCGGTCATGATGGCAATATCGAGAGGGCCAACCATCGAGTCGGGGCCAGGGGTGAAATCTTCTTCCTGTATGACCTCAATAAACCTATCTGATCCAAGCACGTTGGTAACATCCGCAAGTACCTTCCTTGAGAAACCCGCATCAGAGGGCCCATACGCTGCAACAGCCACAGTAACGGTTGCATCCTTGATGAGCTGGGTGATGGTTGCATCAATATTCTCCAGGTTCGGATTTCTGCTCCTTGCCGTCTCATAGGCAGCAACAGCTTGCTTCAAACTTTCACGGTCACCCTTCTCTTCAAGGCTCTTCGCATAACTGAACCAGAGATCTCCTGATTTCAGACGTGCCTCGTCTAGTTTACTGGTGAAGTCCTCAACCATCAAACCACTTCTTCCGCTTGCTCTAGCCAATTCATGCAATGCTTGTAATTGAGTATAGGAGTGGAAGACAATATCAGCAGCCTGTCGATCTTGCTTTGCAGTATTGTTGGCGATCTGGGTCTTGTAATAAGAAGTTCCTTCGCTGAACACCGCAGGATACATCTGGGCAGCTTCTACAAACTCAGGATTGACAGCCAGTGCCTGATTAAGATACCTGAGAGAGGATACATACTCCTTCTTCTCATAGGCTGAAACGCCACTGCGATAATCACTCCCTCCCTTTGTGAACAACGTACCACAGCTGGTGAAAACCAAGCTTACCAGAATCAAAAACACAACAAGCGATACCCTTTTTTTCATGCCGAAGCCCCTTTATCATCATTACCGACAGCGATATACTTGTTATATTTCTAGCGTACTTTCAGTGACATTACAACCTTGGCACAGGCAATTTTTCGGAATTTACGTAGTTTCTTTATCATAGAAATCACCATCTGAACATACAATGATGATGGTTTCTCTCATATGCTGCCAAGGACATTACGCTATAAGACCAAGACTTTGGAGATAGCGTTTTACCAACATATAGTCATCTGAGCTCACTGTAAGTTCCTCAAACTCTAAGCAAATCCTCTCGAGAATTTCAGAAAGGGTGTACGGCGTCTCTTCACTGGCATACCCATTCTCATACAACCAGGCAGTAAAGGCTGAGAGCGTAGGTTCACGGAATCCTTTCAAGGTCTTTTCTTCTATCGCAGCAATAACGTCATCTCCACTCCTGGGTCTTTCCTTTAGGAAGGTAAGCAACGCATCAAAGTAATTCGCCTCACGATTCAAACTCGACCCATCATCGTCAAGGTCTTGGGGAGTAAGGAGTTTTGCTCTCCCCTGCCTTGCCATTTTCTGGGCTATAGAGAGGAGGGTAAAACGCGTTGAGTACACCTCTGATACTCCTTTTGCCTGGCCTGCCTTGGAAAAACCGCGAACAAGCAACCGCTCCAATTCCTTGCTGGTGGTACAAAGATACCAGCTGGACAGGCTCCCCAGGGAGTCCCAAGGCTCAGGTCTCGATACCTTGCAGGCTGCCGCATAGGCGAGATAATCCTCTTTGAATGGGGGCAGGGAGGCTCTTTCAATTGGTACTTCCTGGAAGGGGTGTTGCAAGATTCGGTACTCTCTCTGCTCATCCTCTAGATTAATAAGCAGGCAATCCCCATTTGCCACCTGTTCAAGCTTCCTTACTTCATCCTGCTGGGCCGTGCAGTAGAATACCTGCCGCTCTTTAGCAATTTCTGCAATAGCCTTAGCAATGGCGAGGGAACGTTCGTCGTCGCTGTTTGCCATCAACTCATCGAAGAAGAGCGGAAACTGATACGCTCCGCCTCCCTCCAGCATCTCGAGGAATGCCATCCTTAGGGAGAATAAGAGCTGGATGCGTGTACCACTGGAGAGTTGGTCCAATGTATAGGGACGCATGGTTACCGTATCGTGAGCTAGGAAGCCTGCATCTCCCACGGTGAACAGATAACGATTCTGGGTAATCCGTTGCAACCAAGTACTTGCCTTCTTGAGAACCTGTGGTTGATAGGTACGTTCACTCTGCTCCTTGGTCTGTTCATAGAGCTGATACACCATCCGCTGGGCAACCTCTTCCTGTCGGAAAGCCTCCAATGCCTCTTCTGCCTTCAGGCACTCCAGCTCAGCATTCTCCAAATTCGAGTCATTACAGAGTTCCCGGTAGGTACGCTCCCATTCCCAGAGTGTCTTCTCCTGTTCCTTGCGCCTTTCCAATTGTGTATTTGTCTCTTCCAGCAGAACAGTGAAATCAGAGGCATTGCCATGCTCTGCTTCTTCACGGATCTGCTCTGAGTACCCCTCAAGCTTGGTTTTTACCAGTTGCAATCTCGAGGCAATCCCCTGATACTCCGCAACCTGGGGATCGAGCCGCTCCAATGTATGGATATCTCCAACATCGAGTCCGAGATCTGTATAGTATGCATTTCTTGCTTCTTCAGCTTCATGGAACCGAATAATGGCGTTCTCCAGATGCTGGGTTTCCTTCTGGCACTGTTTTGTGAAGCTACGAGCATCGGTGATGGTGGTGACCAATGTAGAAGCAATATTCAGTAACTCCACAACATCAGAGGTACTGGTAGCACAAAGTTTCTGAAGCGCCAAGAGGACTTCCCGATAGGCGTTCTCGACCTCTCCAAGCGAGGCAAAAGATTCCTTTTCAGCGGCCTGAAGATGAACCCACTCCTGTAAGTGTTCAGCAAAATGGAAGAACTGGGCGCCTTCCAAAGATGGATCCGAGGATAGCTTGAGATCAGAGGCAACATCCTCCCACTGATGTAACCAAGCCTTCCACTGGCTCAATGCTTCCTCATAGGCCTTCCTTGCAATTCGTCTTCTCACATTCAGAGCGTCCTTCTGCTGAAGCGAAGCTATACTGCTTGAGAGCAGTCCTACAGCCCGGGAGATATCAGCAGCAGTGGAGGAATCCAGTGGTGCCTGTCCATGCTTTTCCAACAGGGCATTTACCTTTCCAATACCGTTAGTTAGTTGGATTTCTGCTTCCTTCAAAAGGGGATTTGCCCTTTTCCTCCCTGCAATGATGAACAGCAATGCCAGGAGAGGGATGGCAAACACGGAATATCCTGGATGAAAGAGAAGGCCAAGGATTGAACCAATTGCTACAGAAAGGAGTGAGAAAACACCCATAAGAGAAGACTTCACACGGGAAATTGTTGGCTGCTGCGATTCTTTCCTTGCAGCTAGTACAACCAGGGCAGTGAGTTGTTGCTTTATATCCCTCAATCGTTCAAGCAGGCCGTCTGCTATGGGTTCTTCTTCCCCTATAGCACGCACAATGTATTCACTGCTGGCTAGCTGGCATCGTATTGGTTCTGAGGTATAGGCAAGGGTATTAAGCTGCTTGACCATCTTTTCAAGGGTCTGCTCATTGGGGGAATCTTCCATAAGCCAACGGTGTGCATTCTCCCAGGCACTTCTTGCCTCTTGAGCCCGTTTGGCTTTATTTTTCGCTGCATCAAGCGCTCTTTTTGCCTCTTGCAAAGCATCACTGCGTTGCTCGATCAATCTTGGCATGAGCGAATCATCAAGGACTGCCTGATCCACGTTGCACTGATCGAGAAGGCTTTGGGTCGCCATGAGCGCAGCTTTTGCTTGTTGCATTGCAGAAGTTGCAGCTTCCCACTCATGCTCTCGTGTTCTCGCTTCTGAAAGGCTATGGACAGTCATGTTCCCAAGAACAGGATGGTACGATTTCTGCTGGGATAGGATCTCTTCATAGGTCTCTTTCACAGAGAGATACTCCAACAAGCTTTCCAGGCGGATTTTCTCTGCCGTATGTCCCTCACTCTCTTCGAGCGTTTCCTGTAATTTGGAAATATTCTCCCTGAGATCCAGATTCTCAAGAATTCTCGTTTGCTGATCCCTCACCAACCGTTGCTTTTCTTTCAGAGCCTGTACCAGTGTGTGTCGCTTCCTGGAAAAGGCCTCAATGCCTCCGGCTTCCCGGACTGCCCTCTCCAGATCAACTCCGCCCTGCATTTCCTTGCGTATGGCTTCCAGAAATGCTTCACCCACACCTTCCTTCGTCAGGAGTTCATGCAGGGGAAACCAATATGCATCGGCAAACGCGTCGTTTCTACCGGGAATTGTGGTAATTAACCCGTCTGATATTCGTTTCTGCTCCAGACGATTGGAGGAGAGTGATAGGAACCACTCTGTCTCGCCCCTCTGCAATACAGCCTCAGCTTCCAGCGATGGATGTTTGGCTGGTGTGAACAGGAGCGACCAGAAGGCCTTGATTATGGTCGTCTTCCCAACCCCATTTGCCCCGGTAAGGATATTGAGCCCAGGGTGCAGTGCGGTAAGATCCCCAAAGGAACGAACAAGGAATCCAGGAGCCTTTGAAAGCGTAAAACGTGTGAATCTGTACGAGTTTTTATGCTTCATGCTCCCTCCGCTGGGATTCCATAGCCCTGAGCAACTGAAGAACTGCCCGTTTTCCCCGTTTGACGGCCTCATCCTGGGTAAGGGAGGTCTGCCTGAGAAGATTGAAACCACTGGTGTTGTAACTCTCTGTATCCAATCGTTGATAGGACACACCCAGTTGCTGTAATGCATCGCTGTCTTGAAGCATAGAGGCAAGCAGGGCTTGTGGGCCGCTGCCCTTGACCAGTTGATCGAGATCTACCTCCAGCTCTGTTGCATCTTCAATGCGGTTCAACAACAGCACCTCCAGATCCTCGTCCTGGAATAGGAGTTCTCTCTCCCTTCCTTCAAAGGAAAAGACCTGTTGCAGGTCCAGATTAGCATGCAGGTTCCCAGTGAACACCAAACTGAGCGCAATCGTTCCATGGAATGACATCTGGTCGATATAGGCGCGCACCGATCTGGTAACAGCAGAGCGAAGTGATTCCATATCTTGTATGCCGGTAGTATCGACTGCACATTGTTCATAACGATAGGGACAGAGGGGTATGAACAGAGGATCCTTCCATGTGAGGCCTTGTTCGGTTTCCAGAAGATAGGCTCCATGTACACCTGTTTCGCTCACGTCGAGTGAAAAGGGGGAGCCACAATAGTAGGCAGAGGAAGTGCCCAGTCTTCCTCCTCTATGGATATGTCCAAGCATCCAGAGAGGAATACCGGTTTTCAACAATGCATGTTCGTCTATGGGAGCATATTTGGAGTACTGCTGAGTCCAGTCAGCATGCAACAGACCAAGGGAAAGCTTGGAATCATCAACCAGTGATGTATCGAAATCGGAAAGCGGGGATTGTTCCTCATGTGTACTGGGAAATGACCAACCAATGAAACGAACATCCCCGATATCATAGGATTCCCACGTTCCTTTCAAACCAAGGATCTTGATCGCATCACTTTCTTCGGCCAACCGGGGAAAGACAGACCAGTCATGGTTTCCCCCTACCCCGATAACCTGTATTCCTGCATTCTTGAGCGTTTCCAACCCAGAAAGGAGAGGTCCATAGACGGATAGCCATGTTCTCTCATGTTCAACGACATCACCGGCCAATACCACTACATCCACGGCAAGCTCAAGCGCTTTGTGGATGATCGCATCCCAAGCAGCGTGCCCGGATTGTGCGAGCTCCGGTTTTCGCCCCAAATGAATGTCTGCACATGCGAGAATTCTCATTCCGCCCTCCATTGAGCGCAGTATACCATAGTTGCAGGGTTTTTACGCAGGGAGAGGGGGCAGATGCCCCCCCTCCAAAGATACTGCAACCTGAGGATCAATCTGGATAGGCACCACGCTTTACATACGTGGTATGTAACAGCTGGTGACTCAGATGCCCCAGAGGCTGCTCTAGGAATGAGGTATAGAGTTCCTGGATGGACGGATTCTCATGGGATTTGCGTATCGGCATGCCACGGTCTTCCTCATAGATGGACATGGCTCGCTTTCTCCTGATCTCCTTGGTCGATGGAATCGGTTGCCCTCCTCCCCCCAGACATCCATCAGGACAGGTCATCACTTCTATGAACGCGTAGGGACTCTTGCCTTCCTGGATCTGGTCCAGGAGGACCCGAGCATTTGCCAGGGTATTGGCTACTGCAACCTTAAGCGGGGTTTCCCCGATCATGATGGTTGCCTCCCTGATACCTTCACCGATACGGATCTGTTCAAACTCCAACTCCTCTAAGGTAGTCTTTGTGATGGTCTCGTATGCAGTTCTGAGCGCTGCTTCCATCACACCACCTGTAGCACCAAACAGTACTGCCGATCCTGTTGACTGTCCAAGGGGATCATCGAACTTGCCCTCTTCCAGATGGGCGAAATCAATCCCGATCCGTTTCAGCATCCTTGCCAGTTCCCGTGTGGTCAGCACATAATCAACATCACAGAAGTACTCCTCGTCAGAGAAGGAACCCTTTTCCCGCCAGTAGGAGAAGGCACTGTCAATCTCACTTCTGCCCGCCTCAAATTTCTTGGCAGTGCAGGGCATGACCGAGACCACCCGTATATTCCTGGGATCTATTCCAGCTTGCTCAGCGTAATAGGTCTTGGCAATGGAGCCGAACATCTGTTGTGGCGACTTGCAGGATGAGAGATGATCGAGTTGCTCAGGATAGAAGGTTTCAATGAACTTGATCCATCCAGGAGAGCAGCTGGTGATCATGGGGAGCGTTCCACCATTGGTCATGCGGTGTATCAATTCATGAGATTCTTCCATGATGGTAAGATCAGCACTGAACTGGGTGTCAAAAACCCTGTCAAAGCCGAGTGTCCTCAGAGCACTGACCATCTTGCCGGTCACCAAGGAACCTTCACCCAAGCCCATTGCCTCTCCAAGTCCTACCCGGATAGCCGGGGCGGTCTGCACTAGCACTACGAGATCTGGATCAGCGATCGCATCGAATACTTCCCTCTCATGACTCTTTTCAGTGATGGCACCGGTTGGACAGGCAAGGGAGCACTGCCCGCAGTTGGTACAGACTGAGGAAGCCAGGCCTTCATCAAAGAAGGTTGATACGGTCGTACGGAGTCCCCTCCCCATCATCTCGATTGCATGCACTTCTTGTACCTTTGCACATACCTCGACACAACGATTGCAGAGAATGCAGGCATTCGGGTCACGTACAATTGCGGAGGAAGAGGAGTCGATCGGGAGTATCGATTTTTTCGTCCTCTCGAATCGTGACTCTCTGACTCCCAGTTGCAGGGCAAGGGACTGTAACTCGCAGTTGAGGTTTCTCTCACAATTGGTACAAAGCAATGGATGATTGGCAAGCAACAACTCAAGATTCAGCTTCCTTGCACGCATAACACGGTCGGTGTGTGTATGGATGACCATATCCTGCTGGACGGTATGGAGGCATGAACGGACCAAACGTCTGAATCCCTCAATTTCGACCACACAGATGCCGCAAGACCCGTGCGCAGAGACATCCTCCAGATAGCAGAGAGAAGGAACCTTGATTCCTGCAACCTTGCATGCATCCAGGATTCTTGTCCCCTCCGGGACCGTGACTGTTTTCCCGTCAACGGAGAGTGTGATCATCTTCCTATCCATAGAGTACCTCCTGTTCACACTTGACATCGCACCTGAGACATCTTCCTGCCTCCATTCTTGCCTGACGACCGGTGTAGCCCTTGTTCACCTCTTCAAAGGAACCACTTCTTGCAGCAATAGGGAGTTTTTCGGCGTTGATGGCTTTTCCCTCGTGCAGGGTCTTCCCCACTGTCTGATCATACCTGAAGGTGGTGAAAAGCTGTGCAAAACGGTCTTCTCCACTCAGCTTTAAGTCGATCAGGCGGGCAACTTCCTTGCCTTGCCCCATCGCCTCCGCTGCAGTGGAAGGTCCGTTGATGACATCCCCAATCGCCCAGACATGCTCTTGGTTGGTCTCATACATGTAGGGATTCACTTCCAGATGGCCCCGCCGGGAGACGGCAAGCCTTTCTTTCTGCAAAAGGTCAGTGTCAACCCGTTCCCCGATTGCTACAATGACTGTATCGCAGGGGATTGAGCGGATGGTGCCGGTACCTCGATGGATTCTTCTACCGCTGAGGTCATATTCACCTATCTCCAGCTCCTCCACCTCAAGAGCTTCGAGTCTTCCCTTCTTGTCTCTGGCAACCTTTTTGGGTGCAACGTTGAAGATACAGGGGATACCTTCACTGAAGGCTTCTTCGATCTCACTCTCATTGGCCGGCATATCTTCTTTATCTCTCCTATAGGCAATGGTTACTTCCACTCCCATTCTCCAGAGAGACCTGGCAACATCGATGGCGACATTGCCGCCTCCAATAATGACAACCCGCCTGCCAACCGAGGGTACCTCACCCTCAGCAAGAGCATTGAGGACATCGGTACCTTGCACTACCTGACCCTTATCAGCACCATCAAGCTGCAAGGTTGCATGATGGTAAGAACCAAGAGCAAGAATGACTTCATCATAGTTGCCTTTGAGATCAGAGAGCCACATGTCCTTACCGAGTCGTTTGTTGAAAGCAAAGTTGATGGGAAGCTGCTCAAAGAGCTCCAACTCCTTTGCAAGCACTTCTCTTGGGAGTCTATAGCTTGGTATGCCATAGCGAAGCACACCACCTGCTTCACTATGCTCATCGTAGATGGTCACCTCATGCCCAAGACGAACCAGGTAGAAGGCTGCACTCAAGCCAGCGGGGCCTGCTCCTACAATTCCGATCTTTTTACCAGTGGATGCAGGAATCTTCGTAACTATCTCTTGATATACATCCTGCTCATTACCCATCTTGTAGAGCGTATCTGCCAGGTAACGATGGAGTTCCCCCTGATGCACAGGAGCATCCAAGGTGTCGCGTCTGCACCTCATCTGACAGTGGAAGTGGCATATTCTTCCCAGTGTTCCAGGCAGAGGATTGTCTTCCAAGGTGGAGGTAAAGGCCTCTACCAATCGATTCTCCCTGAGCAATGCAATATAGGTGGGAATCCGCATGGAAAGAGGACAGGAGTTGGAACAAAGCTCATCTACCAACGCTTCACATGTTCCTGCTGTACAACGCTTCCTTAAAATATGGCTTTCATATTCCTCAGGAAAATAGCGTAGTGTTGTCAGCACAGGATTGGTAGCAGATTGACCAAGTCCACACATTGCTGTGTCACTGATATGAGCCCCCAAGGTCTCCAACATCTGTAGGTCCTCTCTCTTTCCTTCTCCTTTGGTAATTCTATCCAGAATGGAAAGCACTTGTGAAAGGCCTTCCCTGCAAGGGGTACAGTTACCGCATGACTCCTTCGTCGTAAATTCAACAAAATAGCGTGCTGAGTCCACCATACAGTTGTCGTTGTCCATGACAACCATGCCTCCAGATCCCATAATGGAGCCAAGGGCAGCCAAGCTCTCATAGTCAATACTCTTATCAAAGAGCTGGGAGGGGATGCACCCTCCTGAAGGGCCTCCACTCTGTACAGCCTTGATGCGTTTCGTTTTTGAAACCGATCCCCCACCTGCCTCATAAACCAAGGTTGTAAGCTTCTCTCCCAAGGGGAGTTCGACCAACCCGGTATGCTTGACTTTTCCTACCAAGGAAAATACTTTCGTTCCGGGTGAGGAAGGAATGCCGTATCTCATAAACCAGTCACTACCCTTCCCAATGATGAGAGGAATATTGCACCAGGTCTCCAGATTGTTGATGGTAGTAGGATACCCAAGATATCCCTTCTGGCTGGGGAATGGTGGTTTTGAGCGAGGTCGTCCAGCTCTCCCTTCCAGGGAAGCGATCAATGCTGTTTCCTCTCCACAGACGAATGCCCCGGCTCCTTCCACTACCTGCAGATTGAAGCGCATATTTGCTCCGAGGATATCGTCTCCCAACAGATTATTGGCATAGGCATCCTGGATTGCTCTGCTTAGCCGTTCCACTGCCAAGGGGTACTCTGCACGGACATAGATGATCCCCTCATCAGCCCCTGTCACATAGGCAGCGATCAACATGCCCTCAAGGAGCATATGGGGATCACTCTCCATCTCATTACGGTTCATATATGCGCCAGGGTCCCCTTCATCTGCGTTGCAGATTAAGTACTTCTTCCCTGACTCTTCCTTTTTCATCAATTCCCATTTCAGGCCAGTGGGGAATCCAGCCCCTCCCCGTCCCCTGAGCTTTGACGACTTGACTTCCCCAAGTACACTTTCCCTGTTCATGGTAAAGAGCGCTTTCTCAAGTGCCCTGTATCCACCAACAGCGACATACTCAGCGATGTTTGTTGGGTCGATAATGCCTGCATCACGCAACACCAGTTTTACTTGTGGATGGAAGAACGGTATTTCATTCCATTCAGGAAGTTCTGGATAATCATCTCCATATTCATACGTGGATAGATGATGGTCCCATCTACTTATCTTGCAGAAGGCTTTCTCTGCATAATAGGTACCATCAAGCAGTGCTTGTACAATCGGGGCACAGTCTGCTTCCCCTACTTTATGCAGGAGTACCATCGGTTTCCCAGGGTTATACAACAGTACCAGTGGCTCTTCGCTGCAACAGCCAAAACAACCGACAGAGCGAAGCATGAAAGCATCTTTCTGTTTCTTCTTGAGAGCCAGGAAGGCGTCAAAGAGCACATCAGCCCCACTTCCTATGCCACAGGTACCCATCCCAACTGCAATAGCAGGAATTTCTGGATAGAGGGTCTTTCTTCCTTCATTGTCTAGACGATCCAATATACTGCTCATGCTCCCTCCTTCTGTGCCGAGAGGGCTTCTATCATGGTAGTGAGTTTTTCTTCGGTTACCATGGAGTGAATCACTCCATCGATTGCAATGACCGGAGCAAGTGCACACTGCCCAAAACAAGCCACGGTATGGACGGTAAAACGATAGTCAGGGGTGGTAGCCATCCCATCTTCATCAAGCTCAACGCCGAGCATATGCAACACCTTGTCGAGTAAGGGCTTTGAGCCTCTTGTATGACATGCTGTTCCACGACAAACGGTAATTACATGTTCGCCTTGTGCTTTCAAATTGAAGAAAGCATAGAAGGTGACAACCGAATAGACTTGGGAGAGTGGGACTCCTAGCTCTTTGGCTACCATTACCAGTTCTTGTTTGGGAAGATAGTTGTGCTCATTCGTACGCTGAACTGCTTCCAGTATGGAGAGAAGCGCACCATGTCGCTCTCTATGCTGAGAAACAATCGCCGCGATTTCGTTCGCTCGATCATGCATGAGGACCTCCTTGGGAAAAAACACGGGACACACCCTTTGTATTGCAAATACCACCAAATATGGTAGTAGCAGTTCCAGAAGATCGAGTTAATTCTAAACCAGCATTTCTCTGAAAGCAAGGTATTATATTTACTTATAAAATATATTATGTGGTATTATTTTATATTTTTTATCTGTTTATGTGAATATTAGTATATTATTAATAATTTATTTGTATTTGACCTTCACTTGGATTTTTACTTATGCTACCAGAAGGAGGAACGCATGAAACACTATAGAAAAGAACTCTTTTTCCATCTCCCTACCAGAAGAGGATTAGTAAACATTACCAGTGATGTTCAGGATGCTATTGATGCAAGTGGTATCAAGGAAGGCTTGGTTTTGATCAATGCGATGAATATCACAGCAAGCGTATTCATAAACGATGATGAGCGTGGTCTGCATCAGGATTATGAGCGCTGGCTTGAGAAACTGGCACCTGAGAAGCCCTACTCCCAATACAATCATAACGGATATGAGGATAATGCGGATGCTCACCTGAAGAGAACCATTATGGGAAGAGAGACGGTATGTGCTATCACAAACGGAAAACTTGATTTTGGCACTTGGGAGCAGATTTTCTACTTTGAGTTCGATGGGAAAAGAGAAAAACATGCCTTGATAAAAATCATTGGGGAATAAGTATCAGGAATCCTTTCCACTTTTACTTGATGTATCCTTCTTACCATAGGAAGGAGCAGTCTCCCTGAGCATTTCCTGTCGAAGAACCTTGTTTATCCTTGCCTGATACCCTTTTCCTTTTGCCTTGAAATACTCCAGCACATCAGCATCGACATAGATGCTGATCTTTTTCTTGATTGGGCGATAATTCTCTGGATTGTAAGCGCACTATAAATCGCTCTTAATCAACCGAATCTCCTTCAATAGAATGAACACAATCATCAATCAAGGAAAGGAGAAGTAATCGATGCACTATCACACCTATACAAGGAAAGAGAAGCTTGCTCACCTGGAGCGGGCAAAAGCCGTCAGAGAAGAAGGAAAAGGATCCTTCTTGTCATACGCTCAAACCGCAGGAATAGGAAGAAGCATCTTCTACAAGTGGATGCATACATATGGGTATTATGAGGAAGACTACGACCCCAAGCCTATCATTCCCTTCGTCGGTTTGGGTAAGCCATTGGATAAACAACCGGCTGGGGACCAGAAGTTGGTAGTGCATGTCTTTGGTGCGAAAATCGAGGTAAGCCTGTCAGGCAATTTCCTGGAATTGCTTCAAGGCATACGGATTGAGAGCTCTATCTAGTGGCGCCAACGAAGTTGTATACCGTGGTTCTCTGTGGATCAGGTTTAGCATTCAAACGCCTGTTTCTCAGCTCATCCAGTATTGAGAGATCAATGTTCCACGGCAGCAGGGCCTCACGCTGCTCGTCGGTGCTGCAGCCGGGACCGAAGGTACAGAGGGCCTCCACATAATCCATTGGATTGAGGGAAGATCGTTTGGCCGTCTCTATCATTGAGTAGAAGAAGGCTGAGGCATCTGCTCCATCGACGGATTGGGAAAAAAGCCAATTTTTGCGACCTGTCGCAAATGCTTTGGCCACCAATTCGCACGAATTGTTCGAAGGGGTCGCCTCGACAACATCCAGGTAGGTCCTCATGTACGGCTTGTAGGTGTACAGGTAGTCAAGGGCCTTTCCCATCGCCCCTTTCGGGGAGTACTGCCTGCGGGTGTCCTCGGCCATGGCATACACATTGTCGATGACCTCTTCGGATTCCTGCTTTCTGGCGGCAAGGAACTGCTCTGTTGAGATTTCCCCGCAACGGAGCATCTTCCTGTACTGCTCATCGATGTCATAGAGCTTGGCCACTTCCTTGACAATCTCCAGTGCATGCATGTCATGCTTGTTGAGCTTGAGGATCTTCTTCAGCTGTCGTACTGCATGGACCCAGCAGACGCAATGCTTGTCATAGGTGAGATATCCCTTGAGCCCATCGGTCATCAGGTGGGATGTGTAGCCATGCTTGGTCATATCCTCGAACAATACCTCACGTGAACGGCCCTGGATGTAGTCCAGCAGCACGAGACTCTGGGTCTTGCGCGTCTGCACGTCGTAGGTGTCGCCTATGGTTATGTACATGAACCCGTTCTTCGAAACCTTGCCCGAAGGGCCCTTCACATTCAGCACCGAGACCCTGGTCTCGTCCTTGCTTATGAATGCCGAACGGTAGACCCGCTTCTTGAGGTACTCCACAAAGGGAAGCAACTCCTCGTAGTAGGTTATCACCCAGGAGGCCAGCTTCTGCCTTGGGAGGAAGTAGCCATCCCTGCGGAAGATTTCCTCCTGCCGGTACAGGGGAAGGTGGTCGTCAAACTTGCTGACCACCACACCCGCCACCAGGCTGGGGGATGCCCCTAGCGTCGATGTTTTGGAAGGAAAGAGGATCCTCTTGTTGTTGTCCCTGTCCGCTTCCACATCAAGTGTGCGGTACTGGGGATAGTGATGGCGCTCGACCACGATCTTGCGGGGAACGACGGCAATCTTGCTGATCACCTTGTCCTCGACCCGCTTGTAGGAAATACCGTCATTGCCGGTGATCACATCGTCACATCCCTCGGTATGGAATACATCGCATACAGGGGTTCCGGCAGGTGCTGTGCAGGCATTGACCCTTGGGCGCTTCTTCCGGCTGTGTGCCGCAACCTCGGTGGCTTCCTCTTTCCCGGGAATTTCCGAAAGCACTGCATCCAGGATCTCAAGTTCCTGGAACAACCAGCCGATCTGTTCGGATGAGGGGAGGTATCGCTCTGCTGTCCTGAGCTTGTACAGCTCCCTGAGATTAGCGATTTCCTCATCCTTTTTCTGAACGATCGAAGAAAGGTTGAGAGCCAATGCAGCAAGGTCCTCACGTGACATCCGGGCTAGGTTTTCCTTCGTGATCTTCATATCGTCCATGGATGAATGATAGCAGAAAACGAAGGTTTGCTCAATAGATTTGGCATAAATAAGGTATTTCAGGACATCATTTTAGCCTACATATCTTGGATTGAGAACGGGAAACCTTCTCCAGACATCATAGCCTTTCAGCAACAGGAGCAGGTCTGGAATTTCCACCTGGAGCGCCTCTTCCTCGGTGTTGGGCCATCTGAACGATGAGCCACATTCAAGCCGCTTGATGATCTCGACCCAGCCGTTGCGGTCCCAGACAATTGCCTTTATCGTTCTCCTGGTTCCGCCGCAAAACAAGAACACCGACTTGGAAAAGGGCTCGAGTCTCATCTCGTTCTGAACGATGTATGCCAGGCTGGGGGATCCTTTCCTCATATCCGTTACCCCTGGCTTGATGTAAAAATCATAATCCTCAAGATTGATATCCATTGTTCGCCTCCATAGATGAGAGGTTATTGGTTTTCAGACAGGATTTGAATAGTGATTTATAGTGCGCTTACTCTGGATTACGCAAATGAGAAGGCTGCAATTGTACCAACTGTTCATCAGTCATCTCCGGAATGTCAGAGAAATCGATTTTCTCGACGCTCTCGATCTGCTTACCTTCTTTTTTCTTCATACTCATAATACGCCTTCTTTTCCCTGGGAGAGGCCTCCCTCGCTGATATGATTCTGATGACCCCATTTCAATAGATTTGGATCGTCGAACACATCAGCAATATCTTCAAATGAGAACCCGTGTTTCTTTTTGTTCTTCTTGCTCTTCTCCGGGTCCCACGTATACAATTGAAAACTCATTCTATATATACATAATTATATAGACATATTTGTCTGTGTCAAAAAATCATTTTACATCCAAGAGAACTAATATTCGCTACCATCCTCATTCGTATTTTTAAAATCTAAGGTTTCTTACTCTAGTAGTTTAGAAAAATTACTAGTTATAATACTTGCATTACATGTAGTACGTGTATTACATTGTTCATGGATTTGCTAATGAGCAAAAAAGGAGACCTACATGACTGAGAGCATATCAGTGCGCTTACCGAAAGAACTGGTAGACAGGCTTAACAACCTGGCAGAGCAAACAGGCAGAACAAAAACGTATTACATCCAGGAAGCGCTTGAAGATAAGGTTTGTGATCTTGAAATGATTTACCTAGCAAAAAAACGCGACGAAGATGTGAGAGCAGGTCGCAGCAAAACCACTACGCTTGAAGAAGTTATAGCAGAAAATGGCTTATCAGATCAGGTTTGAGGAGCAAGCTAAAAAGGAACTTTCTGCTTTGGATAACTCTGTAAAAATCAAGATATTGAAATTCTTAAGAAAACTGGAAGACCGAAAAGATCCAAGGTCGCTAGGAAAGCCTCTTACAGCTAACCTTTCACGTTATTGGAGGTATCGGGTTGGCAATTACCGGATCATTTGCAAAATAGTCGACAAGGAAATTATTATCCTGATTCTTGCTGTTCAGCATCGAAGTACAGTATTTAAGAGATCTACTAAATTCTGAGGTTTTCACAAAGCGTGTCTTGCAACTATGTAAACCCATTCATATCAAGGATTCTTGAAACTAAGGATGTCTTCCAAAGTTTTATGCAGCAATAATGAGTAAACTGTTTGCCTTTCTGTAAGAGAGAGAAACATGCCTTGATCAAGATCATAGGTGAATACGTATCAGGAATCTTCTTCACTTTTACTGAGGGATACTCCTTACTATAGGAAGGAGTATTTCTTATTCTGGAACTTTGTGTATCCTTCTAACTTAGGCCTCTGCATTCACATAATAGACCATGGGAATGATATCCTCATAGGAGCCATCAGGCATGAGATATCCTCCATGAATGATGCCAAGTCTTTGGAATCCGAGTGATTCATAGAGATGAATTGCTGCACTGTTTGTTGCAACCACTGCGTTGTACTGCATGATCTGGAAACCAAACCTTGGCAACCTGGAGAGGGAATCCTGAACCAAGGACCTTCCCACCCCCTGTCCTTGAAACCTGCTATCCACAGCATACGAGGCATTGGCTATATGACCAACGCGTCCGATATTGTTTGGATGGAGGATATACATTCCTTTAATGCTTCCCTGATCCTCTGCAACACCACAGAAGCTCTGACTCGCAAAGAAGGAGTTTGCCTTTGTATCGGAAAGGCATTCTGTCTGGGGAAAGGCTCTGCCTTCTTTAACCACCTCATTCCAGATGGCTCTCATCCTAGGAATGTCAGTCTCCCTGTACGCTCTTACCACCATCTCATTCTCCTTCACTTGCAAGAAACCCTCGCTTTGCGATACGCTCACGTAAGAGCACTCGGGAGGGCTTTTTTATCATGCATACCACTATGGTACCTGTTTCCATGCTAGTACAATGTACTGCAAACAATTTTACCTCTGCAAGCTTACTGGTGGTGTATACACCACAAGAGCACAAGAGCGCAGAGCACTACCAGAAGCTGTATCCTGCCTTCCCCTTCATAGAAACTGAGGAGCCGTTAACACTCCTAAAAGAAGAAAAAGCGTCATACCTGCTGAAAGAGAATCTGACTCTTACCTGTTACTGCCCACTCTCAGGTGTTTCTACTCCCTATCTCACCTTCCACTTCCATACCTTGGAAGATGCATTCACCTATACCCGTTTGTACCCAAATCCTGCTGAAGACCTCCCTCGCTTGATCGAAGAGGATGCAAAACTACTCGCTGAAGGAAAACTGGTAGCTTTTCCAACCGAGACTGTATATGGACTGGGCGGGGATGCCACCAACGAGGAAGCAGTCAGGGGCATATTCGCTGCCAAGGAACGGCCTTTCTTTGATCCTCTCATTGTCCATATTGCTGAATTGTCACAACTTGATGGATTGGTTGCTCAAGTGAGCGACCAAGCAAAAGCCCTCATGGAACAATTTTGGCCCGGACCCCTTACCTTGGTGATGAAGAAACACCCCCAGGTAGCTGACATAGTTACAGCAGGAAGCGAGACGGTAGCAGTAAGAATGCCTGCAAACCCGCTTGCCCTGGCCCTGATCAAGGCAAGCGGTAAGCCAATCGCAGCCCCAAGCGCCAACCGGTTTGGATATACCAGCCCCACCACTGCAGAGCATGTGAGGGAACAACTCTCTGGCAGGATTGCGGCAATCCTAGACGGGGGTGCCTGCACAGTAGGTATTGAATCAACAGTGCTTGCATTGCATACACCCATTCCCACCATTCTCAGACCCGGTAAAATCGGTATCCAGGAGCTTTCTCCTCTGCTTGGCGAGGTTGCCATGGCAAAACAGGCTGGTCCTACCGACACAAAGATGGAGAGCCCAGGATTGCTGGAATCACACTATGCCCCAACGACCCCGCTTTACCTGGTCGATGATGTTCGTCAGTACCAAGGATGTGAGGATGTGGGCGTATTACTGTCTGAGGATATTGGTGTTTCGTTCAAAGGCCCTGTGGCCTACATCAGTGAAGACAAGGACAGCGAGAAGGCTGCAATGCGGCTCTACTGGGCGATCAGGAAGCTAGATGGCATGGGACTTCGGTGTATGGTCTGTTCCCTGTTGCCTGAACAGGGAATCGGGGTAGCAATCAACAATCGATTGAGAAAGGCAGCAACGAAGAAAGCACAGCCTAGCTGTTGAGTACGTCGGCAAATTCCTTGATTGCGTCATATTGGATTCGTTTGACATCCTCATCACTCTTGCTCATCATCTTGATCATCTTTTTGGTGAACCAGCCCATTTGGGAGAAGAGGAACTGCCCTCCAAAACTGTTTTTCACCAATGCATGGGCAACCAAGGGAGGGGCATAGCAATGATCCAATTGCTTGATACTTCCGTCCCCCTCTTCCATATCGCAGGTAAAGAGCCCTAAACGCTTAGCGAGCAAGGTCGACTCATGGTTACTACAAAATCGCTTCACACGTTTGTTAATCCTACCTGCATAAACAGGGCTTCCTACAACAACAGTCTCGAACCCGGCAAGATCGATCGTGGGATTTTCTGCAAGGTTTTGTAATACGACCTCCCCTTCCAGTGCATCACTGAGCAGCTGTGCACAGGTCCCCGTCGTACCATATCGAGTTGCATAGATGATGAGTGTCTTCATAGGTTACCTCTCCTTTGCCCTGCTAACTATACCATACACAGGGCAAAAGAGAAATGAAAACGCCTAACAGCGCATCTTCTTTACGACCACTTCGGCTGCCTTGATCAAAGGATACCCTGCAGGAGAACCAGTCAACAAAGGTTGCGTACCGATTTGCATTGTAAGGAGTTGCTTGACCGTTACACGATTCTGAATAAGGAAACCGATTGCATTGGTCAATTCCCCAATAGTAGTGCCACCATACACCTCTGCACCAAGAATCATGCCGCAATCGCTGGCGACAATAAGTTTCACCATCTGCTTGTGAGAGTGCTCGAGGTTTCCGGGATGGGTATCCATACCGGTAAAACTGCCACAGATGACCGAGAAATTCTCAGCTACGGCACGAGCCTCAGTGATACCTGCAGTACCAAAAGCATGATTGCCTATAGCAGTTGAGTAAATGGCAATGGTCCCTGTGAATGGTTTACAGGGGCTCAGAGAATAGAGGTTCATACCTGCTGTCCTGGCTTCTGCACATGCCGTGGAGGCTAGCATCGTACGGTCAAGTTTCCTGGTAACAAAATCGCGTTTCTCTGCACAGTCCCCTACCGCAACGATATCACTGGTACAGGGCAATACACGCATATATTCACAGGTCTTGATGAAGTCAAACTCATTGAGTTCAATGCCTGCTGCTTTTGCAATTGCTGTATTGGGTGCATATCCCATCGAGAGGATTACTGCATCAGCCTTGATATGTTCACCACTGGTGAGAACCACCTCACTGACCTTTCCATCCTTACCCTTGATCTCACTGGCACCCTTGCCGGTAATGACCTTTACACCACGTTCTTCCAGATGCTCCTGGGCAAGGGCTCCAAACTCATCGTCAAAGGCACGGTTGAGGATTGCTTTCTCAATTTCCAACAAGGTGACATGGTACCCTTTCTTGTTCAGCTCGTCAGACACCTCGACACCGATAAAACCTGCACCAATGACGATGATCTCCTTAAGGTCCTTGAGTTCATCAAGCATCTTGTCCAGGTACACCTTGTTTTTAGGTATGGTGAATACTCGCTCCAGATCTCCACCCTTGAGCCAAGCCGGCTTGGTGGGGATACTGCCCAGGGCAAGGATCAACTTTGCATATTGCATCGTCTCGCCACTTGCAAACACACATTGTCTTTCTTTGACCTTGATCTCAGTCATTTCATCCACAACAATCTCAACCCCTACAGAGGTAAGTAATTTATCGGGAAGAATGTCCTTGCTACTGTCGCTAAGCGTTCCGAAAATATAAGGAATTCCACAAGGTATCAAGACCTGCTCTTCCTTGCGAACCAAAACAACTTCTTTTTCAGGATAAGTAGTCTTCGTGGTGATTGCAGCTTGCAACCCGGAGGCTCCACCCCCTATAACCAATACATCAATGATTCTCATATGCTCTCCTTATTTTTTCTATGCTCAGTATGCACTCGGAGGTATCGTTTCTCAAGAAGTTTCTTATGAAAATAATACTTTTTTATTTATATTATAAGTATTTATATCGTTATATGATTATATATCATTACTAATCATATATAAATCAATCCATAGAAATATGCAAAAAAGCGAGGGTCCGAAGACCCTCTTGGAGATTACGTAATCTACGATTTAGCGACGGCCATATCCACCTTGTGGAGATCCAGCCTTCTGACCACGACCACCGGCCATGCCACCCTGAGGTGAGCCGCCTCTCTGGCCACGACCACCACCCTGATACTGACCACCAGCAGCCTGTCTCAGTTCAGCTTCTGCCCTTCTCTCTTCAATCTGTGCCTGCAGTTCAGCGGGGAGCTCATCAAAGATACAATCTTCTGCTGTACAATCCATCATCATAACACGCTGTTGCACAGCCTGGTTCTGCTGGACACTTGATCGAGGAGCTGTGGCTACAGCCCTTCCCTGCACTGGAGCTACTGCTCTACCTTGTGCGAATGCAGGAGCTGCACTCAGTGCTACGATACCGACGATAAGGAGGATGGCTACCATCCCAATACGTTTGTTGTTCTTCATTCTTTGACCTCCAGTCAATTTGTTTGTCTTGACTAGAGTTTCGCACTGTAGTGTCCAGAGAGTTTCAACAGTAGATAAAGATTAGGTAAAGTAGAGGGTAAATTTGGTTTTTTTATTGCTGGTTACAGCAATATTCCAACCATGAGCCTCAACAATGGCTTTTACTATGGAAAGCCCCAGTCCACTACCTTCACTGGTGCGAGAGGCTTCAGCTCTACTCAGTCTATCAAAAAGTCTTGGGAGGAAGGCCTCTTCAATGACTCCTTCGTTTTCGAAACTTAGCTGTACGGCATTACCATCCGAGTCACCCTCATTATGGATGGTGATCGTGGAAGGAGCTGTGCCGTATCGCACAGCATTGGAAATCAAGTTGTCCAGGAGTCTGGTAAACAGGTTCAAATCGGCTTGCAATAACAGGGGTGTGGCATTGTAAGAGAATTCCATCCCTCTCTGCTTTGCTTGTACTTCAAAGCGAGAGAGTAGATGATTGAGTACTTCATCGACCCTTACTGGCTCAGTATGTACTTCATAGCCTGGCGATTCCAGGTGCGTCAGGAGAGAGAGGTCATTAATCATATAGGTAAGCTTCTGCGTTTCCGCAAGGAAAAGGGCAATACGATGCTCGTCCAGTTTCAGGACTCCATCCGCTACTCCTTCCAACTGGCCCCTCAGCACTGTAACCGGGCTTCTCAGATCATGGGCGATATCAGCTGCCCACTGACGACGAAGCCGCTCCTCATGCAATAGATTTTCCTGGAGTTTTTTTGCTGCTTCACTGATGTCTGCAAACTCACTCACCATACTCTGTTTTAGCACAACATCCCTTTGACGATTGGCCATACTGGTCAATCCTTCAGTGAGTTCCCGACTACGCTTCTTGAGCGGTAGAAAAAAGAGGAAAGCAAGTACTACGGCTACAAGAAGGGCAACAAGCAATGCCCAGATGAGTACATTCTTTGCAGCTGAGACAAGCATTGCATTGGCTTCCACCTCGGAGAAGGTAGGCAGATGCATGGAATAGTAGGCAATGATTTGTCCATCTTCCCTGGTGATGGGAAGTATCTTCTGGTTCTCCAATTGTCCAAATTGGAATCCCCTTGCCCTGCCAACACTGCGATCAGTTTTATGGTAGGCATAGAGCGTGTTTCTCCCTGTATCGGAGATGATCAGGTAGGTGGGTTGCTGCAATAGGTCTTCCAATGCAACTGAGAGGGATCCTTCACTGAGCGTTCCTTCTTGCCTATATATTTCCAGAACCCGTTCTTCAATTTGTCTCTGCAGGCTAGCAGTTTGCTGTGAGTACCAAGCATCCTGGGTTGCTTCCAATCCAAAGAAGAGCATCAAAGAAAGCAAGGAGATGAATACAAGCAGACTGAGTAGTACCAGCAGGAAGTTCAGCGTTGACAGTGAGATGGTTCGTTTCATCCTAACTATCCTTCCGTTTCCCAGCAAATGCGTACCCGAATCCTCTCACTGTCTTGATCCACTCATCTGATCCAAGCTTTGATCGTAGATTCTTCATATGGGTATTGATCGTTCTGTCGGATCCGTCATGTACATACCCCAGGCATTCACCCAAAAGCCGCTGTCTGGTAATCAACTGGGGACTGTTCTCAGCAAGCAGAAGAAGCATCTTCCACTCTAGAGCAGTAAGGGAGAGCAATGTACCATCAAGGATGACTTCATGAGTGTGTTCATTGAGGTGAAGTGTATGGCCGTCCAATGAAAATTGGACACCTTCACTCTGTTGTTTTCCTCCCTGCTCCACTCTTCTGAGTATTGCCTGAACTCTCAGGACCAGCTCCTTAGGACTGAATGGTTTTACAATATAATCCTCTGACCCGAGTTCCAGACCGGTTATCCGGTCGCTCTCTGATTCGCGAGCGGTCAGGAATATGAATGGAATGCTCTCATCTGCAGCATGAATCTGCTTGGCCAGAAGAAAGCCATCCCCATCGGGCAGCATCACATCAAGAATGCAAAGACGGGGATGTTTGTATTCCAGGCTTTCAATCACACCTTCACACTTCCCGAATACTTCGGTGGTGTACCCTGCCAACTGCAAGTAGGCTTGGATGGTCTCCGCAATTGCTGGATTGTCCTCAACAATATATATCATGGGTAGATGATAGGATTGTGAGTTCCAAAAAACAAGACACTCCTCTTATTCTTTACCTACTCTTCATCTTAGAGGGAGGTCCAGCCACCATCAACCAGCAGGAGGGAACCGGTTACCATGTCTGCATGATCACTTGCGAGATAAAGCACTGCAGAAGCTACATCATCTATGGTGGCAACCCTTCCACGAGGAATCTTATCAAGTACCCCTTCAAGGAATGTTGGATCATCCAGCCTTTCAGCAGTACCAGGGGTATAGACGAAGGTAGGGCCAACTGCATTGACCGTAATATTGCTTGGGGACCACTCGGCAGCCAATACCTTGGTGAGCATATTCAGCCCACCCTTTGAAGCACAATAGACAGCCTCATGGGGGATGGCCACCACAGAAGCCTGGCTGGAGATGTTCACAATACGTCCCTTTTTACGGGAGAGCATTCTCTTTCCTGCTTCCTGGCAACAGAAGAAGGTTCCTTTCAGGTTCAGATCCATCATCCAGTCCCAGTCTTCCTCAGTAATTTCCTCAGCTGGAATTGGATTACCCATTCCAGCGTTGTTTACCAGTACATCGATTGGCCCCATTTCCTCTTCAATACGGAAAAAACAATCTCTGATCGATTCAACTCTTCTCAAGTCAAGGTTGAAGGCTTTGCATTCGCCCCCTTGTTCCTGTATGCCGGCAGCAACCTGCTCAAGCGTATCTATGTCGCGAGCAGCGATTGCTACCCGTGCTCCCTCGAAGGCAATGATCTCTGCCAAGCCCTTGCCTATGCCTTTACTCGCCCCAGTTACTACCACCAATTTCCCTTCCAAGGTAGAACCAAACCGTTTTCCTTCCATACCTGTATCTCCTTCTCTCTGTAGCCTACGACGGGTACCCACAATCGTCAAGCAAATCGGTGTCCAACAAATTGAGAGGAGTTGTGTACAGTAGAGGCATGGAATGGTACCATCTAGTCAGCAATAAAGGATACCAAATGAAACCATACCAAGTACCCGAAGCATTGATCGATAATTTTGCACAATTTGCTTCTCACTATGCGGATATTTCTCCCGCTGAGCTGAAACCAATGATACGACATCTGCCAATAGCGTTCTTCAAGAAAGGTACTGTGTTGGTCAGACAGGGAGACCCTGTAACTCAATGCTTCTTTATATTGCAGGGATGCGCAAGGAAGTATGCAGTGAATGAGGAAGGAAAAGAAATTACCTCCGATTTCATTACAGAATATCAAAGCATCGCAATCCTCACTTCCAAGGACTCCCCCTACTTCGTTACATGTCTTGAGGATTCAGTCATGATTGTGGGGGATTTGGATCAACAATCAGATGAGTTTGATACATACCCTGTCTTTGCGGAAATAACAAGAAGAATAATGGAAGAGTCGCTTGGGAAAATGCATGATGAGTACACAGCTTTCATCAGTATGGGACCAGAGGATAGGGTCAGGAGACTCATGCAAACACGTATGGACCTCTTTGCTCGAGTCCCCCAACACCAACTTGCAAGCTATATCGGCATTACCGCTGAGTCCTTGAGCAGGATCAAACGCCGCCTTGCAGAGTCTTCTCTTGTATAAACATTTTCCCTCGTGTCAGTACCAACCAGAACCCCAGGATCAACTCACCTGCTGCCATGGGTATACTAAGGCCATCTTCCAGAAGCATGGTTGCCTGAGAAGACTGAGGTGCGAATATTTCTATTCCATGAATGAGAGAATAGCCAACTCCCCCAATCAACAACAGGACACCCAGCAGCTTGACCAACCATCGGCCATGGAACAAAACACTGCCTAGGAGCAGGAGATGAAAACCAAAGAGGAACAGACCGAAGGACCATATCCGGAGGAATGCATCCATTTGCTTGCCAAACAGGTAATATAGGGCGACTGCAAGGATAGCTGAGTAGATAAAACGCGTCAGGCTGACCAGAGAAGCCAGCCGCCTACCAATAGGAGTGATGATTACACAGAACCCGTATGAAACCAAGAGATCAGTAACCAGTATTACCATGAACAAGAGATTCATGGCACGGAAAGACCCCTTATTGGCTTCGATCAATTGAAGGGTCTGCATTGGATCTGCCTCCCTATATAAAGAGGGGAAGATCATTCCATAGGCGATTCCAGCAGCAATCGCCATGATAAAGATGGACACACCTGAGATTAAGCTCCATGAGCGTATTGATTTGGCATTTTTCATATATATACGTACTCCTTACTAACTATTTACTTGGCTTTAGTATGACCACAAAGGAGTAAGGTTTCATTGACGTACGTCAAGATTATGCATAAAAGTGATAAAAATAGGAAATAAATACATCCATGTGCCGGCAATTTAGATGTATTCTCTGTTAAACCTACAAAAAATTACAGCTTCAGCCACCGAAAGACAGCTGAAGCCAGATTACCTAGAGGTATCGTTCAAGCTTTTTCACTGCAAGCTCAACCCTTCTCTTTCCTTTTTCGTCCAATGGTTTGAAGGGTTTTCTACAGGGTCCTGATGAAGCCCCGAGATAGGTCATTGCATACTTGACTGCAGGAAAAATGCCTTCTTGCACCAATGATTCGACAAACGTATTCAGTAAATGCTGTTTCTCTTGTGCTTTCTCAATTTCTCCTTGTATAAAATCTGCCCTGATCGCCTTGAAGAGTTTCGGACAAACATTGACAGTAGTACCAATGGTACTCTGGGCACCAGCGGTTAAACTGTATAGATAGATCTCATCAAAACCATTGAATAATGTCTTGTCAGGGAAAGCCTGTCCCAGTCTCTCCAAATCATAGAGATTCATACTCGTATGCTTGATGCCTACGATATTCTCGTTTCTCATGATGGCGCTATCTTTCGAGAAAGAGATACCGGTAAATTGCGGGATGTTATAGACAATCACACCGATATCAACAGAATCCGTTACATCTGCGTAATACTGTTCGACCTCAGCTTGGCTGTAGTGGTAATAGATTGGTGGGATGAGTGAAACTGCTTGTGCACCTCTTTCCTGTGCATGAACAGAGAGAGCAATGGCTTCCCTGGTTCCAAGGGACCCTGTATGCGCATAGAAAGGCACCTTCCCTTCTGTTACAGAAGCAACGGTATCAACAACCAGTTTCCTCTCATCTGGCGAGAGCAATAGCCCCTCACCAGAAGAACCGCAACAATAGAAACCATCTGCACCATGTCCAATTTCATACTCAACAAGCTTCTCAAGCGCATGAACATCAACTTCCCTGCCTTCGTCCATGGGAGTAATCAAGGCAGAGATCACAGAAGGGGTATTGGCTACCATGCTGTCCAGCCTCCATCAACAACAAGATTCGATCCTGTCATATAGGTTGATGCTGCACTGGAGAGAAAAATAATCGCACCATTGAATTCATCTGCCTGTGCCATTCTTCCGATCGGCATTCTTGCTTCATAGTTTGCATGGAAGTACTCATCCTGGGTCTCCCTCCAGACACCACTAGGTGTTAGGGTATTTACCCGAATGCCTTTCTTACCCCAATACGTTGCACAATAACGAGTCAAATTGTAAATTCCACTCTTTGCTGCACTATAGGCAACTGGCTTTATGAATGGGACTCCTGTCATTTCCTTCTTATAGGCATAGATATCCTGTACAGGACTCACCATTCCATAGATTGACCCTACATTGATAATGGAACCAGGTTTTCCGGCCTTTACCATGCGTGCTCCAACAGCCTGTGTCATCAAGAAAGTGCCTACCAGGTTTGTTTCTACAACCTCCCTGAATACATCTTCAGGAAATTCTTCAAAAGGACCACTGACTTCCGGCGGAGCGCTTGGCTGCGTGTCGATACCTGCATTGTTTATCAATACATCAGGGGTACCCCATACTTGCTCAATAGCATCGAGCGCTTGTTCTATGGATTCCTTCTTACAAATATTAGCGCGTTGCAGGAGAAGAGAGGTATGCTGGGACGCCTCTTTTCCCAATGCAGCCGCTGCTTTCTTCTGATCGGCAGAACGAGAAAGTACTGCTACCTTCGCATCCCTCCGCAAGAATTCAAGCACAAATTGAGCACCGATTTGTCCCAAACCACCAGTAATAACAACGATTTTTCCAGATACATCAAACAGATTGTCTTTCATTAAAATACCATATCCTTACTAAAAATTTTTTTATGCATGCAACAGTACACTAGGTAGCCACGTAACAATCTGTGGCATATACGTAACGAGTAACAGGACAACCAAGAGAGGAATGATAAACGGCAGAATTGCCTTGTACATTCGGTTCAAGGATATCTTGGCTACATCAGCAATGATAAACAGACAAACACCAAAGGGAGGTGTTACCTGTCCGATCATCAGATTTAAGACCATGACTACACCAAAGTGAACCAGATCAAGCCCAAGAGCCTTCACTATTGGAAGCAGGACTGGCAACATCAAGGTCAAAATTGCACCTGGTTCCATGAACATTCCCAATACAAGCAGGAGAATATTAATAACCATGAGAATGATATAGGGATTATCACTGATCCCCAATATAAAGGTTGCCATCTGTGTTGAGACACCCTCTTTAATAAGAACATAGCTGAAAAGCATCGAGGTTCCTATGATAAACAGTGTGTTTGCACTCGTGATTGCACTCTCAAGCAGGCACTTCTTGAAAGTCTTCCAATCCAAGGTCCTATACACTACCAGTGCAATAACCAAAGCATAGGCAACAGCAACGCTTGAAGCTTCTGTTGGGGTGAACCAACCAAGGGTGAATCCACTGAGAATAATCAGCGGGGTTATGATAGAGAGAATCGAAGCAAAAAATTGCTTGACCAACAATACCAGACTGAAGGCTACCCGTTGGTAAGACCGCTTGATGGCAAATACGAAGACCATGATCATAAGAGCAATCGCCATCAACAAACCAGGGACAACGCCTCCCATGAACAGTTGTGACACACTCACAGATGCAACAGACCCATATATGATCAAAGGTATGGAGGGAGGGAAGATTGGCCCAATCACTGTTGACGATGCGGTAACCGCCGCAGAGAAGTCATCATCATATCCATTGGTGGACATTGCTTCCATCTCAATGGTTCCGAGTCCTCCTGCATCTGCTGCAGCACTACCACTCATACCTGCAAATATCAAGCTTGCAACAATATTGGCATGACCCAATCCACCAGGTATCCATCCTACCAAGCGTTTGGCAAAATCAAAGATTTTTTCTGTTATCTTTCCAGCATTCATCAGGTTGCCGGCCAAGATAAACAAGGGAATTGCTATCAGCAAGAATGAATCGATACCACTGACCATTTTTTGGCCTATCACCATCAAGGGATACCCCAGATTCAAACATCCCAATATTGCACTGGCTCCGATCGATATGCTGATCGGTACCCCAATCAACAGTAAAAGTATAAAGCTACCAAAGAACAATATCATGACACGTTCTCCCCTCTTGCCTTCATAACAAGGTCATACATGGATTTAACACAAAGAAACGCACCGGTAATTACCATGGGAACATACTGATACATCTTTGAAAAAGTCGGCATTGAAGAGTAGAACTCAGTACTGATGAAAGGATAGAGCCCTTTGAATGCCAGAATCATCACGACTCCAAGCAATATTGCCGTCAAACGCTGAATGACCCAAAGGACTGTGTGTAATCTACCCTTCGTCCTTACAAAGAACATATCAAGGGAGATCATTCTATTTTGGTCATATAACACAATGATGCCCAAGAAAGCCATCCACAAAAACATAAACCCAGAGAGTTCTGTCATTCCTTTGAAGGAAGAACCGAGGAGATTACGAAGCACGAGCTCATTTAGCATCAACAATACAATTCCAGCTACCAGAAGCATTAGTAAAACAGATATGCATTTTACAAAACCTTCCAGTATTTTTCTTATTACTACCATGTAAATCCTTCCTCAAAATCAATGATACAAGGGCGAGAAACCTCTCGCCCTTGTATACGACAGTCCTACTTAGTTTGCCAAGATTGCATCCAAGATCTCTTGGTTGTACCAAGAAGCATCCTTGTACTGCGTGTAGTACGATGATCCACCCAACTTATCCTTGAAGCTCTGAATATCTGGGGTCTCATTAAACTCAACTCCAGCTTCCTTGAGCACTTCCGTGGCAGAGACATTGTCTTCCTCAATGGTATCAAACGAGTATTTTGCTGCTGCAATTGCCTGCTCTTTAAGAATGTTCTGTTGTTCAGCAGAGAGCTTGTTCCAGCTGTCCTGGTTCATAGCCATGGTACAGCCCATCCACATATAGTTGATAAAACTGTAGTGCTCGATATCATCATACGTAGCGTTTGCTACAAGATGATATGTTGCGTTGTCCTGAGCTTCAGCAGTACCGTTTGCCAAAGCGATTGCCAATTCATTCAATGCAAGGGCTACAGGGGTTGCACCAAGGGCACTCCAGACATCAAGATACATCTTACTGGTTGGTACGCGGATTTTTAGCCCGTCGACGTCAGCAACTGAATCGATGGGTTTATTGGTTGTTGCAATATGCCGCATTCCATTATCGCCTTCTGAGAGATAGACCAATCCTACCGATGGCAAGTCTGCGAAAATCTCTTCTCCAATATCACCGTTAACGATTTCATAGGCTTCCTGGGCGGAGTCAAACAAGAATGGCAAATCTAAAATTTTGGCATCCTCATAGAAACTGGTAAACCCACTGGTTCCTGCAAAGATGATATCAATGGTACCCATTCTGGTTGACTGCAAGGCTTCTGCATCGTTGCCCAGCTCCCCAGAATGATGAGCCACCATCTTGATTGTTCCGTTGGAAGCATTCTCTACCAGTTCTTTATATTTCAGAATGGTCTTGGTAGGTACAGAGTTTGCATTACCTGGTGAATACACGGTGAGTGTAACACTCTCTGTCCCACTACTTTTCTCATTTCCACCTTGTGCAAATACAAGGGTCATGCTCATGGTTACCATAAGCAATACAGCGATCAGTTTCTTCATATTCAAACCTCCACGATTTTGTATGATGCCAGATTGTCTGACAATTTATGAATCCTTTTAGAGAATACCATGCATATTTATGTTGTCAATCATTATTTTCCTAAAAATTTCTTTGACTAGCCAAGTTTCACATGGTAGTCTGTTGTCAGACAAAAAACATGAAAGAAATAAAAAGAATATCCGTAACCACACAAGTCATTGACTCAATTCGAGAATCCATCATGAATGGAACCTATCCCATTGGTACGAAACTACCAGCAGAAATCCAGCTCTGCAAGATGCTTTCAGTAAGCAGATCTACAGTACGCGAGGCTATGCGATCACTTCAAGCTGAAGGATATGTAGAGCTCATTTCTGGGAAAGGGGCTTTTGTACGTGATAATCAGAGCCATGACTATGATGCCATTCGTTCTTGGTTTATAGAGTCCGCCCCCACCCTGAAAGACACTACCGATGTACGAGAAGCTCTGGAAACCGTGCAGGTGAGAATGGCTGTGAGTCGTGCAACAGATGAGGAAGTGGCACAATTGGAGGTCATCCACCAACATTTCATCTCTCAAAACAGCCAGGCGAATGTAGCTGCCCTGGCGGCATTGGATGAAGAATTCCATACACAGATCTGCAAGATGTCGCATAATCCTCTCTTGTTGAAAATCAATGAGCTCCTTGCAATGGAGCTTAAGCGCTATCGTCTCATGTCCATATCGGTTAAAACCAGTTCAGAAAATACTATTCGAGAGCATGAGTTGATCATCACTGCACTGAAAGAACGAGATTCTCAAAAAGCAGCCGCCTATATGCTTGCGCATCTGGGAAGTTCCCTTGCCGATATCAACAAAGTACTTGAGGGACAATCTTAGAAGATCAGCAATACTTGTTGACATCCTCTACAATTCTAATCATAGTCACAGGTAATTCAAGCCAACTGGAGTCTCTACCATGCCGAGAGAGAAAGAATCGATCTACCGGGGCGATACGGGTGTAAGGGTTTTCCTTACTACCATTCTGCTTACCGGTCTTGCTTACGGGCTGTATCGTGGAATTCAGGACAACTATCTTGCCGAGATAGTAAAGATATCTGAATTTGAACGGGGAATTGTCGAATTCTTTCGGGAATTACCGGGGCTCCTGCTTATCTTCATCCTCGCTTCCATGTATCGATTCAGTGAGAGTACCGTCTACAAGGTAGGTACGCTTATCATGCTCTTCGGTTTGCTTGGCTTGTTGTTTCTCGGCTCCAGTAAAGTAGTAGTCATCCTCTTCATGGTTGTCTTCAGTAGTGGAGAGCATATTATCATGCCAATCAAGAGCTCGATGTCCCTCTCCTTTGCAAAAAACGAGAAAGGAGGAGCCAGCTTGGGGGTAACCTCAGCGATCAGTCATGGGGGAAACATCGGTGGTTTTGTCATCGTCTCCATCCTCTTCTTGGTCCTTGGTCGCCTTGGGTATGCAAGGGATTCAATTGTTGGTTTCAGGGTGATATTCTTCCTCTCAGTATCCTTGCTCTTCTCAGCAGCAGTGATCGTACTCACGATGAGAGATCGGGGAAAACCGGTCAAACGAAGTCGGTTGTACTTCCATCGAAAGTTTGGGAAGTTCTACATGCTGGAAGTATTCTATGGAGCAAGAAAGCAGATCTTCCTTACCTTTGCTCCCTATGTCCTTATCCTTTTCTATGGAGCCGACACCTCAGTAATTGCGATGTTGCTCGCCATCTGTGCAATCTTCGGCATGTTGCTCAGTCCGGTTATCGGGATATTGGTGGACAAACTGGGATATAAGACCATCATGGTAGCCGATACCATCATTCTCGTTGCGGTCTGTTTACTCTATGGCTTTGCGCACCGGATATTCCCGATGGAAATAGCATTCATTGTGGTATGTGTCAATTTTGTACTTGATTCGATTATCAGTCTTGCAAGCATGGCAACCAATGTATATGTAAGAGACCTATCCTCTTCCCGTGAAGAGCTTACCGCTACCCTTACAACAGGTATCTCGGTCAATCACCTGATCAGTGTCATGATTGCACTGCTTGGTGGCCTTATCTGGAAAACGCTCGGCATTGAAGTACTGTTCTCCCTCTCAGCGGTTTTGGGATTGGCTAACTCGGTGTTTGCAGCAACGATTAAAAAACCGGAGAACCGAACACTCTACTGAGTAGGAAAGCAATAACAAAACTCAATGAGAAAGAGATAAAGGTAGAAGAAGCAAAGCCCATATGTTGGGCTTTGTGTGCTTCATCCATTCCCTCCCTCCTCACTCTCCTAAACTGAACCAAGAAACGGATGGCCAGAAATACCAGCAGAGGAAGGAAGTACACTGGATACATTCCAACAAACACAAACACTGCACTTACCAGATAGGCAGCCAGCCCTTCAGTTGCAACCAAGCCAACACTGCCTCGTTTTCCCAGGAGAATAGAAAGTGTTTTCCTTCCATTTGCTGTATCACCTATTCGGTCACACCCATTGTTCACCGAAAGGATCATACCAATAAGCAAAAGGAAGGGAACAGTTGCAGCAACCTCCTTGGCACCAAGGGGAACCCCTAGGACAAAGAGCGTGATCAAAAAGAGAACACTGCCCAGAAAGCCTCCGGCAAACAGTTCACCAAACGGGGTCCTGCTGATCGGCAGTGGCCCGGCTGTATAGAAGAAACCAACAAGCATGCACATCCCACCAACCAGGAGAAGATACCAGCTGGTCATAGAGGCCAGAACGAGGCCCAGTACAGCAGCCAGGGCGAACAGGGCAAGGGAGATAAGCAAGGCAGAGAGCGGGTTCACCTGTTCATGCACAAGCACCTTCTCTTTCTCCTTGGTATAGGTAAGGTTATCGGTCCCCCGATAATAATCGAAAAAGGTATTGAAGCCCGTTGTTCCCATGTCGACGAAAAGGGTTGCGAACCCCATAATTACCCAAGGAACTATAGGTACACTATCTTGAATATTAACTGCATAGAGGGATGCACAGGCAAAAGTGCCCATGCTGATAACCTTCGTTCGCATCTCTACGATATTAAGGAACTGGCGTGTTGTCATAAGGAAATTATACTGTTTTTGTGGGATATTTTCCATGCTTCTTCACTTTACCACTTGATTTTCACATAAACCTCCTTGTATTCTGCTTTTGCATATTAATACCAATGATATGCAGTCCTACCCATCTGGCAAAACAACGATAAGAAGTGCTCAGAAAGTGGTTCTTGGAGACATGCAGGCCTATACCCCTGCGAGAATTTTATTTACAGGAGAAACGTATGAAAAAAAGACAGCTGTTCCTAATTGCTCTTCTGGCCTTGGTCATGAGCATCTCCCTTTTTGCTGCAGGCGATAGTGAAAAAGCACAGAGTGGCGAACTTGATAGAAGCAAGTACTTCATCACCGTTGCAACCGGACCTACCAGTGGTCTCTACTACCCAATCGGAGGAGCGTTCTCTTCAGTATTCCAGAATAAGCTTGGCTACAAGTCATCAGCACAGGCAACCGGTGCTTCAGCAGAGAATGTAACCCTGATCAGGGAAAATCGTGCTGAGATGGCAATTGCCATGAGTGATGTTGTAGCACAGGCATACCAGGGTTTTGGTGCTTATGAGGGCAAGGAACCTGCTACAGAGCTCCGCGCTCTGCTTGGTCTCTACCCCAACTATGTACAGCTGGTTACCACTGACAAGACCGGTATCAAGAAGTTCACCGATCTGAAAGGTAAGCGTGTCGGCATCGGCGCCCCCAATAGTGGTGTTGAGGTCAATGCAAGAATGATGTACGAAGCACATGGCATGAGCTATGCAGACAGCAAGGTTGACTACCTCAACTATGGTGAGGCAATCGCCCAGTTGAAGAACAACATGGTTGATGCAGTCTTTGTAACCAGCGGCATTCCCAATGCAACCATCATGGAGCTTGGTACCACCAGCAAGATTGTACTCGTACCCATCGAAGGCGAAGGTCTTGCAACCCTGAAGAAGAACTATCCCTTCTTCGTTGAAGCAACCATTCCCGCTGACGTGTATGACACCGATTCTGGTATCCAGACCGCCACGGTTCGCAACATCATGATCGTCAACAAGGACCTTCCCGCTGATGTAGCATATGACCTGACCAAGGGTATCTTCGAAAACATTGGAGACATCCAGGCAGCACATGCTACAGCACAGAAGCATATCACCCTTGAGAACAGTCACATCGGTGTGGATATCCCCTTCCACGAAGGAGCTATCAAATACTACGAGGAAGCAGGACTGTAAGCATTCTTGATGAAAAGCAGTACACAACGTAGAATTATTGTCGTTGTCCTCACCCTTGTGGTGGGGACACTGCTTCTCCTCTTCCTACAAAGACCAGGTCTTGCCTTGGTGTTACGCGATCAGCAAACCGGGGAGGTGCTGGCCTCGATTCCCGTGGAAGAGGGAGAGCAGCTTACCTACAGTTGGATCCATTCAGCTGAGTTTATTCCCTGGATTGAGGAATTCACCATCCAAAAGGATGGCTTATTCCACCTAGACACCATCAAGGTGGCAGGCTTTGGAGCTGGTATTCCTGAGAACAAAGGCGTAACATCTGTGAAAGACGGTATGGTTGTCATGGAACAACTCGACCAAGTGTTTGGCGAAATTCGTTGGATCCATTCCCAAACCGCATTAACCAGCATTACTGTTGGAAACACCATCTTTATCACCGGTGAGGATGTACCCCATCATATTCCGGTAGAATTAACTATAGAAGGAGTAGGAACCATATGGCCAAGATATCCCTTGACGAAATGAATCCTGCCATGAAAAGCAAACAGGAGCAGCTGCTCAGCAAGTTCGAGAAAGAATCGAAGACACGTAAATTCGACCACTATCTTCTTGCCCAGGGGCTGTATTGGATTTCCATCATTGTAGCACTCTACCACTTTGGTACCTCATTTATAGGGTATCCGGCAACACATTTGCACCGCTCACTCCATGTTGCCATGATTCTCTTCATGACCTTCTTCCTCTACCCTGCCAACAAAAAAGCAAGCAGGAAATCCATCCCCTGGTATGACATTGTGTTTGCAATTGCCTCACTAGCAGTGGCAGCATATGTCTGGATTGACTACATCAACTTCATTAACCGAATGGGAAGTCCCAATACCATGGACGTGGTCATGGGAACCATCCTGATTCTCGTGGTACTGGAAGCAAGCAGGCGGATTTCTGGATGGCCATTGGTTATCCTCAGTCTCATCTTTTTACTGTACGGGCTCTTTGGAAGAAATCTTCCAGGGATTTTTATGCATCGAGGATACGACTGGAAAGCTCTGGTCAACCATATCTTTATCAACACAGAAGGTATCTATGGTACTTCTGTGGATGTAGCAGCCTCATATATTTTCCTATTTATCATGTTTGGTACGGTTATGAATAAGTGTGGTATGGGACGGTTCTTCAATGATCTGGCCCTTGCTTTTGCAGGAAGCTCCAAGGGTGGTCCGGCTAAGGTGGCAGTCATTGCAAGCGGATTCCTTGGTTCCATCAACGGAAGTGCTGTCGCCAATGTAGTTACCACTGGAGCCTTCACCATCCCACTGATGAAAAAAACCGGGTATTCCAATGAGTTCAGCGGCGCTGTAGAATCGAGTGCCTCTGTTGGAGGGCAACTTCTTCCTCCGATCATGGGTGCAGCAGCCTTCATCATGGCTGAGATGCTCGGAGTCAAATACAGTTCCATTGTTGTGAGTGCAGCAATACCTGCCCTGCTCTACTACCTCGGCATCTTGGTGCAGGTACAACTACGTGCTTCCAAGCTAAACCTTGAGGGACTTCCCAAGGATCAACTGCCGAAATTGAGGGATGTAATGCGAGAGCGTGGACATCTCTTGATTCCCATCGCCTTTCTGCTCTACATGCTGCTTTTCAGTGGAGCCACAGTCATCTTCTCCGCCTTCTGGGCAATAGTTGCCACCATCGCGGTCAGTATGGCAAGAAAGACAACCAGGATGACACTTCGCCAGATTCTCGATGCATTTTCTGAAGGCACCAGGGCTGTAGTTTCTGTAGCCGTTGCATGTGCCGTGGTGGGAATCATCATTGGTGTGGTTAGTCTTACTGGGTTTGGACTCAATATGGCCAATGCCATCATCCAGCTTGGACAGTCCAACCTGATGATGACGCTCTTCCTCACCATGATCACCTGTATGATCCTCGGTATGGGGCTTCCGTCCATACCGGCATACCTGATCACCGCTACCATGGCAGCTCCGGCCCTTGTGAAGCTTGGCATCCCCCCATTGGCAGCCCATATGTTTGTCTTCTATTTTGCGATGTTTGCCAACATCACTCCTCCGGTTGCTCTTGCATCATTTGCAGCAGCAGGCTTGAGTGGCGGAGATCCCATGATGACAGGCATACAATCGGTAAAACTCTCACTGGCTGGTTTTATCGTTCCCTACATGTTCATCTACAACTCAGCACTCCTGCTCATTGATGTAACACCGCTGGTTGCGCTACGAGTAGCAATTACCGCCATCTTGGGAGTTCTCTTGATCGGTATGGCAACAGAGGGATACCTGTTCAAGGACATGGTTTGGCCTGTACGTATTGCGGCCTTCTTGGGAGCCCTGCTCTTGATCTCTGCAAACGTGGTACAGGATATAATCGGTTTCTCTTTGGCGGTTCTGGTTGTACTCTTCCAGTTCTATTGGAAGCACAAGAAACAGATTGCCTAAGATAGGAATCTCATACGACCTTGCTTCTGAAATGAGGCGAGGTCAATTTTTTCTCCCCCAGAGAGACGGCTTTCTTCGGCTGCAAATGCCATAAAATGGCTTTCCAACGAGGAGGAAAGATCACTGGTACTACGTATATCCAAAGAACGAACACGTGCGATGAAATCAGTAATCAGGTGCTCGTCTCCTCCCCCGTGGCCATCCCTTTTCGTATTGAGCTGATAAGTAATACGCTCCTTGGTCGAGAAAACATCAATGGTAATCTCACCACTCTCCATGTCCCCTTTAAGTTCCGCCTTGCTCCCCATTACCCGTATACTCCTATGTGTATCCATGGTAAATCCAGACATGGTAAAGCTTGCGATAACACCATTGGAGAACCGTGCACTTACACTTTGGTGATCAACCACATTATTGTCACAGTGATATACACACCTCCCATACGGACCTTCTTTCAACGCCTTCTCCCGCCCCTCGTAGGAGAGGTCAGTGGTAATGACATTCACAGGCCAGTCTGTATTCTCTCCCAAGTAGATCTTCTGGGAAGCATAGGGACACTGTTCAAGCACAGGGCAACCATCAGTACATCGTGGAGGAGCTCCCTTTGGTGCATTATCTTGTTTGAAATGGAACAGATCCCCATAGCTGGAGAGCGTTTCGCACGAACCCCCTGCAAGATAGCGAAGAATGTCCATATCGTGACAACTCTTGGCAAGGATCATAGGACTGGATTCTTCTCTCTTCCTCCAGTTTCCTCGAACATAGCTGTGCGATATATGGATATGGCCTACATTCTCATGCAATTCGATACCGATCAGATCACCGATGGATTTCTCCTCGATGAGTTGTTTGATTTTGGTGAAGAACGGAGTGTATCGCAGTACATGTGAGATACTTACCAGGCTTTTGGTATGTTTTGCTTTTTCTGCAATCTGGGATAGCTCACCCAAAGAAGGAACAACCGGTTTTTCACAGAGTACTGGATATCCCTCATCAATTGCCTTGAGAAGAGGCTCCAAATGCATTGCATCTTGGGTTGCAATGATAATGACATTAAAATCCTGGTGTGTGGAGGGAAATAAATCCTTCCAATCGGATACTACAAGTGAAGATGGAATTGCATGCTCCTCTGCAATTGTAGTACGCTTCTGTGGATCAGGTTCTGCAATGGCTGTTATACGAAGGTCTTGTGGTCGGGTTTTTGCGTAGTCGGCATACACATACCGACCCCTGCTCCCCCCGCCCAGCAATGCGGCGCGAATTGGGTTCATAAACTTCTCCAGAAAAATATATTGAGAAATGCCTTATGACTCCAGGACCCAGGTAGCACTATGTCCCTTATCATCCCCTCTGCATGGGGGGAAGCGCTTGCCTTCCTCCATGGTGACCGTCTTGTCGGGATGTTCGGAGCAGTGGTAGACTCCAGCAGTCTCACACTGTGACCCGGTTTGGGTAGAAACTTCCTCTTTTGGGGCTTCCTCTTTCTTCTCCTGCTTGGGAGGTACTGGTGAACTGGATTTCTGAACAGGCTTTTCTGCTTTTGGTGCACTCTGTACAGGTTTAACCGGTTCTTGCATCTTCGTTGCATCACCTTTCTTTCCGAGTAACAGCCATTGCACAATAATTGCAGCAGCTCCTACCAACAGGACCAAAATAACAGCGACAGTCTTGACCTGTGTGTCCTGCACAGCAAGCAGAATCAACACAACGATGAGTACCATAACCACTAGATAGACGATAGTAGTTTTTTTCAGACGCTCTTTCTCGTAGCTTGTGTTCATAGCTTCTCCTATCTATGTATCGTTGCCCAAGAGGGGAACTTATACGCTGTTTACTACTCTTAGCATACCTCAATCCAGAGCGATTCTCAATCCTTTTCCTTTATAGCCAGTATTTTAGCGTTATAAGAAAAGAAATTAGAGAGATTTTTGCTCTGTAAGAGCCGACTCAATAGCCTTGAGCATCACCACACTGCTGTACGTTGCACCAGAAATAGTATCAACTTGAAGATGCTGGGAAGAAAGAACATCCTGGAGAATTTTTTCGGCTTTCTGCCCTTGTCCATTACGATGTTCCAACAAAGACAAGTCCGTTAGCTTACCTGAATCCATTTTTGCCTCAATCTTCACCCGTACAGGAAAGGTAGCGTAGGAACCACTGTAGATCCCATCGGGAACCTGGCGGAAATCAACATCGGCAATGGGAAGACCAGGCAACGCATTCAACTTGTTCTCAATTCTACGATACAACAGAAAAACCACGACAATGATCAGTGCTACCACGAGTAGTACCCACAATAGTTTCATAAGACATCCTCCTTAACTTCCTTGTATGGTACTACACCAATTTTACCAAACAAAGCAGGAGGATTAGGTCATCTTTGCATATTTGTAAAGATTTTTTAGTAAAGAGACGGATTGTTGGTTCTCTCTATACCTGATGAGGCAAAAGTACCAGTTTCCCAACATGGTGTTTCCGGGAGAATTCCTGTTGTGCTGCTGCTATCTCTTCCATGGGAAATACTCCTGCAAGCAGTGGGCGGATCTCGCCCTGTTCGATGTAGGAGATAACATCTCTGAATACCGGTTCAGCCCAAGCAGTACAGCCAATGAGTCGCAAATCCTTAAGATAAAGTGATCGTAAATCAATGGTTACCTGTGCACCCGCAATAGCACCGGAGGTTACCAAACGCCCTCCTCTCTTCAGCAGGTTCAGCATCTCACCAAAGTCAGGACCAGCTACATTATCAACTACCACATCAACAGAATTTGAGGGAAGGACTCCACTAGCAAGCTCCTCGTGTGTTATTACCCTCTCCACAGCGAGAGAAGCAACCTCTCTCTTTTTTCCTTTGCTGGTAACAGCAATCACCCTTGCACCCCGGCGCCCAGCAAGTTGGACTACCGCTGAGCCAACTCCACCAGAAGAACCACGCACCAATACGATATCACCGTCCTGTACAGAGGCGCGATGCAGCATATTCTCAGCGGTACCATAGGCACAGGGAATGGTTCCCAGTTCCTCATCACTCCACTCACAGTCAACAGGAAATACCTCTGGAGTAGGAACTCGTACATACTCAGCAAACGCGCCATCGCAGTCAGAGCCCAGCCATATGGTCTCAAGTGATTCCCAACCAGAGCTCCTCATACAAGGACGAACAAGGACACGCGAGTTTAGCAAGTGTGCATCCTGTCCACTTCCTACAGCTACCACGCGTCCACAACAATCCGTTCCCTGGATGAGAGGAAAAGGAGTCTTCTCCTTCCATCCCCCATCCATACTGTTTTCTATTTCTCCTGAGGAGAGTGCAAGGGTTCCTTTCTTAACCTTGGCAGCATACCACCCCAAACGGGTATTGATATCCGTATTGTTGACTCCGGCTGAAAGTACTTTCAGCAAAACCGTACCAGGAAGAAGCTCAGGAACAGGAACATCCTGGTACTGCAATTGCTCATACCCCCCGTTGGATTTAGTTACAACCGCTTTCATTGTTCGTGGTATGGTACTCATACTGTCCTCTCCTGATATTGAAACGAGTTCCGTCCTCTCAAGATTGATGAGGAAGAAACCGTTGGATGACCTCTTCAAGGAAAATGAAGAATGTGGTTCGCGATTTCTCATAGGCTTGCAAATACTCTGGTTGAGCATGCTGTGCCAAATAGAAAATCTTGTCACATTGGGTGACCAGTTCCGTATTGAATTCCTCCGAAATGATGATCACATCACACCCTTTGTTCTTAGCTGTAGAGTATACATCCTGAAAGGAGTGAAAACGACCAGTTTCTGTCAGTATGACAAGCAGCGTTGTCTCATCCACCATATTCTTGACAGCAATGGGGTCAGAAACAGCCATGGTCGTTATATCGGTACAGTTCCTGAACCGATAGGCGAAGTATTCCGCGCAGAGCAGTGAAGGGCCATACCCAAAGAGGACCAATTTTTTATGATCCAGTATCATGGAATGAAGATCGTCCACCAGTTGGGAATCGAAGGTATCGAGGAAAGCACGTACACGCTGTATCTCGTTTGTTGAGGTATACCCGATCACATCCTTTCCACTCAAAAATTCCATGTATTGTTTATAATTATGAAATCCAAGTTTTTTTACAAACTTTGAGATTTTCGATACTGAGCAATTGCATATCTCAGCAGCCTGGGTGATGCGTAAGGTACCATGCGTATCACGTTGGGCAAGCAAGACCTCATGGATGTGACGCTCCAGGGGATTCAATGTATGTAAGTCTATCGTATTCAAAACAGTATATCCTTCTTCTCTTTGTAACGGTAATCAGTGTAAACACTCATACAAGGAGTGTAAAGGTAAACTAGGCCAATAACCAGTATTTATATGGAAAATTTTCCTTTTATTGTAATTTAAATTCTTATTACTAGAAATTTTTCCATATTCATTGACATTACATACGATGACCTTTACCCTATGGATAGAGTGTTCAGATACCTATCTGGACTTGTCACCTAGACCTTTGGAGGAATGTGTGAATAACGAAAAGATTCTTGAACAGTTGAAAACAATGCTGAAACCTACCCAGATCAACACCAACAGTGAAGATCTCTATGATGCATCTGCAGATAGATATAAGAAATATGCAAAAGCAAGGAACGTACTCGATGTACCCTCCCCGCTGGCAATCGTCTACCCCGACTCTCCCCAGCAGGTTCGCGACCTGCTTGTGTTCTGTAATACCAATAAGATCAACGTGATCCCCCGTGCTGGAAAAACAGCAACAGAGGGTGGTCTTGAGAACTGGAAGGAACAGACACTCGTCATAGATGCACTGAACTTAGACAGTATCATCAATATCGATACCTATAACATGCAGGCAACCGTACAGGCGGGAGTTCCCCTGCAAGTACTGGAAGATGCCCTGAGAAAGGAAGGTTTTACCACCGGCCACTCACCACAGTCAAAGCCTGTAGCAAAACTGGGTGGATTGGTCGCAACCCGGAGTATTGGACAGTTCTCCACCCTCTATGGGGCAATCGAGGACATGGTAGTCGGACTTGAGTGCGTTTTCCCAGACGGACATATCTCCAGAATCAAGAATGTTCCCCGACGTTCAGGTGGTCCCGATATTCGTCATATTGCCATCGGCAATGAAGGATCGCTGTGCTACATCACCGAAGTAACGGTAAAGATGTTCAAGTTCTATCCTGACAACAACAAGTTTTATGGGTATCTCATCAAGGATGTCGATACCGGAATCAAGGTGTTGAGGGAAGTCATGGTAAACGGCTTCAGACCCTCTGTTGCCCGTACCTACAGTGAGGAAGATGCTGCACAGCATTTCTACCACTTCCACAAGAACAAGTGCGTGCTGCTGTTCATGGCAGAAGGCCCTGAGGGAATTGTAAAAGCTACAGGAGAGGCAATCGAACAGGCTGTCGAGAAATTCAAGGACGGCATCATCGAACAGGTTGACAGCAAACATATTGAAAACTGGTTCAACAACCTCAACTGGTCCCAGCAAGACATAGACGATGAGTATGAAGGAATGAAAGAACATGACAGCCACTCCGGCTTCACCACCGAAATCTCTGCAGACTGGGGTACGATCACAAAAATTTACTACAATGTCATGAAGCGTGTGAAGGAAGAGTATCCTCGGTTCCATGATCTGACCATGCTTGGCGGTCACTCTTCCCATAGCTACATCAACGGAACCAACATGTACTTCGTGTACAACTACGATATCCATTGTGCACCAGAGGATGAAATGCGGGTATACCACCACCCAATGCAACGGATCATTGTCGAGGAAACCCTCAAGCTTGGCGGGTCAATGTGTCACCATCATGGAATTGGCAAATTCCGCAATGAATGGACCGAACAGGAGCATGGTTCCGCCTACTATATGCTGGAGAAACTGAAAGAGGCATTTGATCCCAACGGCATCATGAACTTTGGCACCATCTTCCCACAGGAAGAAGGTAAGAAGTACCAATAACCTGGTGTCACTATGAACATCATATGCTTGGTTAAATTCGTCCCAGACATTACAGGGTTCGGTTATGACTATGAGGCCAGTAGCATGGTAAGGAATCACACCAGGATGGTGTTGAACCCGGATGATGTATGCGCGCTCTCCTTTGCCTTCAAGGTAAAGGAGAAGCATCCTGAATCTCATCTTCAAGTGGTCTCGATGGCACCCTCTAATGTAATTCCTCATATGCACGACCTGCTCAGGCTTCCAGTGGACCGGGGTATACTGATCTGTGACCCTCTTTTTGCCGGGAGTGACACCTATGCAACGAGTGAAGTATTGGGCTCGTATCTCAAGAGCCAATCGTTTGACGTACTCTTGAGCGGAAGTCGGTCGCTCGACGGTGCTACATCTCAGGTTCCTGCCCAGATTGCTGAAATGCTCGACCTTGATCATATGCTCGATGTCAATGAGATAGACATTGAACATACAACCAGCAGTCTTGCAGTATTCTCTGTTGAAGGGGAAAGAGAGACCACCACTTGGTCGATGCAACTCCCTGGTGTGTTGAGCCTCTCCAGAAGCAGTACGTGCAAACTCCCCTATCCCTCCTATGCAGACCTGCAACGGGATGTATCAGACAAACTAACCATACTCACCAACAAGGAACTGAATTTGAACCCTTCCCATGTGGGCTTGGAAGGCTCTTTAACCAAGGTGGTCAACACCTATGAGGCAAAGAGCCGGAAACGGAAAAAAACAGTGGTCGAAGCGGATGATAAGGGGATCGACTTTGTTCTCTCCTATCTCAAGGAAAGGGGGTTTGTGTAGTATGAAACGAACCTTGATCCTGCAGGATACGGAAGTCCCAATGAGGAGCAATGCACTTCTCGAGGTAAACAGGCGTATCCATGGAGAGAAGAACAGTGAGTCTTGGCTCCTTGCCTTCTCATCCGACCAAGAATCGCTGCCTGAGGGTTTTGATACCATCATGCTTGTCCAGGATGAGGGAATCGTCAAGCAAGATGCACGTCATATCTGTGCCATCATCATCGACCTTCACGAGCGCCATGCATTTGACACCATTCTCATTCCTGGGACATGGGTAGGAAGGATGGTTGCTCCCCGAGTTGCAAGACGGATGGGGGTTGGCCTTGTTGCTGAGATAAACGATGTCCAAAGACACGGAGAGGACTTGGAATTTGTGCGTACAGCTTATTCAGGAAATGTGCTGGCAGGTATCGCAATGAAGAGTGAGCCTCCAATTATCCTGAGCATCAAGCCAGGCATCTTCTCCTGGGAGCTGAAGTCACAGGTGAAAACTGTAGTACAGCACTATGAAGACAAAATCGCATCGCCCTCCTCACTTACCCCTCTGGAGAGAAAGCAGAGACTACTTTCCTATGATATTCGAGATAGCGATGTGCTCATCTCAGGAGGTGGTGGTGCCAAGAGGGCATACCCGATGCTGGAAACACTGGCGAAAGAATTGGGTGGTGAAGTATCTGCAAGCCGAAAACTCGTCGACCAAGGGATTGCCAACCGTAGCATTCAGGTAGGACAATCAGGAAAGATTGTCAGTCCTCGTCTGTATATCGCAATTGGAATCGATGGGGCTATCCAGCATGTGGAAGGATTGCAGAATGTGGAGACGATACTCTCAGTGAATACGAGTCCTGACGCACCCATTTGCAGCATATCAGATGTGGTGGTTGTCGGGGATGCCAAGACGTTTATAGAAAAATTGTTACAGAAGCTTGCTTTATATACAGAGCAAAGAACTCCCGATCAGATTACAAAAGACAGAGGAGAGAGCGAATGAATATACCTGACTTCACCATGGATTTCTTTTCCTTGAAAGGTAAAAATGCCATTGTCACCGGTGGGAACACCGGTCTTGGGCAACCCCTTTCAGTAGCTCTGGCGAAGGCTGGAGCAAATGTCATGGTAGCCAGCATCATGGAAGAAGATGGACAGACAAAACAGTGGGTTGAAGATTGCGGAGTTGCCTATCAGTATATTCACAGCAATATCACTGAAGAGGGTGAATGCAAACGTGTAGTCGATACTTGCATCGATACGTGGGGGAGTATAGACATCCTGGTCAATTGTGCGGGTATCAGCATAAACAAGGAGGATGTCACTGAATTCAATCGCAGTGACTGGGACAAGATGATTGCGGTGAACCTAACCGCTGCCTTTGAGATGATACATGAGGTAACACCCCATATGATCAGGCAAAGAAGTGGAAAGATCATCAATATTGCATCCCTGTATGCCTTTCTTGGTGGACGCTGGTCACCAGCATACGCTGCATCAAAACATGGTATCGTGGGTTTGACGAAGGCTATGAGTGATGAGTTGGCAGAATACAATGTCCAGGTCAATGCGATCGCTCCTGGGTATTTTGTAACCAAGTTGACGGAGAAAACCCGCAGCGACCAGAAACGTAATGAGGTGATCGTCTCCCACATTCCTGCAAATCGATGGGGAACAGCAACCGACTTGATGGGCTCTTGCGTCTATCTCTCCAGCGATGCTTCCAACTATGTGAATGGAACCGTTCTTACCATCGACGGTGGTTTCCTGATACGTTAGTTCTCAGGAAAGAGCAAAGAAAAAAGAAGAAATTATGAAACAGCAGTACATAGTAGCAATTGACGGAGGCACACAAAGTACCAAGGTGACCATGTTTGACACCCTTGGGGAGGAAATCTGCTCAAATACGGTGCCGCTCAAGGAAATCCATCTCTATGGAGAGGGAAAGGCTGAACATCCTGATGATGATTTGTGGGATAGCCTGCAGCAAGCTTGCAAGGGCATGCTCCAGGCCTTCCGGGGAAACATGGAAGATATCATTGGAATCGGTTTGGGATCCATCCGTTGCTGCCGTGCCCTGCTTAAGCAAGACGGGAGTCTGGCTTCCCCAGTGCAGAGCTGGATGGATATCCGTCTTTCCTATCCATATGAGCATGAAGATGATGAAGTTCGGTATGTTACCACTGCTACCGGGTATCTGACCCATCGACTTACCGGGGAGACCAGGGATACCCGCTCAAACTACGTTGGTCCCTGGCCCATCAATCCAGAGACCCTTCAGTGGTACCCGGATGGTGAGCTCTTCGACTCCTATTCTACTCCACGGGATATGCTCTTCGATTTGGTTGACCCATCTACCATTCTCGGCTCGGTAACTGAACAGGCGAGCAAGGCTACTGGACTTCCTTCCGGAATCCCGGTTGTTTCTACTGCAAATGACAAGGCAGTGGAAGGCCTTGGTGCTGGATTGGCTGATAAAGGAACCGTTCTTGTGTCACTGGGTACCTACATCACCAGTATGATGGTAGGAGACACGTACCAAGCGGATACAACGTACTACTGGAGCAACCCAGGGGCAGTACCCGGTGAATTCCTCTATGAAAGCAATGGAATTCGTAGGGGAATGGCGACCGTCACCTGGATCAAGGACCTGATGGGAACAGGATTGGTAGAATCAGCCAAGGAGCATAATATGTCTCCAGAAGCGTATCTGAATGTCTTGGGTAAGGACGTAAGCGCTGGTTGTGACGGACTGTACACCATCTTGCATTGGCTTGCCCGTCCCACCCAGCAATGGGAGAGAGGCATCATGATCGGCTTCAATGGCAAGCATAAGGGGAAACACATGTTCCGCTCTGTGCTTGAAGGCATCTCGATGACCATGAAGAACAATGCTCAGGCGATGTGTGATGAGATGGGAGTTGAGATAGAGCATCTCATTGTAAGCGGTGGTGGCTCCAATGGGGAACTTTTCATGCAGATCCTCGCAGATGTATTTGGTGTACCTGCCCACAGGAACCAAACCAACGAGTCAGCCAGTATGGGGGCGGCCATCTGCACCGCTCTTGCACTCGGGATATATCCCGACAGGGCATCAGCTATCGAGCATATGGTGAGAGTACGGGACATGTTCCTCCCAGATAAGGCAAATGTTGCATTGTATGAAAGAATCAATCGAGAGGTGTATACAAAAATCAGTTCCGCTACGGAGGAAGTATTGCAGGCATCCCATCGTATTTTTCATGATTAATCACCTGTTGTGCTCCAAACCCCCTCATTATTTTGATATCCAAAGGTCAGTTACTTTGCTATATTCAAATTAGGGAGGGGATACTGATGAGGATTACCAACTATCGCTCTTTCATGATCCATGCATTGTTCCTTTCACTTACCATGAGTTTCATAGACGTGAATACCGTCGCCCCAGCCATGCTAAGCGAAACTGGGGCTACTACCTTTCACCTAGGGCTGCTGACTGCCATCATGGTGGGATTCGGCAGCTTCATGCAACTGCTGTTTGCTACCTTCATCATGGGATTCAAGCACAAGAAACCAGCCCTTCTGGGGGGGATATACCTCAGGGTTGCAGCGCTTGCAAGCCTTGGGATATTCTTGCGCAACCTTGGATCCCCTGCCACCTGGAAAATATGGCTTATCCTTTTCCTGATCACCGTATTCTCCTTCAGCGGTGCATGGGCAAACATCGCCTACACCGATATTCTTGGAAGCACGATTGAAAAACCTCAACGAAAGAAACTACTGACCCAGAAACAACTGATTACCAGTATTGGATTGATCATCAGTTCAGTTGTGGTAAAACTTGTACTCTCCTACCTCTCCTACCCCGACAGCTACAGCCTGCTGTTCCTTATGGCAAGCCTCCTGCTACTCTTCGCTACCAGTGGTTTCTGGATGCTGAAAGAGGGAGAAAATCCCCAGCAAAAAAAACAGACTCTAGGAGAAAGACTGGGTATGTTTGCCCATGCCATCAAGGAAGACCGAAATGTCAGACTCTATCTGCTTTTGGTGAATACCTCAGGGGTTATCCTCTCTACCCTGCCATTCTTGGTGGTTCTGGCAAATCAACGTTATGGATTGGACGGAGGAAGAACGGGAACCTTCCTGTTGTTCCAGCTTTCCGGTTCTCTGCTTGCAACCATCCTTACCAACCTGTTCAGCAAAGGACAGCGCTATCGCCCGCTTATCTATCTTTTCATCCTTCTCGGTATTTCCACCCCGATCATTGCTCTCTTGTTGATAGCAACCCCACTACTCTACCCACTTGCCTTCTTTATCGGAGGAGCTACCGGTGCTCTCTATCACATACTTACCGTGGGGATTCTGTTGGAAATTTCCAACAATGAGAACCGCCCTATCTATTTTGGGATAGGCGGTGCTGGTGCCTTGATGAATATCCTCTACCCCATGCTTGCTGGTCTCTTGCTTCCCTATCTAGGGTTTCCACTTATCTTCATACTTACCAGTTGCTATATGCTTTTTGGTATCTACGCCGCCAAACATTTGGATTGTGGCATATTTTCCTGAATCTACACCGATGGTTATATTGACCAAAATATAATTTCCTTTTATATTATTGGTATCTAATAGGAGATATTATGAACAAGAAACTAATCCTGACACTTACCTTACTTTCCTTCTCTGCTCTCTCACTCTTTGCATTCTCCTTTACCCCGTTCGTAGAGACAGAGCAAGGCACCATTGGCCTGTTGCACCATACCTTCCAAAATGGAACAACAGGAGACGAATTCGATTACATCAAGCAAGGCGGACAGAACAACCTCTACCCCTTCAGCCGCTACACGGTAGGAGCGAGAATTGAGGATAAACACCGCCTCTGGTTCACCTACCAACCATTGCAGCTTGATACCGCAGTTGATTTTAAAAACAACAATGTAAAGATTGGCGACAAAACATTTGAAGGTCCCATGGAACTGACCTACAGCTTCCCCTTCTACCGAGCCACCTACACCTATGACCTGCTCGGGAAATATGAAGAGGCGTATCTTGGAGTCGGCCTTGCCCTGCAGATCAGGAATGCATCAATCCAGTTCAGGGAAGTGGATGGAGAGGACTCCTTTATTAGCCAGAACGTAGGGCTGGTTCCAGCCCTGGCCATTTACAGTGAGTACCGCTTCCCCTTTGGATTGACACTCAGTGCCGATATCGCAGGATCATACGCGAACCTTGCCTATATCAATGGAGCTGACTATGCGTTCGAAGGATCTATATTGGATGCCTCCCTTCGTATGGACTATGCGATTGAGGATGGCTTCTCCCTCTTTGCCAATGCACGCTTCTTCGGAGGGACTGCAGATGGGGAGAGCGAGAATGATGCAAGCAACTGGACAGAGTCCACTGAAGTCTACACCAAGAACAATATTGCAAGCCTGACTTTCTCTGCAGGACTTGCCTGGCAGATGCAATAAATTTCATGCAAACAAATAGCAACGCAAGGATTACAAAAATTCTTGCGTTTTTTTGTGTTCTTACGGCTTTTTTTGTAGGCAAATGCCATACCGAGCGTATACCATTTACGTGAAGACTTTTCCAAGGAGCCGACATGAACCCACTTATCATCGTAGATATCTTCAGCATGGTTCCCTTGTTTTTTACCATTTACCTGGCTACACGACATCTTAGTGGGTCAAGGCAGAACAGGTACTATATCCTTGCCTCATACATTACCCTCGCGTTGTTGGCAGTGGAAGTGCTGGGGTATATCATGGCAGGGCGTACAGCTGCCTATGCCATTGTCATCCATCTGCTCTCGAATGCACTCTATTTCATCCTGATCCCGGCAGTTGCACTCATCATTCTTTGGTATCTTGGGTATAGTGAGTACGGAAAGACCGTAAAAAGAGTTCTCTATACCCCCTTGGCATTGAACGCTATACTAACCATTCTCTCCATCCAGAACGGTTGGTTCTTCTCTGTAAATAACTCCAACGAGTATATCAGGGGGTCATTCTTCTATGTGACTACCTGCGTTTCGTACTCCTATTACATCCTTATTCTCATCCAACTCTTCAGAATGCGTCACGCTACCATATCACCAAGCAAGTTCCTCGTTGCCTTGGTCTATTGCTTGCCTATCATAGCAACAATTATCCAGTTCCTTTATCTTGAGGACTCCTATATCACCAGTTCCATTGCAACAGCACTATTATTGTACTATCTCATCGTCCAGGAAGCAAAGTTCGATTTTGACCTGCCTACCAAGGCGCGAAACCGTATCGCATTTGAGCGTATGCTATCTATAGCAGAACAAAGAGACCAAGAATTGGTCTTTATACTCTTTGACATGAACAATCTCAAACGAGTCAATGATACATGGGGACATCATGAAGGAGATCACCTGCTCCTCACCTTGGCAGAGTTGCTGCATAAAGCATTCTCACCTGATGGAAAAGTATTCAGGATCGGCGGCGATGAGTTCTGTGTCATCCTTACCAGAGCCAAGATAGGCAAGATGCAATCCAAGATGGAACAATTTGAACTGAAGCTACTCGAAGCCAATACCAAACTTGCCCATCCCATCGATGTTGCATGGGGATATGCAGAAACAAACAACGATGAAGGTATATCCACCCGGGATGCCTTCACCCTTGCTGACAAGTCAATGTACCGCCATAAAGCGATGCTCAAAAAGAGCAACCTATCCTAACAACCCCTGCAAACGCATCTGGAGATAGCGAAATTCCAACTCCCTGAGTGTGTCCAATACAGTAAAGGCTGCCTGGTACCAGTCCAACTCCCTCTGGAGAAGGGATTGCTTGTCACTTATCGATGCCTCGAATCGAATCTGCTCACTGGAAAGCAATGCTTCTTTTAACCGGTAGTCAGCGAGTTGGACACCCAGATCAGAGAGATACCCAGCTACTTCCTGTTTCATTGCCTGTACAGTATCCTCAGCTTCTGCAAAGGCGAGCTCGAGACCTGCTTTCGCAGAGTCCAGCGCTTTCTGAGCGAGTGCCTGCTGCAATGAGGAAGATTTCCTGAACAGATCGGTTGCACTGAATGCTACGGAGAATGTCATCTGCGGGTCTGCATCTGAGAAAAGCTCAGAGAAGGAAGAGAAGAACGAATTACCATCACTTGGTGAGTAGAAGGGGCTCATCTGGAAGCTCAGCTGAAGGGACGGAGCATCCTGTACAGAGAACATCCCGCTGTCGATGGTTGCCTTCTGCACCTCCAACAAGGCTTGCTGGTAGGCAGTATCCTGGGATAGATATCGTGAGAGCAGTGATGCAAGTTCATACCCATTCTCCATCAAGGAAACAGGGTTGAAGACGGAGAGCGATACCTGCGGGGGAAGATCATCTTGCCATACCCGCTTTAAGGTAACCGAAAGAGTGTCAAGCTCGCGATTCACTGCTTGGTAGGCACTCAGGCTCTGCTGATAGGCAAGCTGACTGCTCTCATACGCCTGGCGGCTGATAAGGCCCTCATCCAAATCGTTTTTGGCTCTCTTCCTTGCGGTATCAGCCAAGCTGACTCTTTCAGAGAGTATATATCGGTTCTCCAGCAAGCTCTGACGGAGCAAGAGGAGGCGAATATTCTGCAGGATGAGCGCACGCTGCAGTCCATCCTTGGAGTAGATGGCATCAGAGAGAGCAATACGTTGTTTCTCCACCTGCTTGTCCTGGTAGGAGAGGTCAACCAATCCATCCCCGATCCAAAGTGGCTGGCGAAGGGAGAGGGAAACGGTGGGGGTCTGTGTCCAGGCATCCACAGAGGGTGCAGTGCTTGTTGTTAGGCTTTTTGTACTCTTCTGGTTAACTGAAAGCTGCAAGGTCGCCCCTGTAGAGAGGGTATCAGTGAGGGTTCCCCCTACCTGGAAGGAGTGGCTCTTGGTTCTTGTAGGCACTGCTCCAGTCTGCACGGTCATATCATTGTAGGTATAGGGAGTTGCACTCACTCCCCAAGTGGGTTTCCCTTGGGAGAGGGAGAATTCCAGTTGTGCTTCCTGGATGCCAACCACATCAGAGAGCTGCTGCAACTGCCAGTCATGCTCTTTCAGCTTTATCTCCAACTGCTCCAGCAAACTGAAGGTAGTCGGATGGGTCTCATCTCTCCAGGTATCAAGGAATACATCTATCGATTCAGCTTCCAATGGAAGTGCTGACTCCCCTGCCAAATCCACAGGAGTAAGGTCAGGATAGGAGGAGGCAGCAAGGGATGAGAGCGCAGACAGTAAGAGTATCATAATTGGTAGGTATCGTTTCATTAAGCATTCCTCCGGGTGTCTTTGTAGAATGAAGCGTAGAGCAAGGGTAGTACAAATAGCGCGCTCAACGTGGAGAAGATCAAGCCTACCATGATGGTGGAGGCCATTGGTGACCATACAACGGAATATCCCCCTATCCCGATTGCGGTGGGAAGCAGTCCTGCAATGGTGGTAAGACTGGTAAGGAGGATTGGTCGTATACGAGTCCCTGCAGCCTCGACAATCGCCTCAGCTACAGATTTCCCTTCCGAGCGTAGTTCATTGATGAAACTGATCAGGACGATGGCATCGTTTACCGCGATTCCAGCCAAGGCAACTGCTGAGTAGATTACCGTTGTTGAAAGCGGGGTCCCCGAGATGAAAAGGAAAAGCACCACCCCGATAAAGGCAAAAGGAACACTGAGCAGAATCAGGAAGGGTTGGCTGTAGCTGTTGAACTGAGTACCAAGGATCAAGTACATCAGGAAGATCCCGAGCACAAAGATACGGAGGATATCGATCAGGAGGTTGGAAAAATCACTGAACTCACCACCTACCACCAGGTCAACCGAAGGATATCGATTACGGAGATCGGTATCCCAGAGTTGCACAATCTGGTCATTGACCACATTCTGGTCAACCTCTGTGAGTGCATCTGCGGTAACAGTAATCTCACGCTTTCCTTCTACACGCCTGATGGAACCGATGGAACTCTCCAAGGAGATGGCTGCAACACTGCTCAAGGGCACGAGCCTTCCATCATCAGTGGGTATGAGGATCTGTTGGAGATCCTCAAAGCGCTCCGTTCCACCATTATCAAACTGGACGACCATATCAATCTCTTCATTCTCCAGGAACAACGTTCCAACGTTCTGTCCTTCAAAACGTACACGAAGGTAGCCGGCAATGGTAGAAACTCCGATTCCCAACCGGGTTGCCTGATCCTGGTCAACATCAATGCGGAGGGCGGGATTGCCTGCAATGAAATCGCTCTGGACATTCTCCACACCCTCAATCGAGGCGAGGGTGTTGCCCAATACGCCTGAAGCCTCTATGAGAGGTTCATATGCATCGCCGGAGAGACGGAAACTGAAATCTGCAGAGGTTGGAGGACCCGTCTGGGCTTTGGTGAAGAGCACCTGCTCTGCGCCACTGATGTAGTAGGTCTCCCTCTTCACTTCATCAATGATTGTCTCAATGCTTCTGGTTCTCCCTTCATCCATCTCAGCAAGGTCAACCGTGATGGTTGCTTGGGTGGTGCTTTCAGCACCCCCTTCATTACCACCGATGTTGGCACTGATGGAGAGGATCTCACCACCTCCGACCTTATCAAGAAGGACCTTCTCGTATGCTGAGACCACATTGTTGGTAGTACGCAAGGTAGATCCCTGGGGAGTAGTGATCTCAATATTGAAATAACTGTAATCTTCTGCACTGAACAGATCCTGACGCAAACCACCCACCAAGGAGAATATTGCAGCAGTTACCAGGAGTGTGAGAAGTATGAAACGTCCCTTCCTATCCAGGGCCCAGGCAAGGGCACGTTGATAGGTGTTGATGAAACGCTCAAAGCGTTGTTTGCCTGCTTTCTCCTGCTTGAGTCTCCTGGGGCCCCACTCTGCGTAGTGGCTGGGGAGGAAGAAGAGGGCCTCAAAAGTACTTACGATCAAGGCAATGGTAACGGTCAGGGGAATGACCCTGAGGAACTTGCCGATGGTCCCTGGAATAATCATAAGGGGGAGGAATGCTGCAACGGTGGTTCCGGTGGCGGCAATGATCGGCCATACCACCTGGTTGACCCCCTTGATTGCGGCCTCATGCCGAGGTACTCCAGCGAGTTGGAGGCGGTATGAGTTCTCAACGATGACAATACCGTGGTCGACGATCAAACCTAATACCAGCACCAAACCAAAGAGGGTGTTGGTGTTTACGGTCTGCCCCAACTGGTCGAGTACCAGGAAGGTCAATGCAAAGGTTACCGGGATACCAAGCGCCGTTATAAATGCATTTCTGAAACCAATGAACAGGGAAAGAATGATAACCAGCAACAAAAGACCCATAAGGGCATTGGTGGAGAGTACAGAAAGGCTGCTTGCAATCTGGACTGTGGAATCATTGAACAACGTCAGGGTTGCCCCTGCACGAGGTTGGGTCTCATCGACAATCTGCCTGACCGCATCGACGATTGCCACCGAATCACCTTTCACCACCTTGGTGATCTTCAAACTGACAGCACTCTCCCCATTGAACCGGCTCAAGGGTGCTTCCTCATCAAAGCCATCCATGACCTTTGCAACATCAGAGAGACGGACAAGTCCCTCTCCCTGGTTGGAACGTCTGACAATAACGGATTCAATATCCCGGACACCCTCCACGGAACCAAAGGTACGAAGCAGGTATTGGCGACTCTCTGTTGAGAGACTCCCACTAGGAAGGCGCTGGTTCTCCCCTGAGAGAGAACGAACCACCTCATTGACACTCAAGCCCATTGAGGAGAGCAGTGTCGGGTCCAGCTTCACCTGGATTTGCCTTTCAGGCAGACCAACAATTTCTACATCTGAAACATCTGGAATGCTGAGGAACCGGTTTTGCAGCTCCTGAGCTTGCTCACGCATGTCCTGATAGGAGATATTCCCGCTGACAATTACCTCGATGACAGGCAAAAAGTCTGAAGAGGAAAAATCATCCAGCAATGGCTGCAATGCTCCCTCAGGAAGACTTACCTGGCTGAACCGAGTCTGTGCATCCTGGTAAAGAGAACGAAAAAGGGTATCGTCTATGCCATCATCAAACTCAACCCGGACCACACTCAACCCCTCACTGGTGGTTGAGCTGATCTGCTTGAGACGATCCATCCCGGCAAATGCATTCTCCACGGGAATGGTGACTGAGGACTCCATATCCTGGGCACTCACACCTGGATAGGGGACAATGACATTAACCCAGTAGAAGGGAACCTCTGCGAACTGTTCCTGTGGTAGGGTCAGTAAACTAAGAACACCCAGAGCAAGTACGGTGATCATGAGAATATTGACCAATACTGGTTTGGTTACCGAGAACCTACCGATGGTAAACTGTTTATCCTGATTATCCATACTGCCCTCCTACTCCAACGAAGTGCTGATGGCACTACCGTCGATCAAACGGGAGAGGCTGCTGACAAGCACTCGCTCTCCTATCAAGGAAACAGAGGCATCCTTGCTTTCAATGGCGGTAAGGTCTCCAAACTGGTCAACTACGGTCACCTCCTGCAGACTGGCATTGGAACCGTCAACCACGAAGATGTACTGCTTCCCATTCCGATTCACCATTGCACCGTTGGGAACCACGGTATATAAGGGTGCATCGGTGTTGAAGATGGTTACATCCGCGGTAATTCCTGCTTTCAGTATATCGGGTCTTGGATTCTCAAAATCTACATAGACCACCCAGCTACCGGTTCTGCTGTCAGATGAGGCACTGATGGCACTTACCCTGCCCTCAGCAACAATGGTTTCAGTTGGAGTGCGTATGGTGATCTCTGCCGGGGCTCCTTCCTTGATAAGAAAAAGCTGAGCTTGACCAATAGCGAGCGTAACCCTCAGATGATTGAGATCGACGATACGGGCAATCTGGGAACCAGCTTGCAAAAGGTCCCCTTCAACCAGCTTGGTTATCTCAGCAACACTTCCGGATATTGGTGTCGTTACCCTGGAGTTGGCAACATTGTTCTTTGCCTGTTCAAGCTGGGCAGAAAGCCCATCCAAACTAGATTTGCCTTGGTTGAGTTGGGAGAGGGAAATTGCCCCGCTGGCAAAGAGTTTCTCATTCACAGCCTGTTGTTTCACTGCATTCTCGTATTGCGATTCCAACTGGCTGAGGGTAAGCTTGGCAATGGTGTCATCAATGGTAAGCAGGGTGTCTCCTGCTTTCAGGGTACTTCCCAAGTCAACTGATATCTCTTGGATTTCTCCACTCAGCCGAGATTTGATACTCACCTCCCTCTGGCCCTGTACGGTTCCACTGCCGATAACACGATCCCGTAGTGCACGCTCTTCGATTGCAACAGAGGAAGAGACAATCTGGGTATAATCGGTGGCAGCACTCACTGCTTCCAATGGTTCATTCACTTCTTGTTCCTGATCTGTTTTGCTACAAGAGAGCAAGCTCGCTACAATAGTAAGAGTGATCAGGGTAAATATCAGTGTTCTCTGTGCCTTGCGCATGGTCTACCTCATTAAAAATGATTATAGGAATATGTCTCAAATAATAGTCTATTTCTTATCCAACTGACAAGTATTTTGCACAATATATTTTTGATAATTCGAATTATGGACGTTGCTTGCGGTTTATGATGGATTCCTGTATACTTCAGAATATACATATCAACATATCACCTGATTTGATACTCAGTATCTGTCCTATACGTAGGACCATAAACGGTGATCTCGGGCGAATGAACGCCATGATTGATAGCAACAATTACTTTATATGAGCAATAAAAAACAAGAACTACTGTTACTACGGGTGACTACCATCGTTTGCCTTGGATTCGGCATACTCGGTTTAGTGGTCTCCATTGTCGCCAACTCAAACTCAATGCTTCTCGATGGACTCTACTCCCTGATCCAGAGCATGTTCATCATCGGCTCAGGAAGGGTGGTAACCCTCCTTTTCAAGGAAGATGATGACCGATTCCCCTTCGGCTATGGAGCCTTTGAACCATTTTTCCTGGTCTTGCGGAGTCTCGTGCTGCTTACCATGGTCGTAACCATTGGATCCATGGCAGCTATTGCCATGACCCGAGGTGGTTATGCCATTACCTTCTCCATCGCCTTTCCTGTCTCGGTGTTCTCCCTGGTTGTCTGTTTTGTTGTTTGGCTTGCCCTTGCAAACAAGGCCAAAAAACTGAGCAGCCCGACCCTCCGCTCGGAGAGCAAGGCATGGTTGCTGGACACCCTTCTCTCCCTTGCCTCAGTGCTTGCAATAGGAATGGTTGGCCTGATCAAGCAAACACGTTTTGCATTCCTGAGCAACTACATCGACCCGGCACTTACCGTGCTTTTCCTGGCTTTCCTCAGTCCAGTGCTTATCAAGGACCTGGTAGTCTACAGCAGGGAACTCTTGGGGGCGGCACCGACAATCTCGGTACAGGCAACACTGGAGAAAATCACCAACCGCTTCGTGAAAAAATATGCCTTCCGAAAGGCAGAGGTCTATGCATTGAAGCGGGGACGTTCCCTGATGGTAGTCATCTATGTATACCTCTCTGAGGAGCGACCGGTGAAGCAGCTTGATGCAATCCGCCTGGAGATGATCAAGGCGATGTACACCTACTCAAACTTCTGTGACACCGATATTGTGTTTACACTCGATGACAGGTGGGTGGACTACCAGACACCATTTGCCATTGCAGGACAGAAAGCCTGATCAGAGAGGCAGCCACCTCAGCACACGCTTCAGTGCCTTGTCCCAGAACTTCCAGGTATGCCCTCCCGGGTGCTGGTCATAGATTACATCATGGGTCTCTTTCAGTGTCTCAACAAATCGTAGGTTATCCTGCAACAGGGCATCCTCATCACCACAGGTTACATAGAATGACGGCTTGGGAGAAAGTTCCTTGCGAGACAACGCCATCAGGTCATGTTCACTGTCTTTAACTTCATAGGTGCCGAAGGTATTCTCCCATTCATGTGGGAAAATCTTTACCGAGTCCCCAAGCGTATTAGCGAGCGATACCAGGTCCAAGGCACCGCTCATGCTTGCAGCCCTGCTATATAGGTCGGGACGCGTGAGAGCAGCCTTGAATGCCCCATACCCTCCCATCGACAGTCCTGCAATAAATGTATCCTCGCGTTTGGTACTGATGGTAAAAACAGAGGAGAGGAACCGGGGAAGTTCTTCACTCAGGAAGGTAAAATAGGGGTAGCCACGTTCCTGGTCGGTGTAGAAGCTTCTTCCAACCGATGGCATCACAACCACCAGGGGAAGATTCCTCACATACCGTTCAATTGCCGAATTTCGCACATAGCTCTGTTCATTCTGCTTTATCCCATGCAGCAGGTAGAGCACTTTATACGGACCACCAGGAATATCAGGTGAGCGGTCACATCGTTGTGGATAGATGACAGTGAGAGAAACATCCAGCTGGAGGGTATCAGAAAAAAGGGAGATATCGAGTAATGCCATAAACACTCCTTCTTGGGAGGTACTCTACCCCATTTGAAGAAATGTTTCCATTCGATTTCTTTTGTAATCTTTCCTCTTCTCCTTTGTTATCATTATGGATACACCGATTTTGTTTGGAGGGGTTCAATGAGGCTGCGCTCTCGCCTTGTACAGTTTGTAGTCATCTGCTTGCTTTTGGGTACCATTGCATTGGTATCCAGTTGTGGTGTCTACAGCAAGACCCCTGCCATAAACCCTGATGAAGAACACTGGGAAGGGCCTCTCCTTGATGGGACGGAAATGGAAGATGTCCAGATTACCATCAAACCCCAACAGAAAGCCATTGTCATCAATCTAGAAGATCTGGATGTGGATCCCGCGGTTCTGATGCAGTACCTTCGCGCAAAGGAGTCACAGTACCAGTCCTTCTCAGTGGAGGCTTCCGATTCCTATATCCTGGTAATCAGGAAGCAGGACCTTGAAACTGATTCAGAGTGACGATTCTATCTTGATCGCCAGCAACACCCACCTTTCATCTTCACTACGTGTCCAGACCATGGTACCCCACTGGTAATCTGGCTCATGTACACAGAACGGAACCTCATAGAGATCTGAGCGAACCACTGCCTTACCTACCTGCACCTGCTTTGCAGGCAGCAAGGATACCAACTGTTGGTCATAGGTATTGGTGAATGCCTTTCTCAGCACCTCACTGACATACTCCTCAAGCCATCCTGGCCCATAGGAGTTCATCAATGCTTGTCTGGTAATTGCTTCTGCACTACCTTCCTCGCCACTGACAATCTGGCCGATCGAGGCATCGCTTGGCAGCTGTGCTCCATACGCCTCAGGAAACGACAAGGTTTCATTAGCCGAAAGAGGAACCACGCACAACAATACAAGGATCAGGAGTGAAAAGCATTCTTTCATACCTTCTATATGATGCATTTTTTTGGCAATGTCAAAGGATTTTCTTTTTTCTGGACTTTTTGGACATCTATGATAAGGTGTAAAAAGTTTGATAGTAAAACAGAAAAAAGGAGACTCACAACATGAAGATGGGAAAAGTTCCAATTCTCGAGACGATCAACAAGATTCCTGGTGGATTGATGGTAGTACCTTTGGTGCTCGGTGTATTGACCAATACATTCTTTCCTGAAGCATTGATGATCGGTAGTTTTACCACAGCATTCTTCAAGTCAGGTGCACTTACCTTGATCGCATTGCTCTTTTTCTGCAGTGGAGCACAGATTCAGTTCAGAACTGCTGGTATGTCACTCTATAAAGGAGTGGTCCTCAATTTCAGCAAGGTTCTCTTCGGTGTAAGTTTCGGCGTTATTTTCGCTAAACTTGCTGGTCCTGAAGCTGCCTTCCTCGGTGTCACACCGCTTGCCATGATCAGTGCCATGTCCAACAGCAATGGTGGACTCTACACAGCACTTGCTTCCAAGTATGGTGATGAGTCCGATGTTGGTGCAATCGCCGTCATCTCCTCCAATGATGGACCTTTCTTCGAAATGGCTTTCATGGGTGTTGCCGGAGTTGCAAACATTCCTCTCATGAGCCTTGTAGCTGTCATCGTTCCCATCATCGTTGGTATGATCCTTGGTAACCTTGATGAGCGAATCAGGGAGTTCCTCAAGCCCGGTATGTTTATTGCTATCTTCACCTTTGCATTCCCTCTCGGAGCAGGGCTGAGTTTGCAGACGATCATCGAAGCAGGTATTCCTGGTATCGTCCTCGGTCTGATGACCCTTATCATCACTGGTGTTCCTTCCTACTTCATCTTCAAGTGGTTGGTTCCCAAGAAGTCAAGGAGAACTGCTGCCGTAGGTGCTGCTGTCGGTACCTCTGCCGGTAACTCAATTGCCACACCGGCTGCCATTGCACTGGTAGACCCAGCTTGGGCCCCATTCGCAGACAAGGCAACCGTACAGGTTGCTGCATCAATCATCGTCACCGCCTTGCTGGTTCCATTCCTGGTCGATTTCTTCTACAGGTGGGATTTGAAGCGGGGACTTGTCAACGAGCATCCTACCACCAGCACTGAACCTGCGGTTGACGCAAAGGGCCAACAGTTATAAGCTGAGGATGCACGTTTTGTATACAATTATCAAGAAAGGCGGGCAAATGCTCGTCTTTCTTTGCTAAAGGAGTCAACCATGCTGGTACATAACCCAATAGACAGCCAAGGAAAGAAACTAGAACTTCCTGAACATACCACAGTGTATGCAATGAAGGCACCAAAGGCACTCAGAGACCCAAAACAGGCGGTTTCTGAGGCACTGGCCAAACCCATTGCATCTGACAGCTTCCAGAGCATTGCCAAAGCCAAGCTTGATGCCAACCCACAAGCAAAGGCAGTAATTGTCATCTCTGACAACACCCGGCCTGTCCCCTACAAAGGGGAGGGAAATATCTTGGTCCCCCTCCTCGAGGTACTGCTTGAAACCGGCTATAAGAGAGAGAATCTTACGGTACTCATTGCTACGGGAACCCACCGCCCGATGACCGATGACGAGATTGAACGCATCGTCGATCCCTGGGTATTCGAACATGGGATTTCCATCGTTAACCACGATTGCAAAGAAGATGACAACCTCACCTACCTCGGAAAGACTGATCGTGGAAGCGAAGTAAAGATCAACAGCCTCTATATACAAGCTGACCTGAAGATCCTCACTGGATTGGTAGAAAGCCACTTCATGGCAGGGGTCAGTGGGGGACGAAAGTCCGTATGTCCCGGACTGATCAGCGAACATGGTACCTTCCTCTTCCACGGTGCAGATCTGATGGGCCACAGGAACAGCTGCGACTTGCTTCTTGATGGCAATCCAGTGCATGAGGAATCACTCACCTTTGCGAAAATGGCTGGGGTTGATTTCATTATCAATGTCACCCTCGATCATGCCTTCAATATCACCGGGGTATTTGCCGGCGACCTGGAGGCAGCCCATCAGAAAGCCTTTGAGATGGTCAAGGGATACGCAAAGATTCCCATCAAGGAAGAGGCCGATATCGTCATAACCCATGGAGGTTTTGTCGGGATCAACCACTACCAGAGTGCGAAGGCAGCCTTTGCTGCAATCGGGGCAATGAAGAAGGATGGATACCTGATCAGCATCTCCAACTTCACGGACAAGAAAGATGTCGTGGGTTCGGTGATGTACAAGACCGTACTCAGTATCCTGGCGCTTACCAGCGCAGAGGAACTGGTTACCCTCCTGCACAGCAAGGATTGGCCATTCCTGCCAGACCAGTGGCAGGTCCAGAAGTGGGCTTCGGTATTCGAGAAGATTCCATTGGACCACTACTATTACTATGCCCCTCAGATTGCAGGAGAGAACAACAGCGGTCTTCCTGGTATCGATGCTTCCTCACTTACAAAGAGCACTGACTATAGCGAAGTGATCAAGAAAGTCATTGAGCAGATTGAGAAGAGAGAGCAGAGAAAAGACCTCAAGGTTCTCTATCTAAGCGATGGTCCTTATGCCATCCCCTATGTAGGGTAATGATCAACACAGTTGTTGGATTGTGAGAGAAAGAGGAGGCGTTGCCTCCTCTTTCCTTGGTTCTAGAGCCTCTCCCCGATCTCAATTGCCTCGAGTAGGCTTTTCTCACTTGCAATCAGCTTTCCGGCGATATCAAACGCGGTACCGTGGTCAACAGACGTTCTGATGACGTCCAAACCAACGGTAATGTTCACCCCGTTCTCGAAGCTGAGCATCTTCAGGGGGATATGCCCTTGATCATGGTACATGGCAACCACGATATCCCAGGAACCCTGTAATGCTTTCAGGAAAACCGTATCAGGAGGTATTGGACCACTGACATCCAGACCTTCAGCTTTTGCTTCCTGGATGGCTGGAATGATTTCCTTGATCTCCTCATCACCAAAAATGCCATTCTCCCCTGCGTGTGGATTCAATCCTGCGACAGCAATCCTTGGATTGTCATAACCGATCTTTGTAAGTGTCTCATGGGCCAGTTGAATGACTTCAAGTACCCTGTTTTTCTTGCAAAGGTCACATGCATTCCGTAAAGAGACATGGGTTGAGACGTGGATTACCTTCAGTTTCTCGCTGTACAGCAGCATTGCATACCGCTCCCCTTTGGTGAACGCTCCAAAAATTTCGGTATGACCAGCATAGGGAAAACCAGCCAGGTGGAGCGCTTCCTTGTTGAGCGGAGCGGTAACCACTGAGGAGATATCCTTTCGTAAGGCAAATTCAATCGCCGATCGTACACTTTCAAAGGCGATGGTACCTCCCAGGGAGGTCACTACCCCTACCTCAATCTGGGAGATGTCTACCGGATGTGGATCATACACATTGATTGCTGAGTCATCCCAATCATCCATCTTCTTGATTGTGTTGAACCTCATTTCGTATCCTAGCAGCGAGCTGTAGTACTCTAGAAGCGAGCGGGTCCCGAAGAGTAGAGCACTCCTCTGGTACTCCTTCCTGGCGTGCAATGCCTTGAGGGTGATCTCAGGACCAATGCCACAGGGATCTCCAAGTGTAATTCCAAACTTCTTTCCTTTCATCTTGTTCTCCTTCTACCGTTCTTGCAAAACCCGCAAGCTATATGCAATTGCTTGATCATTCCCGAAAGCGCCTGCTTTTGTGACAATTCTCATTGACGCATACGCTCCTGTAGGTACTTCTAGGAGGGGGATGCCTCCCTGTACTTCCCTCAGTATTTCCACCTCCTGAATTCCCAGTGCCTCCAAGAGACCGAAAGCGGTGTCCCCTCCCGTGAGGAATAAACCAGAAATCTCGCACTGCTCAACCAAGGCTTTTCCCAAAAGACTGAAGGAGTCCCTAATTGATGCTGCAACCGCATCAGAGGAAAGTCCGTGTTGTGCACCTTCCTCCAAGGAACGACTGAATGCAGTTTCGTCAAGGACGGAGGAGACCACGACCAGAGCTGGCTTGTTTTGCGAGATGGCTCCCCTGACCCGTTTGATGATGACATTAGTATCTACTGCTTCAAGGAGTGACTCCACAGCAACAACTTCGGTAAAAATCCCATGTTCCTTGGCATACCTGACTTGTTCCCGGGTCACTTCGCTGAGACTTGCAACCATGCCCAGTACTCCACGGGAAGGAAATTGCACATTGCAGAGCGCATCAGCCAACCCAGCACTTCCCACATACAGGACTTTCTCTTCTCGTTTTCTTGCCAGCCTGACAAGATTGTAAAGGTCTTCCTGTGTGCGGGCATCACATACCAGGATTGTCTTCCCCTCCAGAGCAGGGAACGCAGCACCCGCTTCCTGGTGAACCACGGCATACACACTTTGCCCTTTGGAAAAGAGTGAGACCAGATTGTCCTCTTCTACCGGCTTTCGGGGATCCTTTCCATGTTCTGTCTCCAGCAGTGGCTTCCCATGGACCAACAATCTTCCGCCCTCCACCATTCTACCCTGATCTGGGAACGCAGGAGAAACAATGACCAGCTCTGCACCACAGAATGCTGCAACCTCCATGACCTCAGTACAGATATTTCCCCGGAGTGTAGAATCAATTTTTTTCATGACAATAGAGAATGAACCAGCATCCAAGCCTTTCAGGGCAGAGCGAACCAAGGCTGAGGCTTCCGCTTCATCTGTGTTGCGTGATTCAGTGTCCAACACAAGTGCCTCGATGGATTCCTCACTCGCTCTATGGCTCCCAATCGTTACATGGGTAGAGAGCCCCTTACGCTTTAATTGCAGACCACTGTCATTTGCTCCAGTGAAGTCATCAGCGACTATCAGGTATTGATGCATGGACATTCCTCCCTTTTTGTCAGTGTACCCGATGAGTGGCTAATCGCTCTACCATAATCTTGTACTTTACACCGAGGCAACCACTGCTTTACACTCTCGGTATGCAATATCGCAATACACAGCTGCTCGCGGCTCTCTATCGCCAAAGCGAAACAACAATTCGAGACCCTTTATGGAAGGACATCAAGCTCTCCAGGGCCTTCAAGTCCATCCTATTGACCCCCACTGTACAGAAACTGGGGAGGATCAAGCAACTCGGCCCTACCTTCCACCTCTATCCAGGTGCTGTGCATACCCGTCTCGACCATAGCCTTGGCGTCTATCACATCGGGTTTTCAATTCTCCAGAGCCTCTTCAGTCAAGATCGAGCGTTGCCGGTTAGTGAGGAGGGAGCGCTCACCTTTCTCTGTGCATGCCTTCTGCATGACATTGGGCATTTCCCATTCGCCCACTCCCTGAAAGAACTTCCGCTCACCAGCCATGAAGAGATCGCCTGCACGATGATACGCGAGGATGCAGCCCTGCATAAGGCCATTGAGATGGCTGGGCTGGATGCAGAGCGTGTTGGATCAATCATCGATGAGCACCAAAAGACCACAGATGAAGAGGTTCTCCTGTATCGCAGCATTCTCTCGGGAACACTTGACCCTGACAAGCTCGACTACCTCAACCGTGATGCCTTCTTCTGTGGCGTACCCTATGGCACCCAGGATGTATCCTACATTGTTGACAGACTGGTTGTTGCCGGGGGAAAAATGTCCTTGCAGGAGGAAGCCCTCGGTTCGGTGGAGCACCTCCTGTTCAGCAAGTACCTGATGTACCGTAACGTATATTGGCATACCACGACCCGAAGTGCGACTGCTATGATCAAGAAAGCAGTTCTGGCATCCTTGTCAGATGGATCACTGCAGGCAGAAGATCTCTATGGATTGGATGATGAACAGTTCTTTTCGCTTCCACAGCTGAAACAGTTCACCTACAGCAATCTCTTCTCCTTGGTGCGTGACAACCAGCTGTATACAGCGACATTCGAGAAACCCTATGAAGAAGAGGGTGTGTTGGAGACAAAGAACAAAGATCTCTTCTCACGTCTCTCCTTCGAGGAACGTATAGCAGCCAAGCTTGGATGCGATCCAAGCAAGGTCATCGTAGACATCCCGGAGCCGATCAGCTTTGAGGCAGACCTGCCCATTCTCCACGAGAATGGTTCCATCAGTAGATTTGGTGAGGTAGATCACCTTTTTTCCTATGATATTGGTAGGGTCTTTACAAAAAGCCTGAGAAAATTCAGAATCTTCACACCACACACTATCTCTCCAGAAGCACTTGGAAGAGTATTGGAGTTCTGAATACATGGAAAAATTATCCTATAGAACGCTCTTGGAGGGGAATATCCCCCCTTGGGTCATGCGTTTTATCAAACATACCGGCAAGGCCATAAACACGTACTCAATGATTCGCGAGCATGATACCGTTCTGCTCTCCGCCAGCGGAGGCAAGGACAGCCTTGCCCTTGCCTTGGCCCTCTCCATCCGGAGAAAGTGGCTTCCTATCAATTATGAACTCAAGGCTCTAATGATCAACTGGATTGAACACCCTATTCCAGAAGAATACCGCGGTTTGCTTACCACCTTTTTCACCGACCTTGGGTATGATTTCAAGATTGTTGATGAACATCAATTCCCAGAATCCTTCAAAGGTGAGTTCAACTGCTATCTCTGTTCCAGGAACAGAAGGAGAATCCTCTTCACCCGATGTGAGGAAGAGGGCATGAATCTGGTTGCCATGGGACACCATCTGGATGACCTGGTGGAAACCAGCCTGATGAACCTCTGCCTCAGGGGTCGTTTTTCCACCATGCAACCGGTACAACCCTTCTTCGATGGAAAAATCAATGTTATTCGTCCTATGATTGAGATTCACGAGTCAGTCACCAGAAGACTGGCAGAAGCGTATGACCTTCCGGTGGTCAAGCCCGTCTGCCCCTATGACCAGACAAACATTCGTTCCCGAATCAAGCCGATCGTCAAGGAGTTGTCACACCTGGACAAACTCAGCAGGGAGCATATTTACAAAGCACACCACTACGAGCCAAGAATGTAACTTGGTCGCGTCCAGCCTGTTTACAACCATGACAGGTTTGTGTGATGATTGTAGTGAGGGAGGAGGGATGCAAAGGATGCATTATCGTGCCTGCTTGCTCTTCTTTTTGGTGCTGCTGACCGTCTTCCTGCCACTTTCTGCTGAGGAATTGGATTCATCCTCCGAGCAAGTGCAATTAACGAATGACACAACGGTATCCGAAGAGCCAAGCCCACAACCGCAATATGAGGAGAGTCCAAGCAATTCAGAAGGATCGCTTGAATCAGACACGTCCCCAGACCTGGATCAATCCTCCCCTGCTGATACACTGACTGAAACTCCCTACCTGCCAAGTACCTCTGACAGTCTGTTGGAAGGTATGGCCTCTTCAGATGGTTCCTTCAGCATTGCTTATAAACCGGACTTCTCCATCGGAAACCTTTCATTCCAGCTTGACCTGAAAATCCAGGGCAAGGCAACGTTTGATCCATTTGACCTCATGCTTGATTTTTCCCCATGGGAGATGCCTAAGAGAGAGGTGGATGAGATCTTCGAGGACTATGCGCTCAGGGTGGCAAAGCACTATGGTTCATTCATTCGCTCAATACAGTGGGGACAACGCTATGATTCCCTGTATATCCGTTACGGGAAGCTGATGGGTATCACCTTGGGTGATGGTGCATTGCTGAACAGCTATTTCGACTATAGCGTAGGGTACCGTGAGAGTCAGCCCGGACTTGATATTATGCTGGATGGAAATTTGCTGGGTATCCCCAATGCTGGTTTTGAATTTGTTACCAATGACTTGTATGAACCCACCTTGCGTGCTTGGAGAATTTATGCACGCCCATTGTATGAGTATCCTCAGCTCTCCTTGTTCGCAGATCTTGAGGTAGGGCTCTCACATGCAAGCAGCCCGAGACAAGGCGAGGACGATGAACCCTTTGGCAGGGAGATGATTTCCCTTGATTTTTCCCTCCCCGTATACGAACGGGATTTCCTAAATCTGCATGTTTTCACCGATTTTTTGCTTCAGCTTCCCGATGTACAGAATAAACAGTTCGGCTCAGCCCTACGCTATGGGCTGTGGGGGCACACGAGAAGCTTCTTTGTTTTCAATACCAGCTTGACTATTCCTACGTTTGGGAGTTACTACACCAACTACTACTCCTCAGACTTCGAGACAAGAGAGGCTGAAGAGACCGAGAAACTCCGTCTTGAGCTCGGCACACTGCATTTCGATGGTACGCTTGGATTGAACTTCACGCGTCAGGGTCTCTACCTGAGCGCGCACATGGAGAGCAATCTTACTGAAAATGACTTCCACGACTATAGTTTTGTTGCAAATGCAAGGATCGATAAACCCTTTATGCATATCGTTTCACTGGACTTGCAATATGAAAAGCTTTATCCTACCAGTACAGGAGAGGGTTTCTTTGAAGGCTTGAAAACACTACGTAATGTGGTGCTTTCCTCGACAACAGTCATCAAGGTAAAGCCTTATTCATTTGATATTGGACTACGTGCTCAATTTGATGAAAATGCAGAACCTACGTATTCGCTTGACACGCTGGTGAAGATATCAATCCTGTAATGTCATGATGGGAGTTTCTATGAAACGATTGGTGAAATATATTGTCCTCCTTCTATTGATTTTCACAAGCGGCACTGCCCTCTTTGCAGAGGATGAGGTATTCATCGGGGATGGAGACATCGCCGCCTTACATGTGTATGACAGCCAGGGAAACCGAATCGAAGCAACCAGTGAACAGGCACAGAACATTGCAGAAGGTTGGATCATCCATAATCCAGATACACCTATACTACTCGTGACTCCCCGCGGCACCATCAATGTGTTCGAAGATTCACTGTTGGTTACCGGTGATCTGGTTGGCAACAATCCCGACCTCTATCTGGTCAGTGGAAAAGCAACGTTCAATACCTACGATATGGGAGATGGCTTTCTCACGGTCACTACACCAGTCTCCCGATTCATCCTACATGGTGATGGTGAGATGTTGGTCATCACCACAGAGGAAGAAGAGAGTGTCACAACCTTCACCGGCAGGGTCGAGTCCTATAATGCGCTTACTGGTGCAAAACGGGAAGTCAAGACATTTGAGAAGCTCTTCATGCAGGAGCGAATGGCTCGCCTGAAGTTAATCGAGGCAGGATACTATCTTACCTATGCAACCTATCCTGACATGATGCTGGCAAAACAGATCATACAGGAACTCAGCGACAAGACCACTGCTCCCACCACCCCACGTGCACCTAAGGCAAATGTAGAGAGAATCGCTCTCACCCCTCCGCCCCTGGAAGGGGTGTCGATCACGGCATTGGCTGAGAAGCCTTCCAGCATTGTTGTTGCCGAAACCTCAGAATTCATCCCCCAACGCCTGCAGAGCCTGCAGGTTGAAGTGGAACCGGTCAAGATACCAGAGCGTGTTAGCCAATTCAGCAATATCATCCTTGCACCGCCCAAGGATAGGATAAAGATCACCATCCGCCCGATAACACCAGAGATTCCCACCATTTCAAACGTATCTCAATCCGCCCAGGTCCCATCCTCCCCTTCCTCTTTCCAATCGACGGTGGAAGCAGAGGAAATAGTTGTCGTAACTGAGATCAAGGATGAGGAGCCTGTCACCATTGAGATACCACTTATAGAGGAAGTGGTTGATATTGAAGCAGTCGAGGAAATTGAAGAGGCCGTTACGGAAACTATTCCTTTACCTGATAAGGAGGCGGAAGTATTGGAAACAGCCTTGGAAGAGGCTACAGAAAGCGGTGAAGAGGAACTTACCCTTGCATACCCATCAGAGACCACCCGGCCAACCTTGGCCTTTTCTGCAGAAGAAGCGAGAATAACGGGATCATTCGGGTTGGAGTTCGGTTATCGCTTTACATTTGATGGCAGCAACACAGATTCCTTGCACCATCAACTCTTCCTCAAGCCCTACTTCGAGAAAGGACTGTTCAGCATCAGGTTGCAGGGTTTTCTCGAGACTGAAGATTTCTCCTCATACACCAATACAGCATATCCCGTCCCCACTTCGCGCCTAGAGATGGCAGCCTATGCTTTCTCATTCATTGACAAGTTGAGGATCGGTTACAGCAGCAGTGCTTTCTACTTGACGCTGGATCGGAAATTCCCGATTACCACGGAATTGACCAGTTTGTTTGCACCATCTCTGATCTCTGACCAGAATTTGGCGGTATTGAACCAACTTACCCTGGGGCCGGTTACCTTGGTAACCACATTCGACGATCTTTACCTTGGGTCACTTTCCGATAATGACCGTCAGTTTGGTTCATCCTTGCTCCGGTTCACCCCAAGAAGTGGGTATCGCATGTCCGTCGCACTTGGCGGCCTTGCTGTGATTGATAACAATCCTTCATGGAGCATCAATACCTATCCATTCCTCGGTCTCGGGTTCCCCGTGGTTGACTCAAGAACCACCGAGTTCAAATTTCTCTTGCATGCAAGCGGATATCTGCCTGCTTATCCAACCCTGGATACCGACTCCTTCATAGACACCTCTGTAGGTACCATATTCCCCAATTATCTTGTGGGAACAGGATTCTCGCTGAAGAAAGATCAGTTCTTCTCAAAGATACTGGTCTCGCTTACCAAGGGTGAAAACCACCCCCTCATCGCTAATGAGTTTGCTTCATTCCTTGATACGAGGTATGCAGCAGCAGTTGAGGTATTGGGTGACGTGCGGGTACAGGGGAAGATCTGGCAAGCCAGACTCTTGTTCAATCTCCCGTTCAGCTCTGGGGCCACCTTCGCTTATCTTACCTCTCCTGTTTCCACAGCCCACCAAGCAGACTATAGCCAGTTCTCACTTTCCTATACTAAGGAACGGCTTCAGGTGGGGCTGGGCTTTGCACAGCTGGGTATAATAAGCAACCTTTCTGAGGTATTTGCAGGAAATGAGACTGCGCTCTCCTTGCTCAGGGGACCTTACAGCACAAGTTTCCTCTCACTTCAGTATGCCTTCGATCCATTCACACTGCAGCTGAAAGCCCAATACCCTGCCCAGGTAACAAGCTACACCAATCCAGTGGTTAGCGTACGTATTTCACTGAATCTTGGCAAACAGTTCTAGAGAGATGTTTTGCCCTTTTATGTCTTCTATGGTAGAGTCATGCTATGAGAATACAAAAGCTCGATCCGCTTGTAGCCCAACGTATTGCTGCAGGCGAGGTTATTGATAGACCAGCATCAGTCATCCGTGAATTGCTTGACAATGCACTGGATGCAGGGGCCAAACAACTGGTAGCCAGTGTAACCGATGGGGGCCTTGAGTCAATCAAATTGATCGATGATGGAGAGGGAATTGCAAGGGAAGACCTTCCTCTGCTCTGTGAAAGCCACGCCACCAGCAAGGTTCATGAACTTGAAGATCTGTATCATATCAAGAGCATGGGTTTCCGCGGAGAAGCATTGTACAGTATCGCCGCAGTATCCACCGTCACTATTGCCAGCAGTTACCAAGGGCAGGATGCTTATCAGATTACCGTAGATAATGGAATAAAAGGCGAGGTACAACCCGGTGGGCCTCGAGAAGGAACAACGGTAAGTGTTGAGGGCTTGTTCAAGGAACTTCCTGCCAGGCGTCAGTTTCTGAAAAGACCTTCAACGGAAGCAACCATGTGCCGCTATGTCCTACAGGAGAAGGCGCTCGCTTTTCCCGAACGATCTTTTCGGTTCATCACTGATGGAAAGGTCCGGGTCGATCTCCCTGCCACTAATAAGAAACAACGCGTACTGGATGTCCTGGCTATCAGCCAGAATATCGTTCCCTCCGAGATGATTGAGCTTTATGACAGCGCAGGTCGATTCAACCTCTATGCGGTTTGTTCTTCTCCTGCACTCTATAGAAGTGACCGTTCCCACATCAAGATCTTTGTGAACAATAGACCTGTGGAGGAGTTTGCCCTTGTACAGGCAGTTACCTATGGCTACGGGGAGATGCTGCACGGTGGAGCCTTTCCCTACTGTTATCTCTTTATTGATGTCGATCCTACGTTGGTTGATTTCAATATCCATCCTACCAAGCGTGAGGTGAAGCTTAGAAACAAAGCTGAAATACACCATCAGGTTGTGGGAATGATCTCCAGCCAGGTCCGTCGCACCATACCAAGGATTGTAGCAAAAGAGATACAGGACGAGCAGACTCCCCTGCTTACCCCCAAGGCAACCTATACCCACCAGAGGGCTCAGGATGCATCCAGCCATGAGAGAAGCAGCAGATACCAGGGAGATGCAAGAAAGCCCATCGACCCTGAGTGGTTCCAGAAAGCAAAAGAGATTCTTCAATCAGATGGAATGCAGGCAACCCGCGCTACCGAAACTGAGAATATCTGGGATATGCAGGCTAAACAGGAGCAATTCACCTACCTCGGACAGGCTTTCAATCTCTTTCTGGTTGCAGAAAAGGAGAATGACCTTTACCTGGTAGACCAGCATGCAGCGCATGAGAGGATTCTCTATGATGAGGTACGGGCAAAGAGAGAAGTACAGTCCCTGATGATTCCCCTCTCTTTTGAGGTTGAACGTGACGTTGACAACTACCTGCAGGGGAATCTGGATGTATACCTGAATTTGGGAATCAAGCTGGTCCGCAGTGATGACCTCCTCTGGGAAATCCATGCAATTCCTGCAATCTACCGCTCGGTAGAGAAACAGTTGGTTTCTTTCATACAGACGATGAGTGGGGAGAGTGAAGAGGTCGAGAAAGGACTCTATGCCATTGTTGCATGCCATGCAGCGATCAAGGCAGGGGACTCAATAGACCGTATGATGGCCATCTCCCTCTTGGAGAAAGTGTTCGCCCTTGCCGAGCCAACCTGTCCGCATGGAAGAACCTTTGTTATCAGGCTCCACAAAGATGAATTAATGAAGGCTGTACAGCGGACCTAACGTTGCAATAGGTATGTAGCGTCATCAGTGACGATCGCCAATGAGGCATCCTCTTCTTTTAGGGTATAGGAGGGTTCACTCAAGTTGACTGCCGAAAGTAACCTGCCTGTCTCGTCATACCGTTCTATCTGACTCGGGACAGGAAGCGATGAAACCACTGCTGTATCACTATCATAGAGGGGTACTACCTCTTGCATCTTTTCTAATGGGGATGCAGGGAGCTCAAGTTGTTCTTTTCGTATAATGCCATCCTCATTAATTATATCGATTTCATATATCCCTGATGGGAACGGTATTTCTTCTCCCATGGTAAGTGGCCCTATGCGGTAATGGGCTGTATCTGAGGAGGTGGTTTCGCCTTGGACATCGACAAGCCAGCTGGAGACACTATTTGAGGAGGTAAGACGCACCTGCACTGATCGCTCCTCTCCCAATAGATCAAAAGAGAGCAACAAGTGTTCACTACGTTTCCCTGTATTTAGATCAACTACAAGGGTACGCTCATGTTCCAGGTTGACCACAACAATCTCCTCCTTGCTACAGGTAGCAAGAAGCAGTGTAATCATGAGAAGCAGGAATATCCTACTTTTTTTGTGCAGCCAAGTAGGAAACCACTGGATTCGCATAGGTATTGAGTGCATATTGACGTACCTCCTCTCGGGTACCCTTGAAGCGATACAGGAAGGCTTCTTTATCAAAGTCTTTATAGGAGTCCTTGAACTGGGTACTGTTATATAGGTAGTCATAGGCAAAGAGATTGGTAGGCCATAGCTTATAAAGCGTATGAATCTGACGATCAACCTCTTGAGCAACCTGATCAGAATTCTCCCACTCCCCTTCCAGAGGAGTTCCAAAAGCAATATGCACATTTCCCTTGTAGCCCTTCATTCCACGGGATATGGAGATCAGATCCTCATATCGCTTCTTGGCTTGCTCGCCTTTCGCTAAACGAGTAACTTCTTCCCCTGCCTTGATAAGATCACAGGGATCATATTCATAGCTGACAGCAACAGGAACAATGTGACAATTATTCACCACATCAGAAAATGAAATACCCTTCTTTTTCTGGGAAAGGTGGAGCATCTTGATGATCGCTGGTGTTGTCACGTCGAATCCATCCTTGGCTCTTCCACTCTTCTGGGCTACCCAGATTGATTTATTTTCTTCAGTGATCAATTCAACAAAATAGGCACTGAGCCGAATGGATTCCAAGTACTTTTCTCGCATGGGAAGCGTCCGTTTGACAGTCACCCCTCCGTTGAGTTTGAACAAATCGGTGATAAACTGATTGGTCAGTAGGTTATCCCCAATTGCCATCTCACAGAGCATCTTTCCCCCTCTGTCGAGCGCAAAGTCAATCAAAGCACAATCAAGCACGATATCCCGATGATTGCTCATAAACAGGTAAGCTTGGTCATCCTTGATTTTTTGCAAACCATCAAACGAAAACTTGTTCACACTCTTCTCAATAATGGCAGGCAGGAATATTCCCGCTGTAATATGCTCTTGGAATTCATCGTAGGTCGTTACCTTTTCCAGTTCTGAGAAAATGTAATTTGTGTACGTGTCAACCTGTTGACGTTCTGCTTCCGACTCTACAGGCCCGAGAGACGAGAGAATCCGGTATAACGCATCCTTGTTCTTTAAAACACGTTCAATTGCGTCACGAACATCTGACCCCCTATAGGGGGCTATGTCTTTATACTGTTCTACATTCATGGTTCAACCCTTTTGAGCTTCCAGAATTGACTTCATGTACTGGACTCGTTCCCATTTAGCTGGGTCAGCCATTCGTTCCTGGGCCAACTTTCCATTGAAGTCAGAGATACTGGAGTATGCGTGTGATTCCATCCAGTCGGAGAGCTCCTTCTCTATCTTTGCTACTGAAGAGAGTCCTTGCTTTAGCAGAACGGAGCACAACTGAACGGCCTTTGCTCCGGCAAGCAACTGCTTTACCACAGTGCTTCCACTGTGAATACCGGTAGCAGCACAGATATCATAACGGACTTCCTCACTCATCAGTGCAGTCCAACGGAGACTCAATGCATATTCATCCTTGCTGCTTATCATCTGTGCAGGGACCAAAGCAAGTTTGTCGATATCAATATCAGGGCTATAGAAACGATTGAACAGCACTACTCCATCAATGGAGAGTTCGTCAAATCGCCTGAGCATATTTGCCAAGGAAGAGAAAGCTGGCCCCATTTTCAGACTGATGGGAAGCTTGAGCTGTTTTCTGGCACTCTTCACGAGGGAGAGATATTCCTTCTCAAGGGTTGCCCCTTCCACCTCAACATCTGCCGCTACCACGTAGTGGTTCAATTCGATTGCATCTGCACCACAGGCAACAAAGCGTTTTGCATACTCGATCCAGCTACCATTCTGCTTGCAGTTTATACTGGCAATAACGGGAATATCCAACGCTTGTTTTGCATCCTCGAGCAAAGTCAGGTATGCATCGATTTGCTGTTCCATGCTTGCATGTTTCATGAACCCATAGGCATCAGCATGCGTGAGATATGCATTTGACTCATCCACAGCTGACTCACTGTCCAATTCAATCTGTTCTTCAAAGATGGATTTCAGTACCACAGCAGATAATCCTGCATCTTCACAACGTTTCAGGTTATCCAATGATGATGTAAGGGGACTACTCCCTGCGATCAAGGGGTTCTTTAATTTCAATCCAAGATATGATGTAGACAGGTCTGCCATACTGTTTCTCTCCTCAACTGGTAAGTATCATCCATGCCATTGGCACAGCATGAGGTAGTATAGCATGAAAGAACGTGTTTCTCTATAACCTACAACTGGTTTTATCAACAACCAAAGGGTGGTTATGAATGTAATGCCCAGACATAATGCAGGGTGCCTTTTCAGGCACCCTACACTCGTTATTCCATTCAGAAAGTCTACAGGATATAAGGAATCCTCAGATTGTGTGATTGATAGACCACAAAGGTTTCCACTTCAGAAATCTCGGAAATCTTATCAAGTTCTGTCTTGAAGAAATCCAGAAGGCTCAACCCCTCTTCCTCACTCAGGACCAGATGGACGATCAGATCATAGCGACCGGTAACAACCGAAGCAGAGATGATCCCTCGGAGGCTGGAAAATTCTTTGGCTTTCCTCTCCAAGTCAAGGGTTTTTAGCTTCACCCCCATCATGACCACCTGCAACCCAGGTATTACTTCCGGATTCACCAGTCCGGAAATCTCCAGCACACCCTCCTCAATCAGCTTATTGACGCGGGCGCGAACGGTATTTTCCGTGATGCTCAACTCTTCAGCAATAGCACTGAAAGGCTTTCTGCCATCACGCAACTGTCGGATTATCGCTTTGTTCGTTTCATCCATCTTCACTTTCATGCTATCACCCGTTTTTCCTTTCGAATTCCTTCATGAACTGAGCAAGTGCCTCAACATCTTCAACAGGAAGTGCATTGTAAATGCTTGCCCGTAATCCACCAACTGAACGGTGTCCCTTGAGACCAAGCATGTCTGCCTTCTTTGTCTCCTCGATGAACTTTGCTTCCAGTTCCTCACTGGGAAGACGGAATACAATATTCATCCTGGAACGATATGCAGCATCAACAGGGCTTCGGAAGAAGGAGGAGTTATCGATGGTATCATAGATGATACTGCTCTTCTCCTGGGCACGCTTCAACATACCTTCAGTTCCACCATTTGCCTTGATCCACTCAAGGACCAGCTTCACTGCCCAGATAGAGAACACTGGAGGAGTATTGTACAACCCCTTGTTCTTGCTATGCAACTTGTAATCCATATACGCGGTAAGATTGGAATTCTGCTTCTCAAGCATGGACTTTTTCATGATTACAAAGGTTGCACCTGCAGGTCCAAGATTCTTCTGTACCCCACCATAGATCATGGAGAACTTATCCACGGGAATGGGACGGCTGAAGATATCGCTGGACATGTCACCGATCAAGGGAACGGAGCCGGTATCCGGGAAGTCCTGCCACTCAATACCCCCGATTGTTTCATTCGAACAGAGATAAAGGTAACTGGAATCCTTACTTGGCTTGACGGTCTTAGGATCGGGAAGACTGGAGAAGTTGTTCACCTTTCCATCATAGTAATAGTTGACTTTTCCCAGTTTCTCAGCATCATCTGCTGCTTTGTTTGACCATGTGCCGCTTCGGATATAATCTGCAACAGTGCCTGGACGTAGGAAGTTCATGGGGATCATGGTGAACTGCAAAGTTGCTCCACCACCAAGGAAATAGACATCATACTCATCGCTGATACCCAGCAACTCTCTGAAGAGACCGAGACATTGGTCATACATCTCTTCAAACATGCCGCCACGGTGACTGGCCTCGATCATGGACAATCCTTGTCCCTTGAAGTCGACCATATCTTCCTTGAGTTTCTCCAGCACCTCTACAGGCATTACCGAGGGACCTGCAAAATAATTTTTCTTCCGTTCCATCAGATTACTCCTTCCTTCTTCAATCCTTCCAGAATTTCATAGGCTTCATCGCCGATACGCGCAAGATTTTCCACACTATTTGCCCCAACATGAGGGGTGATTGTCACGCGCTCTGCCTTGAGAATGGGGTAATCTTCAGAAGGGGGATCAGTCGGCCATACATCAGTACAGTACCAGCTGACCGATCCATCCTCAAGCATCGATACCATTTCATTTTCCTCTACACAGCGTGCACGACCTGTATTGATGATGACCGGCTTCTTGGAACAATGAGCGATCAGCTTTCGGCCGACCATGCATTGGGTCTCCTCGGTAAGGGGAAGATGCAAGGAGATGTAATCAGCATCCTTTACCGCTTCTTCGGGAGTCTCCTTCATCTCAGCAGCTTCGCTGGTTTTCACATACTTATCATATGCTACTACGTTCATGCCGAACGCCTTTGCACGCTCAGCAACTTTGCGAGCAATATTTCCAATACCAAAGAGACAGAGTGTCTTCCCATAGAGTTCACTTCTCTTCACGTTCTTGAGCCACTGCCCACTCTTCATTCCATTGTGGTAGGTAATCAGGTTACAGGGAGTACTGAGCATCAAGGCAAAAGCCAGCTCAGCTACTGCAATTGCTGATGATTTAGGGGTATTGCGAACCACAATGCCTTTGCTCTCTGCATATGCCTTATCGATGTTGTCGATACCAACACCTCCGCGGATGATAACCTTCAGGTTAGGTGCCTGATCGATATAGTCCTTGGTACATTTGGTCTTGCTCCGTACCAGAACAACATTCGCCTCAGCAAGGCGACTCTTGTCTGTGGTGACCTCTCCGAAGGCGGTCAGTTTTCCTGCCAGCACATCATCAAAGGCGTCAGAAATGAGAATTAGCATAGTTGTACGTTCCTCTCTATAAATAGCGTGTTTTTCAGGGTTGCGTCTCCCCGTGACCTTCTATAGAGTGAATTGTACACTAGAAACCACCTTTTTGTCTAATTTATTTTACAAATTTTGACGGATAAAGAAAAATTCCCTTTAAATCTTTCCGAATAGGAAGAATTAAGGGAATTGTATAAATGATACAAGGTTTCTTTTACGAAAGGGATACTATAAGAAAACCGCCGGCTAAGCCGACGGTTTGATGTTTTAGTAGTTCTTTGAGCCGTGCAGTTTCCGCACCTTCTTCATCTGCTTGCGTGCAAGCGCTTTCTTCTTCCTGTTAAGGATGGTGGAGGGCTTCTCAAAGTACTCCCGCTTTTTCCATTCGCGGATAATCCCCTCTTTCTCAACCATGCGCTTAAAACGCTTGATAGACTTTTCAAGAGGTTCATTGTCATCTACTTTTACAAATGCCATATATAAAATCACCCCCCTTCCCTATTACTGGGTTCAACTTGACGAATAGTAGATTGCAATAAATTCTCACTGCATGTCAAGTACACCCAAGAGATTATTCAGCTCTCTTCAGGTCCATGATGGTCAGCTGCAGACTTTCCTGGTTGCGGAAGTAATTCCTTCCCAATCGAAATGCCACATTGACTCGGTCCCCCTTGTCAAAATCCGTACCTACACGATCCCCCGCACGCCAGAACAACGCCGGCCACTTATACTGACCGAAGGCAAGGGTCAACTTGACATGTTGGACACTACCCCCTTTGTTGTTCATAAACTGGATATCTTCGATCTGAGCTCCTTCCATCATCAGCACCAGTGGAGGATTCTTTTCCCCGTAGGGCTCAAAGAACTCCACCACCTTGATAATACCAGGGGTCATATAAGTATCGGGAAGCGTTACATCAATGACAAGCTCATCCTCTGCATCATCAATCATGCAATCCATCGTATCAATTTCATCAGAGACACGTTTCTTGAATTCAGCGAGGTGCACCACATCCATAGAGAAACCACCAGCACAGGTATGTCCCCCAAAGTCCAGGAAAAGGTCACTGAAACGGGAGAGAAACTCACGAGCATCAAAATGCTCTGGACTGCGCATTGAAGCGGAAACCCTGCTCTCATCCACTGTTGCAAGGACAATGGCTGGTGCATTGTACTGTCTAAGCAATCGACTTGCCATCAAACCGGTAATACCCCTTGAGAGCGTACTGTCCTCTACCACTACAAGCTTGCTTCCCGATTCTTCAAAACTCTCTTGGGCACTTTCCTTCATCCGGTCCCACGCATCTTCCCCGAGCTTCTGCCGTTCCTTGTTCAGTTTGATCAATTCCCCTGCCAAGGATTCTGCCTCGTATAGATCTTCGGCAAGTAGCATTTCCAAGGCTACCGTCGGTTTCCCCATACGCCCGGAGGCATTGATGACTGGACTGATCTGCCAAGAGATATCACTGGTTGAGAGCTGTTTTCCCATCAGGTTCTGCATCGAGAATAGTGGAAGCAGATTCTGCCTACGCCCTTGCGCAAGCACCTTGAGTCCGCGTTTTACCAGGATTCTGTTCTCGTTCTCCATTGGCATCAAGTCAGCAACCGTACCAATGGCAACCAGATCGAGCACTGATTCATACTCAGCATCAAGGGAAGGATACCGCTTCATGCAATAAGCAATGAACAAGGTATACAGGACCTGTAGCTCATCCTTCCCATGGGGGGAATAGCGTACTGCCCTGCTGATATTGGATAGGGCAAATAAGCCCTTCCCCTTCACCACGGGAAGGACCGCTTCCATTTCGCTACGCATATCAACAAGATGAATATCGATTTTCTTGCCGAAAGCTTGCCGCAATTGGGCAAGCTCAGCGGCTGCATCAACCACCAGGATTGGGAGCCCTGCAGAGAGAAACTCCAGTGCCTTGCTCTTGCTTACATCGATAAGACCTGGGTTGATCTCCTCAATCACACGATCAACAACCAAAAGGTTCTCAATCCTCATAGCCTGGATAATAACCGTATCATGACCGGGTTGTGCATGTAACAGGATGCACTCCTCCCGATAGAAATCCGTTTTACTGAATCTCAGTGCCCAAATCACCTTGGCCACAACTCCGCATCCGGCAAGATGTTCGAAAGGGTACCCGCAACCGGGCACCTTTGGGTCGATGATGGCCAATGCAGGGGGTAAGCTGTCCCCACTGATGTGGTGATCAAGGACAATCGTATCGATGCCAAGGCTGTGTGCATAGGCAATCTCATCAAAGTTCGATATCCCGCAGTCAACCGTAATGATCAGGGTTACATGTTGTGCCGCAACCAGGTCGACTCCCTCCATGGTAAGCCCATACGGCTCATCACCATCAGGAAGCTTATAGCTGACTTCCAGTGACAAGGATCGCAGTTCCTGTACCAACAAGGCAGTACTCGTAATACCGTCTACATCACGGTCCCCGAATACACAGACCTTCTCCCCTTCTGTGACTGCTTGATTGATGCGGTCAACCACTTCTTCCATATCATCAAAAAGGAACGGGTTATGGAGATAGGAGAGCTCGCTCTCCAGATAAAACTTGATCTGTTCTCGACTGGTTAAGCCTCTTCTTGCAAGTATTGAGGAACTGATGACATCCAAGCCGTACTGTTCATGCAGACGGCGGATATCCTGAGACGAAACGGGAGATTTTTTCCAAACCATATATAACAACCTTTCACATAAGTATACACATTTACAGACTCGTCGCCTCCCACAAAATGGGAGAAGAGAGAGTTTTCAGCATCCGCTGACCGATCATCTGCGCGTATCGTAATAGATACCGCTTGATCCTCAGTGTGGCAGCAGCGCTGAGAGGAACCTGAAGGCTCTGCTCGAAGTCCATGAAAGAGGTCACTTCAAGATACCTGCGGGCTCCAGGAGGGAGCAAGAGATCTGCATCGAGGCTGGCACATGCTTCACAGCAGTGGGCAAGCAGGGTCGAGGAAAAGCTCACCATCTCATCCCTCCCATAAGGACGATCACAGAGAGGACATCGAGAATAGTCTGTACGCAACCCAACCAGATCGCTCAACTGATGTACAAACTGGATGATGACCAGGTCGGTCTTCTCTGGCATACTGCTCAGATGATCCAATGCTTGGGAAAGTAATCGATATTCATCGGTGCTCTCCCCACCATGCACTTGTAGAAGCAGTTCACAGAAAAACAAGGCTGCATAGGTCGGATGTAAGGACTCCCTGAGTTCATCATGGGTAGCAAGCACCGTAACATCTTTGAGTGTATAATCCTTCTTGACTGGATTGTAGTACAAAAAGAACTGCCCATCGGTAAAAACTTCAGCCTTGACCGATTTTAGAGACTTTTGGGCTCCATAACTCAACACATCGATAATGCCAAAGTCCACCGTAAGCAACTTCAGCCGCCTGTTCAGTTGGCCGTATCGTTGACTATGCAATACGATGGCCAAAGACGATACGTTACGCTCCATGGACCCTCCATCGGCAAGAGTAGATTGAACAGGGTAAAAAATCAACTGGTTGGAAGAGCGGTCACTCTGTGGTATATTTGTCGAGTGAAACGAATCATCCTCATCCTCATGCTCCTGGTGTTGCTCTCCCCGATCATGGCTCTGAGCATTCACCCACGAGAAATCGAGCAACCCTTTGACAGTGTCAAAGAGTTGTCTGTTGTCGATTTTTCAGGAAAACTTGCTCCAAACCAGGAAGCGTGGATCGACCAGACAAAGATCCACTTACTCACCATTGGCCCCGGTGATCCTTTGTACGCATGGTTCGGCCATAGTGCATTGGTCATATCCCAGCCTTCAGGGGGAAAGGTCATGTATGATTGGGGCATCTTTGATCCTAACCAACCACACTTCTACCTTAACTTTGCGATGGGGAGAATGTACTACTATGTTGTGGCGAGCGAGGCTACCTGGAGAATTCAGGACGCGATTGATGAAATTAGAGATGTCAAACTGATTGAACTCTCCTTCCCAAAGGAGGCAAAGTTTGCCCTTATCTCTTTCTTGCAGAAAAACATCCGCAGTGAGTATTCAACCTATCTGTACCATTTTTATGATGATAACTGTTCCACTCGTATCCGTGATATCATCAATGCAGCAACCGGGGGAGATTTCCAGCGGTGGGCTGAGAGTGAATCAGCAGGAACCACGCTGAGAAATTCAGCAATGCAGAATATGATCCATAGCCCTTTGATCTTTTGGGCACTCGATTTCTTGCAAGGTAAGAATATTGATGAGAGATTGAATCGTTACGATGAGATGTATCTCCCCGAGGCACTCCACCAGTCGGTACTTGACTTCACTTACAGCGATGGTACGAAGCTTGCCAAATCTGAGGATATCCTGCAGGAAACGAAAGAGCTTGGAGTGAGATTCACCGTACCGGAAGAACCAGTTACCTATGACTGGGCATATGGACTCAGCGGGCTTGCTGTTGGGGTGCTCCTCTTGGCAATTGGAAGAAAGCATCCCAGGATCAAGGGTGTGCTTCTTTCCCTCATGTTATTGGTCTTGGCAATCTTGGGCTCATTGTTGCTCTTCATGATGAGTTTCTCTGATATGGACATGACCTACAACAACCTGAACATCATCTTTGTCAATCCACTGCTTTTCATACCTGCTTTCACCCTGCTTTTTCAAAAAAAAGAGACCTCAAAGGTCCTCTCTTTTTCCCTTTTGGCTATGATAATCCTCTTGCTCGGAAGGCTCATACTTCCCGGACTATTCGTACAGGATAATCTGAGAATCATCCTCCTGTTGCTACCAGCCTTCTACTCAGGGTCGACTTTTCAGGGCAGACGAAACCGTATAGAAAGGTAGTTCCACAAGATCATTCCTCTTCGCGACCAGGTTGGCGGGGAATGCCTTGATCTGCCTGTTGAAGTAATCTGCATGCAAATTATATTCTGCAATTGAATCAACTAATTGCCCTTCAATCTCGTACATCTTCTCAAAATAGGGTCCATACAGATTGTATGAGGGATGAGCATAGAGTTCCTTTTGCAATACGGCCAGCACATCCTCCAGTTCACGGTACAGCTCGCTCTGTTTCTCGACTGTATCAGCCGTCTCATAGGCAGTTACCACATCTTGCAGGGTATTTTGGTCCTCAATCAGCGAAGCAAGTGTTGCTGCATACTGAAAACGCTCAGAAATCTGCGTTTCCACCGTCTCTCTGGAAAGGGAGGCCTGCCTCTCATACCCTCCCAATCGCCTGACATTGTTACTGTCAATTCCCAATACTGCGAGGACTAAAAGAAACACAACAACCGCAATGCTGATTACAGCACTGCGGCGGTCCTTGAAATAGGGCTTTTTACCTGACAACCTTGGTTCCCTTACCCTCATAGAGGGCACCATAGAGATGCTCAGGGTCTGTGATAAGCCCCTCATTACCGGTGGAACGTACAAAGTCAACAATTGCCTGCACCTTGGGAAGCATGCTTCCGGGAGCAAAATGGCCTTCACTGATGTACTGCTCTGCTTCCTCTACGGTAATACTATCGAGCGTCTTCTGGTCAGGTTTTCCAAAGTTCAAACACACTTTCTCAACAGCAGTGGAGATGACAAACAGATCGGCCTTCAGCTCCTTGGCCATCAGGGCTGCTGCCAAATCCTTGTCGATGACTGCCTCTCGTCCAGTGAGATACCCCTCTTCATCACGTACTACTGGGATACCACCACCACCGCCAGCGATTACTATGATGCGATTCTCCAGCATGGTTCGAATCGTATCGATTTCCACGATGGCTTTTGGCTTGGGGCTTGCAACAACACGTCTATACCCACGACCTGCATCTTCTGTGCAGACCCATCCGTCCTTATCCATATGGTATTGTGCATCTTCCTTACTCATGAAAGAACCGATCGGCTTGGACGGTTTCTGGAATGACGGATCGTCATCAGCTACCTCTACTTGGGTAACGACAGTGGCGACCTGGGGATTGAGATGAATGCGATTGAACTCATTCTTCAATGCCATCTGTAATTGATACCCAATTGCTCCCTGAGTATCTGCAACACAGCTATCCAGGGGAACAGTGTGCAAGATGGAGCGGGAGAATTCAGCACGAAGCAGGATATAGCCTACCTGTGGCCCATTTCCATGTGCTATTACCACACGATGGCCTGCCTTAACCAATTTTGCAATATGAGCAGCAGTTTTCCGCGCTGCCTCATACTGGGCAGAGACGGTAACATGCTTGGGGTCTTCGATCAGGGAGTTTCCCCCGATGGCAATGACAATTAATTTACTATCCATATTCAATCCTTCCTTACTAATCACAGAACTAACGTTCAATCCTAATCATAGCACGACTGCAACAAATTGCAACAACTTTACCAAGCAATTTACCTCTTTGGGTATTTGACCCATATCCAATCTTTCAGATACACTTGCGCAAAGTTAAGTGAGGAACCCATGGAAACACAGACAACAGCATTGGACAAAAAAGAGTTCTTTCTCTTTGCCCTGTACATCACAGGAATGATCGTGGTTAATACCGTAGGAAGCAAGATTATCAGCCTCTTTGGCGTAAGGGTTTCGGTAGGAATCTTTTTCATGCCTGTGCTCTTCTTGGTTACAGATATTGTAGGTGAGGTAAAAGGTCACCAGCATGCTTCAATCTTCGTAAAGTACTCCATCATTATGCTGGTTATCCTGTTTGTGGTGACAGGCTTGTTTGTTCAGATCAAACCACATGAGACATGGGACCTACAGACTCAGTATCAACAAATTTTTGGCATGAGTATGCGTATGAGTCTGGCAAGCCTTATCAGCTTTGCCATCAGCCAGACAATTGACATCTCAATCTTTCTGCAATTCAAGAAATTGAATAAGGGAAAGATGCTTTGGCTCAGGAACAATCTCAGTACAATGACCAGCCAGTTCATCGATACCGTTATCTTTATGTTTATCGCATTCTACCAACTCACACCCAAGTTCACTGCTGCTTATGTGTTCTCCCTGATCATCCCCTATTGGCTCTTTAAAGTACTCTTTGCCCTTATCGACACTCCTCTCTGTTATCTTGGGGTAAAATGGATGGCAAAACAGAAGTAGTGACTTTCCTTTGGGAAAAAGATTGAGTACCTTTGGTTCAGACGAGTTGCACACTTGTCTGAACGTATTTGTAATATTGGAGGCGCTATGTCTGAACAGGAACTGATGCCGATTGAGCAACTGCTTCCCAATAATCTATTCATACTCCCGGTTACTGGAAATCCGGTTTTCCCAGGACTATTCACCCCGTTGATGATCACAGACAACCAAGATGTCGAAATCGTCAACCAGGCTATCAAGCACGGTGGCTTCCTTGGACTTCTGCTTGTCAAAGAAGACAATGACGAAGAGGAGTACTCAGAGAAAAATCTCTATACGATAGGGACTGTTGCTAAAATCGTTAAGAAAATCAAACTCCCCGATGGAGGAATCAGTATCTTCATCTCAACGCTGAAGCGTTTCGAGACCAAACAGTACTATCCCAGCGGCCCCTATCTGGTCGCAGAGGTTCAGTACCTTGAGGATATCGAAGATGAGCAGGAAGAGCTCCGCGCATGGACTCGTCTCTTGCTCACGGAAATGAAACAGCTGACCAAGAACAACCAACTTTTCAGTGAAGAGATGCGTCTTAACATGGTCAATATCGATCATCCAGGAAAATTGGCGGATTTCATTGCCAGTATCCTGAATGTAGAGAGGAAGCAACAACAGGAAATTCTCGAGACTCTGGTGGTACGGAGACGTATCGAAAAAGTCTTGGTATTTATCAAGAATGAGCAAAATATTGCCCAGGTCCAGGCCAAAATCCAGGCCAGGGTGAACCAGAAGATCGAGAAGAACCAACGGGATTACTTCCTCCGTGAGGAGCTGAAGTCCATCCAACAGGAATTGGGACTTTCCACAAACCCCAAGACCGACCTGATCAACCGCTTGAAGACAAAATTCAAGAACCTTCCCCTATCAGAAGAGGCGAAGGAGACCGTTGACCGTGAGATGGGTAGACTTGAAGGAATGGATCCGTCCAGTCCTGAGTATTCCCTCACCAGGACCTACCTGGAAATTATCAGTGACCTTCCCTGGAAGGAACCAAAACCTGAGAACTTCAGCATTGAAAGTGCCAGGAAAATCCTTGAGCGTGACCATTACGGCATGAAGGACGTAAAGGATCGTATCCTTGAGTTCCTCGCAGTACGAAAGAAAAAACAGGACACGAAGGGTTCAATCATCTGTCTTGTCGGCCCTCCCGGTGTCGGTAAGACCAGTGTGGGCGTTTCCATCGCCAGATCACTAAAAAAGGAGTACTTCCGTTTCTCAGTTGGTGGCATGAATGACGAGAGTGAGATCAAGGGACACCGAAGAACGTATATCGGTGCCATGCCCGGTAAAATTATCCAAGGCCTGAGAATCACCAAGAGCAAGAACCCTGTTTTCTTGATCGATGAGATCGACAAGATGGGTGTGTCTTACCAGGGTGATCCTGCAAGTGCGCTGCTTGAGGTGCTTGACCCGGAGCAGAATAATACATTCAGGGATACCTACTTGGATATTCCCTTCGATGTCAGTGAAGTACTGTTCATTGTTACAGCCAATACCCTGGAGACGATACCCCGTCCCCTGCTTGACCGTATGGAAATCATCCAGCTTGCTGGATACACCAGTGACGAGAAACTGGCCATAGGAAAGAAGTACCTGGTACCAAAATCCTTGGAGAAACACGGCCTGAGCAAGAGTGAGATTCGCTATCCAGCCAAGATTCTCAGACAGATAGCTGATGAGTATGCACGAGAGGCTGGGGTCAGAAACTTCGAGAAGTCCCTGCATAAGATCAACCGAAAGGTTGCGCTCATGCTCACGGAGAATCCTGAAGAAAAACTCCCAGTGACCATAAACGAGAAATTGTTGTATGAGCTGCTTGGCCAGCCTATCTTTGTTGAGGATGAAATACTCAAGGCAGACCGACCAGGTATGGCTATCGGCCTCGCTTGGACCAGTATGGGTGGGGATACCCTGATCATCGAAGCACAGAACACCCCTGGCAAGGGAGAGATCAAACTCACCGGCCAGCTTGGGGAAGTCATGCAGGAATCGGTCAGCCTTGCTTATACCTGGGTGAAAGCCCATGCCTTGGAGCGAAAGATCGATCCAAGCTGGTTTGAGCACAACTCAATCCATCTTCATGTACCCGAAGGAGCCACCCCAAAGGATGGGCCATCGGCTGGTATTACCATGACTGTTGCGCTCTACTCCTTGGTGACAAACCAAGTCATAGCCCCTGATCTGGCCATGACCGGTGAATTGAGCCTGAAGGGAAAAGTCATGCCGATCGGTGGATTGAAGGAGAAGGTCCTCGCTGCAAGACGGAACAAGATCAAGGACATCATCATCCCACAGTTCAACAAGCGTGATCTGGACAAACTGGATGAACAGGTGACCCAAGGTGTCAACTTCCATCTTGTAGGCAGCATTGAAGAAGTGCTGGCAATCGCTTTCCCTGAAGATGAAAAGCGAGAAGCGATGCAGCCAATCCTCATGCCTTCAACCTCCAGCGATGCAGAGACGATCAGCAAGGCAGTAGCCCTTGCCGTGCGGGAGGCATTGCGTGAGCGTTGAGTTACTGAGTCCTGCAGGAAACCTTGAAAAGCTGCGTCTTGCATTTGAATATGGTGCGGATGCAGCATACATGGGACTGAGCGACTTCTCCTTGCGTGCCAATGCCCGGAACTTTACCGAAAAAGACTTACAGGAGGTTTCCCGTTTGAAACAATCAAGCGGGAAACGCTTGTATGGCACACTGAACATGATTTTCGATGAACAGAAGCTCTCCTCATTGCAGGATCAGATGGGAATCATCAAGTCCTGGCCCTTCGACGCCTTCATTATCAGCGACTTGGGACTTGTTCCCATCCTGCAGGATGCACTGGGTGATGATGTTGAACTTCACCTCTCAACCCAGGCCAGCTGCACCAATTCCAGTAGTGCCTCCATGTACCGAAAAATGGGATTCTCCCGTGTAATATTGGGCAGGGAAACACCTCTGGATGACATCAAACGGATCAAGGATGCAAATCCTGACCTACAACTGGAAGTGTTCGTTCATGGGGCTATGTGCATGGCCTACTCCGGCCGATGCCTGCTCTCCAGCCATCTTGCAGGCAGAAGCGCCAACCAGGGTGACTGCAGTCATACCTGCAGGTGGAACTATCGTCTGGCAACCACAGATGCAATCGAGGATGTCCTGAAAAGTGGAGCATTGGCCTTGGAAGAAGAGCAACGAAGTGGTGTCTACTACCCTATCTCTGAACAGGATGGATATACCACCATACTCTCCAGCAAGGACCTATGCATGATCGACCACTTGGGAGAACTCGTTGACGCCGGTGTGGATTCCTTGAAGATCGAAGGCAGGATGAAGAGCAGCTACTACGTGGCTGTGGTAACCAGGGCATATAGAAAAGCACTCGATAGCCTGAAAACCGGCGATGAGAGCTGGAAGGCCTACCGTGAGGATCTGTTCAATATCAGCCACCGTGAATACTCCACAGGATTTTTCTTTGGTCATGGACCGGTAGATCCTGTCATGGGAGAGTCAATCGACAAGAGTACAGAGAAAGGATATGAGAGAAACTATCTCTTCTGTGGGTTTGTCGGAGAGAAGGTAGCTGAAGGTATCTACACATTGGACCTGAAGAACCAGATCAAGGACACCATGAAGATAGAGTATATCGCCAAGGATGTACCAAAGATTGAGGATGAAGGATTCACCCTGCTTGATGCTGACCATATACCGGTAGGGCAAGCTGACCATGGCAAGATACAGTACATTAAAACAACCAAGCCGATTGAGAAAGGTTATATCATCCGCAGGGAATCTATGCTTAAATAAAGGCATGCGAAGACTATGCATCACTGTAAGTATCGTGTTATTTCTCTCTCACACACTACCAGCTGTAGCATCCCTCGATGATGACTACGGCTTTCTTGGAGACCATGCACCTTTTGTGCAATTTATGGATGTAGTGAGAGGAGAGGGAGATGCGATGCAAGGTGAAGTGGTACGACAACAGCTCGTCCTAAAGCCGGTTCTCCAGAAAGAGGAGCAGGCTGTGATCGCCATCCGCAGCGCAACAATGCTGGCTAGGCTCTACACCGAAATAGAGAAGAGGGATACAGAGAGAGCAAAGGAACTGCTCAAGGAAGCTGAATCCTCTTTGAAAAGTCTTACAGATGGTTCATTTTTTCACTTGATGGGGGAAGCTGAGATTGATTCCATCTATTACCTTATCAACCCATCAAGACTTGCAAAAGGTATCAGCAGCAACTCCAAGATCAAGAAAGCCTATGCTCAGTATCCCAACCAGATATATGCCATACTGATGAAAGCCAACAGCCTTCTCTACGCACCATCCTTTGCAGGAGGTGATAAAGATGAGGCGCTCTCACTTTTTCTTACATTGCTTGAAGCAGGACCTTCCCAGCTCAACAAATGGGACCTTTCCAGTATATATGTTGGCATAGGACGAATCTGCATGGACAGGGAAGAGTGGGACAAGGCACTAGGATATTTTTCAGCCGCGAAGACAATCTATGCATTCGACCCTACCCTTGATGATTACATCAGGGAAACAGAGGAGAGGCTATGAGTATGATCCTCTCTCTTATTGTCGGCATCTTGGGTTTGTACGCTTTCATCCTAACCCTCTCCAATATCCGCTATCTTTCCGGTCTACAGAATACAATTCTGATGGAAAGCTCAGAGGAGTTGGTCAGTGTCTTGATCCCTGCGAGGAATGAGGAGCATACCATTGGACCCTGCGTGCGTTCACTGCTTGCGCAGAACCACACGAATCTTGAGATTCTCATTCTTGATGACGGCTCTGATGATGATACTGCAAACGTGGTACGAACACTTTGCCTGGAGGATGAACGTGTCCGTCTTATACCAGGAAAACCCCTAAAGCAAGGTTGGAGAGGTAAGATCTTTGCGATGCAGCAACTCTACGAGGAGAGCAGAGGTGACTACCTGCTCTTTACAGATGCTGATACGGTACACAATCCAGACTCCGTCTCCTATGGACTTTCCCTGCTCAAGGGACATAACGCTTCCATGCTCAGTGGCTACCCCAAGCAGGTTACCAGAAACCTAGGTGTTGAATTGTTGGTGAGTGCGATGTTGTTCAACCCTACCCTGTATGTACCATTCAGGCTCCAGGAACGACTCCAGATTCCCATGTTTGCCATGGCAATCGGGCAGTATATGTTTCTTAGGCGTAGCGCACTCGTCCATATGGAAGGGTTTTCTCATATCAAGAGTGAAATATGTGATGACGTGCTCCTTGCACGGAGCTGTGTCAAATTACGAGAGAAGCAACTATTCGCTCCGATGAGTGAAGCACTTAGCTGTGAGATGTTCCCCTCAATCAAGGAAGCCTTCCATGGGTTGGAGCGTTCCATCAACGGAGTGGTCAAACGAGGGTGGCTCAGTACCATCCTTATCCTTGCGATTGTGCTTGTGCTGCTTCTGTTATCTTTCTCTCCTCTCATTCCTCTTTATCTAGCAGTCACGGGTGAATCCTTGATGACCATCGTGCCCAGCCTTGCAGGCACGCTCCTCTTTCTAGCAGCCTGGGTAATCAACGCTCGGTTCTTCAAATTCTCATTTTCTTCAGCATTCTTGGCCCATATCACCGTATTCTCTGTAGTGCTAATGTACCTCCATGGACTCTTTTTGGTACTCACAGGGAGGGGATTTGATTGGAAAGGCCGAAAAATATCGTAAAAATAGCGTTTTAGAGCACTAAATACCGGTTTTTTACTTGCGAAAGGGTGAAATCATGGTAGAATGAATTAACCTAGACACATGGAGGAATACATGACTATTCACGAGCAGATTGTTGCGCAGTATGAGACCTATCTGGCAGAAAACCAGAAGTTCACCGAGAAGGGAGTCAAGGTATCGGCTGCAAGAGCTCGCAAGGCTCTGGCTGAAATTGCAAAGCTTGCCAAAGAGCGCAGAAAAGAAATTCAGGCAGAGAAAGGCGAATAATAAGAAGTCCTTACTCGTTTTATCAGGCGCCCGAACAGGGCGCCTATTTCTTTGTCCCGACCAATGCATAGAAATTCCCCCTGAAAAATGCTTCCAGGGGGAATATTGATACATTATTTGGATGTTCCGTTACAGGAAACTCTTGAGAAGGGCCAAGTGCTTCTTCCCTTTCTCAATCTTCTCCTCAAATTCCGCTTTCTTGCCCTTCTCCTTCTCGATAGCTTCCTCCTTGGCGTTCTGGAGGAACTTCTCGTTGGAGAGTTTTGCCATCACCTTGGAGAGATTCTTGTCATGCTTGTCCAGATCGCTTTCCAGACGGGCAATCTCCTTTTCCACATCGATTGCTTCCCTGACAAATACATACATCTCATAGCCAGTACCTGCTACGGGGAACGCTCCTGCGACATCGATAGTATCACTGCTGTCCACTTCGATTGAGGATGCGCCAGCGAAGGTAGCCATCAATGCTTTCTGTTCAGCAAAGAACTCAGAGGCAAAGAAATTCTTGTCACATTTCACCACTACCCTGATCTTCCGCTCAACAGGGATGCCCAACTCAGAGCGCATCGCCCTGAGAGCGGTAACAGCCTCCTGCATCCTCTGTACAAGGGCAGCTTCATCTGTATGCTCCCGTTCTTTCTGGAAGATGGGATACTTGCTTTCAATCAACTGGTCATCAACATTGGGAAGCTTCTGGTAGATCTCTTCACTGATGAACGAAGCAAAGGGGTGCATCAAACGCATGGACTCAGCAAGCAAGTCGAGCAAGATGGTTACCTGTCTCTGTTTATCCGCAGGATTTTCACTATAGAGACCACGTTTGGCACTCTCTACATACCAGTCACAGAAGTCATTCCAGAAGAAATCATAGACAGCCTGTGCTCCATCATTGAACTTATAGTTCTCCATGGCAACCTTGATCTTCGCCACTGCCTCGTTGAGTTGGTTATAAATCCACTTATCCAGTGTATTGAGTTCAACCTTGGCAATATCACCCAGTTCCACCCCTTCAAGATTCATCAGGAGGAAACGGGCTGCATTCCAGACCTTGTTGGCAAAACGACTCCCAAGCTTGAAGGTTTCCATATCGATGAGAATGTCCTGCCCCTGGGTTGCCATGTAGGCAAGCGTGAACTTCATGGCATCAGCACCATACAGGGAAACAACATCCAAGGGGTCAATGCCATTGCCGAGGCTCTTGCTCATCTTCCTCCCCTGCTTGTCACGCACCAATCCGGTAATGTAGATATCCTTGAACGGCACCTCTCCAAGGAACTCCAGAGAGGCCATGATCATCCGGCTTACCCAGAAGAAGATGATGTCATATCCGGTAACCAAGGTACTTGTGGGGAAGAACTGCTTCAAGTCGGCACTCTTCTCAGGCCAACCAAGCGTACTGAAAGGCCATAGCCAGGAGCTGAACCAAGTATCGAGTACATCACTCTCCTGGATGAGGTTCTTGGAACCACACTTGGGACAGGATGAGGGATCATCCCGGCTTACAATGATCTCATGACAATCCTGACACTCCCAGACGGGAATGCGGTGTCCCCACCAGAGCTGTCGGCTGATACACCAGTCATGGATGTTCTCCAGCCAGTGGGTGTAGGTATTCTCCCAGCGCTTGGGATAGAAGACCACCTTCTCATCCTTCCAAGCCTGCAAGGCCTTCTTGGCCATCCCTTCCATCTTAACGAACCACTGGTTTGAAAGATACGGTTCAATGACCGTATGACAACGGTAGCAGTGGCCGACATCATGGTTGTGGACAACTTCCTTGACCAAGAATCCCTGTTCCTTCAGATCAGCGACCACCAAGGAGCGTGCATCGACCGCACTCATGCCACGGTACTTTTCAGGGCAGTTCTCGTTGAGGGTGCCATCAGGATTCAGTACATTGACCTTTTCAAGACCATGGCGCATACCACACTGCCAGTCATTGGGGTCATGTGCAGGGGTAATCTTTACCATTCCGGTTCCGAAACCCATTTCCACAAAGCTGTCAGCAATGATGGGGATTTTTTTATCAGTGAGGGGAAGATCGATCAACGTACCGATAAGATGGGTATAGCGTTCATCATCAGGATGCACGGCAACAGCCACATCACCGAACATTGTCTCCGGCCTTGTGGTAGCAACGGTAATATAACCACTTCCATCACTATAGGGATAGCGTACGTCGTAGAGGAATCCACCAAGCTCCTGGTACTCAACCTCATCATCGGCGAGGGCTGTACCACACTTGGGGCAGTAGTTGACCAGGTACTCACCTTTGTAGATCAAACCACGTTCATAGAGGGTGACAAAACTCTCCCGAACAGCCTGGCTCAGACCTTCATCCATGGTGAATCGTTCGTGCTCCCAGTCACAGCTGCAACCAATCTTTTTCAACTGGTCAGTAATGATGTCATGATGCTTATCCTTTACCTGCCAGGTCCTTTCCAGGAACTTGTCACGTCCCAGATCCTGACGTCGCAAACCCTCTTGTGCAAGCTGACGCTCAACCACATGCTGTGTGGCGATACCTGCATGGTCAGTACCGGGAAGCCAGAGGGTTGTCCTCCCACTCATCCGGTAGTAACGGGTCAGGATATCCTGCAAGGAGTTGTTCAGGGCATGACCCATGTGCAGTATCCCGGTAACATTGGGAGGAGGCATGACGATAGTAAATGGAGGTTCCTTACCCTCAGCGGGTTTGAACTTTCCTTCTTCCAGCCATTGCTGGTAAATTCGATCCTCGAATTGTTTTGGATCATAGGCCTTCGGTAACTCAACAGCCTTCACATTATGCCTCCTACAGGGGAAAAGAGTCTCCCCATAGTACCAAAATAGGGAAGGCTCTACAAGTGAATGTAGAGCCTTCGGCATGAGAAGAAAAACGGAATGCTATTCGAGAGGAGTTACTGCCTTCACTTCCAGCTTCACTGCATACCCCATTGCATCGAGATGCTGGACAATCTGTTCCAAACTGAACATATCAAGGGAAGGTTGCTGTACTTCAGTCACTTGCCGGATATGGGCACTGTCAATTTGGGAGGCAACCCCAGGAAGGATTTCCTGTCCCTGCTGGGAGCTGTTCCCAAAGAGCACAAAGGCCCCGATAAATACCACGACAAATGCTGCCGCAGAGGTAATCAAGGCAGGCACAAGCCTGACCTGGATTTTCTTTCGAAAAATATGCATTTTTTTATTGGAGGAGGAAAAACGTGTTTTCTCAAAATATTGGAGAACACGATCCTGCCGGGCAGAGATTTCTGAATCAGGCAGAACAGCATCTGCAACTTTCTGGTGAAGAGTGCGAAGCTGTTCAAGTCTCTGGCGACACGCGTTGCAATAGCCTAGGTGTTCCTGGACCTGGGTCCTCCAAGGCTCCTGTAATTCGCCATCCAAATAGGTATTCAACAATTCGTCATCGACACACATTCACATCACTCCTGGCTGAGAATCGACTCGAGCATCTTCCTTGCCCGATAGACTCGTACCTTCACGTTACTTTCGGAAATATGCAACACCTGTGCGATCTGCTTGTAGTCCATATCGGTGTACTCTTTCATCACAATGACTAGGCGGAACTTTTCGGGCAGCTGATCAATTGCTTCCTGTACAAGTTTCCTGGTCTCCTTCTCCATCAATACCTGAGATCCATCGGAATGGTTCGCCCCCGTGGCTGGATACTTTTTCAATTTATCCACCATGTTCATCTCGCGGGCTTTCCGCTTCACTTGGTTGATGGCAAGATTCTTCGAAACCCTGATGAGCCAATACTTGGCATCATTAAGGGTAGCGAACTCCATGCCTTTGTCAAAGAACCGAATGAAAGCTTCCTGACAAATCTCCTCTGCAAGGTCCTGATTATTGGTTACGTGATAAACCACACGCATCAATATCGGGAATACCTGCTCATACACTTGCCGAAAGGCTCGCTCATCGTTGCTTTGTATTTCCATAACGTTAACAACTCACCAGTAACCAAGTTACATCTTTTTTTCCAAAGAACTTCCCGTTGGGGTGTCTTTGACAAGGTAGCCCATTGCATCCAGCTCGGAACGCAGAGAATCGGCAAGCGGCCAGTTCTTTTCCTTCTTCGCTTGCAGTCTCTTCTCGAGCAGTGCGATTGCCTCAGGTGGAAAATCTTCTTCTTTCGGCAACTCAACAGATGCGAGATCAAGACCGAACACCTGATCAAAGAACATGATGAGGGAGTACTTCTCATTTCCGTCCAACTCCTCATCCTTCAGAACCCCCCAAAGGTCAGCAAGCCCTCTGGGACTTCCCAGGTCATGCTGCAAATGCTCAAGGAAGGTCTCTTTGTATTGCAGAGCTTTCTCACTCTTCAGGGAGACTTCCTTTGCACCATCCTTCAGCAGACCTTGGATACGATCAAGTACATTCCTGCGAGCCTTACGAGCAGTATCGAGCGCTTCAAAGCTGAACTTCAGTTGACTGCGGTAATGGCCACCCAAACAGTAATAACGGTAATCCATTGCATCGTAGCCCTTGCGCTTCAGCAAATCAAGGGTAAGGAATTCTCCCTTGCTCTTGCTCATCTTCCCAGTCTCATCCAGGAGGAATTCACCATGCATCCAGTACTTAACCCACTGCTTGCCTGTTGCAGCCTCACTCTGTGCAATCTCGTTGGTGTGATGAACGGGAATTGCATCAATTCCACCACAGTGGATGTCAAACGACTCACCCAGGTAATGCATACTCATTGCTGAGCACTCAATATGCCAACCGGGAAAGCCCTTTCCCCATGGGGAATCCCACATCATTGCCTGTTCCCCATGCTTGCTCTTGGTGAACCAGAGAACGAAATCCTTGGGATTTTTCTTGTTGTCATCGCTGCTTACATCATCACGAACAGCGGTCTTGAGGGAATCGAGATCGAGGCGAGCCAGTTTACCGTAGTCGGGAATTGAATCGATGCTGAAATAGACATTGCCTCCACTGACATAGGTATGGCCGCTCTTCTCCAGCCTCTTGATCAGATCAATCATCTGCTGGATGTGGTCGGTCGCCTTGCAGACTACACTGGGTCGGATCATATGCAAGGAGTCATAATCCTTGAAGAATGCATCGGTATAGAACTGGGCAATCTCCCAGACACTTCTATGAGTCTGGCTTGCCATCTTTTCGATCTTGTCCTCACCTTCATCCCCATCTCCGGTCAAGTGTCCGACATCTGTGATGTTCATGACATGGTTTACCTTGAAACCGGAGACAAGCAGTGTACGCTTGAGCAGGTCCTCAAACAAAAAGGTCCTCAGATTTCCGATATGTGCATAGTTGTATACAGTAGGTCCACATGAGTAGAGACCTACCTCCTTATCGTGTAATGGTTCAAATGCTTCCAAACTACGACTCATGGTATTATAGAGAAAGACAGGCATTGAGAGCTCCTTTAGGTTGCCCACCCCAAAAAAAGGGGGTAAGATGTCTCCATGCCTACCAATGTACGCAATAGTATTGAAAAAATCAACCTTGACCACCTGCTCATGGAGAATCTGGAACTCGCTTCACACAGTAGTATTCAGTGTGGGGGAAATGCCCAATGGGCTGCCTATCCCACTAATTTCGAGGAACTGAGAATCCTGATAAACCATGCAAAGGACAACAATCTTCCCCTCTCAATTCTTGGGGGAGCAACCAATACCTTGATCAGTGACAAGGGTGTTGAAGGACTCGTTATCCTCACTGGCCACCTTGCCCGAAGACATGTACAAGGGGAGATGTTTTGTGTCCGCTCAGGGTGTCCTCTGGATAAAGCCATCTCACAGGCAATTGAGGACGGACTGGAAGGGCTGGAAATGCTCGGGGGCATCCCTGGCACAGTGGGTGGCGCTATCTATGGAAACAGCGGGGCAAACGGTGTACAGATCGGGGATCTGCTCTACTATGTCGACTATATGACCTTGGATGGGAAACTTCATAGGATGCAAATACATCAGGATGAGTTCTCCTATCGCCACTCCCCTTTTACCGGCAGGGATGATTTGATCATCTATGAGGCAGGCTTCCGATTAAAGCCTACCACACAAACCAGTGAGGTAAGGAAACGCAAGGACACGGTTAAAAAGCATCGTAAGCATAAGGGTCTGTATGACTATCCAAGTCTCGGGTCAATATTCAAGAACCCAGAAGGCAAGAGGGCTGCTGCCCTCATTGATGCCTGCAATCTCAAGGGGCATACGATCGGGGGGGCCAGCATATCCCCAAGCCATGCCAACATCATCATCAATCGTGAGGGAACTGCCACCAGTGAAGATGTACGAGCCTTGATCGAGTACATCAGAGCTGCAGTACAGAGTGAGTTCCAAATCACCTTGCAAGAAGAGATCCACTATCTGGGCCGATGGTAAAGCGAAATGAGCAGGTAAGAGACAACTGCTCCTTGGCATCTTTTTCGATGGCTAGAGATAGGGGGCCCTTCTTAAGAAGCAGGGAGAAGGCAATGCCATCCCTACCTAGGCTGAGTGTTCCCTGTTCTGCTTTCATTTCCACTACAATCCCATCAGTACTATCCCATGCAACATCTACGCTGTAACCCATCCACTGTCCTGAAACTTGGTAGCGGCTCCTCCTGCTCTCCTCTCCAGATGTTCTGGTTTTCACCCAACTATCGAAACTGCTCTCCAAGGTAATCGCCCCCAATGTATAGCTGATTTTGGAGTGTACAGATTGTTCCATTTCTTGCCTCTGTCCACCAAAAACAGGGGAGGGGCCTGTTTGTATCTCCCCTCCCCACACTGCCTGTATGCCATGACATTTCATTTGCAAAGCGACAGATTGCGATTGTCTCTCACAGGTCCCGCCGAAGCTCCAATCGAATGAAAGGGCTCCCTGTGTGAATGAGATATCGTGGGAGAGTGAAAAGCGCTCGCCCTCAGCCCAGGAGGCAACAAGGGAGAGGTCCACATGGGGGCTCTCTGCATCCCAGAAGAGATAGACCTTTCCTGGTTGTTCATTCCACGAATATACAGATGGACTGGGAGAGTTTCCTTTTACAAGTTGATATGCCAATCCTCCTTGCCTTCCCTGTATGTGGAAGGCCCTGTTATTCTCTTCCCTGTACAGGTACGAGAGACGTAGGTCTTGCTTTTCCCATGAACTGCTGAACCATACCCTTTCCAGGAAAGTCCTTGGTTTATAGCTGAAGCTCCAGACTTCTCCCTCGTAGGAAATATATGGTTCAATCTGCAGCTCAGAAGAGGAGAGAGAGAGCTTTAAGCGGAAATCTTCACGTTCTTCCTCACTATGGTACTCAATGTTCATGGCTTCCTGCAGAGGAATAAAGGAACATTGTACTGTTGTTTGTGCGTGCAGAAAGAGGGGAAGTGTCCAAAACCACAGGCAAAGAAATACCTTCATAAGAGGAAAAGAACTAAAGGTTCTTTTTTCGCTTCATGTTGATTATTCTGCCCAATAGTGTTTTAATAGATGGGTATCTTTTGCAATCAATTAACAGAGTGTTATAGAGAGATAATAGGAGTCATTCATGGTAATTTTAACCTTGAACTGTGGCAGTTCGTCTGCCAAGTACCAGGTGTACGACTGGGTCAACAAAGATATTCTTGCTGTTGGCGTCGTGGAACGCATCGGACTGGAATATTCCACCATTGAGCATAAGGCAAATGGCAAAGAGGAATATAATGCAGAGTTTTCCTCCCCTACTCACAAAGAAGCAATTGAGTTAATCATCAGGATGCTTCTTGATGATGAGTATGGAGTCATCAGTGACTTGGCTGATATTGGGGCTGTTGGTCACCGTGTCCTGCATGGTGGAGAGGTGTTCAAGCAGTCTGCATTGGTGACCGATGAAGTCATTGAACAACTGAAGAAGGTAACGCACCTGGGCCCACTACACAT